>CBDBJQ010000001.1:0-4630 GCA_965206405.1 Alphaproteobacteria bacterium
GCGCTGGCCCGATTCCCACGCAAAAACGCTCGGCTTGGCGGGTCATGGTGCCGGGCGGTGTCCCGCTTGGGGTGTGAAATTCCACGCTCGATATGGGATAATGATGCGGTGTGCGGTGAGCCGCTGGCCGGAGCAATCAGCCGCTGGCTGGAGCAATCAGCCGCTGGCTGGAGCAATCAGCCGCTGGCTGGGGCAATCGCCAGCCCGGCTTGTTTATTCTACGACGGATTTATCTTCTCATGTTAACCAGAAATTTAACCAGCAACTGGATCGGACAACCAGCCGCAGCGCGGCGTATCCCGTGGCTTATCGATTGGCTTGTCATTTGGCTCGTGGTTTTGCTCGGTGTCGTCCTGCTGTCCGGGTGCTTCAAAAAAGACCCGGAAGATCTCCCGGTGGAGGAGATGTACGCCATCGCCAAAAAAAGCCTGGACAATAAAAACTGGCTGACGGCGGTTGATCAACTGCGCGAACTGGAAGCCAAGTATCCCTACGGCGTCTACGCCGAGCAGGCGCAGCTGGACACCATCTACGCGCACTATCGCAACGACGAAGCCGGGCTTGCCATCGCCGCCGCCGAGCGCTTCATTAAACTGCACCCGACCCATCCGTCCGTGGACTACGCCTACTACGCCAAGGGGCTCGCCAACTATCAGGAAAGCGACTCCTGGTTTGGCCGCCTCACCGGCCGGGATGACCTGAGCGACCGCGATGCCAGCATTACCCGTGATGCGATGGATGCGTTCAGTGACGTCCACACCCTGTTTCCCACCAGCCGTTACGCCGCCGATGCGCGGGCCCGGGCGCACTATCTAAACGACTCCCTGGCCCGGCATGAACTGGGGGTGGCTTCCTATTATTTTTCCCGCGACGCCTGCGTGGCGGTGGTCAACCGTGCCAAGGGTGTCATCGAGCGCTACGCCACCACCCCGTCCCTGGAAGAAGCGCTGGCGCTGCTGGTGTTCTGCTACCAGCGCATGGGGCTGGAGGAATTGGCCGGAGACGCCCGGCGCGTGCTGTCGCTCAATTTCCCGAAAAGCGACTATCTCAAGGAAAACGGCCTGACCGCCCTCGAGCAGAAACTGCGCACCCCCGGCGCCCGCAAGCCCGAGAAGAAAACGGGATTTCTCGCGCCGATACTGACGCGCTTCGGCAAGCAGCCGGAGGCCTCGTAATCCTGCTCCCGCTCCCGCTCCCGTCGAGGAAGCGCCAGAGAATCTCAGCTACGGGTCAGGACGCGCTCGGCTTCAGCGTATTTTTCCGCGGTGCGGGCGATGATTTCCGGCGGCAGGTGCGGCCCCGGCGGGGCTTTGTCCCATTCCAGGGTTTCCAGATAATCGCGCACGAATTGTTTGTCGTAACTGGGTGGGCTGATGCCCGGCTGGTACTGGTTGGCGGGCCAGAAGCGCGATGAATCCGGAGTCAGCACTTCGTCTATGAGGTGTAGCACGCCGTTGTCGTCGAAGCCGAATTCAAACTTGGTGTCGGCGATGAGGATGCCCCGCCGCCGGGCGTAGGCCGCGGCGCTGGTGTAGAGATCGATGCTCACATCCCGCACCCGGGCTGCGGTTTCCGCACCCACCAGTTGCACGGTTTTTTCAAAGGAGATGTTTTGGTCGTGGTCGCCGACTTCGGCTTTGGTGGATGGCGTGTAAAGCGCCTCGGGCAACGGCGACCCCTGCACAAGATGATTCGGCAGCGCGATGCCGCACAAGGCGCCGGTGCGCTGGTAGTCCTTCCAGCCCGATCCGATGAGATAGCCCCGCACGATGGCCTCCAGCGGCAACGGTTGCAATTTTTTCACCACCACGGCGCGCTCCCCGAGTAGGGCGCGTTGCTCCGGGTTCGGCACGACCTCGGCCAGCGGGATGCCGCTAAGATGGTTGGGTATCTGCGCCTCGGTGCGGCCAAACCAGAAGTTGGCTACCCGGGTCAGCACTTCGCCCTTGCCGGGAATAGGTTGCGGCAGGACTACATCGAACGCGGAAATCCGGTCGCTGGTGATGATCAGCAGATGTTCCCGGCCCACCGCGTAGATGTCCCGCACTTTGCCGCGGTTGATGAGTTCGAGGTGCGAAAGGTCGGCTTGAAACAGGGCTTGGTTCATTTGCATGGCACCTCGATCCGGTGCGGTTGGTGAAAGCGCTTGGGCAGGAAGCGGCCGCGCTTGGAGCGGCCCGCCACGTAGGTATCAAAGTCGGCGGGCTTGAGGTTGAGATATATTTTGCCGCTGTGGACGCGCAGGTGTTCCCCTTCGCGGAAAACCACAAGGTCGGCCACGCGCTCTTCGCCGTCCTGGTACCTGGCCGCGGGAATGTTGATCAACTTGATGCCTTTGCCCCTGGATTGGCGGGTCAGTTCGCCGACGGTGAAAATCAGCAAGCGACCGACGTTGGTGACTACGCCGACCCAGTCGTCTTCAAAATCGAACACCCGCTTCGGCAGCAGCACGCTGCCCCCGGGCGGCACGCGCAGGGTTGCCTTGCCGACTTTTGTGTGGGCTTTCAGATCGCCGAGGCGGGCGACGAATCCGTAACCGGCGTCGGTACACAGCAGGTAGCTGGTGTCTTCGCCGCCCATCATCAGGCCGCAGAAGCGCGCGTCGGCGGCGGGCTTGAAAGCGCTGCTCAACGGCTCGCCGAAGCCCCGCGCTGAGGGCAAGGTGTGGGGGCTGAGCGCGTAGCTGCGGCCGGTGGAGTCAAAGGCGATGAGCAGGTCGTTGGTTTTGCCGCGCACTTCGCATAAAAACCCGTCTCCGGCTTTGTACGCGAGCGCCTGCCCGTCCACTTCATGGCCTTTGGCGGCGCGAATCCAACCCTTTTTGGACAAAATTACGGTCACCGCTTCGGCGGGGGCGAGTTCGTGGTGGTGCATGGCTTTGGCCGCCGCGCGCGCCTTGAGCGGCGAGCGGCGTGGGTCGCCGTATTCCGCGGCGTCCGCCAACAATTCATCGCGCACCAGATTTTTGAGTTTCTTTTTGGAGTGGAGCACCGCCGCCAGGCGCTTCCGCTCGGCCTCCAGCTGCGCCTGTTCCTGGCGAATTTTGGCTTCTTCCAGGCGCGCCAGATGGCGCAATCGCATCTCCAGAATGGCCTCGGCCTGGGCGGCGTCGAGTTCGAAGCGATCCATCAGCGCCGCTTTGGGTTGTTCTTCGGTGCGGATGATTTTGATTACGGCATCCAGATTGATATAAGCGGTGAGCAATCCGGCAAGGAGGTGCAATCGCTGCACCACTTTTTCCAGCCGAAACTCCAGGCGGCGGGTCACCGTGGCGATGCGGTAGTCGAGCCACTTGGTGAGCAGGGTCTTCAAATCAACCACCCCAGGCCGCCCGTCCAGCCCGATCAGGTTGAGGTTGACCCGATAACTGCGCTCCAGATCCGTGGTGGCGAACAGATGCTGCATCAGCGCATCGAGGTCCACCCGGTTCGAGCGCGGCTCAAGCACCAGCCGGGTCGGGTTTTCATGGTCGGATTCATCGCGCAGGTCGGCGAGCACGGGCAGTTTTTTGGCAACCATCTGGGCCGCGATTTGCTCCTGAATCCGGGCGCCGGACACCTGATAGGGCAGGGCGTTGATGATCACATCGCTGCCTTCCCTGCTCCACACCGCCCGCTGGCGCAGGGAGCCGTTGCCGGTGCGATAAATTTCGCGGATTTCGTCGGCGGGGGTGATGATTTCCGCTTCGGTGGGAAAATCCGGGCCGTTGATGTGCTCGCAGATGCCTTGCAGGTCGGTTTCCGGGGCCTCCAGCAGGCGGATGCAGGCGCTTACCACTTCCCGCAGGTTGTGGGGCGGGATGTCCGTGGCCATGCCCACGGCGATGCCGGAGCCGCCGTTCAAAAGCACGTTGGGCAGCCGCGCTGGCAGTAGTTTGGGCTCCCGCAAGGTGCCGTCGAAGTTGGCGACCCAGTCGGCGGTGCCCTGTCCCAGCTCCTCGAGCAACAGTTGCGCGTAGCGGGTCAGGCGGGATTCGGTGTAGCGCATGGCGGCGAAGGACTTGGGGTCATCCTGACTGCCCCAGTTACCCTGGCCGTCTATGAGCGGGTAGCGGTAACTGAACGGTTGCGCCATATGCACCATCGCTTCATAGCAGGCGGCGTCGCCGTGGGGATGGAACTTGCCCAGTACATCGCCCACGGTGCGCGCGGATTTTTTGAACTTGGCGGCGGCGTGCAAGCCGAGATCCGACATCGCATAAACGATTCGCCGCTGCACCGGCTTCAACCCGTCGGCGATGCTCGGCAACGCGCGGTCGAGGATGACGTACATGGAATAGTGCAGGTACGCACGCTCGGTGAACTCCGCCAGCGGCATGCTCTCCGGCGGCGGTGGACGGTTGGCCGTTGTGGGGATCTCGGATTGAATTTTTCTCGACATTGCGACGACTGGGGTGCGCATCAATTCGAGGGCAATTATACGGCAGCCGAATCGATCCTGTCAGCGTGCGTGAACCATTCAACCAGTATCCGTCATTTCCCATCCCGCCTCCCGCCTCCCGCCTCCCGCGCCATTTCCGCGAAAGCGGGAATCCGGTCATACCATCCAGCTGCTGGCCGCCAGCCGCTGACATCCTGGTGGCGCTTCGGGCGGGAAAGCCGCCCCAAAAGGGAATGGGGTTTTGTCGGGG
>CBDBJQ010000002.1:0-4719 GCA_965206405.1 Alphaproteobacteria bacterium
AACAGAATGCGATCACGCAGGTCGGCGTGAAAGCCGTTCATGATGGACATCACCGTAATCAGCGCCCACACGCCGAGCACCACGCCCGCCATGGAAATCAGGGAAATGAACGAAATAAAATGACTGCGCCGCCTGGCGCGGGTATAGCGCAGGCCGATAAAAAGCGGAAGCGGTAGCGTCATCGGACTGATGACAACCAGGCGGGAGTAAGAATCACGAGGCAACTGGAATGGTTTTCATGCAATTACACAAGCTTAATATCCAACCCTAATTTTAGATGGTTGTTTATTTGATTTAGGTATTTTAATTTTGTTGCCGTGCTTGTAACTCCGTACATAAAGTACCCACCTCCCACAGACTGCCAGAGAGTGTTCCTCTGCTCTTTAGATATTAGCGGGGAACGATTCACCTCGATGCCTACGGATTGCGCTGCTTGGAATCCGATTTTTTTGAGCAATGTATGGAATGTGGCTGTCACATTTTTTCCTTTTATGACCGTACCATCGGGAAACGTTACGATTATTTTATCTCTGCCTGATCAGAATTATATCACCTCAGCCCGCATCAGCGGAAACAGCAACACGTCGCGAATCGACGGGCTGTCGGTCAGTAGCATGACCAGTCGGTCGACGCCGATGCCTTCGCCGGCGGTGGGTGGCAGGCCGTATTCCAGGGCGCGGATGTAGTCGGCGTCAAAGCCCATGACTTCGTCGCTGGCGGCGGAGCGTGCCAGTTGCCGCCGGAAGCGCTCGGCTTGATCTTCGGGGTCGTTCAGCTCGGAGAAGCCGTTGGCGATTTCGCGACCGGCGATGAACAATTCAAAGCGGTCGCTGAGCTCGGGCTGATGGTCGTTGCGCCGGGACAGCGGCGAGACTTCCACCGGGTAGGCGGTGATGAAGGTTGGGTTGACGAGTTTATCCTCCACGCTTTTCTCGAACAGATCCATCTGCAGCTTGCCCGCGCCGGAGCCGGGTTCCACTTCCACGCCGGAATTCTTCGCCAGCCGTTTGAGGGCATTTACGTCTTGCAGCTGCCGCGCCTCGATGCCGGGGTTATGTTGGAGGATGGATTCGGCGAGGGTCATGCGCGCGAACGGGGCGGAAAAATCCAGGCTTTGCCCCTGGTATTGCAGCGTCGTGGCGCCGCTTACCGCGCGGCACAACCCGCGCATCATCTCCTCGGTGAGGTCCATAAACTCGCGGTAATCGGTATAGGCCTGGTAAAACTCCAGCATGGTGAACTCGGGGTTGTGTTTGGTGCTGACGCCTTCGTTGCGGAAGTTCCGGTTGATCTCAAACACGCGCTCCAGGCCGCCCACCACCAGCCGTTTCAAATACAACTCCGGGGCGATGCGCAAAAACAATTCCATGTCCAGGGCGTTGTGGTGGGTGGTGAATGGCCGCGCCAGCGCGCCGCCGGGAATGGGGTGCATCATCGGCGTCTCCACTTCCACGAAGCGCCGCTCGATCATGAATTCCCGCAGGTACTGGATCGCAGCGGCGCGGGTTTTGAACACCGCGCGGGTTTCCTCGCTCATGATGAGGTCCACGTAGCGCTGCCGGTATTTCATCTCGGCGTCGGTCAGGCCATGGTGTTTCTCCGGCAGTGGCCGCAGGGATTTGGTCAGCAGGCGAATACCGTCCACGCGCACGCTGAGCTCGCCGGTTTTGGTGTGAAACAGTTCCCCTTCGGCGGCGATGATGTCGCCGATGTCGTACTTTTTGAACGCGTTTTTGTAGGCCTCGTCCGGTAGCGAATCGCGCTGCACGAACAACTGGATTTGCCCGCTCAGGTCGCGAATGTGGGCGAACGCCACTTTGCCCATGACGCGCCGGGACATCAGCCGCCCGGCCACTTTCACGCGCTTCGCCCGCAGCGGCGCGGCGGCCAGTTTCGCCTCCTTGCCGGCGAACGCGTCGCTTAACTCCCCGGCCAGTGCGTCGCGCCGGAAGTCGTTGGGATAGGCGTTGCCAACGGCGCGCAACGCGCTCAGTTTTTCATACCGCAGGCGACGCTGTTCGTTCTCTTCGCTCATGAATTTCGGTGGCGGCCCGTTACCGTCGCAGTCACAGTCATAGTCACAGCCCGGCCTTCAAACTGGCTTCGATAAACTGGTTGAGGGCGCCGTCCAGCACCGCCTGGGTGTTGCCGGTTTCGACGCCGGTTCTGAGGTCCTTGATGCGCGACTGGTCGAGCACGTAGGAGCGAATCTGGCTGCCCCAGCCGATGTCCGCCTTGCTGTCCTCGACGTCCTGTTGCGCTTCCCGGCGCTTTTGCATCTCCGCTTCGTACAACCGCGATTTCAGCATAGACATCGCTTCGGCGCGGTTGCGGTGCTGGGAGCGATCGTTCTGGCACTGTACCACGATTCCCGACCCAAGGTGGGTAATCCGCACCGCCGAATCGGTGCGGTTGACGTGCTGACCACCGGCGCCGCTGGCGCGGTAGGTGTCCACGCGCAGGTCGGCAGAATCGATTTTCACCTGGAAACTGTCGTCAATTTCGGGATAGGCGTACACCGAAGCGAACGAGGTGTGACGGCGGTTGCCCGAATCGAACGGGCTTTTACGCACCAGGCGGTGCACGCCGCTTTCGGTTCGCAGGTAACCGTAAGCGTATTCTCCGGTCATCTTGAGGGTGGCGCTTTTGATCCCGGCCACGTCACCGGGGGAGCGCTCCACGAGGTCGGTATGGTAGCCTTGGTCTTCCCCCCAGCGGATGTACATGCGCAACAGCATCTCCGCCCAGTCCTGGGCTTCGGTGCCGCCGGAGCCGGATTGAATGTCGATGAACGCATTGCGGGCGTCCGCCGGGCCGCTGAACATCCGCCGGAATTCCATTTTTTCAAGGGCCGCGATGATTTCCACGGCCTCGGTTTCGATTTCCCCCACGGCTTCGGCATCTTCCTCGGTGCGGGCCATTTCCAACAGCTCGATGCTGTCGTCGATCCGCCGACTCAACGCATCCAGCCCTTCAACCGCCCGCTGCAACCGGGCACGTTCCTGGCCGAGGGCCTGAGCCGCGGCGGGGTCGTCCCAAATTTTCGGATCTTCCAGCCTTAGGTTGACCTCTTCCAGGCGCTCCTTCTGGTCCGCGTAGTCAAAGAAACCTCCGCAATGCGACCACGCGCTGGGACGAGGCATTCAGAGATTCGAGTAATTCGTTGGGGGATTCAATGGTCATGGGTCGTGGGTCGTTGGAGGGGATGGTTGTCAGTGGTTGGCCGCGGTTCGCCGCAACAAAGTTCAAGCCGCGCAGGATAGCCAATTTACACCGAGAATAAAAGCGCCCCGGGCTAATCGGCGTGGCGCCGAGCCAATCGGCGTGGCCTCGGGCTAATCGGCGTGGCGCCGAGCTAATCAGCGTGACGCCGAGCTAATCGGCGTGGCCATTGAATACTGCCGGAAACGGTGGGGATTTTGGGCAGCGTGAAAACAGCAAGCCGACAGGCAAAGACAGGCAAATAAAGCACATCGGTTTACGGCTGCGCGGGTTCTATGGGATGGATTATTCTTCCGCAAGGGCGCATCACCTCCGCCCCTCCGCCCCTCCGCCCCTCCGCCCCTCGATCCGCTGCGCATGGCGCAAAATCGCCCGCGAACGTGGCCTGCCAGGGACATACCTGTCCCCAATGTCCGAAAATAAACGCTTCCGCACCATGCGGGAGGCGTTTGAGGTGGCGTTTGTGGACTACCGCGAAGCCCTGCTGCGCGATGACCTGCCGGGCTTCAATGCGCACTTGCTCACCTGCCCGCAACGCTACCACGGCCAACCACCCCACCACGGCCTCAATTCCCTGCCCCGGCCAGTCCATCGCCACTACCACCCGATCTGTCCCATAATGGGATGACATCAAACACGCCTTGACTGAAACCCCGTCGGGCCATAGACTTCGGCGGGTTGAAACGCTTTTCGTTTCGCCAACCTGACCGCCCGGAGCCGACCATGCTAGCTGACTATTTTCCGATTTTGATGTTTATCGGAGTGGGGCTGGGCATCGGCGTGGTCGCCATCGGCGCTGGCAGGGTACTGGCCCCGGATAAGCCCTACGACGACAAGCTGTCCCCCTACGAATGCGGCTTTGAGGCGTTCGAGGATTCGCGGATGAAATTTGACGTGCGCTACTACTTGGTAGCGATCCTTTTCATTATTTTTGATCTCGAGATCGCGTTTTTATTTCCGTGGGCCATCGTGCTCGACGAAATCGGCGTCTTCGGCTTCTGGGCGATGATGATTTTCCTGGCGGTGCTGGTGGTGGGTTTCGCATATGAATGGAAAAAAGGGGCGCTGGAATGGGAATAGGTGCATAGATCATGGCCCTTGAAGGAACCCTGCAGGAAGGTTTTGCCACGGCGAAACTGGATGAACTGATCAACTGGGCGCGCACCGGCTCGATGTGGCCGATGTCTTTCGGGTTGGCTTGTTGCGCCGTGGAGATGATGCAGGCGGGCGCGGCGCGTTATGACCTCGACCGCTTCGGCATCCTGTTCCGCCCGAGCCCACGGCAATCTGATGTGATGATCGTGGCCGGCACCCTGACCAATAAAATGGCGCCGGCGCTGCGCCGCGTCTATGACCAGATGCCGGAGCCGCGCTGGGTGATTTCCATGGGCTCGTGCGCCAACGGCGGCGGCTATTACCACTACGCCTATTCGGTGGTGCGCGGCTGCGACCGCATCGTGCCGGTGGACGTGTACGTGCCCGGCTGCCCGCCCACCG
>CBDBJQ010000003.1:0-48438 GCA_965206405.1 Alphaproteobacteria bacterium
GACCAGGCTGGTCTTACCCGCGCCTGAAGGTGCCGATACTGTGAATAAGTTGCCACTCATATTTATTGTGAGACCTCTGCACTATTAACCTAGCAATAAAATACCGCATCCTGCGTATTTTATTGTCCACCCTTGAAATGCTGGCAAAAATGTACGAATTTTTTGACATTTCAAGGGTTTGCGACCGAGCTAACGCTCGGCGGCGGCACTTCCATGTGCCACTCATTAACTCGGTATTTTCATGCCGAGTTAATAAGGCCATTTCACCTGCATGTCGGGTCGCTGACCACAGAATTTCGGGCGCTTGTCATGGCGGCGGGACAAGGGTATCGGCGAACTCAAAATAAATCGCAGCACAGTCTACGCATCCGCCCAAACGAATGCAAAGAAACCAGGGAGCCCGTCGGGCACGACCATACATTAGCGGTAGAACAGTGTCGGGGCCCCTGGGCAGAAATTTCCAGTTCAGAAGATGTCATGGTTCAGATAGCTATGAGACTCTTGGACGATTGTTATTGTACCTGTGGAGTGGTGGGTAAGTCGTAGACTTATCCATCCAATCCACAGGTTATGATTCTCGGATTTCTAAAAATCGGGTAGCCTGTGAGTTGTTAAATCCACACAGGAGACGACCCGATGCAGATCAAAAGCCTGCGTATCAAATCATACCGAAGCTGGCCGATTAACGACACCTCTAGCGCAGAGGCTATCAAGCGTTTAAAGAAGCTGGAACTCTATGAGCAGCTCAAGACTGAAGGCTGTTCAAGTGCGACCTGCCTACTCGTCATAGACTGGTCTAAGGCCACCTATTATCGTTGGCGATCACGCTATCAACAGCAAGGTCTTACTGGATTGGAGGCGTTGAGTTGCCGTCCACAACGCGTCCGTAAGCCCTCATGGTCAAAACAGCAAGAACAGCAAGTTCAACACCTGAGGCAGCGTCATCGGCTCTGGGGCAAGCGCAAAATCTGGAAAGTGCTGAACCGTGATCGGGGTTTTACACTGAGCATCAGTACTGTGGGCCGCATACTGAAAAAGCTGCTCCGACTGAACCGCATTGTGCCCGTCGCCTTCTACTTTGGGCGGATAAAGCCAAAACGTCGTCGTCAGTTTAAGCACCACGCCAAGCGCTGGAAATACGGCATGAAGGCCAGACAGCCCGGAGAGCTGATGCAGGTTGACCACATGAGTGTCAGCTTTACCGAAGGCTTTGCCCTCAAAGAGTTTAAAGCCACCTGCCCGGTCACTGGTACCACGATTATGCGAGCCTATAGCCGTGCCAGTAGTCGCAACGCTAAACGCTTTCTGAACGAGCTGAGCCAGCAGTTACCCTTCGACCTGCTCTCGATTCAGGTTGACGGCGGCAGCGAGTTCAGGGATGAGTTTGAATCGGCTTGTCAGGCACTGGGCATTCCCCTGTTCGTGCTACCACCCAGAAAGCCCAAATGGAACGGCTGTGTTGAGCGAGCCAACGGCACAACGCGTTATGAGTTCTATCCGTTTTACGAGGGCAGTTTGACGGTTGCTGCGGTGAATAAAGCGTTGGCGGACTATCAACAATACTACAATCATTATCGACCCCATGATGGGGTAGGTTTGGAAACACCAATAAGCTATTATCAGAAACTCATACAGGCGGCCTGATTTGTCTCATAGGTACTGAACCCGCACAAGAAGATTGAGGCGGTTACTCGTTTCAGGTAGACTGATCGCCCATCTTGTGGGGGCTTCTTTCTGTGAAAATTCAGGGCAACACCGAATTTGATCCCGAATTTGATCCCGAATTTAATCAGGGGAGACCTCTGCATAAGGTAGCGAGTGAAGCCAGGTCGAGGCAAAAAAAGGCGCAAAAGCGGAGTGCCTTTCATAGGCACTGCTTTTGGTACGGGTGTCAATGAGCATTTTAAGCCTTTTTTTAACGATGGATAGGCAACTGTAGTCGTTATGCTGAGGTCTCCAGAGGTGCCTTAATCGTCGGTTTCATGCAGATGGACAGAATTTTCCCACCCCGAATCTTTAGCCGGTCAAACTTGGGTAGCACATGACACGTTTCATCTTTGTCACAGGTGGGGTTGTCTCCTCACTGGGTAAGGGCATTGCCGCTGCCTCCCTTGGAGCCATTCTCGAAGCCCGTTCTCTCAGCGTTACCATATTAAAACTCGACCCTTATCTGAATGTTGATCCGGGGACTATGAGTCCCTTTCAACACGGAGAAGTGTTTGTCACAGAAGATGGTGCAGAAACGGACCTGGACCTGGGGCACTACGAAAGATTTTTGCGCAGCAAGACATCCAGGCGCAATAATTTCACCACCGGGCAGGTCTACGAGGCCATCCTCAAACGTGAGCGCCGCGGTGATTATCTGGGTGGAACCGTTCAGGTTATTCCACACGTGACCGACGAAATTAAATCGAGAATTATCGCTGGCGCCCAAGGCAATGATATCGCTATCGTAGAGATCGGCGGCACGGTTGGCGATATCGAGTCACAGCCTTTCCTCGAGGCCATTCGCCAGTTAAAAGTTGAACTGGGCTCGAGCCGTTCACTGTTGATGCACCTGACTCTGGTGCCCTACATCAGGGCAGCGGGAGAAACCAAGACCAAGCCTACCCAGCACTCCGTTAAAGAATTGCGCTCCATTGGCATTCAGCCGGATATCCTCCTCTGTCGATCCGAGGTTGAAGTCGATGAGGAATCCAGAAAAAAAATAGCCCTTTTCACCAATGTTGAAGAGCGGGCGGTAATCCCGCTGCCCGATGCACACTCTATTTACTCCATTCCGCGGGACCTGAAAGAATACGGTCTGGACCAAATCGTTGTCGAAAAATTTAATCTCGGTGATAGCCCCAAAGCTGATCTGAGTGAATGGGATGAGGTTGTTGACCTTCAGCGGGCCAGCATTGGTGAAGTGCGAATAGCCATGGTTGGAAAATACATGGAATTGCTCGACGCCTACAAATCGCTGCACGAGGCGCTGAACCACGCGGGCATTCACAGCAAAGCCAGGGTTGTGATTGATCATATTGACTCGGAAAGCCTCGAAGAGGGCGGCCTGGCTGCGATTGAGTCGGCGGATGCCATTCTCGTTCCCGGTGGATTTGGATTGCGCGGCATTGAAGGCAAGATTGCGGCTGCTCACCATGCGCGGGAGCAGGGCATCCCCTACCTTGGCATATGCCTGGGCATGCAGGTCGCGGTGATAGAATATGCCCGCAATGTGGCTGGTCTGGATGCTGCCAACAGCACAGAATTTAACGAGCACAGCCCCCATCCGGTTATCGGTCTGATTACAGAATGGGTCGAATCTGATGGCAGTGTCCAGCGTCGTGGCAATGGCGATGATCTGGGTGGCACCATGAGGTTGGGGAGTCAGCCATGTAAACTTGTCGAAGGCACCAGATCGAGAGAACTCTACGGCTGTGACCTCATCCACGAACGGCACCGCCACCGCTATGAATTCAACAATAATTATCTGGCGAAACTCGAGGAGGCAGGTTTAAAGGTTGCCGGGTTTTCGGCCGATCAGCGCCTCGTTGAAATGGTAGAGATTCCGGGGCATCCCTGGTTTGTCAGTTGTCAGTTTCACCCTGAATTTACGTCGACTCCACGCGATGGACACCCCCTGTTTGAAGGCTTTATCCACGCGGCTCTTGAACGCTCGGCTGCCGGCGTTTGAGGCCTGGAACAGGACTTAAAACAAAATGGAAAAAAAGATTTCAGTTGCCGGGCTGCAAGTCGCCAATGACAGACCCTTTACATTGTTCGGCGGTATCAATGTACTCGAATCCAGAGACCTGGCCATGCGGGCCGCCGAGGCCTACAGGGAAGTCACCGATGCCCTGGGCATCCCCTATATTTTTAAAGCCTCATACGACAAGGCAAACCGCTCCTCGATACACTCCTTCCGAGGGCCGGGTATGGAAGAGGGGCTGCGTATCTTTGACGATGTCAAAAAAGAATTTGCCGTACCGGTAATCACAGATGTCCACGAGCCGGATCAAGCGGCTCCGGTTGCAGAGGTCTGCGATGTTATACAGCTCCCCGCTTTTTTGGCCAGACAGACCGACCTGGTGGAAGCCATGGCTGTCACAGGGTCAGTCATAAACGTCAAAAAGCCGCAGTTTTTAAGTCCGTCCCAGATGGCCAATATCGTCGACAAATTTAATCGATGTGGCAACGACAAGATTATTCTTTGTGAGCGTGGCTCAAGTTTTGGCTACGACAATCTGGTCGTCGACATGCTCGGGTTTGAAGTGATGAAATCCAGTTGTGGAAGAGCGCCACTGATCTTTGATGTAACTCACGCCTTGCAGGCGCGGAGTAGTGGCAGCGCCACCTCTGGAGGGCGCAGGCAGCAGGTTGCAGAACTGGCCAGGGCGGGCATTGCCGCCGGGTTGGCCGGCTTGTTCCTGGAAGCGCACCCCGCCCCTGTCCGGGCTAAATGTGACGGGTCGAGTGCGCTGCCTTTGAATCAATTAAAAGCCTTTTTGGAACAAATAAAAGCAGTGGATGATCTGGTGAAATCCCTGCCCCTGCTGGAAATTCCATAGGAGACCCTTGCCCGGAAAATGGCGGCTCTTTCGGGCGACGCAGCATCTGGGCGAAATGGCTTTCGTGCAAGGGGCTCTACAAATTGAGACCTCTGCATAGCGTAGCGAGTAAAGCCAGGTCGAGGCAAAAAAAGGCGCAAAGGCGGAGTGCCTTCCATAGGCCCTGCTTTTGGTACGGGTGTCAATGAGCATTTTAAGCCTTTTTTTAACGATGGATTGGCAACCGTAGTCGTTATACTGAGGTCTCAAATTAACCTGTCTGGAGATTTTAAACCAATGACCAAAATTACTGACATCAGGGCCTTTGAAATTCTGGATTCCAGGGGCAACCCAACGGTTAGTGCCGAGGTAACCCTGGCATCGGGTGTCGTCGGCCGGGCCTGTGCGCCCAGTGGCGCATCGACGGGGTCGAGAGAGGCCCTTGAACTGCGTGACGGAGACCAATCCCGATACCTCGGCAAGGGCGTGCTCAATGCCGTTGCCAGGATCAATGGCCCCATCCGTGAACTTCTTTTAAATTCTGACGCCGCTGACCAGCGAGCGCTTGATGGGGCCATGATCCATGCCGACGGCACCGGGAACAAATCAAAATACGGTGCCAACGCCATCCTGGCGGTGTCTCTGGCAACCGCCAGGGCAGTTGCCGCCGCCAAAAATATTCCGCTATACCGGCATATAGCTGACCTGTATGGCGGAACAGATTACAGCATGCCCGTGCCCATGATGAACATCATCAATGGTGGCGAGCACGCCGATAACACAGTTGACATTCAGGAATTTATGATTCAGCCGGTCTCGGCAAAAAGTTTTTCTGAAGCGCTGAGAATGGGTGCGGAAATATTCCATACGCTTAAAAAAGTGTTGAATGCACGGGGTTTGAATACTGCCGTCGGCGATGAAGGCGGTTTTGCACCGGATTTGCCATCCAGCGAAGCCGCGCTCAAAGTGATTGCTGAAGCGGTTGAAAATGCCGGGTACAAACTGGGCGACGATATCTGCCTGGCCCTGGATTGCGCCAGCTCAGAATTCTACAGAGATGGTATTTACGACCTTTCTGGTGAAGGAAAGCGATACACTGCTGAAGAGTTTGTCGACTTTCTGGCGGACTTATCTGACCGATACCCCATTTTATCCATTGAAGACGGGATGGACGAGTCGGATTGGGACGGCTGGGCCACTTTAACCGCGAAGATGGGCGACCGGGTGCAGCTGGTTGGCGATGACCTTTTTGTGACCAATACCAAAATTCTGCAAAGGGGTATCGACAGAGGTATCGGCAACTCAATTTTGATTAAATTCAACCAGATTGGCTCACTGTCCGAGACACTGGACGCCATTGACATGGCGCAGAAGGCAGGTTTTACAGCTGTTATCTCGCACCGTTCTGGCGAGACAGAAGATACGACAATTGCCGACCTTGCCGTCGCCACCAATGCCGGGCAGATTAAAACGGGCTCATTGAGTCGTTCTGACCGCGTGGCCAAATATAACCGTCTGTTGAGAATTGAAGCAGAGACGGATGGGACTGCGCCCTACAGGGGGCGCGGGGAGTTTGTGAACTGGCTGCAAACGCCCCCCGGATAGAGTGCAAAAAGGTCGGCGGCACTCCGGCCTTTCTACGGCGGCTATGGTTTCCAGGAGACCTCTGCATAACGTAGCGAGTGAAGCCAGGTCGAGGCAAAAAAAGGCGCAAAAGCGGAGTGCCTTCCATAGGCCCTGCTTTTGGTGCCTTCTAAAGGCCCTGCTTTTGGTGCCTTCTAAAGGCCCTGCTTTTGGTACGGGTGTCAATGAGCATTTTAAGCCTTTTTTTAACGATGGATTGGCAACTATAGTCGTTATGCTGAGGTCTCTCCAGATGAAAACGGGTTCGAGAATACTGGGCGCAACCCTGGTTGTGGCGGCTTCGGGGCTACTGGCTGGCTGTATCCTGCCAAAATCGATGAGGGCTCATCAGGAGTTCGTCAGTGAACAGGTGATAACGAACACCGAAATAGAATCTGGTTTTATAGAAAATGATGCGTTTAAACTCCACTATCGAAGTAGCGGCAAGCCCGTAAAAGCCGTTGTTGTCTGGGTGCATGGCACACCGGGAGGCTGGCATGACATCGGCAGGCTTCTGGTCGACAAGGCCTTTCTGTCCGAAGTTCTGCTCGTGTCTCTGGACAGGCCTGGGTGGGGCCTGTCCCAGTTCAAAAAAACCCCTCGAATTGTCCCCCGGTTTAGTGAGCAGGCAAGCCTGATCAAACCTCTGCTGTCCAGATTAAACAGCGACTACAAAGCTGTTCCCATCATCCTGGCGGGTCATTCCTGGGGTGGTTCGCTGGTGCCTTATCTCGGTTTGGAGTTCCCTGAAATAATTGATGGCATCATCGTCCTGGCGGCTGGCCTGGACCCCGATCTGGTTCGCCCCCGCTGGTACAACAGGGCTGGAAAACTGGTCGACGGATTTCTTTCAGAAAGCATGAGTGCGGCAAATGAGGAGGTCTATGCGCTGGTTTCTGAACTGACGCTGATGGACTCACGTTGGCCTGAAATCAAAGTGCCGGTTATCGTTGTGCAGGGAGACACAGACAAACTGGTCAATCCGAAAAATGCCGATTATGCAGAAAGAAAACTGGACCCGAAAAATTCTTATATTCTCAGGTTGCAAGACCAGGGGCATCTGCTGCAAATGGAGAGACCCGACCTCATTGCCAACTGTATGCTGGCGATGGCATCAAATTCTCTCGAGGATTGCCGCTAAAATATCCTTACAGAAGAGCCCTCCGGGCGTAAAAACCGCACTTCTTATTTTATCCGGGACCTCTGCATAAGGTAGCGAGTGAAGCCAGGTCGAGGCAAAAAAAGGCGCAAAAGCGGAGTGCCTTCCATAGCCCCTGCTTTTGGTGCCTCCTATAGGCCCTGCTTTTGGTACGGGTGTCAATGAGCATTTTAAGCCTTTTTTTAACGATGGATTGGCAACCTGTAGCAGTTATGCTGAGGTCTCTATCCGGGACTAACGCCTGGCCAGGGGCACAAAATTGCGCTCTGCATGGCCGGTATAAAGCTGCCGGGGACGACCTATCCTGCTGTTCTCGCCGATCATTTCATGCCAGTGAGCCAGCCAGCCAGCCGTGCGGCCCAGGGCAAATATCACGGTAAACATATTGAGCGGGATACCTATAGCTTTCAGGATAATGCCTGAATAGAAGTCTACGTTTGGATAGAGTTTCTTCTCTGCGAAATACCCATCCTCCAGTGCAATTTCTTCCAGGCGCTTGGCAATCTCCAGAAGCGGGTCTGTAACGCCCAGAGCTTCCAGAACCTCGTCGCAGGTTTCCTTCATCACCCTGGCACGGGGGTCAAAGTTTTTGTAGACGCGATGGCCAAAGCCCATCAACCTGAATGAGTCGGCCGGGTCCTTGGCGCGGTTGACAGCCGAATCTACGTTTGATACATCACCAATTTCTTCAAGCATGGCGATAACGGCTTCGTTGGCTCCACCGTGAGAGGGCCCCCACAGGGCCGCAACGCCAGCGGCGATGCAGGCAAAGGGATTGGCACCTGTCGAGCCGGCGAGGCGCACGGTAGAAGTTGAGGCATTTTGCTCGTGGTCGGCATGAAGGATAAATATTTTATCCATCGCACGGGCAATAACGGGGTTGACTTCATACTCCTCGCAGGGCGTACCGTACATCATGTACAAGAAATTTGGGGCGTAGTCGAGATCATTGCGAGGATAGAGCGCCGGTTGACCAATGCTGTGCTTGTAAGCCATGGCCGCCAGGGTAGGCATCTTGGAAATCAAACGCATAGTGGTAATCTGGCGGTGCTCGGGATCATGTATATCCAGAGAATCGTGGTAGAAAGACGAGAGCCCGCCAACGACGCCACAAAGCATGGCCATCGGGTGGGCGTCATACCTGAATCCGTTATAAAAATCCCGAACCCACTCGTTCACCATGGTATGTCTGTTGACGATGGAGTCGAACTCCCGCTTTTGTTCAACCGAAGGCAACTCGCCGTTGAGAAGAAGGTAGGAGACCTCCAGATAATCAGATTGCTCGGCGAGCTGGTCTATCGGATACCCCCGATGTAAAAGAACACCTTTCCCGCCATCTATATAGGTGATTTTGGATTCGCAGGAAGCTGTGGAAGTAAAACCGGCATCCAGAGTGAAATAGCCATGTGAGGTCAGCGAAGCAACATCGATAACATCGGGGCCTATGGTTCCAGGATACACATCAAATTCAAATACCTGGTCGGAGCCGTCGATTGACAGCCTTGCCTTGCGGTCGGACATAAAACTTCTCCATATCAGAATTTATTTAACAGGGAACGGGATTTGGCCCCTGTTTTATCGGGCCGGAAACTGTGCATTGCAACAGAAAAGGCACCACTTGATCAATACCCTGTCTTGCGTTTTAGCAAAGACCGGCGATTATACCGAAAATATCCGTTCTCTGCCGAGTGCAATGCACAGAGACCTCTGCATAACGTAGCGAGTGAAGCCAGGTCGAGGCAAAAAAAGGCGCAAAAGCGGAGTGCCTCTCATAGGCCCTGCTTTTGGTACGGGTGTAAATGAGCATTTTAAGCCTTCTTTAACGATGGATTGGCAACTGTAGTCGTTATGCTGAGGTCTCCACAGTATAATCCGGGCGAATACCAGACAGCCTGATGGGTCTCACAGGTACTGAACCCGCACAACCATTTGACCCCAAAAAATAACTGGCTTATGATTTTCCGCGTTTTGTGGGTGTTGGGGCTGGTCACGCTGGTGGTTTCATCCGCCGGTGGTAAGCCGGTTTGTTTATGGTATTTGGCGTAAGACTGATGACTGCCGGGAGAGAAGGCATATGGTATCCTGCAACCCTATCGATAACATGAGAGGTACGGCCAATGTCGGGTGAAATACTAACCACCATCATAACGGTTTTGAGCATTTTTGGTTTCATGTACAGACAAACAGCCCTGTTGTCAGCAGAGACAAAGGGAGTTCGTGCAGGTCTAGCGGCTGTCGGCGGAGTTCAAGGAAGTTCGCGCAGAGATAGCGGCTGTCGATGAGCGGCAATCTGAGCGGCTGTCGGCGGAGATAAAGGAAGTCCGTGGGGACATAGCGGTCGTCAATGAGCGGTTGTCGCATACCGATGGTCTGGTCGAAGGGCTTTCAAGGGCACTGTTGAGCGCACAGGCACCAGCACAAACCCAGGCCCAGGCACTGGCGTAAACCCGGACACAAACACCAGCACCAACCCAACTATGCGCACGCACTTGACTACTACCCCAACCCCAACCATCACCACGGGTACTGATATGAACGCACTTTCTACTTTGGTTATTTCTATTCGCAGGGCGGTTTGGGGCTGGGTACGCCTTACTGCCGGGAGAGAATAAATTTGCTATACTGCACCTATCGATAACATGAGAGGTACGACCAATGTCGTCTTATCAAATACTGACCATCATAGGGGCTTTGAGCATTATTGGTTTCATGCTCATACAAACAGCCTGGCTGTCAGCGAAATTCAAGGAAGCTCGTGCAAAGAGGCTATCTGAGCGGCTGTCAGCGGAGATAAAAGAAGCTCGTAAAGAGATAAAGGAAATTCGTGCGGAAGTTCGTGCGGAGTTCAAGGAAGTTCGTGCGGAGAGTTCAAGGAAGTTCGCGCGAATATAGCGACTGTCGATAAGCGGTTGTCGCACGCTGGTGGTTTCATCCGCCGGTGGTAAGTCGGTTTGTTTATGGTATTTGGCGTAAGACTGATGATGTCATGGTTCAGATACCTATGAGACTTTTGGACGATTGTTATTGTACCTGTGGAGTGGTGGGTAAGTCGTAGACTTATCCATCCAATCCACAGGTTATGATTCTCGGATTTCTAAAAATCGGGTAGCCTGTGAGTTGTTAAATCCACACAGGAGACTACCCGATGCAGATCAAAAGCCTGCGTATCAAATCATACCGAAGCTGGCCGATTAACGACACCTCTAGCGCAGAGGCTATCAAGCGTTTAAAGAAGCTGGAACTCTATGAGCAGCTCAAGACTGAAGGCTGTTCAAGTGCGACCTGCCTACTCGTCATAGACTGGTCTAAGGCCACCTATTATCGTTGGCGATCACGCTATCAACAGCAAGGTCTTACTGGATTGGAGGTGTTGAGTTGCCGTCCACAACGCGTCCGTAAGCCCTCATGGTCAAAACAGCAAGAACAGCAAGTTCAACACCTGAGGCAGCGTCATCGGCTCTGGGGCAAGCGCAAAATCTGGAAAGTGCTGAACCGTGATCGGGGTTTTACACTGAGCATCAGTACTGTGGGCCGCATACTGAAAAAGCTGCTCCGACTGAACCGCATTGTGCCCGTCGCCTTCTACTTTGGGCGGATAAAGCCAAAACGTCGTCGTCAGTTTAAGCACCACGCCAAGCGCTGGAAATACGGCATGAAGGCCAGACAGCCCGGAGAGCTGATGCAGGTTGACCACATGAGTGTCAGCTTTACCGAAGGCTTTGCCCTCAAAGAGTTTAAAGCCACCTGCCCGGTCACTGGTACCACGATTATGCGAGCCTATAGCCGTGCCAGTAGTCGCAACGCTAAACGCTTTCTGAACGAGCTGAGCCAGCAGTTACCCTTCGACCTGCTCTCGATTCAGGTTGACGGCGGCAGCGAGTTCAGGGATGAGTTTGAATCGGCTTGTCAGGCACTGGGCATTCCCCTGTTCGTGCTACCACCCAGAAAGCCCAAATGGAACGGCTGTGTTGAGCGAGCCAACGGCACAACGCGTTATGAGTTCTATCCGTTTTACGAGGGCAGTTTGACGGTTGCTGCGGTGAATAAAGCGTTGGCGGACTATCAACAATACTACAATCATTATCGACCCCATGATGGGGTAGGTTTGGAAACACCAATAAGCTATTATCAGAAACTCATACAGGCGGCCTGATTTGTCTCATAGGTACTGAACCCGCACAGATGACTGCCGGGAGAGAACAAATTTGCTATACTGCACCTATCGATAACCTGAGAGGTACGACCAATGTCGGGTGAAATACTAACCACCATCATAACGATTTTGACTGTTGTTGGTTTCATGTCTGCACAGATAGTCATGATGATTCGTGGCCAAGAGCGGCTTCGCAAGGAATTCAAAGAAGAGTTCAAGGAAGTTCGTGCGGAGTTTCGTGCGGAGTTCAAGGGAGTTCATGCGGAGTTCAAGGAAGTTCGCGCAGAGATAGCGGCTGTCGATGAGCGGCTGTCGGCGGAGTTCAAGGAAGTTCGTGCGGATATAGCGGCTGTCAATGAGCGGCAGTCGGCGGAATTCAAGGAAGTACGCGCGGATATAGCGGCTGTCAATGAGCGGTTGTCAGCGGAGATAGCGGCTGTCGATAAGCGGTTGTCGCACACTGATGGCTTGGTGGAAGGGCTTTCAAGGGCACTGTTGAGCACACAGGCGCCAGCGCAAACCCAGGCCCAGGCTCAGGCGCTGGCATAAACACCGGCACCGGCACAGCCCTGGGCGGGCAACGGCTGTGGGTGTGCGGGGCTGGTGGTTATGGGTCGGGGGGAGCAAGATGAACATACCGCGCTCTGACGCGGGGCTAACAATCGGGTCGGGGTCGGCAGATGACTGTTTCTGCTAGAATGTGGCATACCAGCCCCACCCACCGAGTTTCCATCTCTCGGTTGCCACGGTAGCGGTTATGGGTCGGGGAGGGGGTGATGCGGGTCGGGGGGAGCAAGATGAACATACCGCGTCCTGACGCGGGGCTAACAATCGGACCGAGGTCAGCATTTGACTGTTTCTGCTAGGTGGTGTCGTCGTAAGATTGAGTTATAATAGTATTTTTCTATTTTGAGGAGTTTTCATATGCAAAGTGCTCACAGGCGTCACGATATTTCTGATCATATTTGGTCTTTATTGGAACCGCATTTGCCAGGCCGAGTCGGTAGTTGGGGAGGTGTAGCAACGGATAATCGCCTTTTTATCAATGCCATTTTTTGGATTCTTCGCACAGGCGCACTCTGGCGAGATTTGCCACCCGATTATGGTGACTGGAAAAATACACATCGGCGTTTTTGCCGCTGGCGCGACTAAGGGCATTTGGGAAGGTTTGTTGGAACAACTGGTGACTGAACCGGATTATGAGTGGCTAATGATTGATGCTAGTCATGTCAAGGTTCATCCACACGCAGCAGGTGCCAGAGGCGGCAATCAGGCGATGAATCGCACAAAAGGGGGCTCAACACAAAGATACATTTGGCCGTGGATGCGCATGGTATGCCGATCAAACTACTTATTACAGAGGGTACCATGGCAGATTGCAGCCAGGCTCTCTCATTGATTGAGGGGATTGATGCTGAACATTTGTTAGCAGACAAAGCATATGATACCGATGCCATTGTGATGCACTGCGAGACAAACCAGATAGGTGTTGTCATTCCACCCAAACGAAATCGGAAGGTGCCTCGGGGTTATGATAAAGAACTGTACCGTCTCAGGCATTTGGTTGAGAATGCCTTCTTGGTGTTAAAGCGCTGGCGGGGAATTGCCACGCGCTATGCAAAAAACACGGCTTCATTTCTGGCGGCGGTACACATTCGCTGCTTGGCTATATGGGCTCAAATTTCGTGACGACACTATCTAGCAGGCTGTTGAATTTCACTCAGCTTCAGACGCCTAAATCGTTTGAAGCTGGAATGTCCGATCAAAACGACGATTTATTCCCAATTTTCGCCGTATTTTTCCATAAATAACAGTCAATGCATGGGGTTCCCACCCTCAAGGCGGACTACCCCTGTAACGCCCTCATTCGCGTCAGGTTCCAGCCAATCATCGTCATCATAAACACGCCGTTCACTTTTGATAAACCGCGCACTTTCATCTGTCTAATAAGGCCAATGGATTTGCCCCAACCGAAGGGCTCCTCCACGCGCTTTCTGTTTCGCTGACTCACCTTATAGCTTGCGTGTCGGCTGGTTCGTCCATCAATGGCAGACCCTCCAGGGCGCTTGTCATTGCGGGCGACATGGGGCGTCATGTTCATCGCCCGACAATCCGCCACGAAGCCTGCCGTGTCATAATTTTTGTCCGCACCTACCGTCCGCTTTTTCATGCCTGTAAGGCCTGATAGCAGACCCGCTGCAATGTCTCGCTCTGCCTTGCCAGTGGCGTGGCTGGCAGCGGCCTTTACGATCAAGCCATTGCGATTCTCCATGACAGTGTGACCCATGTAGGAGAGTTTGGCTTCCTTGCCGGAACCTTTCTTGGCCAACCGTGCATCACCATCTGTCTTTGATTCGTGGGTCGCATTGCTGCGCTTTTCCCCGTGGAAATTAGCGTCGCTGTTGCGTCCGCCGCTTGTCGGGGGCTGGCTGTCATCAGCCTTGCGGCGATAACTCTTTTGTGAGGCCCAAGCCTGAATCAGTGTGCCATCAACACTAAAATGCTCATCAGATAGCAGGTTCTTTTTCCTGGCCAAGCCAACCACTTCTTCGAACAGTTCGGTAATAACATCATTTTCCAGCAGGCGGTCTCGATGAGTCGTGAAACTCGAATGGTTCCAGACAGCGTCATCAATCGTTAATCCGACAAACCAGCGATACAGCAGATTGTAATTGATCTGTTCTACCAACTGCCGCTCACTGCGTATGCTATTAAAGTACCTGGAGCAACTGCGCTCTGATCAAGCGCTCGGGGGGGATGGATTCACGCCCATAGTCAGAATAAATACTGGAGAATAGCCCGTTCATGTTCTTCATCGTTTCATCAAACAAGGCCTTAATGGCGCGCAGCGGGTGATTGGCTGGGACAAACGATTCCAGTTGGACTGTCGTGAAAAGGGATTCTTGAAAAATATCTTCGCCGCGCACTGAATCAACAACCTCGATGAGTTATCATTTTCTGTATTGTACCTAACCCAGTGGCTCTGGGCGAGAAAATCAACAGCCTGCTAGAACGTGGCCACCAGCCCCACCCACCGAGTTTCCATCTGGGGATTCGTGGCCAAGAGCGGCTTCGCAAGGAATTCAAAGAAGAGTTCAAGGAAGTTCGTGCAGAGTTCAAGGAAGTTCGCGCGGATATAGCGGGTGTCAATGAGCGGCTGTCAGCGGAGATAAAGGAATTTCGTGCGGAAGTTCATGGGGAGTTCAAGGAAGTACGTGCGGATATAGCGGCTGTCGATAAGCGGCAATCTGAGCGGCTGTCGGCGGAGATAAAGGAAGTTCGTGAAGACATAGCGGCTGTCGATAAGCGGTTGTCGCATACCGATGGTCTGGTCGAAGGGCTTTCAAGGGCACTGTTGAGCGCACAGGCACCAGCACAAACCCAGGCCCAGGCACTGGCGTAAACCCGGACACAAACACCAGCACCAACCCAACTATGCGCACGCACTTGACTACTGCCCCAACCACAACCATCACTATGGGTACTGATATGAACGCTATTTCTACTCCGGTTATTTCTATTCGCAGGGCGGTTTGGGGCTGGCGGGGCGGGGAGTGGTCGAGGCTGAGCGCGAATCCAACCGCGAACGGGATTTGTCATGGTTCAGATACCTATGAGACTTTTGGACGATTGTTATTGTACCCGTGGAGTGGTGGGTAAGTCGTAGGCTTATCCATCCAATCCACAGGCCATGATCCCCGAATTTCTAAGAACCTGGTAGCTTGTGAGTTATTAAATCCACAGAGAAGACGACCCGATGCAGATCAAAAGCCTGCGCATCAAACCACACCGAAGCTGGCCGATTTGTCTCATAGGTATTGAACCCGCACACAGGATTGCGACAAGATGCGAATTACTGCTATACTGGCAACCTGCAGGATGGGCATACCGTGCGTACCTGAGGCGCGTATGTACAGCGCGAACCGCGTACCTGACGCGCAACTCACAATCAGATGAAGGCGAGAAGATGAATACTCCTGCTAATACCCGTCAAATCAGGCACACCAGCCCCCCCCAAGTGCCCATCCATCGGCTTCCACGCTAGCGGTTATGGGTCGGGGAAGCGGTGACGAGGGTCGGGGAGAGCGTAACGAGAGCCGTAACAAGAGCGGTAACAGCCGTAACAAGAGAAACCGTATCAAGAACTGGAGAACATTTATTATGTCTAGCTTAAAATCCTATCCGTCGCTGGTTCATTTTTTGGGGACGGGCTTCGTAGCCAGGGCGCGGTTTTGTGCGGTGGCGTTGCTTGCTTTGCTGTGGGTGGCGCAACCGGCTAGTGCCCAAACGCCTGACCTGAGCGGCACCACAACGCCCCTTCCAGTCACGCCGGGGGGTGATGCGGTGGTGGTCTTTCCCGATTTGGTGGTGAGCGATGCAGATGCAAACCCTGTAGTCATGAGAGTAAGAGTCGAGAACCCGAATGACTTGAATGCTGGCGATACCATGGCCTTCAGCGGTACTCCGAATACGAACGGGTTTCAGCTGCAGTTTTTTACCGGCGCCGAAATTTTAGGTGCTCCTGGTAATGATACATTCTTTGCCGCTTTTGCGAGCAGTGCAGCCGGAACCGCAGATAACTGGCATGATTTGCTCAGGAACCTCACCTTTGCGGCACCCGCCGGTAGTGGCGAACGCGAGATTCGATTATTCGTTCAGGTGCGATACACTGCTAGTGGTTCCGACTCCCCCGACACCCTGACCCGAACCCTCAATATCGGCGCGCCGGCGCCGGTCAACAGCCCGGCGACGGGGCTTCCGACGATCAGCGGCACGGCCCGGGTGGGGGAGACCCTGACGGCAAACACCAGCGGCATTAGCGATGCCGATGGTCCCGATCCCCTGCCGTTCACCTATCAATGGAATACCCACGCCGGCGGCACGGACACGGCCATCAGCAACGCGAACTCCGCAACCTACCTCCTGACCGCGGACGAAATGGGCGATCAAATCACCGTGTCTGTGCGCTATACCGATGCCGGGGGCAGGAATGAAGGGCCGCTGACCAGCGCGCCCACGGTGGCGGTGGCGATGATGTCCCCGCTTGACCTGAGCGGAACCACAACGCCGCTTCCGGTCACGCCGGGGGGTAGCCCGGTGGCGATCTTTCCCGATTTGAGCATAGACACAGGGCGGCCCAATACCTTTAGACTAAGAGTCGAGAGTGCGGCTAATCTGAACTCTGGCGATGAGGTGGCGCTCGCTGCTGCTGCGGAGAGGAGCAGTTATAGCATTACATTTATACCCATCGCTAGTGTTGGTGCATCGCAAAACATAATAGTCGGCGTTAGTACCCCCAACAACGATGACGAAGCCCCAGAGCGGTGGCATAACCTGCTCCGGCACTTCACCTTTCAGGCACCCGCTGGTAGTGGCGGACGCGAGGTTCGATTCATCGCTGAGTTAACGATCCCGGACCTTGTTGACGGTACTGACGATGTCGTTCGTACCCTGACCCGAACCCTCAATATCGGCGCGCCGGCGCCGGTCAACAGCCCGCCGACGGGGCTTCCGACCATCAGCGGCACGCCCCAGGTCGGCGAGACCCTGACGGCGAACACCGACGACATCAGCGATACCAATGGCCTTACCAACGTGACCTTCACCTATCAGTGGCTGGAGGATGGCGGAACCATTAGCGGGGAGACCTCGCAGACTCTCGCCTTGACGAGTGCGAATGATGTAGGAGCGGATATCGAGGTACGGGTCAGCTTTACCGACGATGACGGTTTCGATGAAACACTGCTCAGCGCCCCGGTCAGCATTGCAGCTGCGCCGGTCAACAGCCCGGCGACGGGGGTTCCGACGATCAGCGGCACGCCCCAGGTCGGCGAGACCCTGACGGCGGAGACCGACGACATCAGCGATACCAATGGCCTGCCCGATGCATCTACCTTCACCTATCAATGGCTGGCCGATAGCGGACCCATTAGCGGGGCGACCTCGCCGACCCTGGTTCTGACCTCGGCGCATTTGGGTGCGGATATTGAGATACGGGTCCGCTTTACCGACGATGACGGTTTCAGTGAAGAACTGATCAGCCAAGCGGTCAACATTGCAGCCGCCCCGGTCAACAGCCCGGCGACGGGGCTTCCGGTGATTACCGGCACGCCCCAGGTCGGCGAGACCCTGAGGGCGTTCACCGTCAGCATTAGCGATACCAATGGCCTTGCCAACGCGACCTTCACCTATCAATGGCTGGCGGATGACGTGGACCTTACCGGGGAGAGCTCGCGAACTCTCGACTTGACCTCGGCGCATGAGGGCGCGGCGATTGCGGTACGGGTCAGCTTTACCGACGATGCCGGTTTCAGTGAAGAACTGATCAGCGACCCGGTCAACATTCAGGCGGTACCCCCCAGCGCTGTAATTGCACCGATTGATCCGGCGCTGTTGCTTACTGAGAATGGCGAGACGGGTGTGGATGGTGGCATCGCCATCACCCTGGATGGCAGTGGCAGTGCCACCAACCCCCTGGGCGGCACCCTGACCTACGCCTGGACTGAGCTCACACAAACTGGCATCGCCCTGACCGGCGCGAACACGGCCATGCTCAGTTTCACCACGCCTGCCCGGGCGGAGCTCGCCGAGAGACTGATCTTCCGACTGACCGTGACCGATACCGCCAGCAATTCGACGGGCACCAAAGTCATTGGGGTAACGGTTCTGCCTATTAGGGTTGAGGCTGTTGTCGTTGTCGCTGTGGCCGGGCCAGATCAGACCGTGGCCACAGGCGCTATGGTGACGCTGGATGGTAGCGCCAGTACCGGCCCAGGAACTCTGTCCTATCGCTGGACGCCATCTGCCCAATTGGACGATTTTGAGTCTGCCACGCCCGTTTTTACTGCACCGGACGTGACCACTACCAGGAATTTGGTGTTCAGGTTGGAAGTGACGGGACCCGACACCAGCGACTCCGACGACGTCACCATTACCGTCGTGGGCGCGCCGAACATCTCGGCCAGCGTCAACAGCCTGATCGCCCCTATAGGCGTTGCCATCGAGCCGATTACCATCTCCTCGGTACGCGGCGGTGCGGTGGCCAGTTACAGCATCGCTCCGGCCATTGGCAATGGTCTGTCCTTTGATGAGAGCACCGGCACTATCTCCGGCACGCCAGATGCATCCGCCGCTGAGGTGGTCTACACCATCACTGGGGAAAATGTCAGCGGCACGGACACTGTCGAGGTTGCCATCACCGCCCCCGCTGGCACCAATGTCCCGCCCATCGCCGATGCCGGTGCAAATCAGCGGGTCAGCAAGGGCACAACAGTCACCCTGAATGGCACTGACAGTGACGACCCTGACGGCGATAATGCGGCCCTGATCTATCTCTGGGAACGGACTGCCGGCCCCACCGAGGTGACTTTAAGCAGCGCGGCAGACGCACAACCAACCTTCACCATTCCAACCATGATACCGACTAACCCGGCCTCGTACACTTTCAGGTTGACCGTTAATGACGGGCAGGAATCGTCCGCCCTGGACACCGTCAGAATCTTTATCAGACCGCTGTTTCAGACAACCATCGCCAATCAGAACTTCACCGCGGGCAATGCAATTACGCCTATAACTTTGCCCGAGGCGCGGGACGGGCCCGATTCATTGCCGAGTACCAATACCTATACGCTGGCTCCTCTGCTGGCTGGACTGGCCTTTAATGCGACCAGCCGAATACTGTCTGGTACGCCGACACAAGCCGGGATCTTTGACCTGACCTACACCGCGACGAATGAGTTCAATGACACGGATTCACTGAGCTTTAGCATTGAAGTGACCAGCGCCGCCAATAACCCGCCCACCACCAGCGCGCTGACGGTCATGACGCTTGAGGATACCGCCTATACCTTTGCGGTGGCCAACTTCCCCTTTAGCGATACCGACTCCAGCGATAGCCTGCAAGCGGTGCGCATCGATAGCCTGCCCGCCAGCGGCAGCGGCAGCCTGGCGCTGGGCACGGGCACGAGCGCTACGCCGGTTAACCCTGCCCAGGTGATTGCGGTTGCGGATATTCCGAATCTGGTCTATACCCCGGTGACCAATGTCAACGGCGATGCGACCTTCACCTTCAGCGTCTCCGACGGCACTGCCTTTAGTGCCACGGCCACGGCAACCGTGAGCGTTACTCCGGTCAATGACGCGCCCACCACCGGCGGGTTCACGGTCACCACAAACGAGGATAGCGCTTATACCTTTGCGGTGGCGGACTTCACCTTTAACGATGTGGACAGCGGCGATAGCCTGCAAGCGGTGCGCATCGCTACGCTGCCCGCCAGCACCGACGGCAGCCTGACCCTGGGCGGCACAGAGGTTAACGAGGGGCAAGCGATTCCCGTTGCGGATATCGACAACAACCGTCTGGTCTATACCCCGGTGACTAATGTCAACGGCGATGCGACCTTCACCTTCAGCGTCTCCGACGGTACTGCCTTCAGTACCCCGCCCGCCACGGCAACCCTGACCGTAAACGCGGTCAATGACCCGCCCAGCGGCATGGTGACCATCACTGGCACGCCCCAGGTGGGCCAGACCCTGACGGCGAACACCAGCGGCATTAGCGATGCCGATGGCCCTGATCCCCTGACTCTCAACTATCAATGGATTGCGCGCTTCGCTGCGATCAGCGGCGCGACCTCTGCAACCTACACCCTGACCGATGCCGAATTAGGCGAGATGATCAGTGTGGACGTCAGCTACATGGATGCCGGTGGCATTGAGGAAGGTCTTGTCAGTGAACCCGTCGGACCGGTGACGGCGGCAAGCACCCCTAATACCCCGCCCACCACCAGCGCGCTGACGGTCATGACGCTCGAGGATACCGCCTATACCTTTGCGGCGTCCAACTTCCCCTTTAGCGATACCGACTCCAGCGATAGCCTGCAAGCGGTGCGCATCGATAGCCTGCCCGCCAGCGGCAGCGGCAGCCTGGCGCTGGGCACGGGCACGAGCGCTACGCCGGTTAACCCTGCCCAGGTGATTGCGGTTGCGGATATTCCGAATCTGGTCTATACCCCGGTGACCAATGTCAACGGCGATGCGACCTTCACCTTCAGCGTCTCCGACGGCACTGCCTTTAGTGCCGCTCCCGCCACGGCAACCCTGACCGTTAATCCGGTCAATGACGCGCCCAGCGGATTGCCGACCATTAGCGGCACGCCCCGGGTGGGGGAGACCCTGACGGCGAACACCGGCGGCATCAGCGATGCCGATGGCCCCGATCCCCTGCCATTCACCTATCAATGGTTTGCGAACGACGGAACCACGAACGAGGCGATCAGCAGCGCGACCTCTGCGACCTACACCCTGACCCAGAGCCAAGTGGGACAGATGATCACCCTGACCGTCAGCTATACCGATGCTGGCAGCGCCGACGAGAGCCTGACCAGTGCACCGGTCATCATTTTAGCGGCGGCCCCGGTCAACAGCCCGGCGACGGGGCTTCCGACCATTAGCGGCAACGCCGTCGTGGGCGCGACTCTGACAGCGGAGACCGACGACATCAGCGATGCCAATGGGCTGCCCGATGCATCTACCTTCACCTATCAGTGGCTGGCCGATGGCGGGCCCATTAGCGGGGCGACCTCGCAGACCTTCGAATTGACGTCGGCGCAGCAGGACGCGGAGGTTGAGGTACGGGTCAGCTTTACCGACGATGACGGCTTCAATGAAAGACTGACCAGTTCACCGGTCACCATTGCAGCCGCCCCGGTCAACACCGCGGCGACGGGGCTTCCGACCATTAGCGGCAACGCCGTCGTGGGCGCGACTCTGACAGCGGAGACCGACGACATCAGCGATGCCAATGGGCTGCCCGATGCATCTACCTTCACCTATCAGTGGCTGGCCGATGGCGGGCCCATTAGCGGGGCGACCTCGCAGACCTTCGAATTGACGTCGGCGCAGCAGGACGCGGAGGTTGAGGTACGGGTCAGCTTTACCGACGATGACGGCTTCAATGAAAGACTGACCAGTTCACCGGTCACCATTGCAGCCGCCCCGGTCAACACCGCGGCGACGGGGCTTCCGACCATTAGCGGCAACGCCGTCGTGGGCGCGACTCTGACAGCGGAGACCGACGACATCAGCGATGCCAATGGGCTGCCCGATGCATCTACCTTCACCTATCAGTGGCTGGCCGATGGCGGGCCCATTAGCGGGGCGACCTCGCAGACCTTCGAATTGACGTCGGCGCAGCAGGACGCGGAGGTTGAGGTACGGGTCCGCTTTACCGACGATGACGGTTTCAGTGAAGAACTGATCAGCCAGGCGGTCAGCATTGGAGCAGCGGCCCCGGTCAACAGCCCGGCGACGGGGCTTCCGATGATCACTGGCACGCCCCGGGTGGGCGAGACCCTGACGGCGAACACCGACGACATCAGCGATACCAATGGGCTTACCAACGTGACTTTCACCTATCAATGGCTGGCGGATAGCGCTTCCATTAGCGGAGAGACCTCGCAGACCCTGGTCCCGACCTCGGCGCATTTGGGCGCGGATATCGATGTACGGGTCCGCTTTACCGACGATGACGGTTTCAGTGAAGAACTGATCAGCCAGGCGGTCAGCATTGGAGCAGCGGCGCCGGTCAACAGCCCGCCCACCACCAGCGATCTGATGGTCATGACAAACGAGGATACCGACTATACCTTTGCGGCGCCCGACTTCCCCTTTACCGATACCGACATGGACGATAGTCTGGAACAAGTGCGCATTGACACTCTGCCCGCCAGCACCAGCGGCAGCCTGGCGCTGAACGGCACAGCAGTGGCCGTGGACCAAGTGATTGCCGTTGCCGATATCCCGACTCTGGTCTATACCCCGGCGACCAATGTCAACGGCGAGGCGACCTTCACCTTCAGCGTCTCCGACGGCACTGCCTTCAGTACCCCGCCCGCCACGGCAACCCTGACCGTGACTCCGGTCAATGACCCGCCGATCCCAACCGGGCTGGCGGTCATGATAGACGAGGATACCTCTCATACCTTTGCGGCGGGTGAGTTCAATTTCGTCGACGCCGCGGACATGGGCGATAGCCTGCAACAGGTGCGCATCGATAGCCTGCCCGCCAGCGGCAGCCTGGCGCTGAACGGCACGGCGGTGAGCGCGATGGACGTGATTCCCGTTGCCGATATTCCGACTCTGGTCTATACCCCGGTGGCCAATGTCAACGGCACCGATAGCTTCACCTATAGTCTCTCTGACGGTACTGACTTCTTTGCCCCCGGCAGAGCCACAGCAACCATCACCATTACCGCGATCAATGACGCGCCCAGCGGCACGGTGACCATCAGCGGCACGGCGACCGAGGGCGAGACCCTGACGGCGGATACCAGCGGCATTACTGATGCCGATGGCCCCGATCCCCTGCCATTCACCTATCAATGGAACCGGAACGACGGAACCACGGACACGGCCATCAGCGGCGCGACCTCTGCAAGCTACATCCTGACCCAGGGCGATGTGGGCGAGATGATCACCCTGACGGTCAGCTATACCGATGGTGGCAGCACTGACGAGAGCCTGACCAGCGCGCCCACGGCGGCGGTGGCCAATGTCAATGACGAACCCACCGGATTACCGATCATTAGCGGCACGGCGACCGAGGGCGAGACCCTGACGGCGGATACCAGCGGCATTACTGATGCCGATGGCCCCGATCCCCTGTCATTCACCTATCAATGGAACCGGAACGACGGAACCACGGATACGGCCATCAGCGGCGCGACCTCTGCAACCTACATCCTGACCCAGGGCGATGTGGGCGAGATGATCACCCTGACGGTCAGCTATACCGATGGTGGCAGCACCGACGAGAGCCTGACCAGCGCGCCCACGGCGGCGGTGACGGCGGCAAGCACCCCCAATAACCCGCCCACCGGATTACCGATCATCAGCGGCACGGCGACCGAGGGCGAGACCCTGACGGCGGATACCAGCGGCATTACTGATGCCGATGGCCCCGATCCCCTGCCATTCACCTATCAATGGAACCGGAACGACGGAACCACGGATACGGCCATCAGCGGCGCGACCTCTGCAACCTACATCCTGACCCAGGGCGATGTGGGCGAGATGATCACCCTGACGGTCAGCTATACCGATGGTGGCAGCACCGACGAGAGCCTGACCAGCGCGCCCACGGCGGCGGTGACGGCGGCAAGCACCCCTAATACCCCGCCCACCACCAGCGGGCTGACGGTCTCAACACCTGAGGACACCCCCTATACCTTTGAGGCGGACGACTTTCCCTTTACCGATGCCGACACCAGCGATAGCCTGCAACAGGTGCGCATCGATAGCCTGCCCGACAGCGCGGATGGCAGCCTGGCGTTGAACGGTACGCCGGTTAACACGGCCCAGGTGATTGCGGTTGCCGCTATTCCGACTCTGGTCTATACCCCGGCGCTCAATGTCAACGGCGATGCGACCTTCACCTTCAGCGTCTCCGACGGCACTGCCTTTAGTACCCCGCCCGCCACGGCAACCGTCACCGTTAACGCGGTCAATGACGCGCCCACCATCACTGGCACCCCCGCCACAATGGTGATGCAAGGGGTGGCCTATAGCTTTATGCCGGACGGCGCAGATGTCGATACTGGCGACATGCTGGTATATGCCATCACCAATATGCCAAGCTGGGCCAATTTCGATGCCGCGACTGGGGCCTTGACCGGCACGCCACAGAGCACCGATGTCGGTACCACCACGGGCATTATCATCAGCGTCACCGATAACAATATCGCCGCGCCAGTAGAACTGTCCGCCTTCGACATCGAAGTCACCGCCACCCCCAACACCCCGCCCACCGGATTGCCCACTGTGCGTGGGCTGTTCGCCCAGGGGCAGGAGTTGACGGCGGATACCGTGAATGTGGCCGATGCCGATGGGCTGCCTGCGGCGTCCACCTTCCAGTACCAATGGCATACCAACGACGGCACGGGAAGCGAGTCGGGTACGAACACGCCCATTACCGGCGCGACTATGCGCACTTATACCCTGACCGAGGACGAGGTCGGCCTGCGGATCGGCGTTACGGTGCGTTATACCGACCTCGGCACTCCTCCTACGGATGAAAGCGTAACCAATACTTTCCTCCCGCTGGTGACCAGCCCCGCCGCTCCGCTGGTGGCCGATGCGGGGGCGGATCAGGTGGTCAACGAGGGCGCTCTGGTCACCCTGGATGCCAGCGGCAGTTCCAGCGATGCCCCCGGGCCTTTGTTCTATGTTTGGGGTCAGGACGACAACAGTGGCCATGACGTTTTTCTGGCGGATCCCTTCACCGCGCAACAGCTATTCCCGGCGCCAAGCGGGCTGAGTGAAGATGCCGAGTTGATATTTCTCTTGGGGGTGTCCGATACAAGCGGTGAAATTGCCACCGACGAGGTTCGGGTTCGGGTTCGCGCCGCCGCATCGGCGGCCAACAATCCGCCCACCGGTCGCCTGACCATCGATGGCGACCCTCGCTCGGGCCAGACCCTGACGGCGAATGCCAGCGACATTGACGATGCCGATGGCCTGCCCGCTACAGGTACGGCGGATGCATTCACCTATCAATGGTTTGCAGAGGACGATACCACCAATACGGCCATTGACGGCGCGACCGGCTCCACCTACCTGCTGACCGATGCGCAGATCGACGCCAGGATTAGCCTGGTGCTGCGTTACACCGATGGCCTGGGGGTGGCTGAGCGCGTGACCAGTTTGGCCGTGGGGCCGGTGGTGCCGGTGAACTCTGCGCCGGTCGCCGTGATCGCGCCTATTGATCCGGCGCTGTTGCTCACCGAAGGGGACCTGACCGGCCTGGACGGGGGAATCAGCACCACCCTGGACGGCAGCGGCAGCTCCGACCCCGATGGCGATGAGCTGACCTATCTATGGTCTTTTTCGAGCGCGGTCACCGCCACCCCAGGGGGTACCGTGCCGGATAATAGCATCGCCACCCCCGTACTCACTATAAGCCAGCGGCAATCATTTGCGGATATTCTGACCATCTCTTTGACGGTGACCGACCCTGACGGTTTGGAGGATACCGCGACGGTAGAGTATGTCCTCTTGCCTGAGACGCCTATTCCCAATCGTCACCCGAATGCTGATCCCCAGCCTAGCACCCAGACCGTCTTTTCGGGCGATACGGTCACCCTGGACGGCAGCAACAGTTCCGACCCCGACTTAGGCCAAACCGCGACCCTGATCTATCGCTGGCGGCATATACAAAATAGTTTCTTTGGCGAGATTCCCCTGGACGGAGCCGGCACGCCCATCGCCAGCTTCACGGCGCCGCCATCAACATCTGATACTAATATTAATACTACTAACGGGTTTGAACTGACGGTAACCGACACCGCCGGCGCTTCCGACACGCGCGAGGTGCTTGTCAACATACGGCCAAACTCCCCGCCCACCGGCGAGGTGCGCATCACGGGCATCCCGCTGCTGGGCGCGACCCTGACGGCGAACACTGACACCCTGGACGATCCCGATGGTCTGCCCGATGCCGCCACCTTCGGCTATCAATGGCAGCGCAATCTCGCTGATATTGCCGGCGCCACCGAGCGCAGCTACCTCCTGACGGCGGACGATGCCGGCGAGCTCATCACCGTCACGGTCAGCTACGAGGATATGGCTACCGGTCCTAACAGAACTAATGGCAAAAATGAAAGCCTGACCAGCGACCCCGTCGGGCCGGTGATTGGCGAGCCGGTGGTCATCACGGGCACGCCGACCCAGGGCGCTTTCCTGATGGCGGACACCTCGGGCATTGACGATAACCCGCAACCGGGGTCGGCATTCGAGTATCAATGGCTCGCAAACGACGGCGCCACCAGCGCGGAAATCGTCGGCGCGACCAACCGCAGCTACCGCCTGCGCCAGGCCGAAGTGGGCCAGCGAATCACCCTGCGCGTGAACTATACCGATACGGATGGCACGGAAACGGGGCCACTGACCAGCGCGCCCACGGCGGCGGTCGCCAATGCCAATGTTGGCCCCAGCGGCGTGGTGCGCATCGACGGCAGGCCGACCCAGGGCGAGACCCTGACGGCGGATACCTCGGACATTGCCGATGATGATGGCCCTGCCAGCCTGCAATTCACCTATCAATGGAATACGCGGTCTGGATCCACCGACACGGCCATCAGCGGCGAGACCACTGCAACCTACACCCTGAGCGGGGACGATTTGGGTGAGCAGATCACCGTGTCCGTGCGCTATACCGATGCGGAGGGCAACGCCGAGGGGCCATTGACCAGCGCGCCCACGGCGGCGGTGGCCGGGCTTGGCCTGAGCGGCGCCACAACGCCCCTTTCAGTCACGCCGGGGGGTGCTCCGGTGGCAATCTTTCCCGACCTGAGAATAGACAGAGGGCGGCCCAGTACCTTTAGGCTAAGAGTCGAGAGTACGGCTGACCTGAACCCTGGCGATACGGTGGCGCTCGCTGCTGATGCGGAGAGGAGCAGTTATACCATTGTATTTGTACCCATCGCCAATATTGCTGGACCGCTAAACACAATAGTCGGCGTTGATACCCCCGACAACGATGACGAAGCCCCAGAGCGGTGGCATAACCTGCTCCGGCACTTCACCTTTCAGGCACCCGCCGGTAGTGGCGGACGCGAGGTTCGATTCATCGCTGAGTTAACGATCCCGGACCTTGTTAACGGTACTGACGATGTCGTTGAAACCCTGACCCGAACCCTCAATATCGGGGCCAACAACGCGCCCACCTCAAGCGGGCTGACGGCCACGCTGGACGAGGATGACAGCCACACTTTTGCGGCCGACCAGTTTGGTTTTGACGATGCCGATACCGGCAATACCCTGCAACAAGTGCGCATTGATACGCTACCCGACAGCGCCGACGGCAGCCTGACGCTGAACGGCGCGGCGGTGACCGCAGAGCAAGTGATCGACGTTGCCGATATTCCGAATCTGGTCTATACCCCGGCGACCAATGTCAACGGCCAGGCGACTTTCACCTTCAGCGTCTCCGATGGCACTGATTTCAGTGACGATGTCGCCACGGCAACACTGACCGTGAACGCGGTCAATGACCCGCCCACCGGCACGGTAACCATCGCCGGCACGCCGGTGCGGGGCGAGAATCTGATCGCCAATACCTTCGCCATCGAAGATGTTGAAGGCCCGAATGTCCTGCCATTCACCTATCAATGGAACCGCGGCGACGGCACCACCAGCCAGCCCATCAGCGGCGCGACCTCGGTAATCTACACCCTGACCGAGGACGATGTGGGCGCTCAAATCAGCGTGAGCGTGGAATATACCGATGCCGGCGGCACCGCCGAGGGGCCGCTGACCAGCGCGCCCACGGCGGCTATCCTCGATGAGTTCCATACCATATCCCTGACCGGGGAGAGCGGTACGGTGGACGAGGGCGATACTGCCTTCTTCACCGTAACCCTGTCGGCCCGGCCGGAGCGCGCGTTCCAAATAGCCTATAGCACCTCCATTGAGAACGACGACAGCGCCCAGGAGAATGATTTCACGGCGACCAGCGGCGTGCTGAACTTTAACGTCAACAACAACCTGACCGCGGGCATCACAGTGCCGATAACGGCGGATAACGAGACCGAGGGCAACGAGACCTTCACGCTGACCCTGACGGTGGCCGACGGCTCCACCCTGCCGCCAACTTTCATCCTCAACCCGTCCGCCACCAGCGTCAGGGCGACCATCACCGGCAGTGCGGGCAGTAATAACCCGCCCACCGGATTACCGATCATTAGCGGCACGGCGACCGAGGGCCAGACCCTGACGGCGGATACCAGCGGCATTACTGATGCCGATGGCCCCGATCCCCTGCCATTCACCTATCAATGGAACCGGAACGACGGAACCACGGACACGGCCATCAGCGGCGCGACCTCTGCAACCTACATCCTGACCCAGGGCGATGTGGGCGAGATGATCACCCTGACGGTCAGCTATACCGATGGTGGCAGCACCGACGAGAGCCTGACCAGCGCGCCCACGGCGGCGGTGGCCAATGTCAATGACGAACCCACCGGATTACCGATCATTAGCGGCACGGCGACCGAGGGCGAGACCCTGACGGCGGATACCAGCGGCATTACTGATGCCGATGGCCCCGATCCCCTGCCATTCACCTATCAATGGAACCGGAACGACGGAACCACGGACACGGCCATCAGCGGCGCGACCTCTGCAAGCTACATCCTGACCCAGGGCGATGTGGGCGAGATGATCACCCTGACGGTCAGCTATACCGATGGTGGCAGCACTGACGAGAGCCTGACCAGCGCGCCCACGGCGGCGGTGACGGCGGCAAGCACCCCCAATAACCCGCCCACCGGATTACCGATCATTAGCGGCACGGCGACCGAGGGCGAGACCCTGACGGCGGATACCAGCGGCATTACTGATGCCGATGGCCCCGATCCCCTGCCATTCACCTATCAATGGAACCGGAACGACGGAACCACGGACACGGCCATCAGCGGCGCGACCTCTGCAACCTACATCCTGACCCAGGGCGATGTGGGCGAGATGATCACCCTGACGGTCAGCTATACCGATGGTGGCAGCACTGACGAGAGCCTGACCAGCGCGCCCACGGCGGCGGTGGCCAATGTCAATGACGAACCCACCGGATTACCGATCATTAGCGGCACGGCGACCGAGGGCGAGACCCTGACGGCGGATACCAGCGGCATTAGCGATGCCGATGGCCCCGATCCCCTGCCATTCACCTATCAATGGAACCGGAACGACGGAACCACGGACACGGCCATCAGCGGCGCGACCTCTGCAAGCTACATCCTGACCCAGGGCGATGTGGGCGAGATGATCACCCTGACGGTCAGCTATACCGATGGTGGCAGCACTGACGAGAGCCTGACCAGCGCGCCCACGGCGGCGGTGGCCAATGTCAATGACGAACCCACCGGATTACCGATCATTAGCGGCACGGCGACCGAGGGCGAGACCCTGACGGCGGATACCAGCGGCATTAGCGATGCCGATGGCCCCGATCCCCTGCCATTCACCTATCAATGGAACCGGAACGACGGAACCACGGATACGGCCATCAGCGGCGCGACCTCTGCAACCTACATCCTGACCCAGGGCGATGTGGGCGAGATGATCACCCTGACGGTCAGCTATACCGATGGTGGCAGCACCGACGAGAGCCTGACCAGCGCGCCCACGGCGGCGGTGGCCAATGTCAATGACGAACCCACCGGATTACCGATCATTAGCGGCACGGCGACCGAGGGCGAGACCCTGACGGCGGATACCAGCGGCATTACTGATGCCGATGGCCCCGATCCCCTGCCATTCACCTATCAATGGAACCGGAACGACGGAACCACGGACACGGCCATCAGCGGCGCGACCTCTGCAAGCTACATCCTGACCCAGGGCGATGTGGGCGAGATGATCACCCTGACGGTCAGCTATACCGATGGTGGCAGCACTGACGAGAGCCTGACCAGCGCGCCCACGGCGGCGGTGGCCAATGTCAATGACGAACCCACCGGATTACCGATCATTAGCGGCACGGCGACCGAGGGCGAGACCCTGACGGCGGATACCAGCGGCATTAGCGATGCCGATGGCCCCGATCCCCTGCCATTCACCTATCAATGGAACCGGAACGACGGAACCACGGACACGGCCATCAGCGGCGCGACCTCTACAACCTACATTCTGACCCAGGGCGATGTGGGCGAGATGATCACCCTGACGGTCAGCTATACCGATGGTGGCAGCACTGACGAGAGCCTGACCAGCGCGCCCACGGCGGCGGTGGCCAATGTCAATGACGAACCCACCGGATTACCGATCATTAGCGGCACGGCGACCGAGGGCGAGACCCTGACGGCGGATACCAGCGGCATTACTGATGCCGATGGCCCCGATCCCCTGTCATTCACCTATCAATGGAACCGGAACGACGGAACCACGGATACGGCCATCAGCGGCGCGACCTCTGCAACCTACATCCTGACCCAGGGCGATGTGGGCGAGATGATCACCCTGACGGTCAGCTATACCGATGGTGGCAGCACCGACGAGAGCCTGACCAGCGCGCCCACGGCGGCGGTGACGGCGGCAAGCACCCCCAATAACCCGCCCACCGGATTACCGATCATCAGCGGCACGGCGACCGAGGGCGAGACCCTGACGGCGGATACCAGCGGCATTACTGATGCCGATGGCCCCGATCCCCTGCCATTCACCTATCAATGGAACCGGAACGACGGAACCACGGACACGGCCATCAGCGGCGCGACCTCTACAACCTACATTCTGACCCAGGGCGATGTGGGCGAGATGATCACCCTGACGGTCAGCTATACCGATGGTGGCAGCACCGACGAGAGCCTGACCAGCGCACCCACGGCGGCGGTGACTAACACCAATGACTCTCCCACCGGATTACCGATCATCAGCGGCACGGCGACCGAGGGCGAGACCCTGACGGCGGATACCAGCGGCATTACTGATGCCGATGGCCCCGATCCCCTGCCATTCACCTATCAATGGAACCGGAACGACGGAACCACGGACACGGCCATCAGCGGCGCGACCTCTACAACCTACATTCTGACCCAGGGCGATGTGGGCGAGATGATCACCCTGACGGTCAGCTATACCGATGGTGGCAGCACTGACGAGAGCCTGACCAGCGCGCCCACGGCGGCGGTGGCCAATGTCAATGACGAACCCACCGGATTACCGATCATTAGCGGCACGGCGACCGAGGGCGAGACCCTGACGGCGGATACCAGCGGCATTAGCGATGCCGATGGCCCCGATCCCCTGCCATTCACCTATCAATGGAACCGGAACGACGGAACCACGGACACGGCCATCAGCGGCGCGACCTCTACAACCTACATTCTGACCCAGGGCGATGTGGGCGAGATGATCACCCTGACGGTCAGCTATACCGATGGTGGCAGCACCGACGAGAGCCTGACCAGCGCGCCCACGGCGGCGGTGGCCAATGTCAATGACGAACCCACCGGATTACCGATCATCAGCGGCACGGCGACCGAGGGCGAGACCCTGACGGCGGATACCAGCGGCATTAGCGATGCCGATGGCCCCGATCCCCTGCCATTCACCTATCAATGGAACCGGAACGACGGAACCACGGACACGGCCATCAGCGGCGCGACCTCTACAACCTACATTCTGACCCAGGGCGATGTGGGCGAGATGATCACCCTGACGGTCAGCTATACCGATGGTGGCAGCACCGACGAGAGCCTGACCAGCGCGCCCACGGCGGCGGTGGCCAATGTCAATGACGAACCCACCGGATTACCGATCATCAGCGGCACGGCGACCGAGGGCGAGACCCTGACGGCGGATACCAGCGGCATTACTGATGCCGATGGCCCCGATCCCCTGCCATTCACCTATCAATGGAACCGGAACGACGGAACCACGGACACGGCCATCAGCGGCGCGACCTCTACAACCTACATTCTGACCCAGGGCGATGTGGGCGAGATGATCACCCTGACGGTCAGCTATACCGATGGTGGCAGCACTGACGAGAGCCTGACCAGCGCGCCCACGGCGGCGGTGGCCAATGTCAATGACGAACCCACCGGATTACCGATCATTAGCGGCACGGCGACCGAGGGCGAGACCCTGACGGCGGATACCAGCGGCATTAGCGATGCCGATGGCCCCGATCCCCTGCCATTCACCTATCAATGGAACCGGAACGACGGAACCACGGACACGGCCATCAGCGGCGCGACCTCTACAACCTACATCCTGACCCAGGGCGATGTGGGCGAGATGATCACCCTGACGGTCAGCTATACCGATGGTGGCAGCACTGACGAGAGCCTGACCAGCGCACCCACGGCGGCGGTGACTAACACCAATGACTCTCCCACCGGATTACCGATCATTAGCGGCACGGCGACCGAGGGCGAGACCCTGACGGCGGATACCAGCGGCATTAGCGATGCCGATGGCCCCGATCCCCTGCCATTCACCTATCAATGGAACCGGAACGACGGAACCACGGACACGGCCATCAGCGGGGCGACCTCTGCAAGCTACATCCTGACCCAGGGCGATGTGGGCGAGATGATCACCCTGACGGTCAGCTATACCGATGGTGGCAGCACTGACGAGAGCCTGACCAGCGCGCCCACGGCGGCGGTGGCCAATGTCAATGACGAACCCACCGGATTACCGATCATTAGCGGCACGGCGACCGAGGGCCAGACCCTGACGGCGGATACCAGCGGCATTACTGATGCCGATGGCCCCGATCCCCTGCCATTCACCTATCAATGGAACCGGAACGACGGAACCACGGACACGGCCATCAGCGGCGCGACCTCTGCAAGCTACATCCTGACCCAGGGCGATGTGGGCGAGATGATCACCCTGACGGTCAGCTATACCGATGGTGGCAGCACTGACGAGAGCCTGACCAGCGCGCCCACGGCGGCGGTGGCCAATGTCAATGACGAACCCACCGGATTACCGATCATCAGCGGCACGGCGACCGAGGGCGAGACCCTGACGGCGGATACCAGCGGCATTACTGATGCCGATGGCCCCGATCCCCTGTCATTCACCTATCAATGGAACCGGAACGACGGAACCACGGATACGGCCATCAGCGGCGCGACCTCTGCAACCTACATCCTGACCCAGGGCGATGTGGGCGAGATGATCACCCTGACGGTCAGCTATACCGATGGTGGCAGCACCGACGAGAGCCTGACCAGCGCGCCCACGGCGGCGGTGACGGCGGCAAGCACCCCCAATAACCCGCCCACCGGATTACCGATCATCAGCGGCACGGCGACCGAGGGCGAGACCCTGACGGCGGATACCAGCGGCATTACTGATGCCGATGGCCCCGATCCCCTGCCATTCACCTATCAATGGAACCGGAACGACGGAACCACGGACACGGCCATCAGCGGCGCGACCTCTACAACCTACATTCTGACCCAGGGCGATGTGGGCGAGATGATCACCCTGACGGTCAGCTATACCGATGGTGGCAGCACCGACGAGAGCCTGACCAGCGCACCCACGGCGGCGGTGACTAACACCAATGACTCTCCCACCGGATTACCGATCATCAGCGGCACGGCGACCGAGGGCGAGACCCTGACGGCGGATACCAGCGGCATTACTGATGCCGATGGCCCCGATCCCCTGCCATTCACCTATCAATGGAACCGGAACGACGGAACCACGGACACGGCCATCAGCGGCGCGACCTCTACAACCTACATTCTGACCCAGGGCGATGTGGGCGAGATGATCACCCTGACGGTCAGCTATACCGATGGTGGCAGCACCGACGAGAGCCTGACCAGCGCACCCACGGCGGCGGTGACTAACACCAATGACTCTCCCACCGGATTACCGATCATTAGCGGCACGGCGACCGAGGGCGAGACCCTGACGGCGGATACCAGCGGCATTACTGATGCCGATGGCCCCGATCCCCTGCCATTCACCTATCAATGGAACCGGAACGACGGAACCACGGACACGGCCATCAGCGGCGCGACCTCTACAACCTACATTCTGACCCAGGGCGATGTGGGCGAGATGATCACCCTGACGGTCAGCTATACCGATGGTGGCAGCACTGACGAGAGCCTGACCAGCGCGCCCACGGCGGCGGTGGCCAATGTCAATGACGAACCCACCGGATTACCGATCATTAGCGGCACGGCGACCGAGGGCGAGACCCTGACGGCGGATACCAGCGGCATTAGCGATGCCGATGGCCCCGATCCCCTGCCATTCACCTATCAATGGAACCGGAACGACGGAACCACGGACACGGCCATCAGCGGCGCGACCTCTACAACCTACATTCTGACCCAGGGCGATGTGGGCGAGATGATCACCCTGACGGTCAGCTATACCGATGGTGGCAGCACTGACGAGAGCCTGACCAGCGCACCCACGGCGGCGGTGACTAACACCAATGACTCTCCCACCGGATTACCGATCATTAGCGGCACGGCGACCGAGGGCGAGACCCTGACGGCGGATACCAGCGGCATTAGCGATGCCGATGGCCCCGATCCCCTGCCATTCACCTATCAATGGAACCGGAACGACGGAACCACGGACACGGCCATCAGCGGGGCGACCTCTGCAACCTACACCCTGACCCAGGGCGATGTGGGCGAGATGATCACCCTGACGGTCAGCTATACCGATGGTGGCAGCACTGACGAGAGCCTGACCAGCGCGCCCACGGCGGCGGTGGCCAATGTCAATGACGAACCCACCGGATTACCGATCATTAGCGGCACGGCGACCGAGGGCCAGACCCTGACGGCGGATACCAGCGGCATTACTGATGCCGATGGCCCCGATCCCCTGCCATTCACCTATCAATGGAACCGGAACGACGGAACCACGGACACGGCCATCAGCGGCGCGACCTCTGCAAGCTACATCCTGACCCAGGGCGATGTGGGCGAGATGATCACCCTGACGGTCAGCTATACCGATGGTGGCAGCACCGACGAGAGCCTGACCAGCGCGCCCACGGCGGCGGTGACGGCGGCAAGCACCCCCAATAACCCGCCCACCGGATTACCGATCATCAGCGGCACGGCGACCGAGGGCGAGACCCTGACGGCGGATACCAGCGGCATTACTGATGCCGATGGCCCCGATCCCCTGCCATTCACCTATCAATGGAACCGGAACGACGGAACCACGGACACGGCCATCAGCGGCGCGACCTCTACAACCTACATTCTGACCCAGGGCGATGTGGGCGAGATGATCACCCTGACGGTCAGCTATACCGATGGTGGCAGCACCGACGAGAGCCTGACCAGCGCACCCACGGCGGCGGTGACTAACACCAATGACTCTCCCACCGGATTACCGATCATCAGCGGCACGGCGACCGAGGGCGAGACCCTGACGGCGGATACCAGCGGCATTACTGATGCCGATGGCCCCGATCCCCTGCCATTCACCTATCAATGGAACCGGAACGACGGAACCACGGATACGGCCATCAGCGGCGCGACCTCTGCAACCTACATCCTGACCCAGGGCGATGTGGGCGAGATGATCACCCTGACGGTCAGCTATACCGATGGTGGCAGCACCGACGAGAGCCTGACCAGCGCGCCCACGGCGGCGGTGACGGCGGCAAGCACCCCCAATAACCCGCCCACCGGATTACCGATCATCAGCGGCACGGCGACCGAGGGCGAGACCCTGACGGCGGATACCAGCGGCATTACTGATGCCGATGGCCCCGATCCCCTGCCGTTCACCTATCAATGGTTTGCGAACGACGGAACCACGAACGAGGCCATCAGCAACGCGACCTCCGCAACCTACCTCCTGACCGCAGACGATGTGGGCACTCAAATCACCGTGACCGTCAGCTATACCGATGCTGGCAGCATCGACGAGAGCCTGACCAGCGACCCGGTCACCATTTTAGCGGCGATTTCGGAGACAGTATCCATCTCTGGCGGCGGCAACGTGAACGAGGGCGACAATGCCACCTTCACGGTGACTTTATCGGGCTCACCGGGCGCGGCAGTGGTGGTGGACTATGCCACCGCGGCGGGCACGGCGACAGCGGGGAGTGATTTCACCGCAACCACCGGCACGCTGACCTTTGCAGCAGGTGCGACCGGGACCGATCTGAGCCAGACCTTCGACGTGCCGGTGTTAACCGACAGCATCGTGGAAGGCAGCGAGAGCTTTACGGCGACCCTGAGCGCGAACGCCTCGACCCCGCTGCCGACCGGGTTTAGCCTCGGCACAGCGACGGCAACAGCGACCATTACCGCGGCTGGTTCGGCCACGGTATCCATCTCTGGCGGCGGCAACGTGAACGAGGGCGATAACGCCACCTTCACGGTGACTTTGTCGGCCTCACCGGGCGCGGCAGTGGTGGTGAACTACGCCACCTCAATCGCGATGGACGACACGGCGGTGGCGGCTGATTTCACCGATACCAGCGGCACGCTGACCTTCGCCGCGAACGCGAGCGGGGCCGACCTGACCCAGGATATCAGCGTACCGACGACGGACGATAGCGAGACCGAGGGCGATGAGACCTTCACCCTGACCCTGAGTGCGAACACCAACAGCCCGCTACCGGCAGGTGTCACTCTGGACACGACCAGCGCCCAGGCGACCATCGCAGCCAACGATGCGCCGGTCAACAACCCGCCCACCACAACCGGGCTGACGGCCATGACTGCTGAGGACACCCCCTATACCTTTGCGGCGGGTAATTTCAACTTTACCGATACCGACAGCGGCGATAGCCTGACAGCGGTGCGCATCGATACCCTGCCCGCCAGCGCGGACGGCAGCCTGACCTTGGGCGGTACGGCGGTTAACGAGGGGCAAGAGATAGCCGTTGCGAATATTCCGACCTTGGTCTATACCCCGGTGACCAATGTCAACGGCGATGCGACCTTCACCTTCAGCGTCTCCGACGGCACTGACTTCAGTACCACGCCCGCCACGGCAACCCTGACCGTGACTGCGTTCAATGATGATCCCAGCGGCACGGTGACGATCAGCGGCACTCCCCAGGTGGGCCAGACCCTGACAGCGGACACCAGCGGCATCAGCGATGCCGATGGCCCCGACCCCCTGCCATTCACCTATCAATGGTTTGCGAACGACGGAACCACGAACGAGGTGATCAGCGGCGCGACCTCTGTGACCTACACCCTGACCCCGGACGAAATGGGCGAGACGATCACTGTGTCCGTCCGCTATACCGATGCCGGCGGCGAGGATGAAGGGCCGCTGACCAGCGCGCCCACGGCGGCGGTGGCGGCGCCGGGCAACATCCCGGCGACGGGAGAACCGACCATCAGCGGCATTCTCCAGGTGGGCCAGACCCTGACAGCGGACACCTCTGGAATTGTCGATGCCGACGGGCCTGCCGCACCCAACTTCAGCTACCAATGGCAGGCGGACGGCCAGGATATTGCCGGCGCGACCGCCATCACCTATATCCCGACTGCGGGCGATGTCGGTGATATGATCACCGTGACGGCCAGCTTCACCGATGACGGGGGAACGCGTGAAGAACGGACCAGTGCCCCCACGGCGGTGATCCAGACCAATACCCGTCCCACCGCCAGTGCCAGTTCAGACCGGGGCGTAGCGGACAAAGGTAGCCTCATCACGCTTGATGGCTCTGGCAGTAACGACCCCGACGGCGATAATGCAAATCTGACGTATCTATGGACGCAGCAGCCTGGCAGCGTCACGGTGACTTTAAGCGATCCGACAGCACAGCAACCGACGTTCACCATTCCAACCCTAATAGAGAGCGGTTTTACTTTTGTTTTCAGGTTGGTCGTTAGCGACGGGGCGCTCTCGTCCACCAACACGGCTGAAGTCACCGTCCGTACCAGACCGATATTTCAGTTCCCCACGACCCTTGATGATCAGACCTATGTGGTGGGCAACCAAATTGATAATCTGATTTTGCCCACGGCACTGGACATTTTCGGCAATCCCAATACCTATGCGCTGAGTCCCCTGCCGCTTGGACTGACCTTTAATACTACTAACCGCACACTGTCTGGTACGCCGACCCAGGCTGGAACCTTTGACCTGACCTACACCGCGACGAGTAGCCTTGGCACGGATTCACGCAGCTTTAGCATTGCGGTGATTAACCTCCCGACCATCACCGGCACTCCCACCGAGGGTGAGGAGCTAACGGCAGACGCCTCTGCAATTATCGCGGCCAACGGGCTTGACGAATCCGACATCAGCTACCAATGGCAGGCGGATGGCGTAGATATTGCCAACGCGACCTCCATCACCTACACCCTGAGCACGGACGATATCGGTAAGAGGATCACCGTGACGGCCAGCTTCACTGTTGGCGCAACGAGTGAAGAACGAACCAGCGCGCCCACGGCGTTGGTGGCGGTGCCGGGCAACATCCCGGCGACGGGAGAACCGACCATCAGCGGCATTCTCCAGGTGGGCCAGACCCTGACAGCGGACGCCTCTGCAATTACCGATGCCAATGGGCCTGCCGCACCCGCCTTCAGCTACCAATGGCAGGCGGACGGCCAGGATATTGCTGGCGCGACCGCCATCACCTATACCCCGACTGCGGACGATGTCGGTGATATGATCACCGTGACGGCCATCTTCACCGATGACGGGGGAACGCGTGAAGAACGGACCAGTGCCCCCACGGCGGTGATCCAGACCAATACCCGCCCCACCGCCAATGCCGGTTCAGGTTCGACAGCGGACAAAGGTAGCCTCATCACGCTTGATGGCTCTCGCAGTGACGACCCCGACGGCGATAATGCAAATCTGACGTATCAATGGACGCAGACTCGCGGAACCCTGGTGACTTTAAGCGATCCGGCAGCACAGCAACCGACGTTCAACATTCCAACCATAATTGATCCCGAATTTACTTTTGTTTTCAGTCTGGTCGTTAGCGACGGGGCGCTCTCGTCCACCAACGGGGCTGAAGTCACCATCTTTACCCGACCGATATTTCCGTTCCCCACGACCCTTGATGATCAGACCTATGTGGTGGGTAACCAAATTGATGATCTGACTTTGCCCACGGCACTGGATATTCCAGGCAATCCCAATACCTATACGCTGAGCCCCCTGCCGCCTGGACTGTCCTTTAATGCTTCTAACCGCACACTGTCTGGTACGCCGACCCAGGCTGGAACCTTTGACCTGACCTACACCGCGACAAATGGGGACAATGACACGGATTCACGCAGCCTTAGCATTGCGGTGGTTGACCCCGTGACGGTTTCCATTGCGCCCCCCGGCGCCGCAGTCGATGAGGGCGACCCCGCCACCTTCACCGTGACCCTGTCGGCTTCGCCGGGGTCGGAAGTGGTGGTGAACTACGCCGCCTCAGGCGACACGGCGACCGCGGGGAGCGATTTCACCGCCCCGGCCAGTGATGCCGCGCTGACCTTCGCCGCCAACGCGAGCGCGACCGACCTGACCCAGGATATCAGCGTACCGACGACGGACGATAGCGATACCGAGGGGGTCGAGACCTTCACCCTGACCCTGAGCGAGCCCAGCGGGGGCTTCCCGACCGGGGTCACCCTGGACTCCTCGGCCACCAGCGCCCAGGCGACCATCGCAGCCAGCGATGCGCCGGTCAACAGCCCGCCCACCACCAGCGGGCTGGCGGTCACCACAAACGAGGATACCGACTATACCTTTGCGTCGGCCGACTTCCCTTTTACCGATACCGACATGGACGATAGCCTGGCAGAGGTGCGCATCGATACCCTGCCTGACAGCGCCAACGGCAGCCTGGCACTGAACGGCACAGCGGTCACCGCGATGGACGTGATTGCCGTTGCCGATATTCCGACTCTGGTCTATACCCCGGTGACCAATGTCAACGGCGATGCGACCTTCACCTTCAGCGTCTCCGACGGCACTGCCTTTAGTACCCCCCCCGCCACAGCAACCATCACCGTTAACGCGGTCAATGATGATCCCAGCGGCACGGTGACGATCAGCGGCACTCCCCAGGTGGGCCAGACCCTGACGGCGAACACCACCAGCATTACCGATGCCGATGGCCCTGATATGCTGTCATTCACCTATCAATGGCTTGCGGGTGGCATTCCTATCAGCAACGCGACCTCCCCAACCTACCTCCTGACCGGGGACGAATTAGGCGCGATGATCAGTGTGGACATCAGCTACATGGATGCCAATGACATTGAGGGAGGTGTTGTCAGTGATCCCGTCGGGCCGGTGATCGCGGCGGGCACGGTGACGGTTTCCATTGCGCCCCCCGGCGCCGCAGTCGATGAGGGCGACCCCGCCACCTTCACCGTGACCCTGTCGGGTTCTCCCACGGATGAAGTGGTGGTGAACTATGCCACCTCGTTGGCGAGCGGCGACACGGCGCTGGCGAACGATTTCACCGAGACCAGCGGCACGCTGACCTTCGCGGCAGGCGCGACCGACCTGACCCAGGGCATCAGCGTACCGACGACGGATGATAGCGATACCGAGGGGGTCGAGACCTTCACCCTGACCCTGAGCGCGCCCGGCGGGGGCTTTCCGACCGGGGTCACCCTGAACCCGTCGGCTACCAGCGCCCAGGCGACCATCGCAGCCAGCGATGCGGCCACCAACAGCCCGCCCACCACTGGCGATCTGATGGTCATGACAAACGAGGATACCGACTATACCTTTGCGTCGGCCAACTTCCCCTTTGCCGATACCGACGGCGATACCCTGGCAGCGGTGCGCATCGATAGCCTGCCCGCCAGCACCAGCGGCAGCCTGGCGCTGAACGGCACAGCGGTCACCGCGATGGACGTGATTGCCGTTGCCGATATCCCAACTCTGGTCTATACCCCGGTGACCAATGTCAACGGCGCTGCGACCTTCACCTTCAGCGTCTCCGACGGCACCGACTTCAGTACCCCGCCCGCCACGGCAACCATCACCGTTAACGCGGTCAATGATGCGCCCAGCGGCACGGTGACCATCACCGGCACCGCGACCGTAGGCCAGACCCTGACAGCGAACACCGATGGCATTAGCGATGCCGATGGCCCCGATCCCCTGCCATTCACCTATCAATGGAACCGGAACGACGGAACCACGGATACGGCCATCAGCGGCGCGGACTCTGCAACCTACACCCTGACCCAGGGCGATGTGGGCGATCAAATCACCGTGTCCGTGCGCTATACCGATGCCGGGAACGAGGATGAGGGGCCGCTGACCAGCGCGCCCACGGCGGCGGTGGCCAATGTCAATGACGAACCCACCGGATTACCGATCATTAGCGGCACGGCGACCGAGGGCGAGACCCTGACGGCGGATACCAGCGGCATTACTGATGCCGATGGCCCCGATCCCCTGCCATTCACCTATCAATGGAACCGGAACGACGGAACCACGGACACGGCCATCAGCGGCGCGACCTCTGCAAGCTACATCCTGACCCAGGGCGATGTGGGCGAGATGATCACCCTGACGGTCAGCTATACCGATGGTGGCAGCACTGACGAGAGCCTGACCAGCGCGCCCACGGCGGCGGTGGCCAATGTCAATGACGAACCCACCGGATTACCGATCATTAGCGGCACGGCGACCGAGGGCGAGACCCTGACGGCGGATACCAGCGGCATTAGCGATGCCGATGGCCCCGATCCCCTGTCATTCACCTATCAATGGAACCGGAACGACGGAACCACGGATACGGCCATCAGCGGCGCGACCTCTGCAAGCTACATCCTGACCCAGGGCGATGTGGGCGAGATGATCACCCTGACGGTCAGCTATACCGATGGTGGCAGCACCGACGAGAGCCTGACCAGCGCGCCCACGGCGGCGGTGGCCAATGTCAATGACGAACCCACCGGATTACCGATCATTAGCGGCACGGCGACCGAGGGCGAGACCCTGACGGCGGATACCAGCGGCATTACTGATGCCGATGGCCCCGATCCCCTGTCATTCACCTATCAATGGAACCGGAACGACGGAACCACGGATACGGCCATCAGCGGCGCGACCTCTGCAAGCTACATCCTGACCCAGGGCGATGTGGGCGAGATGATCACCCTGACGGTCAGCTTCACTGATGCTGGCAACACGCCGGAAAGCCTGACCAGCGCGCCCACGGCGGCGGTCGCGGCGATAAGCACCAACAACCCGCCCACCACAACCGGGCTGACGGTCAGCACAAACGAGGACACCGCCTATCCCTTTACGGCGGCTAACTTCAACTTTACCGATGCCGACATGAGCGATATGCTGGAACAAGTGCGCATCGATACTCTGCCCGCCAGCACCAGCGGCAGCCTGACGCTGGGCGGTGCGGTGGTCAACGTGGCTCAAGTGATTGCCGTTGCGAATATCCCAACTCTGGTCTATATCCCGGTGACCAATGTCAACGGCGATGCGACCTTCACCTTCAGCGTCTCCGACGGCACTGCCTTTAGTACCACGCCCGCCACAGCCACCATCACCGTTAACGCGGTCAATGATGATCCCAGCGGCACGGTGACGATCAGCGGCACTCCCCAGGTGGGCCAGACCCTGACGGCGGACACCTCTGGCATTACCGATGCCGATGGCCCCGATCCCCTGACGTTCACCTATCAATGGAATACCCACGCCAGCGGCGCAAACACGGCCATCGACAACGCGACCTCCGCAACCTACCTCCTGACCGCGGACGAAATGGGCGAGACGATCACTGTGTCCGTCCGCTATACCGATGCCGGGAACGAGGATGAGGGGCCCCTGACCAGCGCGCCCACGGAGGCGGTGGCGGCGCCGGGCAACATCCCGGCGACGGGAGAACCGACCATCAGCGGCATTCTCCAGGTGGGCCAGACCCTGACAGCGGACACCTCTGCAATTACCGATGCCAATGGGCCTGCCGTACCCGCCTTCAGCTACCAATGGCAGGCGGACGGCCAGGATATTGCCGGCGCGACCGCCATCACCTACATCCCGACTGCGGGCGATGTCGGTGATATGATCACCGTGACGGCCATCTTCACCGATGACGGGGGAACGCGTGAAGAACGAACCAGTGCCCCCACGGCGGTGATCCAGACCAATACCCGCCCCACCGCCAGTGCCAGGTCAGATATGGGCGTAGCGGACAAAGGTAGCCTCATCACGCTTGATGGCTCTGGCAGTAACGACCCCGACGGCGATAATGCAAATCTGACATATCTATGGGAGCAGCAGCCTGGCAGCACCATGGTGACTTTAAGCGATCCGACAGCACAGCAACCGACGTTCACCATTCCAACCCTAATAGCGAGCGGTTTTACTTTTGTTTTCAGGCTGGTCGTTAGCGACGGGGCGCTCTCGTCCACCAACACGGCTGAAGTCACCATCTTTACCCGACCGATATTTCAGTTCCCCACGACCCTTGTTGATCAGACCTATGTGGTGGGCAACCAAATTGATGATCTGATTTTGCCCACGGCACTGGATATTGCAGGCAGTCCCAATACCTATGCGCTGAGTCCCCTGCCGCCTGGACTGTCCTTTAATACTACTAACCGCACACTGTCTGGTACGCCGAGCCAGGCTGGAACCTTTGACCTGACCTACGTCGCGACGAGCACCCTTGGCACGGATTCACGCAGCTTTAGCATTGCGGTGGTTGACCCCGTGACGGTTTCCATTGCGCCCCCCAGCGCTGCGGTCGATGAGGGCGACCCCGCCACCTTCACCGTGACCCTGTCGGCTTCTCCCACGGATGCAGTGGTGGTGAACTATGCCACCTCAATCGCGATGGACGACACGGTGGTGGCGGCTGATTTCACAGAAACCACCGGCACGCTGACCTTTGCCGCAGGCGCGACCGACCTGACCCAGACCTTCACCGTGTCGGTGTCAAACGACAACATCGTCGAAGGCGACGAGACTTTCACCGCGACCCTGAGCGCGAACTCTGCCAGCCCGCTGCCGGCAGGTGTCACTCTGGGCACGACGAGCGCGCAGGCGACGATTGCGGCGGCGGGCATGGCGACGGTATCGATCTCGGGCGGTGGCAATGTGGTCGAAGGCGAGAGTACCACCTTCAGTGTGACCCTGTCGGCCTCCCCCGGATCGGAATTGTTGGTGGACTATGCCAGCTCGCCCGACACGGCGGTGGCGGCTGATTTCACCGAGACCAGCGGCACGCTGACCTTTGCCGCAGACACAACCACCCTGACCCAGGATATCAGCGTACCGACGACGGATGATAGCGTGGCCGAGGGCGACGAAACCTTCACGATGACCTTGAGCGCGAACGCTACCAGCTCGCTGCCGACCGGCTTCAGCCTGGATACGACGACGGCAACGGCGACGATTGTGGCGACCGGCACGGTGACGGTTTCCATTGCGCCCCCTGGCGCTGCGGTCGATGAGGGCGATCCCGCCACCTTCACCGTGACCCTGTCGGGTTCTCCCACGGATGCAGTGGTGGTGAACTACGCCACCTCAATCGCGATGGACGACACGGCGGTGGCGGCTGATTTCACCGATACCAGCGGCACGCTGACCTTCGCGGCAGGCGCGACCGCCCTGAGCCAGACCTTTGACGTGCCGGTGTCGACCGACAGCTTCGTGGAAGGCGACGAGACCTTCACGGCGACCCTGAGCGCGAACTCTGCCAGCCCGCTGCCGGCAGGTGTCACTCTGGGTACGACGAGCGCGCAGGCGACGATTGCGGCGGCGGGCATGGCGACGGTGTCGATTGAGGGCCCCGACACCCCTGTGGCCGAGGGCGGTTCCGCCACCTTCACCGTGACCCTGTCGGGTTCTCCGGGGTCGGAAGTAGTGGTGAACTATGCCAGCTCGCCCGACACGGCGGTGGCGGCTGATTTCACCGATACCAACGGCACGCTGACCTTCGCCGCGAACGCGAGCGGGGCCGACCTGACCCGGGATATCAGCGTACCGACGACGGACGATAGCGAGACCGAGGGCGATGAGACCTTCACCCTGACCCTGAGCGCGAACACTGCCAGCCCGCTACCGGCAGGGGTTACCCTGGGCACGACGAGCGCGCAGGCGACCATCGCAGCCAGCGATGCACCAGCGGTGACGGTTTCCATTGCGCCCCCTGGCGCTGCGGTCGATGAGGGCGATCCCGCCACCTTCACAGTGACCCTGTCGGGTTCTCCCACGGATGCAGTGGTGGTGAACTACGCCACCTCAATCGCGATGGACGACACGGCGGTGGCGGCTGATTTCACCGATACCAGCGGCACGCTGACCTTCGCCGCGAACGCGACCAGCGACGATCTGATCCAGACCTTTGACGTGCCGGTGTCAACCGACAGCTTCGTGGAAGGCGACGAGACCTTCACGGTGACCCTGAGCGCGAACACTGCCAGCCCGCTGCCGGCAGGTGTCACTCTGGGCACGACGAGCGCGCAGGCGACGATTGCGGCGGCGGGCATGGCGGCGGTGTCGATTGAGGGCCCCGACACCCCTGTGGCCGAGGGCGGTTCCGCCACCTTCACCGTGACCCTGTCGGGTTCTCCGGGGTCGGAAGTAGTGGTGAACTATGCCAGCTCGCCCGACACGGCGGTGGCGGCTGATTTCACCGATACCAGCGGCACGCTGACCTTCGCCGCGAACGCGAGCGGGGCCGACCTGACCCAGGATATCAGCGTACCGACGACGGACGATAGCGATACCGAGGGGGTCGAGACCTTCACCCTGACCCTGAGCGAGCCCAGCGGGGGCTTCCCGACCGGGGTCACCCTGGACTCCTCGGCCACCAGCGCCCAGGCGACCATCGCAGCCAGCGATGCGCCGGTCAACAACCCGCCCACCACCAGCGGGCTGGCGGTCACCACAAACGAGGACACCGACTATCCCTTTGCGGTGGCTAACTTCAACTTCGCCGATACCGACACGGGCGATATGCTGGAGCAAGTGCGCATCGATACTCTGCCCGTCAGCGCCAGCGGCAGCCTGGCGCTGAACGGTACGCCGGTCAACGCGATGCAAGTGATAGCCGTTGCCGATATTCCGACTCTGGTCTATACCCCGGTGGCTAATGTCAACGGCGCTGCGACCTTCACCTTCAGCGTCTCCGACGGCACTGCCTTTAGTGCCCCGCCCGCCACGGCAACCATCACCGTTAACTCGGTCAATGATGATCCCAGCGGCACGGTGACGATCAGCGGCACTCCCCAGGTGGGCCAGACCCTGACGGCGAACACCGCCGGCATCAGCGATGCCGATGGCCCTGCTACTCTGTCATTCACCTATCAATGGCTTGCGGGTAACACTCCTATCAGTAACGCGACCTCCCCAACCTACCTCCTGACCGGGGACGAATTAGGCGCGATGATCGGTGTGGACGTCAGCTACATGGATGCCGATGGCTTTGAGGGAGGTGTTGTCAGTGATCCCGTCGGGCCGGTGATCGCGGCGGGCACGGTGACGGTTTCCATTGCGCCCCCCAGCGCTGCGGTCGATGAGGGCGACCCCGCCACCTTCACCGTGACCCTGTCGGGTTCTCCGGGGTCGGAAGTAGTGGTGAACTATGCCAGCTCGCCCGACACGGCGGTGGCGGCTGATTTCACAGAAACCACCGGCACGCTGACCTTCGCCGCGAACGCGAGCGGGGCCGACCTGACCCAGGATATCAGCGTACCGACGACGGACGATAGCGATACCGAGGGGGTCGAGACCTTCACCCTGACCCTGAGCGCGCCCGGCGGGGGCTTCCCGACCGGGGTCACCCTGAACCCGTCGGCCACCAGCGCCCAGGCGACCATCGCGGCCAGCGATGCGCCGGTCAACAACCCGCCCACCACCAGCGGGCTGGCGGTCACCACAAACGAGGATACCGACCATACCTTTGCGGCGTCCAACTTCAACTTCGCCGATACCGACACGGGCGATATGCTGGAGCAAGTGCGCATCGATACTCTGCCCGTCAGCGCCAGCGGCAGCCTGGCGCTGAACGGTACGCCGGTCAACGCGATGCAAGTGATAGCCGTTGCCGATATTCCGACTCTGGTCTATACCCCGGTGGCCAATGTCAACGGCGCTGCGACCTTCACCTTCAGCGTCTCCGACGGCACTGCCTTTAGTGCCCCGCCCGCCACGGCAACCATCACCGTTAACTCGGTCAATGATGATCCCAGCGGCACGGTGACGATCAGCGGCACTCCCCAGGTGGGCCAGACCCTGATGGCGAACACCACCAGCATTACCGATGCCGATGGCCCTGCTACTCTGTCATTCACCTATCAATGGCTTGCGGGTAGCACTCTTATCAGCAACTCGGACTCCCCAACCTACCTCCTGACCGGGGACGAATTAGGCGCGATGATCAGTGTGGACGTCAGCTACATGGATGCCGATGGCTTTGAGGGAGGTGTTGTCAGTGATCCCGTCGGGCCGGTGATCGCGGCGGGCACGGTGACGGTTTCCATTGCGCCCCCCGGCGCTGCGGTCGATGAGGGCGATCCCGCCACCTTCACCGTGACCCTGTCGGGTTCTCCCACGGATGAAGTGGTGGTGAACTATGCTACCTCAATCGCGATGGACGACACGGCGCTGGCGGCTGATTTCACCGAGACCAGCGGCACGCTGACCTTCGCCGCAGGCGCGACCAGCGATGGTCTGAGCCAGACCTTCAGCGTACCGACGACGGATGATAGCGATACCGAGGGGGTCGAGACCTTCACGGCAACCCTGAGCGCGAACACTGCCAGCCCGCTACCAGCAGGCGTCACCCTGAACCCGTCGGCCACCAGCGCCCAGGCGACCATCGCAGCCAGCGATGCGCCGGTCAACAACCCACCCACTGGATTACCGACCATTGACGGCATGACGATTGCGGGTCAGACCCTGACGGCGGACACCTCTGGAATTACCGATGCCGATGGCCCTGATCCCCTGCCATTCACCTATCAATGGCTTGCGAACGACGGAACCACGAACGAGGAGATCAACGGCGCGACCTCCCCAACCTACCTCCTGACCGGGAACGAATTAGGCGAGATGATCACCGTATCCGTCCGCTATACCGATGCCGGGAACACCGCCGAGGGGCCCCTGACCAGTGATCCCGTCGGGCCAGTGGTCGCCGCACAACTCGAAGTGCTGGATGAGGAAGATGAGGTGGCGGCCCTGGGCGTGGCGCTGGCGAGCACGGATTCCGCAGGCACAACCATCACCCTGCCGACCAGCGAGGATGTGGATGTGAGCAATGCAAGCACTGCTGACTTCATGGTCACCTCCACCCTGAATGGCGCTACAACAACTCACGAGGTTACCGCTATCAATGCGGGCAGTATTATCCTGACGGTGTCCCCTGCCATCCCGACAGGAGCGGACATTGTGGTCTTCTATGCTCCAGTGCAAGGTTCTATTACTGGTACCATTACGAGTACCCGGCTGGCTGAGTTTAGCGGTAATTTGTCTGTGATCAATAATGTCGTGAATCG
>CBDBJQ010000004.1:0-76347 GCA_965206405.1 Alphaproteobacteria bacterium
ACCCAGACATGGTGCGCCACAGCGGTAAGGTGCTGCTGTTCGCGGCAGACGCTGACGCCAATGCCGGAGAAACCGCCCCCGAACGTTTTGTCCTCTACGCGCCGCTCAATCGGCTCTGGCTGCTCGATCGCGCAGATCAGGCCACGCGCCATGCCTGGATTGAGGTAAAGCAAAGCCCGTTTGATCATCTGGTGCTGCACTGGACGCATTGGCTCGATAAAGACATCTCCGATATTCTACCCGCCGCCGCGCAGATGCCGGTCTTTACCGTGGAAAGCGACGCACCGCATCCGCTGGCCGCGCAATACGATGCGTTACTGTCCATGCCGCTGGCCCAGTCCGTCGATCCGCTCCCTGTGGGGAGTTATTTCAGCGCAGGGGGGCATGTGTTTGATACCGCCGGTGCGCTGATCGCTGAATGGGATAGCTTTGGCGCAGAGATTGCCCTGCGCCTGATGCCCGCTGAAACATCAACCGTGGAAATTGGGGCTGCTGCCAGCATTGGGGCAGACGCGGCAGCACCCAACCCGGATCCCACCGCGAACCATCTTTGGCAATGGCTTGCTGTCGCCGATCTCGCCGCTGCGCTGAACCCCGAACAGCCCTCTGAACAGGAGAACCAGTGATGCCCGCCATCCGCCATAATGCGACCCGTTCTTTTTTCCTCAGCCTTTGCCTGACGCTGCCAGGCATTCCGGCGCTGTCCCAAAGCCCCCAGACTGACATTGATGCGACACCCCAGACCGCCCCACAAACGGATCCCGATGCGGTTCAAAACGGCGCGCAATCCACAGAGATCACACCGCCAGATTCATCGCCGCTCTGGACCACCCCTGCCGATCTTGTCGAGCGCCAATCCAGCCCCGCCCCGGCGCGTTCCACCGGGACCGACATTCTCAGCTGCCCGTTCGAGGCGCTGCGTGCGGCCTATCTGTCGCTCTACGAGGAGACCGACGCGCTCAATGTCGCGGCGCTGGAGAGCGAAGTCTACAAGATCTGTATCGAGCGGCAGAAGCTGATTGAACTCTTGCTGGACAAAGAGGAGCGCCTGCGTGCCCAGCTTGGGGATCTCGCCAACCCCGTCATAATCGCCAGAACCCGGCCCATTGCGCCAGTGGTGGAGGCCGAAATTGCTGAACAAGAAGACGTGGCAGGGGCAGGGGCAGGGGCAGGGGCAGGGGCAGACGCAACCGTGGCCTTGCCTGTCGGACCAACCGTTCCTGCGCCCACGCCACCGGAAACGTTCCGCGAGGCCAAGGCCGCCGAACTGGCGCGATCCGCCCATGGTCAATGCTCGGATCGCTATACATCCGGTGCGATCTTCGGCGCGGCGACGCTGAAGGGCGGGCTGCACGCCTTTGTGTTTGATAGCGCAAACGGCACCGAGCGGACCGTGAAGGTTGGGGATACGCTGCCCGGCGGCCTGACCATCACAAGTATCTCCGCCACGTCCGGCGTGATCATCTCCGAAGCTGGCGAGACGCGCCCGCTGGCGCAAGCACTCACAGCGCCCGCCTTCGATGATGGCGGTGGACTTTTGTTCAAAACCGTCGGCCTCGCGGATGTCTACAAGCCTGACGATAGCCAGAACGGCGATTGGGAGGCCCTCGAATGACCGACCTGTCGCATTTTCCCCTCAGCAATACCGGCACCGAGTCTTTCTGGCTCAGGGAAGCCAAAGCCACGCTGCGCGCCCGCGATCCGATTGACGCCGCGAATGATGCTGTAGCGCTCGCCGATTGGGCCGACCTGCGATGCGGCGATATTCTGCAAACCTCAGCCGCGTCCTGCTCTTTTTCAGCAATTTCCCTTCCCTCACCACACGGACACCCGCCCCATGCTGACTAAACTCACCCGGATCGGCAAACCACAGACCCGAGTGCTGGAGAACGGCATCATCGACACCGGCGATGCGGGATTTGCCGCCATTGCGGCCGTACATGAGACCGGCACCTGCTATGTCGCGGATGGTTACCGCTATGAAGACGAGTTCATGGCCCCGCTGATACAGTATCAGGAGCGCGACGTGCTGCCGGAGATCACCAGCTACAATATCCTGCCGCTTGATGAGATCGGACAGCTTTACGGCGGATCGGTGAGTGCGACGGTCGCGCAAAGCCAGACCTCCCGGACGCGGGGGCAGCGCCGCCTGCTGGAGCTGATTTCGGCGGCGGAACGCGCAAAAGCCAGTGATGTAAAAATATACCAGCACGACACCAAGACCTATGTGCGCCTCAAGGTGGCGGGCCGTGAATTTGATTACGGCCAGCCCTGGACCCCGGAAGATGGGAAGGATGCGATCAGTTTTGCCTTCAACGCGCAGGACAAGGGCACCGGCAATGTCTCCGAAAAGGATGCAGCGTTCCAGAGTTTTTCGATATCGCCAAAGCCGGAGTTCCCGCTGCCGGCCAATGTGGTCAAGCTGCGTGGACAGAAAGGCTTTCACGAGAGTGACACAAAGCTCGGCTCATTTGTGGTGTTCCGGCTGTTCTTCAAGGACGACAGTGACACCGGCGCGCTGGCAGACCTCGGCTTTGACGGCGAGATTACCCAAGCCCTGGCAGAGGCGCGGGCCAACCTGCATGGCTGCGTGATTGTCGGCGGCGAGACCGGCGATGGTAAATCCACCACGCTCATTCGCGCCCTCGAAGCCCTATACGAGCATCACAACGGCAATGTCTCGATCTCAACCCTGGAAGACCCGGTGGAATACCGGTTGCAGCGCTCGGGCATCATCCAGACCCCGCTGCAATCGGTGGGCGACAATGCCAACCGCCAGCCCCACTACGAGGCGGCGCTGCGCAATTTCGTGCGCATCAATCCGGATGTGGCGATGATTTCGGAAATCCGCGACGAGGCAGGGGGGCGCGAGGCCTTGAAATTCGCCACATCGGGCCACGCGGTCTATACCACCGTGCATGTGGACAGCGCCAACGGCATCCCGTTTCGACTGATGGCGCTTGGCGTGCCACCCGAGGAACTGGCGCAATCGGGCGTGGTCCGCCTGTTGATCAAACAGACGCTCGCACCCCTGCTCTGTCATGGATGCAAGACCCCGCTGGCCGAGGCCAAACTCAGCGAACTCGATCATCACCTGTTTCAACCGATCCTGCCCGATAGCGCTGCCGTCTATCTGCGCAACCTTGAGGGCTGTGAGACCTGTCTTGGCGGCGCGCTCAACGAGACCGGCAAGCTCGCCTGGGCAGGCTACCAGCGCCAGATCGCCGTCGGCGAAATCGTCCGCCCGGACAAAGCGTATTTCGAGCATGTTCTGAACAAGCACTTCAACGGCGCGCGCGCCCATTGGCTGAAGCCCAAAAACGAAGGCGGTCTGGGCGGTATCCCCATCGCGGCCAAACTGACCGAGCTGGTGCTTGCCGGCGATCTCGATCCTTACGATGCGTTGCGCAAGCACGGCGATCTGAATGAGCGGATGAATGCGACGCAACGCGCCAGCCTCGCAGAGCGGGACAACACCGGGAGCGAACAAGAAGAACAGGACCAGGGGGACGCGGTATGAGCCTGAACAACATCAGCCTGCCGCTGCCCCTCATCCACGCCTGGCGGCGGTTTAACTTCGGACCGTCGCAGCGGGCCAAAACCTGGCGGCTGATCGCCGACCTGATGGAGGCAGATCTGGATCTGCCGGAGGCGCTGGACACCGCCGCCACCGTGGCGCGTGAAGACGGGAACAAAGCTGTCGCCGCGCTGCTGATGGATATTCGCGCCACTCTGCCCCGCATCGACCGGCTTGGCAGCTATATCTCCGGCGCTGAGGCGCTGATCTTCCGGGTGGTCGGATCGGCCGATGCCGTGGGCGTGTTTCGCGCTGCCATGCGTCTGGCCGAACAGCAGGACCGCCTTGGCAAAGCCATCAAGGGCGCGCTGGCGATGCCGGTGCTTTTGGCCGTGCTGATGGGCGTTGTGTTTTACATGCTGGGATCGGAACTGTTTCCGGCGCTGATTGATGTCGCGCCGATTGAACGCTGGTCGCCGGCCGCACAGGTCATTGGCCGCTTCTGCCTCTGGTTCGTGGATCACGGCCATTGGATTGTGATCACGCTCGCGGCGGTGCTGATATTTCTCCGCGCCTTTTTACCCCGCTATGCCGGGCCGGGACGCGCGCAACTCGACAAGGTATTGCCCTTCTCGCTCTACCGCTTGCAGGTCGGCACCGGGTTTATCTTTACGGTCACCGAGTTGGGACGGATGAAACAGACGCTGAACTCGCAATTGCTGCACGAAATATCGGCCGGCACACATGGCTATCTGAAATCCCGCATCCAGGCGATTGCGCTGCAACTGACCGCCCGGCGATGGGGGGCTGCACTCAAGGCCACCGGGCATGATTTTCCGGCCCGCGATCTCAACGCGGTGATGGCAGCCCTTGATGGCAAGGACGGCTGGGTCGAGACCTTCGCGGGGTTTCTGGATCGCTGGCTGGAGCAATTCGACGAGCGGATCAAGGTGCAGACCCGGATCCTGAACATGGCGCTGATGGGCGCGGTCGCCGTCAGCATCGCCGCGACCATGACGAGCACGCTCTCCGTGCTGCAAAGCATTCAGTGAGGGGAGCACACCAATCGAAACCGCACTCCCCTCACATCACCAACAACAGAGCAACAGCACAGACTTGGACAGCAAGCTGTCGCTCCATCTCAGAGAGGATCATCAATGACCTATTTTACCGCGAACACAAGTAAAACCCGGTTGAAGAAAAGCCTGTCGGCCTTGACGCAGCGCGCGAAGATGGCCTTTCAGGTGATTGAATTGCTGAAGAAAAAAGAGGGTTGGGCGGCGTTTTTGCGACCGAATGTCAGGGGGCGGCGACACTGGCCGCGCCGATCCCGGGCGGGTTTGACACCGTTTGAGGCAACGCTCTGGCTCCTGATCGCGATCGCTGTTCTGGGCGGGGTGCTGGCGCTCTACAATGGCGCGGTAGACACCTTGCGCACCGCCGCTCTGCGGACGCAGTTGACCCGCGCCGTGGCCATCATCGAGCGCGATCACACGTATTCCGGCGTCTATGCCGCTACATCGCTCCTGCCGTTTTTGAACAATGAAGGCTTTACCGAGAAAGAGCTGCGTAAAATCGGCACCGGAACTGTTGCAACCTACGAGTTCAACTCGCCCTTTGATACCTCGATCGAGATTGAAGGAGACGGGGCACGGGATTTCACAGTGACCCTGGCAGGTTTGCCACCGTCGGGCTGTGAGGCGGCGGCCATGGCTTTTGCCAATAGAAACTCAGGGCTCGACAAGCTTGTGATCGGCACACAGGAATTCAGCGATGTTCAGGCCACCCAGATCACCGAACTTCAGGTTGGTCCCGCCTGCGACAACGACGAAAACACCGTCGCCCTGACGTTCTGAGGAGCCCCGCGAATGCAGACCCGCCAGTCCGATAGAAAGATCACGCCAAAAGCCCCGCGCCGCGCCCGGCGTGGGGCCTTGATGCCTGCGGCCCTGCTGGCGGTGCTGGTGATCACCCTCCTTCTGGGCCAGTTCGCCAGCGCGCAACTGCGGCAGGCGCGCGCCGCGCGGGTTGAGGCCCGGGCCATGCAACTGGCAGCGATCGCGGCGGATTTTGACTATTACGTGCATGACCGCAGGGAAGATATTGCACAGGAAATGTGCAGCACCCAGCCCGGCTTGGGCGGTAATTCTGATTTCCACACCATCACGGTGGATCCCGCCGAGTTCGAGCCAGACTATCTGCGCAGCGGTGTCACACCCCGGATTCCCGGATTTACGCTCCAGTATATTGCGGACTGTAGGCGGCATGGGCATGATATTCTCGGTATCCTGGAGTTGACCCCCGAGAGCGCGCAGGCCGAGGCCGATATGACGGCCATTCTGGCGCGGCTGGCCCGTCACGGTGTCGAAGAACGCGGCGTTATCGGCACGAGCTTCGGGGATGACGGTTCCTCACGGTCCATCTGGACCGCGCCGCTCTCCGGCGTAAATCCCGCCTATGTGCTGCGGATGCGCCGCGCGGGACACCCCCCGCCCAGGCTCGTCGGCGCTGGCGCGCTCGATCTGGGGGGGCACAATTCAACAAATATCGGTTTAATCACCGCCATGGGCGGGGAGGGCAGCGCGGCGGAAACGCTCGTGGGGGATTTGCGCGTCCGGGAAATGGGCGGCACATTGGTATCTCTCCGCCACAGCCCGGAAGGGCAAGAACGCTTTGGGCGAGACGGCAATACCCTGCACAGCCTGCGCATCGATACGTTGCCTGCTGCCGGCAGCCTGACCCTCGCCGGCAATGCCATGACCGCCGGGCAGGTGATTGCCGGCGCAGATATCTCGACCCTTGTCTATACGCCGCCCGCAGATACCACCGGCACAGTGACGTTCACCTTCAGCCTCTCCGGCGGCACCGCCTTCGGCGCAACCACCACGGCAACCGTCCGCATTACGACGATCGGTGAGAAAGGGGGGTGGGGTGGAAGTATACCTTATACTGGTGGCCGCGATGGTGCCGCGCCATCCTCGAGCGGGCAGGGCGTCACGACACAGGAGGATACCCCCTATCGCTTTAAGGCGGAGGATTTCGCCTTCGCTGATGCAGCACCGCCAGGGGATGTCAAAGCAACGATCGCTGGCACCACGCGCGCCGAGGCCATGATCGTTGACAGCACCCTGACCAGCGGCGGGTTGCGCCTGCGCGCATCAGACGGTGACGATGGCGGTCTCACCGTTGACGGCACTGTTCTGGCCGGCGATTGGGTAAAAACCGATGTGCTGAGAACAGATGCGATGACCGCCACGCGCCTGACAGCGCAGAGCACGGCGCTCACCGGCGCGGCCACTGTTGACGATGTCCTGTCCGCCGACAGGCTGCACAGCCCCGATGTGACGGTGCGCGGTGATCTCAGCGCCGGGCAGGTGTTCACCAAAGAGGCCGATATTCGCGATCTGGAAGTCCGGGGGGCGTGTCACGGATGCTGACCCTGTCACACATATGCGCCCGCGTGGGCATCGCGGGACAGCGCTTTGCGGCACTGTTGCGCAAAATCCTGCCCTCAAACCACCGTCACCGTCTGGTTTCTGTTCAGCAATTGCTGAAACAAAAGATCGCGTTCGCTCTTTTTGCTACAGTATTTCCAGCAAACCCGGAACTTCAGTCGCGCCTTGAAACGCGTTCGACCGGAGGGAGAGTCAGCGTTTCGAGGCTCCTTCGGTGCTGGAAATACTCTCATTCCACCGCCCCCTTTTCTTCAGCAATCATCCGACCTCGCGCCTGGCCCCGCCGCGCGCGCTGCGGGCTGAGCCTGTTTGAGGCGCTCCTGGTGATGCTGATTGCCATACCGATGACGCAGCAGGGCGTAAGCCTCGCCCAGCACTATATCCGCCAGCAGGCCGGGGTGCAGGAAAGCCGCTTGCTCACACAGGTCGTCACGGCGGCGAGCACATACGCGCTGCGGGACGGCCTGTACAAGCGGATCACGGACCGGGGTGTGGGTCATATCGAGACGCTGACGCTCGCCGATCTGGCGGATGAGGATGTCTGGGTCTCGCCCGGCGCGCGCACAGCACTTGGCCGCGATATCGAGGTGATCTTCCATGATACCGGCGGCGGCGCGCTCGTGGTCCTTGCGCGGGCCGTCACCCCGGCGGGCGAGGAACCGCCCGCTTATGTGCCCCGTGGCGGGGAAGGCATTGGTCTGGTCGGCACCGTTCGGGATTACGCCCCGGACCGTCTGCTCGGTCCGGGCCTTGATTACGATATCTCCGACCTTCGATCCCTTGCCGAAACGCAAACAGGGCGCAGCGCACCTGTGGTTGGCGATCAGCTCGCCATCGCCGTGCTGCGCATGGATCAGGATGTATCGCCGTTTCTGCACCGGATCGCGGTGGAGGGGCGCCCTGAACTGAACCGAATGCAGACCGATCTCGATATGGGCGGGTTCGATCTCATCGGGGTGGGCGTGCTTGTTGCGGAAACAATCACGGTCCAGAACACCATGGAAATCAATGATCTGCATGGCGACCTTGAGGTTGAAGGCGGCATCACGGCCCGCGGTGATTTGATCATCCCCGGCACGCTGACCAGTGACGCCGCCGAGATCGAGGGCCAGGTATCGGCCCACGGGTTGACGGTCACCGGCGCGGCCACTGTCGATACCCTTGAAACCGGCGCGCTCCAGTCCGAAACCGTGCAGATCAACGTCTCGGCCACCGTTGACGGCGATATCGCTGCGGAAAACCTCGCGGCGGGCACGCTGGTGGCTGATGAGATCACCGCCCCCACGGCCACGCTCGGCACTGTGCGCGCCGGCGTTGTGATCAGTGATGCAAAGCTTGAGGCTGACACTGTCGTCGTAGAGGGTGAGCTACTTGTGAACGGGGGGTGTACCGGATGCCGATAAACCACATCCCGACCCGATTGATGCGCATATCCCGCACAGGACGGTTCCTCGCGGGCGATACCCTGCCAGCAAAACGCCCGCGCCTGCCACTGCGTTTCCTTCAGAAATTGCTGAAACAAAAAGCCACGTCAGCCCTTTCCTTCAGCAATTCAATCCTCTGCAAGGCGATCTTCGCGTTCTGTCTCATCTCCGCCTGCCTTGCGCTGCCCGCACAGGCGGTCGCCCAGGACGCGCCAGCCATCGGCAGTCCAGAGACCGCTACATCCGAAGCGCCCGCCGCCGGGGGCGGTGGATCGGCGGCCATCCTGCGGGTGATTGCGCTGCGCCAGGAGCTTGAGGCACAGGTGAAGGCCCTGCGTAGAATAGCGGCCTATCAGACCGAACTGCTCGATCTGGCCAAAACCCGCGACAGCGAGGCGGTGCTGCGCGCCAGACGCCAGAGGCAGAGCTGCTACGAGGACATCAAATCCGCCAGGCTCTGCGATGCGCTCGGCACGAGTTTCGGGAATGACGTACAGGATCGGGGGGCGGAATGATCATACATACGGTCCTCCTTATGGTGTTTCTGGCTCTGCTGATCCGTGAGGATATGGCACGGTTCGAGATCGAGTTTTCCGCGCTCGCGATGGTGGCGCTCAACGGCGCGGCGCTGAACACCCATCTCGGCCAGTCGCCCCTTGAGATGGCCCTGGGGGCGGGGATATGGGCGCTGGCCGCTCTGGCCGTGCGCAGCCTCATGGGTCGCAACAGGCTCGGGCAGGGCGATATCTGGCTGTTTGCCGGGATCGGCCTGATTGCCGGGACCAGCGGCGCACTGAGCGCGGTTGTTCTCTTTGTGATCTTCAGTCTTGCGACCTCTTACGCCTATGCCCGCGCTCGCGGGCGCAAAATGGCGCGCAGCCTCACACCGGCGGCCATTCCCGGCGGGCTGACTATCGTTGTGATCCTGATGGCCCGGCTGGTCTGGATGCAAATGCCCGATCCGGATGCGACTGGCACGCTGCGCGCCCCATCCGGCGGGATCCTCACCGGGATCGCCCTGACCTATGGCCCCTGGATTGCCGTCGCTCTGGCGCTCTGCGCCGTTGCCCTGATGGCGAAGGATCGCAAAGACCGTGAAACGCGGCGCCGAGACAGGAGGGCGCAACATGGCTGACACCACGATCCGGCCCATCGGCCATAACCACAAACGCGCGCGGGGGCTATGTAATGGCCTCTGAACACAACACCCCCATCCACCAGGCTGGACCGCGCCACCACCCACCGGCCCGCCGGCGCTCGGAAACCCGCCGGATCGTCTGGCAGGCCCCGAACGCCATGGGGGCCGAAACCCGGATATTCGTCACCATCGGGTACGCGGACGACGGTATCCGACCCGAACGCGGGCACCGACCGGTGGAGATATTCTACAACGAGGGCTACCGCTCGGGCTCCGATCTGGAAATGCTGGTCTCGGATATCTGCATACTCCTCTCGATCATGATGCAGCACGAGGATGTCGAGATCGGCACGTTCACCAAGTCGCTGGCGCGAGAGCAGGACCTGCGTACAGGAGATATGCGTTTTGCCAGCCTTATCGGGGTGTTGCTGGACGAACTTCAACGTCCACCAGAGTGGGCGGACTGGGCGGACGCGGTTCTCGCTGCGCAGCAACAGCCCGAAACTGACCCACATCTGAATGGCAAAGGGAACGAAGACGACGGGGAGGGCAAGCAATGATTACCCCTCATCAGGGAGGCTGGCCCTCATGCTAGGAAACGTCTTGATCATCTGGGTACTGGGGGTCGTCTTTGGCGTCGCGCTTGCCTTTTCCGCCATCAGCGATCGCGACGCAGCATCGCCTCACACGCCACCAGGAGAGTGTATCTGCCCGTCCGTAGAATTTGCGCCAGAACCCGCCGATATCTCTGGTCGGGACAGCACCAGCAATCCGGCCCCCGGCGAAAGGATCACCCCATGAGCATGGATGCCATCGCCGCACAAAACATCTGGGTCTCGGTCCTCGAGCGCGTGGTGCGCGACCTGATACGCAACCACCAGCGTCAATCCGGCGAGACCGCTCTGGCAGAGCGATGGGTTGGCGCATATCCATCCCGGGATTTCCGCGATGTCTGCGCCATGGCCGGGCTGGAACCGATACCAACCCATACCTGGTTCCGCAGCTTGGTGGACACGCCTTTCGACGACCGCCGCGCGCTCGCACAGGGGTTTGCGCATACACTGGATGTTTCACCCAGCCGTGCCGCAGGGCGGGGCCGCGCATCAGAACGAGGACGGGCCGCATGAACAGCACCGAATACAGACAGCCGTGGATGAAGGTTTCCAGACGCTGGCGCAAAATCAAGGCGCTGGCACCTGAGGGCGCCGACCCATGACACCAACGAGGAGATCAGAAATCTTGGATTCAATATCGCAGAATTGCACAGGGCGGAACAGAACGGCCCGCCGCCCATCGGCGGGTCATATCCCCACCCTGGCGATCGCGCTGTTCATCCTGCTCACCGGGCATGGAGCGCCGGTGCTTGCGCAAAGCCTTAACGGCACGGCCACGGTGATTGACGGCGATACTCTGGACGTCCACGGCACCCGCATCCGGCTGCATGGGATTGATGCCCCGGAGAGCGGCCAGACGTGCCTTGACGCCAACGAAGAGCCGTGGCGGTGCGGGCAGAAAGCGGCACTGGCCCTCGCGGATCACATCGGGCGCGCGCCTGTGCTGTGCGAGGGCCAGGACCACGACCGCTATGGTCGGATCATCGCGGTCTGCACGCTCAATGGCAAAGACATCGGTGCCTGGATGGTCCGCAAGGGCTGGGCGATGGCCTATCTGCGCTACAGCGATGACTATGCGCGCGATGAGGCCATGGCACACGCTGTCGGGCGCGGAATCTGGCAGGGCACCGTCACCGCCCCCTGGGTCTGGAGGAAGACCCGATGAGTATCACGATGCAGACCGGGGAGCAGGATGAACAGCGCGATCCCGGCATCCCGAGCCCTCACGCCTTTGGCTGGACCTCAGGACGATCCGTGACACGCGCAGACCCGCCCATGCGCGGTGGTGGATGCCCATATCCGACAAACGGCAGGGGCGGCAGTTTTGCAACCGGCACTTCCGGCAGACTGCGCGGCAGGCGCAACGCGCGGGTCAGCACTGCGAAGAGATGTGGGTCATACACCGCTGCCCGGCGCAGCGCGCCAATGCCGACCGTCAGCAGCATCGCACTGGCGATCAGCCCGTGGGCGGAAAATCCAAAGACCACGATCAGGACGAACACCACGCCGCCCACAAGGGCGACAAACGGCACCCGCTCACAGCCAAGGATCATCGGCGGGCGGGCCAGTTCAAGATCAATATATGTCACCGGGCGCATGGGGGCGAGCATACTGCGCGGCGCAAGGGACGCAACCGCCCGGTTTTTACCGGCCGCACCGCCAACCGCGACAGGATCGCCAAACCCCATCATGGATCAGGAGATACGCCAATGACCGGGACCACCTCGATTGCCAGTGTGCTTGGTCCGCTCGCGCGGGTGCTTGATGAAACAGACGTGGTGGAGATCAGCTGCAATCCGTCCCAGGACGTCTGGGTCGAGCGTTTTGGGCACGCCCCCGCGCTCTGGGGTACGCTGGAGCGCAGCCAGTGTGATCGCTTCGTGCGCTGGTGCGCCACATGGTCGAGCGCCAGCATCACCGCAGATGCCCCGATCTTTTCCGGGCGCATTCCGGGGATGGCCCACCGGATCGAGGCGCTGATCCCGCCCGTGGTCGAAGCCCCGGCGTTTTCGATCCGCCGGCACCGCGACCAGGTGGTGTCACTGCCCGAATATATCCCGCAGGACGAACCCCGCAGGCTGGTGGAAGCGGCTATCGCAGACCGGCGCAACATCCTGATCGCCGGGGCCACCGGTTCCGGCAAGACCACCTTGCTCAATGCCTGCCTGCTCCATCTGGCACAGATCGCCCCGGACACCCGCCTCATCACGATTGAGGACACCCCCGAGATCAGGTCCCCGCTCAAAAACGGCGTGGCCCTGCGCGCCTGCAAAACCAAACCCATGGACGAGTTGCTGGTGTCAGCCCTCAGGCAAGCCCCGGACCGGATCGTGGTCGGCGAGGTCCGTGAGGGGCAGGTGCTGATGACGCTGATCAAGGCCTGGAATACCGGCCATCCCGGCGGGTTGGTCACCCTGCACGCCAATTCAGGGGCCGAGGTGATCCCCCGGCTTCGGATGCTGGCCACCGAGATCATGCAGACCGATCAAACGCGCGTGCTGATGGAATGCCTCGATGTGATCATCTTCGTGCGGCGCGGGCGGGATCGCCCCGTCGTTGAAACCATTGCCGCCCTGCGCGAGGGCGCGGATAGCACCCGAACCCTGGAGACCACCTATGACCTTTCCGCGTAATCTCTCACTGGCCGCTCTGGCCGCACTGCTGATCTGCGCCACGCCGTCCTGGGGGGCTGATAAACTTTTTGGCGACGGGTCGCCGCTGCTGAAATTCGTGGACTTCATCACCGGGCCTTTTGCCTATGCGGTGGTGATCATCGCGCTGGTCGTCACCGTCGGTATTCTGGCCATTGGCGGCGAGTTCTCAGGCTTCTCGCGGCGTATGCCGATCATCGTCATCGCGGGCGGCATCGTCATCCTGTCCGGGAAGGTGATCACCAACCTGTTTGGCAAAGATCGCGCGGCTGATCTGCCGCCGTTCAGCCTGAGCCCGCCTGCCGTCTGGTCAGACCCCGCACCATCGGACCCGACCCGGTCAGACCCTTCCGGGGTCCCGGCACCGCAGCCCGCGCGAGGTCAGCCAAAACAAACGATCGCGGAAGATCAGCCATGAGCCTGCGCCCCGTCCCTCTTTTCTGTTCAGCCATTATCGGCGCGCAGCTGCTGTCAACACCGCAAGGACTGGCCCAAACACCGGAATCTGCATCGAAACGGGTGACAGACCTTCTGTCAGCCCCGGTGGACACACCTGCACAAACACCAACGGACGCACCGGTGACGGTGCCGCAGAATGATCGGCGCGACAGCGTGGCGAACACCGGGACATCGCGAACAGATGCCGATGCCAGCACACAGGACACGCAAACACAGGCCGTACAAACACCGGCACCCTCAGGTCAAGCCACACAAGAGGCGGTCGCGCCTGAGCGAGCAGAGCCATCAGAGCGGCAGGACAGGTCGCTTGAGTCTGATCCGCTGGTGGAGGCCCGCCGCCGCTGGCGCGGCGCCGTGGCAGAGGGGGCCACCGATCTGGGGTTTCGCGCCTGGATGCTCGCCGCATTGGGCGGGATCGAAGCTGTCGCATCGGACACCCTCAACCCGACCGCAGGCAGCGACCCGAGCGCGGGCAGCGATCCGAACGGCCCCGAAGGGGTCGACGCTCTCGACAACCTGGCGCAAGCTCCTTTGAGCGCTGCCTCTGCCGACAGCCAGGCCAGCCGGACGCGGGATGTCTCCGGGCGCTGGCTCGCGCGGGCCGGACCGGTGGCGCTCGGGGCCGCTGGCCGGGTTGTCACCACCTTCGGGGCCGCGATTCCGACCGCGTTCTGCGCCCCGTTGATCGTTTGCTATATTGAGCTGGAACCCGGCGAGGTCTTGACCGACACGCCATCCTGGGGCGACACCGTGCGCTGGCAGGTGACGATCAAGTTTCAGGGCAGCGACCCCGAGACCGTCGCTCTGGAGATCAAGCCCTCGGCAGATGCCGGATTGACCAACCTGGTGATCCCGACCGACCGGCGGCTCTACACCATCAATCTTGTCAATGACCCGGAGGTTCACACCCCGATCCTGTCGTTCCGCTATCCCGACACCGCCGAACGGGTGGCGGCAGCGGGCATTGCCGCGCGCCGCGCACAAGAAGCGGAAGAGGTGGCCAGCGCCACGGCAGCCAGACAAGCCGCCCGCGATGCCCGCGCGGCGCGTCTGGCAAGAACCGGCGTTCAGACCAGCACCGGTCTGCGCGATCCCGGTCAGCTGGATTTTCGGTTCAACATCAGCGGCAACGCCCGGTTTCGCCCGGTGCGCGTCTATACCGACGGGCGCAAGACCTATATCGATCTGCATCCCAACTATCGCGCCACCCTGCCCACCGTGGTGCCGGGCAAGGGCGAAGAAAACAAGGCCCTGAACACGCGCGTGGGCGAGGGGGGATCCCGCCTCGTAATCGATCGCGTCATCCGTGACATCTGGCTTCAGGCAGGCAGCCGCAAGGTGCGTATTAGCCGGAGTGCGCCATGATCCACGTTTCACCGCGCGGATACTTCCATCTTTCGGCTTTGCTTCTGTGCAGCGCCCTCATGGCGGGCTGCACGCCCGGGATCCCTGGTGCAAATTCACCGCTCGGCTTCCCCGGGTTTGCGCACGCGCCACAGGTCAGCGAAGCGCAGGCCTGCGCGATTGGCTACGATCTGGCCCGCGCCATCCATGATCGGATATCGCTGCGCCGGGTGGTCATCCTGGCACCCCCCCGGGCCACGCCCTGCGCGCGGCACACGCTCGCGTATCTGCGTCGGGCCGGGTTCAGGATCGATGAAACCGGGCAAGGCGGGACGCGCTTTGATGTTACGCTCACCCGGCTGGATGCGGACACGATCACCGCCATCGCCCTGATCGGCGACGGATTGCGCATCACCCGCAGCTACCAACCGGTGCGCACCGGGGTGCAGGCGCAAGGCCCGGTGAGCGTACAGCACCTGAACCCCGACACCTACAACCTCGGCAGGGCTTTCTCGCACGCCCGAGAGATGGACAGGTCGCGCAGCACTCCGAACCAGAATGAGGGCCAGAATGAGGGCCAAAATCCAGGTGGTGGCGGCTCATGAACTTCCGTCACACCCAATCCCGCCCCCGGCGGTTCTTCGATATCCTCAACTGGGACAGGCTCGCCGCACCGGGCGTGATCTCCTGCAAGGATGGCAGCTATATCGCCGGCTGGGACGTAACCGGCATTGATACCGAAACCCTGGAAGATGTCGCCCTTGAGGCCTGGCTCGATCAGCTGGCCTTCGCGCTGTCGGGATTGAGTGACGGCGAGGCGCTGCGCCTTGTGCGCACCCGCAGCCCCTGGCGACCCACATCAAGCGGCTGGGAGGCCGGGTCACAGCGCGGCGCGCTTGACGCCATGATGATCGAGCAGGACGCGATCTGCGCGACACCCGGCTATCTCTGGATGGACAGGATCACGCTCTATTACCACTGGCAGCCACAACCGGGGCAGAAATCCGCCCGCAAGACCGGGTCTGCGGGCACCGGAGACCAGAACATTGACCCGGCCCTTGATCTCTTTGAGGCGCTCTGCCAGAGGCTCGAGGATCGGCTCGACGGCGTACTTGCCTTGCATCGTCTCGGCCCCGTCGCAATCGGCGGCAGCGACGCGCAGGCCTGGCACAGCTGCGCCCTGACCACCGCGCTCACACGACTTCTGGGCCAGCCGGCGCGCCGGGTGCGCGTCAGACCGGATGAGCTGCCCTTCGCGCTTGATGCGCTGATCGGCGTGGATGTGGAACAACCGGATCGCTATGGCCCGGCGCGCGTTGGAAACAGACCCGTCGCGATCCTTGCGCTCGAAGGCTTTACCGCCAGGGTCAATACCGGGGCGCTGGCCCGGGTGCAGTCGCTTGGCCTCAACATGACCTGGGTGAACCAATATGCAGCGCTGTCTGCGCAAAAGATGCGCGAGTTTGCCCGGGGACAGCAGCGGCGTTACCGACAAGCGGGCGCAGATTTTGTGGCAAATGTTTCTGGAGAAAGCGAGGGGCGGCGGGGCCGGTTCGAGGACCGTATGGCTGAAAACATCGAAGACACCGTCGAGCGGCTGTCCAGTGGCGAGACCGGCCAGGGCTGGTATTCCACCCAGATGATGCTTGTGGGCGCTGAGGGCGCACCGGACGACAGCCTGAAGGACGCGGTGCGCAGCCTGACCTCTGCGGTCGAGGATGCCGGGCTGAGGCTGCGGCGCGAAACCGTCAACTTCCTGCCAGCGCTTTTGTCCATCCTGCCGGGCCATGAGGACCGGAACGCCCGCGCCTTCCCGATCCGTGCGGACGCCTTTACCGGAATGCTGCCGCTGCGCACGATCTGGCAGGGTGGCAAAACCTGCCCTTCGCCGCGCCTCGCCCGAGGCACCCCGGCCCTGTTGCGCGCCCAGGCCCGGACCGGCGATCTGTTTCACTTCAATCTGCACAGCGGCGATGTCGGCCATGGCCTGATCTTTGGCCCCACCGGGGCGGGCAAATCTGTGCTGCTGGGATTGCTGGCCGCCAGCTGGATGCGCTACCCCGACGCGCAAGTGATATATTTCGACCGCCAGCGCTCGATCCGCCATGCCTGCGCCGCGCTTGGCGGCGTGTTTCTGGAACCCGGCGGGCAAGGCCCGGCGGGGATCGCACCCCTGGCGCATATCGGCGAGCTTGGGGCCGCCTGGGCCGTGGACTGGCTCGCCGCGCTGGTGCGCTTGCAGGGCACCGAGACCGATACGCAGATGCTCAATGAGTTGCGCGCCGCTGTCGCCAATTGTGCGGGATATGACGCGCCCGACATCAGCAACATCGCGTCCTATGTGCAGATCCAGCCGCTGCGCGAGGCGCTGGAGCCGTTCCTGCCCGGCGGCACCTGGCAGGATTTGTTTTCCAAAGATCACCTGTTCACAGGGTTTGACGCCGATGAGACGGCGCAGGATTTATTCGCGCAGGACGCGCAGGCCTCGCGGGCCTCGCAGGCCTTCACGGTTTTTGAAACCCACCCGCTGATGGAGGGTCCCGAGACCGCGCGGGTGCTGTCGCTGGACTACATCTTCGCGCAAGCGCAGCGCCGCTTTGACGGACGCCCGACGCTGGTGGTGTTCGACGAGGCCTGGAGTTTTTTCAAACATCCGCTGTTCATCGAGCGGATCCGGTCCTGGCTGAAGGAAGGGCGCAAGAACAACGTCGCCGTGGTGATGGCAACACAGTCGCTCGCCGATGCGATCCGCTCCGAATTGACCGCCGAGCTGCTGGAAAGTTGCCCCACGAAGATATTCCTGCCCAATGCCGGCGCCGAGGGGCAGGTGATCGCCGATCAATATACCGCCCTTGGCCTGACATATCCCGAAATCTCCCGGATCGCGCGGATGCGGCCCAAGCGGGATTATTTTCTGACCCAGCCCGAGGGGCGGCGGGTGATCAGCTTTCCGCTTGGCCATATCGGGCTCAGCATTGTCGGCAAAACCGGCTCTGATGACAGCCGCCGCGCCGCGATCAATGCTGAAAACAAAAACTTCTGGAAGGAGGATATCGAGGATGCCTGTCGTAAAATGGAAAACCGCAGCTTGGGCGATCGCTGGAGCACCCGCGATGCGGAATAAAGCATTTCCAGCAATCACTGAATTCTGGTCGCGCCTCGAAACGCGTTCGACCGGAGGGAGAGGCAGCGTTTCGAGGCGCGGTCGTTGCTGGAAGTACTCTAACGCTCCCGGATTTGTAACCGCCGCAAAGCGCGGCACCGTTCGTGCCGCCGCCCTTGCCCCCACGCTGGTCCTCGGGCTGGTTCTCGGACTGGCGGAGCCAGCACCGCTTTACGCGGGCGGCGTGACGGGGCAGGCAACGGAATGGACGCAACTTCTCAACAATGCGGAACTGGCGCAGATCGTCGGGCTGGAGGGGGCGATCCTTTCAAAGGAGACCGAAGCGCTTCTGGCCCAGGTGCAGCAGCTTCAGACCCAGATACAATCGTATCAGATCATGCTGCGCAACATTAAATCCCTGCCCGAACGACATCTCAAACAGGCGCTTGGCAGCGTGATCCAGCTGCGCGATGTGGCCCGCGCGGCTGGCTCGATCGCGCATTCCGGGGCCGCGCTCGATGATTTCCTGCGCTCCGATCTGATCAGCGATCCGCTGTTCGAGCGACGCGGGCTGGACCGGGCGCACGCCCGCGAGAGCTATACAGCGTGGAACAACCGCTGGCATGCCAGCATGGAGGCCGGGTTGCGCGGCGCGGAGCTGACTCTGGAGGATGTGGAAAGCGAGGGGCATCTGATCGACCGGATCACGGACCGCTTCGGCTCGGAAGCCGGACAGATGCAGGTCTTGCAGGGGGCCAACCAGATTGCGGCCTCGATGGCGCGCCAGATCAACGATCTGCGCGCCTTGACTGCGACGCAATTCGAAACCGTCACCGTGGCCTGGGGCCGGGTACTCTCGGACATGGATGGCAAGGAGGCCGCAAAGCGGCTGCATGAGCAGGAAATCCATGAAACCCTTGAATCGCTCCAGGGTGTCGAGGGCCGCAGCCTCAACGAGATATTCGGAATCACACAATGACCCGCACAAAAGACCGCCGCCCCATTCGCGAAAGACTTCTGGAACGGTTCCCCGACGATGGAGATTTTATGCACTTCCTTGCCAGTAAACATCCGGAGATCAATACGTACCCGATCCTTTGCATCGTCTGCGGGAACGATGAACGGGTCCACAACATCCTTGACCGGATGGAAGGCGGGACACAGCTATGAGAGGGCCAGCGCCGGAAAGGTCGGAAAAACCAGACGTAACAGGGAACCTGACATCGGGCATGCAGGTTTTGAGCAGATCGGCATGGCCCATGATCTTCCCTGTATTCTGCACGGCTCTGGCGATCCTCGTCCTTGTATTCCTGCCCACAGTGACTTTGGCGCAGGAGGCAGCAGAGGCCGGCGGCACCGTTGACGCGATGATCGATCAGATGAGCCAGACGCTGACCACGCTGGGCAAGAATGCAGGCCAGGCGGCCCGGGCGCTGCTTTTGATCCTGTTCGGGGTCGACCTGGTGCTGCGGTTCGGACGCTGGGCACTTCAGGGGTCAACCTTCGATGAGGTCTGGGGCACATGGCTCTATCAGCTGACCTTCGTGTGCATCGTCTATGTGCTGGTGCTGATGGTGCCCGAGGTGGTGACGGCCCTGACCAAACTGGCGATGAAGTTCGCCAGTACCGCCGGGAGCGCCGATGTTGAACCCACCGCCAGCGGGATGATTACCGACGGGCTGAGTCGGGCGGTGGGATGGGTCAAAGCGATTGACTTCTGGACGCCAGGCACATGGCTGTTCCTGTCTACCGCGCTCATTTCCATCGTCGTGACCGCCATGACGGTGGCGTTCCTGGTCATCACCTATGCGGAGATCTATCTGATCGGTCTGGCGGGGATCATCGTTCTGGGCTTTGCCGGCCTTCAGGAAACCCGCGCCGCTTCGGTGTCCTATATCCGCCTGCTGATCGGCAAGGCGCTCAAACTGATGGCGCTGATGATCGTCTATGGCGCGGTCGCGACGCTGACCACTGCCCTGGCCCAGGATGCGAGCACCGGCATCGGCGGTGCGCTTGGCATGATCATGCTGCAAATCATCGCCGCGCTCCTGATTATCTCCCTGCCCGGCACCGTTGAGGGCCTGGTGAGCAATATTGGCGCTTCAAGTGCCGAGGGCGCGGCGAAATACGCGGGCACCATGGCCCAGAACGCGATGATGATCGCCGGCAAGATTGGCATTGCCGCCGCTATCGTGGGGACAAAAATGGGCGGGGGCCAGATCGCCAAAACCCTTGGCAAAGCCGGGGGCAAACAGGCACTGGATACCTTGAAAAATGCGGCCACGCCCGGATCCTCACCCGGGTCTTCAGATGGCGGCCGCATGTCCGCCACCGAGGCTCTGGGCGGCAAGGCCGCCGCTGATCTTCAGGCAAAAATATCCAAAGCCATCGGCAGTGGTGGTGGCAATGACAAGGATGGGAAGACCAGATGACCGCACAATCCGCACGAACCCGCAAGCCCGATCCTTACGTGATGGCGCGGCGCGCCACCGAGGAACGGCAGGGGGCCCTGCGCGAGGATCGCGACCGCTGGTATCGCCTCGCCCTGGTGATGACGCTGGTGGCGTGCGGGGCCGCTGGTTTCGGCATCTGGGCCGCCGTGCGTTCGGAATATGTCCCCTTCATCGTGGCCGTGGACGATCTTGGCGAGGTGCAGCCCGTCCAGGCCCCGAAGGTCATCACCGGCTGGCCGGACGCAGCGGTGCGCCGCGAACTTGCCGGTCTGGTGCGCGACTGGCGCGCGATCACGTCCGACGAGGCGATCCTGCGGCAGCGCTATCGGCGGCTGCAATATTTCATCGAGGAAAATTCGGCGGCAGATCGCAAGATCAAAAGCTGGGCCAGACAAGCCGAACCGCTCAAGACCGCCGCGACGACGACCGTGGAGGTGCAGGTCACATCGGTCAATTTTGCCGGTGGACGCACCTGGCTGGTGGAATGGCGCGAGGCCCGCCGGTCGCGCAATACCGGCCATGTCGAGGCGACATCGCGCTGGCGCGGCAGCTTCGTGCTGGGCCAGCGCCGCATCACCGATGCGAGTTATCTCAACCAGAACCCCTTCGGCATGGTGCTTGAGGATATTGACGCGCGCAGGCTGGACCAATGAGCGCGGAGCGCACAATGTCGCAGTGGTGGCTCCCGGTGGCGGGGATGATTCTTTTGGCCTTCGCCGTCGGGATCGGCGGGGGCAGTCTGCTTGGCCCGCTCATCGGTGGGCTGTTCGGCACACCGGAAGAGACCTCGCCACTCGATCAGCCGGGCAATGTCAAACGCCGCGCCGATCTCATCGCCGGGGAGGGGCCGCCGGGCGGGACGGCATCGACAGAGGCGGAAACCAGCACAGCTGACCCCGCAACACCGGAGACCGGCGGATTGCTCCAGATCCCCGCACAGGTGACAGCACCACCACCCGGAGAAGACAGCCGGAGCGAAGAGCGCCTCCTGCTGGCACTCGACAGCCCGCTCACCCCGCCCGCGACGGAGATCGCCGAGCGCATCCGGCAGGGCCGGGAGCAGAGGCAGGCCGCACATACCCCTGATCGGCGCACGGCAGGGGCTGGCATAAACCCCGCCCCCGCGACATCCGCGCTGGCCGCCATGGAGACCGCAGATGCAGCAAACCCTGTGCACATGCACGTGCTGGCGCGCGGGACTGTGATCCCGGCGGTCCTGCAATCCGCGATTGACAGCGAACTGCCCGGGCTGGTGCGCGCGCAGGTGGCGGAGAATGTCTATGACAGCGTCAGCGGAAGATATATCCTGATCCCGCGCGGTGCGCGCCTGATCGGCACCTATGGGCAAACGGGCGGGTCCGGCCAGCGCCGCCTCTTCGTGGCCTGGACCGATTTGCGGATGCCCGGATATGTCTCTGGTGGCACCCCGATTGATCTCGACCGGTTTTCCACGCTTGGCGCGGACGGGGCCAGTGGCCTGAAGGGCCGGCGCAGCACCGGGTTCTGGCAGGCCCTGGGAGCCGCCGTCCTGTTTGATCTGGCCGGGAATGCGACAGCAATCCTGACCAATCAGCAGACGCAGCCACAAAGCGACCTCGGCGCTCTGGCCGGCGCCGCACTTGGCAATGCCACCTCACGCGTCACCTCGGACTATATCGGCGGCCTGCTTGAGCGCGGGCCACGGTTCCGCATCAAGGCCGGCAGTCTGATGAACGTGCTGGTGGAGCAGGACATGTCCCTGCCCGCGATCAGAGATGGGGAGATTTTGAACCGATGATCCCTGTTGCCTGGCCATCACGCGCGTCCCCCGCGCGCCGGACCGCAGCGCCGGGACACCGCCCCCGGGCCGGGGGATTGCGCAGGATATTGCTGAAAGAGAGAAACAGCGCGCGCGGTCTGGTGGGGATATCAGATCCGAGCGTCAACGCCCGCGTCCTGCGCGGCGCGGGCGAGTTTGCGATCGAGCGTCAAAAGCGGGGCCTGCAAGCGCAGCGCCAGTTCCAGATAGAGCGCATCATAGACCGTCAACCCGTAGCCTCGGGACAGGCGCAGGACCTCTGCCTCCGACGGCCCCGTATCAAACGCGATCGCCAGCCCGTCCAATGCGCTCAGAAACGTCTCGGCAGCCCCCTCTGGCACCCGGCCGCGTCGTTCACAGACAATCAGGATGTTGCGCAACTCGGCCCAGAACAGCCAGGGCGCATGCAGGGTGGCAGCGGCCACGTCTGTCAGCGCCTTTGCTCCGGTCTCCGCCTCATCCGGCAACAGCCATGCGGCGGCCGCAGACGCATCGACAACGCAAAGTCTCATCGACGCCCCTCATCGCGCGCCGAGAGGATTTCCGTGTCAGAGAATGCGGAGCCCTCGGATGCCAGACCGCCGCGCAGGGCGCGAATCCTCGATATGGCGGCGGCGCGGCGCACCGCGTCAACCGTATCAACAGGCACCAGCTGCGCCACGGGCTTGCCGCGGCGCGTGATCGTGATGGACGCGCCGGTCGCGACTTCTTCCAACAGCGCCGAGAGGTGGGTTTTGGCCTCAAAAGAGCCGACTTCGCGCATCAGGGCCTCCTTGGCATCTGGTTTTCTACCTAGTTGGTTGCTGGTGTCAGGTCAAGGGCGCGCCCGATGAGGCCCCTCGCACGCAGAGAAAAAACCAGGACTGTGGCCCGTCTGGCCGTGTGCCTGGCAAGCCTGCGCAAACTCCTGCTCTGTCTGTTTTTAGCGATTTCCTGCACGGCACCGGCCCAGGCCTGCACGGAAGAGACAATGCTGGACTTTATCGGCGCGCTCGAAGCCCCGGACGGCTATGACACGGTGTATTATGGCGTGCGGGTCAGCCCGCCACGCGCGATCACGACGATGAGCGTCGGCGAAGTGCTGGACTGGCAGCGCCGCGCCGTGCGCGGCGGGTCAGTGTCTTCGGCCGCCGGGCGCTATCAGATCATCCGGCCGACGCTTCAGGGACTGGTCGATGCCGGGGTGGTTTCCCGCAATGACGCCTTCAATGCGGCCACACAGGACCGGCTGGGGCGTCACCTGCTGCGCGAGACCGGATACCGCGCGCGCGCCAACACCCCGGCCATCGCCAATCGCATCGCCGGTGTCTGGGCCGCGCTGCCCAGGATTGGCGGCGATGGCGCAGGCCGCTCGGTCTATGAAGGGGTCGCCGGCAATCACGCGCTGGTCCGGGCAGACACGTATCAGGGCGTTCTGGACTGTCGCCTCAAAGTGGCCGACATCGCGCCCGAGGTGGCCGCTATACGCAGAGGCGCGCGGTTCGGGTTCACATGGGACCGGTTTCTGGAAGACCTGGCGCGCGCTGCGGGTGAGACGGCGGACGCGCTCGTTCAGGGTGGGGCCGCGCTGCTCCTGGTCCTGTTCGGGATCGATCTGGTCTGGCGCGGCGGCAAATGGGCCTTTTCCAGTGAAAACCTCACCTATCTCATGGATGGGCTGCTGTTCCGTCTGCTTGCCGTGCTTTTTTGTCTGGCCATCCTGACCGCCGGCGGCGAGGTGATCGCCTTTATCGGCGATACCGCCTCCGGGCTGGCACGGGCCGCCGGGGGCAACCAGCAATTTACGCTGGCAAAGTTTGCCGCCTCAAAGATGGCGCTGGCGTTTTCTCTCTATGAGGGCATCGGAAGTGCACCCTACGGGATACAAATGATGGTCTATACGATGTCCGTATTGATCGTGGTGCTTGCCGCCCTGCAAATGGGGATTGTGATTTACTGGTATGCAAGGCTGTTTTTGGCCGCTGCCGCCGGAATACTGACTGTCGGCTTTGGCGGGCTGTCCCAGGGCATGGCAGCGGCGCGCGCCTGGCTCGTCAGCCTGGTGGGTGCCGGCATGAGCCTGATGGCGCTCTTGCTGGTGCTTAACCTCACGCCCGCACTGGCCTGGGATATGCGCAGCAGCGCGGATCCCGTCACCAGCGCGCCCATCCTGGTGTTTCTGGAAATCCTGGCGCTCACCCTGATGTTTTTCTTCCCCCGCTCGGCGGGCGCGCTTGTGAAGGCCATGCGATGAGACTGGTCGCGTCAAAATCACGCTTGTCTGGAACGAAGCTCATCGGTAAGCTTGCCTCACTGATCCTTCTTTGGATGGGTTCTTCATTTTATGAAAAAACTGAACAGGGCCGCAGACTCCAGACTGCGGCCCTGTTCGCCGTTTTGGCCCTCGGCTTGCCAGCCACCGCCAGCTGGGCGGAGCCGTCCGCGAGCACACCCCACACACGCGATCTTCTGACCTTCATCCGCGCGCTTGAAGCCCCGCGCGGCTATGACGATTATGAACGCCGCATCCCGCTGCCGCCGCCCAAAAACCTGACCGCTATGAGCGTCGGCGAGGTGCTGGCCTGGCAAGGGCGCGTGCGCGCCGCAAGCGCCCCCTCGACCGCCGCCGGGGGCTATCAGATCATCCGGGCGACATTACAGAAGCTCCTCGATACCGGGGTGGTCTCCCGCGCTGATACGTTCGATCCAGCCACGCAGGACCGCCTCGCCCGCGCCCTGATCGCCGAATGCGGCGCAAAAGGCCCGCCCGCGCACCATCCCCGCTATGGCAATTGTCTGGCCGGTATCTGGGCGGCGCTGCCGCTGACCGCCGGGCCAAACACCGGCAGATCGGCACATCATGGGCTTGCCGGCAACCGCGCCCTCACCCGGCCCGCAACCGTGCTGGCTTTGCTCGCGGGCAAGCCGGTGCCGCTCCGGCGCAATCCGCCACCAGCGACACCCCGCACCATCCGGATCAAAGGCGGCGTAAACTTCAGCCTGACCAGTACAGCGCCCCTTGTCTCGCGCAGCGATATTTCCAGCGCCATGCGCGGTGCTGCGCGTGCCAACACGCTCACCCCTTCGGTCCGCAGCTGGACGCGAGACCCCTATGCCCTGGATTGAACAGGCTGAATTCCGGCACCCAAACCCGGGCAGGATAATACGGCGGGGTTTCATCGCCGTGGGTCTGGTTGTCGCAGCACTTGCACTCACATTCATCGGTTTTTTTCACCCGACGCTGCCGCTCTGGCTCGCCGGATTGCCCCTGATCGGAGCCATCGTGATCGGCAAGCCTTTGGCGCGGGCCATCGCCATGACCGCCTTCCTGCTCTGGCCCATCGCCGCCAGCGCATACGCCCTTGTCACACTTGACTACAGCGCCCTGCTTGTCTGGCCGCTGGCCGTGCTGTCCCTCGGGGTTTTGGCAACCGCCGCCGCAGGAATCGGGATATTCTTCCTGACCCTTCTCCTCACACTGCTGGTGGTGTTTCCGGCGTCACCCGTTTTACTGATCGCCGATGCGCTCCCCGGAACCGGCCTGATCGGGCCGTTGCTGCTGCTCATCGGGCTGGGCTTTGCCGAGACGCGCCGCCATCTCTGGCAGCGCAGCGCCGCTGTTTTTATGCTGAGCGCCGCAACCCTCGCATGGGGGCAGTATTATCAGCGTCCTGAACCGCCAGAGGTGGCGTGGCGGGTTGTTTCTGAACCGCGCATGATCACCGAACGGGCGCGCTGGATTGCGCTGCGCGACAGCTTGCCCCCGGGATCACAGGCTATCTTTGGCGAGAATGTTTTCAAGACCGGCAACCACGCGGCGGTCGCCTTCTGGTGTGAGGCCGTACGCAGCCGCGCCCTGACGCTCTGGATCGGCGTAATGGCCGAAAACCGGCGCGGGCAGGTCTGGCGGTTTGATCCCCAAACCTGCGCGCGCCCGGCGGGTGGGGCCGTGATCGTCCATGCCGCCCGCTACGGCATACCGGGCCTCACCGGCACATGGCGCGCCATGGACCCGGTCGGTCCCAACGGGGACTCCGGGGACACCAACCCGAACGGTCCCAGCCGGGGTTCCGAGGACACCGACAACACACCGGCCTGGCTCATCTGCTATGAGGCTTTTCTGCCCTGGGCGTGGATCCCCGTTCTGACAGCGCAAAATCCGGCTCGCCCGATCGTGATCCTGTCCAATGACCGCGCTTTTGGCACCCTGCCGCTCCCCACCCTGCGCCACAAGGTCAGCCGCGCCATGGCCGCGCTGACAGGCCGCGCCGCCTTCCATGCCGAAACCGGCAAGACCTTCCTTCTGGATCCAGCCCCCAAAGGCCCAAAATGATGCGTTCCCTCGTCTTGACCATCCTGTGCACCGTCACCGTCGTGATCTCGGGCAATCTCCTTGGACTGCGCCTCACGATCGCGCTCTGGCAGAACGGACATATCGGCTATTACGGCCTGGAAATCGGCTGGCTGCTGATCGCCCTCGTTCCGGGCGCTGTCGTCGGAATTTTCCTGATCCTTCTGGGCCGCCGTTCCGGATACTGGTGGTGGGTCTTTCTGCCCGGCATCCTGATCTGGATGCTGCGCCCCTGGCGACTTGGCCCCTGGGACTGGGAACTGAAAGGCGCGGTCACATTTCTTTGGAATTACGGCGAATGGGTTGCAAAAAATTACCACGAAGCACCGCCGCAGGTGTTTGCTGGCCTTCTGGGGGCCATCGTTATCCTGGCGCTCTGCGCCGCGATCAGCGGCCAGACCATCCGCCAGACCCGACGTCACATCCGCGACGGGCTGCGCGACGGCAGGCGGGCGGCAAAATCAGACGGCGGCGGCAAAGGGCTGCTGCCCCAGGCCAGCTGGGCCAGCGCGCGCGAGGTCCGCGACCGCTTCAGCCATAAGGGCGGGATCGTACTCGGTGAGCACACCGATCCGATCAATGAGACGCCTTCGTTCGCGCCCGGCAAGCCCCGCGCGCCGCGCGCCATGGTGCGCCGGAAGGGGCGTCAGGGGCGCGGCAATCTGATCACCATGAACCCGGCTGACGGCAACGGCCATGTGCTCGTTCTGGCCGCCTCCGCCGGCTACAAGACATCCGGCATCGTGATCCCCAATATCCTCAATTATGGCGGCCCGCTCGTGGTCTTCGATCCCAAAGGCGATCTCTATGCCCGCACCAGAGAGGCCCGCCGCGGGATGGGCTATGACGCACGCGTCATCGATGCGCAAAACGGGTTTGATCCGTTCAAGATGATCGCCCCGCTGGCGCGCGAAGTCCCCTCCGTCTATCACACCATGGCGAAAACGCTGATGCCGCTCAGCACCAAGTCCTCCGATGTCAGCGAGTTCTTCCATGACATGTCTGTCAGCCTCTTCGCCGCGCTCACCGCACATTTTGTTGACGCAGGACACCCAAACGTGGCGCGGGCAATCTCAAAGTTCATCAACCGCGAGCGCGAGGTCGTGATCGCCGAGGCGGAGGCCATTGTGCTGCACCATGATCTTCCGTTCATCACCGATGAACTGAAAGGCCTGTCCGCGATCGACGCACGCACGTTCCCCGGCCTGGTCAAGGGGATTTCCAACAAGCTCTCCTTCATCCAGTTCCCCGATATCGCCAGTTACGCCTATTCCGAACGCACCCCGGAAGAGCATCTCGCGACCCTCGGACCCAAAACCGACATCTTCATCTCGATCCCCAGCCTGTCGGCAAAAGATTTCTCGCCCTTTCCGCGCCTGCTGATCGGCAGCATGTTCGTGGTCTCCGAGCTGCTCGAACAACCCGACCGCCCCCGCGCGCGGCGCCTGTTTCTCATCGATGAGGCCCGCGTGCTGGGCGGCATGGATGTCCTCAACAATGTGCGCGATGCCGGGCGCTCCATCGGCATGCACCTGATGCTGATTTACCAGAACCTCGGGCAGGTGAACGAAGCCTGGGGCGGACAGGCCGGGGCCGATGCCTGGCTCGACAGCTGCGAAGCCCGCGTGGTCAGCGCCGTAGGGTCAAGCCGCACCGCCGCCGATATTTCCGCAATGCTCGGCAAACGTACGATCCGCGTCACCACCGAGGGCAGTTCCTCGCAAAATCAGGTCATGGCCCCCATGGGCGGCTCTGTCGGCTCCTCCGAAAGCGAGCAGCTGCGCGATGTGCCGCTGATGACCCAGGCCGCTCTGGGGCAACTGCCCGCCCACGGCTCGGTGATCTTCACCCGACGCTCACGACCGATCCTGGCGACCAAGGCGATCTTTTTTACCCGCAAGGACATGCAGGATCGGGTCAAATCCCCGGATGATGTGCAGGACGAGCTTGATGTCACCCGCCGGCGCGCGGCGGTGTTGCAAGGGATCAATGGTAACGACAATGGGACCAAAGCTACACCACAGGACCCGGCTGATCGGGATGCCGCAGCAGAGATGGCCAGCAAACCGCCGGAAGTGACTGAACCGGCCACTGACTCCGTGGATGTCAGGCCATCCCCCCTGACGCAAACGGGTCCGCCGGACGCCGTCATCACCACGCCCGCGCCACCACAAGGTGATCCGGACGCTGCACAAGATCAAAGAGAACCACCCGTAACACCGCCGCCCACCTCAACCCGCAACCCGAACGTCACCTGCCACGAAGGCGCGCCGGTCATGGGGCTTCCCGACCCGGATATTCACAAACGCGTCGCCCGGCTCAGGGCGGACAGGAAGGGCAAGCCTATAGCGCCCTATGAGGACTGGATTGCTGAAAGAAAAGCCACCCGCCGGCGCGCGCCTGAAACAAGGAGCCGTGATCCCGCCGATCCGGCATCAGTGCCGGCAACGGCGGACAGGACAGGAGGACGCTGCACAGATGAGACCGGACAGACGGAAACCGAAACGGGCGCCGAGCAAGCTGGCAAAACGCCGGGAGATGAAGAAGGCGGGCAGGATGCGACGGAAAGTGAGGGCGTTCCTGATGCGCCGACGGCGCAGACGGACCCGCAACACATCCCGATCCCTGCGCTGACGGCGGCAGAATGGACAGAGATCGACGCGATGGGATGGTCCCCGGAGCGTTACGCCATCTGGGGACGCCTTGGCGTGCCCTTCGGTGATCTCGATTTTGGCCGCAACCCCCCCCGCGACCCGATTGATATGACGCCCCTGCGCCGCACCCTCTGGCGCGGCGTCAGGCCAGTCCGCGCGCTCTGGGCCAGATGGATGCTGCCATCCGGTGATATCCCGCGCAATCTCAACCTTGACACTCTGGAAATCATCCCCCGTCCCCATGACGCGACCGGCGGGTTGAAAGTCCTGCGCCTCTTCGATCTGATCGACTGGTATCTCACCCATCCCGACGGACGCTATGAACTTTACGACCTCAAGCGCCGCCGCCGCCGGTTCGACGGCCTGGAATGGCGGTTGCACAGGTTGCGATGCCGGATCCGCAACAAACCGCAGGGCCTGCCACCCGGCCTGCGCCCCGACACCAACGTGCCCGATCATGCCGCCTTGCGGGCACGGATTTCACCGGCGACGGCGGGCTTCACACCCTCAAATGCCCGCTATGATCCGGTGATCAATGCCGTCTCGGGACGCTGGTTTACCCCCGGCCATATCTCCGAAATCGCGATGTGGACCTCAGACGATGTGGGACCGGTCCCGTGCGCGCAGCCCCCACAACTGGTCTTTGAACATGTGCCCGCCGTGACAAAGCCAAAGATCAACGACACGGTCGCCTTCATGCGATGGGTCAGCGACAGCACGCTGGAAGAGCGGTTCGGCGCGGCGATGCTCGATTTGCGACAGCCGCCGGAAACATCCGCCCCGGCGACGGCGTTTTTTGACGCATGGCCGGAAATACCCCGCACCCATGCCGGCATCGTGTCAACACCGCTCTCGGCCTCGGATGTCCCGCTTCAGAGCTGGCCCTGCTGCATCTGGGTGGATCGTGTTGCAGAGGAATGGCGGCTGTTTCGCCAGCCGATCAGCGGGACCGGCTATCCGTTGGGAGCCACCTGTTCATGGGTCATCACCGAAAGCAACCAGGAACGGCTCGAACACCAAAGCAAGGCCGCAGCGTGATCCGCGCATGTCAAATCCGCGCCTTGCTGCCAGGCCTGCCGCTGTGTCTGAGTGTCGCGGCCCTCCTCATCGCCGTGGGTCTGGCCAACACAGCCGGGCTTGTGATCGGTAATTCCACCACATCTGTGCCGCGCGGGATCTATTACGCCGCAGCGCCCGCACGCGCGAACTACGTGAGCTTTTGCCTCGGTCGCCAGCATCGACACGCTGACTACTACGCATATTTTTGTTCGCCCGATCAGCCGGACGGTATTCGCATCCTCAAGCGGATTGTCCGGCATATGCCAGATGGCAGTCTAGTCGTGCAGGGCGATAGCCCACGCGCGCTCGACAGCCGGTACCTCGGTCCCGTGCATCACGACCAGATACGCGGCTGGTGGCGACCATTGATTCAGATTGGTGCATCTCAATGACAATCCTCTCAACATTCGTTTCCGAAACCCAAACCACACCGAAAGGACATATGATGGAACCGATCGAAAACCACTTTGATATTGGAGGCTACGGTCCGATAAAAGAACCCATGGCGCTTGACGCGATCCTGACCTTCGCGGACAAAACCGGGCGACAATGCCGGGTTGAGGTCGCAGGCGTTGTCGCGGCCTTTCTGGATATGGACACGGAAGGCCTGATCCCCGATCCGGGCTCGATCTGGCGGGCAAGATTCAGAACATTGCTTGATCCGGCAAAGCGGCCTGCACAGCCGAACATGGCCGGCTACACCGGTTTGGAGCGGGTAGATGACAGCATTTGTGAGTGCTGTGGGGCGGAGTGCCATGCCACCTTCGCGCAAGCCCGAGATCGGTTTTCAATTGAACGCTGGGCCATCGTTACCACGGTGATTCTCTTGACCCGGCGGGAGATGCTGCCGACACTGCCGTTTGAATGGTATGGATCACTGGGGCAGGAGTATGAGCGAATTTGTGAGACTGGGCGCCGCGCATACCGACCCGGTGCGGGTGTATCTCAAAATGTTTGAGCAAATGACAAAGGACCAACACCCATGGACACAACGGGACAACAAAACGGGAAAGGTCAGGCGGTTTGGCTTTTGCCCCGAATGCAACAACCCGATGCAGTTGATCAGTATAGACGTGCCTCAGCCCGGTTCGACCCCACACGGTCGCCATTGTCCAGACCCTGTTCCCGGGTTTTCTACTGATCTGCAAACGATGCTGGGCTGTAGTCTCTATGAACCGTCAAAGCGCTCAGAACTGGCGGCCGAAAACATGCGCCTGACACCCCCTGCAATATCTACGCCTCTCACCCCATCGACATTCCTGCCCCCCGGCTCAGGGATTGTCCTGGCGATATCCCCAGCCCATGCTGCATGGCGTGGGTTTTCCATGGGAATATCAGCAAGGTGTTTTTCGTCACATTCGTGGATTTGGCAAAACCACTTGCCGCTGACGCTCGAAGGGCGTCATCCATCGGCCGCATTGTCCTGGGCAGTGCCCGTTCCGGATCCGCCAGCGCCATGATTTCCGGATAGGTGAAGCTGCGATAGACCCGCGAAAGTGTTTCCTGCGCTTCCCCCAGACCTATATCACCGACAGAGGCAAGCTCTTTTGGCAATTTAATCCGCTCATCATGCAGCTTTTTGGCATCAATCGGGCGGCCCCACCTGAGCGCATGGCTCAAAGCCTCCGACACCTTCACCTCCGCTTTTGAGCGATCCGGCAACAGCGCTATTCGGGCGACCAGATATTCCTCCTTGGTCGGCTCTCCCATCCCTGCCGACAAATCCCGGGCAATGCGACCTTCCACTTCATGCGTGAACCGTTCCTGTAAAGGGTAGTAATTCCCGCGCATCGGATGCTCATTCTGGCCATATCCGCCATTTTCTCTGAGCTGGCTCAAAAAGACATGTTCATCGAACCAATCCGGCTTCTTCCCTTGCAGCCTGGGCGGCGGCGCTCCGGCGATAAGCTCTTTGGCAAAGGCAATCTTGCTTTCCAGCCCCGCGCGGTCTTTTGCAATCCCCAACGCAATCTGGTCCACCTTCTCTGACGGCAGATCGCGCTGGCCCTCTGCCTGTTTCAGCAATTGCGATATCTGCGCCTGAAGCGGCAACCTGTGAACCTGGCTCGACGCATCCACACGGTCCGTGATCGCGCAGGCCATCTGCAATCCAAGATCGCTATATTCCGGTACGATCCGCATCTGTGGTGCCGGGGCAGGCCCCGATCCGCCCGCCCCCGCGATCTCGCCACGCGAAACGCGTTTGAGTGTATTGGCGATATTTTCACGGGCGGCTGGCGTCATATCCGGCAGACTTTTCGGCAATGTCGCCTTTGGGTCCATCAACGCCATGATCTCATCAAGACTGAAGACCTTCTCAATTACCTCCATATTCTGCGCATCAACCCGGCCAAGGGTCAGCTTCTTGACCATTTCGTCTTTAATCCCTTTGGTTTGCTCGGCGTTCTGCATCGTTTTCTCCTTCTCAAACTTATCGGCATAACCGCCAAAGCTCTGCGCAATCCGGCTCCGCTCTTCCGCAGAGCGCGCGGGCAGGCTGTCCGGCCACGCGGCCGTTGGCTCATTCATCGCCCAGACCTCGTTATGGGTGAAGCTGCGCAAACGCGGCACAAACTCTGTGGCCGCAAACCGCGCCTCACCCGGCGACCCGAGATGGCCCAGAATGGCGGCGCGCTCTGCACGCAGGGTGGCGATATCCTCCAGCGGTCCCTCAGCAAGCGCTTTACCAACCGCCGTTGCCAGCACCGCCGTCTCGCCATCAAGCCCCGGCATCTGTGGTATCCGCGCACAGAGTGCCTCATCGGTGACGTTGAACTTCGGACCCGGATCAGCGGCACGCACCAGCGCCTCGAGAGCCGCTGGCAGGTCCATGTCCTGCACCGGGCTGTGCACATCCACCCGCTCGCTGATCGCCTGGGCCAGTTGCAGCCCCATGCCGGCGTAATCCCGTCCCGACACCGCCATGGGGTCAACCGGCGCTTTGTTCCAGGGGCCGGGATGGGTCGCTGCCTGCGCTCCAGCCGGTGTCGCACCTGCTCGCGTGGCCATCTGGGCCGGCGAAGGCGTGGTGTCCGGCGTATTTTCCACGCCAGCCCTGCGCGCCTGATTTTGCGGCCGATCCAACACCATGCTGGCCGCTTCTTCTGCCGCGCGGAAGGCCCCGCCCGCCCGCCATGCCGCATAGCGCAGCACGGACCCCTTTGCCCGTGCTTTGCCCCCAAGGCCAAACATCCCCGCCATATCCTCAAGAATCTGCTCGGCGATGACCTGCTCGGCGCGCGGTGTCTCCCCCAACAGGCGCGCAATATCGATCCGCCACTTGCCACGGCGCGATCGCCGCACAAGGCCTTTTCGTTCAGCAATTTGCCGCCGTTCAGGCCGGATTGCGGGCGCGCTGCCTGCCCTCAGGCCGGGCGATGCCTTCTCTGGCCTCCGCACGCGCTTCGGTGGCACCAGATCCTCGGGCCGTCCCAGCAGGCGCGCCGCATCGGCGCGTTTTCCATAAAGCACCAGACCGCGCTCAAACAGCGTCGCCACCCGCTCTTCGCCAAGCGCACGCCCGATCAGCGCCCCGCGCGCCATAATCCGCGCCGGGGTTAAAGCCTGCCCCGCGCCATCGGTCCCGGCACAGCTGCGCGCCAGATCATCGGCTGCACGCGGCAGGCTGCCCGGCACCTGCTTGAGCAGGTTTCGCCAGGCGCGCGGATCGCTGATATCGGACACCACGCGCTCCACCGCCAGCCGGTCAGACCCCGCAGGCGCTGCCCCTTCGTGCAGGATCATCGCCCCGATCACCTCCGCCAGCACCTCCCCGTCCAGGCCGCGCGGCAGCACCTTGTCCGCAGCCTGCGTATCACGGCGTGCCAGACCCGCGATTTTACGCAACCGCTCCACGGCGCGCGCCGTGCCATCCGGTGCCGCCTCAAACACATGCCCGCGCAACGCTTCCCGCGCCCCAAGGCTGGGTTCAAACCCGTAATCCATGACGCTTGGCGCGCTTGCATCCCGGCGCAATATCCCCGCCATCACGTCCGGCAGACGTTTTTCCGCACACGGCATCGTCACGCTCAACGCGCCCAGATGCAGGTTCATCCCCGACGCCAGCACCTGTCGGTTCATCCCCACTGAGGCCAGCATATGCACAGAGTCATGCGCACGCCCCATCTCCCCATGAATGGTGGTGGCAAAATCAAACCGCCAGTCCGGCAGTTCCGCCTCTGGCGTATAGGTCACATCTGTGACACCCTGCCGCCCCTCAAGGCGCAGGTGCATCCGCCCCGCGTCATCTCTTCTCAGCAATTCCGCACGCATCCCGGCGCGAATGCGCGGCGGCACATCTTTGCCAGAGCGCCCCTCCTGCCAGGGCGCTGAAGCAACAAACCGGATTTGATCGCCCGGTTTCAAACCCGCAAATGCTCCCTCGACTTCCGGCGCAAATCCCGCCCGTGATGGGGTCACCTCATCCAGCCCGGCGCGGATCGCCCTGGTCAGCAGCGCCACCTCCGAGCGCGACCACGCCAGCGCTATTTTGTCGCTACTTCGATCCATCAGGTAACGCGTCGCCAAAGCCGCCGCCGCGCCGCGCGCCGTGCCACCCGCCTGGAGGATGCCCTGATTTCTGAGCACCTCGACCCCGCTCCCATCTCCCGCAGCGATAGTACGCAAAGCTTGCGCCACCACTGGCCTGCGCCCCTGCATATCTTCAAGCCGCGCTGAACCCGCACGGGCTTCAATCGCGCGCATCACCGGTCCGGCCTCAAGCGGCACCTGCACCCCACCATCCATCAGCGCGATCAGCTTTGCACCGCTGGCCTCGACATCGGTAAGCAGCTGACCGGCCTCACGACCGCCAAGCCGTCCGGCATCATCAAGGACCACGACCGTGCCCGGATCAAGTTGCAACCGGCCTTCCTCGCGCTCACGCGTGAACTGTCGTAAAGTCCGGCCACTCCGAAACCCCGCATCCCAGAGCGCATCCAGCCCCGCGCCCGTCGGCGTCAGCCCAATCACCTGCCAGCCGGCGCGCGCATGAACCTCTGCCAACCGCGCCGCCACACGCGTCTTGCCACTGCCCGCGTCGCCCCGGATCAAGCGTAAACGCCCACCCTGCGCGCCATGTTCAAGGGCACCCATTTGCCCGGCTGTGAGACCGGCCTCATCCCCGGCCTGTATCTCCGTCGTCAGCGCCACCTCTGGCGGACCCGTCAGCGCCAGCCGTGTGCCCAAATCCACAGCCTCCAGCTCCGAGCGCAACAGCGACCCCGTGCTGTAGATACGCCCCTCCCCGCCATGACCGTCCTCCGAAAGAACCACCAGATCGGGATGCGCCATCGCTTCGCGGAATAACCGCAGGAAGGTCTCGGGCTCCGCCACCACCTGCGAGAGAGCCCCCGCCACATCATCGGCCTTGAACACAGACCGTCGCCGGGTCAGATCGTCAATCACCCGCGCCGGTTCCTGCACATAGCCTTTCGGGTCGCCGCCCGCGGTCGGATCGCTGCCCGCGTTCGGGCCGTCTTTCAGGACCGGATCACCCTGAATGTATTCCGAGGCCAGCAACCCGGCGACCCGTTCCGCCACCGCCATCAGGCCGACATCGCCCAAAAACAACGCCTGACCTTCTGCGTGGCGACCACCAGCCGTGACGCCGGACCCCCGCCAGTCACCACGCGCGCCAAGCCCCAGAAGCTCGGCCCCCGCGACCATGCTGCCAGACAGCCGGTCCGGTCCGTCCTCCATATCCACCGACAGATGTCCCGGCACCTGCGCCAGCCGGATCAGGTCCGCAGGCACCACGAGGTGCTTGTCACGTCCAAACACCGTGACGCTCTCACGGTGCCGCGAAAGCGCCACATAGACCGCGTGCCGATTCAGCCGCCCGTGACCCAACACCAGCGTATGATCAACCGTCAGGCCTTGCGATTTATGGATCGTCGTCGCATAGCCGTAATCCAGATCGCGGAATGTCCCAAGATCGATCGTCACCGGTTTACCACTCCCGTCCACCAGCAGGTCGATCTCCCCAGCCCGCGCCGCCACCACCGTGCCAAAGCTGGAGCGTGGCAGATCAAGCGCCCGGTGCGGACGCGTCAACATCACCCGATCCCCCGGCCCCAGATACAGGGGCACCTCAAGCCGCTTGTGGACCTCCCCCGAGCGGTCAATCCGCGTGATCATGCCATAATCGCGCACCCCGGCCGCATCAACCTCGCCGTGCTCCAGCGCCCGGGCGCGGATCGCCGTGTTCAAATCCCAGACATCCCGGTTCGTATAGGCCAGCGCAATCCGCGACACGCGCGCGCCGGTCCGCTCCCGATCCACCCCGGTCCGGTAATAGGCCTCCGCCAGCGCCGTAATCGGATCCGCAAGCACATCGCGCTCCAGCCGCAGCGCCCCCTTGTCCACGTAATGACAAATGGCAGGCGCGATCTCCGCGCCACCCCGCGCCAGCGCTTCTGTCGCCGCCCGATCCACAAGGTCGCGCTGCCGCCGCACCGCGCTCATCACGGCCACAGACCCGCCAGCCTGGATAACGCCCCGCTCCGCCGCCTCCCAGCCCGGCAGATCCGAAACCGGTTGCAGCTGTTCGCGATCCCCCACCGCGATCAGCTTGCCGCCCATCGCCGCAACGCGGCCAGCAATCCGCGCCCATTGCCCGGCCCCCGTCATCCCGGCTTCATCTATCACAAAGACGAACCGACCCCGCTGAAGCGCCTCGCCGCGCGCCCACCGCGCCTCCCAGGCCGCCAGCGACGCCGTGCGCATGCCCTCAATGCCGCCGAGCTCCTGCGTGGCCTTCCCCGACGGCGCACCCCCCAGAACCTCATAGCCCCGCTCCTGCCAGACCCGCGCAACCTCGCCCAGCGTATAGGTCTTCCCCGTCCCCGCATGGCCCTTCACCAGCGTCAGTTGCGCAGGTCCGAGCATGGCTTGTGCCGCTGCCCGTTGATCCGGGTTCAGGTCAGGCGAGAGCGACGCTCCCCCTGGCTGCGCGGCAACACCGGCTTTTTGCGCGCCGCCCCCATTTGGACCACCCGTACCCGCTCCTCGCTCGTGATCGCCGCGTCCCCCTCCTCGTCCATCGGCACCTGTCGCCAGAGCCGCATCAGCTGGCGTAGCTTCTCGTCTTCGCTCATCCCTCTGTCCCTCCTTCGCCGTCAACCCGGCGATCATCGACCCTGCCATGTCCTGCGACAACCCACCAAGCCGCTGGAGCGTCGCCGCCCGCGCCGTCGTCACATATTGCACATCCCCATCCGGGCTTTTCTGAGCCAGTGCCACCAGATGCTTTGACGCCATCACCTCACGCAGCACCGCGCTCAACCCCTCACCCCCCTCAAACACCATCCGCTCCTGCAACGCAGCCCGGATATCGCCCTCCCCGAACACCGCACGCTGCGCCTGTACCACCACGAGGATATGCTCCGGATTGTCCCGCAGAAAGGCCGCGTTGCGCTGCCGCACATCCTGGCACCGCATCTGCTCACGGGCGGGATCCCCCATCAGCTGCGCATGATCGGCCACATACGGATTATGACCCCCAGCCTCCAGATATATCCCCTGCGCCGCCAGCGAGCGGTGATCAATCCGCGCCGCAAACCCGGCCCGCTCAAGCGCCAGATTGGCGTGGCGCGCCCAGTTCGAACGCCAGTCATCAAGCAGTGATTTCTCATTCCATGCCCGTTGCTTCCTGCCCCAGTCCGACGCGTCAACCTCACGCGTTGTCAGCAGCACATGCACATGCGGATTGCCGTCCAGCTTGTCGTGAATCTCCCAATCCGCCACCATGCCACGGTCGGTAAACTCGGCCTCCACAAAGCCGTCCATCAGCGCGATTTGCTGTTCCCGCGACAATTCAGCGGGCAACGCGATCGTCAGGCTCCGCGCATATTGCGCCTTTGACGCGTGCTTGTTCAGCCGGTTCTCGCCATCCTCAACCGCGTTCCAGAGCCGCTCGGAGACCCGCGCCCAGGCCTTGCGCGTTACCTCGTCCTCCGACATCTCGACGCCCTTGGCCCGGGCCTCGGTGCGCACCGAACGCATTGCCTCATCAAAGGCGGCAGACCCGAATTCCTTCTCCGCCCAGGCCGGCAAGTCTTCCGGCACAGCCACCTTCGAATAGACGACCTCCCTGGCTTTGCCCTCGTAGGACCAGGTTTCTCCAAGCGCTCGAGAGCCCATCTGCGCGCCATGGCGATACGCAGCCGCGCGCACGGCGGATTGCCCTTTGGCGGCTGAAATCACCGATGCACTGAAATGGAAAATTGCCATGGTCATCGTATGCTAACAGATGACAAAAAAATCTGCTAAGATTTTTTTGTATAAGCGTGCCTTCCTCAAAACAAGTTTTTCATTGTCGGATGGATTTGTGGCAGGCGGAAACGCATTTGCCGCAAACCTCTGCGCATCTTGCGACCTCGGAATTTGCTGGAAACCAGCAAGAGCGGGCGGGCGCTGCGCCCATGATCGACGCCGGGAAACCTCGTCGGCCTTGGCGGAATTGCTAAGGAAAAAAGAGGTTTGGGTGGATCGGGACTGTAGGACGATCGCGCAATCTGGGGACGGTCAGAGGGAGAACCGGCGGCGCGGCTGGGACAGAATTGGCCTCGGATCGGCACTTGGTCCGGGCCAGAAAACCGACCTCAGCGCGCGGCAAATTGCGGGCCAAAATCCCACGACTGAATTTGCGGCGCGATGCGAGTGACGCCAGACGACCCAAAAACCGGCCCTCATATCGGGGCAAAAAATCGGGATTCACTCCCACCTGTTTGGTAAGTTGTCAGATTTTGGCGATATTGGCAGGTTATATATTATCTATTGGTTTACGTGATTTTGCAGGATTGGCAGAACTGGCAATATATGACACTGTGGCCCCAGCGTTCAAAATCGGAGATCACCCATGCCAAAGCCGCACCCCAAACCCACACGCGCCGTCAGTGAAGGACACCTGCCGATGATGGAGCGACTTTTGGCGCGTGTCAGTCAGAATGATCTACACTGGCTCACGAGTATGGAGACCCAGGAGCTGCGCGCCTTGCTTGATCTCGTCCAAACAGCGAAACGCAAGCACCTCGACATCGCCACGCTGATCGAAGAGCACAATCGCCATATCGCCGGCGGCTGAAAATTGGGTACAGAATTGAACCGTCACCGCAGGCCTGTTACAGATCATCACGGTCGGGAAATGCGATTGACATCACCCGCCCCATCCACAAACCCGGAAAGCAGGCCATGACACGCAGCAAACTGATCGAAAAGATCGCCCTGGAGCACAAGCTGTTCGACGCCGATGCCAAACGCGCTGTCATCACCATCTTCGAAGAAATCATCACCGCACTTGAACAGGGGCGGCGTGTGGAGATGAGGGGCTTCGGAAGTTTCAACCTGAAACACCATGCAGCCCGCAACAATGCCCGCAACCCACGTACCGGAGAGCATGTCGATGTTCCGGCAAAAACCATTGCCGCCTTCAAGACAGGTCGCGGATTGCGTCAACGGATTAATGCAGAATGAATGAGCAAAAAATGCCGCAAAAGGCACAGCTGGCCAAAGCCAAAGACGGCACCGCCAAGGCGCCAAGGCATCCGAAAAATGACGACAAGCTGTTCTACATGAAGTTCCGGCCCGACTTCATCAGCGATCTGCGCGACAGTATCTGTGCGGCCCTGAACCTCGAAACCCACGCAGACCTGCCACTCTACTTCCGAAGTCCCTACGCCTTTCCGGCGGCCATCGGCATCGCCAAAGAACTGGAAAAGCGCTACGGCATCGAGGCTGACACCCAGGAGCAGAAAACGCTCGGCAATATCCTCGGCCGGTATTTCCGATCCTCACAATACGTCAACGCCATGTGTGACATGCCAAGACGTTACACGCTGGACATGGACCCCTCTGACGCGGTTCAGGACGGTGAGCGCTTCCTTTACAAGGAAAAATTGAGATGGAAGATTAAAGCCGCGGCGAAGAAGCGAAACCGCAAACTGGAAAGCGAAAGCCGCCAGGGCGATGCCGGTCCAGCAATATCGGCGGCCCCGGACGATCTTGTAGAACCCAGCCAATCAAAACCGGTGTGATGAATGACAGACGAAATCGAATACAGCACATATGAAACTCTGATCATGGCGGAGCGTGGCATGATCTGCATCAATATTTACAGACAAACAGGGGCATTCGACTGGACCCTTGAGATCGAACGTACATGGAAAAGTAAAAACAGGATCATCTCCTGGCCCAATACGTTTCTATCGGACAAAGCCGCACTGGATGCCGCGAAGAAAAAACTCCTGGACATGGGCATGACTTCGGATGAGTGGGAAGAATTTGCAGTCAGTGCCGGAGAGTTGAAAGAGTTCGTGCGTAAAAAGGGCCGCGGTTTGCGCCGCGCTGAATCATAAGGCGTTCAGTCGCGCCATCCAGTCCGCATCCATCGCGTCTGGCTTGACCCCATCGGGTAGGTCGAGACGCTGCACATCCATGACCGCGCCGAGGCTGGCAATCGCTGCATCCGCGCCCTTGCGTCCCGCCTCATCGCCATCAAACAGGACCGTCGCGGAACGGTAGCCAGCCTTGCGCAGCAGATCGACCTGCGGATCACTCAACGCGGTGCCCATCACGGCAACGGTTGAAATGCCAGCCAGATGCAGACGCATCGCCGACCAGAACCCTTCCACGAGTACGATATGGGATGTGCTGATCTCGCGCGCGCGATGCAGGTTGTAGAGTTCAACGCTTTTGTGAAACACCTTGGGCAATTTGTAGCGCGGCACTCCGTTCGGTATATCTTCGGCCCCATGGCGTCCCGCATAGGCGACAAGCTGGCCCTCCCCGCTGTGGATCGGGATGACGATACGGCCCGCCATGATGCCGGTGTCACAATAGCCAAGACCAAACGTGTCGATCATCTGCGCGCTGATGCCATGGCTCTGGAAAAACGGATGCTCCCGCGTCGTGGTCAGCCGGAATGTCAGCGGCTTGTTTGTTGCCAGCTCTTTTTTCTTCAGCAATTCTACCTTCTGCGTCGGGGACGTACCCTTGTTTGGTACCGCGCGGCACGGCGCTGTCGTGATGCTGCCGCCCTGCCCGTTCAGTTCGGCCAGCGTGTTTGCCGCCGCGCGTAAACCATCCGTGTCATTGGCGAGATGCTCCATGTTTCGCACGAAGGCGATGGCATTGCCACCGGCACCGCAGGCGAAACAGTTGTAGAGCCGTTTTGTCATGTTCACGAAACACGATGGCGTACTGTCCTCGTGGAACGGGCAATGGATTTTAACCTCATCGCCCGAGACCGCCTGCGTTTTGATCCCGTGACTACTCCTCGCCCTAAAGGACGAGGCTTCTTGTTTCTCAGGCTGCAACTGGCAGTGTGCCAGAATTACGCGAGCCTCCACAAGCAGAGACGGATAGCCCTTCCGCCTTTAGTTTCAGGATACCTTGCTGCCGAATATTGATGGCAGCGTTAATATCGCGGTCATGCTCTTGGTCGCAGGTCTGGCACGTCCATTGCCGCACCGACAGCGGCATAGCATCAACCTTAGTGCCGCAATCAGAACAGGTCTTACTGGATGCAAACCACTGGTCAATTTGCACGAGGTGCTTACCTGACCAAGCTGTTTTGTAGGTCAGCTTTCGGAGCAATTCGCCCCATGCCGCGTCAGCGATATGTTTGGCAAGCTTCCTATTCTTGAGCATGTTTTTGACTTTCAACGTCTCCACGCAGATTGCTTGATTTTCGTCAACCAGTCGTTTTGACAATTTATGTTGAAAGTCATTGCGCGTGTTGGCAGTTCTTTCGTGAGCCTTGGCAACAAGTACACGCGCCTTGTTGCGGTTTGCCGACCCTTTCTTCTTTCGTGACAGTGTTTTTTGCTTGCGGCGCAAATTGGCCGCCGCACGTTTCAAAATACGGGGGTTCTTTTGTTTTTCACCCGTGCTGGCAATCGCTAAATGCGTTATGCCCAAATCAATACCCGTCACCGCGTCCGCTTCAATCGTTTTTAAGAGGGCTGGAACCTCCAGCCCATCATCACACAAGATTGACGCATAGTACTTACCTGTTTGAGTGCGCGAGATGGTGACGGTCTTAATCTTACCTACAATCTCACGGTGCAGAACTGCTTTGACCGTGCCGACTTTGGGCAAGTACAGACTGACACCATTTACAATTTTGACCCGTTGCGGGTAGGACATGGCTTGTTTGCCGTGTTTGCTCTTAAAGCGGGGATAGCGGCCCTGTTTTCTAAAAAATCGCTTAAAGGCATCATCCAAATGCATCACCGATTGTTGCAAGGCTTGGCTATCGGCTTCCTTTAGCCAGCCTGTTTCTTCCGTGGCTTTCAGTTCAACGAGCTTGTCCAAGGTCTGGCGCTTGCTGATGCTTTCGCCGCGCTCTTTCCAAGCGGAGCTACGCCAGCCCAAAGTAAAATTATACGCCCACCGCATCGCGCCAAATTGAAAGGCAAACGCCTTCCTCTGGTCAACAGTGGGATACAATCGGACTTTGGTTGCCTTTAGCATATCTCGACTCTACCATTGGTCTATGGACAACTCAAATGAATACCGCACAGGCAGACATTGTGTTTTTGCGCTACACGTACACTTGGTATTTATTACCAAATACCGCAGAGATGTGCTGTCAGAACTGGCTATACAGGACTTGCGGCACATCTTTGCCAAGGTCTGCAACGACTTTGAGGCGCAACTCGTCGAGTGTGACGGGGAAGACGACCATGTGCATCTGCTTATCAATTATCCGCCCAAAATATCCCTCTCTAAGCTGGTCAACAGTCTCAAGGGTGTATCCAGTCGCCGTTTGCGAAGCTTTCGCCCTGAAATTACGGGTAGGTATCGCAAAGGTGTCCTTTGGTCGCCGTCTTATTTTGCCGCTTCATGTGGTGGTGCGCCGCTCGATATTATCAGCAAATATGTCGAAACGCAGCGAGCCAACAAAAAACCGCGCTAGCGCGGTTGCGCCTTATATCCCCGCCCTGAAGGACGAGGTTTTACGGCGCGTTCCGGTAATGGGCGAGTATCGCGTGGAAGTTCGCGCCGTCCAGTGTTTCCGCAAAGTCGATATATCCAAGGGCCATGACGCTCTCCTTTTCCTGCTTTATCCTATCAAAAACATGCCCTTAAGTCACTCATTTCTTTAGCTTTTATCCTTTTTTCAGCAATAATCCACCCGTCCAAAACCGCGCCTGCTTTAGTCTCGTTTCGAGCCACAAAGCCGGGTAGCTGGCACCGTTGAGGCGGATGTTGGTTTGGGACGGGGGCGCACAAGACGGCCGAGCCTGCCGGCACGCAAAATCACTTTGGGGCGGGCTGTGCTGCGGTAAACGCTTGCAAACAAGGGAAATCACCGCATAGGTTGCCTCAAATGGCTACGGCCCCATCATCAGACACGCAAAGGACACACATATGGCGCGACCGATCAGCAAGGCGGAATTGATAAAAGACCTGGCAGAGGAATCCGGCAAGAGTCAGGGCGATGTGCGCGAGGTGCTGGACGCGCTGAGCACGGTCGTGACCCGTCGGCTCGTGGCGGGCGATGCCGTTGCGCTGCAAGGTCTTGCTAAATTTGAAACCCGCGACCGCGCGGCCCGCCTCGTGCGCAGCCCGGCGACAGGCGAGATGATCAGCAAGGATGCCGACAGGGCGGTCGGTGTTCGCGCCACCACGGGCCTCAAAGCGGCGGTCAACGCATAAGCAATGCACCCGTCATGTCGATGGCCTGACGCGCCAAAAGAAAGAGCCGCCCCGAAGGGCGGCCCTGGAGTGTTACAGTGGTGAAGGGTTAGAGAAACTTAACCACTGCCAAAATGATGCCCGTTTGGGCGATGATGGCCCCGAACATCCACTTAAGAATGTCCGACTTGACCTCGGCGATCTCGGTCTTAAGTTCCAACTTCGCCTCGGCGATCTCGGTCTTAAGTTCCGACTTCACCTCAGCGAGGTCGGCTTTCGTCGCCAGTTCTGACGTATCTGCGGCGGTGAGGCCTTCAACGATGGCTTCGGCCAGACCTTCTTCAGCGCCCGCTTCGCGGAGCTTCTTGGTGAAGGCCAGTGTGTCGATCTGTAGTGCATGTGCCATGGGTGGTATCCTTTCTGGCAATATAGGTTGGTTTTCAGGGCTTGCCTAGCGGTTTCCGCCCCGACTTTGCTTTGATCCCAATGGGATCATCCCCATTCAAAGCGTCCTTTCTCCTTTAGAAATTTCCACGACGGCGCGGCTTCGGCGTCGGGGGTGGCAGCACCACCCCCGGCCTGATGTCAGTGGGCCTCACCGTCATCGGTCTTTGCCTTGGGCGGGAAGGCCACCATCTCGGTGACACCCACGGGGAAGTCGAGACGGATCGAGTAGAAGATTTCGCCGGTATCGCGACGGTGGTTCTCGAACAGGGTGCCGACGGTGCGGTAGCTGGTCTTTTCTGCGCCGTCCTTGGTGGTGAAGTTGACCGGAACGCTGATTTTGAAGTGTGCCATTTGATTTCTCCTCGTGTTGGCGGTTTCGATGGGGGATAAAACGCAGGTCGGTTAAGGGCGCGGTGCAAGCCAAAACGCGGAGGGTCCGCTTGCGGAAACCGCTTTTTTGCTTGGGAAGCCCCTTGGGGCGACCGAACGCCGCGACCGAGACCTGCGATCCACCATCCGGAACGAAACCGCCAATACGAGGAGAACCGGAAGCCGGCACGCCCAATCCAGCGTCCCGAGTGAGGCCACCGCCGGATGGAAAAGCTGAAAAAGAAAGTCACCGCAGACACGCACTGCCCGACTGCGCTGCGATACTGGCGCAATCTTCTCGGCCCGGCTTGATGCACCCATGGGCAGCGCCGAGGCCCCTACCCCGCCAGACAAACCGACCGCCGGGGGACATGAACGGCTGGTGGGGATGGTGCTGTCACCCCCGACGCCAGGAGCGCCGCGCCGGATACGTGCCAACGGTGGCGACAGGCGGCCGCGCCGGAGGGCGGGAGCGATGCGGGGAGCCGCAGGATCCCCGCGACCCCGTTCGGGCAGGCGCGACGGCGGGAGCGGAGTCAAGGGGTTGACAGCTTGCTGTCAACAGGCAAAGCCGCCAGCCCCTTGACGCTGATCGCGCCCAAAGCGGCTGACTGGTCGGGGCCTGACAGGCAACGCCTGGCAGGATCGCTCCCGCCCTCCGGCGCGGCATCCCGTAGGGATCGGCAAGCTGTCATCCCCGCTGCGACCCCGGTGGACCCGCTCCAATCGTGGATACCGCCCCACCCGAAGGCAGGGCGGCAACATCTTTAACCGTCCCCATGTTCAGGACGGGCCACCCGCATCGCCTTGATGCCCTTGGCCTCGGCCTTGTCGGCCAGATTGAGCGCAATGCCCGCGCTCCCGAAGATCACCACCCCGCCAAGCGGCTTCGGCGTGTCCAGCATCTGGTCAATCGCCTTGAAGCCAGCCGATTTGCCAAACGCCCGCCAGTTCGGTTGAAATGTCACCTGCGCGACTTTCCTGTTGCGCGCCCATGCAGCCGCAATCGCATCCACGCCCTGCCTGTCGGCCTTGTGGTACAGGATCAAGTCGCTGTCGTAGCTTTCGCGAAACCGATCACGAATACGGTCGAGGCGCTCCCAGATCGCGCTTGTGTCGATCCAATTCCGATCACCCGCAATCGCGAGCGGCGTACCGTCGATTTTGAACTGCCCGGCCTGCTGGCGCTCGTGCGCTTCCAGCCATCCGCGCGCCTCAAACACGGTTCCGGTCAAATGCGCCATCTTGCCCCGGCGTCCGCCTGCGGCTGGCAGGAAGGCCGCCCCCGTCTCGTGTTCGTAACATTGCGCAGCGGTCTCGGCCATGAGGTCAAGCGCATCGCGCAAATCGCGCGCCCGGTCCGCCTTCGCTTGCGTGTTCTCAATCTGCGTCGTGATCACCTCGGAGCCGTCAGCGGCGCGGATCAGGCCCCGCATCGTGTCGGCGTGTTTGGTCAACTCGGTCTCGACCAGATTGCGGCGGCGGTGCAGAAGCGAGGCCAGCCCATGCGCGAGCGGTTCGACCTCACGGTGCAGTCCGGTTCCGATCAACCCGCCGATCAGGGTCTCAAACGTCTCGCGCACGATTCTGTCGCGCAAGGTATCATCGCAGGGGATGGGCAGATCATCCGCCGTTTCGGTCAGTCCAAAAAGTTCGATCTCGTCATAGGTCGTCAGCATTGGGGGTGTCTCCCGTTTGTCTACCCACGCACCATTGCGAGGGCTGACATATCCCCGGCAGCCGAAACGCGCCGGGTCAGGGACGCCGTCAGGCGCCGGCTTGCCGGGCGCAAAAATTTGCCGAAAACTGACATCGCCAGAATACCCGCCCCCGGAATACGCGTGCCCCACCGCCACAAGCGCGCGTTCTCCGCAAATTATTGCGATCCTTGACGCGGGGTGAATTCGGTAGCCCAACTGGAAGTTAGCCTTCAGATCGTGTGTGTGTAGTTCCAACGCAGGGCCAGCGCTCAGGAGCAGCAAACGCAGGGGATGACCGCCGGGACGGCTGAAACGGACGCGCCCCGGAGCCTGCGACGGGGACGGAAGTGCAGGCCGGTCCCGCCGGACATCACCGGAGTGCGCGCGACCGCGCTGGCCCGTCCCACAAGCGCGAAGGCCACGACAGCGCGCAAACGGTGACGGCAACGGTTGCGGGTCATTCCCCTGGGCCGTCCGCGCGGCCCTGCGCGAAGCGCGTGGCCGCGCGGATGGGGCATCGCCCCGGCGGCGGGGGCGCTTGACGATCCCCCCCCCGGATATTGCTGAAACATTGGAGTGCCGCGCTAAAAGCAGGCCGGTATGTACATATCGGTTGGTGGCACACCCCAAACCGCAAAAAAAAAGCGACCCCGAAGGGCCGCATCCAGTAGGAGTATAGCACTCGTCAGAGAAAAAGCTTCGTGATCGCGACAATCGCGAGCGTTACACCGGAGCCGACAACCAGAGGATAAAACCGATTTTCATTATTTATCTTTGATGTCTCGGCGATCAACTTTGATATCTCGGCGCGCATCTTGTCATCGTCAAGTTTTACTTCAGCTTCAGTCATGTTCATATCGCTCATCTTCGTGTTCCTTTCAAATCTAATGGATATTGCTGTCAAAATCCAGCAGGCAACCGAACCACTCGGTCGCGCGCATTCGGACACGCTGGGTCAAGGACGGCCCATCGGGCCGCGCGCGAGACACGCCCCACGGGCGTGGCGAAGGCCTTGACCAGTGTGGGAAAATGCAAGGACCGTGTGGGGTGGGTGCGTGAGGCCCCGAAAGCGGGTTCGCCGATTTCGGGTTAACAGCCGAACACCTTCTGCACGGCCCACACCAGGCGCAACGCGTCAATGGAATTGCCTTTGAATACCACTGCCGTGGATGGAAAGCGCCTGAAGTCCTCACCCCCGCCGGGTCGCCCTGACGGGGGTGAATGTCGGGCTATGCCGCAACTGAAGCGGCACCATCCGACGTTTCCTCAAGGTTGAAGTAGAGGTTTTGAGTGGCCGCCTTGAAGCCGGGCGGCTTGCGCGGCGCAAGGCAGCGCACCGAAGCCGAGCAGCCTTCCCCATGCGCAAGCGCGATCTCTGTCACCTGCGCGATCAGGTCCGCCATCCCCGCCGCTCTGATCTGATGTTCGGGATAGTCCCCCATCATCACGAAGCTGGTCACAACGAACCCGCCGTCCTTTTGCGCCGGATAGAGCGTGATCCTGTAGTCAATCGATTTTGCCATCGTACTTCTCCTCGACGGGCGGGACCGAAATGTCGGCCCCTGGAAACCCGTCACCAGGAAAAGGACCGTTCCCGCACTTGAGAACGATCCAATTGCAAAAAAAGGAGAGGCCGAAACTGCGGCGCTATACGGGGTCGGCCACGCTGTCTGCGCCTGCTTCGTGAACAACACGCGGCCAGTTGCGGATCCCTGAATCGACGTCCTGATGAAACTCGCGCAGGTCATAAAGGGGACCAAACCGTGCCTGAAAGGCCTGGATAAACGTCGGCGCATCGCAGTCCTCCTCGAGCGCCAGAACCCCGTCAGCGCGCTGGTAACTGAATGTCGATATATCCGTGAGTCTCAGCCCGACGGCCTCAAGCCATGCCGGAGAGACGATCAGCCAGCCATGGCCCGGGTCTGACAGCATCGCAAATGTGGTTTTAGGCATCGGCATGGCACAGCCAGTGATAACGTGTGTGGTCATGATCTTTTCCATTCTTTTTTGAGTGTGTGAGACGGACTGCCCGCGCGTCAGAAACCTTTCGCCGCGCGCAGCCAATGATTGGGATTACGCGACGGCGTGAATCTCCATGGTGCCGCGCAGGAGCGCCACGAGGGCCACAAGGCGATCACCGCGTTCCAGAAACCCGTGGATCGTTTCGGCATTCTGTTCCACGCGCTCGCGCACCAGCCGGAGCTGTTTGGCGCTGTAACGCTCCAGCGGCACGACCAGAAGATAGCCGTCACCCTTCCCTCTCTTGGGCTTGTAAACAAGCCCTGCCGAGGCAGCGGGTCCGGATGTCCATCGCCGCGTCCCGGACCCTTCGGCCTCTTCAAAGCAGTGGGACGCAAAATAGATGCCCTTGGGTTTGGGCGCGCCATTCCAGTAGTTGTGGCCTCCAGCGTCGTAATAGACCTGCAACTCGCGGCAGCGCAGCGCGTCCAGCCGCTTCATATGGACGGTTTTGTCTGGTTTGGACATTGTGACATTCCTTTCACTCAACAATCCCCCATCGGGATCGCCCGGAAAGAAAGCGCCCACGCCATTTCGGGCGGGACGCTTCCGGTCAGTATGTCGAATGTGGATCCTGCCCGATCAGGCCGCGAGCGCCGTCACCATCGGGATGATGCGCCAGACGCCCGCCTCGGCTTCGTCATCGCGCACCGCATTCACCCGCACTGCGGCCTGACCCGGCAGATTGAAGGCCAGCGAATAATACGCGTTGCCCGCGCGACTGGTGGCCATCCAGCCCGATCCGATGCGCAGGCTGCGACCCCGTGGCGAGCGCGCCTCGATCACATAATCAGGATGGTTGTCCTTCGCCTTGAACGCGTTTGGCAACATGGTGAAGGCAAAGTCGAAGTCCAGCGACGCGATCTCGCCGGTAAACGCATCGTCGGCATCCATCTTCGTCAGGGTTCCGGTATACATAGTGATCTCCTTTTCGATCAGGGTTTGTGATCAGAACCAGCCGTTGCGGCCAATCCTGTTTTCTGCCCCCGTCCGGGGACAAAAATTCAAAAAGCCCTCTTTTTCTTTGTTTGAAGCCTTCCTACAGGTCCGACGCCCCCTATGGGTCACGCCGCTTCTGCCCCCATCCCCTGCCCCGCATCGGCCGGTGCGCGCCCGTCCGGCTCACCGGCGGTCTCGAACATCCAGTCGGCCGCCGCCTGCGCCGTGCTCGCGGCCTTGACGATGGCGCGGTGGTCCGCCTTGAGGGCCGCGATCCAGGACGCCAGATAGGCCGCGTTCTGATCGAAGGCGGGCTTTACACCGAGCCGGGCGCAGACCATGGCGCTTGAGAGATCGGCGTAAATCTCTTCCCGCGCGTATCGCTGCGTCCTGGTCTTGCCTGCAAAGTCGAGATCAAGGCGTTTTGGGGCCGCAACCGCGTGGGCGACCTCATGCGCCAGGGTATGAATGTATCCATGCTGGCTTTCGAACGTGCAAACCGGCGGCATGTTGATCCGGTCCTCAGCCGGCAGGTAATAGGCCCGTGGGTCCGGACCATGGGTGATCGGAATGCCCATGGACCCAAACCAGCGCGCCAGCACCGGATCTGCATCTGTCCCGAAATCACGCGGCGGCTCCGGCGTGTCGTACCAATGCGCCTCCAGACCGTCGATCTGTTCCACATTGAACACGCGGTAGGCGCGGGCATAGGCGATATGGCGCTCTTCCTCATGCGCATCGGTGATCGGATCGGGCGCGCCCTCCTTGCGCATCCGGCCAAACTTGACGACGGTTGAGGATTTTTCCCCCTTGCGCACCTGCCCGCCAATCTCGCGCGATTGCCGATAAGTCATCCAGGTGGTCGCGGTGTACCCCCGCGCGAGGGCCGCGCACCAGAGCATCACGACATTGACGCCCTGATACGCCTCACCCGTTACCCGACGCGGCAGGGCCAGATGGACACCTCCGCTCCAGGGTTGGTGCCAGGGCACCGTCCCCGCCTCCAATTGAGCAAGGATCGTGTCGGTGACGTGCTGATAGATATTGAACTTCGCCGTTGCCTTTGCCATCTTGGCCTCCTGAATTCGGTTGAAAAACATGAATGTCAGAAAGCTTTCTTTCTCCTCTGAATGCGCAGCAGCGAGGCAGGAACATCAGACGATGAAACACGGCACGTTACTCTCCACGATTTCCAGCAAGACCCTGGTGATATCCTGCCGGGATTGCGGCCATGAGGCCCCCTTGCCGGTTCAAAACCTCATCGAGCAGCTCGGCCACGCTGCGGCGATCAAGGATGTGCTGGCCAGACTCAAATGCCGAAAATGCCGCTGCCGCAGGCCCGGTGAGGTGCGCCTTGAACAGGGCGGGACACAATGACACCGGAATCGCCCCTGAAAACGCTGCCCGGCAGAGATCTGCGCCTTCAAGCGTTTCCCGGCTCAATTGAAACAGAAAGCGCTGCCTCTTGCTTGCGCAAGAACGCGCTTTCCGATGCACAAAAATACTTGAATCCGCGAAACGCTATAAGTGCCGCAGGTGCGGACATGCCGCATCCCTGCCCATCCACGATCTGACCAGTCAGCTCGGCATCGCCGCCACGCTCGGTGACTTGCAGGCCAGAATACGCTGCCGGAGCTGCGGGGAAGGCGATCCTGCCGTCGTCGTCGTCCGCGCAGGCACCGGGTGGCGCGGGCGATGAAATTGCTGGAGAAAGAAGAGGCTGACCGCCCGTGCGCGGTGCAGGGCGGTCATGGCGCTTTATTCCTCAGCAACCGGCCTGACAGACGCGGCAGTGGATCCGGCTGAGTGACCCACGATCGCCGTCACGATCCGCAGCGCAACTTCCGCCTCCATCGGCAGAAACAGCCGCAGCTGATACTGGTGGATTTCGGTAAAGCAGCCCAGAGACTTCAGCCAGGCAAGATCGGATGTCTCCGCGCCGGTCAGTTCCAGGCGCCAGTGCCCGGCCACCCGGCGCCGTTTCAGGCTGAGGCCCGCGCCCGGATCGACGGCCCGGTCCGTGTCCGTCACCACCGCGAGCAGCTCGGATGGCGTCGCCGCCGCCAGATCCATGAACCGCCCGCGCAAGGTTGCCGCCTGATCGTCCGTCAGCGCCCGACCCAGCAGCGCCGGACCTGTTTCCGGCTGCGCCCGGTAAATCCGCGTGTTCTGGCCGGGAATGGATTTCCAGATCGGCAGGATCAGCCCGGTCAGCAAATGCAGCTCCGTCACCTCCATCTTCGGCAGATCAGCCACCTGCGCGTCCCAGAGCCTGCGGAATGGCGTGGCATCCACCGCCTCCCAGTTGGAGCGCGCAAACCGCGCCTCGGTGATGAAACTGCCGCTCTCTCGGGCATGTAAACATGCCCTGCCGCGCCAGTGCCAGTCCGGGCGGATGATGCGCCGCTCAAAGCTAACATCGCCATTCTCCTCATAGACCTCGCGCGGGCGCGGGCTGATCAGCGCCACCGCACCGCTGGCCGTATTCCGCATCGGCGTGAGCGACGGATATTCCGCAAGCACCGCCTCAGCGCCGGGATAGGACCGGTGTTGCTCCACCTTCAACGGCACCAGCGATGTGACCGCCCCGGTGCTCGCACAACGCCGCAACTCCTGAGCCGCGCCCGCCGTGATCCGGTCCCCGCGCAGGGTCTCAAGCCCGACATCCAGCCGGCCCGCTGCCACGGCGCGCTCCGTCGCCAGATCGATCTTCTCCATCAGCGCCGCGAAGAGCCTGTTCTGCATCGCGATCGGCAAGGCCAGCACGCGATTGAGAAACCGCTGGATTGGCGGTAATTCTTCCAGCATCTGCCCCTCCCGATTGACCAGCTTCAGCCCGGTCCAGTCGCAGAAGACCTCGAGCGATATCGTGTCGGCGGACCCCGCGCTCGGGGTGGTCCCTGCGGTCAGGGCCTCGCCGCGCACAAGATCGCCGTAAAGGCTCCTGAGGCAGGCCCGCGCGATCGGGCTTTCCAGATTGTCACTGGCCCGAAACATCCCCTGGCTCGCGGTCTCGCGCTGGCCCTTGGTCAAAGCCCCCAACGTGTCGAGACGGCGCGCGATCGTAGAGGTAAATCGTTTTTCGCCATGCACATCCGAGGTACAGACCCGGAAGAACGGCGCGTTGACCTGCGCCGCGCGGTGCGTGCGCCCCAGGCCCTGTATTGCCGCATCCGCCCGCCAGCCCGGCTCCAGCAGGTAATGCCGCCGCCGCTTCTGGTTCTGCGCAGCTCCCGCCGCATGGTAGGACCGGCCCGTCCCGCCCGCGTCCGAGAAGATCAGGATCGATTTGCTGCCCTCCATGAAGGCCGATGTTTCCGCCGCATTCGCCGAAGCGGACCGCCGCTCGATGCGCAAGGCACCGGCCTGAACGCAGGCAGCGGAGTGGCCGTCGACACCGGAGTGCCCGTTGGCACCGGTATCGTCTTTCAGGGGCCGCACACTGCGCCCGGTCACCTCCGCGACCGCGTCCGGCCCGAAGGCCCAGACGATCTGATCGAGCGCCGAGGGCACGCCCGCCAGCAGCATGATTTCTTCCAGCGCTGCCTGGCGCAGCGCCTCGGCCTCGCGCGAGATCACCAGATGCCCATGCGCATCGCGCAAGGGTTCCGACAGCACCGTGCCGTCCTCCTGCTCGACCAGCACCTGCTGGGTGACGGGAAAGGCGCGTTCCAGATACGTGACGACATATTCTCTGGGCGTCAGCGCCCCTTCCGTCAGTTCATCCTCCGGCCCCAGCGTTTCCAGACGGCGTTTCAAAAGCGCCTCACCGGTCGACACGATCTGCACCACCGGCGCCCAGCCCTCGGCGATATCCCGACGCATCGCCTCGATCACGGTCGCGCACTTCAGGCCCTGAAGCAGATGGTTGAACAGGCGCTGCTTGGTGCTTTCAAACGCCGAGATCGCCGCAGACCGTGCAGCCCCCGCCGCCTTGGCCGCATTCTCGCCCCCGCCGGCGCTGATCCCCGTGGCCTCCAGCGCGGCGTGCAGGTTCTGGTGTATCACTTTGAACGCCGACGCATAGGTGTCATAGAGCGCCACCTGATCGGACGTAAGCTGATGCTCAAGGATGTCGTAGTCTACGCCCTCGAATGACAGCGCACGCGCGGTATAGAGGCCGAGCGCTTTCAGATCACGGGCCACGACCTCCATCGCCGCGACGCCGCCCGCCTCCATGCGGGTGACAAAATCATCGCGCGAGGCAAAGGCATAGTCCGGTCCCGCCCCCCAGAGGCCGAGCCGCGTGGCATAGGCCAGATTGGCGACCTCCGTGGCCCCGGTCGCCGAGACATAGAGGCAGCGCGCACGCGGCAGCGCGTTTTGCAGCCGCAATCCCGCCAGACCCTGTTGCGAAGGGGACTTGGTGCCCCGGTTTGCTGTGCCACCACCAGCGTTCTGCATGGCGTGGGCCTCGTCAAAGCCGATCACCCCGTCAAAATCGGTCCCGAGCCAGTCGAGGATCTGGTCGAGACGCCGCGCGCCGGACTGGCTGACCGCGCGCAAGGTCGCGTAGGTCACAAACAGGATCCCGCTGGCAAGATTGATCGCCTCATCGGGCTTCCATTTCGACAACGCGTGGATATCCGTGCGCGCGCCGCCAAGATCGCTCCAATCGCGTATGGAATCTTCGATCAATGTGGAACTTTTGGAAAGCCAGATCGCTTTGCGCCGGCCCTGAAGCCAGCCCGCCAGGATGAGACCGGCCACCTGACGGCCCTTGCCGCAGCCGGTGCCATCGCCCAGAAAATAGCCCCGGCGATAGGCTTGCGCGTCGTCATCCACTGCCTCGGCAGGGCTTTCTCGAAAGCCTGAGAGATGGGCGTCCTTGCGCACAAGATGTCCTTTCTCGTCCATGCAGAACCGCCCCGGCAGATCGGAGCCAAACGCCGTCTCCGCCATCAGGATGGTCTCCAGCTGCGCCTCCGACAGCGCGCCGGTCTTGACAATCCGGCCCGGCAGCCTGATCGGCATCCCACCCGGTTGCGGCGGATGCACCGACCCCATGGCCAGGCTCTCAACCAGTGGCGAGGGATGGGACACGGCCCCGGCAATCGTCAGGCGCTGTGGTGCATAGCTCGCATAGATATCCGATATCGGCAGGTTCACACGTGGCACCTCCAGCAGATCCACCTCCAGCGGCACGATGCTGTTTCGCGCTTTCGTATCGGCACCGGGCAGCAGCATTGTCGCCCCGTTGCGTTTCGCGGATCTCCGGGCAGCGGGCGTGGCGGCAGACTTTGCATCGTCGGGCGCCACGCGCGGGCCGCTTTGCTTGCGCCCAAATTGCTGAGAAGAAGAAAGGGGAAGGCGGGGTGGGCAGTGCGTATCAAGGATGGACAGCGCGGCGGCGAGGTCCGGGCAGAGGTGGTCCGGACAGTGCGGAACAGGCGTGTTCGCCACCGCGACCGGATCGGGTCCGTGCCTGTCGAGCACCAGCAGGTCGGTGGGAACGCTGGTCCCCATCCTGGCAAACGCCCGGCGCGGCAAATGCAGTCGCAGCACCGGCGTCGCCATCGCGCAGATCCGCGCCCAAAGGCCCGCATCGCCCCTCACCGACACCGAGGGCGGTACAATCGCCACCAGCCGACCGCCGGGGCGCAGGGATTTCAGCGCCGACAGCACATGGCGCTGCGCAATTGTTGGATCATTACGCGTCACACTGGACGCAAAGGGCGGGTTCATCAGCACCACCGATGGCGCGCGCCTGAACCTGGCCAGATCGTCTATGAACTCCGCGTCATGCCCCGTGACAGCCACACCGGTTGTCGCCGCAAGCAGCGCCCGGCGGGTGCCATCGATCTCGTTCAGAACGAGGTCCGCACCGAGCATGCGCGCCATGACCGCCAGCGCGCCCGTACCCGCCGATGGCTCCAGCACCAGATCGGACGTCGTGATCCGTGCCGCCTGCGCCACGATGAACGCCAGATCCAGCGGTGTGGAAAACTGCTGCAACTGCACCTGCCGCTCCGAGCGCCGGGTTTCCGTCGGCAGAGATGCCATCAGATCGCCCAGCTGCGCCAAGACCTGCTGCGGGGTGCCCGGTGTGATTTTGGCCCCCTGACCCGCCGCGACCTGCATCAGATCAAAGGCCAGCCGCCAGTCCCAGACGCCGCTCGCATCGGTCCCGCCCAGATGGCGCGTCATCGCAGCACTCAGCGTTTGCGAGGTCAGAGCGGTTTTGGTGATCAGCGCCGCCAGCTCTGCCGTGATGGCTTTGATCTTATGGGGCGGCAGTGGCGCAGGGTTTGTGTTTGAGCCAGTTTCAAAACGTGGTTTCGTCAGCATCGGAATTTTCCTTCCATTGGTTAAATTCAATGGAAACAAAGTTTTGCCTTTACTTTTCACAGAGGGAAGGCTTGCCACTACAGGGGGCAGAATTGCTGAAGAAAAAGGAACCGGGAATGCTGCGAGGATTCTTGTGAAACCGAGACATTGTTGAAAAAGGAAAAACGGGGCATCCGATGTTCCAGATGCCCCGACAGGAAGCGGTGTGACCCGCGTGTTAATTATGCCGCCAGCACCTCGGCTTCCTCTGCCGCATCTTCCGGAGCTGTTTCTTCCACCGCGCGGGTCATCACCGCCGGACACCAGCCGGTGACAGCCTGACGCTGGCTGTCGGTCAGCGTGGCAAACGGCTCGGCAAAGAGCTTGACCATATAGGCCACAAGGTTCGTCTTCTTCGCCGATTGATAGGCCTGCGCCTCGCTGCGCAAATCCATCTCCCGCAGGATGCCCAGAAGATCGGCTTTGCGCAGACGCTTCAGAAACGCCTCATCCGGCGTCCAGACATCGCGCAGGTTCGGCAAGACTTCGATCTCAACCGCCGCGCGCACCGGATCGCGCAGGTCCGTAACCAGCTTTGCCTCCAGCACCTGCGCCACCGCATAGGCCAGAAGATCAGCGCGGGCCGCATCCGGCAGGTCACGGAAAGCCGCAAACCCCTCGGACCCATCCATCTCGATCCAATCCAGCTTCAGCCCGTCCCGGAGCGTCTCGAAGACTTCTTCGATCTGTGCCAGCGATCCATCAACCTCATCCGGTCCCCGGCTCGCCACCTCGGCGCGCAGCGTGGTGGCATTCCCGGTATACCAGTCAAGCACCTGCCGGATCAGCGTGAACTCCGCATAGTCCCGCGCCACTTCGGGTGATTGCGCCAGCGCCAGTCCCACCGCGCGGGTCCGCACATGCGCCATGTCGCCCGCCAGCTTGGCCGACATCCTCAAACCTTGAGCTTCTGACTGTACCGCATCGCCACCAGCCCGCGCGTTGGGGTTGGTCTGATCGACAGGTTGCTGGCCGGCAGGTCTGTGATCCGGCATCTGCTCGGGCCGCACCATGCCATGATAAAGCCGCAGCGCACCGTGTTCCCAGACCGCGATCACACCCGAAACCGCAAGATCACCGGCACTGTAGCCATGGGTGATATCCCTGATCTCCGCATCCAGTCCCGTATGACGGGCCTCCAGCGCGTCTTCCGCCTCCGCGTCCGGGGCCGTTTCATACGCCGCCGCGACCGCGTCCATCTCTTCAGTCAGCGCATCGACCTTGGCTCGGGTCGCCGCATCGAGATCGAGCGCTTGCGCGTAGACCCGCCCGTAATCGCTCAGACTGTCCCAATCCACCTGCGTGCGATATTCTGCCCAGGCAAAGCCAAGCCGCGCGCGTTCGGCCTCGGCACGCGCCTGAAGCTCTTCACCCAGGGTTTTGGTCACCAGCGCACTATCAGCCAGGATGCTGTCCTCCTCGATCAGATCGGCAATGATCTCGCCCCCGGCGGCGCGGTAGGCGTCCCGCACAAAGGCCCCGACCGCATCGCCAACCCGCACCCAGCGGTTCTGAAACACCCGGCGCACCTGCCAGCTCGAGACATGCCCATGCTCCTGCATCAGCGCGATGAACGCCTCCAGCTGCACCGCCGGATCGGGATGCGCGTCGAACGCCTTCAGCGTCTCAAGCGTGATCTCACCCGCACGATAGGTGGCCCGGATGTCGGCGTGGATATTACCCAACCGCAGCGCCTCCTTCACCTGACGCTCGGTGATGCCAAACGCCCGCGCGACACCATCAACGCTGGCCCCGTCCTGATCGCGCATCGCGGCAAAGGCCTCGTAACGCTCCAGCGCGTCCATCGGCAATTGCAGCGCGTTCTCCGAATAGCTGACCGTGGCAACGCCCGTATCCTCTGGAGCCATCTCCCGGCACGCCACCTTCATCGTCTTGCTGAACCCCTTGGCGGATTTGTCGCCCGCCAGCATCGTGAGCGCGGCCAGACGCCGGCCACCGCCGACAACGCCATACTCGCCATCCTCCAGCTTTTGCACCACCAGCGGCTGAAGCAGCCCGCGCGCGGCGATATTGGCCGCCAGCGGTGTGATGCTCTGCGCCGCATAGGCCGTGGCACTGCCCGCGCGCACGTTGCGCGGATGCAGCGTGAGCCTGTTGAGCGCAATCTGGCAATCGGTCAGCAGGTTTGTCATATTCTGTTGGGTCATATCCCATCTCCATGTTTTGTCTCGATCCCCCATCGGGATCACAAAAAACACCCGGCCCCCTTTCACTTTGGGACGCCGGGCGGAACGGTGGTGATGGGGGCTGACGCCGCCGCCACAGAGCGACAGTCCGTTACCCGTGGGGTTTGACTGAAAGCGCGGGACCAGCATTACCGGCCCCGTGTCAAGGATATGCCCTCAGGCGGCGATATGGCCGGCCAGTCGCGCCGCACTGGCATAGTCCGACAGGCTGCGATCCGCCTTGAACCAGCGATCGCGCTCGACCGGCAGGCCCAAAGCCCCGCGCAGGTCGGCGATCTCGCTCAGACGCACCGGCCCTACTTCCGGGCACCCCATGCCAAGGCAGCACAGCCCCCAGGCGATATCCATATCCTCCGGTTCAAGCCAGGCCAGCAGCCATGTGGCCGCGCCATCCGGCATGAAGAGCTTCACAACCGGCTGCACGGTATTGGAAATATCCGTCTTCGCCATGGCCTGCCCATTGGCCAAAAGTTGCGCGCGGTGTTCTTTGGTCATCAGTTCCATCTTTGTTTCCTTCTGTTGGATGGTTGGCGTCCCCTTCCCTCTTCAGGACAGGGATCACCCGGAAACAAAGTTCTCTTTCACTTTCATGGCGGGACGGATCGGCTGGGCGGTCAGATCAGCCAGCGCAACGTGGTACCCGTGGTTCATCGGACCAACCCCGTCCCGGTAGAATGCCGCAACGAAAAACGCCGCCCCTTCAGGCGGCGCTTCATACGTTTTTTTGCAGATCGGCTACTGCCCGAACAACGGCAGAATCTGGTTGATCACAAACAGACCACCGATCAAGCTGGCCAGAATGGCCACCTGTCGGTTCGAATACCGGGCTATTTCAGTGCGGACCTGGGCAATCTCAATGCGGACCTCAGCAAGATCAACCTTGGTGGCAGTCTTTTGTTCAAGCCGGGCGAGATCGGCCTTGGTCGCCATGTTTTCTTCAAGCCGAACAATATCATCCTGAACCCGGGCAATGTCCTCCTGAACCCGGGCAATATCTTCCTTGGTGGCGACATTGCCGGAGAGTTGCGAGTAGACGAGGGTCGCCACGCCCTCGGCCTGTTTGGCCGGCATGTCGTAATCGCGCTCCAGCGACCGCGCCATGCTCAATGTGTCAAATGCAGCTTCAGCCATTGTTTACGTTCCTTGTATCGTGTTCAACATAGTCTGTTCCGGCAGCACTTGCCAGAGATTCCCGGTCCATATCCTCATTGAACCGCAGGGCATGTTGGCTGAGCCAGTCGCGCAGGCCCAGAGTGGTCTGACCTGACGCCACCGCCGCGCGCCAGTCGGCCTGTGGATCAGGCCCCACCGGTTCCGTGTCCGGCAGGAGCACACCATTCACCATCCACGGCTCCACCGGGATATGGCGCAGCCAATCGGCCAGCGACGGGATACATCGACAATCCTCGCGCACATGCTGCTCGGCGATGAAGCGCACCGGCACGGATCGTCCCGCACTGGTTACAATCGCGCGCCCGAACACGCGCTCGGCCTCGAATATACCGGCACTGTGATGGCGCAAGGCCCGGTGCAGCGGCGAGGCAAGATGCGCCTTGCTGGCGTCGAGCCAGTCATGGATGGCGTGGTAATCAGAAGGCTGGCCGCCGAACTTGCGGGCCGAGCTTTCGGCATGATGATCAGGATGCGCCATTTCAGATGTCCTCGTGCAAATATTCGTTGCGCTCGGTATAGAAGTCGGCGTGGTCGAGGTCGATCCGATCCGTCTCTATGTCCCAGCTGAAACTGCCCTCCCCGCCATCGTTGATTTCAAAGCCGGGATGCAGCCCATAGGCCGTCCCCCAGATGAAATCCGTGACGCGGGCTGCAATATCCCCGATCTCTGCATCCTCCGGGTTGAACGCAAGCGCGCCCACGTTGCCGCTGTCCGCATAGCCGTCATACCGCGCTTCAAGAACGGTGATGCCCTTGCCGCGCAGCGCCTCAAGCAAGACCGCCCGCTCCAGCTTGCGCGCCGTAGCTTCCGCCTCCCGCTGTTCCTGCCACTTGGCCTCGATCGCCGTCCAGTCGATCTCTCTCGGCTTTACAGGCTGAACCGCGCCTGCCCCGTCTTCGGTCTTTGTTACATCGGTTGTCATCGTAATACCCTCCTCTGGTCTGAAAATGACACCCAATCCCAAAGTTTCCTTTTCCTTTAGCCGTTCGCTTAACACTGCATGTTGTGTCTGCGGCCTAAAACCGACACGGTTTCAGGGCTGGCCCCCGCGCGACCGGGCGCTGATCCACCACCCCCGGCGCGGCCCCACACACGTTCGCATTGCGTTTTCCTTTAGAAATTACGCTTTTCACCCCTCTCGCAACGGCGCTTTTCTCCAACAATACCCCCCAAACCGCCGCGCTCTGTGGGGTGTGATTATGTCCGATAAGTTTGCCTTATTGTATAGACTATAGTCTATATAGTATTTTCTATTGTTTGCATTATTATTTTACATATAGTACTTTATGTTATTTAATATACATAATACTATATTATACAACTTGACATGATGCTGATAAGGGGCTGCGCGCCCCAACAACCAAGAAAGGATGGAGTAAGAATGTATGTGATCTGTTTTGCGAACCCAAAAGGCGGTTCGGGGAAATCAACCGCAGCATTAATTGTAGCAGAGCAACTTTCACATAGCGGGCAACGGGTCGTTTTAATCGACAATGACCCGTCACAAAACTTGGTCCAATGGTCTAAAGACCGACAGGCAAGAGGTTTCGAAGAAGCATTCAAAGTAGAACCCAAAAGTAACCCAGACAACTTTGACTCACTCATCGAAGAGTTGGAAAAGACTTACGACTTTGCCATCGTGGACATGGAGGGTGTCAAGGATTTGATGTCTAGTGTTGTCACGATGAGTTCCCATTTAGTTGTCATACCTATGCAGGCATCGCCAATGGACGCTCGAAATGCTGCATCTCAACTCTCAATTGTGAAGTTAGCTCAAAGGCATTCCGGGCGGGAGATTCCGCACCGGTTTTTATTCACTCGAACCAATGCAATAATCAGAACAAAGCTGCAGAACGCTATCAGGGCAGAAATGGGGGACCTACCAATTTTGGACGTAAACTTGGTTGAGAGGGCTGCTTACAAGCATATGCACGAAGATGGCCATCTGTTGTCTGAATTGGACCCTGACACCATATCAAACTTGCCCAAAGCGCAAGAAAATGCAGTCGCCTTGATCAATTCGCTTGTCGTTGTTCTGAAAGAAGGGGCGCAGTAGACTTATGGCTAGATTTGGATTCGAACAGGATGATGAAGACCCCAGAGTTGATCTGTCAGGGTTACCCCCGGCGAAGAAGAAACGGCCATCTTCAGTATCAAAAGAAAAGGTCATCAAGGACAGCGAAAAACTTGGTTTTGAAGATCGTCGGCCACAATCGAGCTTGATCGGCAGTGCGCCCGAACCGTTTCGCCGTAAGCCGGGTCGTAAACCACCTAGTGAGCCTAAAAAGCAAGTCATGATATCCGGGCCAGAGTCGGTCATGGTAGCATTTCAGAAGTTTTGCGAAGATCAGGGGAATTTAGCTTATTGGGAAGGTTTGAAACAGTTGATGGAAAAGGGGACAAACGACTTTTAGAGCGTGTTCGGCGGGTCGCTTCGGGTAGGCCCTCAGGGTATCACTACACATGTATGGATGCCCGCTTCGGTGCAAGTGTCGTGACCCGCAATTGAGCCAGTACCTGCGATTAAGACTCTCATTTCTTGGCCGCGCCGGATGTCAGAAAATACCGGTTCAGCGTCGCATTGACTACCCGGTGGTTTCTTTCAAACAACCACCACGTGACTACTCCTCGTCCTTTAGGGCGAGGAGTAGTCACCCTTTGTTTTACGTGCTGTTAATTTTCACTGAGAACTGACCCGGTATTTTCACCGAGATTTGACCCACCCTTGTTTATGTATCAGTGTTTATGTTTTGGTCAATGTTGTCTTTTCCTTTCGTGTTTTTTGCAGCCTCAGAGCTGGCTTTAAATCGATAGCTGTCGTTTCCGGTCTCCAGGATGTGGCAGCGATGCGTGAGGCGATCCAGGAGCGCCGTGGTCATCTTTGCATCTCCGAAGACCTGGGCCCATTCTGAGAAGCTGAGGTTGGTGGTTATGATGACGCTGGTGCGCTCGTAGAGCTTGCTGAGCAGATGGAACAGCAGTGCGCCACCGGATGAACTGAACGGCAAGTAACCAAGTTCATCAAGTATGACCAAGTCGATTTTGGTCATCATCTCTGCCATCTTCCCGGTCTTGCCGAGCGCCTTTTCCTGTTCTAACGCGTTGACCAATTCGACGGTTGAGTAGAAGCGCACTTTGCGCCGGTGATGTTCAATGGCCTGAACGCCGATGGCCGTTGCAACATGGCTCTTGCCTGTCCCAGGGCCTCCGATAAGTACGACGTTCTCAGCATTCTCCATAAACTCGCCCCTGTGCAGCTGCCGGACAGGGGCCTCGTTGATGTCGCTGGATTTGAAGTCAAAGCCAGCGAGGTCCTTGTACGAGGGGAACCGTGCGACCTTTGTTTGGTATGCGATTGAGCGCACCTCCCGTTCAGCAATCTCTGCCTTGAGTAGTTGGGACAACATGGGGGTTGCGGCCTCAAAAGCTGGCCCACCTTGGGCAACCAGATCCTCTACCGCGTTTGCCATGCCATAAAGTTTGAGGCTGCGCAGCATGATCACAATTGCTGCTCCTGCAGGGTCATGACGCATGGCGTTTCTCCCCAGGCTGTCTCAGATCATCATAGCGGTCCACGTTTGCTTTTGGCGCTGTTTCCAATGCCAGAGCATCGGGCGGGTCGACCTCTGGATGACCCGTATGCTTCCCATCTATCAGCCGGAGCAACAAGTTTAGGATATGCGTCTTGGTCGGTAAGCCAGCCTCCAACGCCAATTCTACGGCACACAGAACGGCATCCTCATCGTGGTGCAGAACCAATGACAGGATATCAACCATCTCCCTGTCGCCACCTTCTCTGCGCAGCATATGCTTTTGCAGGTTGCGGAAGGCTTCTGGCATTTCAATAAACGGAGCGCCGTTGCGCAGAGCGCCGGGTTTGCGTTGGATTACAGCGAGATAGTGAGGGGTCCATTAGGGCTCAGTGCAAAATACCCCTTTAAGCCTTTTGGCCCCTTTGCAAGGTGCGATAGATGGTTGCCCTTGAAACGGAGAATATCTCGGCAAGATCGCTGATTGAATGGTCTCCGGTTTTGTGCATCTTCAAAAGCTCTTTCTGTTGTTTTTCAGTTAGTTTTGGCTTCTTCCCTCGCATTTTTCCCTTTGCCTTGGCGATGGCCATCCCTTCCCTGGTGCGCATTTTGAGCAGATCTGCTTCGAACTCGGCGAAGGTGGCGACGATGTTGAAGAACATCTTTCCCATCGGATCGGTGGGGTCGTAGATTGCTGCTCCCAAGGCCAGCCTCACGCCTTTGGCTTCGAGCTGGTCGCTGATGGCCCGAACGTCCGGAACAGATCGGGCAAGGCGATCAAGCTTCGTCACGAGCAGGGTATCGCCTTTGCGCACAGCGGCAAGCGCTTGTTCAAGGCCGGGCCGCTCCCGGTTGGTGCCGGTCAATCCGTGATCCGTGTAAATACGGTCCTCCTGAACCCCGAGATCACTCAACGCTTGCCGCTGCGCGGTCAAGTCCTGACTGTAGGTCGAGCAGCGTGCATATCCGATCTTTTCCATTGGTCCACTGTACGTTTGAACCCCCTTCACTGCAACTTTTATCGGACTAGCTATTTGCGACGCCCTGAAGCCTTGTTTTTATGGAGGTGGAATCCGGGGTCTGACTCGTGCGCTCAAGGTACGTCTATCGAACAGGCTTCCATCCAGAAGTCAGAAACTGTCCACTAAAGCGGGGCAAGTCCAGATCATGCCCGCCGGTATGCCGATGATAGGAAACTTCTGGTGCCGCTGGAAGCCGCAAAGACGATGCCGGGGCTTGATCTTCCGCTGGATCCAGAGGTTTGGATTGAGGATCGAAAGCGCCGGTTGGAGAATGGCTTCGAGCGGCTTGCAGCAGCGGTCAGGACCGGCACTCTTCCCAATGGCATTATCGAAGACGGCCAGTTGCGTATCGAGCGTCTGAAAGCTGATGTGCCGGAGGAAGCGGGCGCACTGGTCCTCGATCTGTACCAGCGGATGCCACATGCGAAAGTCACTGAAATCCTGCAGGATGTGGCCGAAGCCACCGGCTTCACGGACGCGTTCATCCATTTACGCACCGGCGCGCCTTGCAAAGATATCATCGGGCTGCTGACCGTGCTTCTCGCGGAAGGGCTGAACGTAGGTTTGAGCAAGATGGCCGAAGCCACCACCGGCTATAAGTATTCCCAGTTGTCCCGTCTGTCGCGCTGGCACGTCGAAAGCGATGCGATCAAAGAGGCGCTGGCGATTGTGTTGGACGCGCAGTCCAAGCTTCCCATGGCGCAATACTGGGGTTCGGGTCAAACCTCCTCAAGCGACGGGCAGTTCTTCCCGACCACGCGCCAAGGGGAAGCCCTGAATCTCGTCAGCGCCAAATACAACACCCAGGTGCCGGGGCTGAAAGCCTACGTGCACGTTTCTGACCAATTTGGCCCATACTGGGTCAATTCGATCCCCGCCACGGTGAACGAGGCGCCGTACACTCTGGACGGATTGTGCCTGACCGAGGTCGGCAAACGGATCAAAGAACACTACGCCGACACGGGTGGGTTCACCGATCTCGTGTTTGCCGCCTTCGCGCTCCTGGGCTATCGCTTCATTCCCCGTATCCGCGACCTGAAATCCAAGCGGTTCTACGTCTTTGATCTCAAAAGCGTTCCGAAAGAGCTCAAGTCCCTGATCGGCGGCAAGGTCCGGGAACAGACCTTCATCGACAACTGGCCCTTTGCGCTGCGATGCACGGCCACGATGCGGTCAGGCAAGGTGCCGCCAAGCCAGATACTCAAGCGATTGTCAGCCCGCCCGCGCAAGAACGATCTGGCCATCTTGATGCGGGAAATCGGACAGATCGAACGGACACTGTTCATCATCGAACGGGTGCTCGATATGGACATGCAGCGCCGCTCAACTGTCGGACTGAACAAAGGCGAAGCACACCATGCGCTGAAGGATGCCTTGTGGATCGGTCGCCAAGGCGAGATCCGGGATCGGACCACAGAAAGCCAGCACTTCCGCATGGCCGGCCTGAACCTGCTCACGGCAATTATCATCTACTGGAACACGGTCCATCTCGGCAAAGCTGTCATGCAGCGCAAGCGGGAGGGACTGGAAACGCCAGAACATCTGCTCCGACACATCTCACCGCTCGGTTGGGAGCACATTCTGCTCATTGGCCAGTACATCTGGCGGGAAGTAAGGTCTGAAACCGCTTAAAGGGGTATTTTGCACTGAGCCCTAATGGACCCCAGTGACGCCAATCATATATGACTTTGGCCGGCTTACGGCGTGACCTATCTATGATGCGCTCATGTGTGCAAACGGTGTGTCCCTCGGCTACGATGACCAAACGTTCTGGATAAACATGCAAGCTGACGCGCCGGTTGGCAAAACTTGCAGGCACGCTGTAGCGATTGCGTTCGAAGGTGATCAAACATGTCGGTGACACACGCTTACTGTGTTCAACAAAACCATCGTAGGCTGGTGGCAATGCCATCAACATGGGCTTCTCCGCTTCCCAGGCATCGGCAATGGTCCCGGGGATATCTCGGTGCTGTGTCTCAGCCCAAAGGGCGGTACAGCGGTCTTCCAGCCACTGGTTCAGCTCATCCAGATATTTGAAGGCAGGCATGACTTGCCACATACGGCTGCGGGCATCCCGAACATTCTTCTCGACCTGGCCTTTCTCCCAGCCCGCCGCTGGGTTGCAAAACTCGGTTTCAAAAACATAGTGGCTGGCCATCGCTTTAAACCGCGCGTTGACGTCGCGCTGTTTGCCACGGCCAACGCGATCAACAGCGGTCTTCATGTTGTCATAGATACCGCGCCCAGGCACACCGCCAAACACGCGGAACGCATGCCAATGGGCATCGAACAGCATCTCATGCGTTTGCAATGGATAGGCGCGTACCAAGAATGCACGGCTGTGCGACAGCTTCGTATGGGCAACCTGCAGCTTGATCCGCTCCCCACCGATGGTGGCCCAGTCTTCGCTCCAGTCAAATTGGAACGCTTCGCCAGGTTGGAATACCAAAGGCACGAATGTTCCGCGCCCTGTCGTTTGCTCTACACGGTGCCGGTCCTCGCGCCACGCACGTGCAAAAGCAGCTACGCGGGCGTAGGAGCCCTCATAACCAAGCTTCACCAAATCCGCATGCATCTGCTTCATGGTGCGCCGTTCTTTGCGCGACTTGCGTGTCTGAGCCAGAAGCCAAGCCGACAAACGATCCGCATACGGGTCTAACTTGCTTGGTCGGTTAGGCGCCTTGAACTTCGGTTCGACAGCACCTTCTCGCAGGTACTTCTTGATGGTGTTGCGAGACAATCCTGTCCTGCGCGCTATCTCGCGAATTGGCATATCTTCACGCAATGCCCAACGTCGTATTACACTTAAAAATCCCATGTCTATCACTCCATATCTTCCCTGATCAAAATCGTCAGGGTAGTGCATTTACATGGGTCAATTCTCAGTGAAAATTTAGGGGCTTACCGGGTCAGTTCTCAACGCAAATCAACATTTTACGTGCGGCAGATTGGTGTCGCAAAACTTGTGACATTTGCGAATTTCGCACCCAGATCAGTGATCTCGCCGCGCCCCGAATACAGCCTCAACACTGGACGCCGTAATAGCAGCATCAAACCAGCGATCCAGATCCTCAATGCTGCCCGCCGCAATCTGTGCGACGACAGGGTCGGGCAGGGGGCCAAACCGCTTCACCAGCAGGCGCATCAAAGACTTGGCTTCGCCTTCCGCAAGGCCTTCCACCTTGCCTTTTTCGCGGCCAAGCGCTTCACCAGCGGCAAGCCCCTTTGCTTCACCAGCGGCGAGCCCCTTTGCTTCACCAGCGGCGAGCCCCTTTGCCTCACCCTGTTTTCTCAATGTCTCTGCGATCGTATCCATGAGCGCTGATCCTCCATCCTTTGCATCATCCAGCGCCGCTTCGAGTTTATCCAGCGGCATCTCGTATTTCTCGACAATATAGCTAAACACGATCCGTTCCAAGACGGTACCGTCCGGCAGGTCGCGCAGCATCGCGGTCAGCACCTCGCGGGTGACGGCATCGCCACGCTGCACGTAGCGCAGGGCGCTCAGGACCGCGCGGATTGGCGCATCACCCGACAGCGCTGCCTGCGGCCCCACGCCAAGGTCATGCAAGGCATAGCGGAACGACGGCACAAAGGGCACGGTGTCCGCATCGCTCTCAACCATCTCGCCAAAGTCCTGCGGGACGGTCCACGTAGAGCGGCCGTGATAGAACAGCATCGGCACGATCGGGGGCAGGGCGCGCAGCCTGGCGGGCTTGCCTTCTGCGTAGCGCGTCCAGATCCTCACCATGTATCCCAGAAGCTGCAAGGGCGTGCCGTGATCGGGCGTGGATTTGTGCTCCAGAAGCGTATAGATCAGCACCGGCGGGCCATCTTTCAGCGTCACCTCAAACAGCCGGTCGCTTTGCGTTACCCGGCTCTTGTCGTCAACAAAGGTGCCATCGATGAGCTTGGGCGGCCCATCCGCCATGCGCGCGCTCAGCGCCGGGGGCAGATATTCCCGCAAGAGCGTCGCCGCCCGCTCGGGATCCTCCAGCAACACGCGAAAGAGCGCGTCATGGCTGATCTTCGCCGGGGCTTTTGGATTCTCGGTATCAGTAGTCATATCCCTATCGTGCCTTCCCCTGTGCCTGATCGCCCTGCATTTTGCGCATATCCATTCTCAGAGACGTTAAAGCCACACCCATCACATCGGCAATATCAGGAAGCTCAAAGCCCTGCGCTTTCAGGACAGATACCCGGGCCCCGCGCAGCCGTCGATAGGCATACGACAGTTTGTTTCCTTTCCGATAGAGTTCACGCAAGACCTTCCAGACCTGCGCCTCGGTAATCTCAAGTTGAGCCGCAATCTTCTGCGGTGCCATCCCGTCCAGATGCAGCTGCTGGAGGCGGTTCCTCATGGCGGTGGCCGGATCTATCTCTTTGGCTTCAGGCGTCATATCCACGGGCTGATTGTTTACCAGGCCCATCCAGTTGCGCCGCGCGCGTTCGTTTTCGGCCCTGGCCATACGCTGCCAGCGCTCCAGGGGCGTCATATCTTCGTTCTTACTACTGGACGCGTCCATCCCACACACCCCCTTTCGACTGCTTGCCCTGCCTCTCGCGCTCCCAGATCCCGATGATCGCGCGGGTGAGATTGAGTTCCCCACCTTGCGCCTTGCGGGTAAAGGCCCTGAGTGCACCACCGGGCGAGAGGACTGGCACCACGGGGTGGAACCTGTTGCGATCAATGACGATCAGCGCCAGGAAGGCGAGGGGCTCGCTCATGACCTCGACCGCATCGAGCCAGGCGGAGATATTGATGCCCAGATCGCGCAGAATGAACGGTATCGCTTCCCGCCAGTCGGCAAGTCCATCAAGATAGAGCGCCGTATCGCCCGAGGCCATATCCCTGACCCGCTCCGGCGTCAGCTTTTCCAACAATTCCGGCTTGACCCCACATCTGAGCCCGACATCCTTTTTTCTTCTTAGCAATTCATCTGAAACAACGTCATCGGCGTTAGCCGATGCCAGCTTCCACGAGGCTTTTGGATCGTTACAGGATTCATTTAAGTTTGATTCAGGTTGTATATGGCACCGGAACCCCATTTCCGGTGCGCCGGAAATCTTTTGTTGTTTGTCGGTGTTATCCACAGAATAGCCCTCACTCCCTGTCTGATCTGTTGCGCTGGATAATTGCTGAGAGGGGGAAGAGGGGCTTTGGGTGAGCGGCTGCATGGCTTCCCGCAGGCGGTCCTCAAAATCGAGGAGGGCAACGTGCAAGGCTTCAAGAACCGGGGCAGGGGCGCTGCGCAGCACCTCGGGCCGCAGCTCGGCCTCAATCTCCGCCAGGGCGCTTTCTGCCCAATGGTGGATCTCCCGATCCGCGACCCCGGAGATCAGGATCCCCAGGCGGTGGCGCACCCGGCGCACATGCAGGATATGTTCCTGTCGCTGCGCCTCCACCTCATCGGCCTCGGCCAGGCGTGCAACAATCGCCTCATAGTTCGCCAGCGCCGGCTCCAGGGACAGGCCCGCCCGCAGCGGCGCGTGCGGCGTACTGCCAGCCCGATAGCCGCGATAGCCGTTCTCCGCCGTCGAGATCGCCAGAACGCCGTAGCCCGCAAGGCTGCGCTCGATATTCCGCCACTGCCGTTCGGTCAGCCCCATCTCACGCGCCATGTCGGACTGCCGCCGCCAGTTGAGCGGCACGCTTGTCTGCGACGTCCATGCCTCGCGCTCGGTCGTGTCCGCAATATGACGCCAGACCGCGATCTCGCGCTCGGTCGCCCCCATCAGCCGCAAGCCCTGGCAGAGCGTCGCCACGGCCTGTGATTTCGTAATCCCTGCGGGCAGGGCAAAGCTCTCATTCCGGCCCGGCACAAACGCCTGGACCTCATCGGCACGCGCAGGGTCATAGACCCCGGGCCGCCCGGTCATCGTGATACCATCCATCGGTATTTCACTCCTTGTTAAGGCGGTTTCCGGAATCATTGGAATTTGTGTGCGCTTCCGTTCGCGTTCGCGCCCAAGCGAGAGGCAGCGAACGGAAGCGCAATCAAACCGGAAAACCGCTGTGGAGCGCAGATGTCGCAGGCACAAACCTTCCCCGGCCCCAAAAGTGAACTTTGGGCTTGAAAGAGGGGGTCCGGTCAGGCTAAGAAACAGGTGAGAACGAGTTTCTGTAGCCTGACCAGATAAGGATTGTGCCGCGCAGCCTCTGCGCGGTTCATTCTTTTTATGATGTCTCGTTCGGGGTTTCTGCTCTCTACCCTCCCTTTATGTTGTTTGTTTTGTGAAAGACTTACCCAGATTTAGTGAGTCTCACAAGCAAAGGTTGGATTTTGCAGCGCGGCCCTGATCCGGGCGGACCCCGCGCGGCGGGAATGAGGCGCACGCCGATTCGGACCGCACCTTGACAAATGGTGCCATCTGATTCAGGTTTCCTTACGCGGCGCGCAATGGAGAGGCTTGAATTTGCAAGGAAATCACCCCCCCCCCCCCCCCTGAATTTCGGGGGTAAGCCAAGGAAAATAAACGGTTTTTACCGCTTCTCTTTGGGGTGGTTCGTGCGTTTCTTGGGGTCATGCTCACGCCCGGCCTCACTCTTTCCTGTTTCCAGCACCCTAGTCCTGATCTCAATCTTTTGTCCAGCCGCACAAGCGGCGGACCTGATCCGCTGCCCCGATTGGCAGCGCTATGTCACCCCCGCCGTCACCCTTCGCACCACGCCGCCAAAGCGCTCGTTCGACGTCGCTCTGGCAGAATCACGCCCCGGAGAATCACGCGCTGATGCCGCCAACAGAGCGGCAGGGCAGGGGGTCCCAACGCATACTCCGGGGCGGTCAAGCAGACCCGAATCAAATCGCGCCAACGCCGAATCAGGGGCGCCACTGCCGCTGCCGGAAGCGTTCCGACGGGGCACAAAACCGAATATCGCCCAAAATTCCGCCACAAATCGCACAGCGCGCGGCTCCCGTCCGTCCGGCCAATCCGCCGCACAGGCACCCACGCGCTGCCAATACAGCGTCGTCGCCGGCGATACGCTCTCCAAAATCGCCGCCCGGCGGTTGGGCGATGGCAAGCGCTGGCCGGAACTGGCGCGCGCCAACGCGCTCACCGCAACCTCCATTCTCCGGATAGGGCAGTCTCTACATTTGCCCTGTGCACCAGGCCGGCAGGCGGGTGTCTCTCCATCGGCGCCGCAGTCGACGACGACCCCGCCCCTGCCGGTCTGGACCGCACGCCCCGGTGAGTTTGTCGCCGACGTTGTCGACCGCTGGGCCAAACGTGCCGGGCATACCGTCGTGCGCGACGGCGTCGAGGAATGGAAAATCACCGTTCCCGTTCGCATATCCGGAAATTTCAAGGACGCGCTCGATCAGCTCGTCGTCGGTTTTGAAGGCTCCGGCCGACCCCTTGCCATCAGTCTCTATGCCAACAAGGTCATCCGGATCGGCAGGCCGCTATGAGGGGAATTGCTAAAAGCAAAATACCTCTGGTGTTGTGTCCGTCCAAGGCCTTTCGCCTGGCTCTCCTTTTTCTTCTCAGCAATTTAGCCCTGACCGCTTGCGATGGCATCAAGGGTGCCAATGAGACCACCGCACGGCTCACGCAACTCACCGAGGATCAGCGTGACCGGCTGCGCGCCGCAGGGCGCGGCGAGGTCCATGTCGTCGATCGCCCCTATTACGGCGATGCGGTCGTCGCAGAGCAGGGCGCACAGAACGGCAAGCCCTTGCCGCCGGCGCTGGAAGGCGCGCGCAGCGTCAACCTCGACACACGCGGCTCGGCCCTCGGCATCCGGGCCATGGCCGACCTGATCACCGCGCAGACCGAATTGCCGGTCAATATCCGCCGGGTCTACAGCCTGCCAAATGGCGATGTCATCAAAATCCCCATCGGCACAAAGATGTCCCTCACCCATGAAGGATCGCTCTCAAAGGCGCTCGATCTGATCGCCGCGCGTATGGATCTGGCCTGGAGCTTCGATGGCACCGCCATCACGTTCGACCGCATGATCACCCGCCGCTACAGCACCTCATTGCCCACCGGGACCGCAAAGCTCGAGACCTCGATCGGCGGGGTCCAGGGCGGCGGGCGCAGCGTGTCCCTGAGCCGAAGCGTCGGTGGCTATGATCCATGGGCCGATATATCCAGCCAGATCGCCGCCGTCGCGCCCCCGCCCGCCAGCGTCACGCTCTCGCAATCCTCGGGCCGGATATCGATCTTCGGCCCGCCCTCGGTGCAGCGCAAGGCCGCCGCCGTGATCGACGACTTCGAGGCGATCTTCTCCACCCGCATCGGTCTTGAGGTTGCGGTCTACTTTGTTGATGCCGACAAATCCGATGATTTCGCCGTCGGGCTGTCCGCCTCGGGCTCCGATGGCAGCCTCACCGGCGTGATCGGCGCCTTGACGGGCAACGGGGTGGCAACTTTACGCTCGGGCAACAATTCCATCAGCTTCCAGGCCCTGGCAAAACAGGGCAGCGTCGTCGATTACCGTCTTGGCTCGACCATCGCGCAGAGCGGCGTTGTCGCCCCGATCGTGCTCACCCGCTCGCAGAACTACGTGGCGCGCACCACAACCACGACAACCGAAAACGGCGGCAATTCAACCGAGGTCAGTACCGCCACCATAGATACCGGCATTTCGATCCATGCGCTGCCGCGCCTGATAGAGCAAAACAAGATACAGCTGTCACTCACGCTGTTGCAAAACGATCTCACCCAGCTTGAAAGCTTCACCTCCGGGGCCAGTACCGTGCAGCTGCCCACACTCGATCAGCGCGCCATCCAGAATGACAGCGTTCTGGCCCCCGGAGAAGTGCTCGTCCTGTCGGGCTACGAGCAGGACAGCGCCACGCGCTCCAATCAGGGCACCGGGCTGGCCAGCTTCCTCGGGCTCGGCGGCCGCGCGCAGGGCGAAACCCGCAAAATCCGCATGGTCGTGCTGGTCCGCCCGGCGATCCTGCCCGCCAGCGGTCCGTCGGGGCGGAAATCGTGATGCTCCGGGTTCTCACATATCAGGGGCAAGATGTTCTGGCCGGGCTGGTCTGGACCTGCGGCAAGCAGGCCGGGCCGTTGACCCTGCGCCGCGACGCGCTCTCGCTCACCTGGGCTGATCGACGGGCCGGGGTGCCGGAAGAGGCAGGCTATCCCGGCAAGGCATCACTCCTGTCCTGCCTGACGGCGGGCCTGAGCGAGGAAGATCGGCGCGGCCGGGTGATCTGTGCCGCAGCTGACGACAGCCAGAGCCTGTTTTTCGCGGCCGTCCTCGTGGGCGGCAAACCGGCCCTTGGGGCGGAACGCCTCTTTGAAACCCGTCAGGAGCTGATCGCCCATGTGGATGCGGAATGCCGCTCGAACCAGATCGACCGGCTGGCTACCAGCGAAGACCTGGCCCATGAGATCGACGCCCCGGTGCCGGTCAGCCTGTTTGCGGATGCCACATCCGGGTTTGATCCCATCCGCGTCGAGGGCAGGCTCGCGCCACAGGCCCCGCTCTGGCAACTGGCCGCCGTCGGCTGTGGCGGTCTCGCCCTGGCGGGCACCGTCGCGGTCATCCTTTTGTCTCCGTTTCAGACCTCAAAACCCGTCGCGGCCACGCCCGTCACACCGGTTCACACCGCGCTGCGCGATGAAGACGCCTTCGCGCGCAATTGTCTCGCCGCCTTCGCCGACACCTGGCCGATCTCACCGGGCTGGCAATTGGCCTCGGAAGGCTGTGCCACGCCCGAAATGCGCGATCCGGAAATTACCGCCCTTAATCTGCCCCATGCCGTTGCCTACAGAATATGGCAGCCGCGTCCGGGCTTTGATGCAGCCATCGCGCGCAAGGCCGCCGAGGCGGTCTATGCCGGGAGCGCCATCGACATCGCGATCCGGGGCAACCGGCTTTTCACCAGCGCGCAGATTGCCGTGCCAATGCTGGATGTGGCCCCAAATGACGCAGACAACGTGACAGACCCCCTGACAGGTCCGGCGCTTCTGAGCGCCGCCGAGGCGGTGTTTCTCGGGCTGGCCGACAGGATCGCGCTCCAGACGGGGGACGATCTGCGCGTGCGCGTCACCCTGAAGGCCGGGTTTGACGAGGTCTTTGAGCGGATGGCGCGCATCGAAGGGGCCGGGATTGCGCGGATTGCCCGTAAGGGCGAGACCGTCACGCTGGAGATCACGCCCCGCCGGATCGTCACACTGGCGCAGGACATTGCAGAGAAGAAAAATGTGGAGAGACACGCGGCAGCGGCACCGGGAATGTACCCGGTCACTGTGGCAACACCAACAGATCGGCGGGCTGCAACCCGAACGCGGGTAGCGACCCGAGCGGCCCCGGCGGGGGCTCCGAGAGCTGCGACCCGAACGCGGGCTGCGACCCTCGCCGACAGACACAAGGATCACGCCACATGACGCTGAAACATCTCTTCCTGTCTTCTGCGCTCTCCGGCAGCCTGGTATTCTTTCCTTTGGCAATTCAGGCTCAGGAATACGACGCCTGGGCATTGAACCGCGAGGTGCTGAACTCGGCCGCCAATTACACCGGTGCGCTGACCTCCAGCCATACCCATGTGCGCAACTATATCACATGGGCATGGAACACCGCGATCGAGGAGGACGAGCAGCGCAGACGCACCGCAGATATTCTCGATGGGATCAGGACCGGAGAGAAGGTTGGCAGCGCGCTGGTGGACGACCTCGATAACGATGTGATCTCCAGCTACGATATCCGCTTCCGCCATTGTGACAGCAAACTGCTGAGCTATTTCGGCCCCTCCGGCTTCAAGCACGGATTAAGCGCCCGGCAGGTCGTTGATGCGCCGACCCTGCGCGCCGAGCGCAACGGAACGACGTTCTACGGCGAACCCCTCGGGATTGTCAGAAAGAGCGACGATGGTGGGCTGGTCCTTGAGCGTTTTGGCGGACGTCGCCAAACCCCGATCCCGGCCTGCATGGGAGGCGACTATGGCGGCGCGCTCGCTGAGGGCACCGTCGCCTTTATGACGTCCGCCGCACAGAAGTTCGGCGTGGCGCGTGTGCGCAAACGCCGCGAGACAGAAAGGCTGCGCTGCGAGAACGGACAGGTGGGACGCGGCATCAAGCGGCACCGCTTCAGCAGCATTGATTACAACGCCCAGGGCGATCCGCTCTATAATGAGCAGAGCGCGCTCCCGTTTGATCCCTCGGACGCGGCGTTCGACTATTCCTATTACGATACCGCCACGCCGGAAGGCGATGGACACTGGAAAGAGAAGTCTCGCCATTGCCGTGCGCCCACGACGATCTCGATCTACGAGGTCCGGGACTGCCCCGCCGGTTCCAGTGACACCGCCGACGCCAGAGCCACCTATCGGGTCTTCCTGACCGAGGCCTATGAGGGGCCGGGCGGGGTCGATATCATCTGGCTGCCGTCGGACGCGGACGGCAATCTCGTCGATGAGCCCTCCGGAGCGCTGGTATCGCATCTGAGCTTCTGCGACGACACCGCGCCGGACCGGCTGACGCTGGAGCCTGAAATCAGCGCCCGGCGCGAGAGCCGCCCCGGGCAATGCCCCGCCACGCACCCGCTCGGCACGATAACCGAGGCCCGCGATATCGATATCCGCAGCTGGAGCTTTGCCGACAGCCCGATTGCGCAGGGCTTTGACGCTCTGCGTGAGGTGAGCACCGAGATCGCCGGGGCCTGGGCGGTCGATGACGACCGATGCTACCGCAACGTCAATGAGCGCACGACAGAGACAAAGACCGAAAGCTGCCGGTCGGGCTATGCCGGGCGCGGCGTTGGCTATCAGAGGAGCAAAACCGTGACTGGCGTGGATTGGCACAGCGCTGGATGGCAGGACCAGTTGACCACCAGCCACACGCGCTGGAGCGCGACATCGAGCAGTTGCCAGCGGAAAACCTGTCGTGGCCGGGCGAACGACTGTATTCAACCCGACCGTCCCGGCAACGGCGGCAGGGGTGGCGGCAGGGGCGGTGACGCTGGTTCCGACAGTATAGATGTGGATGGTGATGGTATCGGCGATTATGGCTCCGCCGCCGCCGCTGAAGCCGATGGGCATACCAATGGAGATCCGGTCCCCGGAAATTGCAGCGGCGGCTGTGGGCCGACGGAAGGCAACACAGATTCTTCCGGCAGCGGCAATGGTGGTGGAAGTAGTCCTGGCGGCGGGAGCTTTGGGGGCGGTTCCAGCGGTGGTGACCCTGGACCACGATAACAAGAAAAGGAGATAATCTGATGACTAGAATGACAATGACAGCAATTTTGGTACTCGCCCTTAGCGCGGGCAGCGTTTTGGCCAAGGAGCGCCACAAGCGCGAGACTTACGGCGGGGGAAAAATCTTCCAGAATATCGCAGCCAACCACGTCAAACCGCTGCTGCGCAATACCGCCTGGGTCGCCCATTGGGAGAACGGCGAGGGGTGGCTGCCCGATGGCGGCTATGTGCGCATCGTCTGGTATGATGAGGATGGCAAGGAATATCGCTGTTTACAGGATAGGACAGGGGAGACAGGCGGTCACACCGGTGCCTTCCCCTATTCCGGGGTCAGCATTGAACTCAAATCGCGCGCTGTGCGCTACCCGCTCAAAAAAGGCGTATTCGAGGATGGTGATTGGTATCAGCTTCTGCGTTACAACGGCGAGACCGGCGATTTGACCACCTTTGTGGGCGGCAAAGGCCGCTGGTGGGAGGGTGATGTCGGCCATTTACAGGCGCGCCTTCCGGCGGTCACCTGGGAGATTTGCCCGAATTTCCCATCAGCCAAAAGCCTCGGCACCAAGGTCAACAAAAAACAGACCTCGCGGTTTTACTTTGAGCTGCTGCGCCAGGACGCCGGAAAACGCATTCTGCGCCCGCAGTATGTGAACGAGAACGCCCATGAATGGCTGACGGAGGAGTAGGTCATGTGGCGTACCACCAGCTTCTCCGCAATCCTTCTGGGCCTGGCCACCACCATGACCCTGCCCAGCGTGGCGCAAGCGCAGGCGGCGCAGCCTATTGATCTGCCCGGCATATCTCCTCTGCGCATGCAA
>CBDBJQ010000005.1:0-27035 GCA_965206405.1 Alphaproteobacteria bacterium
ACCGATCCGCCGTAAAGCTGTCCGATCTCATCAAGCGGCAGGATATTGTAGCTGGTGATCTCCGGCAGCACGTCGCGCTCCTGATACTGTATCAGCGGGGCCATGAACTCGTCTTCATAGCGGTAACCATCCGCGACATAGCAGGTGCCGGTCTCATGTACGGCCGCAATGGCGGCAAATCCCGCATCGCCGGTGTCGATGATGCCGTTCTCCAGCACTCGGGTCTGTGGTTTGCCGATCCGGGTGAGTTTAGTCAGCATGGGGCGGGTGTCCGTGTGGTGAGGGAAGGGAAATTGCTGAAAAAGAGCAGGACGCGGCTGAGGTTTGCAGAATATCGCCGCATCGCAGGTCGGCCCAATCGGCGAGCGCTACAGCATCATTCGCGGCGTCAATCGGATCGCGGGCGCGCAGCGTGGCTTTGGCTTCCCTGAGCCAGAAAGACTCGGTGCCGGAATTGCTGAGGGGAAAATGCGACAGGTCGGTCATTCGAGGGTCTCCCAATCGCCGTTCTGGCTGTCATCAGGCTTGTAGACATCCGCGAGGCCGACGGTCTCGAACAAAAGTCCACCGCCATCATCGAAGGCGGGCGCTGTGAGCGCTTGCGCCAGCGGGCGCGTCTCGCCAGCTTCGGAGATGATCACGCCGTTTTCTGTGGAGATGCTTGTGATGGTCAGCCCGCCGGGCAGCGTATCCCCAACCTTCACGGTTCGCTCGGTGCCGTTTGCGCTATCAAACACAAAGGCGTGCAGCCCGCCCTTCAGCGTCGCCGCGCCGAAGATCGCGCCGGATGTATAGCGATCCGAGCATTGGCCATGGGCGGATCGCGCCAGTTCGGCGGATTTGGCCTCGCGGAACGTTTCCGGTGGGCCGGGCGCAGGAACGGTTGGTCCGACAGGCAAGGCCACGGTTGCGTCTGCCCCTGCCCCTGTCACGTCTTCCTGTTCAGCGATTTCGGCCGTCACCGCTGGCGCAATGGGCCGGGTCCGGGCGATTATGACGGGGTTGGCGAGATCCCCAAGCTGGGCGCGCAGGCGTTCCTCTTTGTCCAGCAAGAGTTCAATCAGCTTCTGCCGCTCGATACAGATCTTGTAGACTTCGCTCTCGAGCGCCGCGACATTGAGCGCGTCGGTCTCCTCATAGAGCGACAGATAGGCCGCACGCAGCGCCTCGAACGGGCAGCTGAGAATGTCGGTCCCGGTGGAACGCGCCGGGGCGGGGCTGGATTGGCGCTCGACAAGATCGGCAGGGGTGGTCCAGAGCGGCGATGATGCGGGGGGTTCGGAGTTTTGCGCTGTCGCCGCGCCGTTTGGGTCTTTGAGCGGCGTTTCTGCCGGCCCGCTTTGCGCCAGCGCCGCAAGGGCCGGTAGCGTCAGGCCAAGGCAAAGGCTGAAGAAAAAAGAGCGTGGGAGATGAGGAAGGTTTTGCATTACGGGTCCGCCTGTTCGGGTGTGAGCGCTGCGGCAAGGTCGGTCACGGCCAGCCACCACTGCCGGAGAGATGGCTTTGTTTCGGTTTTGTCGGCGTCCGTCTCGGCGATCTCCATGCGAAAGGCGATTTCCGGGCCGTAATTGTTCCATTCACCGATATGTGCGCCCGCATCATCAAAGATATGGCCGGACGCGCTGAAATAGGCCCCCACCGGCAGCGGATATATGGCGCGGACCAGCGGCCTGGTGAGGAGCGCGTCATAGGCCGAGGCCAGCGGATGCGGCGTGTCGCCTGTCACCGTGAAGGGCGACATCCGTGCGGCGGCGGGAATGATGTCGGAAACAGCCGCGGCGCTGAACTGCATCCAGTGCAGGACCAGATGATCGAACGGTGTTTGCCGGACCTCGATATCGGCGTAATCAACGACCGTCCCGGCGCCGTCCAGCAGCCAGAGCTGGTTGAGCGGCGCGTAGAGGACGAAGCGCTCGGTCGCGATTTCTGCTGCATCAGCGTCAGCGTCCCCCTCTGGTGCGAAACTCAGCACCTTGCCGCTCTGGCGCACCATCGCCGCGAATTGCGCCCGCAGGGAGGTGCTTGCGCCGGGGGTGGATTCGATTTGCACCGGCACCTCTGTCTGCGCCTCTGTGTCTTGCGCCAGCGCCACGTCGGGCAGCATGACGGGCAGCATCAGCGCCAGAAGCAGGGGCAGAGGACGAAAGCGACGTGGCATGATCATTATTCGTCCGTCAGCCATTCATGGGCGTGTTCGTTGACCAGCTCCGGGCGCAGGATGCGGCGACCGGGATCCTGTTGCAGCAACTCACCGTAAAACCGGGAGGTCTGGGCCTCATTCACCGTGGTGCCGAGGCTTTCGGCAGACGGGAAGGTGGGGCAAAGCTCCCAGGTCACCGCCGGGATGCGTTCCTGCAAATGCCCGACATCGCTTTCCCACCAGCGCCGGTCCATGATGAAGGTGGTCAGCGCGCCGGTCTCGCCATTGTAGCGCAACAGGCCGTAGCCATCCGGTTTGCCGCTCACAAAGGTGGACTTGACCAAGGGATAGCGCACCGCACGGCGTCTAAGCTCAATGGTGACACCAAAATAGCGATCGCCATCTATCCATGTGCCATTCTCATTGGGTTCGTCACCCTGAAAGCACTTGTACTCTATACCATCACTTCCATGCCAGACGATCCTGACCTTGCCGCCCCGGGGGAATTGGCCCTCGCCGGTCTCCCAATGACTAACCTTGGCGGTATTGCGCAGGAGAGGCACCACATGTTCGGCGGCGATGTTCTGGAATATCTGGCCTTCGCCATAGACCTCGCGCTTGTGGCGCTCTTCCGCGCCAAGACTGCCCGCGCCAAGAGCGAGTACAAGTGCTGCGCTTAAAACACTTCCCTGTTTGAAAAAACCGTTCATGGATAGTCTCCCTTATCCTTTGAAAGTTGTTTGTTCAGTCATCGCGACCACCACCACCCCAGCCACCACCAGAGCTACTGCTTCCGCCTCTTTCGCCACTATCACTTGGCCCACCTTTCGGCCCGTTGCAGGCGCCGCAGGGGCCGCCGACGCTTACTCCACCCGGAGTTCCATCTCGTGAATCCCCGATGCCATCGCCATCCATGTCAACGGACATATCGTTGGCTTCACCACCGCCACCCCTGCCGCCGTTGCCGCGACGGTCGGGTTGAATACAGTTCGCGCTATTGTCGCCGACATCGCGGCCGCGACAAATATTGCGCGCGCAACTGCTCGATGTCGCGCTCCAGCGCGTGTGGCTGGTGGTCAACTGGTCCTGCCATCCAGCGCTGTGCCAATCCACACCGGTCTCGGTTTTTGTCCGCTGATAGCCAACGCCGCGCCCGGCATAGCCCGACCGGCAGCTTTCGGTCTTTGTCTCTGTCGTGCGCTCATTGACGTTGCGGTAGCAGCGGTCATCCTCGACCGCCCAGGCCCCGGCGATCTCGGTGGTCACATTGCGCAGAGCATCAAAGCCCTGCGCAATCGGGCTGTCGGCAAAGCTCCAGCTGCGGATCTCGATATCGCGGGCCTCGGTGATCGTGCCGAGCGGGTGCGAGGCGGGGCATTGCCCGGGGCGGCTCTCGCGCCGGGCGCTGATTTCAGGCTCCAGCGTCAGCCGGTCCGGCGCGGTGTCGTCGCAGAAGCTCAGATGCGATACCAGCGCTCCGGAGGGCTCATCGACGAGATTGCCGTCCGCGTCCGACGGCAGCCAGATGATATCGACCCCGCCCGGCCCCTCATAGGCCTCGGTCAGGAAGACCCGATAGGTGGCTCTGGCGTCGGCGGTGTCACTGGAACCGGCGGGGCAGTCCCGGACCTCGTAGATCGAGATCGTCGTGGGCGCACGGCAATGGCGAGACTTCTCTTTCCAGTGTCCATCGCCTTCCGGCGTGGCGGTATCGTAATAGGAATAGTCGAACGCCGCGTCCGAGGGATCAAACGGGAGCGCGCTCTGCTCATTATAGAGCGGATCGCCCTGGGCGTTGTAATCAATGCTGCTGAAGCGGTGCCGCTTGATGCCGCGTCCCACCTGTCCATTCTCGCAGCGCAGCCTTTCTGTCTCGCGGCGTTTGCGCACACGCGCCACGCCGAACTTCTGCGCGGCGGATGTCATAAAGGCGACGGTGCCCTCAGCGAGCGGGCCGCCATAGTCGTCTCCCATGCAGGCCGGGATCGGGGTTTGGCGACGTCCGCCAAAACGCTCAAGGACCAGCTGATCATTGTCGCTCTTTCTGACAATCCCGAGGGGTTCGCCGTAGAACGTCGTTCCGTTGCGCTCGGCGCGCAGGGTCGGCGCATCAACGACCTGCCGGGCGCTTAATCCATGCTTGAAGCCGGAGGGGCCGAAATAGCTCAGCAGTTTGCTGTCACAATGGCGGAAGCGGATATCGTAGCTGGAGACCACATCGTTATCGAGGTCGTCCACCAGCGCGCTGCCAACCTTCTCTCCGGTCCTGATCCCATCGAGAATATCTGCGGTGCGTCTGCGCTGCTCGTCCTCATCGATCGCGGTGTTCCATGCCCATGTGATATAGTTGCGCACATGGGTATGGCTGGAGGTCAGCGCACCGGTGTAATTGGCGGCCGAGTTCAGCACCTCGCGGTTCAATGCCCAGGCGTCGTATTCCTGAGCCTGAATTGCCAAAGGAAAGAATACCAGGCTGCCGGAGAGCGCAGAAGACAGGAAGAGATGTTTCAGCGTCATGTGGCGTGATCCTTGTGTCTGTCGGCGAGGGTCGCAGCTCTCGGAGCCCCCGCCGGGGCCGTTCGGGTTGCAGCCCGCCGATCTGTTGGTGTTGCAGCCGTGGCGAGGGATATCCCCGCTGCCGCTGCCGCGTGTCTCTCCACATTTTTCTTCTCAGCAATGTCCTGCGCCAGCGTGACGATCCGGCGGGGCGTGATTTCCAGCGTGACGGTCTCGCCCTTACGGGCAATCCGCGCAATCCCGGCCCCTTCGATGCGCGCCATCCGCTCAAAGACCTCGTCAAACCCGGCCTTCAGCGTGATCCGCACGCGCAGATCGCCCCCCGTCTGGAGCGTGATACTGTCGGCCAGCCCGAGAAACACCGCCTCGGCGGCGCCCAGAAGCGCCGGGCCTGTCAGGGGGTCTGTCATGTTGTCTGTGCGATCTGGATTCACTTCCAGCATTGGCACGGCAATCTGCGCGCTGGTGAAAAGCCGGTTGCCCCGGATCACGATGTCGATGGCGCTCCCGGCATAGACCGCCTCGGCGGCCTTGCGCGCGATGGCTGCATCAAAGCCCGGACGCGGCTGCCATATTCTGTAGGCGACGGCATGGGGCAGATCGAGGGCGGTAATTTCCGGATCGCGCATTTCGGGTGTGGCACAGCCTTCCGAGGCCAATTGCCAGCCCGGTGAGATCGGCCAGGTGTCGGCGAAGGCGGCGAGACAATTGCGCGCGAAGGCGTCTTCATCGCGCAGTGCGGTGTGAACCGGTGTGACGGGCGTGGCCGCGACGGGTTTTGAGGTCTGAAACGGAGACAAAAGGATGACCGCGACGGTGCCCGCCAGGGCGAGACCGCCACAGCCGACGGCGGCCAGTTGCCAGAGCGGGGCCTGTGGCGTGAGCTTGCCCTCGACGCGGATGGGATCAAACCCGGATGTGGCATCCGCAAACAGGCTGACCGGCACCGGGGCGTCGATCTGATGGGCCAGGTCTTCGCTGGTGGCCAGTCGGTCGATCTGGTTCGAGCGGCATTCCGCATCCACATGGGCGATCAGCTCCTGACGGGTTTCAAAGAGGCGTTCCGCCCCAAGGGCCGGTTTGCCGCCCACGAGAACGGCCGCGAAAAACAGGCTCTGGCTGTCGTCAGCTGCGGCACAGATCACCCGGCCGCGCCGATCTTCCTCGCTCAGGCCCGCCGTCAGGCAGGACAGGAGTGATGCCTTGCCGGGATAGCCTGCCTCTTCCGGCACCCCGGCCCGTCGATCAGCCCAGGTGAGCGAGAGCGCGTCGCGGCGCAGGGTCAACGGCCCGGCCTGCTTGCCGCAGGTCCAGACCAGCCCGGCCAGAACATCTTGCCCCTGATATGTGAGAACCCGGAGCATCACGATTTCCGCCCCGACGGACCGCTGGCGGGCAGGATCGCCGGGCGGACCAGCACGACCATGCGGATTTTGCGGGTTTCGCCCTGCGCGCGGCCGCCGAGCCCGAGGAAGCTGGCCAGCCCGGTGCCCTGATTGGAGCGCGTGGCGCTGTCCTGCTCGTAGCCCGACAGGACGAGCACTTCTCCGGGGGCCAGAACGCTGTCATTCTGGATGGCGCGCTGATCGAGTGTGGGCAGCTGCACGGTACTGGCCCCGGAGGTGAAGCTTTCAAGCTGGGTGAGATCGTTTTGCAACAGCGTGAGTGACAGCTGTATCTTGTTTTGCTCTATCAGGCGCGGCAGCGCATGGATCGAAATGCCGGTATCTATGGTGGCGGTACTGACCTCGGTTGAATTGCCGCCGTTTTCGGTTGTCGTGGTTGTGGTGCGCGCCACGTAGTTCTGCGAGCGGGTGAGCACGATCGGGGCGACAACGCCGCTCTGCGCGATGGTCGAGCCAAGACGGTAATCGACGACGCTGCCCTGTTTTGCCAGGGCCTGGAAGCTGATGGAATTGTTGCCCGAGCGTAAAGTTGCCACCCCGTTGCCCGTCAAGGCGCCGATCACGCCGGTGAGGCTGCCATCGGAGCCCGAGGCGGACAGCCCGACGGCGAAATCATCGGATTTGTCGGCATCAACAAAGTAGACCGCAACCTCAAGACCGATGCGGGTGGAGAAGATCGCCTCGAAGTCGTCGATCACGGCGGCGGCCTTGCGCTGCACGGAGGGCGGGCCGAAGATCGATATCCGGCCCGAGGATTGCGAGAGCGTGACGCTGGCGGGCGGGGGCGCGACGGCGGCGAGTTGGCTGGATATATCGGCCCATGGATCATAGCCACCGACGCTTCGGTTCAGGGACACGCTGCGCGCGCCGCCCTGGACCCCGCCGATCGAGGTCTCGAGCTTTGCGGTCCCGGTGGGCAATGAGACGCTGTAGCGGCGGGTGATCATGCGGTCGAACGTGATGGCGGTGCCATCGAAGCTCCAGGCCAGATCCATGCGCGCGGCGATCAGATCGAGCGCCTTTGAGAGCGATCCTTCATGGGTGAGGGACATCTTTGTGCCGATGGGGATTTTGATGACATCGCCATTTGGCAGGCTGTAGACCCGGCGGATATTGACCGGCAATTCGGTCTGCGCGGTGATCAGGTCGGCCATGGCCCTGATGCCGAGGGCCGAGCCGCGTGTGTCGAGGTTGACGCTGCGCGCGCCTTCCAGCGCCGGCGGCAAGGGCTTGCCGTTCTGTGCGCCCTGCTCTGCGACGACCGCATCGCCGTAATAGGGGCGATCGACGACATGGACCTCGCCGCGCCCTGCGGCGCGCAGCCGGTCACGCTGATCCTCGGTGAGTTGCGTGAGCCGTGCGGTGGTCTCATTGGCACCCTTGATGCCATCGCAAGCGGTCAGGGCTAAATTGCTGAGAAGAAAAAGGAGAGCCAGGCGAAAGGCCTTGGACGGACACAACACCAGAGGTATTTTGCTTTTAGCAATTCCCCTCATAGCGGCCTGCCGATCCGGATGACCTTGTTGGCATAGAGACTGATGGCAAGGGGTCGGCCGGAGCCTTCAAAACCGACGACGAGCTGATCGAGCGCGTCCTTGAAATTTCCGGATATGCGAACGGGAACGGTGATTTTCCATTCCTCGACGCCGTCGCGCACGACGGTATGCCCGGCACGTTTGGCCCAGCGGTCGACAACGTCGGCGACAAACTCACCGGGGCGTGCGGTCCAGACCGGCAGGGGCGGGGTCGTCGTCGACTGCGGCGCCGATGGAGAGACACCCGCCTGCCGGCCTGGTGCACAGGGCAAATGTAGAGACTGCCCTATCCGGAGAATGGAGGTTGCGGTGAGAGCGTTGGCGCGCGCCAGTTCCGGCCAGCGCTTGCCATCGCCCAACCGCCGGGCGGCGATTTTGGAGAGCGTATCGCCGGCGACGACGCTGTATTGGCAGCGCGTGGGTGCCTGTGCGGCGGATTGGCCGGACGGACGGGAGCCGCGCGCTGTGCGATTTGTGGCGGAATTTTGGGCGATATTCGGTTTTGTGCCCCGTCGGAACGCTTCCGGCAGCGGCAGTGGCGCCCCTGATTCGGCGTTGGCGCGATTTGATTCGGGTCTGCTTGACCGCCCCGGAGTATGCGTTGGGACCCCCTGCCCTGCCGCTCTGTTGGCGGCATCAGCGCGTGATTCTCCGGGGCGTGATTCTGCCAGAGCGACGTCGAACGAGCGCTTTGGCGGCGTGGTGCGAAGGGTGACGGCGGGGGTGACATAGCGCTGCCAATCGGGGCAGCGGATCAGCTCCGCCGCTTGTGCGGCTGGACAAAAGATTGAGATCAGGACTAGGGTGCTGGAAACAGGAAAGAGTGAGGCCGGGCGTGAGCATGACCCCAAGAAACGCACGAACCACCCCAAAGAGAAGCGGTAAAAACCGTTTATTTTCCTTGACTTACCCCCGAAATTCAGGGGGGGGGGGGGGGGGTGATTTCCTTGCAAATTCAAGCCTCTCCATTGCGCGCCGCGTAAGGGAATTTGAATCAGATGGCACCATTTGTCAAGGTGCGGTCCGAATCGGCGTGCGCCTCATTCCCGCCGCGCGGGGTCCGCCCGGATCAGGGCCGCGCTGCAAAATCCAACCTTTGCTTGTGAGACTCACTAAATCTGGGTAAGTCTTTCACAAAACAAACAAGATAAAGGGAGGGTAGAGAGCAGGAACCCCGAACGAGACATCATAAAAAGAATGAACCGCGCAGAGGCTGCGCGGCACAATCAAAATCTGGTCAGGCTATGAAACGATACATCACCTGTTTCTTAGCCTGACCGGACCCCCTCTTTCAAGCCCAAAGTTCACTTTTGGGGCCGGGGAAGGTTTGTGCCTGCGACATCTGCGCTCCACAGCGGTTTTCCGGTTTGATTGCGCTTCCGTTCGCTGCCTCTCGCTTGGGCGCGAACGCGAACGGAAGCGCACACAAATTCCAATGATTCCGGAAACCGCCTTAACAAGGAGTGAAATACCGATGGATGGTATCACGATGACCGGGCGGCCCGGGGTCTATGACCCTGCGCGTGCCGATGAGGTCCAGGCGTTTGTGCCGGGCCGGAATGAGAGCTTTGCCCTGCCCGCAGGGATTACGAAATCACAGGCCGTGGCGACGCTCTGCCAGGGCTTGCGGCTGATGGGGGCGACCGAGCGCGAGATCGCGGTCTGGCGTCATATTGCGGACACGACCGAGCGCGAGGCATGGACGTCGCAGACAAGCGTGCCGCTCAACTGGCGGCGGCAGTCCGACATGGCGCGTGAGATGGGGCTGACCGAACGGCAGTGGCGGAATATCGAGCGCAGCCTTGCGGGCTACGGCGTTCTGGCGATCTCGACGGCGGAGAACGGCTATCGCGGCTATCGGGCTGGCAGTACGCCGCACGCGCCGCTGCGGGCGGGCCTGTCCCTGGAGCCGGCGCTGGCGAACTATGAGGCGATTGTTGCACGCCTGGCCGAGGCCGATGAGGTGGAGGCGCAGCGACAGGAACATATCCTGCATGTGCGCCGGGTGCGCCACCGCCTGGGGATCCTGATCTCCGGGGTCGCGGATCGGGAGATCCACCATTGGGCAGAAAGCGCCCTGGCGGAGATTGAGGCCGAGCTGCGGCCCGAGGTGCTGCGCAGCGCCCCTGCCCCGGTTCTTGAAGCCTTGCACGTTGCCCTCCTCGATTTTGAGGACCGCCTGCGGGAAGCCATGCAGCCGCTCACCCAAAGCCCCTCTTCCCCCTCTCAGCAATTATCCAGCGCAACAGATCAGACAGGGAGTGAGGGCTATTCTGTGGATAACACCGACAAACAACAAAAGATTTCCGGCGCACCGGAAATGGGGTTCCGGTGCCATATACAACCTGAATCAAACTTAAATGAATCCTGTAACGATCCAAAAGCCTCGTGGAAGCTGGCATCGGCTAACGCCGATGACGTTGTTTCAGATGAATTGCTAAGAAGAAAAAAGGATGTCGGGCTCAGATGTGGGGTCAAGCCGGAATTGTTGGAAAAGCTGACGCCGGAGCGGGTCAGGGATATGGCCTCGGGCGATACGGCGCTCTATCTTGATGGACTTGCCGACTGGCGGGAAGCGATACCGTTCATTCTGCGCGATCTGGGCATCAATATCTCCGCCTGGCTCGATGCGGTCGAGGTCATGAGCGAGCCCCTCGCCTTCCTGGCGCTGATCGTCATTGATCGCAACAGGTTCCACCCCGTGGTGCCAGTCCTCTCGCCCGGTGGTGCACTCAGGGCCTTTACCCGCAAGGCGCAAGGTGGGGAACTCAATCTCACCCGCGCGATCATCGGGATCTGGGAGCGCGAGAGGCAGGGCAAGCAGTCGAAAGGGGGTGTGTGGGATGGACGCGTCCAGTAGTAAGAACGAAGATATGACGCCCCTGGAGCGCTGGCAGCGTATGGCCAGGGCCGAAAACGAACGCGCGCGGCGCAACTGGATGGGCCTGGTAAACAATCAGCCCGTGGATATGACGCCTGAAGCCAAAGAGATAGATCCGGCCACCGCCATGAGGAACCGCCTCCAGCAGCTGCATCTGGACGGGATGGCACCGCAGAAGATTGCGGCTCAACTTGAGATTACCGAGGCGCAGGTCTGGAAGGTCTTGCGTGAACTCTATCGGAAAGGAAACAAACTGTCGTATGCCTATCGACGGCTGCGCGGGGCCCGGGTATCTGTCCTGAAAGCGCAGGGCTTTGAGCTTCCTGATATTGCCGATGTGATGGGTGTGGCTTTAACGTCTCTGAGAATGGATATGCGCAAAATGCAGGGCGATCAGGCACAGGGGAAGGCACGATAGGGATATGACTACTGATACCGAGAATCCAAAAGCCCCGGCGAAGATCAGCCATGACGCGCTCTTTCGCGTGTTGCTGGAGGATCCCGAGCGGGCGGCGACGCTCTTGCGGGAATATCTGCCCCCGGCGCTGAGCGCGCGCATGGCGGATGGGCCGCCCAAGCTCATCGATGGCACCTTTGTTGACGACAAGAGCCGGGTAACGCAAAGCGACCGGCTGTTTGAGGTGACGCTGAAAGATGGCCCGCCGGTGCTGATCTATACGCTTCTGGAGCACAAATCCACGCCCGATCACGGCACGCCCTTGCAGCTTCTGGGATACATGGTGAGGATCTGGACGCGCTACGCAGAAGGCAAGCCCGCCAGGCTGCGCGCCCTGCCCCCGATCGTGCCGATGCTGTTCTATCACGGCCGCTCTACGTGGACCGTCCCGCAGGACTTTGGCGAGATGGTTGAGAGCGATGCGGACACCGTGCCCTTTGTGCCGTCGTTCCGCTATGCCTTGCATGACCTTGGCGTGGGGCCGCAGGCAGCGCTGTCGGGTGATGCGCCAATCCGCGCGGTCCTGAGCGCCCTGCGCTACGTGCAGCGTGGCGATGCCGTCACCCGCGAGGTGCTGACCGCGATGCTGCGCGACCTGCCGGACGGTACCGTCTTGGAACGGATCGTGTTTAGCTATATTGTCGAGAAATACGAGATGCCGCTGGATAAACTCGAAGCGGCGCTGGATGATGCAAAGGATGGAGGATCAGCGCTCATGGATACGATCGCAGAGACATTGAGAAAACAGGGTGAGGCAAAGGGGCTCGCCGCTGGTGAAGCAAAGGGGCTCGCCGCTGGTGAAGCAAAGGGGCTTGCCGCTGGTGAAGCGCTTGGCCGCGAAAAAGGCAAGGTGGAAGGCCTTGCGGAAGGCGAAGCCAAGTCTTTGATGCGCCTGCTGGTGAAGCGGTTTGGCCCCCTGCCCGACCCTGTCGTCGCACAGATTGCGGCGGGCAGCATTGAGGATCTGGATCGCTGGTTTGATGCTGCTATTACGGCGTCCAGTGTTGAGGCTGTATTCGGGGCGCGGCGAGATCACTGATCTGGGTGCGAAATTCGCAAATGTCACAAGTTTTGCGACACCAATCTGCCGCACGTAAAATGTTGATTTGCGTTGAGAACTGACCCGGTAAGCCCCTAAATTTTCACTGAGAATTGACCCATGTAAATGCACTACCCTGACGATTTTGATCAGGGAAGATATGGAGTGATAGACATGGGATTTTTAAGTGTAATACGACGTTGGGCATTGCGTGAAGATATGCCAATTCGCGAGATAGCGCGCAGGACAGGATTGTCTCGCAACACCATCAAGAAGTACCTGCGAGAAGGTGCTGTCGAACCGAAGTTCAAGGCGCCTAACCGACCAAGCAAGTTAGACCCGTATGCGGATCGTTTGTCGGCTTGGCTTCTGGCTCAGACACGCAAGTCGCGCAAAGAACGGCGCACCATGAAGCAGATGCATGCGGATTTGGTGAAGCTTGGTTATGAGGGCTCCTACGCCCGCGTAGCTGCTTTTGCACGTGCGTGGCGCGAGGACCGGCACCGTGTAGAGCAAACGGCTGGGCGGGGCACGTTCGTGCCTTTGGTATTCCAACCTGGCGAAGCGTTCCAATTTGACTGGAGCGAAGACTGGGCCACCATCGGTGGGGAGCGGATCAAGCTGCAGGTTGCCCATACGAAGCTGTCGCACAGCCGTGCATTCTTGGTACGCGCCTATCCATTGCAAACGCATGAGATGCTGTTCGATGCCCATTGGCATGCGTTCCGCGTGTTTGGCGGTGTGCCTGGGCGCGGTATCTATGACAACATGAAGACCGCTGTTGATCGCGTTGGCCGTGGCAAACAGCGCGACGTCAACGCGCGGTTTAAAGCGATGGCCAGCCACTATGTTTTTGAAACCGAGTTTTGCAACCCAGCGGCGGGCTGGGAGAAAGGCCAGGTCGAGAAGAATGTTCGGGATGCCCGCAGCCGTATGTGGCAAGTCATGCCTGCCTTCAAATATCTGGATGAGCTGAACCAGTGGCTGGAAGACCGCTGTACCGCCCTTTGGGCTGAGACACAGCACCGAGATATCCCCGGGACCATTGCCGATGCCTGGGAAGCGGAGAAGCCCATGTTGATGGCATTGCCACCAGCCTACGATGGTTTTGTTGAACACAGTAAGCGTGTGTCACCGACATGTTTGATCACCTTCGAACGCAATCGCTACAGCGTGCCTGCAAGTTTTGCCAACCGGCGCGTCAGCTTGCATGTTTATCCAGAACGTTTGGTCATCGTAGCCGAGGGACACACCGTTTGCACACATGAGCGCATCATAGATAGGTCACGCCGTAAGCCGGCCAAAGTCATATATGATTGGCGTCACTGGGGTCCATTAGGGCTCAGTGCAAAATACCCCTTTAAGCGGTTTCAGACCTTACTTCCCGCCAGATGTACTGGCCAATGAGCAGAATGTGCTCCCAACCGAGCGGTGAGATGTGTCGGAGCAGATGTTCTGGCGTTTCCAGTCCCTCCCGCTTGCGCTGCATGACAGCTTTGCCGAGATGGACCGTGTTCCAGTAGATGATAATTGCCGTGAGCAGGTTCAGGCCGGCCATGCGGAAGTGCTGGCTTTCTGTGGTCCGATCCCGGATCTCGCCTTGGCGACCGATCCACAAGGCATCCTTCAGCGCATGGTGTGCTTCGCCTTTGTTCAGTCCGACAGTTGAGCGGCGCTGCATGTCCATATCGAGCACCCGTTCGATGATGAACAGTGTCCGTTCGATCTGTCCGATTTCCCGCATCAAGATGGCCAGATCGTTCTTGCGCGGGCGGGCTGACAATCGCTTGAGTATCTGGCTTGGCGGCACCTTGCCTGACCGCATCGTGGCCGTGCATCGCAGCGCAAAGGGCCAGTTGTCGATGAAGGTCTGTTCCCGGACCTTGCCGCCGATCAGGGACTTGAGCTCTTTCGGAACGCTTTTGAGATCAAAGACGTAGAACCGCTTGGATTTCAGGTCGCGGATACGGGGAATGAAGCGATAGCCCAGGAGCGCGAAGGCGGCAAACACGAGATCGGTGAACCCACCCGTGTCGGCGTAGTGTTCTTTGATCCGTTTGCCGACCTCGGTCAGGCACAATCCGTCCAGAGTGTACGGCGCCTCGTTCACCGTGGCGGGGATCGAATTGACCCAGTATGGGCCAAATTGGTCAGAAACGTGCACGTAGGCTTTCAGCCCCGGCACCTGGGTGTTGTATTTGGCGCTGACGAGATTCAGGGCTTCCCCCTGGCGCGTGGTCGGGAAGAACTGCCCGTCGCTTGAGGAGGTTTGACCCGAACCCCAGTATTGCGCCATGGGAAGCTTGGACTGCGCGTCCAACACAATCGCCAGCGCCTCTTTGATCGCATCGCTTTCGACGTGCCAGCGCGACAGACGGGACAACTGGGAATACTTATAGCCGGTGGTGGCTTCGGCCATCTTGCTCAAACCTACGTTCAGCCCTTCCGCGAGAAGCACGGTCAGCAGCCCGATGATATCTTTGCAAGGCGCGCCGGTGCGTAAATGGATGAACGCGTCCGTGAAGCCGGTGGCTTCGGCCACATCCTGCAGGATTTCAGTGACTTTCGCATGTGGCATCCGCTGGTACAGATCGAGGACCAGTGCGCCCGCTTCCTCCGGCACATCAGCTTTCAGACGCTCGATACGCAACTGGCCGTCTTCGATAATGCCATTGGGAAGAGTGCCGGTCCTGACCGCTGCTGCAAGCCGCTCGAAGCCATTCTCCAACCGGCGCTTTCGATCCTCAATCCAAACCTCTGGATCCAGCGGAAGATCAAGCCCCGGCATCGTCTTTGCGGCTTCCAGCGGCACCAGAAGTTTCCTATCATCGGCATACCGGCGGGCATGATCTGGACTTGCCCCGCTTTAGTGGACAGTTTCTGACTTCTGGATGGAAGCCTGTTCGATAGACGTACCTTGAGCGCACGAGTCAGACCCCGGATTCCACCTCCATAAAAACAAGGCTTCAGGGCGTCGCAAATAGCTAGTCCGATAAAAGTTGCAGTGAAGGGGGTTCAAACGTACAGTGGACCAATGGAAAAGATCGGATATGCACGCTGCTCGACCTACAGTCAGGACTTGACCGCGCAGCGGCAAGCGTTGAGTGATCTCGGGGTTCAGGAGGACCGTATTTACACGGATCACGGATTGACCGGCACCAACCGGGAGCGGCCCGGCCTTGAACAAGCGCTTGCCGCTGTGCGCAAAGGCGATACCCTGCTCGTGACGAAGCTTGATCGCCTTGCCCGATCTGTTCCGGACGTTCGGGCCATCAGCGACCAGCTCGAAGCCAAAGGCGTGAGGCTGGCCTTGGGAGCAGCAATCTACGACCCCACCGATCCGATGGGAAAGATGTTCTTCAACATCGTCGCCACCTTCGCCGAGTTCGAAGCAGATCTGCTCAAAATGCGCACCAGGGAAGGGATGGCCATCGCCAAGGCAAAGGGAAAAATGCGAGGGAAGAAGCCAAAACTAACTGAAAAACAACAGAAAGAGCTTTTGAAGATGCACAAAACCGGAGACCATTCAATCAGCGATCTTGCCGAGATATTCTCCGTTTCAAGGGCAACCATCTATCGCACCTTGCAAAGGGGCCAAAAGGCTTAAAGGGGTATTTTGCACTGAGCCCTAATGGACCCCAATCAGATCAGTCAGTCGAGACATGAAACCCCCAGGCTGCAAAATGATAGCAAGTAGCTATCTGATATTTTCTAGCTATCTCTAATTGTTCAATTTGTTTTTGCATAGAACGCTCCCCTGCCCTTTCCATAGGTCTCAATAAGCCCATCTGAGACCATCTTTCTTAGACGGCTTTTGGTTGTTGGCACTGGCGCGGCTGTGATGTCTGCCGCTTGCCGTGTCGTAATTCTTTCATGAATCGCTAGAAATTCGAGTATTTCCACCGCATGTTGCGGCAAGCCTTTAAAGCTATCCCCTGAGTGAGATTCCAGCTTGACGCTCAGATGGTCCTTTTGACGCTTTAAGGACAGCAGGAAAAACCGCAGCCAAGGGAGCCAATGGATTTGGGCGCCATCCAGTGTCGTTTGGGTGCGGCGTAGCGACAAATAGTAGGATTCTTTATTCTGCTCGATCACGCTTTCCATCGAAGAATATGGGATATAGCTGTACCCTGCCTTCAGCAACAGAAGCGATGTGAGGATACGCGAAAGACGCCCGTTTCCATCCTGAAACGGGTGGATTGCCAAGAACACCACCGTAAAGATGGCCACAACGATTAGGGGATGCTGGCTCTCATCGTCTAGAAGACTATTGGTCCAACCGACCAATTCTTGCATCTTGCGCGGCGTTTCGAAGGGCGAAGATGTCTCAAAAATCACGCCAACGCTTTTGCCTCTGGCATCGAAGGCCTCGACGTTGTTGGGGTGTTTTTTATACTCCCCTCTATGGTGTTCATCTTTGCTAGAATACCGAAGCAAGTCTCGGTGCAGCTGCTTGATGTGATTTTCCGAAAATGGAATGTCCGCATGGTTCTCATATATCATATCCATCGCTTGGGCATATCCAGCAACCTCCTGCTCGTCTCGCGTCGCGAACGAACGCGCCTCCAAGCCTGATATCAACTCTTCCACTGCCTCATCTGACAGTTTTGACCCCTCAATGCGCGTCGAAGACCCGATGCTTTCAATTGTCGCAACATGGCGTAGTGACCGCAAACGTTCGGGTGAAAGCGTCTTCAAGAGCTTCCACCCCCCCTTGAACTCATCAATCTCTGCAATAAGCTTCAAAAGATCAGGTGTAATGTCGAGGTCGCGCAGGTTCATCGGTATCCGTTAGTGAAAATACTTCATCCGATTATATCCGTTTTCATTCGTTTTGCAAGTTTGCTCATCCGAAACATTTCGTGGCCATTTTCTATGTACTATAGCTACTTAGTAGATAGTAGCTATTTAATACTTACTTGCTAGCATCTAGCTACTTTATCGAAAAACTTGCAATCCGCATTTCGATGCGTATCATCTAGCTACAAGCTAGCATATAGCTATTAAGTAACATAAAGGCCTATGTGAATGAAAACTATCGTATTTGCCGCTAGTAAGGGCGGCGTCGGGAAGACAACGCTTTGCGCTGCACTTTCCTCTTATGCCAGTACCGCGTCAAAAAAATGCAAAATTGCGATCATAGACCTCGATCCGCAGGGGAGCCTCACCGCGTGGTGGAACCAACGCGAGGCTGGTAGCCCGGAACTGATAGAGGCTAATGCAGGAAATCTCAGCGAGATGCTGCGAAAAGCCCAAGCGGCAGGGTACGACTTCGTATTTGTAGATACTCCACCAGGGCACATGCAAACAATCGAGACCGGGATCAAATGTGCGGATTATGTGCTTGTCCCATGTCAGCCATCACCGGTTGATATTGCTGCAATCGGCGACACGCTCTCGGCCATTGAAGAGCAAGGCAAGCCCTTTGCCTTCGTAATGAACCGCGTCATTGCAAGGACCAGGATAGGGGAGCAGGCAATCCTGCTCCTGGCCAATCACGGAAAAGTCGCCGGGGTACCGGTGGCACAAAGAACTGCCTTTGCGACGGCCATGACCGATGGCCGAAGTGCGCCGGAAGTTGATGGCGGCAAACGTGCCGAAGAGGAAATCGGGGCGCTTTGGAAATTTGTATCTACTAACATCAAGAAGCTATGAGCATGAAAAAACCAGCCCAACTAAGTGATAACCTCCTCTCAATGCGCCCTCGCAAGGGAAAAGCAAAGCCACAAACAGAGCAAGAAGCCGCAGCACCAAAATCGAAAGCGTCTCCGGCCAAGACATCCACGGCCAGTGAAAGCAAGCCAGCGCCGCGTCGAAGACGCCGCTTGAGCGATAAAAAAATGCAGCTTAATCTGCGCGTAAGTGAAAAGTCTATTGAGCGCTTCACGAAGATCGCCGACGATGAAGGCGCACTGTTTGGTGATCTATTTGAAAAGATGTTGGGGCACTATGAAAGCAAAGGTTAGCTATTTGCTATCATGTAGCTAGCAAATGAAGCCGGTTTGTGGGTGTTGAGGTTATGTCCCCCTGGCGATCGGTTTGTCTGGCGGGGTAGGGGCCTCGGCGCTGCCCATGGGTGCATCAAGCCGGACCGCGAAGATTGCGCCAGTATCGCAGCGCAGTCGGGCAGTGCGTGTCTGCGGTGACTTTCTTTTTCAGCTTTTCCATCCGGCGGTGGCCTCACTCGGGACGCTGGATTGGGCGTGCCGGCTTCCGGTTCTCCTCGTATTGGCGGTTTCGTTCCGGATGGTGGATCGCAGGTCTCGGTCGCGGCGTTCGGTCGCCCCAAGGGGCTTCCCAAGCAAAAAAGCGGTTTCCGCAAGCGGACCCTCCGCGTTTTGGCTTGCACCGCGCCCTTAACCGACCTGCGTTTTATCCCCCATCGAAACCGCCAACACGAGGAGAACTCAAATGGCACACTTCAAAATCAGCGTTCCGGTCAACTTCACCACCAAGGACGGCGCAGAAAAGACCAGTTACCGCACCGTCGGAACATTGTTCGAGAACCACCGTCGCGATACCGGCGAAATCTTCTACTCGATCCGTCTCGACTTCCCCGTGGGTGTCACCGAGATGGTGGCCTTCCCGCCCAAGGCAAAGACCGATGACGGTGAGGCCCACTGACATCAGGCCGGGGGTGGTGCTGCCACCCCCAACGCCGAAGCCGCGTTGTCGTGAAAATTGCTAAAGGAGAAAGGAGGCTTTGAATGGGGATGATCCCATTGGGGTCAAGAGAAACCGGGGCGGAAACCGCTAGGCAAGCCCTGAAAACCAACCTATATTGCCAGAAAGGATACCACCCATGGCACATGCACTACAGATCGACACACTGGCCTTCACCAAGAAGCTCCGCGAAGCGGGCGCTGAAGAAGGTCTGGCCGAAGCCATCGTTGAAGGCCTCACCGCCGCAGATACGTCAGAACTGGCGACGAAAGGCGATATTGCCGAGGTCAAGACTGAGATCGCTGAGGTCAAGTCGGAACTTAAGACCGAGATCGCCGAGGCGAAGTTGGAACTTAAGACCGAGATCGCCGAGGTCAAGACTGAGATCGCTGAGGTGAAGTCGGACATTCTCAAGTGGATGTTCGGGGCCATCATCGCCCAAACGGGCATCATTTTGGCAGTGGTAAAATTTCTCTAACCCTTCACCACTGTAACACTCCAGGGCCGCTCTTCGGAGCGGCCTTTTTTTGGCGCGTCAGGTCATCGACATGACGGGTGCATTGCTCATGCGTTCACCGCCGCTTTAAGGCCCGTGGTGGCGCGAACACCGACCGCCCTGTCGGCATCCTTGCTGATCATCTCGCCTGTCGCCGGGCTGCGCACGAGGCGGGCCGCGCGGTCGCGGGTTTCAAATTTAGCAAGACCTTGCAGCGCAACGGCATCGCCAGCCACGAGCCGACGGGTCACGACCGTGCTCAGTGCGTCCAGCACCTCGCGCACATCGCCCTGACTCTTGCCGGATTCCTCTGCCAGGTCTTTTATCAATTCCGCCTTGCTGATCGGTCGCGCCATATATCTGGTCCTTTGCGTGTCTGATGATCGGGCCGTAGCCATTTGAGGCAACCTATGCGGTGATTTCCCTTGTTTGCAAGCGTTTACCGCAGCACAGCCCGCCCCAAAGTGATTTTGCGTGCCGGCAGGCTCGGCCGTCTTGTGCGCCCCCGTCCCAAACCAACATCCGCCTCAGCGACGCCAAGGCCCCGGTTTTGTGGCCCGAAACGAGACTAAAGCAGGCGCGGTTTTGGACGGGTGGATTATTGCTGAAAAAAGGATAAAAGCTAAAGGAATGAGTGACTTAAGTACATGTTTTTGATAGGATAAAGCAGGAAAAGGAGAGCGTCATGGCCCTTGGATATATCGACTTTGCGGAAACACTGGACGGTGCGAACTTCCACGCGATACTCGCCCATTACGGGATCAAGGCGCAGGCGGTCTCGGGCGATGAGGTTAAAATCCATTGCCCGTTCCACGAGGACAGTACGCCATCGTGTTTCGTGAACATGACAAAACGGCTCTACAACTGTTTTGCCTGCGGTGCCGGTGGCAATGCCATCGCGTTCGTGCGAAACATGGAGCATCTCGGCAATGACACAGATGGTTTGCGCGCGGCGGCAAACACGCTGGCCGGACTGAACGGGCAGGGCGGCAGTATCACGACAGCGCCGCGCGGCGCGGCATCAAACAAGGGTACGTCCCCGACGCAGAAGGTGGAATTGCTGAAGAAAAAAGAGCTGGCAACAAACAAGCCGCTGACATTCCGGCTGACCACGGTGCGGGAGCATCCGTTTTTCCAGAGCCATGGGATCAGCGCGCAGATGATCGACACGTTTGGTCTTGGCTATTGTGACACCGGCATCATGGCGGGCCGTATCGTCATCCCGATCCACAGGGGTGATGGCCAGCTTGTCGCCTATGCGGGACGCCATGGGGCCGAAGATATACCGAACGGAGTGCCGCGCTACAAATTGCCCAAGGTGTTTCACAAAAGCGTTGAACTCTACAACCTGCATCGCGCGCGCGAGATCAGCACATCCCATATCGTACTCGTGGAAGGGTTCTGGTCGGCGATGCGTCTGCATCTGGCTGGCATTTCAACCGTTGCCGTGATGGGCACCGCGTTGAGTGATCCGCAGGTCGATCTGCTGCGCAAGGCTGGCTACCGTTCCGCGACGGTCCTGTTTGATGGCGATGAGGCGGGACGCAAGGGCGCGGATGCAGCGATTGCCAGCCTCGGCGCGGTCATGGATGTGCAGCGTCTCGACCTACCCGATGGGGTCAAGCCAGACGCGATGGATGCGGACTGGATGGCGCGACTGAACGCCTTATGATTCAGCGCGGCGCAAACCGCGGCCCTTTTTACGCACGAACTCTTTCAACTCTCCGGCACTGACTGCAAATTCTTCCCACTCATCCGAAGTCATGCCCATGTCCAGGAGTTTTTTCTTCGCGGCATCCAGTGCGGCTTTGTCCGATAGAAACGTATTGGGCCAGGAGATGATCCTGTTTTTACTTTTCCATGTACGTTCGATCTCAAGGGTCCAGTCGAATGCCCCTGTTTGTCTGTAAATATTGATGCAGATCATGCCACGCTCCGCCATGATCAGAGTTTCATATGTGCTGTATTCGATTTCGTCTGTCATTCATCACACCGGTTTTGATTGGCTGGGTTCTACAAGATCGTCCGGGGCCGCCGATATTGCTGGACCGGCATCGCCCTGGCGGCTTTCGCTTTCCAGTTTGCGGTTTCGCTTCTTCGCCGCGGCTTTAATCTTCCATCTCAATTTTTCCTTGTAAAGGAAGCGCTCACCGTCCTGAACCGCGTCAGAGGGGTCCATGTCCAGCGTGTAACGTCTTGGCATGTCACACATGGCGTTGACGTATTGTGAGGATCGGAAATACCGGCCGAGGATATTGCCGAGCGTTTTCTGCTCCTGGGTGTCAGCCTCGATGCCGTAGCGCTTTTCCAGTTCTTTGGCGATGCCGATGGCCGCCGGAAAGGCGTAGGGACTTCGGAAGTAGAGTGGCAGGTCTGCGTGGGTTTCGAGGTTCAGGGCCGCACAGATACTGTCGCGCAGATCGCTGATGAAGTCGGGCCGGAACTTCATGTAGAACAGCTTGTCGTCATTTTTCGGATGCCTTGGCGCCTTGGCGGTGCCGTCTTTGGCTTTGGCCAGCTGTGCCTTTTGCGGCATTTTTTGCTCATTCATTCTGCATTAATCCGTTGACGCAATCCGCGACCTGTCTTGAAGGCGGCAATGGTTTTTGCCGGAACATCGACATGCTCTCCGGTACGTGGGTTGCGGGCATTGTTGCGGGCTGCATGGTGTTTCAGGTTGAAACTTCCGAAGCCCCTCATCTCCACACGCCGCCCCTGTTCAAGTGCGGTGATGATTTCTTCGAAGATGGTGATGACAGCGCGTTTGGCATCGGCGTCGAACAGCTTGTGCTCCAGGGCGATCTTTTCGATCAGTTTGCTGCGTGTCATGGCCTGCTTTCCGGGTTTGTGGATGGGGCGGGTGATGTCAATCGCATTTCCCGACCGTGATGATCTGTAACAGGCCTGCGGTGACGGTTCAATTCTGTACCCAATTTTCAGCCGCCGGCGATATGGCGATTGTGCTCTTCGATCAGCGTGGCGATGTCGAGGTGCTTGCGTTTCGCTGTTTGGACGAGATCAAGCAAGGCGCGCAGCTCCTGGGTCTCCATACTCGTGAGCCAGTGTAGATCATTCTGACTGACACGCGCCAAAAGTCGCTCCATCATCGGCAGGTGTCCTTCACTGACGGCGCGTGTGGGTTTGGGGTGCGGCTTTGGCATGGGTGATCTCCGATTTTGAACGCTGGGGCCACAGTGTCATATATTGCCAGTTCTGCCAATCCTGCAAAATCACGTAAACCAATAGATAATATATAACCTGCCAATATCGCCAAAATCTGACAACTTACCAAACAGGTGGGAGTGAATCCCGATTTTTTGCCCCGATATGAGGGCCGGTTTTTGGGTCGTCTGGCGTCACTCGCATCGCGCCGCAAATTCAGTCGTGGGATTTTGGCCCGCAATTTGCCGCGCGCTGAGGTCGGTTTTCTGGCCCGGACCAAGTGCCGATCCGAGGCCAATTCTGTCCCAGCCGCGCCGCCGGTTCTCCCTCTGACCGTCCCCAGATTGCGCGATCGTCCTACAGTCCCGATCCACCCAAACCTCTTTTTTCCTTAGCAATTCCGCCAAGGCCGACGAGGTTTCCCGGCGTCGATCATGGGCGCAGCGCCCGCCCGCTCTTGCTGGTTTCCAGCAAATTCCGAGGTCGCAAGATGCGCAGAGGTTTGCGGCAAATGCGTTTCCGCCTGCCACAAATCCATCCGACAATGAAAAACTTGTTTTGAGGAAGGCACGCTTATACAAAAAAATCTTATCAGATTTTTTTGTAACCTGTTAGCATACGATGACCATGGCAATTTTCCATTTCAGTGCATCGGTGATTTCAGCCGCCAAAGGGCAATCCGCCGTGCGCGCGGCGGCGTATCGCCATGGCGCGCAGATGGGCTCTCGAGCGCTTGGAGAAACCTGGTCCTACGAGGGCAAAGCCAGGGAGGTCGTCTATTCGAAGGTGGCTGTGCCGGAAGACTTGCCGGCCTGGGCGGAGAAGGAATTCGGGTCTGCCGCCTTTGATGAGGCAATGCGTTCGGTGCGCACCGAGGCCCGGGCCAAGGGCGTCGAGATGTCGGAGGACGAGGTAACGCGCAAGGCCTGGGCGCGGGTCTCCGAGCGGCTCTGGAACGCGGTTGAGGATGGCGAGAACCGGCTGAACAAGCACGCGTCAAAGGCGCAATATGCGCGGAGCCTGACGATCGCGTTGCCCGCTGAATTGTCGCGGGATCAGCAAATCGTGCTGATGGACGGCTTTGTGGAGGCCGAGTTTACCGACCGTGGCATGGTGGCGGATTGGGAGATTCACGACAAGCTGGACGGCAATCCGCATGTGCATGTGCTGCTGACAACGCGTGAGGTTGACGCGTCGGACTGGGGCAGGAAGCAACGGGCATGGAATGAGAAATCACTGCTTGATGACTGGCGTTCGAACTGGGCGCGCCACGCCAATCTGGCGCTTGAGCGGGCCGGGTTTGCGGCGCGGATTGATCACCGATCGCTGGCGGCGCAGGGGATATATCTGGAGGCTGGGGGTCACAATCCGTATGTGGCCGATCATGCGCAGCTGATGGGGGATCCCGCCCGTGAGCAGATGCGGTGCCAGGATGTGCGGGAACGCAACGCGGCCTTCCTGCGGGACAATCCGGAGCATATCCTCGTGGTGGTACAGGCGCAGCGTGCGGTGTTCGGGGAGGGCGATATCCGGGCTGCGTTGCAGGAGCGGATGGTGTTTGAGGGGGGTGAGTTGAGCGCGGTGCTGCGTGAGGTGATGGCGTCAAAGCATCTGGTGGCACTGGTTCAGAAAAGCCCGGATGGGGATGTGCAATATGTGACGACGGCGCGGGCGGCGACGCTCCAGCGGCTTGGTGGGTTGTCGCAGGACATGGCGGGGTCGATGATCGCCGGGTTGACGGCGAAGGAGGGACAGAGGGATGAGCGAAGACGAGAAGCTACGCCAGCTGATGCGGCTCTGGCGACAGGTGCCGATGGACGAGGAGGGGGACGCGGCGATCACGAGCGAGGAGCGGCTACGGGTGGTCCAAATGGGGGCGGCGCGCAAAAAGCCGGTGTTGCAACGCAGCCGGGGGGAGCGTCGCTCTCGCCTGACCTGAACCCGGATCAACGGGCAGCGGCACACGCCATGCTCGGACCTGCGCAACTGACGCTGGTGAAGGGCCATGCGGGGACGGGGAAGACCTATACGCTGGGCGAGGTTGCGCGGGTCTGGCAGGAACGGGGCTATGAGGTTCTGGGGGGTGCGCCGTCGGGGAAGGCCACGCAGGAGCTCGGCGGCATTGCGGGCATGCGCACGGCGTCGCTGGCAGCCTGGGAGGCGCGGTGGGCGCGTGGCGAGGCGCTTCAGCGGGGTCGGTTCGTCTTTGTGATGGATGAAGCCGGGATGACGGGGGCCGGACAATGGGCGCGGATTGCAGACCGCGTTGCGGCGATGGGCGGCAAGCTGATCGCGGTGGGGGATCGCGAACAGCTGCAACCGGTTTCGGATCTGCCGGGCTGGGAGGCGGCGGAGCGGGGCGTTATCCAGGCTGGCGGGTCTGTGGCTGTGATGAGTGCGGTGCGGCGGCAGCGCGACCTTGTGGATCGGGCGGCGACAGAAGCGCTGGCGCGGGGTGGCGCGGAGATCGCGCCTGCCATTTGTCATTACGTGGACAAGGGGGCGCTGCGACTGGAGCGCGATGTGCTTGCGGATCCGATCACGGCGCTGGCGGAGGCCTATTACCGAACCGGGGTCGATCGGGAGCGGACCGGCGCGCGCGTGTCGCGGATTGCGCTGGCCTATACGAACCGGGATGTCTGGGATTTGAACACGGCGATCCGCGCCCGGGCGCTGGAGCACGGCGAGGTCGATAAGGCCGGGGTGCGCGATTGCGGCATGATCACGCGGATTGACCGCTCGGGGGAGGCCCACAAGCGGCTTGAGGTGCCCCTGTATCTGGGGCCGGGGGATCGGGTGATGCTGACGCGTCCGCACCGGGCGCTTGATCTGCCACGCTCCAGCTTTGGCACGGTGGTGGCGACGCGGGCTGGGGAGATCGACCTGCTGGTGGACGGGAGTGGTAAACCGGTGACGATCGATCTTGGGACATTCCGCGATCTGGATTACGGCTATGCGACGACGATCCATAAATCGCAAGGCCTGACGGTTGATCATACGCTGGTGTTGGGTCACGGGCGGCTGAATCGGCACGCGGTCTATGTGGCGCTTTCGCGGCACCGTGAGAGCGTCACGGTGTTTGGACGTGACAAGCACCTCGTGGTGCCTGCGGACCTGATCCGGCTGGCGCAGGTGCCGGGACATCTGTCGGTGGATATGGAGGACGGACCGGACCGGCTGTCTGGCAGCATGGTCGCGGGGGCCGAGCTTCTGGGTCTTGGCGCGCGTGGTGACTGGCGGGGGTCCGGCGTCACGGCTGGTGGTCGCCACGCAGAAGGTCAGGCGTTGTTTTTGGGCGATGTCGGCCTGATGGCGGTGGCGGAGCGGGTCGCCGGGTTGCTGGCCTCGGAATACATTCAGGGTGACCCGATCCTGAAAGACGGCCCGAACGCGGGCAGCGATCCGCCCGCGGGCGGCGACCCGAAAGGCTATGTGCAGGAACCGGCGCGGGTGATTGACGATCTGACCCGGCGACGGTCTGTGTTCAAGGCCGATGATGTGGCGGGGGCTCTCTCGCAGGTGGTGGCGGAGCCCGAGACCTTCCTGCGGTTATTCCGTGAGGCGATGGCGCATCCCGATCTGGTGGTTCTTTCGGAGGACGGTCATGGCGGGGAGGGGCGTATCTACAGCACGGGGTCGCTGTTGCGCTCGGAGCTGGAGGCTGTGGATTTGGGCACACGGCTGGCGCTGACGGGTCCGCCAGAGGTGGCGCTGACGACAGAGATCGAGGCCGGGGATGAGGCCGGGCTCACAGCCGGGCAAATGGGTGCCCTTGAACATGGCGCGCAGGGTGGGCGTTTACGCTTGATCCGGGGCGACGCGGGCAGTGGCAAGACGCGTGTGGCGGCGCGGTTGGCAGAGGTTCATGCGCGCGCCGGCTGGCAGGTGATTGGGCTGACGCCGACGGGCGCGGGGCTGGATGCGCTCTGGGATGCGGGGTTTCGGAATGGCCGGACTTTACGCCAGTTCACGCGTGAGCGCGAGGAAGGCCGGTTGCAACTTGATCCGGGCACGGTCGTGGTCCTTGATGATGCCGGACGGCTTGGCGGTCGTGAGGCCGGTCAGCTGCTTGCCGATGTCGAGGCCAGCGGTGCAAAGCTGATTGCGCTGATGGATGGTGGGGTGCAGGTGCCGCTTGAGGCCGGACCGGTGATGCGCGCGATTGAAGCCCGTGCGGGTTCAGCGCGGCTTGAAGATATGCAGGGGCGCAGGCCAGTGGTGGCGCAAGCTTTGCGTACCATCGCTGCGGGAGATGGGAGCGGGGTCGAGGTGCTCAGAAATCAGGGCATCCTCCAGGCGGGTGGCACGGCGCGCGGCGCGGCGGCGGCTTTGGCGACGCGTTACCTGATGGATCGAAGTAGCGACAAAATAGCGCTGGCGTGGTCGCGCTCGGAGGTGGCGCTGCTGACCAGGGCGATCCGCGCCGGGCTGGATGAGGTGACCCCATCACGGGCGGGATTTGCGCCGGAGGACGAGGGGGCCTTCGCGGGTTTGAAACCGGGCGATCAAATCCGGTTTGTTGCTTCAGCGCCCTGGCAGGAGGGGCGCTCTGGTAAAGATGTACCGCCGCGCATTCGCGCCGGGATGCGTGCGGAATTGCTGAGAAGAGATGACGAGGGGCGGATGCACCTGCGCCTTGAGGGGCGGCAGGGCGTCACAGATGTGACCTATACGCCAGAGGCGGAACTGCCGGACTGGCGGTTTGATTTTGCCACCACCATTCATGGGGAGACGGGGCG
>CBDBJQ010000006.1:0-2683002 GCA_965206405.1 Alphaproteobacteria bacterium
TACTCCGTCAAATCCTCGGCCATGCGTTTGGTCAGTGTCGTGACCAGGACGCGCTGCTTGGCGCGCACCGCCTCGTGGCATTCCGCGAGCAGGTCGTCGACCTGGGTTTCGGTGGGACGGACGATGCAGGCCGGATCGGTCAACCCGGTCGGTCGGACGATCTGCTCAGTGAACACACCGCCGGTCCTCTCGAACTCCCATGGACCCGGCGTTGCCGAGACGAACACCGTCTGCGGCCGCATCACCTCCCACTCCTCGAATTTGAGCGGCCGATTGTCGACGCAGGAGGGAAGGCGGAAGCCGTATTCCGCAAGCGTGGACTTGCGGGCGTAGTCTCCCTTGAACATGCCGCCGAGCTGGGGCACCGAGACGTGGCTTTCATCTACGATCAGCAGGGCATTGTCAGAAAGATATTCGAACAGTGTCGGCGGCGGCTCGCCGGCCCGTCTGCCGGTCAGGTAACGGGAGTAGTTCTCGATGCCGGCACAGGAACCGGTTGTTGTGATCATTTCCATGTCGAAGACGGTCCGCTGGTCGAGACGCTGGGCCTCCAGCAGGCGACTATCGCCCTCGAACTTGGTAATCCGCTGCTTCAGTTCCTCGGCGATGCCGACGACCGCTTGCTGGAGCGTCGGCTTCGGCGTCACATAGTGGCTGTTGGCGTAGATCCGGACGGCATCCAGGCTTGCCGTTTTCTCGCCGGTCAGGGGATCGAATTCGTCGATCGACTCGAGATCGTCGCCGAACAGGCTCAGGCGCCAGGCACGGTCCTCGCAGTGAGCTGGAAAGACCTCGATGGTGTCTCCGCGCACCCGGAAGGCACCGCGGTGGAAATTGGCGTCATTGCGGCGGTACTGCAATTCTACGAACCGGCGTAGCAGATCCTTTGCCTCGACCCGCTGCCCTTTTTCCAAGGGCACGACCATCTGCGAGTAGGTCTCGACCGCGCCGATGCCGAAGATGCACGACACGCTGGCGACGATCACCACATCGTCGCGCTCGAGCAGGGAGCGCGTCGCGGAGTGGCGCATCCGGTCGATCTGCTCGTTGATCGACGCTTCTTTCTCGATGTAGGTGTCGCTCCGGGGCACGTAGGCCTCGGGCATGTAGTAGTCGTAATAGGAGACGAAGTACTCGACCGCGTTGTCGGGGAAAAATCCCTTCATCTCGCCGTAGAGCTGAGCCGCGAGGGTCTTGTTGGGAGCGAGGATCAGGGCCGGGCGCTGCACCTGCTCAATGACATGCGCCATGGTGAAGGTCTTGCCGGACCCGGTGACGCCCAACAGCACCTGGTCGCGCTCGTTGCGGCCGAGCCCCTCGACCAGCCCGGCGATGGCCTCCGGCTGATCGCCAGCGGGCTCGAAGTCCGAAACCAGGCGGAACTTCTGGCCGCCCTCGGTCAGGGGGCGCTCCCAGCGCTTGGACGGAGTCCATGCCTGAAGGAAGGATTCCGAGGCGTCGGTAGCCGGGGCAAGCTCGGACATCGCTATCTCACGGCTTCCCGCTGTGGCTCTCGAATAAAGCCAAAACATCAGGCCCGATGCGCCGGACGGCACCTGTCAGGCATTCCTGGCCATTGTAGCCGATACCGCCGCTCGGACAACGCGCAGGCAAGGTATAAAGGGCAGGGTTTCGGGCTCAACAGCGGTCTCCTTGAGGATTTTGTTTTCGGGGGGTTGACAGCCAGGACTGCTCCCGGGTGATAATATTCCCATGCTGGCGGGGGCAAGCTCGAAGGCTGGCCACATGGAAGAGTAGCGGTATGGGCAGACGGTTTCAGGGCGCGAGAACGATCGACGGCATCCACGTTACGGTCGATGGCCAGGTTCTGGACGACCGGCAGACCCTGCGGAGGTTCACGGACAGAGGCTTCGAATGGGGCTATGCCGGGGATGCGCCGCGGCAACTCGCACTGGCCATCCTCGACGAGCATCTCGGCGATCCGGACCGCGCCCTGGCTGGCTGCGAAGGTTTCATGCGCGCGGTTGTCGCGGAATTCGACAATGAGTGGGAGCTCGATGCCCAGGATATCGAGCGAAAAATCCAGGCGTTCTCCTGAAACCGATCTCTCTTGAAATCGAACGCTTCTGAAATCACACTTGGGCCGGAGAACGGCACGACCGGGAAAACGACACCATGATCACGCAGAAACAGACCGATTTCCGCCGCGAATACAGGCGACGCATCGCCGGGTGGTACAGCGGTTTCGTGCATGTCGTAGTGATCTACGCCATCGGGTTCACCGCTCTCTTCGTCTTCGTTGCCCACATCGACCGCGTCCTGTGGTGGGAGTGGCTGACCATTCCGGTCGTCGGTCTGCTCTGCAACACCTTCGAGTGGATGTTGCACAAATACGTGATGCACCGTCCGCAAAAACTATCCGGGCTGCGCGCCATCTACGATCGGCACACCCTGACCCATCACCAGTTCTTCACCGACCAGGAGATGCGCTTCCGCGACCAGATGGACTGGCGCGTCACCTTCTTCCCACCATACGCGCTCATCATCTTCATTCTCATGTCGCTGCCGGCCGTGGCGGTGTTGCACTATCTCGCCACTCCGAATGTCGGCTGGCTGTTCGCTGTCACCACCACCGCCACCTACCTCATCTACGAATTCATGCATTTCTGCTGCCATGTCGACGAAAACTGGTTTGTACGCCACTGCCCGCTGGTCAACACCCTGCGCCGCCATCACACGGCGCATCACAACTCGAGGATCATGATGGAGCAGAACATGAATCTCACTTTCCCCATCGCCGACTGGATGTTCGGAACCTCCGATCTCGACCGCGGGCTCCTCGGCCATCTCTTCAACGGCTACAGCACCCGGCATCAGAAGAAGGATCTGCGGACAGAGCCCGTTACGCCGGACATGGCGGCAGCGGCGCCGATCCCGCTCGACTGACACCCCCGCCCCAGCAGAATTTGCGGGATCTCGCACCATGCCCCTTCACATCAAGGCGATGGTCTCGGCGCTCGTGACCCTCGTCGGTATCGGCGCTTTTCTGCTTGAGCGCGCGAATGGGAACACCCCTCTCGACTGGATAGTGCTCGGCCTTGCGGTCATGATGCTTGCTGCTCTCTGGATGTTTCCGGAAACCAAGAAGAAATAACCGCCCTGGAAATAAACGCTCTTCGGCGATATCCGGGCGACACCCCATCAACACCCCATCAACACCCCATCAGCACCGGAGCCCTTGTCGCACCCGGCAAACGTTCACATATTCCCGGCGGTGGCCCCGGCCTGTCGGCAGCGGCCACTTCGACATTGATGTCTGAACGCGGATAGGAAACCATGGCGGAACCCACCAGCACGACAGCAACCGAGGCCGGCGAACAGATGGAGTTCCAGGCCGAGGTCAGCCGACTCCTCGATATCGTCGCCAACTCGCTCTACAGCGAGCGCGAGGTCTTTCTCCGAGAACTGATCTCGAACGCCTCCGACGCCTGCGACCGGTTGCGCTATCTGGCTCTCACCGAACCCGGATTGGCGGAGGATGGCGCGGATTATCGAATTACCCTCGCCGCCGATAAAAAAGCCGGGATCCTCGCCGTTTCCGATAACGGCATCGGCATGAGCCGGGACGAGATGATCGACAATCTTGGCACCATCGCGCGGTCGGGAACCGCCGCCTTCATGGGCAATCTGACCGAACAGCAGGCTGGTGAACAGGCCGGGAAAGCCAAGTCTGGCGAGCAGAAAGCGGGAAAGACAAAGAGCACCACAGCCAAGGCAAAGGGCGGCAAGGAGGACCGTGTCAGCCTGATCGGGCAGTTCGGGGTCGGGTTCTACTCGGCCTTCATGGTCGCCTCCGAGGTGTCGGTCACGACCCGCCGGGCCAGCGAGACGGAGGGCTGGCGCTGGACCTCCGCCGGACGCGGCGAGTTCACAATCGCGCCGGAAGCAGATCTTCCACGCGGCACAACCGTCACCCTGACACTGAAGAAGGACGCCAGGGAATACGCCGAGCCCGACCAGCTCCGCGGCCTCGTGAAAACCTACTCCGATCACATCCCCTTCCCGATTGTCCTCGGGATAGCCGACGGCGGGGACGAAAAGGGTGGAAGCGAAAACGACGAGAGCAAAGAAGGCGAGAGCAAAGCGGTGGAAAGCCTGAACCAGGCTTCGGCAATCTGGACCCGGCCCCGCGGCGAAATCAACGAGAACGCGCACAGGGAGTTCTACCACCACGTCTCCCACGCAATGGATGATCCGTGGCTGACCCTGCATTTCAGGGCCGAGGGTGTGATCGAGTATGCGGGTCTGCTCTACATCCCGAGCCAGCGCCCCTTCGACCTCTTCCATCCCGAACGGCGATCGCAGGTGAAGCTGTATGTTCGGCGGGTCTTTATCACCGACGACTGCGAAGAATTACTGCCTTCCTGGTTGCGCTTCCTGCGCGGTGTTATCGACTCCCAGGATCTCCCCCTCAACGTCAGCCGCGAGCTACTGCAGAACAATCCCGTGCTTGGCAGGATTCGTGGCGGCATCGTCACCCGGGTGCTCAACGCGCTGGCCAAGAAGGCGGAGAAAGAGCCCGATGACTACGAGAATTTCTGGGACACCTTCGGTGCGGTGCTCAAGGAGGGGTTGTACGAGGATGCCAAGAATCGCGACAAGCTGCTGAAGCTCGCCCGCTTCCGTAGCACCGCCGGTGACGGCCTGACCAGCCTCGCCGACTATGCCGAGCGTATGCCGAAAGGACAGGAGGCGATCTACTACGTCTCCGGCGAGAACGCAGATGCGGTCCGGCGCAGCCCCCAGCTCGAGGGGTTCCTCGCCAAGGGGATCGAGGTCCTGCTCCTGGTCGACCCGGTCGACGAATTATGGATCCCCACCGTCGGCGTCTGGAAAGAGAAACCCTTCAAGTCGGTGACCCGCGGCGGCACCGATCTCGACGCCATCGAGGGCAAGGAAGACGAGGCCGGAGACAAGAAGAAGAGCGATACCGGCCCGAGCGAAGAGGTCGAGCGGCTGATCGCCCTGATCAAGATCGAGCTCGCGAATACCGTCAAGGACGTGCGGAGTTCAGACCGGCTGACCGACAGCCCCGTCTGCCTCGTCGCCGACGAGTTCGACATGGATATCAACATGCAGCGGCTTCTCAAACAGCACCAGCAGCTCGACGAGATCATGCCGCGCATTCTTGAGATCAATCCCCGCCATGAGCTGATCCGCCGCCTCGCCAAACAGGCGGCCGCGGAGGTTGTCACCGCAGAGGCTGGCACTCCGGAAGCTGGCGGCGGAAAGCCCGCAGGTAATGACCGCCTGCGCGACGCCGCCCATCTTCTGCTCGATCAGGCACGAATCCTAGAGGGCGAACCGCTGCCCGATCCGGCAGATCACGCGCGACGCATGACAGCGATGATGACGGCCGCGCTCGCAGCGCCCAGTTGACCGCAAGCGGTCAACTGGCAGGGATCAATTGACGGGGCAATTGACAGGGGTCAGCTAGCTGACGGGGGTCAGTTAACGAAAGACAGCTTGGCGGCGCCGGCGATCCGCCCGTAATCCCGCTCCTGCACAATAACGGCGCAACCGCCGTTTCCTGGCTTATCCTTGAGCGACACGCTGTGCGTAACCGCCTCGCCGTTCCACTCCCCAATCATCTCGTAAGCACGAACGACATTCGAGTTGATCAGCTTGCGCCCGCCGTTCTCCCCCCTCGCCACGAAGGTTGCGTGCATGTGGTCGTAGGTCACGAGGATGATGTCGTAGTCACCACTGCCCTTGGCGCCTCCGATCATGACCTCGAGCGTATCCCCCTCGCGGCGCAGCATGACGTCGGGACCACTACCAGCCGCCTTGGCCTTGGCCAGCTTGATCGCTTTCTCAACGCGGTTCCGGTGCGAACCGACAGCGTCGACGGCTCCATTGATGACCATCTGTGGTGTGTATTTGTACGGCTTGCGAAGCGACCGGACGTAGCCTTCCTGGCGGTCATCGAACGCCGGCTGGGCAAAGGGGTCGACCCAGCCAATGTAGTCCCAGTAGTCGACATGGAATTCAAGGGCGACCACGTCGTCGCGGCGCGCCAACTCACCGAGAAGCTTCTCGGCGGGCGGACAGGACGAACAGCCCTGGCTGGTGAACAACTCGACGACGACCGGTGAATCTCCGGCCGTAGCCGGAGCGCCGCAGAAAGCGGACGCGACCACAAGAGCCCCAAGGACCCGCCGGAAATTCTTCTGCCTATTCATCTCACAAGCTCCCATCTGTATTTTCAGCCAGTTTAGCACAAACCGCCCCGCAGACGGGAAGGGTCAAGCAGCCCTGGCCGAAGCCACCCCAGATTGTCCGGCCCCGGGTTGCCGTCAGGCCGCCTGGGCTGTCTCCATCATGTCGCGAAGCACATATTGCAGGATTCCACCATGGATGAAGTAGGTGGCCTCGTCGGCCGTCTCGATCCGACAGGTAAGGACAATATCCTCGGTCGTGCCGTCACTTCGGGTGATCCGGCAGGCGACGTCCATGCCCGGGGAGATCCCGTCCTCAAGGCCGGTAAAGTCGAAGATTTCCGTGCCGTCGAGCTTCAGCGACTCGCGGTTCTGGCCCCCGGTGAACTGCAACGGCAGGACGCCCATACCAATCAGGTTGGAACGATGGATGCGCTCGAAGGTCTCGACGATGACGGCACGCACGCCGAGCAACCGGGTGCCCTTGGCGGCCCAGTCGCGCGAGGATCCGGTGCCGTATTCCCGGCCGCCGATCACCACCAGGGGCACACCTGCCTCACGGTACTTCATCGCCGCCTCGTAGATCGGCATCGTCTCGCCGCCCGGTTCGTAGCGGGCGATCCCGCCCTCGATGTCGGGTACCATCTCGTTGCGGATGCGGATGTTGCCGAAGGTGCCCCGCATCATCACCTCGTGATTGCCGCGTCGGGCGCCATAGGAATTGAACTCGTCGGGGCGAACCTGGTGGCCGAGCAGGAACTCTCCGGCCGGGCTGTCGCGCATGATCGAACCGGCGGGCGAAATGTGGTCGGTGGTCACTGAATCGCCCAGCATCACCAGGGCACGTGCGCCCTTGATATCGGTGACCGGTTCGGGTTCAGCTGCCATATCCTCGAAGAACGGCGGCTGCTGGACATAGGTCGAGCCGATGTTCCAGTTGTAGGTCTGCCCGCCGCCGGTGAGAATCTGCTTCCATTGGGCGGGACCCTCCGCGACATTGGCATAGCGGTTCCGGTACATATCGGGGGACAGTGCGGCCTGCAGCGTATCGTGAATCTCTTCATTGGTCGGCCAGATATCCCGCAGATAGACCGGCTCCCCTTCGGTATCTTCGCCGAGCGGATCCTCGCGCAGATTGACGGTCAGCGATCCAGCCAGCGCGTAGGCAATCACCAGGGGTGGCGAGGCGAGATAGTTCAGCTTGGTCAACGGATGAACCCGGCCCTCGAAATTGCGGTTGCCGGAGAGAACCGCGCCCACGGCAATGTCACCGCCGGTAATGGCGGCAGTCACTGGCTCGGCCAGCGGTCCGGAATTGCCGATGCAGGTGGTGCATCCGAAACCAACAATGTTGAAGCCAAGCGCGTCGAGGGGATCCTGCAGACCGGATGCTTCCAGATAGTCCTGCACCACCTGGCTGCCCGGTGCGAGCGAGGTCTTGACCCAGGGTTTCGGCTTCAGGCCGCGCTCATGCGCCTTCTTGGCGACGATGCCGGCGGCGATGAGGATGCTCGGATTGGAGGTATTGGTGCAGCTGGTGATCGCGGCGATGACGACGTCGCCCGGATTGATCGCATAGTCGGCACCTTCGGCCACGGTCGACTGGCCCGCGCCCATCTCCTCCATCGCCGCACGGCTGACAGCCGCCATATCCGGTAGCGCGACCCGCTCATGCGGACGGCGGGGGCCGGCAAGCGACGGCTCGATCGTGGCAAGATCGAGTTCCAGCGTGTCGGTGAACATAGGATCGGCGGCGCGCCACATGCCCTGCTCGCGGGCATAGGCCTCGACCAGCGCGACCTGCTTGGCGTCGCGGCCGGTGAAGACAAGATAGTCGATGGTCGCCTGATCGATCGGAAAGATGCCGCAGGTGGCGCCGTATTCGGGAGCCATGTTGGCGATTGTCGCCCGGTCCGCGATCGTGAGGTTGTCGAGTCCGGGGCCGTAAAACTCGACGAACTTCTGGACCACGCCTTTCTTGCGCAGCATCTGGACGACGGTGAGCACAACGTCGGTCGCCGTCGTTCCCTCCGGTGGACGGCCAACGAGACGAAAACCGACCACCTCGGGGATCACCATCGACATCGCCTGGCCAAGCATCGCCGCCTCGGCCTCGATGCCGCCAACGCCCCAGCCAAGCACGCCAAGGCCGTTCACCATGGTGGTGTGACTGTCGGTGCCGACCACGGTGTCGGGACAGGCGACGGAGCGGCCGGATCCGTCATCCGAGACCGATACGCAGCTTGCCAGATATTCGAGATTGACCTGGTGGCAGATGCCGGTGCCCGGCGGCACGACCCGGAAATTGTCGAACGCTCCCTGCCCCCAACGCAGGAACTCGTAGCGTTCGCCGTTGCGTTCGAACTCGCGCTCGACATTGCGCTCGAAGGAATCGGCGCTGCCGAAGGAATCGATCTGCACCGAGTGGTCGATGACGAGGTCGACGGGAGAGAGCGGATTGATGCGGTCGGGATCCCCGCCCATCTCGACCATTGCATCACGCATCGCCGCGAGATCAGCCACCGCAGGAACGCCGGTAAAGTCCTGCATCAGGACCCGGGTCGGGCGGAAGGCGATCTCGGCGTCGCTCGACTGGTTCTCGAGCCAGCCGACGATGGCGCGGACCTGATCGGCTGTCACCGTGCGCCCGTCTTCGTTGCGCAGAAGGTTTTCCAGCAGTACCTTGAGTGAGAAGGGCAAGCGGGAAAGGTCGACGCCGAGCGCCTCGGCGAGCGCTGAGAGGCTGAAGTAATCGTGCTCGCCCCCCTTCGACTGGAGGCTGCGGCGAACACCGAAACTGTCCTGGCTGGTCGCTGTCATCGGGCGCCTCCCTGAAGCACGAACGTTGTCTTGTCCGTTGTTTTATCTGCTACCTTCCGCCGCGGCGGAAGGAATGCCGAACATATGGCAACAATATACGCCCCGACGCGTCCGAACAAAGCCAGAAACGCGACCGGGAAAGACGCGGGATTTGGAGTGGAGAAGGGCCGAAGCCAGGATAGAGTCGGGCGGTACGCCGCCGCCGGATCAGCGACAGCGCTCCGCGTTAGTTCCGGTAGGTCTGGATCCGCCGGCCGTAGCTCTGGGTGATCCGGTCGATCACGATTGCCAGCCCGACCACCGCGGCCCCGTTGAACAGGCCGAGCGCGAAGTACTGGTTGGTGACCGCCTGGAGCACCGGCTGCCCGAGCCCCTTGACGCCGATCATCGAGGCGATGACAACCATCGACAGCGCCATCATAATGGTCTGGTTGATGCCGGCCATGATGTTCGGCATCGCAAGGGGAAACTGCACGCTGACCAGACACTTCCAGTAGCCCGCCCCGAAAGCCTGCGCCGCCTCGAGCACGTTCGGATCGACCAGCCGGATTCCGAGATTGGTCAGCCGGATAACCGGCGGCACCGCATAGATGACGACGGCTATCATCCCCGGAACCTTGCCCAGCCCCAGAAGCATGACCACGGGGATCAGGTAGACGAAGATCGGCATCGTCTGCATGACGTCGAGAATCGGCGTTACGAACGCCTGGACCCGGTCCGACCGAGACATGGCAATCCCGACCGGGATGCCGATGGACACCGCAATCAGCGTGCAGATGGAGATCATCGCCAACGTTCGCATGGTGTCTTCCCACATCCCCAGATAGCCGATCAGCAGGAAGGCGATGAGGACGCCAACGGTCAGGCGGATACTGCGGCTCGCCCCATAGCAAAGGCCGACGATGACTGTGATCACGAGCCACCAGGGCATGGCCAGGAGTAGCCGTTCAAACCAGATCAGAAGGTAGAGAAGCGGATCGAAAAAGCTCTCGATCGCGTCCCCGTAGCTGCGGGAAAACGCCCGATAACCCTCGTCGAATCCCTTCTTCAGTGCCCGCAAGAGCACGATGTCAAGTGTCGGAAACTCAGCCAGCCATGCAGGCACGTTTCTTGCTCCCGGGCGAGACCGCCAGTCTCACCCTATAACGATGTAGTAACGATGTAGTGACATGGATGGAGACCATGGGATGGGCAGGATGGGCGGGATGGGCCCGATCAGGGCGGAAGTTCGCCCTGATCGGATACCGGCTTTGGCCAGAAGCCAAGGGTCCGCAGCTCAACCCAAAGACCAGATAACATCCTTGATCTTCTCCGCAGCCGCGTCGGACACCCAGGCAGTCCACACATCTTCCCGCGTCCGGAGGAAGTACGTGGCCGTCTCCGCAGCCGTCGCCTGCTTGTCTTTCCTCCAGGCAAGAATCGCGTTCACCACCGAGTTCGGCCAAGACATCTTCGAGATGAACGAGAGAGCTTCCGGCGCAGAATCAGCAAATTTCGAGGTCACCACGGTGTAGACCACGGATTTCGGCCACATGTTCTTCTTCGGATCCACGCAGTCCTTGTCGACCACGCAGGACCAACTACCCTCGTCGTGGGACATGCCCTTGAGCTTGACCATCGGATATTTGCCGAGCACGTCCGTCGGCGCCCAGTAATAGGCGAAGATCGGTTCTTCGCGCGTATAGGCCTTGGCGATTGCCGCAGCGAGGCCTTCACCCGATCCCGGGTTGAACAGCGTGAACCCGGCCTTGTCGACGCCGTAGGCCTTGAAGAGATTGGCGTTGATGATCTGGCAGGCCCAGCCGGCGGGGCAGGTGTAGAAACGGCCCTTGTCAGGCTCTTCCTTGTCAGGGAACAGATCCTTGTTTCTGAGAACGCCCTTGAGCGTGGCCAGCTCCGGCAACTTCTTGACCATATAGTCAGGCACCCACCAGCCTTCCTCGCCGCCATCGGAGAGAATCTCGCTGACGATCTTCAGGCGACCTTCAGAGACCGCTTTCTCGACCGGCTCACGGGCAGAGTTGAGCCAGATTTCCGGCGCGATATCGGGTTCGCCCTTCTCCGTCATCGAGGTGACGGTGGGGACGGTGTCCCCGGGCACGAGATCGGTCTCGCAACCGTAGCCGTTGGCCAGGATGATATTCTGAACATGGGCCGCGACAGCAGCAGATCCCCAGGTCATTTCGGCGATCGTCACCTTGCCGCAGGCGGCTTGGGCCCCGCTTGCAGCGACGAGCATCGTCGCACCCGCAAGCAAGGCGGGAATCAGGGTTTTCTTCATAAGGTAATTCCTCACTCATAAGCGGCCCGGTAACCCGGTTGGTTGTCTCGCACCCTGTAGAATCAGGCGGCTGGGACATTCGAGCCAGTTTTTCTGATGTGGCCGGAAGCCTAACAAGCCCCGCCGGACGGCACAAACGGCGCCTGATTCAGGCCGAATAATTTAGGCCGAATCGGACTGAGCTAAGGTCGGACCGGATCAGGCAGGCCGACTTCCTGTCAGTAGATATCGCCTGTCAGTAAGGAGGGCCGGCGTAGTTTTCCGCCACCGCCGTCTGCACTGCCCGGGAAGCGGCTAGCTGGCGAAACTCGGTGCGCCGGAGGCGCCGGTCGAAGGAATCCTCCTCCTCGAAGCGGTGCAGGAGCCGGGTCATCCACCAGGAAAACCGCTCTGCCTGCCAGATCCGCGCCAGCGCGGTCTCGGAATAGCTATCGAGGCCGACCGCATCGCCGTCCTGATACCAGGCGATCAGAGCTCGCGACAGATAGCGGACGTCGGAAGCCGCAAGATTGAGACCCTTGGCGCCGGTCGGCGGCACGATGTGGGCCGCATCGCCGGCAAGGAACAGCTGCCCGTGCCGCAGCGGCTCGATGACAGTGCTGCGCAGCGGCGCGATCGATTTCTCGATCGATGGCCCGGTCACCAGCCTCTCGGCGGCCTCTGCCGGGATGCGGGCCCGCAGCTCGTCCCAGAAACGGTCATCCGGCCAGGCCTCGACGCGCTCGCCTTCGGGCACCTGCACGTAATAGCGGCTCACGCTGTCCGAGCGCATCGAGCACAGCGCAAAGCCCCTGTCGCCGCCGGCATAGATCAGCTCGTGGGAAATCGGCGGTGTGTGCGACAGCACGCCGAGCCATCCGAAGGGATAGGCTTTCTCGAACACTTCCTGCTCGGCCGCCGGGATCACCGTTCGGCTGACCCCGTGCTGCCCGTCGCAACCGGCGACGAAGTCGCAATCGATGCGATTCGTGCGCCCGTCCTTCGACCACAAGACCCATGGCGAATCGGTGTCGATGCCGCCGGGCATAACGTCTTCGGCCTCGTCGATGACAACGCCTCCGGCCCGATCGCGCGCCTCGAACAGATCCCGGGTTATCTCGGTCTGACCGTAGATCCCGACGGTTCGACCGCCGGTCAGCCCGGCAAGGTCGATTCGCACCTGCTGGCCACCGAAGGCAATGGTGAAGCCCTCATGGACCTGGCCCTCGGCCTCCATGCGGGCACCGATGCCGGCCTCGCGAAGAAGGTCCTGCAGGCCCTGCTCGATGACGCCGGCGCGGATCCGCGAGAGCACATAGTCACGGCTGCGCCGCTCGAGGACAGCACTCTTGATGCCGGCGTTATCGAGCAGCTGCGAAAGCAGCAGCCCCGCCGGACCCGCACCGATAATCGCAACCTGGGTTCTCAAACCGCCCTCGTCATATCACCCGCAATATCACCCGCAGATCCGCTCGCGGATCTGCCTGCACTCTGCATGTTCGGCCCGCCGGGCCAGCCGCGTCAATCTCGAAGGCGGGCGCGAAGGCGAGCGCCGAGATAGACGGAACCGATGCTGGAGCGGTGCGGAATTGGCGCGTGTCAGAAAGGAAGTCGAAAGGGTCGACCGCCGCAAACTGCTTGACGATCGGCAATCGAGTCGCTACCGCTCACCTTCCCTTGCTCGCCGACCCCGCTGAAAAGAGCGGAATTAACCGGCAAGCGACATTCTCGGGGAGATCCCCCCTATGGCACCTGCGAACAGTGTGCGGCCTGATCTATCGGTGCATGACACCAGCCCGAAACTGCTGTTGTGGAACGCCGAAATCCGGAGCAACCGGCCGGCGATGCGCGAGAAATATCTCGGCATCTGGCAGACCGATAGCTGGCGCAAGACCATGGACGATGTCCGCGAGATCGCTGCCGGGATGAAACGCCTCGGCTTTGCGCGCGGTGATCGGGCCTCGATCATCGGTGACAACCGACCCCGCCTCTACCAGGCCATGCTCGCCATCCAGTCGCTCGGCGGCGTGCCGGTGCCAATCTACCAGGATTCGGTTGCCGAGGAGACCCAGTACGTCCTCAACAACGCCGAAGTGCGTTTTGTCTTCGCCGAAGATCAGGAGCAAGTCGACAAGACCATCGAGATCATGGGCGACTGTCCCACGATCGAGAAAATCATCTATGCCGACCCGCGCGGCCTGAGAAACTACAGCCAGGATTTCCTCACCAATTTCGATGCGGTACGGGAGGCCGGACGCGAATACCTCGCCATGCATCCCGGCTTTTACGAGGAAGAGGTCGCCATAGGCAGTGCGCAGGACACCGCCATCATCCTCTATACCTCCGGCACCACAGGAGCCCCCAAGGGCGTGGTGCTGTCGCATCAGAATCTCCTGGTCAGCGCACTGAACGCGGTTGAAGCGGAGGGCCTCGATGAGACCGACGAAGTCCTGGCCTATCTGCCGATGGCGTGGGCCGGCGACCACATGCTGTCCACCGTCCAGTCGCTGACCTCCGGCTTCTGCGTCTCCTGCCCGGAATCGGCCGACACCGTGCTCAACGATCTGTGGGAAATCGGCCCCACCTATTTCTTCGCCCCGCCGCGCATTTTCGAGAATGTCCTGACCACGGTGATGATCCGGATCCATGACGCCAGCTGGATCAAGCGCAAGCTGTTCGATTACTTCATCGGAACCGCCAAGCGCTATGGCAAGGAAATCCTCGACGGCGAGCCGGTTTCGGTCGTGGCCCGTAGCCTCTACTGGATCGGCAATATCCTGGTTTACAGGCCGCTGAAGAACACGCTTGGCTTCAGCCGGATCAGGATCGCCTATACGGCCGGCGAGGCGATCGGCCCCGACATTTTCGACTTCTACCGCGGCATCGGCCTCAATCTGAAACAGCTCTACGGCATGACCGAGGCCAGCGTTTTCATCACCATCCAGCCGAACGGGCAAATCCGCTCCGACACGGTCGGGCCGCCGGCCAAGAGCGTCGAGATCAAGATCGACGGCAACGAAGTGGTGTTCCGCAGCCCCGGCGTATTCGTCGAGTATTTCAAGAATCCCGAGGCCACGGCCGAGGCCAAGGACGCCGATGGCTGGTGCCGCACCGGTGATGCCGGTTTCATCGATGACGAGGGGCACCTCAAGATCATCGACCGGGCACGGGATGTCGGCGAGCTCAAGAGCGGCGGGATGTTTGCTCCCAAATACATCGAGAACAAACTCAAGTTTTTCCCCGAGATCTTCGAGGCGGTCGCCTTCGGCAATGAACAGGATTACGCCTGCGCCTTCATCAACATCGACCTGGAGGCGATGGGCAACTGGGCCGAGCGCAACAACATTCCCTATGCGAGCTACCAGGAGCTGGCCGCCCATCCGAAGGTCGCCGAGATCATCGCCGGACACGTGGCGCAGGTGAACGAGGACCTTGCAGGAGACGCCCGGCTCACCGCTTCGCAGATCCGCCGCTTCCTGATTCTGCACAAGCAGCTCGACGCCGATGACGGTGAGCTGACCCGCACCCGAAAGATCCGCCGCCGTCATGTCAACGAAAAATACGGCGCTCTCATTGACGCCCTGTATTCCAGTGAAAATCACTGCGCGATCGAGACTGAGGTGACCTTCGAGGATGGCCGTAAGGGCACCATCAGCGCCGATCTCGCGATTCACGAACTCGCGATGCCAGCCGGCAACGCTGACCTCGCCCAGACCGCAGAATGAGCACCGCACCGCAATCCGGCAGCGAAACCGCTCCCGGTGCCGAGACGGCACCGGAGGCGATGCTCGCGCTCGAGCACATCTCGCTCGCCTTCGGCGGCGTCAAGGCGCTCGACGATGTCAGCTTCGACATTCGCAAGGGCGAGCTTCGCGCCATCATCGGGCCGAACGGCGCCGGCAAATCCTCGATGCTGAACGTCATCAACGGCTTTTATCACCCCGACAACGGCACCATTACCTATCAGGGCGAGACCCGCGAGGAGATGCGGCCCGACGAGGCGGCGCGGACCGGTATCGCCCGGACATTCCAGAACATCGCGTTGTTCAAGGGCATGAGCACGCTCGACAACATCATGACCGGGCGCAACACGATGATGAAGCGCAATTTCCTGTGGCAGGCCCTGCATGTGGGGCCGGCGATCCGCGAGGAACTTGAGCACCGGACCAAGGTCGAGGAGATCATCGACTTCCTCGAGATCCAGGCTATTCGCAAGACCCCGACCGGACGTCTGCCCTACGGCCTGCAGAAGCGCGTCGAGCTCGGCCGGGCCCTGGCCGCGGAACCCGACCTCCTACTGCTCGACGAGCCGATGGCTGGCATGAACTCCGAAGAGAAGGAGGACATGTGCCGTTTCATCCTCGATGTGAACGACGAGTTCGGAACCACCATCGCCCTGATCGAGCATGATATGGGCGTCGTCATGGACATCTCCGACCGCGTCGTGGTGCTCGACCACGGGCGGCTGATCGCCGACGGCCTGCCCGACGAAGTCCGCGCCAACGAAGACGTGATCGATGCCTATCTCGGCGTCGTGCACGACTGATCCCGGATATCGACTCGACCCCGCCCATCGATTTCCCGGAATAAAGAAAAGTAACAAAGAACCCGCCCATGGAATTTCTTGAAGCGATTACCATCAACCCCATTCTGGACATCGGCTCCGATTGGATCTTCTTTGGCGAGGTCGTCTTCAACGGCCTGCTGACGGGCGTTCTCTACTCCCTCGTGGCCCTTGGCTTCGTGCTCATCTTCAAAGCGTCGGGCGTGTTCAATTTCGCCCAGGGCATCATGGTCCTGTTCGCAGCACTGACCCTGGTCGGGCTGATGGAGTACGGCCTGCCGATTTGGCTCGCCCTGATCCTGACCATGGGCGTCATGGCTCTGCTCGCCTACCTGATCGAGCTGCTCGTGCTGCGCCATCTGGTCAACCAACCAGACATCATCCTGTTCATGTCGACGATTGGGCTGGCCTTCTTTCTCGAGGGTTTTGGCGAAACCCTCTGGGGCGCCAACGTCAAGAAACTCGATGTCGGCATCCCGGAACTCCCCCTCGATATCGCCGGCATGCTGATCAACAGCTTCGACCTCATTGCCGCCGCGATCTGCACTGCGCTGGTTGCCGGCCTCGCCCTGTTCTTCCACTACACCCCGACCGGCCGCGCCTTGCGCGCCGTCGCTGACGATCACCAAGCGGCGATGTCGATCGGCATTCCGCTTCGGGTCATCTGGGTCATCGTCTGGTCCGTGGCCGGCATTGTCGCCCTGGTGACAGGCATTGTCTGGGGTGCCAAGAGCGGTGTTCAGTTCTCGCTGTCGCTGATTGCGCTGAAAGCACTACCGGTTCTTATTCTCGGCGGCTTCACCTCGGTGCCGGGCGCCATCATCGGTGGCCTCATCATCGGCCTCGGCGAGAAAATCGCCGAAGTTTACTGGGGGCCGGCGATTGGCGGTGCCATCGAAAACTGGTTCGCTTACATGCTGGCGATGGTGTTTCTCTTCTTTCGGCCACAGGGCCTGTTCGGCGAGCGGATTATCGAGAGGGTATAGACGTGTTTTACCGCGAAACCGGGCAGTTCAAGACGAATTATCCCGCCGACCAGGCGATTTTCCCGATTTTCCAGGATCGGATGTTCGTGATCGGCATCATCCTCATCGCCTATCTCGTCGTGCCGTTCTTCGCCTCGGAGTACCTGCTGCAGGCGGTGCTGATCCCGATGCTGATCCTTTCGATCGCCGCCGTCGGGCTCAACATCCTGACCGGCTATGCGGGCCTGCTGTCGCTCGGTACCGCCGCCTTCATGGCCGTCGGCGGATATTCAGCCTACAAGCTGACCACGGCCTTCCCCGAGCTCAATCTCTTCGTGGTTTTCCTGCTCGCGGGCCTGATCGCAGCCTGCTTCGGGATCCTGTTTGGCCTGCCAAGCTTGCGCATCAAGGGATTCTATCTCGCCGTCGCCACCCTGGCTGCCCAGTTCTTCCTGATCTGGATGTTTAACAAGGTGCCGTGGTGGTACAATTACAACTCCAGCGGCACCATCACCGCGCCGCCGCGCACCACTTTCGGCGACACCATCGTTTCCGGCCCCGAGGCCCTCGCCGAAACGCGCTATCTCATCGCCCTGACCTTCTGCGTGCTAGCCGGACTCATAGCCAAGAATCTGGTACGAAGCCGCGTTGGCCGACAATGGATGGCAATCCGTGACATGGACGTGGCGGCCGAGATCATCGGCATCCGGCTTTTGCCGAACAAGCTGCTCGCCTTTGCCATCAGCTCGTTTTACTGCGGCCTTGCCGGCGCACTCTACGTTTTCACCTACCTTGGCAGTGCCGAGACCGAGGCCTTCGACATCCTGCTCTCCTTCGAAGTACTGTTCATGGTCATCATCGGCGGTCTGGGCAGCATTCTCGGTGCCTATCTCGGCGCCGCCTTCATCCTGCTGGTACCGATCGCCCTGACCAATACGCCGCAGCTGTTCGGCCTGATCATGCCGATCGACCTGCAGAAGCACATCGAAGTGATGATTTTCGGCTCGCTGATCATCATCTTCCTGATCTTCGAGCCGGCCGGCCTCGCCCGGCTGTGGCAGATCGCCAAGGAGAAACTAAGACGCTGGCCCTTCCCGTACTGACAGGCCCATCCAACGAGCCTCACACGGCGCGGCAATGTGGTAAGGTTGTTGAATGCTCAGGAACGCCACCGCAACGCGCCGCGAGCGGTGTAGCGGGCACTAGCGAGACGGGTCAAAACCGCAACGAACGGTGGCCGGGCAATCCGGCACCCGATACGTAAAACCAAGAGCAACAAGAGGAGGAATCCATGGAGCTCAGAAAACTTTTCATGGCCGCAGCGGCCACAACGGCGCTTGCCGTCGGTCTGACCGGCTTCACTGCCAGCAAGGCGCTGGCGGAGGAAGAGGTGTTTTTCCCGCTTCTGGTCTATCGCACGGGACCCTATGCCCCGAACGGTATTCCAACCGCGAACGGCCTCACCGACTACTTCAAGCTTCTCAATGCCCGCGATGGCGGCATCAACGGTGTCAAGGTCACCTGGGAAGAGTGTGAGACCAGGTACAACACCAAGATCGGTGTCGAGTGCTACGAGAAGCTCAAGAACAAGGGCAAGGCAGGCGCCGCGCTGGTCAATCCCTACAGCACCGGTATCACCTATCAGCTGATCCCCAAGGCCAGCGTCGACAAGGTTCCGATTCACTCGATGGGCTACGGCCGCACCGCAGCCGGTGACGGGCGGGTCTTTAAGTGGGCCTTCACCGCGCCGACGAGCTACTGGTCCCAGGCCACCACCTTCATCAAGTATGTCGGCGACCTGGAAGGCGGCCTCGGCAACCTCAAGGGCAAGAAAATTGCGCTGATCTACCACAACAGTGCCTACGGCAAAGAGCCGATCCCAACCCTCAAGCTCCTGTCGAAGAAGATCGGCTATGATCTCGTCACGCTTGCCGTGGATCACCCCGGCCAGGAACAGAAATCGACCTGGCTGCAGATCCGCAAGCAGAAGCCCGACTACATCTTCATCTGGGGCTGGGGCGTGATGAACCAGGTTGCCATCAAGGAAGCGGCCGCTATCGGTTTCCCGATGGACCACTTCATCGGTGTCTGGTGGTCTGGTTCCGAGAACGACGTCAGGCCGACTGGCGCTGCCGCCAAAGGTTACAAGGCGGCGACCTTCCACGGCGTGGGACCGAATTACGACATCCACAAGGAGATCGTAAAGCACGTCTACAACGGTGATGAGGCCGCGGCCCGCAAGAACCACTGGGGCGAGGTGCTCTACAACCGGGGCCTGATCAACGCGCTCTACAATACCGAATCGGTCCGCACCGCGATGGGGCGCTTCGGCGACAAGTCGATGACCGGTGAACAGGTCCGCTGGGGAATCGAAAACCTCAATCTGACCCAGGGCAAACTGGCTAAGCTTGGCTTCAACAACTTCATGCAATCGCACCGCATCACCTGCGAGGATCATGAAGGCGGCGGGCCGGTGCTGTTCCAGCAGTGGGACGGCAACAAGTGGAACCTGGCCAGCGACTGGTACACGCCGATGTACGATCTCGTGCGTGAGCAGATCGAGGAAGCCGCGGCGGTTTTTGCCAAGGAAAACAACATCACGCCGCGCAGCTGCTCGTAAAGACAGCTGACGCGAAAACCACCGGAGTTCGTTGGTAATGGCCGAGAACGGAAGCATCCTGCTCAATGTGAACAACATTGAGGTCATCTATGATCGTGTGATCTTGGTGCTCAAGGGCGTTTCCTTCGAGGTCCCCGAGGGCGGCATCGTCACCCTCCTCGGGGCCAACGGCGCCGGCAAAACCACGACGCTGAAGGCGATCTCGAACCTGTTGCGTGCCGAACGCGGGGACGTAACCAAGGGTACGATCGAATACGGTGGCGAACGCATCGATCGGCAGACTGCGCACGATCTCGTCAAGAAGGGCGTCGTACAGGTGATGGAAGGTCGCCACTGCTTCGAGCACCTCACGGTCGAGGAGAACCTGCTGTCCGGGGCCTATGCTCGGCGCGATGGAAAATCCGCGATCCAGGAAGATCTCGAGCTCGTCTACAAGTACTTCCCGCGGCTTCGGGACCGCCGCAAGGCCCAAGCCGGTTACACCTCCGGAGGCGAGCAGCAGATGACGGCGGTCGGCCGGGCGCTGATGACACGGCCGAAGATGATTCTTCTGGACGAACCTTCGATGGGGCTGGCACCGCAGCTGGTTGAGGAGATCTTCGACATCATGGCGCGACTCAACGAGGAAGAAGGCGTGACCTTCCTGCTCGCCGAACAGAACACCAACATGGCGCTGCGCTACGCTCGCTACGGCTACATTCTCGAGAACGGTCGCATCGTTCTCGACGGTGAGGCTTCGGCCTTGCGGGAGAACGAGGATGTCAAGGAATTCTACCTCGGCCTCTCCTCCGGCGAACGCAAAAGCTACCGGCACGTCAAGGCCTACCGCCGGCGCAAACGCTGGCTCGCCTGAACGGTTCGCCTTCGCTACCTGCGCCAGCGAACAGCCTGGCCTCCGGGCTGATTATTCCCCGAACGCGCTGCAGCCCCTGCTCTCCGAGACTGCCCTGGCTCGCCCAAACTGGCCCGGACTCCCATAATCCCCCGGCGCGAATATGATGCGTTGCTCGGATGTCATGATTCTCGAATGACCATCACTCCCATACCCATGATCCCCATGCCATTACCCATGATCCCCATGCCATTGCGCAATTTTTTCAGGAACGCGACATGACGGAATTCTTCGATACCCTCGAAACTCGCACGCCCGAGGCGCGCGAAGCCGCGCTACTGGCCGCGCTTCCCGAGCAGATCGCCCGGGCCAAGCGAACGCCCGGCTATGGCGAAATTCTCTCCGCAGTCGACGCACAGGAGATCACCACCCGCGAGGCCCTGGCGCAGCTTCCGGTAACCCGCAAGGCCGAGTTGATCGAGCGCCAGCAGGCAACGCCGCCCTTCGGCGGCCTCAACCTGACCGAGCCCGCAAAAATGACGCGGCTGTTCGTCTCCCCCGGCCCGATCGCCGAACCGCAGGGCCAGGGCAAGAATTTCTGGCGCATGGCGCGCGCGCTTCATGCCTCGGGTTTCAGGGCCGGCGATATTATCCTCAACTGCTTTTCCTATCACATGACCCCGGCCGGCATGATGTTCGACAGCGCGGCGCAGACGCTCGGCTGCACGGTCATTCCAAGCGGGGTCGGCCAGACCGAGGCGCAGACCCAGGTTATCCAGCACTATGCCCCGACAGGCTACGCGGGAACGCCCGATTTCCTGAAGATCATCATTGCCAAGGCCGAGGAAATCGGCGCCGACATCTCCTCGATCCGCCGTGCCGCCGTCGGCGGCGGCGCCCTGCTACCGCCATTGCGCAAGGAATACGAAGAACGCGGCATTGCGGTGCTACAGTCCTACGGCACCGCCGATGTCGGCCTGATCGCGTATGAATCGGAAGCCAGGGAAGGCATGATTCTCGACGAGGAGATCATCGTTGAAATCCTGCGTCCCGGCACCGGTACACCGGTGGCCGAAGGCGAGGTCGGCGAAGTGGTGGTGACACTTTTGAATGAAGATTATCCGCTGGTCCGGCTCGCCACCGGCGATCTATCGGCGATCCTCCCCGGCCCCAGCCCCTGCGGGCGCACGGCGACGCGCATCCAGGGATGGCTCGGCCGGGCCGATCAGCGCACCAAGATCCGCGGCATGTTCGTCGACCCCGCCCAGATCGAGCGGGTGCTGCAGCAGCATCCCGAGATCGCCCGGCTGCGGCTCGTGGTCGGGGAGAACGACGGCATCGACACGGCGGCCCTGCACTGCGAGGGCACCGATTCGGCCGAGGGTCTCGCAAAGGCGGTTGCCGAAACATTCCAGAACGAATGCAAGCTGCGCGCGGAGGTGGTGTTTTGCGCACCCGGCGAGATACCCAATGACGGCAAGATCATCGACGATCAACGCGACTACGGCTAACACCCGACAAGCCGGCCAGGTGCCGCTGCGATGCCGCCCTTTATTCGATGACGTCCTTCACCGGGGAAAACCTGTCCTGCATTCGGAGCGAGCGGCTCGTCTTCTCGGATTTGTCCTTCGCGCTCTCCGCCGGCGACCTGCTTCTCCTGTGCGGCCCCAACGGCAGCGGTAAGACCAGCGCGCTACGTATCATGGCTGGGCTGACACCGCCGGCCTCGGGGTCGATACATCGCGATGGAACGCCACTGAATCTGGCCGCACATCGCTCCGATCTCGGCTATGCCGGGCACCATGACGCCGTAAAGCCGGGCCTGACGGTGCACGAGGATCTCACCTTCTGGCATGGCTTGCGGGGCGGGATGCCGGATGCACTCGCAACAGCGATGACGGCGATGGGTCTCGAGGCGCTGGCCGAGATGCAGGCCGGCCTGCTCTCCGCCGGCCAGCGCCGACGACTAGCCCTAGCCCGGCTCGCGTGCGGGACGGCCTCGCTGTGGCTTCTCGACGAACCGGAAACCGCGCTCGATCGGGAAGGACAGGAGCGATTCTCTGCGCTTCTCCTTCAGCACCGGGCGGCAGGAGGTATCGCCGTGGTCGCAACCCACGCCGCGCCAAAACACCCTGACCCTGATACCGCGCTCCTCGACATAACCCGGCTCGGCACGACCGGATACCCGGACGCGACCGGACACGCGGCTCCAGCGGCGCCGAGCGCCTTATCGCGACCGGGGTTACCATCATGACCGGCGCTACCGTGAGGCTGTTGCGTCGCGAGTTGCGGCTTTCCCTACGGCAGGGGTCCGGGGCTCTGCTCGCCGTGCCCTTCTTTCTCGTCGCCGTAACGCTGTTTCCGCTCGGCCTCGGGCCCAAAGCGGAATTCCTGGGTCGCGCCGCCCCCGGCGCCATCTGGATTGCGGCCCTGCTTGCCGCCGCTCTCTCCTTCGGGCGCATGTTCCGGCAGGATTTCGAGGACGGCGCTCTCGAGCATCTCGTGCTGTCGCCACTTCCCCTCGAGGCGGTGGTGCTTGCCAAGGCTGCCGCCGCATGGCTCCTCACTGGTCTGCCACTCGCCCTCTGCGCACCCTTTCTCGCTTTGATTCTGCACCTGCCGGAAAGCGCCTTGCTGGCCCTCGCCGCCGGCCTCCTTCTCGGCACACCCGTGCTTAGCCTGATCGGCGCTGTCGGCGGCGCACTCGTCCTCGGGGCTCGCCAGGCCGGCGTTCTGGTGACGCTCCTGATCCTGCCGCTCTGCATTCCGATCCTGATTTTCGGGGTTGGTGCCGCCGAAGCCGCCGCCGTCGGCCAGGCGGTGCGGCCGCACCTACTTCTTCTCGCCGCAGGCCTGCTTGCAGCACTGGCACTGGCGCCTTGGGCCGCAGCGGCGGCGCTGCGCCAGGCGGTCGCCTGACCCCCGGGTGGCAGGACGATGATTTTATGCGCTTGTGTGTATTTGAGCGCCCGCGCGTATAGGCAGAGGCCGGGTATCCGGCCTATATAGAGACATGCACCATCTGGCGAACCCGACCCGTTTTCTGCGCCTGGCCCGACCCGCGCTTCCCGTCTGCGCGGTATTTGCCGCGATCTTCCTCGCCGCCGGCCTCGGGGCGGGGCTGTTTCTTGCGCCGCCGGACTATCAGCAGGGCGAAGCGGTGCGCATCATGTACGTTCATGTTCCGGCCGCATGGATGGCCCTGCTGGTTTATCTCGCAACGGCAGCCAGCGGCGCTGTGTTTCTCGTCTGGAAACACCGCATCGCCGCCATCGCCGCGAGGGCCAACGCTGCGGCCGGCACGGCGTTCACGGTGGTCTGCCTGATCTCCGGAGCACTGTGGGGCCAGCCCATGTGGGGCACCTGGTGGGCATGGGACGCGCGGTTGACCTCGGTCCTGATCCTGCTGTTCTTCTATCTCGGCCACATCGCGCTTTCCCGCGCCTTCGACGACCCGGCCCGGGGCGACAACGCGGCAGCGATCCTCGCCCTTGTCGGTGTCGTCAACCTGCCGATCATCAAGTTTTCCGTCGACTGGTGGAACACACTGCATCAGCCGGCGAGCGTTTTCCGCCTCGATGGCCCGACCATCCACCCCTCGATGCTGTGGCCGCTGCTGGTGGCTGCGGTCGGCTTCCTGTTTCTGCACAAGACGATTCTGATCCTGCGGATGCGAAGCGAGATCGCCGCGACTACGATCCGCAACCTCCAGGCCGCCGGAACGCAGCCGGGCATGTTCGCAAATCCGGATGACGCCATGACGCCGGGAAGCGGGCCAGGATCGGGGTCGGGATCGGGGGCGGGATCGGGGGCGGGATCGGGGGCGGATCGATGAGCGGATACGCCATCTATGTCTTGCTCGCCTATCTGGCCGCCGGAGCGGTGCTGGGCGGCCTGCTGGTGCAGTCGCTCCTGGTCCTGCGCCGCCGGGAACGGCAGCTATCCAGCTTACGTCAACAACAAAACGACAGCGGGGAATCGCAACGGTGACGGCCCCTTCGGCCACACCGCGCCGCGCCGCGAGCTTGCGCAAACGGCAGCGTCTCCAGGCTCTCATTCTCGCGGCCATCCTGCTCGGACTCGCTACCGGCTTGGTCCTGGTCGCCCTCGAGGACAGCCTCGTCTATTTTCGCACGCCTTCCGAGCTGTCCACCGAGAAACCTGGACGCCGGATCCGCCTCGGCGGCCTTGTTGTTCCGGGTTCCGTGCAGAAATCCGAAGATGGCATCGCCGTCACTTTCGGCGTTACCGATCTCGAACAAACAGTCGCGGTCCGCTACCGAGGCATCCTTCCTGACCTGTTCCGCGAGGGCCAGGGCGTGGTCACGGAGGGTGCCCTCGACGCCAGCGGCGTCTTCGTTGCCGGCAGGGTGCTGGCCAAGCACGACGAAAACTACATGCCGCCCGAGGTTGCAGACGCGCTGAAAAAATCCGGCCGCTGGCAGGGCAGGGGTACAACGGCGCGATGATTCCCGAGCTCGGACACGGCCTGCTTGTTTTTGCCCTGGTTGTGACGGTCGCACAGGCGGTCTTGCCGCTCGCCGGCGCCGCAACCGCACGGCAGCGGCTGATGGTGCTGGCCACGCCGGCGGCCGTGATCCAGGCCGCCCTCGTCCTCGCCGCCTTTCTGATCCTCACCTACGCCTATCTGGTCAGCGATTTCAGCGTCCGGAATGTCGCCCTCAACTCGCACACGCTGAAACCACCGATCTATAAACTCAGCGGTGTCTGGGGCAATCACGAGGGGTCGCTACTCCTGTGGATCCTGATACTCAGCCTGTTCGGCGCGGCCCTGGCCGTTTTCGGGCGCACCGCGGTGCTGTCGCTAAAAGCACGAACTCTCGGCGTCCAGGCCCTGGTCGCGGCCGGCTTTCTTCTGTTCCTGCTCACCACCTCCAATCCTTTCGAGAGGATGAACCCGCTGCCAACCGAGGGATTAGGCCTCAACCCGCTGCTCCAGGATCCCGGTCTCGCCATGCATCCACCGCTTCTCTACGGAGGGTATGTCGGACTCTCGATCGTCTTTTCGATGGCGGTGGCGGCCCTGTTAGAGGGGCGGCTCGATCGCGCCTGGGCGCGCCAGCTGCACCTGTGGTGCCTCGCCGCATGGACACTGCTCACCGCCGGTATCGCGCTGGGAAGCTGGTGGGCCTATTACGAACTGGGCTGGGGTGGATGGTGGGCCTGGGACCCGGTCGAGAATGCCTCCTTCATGCCCTGGTTGGTTGCCACGGCCCTGTTGCATTCGGTTGCGGTTGCGGCCAAGACCGGCGGCTTGAAGGGCTGGACGATCCTGCTTGCGATACTCGGATTCTCGCTGAGCTTGGTTGGAACCTTTCTCGTCAGGTCGGGTATCCTCACCTCGGTCCACGCTTTCGCGATCGATCCCGGGCGCGGAGTCTTCATCCTTGTGCTGTTGACGATCGCAACCGGCGGCGGGCTCGCGTTGTTCGCCTGGCGCGCGCCAAAGATGGAAGAAGGGCAGCTGTTCCGGCCGATCAGCCGCGAGGGCGCGCTTCTGCTCAACAACCTGCTCCTCGCGACGACGGCGGGCACGGTATTGCTTGGGACACTCTACCCGCTGTTCCTTGAGAGTCTGGACGGCAGCCGGATCTCGGTTGGACCACCCTATTTTGCAACCACCTTCGTGCCGCTGATGGTGCCGCTGATCTGCGCCGTCGGCGTCGGCCCAATGCTGGCCTGGCGCAGGGGCGACCTCGCGGCAGCCTTCGATCGTCTCAAGTTCGCCTTCGCCATAGCACTCGCACCGGTCGTTCTCGTCGCCGTGCTGACGCGCGAGGAAACGATATCCGGCATGTTAGGCCTTGGCCTCGCCGCGTGGCTCGGCGCGGCAACCCTGCTCCAGCTCCTGCGCCGCACCGCCGGCGGGCGGCCCGGAAAATCGCCCGGCCCTCTCGCCCGCCTGTCCACCAATATCCTCGCCGCAACACGGAGCGGAGCCGGAGCGCACACCATGACACGGGCCGGAACACAAGCTGGGACACAGGACGAAGCGCGTTTGCGAGAGGGGATTCCGCGACCCGCCTGGGCGATGATTCTCGCCCATCTGGGCCTTGCAATCGTGGTCGCCGGCGTCACTGGCGCATCGCTCTGGCAGACAGAGAGAATCGTCCTCCTCAAGCCCGGAGAACGAACCGAAATCGCCGGATATTCGGTAACCTTCGGCGGTGTGCGCGAGGTTCCCGGGCCCAACTACACCGCCCTGCGCGCCAGCCTGACGGCGCAACGCGGCGACAAAACCATCCGGCTCGCGCCCGAGACCCGGTACTATCCGGTTGCGCGCAGCACGACAACAGAGGCAGCAATACACGCAACGCCGGGTAGCGACCTTTATGCCGTGCTCGGAAAACCCGACAATGGCGGCTGGGTCGTCCGGCTCTACCACAAGCCCCTGATCGCCTGGCTGTGGGCCGGCGCGGCATTGATGGTTTTCGGCGGTTTTGCCGGGCTGGCAGAGGGCGTACGCGCAATCCGCCGGCGAACTGCAAGGACGGCCCGAACCGCCTGATATTATGTTCCTCCGGCTTCTCTACCTGTTACCGCTCGCGATCTTCGCCGCCGTTGTCGTTCATTTTGCGGACGGCCTCACGCGAGATCCCGCCATCCTGCCCTCGACCCTGATCGGAAAACCTCTACCCGCTTTTTCCCTACCGCCGCTCAACCCCGGACAGCCCGGTCTCGCCAGCGATGATCTCGGCGGGCAGGTGGCGATCATCAATGTCTTTGCGTCGTGGTGCGTGCCGTGCCAGGCCGAACACCCACTCTGGATAGCCCTCGCTAAAACCGGTGCAGTTCCCGTTTACGGCATCAACTGGAAGGACCGGCGCGAGGATGCGGTGGCGTGGCTGGAAAAACTGGGTAACCCCTATGCCCGGATCGGTTTCGATCCCGACAACGAAGCCGGTGTGGCGCTGGGGATCTACGGCGTTCCCGAAACCTACATCATCGATCGCGAAGGCCGGGTACACCATCGGCACCCCGGGCCCGTTTTCGAGGAGGATTTCCTCAAAACCATCGGCCCCATGCTCCGGGAGCTACGCCAATGACGCACCCCCGGACACATCTCCGGACGTCTTCCCGGCTGCGCCCTTCCGCGCTTCTTCTGCTTACCGCCCTTCTGCTTGCCACGGCGCCGGTTGGCGCCCCCTTCCCTGCTTTCGCGGTCGATCCGGACGAGATGCTAACTGACCCCGCGCTTGAGCGCCGGGCCCGGGACCTTTCGCGCCAGATCCGTTGTCTCGTCTGCCAGAGCCAGTCGATCGATGATTCCGATGCGCCGCTGGCCCGCGACCTTCGTCTTCTCGTGCGACAGCGCCTGGAGGCCGGAGATAAAGACGAGAGCGTCCTGGCATTCCTCGCGCAACGTTATGGGGAGTACGTACTCCTCAAGCCGCCTCTGACAGGCAATACAGCACTGCTCTGGTTTGGCCCGCTGATTCTGCTCGCCGCCGGCGGCGGTGTGGCAGCGGCCTTTCTGCTGCGACGCAGGCGGGACCGTTAGATCGCACCCGCCCGTGTACCCAGCTCACGCATCCGGGTATCCGGGTGACGCTCCGGGCGCAGATCTCAGGACAGGCACCAGGTGAGAATGCCTTTCTGGGCATGCAGGCGGTTTTCCACCTCGTCCCAGACCACCGATTGCGGACCGTCGATGACATCCGCCGTCACCTCCTCGCCGCGATGGGCCGGCAGACAGTGCATGAACACGGCATCCGGCTTGGCCGCCTGCATGAGGTCGGCGTTGACCTGATAGGGGCGCAATTGCTCGATCCGGTTGCTGGCAGAGGTGTCGCCCATCGACACCCAGACATCGGTGGTCACGCAGTCGGCGTCCTCGACCGCGGCCATCGGATCGTCGACCAGCGCGATCCGGCCTTCTTCCGCCCTGGCCCAATCCAGCACACAGTCGGGTGGCGTCATGCCGTCCGGGCAGGCAAGTCTCAGATCGAAACCGAAGCGGACTGCCGCATGTATCCAGCTCACGGCCATGTTGTTGCCGTCACCACACCACGCGACAGCTTTATCCTTGATGCCGCCGTGATGTTCCTCAAAGGTCATGATGTCCGCCATCACCTGACAGGGATGCGAGTCGTTGGTCAATCCGTTGATGACAGGGATTGTCGCATGCTCCGCCATCTCCTGCAGTTTCGCAGAATCTGACGTGCGCAACATAATGATGTCGACGTAGCGGGACAGAACCTGCGCCGTATCGGCGATGGTTTCGCCGCGACCGAGCTGGGTCTCCGAACTGCCAAGAAGGACTGTCTCGCCGCCAAGCTGGCGCATCCCGACGTCGAAACTTACCCGCGTCCGGGTTGAGGCCTTCTCGAACACCATGGCCAGAAACTTACCCTCGAGCGGCCGCGGATTTGGAGCCGCGCCGCTCTTGAAGGCGGCGCCGAGATCAAGCTGCTCACGCAGTGCTTCCTCGTCGAGCTGGTCAAGATCGAGAAAGTGTTTGGGATCAGTCATGTTTCCATTCTCCGGCCACCCGATCGAAAGCCTCCATCGCTTCCTCGATGTGAATATCTTCGATGATCAAGGGCGGCAGCAGCCGCACCACGTTGTCGTCCGCCGGAACGGTCAGGAGACCGGCGTCGCGCAATTTGTTCCACATCTCCAGATTCGGCACCTTGCACTTGATGCCGATCATCAGGCCCCACCCGCGAATCTCCTCGAAAACCTCCGGATGGCGCACAACAAGTTCGCGCCCGCGCGCGAACAGCTTCTCCGACGCCTTCTGGACACGCTCGAGAAAGCCATCGCCGGTGATTTCCGAGACCACCGCAAGCGCGGAAGCAACGGCCAGGTAATTTCCGCCGAAGGTGCTGCCGTGGGTACCAGGGGTCATTCCCTGGGCCGCGTCGGCTGTCGCGATCACGGCACCGATCGGCATGCCGCCACCGAGCCCCTTGGCGGCGGCCAACACGTCCGGGGTGATACCGGACCATTCATAGGCCCAGAGTTTGCCTGTCCGCCCGACGCCGGTCTGGACCTCGTCGAGGAACAGGAGCAGCCCGAACTCGTCCGCAGCTTTTCTCAACGCAGCCAGATAGTCCTCTTCGGATGGCCGGATTCCGCTCTCGCCCTGTACGGGCTCAACCAAAATCGCCGCCGTTTCCGGCGTTATCGCATCACGCAGCGCATTCATGTTGCCAAACGGCACCTGGTCGAAGCCGTCAGCGACCGGACCGAACCCATCGGTATGCTTGGGATTCTTCGCTGCCGCCAGGGTTGCCGTCGTACGGCCGTGGAACGAGCCATCGCAGGTGATGATCCGCCAGCGTTCGGGATGCCCGACGGCACTCTGGTATTTGCGGCACAGCTTGATGCCGCCCTCCACTGCCTCGGCCCCCGAATTGCCGAAGAACACGTAGTCGCCAAATGAATGCTTGGCCAGCAACGTCGCCAGCTCCTCCTGGTCGGGAATGCGATACAGGTTCGAGGTGTGCCAGAGGCGCCCAACTTGCGCGGTCAGAGCTTCCACCAGCCTGGGATGGGAATGTCCGAGCGAATTGACGGCGATACCCGAGCCGAAATCGAGAAAGCGCCGACCGGCCGTATCGAACAGATGCACGCCCTCACCGCGCACGAACGCGATATCCGCCCGCCCATAGGTCGGCATAACGGCTGTATTCATGACCGGCGCTCCTTGCGGTTACTCTTGAGGCGGCTGCGCTTGGGGCGGCGGCTCTCGGGATAATCGGTCTGTGTGTTCCCCCGGTACGGGAAAGGCGAAGTATCGGCACGCCGGCGACGATGTGTCAACGATGCGCCGGGGATAACGATGCGCCGGGGATAACGATGCGCCGGGGATATAGCGGCGATGCAATGGAAAGACGAGGTGTTGGAGCGCAGAGATTGGCCGAGAGATTGGCCGAGAGATTGGCCGGGACGGCCGTTAGCCTTCCGGAGCGGTTGAAAACACGTGGTCGCGTCCCTGATAGGCGTCGATGCGGGGATAGGCGTCGATGCGGGCGGTGACGATGGCAACCGCTTCCTCGGGGCTATCAGCGCCGAAGACACAGTCATTGGAAATCTCAGGGTAACGAATGCGGTCATCGAGCGGTGAATCGGCGAGCCGCCGCGCCCAGCCATCGATCCGCAACGCCACGGCCAGGCGATGCTGGACCCAGGCCAAGGCTATTTCCGAACGCGTTCCGGCCTCGCTTCCGGCCGCGATCACGGCGTCGGAATTCGCAACCAGGGCGTTGCGCGCATGATGCATGCCCGTCGCGATCGCGATATCGGCCTATTCATTTGGCGTGATCCGACACCGAATGCGGCATGATGCCGACAGTGTCTCCCTCGCGATAGTGCGCGGATTCGTGGGCGCCGCGGGATGCCGCCTCCATCACCCCGGCCAATCCGCCGGTGACAATCCGGAATCCTCCGTCGACAGCGAGCCGGCCGACTGATCGGGCCGCCTTGTACAGTTCTGATCCCGGATCGATCCGGGAACCGCCGATCACCCCGACGGTCTGGCACCTTGCCATCTCTTCGCCCCTCAGACCTTCAGTTGTCCGAGAACACCCTCGACGCTGTCGCGGGCATCGCCAAACAGCATGCGGGTATTTTCCTTGTAGAAGAGCGGATTGTCGACGCCGGCATAGCCGGTCGCCATGCTGCGCTTCAGGACGATGGCCTGTCGCGCCTTCCAGACCTCGAGCACCGGCATGCCGGCAATCGGGCTTCCGGGATCCTCGAGAGCGCCGGGATTGACGATGTCGTTGGCGCCGATCACCAGAACCACATCGGTGTTGGGAAAATCGTCGTTGATTTCCTCCATCTCGAGGACGACGTCATAGGGCACCCGGGCCTCGGCCAGCAGTACGTTCATGTGGCCTGGCAGGCGACCGGCGACGGGATGGATCCCGAAGCGGACATTGACGCCCTGGCCGCGCAGCGTGCGAACGATCTCGTTGACCGCGTTCTGGGCCTGGGCCACAGCCATGCCGTAGCCGGGCACGATGATGACGCTGTCTGCCTCGCCCAGCGACGCGGCGGCTTCCTCGACCGAAACAGCGATCACTTCGCCCTCCTCAGTCGCGGGGCCGGTACCGCCAGCGGTGCCGAAACCACCGAGAATGACGCTCAAGAACCTGCGGTTCATGGCCCGGCACATGATATAGCTGAGAATGGCGCCGCTCGATCCGACCAGCGCGCCAGTCACGATCAGGAGGTTGTTGCCGAGCATGAATCCGGTCGCCGCGGCGGCCCAGCCGGAATAGCTGTTCAGCATCGACACCACGACCGGCATGTCGGCGCCGCCGATAGCCATCACCAGGTGCATCCCGATGACGCCGGCCACGACCGTCATCACCAGCAGCGGCAGTACGGCCTCGTCAACTATCTGCGCCTGGAGAAACAGCCAACCCATCCATAGACAGGCGATCAGGGCAATGAGATTGAGACCGTGGCGTCCCGGCAGGGTCAACGGCCTGCCGGAGATCGAGCCTTGCAGCTTGCCGAAGGCGATCACCGAGCCGGTAAAGGTTATCGCGCCGATGAACACGCCGAGAAACACCTCAACATCGTGGATGGTCTTTTCCACGCCTTCGAAGACGGTGTTCGGGTCGAGATAACTGCCAAAGCCGACGAGCACGGCGGCGAGTCCGACGAAACTGTGCAGAATCGCCACCAACTGCGGCATTTGCGTCATCTGCACCCGCGACGCAACCAGCATCCCGGCACCGGCGCCAACCGCGCCTACACCGGCCAGAAGAGCCAGATTCACCAAGCTTCCGGAGAGCACGGTGGCGAGAATGGCGAGAGTCATGCCGACGATGCCGCAGATATTTCCCCGGCGCGACGTCTCCGGTCGGCTAAGCCCGCCCAGACTCAGGATGAAGAGCACCGCGGCAACGATGTAGCAGATCGCGATCAGCCCAGGAAACATGGCGTTCGGGTCACTCCTTGCGGAACATGCGGAGCATGCGCTGGGTAACGAGGAAGCCTCCCGCGACGTTTACCATCGCGACCAGCACCGAGATCACGGCCAGGATGGTGACGGTCGGCGACGGGCTGGCGATCTGCAGGATGCCGCCGACAACGATGATGCCGCTGATGGCGTTGGTCACGCTCATGAGCGGCGTATGGAGTGCCGGCGTCACATTCCAGATTACCTGCCAGCCAACGAAACAGGCGAGGACGAATACCGTCAAATGCCCGATAAAGGTCTCCGGTACGACCAGACCCACCGCGAGGAGGCCGACGCCGCCGAGTATGGCGGCGGCCAGCTGCCAGCCGGAGCGTCGTGACGGTGCAGGTTCCGGCTCGGCTTCGGCCTGGGGTCGGGCTGGCGGCGGTATCGGCGTTGCGATCTTGGGTGCCGGCGGCGGCCAGGTTACCGCGCCGGACTCGATGACGGTAACACTCCGCATCACGTCATCCTCCATATCGAGGGCGATGACACCGTCCTTGTCGGGCACCATGTCCGAAAGCAAGTGCCAGAGGTTGCGTGCGTACAGTTCGCTCGCCTGGGACGCCATCCGGCTTGGCATGTCGGTGTAGCCGATAATGGAAACACCGTCCTTGATGGCGATCTCTCCCGGCTCGGTCAGTTCGCAGTTGCCCCCCTGCTCGGCGGCGAGGTCAACGATTACCGAGCCTTCGCGCATGGTGCCGACCATGCTGGCGGTAATCAGAGTCGGCGCCGGTTTGCCCGGAATCAACGCCGTGGTGATGATGATGTCGACGTCCATCGCCTGGCGCGCGAAGAGATCCATCTCTGCCTTGATGAACGCTTCACTCATCACCTTGGCATAGCCGCCGGCGCCCCCGCCCCCGCCCTCCTCCTCAAAGGCGAGTTCGAGAAACTCGGCACCCAGGCTCTCGACCTGCTCCTTCACCTCGAGCCGCGTATCGAAAGCGCGGACGATGGCGCCGAGCCCGACGGCCGTGCCGACAGCAGCCAGCCCGGCAACGCCGGCGCCGATAACGAGAACCTTGGCCGGCGGTATTTTCCCGGCGGCTGTGATCTGTCCGGTGAAAAAATTCCCGAATTGCCCCGCCGCCTCGATCACGGCGCGATAGCCGGCAATGTTGGCCATCGAGCTGAGGGCATCCATCTTCTGGGCCCGGGAGATCCGCGGCACAGAATCGAGCGCCAGCACTGTCGCCTGGCGCGCTCGTAGCTTTTCCATCAGGATTTCGTTCTGGGCCGGCCAGATGAAACTGGCGAGGATCGCGCCCTCGGCCAGCAGATCAGCTTCGTGTATGCCCAGCTTTGGATGCGCCTCGGGCGGCCGCACCTTGAGGACGATGTCGGATTCTTCCCATATTCTGCGGGCCCCGTCGACAATCTCGACACCGACTTCGCGATACGCTTCGTCAGAGAAATGCGCCGTCTCGCCGGCACCGGTCTCCATGGCGACGGAGAAACCAAGCCTCTGGAGACGCTTGGCAGAATCCGGGGTAACCGCCACCCGGCATTCGCCGTCATGAATCTCGTCGGGGATGCCTATCTTCATCTGCTCGGAAACTCGAAAACGAACAAGGTGCGCGGCTCGATGGCGGAGGGAACGGGACTGGCGTCCAACCTTCTCTGCCCCCTAACACATTGATAGTATTGAGTCGTCCTGCCGGTTCGAATCCCAAGCGGGCGCAAGCGCGACTGACAGCAAACTGACAGCAAACATGCAAACTTTGGACTACGTGTCATATTTTCGCAGCAGATCTTCGAATGTCATTCTTTCTGCCTTCACCGCCTCGAATTCCTCTTTGGTTATTTCGTGGGTGTCTGCAAACTGGTCGGAAATCCAGGACCACCTCTATCCTGAATTACCCTTTGCCAGAGGCCTGCAGGCGAGGCGGGATTGGGTCCGTTTGGACGCTCAAAACAGGGGGGGCCTGCGACATCCGCTTCTTGCCAGAGGTCGGGAGAATCACTTAACATATTGATATTAATTCACTAAATCGCCCCCCGGAAAATCCAACATTGAACAAACCGTTGAATTTGATGGGTTACGGAAAAGTCAAAACCGCATTGCGGAGCAAGGGGCGTTCATGACCATCTCAAAATCTTATCCGGCGGCATCCCGTTTTTTGGGGCGACCTTCATGCTTACCCTGCCATGGGCCGCAGCAGCACAAACCATCGATGATGCCAGAACGACCAGAACGAGCACAGTGTCAAACTCAGGCGATGACGCGACAATCACCATTACTGGGTCGGGATCAATCTCAACAAGCGGAATCCTCAATTACGGTATTAACTCAAGTGGTGAGAGTCCAACAATCATCAACAATGGCACAATCACAACGGACGGTGGTAGCGCTCGCGGCATTCGCTCGACTGGCGATGGCTCAACACAAGATAAAACAACAATCACCAACAATGGCACAATCACAACAAACGATAGAACCTCGGACGGCATTCTCAGGGCTAGGGGGCGATCACCCCCTTCTAAAAACCTCTGGTTAAATACCTAACCAGGAATTACGCTTACATAGCTAGGGAGATGTACCGCCCCCTAGCTATGTAAGGATATCCCTCCTATGGCCGCCCGTCACTCTGCCCAATCCCTGCCGCCACAACCTGCCACCTATCAGGACGTGCTCGATGCCCCGCCCCACATGGTGGCCGAGATCATCAATGGCACCCTGAACACGCAGCCAAGACCCGCTGCGCCACATGCGCTGGCAAGTTCCCGGATGGGATCAAATCTGGACAACCCGTTCGGTATGGGGAAGGACGGCCCCGGCGGCTGGTGGATCATTGATGAACCCGAGCTGCATCTGAATGATGATATTCTGGTGCCTGATATGGCTGGATGGCGCAGGGAAACCATGCCAGACTATCCCGATACCGCGTTCTTCGATATTACCCCCGACTGGGCGTGTGAAGTGCTCTCCCCCTCGACCCGCAAGGTCGACCTGCTGGAAAAACGCCCGATCTATGCCCGCGAAGGTGTCGGGCACCTCTGGCTGGTGGATCCGATTGCAAAGGGATTGGAAGCCTTCGAGTTGCGGGACGGCGAATGGGTGCTGATCGCGACACTGAAGGACGATGATCCGGTCAGTGTGCGCCCCTATGACGCCATCACCTTTTCGCTGGGTGATCTCTGGCCCTAAGCCGTCTGAAGCGCGCCGCTCGGAAAATTCCGTCAAACGACAAGGCTCAGTTTACGAAACGTATGCATGGTGTGATCGCGGCGGCCAGACACGCTCGTGGCGAAGACTGTGGTGCCAGCTTGATGAGATGAAGCCATTGCAGATAGTTTTGAGATTCAACAGATTAATCCTTGTACACGACAATAGGGGTGGTTGAGGGCGCTGAATAGCGCTTCATCAAAGAAATGCATTCTTTGGTGTTGCTGTTGCCCGCCTTGCCCAAAACCGTCCAGATCAGAGGCACCCGATAACGGCGCGTGGCAACGGCAAGAACCAGAAGGTTGATCTCTTTGCGCCCGATCCTCCAGTTCGTGCGATCAAGGCACGGGTTCCAACTCCCGGAGAGCTCCAGCATACGCACAACAGGACGGGCAGACCAATCTTGCCCGAAGCGGACATGCTGAAAGAAACACTGCAATCGACGGTCAGTACTTTCAACCTTGGCCTGGGTTGGCATCTCGCCGCTAATGTGGCTCAAGTTGACCGTTCGAACGCTGGCTATGCCAATCACCAGAAGGCCGAGTGTCTCAAGGCGGCTATTGCTCAGCGGCAGCCCGTCAGATCGCTCCTCACACAGGGTGTCGATCGCTGTTCGGATCATGGGATGCTCAATCGTTACTGAAGAATCCCAACGAAAATCACAAATCAGCGCCCTCAACCACCCCTGCTGTCGTGTACAGGACAGCCCCTTCTTTTGTTTCTTCGTCATTCTGGGTCGTCTCTCTCATCAAGCGATCCGCCTTAACAAACGGCCCGAATTCCCGAGGCCATCTCTAAGAAAAGGCGCAAAACTCTTTGCCAGCAGAGATTTTCCAAGAGCTTACAAAGTAAAAAATCCCCCTTGCAAATAAATTTTATTTGCTTATACTTTCGAATACAGTGATTCTTTCAGATCACTGGCAGATTTTAGATCAAGTCGAAAATCTGCGTACATTAGGCATTCCTCCCCTAACTGAGAGCCACCCCAGGTGGCTCTCTTTTTTGTTTGGTTCCGATCCTGACCCGATCGTGGCGCGGTGCCAGCCTGCGGGCTCGGTTCTGCAACGCCCTGCATACAACATCCTGAGGACAGCCGGAGATTCGCCCGTTGTGGTGCGGCGTGCTATAGGGTGGCGCCAGACAGGCACGAGGCGAGGCCTTGAGCAAAACCCCTAAATTCACGGACCGACACACGCCGACACAGGTTCTCCTGCGGCGGCTGACGAAAGGCTATCTGCGCGACCAAGCCGGGACACTGATTCTCGCCTTTCTTGCCATGACCGTGATCGCGGCAACCACCGGCGCTCAGGCTCGGCTCGTCGAGCCGGCCCTGAACGAGCTCCTGGTCAAAGGCAACGCCTTTCTGGCTTGGGTGATTCCTGCCGCCTATCTTGGACTGGCGACAACCAAGGGTCTTTCGAACTACACCCAGTCGGTACTGATGGCCAAGGTCGGGCATCGCCTCATCGTCAAACTGCAGAATGAGATGTTCGGCACCGCGATCCGCGCCGACCTTGCCTTCTTCCAGAGTGCCAGCACCGGCTCCATCCTGTCCCGCTTCACCAACGATGTGAACATGATGCGTTCGGCAATCACCGAAGGCATCACCGGCATCATCAAGGATTGCATCGTGCTCATGGTGCTCACCGGCGTGATGATCTACATCAACCCGGCGATGGCCGCCGCTGCCTTCGTGGTGCTGCCGATCTGCATCATTCCGATCGTCTACATCGGCCGCCGCCTGCGCCAGGTGTCGCACACCACCCAAGAAACGCTGGGTTCGGTCACCAGTTTCCTTGACGACGTGTTCAAGGGCGTCCGGCAGGTCAAAGCCTACAACATGGAACAGCATGAGGTCCGACGGGCCCGGACCTTCTTTGAATCGATCTTCTACCTGGTGTTCAAGCAATCTCGCATCAGTGCCCGTCGCTATCCGATGATGGACACGATCAGCGGTACCGCCCTCGCCATCGTCCTGCTCTGGGGTGGCCAGCTGGTGATCGCCGGAACCGCCAATGTTGGCGAGATCATGGCTTTTTTCGTTGCCGCGATCATGGCCTACCAGCCGGCCCGCAATATTGCCGGGCTGAACGCGCAGCTTCAGCAATCCCTCGCCGCAACCGACCGCGTCTTCCAGTTCCTCGACACAAGACCGAAGATCGTCGACCGGGAGGGCGCACAGCCTCTGGCCCTGCGCGGCGCCGGCGTTGCCTTGCGCAACATCCGTTTCTCCTATCTCGCCGAGGAAGAAAATGCGGAGTGTCCCGCCATCAACGATCTTTCGATCGATATCCCGGCGGGCCGGACTGTGGCCCTCGTCGGGCCGTCGGGCGCCGGCAAGTCAACGATCCTGAACCTGATCCCGCGCTTCTATGACGTCGATTCGGGTAGCGTCTCCATCGACGGGCAGGACGTGCGGGACGTTACTCTGGCTTCGCTACGGGGTGCGGTCGCACTGGTGAGCCAGGACGTGATGATGTTCAACGACACCATTCGCAACAACATCGCCTACGGACGTCCCGACGCCAACGACGAGGAAATCGCCGAGGCCGCCCGTCTCGCCTTTGCCGACGGCTTCATTACCGAACTCGCCGATGGCTATGACACCAAGGTCGGGGAACGCGGCCTTCGCCTGTCGGGTGGCCAGCGCCAGCGCTTGTCGATCGCCCGCGCCATCCTCAAAGATGCATCTATCCTTCTTCTTGACGAGGCGACCTCTTCACTCGACGCCGAGTCCGAACGCCATATCCAGGCCGCCCTTGAGCGCCTTGCCCACGATCGCACCACGATCGTCATTGCCCATCGCCTCGCCACCGTCGTCAACGCCGATCTCATCTACGTGATGGACGAGGGCCGCTGCGCCGAGCAGGGCACCCATACCGAACTTCTGGCCCAAGATGGTCTCTATGCCAGTTACTGCCGCATGCAGTTCGGCCACGAGCACATGATCCTGAAGGCCAAGGATCCCGCAGCGCTGGATTCCCTGGCCGCAGTCCCGGCCGCCAGCGGCGGCGACTGAGATCGCGCAGCCGCGGCGATGACGGCACTGCCTGTCTATCGGGTCCTCACCGACGCCGCCCGTCCTCTCTTCGAATGGCATCTCCACCGCCGCATCGCGTGCGGCAAGGAAGACCGCGAACGCTATCCGGAACGACGCGGCGAGGCGTCTCGCGACCGCCCGGACGGCACCCTGGTCTGGATGCACGCAACCAGTGTCGGCGAGGCGCGGTCAGCCCTGACGCTGATCAAAGCGATGTCTACCGCCGTGCCGGCTTCCAAAACCCTCGTTACCACCGACACCGCAACCTCGGCGCGAATGATGGCGGAGCATTTGCCGGCGCGCTGCATTCACCAATACGCGCCGCTCGACCGCCGGGCCTGGGTCAACCGGTTCCTTGATCACTGGCGGCCGCAACTGGCGCTGTTCGTGGAATCAGAGTTGTGGCCGAACCGAATGCTGGAATGCCAACGGCGCGGCATCCCGCTGGCTCTCATCAACGGTCGCCTGTCGGTGTACTCCTTTGCCCGTTGGCGGCGGTTCCCGAGAACCGCGCGGCATCTGTTCGGTCTCTTCAACCCCTGCTTTGCACAGACCGAAGAGCAGGTGGACAAATTGCGCCATCTCGGTGCGGCAGAGGCCCGGTGCATCGGTGATCTGAAACTATCGGCGCCACCGCTGCCCTGCGATACAGCCGGGCTCGATACGTTGCGTGAAGCAATCGGCGCTCGCCCGCTGTGGCTGGCCGCAAGCACGCATGCAGGCGAGGAAGCCCTGGCGGCTGAGGTTCACACGAAACTCGCCGCCGGGCGGCCCAACCTTCTCACTGTGATCGTGCCTCGGCATCCGGAGCGCGGGAAGGAAACAGCGCGACTCCTCACCGACAGCGGCCATACCGTTGTCCGGCGCAGCGAAGGTCGTCTGCCAACACCCGAAGACAGCATCTACCTCGCCGACACTCTTGGTGAGCTCGGACTGTTCTATCGCCTGGCCGGTGTCGCTTTTATTGGCGGCAGCACTGCTGCCCATGGCGGCCACAACCCGGCCGAGGCGGCACAGCTCAACTGCGCGATCTTGCACGGACCTGACATGACCAACTTCGCGGCGATGGCCGACAGTCTCGCCGCCTGCGGCGGCGCCGTCACCGTCGACGGTGCCGAAGCTCTCGCGGCATCGATTGGCGGTTTCCTCGACAACGAAAAGGCATGCCGGCGCAGCACCGAAGCCGCCGCTGCCTTTATCGCCAGCCATGAGGGAGCTGCCGGCCGCATCGCCACCGAGATCACATCGCTGCTGAACAAATCATCGATAACCACACAGGCCGGCGATGCGACCTCCTGAGTTCTGGCATCGCAAGGAACGCGGCGACCCCGCCGCCCTGCTTGCCCCGCTTGGGTGCGCGTTCGCCATAGCCGGACAGTTGTACCGCCGTCTCGCCCGGCCCTACCGCACGCCCTGCCCCGTTCTTTGCGTTGGTAATCTTGTCGCCGGCGGTGCCGGCAAGACACCAGTCGCCCTGGCGCTTGGCGCCTGGGCAACCAAAGCGGGGATCGCGGTCCACTTCCTGAGCCGCGGCTATGGTGGGCGCGAAACCGGCCCACTCCGGGTCGATCCCGCACGGCATGGCGCGGACGATGTCGGCGACGAGCCGTTGTTGTTGGCGGCGGCCGGCCCGACATGGATTGCCCGCAACCGGGCCGCCGGTGCGGCCGCAGCAGCGGCGGCCGGCGCGGAGCTGATCGTGATGGATGACGGCTTCCAGAATCCCAGCCTCGCGCAGGATCTGGGGCTGGTGGTGATCGACGCCGGGTACGGCTTCGGCAATGGCCGAGTGATCCCGGCGGGGCCGCTGCGCGAGACTCTGGCCGACGGGCTGGCGCGAGCAGGCGCAGTAGTGATTCTCGATCCCGACGATCCGGCCATCGACGAAACGACCTCACTACCGGATCTGCTTTTTAGTCTGCCGGACGATCTGCCGGTGCTCCGCGCCGCCCTCGTGCCCGGCCCGGAGATCGAGGCGTTGCGTGGCACGGCGGTTGCGGCTTTCGCCGGCATCGGCCGACCGGCGAAGTTCTTCTCGATGCTCGAGCGCTATGGCTGCCAAGTGGTGCGGCGGCGCGCCTTCCCTGATCACCACCACTTCCGGAGCGACGATATCGCCATGGTGCTGGCGGCGGCGGAGGCCGCCGACGCCGTTCCGGTCACCACCGAAAAGGACATCGTTCGCCTCGGGCACCTTGATCCGGAGATCCGCGAGAGATTCGCAGTCATCCCGGTCACGACCCGCTGGGACGATCCTGCCGCATTGGAGAGCTTGCTCACGCCCTTCGCCAAGCGCGCCTGAAATCCGGCTCAGCGCTATCCGGTCGAGTCCGGTTTTGGCAGCGGTGGAGACGCCCGCATCGGGGGTACAAGCAGTGCCGGATCGATACGGATATCGAACAGATTTACCCGCCAATCGAGATGGGCACCGGTGGAGCGACCCGTCGAACCAACAGTCCCGATCACCGTGCCCTTGCGCACGAATTGCCCTTCCTCGATGCGCAGCGCGGCAAGATGCAGATAGGCCGAGCTCAGACCGTGTCCATGATCGAGGATCACCGTGCCGCCAGTGTAATACATGTCCACATGAGCAAGGACCACGGTGCCATCGGCCGAAGCCCGGACGGGTGTGCCCTCGGGTGCCGCGATGTCGATCCCGTAATGGGGCTGCCGCGGTTTCCCGTTGAGAATACGACCGCTGCCATAGACACCGGTGACTCGGCCGCGGGTCGGCCAGATCCAGCCGCTTTGCCACCATGTCTCTGCGGTGTTGCGGGCACGCACCTCGGCAATCAGGCGATTCTCGCGCAGGATGCGCTGCTGGACCTCCGGCGGCGGTGTAACCATCCGCTGCGGCAACCCGCCGATGTGCTGGGTTTCATAAGGACGCTGACGGACGGCGATGGTCCGGGACACCGTGTCGCCATTGGCGAAACGAACCACGAGCGAGGCTTCTGGGCTCACGTCACGCGAGAATCCGATCAGGAACTGGCCCGCCGGCGACACCTGCACTGGCTGTTCCTCGAAGGTCACCTCGGCGCCAGGCTCAGTCAGGCCCTCGATCAGACCGCCGGAGACCGCCTCGCCTCGCAGCGTGAGTGGCTCCACAGCACCGGAAGGCGGCGTAGCCAGAACGAGAACAAGAAAAAATGCCGTGAAGCCGAGAGAAAGAGCGGCGCGGCGGCGACATTCCCTCTTATGGTGCATTTTCGCCCGCGCCGGATCCAGCTTACTTGGATTTTGTGCTCGGTTTCGGGTCGAGCACCGCCGGAATCTGGCCATCGGCGAACTCGATTTTCGCCTCCGCGCCGGAGCCCACAGCCCGGGCGGCGGCGGCAGAGGAGAGCGGTGTGCCATCGGGGCACCGGATGACGGTATAGCCGCGCTCAAGCACCCGCTGGAAGGAGACGCTCTCGAGCAGGACGCTGACGGCTTTCATGCGACTGTATCGATTTTCGATTATTTGACGCCGGGCCACACGCGCCAGCCCCTGGCTTTCCCTTGTCAGACGCTCGCCGGCTGTTCGCACCACGCCGTCCGGTGTCCGCAACCGGTGCGCGAGTTCTCCGTGGCGCCGGCGCTTGTTTTCGGCAAACCTGCCGACACTGAGATTAAGGCGTCCGGCTAACTCATCCGTGCGCTGCGCGCCGAGGCGAAGCATTCCAGCCGGATCAGACAGGCCGCGCGCCAAGCCTGACACTTCGGCCCGCCGTTCGGTAACCATCCGCCGCAATCCGGCGGCCATGCGCATTCCGTTTTCTTCCGTGCGCCGCATCAACTCGCTGCGCACAGGCACCGCAAACTCCGCCGCCGCCGTCGGCGTTGGTGCGCGCAAGTCGGATGCATGATCGATCAGCGTCCAGTCGGTCTCGTGGCCGACGGCGGAGATCAGGGGGATTTCGGATTCGGCAGCAGCGCGGACCACGATCTCCTCGTTGAAGGCCCAGAGATCCTCGAGGCTGCCGCCGCCGCGGGCAACGATGACGACATCCGGATGTGGCAGCGCGCCGCCCTCTTCAAGCGCATTCAGCCCCCGGATTCCGGCTGCGATCTGCTCGGCTGCACCCTCGCCCTGGACCAGGACAGGCCACAGCAGCACGTGGCGCGGAAAGCGATCCGCAAGCCGATGCAGAATATCATGGAGCACGGCACCGGACGCTGAGGTAACGAGCCCGATCACCTCGGGGAGCATCGGCAGATCACGCTTGCGATCCTCGTCGAACAACCCTTCCTCGGCGAGCATGCGGCGACGATCCTCGAGCATCTTGAGCAAGGCGCCCTCGCCCGCGATTTCCAGCGATTCGATGACGATCTGATAGCTTGAACGCGGCGCGTAAGTGCTGATCTTGCCCGTACAGATAACCTCCACCCCGTCCTCGGGCGTGATCGATAGCTTGGCTGCCACGCCGCGGAAACACACCGCGTCAAGCACCACATCCTCTTCCTTAAGGCTCATGTAGAAATGGCCGGAAGCGGCACGGAAGACCCGCGACAATTCTCCGCGGACCCGGATCCGTCCGTAATTCTGCTCGACCGTCCGCTTCAGCGCCGTCGAAAGTTCCGTGACCGTGTATTCGACGAGATTCGAGCCGGCGGCGGTCGGCGTCTGCGACATGGCTGTGCGCTTCATTGGTGCTACGGGACGATCACCATCAGATACCATGATCGTGGCGGGAAGTCCCTGTCTGCCAAGCTCCCCACCAAGCGCGTGAGGAGGCTTGCCGATCCGGGCGGCACAGGTCAAATTGGCGCTGGCCTGGCGGCGCAGCCACCGGGTATCCCTGCCATCACATCGAAGGTTGAGAACGGTGGACATTCTCGTCGTCGGATCGGGCGGACGCGAACATGCGCTGTGCTGGGCGATCGCTGCATCGCCGCTGTGCAACAAACTTCTCTGTGCGCCCGGGAATCCCGGTATTGCCGCCATCGCCGAATGCTGCCCCGTTGCCACCGACGATATTGACGGCCTCGTCGCCCTGGCCCGCGAGCGCTCTGTGGAACTCGTCGTCGTTGGACCCGAGGCACCGCTCTGTCTCGGGTTGGTCGACCGACTCGACAAAGCCGGTATCAAGGCGTTCGGTCCGAGCGCTGCCGCTGCCCGACTCGAAGGCTCGAAGGGGTTCATGAAGGATCTCTGTGCACGCCACGACATTCCGACCGCCGGCTACAGCCGCCACAGCGACATCGAATCCGCCCGCGAGGAAATCCGCCGCCGTGGCGCCCCGCTGGTGGTGAAGGCGGATGGGCTCGCCGCCGGCAAGGGCGTGACAATCGCCCAGACCGTCGCCGAGGCGGAAGAAGTAGCGGCGGACGCGCTTATCAAGAACCGATTCGGGGAAGCCGGGAGCGAGGTTGTGCTCGAGGAGTTCCTTGAAGGCGAAGAGGTGAGCGTGTTCGCGCTTTGCGATGGTGCCGTCGCACTGACGATGGCCTCGGCGCAGGACCACAAGGCCGCCTATAACGGTGACAAGGGCCCGAATACTGGCGGCATGGGCGCCTATAGCCCAGCTCCGGTACTCACCAAAACCCTGCAGAGGATCGTCGAAGAAACGATCATTACCCCGACTGTCGAAGCGATGCAGGCGGAAGGCTATCCTTATAAAGGCGTTCTCTATGCGGGACTGATGATCACCGCAGAAGGACCGAAGCTACTGGAATACAACGCCCGCTTCGGCGATCCCGAATGCCAGGTACTGATGCTACGATTGATGTCGGACATCCTGCCGGCCCTGATCGCGTCTGCCGACGGACAGCTTGGCGCCTTTGATCTGCGCTGGCGCGAGGATCCGGCTCTCGTGGTCGTGCTCGCCGCCGAGGGCTATCCGGGCGACTACGAAACCGGCACGGCGATCGCAGGATTGGAAGTCGCTTCCAATGCAGAAGATGGGATCGAGCTGTTCCATGCCGGGACGAAGATGGGTAAGGACGGACAGCTTGTCGCGGCCGGCGGGCGGGTCCTCAACGTTGCGGCCAGCGCCCCGAGTCTCCGCGAAGCCCATCGCCGCGCCTATGCGGCGGTCGACCGGATCGACTGGCCGCAGGGATTCTGCCGCCGCGATATCGGCTGGCGGGCGCTGGAGCGCGAATAACCGATCGGCTGCCCGCGCCTAATTCGCGCCTATTTGCGCAGCGCGCGGAAGAATTTCTTCAGCAACTCGCCGCAGCGCGACTCCGACAGCCCGCCATAGACCTCCGGCTCGTGATGACAGACAGGCTGGGTGAATATCCGCGGCCCGTGCTCGACGCCACCACCCTTGGGATCATAGGCCCCGAAATACAGCCGCCGGATGCGAGCGAAGGAGATCGCCGCCGCACACATAGGGCATGGTTCGAGGGTGACATAGAGATCGCATTCCGGAAGCCGGGCGGCGCCAAAATGACTGGCAGCGGCGCGCAGGGCCAGGATCTCGGCATGGGCCGTCGGATCGTGGTCGGCCTCGACCCGATTACCGGCATGGGCAATCAGCCGCCCGTCATGAACGACAACGGCGCCGACCGGCACCTCGCCCCGGGCTCCGGCCCGCTCGGCGACCTCGATGGCCACATCAATGAAACTGTCAGAAGCGACATCGCCGCCCTGCACGGAATCACCTTGCATGCCGAGAGATTGGCGCAGGATCCGTGCCGCGTCCAATCCTGGATGTCTCCAATCCTGGATATCTCCAATCCTTGCGGCGCAACAACCGCGCGGGCACTCTGTGCCACAGAGCGACCGCAAAGTAGCGACAGTGCTTTCCCCGGAGCATTCCTTGACGGATCAAACGACATCCGCAGCGCCGCAGAGGATCGCCAAGCTGATCGCCCGGGCCGGTGTCTGTTCGCGCCGGGAGGCCGAGCGCTACATCGCCGAAGGGCGGGTTACCGTCGATGGCACAATCATCGGCAGCCCGGCCACTCTGGTGACATCGGAAAACCAGATCACCGTTGACGGCAAACTCCTTCCTGCGCTCATGGAAACGCGACTCTGGCGCTTTCATAAACCGGCCGGCGCAGTCACCACGCGAAGCGACCCCGAGGGGCGGCCGACCGTCTTCGACATGCTGCCAGAATCCCTGCCCCGGGTTGTCAGTGTCGGAAGGCTTGATCTGAACAGCGAAGGATTACTGCTGTTCACCAATGACGGAGAGACGGCGCGCCGCTTTGAGCACCCCTCCGGCGGCTGGCAGCGACAGTATCGGGTGCGGGTGTTCGGCGCGATCGATGAGCGGGTTCTGAGCGATCTGGCCCAGGGCATTGCGATCGAGGGTTTCCGCTATGCGCCCATCGAGGCGCGTCTCGACAGGCGGCAGGGTGACAACGCATGGCTGACAATGACCCTCAAGGAGGGAAAGAATCGCGAGATCCGAAAGATCTGCGAACATTTCGGGTGGCAGGCAAACCGTCTCATCCGGACCGGATATGGCCCGTTCCAGCTCGACGATTTGCCGCGGGGAAAGATCGCGGAAGTACCCCCAACAACACTTCGCAAGCACCTTGGCGATATGAATCATGGCGCTGCGAATCATGGCGATGCGAATCATCGGCGGTAGCCATCGCGGGCGTCGACTCACCGGCATCGCCGGGGCGGCGATCCGCCCGACCTCCGACCGTGCGCGCCAGGCGATATTCAACATCCTCGAGCATGGTCCGCCGGCGCAAGCCGGGCTGCGCCTCGAAGGCGCCGTCGTGCTCGACGCCTTTGCCGGAACCGGCGCATTCGGCATTGAGGCGCTGTCGCGGGGTGCTGCACACGCAACCTTCATCGACAACGCCAAACCCGCACTCGACGCCACTACCGAAAACCTCACCACGCTTGGGATGACAGAACAGGCGACCGTGGTCCGGGGTGATGCAACCGCACCACCCGGCGCAGTCCGCCCTTGCAATCTTGCCTTCCTCGACCCGCCCTATGACGAGGATATTGCCGGCGACGCGCTCGCGGCCCTGGCCCGCGCAGGCTGGCTAACAGACAAAGCGTGGTGTTGCGTTGAGCATGAAGTCAAAAATACGTTCGAAGTTCCCGGAGAATTCGAGTGCATCGACACAAGGCGCTACGGCCGCGCTGCGATCGCCTGTCTCATCTGGCACGGCTGATGGTGGCTGCTTGGTATCGATATTGGGTACGCTGCTAAGACATATAATCGATCATGGAGAGAACCCATCCAACCTGTCTCTCTACGGTCAGAAGATGAACCTAAATACGTGGGCAATCTGCAAGATGAACATGTTCCTCCATGGTGTTCAGAGATATGCTCAAAAGTTGGTGGCGGCTGTTTTCAGGCGGCGATTTGAATTTGCTTGATACCGTCTTTGAACTCAACTCCCTGAATGACCCCGGGCAGACGGCGCAGAGCGGGCGGGCGTCCAAGTGTTGTTTTCGGGCGCGCTGCCAGCGGACGGAGACTTCGCTTTACGTGCAGCTGCGGTTTTCACCACGAACAGCGTGATATGCTCGCCACGCCTCTCAACGATGCGCAACAAGTGGGGCTTTTTTATTGCCTGAACACCTCGCGCCGGTGCCAATCCAGATATTCCAGATTTGGCCTGTTCTGGTTGTCTCGGGGATCCCGAATTTGCTTGCCGGCGTATTCCAGGAACCAGGTTTTTGCCGCTTCGCGCCCGTGCAGCTCAGACGAAACAAGCACTTTCAGATCGTCACTGATGCTGATCCCGCCTCTATCCAGGGCCTTGTGATGGAGTGAGCACAGGGCCAGTCCGTTTGGCACCTCATCGGGACCACCCTCGGAATGCCAGAGGATGTGTGCTGCCTCCAAGCCAAGAAGTTGGTTGTCGATCCTGATGTCGTAACTACAGATGGCGCAGCAGTGTTCGTAAGCGGTAATGACCTTACCCCGAAATGTCGGATCCCGCCGCCGCCGCTTCGTGGAGTCACGCACAAGTTCCAGGGGATCTAAATCACCAAAATCGACAGCTTCGAGCAAATCCTGGTGATAGCTTTCCGGAAATTCATTGTTCAGTAAAAATCTCACGGCACCCTGCAACATGCCGTCGTCGTTCCGCAGCGCGTGGTATATCTCTTCCGGCAAACCTCCCGTCGCACTTCGGCTCCGAAGTTCATCGGGCGATATTTTGTCGATATCTCTGCTCGACAACTGCGCATGATCAGGAATTTCAGGGATTTCCCATAGCCCGTCATGAGGCAGCCTGAGGAACGGTTGTATCGGCCGGTGGCTTTGCCGCGACGGGCCAAATCGCTCCAGCAACTCCTTCATCTTGGGCTCGATTGCTGCATAGGGTTGCCAACGATCCTCGCCACGACGGACCCTAGCGAATGTGAGCAACAGCAACAGAGGTTTCTGAGGCGCGCGCTGCCCGCCACGCTTCCAGACCTTAATCTCGGCTAGCTGTTTAAGAAGAGGATTGAGCATCAAGGCGACAATCCCCGGCGGCCACATGCAATCTTCCGAAGTCCGGGTTGGGCTCAGCGGCGGCCGAACAATCTTTCGATATCGGCGAGCTTGAGTTCGACATAGGTGGGCCGGCCGTGGTTGCACTGCCCGGAATGCGGCGTCGCCTCCATCTTGCGTAACAGGGCGTTCATCTCGGTGCCGGCAAGACGGCGTCCGGCACGAACCGAGCCGTGACACGCCATCGTGCTGCACACATCGTTGAGCTTTTCTTTGAGGGTGAAACCGTCGCCCATCTCGGCCAGCTCGTCGCCAAGATCCCGGATCAATCCCTGAACGTCGATCTCTCCGAGCAGAGCAGGAACCTCACGCACTACGATCGCGCCCTGCCCGAACGCTTCGATTACAAGTCCGAGTTCGGCAAACTGTTCGGCGCGGTCGAGCAGGAGCCGGACCATGTCTTCCTCCAGCTCGACCACTTCGGGGATTAACAACCCCTGGCGGGCAACACCCTGTTGTTCGAGCGCCCCTTTCATCGCCTCGAGAACAAGGCGCTCATGGGCTGCATGCTGGTCGACAATGACGATGCCATCCTCGGTCTGCGCGAGGATGTAGGTTTCGTGTAGCTGGGTCCGGGCCGCACCAAGGCGGTTGCGTTGCAGATCCTCGTCATCCTGCGTCGCCTCGGGCGCCGAGACATCCTGGACGGCGGCGGAAAACGCCCCCTGGAAGGTGGAGGCAGCCTCGGCGAGATGCGCCGGCACAAGACCGCCATATCCGCCGCCATGGCCGCCATGGCTGTAACCCCCGCGTCCGTAACCCTGGCCTCCCTGCCCGGCACCGCCCGGGCGGAAGGCGGCAAGCGCTGTATCGGCAACCGTGGTGGAAGCGCGATGGCCGGCCTGATGGAGCGCATTCCTGAGCGCACCGACAATGAGGCTGCGAACCTGCGCCGGTTCACGGAACCGGACCTCGGATTTGGCCGGATGCACGTTGACGTCGACCCGGTCCGGCTCGACGCAGACATAGACGGCAAGCAACGGATGCCGATTCCGAGTCAGAAACGCCTCATAGGCGCCGCGGACGGCACCGAGCAGCATCCGGTCCCACACCGGCCGATCGTTGACGAACAGGAACTGCATCTGCGCATTGCCGCGGCTAAGGGTCGGCAGGCCGGCATAACCCTCGATGCGAAGCCCGTCGATCTCGGCCTCGACCGCGACTGCATTGGCGGTGAACTCGCGACCCATCACGGCGCCGAGGCGGTACAGTCGGGAATCGAGGAGATCGCCCCCGCTGGGCTCGAGCTGAAGCCGCTTGCGGTCGTCAGCGGTGAGCGAGAACCCGACCCCGGGATGGGCCATGGCGAGTCGGCGCACGGCATCCACCACGCGCTGGGTCTCGGTTCGGTCAGTAGCGAGGAATTTGAGGCGGGCTGGCGTGGCGAAGAACAGATCCCGCAACTCGACAAACGTCCCCTGCGGCTGGGCTGCGGGCGCCGGCTCACCAAGCGCACCGCCCTCGACGGCGAGTTCCCAAGCCTCGCCCACATCAGCAGGCCTGCTCCTGATCAGGAGTCGTCCGACAGCGGCGATCGACGGCAGCGCCTCACCGCGAAAACCGAGGGTCTCGATGTGGAGAAGATCGTCGTCGGGAAGTTTCGAGGTGGCGTGGCGCTCGATCGCGAGCAACAGCTCATCGCGGTCCATGCCACGGCCATTGTCGGACACCGTGATCAGCGACTTGCCGCCCTCGCGGATGGCGATGTCGATCTGCGTAGCACCCGCATCGAGGCTGTTTTCGACGAGTTCCTTGACTGCCAACGCCGGACGCTCAATCACCTCGCCCGCGGCGATGCGATTGACGAGATGGTCAGGCAGTCTGCGGATCGGCATAGGCGCTCCCGTGAGGCGGTTCCCGTGAGACTCAAGAGGGCCTCCATCGATACCTTCATTATACCGTGTGACAGCCAAGGTTCACGCCGTCTGCACAAATCCGTCGCTGCTCAACCCAGCGAGAACACCGCCAATCATGTCGGCCGCCTGGGACATATCTTCGTCGGTGGTCCAGCGGCCGAGACTGAACCGTCACCCGAGCAGGCCATCGGCGATGGCGCCCCTGGGTTCCGGACTGCGCTGCGGGATGTCTTCCCCGAGACGCGCGAGCAGCGGTGCCGGGTTCACGTCGATCGCCCGGACCCGCGTGGAGCTCGCTGTCTGGCGGAACGATTACAACCATACGAGACCACATTCGAGCTTGAACGGCCTCACACCGAAGGAGTTTGCAGCGCAACAAGCCGGATCGCCTGAACCTGATGAGAGCTCCGCGATCAGCCCCGTTGCATACCCGGCCATAATGGGCCAAAACCAGAACGGACTCTCCTTATGAGCGGAAGAAACAAGGGGACCACGTCACTGGCCTTCTACGACTTCCCGGCCGAGTATTGGAAGCACATCCGCACGACAAATCCGATCGAGAGCGTCTTCGCCACGGTCCGAAACCGCACCCGAAAAACCAAGGGGTGTTTGATCCGAAAGACCGCGTTGGCGATGGTATTCAGGTTGATGATGTCAGCGAAAAAGAAGTGGCGGAAGATATCCGGGCCAAGCCGTCTGCCCGAGGTCATTCAGGGGGTTGAGTTCAAAGACGGCATCAAGCAAATTAAAATCGCGGCCTGAAAACAGCCGTCACCAACTTTTGGGCACATCTCTCCATTTTCCGCAATTCTTCATACTGATATCATGGCGGTTTGCGAATTCTTCGCCATACTCTGCGACAAAGGAATTATCTGTGAATCTGGAGATGCTTCAGATTCTTGCAGATGGGAGTTGAGAAGCATGTCTAATATTCAAGAAGCGCTGGAGCATATTCGCGAAACAGGAACCAACGACACAGAGCGCGGGTTTGCTTTCGAATGTCTCGTGAAGATTTTCCTAGAGAATGATGCGACGCAACGTCAGCAGTTCAGCGAAGTCTGGCACTATGAGATCTGGGCAAAAGGACGCTCCGTATCACAACAGGATATTGGTATCGATCTTGTCGCAAAACTTCGTGACGAAGAGGGTTATTGCGCCGTTCAATGTAAATTTTACCAACCAGAGCATTCTATCTCGAAGGCAGACCTAGACTCCTTCATTTCCGCGTCTAACACCCCAGATTTCAAAAGATTGCTGCTAGTCGATACGTCGACCCAATCGATTGGAAAAAACGCTCAATCAGTCTTCGATAACCTTACGCAGAACTACACGCGCATTCAGTTATCTGAACTCGAAGAGAGTCGGATCGACTGGATGACATATGTACGTGCCGGTGAAGTTCGTCAGAGATCGAAGAAAGAGTTGCGCGACCATCAAATACAGGCGCTTGAGGCAATACGCGAGGGTCTTGAGGAGGATGACCGCGGTAAACTGATCATGGCCTGCGGAACGGGTAAAACCTTTGCCAGTCTCCGTATTGCTGAGGACCTTGCGGGAAATGGTAAACGCGTTCTCTACATGGTGCCTTCACTGGCACTCATGTCGCAAACGGTGCGTGAGTGGAAGAATGACGCTGTTGAAGATTTCACCGCATTTTCTGCATGCTCGGATGACAAGGTTGGTAGACGGAAAGGTTCCGATGACACGATTGAGGTTAATCTGCATGACCTTGCGTTTCCTGCAACAACGGACGCGGAAAAACTCGCCCAGCAGATAAAGAACGCCGACTCCTCAAAAATGACCGTGGTGTTCTCTACCTATCATTCCATCGATGTGATCTCACGAGCGCAGCATGAATTTTATCTGGGTGAATTTGATCTCATCATTTGCGATGAAGCGCACCGCACTACGGGTGCCACCCTATCTGGCGATGATGAATCAAACTTTGTCCGTATTCACGATGACGAAAATGTTAAGAGCAAAAAACGCCTGTATATGACTGCGACACCTCGGATCTATGGTGAGAAAGCAAGGCAGCAGGCAGAGCAAGACGACGTTGCCCTCGCCTCAATGGATGACGAAGAAACCTACGGGAAAATACTCTTCCACCGTGGGTTTGGTTGGGCAGTTCAGAACAATCTTCTGACCGACTACAAGGTCGTTGTCCTGGCGATGGACGAACAACTCGTCAGTTATCGTGCCCAGAGGTCGCTCGAGTCTGATTCCCAACTTGTATTGGACGACGCAACCAAGATGGTGGGTTGCTACAAGGCGCTTGCCAAAATTGGTATGGATGAAAAACCAGAAATTAGTCGTGAACCAATGCGTCAGGCACTCGCGTTTTGCCAAAACATCAAACTATCACAGATGTTTGCTTCGGAATTTGGGAATGTAATCGAGGAATACACCGCCAATGAAGAAGTTGCAGAAGAGTTCAAGACAGATCTTGAGGTTCAACTCCACCACGTTGATGGAACTTTCAACGCGGAGCAGCGCAACGAGAAACTAAGTTGGTTACGCGAAGATGTTGATAAAAATATCTGCCGTGTGCTCACCAACGCTCGATGTCTATCAGAGGGCATCGATGTTCCCGCGCTCGACGCGATTATGTTTCTACACCCCCGCAAGAGTCAGATCGATGTAGTTCAATCTGTTGGCCGGGTAATGCGGAAGGCAGAAGGCAAGGATCTAGGTTACGTCATCATCCCCATTGCCGTGGCACCGGGCATCTCACCGGAAAAAGCACTCAATGATAACAAGAAGTATCAGGTCGTCTGGCAAATTCTGAACGCACTTCGTGCTCATGATGAGCGACTGGATCGCGATATCAATAAACTCAGCTTGGGAGAGGATATCTCTGATCGAATTGAAATTATCAGTGGTGTCGCGGGCGATGAGTTAGAGGCGACGACGTCTGTTGTTGACGATATTAAACCGAAGGTGAAAGGGGAAAAGGAAAACGAAGGCGAACAAAGTTTAGGTGATGAAACCGAAGAGGCAGGTGAGTCTGAAGAACCAGAACAGTTATCCTTCATTCTCTCTGATCTATCACAGGCAATCAAAGCGAAGATTGTCGATAAATGCGGAACGCGCGACTACTGGGAAAACTGGGCAAATGATATTTCTAAGATTGCAAAAGAGCACATCGATCGTATTAATGGAATTCTGGTTAATACTGGCACTCCCGAAAGAGAGGCATTCGATGCGTTTCTTGAGGCAATTAGAAATGATTTAAATCCGGAAATTTCGGAAAGCGACGCGATTGAGATGCTTGCCCAACACATCATCACTCGTCCGGTATTTGATTCTCTTTTTCTTGGAAACCGGTTTACGGCGGAGAACGCTGTTTCGAAAGCGATGGAGGTTATTCTTGATCGTTTATATGACAGACATATTGATGCGGAAGCGCATACTCTTGAACGTTTCTATGAATCAGTAAAATTGCGGGCGGAGGGAATTGTGACCGCGGCGGGTCGTCAAACCTTAATCAAAGATCTTTACAATCGATTTTTCCAAAACGCGTTTCCATTGATGACCCAACGCCTTGGCATTGTTTATACACCGACGGAAGTTGTCGATTTTATCATCCACAGCGTCAACGACGTGCTGCAATCGGAGTTCGGGAAAACGCTAGGCAGTCAGGGTGTGCATATCCTTGACCCGTTCACTGGAACGGGCACGTTCATTACCCGCTTGTTGCAATCAGGGTTGATCGAGCAGCACGAGTTGGAACACAAATACCGCCATGAGATTCACGCCAATGAGATCCTTCTGCTGGCCTATTACATCGCCGCGATCAATATCGAGGCGGTCTACCACGACATGGCACCCAAAGACGCACCATACCGCCCGTTTGAAGGTATCTGCCTGACCGACACCTTCCAACTCTATGAGCAGGAGCAGGATCAGGATATGGTGGCGAAGCTGTTACCGGATAATTCCGAGCGGCGATCCAAGCAGAAAGCCTTGGATATTCGGGTGATTATGGGCAACCCGCCCTATTCAGCGGGGCAGCGCAACGCCAATGACAACGCGGCTAATATCAAATATCCCAATCTGGATATGGCTATTCGCGACAGCTATGCAAACCAGTCAAGTGCGGCCAATAAAAACGCGCTTTACGACAGCTACATCCGGGCCATTCGCTGGGCTACGGATCGGATCAAAGATAAAGGCGATGATGTCGGGGTTGTGGCGTTTGTGATGGGCAGCGCATGGATTGAACGATCTTTTGCCGATGGCTTGAGGAAATGCTTAGCCGAGGAATTTTCAAACCTTTATGTGCTCCATTTGCGCGGAGATATTCGCAAAAACATGCTGTCCAAGGGCGCCGCCAAAGAGGGCCAGAATATTTTTAGAGGCGGGTCAATGACGGGCATCTCAATCGCCGTTCTGGTACGTAATCCCGAAGTACAGGAATTTGGTAAAATCCATTTTCACAACATTGGTGATGACCTGACAACCGATAACAAAAGGGAAATTCTAGGAAATTTCAAAAGCATTGACGGCATCACGAAAGCCGGGGACTGGCAGCGGATTACCCCTGATCATAACCATGACTGGCTGGATCAAGTGGACCGCGCGTTTGAGAAGTTCATCGTGTTGGGTGACAAGAAGAAGATGGCGTCATCTATCTTTGAAAATTACTCGCTGGGTGTCGTAACAAACCGCGATCCTTGGTGTGTGCAGTCAAGCAAATCTAAACTCGAAAGCAACATGCGGCGGCTTGTCGAAAACTACCAAAGTGAACTGGTGAGAAAAATCAGTGCTGGCTTTAACGGTAAAAAAGTAGAGGGTTTTATCAATAGTGACCCAAGGAAATATAGCTGGACGCGCGCGCTAAAGGAAGATTTTAAACGCGAAAAGCCCCTGGATTACAGCGAGGGTCAGATAGTATCGCTGCAGTATCGCCCCTTTACCAAACAATGGCAGTATTTTAGCCCCAGACTGAACGAAATGATCTCCCAAATGCCGCGCATTTTCCCCGATCCGGAGGCCGAAAACCGGGTGATCTGCGTTTCGGGGGTTGGCGCACGGGCGGGATTTTCGGCTTTGATGGTGGATGCTTTGCCGTGCCTTGATATGGTCGAGAAAGGCCAATGCTTCCCGCTCAAGCTCTATGAACCGCCGGTGAATGGTGGCGCCGCCGAGGGCGATCTTCTTGCCGGTAAATCGACAGGCGGCCCTCACACCCGCGACGGGATTAGCAACGCGGGGCTGGCGCATTTCCAGGCGGCCTATCCGGTGGGGGGGGGGTGATCGGCAAGGAAGATCTGTTCTATTACATCTACGGGCTGTTGCACGCGCCTGATTATCGGGCACGGTTCAAAAACAATCTGGCGAAAGAGTTGCCACGTATTCCGGCGGTAAAGCAGTCGGCGGATTTCTGGGCGTTTTCCAAAGCTGGCCGCGCACTGGGCGATCTGCATGTGAACTACGAGAACGTTGAGCCTTATCCGGTGGTGATCAAAGAGGGCGACCTTCGCCTTGCAGACATCCCGGACCCGCAAGCCTTCTATCGCGTCACCAAGATGAAATACGGCGGCAAGGGCCGGGAGAAAGACAAAACCACGGTGATCTACAATCCCCATATCACCCTGACTGAAATCCCCCTGCGGGCTTACGATTACGTGGTGAATGGCAAGCCAGCATTGGATTGGGTGATGGATCGCCAATGCGTTAAAACCGACAAGGCCAGCGGTATCGTCAACGACGCCAATGCCTACGCGAATGAGACGATGGGCAACCCGGCCTATCCGCTGGAATTGTTCGAACGGGTGATCACGGTGAGTATGAAAACACTGGATATTGTGGAGAGGTTGCCAAAGCTGGCGTTTGATTAGGGGGGAAGGTAAAAAGTGGAAATTTTAAAAAATATCGCGGATATAATATCTCAGTATGAAGTTGTCATGACTCTGGGAATAGCACCACCATTTGTTCTGGGCCTATGGTCGATAGTTTCCCAAATACGGACAAAAAATAAAGATAAATATTATAACGATATTTTGCCAAAAGGCGTTCAAAAAGATTTCCCAAAGCCGTTTTTCTCAGCGGATTAACTTGAAGTTTTGTCCGAGCGTGGGCGAGATACGCTTTTTGTTGGTTATCTTCTCTGTGCACTCCGGCTTCGGGTGTTTTACCGGTGAGGGTTTTGTGCGGTCGGGGTGATGCCTTCGGGGCGGCCGACGATGGCGAAGGTCAAGCCGCCGGGGTCGAGAAGTGTGCCGGCAAGGCGGGCGACATCGGCCGGCGTAACCGACTCGATCAGCCCGGCGCGCCGATCGATATAATCAAGGCCAAGGCGATGATGCTGCATCGATACCAGCAAGCGCGCGATCGCGTCCGTGGAGCTCTGGCGCAGAACAAACGACCCAGCCAGATAGGCTCGGGCCCGGTCCATCTCTTCATCTGACGCACCCTCGGCCTGGAAGCGGCGCCATTCCGCCCGGATCAGGCTGACCGTTTGTCCTGCCCGCGCATTGGCGGTGGCCGCGCTCCCAGCCAGCATCGAGGTGCGTTTCATGGGATTGGGATAGGTACCGATTCCATAAACCAGGCCGCGTTTCTCCCGGATCTCCTCGTTGAGCCGGGAATTCAATCCCCCGCCGCCGAGGATCTGGTTCATAACCAGCCCCGCATACCAGTCCGGATGATCCCGGGCGAGACCCCGCTGGCCAAACACGACAACGCTCTGGGGGATATCCAGATCGTGCACGAACACATCGCCCCTGAACGCCGGTGCCGCCTCGGGCAAGGGTGGAAGCGGGCCATCGGCCGGAAGCCCGAGAAACACATCGTCGAGGAGGCGGCCAAGGGTGGTGGCGTCGATATCGCCGGCGACCCCGACAAGGAGCCGCGAGCGAACCATTCGCGACGCCATGTACCCCCGCAGATCGTCGGCATCAATGGCGGCGAGCGACTCAGGCGTGCCGAGGGACTCTCCACCATAGGGATGATCCCCGAACACCGCCCGACGCCACAGGCGCCACGCAATCCTGTCCGGGTTCACCTGCTGCCGGCGCCACCGGATCAACAACGCTTGGCGCGTCCGCTCGAGAGCATCGGTATCGAAACGCGCATCTGCCAGCGCCAGGCGCAACAGTTCCGTTGCCGCATCGCGGTGCCGGGTCAGCGTCTTCAAGCTACCGTGAAACCCCTCGCGTCCGGCGCTGAAGGACAAGCTGATGGAAAGATCGTCGAGTCGCTTGCGAAACGCCTTGCTGTCGAGATCACCCGCGCCCTCGGTCAGCGTCGCCGCGGCCATTTCGGACAGGCCTGCGCGACCCGGCGAATCCGACGTCCAGCCGCCCTCGATCGAGAACTCGAGGGCGAGAACCGGAATGGCCGGATCGCGCACCAGCCATGCCTCTATCCCGCCGGGGCTGAGAACGCGCACCACCTCTGTTGCTGCAGCTGGCGCCGGAGTCAGAGCCGCCCCTGCTACCGCCAGGCCCATGGCCATCGAAATTATCGATGCCGCCATCGGCGCCATGCACAACGCGCGCAACGCACGGCTGAATGCGCGGTATCGCATCGGTCAGCCGCCTTTTCCGGTGCCAGGTGTGGTCTGGGGTGGGCCAGGTTTGAGAATCGTGGTCACCACGCCGCCGGAGAATATTTCCCGCGCCGCGGCGTTCACCGCTTCCACCGTCACCGCGCCGATGCGCTCGGGCCACGCCTCAAGCGCCTCGATCTCCATTCCGGCAACCAGCGATCTGCCGACGATGCGGCCCGGACCGGCCAGGGAATCCCGGGCATAGACCGCCCCTGCCTGCATCCGCGCCACAGCCGCTACCACCTCCGCCACCGTGACACCGCCATCGAGAATACCCTCGATCTCCGCGGTCGCTGCGACCGCAACCTCCTCGTAATCCCGGCCGGCAACCGGTGTGAAATAGAGTCCGAATGTCGTCGGGCCGCGGGCGGTCGGCGCGTACCAGGCCCCCGCCTCGGTCGCCAGAGTCTCCTCGACCACCAGGGACCGGTGCAGGCGGCTCGATGTGCTGCCACCAAGGATCTCCGCCAAGACCTCCAGCGGATAGGCGAGTTCGGTCTTGCCATAGGTGTAGCTCGGCCCCCGCCAGAGCCGGGTCCAGTTGACGGACCGGACCTGCGGGTCGGCAAGGGTAACCACCGTGTCGCCGGCAAAATCGGCAGTCCGCCAATCCGGCCGGTGCGGAAGATCATGCGCCGGGATTTTCCCGAAGTGTTTTTCCAGCAGATGCCGGAAGGCCGCCGTCTCGACATCGCCTGACACGATCACCACCGCGTTGTTGGGCGCATACCAGGCCTTATAGAAAGCGGCGAGATCGGCGGTGGTCAGCCTGCGGATGTCATGCTCCCAGCCAATGATCGGGATGGCGTAGGGATGTCCGGCATAGAAAACGGAGGCGGACTGGGCGCTGAGCCGCGCCCCAGGGTTGTTGCCAATGCGGGAGAGGCGCTCTTCGAGCACCACCCCGCGTTCCGGTTCGACGGACTCGTCCGACAGGTGCAGTCCGGTCATGCGCCGCGCCTCCAACGCCAGGACCCGCTCCAGCTGTCCGGCTGGAACCGACGAGACATAGGCGGTGTAGTCCTGGGCGGTGAAGGCGTTGGTGGTGCCGCCGTAACGGGCGATGGTGGACGAGAACGCACCGGGCTCGAGACCCTCGATGTCCTTGAACATCATGTGCTCGAGGAAATGCGCCACTCCCGACTGTCCCGGCGGCTCATCCATCGCCCCGACCCTGTACCATACGCCGATAGATACTGCGGGAATGCGGGCATTCTGCAGGACCACGCCACGCAGACCGTTCTCGAGGACAAAGCTCTCGGGGTTGAATACCGCGGCCGCGACCGGCGGAACCGGGCAGGACAGCAGAAATAGAAAAGCAGCCAGAAAACGCAGCAAAAACCGGGGTCGCGTCATTGAACGGGCCAGTGTCATTGAACGGGCCAGTGTCACTGAACGAACCGCTGTCATTGGAAGAGCAGGGTGCGCGGCAAAATGCACAGATAAGCGCTGTTCAGCGGCGCTTGCCTTCCTCCTGGAGGCGCTGCGTCTCTTTGTCCGGATCGATCACAGCATCGATCGGGCGTCCGGTCACTTTCTTTGTCTCTTTTGTGTCCGAGCCACCGCTGAACGGGGAAATGAGTCGGTCGATCAGCAATCGCTTCTCCTCGACACGGCTGCTTTCGTGATCAATGATGCTGCGAATCCCGGGCTCGGGAGAAAGCGCACCGGCCTTCTCGAGCAGTGCCTGTTCGCCCTCGCTCACCGGCTGATCCGCATCCGGGGCAGAAGAAGAGTCGGTGGATCCGGTAGTCAGAATCTGACGTGCCTGATTGCGCGGATCGTTCTGGGGCCGGGAATCGGACTCGGAGTCTGGCGGCCGCAATCCAAAATCCGGGGGCAGTGTCAGCGGTGCATAAGTGACGACGTCAAACTCGTTGGGTCCATCGCGTGCCAGATCGAAAAGGCCGCAAGCCGAGAGTGAAACGACCGCCAGCGCGACGGCGGATGTTGCGGCCAGCCTCATGACAGCCCGTCGGGCCGGTCTCGAAGCGGATTTTACAAATGTGTTCAGCATCAGGACCCCTCGCCTTCCCCGGATCAGGAGTCTATACGGCGGCTATCCGAAGACAAGAACAGCAGCATCAGCCCGACACCGACAACGATCGCCGAATCAGCGACATTGAAGGCTGGCCAATGATATCCGGCGAGATGAAAATCCAGAAAATCGTAGACGCCGCGCCAGACCAGGCGATCGACGACATTGCCGGCGGCACCACCGATCACCGCCCCGATCGCACCCGCCTCAATGCGCGTTCCGGCCTGGCGCAACCAGAATGCGAGTGCAGAGCAGATCGCCGCGGCCAGCGCTGAAAAGGCCACCGGCGCCCAGGTAGAATCGCTCGCGAAGAGGCCGAAGCCAACACCCCGGTTCCAGACCTCGACAATATTAAAAAAACCGGTGAGAGCCACGGTTCCAGGCGGGTCCATCACCCATTCCCGCACCGCCCATTTGCTCGCCTGGTCGGCGATGGCGACCGCAAGGGCGAAAACGAGACCGAAACGCAGAGGATGCGTAAGTGTCGGGGCATGCGAAACGTGCGGGGTGCGCAAGAACCCGGGGTTGGGCTTCATTCGGCTGCCCGGGGCAGTTCGGCAACTGCGTCTACACACCGCCGGCACAGCGCATCCTCTTCTGCACCCACTTCCGGGAGCACACGCCAGCAGCGCACGCATTTTTCACCCGGTGCTGCTACTATCTCCACCGCGACACCGGCAACGTCATCGAGCGTAAAGGCGTTCGGCGGTGATGCGTCGTCGGGCGCAAGCGGCACCACGGAAGCCGCCGAGATGATCGCGATCTCGGCGAGATCGACTCCCTGGAGAGCTTCGATGTATTCGGGTGCTGCGTGAATCACGGGCGCTGCCTGCAGACTGGAGCCCAGGCGTTTTCCCGCCCGCTCGATCTCGAGCGCGCCGAGCACGGTGCGGCGAACCCTGCGGATCTTCTCCCATTTGGCGGCAAGGGCGGGATCGGCCCAGGATTTAGGCACCTCGGGGAAGATCTGGAGATGGACGCTCGAATCATCGCCGGGATGGCGATGCAGCCAGGCTTCCTCGGCCGTGAAGACGAGGATCGGCGCCAACCACACGGCCAAGTGGTCGAACACTGCATCGAACACCGCCTGGGTGGCGTTGCGGCGGGACGCATCGGCTCTGTCGCAATAGAGCGAATCCTTCCTGATGTCGAAATAGAAGGATGACAGATCGGAGATGCAGAAGGTGTAGAGCTCGCGATAGAGGCCATGAAAGTCGAAGGTTTTGCAACAGTCGCGCACAATACCGTCGAGCTCTTGCAAGCGGTGCAAGACCCATCGCTCGATCTCCGGCATTTCCTCCGGCGACAGCGCCCTGTCAGATGCGGATCTGTCAGATGCGGATCTGTCAGATGCGGATCTGTCGGATGCGGGGAAACCGTCGAGATTACCGAGCAGGAAGCGCAGGGTGTTGCGCAGGCGACGGTAGCTGTCGGCCTGGCTCTTGAGGATGCCCTCGCCGATGCGCAGATCATCCGAATAATCGGAGGCGACAGTCCAGATGCGCAGGATCTCGGCGCCGGACTTCTCGATGACCTCCTGCGGTGCGACCACGTTGTCGAGCGACTTCGACATCTTGCGGCCGTCCTCGGCGAGCACGAATCCGTGGGTCAGCACACCCTCATAGGGCGCACGGCCCCGAGTGCCGCAGGCCTCGAGCAGCGAGGAATGGAACCATCCCCGGTGCTGGTCGGAGCCCTCGAGATAGAGCGAAGCCGGCCATTGCTGATCCTCGCGATCCTCGAGCACGAAGCTGTGGGTCGAGCCCGAATCGAACCAGACATCGACCACGTCCATCACCTGTTCGTAAGCTTCCGGATCATAATCCTCGCCGAGAAAGCGCGCGGGCGGGCTGTTGAACCAGGCGTCCGAGCCTTCTTCGCGGAAACTCGCCACGATGCGGTCGATCACCGCCTGGTCGCGCAGCGGTTCACCGGTCTCGCGATCGGCGAAGATCGGGAGCGGCACACCCCAGGCGCGCTGGCGCGAGACGCACCAGTCGGGCCGGCTCTCGATCATCGAATAGAGCCGCGCCCGGCCCCGGGGCGGGTAGAAATCGGTCTCGTCGATCGCCGCGAGCGCGATCTTGCGCAGATCGTTCTGCTCCATCGAGATGAACCACTGGGCGGTGTTGCGGAAGATCAGCGGCGCCCGCGAGCGCCAGGAATGCGGGTATTCATGGCGCAGCGTCGCCTTGGCGAGCAGCGCGTCCGCTTCCTTGAGGGCGCCGATGACGGCGCCGTTGGCATCCCCGTCCTGGCCTTGGGAATCATAGATCGCGCGACCGGCGAATAGCGGCACGCCGTCACGGAAGCGGCCGTCCTCGTCGACCGTGTCGGGGATCTCGATCCCGTGCGCCATCGCGAAGTGGAAATCGTCGCTGCCGTGCCCGGGACCGATATGTACGAGGCCCGTTCCCTGGTCCATGGTGACGAATTCGGCCGGCTGCACGGGCACATCGAATTCATAGCCGCGCCCCCGCAGCGGATGGGCGCAGACAACCTTACCGAGGCCGTCGGCAGTACTGCGGCGCTGCCAGGACTCAACGCCAAGCGCCGCCTGTGCCGCTGCCGCCGTCTCATCGGCGATCACCAGCAGCTCGCCCGCCTGCGCCAGGCTCTCCTCCACAACGCTGCCAACCGCATAGACGCCGTAGGCACTCTCCGGGGAAAAGGCGATGGCCCGGTTGCCGGGAATGGTCCAGGGCGTGGTAGTCCAGATCACCACCGAAGCCCCGACGGGCACCGCGGCAGATCCCTCGATCACCGGGAAGCGTACATGCAGCGTGGTCGATTTATGCTCGAGATACTCGACTTCGGCCTCGGCGAGAGCGGTCTTCTCAACCACCGACCACAGCACCGGCCGGGAACCCCGGAACAACCCACCGTTCATGATGAACTTGCCGATTTCGCCGGCGATCCGGGCCTCGGCCTCGAAAGCCATGGTCAGATAGGGTTGCTCCCAGTCACCGATCACCCCGAGGCGCTTGAACTCCTCGCGCTGGACGTCGATCCAGTGTCCGGCAAACTCCCGGCATTCGCGACGGAACTCGAGCACCGGAACCTCGTCCTTGTCGCGCCCCTCGGCGCGATACTGCTCCTCGACCTTCCACTCGATCGGAAGACCGTGGCAGTCCCAGCCCGGCACATAAAAAGCGTCCTTGCCGAGCATCTGCTGGGTCCGGTTAACGACATCCTTGAGGATCTTGTTGATGGCGTGCCCGATATGGAGATGCCCGTTGGCGTAGGGCGGGCCGTCATGCAGGATGAATTTCTCGCGCCCCTTCGATGCGGCGCGCATGCGCCCCCAGAGATCACCCTCCCGCCAGCGCTCCAGTAGCTGTGGCTCGCGCTGCGACAGCTGCGCCTTCATCGGAAAGTCGGTTTTCGGGAGCCGGACGGTATCCCTGTAATCGACGGTCATCGTCGGGCTTTCCTTCTGGCTGCAGGCTTCGTGGCTGCCGGTTTCGTCGATGCGGGCACACCGGCAAGGGTGCGCCGCGCCTCAACACAGTCGTCGGCGATCTGCAGACGCATCGCCTCGAGAGTATCGAAATTCCCCTCCGGGCGCAGAAACCCGATCAGCGCCACCCGGAGCCGCCGGCCATAGAGGTCACCGTCGAAATCGAAGATATGGGGTTCCAGCAAAAGCTCGCCAGTGCCGCCGTCGATGGCCGGCCGGATACCGAGATTGGCTGCCCCGTCGCGCCAACCATGTGGTCCTTCCCCATCCCCGAATCCATCCCCGTCCCCAGATCCATCCCCGCCATCAAGGGCGACCCGGACCGCATAGATGCCAAAGGCGGGGCGTAGATAGGCGCCGAGCCGGAGGTTGGCAGTCGGAAAGCCGATCTCGTGGCCGAGGCACTGGCCGCGCACGACCCGGCCGGTGATCTCGAAGGGGCGGCCGAGCGCCGCCGCCGCTTCCTGTGGCCGTCCCTCGGCAAGATGCCGGCGGATGACGGTCGAGGAATAGGCGACCCCGTCCCCGCCCGCCACCGGCGCCACCTCGGTGCAATCAAAACGCCCGGCATAGCCGCGCAGCAGGGCGGCGTTGCCGCCGCGATCGCGCCCGAAGGCGAAATTGTTACCGACGACGACATGCCGGATGTCGAGCATATCGACCAGGACCTCCTCAACAAACGCCTCGGCGGTGTGGCGGGCCAGGGCGGCATCGAAGCGAAGCACCAGCTGCGCCGTCGCGCGGAGTCCGGCGAGACGCTCGGCCTTGACGCGGAACGGGGTGAGGCGGAAGGGCGGGTCGTCGGGCCGGAAGAAGCTGCGCGGATGCGGCTCGAAGGTGACAACGACCAGCGGCGCACCGGCCTCGGCAGCAATCGCGCCAGCAGCGCCGATGACCGCTTGGTGGCCCTTGTGGACGCCGTCGAAATTGCCCAGCGCGGCAACGCCACGCCGCAAGTCTTCAGGCACGCGGCTCGGCCGACGGAGAATTCGGAGCGGGGAGCGGGAACGGTCCATGGGCCTGGGGGATTGGCGAACTCGAAACGCTGTTCTTGTTGTTGTTGCTGTGCTTGTGCCCGGTCTCGCATCCGGGGGATTCCATAGAAGAAGTCCTGTATCCGCGAACGCCTGCAAGGGCCTGCAAAGGCGGCAACGGGGGCGGCGGTGGGAGCCGGGCCGGCGACAGGGTTCCGGTGAATCCGGCACAGTTGCGGTGTGTAGCCGATAAGGCCCGGAAACTCAAAGTGGAAACGCGCACACCGGCCGTCGCCGGGCCTATGCCCGCCATGCAGCGCCTGCCATGCAGCAGGCGAGTCAGGCAGCAGGCGAGTCAGGCAGGGATCAGGCGGAGAGCGCCGGCGCCTTGCGGCTGGCCACGTAGAGCAACGCCTCACCCTCGACCACCACGGTGTCACCGACCCGGCATTCAGTGTGCGTCTTCACGCGGGATTTCTCCGGCGCGATCTCGATGATCGTGCACCGGGCCTGGACCGTGTCGCCGGCGCGGACCGGGGCAAGAAAACGGAGATCCTGGCGCAGATAGATGCAGCCGGGTCCCGGCAGCCGAGTGCCGAGGACGGTGGAGATGAAGCTCGCCGTCAGCATGCCGTGGGCGATGCGCCCCTCGAACATGGTGTCGACAGCGAAATCCTGGTTGACGTGGACGGGATTGCTATCGCCGGATATGCCGGCGAAGAGGACAATGTCGGTTTCGGTAACGGTCTTGGCGTAGGTCGCCGTCATGCCGGTTTCGAGATCCTCGAGAAAGAATCCATGCAGATCATCCCCGGAATTCTGTGAGCCGGAATTCTGTGAGCCAGAATCCTGTGAGCCAGAATCCTGTGAGCCAGAATCCTGTGGGCCAGATTCCTGTGGGCCAGATTCCGCTGATTTGGATTCCCGGGATCCGGGGTCTTGCGGTTCGAGCTTCCGAAGCGCGTCCATGCGGCACTCTACAGTTGTTTCGGGGAGCGTGTCGGGAGATCAGGCGGCGTTGCGGGCGACCTGCACGATATCCGGAATCCTAACCCATTCATTTTGCAACGCAACAATTATTATGTTGTTGTGCAATATCGACCAGGCAGACAGGCGGCTTTCGTCACCAAAACCCTGCCAAAGCCTTGTCGACAAAAAGCCTGAAAAAACTGTTGTAAAGCGGACCAATATGGTCCATTTTATAAATCCACTCTCAGAATCGGCCTCCACGCCGGCTCCGGGGCGCCCCCGAGGCACGCTTTCTCGATGCATCCGCAAGGAAAGGTTTCGCGATGATCAAGCTCAGCCGCATGACCGACTATGGCATCGTTGTGATGTCCCAGCTCCGTACCGCACCGGAGGACAGCCGGACCTCGACCGAACTCTCCGGGGCAACCGGAATCCCGCTGCCGACCGTCAGCAAGCTGCTCAAGGCGCTGGCCCGGGCAGGCCTCGTTACCTCCCGCCGCGGCGCCCATGGCGGCTACGCCTTGGTCCGGGACCTCGACGCCATCACCGCCACTGAAATCATCGAGGCGCTCGAGGGACCGGTCGCACTGACCGCCTGCGTTGACGGCTCTGATTCCGCCTGCGGCGTTGAGGCCTTGTGCCCGATACGCGGGGGCTGGGACAGGATCAACGAGGCCATCCGCAGCGCCCTCGAGACCGTCACCCTCGCCGAACTCTGTGCGCCGTCCCTCACCGCGCCAGCATCCACTGCACCAACATCTGCGGCGGCGGGCTCCGCCGCGTCATCGACCGCTGCATCATCAACCGGGGAACAACGGTCATGATCGACGCTCCATCCGACGCCCAGCTCGACAGCCCGGTCAACCCCCGGGCCGATGCGGGCGCCATCGATACTGCCCGCGAGATCGGCGAGAACTACCGCTACGGTTTCGTTACCGACATCGAGACCGAAACCGCCCCAAAGGGGCTGGACGAGGACACTGTCCGCTTCATCTCCGCCCGCAAGCAAGAGCCGGAATGGCTTCTCGAATGGCGGCTGAAGGCCTTCGCGCACTGGCAGACCATGCCCGAACCCAAATGGGCGAAGGTCAGCCACCCGCCGATCGACTATCAGGACGCCTATTACTATTCCGCGCCCAAGCGCCCGGAGGACCGGCCGCAATCCCTCGACGAGGTCGATCCCAAGTTGCTCGAGACCTACGAGAAGCTCGGCATCCCACTGGCCGAACAGGAGATCCTCGCCGGCGTCGCCGTGGATGCGGTGTTCGACAGCGTCTCGGTGGCCACCACCTACAAGGCCCGACTCGAGGAGGATGGCATCATCTTCTGCCCGATCTCCGAGGCCGTCGCCAATCATCCCGAGCTGGTCCAGCGCTATCTCGGCTCCGTCGTCCCCTATGGCGATAACAAGCACGCCTGTCTGAACTCGGCCGTCTTCACCGATGGCTCCTTCGTCTACATCCCCAAGGGCGTGCGCTGCCCGATGGAACTGTCGACCTACTTCCGGATCAACGCCGAGAACACCGGCCAGTTCGAGCGTACCCTGATCATCGCCGACGAGGGATCCTATGTCAGCTATCTCGAAGGCTGCACCGCGCCGATGCGCGACGAGAACCAGCTCCATGCCGCAGTCGTCGAACTGGTCGCCCTCGACGACGCCGAAATCAAGTACTCGACGGTGCAGAACTGGTATCCCGGCGACGCCGAGGGCCGCGGCGGCATCTACAATTTCGTCACCAAGCGCGGCGCTTGCCGCGGCCGCGCCGCCAAGATCTCCTGGACCCAGATCGAGACCGGGTCGGCCATCACCTGGAAGTATCCGAGCTGCATCCTCGAGGGCGACGATTCCGTCGGCGAGTTCTATTCGGTCGCCATCACCAACAACTGCCAGCAGGCCGACACCGGCACCAAGATGATCCATCTCGGACGCAATACGCGCTCGACCATCGTCTCCAAGGGCATCACCGCCGGCCGCGCCGACCAGACCTATCGCGGGCTGGTCAAGATCATGCCGAAGGCAGAGGGGGCGCGGAACCACACCCAGTGCGACAGCCTCCTGATCGGTGATCGCTGCGGGGCGCACACCGTCCCCTACATCGAATCGCGCAACCCGTCAGCCCGGGTCGAGCATGAGGCGACGACGGCGAAGATCAGCGAGGAGCAGATGTTCTACTGCCTGCAGCGCGGCCTCGATTCCGAGGAGGCGGTGGCGCTGATCGTCAACGGATTCTGCCGCGAGGTACTCCAGCAGCTGCCGATGGAGTTCGCTGTCGAGGCGCAGAAGCTCGTCGGCATCAGCCTCGAAGGCAGCGTCGGTTGAGGGCCGGTTAAGGAACAACCCGCATCCCTGGCCGGCGGGCGACATGACAAGAAGCAAAAACAGCAAAAAACAGAACCTGACAGGGCGCGCCATGCCGCTTCTCGAAATCAATAACCTCTGTGCCAGCGTCGACGGGCAGGAAATCCTGCGCGGCGTTGACCTCGTGCTCGAAGAGGGTGCGGTTCACGCCATCATGGGCCCCAACGGCTCCGGCAAAAGCACCCTGTCGCACGTGCTCGCCGGCCGCGACGACTATGAGGTCACCGATGGCACGGTCCGGCTCGACGGCACCGATTTGTTCGCCATGGACCCCGAGGAGCGCGCACTGGCCGGGGTTTTCCTCGGTTTCCAGTATCCGGTCGAGCTACCCGGCGTGGTCGGCACCACTTTCCTCCGGACCGCCGTCAACGCGCATCGCACCCATCGCGGCGAGGATGCGCTCGACGCCATGCAGTTCGTCCGCTTCGTGCGCGAAAAATCAGCCGCGCTGCAGATCGAGGACGACATGCTCAAGCGTCCGGTTAATGTCGGCTTCTCCGGCGGCGAGAAAAAGCGCAACGAGATCCTCCAGCTCGCCCTGCTCGAACCGCGCCTCGCGATCCTCGATGAGACCGATTCGGGCCTCGACATCGATGCCCTTAGGCTGGTTTCCGAGGGCATCAACGCGATGCGTGATCCGGCCCGAGGCTTCCTAATCATCACCCATTACCAGCGCCTGCTCGACTATGTGGAACCGGATCACATCCACATCCTGATCGACGGCCGCATTGTCCGCTCCGGCGACATGTCGCTGGCTCCGGAGCTCGAGCGCGAAGGCTATGCCCGCTACGCCGGGGTGGCGGCATGAGCACAGAGGCATGAGCACGGATATGAACATGACCGCCGGGGACAGCATGGATGCCGGGGATCTCGCCGGAAATCTCGCCGGGGATCTCGAAGGCGCCCTGCCGCACCTTGCCGGTGCCGGCACCGGGTGGCTCGACGCCTTGCGCCGGGACGGGCTGAAGCGTTACCGCGAAGAGGGCCTGCCGGGGCCGAAGACCGAGACCTGGAAATACACCGGCCTCAAACGCGCCATGCGAAACGGGTTTGTACCCGCAGTTCCCGCCGCCATTGCCGGGAGTGCCGTCGAGAGCGGTGCCGCACTCCCGGCCGATCTTCCGGCCGATCTTCCGGCCGGGCCGGTTGCGGTCTGCATCAACGGCCGTTTCAGCCCGGCCTCATCGCAGCTCGTGGATCTGCCGGATGGGCTCAGTATCACCAGCCTCGCCGAGACCCTGGCAAGCGACCCGGATTCCCTGCACGGCCTTCTCTGCACCGGCGAACCACGCGAGAACATGCCGATGCTAGCGCTGAACACCGCCGCCATGGAAGACGGGATCGTCGTCCGCGCCGCACCCGGCTTCGCCTCCGAGACGCCGCTCCACCTGATCTTCGCCAATACCGGTGATGTGGGCGACACCGCGCCGCCCGCTTTCCACCCCCGGCTCCTGGTTGTTGTCGGCGACGGGGCCGGGCTTATCGTTAGCGAGAGCCACACCGGCAACGATGCGCCCTATTTGGCCAATCTCGCTGCTGAAATCGCCATCGGCGCCGGCGCCTCGCTGACCCATTGCAAACTCCAGCGCGAGGGTGATGCGGCGGTCCATGTCGCCACAGCTCTCGTCGCACTTGGCGCGGGCGGGCGTTACGAGAACTTCACCATGCAGCTCGGCGGCCTCCTGGCGCGCAACGAGATCCATGTCGGCCTTCAGGACAACGCCGATTGCCGCCTTGCGGGGGCCTATGCCGGACGCGCACGACAGCACATTGATAACACTACCTTCGTTGACCATCTGAGACCCAATAGCCGTTCAATGCAGGTTTACCGGGGCGCCCTCGACGAGCGCGCGAACGGCGTGTTCCAGGGCAAGATCCGCATCTGCCGCGATGCCCAGAAGACCGACGGGCACCAGATCAACAAGGCGCTGCTGCTGTCGCCCGAAGCCGAAATCAACAGCAAGCCGGAACTCGAGATCTACGCCGATGATGTCCAGTGCGGACATGGCGCCACCGCCGGCGAGCTCGACGAGGAACAGATGTTCTACATGGTTTCCCGCGGCATCCCCCGGCCCGAGGCCCGCAACATGTTGATTGCGGCGTTTCTCGGTGAGGCGATCGCCGAGATGTCCTGCGCCGAACTTCGCGAGACCTTTAGCGAGGCCGCCGGGACCTGGCTCGCCGGACGCCGGGCACCCATCGATGCCAATGGCGCAGACCACACCAGAAAGAGAACAGGCGCATGAGTGCGACAGACATGGCCGTGGCAGAAACGGCGCCCCGACAGGATGTCGGCAGCCCGGATCCCGCAGCGGGATACGACGTGGCGCGGATCCGCGCCGATTTTCCGATCCTCGCGCGCGAGGTCCATGACGGCCGGCCGCTCGTCTTCCTCGACAGCGCCGCCTCGGCCCAGAAGCCGCGCCAGGTGCTCGATACGATGCGGGATTTCTACGAGACCGAATACGCCAACGTCCACCGTGGCACCTATCTTCTGAGCGAGCGGTCGACCGAGCGCTACGAGGCTGCGCGCGACACCGCACGCGATTTCCTTAATGCCCGCGACCGTCGCGAGATCGTATTCACCCGCAACGCCACCGAAGCGATCAATCTCGTTGCCTATTCCTGGGCTCGGACTTTCCTCGAGCCTGGCGACGAGATCCTGACCACGGTGATGGAGCACCACTCCAACATTGTCCCCTGGCAGCTGATCCGCGACGAGAACGATCTCGTCCTCAAGGCCGCCCCGGTTGACGATGACGGGGTGTTCCGGATCGAGAACCTTGCCAAACTGGTAACACCGAAAACCCGGCTGATCGCGGTCACCCATGTCTCCAACGTCCTCGGCACCGTTCTGCCGATCCGCGAGCTGGCCAAGCTTGCACATGACAACAACGCCCTTCTGCTTGTCGATGGCAGCCAGGCGGTGATGCACATGCCGGTCGACGTCCAGGCGCTCGATTGTGATTTCTACGTCTTCACCGGCCACAAAATCTACGGCCCCTCGGGCATCGGCGTGCTGTACGCCAAAGAGGCGCTGCTCGATGCGATGCCGCCCTTCATGGGCGGCGGCGACATGATCTCCAGCGTCACCATCGCCGAGAGCCGCTGGGCCGCCCCGCCGGCGAAATTCGAAGCCGGCACACCGGCGATCGTCCAGGCGGTCGGCCTTGCCGCCGCCCTCGATTATCTGACAGAAGCCGGAATCGAGGCCGTCTCGGCCCATGAGCGCAACCTTGGCACCTACGCCGCCCAGCGTCTCGCCTCGGTCGACGGTCTGAAGATCTTCGGCACCGCCCCCGACAAGACCAGCGTCATCTCCTTTACCATGGACTGCGCCCATCCCCACGACATCGGTACTGTCATCGACCGCGCCGGGGTTTGCATCCGGGCCGGGCATCACTGCGCCCAGCCACTGATGGAGCGGTTCGATACCGCCGCCATGGCCCGCGCGTCGTTTGGGATGTACAACACCCACGCTGAGATCGACACCCTCGTCGATGCGCTCAGCACGGTGCGGGAGATGTTCGGCTGATGGACGACCTTCGCGAACTCTATCAGGAAGTGATCCTCGATCACGGCAAGGCGCCCCGGAACTACCGGCGGCCGGAGGATGCCAACCGGCAGGCTGCCGGGCGCAACCCGCTGTGCGGCGATCAGCTCGAGATCTACATTCGCCTTGATGGCGACGACCGCATCGCCGACGCCGCTTTCCTCGGCAAGGGCTGCGCCATCTCGGTTGCCTCGGCGTCGATGATGACTGAGATCGTCAAAGGCAAGTCGCGGGCGGAGGCGGAGACGATGTTCGGGCGGTTCCGCGGCATGTGCACCGGCGAGGCCGCAGAAGGCCCGGCGGCAGACGACGAGGACATGGAGCGCTTGCGGGTGATGTCCGGAGTGCGGCAATTCCCGGTGCGGGTCAAATGCGCCACCCTGGCCTGGCATGCGCTCGATGCGGCGCTCAGCGGCAAGGGCGAGGCGACAACGGAGCGCTAGGGTAATGACCGATCCGTATAACCCCTATCTGTCCGCCAATATGATGGGCGGAGCGCCAGAGATCGTAACGGTGCAGGCCGGCGAGACACTCGAGGCGGGAATCGCGGTGGCGCCGCGCGACCGGGTGGTCGAGTCCCTAAAGACGGTGTACGATCCGGAAATCCCGGTCAATATTTACGACCTTGGGTTAATATATGACCTTGATATGGCCGAAAACGGCGACGTGGCGATCTCCATGACCTTGACGACGCCGGCCTGTCCGGTTGCCGAAGCCATTCCCCAGTGGGTCGCCACTGCCGTCGAAACCGTCGAGGGTGTGGGCCGAATCGAGGTCCGGCTGGTCTGGGACCCGCCCTGGGACCGGACGATGATGTCGGCCGATGCGGAGATGGCGCTTGGTCTGTAGCCGAGAGACCCGAAGCCAGGGAAACGGCCAGGGAATGCGAAAGGAGCAATGGCAATGAACGCGATGTTGACCTTGACCGACGCAGCGGTCGCTCATGCGCGCGCGCTTCTCGACAAGACCGAGACGCCGGTCGCCGGCCTGCGCGTCGGCGTCCGATCGCGTGGTTGCTCGGGTTACAGCTACTATGTCGAGTATGCCGAGGAACAGAAACCACTAGAGGACGTAGTTGAAGCCGGCGATGTGCGGATATTTGTCGACCCGATGGCAACGATGTTTATCATTGGCGCCGAGATGGACTATACCGAGGACCGGTTCCATTCCGGCTTCGTGTTTTCCAACCCGAACGAGTCCGGCCGCTGCGGTTGCGGAGAATCCTTCAGTGTGAACGCTCCCGGAGAAGATACTTCCAAAGAAGATGCCGCTTGAGATAGCATTTCGGGCCGCCTCGCCGCAGCCAAGCTCCGCCGAGCCAAGCTCCGCCGTAGCCAAGCAACGTCTTGCCGGCAACACCCCAGAATACAATCCAAGATACGATCCAGGACATAATCCAAGCCACACCCCGAGACATAACCAAAGACACGGGCCGCAAGACACGCCCGGGACACACCCGCCGAAACGCGACCAAATTGGACCCACGATGAGCGATTCCAGCACCGCCGAAAAAACCCTACTGTCCCCGGACAAGTTCCGCGACCCGATGCGCACCGCCGGCGGCCAGACGCGCGCCTCGGTCGATTGCGGTACCCTGCGGACGCTCTGGTTCAACACCGGCACCCTGTGCAATCTGACCTGCACCAACTGCTACATCGAATCGAGCCCGACCAACGATCGCCTGGTCTACCTGACCTATGCGGAGGTCGTTGCCTATCTCGATGAGATTGCAGCCGACAACCTCGGCACCGAGGAGATCGGCTTTACCGGCGGCGAGCCATTCATGAATCCGGACTTCATAGACATGATCAAGACCTGTCTCGAGCGCGGTTTCAAGGTCCTGGTTCTGACCAATGCCATGCGGCCGATGATGAAATGTGCCGATCGGCTGCTGGCTATCGGCCGCGAGCATGGATCAAACCTCGTGCTCCGGATCTCGCTCGACCACTACACCGAGACCCTGCACAACCTATGTCGCGGAGAGCACGCCTGGGACCGGGCGATGGAGGGATTCGACTGGCTCGTCGAGAACGATTTTACGCTCAATGTCGCCGGCCGCATGATGTGGTCGGATGGCGAGGACGAGATGCGCCGCGGCTTTGCGCGCATGTTCCGCGAGCGCGGCATTCCGATTGCAGCCGAGGACACCGAGGCCCTGATGCTGTTCCCGGAGATGGACGAGACCCTTGATGTTCCGGAGATCACGGATGAGTGCTGGGGTATTCTCGGGGTCGCGCCCGAAGCGATGATGTGCTCGAACTCCCGGATGGTGGTCAAGCGCAAGGGCGAGGACGCTCCGGTCGTCACCGCCTGCACCCTTCTGCCCTACGACTCCGAGTTCGAGATGGGCCACACCCTGGCCGAGGCGCGCCGCCCGGTGCGACTCAACCATCCCCACTGCTCCCAGTTCTGCGTTCTCGGCGGTGGGGTCTGCAGTTGATGGGGCTGGCAGGTGATCGGGGATAAGAGTTGATGGGCGATACGGGCAGTGCCCCTGCCGGCCCCTATGCCGGCATACGGGTGCTTGACGTCTCACAGGGGCTCGCCGGTCCCTACTGCGCCGGTCTCCTGGCCCTGCACGGCGCCGAAGTCATCAAGGTCGAGCCACCGGAGGGCGACTGGGCGCGCGGCATCGGCAAGGCCTTCGGCGGCCAAACCCCGCTCAGCATCCAGGCCAACCGCGGCAAGCGGTGCATCACCCTTGATCTGAAAAAGCCCGGCGCCCGTGAGGTAGCCCTCGAGATGGCGGCGGCGAGCGATGTGTTTATCGAGAGTTTTCGTCCCGGGGTTGCCAACCGGCTCGGCATCGGCTGGGAGGATATCCGCGCCGTCCGCCCCGACGTGATCTATGTCTCGGTCAGCGGCTTCGGTCAGACGGGCCCATGGGCCAAGCGCGCCGGCACCGACATGGTACTGCAGGCTTTCTCCGGGCTGATGTCGATCAACAAGGGCGCGGACGGCATTCCCCACCGCCTCGGCATGGTCGCCATCGACACGGCAACCGCGCTCTATGCCTGCCAGGCCCTGCAGGCGGCGCTCTTCGCCCGACACACCAACGGGAACGCGGGCGCCAACGGGAACGCGGGCGCCAACGGAAAGAAGGTCGGCGAGGCGCAACACATCGATGTCAGCCTGATGCAGGGGGCCGGCGCGTTCCTGGCCCACAAGATCGTCGCGCACCAGCTCGAGGACGGTACCCCCGGCGCGTTCAACGCCCCGGCCGGAAGCTATCGCACGAGCGATGGCTGGATCGCCGTCACCCTCGTCAAGGAGAGACAGTATGTCAGCCTCTGCGAGGCCCTCGAGCGACCCGATCTGGCGGAGGATCCACGCTTTGGCGATTTCCCCCGCCGCGCCGACAACATCGACGCGCTGGTGCCCGAGGTCGCTGCTGTGATCGCCACCCGCACCACCGAGGAATGGGTCGAGATTTTTGGCAGCCATGACGTGCTGTGCAGCCCGATTTTTGATTTCGGGGGATGGTTGGAGAACAAACATGTCCGCCAGTCCGGCGTGCTCGGCGAGCTCGACCAACCCGGGCCAGGCAAGATCACCCTGCCGATAATCCCGGGCCTCGGCCCCCAGGAAGACCTCACAGCGCCGAGCCAGGGCGAGCATGGATGCGACATCCTCGCCGGGTTCGGCATGGACGCCGACCGCATCCGCGGCCTGCAGGACTCCGGTGCCCTGATCGTCCCGGAAGACACCACAACCGCGGCGGACGCACCCAAATCAGGCGGCCCCGGCCGAAAAAACCGCGCCCATGTCTGATCCCGCTTCCGCATCGGTTCCCGGACCCGCAGCAAAATCGGCAGCCGACCCGGGTTTCGACCCTGCGCAGCATAGGCCGCTGGAAACACGCTGGTTCGAGGATCTCGAGGTCGGCGAAACCTTCTACATCCCGTCGCGGACCATGACCGACGCCCTGTTCGCCGCCTTCCAGCTCGCCTCAGGCGACAACCATCCAATTCACTACGACGTCGAGTACTGCCGCCGCCACGGCCATCCGGGCCTGCTGGCGCACGGCTATCAGGTGGCTATCCAGACGGCGCCCGGCGCCGGCTGGTTCCCCTATGTGCTCGGCGATTCGATGATCGCCTTCCTCGAACAATCGAGTCGGTTCCTCAAGCCCGTCTACAGCGGCGATACGCTTTATCCACTGCTCGAGATCACCGATCTCGAACCCAAGCGCACCACTGGCGTGGTAACCCTGAGGGCCACCGTGCACAACCAGGACCGGGTACTGGTCCTTGAGGGCGAACAGAAGTTCCTGATCGCCCGGCGCGACGGCGGCGGCGGCAAGGGCGGCAAGAAAGAGAAAGACAAAAAAGAAAAGAAAGCCAGTACCAAAGCCAAACCGGGGGCGCGCAATGGCGAATGACAGCTTCTACAACCAGATCACCCGCGACATCGGTATCGGGGTAACGCCGATCTTCCTCGAAGAGCAATCGAACCCCGAGGAAGATCTCTATGTCTGGGCCTATCAGGTGCGCATCTCCAATCTTGGCTCGGAGACGGTGCGTCTGCGCACCCGGAGCTGGCGGATCACGGATGCGCGCGGCAGCGTCCAGGAAATCCACGGTGCTGGCGTTGTCGGCAGCCAGCCGATGCTCGGGCCTGGCGAGAGTTTCGACTACACCAGCGGCACGCCGCTGACGACCTCGTCCGGCATCATGGATGGCACTTACGGCATGGAGACCGCAACGGGCGAGGCGTTCGAAGCCGAGATTCCGGCCTTCTCGCTTGACAGCCCCTATCAGTCGTCGATGCTCAGCTAGGGCCGGGATAGGGCACAAGCCGGAATTGAACCGGGCCAAACGCCAGACAAACATCGTAATTGAAACCAGAAGACGGAGCTCGGCCAGCGGCGCAAGCCAGGGCGGGTTCCAATGCGGCATTGCCGAGACCGGAGGACGAGAGTTGAAAGCGAAAGGCGCGAAAGCCGGCCACACCGCAGCCACAAGAGCCAAAACCACCAAAGCCCGAACGGCGAAGGCCAAACCGGCAAAAGCCAGCGTAGCAAAAAAAGCCAGCGCAGCAAAAGCACGTGCGGCAAAAGCTGGCGACAACACCGTCAGCCGTACACAGGCCGAAGAGGCGGTGCGCACCCTGATCCGCTGGGCCGGTGACGATCCGGCGCGCGAGGGATTGCGCGACACCCCCCGGCGCGTCGCCGATGCCCAGCAGGAATTTTTTAGCGGCTATCAAGTCGACCCCACGACCCTGCTCGGGCGCACCTTCAATGAAACCAACGGCTACGATGAGATGATCGTCCTGCGTAACATCGATTTCGTCTCCCACTGCGAGCACCATATGGTGCCTATCATCGGCCGAGCGCATGTCGGCTACCTGCCCGACCGGCGCGTGGTCGGGATCAGCAAGCTTGCCCGCGTCGTCGAGATTTTCGCCCGGCGTCTACAGATCCAGGAGAAGATGACGGCACAGATCGCGGACGCCATCGAGGATGCGCTGAAGCCACGCGGCGTCGGCGTGGTCATTGAGGCTGTCCATCAGTGCATGACCACGCGCGGCATCGCCAAGACCAGAGTCTCGATGGTCACCAGCCGGATGACCGGAACCTTCCGCACTGACAACAAGACGCGCCTCGAGTTCGAAAACCTGATTAGTATGAGGCCATCGCAGGGCTAGGCCCGGCCCCGAGCTAAGGGCTGCCCCGGGAGAACCGGCCCGGCAGCGGCCCGCAAAGATCCGGCATGATCGATCTTCGCCCCGTTCTGTTCGTCGTTGGCGCCGTCGTCGCCTCGCTGGCCGCAATGATGCTGTTGCCGGCAGTACTCAGCCTCCTGCTCGGCAATTCCGACACGATGGCGTTTTTCGCGTCAGCGGGAGCGGCGCTGTTTACCGGCGGCATCCTGATGCTGACCTCGAGTGGCGACAACCGTAACCTAACGCCGCGCCAGGGTTTCATGCTGACCACCCTGGTGTGGATCGTCATCCCCGCATTCGCCGCCCTACCGCTGTGTTTCTCGAGCCTCGATCTCAACTACACCGATGCCTTTTTCGAGGCGATGTCCGGCATTACCACCACCGGGTCCACCGTCATTGGTGAGCTCGACAGCATCGCCGCACCGGTGCTGCTCTGGCGCGCACTTCTCCAATGGCTTGGTGGTATCGGCGTTATCGCCATGGCGGTCACTATCCTGCCGCTGCTGCAGGTCGGCGGCATGCAGTTGTTCCGCATGGAATCCTCCGACCAGTCAGAAAAGGCCTTGCCGCGCACGGCTCAGTTGATCTTCTACATCCTGGCCATCTATATCGGCGCCTCTGTTCTCTGCGTCGGCGCCTACTGGTTTGCCGGAATGAGCCTGTTCGATGCCATCGCCCACGCGATGACAACGATCGCGACCGGCGGTTTCTCGACCAAAACCCTATCGATCGGATATTTCGACAGCGTCGCCATCGATGTGATCGCAATCGTCTTCATGGTGGTCGGAAGCCTACCCTTCGTTCTCTATCTACGGGCGGTGACGGGTGCCCCGCGCGCGCTCTGGCGTGACAGCCAGGTCCGTTGGTTCATGGTGATCATGTTGACCCTCGTGGGCGGAATGGCACTGCATCTGTACGTCGGCGGCGAGACACCTGGGTCGGCGTTGCGCCTGTCCGCCTTCAACACGGTCTCGATGATGACCGGAACCGGTTATTCGACATCGGAGTTCGGAACCTGGAGCCCGTTCGCCGTCGTGTTCTTCTTCCTGATCATGTTCGTCGGCGGCTGCGCCGGCTCAACCACCTGCGGTATCAAGGTGTTTCGGATCCAGGTGCTGTACGCGACCGCCCGCAGCCAGTTCCGCCGGCTCCTGCGGCCGCACGGCGTATTTATCGCCCTCTATAACCGCAAGCCGATCCCCGAGGATGTCGCCAGTTCGGTGATGGGGTTCTTCTTCCTCTACGTGCTGTGCTACGTGCTGATCGCCTTCGGTCTCGGCCTGACCGATCTCGACTTCCTTACCGCCGCCTCCGGGGCCGCTACCGCAATCTCGAATGTAGGCCCCGGCCTTGGTCCGGTGATCGGCCCCGCCGGCAATTTCGCCAGCCTGCCGGATGCGGCCAAGTGGATCCTCTCGGCCGGCATGTTGCTCGGTCGCCTCGAGCTGTTCACCGTCCTGATCCTGCTCACCCCCTCCTTCTGGCGCCCCTGAACGACGCCAAGGCCCTTTGGCCACAGGGTTTAATCGATTATGTTGTCGCTGGAACCCTTCGCATGATGCGTTACCTTGGGTCCGGTTCTGTCTGAAAGCCCATTACCAACAGGCGAATATAGTGATTCGCCGCATCGAAGAGCATGAATTGCTTTATAGCAGCATCCAAGAAATCGCCACGCGTCATGACCTCCATGAAAGAATGCGGATCCCGCTGTTTCACGCCGCGCTCGATATGAAGACAACAAGCCCCAACTACAAAAAAAACACAGAGGTGAGTACTTACGTCGCCGGGCAGGACCTTGAAATTCTGACAAAGAAACTCCTGATACCGCACGGGCAGAAACGAGGCCGGTATTACAGGTATTACAGGTATTACACCGCGGGCGAAGAGATAGAGATAACAGGAGAACGCGCAAAACTCCCCCCAACCATCGGCGACCCTTACGATCTACCGGAAGTGAAGATCGCCATGAACGGAGCGGGCCGGTGACGATTAACATCCTGACCCTGAAATGGGGCACCAAGTATGGCCCCGAATACGTCAACCGACTCCACGCCGGGGTATCGCGCCATCTCCCGCGTGACTTCCGCTTCCTGTGTTTCACCGACGACGCCACAGACATCCGCCCCGAAGTCGAGATTTATCCGCTTCCGGATTTCGATGTGCCAAAAGACTGGCTGCTGACGCCCTGGCTGAAGCTGGCCCTGTTCCGCAATGGCTTGGCCGATCTCTCCGGGTCGAGTCTGTTCCTCGATCTCGATGTATTGATCGTTGGCTCCCTTCTCGACCTTTTCACATTTGAGCCTGAATGCCGTTGCATCATCCGCGACTGGGAGTGGCCGCATCAACGGCTTCTGCGCCGACAAGGCGTTTCCGGCAATTCCTCCGCGTTCCGCTTCGATGCGGGGCAATCCCAGGACGTCCTCGATCGCTTCATGGCCGAACGCGACGACGCGCTTTCGCGCTACCGCCGTCTCGTCGACCAGCGCTATCTGACCGAAGCATTGGGCGGTCATGTCTGGTGGCCGGATTCCTGGGTGGTCAGTTTCAAGCGCCACTGCATTCCGGCCTTCCCCCTGAACCTGGTTCGCATCCCGCACATTCCTTCGGATGCGCGTATCGTCGTTTTCCACGGACACCCCCTGCCCGATGAAGCCTCCGCAGGCTACCGGCCACGCAAGCCGCACCGGATCACCCGCCCAACCCCCTGGATCGCCGAGCACTGGCGCGAGGCCTGATCCCGTTTAATCATAGCGTCCTATACCCGGCGTGCCCGGATCCCCTGTGCTATTGCGATAAGACTGAACGTTTCCGATGACATCAATGACATCAAGAACAGCGCCAATAGATATTGGCGGAAACCGCGTCATTTTTTTGGAATAGTGCCGAGAAGCTGGATAGCGGGCGAAAGTATTGGATTGGAAACGATGTCTGCCTTGGCTGGGATAGATTTTGACCAAGCCGAACCAGCGCGCGCATCGGATCATGGCGCTCCTCAACAAGCCCGAGAGCCGTGACGAGCTGGGCCTTCGGTGCTATCGGGCGACACCGATCTCCCCGCGCATCAATTTGCGAAAGGAGACCCGCTTGATCACCTGCCGCCGCAGGCCGGCACTTGCACGACGACCAAGGACGAGAAAGCGGTTCTCGTCGCTCTGCTGCTTTCGCCTGGATTCGGCCCGGCCAGCCGCGATCTGCGAATCGTCCTCACCCTCACTCCATGCCACGGGCGGGTCGATATAGAAGACGTTCAGGCCGTTGTCCCAGAAGCGTGACAGGGATTGGTCGATCCCGAGGATCATCTTCGGGATGACTTCGAGAAAATGACGTGCAGCCTCGCGGGTGATCACATAGCCCTCGGATCCGTAATCGGCATAACGCACCCTGCCGAGCGTGTGCCCGGTCTCGAGCTCATGGCAGGGCACGAAGGCGCGGGTGGGATCGCGCCGGTGGAAGAACACCACATCGAACGGAAATCCCCTCCCCCGCTCCAGAACCGAAAGGATTGCGGGCAGTGCAGGTGTGAAGCGCACATCGTCCTCGAACACCGCCATCATGTCCGGGCCGTTCTCGACGAGATCGCGCATGGCCCGGCGCTGGGTGAGCCAGTTGGCGATGGAGCCGTTCGGAAGGGGGTACAGGCCCTGCCGGCGCCGGGCTTCCTGGTCGACCTGGGCATAGTTCTCGGGCGAGAGGGTATTGCCGTCGAGAGCCCTGACCGCCTCGAACTCCAGCCCGAAAGCAGTGAACTCCCGTGCCATCCGCTCCCGTCTCTCCCGGGCTCGCTCAAGATTGATGAGAACGAGGCGCATCACGCTCTTTTGGAATGGGCTTTGTCAACAAAAAAGCCCGCCTGTTGCGCATCGTCGAGAGGGGTCAAGTCCATAATCTGCTGTAAATTCTGAGGTTTGATTTTGAGTCGGCCACCTCGGCTGTGCTCTGTAGGTTTGGCGATAACACAAACGTCAAACTATGGAGGTACCGAGATGACCGATTACGAGATTAAGCTGCCGGGGCCGTTGCTGTCGAGCCTGATGAGCGAAAGCAGTGGTTTTGCGCAACTTTTGGAGGCCGTTTTGAACCAGGTGCTTGAAGCGAAGGCGACGGAACAGGTCGGGGCTGAGCGCTATGAACGCAACGAGGAGCGAGGAGGCTATAGAAACGGCATGCGGGCCCGAACGCTCTACACCTGTGTTGGCCCTGTCAGGCTGCGCGTACCGCAGTTTCGGGACGGGTCGTTTTCAACGGAGATATTCGGTCGCTACCAGCGTTCCGGGCAGGCCTTTGTTCTGGCGCTGATGGAAATGGTGCTGAACGGCGTTTCTACCCGCAAGGTCACAAAAGTCACCGAAGAACTATGCGGGGCGCATTTTTCAAAATCGACAGTCAGCCAGTTATGCTCCGCGCCGGATGCCCGTGTTCGCGCTTTCAATGAGCGCCCGCCAGGGTCGTTCCCGTTTCTTATCATTGATGCGATGTACTGCAAGTCCCGCAACGATGTCTGCCTTGGCTTGGATAGATTTTGACCAAGCCGAACCAGCGCGCGCATCGGATCATGGCGCTCCTCAACAAGCCCGAGAGCCGTGACGAGCTGGGCCTTCGGTGCTATCGGGCGACACCGATCTCTCCGCGCATCAATTTGCGAAAGGAGACCCGCTTGATCACCTCCCGCCGCAGGCCGGCACTTGCACGACGACCAAGGACAAGAAAGCGGTTCTCGTCGCTCTGCTGCTTTCGCCTGGATTCGGCCCGGCCAGCCTCGATCTGCGAATCGTCCTCACCCTCACTCCATGCCACGGGCGGGTCGATATAGAAGACGTTCAGGCCGTTGTCCCAGAAGCGTGACAGGGATTGGTCGATCTCGCGGATCATCTTCGGGATGACTTCGAGAAAATGACGTGCAGCCTCGCGGGTGATCACATAGCCCTCGGATCCGTAATCGGCATAACGCACCCTGCCGAGCGTGTGCCCGGTCTCGAGCTCATGGCAGGGCACGAAGGCGCGGGTGGGATCGCGCCGGTGGAAGAACACCACATCGAACGGAAATCCCCCCCCCCGCTCCAGAACCGAAAGGATTGCGGGCAGTGCAGGTGTGAAGCGCACATCGTCCTCGAACACCGCCATCATGTCCGGGCCGTTCTCGACGAGATCGCGCATGGCCCGGCGCTGGGTGAGCCAGTTGGCGATGGAGCCGTTCGGAAGGGGGTACAGGCCCTGCCGGCGCCGGGCTTCCTGGTCGACCTGGGCATAGTTCTCGGGCGAGAGGGTATTGCCGTCGAGAGCCCTGACCGTCTCGAACTCCAGCCCGAAAGCAGTGAACTCCCGTGCCATCCGCTCCCGTCTCTCCCGGGCTCGCTCAAGATTGATGAGAACGAGGCGCATCACGCTCTTTTGGAATGGGCTTTGTCAACAAAAAAGCCCGCCTGTTGCGCATCGTCGAGAGGCGTGGCGAGCGTATTGATCTCTGTATGCCCTACCAAGGCTTCGAATGTCAATCAGGGCTATTTGTTTATGCGCGTTGCGATGCCGCCCGACCGCGGACAGAGCGTAGCAAACTGACACACCGCACCGCTTTTTCGGGTTCGATGAGGTCAAGGACCCCGTCTCCATGATGCGGCAGGGCGCGCATCCGGGCTCCCTGCAAGACATTGTAGACAGCAATAGCCAGATTCGCTTTTCCAATCGCTATGCAACTCTGTTTCTTGGTAGCTGGGAGCTGCTGGAATCTTCTTTCTTCGGGTTCCCGAGATACTTACGGTGGCGTTCGATGCAAGGCTGGAGAGGTGACCCTCTGGATCATTTTACGGAACATCCAGCGCTTGCGGATCTCTTCGGTTAGGGAGGAGCGGATGCGGCGGAGCCAGGTGGCCGGATTCATAGCGCGTGGCGGTTGCCCGCTCTCGTATATAAAGGATTTCTCTTCATCGCGATGACAGACAACCGCAGGATCGAGGGTAAGTGTCTCGAGCCCGTGCCGCCAGTAGCTGTGAAGAGAATGATCGATCTGATGGACGACCCTGGGCTCGAATTCAAGCAACCGACTTGCCGCCTTCCGAGTGACGACATAGCCCAGCAGGCCCCACCCCGAATATCGTTCATGTCCAAGGCGGTAATCCCGAATCAGATCCCGTGTCTCACGAAAAGGGCGCCTGGTTCTATGCAGGAAGATGATATCGAAGGGATGTTCCAGGGATTCGATCGCATCGAGGATCTCCGACGTCTCCGGTGCCAGGGTCACATCATCTTCAAAGACGGCTGCCACTGCGGTGTCCCCCCTCCGCACGCTATCGGCGGCGCTGTCTTCCGCGATGCGCTGCAGCGCCATCCGGTGGCTCAGCGCACAGGCGATCATTCCGTCCGATAGAGGCCGGCGGCCTTCCCGCCGGCGCGCCTCCTTGTCAACCCTGCCGGCGATTTCCTCTTCGCCAAGGGTGCGGTGGTCGATGGCCTTCAGGATTTCGAACTCGAGACCGCAGGCCTGGAATTCCGCGACGATCTTTCGCCGTCGTTCTTCGGCACGCTCGAGATTGATGATGAAATGCTGCATCAATGCGACATTGATGATGTTCAGCTGGCCTGTGCGCTGACACTATCTGTGATCAGCCTGTCATAAAGATCGATGGCCTTGTCAAAGGAGAAATATGCAGCGCGGCGCTGTAAAGATTCTCTATCCGGCGGATCTTCAAGAACACAAAGCATGGCATCTGCAAGCACATCGGCGTCGCCGACCGGAACAAGAGGTCCCACCTTCCCGCCCTGGAGAATCTCTGATGGCCCGGAAGGGCAATCGGTACTGACCGCAGGGCACCCACAGGCCAGCGCTTCGATCAGGGCACCTGGCAGCCCCTCGTGCCTTGACGACATGACAAACAGATCAGCACGCGCCATGAAAGCGTAGGGGTTGTCCACCCACCCCGGGAGAGACACCTGCGCTTCCAGACCGAGCTCCCGGGTCAGGGTTTCGAGGGCGGATCTTTGCTCTCCCTCACCGAGAATGATCAGGCGGGCAGGTCGCAGGCGAGACACCTGCGCAAACGCATTCAGGAGCGTGGGGTAATCTTTTTGCTCCTGAAGCCTTCCGACAGCCAGGACAACGGGACCCCTACCACCGGACGGCCCAGACAGCCAGGGATGTTGTGGAATCAGCGCCGACAGGCGGCTGATGTCCGGGGTGACGACGGGATTGTAGATGGTGGTGATTTTCTCCCGGGCGATGCCCGGAACACGGGAGACACCGTCAGCGACACCGTTCGAAACGGCGACGATGCGATCAGCTTCCCGGAGCTGCCGGTTATAGCGCAACTGCTTTTTGAATCTCTGTGCGCCAATTCTCTCTGCATCACGCACAACTGTTATGAGTGGCAGAGATACGCCGACTATACATCGACCCATCATGGCCGCGGTTTCGGCCGAAGCAAGATTAGCGATTATGCAATCGGGCCGTTCCTGGCTGATATAGCGCGCGATCCCAAAGGCCCAGCGAAGAGCGTGAGTGTTCAAGAAAAAACCTGTGTGCCATTGCAACACCCGCCCCAGCCGGAAAAAGGAGCGAAGTTTCGATGCGGGAAAATTGCCGTCGATGTGGGGAATAATCCTGTTTACGAGATCGCCTGCCGTGTTACGGGTAAGGTCGTCAGGGTTGGTATCAAGAGCAAATATACGGAGATCGTCATGCACTTCATCACGAAGATGGATATTGGCCTTGAATAACAGCATGTCGACGGCGTGTCCGCGCTCGATCAGGCCACGCGCGATTTTCAAAACCGAACGTTCAGCGCCGGCACCATTGAGATTCGGTATCACGATTGCTATGCGCAAAGATGGCTGAGAATGCGACATTGATGATGTTCAGCTGGCCTGTGCGCTGACACTATCTGTGATCAGCCTGTCATAAAGATCGATGGCCTTGTCAAAGGAGAAATATGCAGCGCGGCGCTGTAAAGATTCTCTATCCGGCGGATCTTCAAGAACACAAAGCATGGCATCTGCAAGCATATCGGCGTTGCCGACCGGGACAAGAGGCCCCACCTTCCCACCCTGGAGAATCTCTGATGGCCCGAAAGGGCAATCGGTGCTGACCGCAGGGCACCCGCAGGCCAACGCCTCGATCAGGGCATTTCCCAGCCCCTCGCGCCTTGACGACATGACAAACAGATCAGCACGCGCCATGAAAGCGTAGGGGTTGTCCACCCACCCCGGGAGAGACACCTGCGCTTCCAGACCGAGCTCCCGGACCAGGGTTTCGAGGGCGGATCTTTGCTCTCCCTCACCGAGAATGATCAGGCGGGCAGGTCGCAGGCGAGACACCTGCGCAAACGCATTCAGGAGAGTGGGGTGATCTTTTACCTCATGAAGCCTTCCGGCAGCCAGGACAACGCCCCCCCCGCCACCGGACGGCCCAGACAGCCAGGGATGTTGTGGAATCAGCGCCGACAGGCGGCTGATGTCCGGGGTGACGACGGGATTGTAGATGGTGGTGATTTTCTCCCGAGCGATGCCCGGAACACGGGAGACACCGTCAGCAACACCGTTCGAAACGGCGACGATGCGATCAGCTTCCCGGAGCTGCCGGTTATAGCGCAACTGCTTTTTGAATCTCTGTGCGCCAATTCTCTGGGGATCATGCACGACTGTTATGAGCGGCAGAGATGCGCCGACTATACACCGACCCAACATGGCCGCAGTTTCGGCCGAGGTAAAATTAGCGATTATGCAATCGGGCCGTTCCTGGCTGATATAGTGCGCGATCCCAAAGGTCCGGCGAAGATCGTCAGCGTTCAGGAAAAAACCCGCGTGCCATTTCAATTCCGGTACAAGCCGGAAAAAGGAGCGAAGTTTCGATGCGGGAAAATTGCCGTCGATGTGGGGAATAACCCTGTTTACGAGATCGCCTGCGGTGTTGCGGGTAAGATCGTCAGGGTTGGTATCAAGAGCAAATATACGGAGATCGTCATGCACTTCATCACGAAGATGGATATTGGCCTTGAATAACAGCATGTCGACGGCGTGTCCGCGCTCGATCAGGCCATGCGCGATTCTCAAAACCGAACGTTCAGCGCCGGCACCATTGAGATTCGGTATCACGATTGCTATGCGCAAAGATGGCTGAGAATGCGCCATTGATGATGCTCAGCTGGCCCGTGCGCTGACACTGTCTGTTATCAGCTTGTCATAAAGATCGATGGCCTTGTCAAAGGAGAAATATGCAGCGCGGCGCTGTAAAGATTCTCTATCCGGCGGATCTTCAAGAACACAAAGCATGGCATCTGCAAGCACATCGGCGTCGCCGACCGGAACAAGAGGTCCCACCTTCCCGCCCTGGAGAATCTCTGATGGCCCGGAAGGGCAATCGGTACTGACCGCAGGGCACCCACAGGCCAGCGCTTCGATCAGGGCACCTGGCAGCCCCTCGTGCCTTGACGACATGACAAACAGATCAGCACGCGCCATGAAAGCGTAGGGGTTGTCCACCCACCCCGGGAGAGACACCTGCGCTTCCAGACCGAGCTCCCGGGTCAGGGTTTCGAGGGCGGATCTTTGCTCTCCCTCACCGAGAATGATCAGGCGGGCAGGTCGCAGGCGAGACACCTGCGCAAACGCATTCAGGAGCGTGGGGTAATCTTTTTGCTCCTGAAGCCTTCCGACAGCCAGGACAACGGGACCCCTACCACCGGACGGCCCAGACAGCCAGGGATGTTGTGGAATCAGCGCCGACAGGCGGCTGATGTCCGGGGTGACGACGGGATTGTAGATGGTGGTGATTTTCTCCCGGGCGATGCCCGGAACACGGGAGACACCGTCAGCGACACCGTTCGAAACGGCGACGATGCGATCAGCTTCCCGGAGCTGCCGATTATAGCGCAACTGCTTGTCGAGTCTCTGTGCGCCAATTCTCTCTGCATTACGCACGACTGTTATGAGCGGCAGAGATACGCCGACTATACACCGACCCAACATGGCCGCGGTTTCGGCCGTGGAAAGATTGGCGATTATGCAATCGGGCCGTTCCTGGCTGATATAGCATGCGATTGCAGGAGCCCAGCGAAGAGCACGGAGATTCAGAAAAAAAACCAGGTGCCATTGCAACACCCGCCCCAGCCGGAAAAAGGAGCGAAGTTTCGATGCGGGAAAATTGCCGTCGATGTGGGGAATAACCCTGTTTACGAGATCGCCTGCCGTGTTACGGGTAAGGTCGTCAGGGTCAGTATCAAGAGCAAATATACGGAGATCGTCATGCACTTCATCACGAAGATGGATATTGGCCTTGAATAACAGCATGTCGACGGCGTGTCCGCGCTCGATCAGGCCATGCGCGATTTTCAAAACCGAACGTTCAGCGCCGGCACCATTGAGATTCGGTATCACGATTGCTATGCGCAAGGGTCGCCTATGCCTTGGTTACAGATGTGTTTCGCACCATGCTGCCAGCGCGATCCCACGAAATCCAAGTCGCTTGGACGAAATGTCCGGATCCACGAGACCGTGCCGTGAGAGGGTGCTCTTGACCGAAAGGTCCGCTACCCATCCCCGTAGAGGCCCTCTGAGCCATCTATCCAAAGGTCCGCGAAAACCTCGCTTTGGCCTTTCAAACATGGCGGGTGGGACATGTCGGGCCAGAAGCTTTCGAAGCACACGTTTTCTTCCGTTGATTGTGGTTTTCATGGAGGCCGGGAGACAAAAGGAGAACTCGATGATGCGGTGGTCGAGAACCGGCACCCTGGCCTCAAGCGATACAGCCATACTCGCACGGTCAACTTTCGTGAGGATGTTGTCAGGCAGATATCCGGCCGCGTCGATATATTGCTGTCGTTCCGAAGGATCCAAGCCCTCACATTGAGTAAGCCAGTCGTCCATCAAACCCGTCACCAACTTCGACCCCGGAACGATTTCTGTGCTGCCGTGCGCAAAGAGATGATGCATCATTTCAGGTGTATAAATCATGCGCGCCAAAGGCTTCATTTCCCCGGCCGTCAACAGCGGTTGGCCACCCGAATGCATCCCTGGAAACACTTGCCACACACCTCTGATAGGACGTGGCAGCACCGGAACAATCCGATGTATCAGCGCTTTCGCAACCGGCCCGAAATCCAGCGCCGGGTGCTTTAGAAACTTTTCCGCCATGATATGCCGGTCGTAACCACCGAAGAGCTCGTCGCCGCCATCGCCTGAAAGCGCGACCGTCACCTGCCTCCGCGCCAGGCGTGAAAGGAAGTAGGTTGGCAACAGCGATGGATCGGCGAACGGCTCATCGTGATGCCCCATGATTGCCGGCCCATGCTCCCGCATCTCTTCGGGACTGATGTAATACTCGCAATGCTCCGTGCCGAGATGCTCGGCAATCTTTTTGGCATAGGGAGCCTCATCGAATCCATTTTTAAATCCGATCGAAAAGGTCTGCACAGGTCTTAATGACTGGCGTTGCATGAGCGCAACCACGACCGAGGAATCAATCCCGCCAGAAAGAAACGCACCGATCGGCACATCGGAAACCAGACGGCGGGAGACCGCATCGGACAGCAGGCCCTCGAGTTCGTCGGTCGCTTCTTCGATTGTGCCCGGAAACCGGTCAGCCTGCCCCTTGTGCGCGGCATCCTGCAGGGTCCAATAGGGAGTCAGTTCGACATCCTCCAGCAAGCCGTGTTCGACCCGAAGAATTGTTCCTGGTTGAAGCTTTTTCGCGCTGCGGTAGATGCTGAGCGGCGCCGGGATGTAATCGAGCACCAGAAATGCCCCGACAGCATCGTGATCGATCGTTGAATTGAAGCTGGGATGGGCGCGCAGCCCCTTGAGCTCGGAGGCGAAGGAAAACCGCTCCGGGGTTGCACAGTAATAAAGGGGCTTGATGCCGATACGATCGCGGACCAGGTAGAGACTGCGCTCCCGACGATCCCAGATCGCGAAGGCGAACATGCCGATCAATCGTTCGGTGGCTTGTCTGACGCCCCAGGCTGCGCAGGCCTCGAGCACAACCTCGGTGTCCGAGTGGCCCCGGAACCGAACTCCCCGCACCTCGAGTTCCCCTCGAAGCTCATCGGCGTTGTAGATTTCTCCGTTATAGGAAATTGTGAATGGTCCGGAGGTCATCGGTTGCGCGCCGGCTGGCGAAAGATCGATGATCGAAAGCCTTTGATGTCCGAGCCCGACCCCGGAATCGACATCCACCCACACGCCGTTCGCATCCGGCCCGCGATGCTCAAGCGGGGCGGCCATATTCCTTGCGATCTCTTCAAGCAAAGCCGCTGAGCGCACGTCGCGCTCAACGACCCCGGCGATACCACACATCGAGTGCGACTCTATGCGAACCAGCTTGTGGTTGGATCCGGGCTTCTGCCCTCACCCTGCGACAGGCCCACTGTGGAAGCCCGACAATGAATACTGATGAAACCATTCCTTCTCATGATGTCGGATCAGCGTCAGGTTTCCTCTTGGATGGCTCCTTTTTCCAAGCGTGTGGCTAACACATGCGCCAATAAAAGGCGAACGTATAACCTCGCTAGGAAGCTGACTCGATGACCCTCTGAGTTACGAGGGCCGGCATGCAGAAAACATTCTAGCGCCAGCACAACGCCGGATTCCCGGCCATCATCTCATTTGAGCTTTGTGCATCTACCGTGTGCACCAGCGTCAATGCCGCTTGGTCAATGCCGCTTGGAGAGAGCCACATGTTTGGCCAGCGCCTTATCTGCAAGACGGGGTATGTCCTTCCGATATCCGCTGACCTGGCCGATGAGAAATCTCTTGTGGAAAACTACACCATCCAGCCTATTCACTAGGCGCCGGGGCGCAATAACCGCTAGGGGAATCCCGTAGCAACCACTGCCGGCGGAAACGGAAGACGAACCATCCGCCATCGAAGAGTCGGCCCGGAGACCGGGCCAGCTTTTTTTGTTGCGGATGATTACATGTGAGGCACACGACTGCAGGATCATGGAACTGCCCTCGTGTCGCTTGGCCGACGGGTTTTGATAGCGTTCTCCGGTCCTATGCGGCTCCATTGCCCTGCCTTCCGTGTTGACTCGGCTTCGGGCCGGACGTAATAAGGCGGTGGTTTTCGGAGACAACAGTTCTCTGGCCCCGAGGGGCTCCGCCAGTCCGCGAGGGTTCGCGCGCTGGCGCGTTTCCTGATTCGGGATACTGGCACCTGAGAATGCGGACAAAACGGGAGAATTATAAATGGCGCTGAAGATTCGAATGGCGCGGGGCGGAGCGAAGAAGCGCCCTTTCTACAGGATCGTCGTGGCGGATTCCCGGATGCCGCGCGACGGCCGTTTCATCGAGCGACTCGGAACCTACAACCCGATGCTACCGAAAGAACACCCCGATCGCGTCACACTGATAGCCGATCGCATCACGCACTGGCTGTCCGTCGGCGCCCGACCCTCCGATCGGGTGGCCCGCTTCCTTGGCCAGGCCGAGATCATGCCGATGCCGGCAATCCCCGAGCAGACCAAGAAAAGCCTGCCCCGGGCCAAGGCACAGGAACGCAAGAAAGCTGCCGAGGAGGCCGCTAATGATGCCAAGGCCGGCGCCGCTACGGAAGAGGTGGCGGAGGAAGACGCCCCGGACACCACAGAGGTTGCAGAGGCTGCAGACGCCCCCGACGAGACTGCGCTCAACGAAGCCACAGAAACCACCGAGACTCCTGAAGCCGGGGTGCCCGCAGATGAGGCTCCCGAGACAGAGGTAGAGGCGGAAGCTGAACCGGAGGCCAAAACCGAACCAGAAACCGAAGAGAAAGCTACCCCCGAAGCGGACGAGAAGGCCGAGGACGCTGATGCTGGCAAAGAAGCCGGCGACGCGAACAAGAAGGAGAGCTGAGCATCCAGGCGAATGCTGGATGCAAGGCATGTCGGAAGATGGTGGAACCCGGAACCCGGACAGCACAGACAGGAGTGCCTCATGGGGAAACGCCTCGTGGAGAAACACTCCATGGAGGGGCGTCAGGCCTGTCGACGGAGCGGATCCGCCTTGGCGTGATCACCGCCCCGCACGGCGTGCGCGGGCTGGTGCGTATCAAGAGCTTCACCGACAACCCCACTGATCTCTGCGCCTACGGCCCGCTGACCGACGAGGCCGGCAACAAACCCTTCTCCCTCGAGATCGTCGGCGAGAGCCGGGGCGCGCTACTGGCCCGCATCGACGGCGTTGCCGACCGCAGCGCAGCCGAACAGCACAGAGGCGCCGCGCTCTGCATCGCCCGCGATGCGTTGCCGGATCTTGCCGACGGGGACGAGTACTATCACACCGATTTGATCGGTCTTGCCGCCCTCGATACCGAAGGCGAGACACTGGGCACGGTTCGGGCCGTTCACAACCACGGCGCCGGAGACGTGCTTGAGATTGCGCGTGAGGATGGCGGCGACATGCTCATACCCTTCACCCGCACAGCCGTGCCGTCGGTCGATCTCGCCACCGGCGTAACAGTAATCCCGCCCATCTCCATAGTACCTGCTTCGGGCGACGCTGACGCGGACGATGGGGAGGTGCGCGATGGAGGCGCGGACGCGGCGGCAGAAAAACTCCAGGCAGCCGTGCGATGACTTCCGGAACAACAGATGCAGCGACAGGCGCGGCGACTGGTGGAACGGTAGCGACCGGCGCTGCTCCCTGGACGGCGACCGTGCTGACCATCTTCCCGGAGATGTTCCCAGGCCCGCTCGCCAGCTCTCTGGCCGGCCGGGCGCTCACCGAAGGGATGTGGCAGCTGGACGCGCGCGATCTCCGTGACCACGCCGACGCCCCGAGCCGGTCGGTCGACCTGCCGCCCTTCGGCGGCGGACCCGGCATGGTGATACGGCCGGAAGTGATCGACGCGGCCCTGGCCGCGGTCACCGATGCGCCGGGCTCCAAGATCTTTTTGACGCCCCGCGGCGCACGGCTCGACCAGAAACGCATTCGCGATCTAGCCAGCGGCGACGGCGTCGTGCTTCTCTGTGGCCGCTATGAAGGAGTCGACCAGCGCGCCGTCGAAGCCAACGGACTCGAAGAGGTGAGCCTCGGCGATTTCATTCTCTCCGGCGGCGAGCCAGCAGCAATTGCACTCATCGACGCCTGCGTCCGCCTGCTCCCGGGCGTGGTCGGCGACGCCGCCTCCCTTGCCGAAGAGAGTTTCGAGAACGGTCTGCTTGAGCATCCCCACTACACCAAGCCGGCGAATTGGCGAAACCGGGCAGTGCCCGCGGTTCTGCTCAGTGGCCACCACCAGGAAATCCGGCACTGGCGTCACGAACAAGCCTGCCGAACCACCCGCGACCGGCGCCCGGATCTCTGGGCGCGACACCAGGCCACAATGACAGCCGGGGCGACGACCGGGGCAACCGGGACGGCGGGCGACACGACGCGTGACTCAGCAGATCGTGCAAACAAGAACAGCAATACCGACGCGGATGCCGGTGCGAAAAGGCGTGCCGGACACACCGGCACCGGAAGGACAGGGGCGATACGATGAATATCATCCAGCAACTCGAAGCCGAGCAAACCGGCAAACTCGCGGCCGAGCGGCCGGTGCCTGAGTTCAATCCGGGCGATACGGTCCGGGTTAATGTCAAGGTCGTCGAAGGATCGCGCGAACGTATCCAGGCCTTCGAAGGGGTCTGCATCGCGCGGCGCAACGCCGGCGCCGGCAGCGCCTTTACCGTGCGCAAGATCAGCTATGGCGAGGGGGTCGAACGCGTATTCCCGCTCTACAGCCCGCGCATCGAATCGATCGAGGTGGTGCGCCGGGGCGCGGTACGCCGCGCCAAGCTCTATTACCTGAGGGATCGCCGCGGCAAGCGTGCTCGCATTGCCGAGGCGCAGACCTTCCGTCCCGCGACCAGTGGCACGCCGACCGTCTCCGAGGCAGCGGACCTCGTACTCGAACCCGAGGGCGAGGCACCACCCCTAGCCGCCGACGGAGATGCTGTGGTATCGGACGCCGCGCCTGCACAGGCCAAGGCGGCGTCTTCCGAGACATCGTCCGAAGCACCGAAGGTCGAGGCAGAGACGCCTGCGCTCCGCCGCAAGTGGCGCCTGCGCGACTTTCTCAAACGCGGCAAAAAGAGCGACGCAGACTCGTCTGCGAATTAACCTGATCCATATGTTTGAAGGTTCCGGCATGTTTGGAAATTCCGGCATCCCAAGCCGTGCCGACCGGGAGGAACACTGATGGCCCAGCCCCGCACCCTGTTCGACAAGATATGGGCATCTCACGTCGTCGACCGAAAGGACGACGGCACCTGCATTCTCTACGTCGACCGGCACCTGATCCACGAGGTCACCAGCCCCCAGGCCTTCGAGGGACTGCGCCTCGCCGGACGGCCGGTGCGGCGGCCCGAGTTCACGCTCGGGGTGATCGACCACAACATCGCCACCGACCGCACAGAAGGAATCCCTGAGGACTCCCAGCTCCAGATCGACACCATGCGCAAGAACTGCGCAGAATTCGGGGTCGAGATGTTCGAAATCGACGATCCGCGCAACGGCATCGTCCACATTATCGGTCCCGAGCAGGGTTTCACCCTGCCCGGCAATACCATCGTCTGCGGCGACAGCCACACCGCCACCCACGGCGCCTTTGGCGCCCTCGCCTTCGGCATCGGCACCTCCGAGGTCGAGCACGTGCTGGCAACCCAGACCCTGCTACAGAAACCTGCCCGCAACATGCGGGTAACGGTGGACGGCACCCTGCCGGCGGGAATCACCGGCAAGGATCTGGTTCTCGCCCTGATCGGCGCCATCGGCACCGCCGGCGGCACCGGACACGTCATCGAGTATGCGGGTGAGGCCGTACGGTCGCTGTCGATGGAAGGCCGGATGACGGTCTCCAACATGACCATCGAGGGTGGCGCCCGGGCCGGACTGATCGCCCCCGACGAGACCACCTTCGACTATCTCAGGGACAAGCCGATGGCACCGAAGGGCGCGGACTGGGACACCGCGGTCGCCTACTGGAAGACGCTCCCCTCCGACGAGGGTGCAGCCTACGACAAGGACATCTCGCTCGACATCTCCGACATCGATCCGCAGGTTACCTGGGGCACCAGCCCCGAGGATGTGGTTCCGATCACCGGGGCGGTGCCCGATCCCAAGAACGCGGAAAGCCCGGAGAAGGCGGAATCAATGCGCCGCTCCCTCGACTATATGGGGTTGGTTGCGGGCACGCAGATGACCGAGATCGAAATCGACACGGTGTTCGTCGGCGCTTGCACCAACGGTCGCATCGAGGATATTCGCGCTGTCGCCGAGATCGCCAAGGGGCGGCAGGTGAAAGAAGGCGTGCGGACGCTCATCGTCCCCGGCTCCGGACTGGTCAAGCAGCAGGCCGAAGCCGAAGGCCTCGACCGAATCCTGGTCGAGGCCGGCTTCGACTGGCGTGAGCCGGGATGCTCGATGTGCCTCGCCATGAATACCGACCGCCTGGAGCCGGGCGAGCGCTGCGCCTCGACTTCGAACCGGAATTTCGAGGGTCGCCAGGGCCGCGGTGGCCGCACCCACCTGGTCAGCCCGGCGATGGCCGCCGCAGCCGCCGTCACCGGCCGGCTGACCGATGTCAGGGATCTCACGTAATGAGCGGTAGCGAAACCCGGCGGCGCCTGTCCCGACAGGTGCCGGATCTCGGCCGTCTGCTCGGCCCCCAAAGCAGCAAGAAGGGCTGGAGTGTGTGCATCGAGGACATCCAGGAGACACCCGCAGACGATCAGGAAAGCCGCCGCGATGCCAGTGGCACCCCTCTCGACCCGGCCATGATCTGGTCTCTGCTCCGGCACCGGCGCTGAGCGCGGCCCCGGACATAACCGAAAAACGGACACAGCCGGAAAATACGCGACAGAAAACACGCAACCGGGAAACCGCAGAAAACCGCGGGGAAAGTATACGGAATGAAGAAGTTCACACATCTCACAGGGGTTGCCGCGCCCTTCGACATGATCAACATCGACACCGACAAGATCATTCCCAAGATTCACCTGCGCACCATCGAACGGACCGGCCTCGGTAAGGTCCTGTTCGACGAGATCCGGTTCCGCGAAGACGGCTCGGAGAACCCGGATTTCGTACTCAACAAGGGGCCATGGCGTGAATCGAAGGTCATCGTCGCCGGCGATAATTTCGGTTGCGGTTCCTCGCGCGAGCACGCGCCCTGGGCGCTTCAGGACTTTGGCATCTCCTGTGTGATCTCGACGAGCTTTGCCGACATCTTCTACAACAACAGCTTCAAGAACGGCATGCTCCTGATCCAGCTTCCGCGCGAGGATGTCGATGCGCTGATGGCGGACGCCAGCGACCCTGAGAACCCGGAACTCACCATCGACCTCGAGGCGCAGGAAATCCGCCGTCCCAACGGCGCGGTCATCTCCTTCGAGATCGATCCCTTCCGCAAGCAGTGCCTGCTCGAGGGTCTCGACGATATCGGCCTGACCTTGGCCAGCGAGGACGGCATCACCGCCTTCGAGGAGCGCCGCCGGAGCGAACAGCCCTGGCTCGAGGCGGGAACCACCAGCGCCTGATCGCCGGACTGACTGCCTCAACTGACTACCGCATAGGGCCGCCCGCATAATCCTGGCCCCGCACAACCCTGGTGTTATGAAACGCGTTATCGAGGCCCGTACGGGCGGAGCCCCATCGCACCCAAAAAGAATTGCACCCGACAAGAGAGGAACGTGGCCATGGCCGCCAACAAAACCCTGCTCATCCTGCCTGGCGACGGGATCGGCCCCGAGGTGATGGGCGAGGTCGAGCGGGTCGTCGACTGGTTCTCCGGCAACCGGGCAGTCAGCTTTGATATCTCAACCGGCCTGGTCGGCGGCGCTTCCTATGACAAACACGGCTCGCCCCTGACCGACGAAACCCTGGCCGACGCCATGGCGGCCGACGCTGTTCTGTTCGGCGCCGTTGGCGGGCCGCAATATGACGATGCCCCCCGGGACAAACGGCCGGAAGCCGGCCTGCTCGGCCTGCGCAAGGAGATGGATCTGTTCGCCAATTTGCGGCCGGCGATGACCTTCGATGGGCTTCTCAACGCCTCGACCCTGAAAACCGAGGTGGTGCAGGGCCTCGACATATTGATTATCCGCGAGCTGACCTCGGGCGTTTATTTCGGCGAACCGCGCGGCATCGAGACGCTGAAGGGCGGCAGGCGCCAGGCGGTCGACACCCAGCGCTACACCGAGGACGAGATCCAGCGCGTGATTGCGGTTGCCTGCGAGCTCGCGCGCGAACGCGACAGCCGGGTGCACTCGGTCGAGAAAGCCAACGTCATGGAGACCGGGGTTTTGTGGCGGAACATCGCAACCGAGATGGAGCCGGACTACCCCGATATCACGTTTGAGCACATGTACGCCGACAACTGCGCCATGCAGCTGGTCCGCAATCCCAGGCAGTTCGATGTCATCGTGACTGACAATTTGTTCGGCGACATTCTTTCCGACTGCGCCGCCATGCTCACCGGATCGCTTGGCATGCTGCCCTCGGCCTCTCTTGGCGCGCCGGACGAGACGGGACGGCGGCGTGCGCTCTACGAGCCGGTCCACGGCAGCGCCCCGGACATCGCCGGACAGGGCTTGGCCAACCCGCTGGCTTGCCTGCTCAGCTACTCGATGATGCTGCGGTATTCCTTCGGTCTCGGCGATGAGGCGGATCTGGTCGACCAGGCCGTCGACGCCGTGCTCGCTTCCGGCACCCGGACCGCCGACATCGCCGGCGGCGGCGACAGCGTTTCCACCGCCGAGATGGGCAACGCCGTACTGCGCGAACTCGACCGCGCCGTCGGCTGAACACCGAAGACAAAACCCCAGGAACCCTCGACGGGACACCGGAGACCTTCGCAAAACCCTCGCACGATAAGCGCGATAACCCGGGTTTTCTTTGCAAACCGGCGCATTTGACCCTAAATCACCCCTTCAAACAGCGATTTGCCGTAGAATCCACCCTCACAAGGCTAGGGTAAACCGCCAAGGAGCCCTCGAAGAGACGGGGTCACCGAGGAACAAGGTCATGGGATACAATATTGCCGTTGCCGGAGCGACGGGAAGCGTCGGGCACGAGCTTCTGTCGATCCTGGCGGAGCGCGCCTTTCCGGCCGACCGCGTCGTCGCCCTTGCCTCGGAGACCTCTGCCGGCACCGAGATATCCTTTGGCGAGGAGCGAACCCTGCAGGTCGAAGCGCTCGCCGATTACGATTTCAGCGGCATCGATATCGCCCTGTTTTCGCCGGGCGCTGTGGTTTCTGCCGAGCATGCGCCGCGAGCGGCGGAGGCCGGCGCCGTGGTCATCGACAACACCTCGCAGTTCCGGATGGATCCGGACGTGCCCCTGGTCGTGCCCGAGGTCAATCCGGAGGCGATCGACGGCTATACCGCCCGCAATATCATCGCCAACCCGAACTGCTCGACCATCCAGATGGTGGTCGCACTCAAGCCGCTTCACGACATCGCCGGTGTCCGCCGCGTCGTCGTCAGCACGTATCAGTCCGTATCGGGTGCCGGACGGGCCGGCATGGACGAGTTGTTCGAGCAGACCCGCGGCGTTTATGCCAACACTCCGGTCCAGCCGGACGAGTTCCCGAAGACGATCGCTTTTAATGTCGTCCCCCAGATCGACAAGATGCTCGAGGACGGATCGAGCAAGGAAGAATGGAAGATGGTGGTCGAGACGCAGAAGATCCTTGGCCCCGACATCGCGGTGATTGCAAGCTGCGTGCGGGTGCCGGTGTTCGTCGGCCATGCCGAGGCGGTGCATGTGGAATTCGAGCGACCGCTTTCGGTTGAGGATGCCCGCGCAGTGCTCGCCGAGGCCCCGGGAGTCGTGGTCGCTGACCACAATGTTGATGGCGGCTACATCACACCCGAAGAGTCAGCGGGCCAGGATGCCGTCTATGTCAGCCGTATCCGGCGCGATCCGACGGTCGAGTATGGCCTTGCGATGTGGGTGGTCTCCGACAATCTACGCAAGGGTGCCGCGCTGAACGCCGTCCAGATCGCAGAAGCGCTGGCCGAACGTCACCTCAGCCGGAAGAAAGCAGCCTAACAGGGCCAACACGGGTGTAGAGCGTTCTGGCCCGCATGCCGTTTCTATAGCCTCCTCGCTCCTCGTTGCGTTCATAGTGCTCAGCCCCGATCTGTTCCGGCGCCTGCGCTTCAAGCACCTGGTTCAAAACGGCCTCCAAAAGTTGCGCAAAACCACTGCTTTCGCTCATCAGGCTCGACAGCAACGGCTCGGGTAACTTAATCTCGTAATCGGTCATCTCGGTATCTCCGTAATTTGACGTTTGTGTTGTCGCCAAACCTACAAAGTACAGTCGAGATGGCCGACCCAAAATAAAACCTCAGAATTTAAAGCAGATTATGGATTTGACTCAAGTTAAAAGAGGCGCAAAGCTTTGGCCCGAATAGATAAAATATCCATCAGCGGCTTTAAAAGCATTGCAAAGCTGAATCTCGATATCAAGGATATCAATGTCCTGATCGGTGGCAATGGGTCAGGAAAATCCAATTTCATTGGAGTTTTCAAGTTCCTCCGGGAAATCACCGAAGGCCGTTTAGAGACCTATGTCAAAACGTCTGGTGGGGCAGATTCCATTCTGCACTTTGGTTCAAAGAAAACCTCCGAAATTACCCTTCACGTCTACCTGAACGACCATGTGAACCAGTACGAAATCTCGCTATTCCCAACGGTTGAGGATGGTTTGGTACCAACTTTTGAAACGGTCTATTTTTGGAACAAAAATTCGTATTCACATCCCCATGCTGAAAACCTTAACAGCGCTGGCTCTGAAGCCGCTATCAGTTCGAAAAGTTCAGCCTCTGTTAAGGCCCATATCCGTAGCGCATTGCAAAGCTGGAGAGTCTACCACTTTCATGACACGAGCGACACTTCGCCGCTTAAGAAGACCCCGAAGGTGGATGACAACAGGTACTTCCGAGCTGATGGCGCGAACCTTCCCGCTTTCTTATATCTTCTGAAGATTAAGCATGAAGAAGAATATCGATTGATCCGGAATACGGTCCGGCGTATTGCTCCTTTCTTCGACGACTTTATGCTTGAGCCAAGATCGTTGGACGAGGACAGGATTCGGCTAGAATGGACGCATCGCTGGACAGAATCTCACTTCGACGTATCCAGTTTTTCCGATGGCACGCTTCGATTCATTGCGTTGACAGTTCTTCTTTTGCAACCAGACAAATATAAGCCTTCTGTAATCCTCTTGGACGAACCTGAGCTAGGTCTGCACCCTTCTGCAATTACTGTCTTGGGCGCATTGGTTCGTCAGGCCTCAACAGACGTCCAAGTGATCATCTCGACCCAGTCGCCTATGTTGCTTGATATGTTTGAACCCGAAGATGTCGTCGTGGTGCAACACGATGGCGGTGCGTCCACATTCGAAAGACTGGACAAATCAGGCCTCGGAGGATGGCTTGATGAATACAGTCTCGGCGAACTTTGGGAAAAAAATGAAATTGGCGGAAGACCGGGCGGACAATAGCAAGTGACTCGCATCCTCGTTCATGTAGAAGGCCAGACCGAAGAAGAATTCGTCAATTCCGTTCTAGCCCCGCACCTCTTCACAAAGGAGTTTACTGGCGTTTCAGCACGTCTTGTTGGAAAGCCTAGAATTCGGAAAAAGCGAGGGGGTGCTTGCTCTTGGGAGGCCGTTCACACTGAAATTTCGAGACATCTTTCTCAAGATCAGGAAGCCTTTGGAACGACAATTGTCGATTACTATGCACTGCCTGCGGATGAACAGACAGGTTGGCCAGGACGGGCGGGATGTGAGGCACTCAGCGTCGCTGACAAGGCCGCCCACACACAAGCTGCGCTCTCTCAAGACTTTGAAGATCGCTATGGTGAGGCCATGGCGGCGAGATTCATGCCATTTGTCGCGATGTATGAGTTTGAAGGCCTCCTCTTCAGTGATCCGACCCTTATGGCACGGGGAATGGGCGAAAGTGCTATGGCCGCTGAATTTCAAGAGATCCGAGATTCGTTCGAAACTCCTGAACACATCAACGATAGTTCAATTACGGCTCCTTCAAAGAGGATTAAGGCGCTCGTGCCCGGCTACAATAAGGTACTTCACGGGAACGTCGCGGCACTGGGCGTGACGTTAAATCGAATGCGCGAAGAGTGCCCTATTTTCGCGCAGTGGTTAACCAAGATAGAAAACCTGCCTTAATCAGTCGGGTGTTTGCACATGCTCAGAGCGTGCCAGTGCCTTATCGCAAAGTGAATACTTCACCGGCTCATGACAACGGACCCGCCAAAACTATGGTATCAAGCTCGCACCCTGTTCGATGAATATCCTGATACTCAAAACAATCCAAGCATCTGTTTTTGTGCAATAAGGCGCTGGATTGCTCTGAGATGGTCCGCAGTGCCTCAAGCCATCCGGATCGCGCTACGGATATTGTGTCGGCGGTTATTTCCCTGGCAATAAATATGACCGGAAGCCTGCGAAAGACCCAGGCGATCGCACCGGAAAGAAAGGCGAAACCTGCACACACAACCTGCAATGTGCCTACGGCCAGCAGTGTCTCAAGGACACCGGCAGCACCTACGGTGTCTGCCTTTGATCGAAATTCCGGCGTCGTGCGATGCCGCGCGGGGTTGCGGCGACGCGTCGGCTGATTCTGTTGCCGTTACCTGCTGACAGGAGATCCGATCAGACCTTGCGCAGCTCGGGAAGAAGCTCGTCAGAGATCAGCTGTATGCTTTGGCATCCGGTCTCGAGCGGCATGCCGGCCCAATGGCTGCGGAAGACGAGGTGGTTGATCCCGAACTCCTCCCAGTAGGGACGCAGCTGCTCGTAACACTCCTCAGGCGAGCCGAGCACGAAACGGTCACGCAGCAGATCGTCGAAATCCTGATCGAAGGATTCGTTCTCAGGCATCACCTTGTCCTGACCCCAGGCGGCGTAATCCTTGTATTTGCCAAGAAGGTAGGGCCCCGCCAACTCGATCGCCGTCGCCCGATCCTTGGCGCAGAAGATCTCCTTCACTGCCGGGAGTTCCGCCGGTTCGGGCTTACCGACCGCCTTTAGTTCATCCCGGTAGACCTGGAGATGGCGGCGAATCGTTTCCATCGTCGAATGCGGGTTGATGAACCACGTATCAGCCATCCGGGCGGCGCGCTGGATCGCCCTGTCGTTGTTGGCGGCGAGCCAGATCGGCGGATGGGGCGACTGGGTCGGCCGAATGTTCATGCGCACACCGTCGAGCTTCACAGTGTCACTCTCATGGGTGACCGACTCCTCGGTCCACAGGCGCTTGACCAACTCGAGATATTCCTCGAAGCGCTTGACCCTCTGGCCTTTCGGACAGGCGAAGGCGTCAAACTCAACGTCCCTGTAGCCAAGGCCGACGCCGAAGACAAAGTTGCCGCGGGCAATGATATCGAGACTGGCCACGGTCTCGGCCGTGTAGATCGGGTTGTGGAGACCCAGCAGAAGGATGCCGAGCCCGGTGGTCATGTCGCCTGCCTCGGGTATCAGACGGGTGAGAAACGGGACGAGCTGCAGTTGCTTGTTGTTGCCTTCGTTCAGGTAGTGCTGGCCGCTGAACAGCGAATCCCAGCCATTGTCCCGAACGAGGTGCACCATCGCGATCTGATCATCGAGGGCACCCACCATATCGGTGTCACGATATTGCTGGTTGGTGACGAACAATCCGACTTTCATCTATTTAATTCCTCGCATTCGGTTTTTGTATTCACCGTTTTGTAGCGCGTCCTTGTAGCGCGCCGATCGGGCGCGCCAAGGCGCGTTCGTTCCGTTGGTAATCTAAACCGGATCGGCAGTGCGGACAGGCTGCATGGCAGCTAGTCGCCACCTGATCGCCGCCTGATCAGGCGGCGATCTTGACATATTCGAAGCTGCCAGGCTTGTGGTCGATGCCGGTTTTCGGGGCCGCAATCCAGCCGGCATAGCGACCCGACTCGTGGACCGGTACCATCAGCGAGAGCAGAAACGCCTCGTCTGATGCCGTGGGCAACCATTCGTCACGCCGCGCGGCAAAGGTTTCGGCATCGATGACCTCACCCCCGGGCGTGGCCTCGATCGCGGCGAAGGCACCGATCTGCCTGTGGAAGATCTGATGCGGAAGCCGGAACTCGAAGTCCACCCCGGCCTTGCGAAGGATCGTGTTCCAGCGCCTGATTCCCTTGACGCAATCGCTGATGTAATCGTCGCGCAGACGCATATTGACCGCCGACAGCGCCGGAGCATCGACGGTCTCGGGCCGGCCGTCGACGAGATCAAGGACCGGGTAAGTGGCATCGAGCAACAGGTGGTCGTCGTCGATGTGAGTCTCCCTGTATCGCCCCTTCAAGCTGGCATTGAAGGCGTTTGCCGCGTTGGTCGACACTTCCGAGCCGAACAGATCGAGCGACAGCGTGTAGTGCAGGTTGGCCTTGCGCTGCAGGGCCGGCAGGTCGATCACCCCGAGCGCGCGGATCCGCTCGATATCGCCGGGATCCTCGATGCCGGCCTCCTGCATCGCCTCGCAAGTGCGCTGGATGATGCGGCCGATGCCGCTCTCGCCAACAAACATGTGATGCGATTCCTCAGTCAGCATGAAGCGGCAGGTCCGGGACAGCGGATCGAATCCGGACTGGGCGAGGCTGGCGAGCTGCATCTTGCCGTCACGGTCGGTGAAAAAGGTGAACATGAAAAACGACAGCCAGTCCGGCGTCGCCTCGTTGAAGGCTCCCAGCATCCGCGGTGAGTCCTGGTCGCCGGAGCGGCGGCGCAGCAGTTCCCCGGCTTCCTCGCGGCCGTCCCGGCCGAGATATTTCTGCAGAAGGTAAACCATGGCCCAGAGATGCCGGCCTTCCTCGACATTGACCTGGAACAGATTGCGCATGTCATAGAGCGAGGGCGCGGTGGCGCCGAGATAGCGCTGCTGTTCAACCGAAGCCGGCTCGGTATCGCCTTGAATCACCAGGAGGCGGCGCAGCATGGCGCGGTATTCGCCGGGCACTTCCTGCCAGACCGGCTCGCCCTTGTGCTCGCCGAAGGCGATCTTGCGGCCCTCTTCCTCCGGCGCCAGGAAAATCCCCCATCGATAATCGGGCATCTGTACATAGTCGAAGGTGGCCCAGCCCTCGGGATCAACCCCGACTGCGGTCCGGAGATAAACCATCGCCTCCTGGAACCCGTCCGGGCCCATTGATTGCCACCAGTCGAGATAGCCCGGATGCCAGCGCTCAAGCGCCTTGAGGACGCGACGGTCCTCGGCCAGGCCGACATTGTTGGGGATTCTGGCGTCGGTATCGATATTCATTGCTCGTTCCTCGCCGGTTTTGCCGGTTCTTTTACCGGTTTTGTGTTGGCTGCTCTCAGATCCGGCCGGGATCGAAAACGGGCTTGCGACCGGTACCGTAGCGCTTCAAAGCACCTTCCTCGCCGACGGCGTTGGGGCGCTGGAAGATCCAGTTCTGCCACGCCGTGAGGCGGGCGAATATCTTGGTTTCCATGGTCTCCGGGCCGGCAAAGCGGAGATTGGCCTCCAACGCAGTCATCGCATCGGGCGAGAAGCTTGCACGCTCCTCGGTGAAGATACGGACCTCGTCCTCCCAGTCTATATCGTCGCAAGCCGCGGTCACCAGACCGAGTGCCTCGGCCTCCTCGGCTTCCAGCGGCGTATTCGAGGACGCCGCATCGCGGATGCGGGGAACGGCCTCGGGATCACCGAGAAATCGGGTCTCGAGGCGGGACAGCCCGTTGCCCATCGGATGACGTCCGAAATTCTCCGCCGTCAGCACCAGCGCCGCCTCCGGCCGGTTGTCGCCCTCGAACTGGCCAAGCGCCATGAAGCTGCGGTCGGCGGCGAACACCAGCTCCGCCAACATGCCGGCAAAGCAGCTGCCCGGCTCGATCAGGGCAACCAGCGAACGCGAAGTCATATCGACGCGCTTGAGCAGACGCCGCCAGAAGAGCTGGACCTCGCGCACCAGCCAGTGCTCCGCATGCTCTTCAAGGAATGCGCTGTGGGCGGTCGCAATAGCGAGGTCGCCCTCGGTGCGGAACCGGACCACGCCGAGTTTGGTTTCATTGAAACGCAGATGGAGAATCGCATCCTCAAGCTCACGCGCCGCCCGCAGGGGCCAGAACCGATCGCCCTCGGCATGCATGGCTTCCGGACTGGCCGGCGGTGCAGTCTCGGGGCCGGTAATCGTCACCGTGACGGTGCGGGCATCGCGGTCGAAACGCATCGCAACTGTGGAATAGCGCACGCCGTTAGCCGAGATCTCCCGTTCAAGGGGCCCGAGCGTTATCCCCTCAGCCTTCGCCGGCCTGTCGGAGGTTTTAGCAATCGCGGCGGCGCGCGCTTCCACCGCAGCATCAATGCTGGAAAGCGGTGCGGTCTCATCGACCAGGCGCCAGGCCTCGGCGCGCGCACCCCGCACGCCCTCTTCGAGCGTGCAGAACAGATCGGCGAGATCTCTTCGAACCTTGCGCTTGTCGGTCACACGGGTCACGCCACCCGTGCCCGGCAACACGCCGAGAAGCGGCACTTCCGGCAGGGCGACAGCGGAAGCGCCGTCATCGGCAAGGATGATGTGGTCGGTCGCCAGTGCGAGTTCGTAGCCGCCGCCGGCGCAGGTGCCGACAATAGCGGACATGTAGGCCTGGCCCGAATGCGCGCCGGCGTCTTCGATCGTGTTGCGGGTTTCGTTGGTGAACTTGCAGAAATTCACCTTGTCGGCATGCGAGGTGCCGGCGAGCATGCGGATGTTGGCGCCGGCGCAAAACACCCCGTCCTTGCCGGAGCGCAGGATCACCACCCGCACCTCGGGATGCTCGAAACGCAGCCGCTGGATCGCATCGGCCAGCTCGATATCGACGCCGAGATCGTAGGAGTTGAGCTTCAGCTCGTAATCGCCGACGATGCCGCCCTGCTCGTCGACATCCATGTAGAGAGATGCCACGGGACCATCGGTTTCAAGCCGCCAGTGGCGCCAGCGGGACGGGTCGGTCTGAAAGTCGATCATCGGCGATGTTCCGGGATCGCAATGGAGCCACGCCCGGCGGATCCGCGATTGCGCGGGCCCGATGCGGGCCGCAGGACAGGCAGGGTACGCCCCCAAGCGGGCATTCTCAACCGGCCCAAGCCTTGTCGACAGGCCCTGTCGGGGTCTTGTCGATCCAGCCAGTCGTCAGACCGGTGTATCGCCTTCAACGGTAACCCGCTGCATTACCCGCCGGTGGTCGGGGAAATCGCTAACCGCATAGTGCATCGTGCAGCGGTTGTCCCAGAAGGCCAACGAGCCGGGCTGCCAGTGAAAGCGGCAGACGAACTCCGGCTGGGTGGCATGATCGCGGAGAAAGTCGAGAAGCGGCCGTGATTCCGCCACCGACATTCCCTCGAAACGAACCGCGTGGATGGGGCTGAGATAGAGCGCCTTGCGGCCGGTCTCGGGGTGCACCCGCATCGCCGGATGTGCGACCTCACGCACTTCGTCCGTTTGCACGTTCATATCGCGGGCGCCGCCGTCGGCGAAGCGGGGCGCGGTCTCGGTATAGGTGTTGGCGTTGGTGAACACGATCCGTTGTTTTGCGAGCAGTGCTTGCATGCCCTCGGAAAGTGCATCCCAGGCGGCATAGAGGTTGGCGAACAGGGTATCCCCGCCGGCGGGCGGGATCTCGATGCCATAAAGAAGGCTTCCCAGCGCCGGCTGCAGGCGATAGGCAAGATCGGTGTGCCAGCCATTGCCGAAATGATGTCCGTCCTCGGGATTCTTGACGATCTCGAAGACGTCCGGATGACCCTCTATCGGCGCCACGTAAGGGTGCCGGTTGAGGGATCCGAACGCACGGCCGAAGGTGGCCTGGCTCTCCGGCGACAGGGCTTGGTCGCGGAAGAACACCACGTTGTGTGCAAGCAGGGCGTCGCGGATCACCGCCACGGTTGCGGCATCGGGTCCATTGCCAGCGACGAGTTTGGCAATATCGACGCCCGCGATCTCCGCCCCGATGGCACCTGCGATCGGCGCCACGGAAATCTCCGTTTGCGCCTCCGCCTGAATCTCTGTCGGCATCTCTGTCTGCGCCATCCTAGCCTTCCCTCGCGTTCTCCCGAAATCCTTATCTATCCTAAGGGATCATCCATCATCAGGGGGAAAGGGGGGAAATCGGCAAAGCGGGAGAGTATCTCGGCCCATTCGGCGACCGCCTCTGGACCCGAGATCTGCTGTTTCACGGCGCCCATGGGCCGAACCGGCACCAGCACCCGGCTAACTCCGGCTTTCACCAGCTCCGGGATCTGCTCCAGATCATCAGGCATCGAGGCGGTGATCTCGACTGAATCAGGATCGCGGCCTGCTTCTTCGGCGCTCTGCCGCACTATCGGGATCAGCTCGAGGCCGTCGCTGCGGGCGGGAAAGAATCCGTCGCCGATCCGCCCGGCGCGCCGCGCCGCCGCCTTGGTGTGCCCGCCGACGATGATCGGCACGGAACCGGCGGCCGGACGCGGCTCGCAATAGGTGTCCGGGAATTGCAGGTACTTCCCCTCGAAGCTCGCCGGCGCCTGTGACCACAATGCGCGCATCGCGGCGATGTACTCATCCGTGCGCGCCCCGCGCTCGGCGAATTCGGCTCCGAGGACATTGAACTCCTCTTCCAGCCAGCCGACGCCGATCCCGAACAGCATGCGGCCGCCGGACAGGCGGTCGAGGGTTGCCACCTGCTTGGCGGTCACAACCGGGTTGCGCTGCGGCACGATCAGGATGCCGGTGGCGAGTTTCACTCGCGTACTTGCAGCAGCAGCGAAGGCAAGCCAGATCAGCGGATCCGGCAGCGGCATGTCCTCAACCTCGCCGGCCATCCTGCCGGATGGCGCGTAAGGGTAGGTCGACTGGTAGCCCGACGGTACCACCACATGGTCCACGGTCCATACCGATTCGAAACCCGTCTCATCAGCGGCTCGGACCAGTTCGGCGGCAGCTTCAGGGGCGGTGTAGCGCCCGGTATTGCAATAGCGAAGACCGAATTTCATGTCTTGCACTCCCCTTCAAACAACGCGAACAGTTCTCCGATTGCAGCCAGCTGGTTGCCGGCAGCCGAGGACGGGACCAGGATCGGCGTGCGGATACCGGCCGCATACCACGCCTCCAGCCCCTCGAGAACCTCCGATGCCGTCCCGAACAGGGTGACATCGGAGAGCCACCGGTCGCTCAGACATTCGGGAATGCGCTCCGGCGTACCTGCCTCGATCGCCGCCTCAACCTCGGACATCTCCTGCTCGTACCCCGCCTCCTGCCAGTAGCGCCGATAGTTCGGCAACTGGACATAGGAGGTCAAGGTGCGGCGATTGACCGCAACAGCAGCATCGCGGTCATCCGAGATGCAGGTCGGAATCATGTTGGCGATCAGGAAATCCGGATCGTCGCGCTTTGCCGTCGGAAGGGCTGACAGCGATTCTTCCATGTGCGAGCGCGATCCGTTGGCAAACACCATGCCGTCGGCAATCTCGCCCGCGAGCGCAATCATCTTCTGGCGCAGTGCCGCCAGCACCAGCGGCGGCATCGGCCCGGCGCTTTCGATCGCATTGAGGGCGGCAACGAAGCGGCGAATATCAGCAAGCGGTTTGCCGACGGTAACGCCATGACGATCATGAGCGGGCCCGTGCGAAACCCCGATACCGAAACGAAAACGCCCCCCGGACAGTTCGTGGACGAAACCGGCAGCCTGTGCCAGGTCGAGAGCCGAGCGGAAATAGATCGGCGTGATGGAGGTGCCAAAGGGAATGCGCTCGGTCGCCATAGCGATGGCGACCGCCAGCGACATATTGTCGGCCAGCGAGGGCATGTAGATGCCGGAAAAGCCGCGCGCCTCGGCCTCCCGCGCCGCATCGAGGATTTTCGCCCGCCGGCCGGGAACGGCGACCAGCGATATGGCTGGCGTTTCTACTGGCATCGTCTTCGTCTCCTCGCCCCGAAGAATTGCTGTCTTCCAGGCAATGACACTAGGCCGCAGCTCCGGCTGCAACAGGCCAACCTGGCCGTAAGGATCGAGGTTTCATCGATCCAGATGATGCGGGGTATTATCCACCACAGGCGAGCGAAGAGAAGCGCCCGATATTGCGCAGGCGGACGGGGCGGGTAGAATCAGAACCATGACACTACACGTCACGAAAGCTGATCTCACCGGGCTGAAAGACGAGATGAAAGCTGAGATTCTTAAGCTTCAGCTCAGGTTGATAGGGTGGGTGGTCGGTATTACCGGCGTGTTATTTGCAGCACCAAAGCCTTTTGACTGCCCCCTTGCGTGAACGCAATTTAGAGCACGACCCCGGAGGATAGTTCCATCGACATCGGTTTTTTCAGCTACAACTCTGACTACGGCATCGCGCCTGCTGCCATTGCTGTCGCGCTCGAGGAGCGGGGTTTCGAATCCTACTGGGTCGGCGAGCACACCCATATTCCGGCCAGCCGCAAAACGCCGTTTCCCGGCGGCGGCGATCTGCCGAAACCCTACTATCACTTCCAGGATCCGTTCGTGTCGCTGGGCATGGCGGCGGCGGTGACCAAGCGCCTGAAAGTTGCCACCGGTGTGTGCCTGATTCCACAGCACGATCCGATCGGCCTCGCCAAGTCGGTGGCTACCCTCGACCATCTGTCTGACGGTCGCTTTATGTTCGGCATCGGTGGCGGCTGGAACCAGGACGAGATGGAGAACCATGGCTATCCCTTCAACCGCCGCTGGAAACTGGTGCGCGAGCGCATCGAGGCGATGAAGGAGATCTGGTGCCAGGAAAAGGCATCCTATGACGGTGAATTTGTGCAGTTCAAGGATATCTACACTTGGCCGAAGCCGCAGCAGAAACCACACCCGCCAATATTTCTCGGCGGCACCGCCGGCTCGTCGCTGAAGAGAGTGGCCCGTTACTGCGACGGGTGGATGCCGATCGACATGCGGATGGACGACGCGGCGGCGGAGATAAAGCGGCTGCACGACGAGGTGCGCGGCGCCGACCGCGATCCGGCCACAATCAACCTCTCGGTATTCTGCCAACGCCGGCGAAGCCAGGATGACCTCAAACGCTTCCGCGACGGCGGCTTCACCCGCGCCATCATCGCCCTGCCGAACCGGGAGCCCGACGAGGTCCTCACCTTCATCGACGATTATGTTGGAGTCGGAGAAGTGGTCGGCTGATTGTCTGGGAGTTTTCCAGAGGTATCCCCGGATTTCGAATCCGGTACGTCGGAAGATGCCGGGTGGGAAGACGGCAAGCCTAAACCGCCCTTAACCCGGATTACCCGTCCGAGATCCGCCGGCAACGGCAGACGCCGGTGTGCATCGCGCACACGGCAGATCCACGCCACCATTTCCGCCGGCATCGGCGCCACCCGGCGCACACGCGCATCGATATGCAGCGTTATCAGCTCTGCGGTGGCGGAGAGAAATCCCTCCTCGGCGTGATACATCTCGTGCCAGTAATGGACCCGCTTTTCGTCACAGTCGATCACCCGGGTCTCGAAACGAAGCGGCGCGCCCTCGAGAACCTCCCGGCGGTAGGTGACGTGGGCGTCGCCGACGAAAGTCACGCAATTGTTGCGTTGCCGGTATTCCCAGGTCAGGCCGAGATAGTCGAGCAGCGGCCCTGACGCCTCGTCGAAAGCAAGCAGATAATAGGCAACGTTCATGTGCCCGTTATGGTCGATCCACTCGGGCCGGACCGTCTCCCGGTGCAACTCAAGCGGACAGGGAATGTCGTTCTTTTCGATCAACGCATCGTTCTCCTGCGGCGCCACTAGCGCGGGCGGCGCCAGCGATTGTGGGGCAGCGCAATTGTGATGGCCCCGGGCGATCCGGAGCCATCCGTTTCTTGCCCCCAAACGTCTTGTTTTCGGCAACCCTTATCTACACCACCGGCGGTATGGAAACAGCCGGCCCGCTTGACCGATCTGTAGGGCATAACATCTTTATCCCGAAGCTCAATCGGATTCCCGACGAAAACCGAAGATTAAGAGCGGTGCCAAGGAGATACAGATATGGCCGACGATCTGACCATGCCCGTCGAGGCATCACACATCATGATGTTTGCCCGAGCGGTCGGGGATGCGAACCCCGTCTATCACGATGCGGACTACGCCGCCAAAAGCGAGGCCGGCAGCATCATCGCACCGCCGACCTTTTCGCGCTCGGTGGCCCAGTTCGACCCCGATTACCATCTGCGGCCGAAGCCCGGCGAGAAATGGCACGGCTCGGGCCGCACGCCTACCGGCATTGAAGGAGAGGCCACTGGCTCCGGTTTCCTGCATGCCGAACAGCACTTCGAATACCACCGCCATCTCCGGCCCGGCGACCAGCTGACCGTCACCACGAAAGACGGTGAGAGTTGGGAGCGCGAAAGCAGCCGCGCCGGCAAACTTCTCTTCTCGGAGGTGATCCAGGAATACCGCGACCAGAACGGCGAGCTCGTCGTCACGTCGCGTGCCGTGCGCGTCAAGACCGAGCGCCCGGTCGAACAGAACAAGTGAACGAACAGGACAAGTGAGGAAAGAGCGATGGCTTTGAAGACAAGCGCGCTGAAAGTCGGCGACACCCATGAAGAGGTCGTCGTCGACGACCTGACGCGCACCCAGCTGGTGATGTATGCGGGCGCGTCCGGAGATTACAATCCGCTGCACACCGACGATGTCTACACCCGTGAGGTTGCCGGCTATCCGGGCGTCTTCGCCCACGGCATGCTGTCGATGGGGCTGACCGGAAAGATGCTCACCAACTTCGTTGGCGACGGTCAGCTGAAACGCTTCGGGGTCCGTTTCACCAACCAAGTCTGGCCTGGCGACACGCTGACCGCCAAGGCCACGGTCACCGACATCCGCGAGGAGGGTGGCGAGCAACTCGCCGACTTCACACTCGAAACCGTCAACCAGGACGGCAAGCCGGTCATCACCGGCACGGCAACGGCTCGGGTCGACGCCTGATCCGGATCGACACCAGCCTAAACCACCACGCGCGAATCCGCATCCCTGACACCCTGACCCGGAGGTACTCCCCGTGAAGCTTGGCCTCGCCATCGGCTACACCGGCGCCACGATGGACATTCCCTTCGACCGGGTGAAGCGGGCCGAGAAGCTCGGCTACGATTCGGTGTGGACGGCCGAGGCCTACGGCTCGGACGCCGTCACCCCGCTCGCCTATCTGGCGGCGACAACCTCACGCATCAAGCTCGGTACCGGGATCATGCAGGTCGCCGCACGCACACCCGCCAACGCGGCGATGTGCGCCGGTACTGTGGATGCCATGGCCGGCGGCGGGCGTTTCATTGCCGGTCTCGGGGTTTCCGGGCCGCAGATCGTCGAGGGCTGGTATGGCCGGCCCTGGGGAAGCCCCTATTACTGGCTCAAGGACTACGTCGACATCATGCGCAAAGTCTGGCGGCGCGAAGAGGGATTGATCCATGACGGCCGGCAAATCTCCCTGCCTTTTGAGGGCGAGGGTGCGCTCGGGGTTGGCAAGCCGCTGAAGTCGATCTTGCACATGAATCCAGACATTCCGGTCTATATCGGCTCCGGCAACGAGGGGACCGTCCGCCTGACCGGCCAGATCGCCGATGGCTGGCTGCCGCTCGGATTCGCACCCGGAACGATGGACGAGTACCGGCCGTGGCTCGAGGAAGGATTCCGGCGCGCCGGCGGCGACAAGGGGTTCGATAATTTCGAGATCCAAGCCTCAGTGTTCGTCGATATCGACGACGATCTGCAGGCGGCACTTGATCGCCTGAAACCCCGCGAGGCTCTCTATGTCGGGGGCATGGGCCACCGCGACAAGAACTTTCACAAAGACATGATGACCCGCCGCGGCTACGGCGACGCCGCCGAACGCATCCAGGAGCTGTACCTCGCCGGCCACAAGAACGAGGCCGCCGCTACGGTGCCCGACGAGTGGGTCGATTCACGCTCGCTGATGGGGCCGCCGAAACGGATTCGCCAACGCTGGAAGGCTTGGGAGGAGAGCGGCGCCACCGCGGTTACCGTCCGCACCAAGCAGGACGAGGCCGTCGACCTCATGGCTGAGGTTGCCCGGCTCAACCCGCCTCGCGAATAACCGACCGGGCAAACGCCCGGGGCAGATAATGCCGGAACAGTACTGGACGAACAGTACCGGGCGGTTCGCCTAGAGGACTGCCTCGGCCAGGATCCGGACGGTTTCAACCGAGCATCGCCGCGCCAGCAGGCTGTGGACATGGCCCTTGGCAGACGCCGCCTTCCAGTCCTGCAGTCGCTCGGCGACCCGCTCCTTCGGTCCGACCAGGGCAACGCGGTCCACCAAATCATCGGGCACCGCGGCAGCAGCCTCGGCGCGTTTACCGGCAAGGAACTGGTCCTGGATCTCCGCAGCCGCATCGGCGAAACCGAGCCGGCTGGCATAATCGTTGTAGAAGTTCTTCTCGCGCGCGCCCATGCCCCCGACATAAAGGGCGAGGTGGTCACGGATTGGCCGGCGCGCCTCATCGAGATCATCGGCAATACTGACGTCGCAGAAGGGCATCACCATGAATTCTTCGGGCGCCTTGGCGTCCTTCGGCGGATCAGCGGCGGCAAATCCGTCCTCGATGTGCGGTGCAAAGACATCGTAGCGATCCGGATCCATGAATACCGGAATGAAGCCGTCGGTGGCCTCGGCCGCAGCCTTGACGCCAGCCGGCGAGATCGCGCCGGAGATGATCTTCAGGGATGGATCCCCGTGCAGGATACTGCGCAGCGGCTTGCCAAGACCGGTCGTACCCTCACCGGTTGCGGGGATGCTGTAATGAAACCCTTCATGGGTCAGCGGCTCTTCGCGGGAGAGAACCTTGCGGATGATGGAAACGTATTCCTTGAGTCGGGTCAGCGGCCGACCATAGGGCACACCGTACCAGCCCTCGATGACCTGGGGGCCGGACGGGCCGAGACCGAGAATGAAGCGGCCGCCGGAGAGCTGCTGGAGGGTCATCGCCGTCATCGCCGTCATCGCCGGTGCGCGGGCGGGCATCTGCATGATCCCGGTCCCGACCTTGATGCGGCTGGTCTGGGCTAGCACCCAGGCGGCCGGCGATACCGCGTCCGATCCCCAGGCTTCCGATGTCCATACGGTATCAAAGCCAAGGCGCTCCGCTTCGAGCACCGCCTCCATGTTGATCTCATACCGGTTCGTACCCGTGCCCAGCACCAATCCCAGTTTCACAGCGTTCCTCCCGCCCGGCCCGCATGGCAACAGGCCGACTCTTTCTAATGATCCTGTGTCTTGGCCCGCAGGTATATGCGGCCCGAAAGCCGCCGGAGTTTGCGGGGATTGCCCCGCCAACGCAACGCTGAAAGCCCTTCCCCCGCCAGGTGAGCCCAGGTCAGGCGTGCTTGTTCGGATCGCGCCGCAAGATCAAGTCTTCCAGCGCGCGTATCTTTTCTTCATGGTGCCGCGTCGCTTCCAGACTGCCAGTGCATACGCCTGGCCTTTATCAATCCATACCCTCAGCTATAGCCGAAGCCATCGAGCAGGTCGTCGGGGAGGGCCATCAGTTTCGGGCCAGCGGTCCAGAGCAGGGCGCAGCGGACCCGGTGTTTCGGGTAAATTTCGCGCAATAAAGCCCTGTAAGCGGCCATCTGGTGGCGGTAGCGGGAATCAACATTTTCTATCGTGTCCGGAACCGGTCGCGCCGACTTGTAGTCGATCACCAGCACCTCGTCCTCCGTCACGACCAGCCGGTCGACCTGGCCGGAGACCATCCGCGACCCTTCTCGCCCCTCTACCTTGCCAACCACCGATACCTCAGCCCGGCCATTCGGACCGAACAGGGCGCTGAACTCGGGGTATTCGAGCACCTGCATCGTTTCCGCCGCCAGCGCCTCGCGCTCGTCTTCGCTAAGATCATGCGCCGGCCGGGCGAGAAAGGCGCGACAGGCATCGGCGCGGCGAGCAGGATCGATATCGGGCAGTATCTCGAACAACCGATGCAGCAAATTCCCGCGCTTGAACCGTTCCTCGCTTCGCTTCCCGTCCAGCGGCGACCGGGCGGGCCCTTCTTCTCCCTCCAGCTGTGAGGGCGCGAGCGGCCGGGTTGTCGGCGATTCGGTTTTCGCCAATGCCTCGAGCCAGTCAGGCGGTGGATCCGCTGCCGGCGCCGTCTCGGCGTCCGCTTCGTTTTCGGGCTCCACCTCCTGCGGGTTGATCAACACCAGCCCCTCATTCTCGGCTGCATCCCCATCGGGGTTGAACCCGGCAAATTCCTGTTTTTCCGCCACGCCCTCGAGCCGGTGCCGGACGAGGTTGTACCAGGACTCCTGGTCTGCCACCTGGGAGCTGGTTGCACCGCAGATATAAAGGCGGTCTTCGGCTCGGGTCATGGCGACATAGAGAAGCCGGTTGTACTCCCAGATCTGCTGCGTTGTCGCCGCCTCGATCTGGTTGTGGAAGACCGGCGGCACCATGGATTTTCGGGGCACCCAGAACGGGGTATTCCTAGACCATAGAATCTTCGGCTCCACTGTTCGTCGCGTGGTGGTGTCGGGCAGGATCACCACTGGCGCCTCCAGGCCCTTGGCGCCATGAACGGTGAGCACCCGCACCTCGTCGGAAGCGCCCTGTTTAAGATCGCGCTTGATCTCGGTTTCCTGTGCCTCAATCCAGTGCAGAAAGCCTTCCAGCGACGGGGTCTCCACCCGCTCATAAGCGAGGGCTTGGGCGAGAAACTCGTCGATCGGATCTTCCGCCTGCACCCCGAGACGACGCAACATCGCCTGCCGGCCATTGCCGCTGCCGCAGGGCGCCGGCTCGTGTAGAATTCGGGCGAGGAGCTCGTAGGGCGCCTCGTAATCGACGCGACCAAGAAGCTTCCGAAGCCAGGCGACAGCATCTTCCTGCGTCTTGTCTGCAGACGCACCCCCAGCGAGACGCGCCCATAGCGAATCACCGCCACGGTCCCAGGCCAGTTCGAACAGGCGGTCCTCATCAAACCCGATCAGCGGGCCCTTGAGCAGGACCGCGAGATTGAGGTCGTCCTGCGGTAATTGCAGAAAGCGCAACAGGGCGATCAGGTCACGGATCGCGAGTTGCTCGGCCAGAACCATTCTGTCGACGCCCGCAACCGGTATGCCAACCTTCTTTAGTTTGCTGACAAAGTCCGCCATGAAGGCGGTGCGCCGACGGACCAGGACCATGAGGTCGCCGGGTCGCATGGCGCGCCCCCGCGCTTCCAGTTTCTCGGTCCCTATCCAGCTTTTGATCCGGTCCACCAGGATATCCGCAAGACGCGCATCCGGCGTCTCCCGCGACTGCAACCGGACCGGCGGAACCCATCCCTCCGCATCCCCATCCAGGGGCGGTTTGATCAATGGCCAGACCTCGACGCGACCGCCGGCGCCCTTTCTGTGCACCCTGTGTATCACGGACTCATTCGTGGGTGTCACACCGGGGGTCGCCTCGGAATCGCCGAACACCCGGTCGACCGCACGCAGAACCGCTGTGGTGGAGCGAAAAGACGTATCGAGCGACACATTGCTCCAGCGCCTTCCTGCATCCCTGGCCCTGGTGACGAGACCCTTGCGCACTTCCTCGCCGGCCTGGGGGTCGGCTCCCTGGAAACTGAAAATCGACTGCTTGAAGTCGCCGACGGCGAAGAAGGTCCGATTCACATCGCTGCGGGCGCCCTCGCCGGCAAAAAACTCTTCGCACAGCGCGACGGCTATATCCCACTGTTCGGGATTGGTGTCCTGGGATTCGTCAATGAGGATGTGGTCGATGCCGCCATCGAGGCGAAAGAGAACCCACGGCGCCATATCCCGGTCATGTAGCAAACTGTATGTGCGGGAGATCAAATCGTCATAATCGAGCCGCATCATCGATTGCTTGACCGCATCGTAGGCCGTGAGCATCGCCCCGGCGACCTGGACCAGCGCGGCGGAATGTAACGCCATCTCGATCTCGTGTCCGCGTTTCGGCACCTCGACCAGGCGGGTGGCCTCGTTTGCGAGAATGCGCTCGAGATCTGGGTTTGCCTCGAGCAGTTTTCTTGTCGCGGGAGCCTCGTAGGGCTCCCCATTCTTTTTCAGGAAGGCCCGGGTATATCCCGCAAAACCGTCTATGCGTGCCTTGCGGGTTTTGTGGGCAAGCCATGCAGCGATCGTCGCACCGCGTGGCTGGTCGGTTTTCTCGGTTCCGCCGGCAAGAATCTCCGCCGCCCGGCCGAGAGCGTCGCGCGGAAGGGCGCTTTCACGGCACGCGGCGGCAATGGCGTCCCCGGGCTTGGCGGAACGCTTGACTCCGAGCTTGCGGAAAATCGCGTCGATACAGTATTCCGGATTGCCGCCAACCAACGCGCGGGCGAATTTGGTTCGCTCTGCAATCAGCGTGCCCATCAAATCATTGAACTGGTGTTCATCAATCGTCGTGGCCAGGAAATCGAGGGCGACCGCGACTTCCGAATCGGGGTTGCGTTGCGTCAGTATTGCCGTCTGCGCAATGCGGGCGACCTCCGTCGATGCGCGGTCATCCATGACCTGGGCGTCCGGCGACAGGCCCGCTTCGAGGGGGAAGCGTTTGAGAAGAGCCTGGCAGAAACTGTGGATAGTCTGGATCTTCAGATCCCCGGAGGCATCGAGAACACGGGCGAACAGCTGCCGGGCTGTCGCCATTCGCTTCTCGCTCGGCTCCGCTCCGGTCAATTCCTCGATCGACGCGCGAAGCACGGAATCCTCCATCACCGCCCATTCGGACAGCCGGCCGCCGATCCGGTTCGCCATCTCCGCCGCCGCCGCCCGGGTAAAGGTCAGGCACAAAATCCGCTCCGGGGCCGCCCCGTCGAGAAGAAGATGCAGAACGCGATCGGTCAGTGCCTTGGTCTTGCCGCTGCCGGCAGAAGCCGAGACCCAGACGCTGTGGCCCGGATGCGCTGCCTGGCGCTGGAACTCCCCCGGCTCGGCGTTGGTAGGAATGGGCGGAGGGGGTTCCAGTGCACTCATGAGGCTTCCCCTGTCGAGGATTTCTCCGGTGAGGATTCCTCTGTCGACCACTCGCCCAGCCTTTCGAGATGCTCGTAATGGTTGAAAGCCGGTGCAATCTTCGAATCAGGAATGGCGTAATACGGAGTTGTCTCCCGGTCGAACGCCACCACCATCTCCTCAACCTTACGCCAGGCCGACGCAACCGCCGCTGCCACCTCGTTTTCGCCGTTCTTGTTCGGTGCTGAATCGAGGCCAAGAATTTTTCCCGGGGGATCGCCACCGGTCAGATGCCAGTAATGGAGGACGCCGACCGGATCGAGCGCGGGGTTTTCGAATTTCTCGAATCCGTTCTTCTCGATCATCGCCGCCTCGAGAGGCAGCTGTGGTGCATCGCCCGCTCGCATCTTTGGCATGGCCGGGACGCCGCCGGTTTTGTAGTCGATGATGGCAATATTGCCGTCCTTCATCCGATCGATCCGGTCAGCTTTCGCGAAAACCTTGAACGACCCGGCTTCACCCTCCAGGTCTCGCTCACCCCAGACCTCGACTCTCGTCTGGGCGATCTCCGGCCAGCGCTCCCGCTCCTGATCAACGAACCATGCCGCCATCGTCTCAAAGCGATGCCACCAAAGTGCGTATTTGACCGGCGGCAGCCTGGCGTCATCGAAAGCCTGTTTGCCACAGGCGAGAAGCCGCTCCAGCGCATCGCGTGGAAACCGCCGCGGCAGGCCGGAGATGAATTTATCCAGCGCCTCGTGAATGATCGATCCGCGGCTGGCTGCATCCGCTTCCGGCTCGAGCGCATCGAGCGGCCGCAGCCTCAGAATGTGCCGGGCATAGATGGCGTAGGGGTCCCGGAGCCAGATCTCGATCTGGGTGACCGCCAGACGGCGCGGCCGCGCTTTGACTGGCGGTCTCGGCGCCGGGCGGCCGACAGGCGCGAACACCTCTGCCCGGCCGAGACGGCGCTGCCATGCAAGCCAGGAGCCGGTACCGGGCGCTGTCGTGCCCGCTGCCCTGACGACGGTGTCCATGCGCGCCAGCCAACGCGACGGCACGGTCGGCGTCCCGGCGGATTTCTCGGCCCGGGTCAGGAACACTTCCGGTGCACAGAAAGCCTGCTCGAAATCATGTGCGATCTGGCCAACTTGCCGTTCCGGCCCGGGCATGCCGAGCTCTGCCTGCATCGGCCGGTTAAGCCAGACATCGACCAGGGGTACGCGAGGCCAGGTCCCTTCGTTGAGACCCCCAAGGATGATTTTGTCGACCCGCTGAAGACGGGCCTCGACGGGCGACCAGATGTGCAGCCGCGGATGCCGGCCCCAGGGAAAACGCACGACCTGCCGGGCCAGCAGTTCCTGCAGCAGGGCCGGATAGGTGCCGGTCTCGAAGGCCGGAATGTCTTCCGCCGCCTCGAGCAGACTGCCGGCGAACCGTACCGCCGCCTCTCCTGCGTGCTCCCGCCAGAGTGGCGCGTGACTGAAATCGTGCTGCGCCAGCGCCTCGGCGGCTTCGATGTGGGCCCGGACGAGATCAGCCAGGGGCGCCGAGCCCCGCGCCATCATCGCCGCAAACGGCGCCAGTGCCGCGATAACGGTATCGATCAGACCGAGACAATCCGTGCGCACACGCTCAATGTACGCATTGTTCACTTCCAGCACTTCGACAGCCGCCCGCGCCGCCGTCAGGCCGTCCAGACCGGTGTCGCTCTCGGCCAAGGCAGAGACCGGAAAGCCCCGCAACACACGCTTTTCAAGCTGTCGCACCGTGCGCAGAAAGGTCGGGCGATCACCCCCGGCGGCGGCCATGGGATGCTTAAGCAGGGCAAGCAGGGCAACTGGCGTGAATTTCTGCTTCGCCGCATCGGTGAGCAGACCAAGGAACGCACCGGTCGGGGTCTGCGCGAGTGAGACGCCGGCGCCATCGTCGAGATCGATGCCCCAACGGCGCATCTCGGCCCTGACCCGGCGGGCGAGGGTGCGGTCAGTGGTAACGAGAGCCGCCGTCTGGCCCGGACTCTCGACGGTCTCGCGCAACAACAGCGCGATGACCCCCGCCTCTTCCGCATCGCCCGGACAGTCGATGCGCGTCAGCCCGTCGAACGCCGCCTCCGGCAGTTCCAGGCCGCGACGCCAGGAATCGGTTGTGTTCGCCGGGCGCATGATTTCACGCGCCAGAATCCGGCGCGCGACATTCCCGGGCGTGATCGTCTCCGTCGCCGAGATCGGCCATTCGCGGACGTCTTCCGGCGCCGCTTCGAGATGGGCAAGGAGTGCGAGCATGCCGTGCTGGGGATGGATTTCCTCGAGGCGGGCAGATTCCCGGTCCGATTCGTCCATGGCGCTATCGAACCCCGGCAAAACGACGCAACCCCGCTCGAGCCGCGAGACGACGGCGAGCAGATCGGCAGTGGCGGGAATGCTTCCGGTCGAACCCGCAGCAACGATCCGCCGCGATGGCGGGTTGTGCGTCCAGGCTTCGGCCTGGAGTTTGAGCAGACGGTTGCGCCAGTCGGCAAAACCCATGCGCTCTTCGCGCTCCAAGATCTCCTGCCACGCCGTCATGACCGTTTGCAGAAAATCGAGATTGCGCTGCCAGTGCTCGGCATAACGGTCGGGCACGATCTCCCCGAGGTGGTCGAAATCGAGGCGCTGGGTCGCCATGCGTTCGATCAGATCGCCGAGATGCCCGGCCAACGCCACCGCGTGGCCAGCGGTCATTGCATCGCCGTCAGGCGCGTGCCGGCGCACCAGATCAGCGAGCAGAAGCTGGCCCCGCAGGCGCGGCATCTCCAGCGGCAGATCGGCCTCGACCCCAGTCCCGGCGAAAGCGACAACGAGCTCGTCCGGGTCGACTTCGCCAACCGGCCGGAACTCCGGCAGCAGCAGCGGCGCTCCGTCGCCGATGCGCAGGAACGCCTCGCGCAAAGCGCGGCAGGAGCGCCGGTTCGGCAGCAGAACGAGACCTTCGGAAAGCGCCACCGGATCGCCACCGGCCTCCTCGAACAACCCCCGGGCCAGCGCATCGGCGAAGCCACGCTCGGCGCCGATGGTGAATACGGTCGGCTGCCCCGCGCCAAAATCGACGCGATCGACGCGGCCTGATGTCTCCAATGCGGTCATCCGCCTGCCTTTCCCACCCCTGTTTTTTCTGCTTCTTTCATCATCTACGCAAACATCTCGGCCGCTTTCGCCAGCTGCGTCGGTGTTCCCACATGGTGCCAGCCGCCGTCATGCACAAGCCCATAGAGTCGTTGTTGGGACAATGCCGCATCGTAGACCCGGTTGAGGGAGAATATGCCTTTCTCCATTCCGGCGAAGGCTCGGGGGTGGAGAATTTGCAGGCCGGTAAAGACATAGGGCGCCGCCGCCCGGGCGCCGCGACGAAGAAGACGCCCACAGACGCCGCTCCCTGTATCCGCAATCCCAATCGCGCCCGCATCCCCGGAACCATCAGAATCTTCCAGCAGGAAATCCCCTGCGCCCGCATAGCCATTGGCCCCGGCCACCTGCTGCAAGAGCAGAAGGGCATCCATCTGCTCGGGATCCCAGTGCGCGGCAAGCCGGCGCGGCGCCGATACAGCGCCATCGCTCCAGAGCGAATCACAATTGGCGACCAAGAAGATCTCGCCGGCGAATGCATCCAGCGCCTGCAGCACACCGCCGCCGGTCTCCAGGAGCGCCGGCTCGTGCGACACGGAAACATCCCCCTGTCCTTCCAGGTGCGCCTGCAGCATCTCGGCGAGATGGTGCGTGTTGACGACGAATCGCTGCACCCCGGCGACCCGGAGCCGGATCAGCACATGATCGATCAGTGGCAAACCGTCGAGTTCGACCAGTGGCTTGGGACGGGACTCGGTCAGCGGCCGCATCCGCAACCCCAGCCCTGCGGCCAGGATCATCGCCTGCTGGATTGCCTGTCCTGTCATCGATTGCGCAGGCATCACTTGCGCGGAGCCGGTTGCACGCGCCGCCCCGGCGGTATCGCGTCGTCGAGCCAGTCGCGCACCGGTTCCAGGACAGGATGTTCAAGATGCGCCTCGAGTTGCCTCCAGACCCGGGGGATATGTTCGAGATAGCCAGGTTTGCCATCGCGTTGGTCGAGGCGGGTGAAAATACCGATGATCTTGGCGCTGCGTTGGGCACCAAGGATAGCGTAGGAGCGATCAAAGGCGTCCACGTCGATATTCAACTTCGGAAAAGAATCGAGATACGCTGCGCGCAATTCCCGCTCCAGCGCGAGTGGTAAGTCACGCCGGGCATCCGAGAGCAGCGAGACCAGATCGTAGGTAACAGGGCCGATAACGGCGTCCTGGAAATCCAGCTGCCCGCAGGCGGCGACACCCTTGCGCCCCGGAAGCCACATCAGATTGTCGGCATGAAGATCGCGCAGAACCAGCGATTCCGGCACATCACGGGCACCCGGTAACACCTCAGACCAGAGAGTGCGCCAGTCATTATGCGCTGTCAGCGCCGACACGTCGATGACCTCCGGCAGATACCAGCCCACCAGCAACGCTGCTTCTTCGAGAAGTTTTTCATCGTCATAGTGCGGAAAATCCGTGTGATCAGATTCCCGGAAGGTACGGTGCAAGGCAACGAGTGTATCGACCGCAAGACGGTAGAGTGTCGCCTCTTCCTGCGGCGAGGCTTTGGCAAGAATGGCGGTGTAAGACTGGTCGCCAAAATCCTCGAGTAGCAGGAATCCCAGCTTCAAGTCCGCTTCGATCAGTTTTGGGGCGCTGAAACCGAGACCGAGCAGACACTCCTGGCATCGCAGGAAAGGGCGCATGCCTTCCCGGTCCGGCGGTGCATCCATCAGCACCAACGTCTCATTCTGTCCCACAGCCACCCGATAGTAGCTACGGAACGAAGCGTCTCCCGCCAACAGCGTGACAGAGGCCTCTCCAAGACGGTGCTTGGCTAAGAATTGCTTCCTGACATCATCCCGCTTGGTCACAATGTTTCCGGCCTTTCGTCTTTTTTGAGTCTTCAAGCCTCTCCAGGCGGGCCGGCCAGTCGCCGGTGCCGGACAGAGTCAGATACCTTTCACCCGGATCACCCGGCGCCAGCGCCGCAGACAGGCTGTCGGTCGGCAGTATCGCGCCGAGACGATCCGGCCACTCGACCAGGCACACCGCGGCCGCGAACGCCTCCTCGATCCCAAGCTCAAGCGCGTCGCGCGGACCGTCGAGGCGGTAGAGGTCGCAGTGCCAGATTTCGAATTCTCCGGCGTCGTAGATCTGGACCAGGGGATATGTGGGACTCGTGACCACTACCGGCGCGCCGAGCAAACCGCGGATCACGCCGCGTGCCAGCACCGTCTTGCCGCTGCCGAGCACACCCTCGAGGCCAATTGTGTCGCCGGGATACAGGATCCCGGCAAGACGGGCGCCGAAGGCGAGCAGCGCCGCCTCCGAATCCAGACGACAGCGCAACAGCGAGGCACGCCGCGTGGCGGCGGCCTCAGTAGCGGTAGTGTTCCGGCTTGAAGGGGCCATCCTGTCCGATGCCGATGTACTGCGCCTGGCTGTCCGTGAGGCGGGTCAGGTTGACGCCGAGCTTGTCGAGATGCAGCAGAGCGACCTTCTCGTCGAGATGCTTGGGCAGAACGTAGACCTTGCGGTCGTAAGCGGTGTGATTGTTCCAAAGCTCGATCTGCGCAATCACCTGGTTGGAGAAGGAGGCGCTCATCACGAAACTCGGATGGCCGGTGGCGCAGCCAAGATTGACCAGCCGGCCCTCGGCGAGGAGCAGGATGCGCTTACCCTCGGGAAACACAATCTCGTCGACCTGCGGCTTGACGTTCTCCCAAGTATAGTTGCGCAGGGCCTCGACCTGGATCTCGGATTCAAAGTGGCCGATGTTGCAGACGATCGCCCGATCCTTCATCTGCCGCATGTGATCGATGGTGATGATGTCAATATTGCCGGTGGCGGTAACAAAGATATCGGCCTCCGGCGCCGCATCATTCATGGTTATGACTTCGTAGCCTTCCATCGCCGCCTGCAATGCGCAGATCGGATCGATCTCGGTGACCGCAACCCGGCAGCCGGCGTTGCGCAGGCTCTCAGCCGAGCCCTTGCCGACATCCCCGAAGCCGCAGATGACCGCCTTCTTGCCGGCAAGCATCACGTCGGTGGCGCGCCGGATTCCGTCGACGAGGCTCTCGCGGCAGCCATACTTGTTGTCGAACTTGGACTTGGTTACCGAGTTGTTCACGTCGATCGCAGGCACCGCCAGGCTACCATCGCTTTCCATGTCTCGCAGCCGCAGCACCCCGGTCGTGGTTTCTTCGGAGACTCCGCGGACGTCGCCGAGCAGGTCGCGGTGACTGTCATGCATGACGCGGGTGAGATCGCCGCCATCGTCGAGGATCATGTTTGGCTTCCAGCCATCGGGTCCTTCTATGGTCTGGTCGATGCACCACCAGAACTCCTCTTCGCTCTCGCCCTTCCAGGCGAAAACCGGCACGCCCTTGTCGGCCATCGCCGCCGCCGCGTGATCCTGGGTCGAGAAAATGTTGCAGGACGACCAGCGCAGATCGGCACCGAGCGCCGTCAGGGTGTCGATAAGGACCGCCGTCTGGATGGTCATGTGCAGGCATCCGGCGATGCGCGCACCGGCGAGGGGAGCCTTGCCGCGATACTCCTCACGCAGGGACATCAGCCCCGGCATCTCGACCTCGGCGATCGCAATCTCCTTGTGACCCCATTCGGCGAGGTTGATATCGGCGACCTTGTAATCCTGCTGATCGGCCATTCCAGATTTCCTCACGACTGTTTTCCCGCAACTAAAATTACGACACGACGCAAGAATGGGTGGGAATGTCTTCCCGGAGCCGCCCATAATCGGCCGTCACGACATGATCGGATGCGGGGTAACGAGGATTGCCGTCGCATTCCCGCCGTATTCCCGATGCGCAACCCGGAACTCAACCCCGCATCGCTATCGCCCTGTGCATCCGCGCCCCGATAATAGAACCCCGACCGCCCCGCTGGCCACAGCCTTTACGGTTATTCCCCCGTGTTTTCTGCCCTGCCAGTCTCACCCATCCCAGGCGACACCGGTTCGTTCCCGGCTCAGTCCTCGCCGTTGAACTCGGCAAGCAGCTCGGCTGCGCGGCCAGGATCGCTCTGATCCGCAATCTTCTCCGCCTGGCGGGATGCCACCGTGAGATCGAGATCGAGATCGAAGATGCGTTGCTTGACCCAGGGCGGGGTGGCGGGACGCATCGAAAACCCACGAATGCCAAGGTCAAGCAAAAGAGGTGTAAATCCGGGGTCGCCGGCTATCTCGCCGCAGAGTGCGGCCGGGATGCGCGCATTCTCCGCCGCTTGCGCGGTGAAGCGGATCAGCCTCAAAACCGCCAGATGTAGCGGGTTGTAGAGACCCGCGACATGCTCGTAAGCCCTGTCGGCAGCCAGGGTGTACATGGTAGGACCGTTGGTGCCGATTGACGGTCGACTCGTTGCGATCGGAGCGCGGCGACGGCGCATGCGGCGCATGACCCGGGCAATGACACGACGCGCTTCGCGGATCTCGTCGAGTATGAAAACAAGCGAAAGGAGGATGCGGACCGGACCGTGCGCGCCGGCGCGCAGAATGGCGCCGATCTGGATTTTGATAAGGTCCTGGTGCGCCAGCGACAGCCGGATTGCTTGAGCGCATCGACAAGCTCGGCGCCGAGCCGGCCATGGGCAACGACAACGATGCCGATCATCCAAACATCCCCTTCCGAGCCCGAGGGACAGCCGCCGAAGAAGCGGCCGTTACCGGATTGCTGGCACATGGATATCGGGAAGATGGACGAAGGCACAGCGCAGTTTCGTGGTGGCGGACACGGTGAACGGGGCCAAGAACAGCGCCGGTACCACCAAACCCAGCAGCGCGGCAGAGGAGGCGTCCGCCCAATTAGTCTAGTAGGCACTGTAATAGACCTGATTCACAATAACATCAGGTAATTGAGAACGGATGTATCCTTACCGATTTGGTCAGGCTGTTTTCAAATTCATGTTTGCCAGCGCCCCGACGTTCTTGGCAATCATGTTTTCCTGCCGGTTGCCGCGATGAGTTTCGGCAAATACCCTGAACTTTTTCATGCGGAAAATACCGTGCTCCACGCCGATACGTAGCTTTGCGTGCCAAGTGTTGTAAGTTTTCTGTTCGTCCGTAAGGGGGTGGTTCTTTGAGGCTTTGAGCGGGATTTCAAGCGATGTTCCCAGATAACCGAGATCACCAAGTACAAGCACACCCGGTGGCTTATCCACGCGCGCCTCGTCGTAGATACGCTTGTCATGTGCGCGCCCGGGTTGCGCCGGATCGACCGCCAGAACCCGTTTTTGTCATCGGTAAGACGAATGCCTGAAAGGCGGAAAAACAAATCAGCGCGCGCCCGCAAAACCTTTAAAACCCTCATAGACAAGCCCTCCCCCCCCCCCCCATTGGGCCATAAACATCGCTGAAAATCGACTATTGTGAAACAGGTTTAATTAACAATCCGCGAAACAAGGAAATTCATCTATGCTTAAAATTATCCAGGCGGCAGCACTCATTATTGCCCTGCTCCCATTCGTCACACTGGCGCAGGACTTCGATGCAGGGGTGCAAGCATACGAAGCTGGAGATTATGAAACCGCCCTGAAAGAATGGCGACCACTGGCCGAGCAGGGGCATGCCTCGGCGCAGTACAACCTTGGCCTGAGGTACGACAGTGGCGAGGGCGTTCCGCAGGATTACGCCGAGGCCGTCAAGTGGTACAGGCGCGCCGCCGAGCAGGGGCATGCCTCGGCGCAGTACAACCTTGGCCTGAGGTACGACAATGGCGAGGGCGTTCCGCAGGATGACGCCGAGGCCGTCAAGTGGTACAGGCGCGCCGCCGAGCAGGGGGATGCCTCGGTGCAGCACAGCCTTGGCCTGAGGTACGACAATGGCGAGGGCGTCCCGCAGGATGACGCCGAGGCCGTCAAGTGGTACAGGCGCGCCGCCGAGCAGGGGCATGCCTCGGCGCAGTACTACCTTGGCCTGAGGTACGACAATGGCGAGGGCGTTCCGCAGGATTACGCCGAGGCCGTCAAGTGGCACAGGCGCGCCGCCGAGCAGGGGCATGCCTCGGCGCAGTACTACCTTGGCCTGAGGTACGACAATGGCGAGGGCGTTCCGCAGGATGACGCCGAGGCCGTCAAGTGGTACAGGCGCGCCGCCGAGCAGGGGGATGCCTCGGCGCCGTACAGCCTTGGCTGGATGTACGCAAATGGCGAGGGCGTTCCGCAGGATTACGCCGAGGCCGTCAAGTGGCACAGGCGCGCCGCCGAGCAGGGGCATGCCTCGGCGCAGTACTACCTTGGCCTGAGGTACGACAATGGCGAGGGCGTTCCGCAGGATGACGCCGAGGCCGTCAAGTGGTACAGGCGCGCCGCCGAGCAGGGGCATGCCTCGGCGCCGTACAGCCTTGGCTGGATGTACGCAAATGGCGAGGGCGTTCCGCAGGATGACGCCGAGGCCGTCAAGTGGTACAGGCGCGCCGCCGAGCAGGGGAACGCCCCGGCGCAGAACAACCTTGGCGTGAGGTACAACAACGGCGAGGGCGTCCCGCAGGATTACGCCGAGGCCGTCAAGTGGTACAGGCGCGCCGCCGAGCAGGGGGACGCCTCGGCGCAGTACAACCTTGGCTGGATGTACGCAAATGGCGAGGGCGTCGCGCAGGATGACGCCGAGGCCGTCAAGTGGTACAGGCGCGCCGCCGAGCAGGGGCATGCCTCAGCGCAGTACAACCTTGGCCTGAGGTACGACAATGGTGAGGGCGTTCCGCAGGATCACGTTCTGGCGCATATGTGGATCAATGTTGCAGTCGCAAACTGGGGCGAAGACCCTGTAGAACCCAGTGAAATTATTGCCGCAAAAATGACCCCGTCCGCCATATCAAAAGCGCTACAGATGGCCCGTGAGTGTTTGGAAAGCGGTTATGCAACCTGCGGGTATTAATGTTGAAAATGGATTTTCAGTTTTCCCCGGCTACCCTGCGGAGTCGCACCGCCCGAAACTTGTCTTTAACTGTTTCGAAACTTGCTGAGGACGAATTTTCCGGTTGCCAGCAGGACGAAACCAATCGCAAGAAATCCAGTCACAAACACAAGAATCGTCTTGGTTTGTGTGAACAGTGATGCGCTTTGTACCTGCCCTGCTGAAATGTCAGGATATTGTAGCAGAATCGTCGTGATCTGGATATTTTCGCCAAGATCAACGAACCCCGTTATGACCGGGATGATAGCAAGCCAGCCAAACAGGTCGTTTGCACGCAATCGGTAAATCAGGCCGACGAAAAAGGTCATATAGATCAGTGGAAACAGAGTGTCCAAAGTGGGACTGGCCATTGAATAGATGCGGCGGCCATCTTCGCCATATTGAGCCATCAGTTCATGAACAAGCGCAATATCATAGTGGAGTCGTGCATCAAGGCTCTCACCGCCAATAGGGAGGTTGGGAAAGATCACCAGAGCAAACAGAAGAGTTCCGATGAACGTCAAGATCAGAACTTTGGTTTTTGCAGCAAATTCAAAGTAACGAATCACGGGTCTACATCCTTGTAAAAAGGGAGATATGCTCAAAAGTTGGTGGCGGCTGTTTTCAGGCGGCGATTTGAATTTGCTTGATGCCGTCTTTGAACTCCCCCTCCCCTGAATGACCTCGGGCAGACGGTTTGGCTCAGATATCCTCCGCCATTTTATCTTCCGCCATTTGTTTTTCGCTGACATCATCAGCCTGAATACCATTGCCGGCGGTCTTTCGGTTCAGACACCCCCTGGTTTTTCGGGTGCGGTTTCGGACCGTGGCGAAGACACTCTCGATCGGGTTGGTCGTGCGGATGTGCTTCCAATGCTCGGCCGGGAAGTCGTAGAAGGCCAGCAACGCGTCGCGGTCCTTGGAGCAGCCTGGCCACGGCGCGCTCGCACTTCACGCCGTAGGTTTCCACGAAGAGATCGAAGGCCGCGACGGCTTCCTTCCTGGTCTCCGCCATCCAAATATCCTGCAGGCCGCTTTTGGCTTTCTCACGCAGAGATTTGGGCATCGCGCCGGTGACGTTGGCCGCTTTGTGAACCCAGCACCGCTGCTCGCGCGTCTCCTCGCGCGTCTCGGGGAAGACATCCCGCAGCGCAGTCCGGAACCCAGGGACGCCATCGCCGATGGCCAACTCGGGTGGCACTGCCAGGCCGCACTTCTTCAGTCCTTTCAGAAGGTCGCGCCGACTGTCCGCATTCTCCCGGAACCCGTCCATGATGGCCGGAACGTCCTTCTCGCCATACGCGTCAGCGCCGATAATAACCAACCTACATTGACGATTTCCATCTATGCGGACACTGGCAATCCGCTGTGGAACGTCTGAGCGGCAGGTATTGCGTGCCATTTCGCACTTGGAGGAACTAACCCTTCTCAAGCGGGTGAAGCGCCGGAGCAAAGGTTTGATTGCATCCAACGCTTATGACCTGTCGCCTCTTGTCGAGATGTTGCAGGAGGTGGCTAAGATGTATCCGAATGAGTTCCCGCGCAATGTTCGCCCCGGCTCCCGGAAGATTGATAGTGACGCGCAGTCCTGAGCGAGACCATAGGTATCGAGCGAAGGGCGTATTACGTCTCTGGCCATTGTTGGGCCGCGTGGAGCACACGAAGGATTGTCACAGCGACGGCGTCCTCTGCATAGATCACGATGTAATTGGGCCGCACAACCATCTCGCGTGTACCATCGACACGTCCCACGCGGTAGATCTGCGGGTTGTCGGGGAGGCGTGAGGTTTTGGCCTCAATCTCATCTTTCAGAGCTTGGGCCGCATCTGGATTGTCGTCGGAAATGTAATCGATAATCGCCAGCAGGTCGGCGACGGCCGTGGCTTTCCATTCAAGATTAAGCACGGCGTTTCTCGTCGATCAGCGCCTGCGCTTCCTGCATCACTTGGGCATGTGGGACAGCGGGGCGCGGATCATCCAGAGCTTCTTGCACCTTGGCGCGGAACCAAGCGTCGTAGGCGTCGGGGTCGGCTGTCAGACCAGCAGGTAATCCGCCTTCTGACGCAACGCGCGTTAGCAGGATGCGCACTGCATCTGAGAGTGTCAGGCCGACACCAGAAAGTGCGTCAGCGGCTTGAGCTTTGAGTTGATCGTCCACGCGGACGTGAAGCATTGAGGTTTGTGCGGGCATATGAATATCCTCCTGAGAAAGAGAGTATCTCAATTGAGATACAGTTTCAATCGCCTTCCCTCCTAGCCCGGATATTTCATGAAGACGTCCGGCGGGTTGGTTTCCCGCCTCAATTCGGCTTTTCGTGGTGTCTCTGACATAGATTTCCTGCGTATTCGGGCAGAGCCTGGCGTTTAGCCGGTATATTTGGCGGCTGAGCCGGTCTTTTTGCGGATTGCGGGCAGGCGGAAGCACCTGCGCCGCATGCGCCCCGCGCATTTCCCTGAATGGTGAAGCCGGGGTTTTTCCCGGCTAGTCTGGGACCAGCCTGCTGGCGACGAGGCGGAACAGGTCCTCGTCGGGGCAGGCACTGGACATCAGAAAGCGGACCCGGCGGGTGTTCCGCAGGATGATGGCGCCGATCTTCAACAAGCGCAGGCGAATGGTTCCGCACTGGGCGCGGGCCATGCGGGTGCCGGTGAGGCCGATCCGGCGGATGGCTTCCATGAGGGTGTAGGCGAGAGCGGAGAGCAGCAAGCGGAACTGGTTGGGCCACCATTTGTGGCAGCTGGTGCGGTCGGCGAAGAGATCGAGCTGCTGTTCCTTGATGCGGTTTTCCATCTCGCCGCGGGCGCAGTATCGTTCCTCGTACAACGCCTGTGCGTTGCCCGGAAGGCTGGTGACGATATAGCGGGGGTTGGCCCCTTTGGCCGAATGCTCGATCCGCGTAATGACCCGGCGTTCGCTGCGCCAGGTGCCGGCGGCGTAGGTAAATTCGCCGAACAGGCGCTGTTTCTCCCCCGACGCCTCAAAGTCCCGGGCCGCCTGGTCCAGCCACGGCTCCGCCAGATCGTTCAGGCGGGTGTTCCTGGCGATGCCGACGACATAGTCCACATCATGCCGGTCGCACCAGTCCAGCATGTGGTGGCGGCAGAAGCCGGAATCCCCGCGCAGGATGATCCGCACCTTCGGCCAGGCCCGGCGCAGGCGCCGCGCCAGCAGGGCCAGGATCGCCCAGGCGTGTTTGGCGCCGTCGATGTTCGAGGGCCGCAGGTAGCTGACCAGAAGCTGATTGCCACAGAACACATAAAGTGGCAGGAAACAGTCGTGGTCGTAATAGCCCTGAAAGAAACGGCCCTCCTGGTGGCCGTGAACCGCATCGTCGGTGGCGTCGAAGTCGAGGACCAGTTCGTCGGGCGGGTGTTTGCACGAGGCGATGAAGGTCTCTATCAGGACCTCGTGCGCGGCCCAGGCCACCTGGCGGTCGGCCGTGTTCTCGAACCGGCACAACGTCGACGGACTGGCTGGCGGCTGATCCCGATCGGCCGCCGTCTGCAATGCCTGGTCGTGGCGCAGGGCGTCGTGGTCGTTCAGGTCCTCGTAACCCAGGGGCAGGCTGTAGATCCGTTGCCGCAGCATATCTCGCAAACTGTGCTCAACCTTGCCCGCCTGCCGGTCGTCGGACAGCCGCCGGGCAAGCGATGCCGTCAATCCCGGCAGGTGATCCGCCCCGCGCAGCAGCAAAACGCCGCCGTTGCTCGTCACATGACCTCCATCGAAGCCGGTGGTTACCCGGCGTTTACGACAGGTTGGAAATTCCAGATGATCGGGGGTACAATCTGTCACCGCTAAATCCTTGTGTTTGATCATTTCAAGTAACTGAATCATAACACGAATACGTGATTTAGCCCGGATATTTCATGAAGACGTCCGGCGGGTTGGTTTCCCGCCTCAATTCGGCTTTTCGTGGTGTCTCGGACATAGATTTCCTGCGTATTCGGGCAGAGCCTGGCGTTCAGCCGGTATATTTGGCGGCTGAGCCGGTTTTTTTGCGGATTGCAGGCAGGCGGAAGCACCTGCGCCGCATGCGCCCTGCGCATTTCCCTGAATGGTGAAGCCGGGGTTTTCCCCGGCTAGTCTGGGACCAGCCTGCTGGCGACGAGGCGGAACAGGTCCTCGTCGGGGCAGGCACTGGACATCAGAAAGCGGACCCGGCGGGTGTTCCGCTGGATGATGGCGCCGATCTTCAACAAGCGCAGGCGAATGGTTCCGCACTGGGCGCGGGCCATGCGGGTGCCGGTGAGGCCGATCCGGCGGATGGCTTCCATGAGGGTGTAGGCGAGAGCGGAGAGCAGCAAGCGGAACTGGTTGGGCCACCATTTGTGGCAGCTGGTGCGGTCGGCGAAGAGATCGAGTTGCTGTTCCTTGATGCGGTTTTCCATCTCGCCGCGGGCGCAGTATCGTTCCTCGTACAGTGCCTGTGCGTTGCCCGGAAGGCTGGTGACGATATAGCGGGGGTTGGCCCCTTTGGCCGAATGCTCGATCCGCGCAATGACCCGGCGTTCGCTGCGCCAGGTGCCGGCGGCGTGGGTAAATTCGCCGAACAGGCGCTGTTTCTCCCCCGACGCCTCAAAGTCCCGGGCCGCCTGGTCCAGCCACGGCTCCGCCAGATCGTTCAGGCGGGCGTTCTTGGCGATGCCGACGACATAGTCCACATCATGCCGGTCGCACCAGTCCAGCATGCGGTGGCGGCAGAAGCCGGAATCCCCGCGCAGGATGATCCGCACCTTCGGCCAGGCCTGGCGCAGGCGCCGCACCAGCAAGGCCAGGATCGCCCAGGCGTGTTTGGCGCCGTCGATGTTCGAGGGCCGCAGGTAGCTGACCAGAAGCTGATCGCCACAGAACACATAAAGTGGCAGGAAACAGTCGTGGTCGTAATAGCCCTGAAAGAAACGGCCCTCCTGGTGGCCGTGAACCGCATCGTCGGTGGCGTCGAAGTCGAGGACCAGCTCGTCGGGCGGGTGTTTGCACGAGGCGATGAAGGTCTCCATCAGAACCTCGTGCGCGGCCCAGGCCACCTGGCGGTCGGCCGTGTTCTCGAACCGGCACAACGTCGACGGACTGGCTGGCGGCTGATCCCGATCGGCCGCCGTCTGCAATGCCTGGTCGTGGCGCAGGGCGTCGTGGTCGTTCAGGTCCTCGTAACCCAGGGGCAGGCTGTAGATCCGTTGCCGCAGCATATCCCGCACACTGTGCTCAACCTTGCCCGCCTGCCGGTCGTCGGACAGCCGCCGGGCAAGCGATGCCGTCAATCCCAGCAGGTGATCCGCCCCGCGCAGCAGCAAAACGCCGCCGTTGCTCGTCACATGACCTCCATCGAAGCCGGTGGTTACCCGGCGTTTACGACAGGCTGGAAATTCCAGATGATCGGGGGTACAATCTGTCACCGCTAAATCCTTGTGTTTGATCATTTTAAGTAACTGAATCATAACACGAATACGGGATTTAGCGATGCCTATTCATGAAATATCCGGGTTAGCGGTACCTGTTCATGAAATATTCGGGTTAAGCCACCGGCAAACGCAGGATGAACCGGGCGCCGGCGATACGCCCGGCCGCATCGCGGCGGTTCTCGGCATGTAGCGCTCCCTTGTGCACCTCGGCGATTTGCCTTGCAATCGCCAGCCCGAGGCCGGAATGAGTGCCAAACTTCTCCTCTTTCGGGCGAGCCGTATAAAAACGGTCGAATACCGCCTCGAGTTTGGTTTCCGGGATACCCGGCCCGGCATCTTCCACAGCGACCTCGACCAGGGCGTCCCGCCGAGAGACGGTCAGGCTTACCGACGCCCCCGTCGGGCTGAAACTGACCGCATTCTCGATCAGGTTCTGAAGCACCTGAATCAGCCGATCCTCGACACCCGACACCGTAAACGGTCCGGCCCCGGCGATATGCGCCACCACTTCTGTTACCCCGCTCCCCACACCGCTCCCCACACCGCTCCCCGCGCCGCCGCCTTGCGCGCCGGCATCGCCGGGATAACCCTCGCGGATAATGACAAAACTCTCCGCCAGCGCCGGCACTAGGCGCGCCAGATCGACCGGCGCAGTGTCGGCCCGGTTCAACTCGTAATCGAGGCGCGATACGTCGGCGATATCGGTGATCAGTCGGTCAAGCCGGTGCACGTCATCCAGAATGATGGCCATCAGGCGCTTCTGCTGGTCGGCGTCGGTTACCCGGGCTACGGTCTCTATGGCGCTACGCAGGGAGGTAAGGGGGTTTTTCAGCTCGTGGCTGACATCGGAGGCAAAGCGGGCGGTTGCATCCAGGCGACGGTCGAGAGCTTCCGTCATATCCTTAAGCGCCCGCGACAGATCGCCGATCTCGTCCTGGCGGTCAGTGAAATCAGGCAGTTCCTCGGCGCTCTTGCCGACCCCGCGCCGGATTCTCTCCGCCGCTCCTGCAAGCCTGAGCATCGGCCGCGCGATGGTACGCGACAAGTAGAGCGAGAACAGGACGGTCATGACCAGCGCGCCCAGGAACAAGCCGGCCAAGGAGAGATGCACGTCCTCCATCGCCTTGCCGACCGACCAGTTCTCGCGCGAGACCAGCAGGGCGCCAACCACCCGCCGGTAGCGCTGGATCGGCACCGCTACCGACAGTACCAGCCAGTTACCGGCGCGGCGAACCATGCCGGTCGCCTCACCGGCGAGCGCCGCGGTAACCTCCTCGTAATCCTGTGCGCTCTGGACCGGCGCCTCCTTGTAGGTCTCAAAGGTGTCCCCGCCCCGCAGCAAATCGGCGCCACGGCTGATCCAGCGCCCGATCGCCGCAAGCCACCCGTCCTCGGTCTCGCCGGGAAGGGTTTGCACGAAGATGTATTCGCGCGCCCCCGGCATGCGGCGAGTATCGATGGCGAGCGCGCCGGAATTGACAAACAGGCGCAGACGTAGCCCCGAAGAAACATGCAGACGGCGGATGATGTCGGTCACCGGCGGTGCCGAGAGAAAGAAACCGGGCAGGCCCGGCGCGATCGCGCTTTCGCCGACGGCGCCGGCCAATACCTCGGCCTGCCGGCGGAGCGCGTCGATCTCGGCGGCGATCAACTTGTCCCGGTACGGCCCCAGCAACACCAGCCCGACGATGAGCGCGAGCAGCACAGCGACATTGATAGAGAGAATCCGCAAGGTTAGCGGCGATACCAGCCGCCGTCGCGGCCGGACGATTTCGGAACCCGCATCCCCGGCAGCTGTGTTCCTGGCGGTCGTGCTCCCAGCGGCCGCAGCCTCCGGAACCGGGGCCCCGGGCGTTACATTTTCGGCAGTGTTCGGGGCGTTGTTCACGATTCGCGGTAGCGGTAGCCGGCGCCGTAGAGGGTTTCGATCTCCCCAAATTCAGGGGCGACTTCCCGGAACTTGGCCCTGATCCGCTTGATATGGCTGTCGATGGTCCGGTCGTCGACGTAGATATTCTCGCCATAGGCGGTATCCATCAGCTGGTTACGCGACCGGACATGGCCGGGCCGCTCGACCAGCGCGCGGAGCAGGAGAAACTCGGTGACGGTCAGATCGACCACCTTGCCTTCCCAACTGCAGCGATGCCGGCTGACATCGATGGCAAGAGGTCCCCGGGTAACGATACCCTCGTCAGAGGGCTCGGCGGACACGCCGGCCAGTTCGGTGCGGCGCAGCAGGGCCCGGATGCGCTCGATCAACAGACGTTGGGAAAACGGCTTCCGGATATAGTCGTCGGCACCCATCCGCAATCCCAGCACCTCGTCGATCTCCTCGTCCTTCGAGGTTAGGAAGATGACCGGCATGCCGCTCGACTCGCGCAGCTTGCGGAGCAGCTCGATGCCGTCCATCCGCGGCATCTTGATGTCGACCACGGCCAGATCGGCCGGCCCGTCCAGGAGCCCGCGCAGCGCCTCCTCGCCATCGGCAAAGGTGCGGGTCTTGAAGCCCTCGACCTCGAGAGCCATCGAAACCGAAGTCAGGATATTGCGGTCATTGTCGACCAACGCGATCGTCCGGCTCATATCCTCGCCATCCCCATCCGTTTTCTCCTTGCGTCCTCTGCCTCTGCCTCTGCCTCGCCCTCGCCCTCGCCCTCGACGGCGGCGAGGGCGGGGCTGCAACATGGGACTGCAGCATTATGCCAGATTGCAGCCGCCACGCCCCACCATGCCCCGGCATCCACCGGCATGCTCCACCATGCACACCGCCGGGCCGCAAAGAGTTCCTTGATTTCCCCCGGTCAGGCGGTATCTATGCCTCAAGGGTGTGCGCATCCACACGTGCAACCCAAGATAGCCGGGAGGGCACTTCGTGGGACAGGACAACGGCGCCTCCCAGAGCGACATTCTCAAGAAACACGGCCTGCACAATCCGGCGGCCGTCCATCACAATCCCGGCCCGCAGCCACTCTATGAAGCCACCATCCGGCTGGGCACCGGCCAACTGGGTTCGGGCGCATCGCTCGTGGTCGAGACCGGAAAGTACACTGGCCGGTCGCCCAATGACCGATTCATCGTCGAGGAGGAGACATCCTCCGGTGACATCTGGTGGGGCACCGTCAATAAGCCGATTGCCGAAGAGCGCTACGACGCCCTGCGCGAACGCGTAATGGCGTATCTCGAAGGACACGAGATCTACATCCAGGATCTCGTCGCCGGTGCGGCACTTGAGCATCGCCACATGGTGCGCGTGATCAGCGACAGCCCCTGGCACAGCCTGTTCGCCCGCAACATGTTCCGCCAGCCCACGCCCGAGGAAGCGCAGAACTTCGTGCCCGATCTGACGATCCTGCATGCGCCCGATTTTGCCGTCGACCCCGCACGCGACGGCGTCAACGCCGACGCCGCGATCATCCTCAACTTCAAGGCGAGGACGGTTCTTATTGCCGGCACCCGCTATGCCGGCGAAATCAAGAAATCGGTGTTCAGCTACATGAACTACCTGATGCCCGAGCGCGGGGTGTTGCCGATGCACTGCTCCGCCAACATCGGCGACGACGGCGATGTCGGGATTTTCTTCGGCCTTTCCGGAACCGGGAAGACCACCCTGTCAGCCGATGGCACGCGTTCCCTGATCGGCGACGACGAGCATGGCTGGTCGAGACAGGGCGTATTCAACTTCGAGGGCGGTTGCTATGCCAAGGTAATCCGGCTTTCAGCCGAAGCCGAACCGGAGATTCACGCCACCTGCAGCATGTTCGGGACTATCCTCGAGAACGTCGTCATGAATCCCACGACGCGCACCCTCGATCTCGATGACGCCTCGCTGACGGAGAACACCCGCGCCTCCTATCCGCTCTCCTTCATTCCCAACATTCGCGAAGATGGCTGTGGTGGACAGCCGGAGAACGTCGTTTTCCTCACCGCCGATGCTTTTGGCGTACTGCCGCCGATCAGCCGCCTGACCGCCGAGCAGGCAATGTATCACTTCCTGTCAGGCTATACCGCCCGTGTCGCTGGTACCGAGCGCGGGCTGAAGGAACCCGAGGCGACTTTCTCGACCTGTTTCGGGGCGCCCTTCATGCCGCGCCATCCGACCGTTTACGCCAGCATGCTCGGCGACCGGATTCTCAAGACCGGCGTGCGCTGCTGGCTCGTCAACACCGGCTGGTCCGGCGGCAAGTACGGCGTCGGTTCCCGCATGGACATTATGCACACCCGGGCGATGGTCCGGGCCGCGCTCGATGGCAGGCTGGCCGAGGTGTCGACGGCGCCCGACCCGAATTTCGGCCTCGGCGTGCCCGTGGATTGCCCCGATGTGCCCACACGTGTGCTCAAACCGCGCGATGCGTGGGACGACAAGGACGCCTATGACACGACGGCGCGCGAGCTGACGCGCCGCTTCGAGGCGAATTTCAAGCAGTTCGAAAGCCAGGTCGACGACGGCATCACCGCCGCCGGAATCCACGCCAAGTAGCCACCCTGCACCTGGCCGCTACGCCGCCGGCGCTTCTCCATACAGCTGGCTTCGATCGGAGGAACAGGCGCATGGAGGCCTTTCTTGGCATTGTCGTTATCTTCGTCCTCGGTTTTATAATCGCCCGGGTTTTCTTCCGGGGAGACTCCCCCAAAGACCGCAAGGGCCCCGGAGAAGAGGCCCGGGAGCGAGCCCGCGAGGAGACTCGCGAACCTCCGATCATCGACAGGCATTACGGTGATGACGAGGGCAACGGCAAATAGCCCGTCCCACTAGGGAGGCAGGCGCTTAGTTACGCTCGCCCGCAACGAGGGTAACGCCGATCATCGCATCGCGGCCGACCAGGCCGACAAGCGCCGCCTCGTCCATCCCCTCGGTCCCCTCGGGGCGCATCGGCAGCACGAGATAGCGCAGATCGGCGGTGCTGTCGTGCACCCGCACCTCCACCGATGCCGGCAGCTCGGTGCCGAACTCGCGAAGAACCACACGCGGCTCCCTGACAACCCGGCTTCTGTAGGCCCTGGATTTGTACCAGTCCGGAGGCAGTCCGATCAGGGAACGCGGATAACACGAGCACAGGGTGCAGACGATGAGATTGTGCACCTCGGGCGTGTTGGGGATTGCGCGGATCGGGATATCGCCCGCATCGATATCGAGTTCGGTCGCTGCTGCGTTCAGATCGGCGATCAGCCGCTCGCGATAGCCGTCATCGCACCAGGCGCGGGCGATCAGCCGCGCGCCCAGGGCCGGCTCCAGGGAATCCTGCTGTTCGACCTGGCCCCGCAGCTCGTCGGCGCTGATGACGCCTTTTTCCACCAGCAGCTCGCCAAGCGCCTCAGTCATCACCTTGTAATAGGTGAGCGGCTGCTCCTCGAGATCCGGCTGGAAGGTTTGCGCGTGGTCGTGATCATGCGCATGGTTGTGCCCGTGTTCATGCTCGTGCGCATCGCCCGTCATGCTCTGTCTCCTGCTGGTCTGAGCCAGTGTTCGTAGATGTCGACGACCACGGAATCGCTACGTTCGCCCGTATAGTCCGGCCAGAGATCACGCTGCCGGAAGCGCACCCTGTAGAGGGTCAGCGGCGCACCGTCGCGCCCATAGGCCAGTTCCTCGGGGTTAGGATAGCGGCCGAGCACGCCGTCGACGACGCCTTTGTGACCGCGCACGAAAAACGGCGTGCGCACATGGCCCGGCGGGAAGGCGCGGCGCACCGCAACCCTGTCGCCCGGCGCGAAACCGTCGGCGCTCATTTCTTTTCTCCGGCTGTTTTTGTTTCGGCCTGCGCTTCGGCCTCGAGCCGTTGCTCGACCTCTTCCATCTTGCGGCCGAGCTCATCGACGGTGATCACGCCCTTCTCGAGCATGACGTTGACCGTCGAGGCACACCAGCGCTCGTAATAGCTCATGCTCTCATAGGCCTCGGCGCCGAGTTCCTCGATGCCTCGGCGCAGCTCGTCGACCGTGAACATGCGCCGCTTGTCGTCGGCGAGCAGGCGCCTGATCGCGTCAATCCTCTTTTCCCAATAGGCGTAGTCGTGTTCGTGCCGGTCGACTCCGCCGGCCTCGAGGCCGCCCATGTCGTGATGGCGTCTGCCGTCTCCGCCCATCGTTCCGCCCGCTTCCCGGTTATTCTGATTTGCCGTCCGGCGCCTTACACTAGGGGATTCATGCAGTGTTTGCGATAGGCCGGCCGGTCGCAGAGACGAGCATACCACGCATCGAGACCAGGCATCGCCGGCCGGTCATCGACCAGGGTGTACCAGCGGAACGCCGCGATACCGAGGGGGATGTCGCCGATCGTCAGCTGGTTTCCGCCAACGTAGTCGTGGCCCTGAAGATGCTTGTCCAGTATCCGCCAGATTTTGTTGCCGGCCACGATGGCGTTCTTCACCGCCGCCAGGTCGCGCTCATCGGGCCCGTGGCGCACCAGGTTCCAGAACACGTCCCGGGACGGGGCATTAAGGTGACAGGACAGCCAGTCCATCCAGATCTCGCAAAGCGCCCGCTCGCCGGGATCGGCCGAGCATATCTTGCCGACACCGTAGCGCGTGGCGAGGTAGCGCAGGATGGTGTGCGATTCCCAGAGCGTGACACCGTCGTCGATGACGGTCGGCACCAGCCCCATCGGATTCATCGCCAGGTATTCCGCGGTGTCGTTGCCGCCGAAGTCGCCACCGACATCGTGGCGTTCATATTCGAGACCCAGCTCCTCGGCGCACCACACCACCTTCATGACGTTGCTGGACGTCTTGCGCCCGTGAATTGTCAACATTCCTTATTCTCCCCTTGCCGGGCCCGGCATTTCGCGCCGCGCCCTCATTATGTTACGTCATGCCGCGATTATGTCGCGCCGTAGCGGTTCATGCCTCGTCGCATATTTCCGCGATGCGCTGGCGTGTTATTCCCACCGATTCGGCGGCGGCCAGAATGGCTTCCCAGGAATTACCGTCGATCTCGATACCCGAGTCCAACAGCGCCTCACGGCTCATCCGCTCGGGTTCGCCCGCAACCAGCACCGGCTCGTCCGGATCTGCCGGCGGCGACGCCTTGGCGTAGGCGGTCACAGCCGCGATCTCCTCTCGCATGAGCGCGGTATCGCCGAAACGCCCCGGATCCAGGACAACGACGAACATGTTATTGATTGTGGTGTCGGTGCGGAGGTTTCCCGGCTGGATCGTGCCGCCGCCGGTCAGGGCGCCGGCCAGGAATTCGCAAACCATCGCGAGGCCGTAGCCCTTGTGCGCCCCGAGCGGCATCAGGGCGCCGTGCGGCGAGGCGAACATCACCCCGGGATCCTGCGTCGGCTTCCCCTCGGCATCGAGTACGTAGCCCTCGCCGAGATCATCGCCGCGCATCATCGCCACCCGCGCCTTGCCCATCGCGATCCGGCTCGTCGCCATGTCGAGCACGAAGGCCGGCGTATCGCCGGCGGCCGGCACCGCGAACACCACCGGGTTGGTGGCAACCCGCGGATCGGTGCCCCGATGCGGAGCGACCAGCGGCGTCCGGCCGATGGCATTGACGAAATGCATCGACACCAGCCCAGCCGCCGCGCACATTTCGCCATAGGTGCCGACCCGGCCGATATGGCAGCAGTTCTTGAGCGCCAGCAGGGCCACGCCCTCGCGGCCGGCCTTGGCGATCGCCAGTTCGGTTGCCTGCCGGGCCATCGCATGGCCGTAGCCCGACCCGCCGTCGACCACGAGCACCGGCCCGGAATCCTGCTCCACCGTGACCGTGCGGTTGGGCCGCAGCTCGCCCCGGTGCAGCGCCTCGAAATATCGCGGGATCATGCCGACGCCGTGGCTTGGATGACCCTTCAGGTGGGCTTCGACCAGATGGTCGGTGACGATCTCGGCTTCCGCCTCGTCGCTTCCCCCCGCCTGCAGGATGGCGCGCGTCGCCGCGCGCAAGCTCTCATGCCGTATCAACATCGCTCAGTTATGCCCCGCTCAACGCGCTTCACATCAATGCACCCCGCATCAATGCGCCCCACATCAATGCGCCTCGGCCCAGTTGTCCCCGATCCCCGCATCAACCACGAGCGGGACGCGGATATCGAGAACCGGCAGTGCCGCTTCCTCCATGACCTCGCGGACGATCTCGACCGTCTTCTCGCACTCCTTCTCGGCGACCTCGAAGAGAAGTTCATCATGGACCTGGAGCAAAAGGCGCACACCCAGGCCGGCCTTCGACAGCACCGGCAGTACCCGTATCATGGCGCGCTTGATGATATCGGCGGCGGTGCCCTGGATTGGCGCATTGATCGCCTGGCGCTCGGCGTAGCGGCGCCGGGCCTGATTGTCCATGGTGATCTCGGGGAAGTTGACGACCCGGCCGAACAGGGTTTCGGCGTATCCCGTCTCGCGGCAGCGCGCGACAGTCGCCTCCATGTAGTCCCGGATGCCCGGGTAGCGTGCAAAATAGGAATCGATGTAGGCCTGCGCCTCGCCGCGGGGCACGCCGAGCTGGCGCCCCAGCCCGAAGGCGCTGATGCCGTAGATGATGCCGAAGTTGATCGCCTTGGCTTGCCGCCGCACCAGCGGATCCATGCCCTCGACGGGCACATCGAAGACTTCGGCGGCGGTCGCCGCGTGGATATCCTGGCCGGCGCGGAAAGCCGTTACCAGGCTCTCGACCTCGGCCATGTGGGCAAGGATCCTGAGCTCGATCTGGCTGTAGTCGAACGACACCAGCTTGCAGCCCTTTCCAGCCACAAAGGCAGAACGGATGCGCCGGCCGTCCTCGGTGCGGACCGGGATATTCTGCAAATTGGGGTTGGAGGAGGCGAGCCGGCCGGTCTGCGCCCCGGTCATGTTGAAGGAGGTGTGAATACGCCCGGTCTCGGGGTTGATCTCCTCGGCCAGGGCGTCGGAATAGGTGCTCTTGAGCTTGGCGATCCGGCGCCATTCGAGCACCCGGGCGGGCAGTTCGTGGCCCTCCTCGGCCAAGCCCTCAAGCACATGGGCACCGGTGCTGCGCGCGCCGCCGCCGAGGGTTTTGCCGGCGCTCGGCAGGCCGTGCTTGTCATAGAGAATCTCGGCAAGCTGTTTGGGCGAGCCAATATTGAAGCTCTCCCCAGCAAGCTCGTGCACACCCTTTTCTGCTTCCGCAAGCTGCCCGGCGAAGCTCTCGCTGAGCGTCTCGAGAGCTTCCCTGTCGACCAGGATGCCGGTCTTCTCCATGCCGGAGAGCACTGGGATCAGCGGCCGCTCGACGGTCTCATACAGCGTGACCCGCCGCTTCTCGAGCAGCTGCGGCCGCAGGATCTGGTAGAGCCGGAGCGCCACATCGGCGTCTTCGGCGGCGTAGTCGCGCGCTGCCTCAAGCGGCACGAGATCGAAGGTGATCTGTTTCTTGCCCGTGCCTGCAACCTCGGTGTATTTGCGCGTCGCAAGGCCGAGATGCCGCTCTGCCAGCCTGTCGAGCCCATGCCCGCCAAAGCCCGCCTCAAGGACGAAGGACAGCAACATGGTGTCATCGACCGGCGCCATCGCGATGTCGTAGCGCGACAGGACGAGCATGTCGTATTTGATGTTCTGCCCGATCTTGAGCACCGCCGGATCCTCGAGCAGCGGCCCGAGCAGCGTGAGTGCCCGGTCGCGGGGAATCTGGTTTGGGACGATCTCGGTTGACGCAGCCTCGCCGAGATCGAGCACGCCCTGGGTGGCCGGCGCTCTGTGCGCCACCGGAATGTAACAGGCGCGGCCGGGCGTCACCGACAGCGACAGCCCGACAAGATCGGCCCGGATCGGATTACGCGAGGTGGTCTCAGTGTCAACGGCAACGAAACCGGCCGCGCGCGCCTCGACGATCCACGCCTCGAGCGCCGCCTCGTCCGCGACCAGGGTGTATTCGGGGGTGTATTCGGGAGTGTATTCGGGCGCAGCCAGCGTGGCCGATGCATCCCCGCCCGCAATGTCTTCCGCTTCCGGTATCTTTGGCGCTGCCTTGTCTTTCTTACCGGTGCCACCCTTCGCATCTTTTGCATCTTTGGCTGGCGCGGCCCCTATCTTGCCGGCGGCAGAACTCCCGGCGCGTTTTTCGGCGCGCTTCAGGAGCGTGGCAAAGTTCTGCGCACGCAGGAACTCGAGGAGGCGATCTGGATCCGAAGGCGAGAGAGTGAGCGCATCAAGCGGTAGTTCGACCGGAACGTCGAGCTTGAGGGTTACGAGCTCGCGCGAGATCAGGGCCTGGTCCCTGTAGGCGAGAAGGTTCTCGCGGCGCTTGGGTTGGCGGATCTCTTCGGCCCGATCGAGCAGGGTATCGAGATCGCCGTATTCGATGATCAGCTGGGCGGCGGTCTTGACGCCGATGCCCGGAACCCCCGGAACGTTGTCGGTGGAATCGCCAGCGAGAGCCTGAACGTCAATGACCTTCTCCGGCTTGACGCCAAACTTCTCGATCACCTGGTCCGGACCTATTGTCCGGTTGCCCTTGAATGCATCGAGCATGCTCACGCCGTCGCCGACCAGCTGCATCAGATCCTTGTCGGAGGAAATGATGGTGACCTCCGCCCCGACCTTCCGTGCCTGGCGCGCATAGGTGGCGATGATGTCGTCCGCCTCGTAACCCGCCATATCGATAGCTGGCAGACCGAACGCCTCGGTTGCTTCGCGAACCAGGGAAAACTGCGGCACCAGATCTTCCGGCGCATCCGGGCGGTTGGCCTTGTATTCGGGATAGATGTCGTTGCGGAACGTGACCCGGGCGGCATCGAAAATGACCGCCACATGATCGACTCCCGGGCGGTCGAGAAACGACATCAGCATGCTTGTGAAGCCGTAGACCGCATTCACCGGTGTGCCATCGGGCCGGCTCATCGGCGGCAGCCCGTGATAGGCCCGGAAGAGGAAGCCGGAGCCGTCAATCAGATGGAGATGTTTGAGTTCGGTATCGCCGGACATCGGTTTCACTCGGCTCTGCGCCGGCCGGTGGTCAGTGCCCCGAGGCGGGTGTCGCCCCTTCCGCAAGCACGAAGCGGCGACCGCAATACGGGCAGTCGATCCGACCGCCATCGCCGAGATTGAGGTAGACCTGCGGATGGCCGAGGGCGCCCTCGCCGCCGTCGCAGGCGACACGGGTTTCTATCACCTCGACGGTGTCCGGGGAAGCAATGTCCGGAGAATCGGTATGCGGGGAATCGGACAAGAGCGCTGCGACCTTGTGGAGATGGAGGGGAGGACGGGAGCAACAGAACCCCGCCTTCTTGCCTTGCATCCATATGCAATGGACACCGCGAATTGACAAGGACTCAAGCCCTGGGGCGCGCCGGGATTCGCCCCGAAATCTCAGCCTGCAGCTGGCTTTTACGAGGCTTTTATGGGGGCCTTCGCGGCGGCCTTCGCTTGCCGGTGGCACTGTCCGGGCATAGAGTGCCGGTGTGTGCGGGCTTTCATATCCGTACCCATGCGCCCGTAGCTCAGTTGGATAGAGCGTCGGCCTCCGGAGCCGAAGGTCAGAGGTTCGAGTCCTCTCGGGCGCGCCATTTCCGACCAGTATTGCTCTGCATCTCCACCCGACACCGCCAGATATTTTTGCACTTTTATCCGGCGCATCGGACTGGCATCGAAGATGGCGGTTGTTTGAAGGGTTCGCCGCCGAATCTGAGATCAAGCCATCACGAACCTTGGTTCGTATTCTGATCCATTATTCACAGCACGAAAGCTTTCCCGGAAGCTTTCCCAGTCGATTGCGTCGGCATCAACTCTGCCGCACGCTGGCTTCAAACGGGATCATGATCGTGCTCCCGCTGATCAAGTGTTACGAGGGCGAGGCGACGTTCGCGACGATATTCAGCCAGCTTGTCGAGCAGGGCTTTGTGCTGCGGTAGATCAATGCCAGGATTGCAATTCGGGCAATCGACGTCGATATCGCCATGTTTCGCCCGGGTGAGCCGGGGTCGTTTTTAGCTTAGCAACACCGCCTGGTCGGAGCAGACGCGCCAGGCAAGTATCTGAGAACGAACCTCCAGAGCAACTGCGCGTCTCAAGGCGCGTCCAAACCTCCTCGACGATCTCGGATAAGCAGGATGAATGGTGACAGGGCAGGGCGGCCGATTGCCCGGCCCCGGTGTGGTGGCTATACAGGCGGCGTGCAAAGCCTTCCCCCTCATCCCGCCCCCCTCGTCGAAGCCGAGAGGCTGACCAAGCGGTTCGGTGACATCGTCGCTGTCGACAGTATCAGCTTCACCGTCGAGGCCGGCTCGATCACCGCCCTGCTGGGCGCCAACGGCGCCGGCAAGACCTCGACCATCGCGATGCTGCTCGGCCTTTTACGGCCGAGTTCAGGGACGATCCGGCTGTTCGGGGAAGATATCGGAACCCGGCGCCACGCCGCGCTCGGGCGGATGAACTTCTCCTCGCCCTTCCTCGATCTCCCCCAGCGCCTGACGGTGCGCCAGAACCTCGTGGTCTATGCCCGGCTCTACGCCGTCCCCAACCCGGCACAACGCGTGGTTGAAGTGGCTCATGACATGGACATCGATTTGCTTCTCGATCTGCCCTACCGGAGGCTTTCGGTTGGCCAGAAAACCCGCGTCATGCTGGCCAAAGCGTTGCTCAACATGCCCGAACTTCTCCTGCTCGATGAGCCGACCGCGAGCCTGGATCCGGTGACTGCCGGATGGATCCGGGCGTATCTGCGGGATTATACCCGGGCCGGCGCGACGATCCTCCTGGCCAGCCACAACATGCAGGAGGTCGAGCGCCTGTGCGACAACGTCCTATTGATGTCGCAAGGGCAGATCGCCGACAGGGGATCACCGGCGGCGCTGCGGGACAAATACGGCCGGGACACGATGGAAGACATTTTTCTGGATGTTGTCCGTGCACCGCCGCCCATCAGTGCCGACCCATGAGTGACCCCAGCCCGTATCGCAGTCGGCCGCATGACGAGGCGCGGCGTGCCGTGGTCCGCGCGGCCGCCCTCAAGCGGTTCTCGGGCGCGCGCATTCTCGCTTTGCTGACGCGTTATCTCTACCTGATGCGCTCCTCGACGATGCGCATCATCGAGCTGGTCTACTGGCCGACGATGCAGCTCATCCTGTGGGGCTTCATCTCCAAGCACTTCCTGACCCACAGCTCGTGGCTCGCCCAGGCCGCCGGCGTGCTGATCGCCGCCGTCCTGCTCTGGGATATTCTTTACCGTAGCAATCTCGGCTTCTCGATCGCCTTCATGGAGGAGATGTGGTCACGCAACCTGGCGCAGCTCTATGTCAGCCCGCTGAGGCCCTACGAAATGATCGCCGCCCTGACGGCGATCAGTCTGGTGCGCACCCTGCTCGGCGTTCTGCCGGCGACGATGATCGCCATCCCGCTGTACCAATTCTCGATTTTCGAGCTGGGATTGCCGCTGGTGGCGTTCTTTGCGAACCTGATGATAACCGGTTGGGTTCTCGGCCTCTTCGTCACCGCCCTGTTGCTGCGGGTCGGCCTCGGCGCCGAAAGCGTCTGCTGGCTCGTGATTTTCATGATCGCCCCGATCTGCGCCGTGTATTATCCCGTCTCCACCCTTCCCGCCTGGCTCCAGTACGCCGCCTGGGCCCTGCCGCCGGCCTATATATTCGAGGGCATGCGGGCGATCCTGTTCGAGAATACCGTCAGGGTCGACCTGATGCTGGCCGCCCTCGCGCTCAACCTGTTTTACTTCGCCATTGGCGGCTTCTGCTTTCTCTACAGTTTTTTTGTGGCGCAGCGGCGCGGAACGCTGCTGCAGCAATCCGAGTGAGTAACCCGGTGAGCGGCCAGGGAGCGGCAGGATGACCGAAACACGATGGTGGTGGGTGCGGCACGCTCCGGTGGTCCGCCATCGGGACCGTTTTTACGGACAGCTCGATCTTGCCTCCGATTGCAGCGACACCAAGGCGTTCGAGGCCCTGGCCCGTCACCTCCCCGATAATGCTGTTCTGGTCACCAGCGCGTTGCGCCGCACCGTCGAGACGGCGGACGCGCTCGAGAAGGCTGGTGTGGTCTGGCGCACCACCATCCGCGATCCGGCGATGAACGAGCAGCACCTCGGCGACTGGCAGGGCATGCGGCCGGAAGATATCAGGCTGGCCCATGGGACCGAACATCACGCCCCTCCCATGATTCCGCTTCATGAACGCCCGCCGGGCGGTGAAAGCTTTGTCGATCTCACCGCCCGCGTGGCGCCGGCGGTCCTCCATCACAGCGGCGATCACGCCGGAAGTGACATCGTTGCGGTGACCCATGGCGGTACCATCCGGGCTGCCCTAGGGGCTGCAGCCGGTATTGCGCCTGCCACCATGGCCACATTCACGGTGAACAACCTGTCGCTGACCCGCCTGCACCACACCCGCCGCGACGACGGATCACACCGCTGGCGAGTCATCTGCGTCAACACGGTATTCCCGGCAAACTGAGCAACACCGACCATGCCCGAAATCCTCCAAACTGGCGGCGGACTGATTGTCCTCGTGATCCTGGTCGGGCTGTTCTGGTTCACCTTCCGCAAGCGCTCGCGGAACACGACGCTGGTCATGGCGCGCAACCCCGCCTTCAGCTGCGAATGGGTGTCGCACTCCCTGACGCGTGCGAAGGAGGATTTTCACAGGCGCTTCCCCGAGCTCGATCGCATCGTGGCTGATCATCCCCCCAAGCGCGTCCACCTGATCCGTTTCGGCATCTTCAACGAGAGCGAAGACGCCTTCGAGGCCGCCGCCATGACCGTGCCGGTGACGGTGCTGTTCGAAGAAGGAGACGCCGTGCTCTCGATTGTTTGCGCAGAGCAGGAGAAGGCCGAGGCCGGGCTGCCGGAGGTGATCGCCGGGAAGAGCGGCGCTCCCCAGATTGACGTCCCCCAGATTGGCGCCCCCGGGGGCGTCGCCGGGGAAGGGAGCAACAGGGCCATATTGCCACCCTTCCGCATGGCGGGGCGCTCCTCGATTATTCTCAACCTGATCGTCCTCGGCGAAGGGCGCATTACAGGACTGGCAGGACAGGTCGAGGATCTCGGCGATTTGCGCCGGGTCCGCTGACAAAAACCCCACACACCCGACGACGTCCGTCCCTGTTTGGTGGCGCCATTACTACCGCCGCTGTATAACCCTGCCATCAGCACTGCAGGAGACCTCCATGTTCCCCATCGGAAAATCTCTCGCCCGCCTGTGTCTGCCGCTTGCAATCCTGTTCGCCGTCCCCCTGTTCGCAGCACCGCCAGCCTTTGCCCTCACAGAGGAAGAAGAGCTGGTAGAGAAAGCGGACGTCGTGCTCCGGCGGCTGCTCACTGCAGAGCAAACCAGCAAATACGTGCGCGACTATCTCAAGCGCGCCAAGGGCGTGATCATCTTCCCGAACGTCGTGAAGGGCGCCGTGCTCTTCGGCGGGGAAGTCGGCACCGGCGTCCTGCTCGCGAAGGGCGCTCAGGGATTGTGGAGCTATCCCGCCTTCTACAATCTTGGCTCAGTCAGCTTCGGGCTCCAGCTCGGCGTCCAGTCAGCCCAGCTGGCGCTGATCATCATGACTGACAAGGGGCTGAGCTCGGTCCTGCGGCGAAAGGTCAAGATCGGCGGCGATGTGAATGCCGCCATAGGGCCCTACGGCACCGGCGCGGAAGCTTCGACCACGGCCAGTCTCGGCGCCGATATCATCGCCTATTCGCTGAACGTGGGCGGCTTCCTCGGATTCAGCGTCGAGGGCTCAATAATACTCGAAGGGGAGGATGCGACGGCCATCTATTACGGCACCAGGGATGCAACACCGCGCGCCGTAGTCATCGAGGGCCATTTCAGCAACCCCCACGCCGACGCGCTCCGCAAGACCTTGGCAGACACCCAGTGAGCCCGCATCACGGGATTGCCAACGGGATCAATAGGTGGATCTAGGGACAATGCCGGAACCAGGCGTGCGGAGCAGGCGGCGCAAAATAGCCGACGCAGAGACGGGCGGCGCCAAGAGCGCGGCGAAAACCCCGGCGCCGTTCTGGCGCCGCAAGCGCCTTGGCGAAATGACTGCGCAGGAATGGGAATCCCTCTGCGACGGATGCGGCAAGTGCTGTCTGCACAAGATGGAGGATATCGACAGCGGCCGGATCACCAATACCGACATCGCGTGCCGCTATCTCGATCCCCAGACCTGCCGGTGCTCGGATTATGAAAACCGCCTGGCCAACGTGCACAACTGCATCCAGCTCACCCCCAACAAGGTCCGCCACCTCGACTGGCTACCGGCAAGCTGCGCCTATCGTCTCGTCGAGGCGGGCGAGGACCTGCCGCCATGGCACCACCTGATCTGCAGCGACCGGGAGGCCATCCACCGGGAGGGCATGTCGGTGCGGGGGCGGACGACGAGCGAGGACGACATTGGCGACATGAAAGCCTACATCGCCCGAACCGGCAGGATTGTCGTCGAAAGATGACCGCCCTATAGCGCGGTAAAATACACGGCAAAAGAACGGGTCCGGGCGCCTTGATACCAGAGTGCCCTGGCACCACATCCGGAACAAATCCCTGTTGACGCGCAGGGGCGTTATCGCCCATCGTTGGCCGACAACATGGCTGCCCTGGGGTTACTAACCCCGCCATCGCCCCGCCGCTGCGTTGAGGAGATTGTCCAGGTATGGTTGCCACCGACCCCGACACTACCGACCCCGACATTATTGGACGCGCCCGCCTCAGGCAGGCGAGCCTCAGGCCGACCCGCCAGCGCGTCGCCCTGAGCAGGTTGCTGTTCGGTAGCGGGGATCGCCATATTACGGCGGAGCAGCTCCACGCCGAGGCCCGGCAGGCTGGCGTCAAGATTTCTCTCGCGACCGTCTACAACACCCTTGGCCAGTTCTGTGCCGCCGGGTTTCTGAAGGAGATGGCGGTCCATCCGCGGCGGACCTATTACGACACCAACCTCTCCTCGCATCATCACCTGTATTACGAGGAGAGCGGCACGATCGAGGATATCCCGGCCCACGAAAATCTCGCCGACGGCCTGTCCGCCATTCCTGCGGAAGCCGCCGTCAAGCAGGTCGACGTCATCATCCGCCTCACCGGAACGCCGCCCGACCGCAAGGGGTAAGCGGCGAAGGAGCAAATCCCAAACTGGAATCTTTCTAAACTCCTTGACACCCGCTAGCGCCGCAACAATATCCCCCTTGATCACGACGCTCGCCGATCTGGCTCCCATGCCGGACGCGGCGGATGCGGAAAACCATCCGTACGTCCAAGCAGACACCAATCAGACATAAGGGAAAGGTCCAGAAATGGCTGACCTCAAAGACAGCAAGACAGCGCAGAACCTGAGAGACGCCTTCGCCGGCGAAAGCCAGGCCAACCGCCGCTATCTCTATTTCGCGCAGAAAGCCGACGTCGAAGGCTACAACGACGTCTCGTCCGTGTTCCGTTCGACCGCCGAAGGCGAGACCGGGCATGCTCACGGCCACCTCGAATACCTCGAGAAGGTCGGCGACCCGGCGACCGGTGAACCGATCGGCGGCACCTCCGACAACCTGAAGGCCGCCATTGCGGGCGAGACCCACGAGTACACGGATATGTATCCGGGCATGGCGCGGGTCGCACGCGAGGAAGGCTTTGATGAGATCGCCGACTGGTTCGAGGTTCTCGCCAAGGCAGAGAAGAGCCACGCGGGTCGGTTTCAGAAAGCCCTCGACTCGCTCGACTCCTAAAACTCTGGAGCCCGGCCGGTATTGTTCCGACCGGACACTCCCGGACATTCTCGAACACGCCGGGTCCCCCAAGCGACGGCAACCCCCTAACCGACGGCAGTTCCCGGCAGCCGCAGGCATGGATACGCCCCATGGATACGCCCATGAAGGAAGGAAGCCTCGAGGCTCCCACCCGCCATCCGCTGGCATGGCGGGATCTTGATTTTCTCGATGCGGACAAGCTCGACGCGGAAACGCGCCGGGTTTTCGACATCTGCCACGGCTGCCGGCGCTGTTTCAATCTCTGTGACAGCTTCCCCCGCCTGTTCGACCTGATTGACGAATCAGACACTGGCGAACTCGATTCCGTCGACAGCGCCGGGTTCGATGCCGTCGTCGACGCCTGCACCCTCTGCGACATGTGCTTCATGACGAAGTGCCCCTATGTGCCGCCGCACGAATTCAACCTCGATTTCCCGCATCTGATGCTCCGCCACCGCGCCGTCCGGCGCGAGAAAGGCGGCGTTGGCATCATCGAGCGTGAACTCGCCAAGACCGACCGCAACGGCCGGCTGTTCCGGTGGGTCGCACCGTTCGCCAACTGGGCCACGGCCACGGGGAACTGGCTCGTGCGCCCGATACTGGAGCTTGTGGCCGGTATCCATCGCAAGGCCGCACTGCCTCGCTTCCACCGCCGAACCATGGAAGCCCGCGCCGACAGCGCAGCACCCATGATCAGCCGCGCGACAGTACCCGCGACCGGCGGCCGCAAGGCAGTGCTCTATGCGACCTGTTTTGCCAACTACAACGATCCCGAAATCGGCACGGCGGCCCAGGCGGTGCTGGAACGGAACGGCGTCGAGACCGCTGTCCTTCACCCGGCCTGCTGCGGCATGCCCCAGCTCGAGCAAGGCGACATGGCAACCGTCGCGGCGCGGGCGGAACAGGTCGCCGGCGAGCTCGGAACATGGATCGACAACGGCTGGGATATCGTCACGCTGGTGCCGAGCTGCGGGCTGATGCTGAAGTTCGAATGGCCGCTTGTGGTGCCGGAGAGCAGCGCCGTGAAGCGGCTTTCGGAGGCGACCCGCGATATCTGCGAATACATCGTCGACATCTCCGGAAAGGAAGGGCTGGCCAAAGGCCTTGCCCCCCTTAATGGCGGCGTTGCCATCCATCTCGCCTGCCACGCCCGGGCACAGAACATGGGTGCCAAGGCGGCCGAGATGATGCGTCTGGTGCCGGATTGCGAGGTTGAGGTCATCGAGCGGTGCTCGGGACACGGCGGCGCCTGGGGCGTGCGCAAGGAGAATTTCGAAATCGCGCTGAAGACCGGCCGGCCAACGGCGCGGCAGGCGGCAGAGAGCCAAAAGCGCTACGTCGCCTCGGAGTGCCCGCTCGCATCGGTGCATATCGGCCAGGGCATGGAAGAGCTGGGGGGAGACGGCGCTGTCCCCACGGTGGTCGCCCACCCGATCCTGCTGCTCGCGCGCGCCTATGGCGTCACCGACGACGCGGCGCACTGATGGAAGGACAATGAGAACGCGCACCCAACTGAGCCGCGAGGATATTCTCGCGCCCGAAGAATACGAGCGCATCCGCGAGCAACGGCGCGCCGAGATCATCGCCCTGAAGGGCCGGCGGCGCCTCGAGATCGGCCCCGTCGCAACCTGCTATTTCGAGAATTACGACACGATGTGGCAGCAGGTCCACGAGATGCTGCGGATCGAGAAGGGCGGCGAGGCGCAGATCGACGACGAGCTTGAAGCCTACAACCCGCTGGTTCCCGGTGGCCGCGAGCTTGTCTGCACGGTGATGTTCGAGATCGACGATGAGGTCCGCAGGAAAGCCGTCCTCGGCATGCTCGGTGGCGTCGAGGAGACCATGGTCGTGGAATTCGCCGGCGAAACCGTTACCGGCGTACCGGAGGCCGACCTCGACCGCACGACCGCCGAAGGCAAGGCCTCGGCGGTGCAGTTCATCCACCTGCCCTTTACCGACGCCCAGGCCGATGCATTCCGCACACCGGGAACCCGGGTCACCGTCGGCTTCCAGCATCCGGCCTACGGGCACATGGCCGTGATGCCCGAAGAAGTCCGGAAGACCCTCGCCGAGGATTTTACTTAGGGTTTCACTTGGGGTTTCACTTGGGGTTTCGCCCAGGAAGACGTTGCCCGGGGTTCGAACGATCGCGAACCGGATCTCCGAACGCGGCTATCGGGATCAGCGATCCCGCCCATTCCCCTCGACGCCCCAGATGGCCTGGCGCGTCACCCAGCCATCGTGGCCCTGGATCTCGACCCGGCACCAGCCCCGACGACACTCTCCGAGCGCGCCGACGACGCCGCGCTGCAGGCTGGCGAGTCTCGGCGAGTTCGCGGAGGGCCAGCGATGCAGGGACGCCGTCTCGGCGGTCACGATCGCGCTGCGGTTGCGGGCGACCATCACCTTGTGCACCCAACCCACATCACCCTGCCAGTCCCGGATCTTGTGCCAGTGCCCGTGCCGGGCGAGCACCCGGACCGGCATGCCCTTCTGGTAGAACGTCCACTTGACGGGATACTGGACCCCGGGCCCGACCCGGATATTCACCTCGGGCTTTCTCAGTGAAAGATATTCGGCGGCCGCGGCCGCACCCGATGAATCGGCGGAAAGCGCCGCCCGACCCGGCAAAATAACGGCGAGCGCGATGGCGCAAACCGCCAGCGAATGCCGCAAAAACTGGACAAGGCGCCTGCCCGCTGGATAAATGCGCGGTGGAATCAAGGCTCGGGGAGGAGCCATGCGCCAGCGCAAACCTGTCGTCATCGTCACTCGGCAACTACCCGATGTCGTCCAGGCTCGCATGATGGAGTTGTTCGACACCCATCTCAATCTCGAAGATGTCCCGATGTCCCGGTCGCAACTGTCCGATGCCGTCGGCCAGGCCGACGTTCTCGTTCCTACCGTTACCGACCGCATTGATGCCAAACTCCTCTCCCAAGCGGGCGACGGGCTCAAACTGATCGCCTCTTTCGGGACCGGAATCGACCACATTGACCTGACCGATGCCCAGTCGCGGGGCATTACCGTTACCAACACGCCCGGCGTTCTCACCGAGGACACCGCCGACATGACCATGGCACTGATCCTCGCAGTGCCGCGGCGCCTCTCGGAGGGCGAGCGGCTGGTTCGCTCCGGGGCGTGGTCCGGATGGGGGCCGACCCTGATGCTGGGCCACCGCATCTGGGGGAAGCGGCTGGGAATCATCGGCATGGGGCGTATCGGGCAGGCCATCGCCCAGCGGGCGCGCGGCTTCGGACTGTCGATACACTACCACAACCGGCGGCGAGTTCACCCCGACCTCGAGGCGGAGCTGGAGGCCACCTACTGGGAGAGCCTGGACCAGATGCTGGCTCATATGGACATCGTCTCGGTCAACTGCCCGCACACACCCGCCACCTTCCATCTGCTCTCGGCGCGCCGCCTCGGTCTGCTCCGGCCACACGCCTACATCGTCAACACCAGCCGGGGCGAGGTCATCGACGAGAACGCGCTCGCCGAGCTGCTGGCCGAGGGCCGCATCGCCGGGGCCGGCCTGGACGTCTACGAGCACGAGCCGGCCATCAATCCGCGGCTGCCCGAGCTCCCCAGCGTGGTACTGCTACCGCATATGGGCTCGGCCACGCTGGAGGGTCGCATCGACATGGGCGAGAAAGTCATCGTCAACATCAAGGCGTTCAGCGACGGCCATACACCGCCGGACCGGGTGGTGGAGGCGATGTTCCAGACCTGATGCCCCGGCCCGGGCGGGGTCGGGCGTCAGCACGCCCCGTTGCGTCAGCTCGAAGTTGCGCCGTCTGGCGATGGATTGGCGGACGATGACAGATCAGAGATGCGCGGAGAGTCGCCGCACAGCGCACAATCCGGATCCCGGACGACCGCCAGCGAGCGGATATCGGCGCCCAGCGCATCGTAGATCAGCAGCCGGCCCGACAGGCTGCGCCCAAGGCCAAGAAGTTCCTTCAGCACCTCCGTGGCCTGCAATGTCCCCATGACGCCGGCCACCGCCCCGAAGATCCCGGCCTGCTCGCAGCGCGGCACGGCATCGGGCGCCGGCGGGTTCGGAAACAGGCAACGATAGCAGGGATTATTCCCCGGTTCGTAGGCCTTGATGGTAGTAATTTGCCCCTCGAAGCGCAGCAGGGCCGCCGAGACCAGGGGCCGCCGGGCAAGAAAACAGGCGTCGTTGACCAGATAGCGCGTATCGAAGTTGTCGCTGCCATCGACGACGAGATCGTAGGCGGCAATCAGCTCGGCCGCGTTTTCGGCATCGAGCCGGTCGGGATGGACGGTAACGGCGATTTCGGGATTGACGGCGCGCAACCGGTCACGCGCGCTTTCGACCTTCGGCCGACCGACATCCTCGGTGCCGTGGACGATCTGGCGCTGCAGATTGGAGATGTCGACGGTGTCGAAATCGACAACACCAAGTCGCCCGACCCCGGCCGCCGCCAGATACATCAACACCGGCGAGCCAAGCCCGCCGGCGCCGATCACCAGTGCCGAGGAGCCAAGAAGCCGTATCTGGCCCTCCTCGCCGACCTCATCGAGCACGACATGCCGGGCATAGCGCATCAACTGCGCGTCGGAGATCTCCAGGGCGGGATCGAAATCGAGGTTGGAAGCGTCGCCAGAATTGGATGCGGAATCGGGAGCGGACATCACCCGGGATGCGGCCGATCTCCGACCGCCCTTCCGGTAGAGCCGAACCCGCCCTCGCCGCGACCGCTCTCCGGCAGCGCGGCGACCTCTTCCCAGGCCAGCTGCACGACCGGTGCGAGCACCATCTGGGCGATGCGGTCGCCGCGGGAGACGGTGAAGGGTTCCCGGCCGCCATTGACGAGGATGATGAAGATCTCGCCCCGGTAGTCGGCATCGATCGTACCGGGGCTGTTGGGCAGGATGATACCGTGCCTCAGCGCCAGGCCCGAGCGCGGGCGAACCTGGACTTCGTAGCCGGACGGAATAGCGAACGAGAGGCCGGTCGGGATCAATTCCCGGTCGCCGGGTTCGAGGGTGACAGGCTTGTCCTCATTCACTGCCGCAAGCAGATCAAGGCCGGCGCTGTCCCCGGTCTCGTAACGCGGCAGGGGCAGGCCCTCCGCGTGCGGGAGCCTCACAATCTCGACCTTGACTGCGGTCATGACGGTCAGGGTGCCGTGAAATGCCTGGCAACACGGGTCGCCAGCTGATCGGCAACATCCCGTTTGGACATCCGGGGCCAGTTCTCGACCCCGTCGGCGTCGAGCAGGTGGATGGTGTTGAGATCCCCGCCGAAGGTTCCGGATTCGGCCGAAACGTCGTTGGCCAACAGCCAGTCGCAGCCCTTGCGGGCGTATTTGGCGCGGGCGTTGTCGATGACGTTCTCGGTCTCGGCGGCGAAACCGACCACCAGTTGCGGGCGGCGCCTGTTGGCCTGGGACAAGGCCTGCAGGATGTCCGGATTGCTGGCAAGCGCCAGCTCCGGCGCACCGTCGTCCTTCTTCATCTTCTCGGCGCGCTCACCGGCGATATGCCAGTCCGAAACCGCAGCGGCGCAGACCGCGATGTCGACCGGAATCTCGGTTTCGCAGGTAGCCAGCATGTCGCGGGCCGTCTCGACCCGCACCACGCGCACGCCGGCCGGATCCTCAAGCGCGACCGGGCCGGTGACCAGGACGGTTTCGGCGCCGAACCGCGCCAGTGCCGCCGCCACCGCATGCCCCTGCTTGCCGGAGGAATAGTTCGAAAGATAGCGCACCGGGTCGATCGCTTCCCTGGTCGGCCCGCTGGTAACAAGCGCGCGTCGACCGGCCAAGGGTCCCGGCTGGCCAACAAGGCAGGCTTCGACAGCGGCTACAATATCTTCCGGTTCGCTCATCCGGCCCGGCCCATACTCGCCGCAGGCCATGTCGCCGGCCTCAGGGCCGACAAACGCAACCCCGCGCGCCTCCAGCGTAGCGATGTTGGCCCGGGTTGCGGCATGCCCCCACATGCGGACGTTCATCGACGGCGCTGCGAGAACCGGCTTATCGGTAGCCAGCAGCACAGCAGTAGCGAGATCGTTGGCAAGGCCGTGCGTCATCCGCGCCAGAATATCGGCGCTGGCCGGAGCGACGAGGAGCAGATCAGCCTCGCGCGACAGGCGGATGTGGCCCATCTCGGATTCGTCCGTGAGCGAGAACAGGTCGCCATAGACCTTATCCTCACTGAGCGCAGATAGGGACAGTGGGGTTACAAACTGGGCCGCGGCCGGGGTCATCACGCAGCGCACCTGGATGCCCCGCTCGCGAAGCCGACGGATCAGATCAAAGCACTTATAGGCGGCGATCCCGCCGGACACGATCAGGAGGACGCGCTTGCCGGCGGTCGTGCCGGGCTGGGTGGATGGGTCCTGTTCGGGGGTAACCATGCTCATCAGCAGAGCTCTCGAGGTCCAGGTTCGGGTCTGGGATGGGTTTGGAAGATATGATTCCGGCCAACCGTGCTGACAATCGCGCCGGCAGCGGCCACCAAGCATCGTGTGCTCATGGAACGTCCATTATGCCACACTTTGGCCCGAGGCCACACCACCCCGGCGTCGGCGGCCTTAATACAGCCTATAGGCCTTATGCCCGTATGCCGGAATGGACGGCGACAATCCCGCCCGTCAGGGGCGACCAGTCGACCCGCTCGAAACCAACCTTCACCATGCGCCCGGCGATATCTTCGGGGCGAGGGAAGCGCCGGATGCTCTCGGCCAGATAGTGGTAGGCCTCGGCGTCCCGCGCAACCAGACCGCCAAGCGCCGGCAGGACGGTGGCGTTCCAGCGCGCAACAAGCCTGCCCAGGGCGGGCTCGACGGGACAGCTGAACTCCAGGCACAGAAACCGCCCGCCCGGGCGGAGGACGCGGCGCATCTCCTGCAGCGCCTGGTCGATATCGACGACATTGCGAAGGCCGAAGGCGATGGTGCAGAGATCGGCGGTGCCGTCGGCGACGGGAAGCGCCTCGGCGGCGCCGACGACCCAGCGGATGCCGGAAAGTATGTTGTGGTCGACCGCCCGGTTGCGGCCGACACACACCATCTCCTCGGTCAGATCGCAGACGATGGTCTCGCCGCCACCGCCGCGACGCCAGCGAAAGGCGATATCCCCGGTACCGCCGGCAACGTCGAGCAGACGCTGGTCGGTCCGCGGCTGAGCGCGGTCGATCAGGCGCCGGCGCCAGGCCCTGTGTAGCCCGACTGACATCAGGTCGTTCATGAGATCGTAGCGCTGCGCGACGACGCCGAACAGATCCCGGACTAGCGCCGGTTTCTCGTCAGCCCCGACATCCCGGGCACCGAAGGAGACTGTCTCGGGCGCCCGTTCGTTCCGCGAATCCATACCTGGACAATAGCCGTGACCGCCGGGATTTGCTATTTCACACCCATGCCCGAGTTGCCCGAAGTCGAAACCGTCTGCCGGGGCCTGCGCCCCGATCTCGAAGGACAGCGCCTCACCAAGGTCGTGCAGCGGCGGGCAGACCTGCGGTTTCCGTTCCCGCCGAACTTCGCGCGACGTCTACACCAGGCCCGCATCGCATCGATCGCGCGGCGCGCCAAGTTCATCCTTCTCCATCTCGAGGGCGGCGCCACGATGATCGCCCATCTCGGCATGTCAGGCCGGTTCGCCACCCTCGCACCGCCGGTCCCCGATCCGGGGCCGCATGACCATGTTGACCTCGAAACCGAGGCCGGGATGACGATCCGCTACACCGACCCGCGCCGTTTCGGCTTCATGGATCTGTGTCCGACCGCCACCCTCGATGTGCATCCGATGCTGCGCGATCTCGGCCCGGAGCCGCTCTCCCGAGCCTTTAACGCCGCCGCGCTGGGGCAGACGCTGGCGGGGCGGCGCACGCCCATCAAGACGGCGTTGCTCGACCAAGGGGTGGTTGCCGGCCTTGGCAACATCTACGTCTGCGAGGCGCTCTATGTCGCCGGCATCTCACCCCGCCGCAGTGCCCGCACGATCCCGGGCCAGCGGGCCGAGCGCCTCGTGCCCGCCGTGAAGTCGGTGTTGCGGGCAGCCTTGCGGGCCGGCGGGTCGTCGCTGCGGGATTACGCACAGGTCGACGGCACCCTCGGCTACTTCCAGCACCGCTGGAAGGTCTATGGGCGCGAGGGGAAATCTTGCAGAATGCCCGGCTGTGACGGCATGGTAGCGCGAATGACACAGTCCGGCCGCTCCACCTTCTTCTGCCCCAGGCACCAGAGATAGACATCAGAGATAGTCATCGGCGATGAGAGAACCGCGTTCAACGACTCTTCTGGCGGCGGCAACTCTCGCCACCGCGCTCGCCCTGCCCATGGGGCCAGCCAGCATCGAGACCGATACCGGAGCATACGGCGGGGCACATGCCACAGCGCTGGTCCCGGGCTTCGAGGACATTCCGCTGATGCCGGGGCTCAGGGCGCTGGCCGACCGGGGGCATGTGTTCGACACCCCCGTCGGCCGCCTGGTCGAGAGCCATGTCGGTGGCCGTGTCGATGCCGGCGCGGCGCGGGCCTTCTATCGCGAGACACTTCCCTCCCTCGGCTGGCAACCTGCCGGCACGCAAACATATCTCAGGGATGAGGAAACACTTCTCATCGAGTATTCCGTCGGCGGCGAGGAGCTGACGATCCGGTTCAGAGTGCGGCCCAAGCGCCGCGGCGACCGGCAGTAGCCGGCGACAACAGACAACAGGGAGACGCATCCGATGGCGTACAACAACATCAAGGCGGAGACCCGCGGCAAGGTTGGACTCATCACGCTCGATCGGCCGGAGGCGCTGAACGCGCTCTGCGCCGAACTCGTCGACGAGCTCGCGGACGCGCTCGACGGCTTCGAGGCCAATGACGGCATCGGCGCGATCGTCGTTACCGGATCGGAAAAGGCCTTCTGCGCCGGCGCCGACATCAAGGAGATGGCGCCGCGCAACTACATGGACGTCTACCTCGCCGACTTCGTCACCGAGAAGTGGGAGCGGCTGGCCCAGTGCCGCAAGCCGGTCGTTGCGGCGGTCTCGGGTTTTGCGCTCGGCGGCGGCTGTGAACTGGCGATGATGTGCGACTTCATCCTCGCCTCGGAGACGGCCCGGTTCGGACAGCCGGAGATCAAGATCGGCACGCTTCCCGGCGCTGGCGGCACCCAGCGGCTTCCCCGCTTTGTCGGCAAGTCCAAGGCGATGGAAATGATCCTTACCGGCCGAATGATGGATGCCGAGGAGGCCGAACGGTCGGGGCTGGTGAGCCGGATCGTGCCGGTAGCCGAGCTGGTCGACGCAGCGATCTCAGTCGCCGAAGAGATGGCCGATCTGTCCCTGCCGGCGGTGATGCTGGCGAAGGAGTCCGTCGACCGAGCTTTCGAGACGACGCTGGCCGAAGGCGTGCGTTTCGAGCGCCGCCTGTTCCACTCCACCTTCTCCACCGAAGACCAGAAAGAAGGCATGGCCGCCTTCGCCGAGAAGCGGAAACCGGCGTTCCGGAACCGCTGACGGCCCCCCGGAGAGCAGCCCGGACTTTTGACATCGAGTCGGCCTCCAAAACGGTAACCCTAATCGTCGGAATTTTCACGGCATTTGACGCTTGACGCTTGCCCGGCGCGTTTCTATAACCCGCTCTCAATTCCTCGACAAAGCGGAACCAAATCCATGGCACACAGCCGGACGGCAAAAAAAAGAGTGCGTCAGACCGAGCAGCGGACGATCCAGAACCGTGCCCGGAAAAATCGCATCAGAACCTATGTCCGCAAGGTCGAGGAGGCCATCGCGAGCGGCGACAAGGCTGTCGCCGAGAGTGCCCTGCGGGAGGCCACCCCCGTGCTCCATCGAGGAGCACAGAAGGGAGTGATGCACGCCAACACGGTGGCGCGCAAGCTCTCCAAAATAGCCTGTAGAATCAACGCTCTTTAGCCCCTCTTTCTGATCTGAAAAATTGTTGGTCGACCAGCCGGGCCGTCGCTTCGCGTGGCTCGTGAGGTGCCTTTGCGCGACCTCTCGGCCCCTCGACACATCCGTGCCCTACCGCGTGCAAGAATCGTTGCCGACACCGCAACGCTTCCCGTATCTTGGCTAGCCATAAGAACATGGTCGGGAGATACGCAGGACGCACGAACTTCTCACACGAAGCATCGCCAGGATCCGGTAAGGCCGTTGCCTTCCATCCGGATTTGTAGCGACAGTTTCGTTTCTCGCGGACGGTTTTCATCCGCGGCTTTGATGTCGTGACTCCTGCAGATTCTGACTGATTGCCGAGGGCGGTGCAGCGACAGCGTTCCCGCGGTCAGACAAACCTTCTCCCGCTACCAGAACGACCGCATGAGAAGGGGGAATTGATGCGCGAGAATTTTTCCGGGCCATGGGAGAGGGTTCGTAGCCGCCTCAGGGCTGAGTACGGCGAGGACGCCTTCAAAGCCTGGCTTTTGCCGATGCAGCTCGAGAGTTGCAATGACGGGGAGGCACGAATCCTGGTGCCCTCGGTGGATCACTGCACCTGGGTGAACGAGCAGTACCGGGACCGGATCAGCCATCTTCTCGCGCGGGAAATCCCCGGCACCCAGAGCGTTTGTATCGAGGTTTGCCCGACCGCCATGGCCAACGGAGCGAAGGCTAGCGGAGGCGCAGCGCTGCAGGAGGATCCCGCCCCCGGCGTGTCCCTTGATTCGCGCTTCACTTTCGACAATTTCGTCGTCGGCCCACCGAACGCACTCGCCTACACCGTCTCCCGGAACATCGCCGAATCCGACACCGTCACCCATAACCCCCTCTACCTCTACAGCGGGGTCGGTCTCGGCAAGACCCACCTCCTGCATGCGATCGCCTGGCATCTGCGCGAACACCGGCCGGACCGGCGGGTTGCCTATCTATCGGCGGAGCGCTTCATGCGCGAGTTCGTGCGCGCCCTGCGCTTCAATGACGCCGAAGCCTTCAAGAACCGGTATCGCTCGGTCGATGTCCTGATAGTCGACGACGTGCAGTTCCTCGCCGGCAAGGACAGTACGCAGGAAGAATTTTTTCACACCTTCAACGCGCTGGTTGAGGAAAACCGCCAGATCATCGTCGCCGCCGACAAGTCGCCGGGCGACCTTAATGGCATCGAGGAGCACATGCGGTCCCGGCTCGGGTGGGGAATGGTGGCGAATATCGACGCCACCACCTACGAGCTGCGGCTCGATATCCTCCGGGGCAAAGCGCAGGCGGCGGGAGTCGATCTGCCGGACGCGATCCTCGAGTTTCTCGCCGAGCGGATCTCCTCGAATGTGAGGGAGCTTGAGGGCGCCTTCAACCGCATCGTCGCCGACATGAATATCGCCGCGAACCCGCCCACACTGGAGAGAACCCGCCACATCCTGCGGGATACGCTTCGCACGAGCCGCAAGAAGGTGATGATCGAGGATATCCAGAGGAAGGTGGCAGACTACTTCAACATCCGGTTCAACGAGATGATGTCGAGTCGGCGTGCGCGCGAGGTGGTGCGGCCAAGGCAAATCGCCATGTATCTCGCCAAGCAACTAACCGCCCGTTCCCTGCCCGAGATCGGCCGCAAGTTCGGCGGTCGCGACCACACGACGGTCATCCACGCCGTCCGGCGGATCGAGGAGCTGATGGCCGCCGACCGCTCCATGCGGGAAGAGGTCGAGCAACTGAAGCACACTTTCGACCACTGATCCGACCACTACGGGGCTCTGGAGCGGGCCTCTAAGCGGGGCCCCCAGAGCCCCCCCAGAGCCACAGGCATCGCACCATCTAGGCACCCCAGCACCTCAGGCCCTCCAGGGCGGCCTTCCGAACGATCTGCGGGCGATCTGCGGGCGATCTGCGGGCGATCTGCGGGCGATCTGCGGGCGATCTGCGGGCGATCTGCGGGCGATCTGCGGGCGATCTGCGGGCGATCTGCGGGCGATCTGCGGGCGACCTCGGAGCGACCTCGGAGCGACCTCGGGTAGCCTCTACAGGCTCCAGACACGCATCCCGGCCAGGGCATGCCAGAGCCGACCGGGCGATAGGAGTCGACGCGGCCGGAAAACTCTGAAAAACTCGAAACAATCTGTCGGAAATCAGCCCAAAACCTTTAGCAAATCGGGTGCCGGCGTGTTAGTTTTCCATCTATCGATCCGCCATTGGCCGGCCTCCGGAAGACCCCCTGCGGAATCTCACCGGCAAGGCTTCCTCGAAACGTGCCAGGACCGGCGGAGGCAGAAGCCCGTGCGGCAGTGACAGTGAAGCGGTATTCATGAAACTCACCATTGAACACACGATACTGGAGAAGGCTCTGGACAGGGTTCAGGGCGCCGTCGAGCGACACCAGACCATGCCGATTCTCGGCAACGTCAAACTGACTGCGGGTGACAACCAGCTCGGCCTGATGACAACCAACAGCGAGATCGTCCAGGTCGACGCGGCGGACGCCACCATCGAGGCCGAAGGCGCCACAACGATCCCGTTCAGCGTGCTCGCCGATATCGTCAAGAAGCTCGATGCCGGCACCGAGGTTGCCATCGACGCCACCGAAGCCGAGGGCCAGGCGACCCTCGTTGCGGGACGGGCGAGCTTCAGTCTGCAGGCCCTGGCCGCCACTAACTTCCCTGAATGGGACGACAGCGAGATGCCGCACCGGTTCAGTATCGGCGCCGATGAACTCAAGCGGCTGTTCGAACGCACGCGATTTGCGGCCTCAACCAGCGACCAACGGCACTTCCTAAACGGCGTCTACATGCACGTCTCGCCCGGCGAGAACGGCGGCGCCCCGATGCTGAAGGCGGTCGCGACCGACGGCCATCGCCTAGCCAGAATCCAGATCCCGGCGCCGGACGGAACGGCCGATATGCCCGGCTTCATCATCCCCCGCAAAACCGTCGATCTGCTCTATCAGGGTGCCGGCAATCCGGAAGGCTCGGTTGAGATGGCCGTGTCCGACACCGCCATCCAGGCCGATTTCGGCAACACCCGGATTTCCTCGAAGCTTATCGACGGCACCTATCCGGAATACGAACGCGTCATACCGACCGACAACGACAAGGTCTTCACCGTCGACAGCAGGGAGCTGATGGCGGTCATCAACCGGATGTCGATTGTCGCCGAGGCGGTCCGGCTCAAAATCGCCAGCGGCACCATGACGGTGTCCGCCAAGACGGCGGAGAACTCGGGTACCGAGGACATCGAGACCGATTACGCCGGCGATGCGATCGAGATCAGCTTCAATGCGCGATACCTGATGGACATCATCCAGCAGCTGAGCGACGGCAAGGCCGAAATGCTGGTTGCCGATTCCGGAGCACCCATGATCATCCGCGATCCCGAGGATGACAGCGTGCTCTACGTCCTGATGCCGATGCGGATCTAGGGGGGCACCCTGCGCACGGCAGCTCTTCGCACGGACGCTTCTCCACGCCACGACGAGGCGCGGGGGCCCGCTGTCGTGCGTCTGCATCTAGCTGGTTTCCGCAACTTCAATGATCTGAAAATCGAGATCGGAAACCACCCTGTCGTCATCACCGGAGCCAACGGCACCGGCAAGACCAACCTTCTCGAGGCCGTTTCCCTGCTTGTTCCGGGGCGCGGACTGCGCGGTGCACCCTTGAACGAGATAGACCGCCATGGCGGGCCGGGCGGCTGGACCGTCTCGGCGCTGCTGGAAACCGCGGCCGGACCGGTGCGCATCGGCACCGGGCGGCGCCCCCCGGAGGAACGGAGAATCGTGCGCATCAACGGCACGCCGACTCGCGGCCAGGCGGAACTCGACCATCATGCCTGCGCCGTCTGGCTCACCCCCCAGATGAGCGGACTGTTCAGTGGCGGGCCCTCTGGCCGCCGGCGCTTCATCGACAGGATTGCCAGTGGTTTTGATCCGGCCCACACGGGACGCATAGCCAGATACGAAAACGCCCTGCGCGAGCGCAGCCGCCTTCTGCGTGACGGGCGCGGCGACATCGCATGGCTTGATACCCTGGAGACGACGATGGCGGAGTGCGGCGTTGCGGTCATTGCCGCCCGCCAGGAAACCGCCAACCGCATCAACCGGGCCTCGGCCGCTGGGCATGGCGTGTTCCCCCGGGCCGTTCTCGATCTGACCGGCCGCGCCGAAGAGTGGCTCGCCAGCCAGCCCGCCGCCGAAACCGAGAGCCGGATCTGCCAGACTCTGGCCGAATCGCGGACCACCGACGCTACTGGCGGGGGTGCCGGGATCGGCCCCCACAGGACCGACCTCGTGATTCACCACGCCGACAAGGGAATGCCCGGGCATCTGTGCTCGACCGGGGAGCAGAAGGCCCTGCTCCTCGCCGTCACCCTCGCCCATGCGCAGCTGCACGCCGCCGAACGCGACGAAGCTCCGCTGCTTCTACTCGACGAGGTCGCCGCACATCTCGACGAAACCCGCCGAGAGGCACTGTTCGGAGACATCCTGGACCTTGGCGGGCAGTTCTGGATCACCGGCACCGACCCCGCCGTATTCCGGCCGCTCGGAAACAACGTGCGCCATCTCGCCACCGGGAGCGACATGGCGCCGACGCAGGACCTGTGAGCGTATCGATGTCGGAATCCCCCGCCCCAATCCCCAACGAGACCCCGAACGAGTACGGCGCCGATTCCATTAAGGTTCTGAAGGGCCTTGAGGCCGTTCGCAAGCGGCCCGGCATGTATATCGGCGACACCGACGACGGCACCGGCCTCCACCACATGATCTTCGAGGTCGTCGACAACGCCATCGACGAGGCGATGGCGGGGCATTGCGACACCATCAACCTGGAGATGAACGGCGACGGTTCGGTCACCATTACCGACAACGGTCGCGGCGTTCCCTTCGATATGCACGAAGAAGGCGTGTCGGCGGCAGAGGTGATTATGACCCGGCTCCATGCCGGCGGGAAGTTCGACCAGGACAGCTACAAGGTTTCCGGCGGCCTGCACGGGGTCGGCGTCTCGGTGGTCAATGCGCTGTCCTCGGAACTTACCCTGACGGTGCGGCGTGACGGCAAGATTCACTTCATGCGGTTCGCGCACGGAGATCCGGAAGAAGGCCCTGTCGTCCAGGGCAAGTGCGACAGCGAGACCGGGACCAGCATTACCTTCACCCCGTCATCCGGCACCTTTACCAACATTGAATTTGACAGCAGCCGGATCGAGCACCGGTTGCGGGAGCTCGCTTTCCTCAACCCCAATCTCCGCATCGTCATGACCGATGCCCGCAAGGCCGACGCGCCAACCCAAGAGTTTCACTACGAAGGCGGCCTCGAGGAGTTCGCACGCTATCTCGACCGCTCGGAGAAGGCGCTGATCGACCCCCCGATCACCTTCCAGGGCGAGGACAAGGGAGTCATCGTCGAGGTGGCGATGCAGTGGAACAGCAACTTCCGCGAGACCATGCTCTGTTTCACCAACAACATCCCGCAGAGCGACGGCGGCACTCACCTTGCCGGATTCCGGGCGGCCCTGACCCGGCAAATCAACAACTATGCAGCACAGCTCGGCGTCGCCAAGAAGGAAAAGATCACGCTCTCCGGCGACGACGCGCGCGAGGGCTTGACCTGTGTCCTTGCGCTGAAGGTTCCCGATCCCAAATTCTCCAGCCAGACCAAGGAGAAACTGGTTTCCTCCGAGGTCCGCACGGTTGTCGAGTCGGTCGTCAACCGCAAGCTCGAGCAGTGGTTCGAGGAACATCCGGCCGAGGCCCGGCTCCTGATCCAGAAGGTCGTCGAGGCGGCAGTGGCCCGCGAGGCCGCCCGCAAGGCCCGGGATCTGACCCGGCGCAAGGGAGCGCTCGACATCGCCAACCTGCCGGGCAAACTCGCGGACTGCCAGGAGCGCGATCCAGCGCTGAGCGAACTCTTCATCGTCGAGGGCGATTCCGCCGGCGGGTCGGCCAAACAGGCGCGCGATAGGCGCACCCAGGCGATCCTTCCCCTGCGCGGAAAGATCCTCAACGTCGAGCGCGCCCGGTTCGACAAGATGATCTCTTCGGCCGAGATCGGCACCCTGATCGCCGCCCTTGGCACCGGCATCGGCCAGGAGGAGTTCAACGCCGACAAGGCCCGCTACCACAAGATCATCATCATGACCGACGCGGACGTCGACGGCAGCCACATCCGGACGTTGCTGCTGACGTTCTTTTATCGCGCCATGCAGCCACTTATCGACCGCGGCTTCCTCTACATTGCCGAACCGCCACTCTACCGCATCCAGAAGGGCAAGTCGGAAATCTACCGCAAGGACGACCAGGACATGGAAGAGTTCCTGATGCGGGAAACGCTCGGCGGCTGCACGCTAGCGGTGCGGGAAGGTGTCGAAATCGCGGGCGAGGAACTGTTCGAGACCCTGCGCGACGCGCAGACCGCCAAGATGCTGCTTACACACCTGTCGGCGCAGATCGGCAATATCGAGGCACTCGAGCAGACGGCGGTGGCCGGGGCCCTCAACCCGGCCGTGCTCGACGACCCCGAGATAGCCCGCCAGACGGCGCACTATGTTGCTGGCCGGCTGGATGCGATGTCGCTGCCGCTTGAACAAGGATGGCGGGGCGAGCCAGGCCAGGATGGCGGCCTGATCTACACCAGGGTCCTGCGCAGCGTCACCCAGACCTGCGAGATCGGCGGCAACCTGATCCGGAGCACCGAGGGGCGCCGTCTCGATGCGATGGCCGGCAAACTCCAGGACATCTACGCCACCCAGCCCGTCCTGCACACTAAGGACGAGGAGTTCCCAATCAGCGGCCCGGTGGCCCTGATAGACAAGGTCATGGCGCTGGGGCGCAAGGGGATCAGCATCCAGCGCTACAAAGGGCTCGGCGAGATGAACCCCGACCAGCTCTGGGAAACGACGATGGATCCCAACGCCCGGACCCTGCACCAGGTCAAGATCACCCACGCCGACGAGGCCAACGATTTGTTCTCGAAGCTGATGGGCGATGTGGTCGAGCCGCGGCGGGCCTTCATCCAGGACAACGCCCTGAACGTGGTCAATCTCGACACCTGAGACCCCGGCCTACGGCCTGAGGGCCCCGAACTGCCCCGAAGCTGTCCCCCGAGGTTGACGGGCGACCCGAAACCCGCCGGGGACCGGCGCTGTGAACCCGGGGTTGTGCCCGGGATTGTGCCCGGGATTGTGCCCGGGGTTGTTCCCGGGGCCGTGATGATTGCCCGCCGGCGAACTTTTGTAGTATTTTCCAGGAATCCGGCACAGCCGGCGACAATGGATCACACTCCGGGGATCCGCCGTGAACGATCTCGTGAACGACCTAGCTAGAAAAAGCAGCTACAACTTTGAGGAGCTTCTCGAATGCGCCCACGGGCGCCTGTTCGGGGACGGCAACGCGCAACTGCCGCTACCGCCGTTCCTGATGTTCGACCGCATCATCGAGATCGCCGCCGAGGGCGGTCTGTACGGCAAGGGTAAGATCACCGCGGAAATGGATATCAAGCCAGAACTGTGGTTCTTTAAATGCCACTTCGAGAACGACCCGGTCATGCCTGGATGCCTTGGCCTCGACGCGATGTGGCAGATGGTCGGGTTTTTCCTCGGATGGCTCGGCGGGCTGGGCCGCGGCCGGGCGCTCAGCGTCGGCAAGGTCAAGTTCTCGGGCCAGGTTCTGGATACCGCCAAGAAGCTGACCTACATGGTCGACATCAAGCGTGTCATCCGCGGCCGCCTGACGATGGGCATCGCCGAGGGTCGGATGATGATGGACGGGGAAGCTCTATACAAGGCTGACGACATCCGGGTCGGCCTATTCGCACCGTTCGCAAAATAACTGGACAACGCCCCATGAATGGAAGGCACCCATGAATCGTGTCGCGGTCACCGGCATCGGCATCGTTTCCTGCATCGGAAACAACAAGGACGAGGTTCTCACCTCGCTGAAGGATGGCCGCTCGGGCATCGTCGGATGCCCAGAATACGCCAAGCGCGGTTTCCGCAGCCACGTCCACGGCGCCGTAACACTCGATGTCGACGAGGTCATAAACCGGCGCGTCCGCCGCTTCATGGGCGACGGCGCCGCCTACAACTATGTCGCCATGCAGGAGGCGATCGAGGATGCCGGCCTCACCGAGGACGAGGTGTCGCACGAGAGGACCGGATTGGTGGTGGGATCCGGCGGGCCGTCGACCAGCAACCTACTCTGGTCCTGGGATACCCTGCGCGAGAAATCGGCCAAGCGGGTCGGGCCCTATATGGTGCCGCGCACCATGTCGAGCACCAACTCGGCGACCCTGGCGACCCCCTTCAAGATCAAGGGCGTCAACTATTCGATAACCTCTGCCTGCGCGACCAGTGCGCACTGCATCGGCAACGGGGTCGAGCTGATTCAGTGGGGCAAGCAGGATATCGTCTTCGCAGGCGGCGGCGAAGAGCTCGACTGGACAATGACCCTGCTGTTCGACGCGATGCCGGCTCTTTCCTCGGGATACAACGACGATCCGACGCGGGCGAGCCGCCCCTATGACAAGAACCGCGACGGGTTCGTTATCGCCGGCGGCGGCGGCACCGTGGTTCTCGAGGAACTCGAGCACGCCAAAGCCCGCGGCGCCAAGATCTACGCGGAAATCGTCGGATACGCCGCCACCTCCGACGGCTATGACATGGTCCAACCCTCGTGCGAGGGAGCCGTGCGGTGCATGGAGCTCGCACTGGAGGGCATCAATGACCCCATCTCCTACGTCAACACGCACGGCACCAGCACCCCGGTCGGCGATATTCGCGAGCTCGAGGCCCTGAAGAAGGTGTTCGGAGACAACGTCCCCAAGATCAGCTCGACCAAGTCCCTTACCGGGCATTCCCTTGGGGCAACCGGCGTTCACGAGGCGATCTACAGTCTGCAGATGATGAACAACCGATTCATTGCCGCATCCGCGAATATCGAGGAGCTTGATCCGGAGGCGGAGGGGATGCCGATCGTGCAAGAACGCGAGGACGATGTTGATCTCGACCTGGTGATGTCGAACAACTTCGGCTTCGGAGGCACCAACGCCGCTCTCGTCTTTCGTAAATACGACGCATAGATCGGGACTGGAACCCTCGCATGCCTGCCCGCTCTCCCAGGCGTCCGGACCGCGCGCCGCTGCCCTTGCTGGCCGGCAAGCGCGGGCTGGTGATGGGGGTTGCCAACAACCACTCGATCGCGTGGGGAATCGCCGAGGCGCTGCACCGGCAGGGTGCCGCGCTCGCCTTCACCTATCAGAACGAAGTTCTTGGCAAACGGCTGTTTCCGCTTGCCGAATCAGTCGGATCCTCACTGGTAGCGCCTTGCGATGTTTCCGATCCGGACAGTATCGATGCCGCCTTCGATCGCATCGCGGCGGACTGGCCGCAGCTCGACTTTGTCATTCATGCGATCGCGCACTCCCACAAGGAGGAGCTGAAGGGACGCTACATCGACACCTCGCTGGAAAATTTCCTCTCAACGATGCACGTATCCTGTTATTCCTTCACCTCCGTGGCGCGCCGCGCCGCGCCGATGATGACCTCGGGCGGCAACTTGCTCACCTTGACCTACGAGGGCGCACGACGGGTCATGCCGAACTACAATGTCATGGGTGTGGCGAAAGCCGCACTTGAGGCCAGCGTCCGCTACATGGCCGCCGATCTCGGCGATTCCGGAATCCGCGTCAACGCCATTTCCGCCGGACCAATGCGCACCCTGGCCGGATCGGCCATCGAAAAGGCCCGTTTCGTCTATAGCTGGCAGGGCACCAACGCGCCGTTGCAACGCAACATCACGTCCGAGGATATCGGCGGAACCGCGGTCTACCTGTTGTCAGATCTGGCCACAGCGGTGACAGGATCCGTCGTCCATGTCGACGGCGGTTACAACACCGTCGGCATGGCGCGAATCCCCAACTGAACCCGGAAATTGAATACGGGGCAGGGCGCCCCCGGATCAATCCTGAAAATCAACGCCGGGGTATTGCCTAGGGGCGCTGCCCCGGGTGCTGTCGTGCTGTCCTGGGGCGTAACCCCCCAGAGGGCAGCACTCAGTCCAGGAACTGCGGCCGCGGACTACCGTCCCGCCAGCCACGGCCACCCTCACGGTCACGATCGCGGTCTCGGCCGCCGCCATCGCGGTCTCGGCCGCCGCCATCGCGGTCTCGGCCGCCGCCATCGCGGTCTCGGCCACCACCATCGCGGTCTCGGCCACCACCATCGCGATCCCGGCCACTGGCCTCGCGGTCACGATCGCGGTCTCGGCCGCCACCATCGCGGTCTCGGCCGCCACCATCGCGACCCCGGCCGCCACCGTCGCGACCCCGGCCACCACCATCGCGATCTCGGCCTCGGCCACCACCGTCGCGATCTCGGCCACTGGCCTCGCGGTCACGATCTCGGCCTCGGCCGCCACCGTCGCGACCCCGGCCGCCACCGTCGCCGTCATCACGGCGCGGACCACGGGAGGGGCGCGGCGCCATTTCGAGCTCCTCGCCGGTTTCCTGGTCGACGGCGCGCATGGAGAGCTTGGTCTTGCCGCGCTCCATGCCGATCACCTTGACCTTCACGGTGTCGCCTTCCCGGACCACATCCTCGACCGTGCCGACCCGCCCTGCAGCCAACTCGGAGATGTGCACGAGGCCGTCCTTGCTTCCGAAGAAGTTCACGAAGGCTCCGAAATCCATGATTTTGACGACCTTGCCGTCATAGATAACGCCGATCTCAGGCTCCGCCGTCAGGCTCTTGATCCAGTCGACCGCCTTCTGGCTGTCCTCCGAGGACACGGCGGCAACGCTAACGGTGCCGTCATCCTCGACATCGACCTTGGCGCCCGTCACCTCGCAGATTTCGCGGATGACCTTGCCGCCCGGGCCTATGACATCGCGGATCTTGTCCCGCGGAATCGAAATCACAGTCACGCGGGGAGCGTTCTGCGACACCGAGTCGCGCGGCGTTTCGATCGCCTTGTCCATCTCGCCAAGGATGTGCATGCGCCCGTCCTTCGCCTGATCGAGAGCAACGCGCATGATCTCCTCGGTAATCGAGGTGATCTTGATATCCATCTGCAGTGACGTGATACCAGTCGAGGTCCCGGCGACCTTGAAGTCCATGTCGCCGAGATGATCCTCATCGCCGAGGATGTCGGACAGGACGACGAAATCATCGCCTTCCTTGATGAGCCCCATGGCGATACCGGCAACCGGCCGGCTGACGGGAACGCCAGCGTCCATCAGCGATAGCGAAGCGCCGCAGACCGTCGCCATCGAGGAGGATCCGTTCGACTCGGTGATCTCCGAGACGATCCGCACCGTATAGGGGAAATCCTCCTTGGTTGGCATCAGCGGCCGCAGAGCCCGCCAGGCGAGACGGCCGTGGCCGATCTCGCGCCGACCCGGCGTACGCAGGAACGAAGCCTCACCGACCGAATAGGGCGGGAAGTTGTAGTGCAGCATGAAGCTCGAGCGGAACGAACCCTCGAGCGCATCAACAATCTGCTCGTCCTGCCCCGTGCCAAGCGTCGTCACCACGAGCGCCTGGGTTTCTCCTCGGGTGAAAAGGGCCGAGCCATGAGATCGGGTCAGATTGCCGACCTCGCAGACGATCGGCCGCACCGTGCTGGTGTCGCGCCCGTCGATACGCATACGGGTCTCCAGGAGACGCCCCCGGACAACCTTCTTCTCGAGGTTCTTGAATGCCTTGCTGATATCGGAAGGATCGATCCCTTCGCCCTCGAGGTCTGAAACCAGGCCGCTCTTGATCTCGGCCAAGCTCTCGACCCGCTGCTGTTTCTCCGTCACCTGATAGGCGTTTCCGATCGCATCAGCCGAAGCCGCGACACGCTTGTCAGCCTCAGCGGCTTCCGGTGCCGCCGGCGCGATATCCCAGCGCGACTTGCCTGCCGTCTCGGCGAGCGCCTCGATGGCCTCGAGCACCGGCTGGCACTCGCGATGACCAAACATCACCGCGCCGAGCATCGTGTCCTCGTCCAGCTCCTTGGCCTCGGATTCGACCATCAGAACGCCATCGCGTGTCCCGGCGATGACAAGGTCGAGGGTTGAAGCGTCCATTTCGCTGAGCTTGGGGTTAAGCACATAAGCGCCATCGATCATGCCGACACGGCAACCAGCGATCGGTCCTTCGAACGGGATCCCGGAAATCGCCAGGGCAGCAGATGCGCCAACCATCGAGACGATGTCGGGGTCATTCTCGAGATCGTGCGAAAGCACGGTGCAGATGACTTGCGTTTCGTTGAGAAAACCGTCCGGGAACAGGGGCCGGATAGGCCGGTCGATAAGCCGGGAGGTCAGCGTTTCCTTTTCTGTCGGACGCCCTTCCCGCTTGAAGAAGCCGCCGGGGATCTTCCCGGCCGCGAAAGTTTTTTCCTGATAGTTGACGGTCAACGGGAAAAAATCCTGCCCGGGCCGCATCGACCTCTGGGCAACCGCCGTGCACAGCACCTGCGTCTCCCCGTACGACACCAGTACGGCGCCGTCCGCCTGCCGCGCCATGCGGCCGGTCTCCAGAACGAGCGGACGCCCGTTCCAGATGATTTCTTGCTTTGTTATGTTGAACATTCTTACTTCCTTAGATTTCTGCCTGACCATGCAGGCACAGCCCGACTCTGTGTCGGTGAGATCGCCTCCGGCATCGGGCCGTTAGACGTTGTCTTCGCTCCCGGTCGGTACGGGAGCCACCGGATGTTTAGAAGAGATTTACAGTCAGCGCTCCGGACGGACCGCATGCTGCAACAAACGAGACGAGTCGGCGCCGCGCAACGTGCGCCGCCGGCTCAACGCCGCAATCCCAGGCGCTTGATGAGTGTGTCATAGCGAGACCGATCCTTCCGCCTCAAATAGTCGAGAAGGCGGCGGCGGCGGCCTACCATGACGAGAAGCCCCCTGCGGGTATGAAAATCCTTCTTATGGACCTTCATATGCTCCGTCAGATTCTGGATTTTTTCCGTCAACACAGCGACCTGAACGTCAGGCGAACCGGTATCGCCCGCATTCGCGGCGAATTCCTTGATCAGTTCGCTTTTCCTCTCCGTCGTAACCGACATCGTTTCCTCCGATGCGTCCTAGAGGTTCAGTACACGAACGGGGAATATCTTCCCCGCCTCGTATCGGGCAACGGCGACCGCCCTCTTGGAACATGTCGCCAACGCGATACCGCCATCCCGAAGATGGGCGATGCGCTCCAGGTCCGCTCTGCGTAACATGGAAATCGCCTGCCCGTTCCGCAACCGCGCAACTTCTGCTTCCGTCAAGTCCAACGCCGGGATGTCGGCCAGCGCAGCCTCTACAGGAAGCAAATCCGGCAAAGCGGGTGCATCTTGCCCAATTTTTCCGGCTTCGTCCAATAAAATCGCATCTTTTTCCGAAAACGACCCGACCCCCAACCGCCGCAAGGCGGTTATATGGCCGCAAGTACCAAGCCGCAGCGCCATGTCGCGAGCCAGGGAGCGCATGTAGGTCCCTTTCCCGCAGGTGACGCGAAACGCGGCATGGTCGTGATCCGGCATTGCCGCCAGGGCGATATCCTCGATCCACACCTGCCGCGCCTCGAGCGACACGGTTTCGCCGCGCCGGGCCCGCACATGGGCCCTTTCGCCGTCGATCTTGAGCGCCGAATACACCGGGGGCACTTGGGCGATCTCGCCCCGAAACTCGGGCAGTATGCCGGCGATATCCTGCTCCGAGGGGCGCCCGTCGGAGGTTTCGGTGGGCGTTCCGTCGCTGTCCTCGGTGTCCGTAGCGACACCCCAGCGAATGGTGAAACCGTAGGTTTTGCGGCCGTCGAACACGTGGGAAAGCAGTTTCGTTGCCTCGCCGAAGGCGATGGGAAGTACGCCCGTCGCCAGCGGGTCGAGCGTACCGCCATGGCCGGCCTTGGCCGCACCGACAGCACGACGCACCGTGTTCAGCGCCGCCGTCGAGGTGATCCCGGATGGTTTGTCGAGGATCAGCCAGCCATTGATCGGACGGCCCTTGCGTTTCCTCGCCATGCAAAACTCCGGCTGCTTCCCTAGCCGAGGTCCTGTTGGACCTTGGGACTGCGAAGAAGCCTGTCCATTTTATCGGCTTGGTCGAACCGGTCATCGTGACGGAATTCGAGCCGGGGCGTGAATTTCATCCGTATATTGCGGCCGATTACCCCCTGGAGCAGCGGCCGAGACCGCTCCAGCGCTGCCAGCGTCTCTTCGAGCGCCGCGCCGCCGAGCGGCACGATATAGACCGTTGCTTGCTTGAGGTCGGGACTCGGCCGCACCTCCGTTATCGTCACCGACATTGCCTGCAGCGCGGGATCGATAATCTCGCCGCGCCCGAGGCTCTCGGCGAGGATGTGCCGCAACTGCTCGCCAACGCGAAGCTGCCGCAGACCTGGCTCCCTATTCCTTCTCGCCCTGGCCATTGATCTGCCGTCCATGCCGTGGCTGTCGCGCAGCCGCCGGTCGCCAAAACCAGGCCGCAACCGCCGCAGAGCCGCCGACTCTAAAGGCCGCGCGCGACCTCTTCGGTCTCGAAGCACTCGACGACATCGCCTTGTTTGATGTCGTCGAAGTTCTCGAACGCCATGCCGCATTCGTAGCCTTGCTGGACCTCGCGGACGTTTTCCTTGAAGCGGCGCAGCGATTTGAGGGCGCCGGTATAGATGACCACCTCGTCGCGCAGCAGTCGCACCTGACTGCCCCGCCGGATCGCACCCTCGGTGATATAACAACCGGCCGCGTTGCCAACCTTCGAGACGCCGAAGATCTCGCGGATCTCCGCGTAACCGAGCTGGCGCTCCCGCACCTCCGGCGCAAGCAGATCTCCAAGCACCAGTTTGATGTCGTCGATCAGTTCATAGATAACCGAGTAGTACCGGATATCGACGTGATCGGCGCGTGCGGCCTGCCGCGCCTGGGGATTGGGGCGGACATTGAAGCCGACCACGATGCCGCCGGCTGATTTGGCGAGCACGACGTCCGATTCCGTGATCCCGCCGACCGCCGCATGCATTATGCGCACCGCCACCTCTTCGGTTCCGAGCTTGGACAGGGCGCTGACGATGGCCTCTACCGACCCCTGGACATCCGCGCGCAGAACAACCGGTATCTCCGAGACCTCGCCCTCCTTGATGCGATCGAACATCTGCTCGAGGGTGCCGCGGGCCGTGACCGCCTGGGTTTTCTGCTTTTCCAGCCTCTCGCGGTACTCGGCGACATCCTTGGCCTGGCCCTCGTCCTCGACCGCGAGGAAGCGGTCGCCCGCCGCCGGCACGCCCTGAAGTCCGAGCACCTCAACCGGCATCGACGGCCCGGCCTGCTTGACGATCTTGCCGTGCTCGTCGGAGAGGGCGCGCACGCGTCCCCAGTGCTGGCTGGCAATGACGAGGTCTCCGGTGCGCAGGGTTCCGCGCTGGACCAGCACGGTTGCCACCGAGCCTCGGCCCTTCTCGAGCCGGCCCTCGATTACGACGCCCTGGGCGAGGCGATCCGGGTTGGCCCTGAGTTCGAGCAACTCCGCCTGCAACAGAATAACCTCCTCAAGCTTGTCGAGATTCTGTTTCTCGACCGCCGAAACCTCGACATCGAGAATGTCGCCGCCGAGTTTTTCGACCACCACCTCGTGGTTCAGGAGCTCCTGGCGAATCCGATCCGGGTTTGCCTCCGGCCGGTCGATCTTGTTGATAGCGATGATGAGCGGAACCCCGGCTTCCCTGGCATGGCTGATCGCCTCAGCGGTCTGGGGCTGGACCCCGTCATCGGCGGCAACCACGAGCACCACGATGTCGGTAACATCAGCGCCGCGCGAACGCATCTCGGTGAAGGCCTCGTGGCCCGGCGTGTCGATGAAGGTGATGGCCCGCCCACCAGAGAGAGCGACCTGATAGGCGCCGATATGCTGGGTGATGCCACCGGCCTCGCCGGCGGCCACGGAGGTTTCGCGCAGCGCATCAAGCAGGGACGTCTTACCGTGATCGACATGGCCCATGATGGTGACGATGGGCGGCCGGACAGCCAGCGTTTCCTGAGCATCCTCTTGGACCTCGAGGCCAATCTCCACATCCGCCTCGGAAACCCGCTTCACCCGGTGGCCGAACTCGGTCACGACTAGTTCGGCGGTGTCGGCATCGATGGTCTGGTTGATACCGGCCATGCTGCCGAGCTTCATCAGCGACCGCACGACGTCGTTGCCCGACACCGCCATGCGGTTGGCGAGATCGGCAACGGTGATCGTCTCGGGAATGACGACATCGCGAACGATCTTGCTTGTCTCGCCGCTTTCCCGCATCTCGGCGGCGCGCTGACGTTCACGCTCCTTGGCCCGCTTGATCGCCGCAAGGCTTCGAATCCGCTGTTCGTCGAGGCCGTCGGCCTGCTCGAGAGCCTTGTTAATGGTGAGCTTGCTCTCGCGCCGGCGTTCGCCGCGCGGACGGGCGGACGGGCGCTCCTGATCGGCGGTGCGGCGCTTGCCCCGCTGGGGCGGCTGTTGCTCCTCGCGCGCCGGGCCGGGCGGCCCAGGTACCGGCCTTCCTTCGGCGGGGCGTGCACGGGCCGGGGCCGAAGCTGGCCTCTGCGCCCGATCCTTTTCCTTCTCTTCCTCGGCCCGACGTCGCGCGGCAGCCGCGGCACGGCGTTCGTCGTCCTCGCTCTCGCGCTGCTCTCTTTCCTCGCGGAGGCGCTGTTCTTCTGCCCGCCAGGCCGCCTCCTCGGCAGCTGTTCGATGGCGCTGCTCCTCGGTGCCGGCAGCCTCCTGGAGAGCCTGGATGCGGGTTTCGCGCTCCTGGTCGGTCAGCCCGTCATCCTCACTCGGCACCGGCGTCGGGGCCTCGTCGGGCTGCGGCTGAGCGGTCTCGGCAACCGAGCGCATCGTGCCGGCGTCGTCACGGGTAAAGGTCCGCTTCTTCTTGACCTCGACGGCAACCGTATTGCTACGGCCATGGCTGAAGCTCTGGCGCACCTGTCCCGTCGAGACGGTTTTCTTCAGCTGCAGCCGTCCCGGCTCGCGCAGGGTCAGCTTGCGATCACGCTCGTTTTTCTGCGCCATGTGTCTCTCCAGTGACGGGATTTCCGCGAAAACCCCGCAGGCGTTCGGCCTCAAGCCTCAGCTTATCGGCAAGTTTGCCTTTTCTCAACGCGACATGGACGGCCCGGCTGCGCGAAAAGGCACGTCCGAGCTCTTCGGCGTCGAGAACCGAGACACCGTCGGGAAGCATTGCCGCGATCTTGCGGCGGCTATTCGGCGCCGCGTCTGTGGCCGTAAACAGCAGTCCCACGGAGCCTTCGCGCGCCCATCCCGTCACTTTCTCGTACCCGGAAACCGTCTCGCCGGCCCGGCGCGCAAGGGAGATCAGTTCAATGCAGCGCCGCACCAGTGCCGCCTCGACCCGGTCGGGGAGATCGGCTCCGGCAGCGACAGCACCCTTTACGGCCCGCGCGAACATCCCTTTTTCCGCCGCCTGTGCAACCCCGGCGCGACTCGCACAGATCCAGACCCCCCGGCCGGGAAGTTTCCCGCCAACATCCGGGACGATACGATTCTCGGGATCCCTGACGAAGCGCACCAGCCCCTGCGCCGGCGCGCTGCGCCGGCATACGATGCAGCGGCGTTCCGGTGCAGCGGCGCGACGCGCCCTGCTTCCTGCACCGGATGCCGCACCGGATATATGCCCGGACACAGGTGCAGGCGCCTGTGCAGACGCACGCGCAGAAAGGTGATGCGATAGCGTTCCCACAACAACAATCAGCGCCCGGCCGGCGCCTCCCCACTCTCCGGCGCGCTCTCGGGCGCGGTATCTCCAGACCCGGCGCTCTCCGCGGCCGTATCGCCCGTAGCCATATCACTGGCGGCAGCATCGGCGACGATCTCTGCTCCGGTCGCCTCGCCAGTCGCTTCTCCAGCTTTTTCTCCAGCTTTTTCTCCGGCTTCTTCTCCCTCTTCTTCTCCCTCTTCTTCGACCTCCGCGTCAACCTCTCGCTGCCACTCCGCCAGTTCCTCAGCCGTGAACCAGCCGGCAGCGACCCGGGCCGCCATTATCATCTCATGCACCTGGTCGCCGGTGAGATCGAAGTCGCGCAGCAGCCCGTCCTCCGGAGACAGGATCTCGTCAACGGATAGATCCGCGAAATTCTCGAGCGTCTTGACCTCGTTCTCCCCGAGCGTGACCATCATCTGTCCGGAAAGGCTCTCGAGCCCGGCCAGATCGTCCTCAATGCCGAGCGACTTGCGGAGCTCGTCGAGACGGTTCCTCTCGGCCTCGAGAAACTCCCTGGCTCGGGTCTGCAGTTCGACGGCAATCTCCTCGTCGAGACTCTCGATGGTGACGAGATCCTCGATCGGAACGAACGCGACCTCCTCGACGGTCGAGAAACCTTCGGTGACCAGAAGGTGCGCCAGCACGTCATCGACATCGAGCGCCTCGATAAAACGATCGCTGCGCTCGCGCCGCTCCTGTTGGCGGCGCTCGCTCTCCTGCTCCTCGGTGAGGATGTCGATCTGCCAGCCGGTCAGCTGTGTGGCGAGGCGCACATTCTGTCCCCGCCGTCCAATCGCCAAGCTCTGCTGTTCGTCGGGGACGACGACCTCGACCTTGCCGGTGTCCTCGTCCAGCACCACTTTGGCCACTTCCGCTGGTACCAGGGCGTTGACGACAAAGGTCGCCGGATCCGGCGACCATGGGATGATGTCGATGCGCTCGCCCTGCAACTCCGAGACGACGGCCTGCACCCGGCTGCCCCGCATGCCGACACAGGCACCGACCGGATCGATGTGCGCATCGTGCGACATCACCGCGATCTTGGCGCGGCTGCCGGGGTCGCGGGCGACCTTCTTGATCTCGATGATCCCGTCGTAGATCTCCGGAACTTCCTGCCTGAACAGGCCAGCCATAAACTCGTTTCTCGTTCGCGACAGGTGAATCTGGTGACGCCGCTCGTCGCGGCGGACGTCGTAGATATAGGCGCGAACCCTGTTGCCCTGCTGATAGGGTTCCCGGGGCAAGCACTCGTCGTGGCGCATCACCGCCTCGGCCTGGCCGAGATCGACAAGGACAAAGCCGCGCTCGGCGCGCTTGACCAGCCCGTTGACGATCGTGCCGACCCGGTCCTTGTACTCCTCGTACTGCTTTTCCCGCTCGGCTTCGCGGACACGCTGGACGATCGCCTGCTTGGCCGTGTGGGTCGCGATGCGTCCGAAATCGACCGGCGGCAGAGGGTCGGTGAGCACGTCGCCGAGAGTGGCGTCCGGCTTTATCTCCCGGGCCTCGTCAAGAGTGATCTGGCCAACCGCCTCTTCTTCTTCCGTGACCTCCTCGACCACTTCCCTGTAGCGGAACAGCTTGGGTTCCCCGGTTTTGCGATCGATCTGGGCGCGAATGTCATATTCCTGCCCGTATTTGAGGCGGCCGGCACGGCCTATGGCCAGCTCCATCGCCTCGAGAACTTCTTCCTGTTCGATGCCTTTTTCCCGGGCGACGGCTTCCGCCACCTGAAGAAGTTCGGTCATCTGGGTACCAATAGCCGCTAGACTCATGATATTTCGCCTGTTTTCTCATTGTGCTGGCTGAATTCAGCCAGCAATTGGTCTGTAACGACGAGTCGCGCTTCCTCGATCTCCGAAAGCGGAAGCAAAATCTCGCCCTCTTCCGTTGCGACGGTAACGACACCGTCGCGACAGCCATCGACAACACCGCTGAACCGCTGGCGTCGCCTAGCGTCGGCTTTCTTCCCGAATTCTTCCCCGAATTCTTCCCCGAATTCTTCCCCGGATTCTTCCCCGGATTCTTCCCCGGACTCTCCCCCGGTCTCTTCTCCGGCCTCTTCTCCGGCCTCTTTTTGGGCCTTTTTGCGGACCTCTTGGCGGGCACCGGTTTTCTTGCGCCGAAACCGCACCTCATACCCGGCAAAGCGAATGAAATCGCGCTCCGCCACGAGCGGCCGGTCGATGCCAGGAGAGCTGACCTCCAAGGTGTACTCTCCATCAACCGGTGCGACCGCCTCAAAAGCATCGGACAGGGTCCGGCTGATCTCGGCGCAGTGATCCACCGTCATCGCCACCCGGTCCCGGCGTTCGGCCATCACCTGGAGCGTCTGATATCCTCTCGAAGAAAGCTTAACCCGGACCAGCTCATAGCCGAGTCCGTCCAGAACCCGCTCGATGACCTCGTTCCGAATTTCCCGCCGCGCGCTGCCCGTTTCCATCCGTACCGTCTGCCACACGCCTCTTTCCCAACAGGTTCCCGGCAACGGCAATAAAAAAGGCGGGCCTAAGCCCACCCCGCAACCGAACCGATTCCGCCCATCCGCCCAAACCGGAAGCTCGCTTCATCAGAAGCCTGCTTCATGGTTCATGACGATCGGGGTGCGGGATAGATAAACCCTGCCGGCCCTGTCCGCAAGCCTTCCCCCGGAAATTATAAAGCCGGCTTTTCCCGCGTTATTCGCTGTTACCACAGGGTTTTATACGCCCGGCGGGCTGTCTGACTCATTCCGATGAAAAGCCAGATAGACACAGTTCCGCCCGTCTGTCAGTGCCTTTTCTTCATAGCGCGTCGGTGGCCAGTCCGCCGGCCGGCTGCGCCAGTCCGCGGCTTTTCGCGCGGTCCATTCAAAGGCGGGATGCCGACGCGCATGGAAAAGCGTCCAGCGGATATAGCCCATATCGTCGCTGGCGACCCTGAGAAGAGCACCGGCAGGCATGACTCTAGCGAGGCGGTCGAGGGTCGCAGCCTGGATGAAGCGTCGCCCGCTATGGCGACGCTTTGGCCACGGATCGGGGAACAGGAGAAACGCCCTCTCGACCGAAGCTGGCGGCAGGCGATCGAGCAGGAGCCGCACGTCGTCAGGGAAAATGCGGATGTTTGAAAGATTGCGATTCTCGATATGGGCCAGCAGCCGGGCGACACCGTTGACGAAAGGCTCGCAGCCGATGAAGCCAATTTCCGGCCGGGACGCGGCTTGCTCGGCGAGGTGCTCGCCGCCGCCAAAGCCGATTTCAAGCCAGAGGTCGCGCGCATCATCGAACAGCGCTATCGGATCAACGGGACCGTCACGAGGCACCGAAAGGCGCGGCAGCATCTCCTCCAGCAGACGCTGGCGGCCTGCCCGCAACCGCCTCCCGACCCGGCGGCCGTAGAACCTCTCGTTCTCTTCCGGGTCCTTGCGGGTCAGATCCGGGCCCTATCCGAGCTCGGCCAGCATGTCGTCTTTGAGATCCTCCTTTTCCCAGGAGAATCCGCCATCGGCCTCCGGCTCGCGGCCGAAATGCCCGTAGGCCGCGGTTCGCGCGTAGATCGGGCGGGTGAGGCCGAGTCTGTCGCGGATGGCGCGCGGCTTCAGGCTCGCAACCTTCCGCAGCATGCCTGCAAGCTTGCTGTTGTCATGTTCGCTCGTCTCCATCGTATTCACATACAGGGAGATCGGCTCTGCGCGGCCGATGACATAGGCGATCTGGATCAGGCACCGGTCGGCCAGTCCAGCAGCGACGACGTTCTTTGCCAGCCAGCGTGCGGCATAGGCGCCGGAGCGGTCGACCTTGCTCGAATCCTTGCCCGAAAAGGCCCCGCCACCATGGGGCGCCGAGCCGCCATAGGTATCGACGATGATCTTGCGACCGGTCAGCCCGGCATCGGCGGCCGGCCCGCCCTTGACGAAGATTCCGCAGGATTGATTGACCAGAAATAACTCATCGTCCTTCATCCAGTCGTTGCGACCCTGAAGCAATTTCTCCGGCAACACCTTCTCAACATGGGGCGCGACCAAGTTGCGGACATCCTTTCGGGACAGACCCTTATCGTGCTGCGCGGCGATGACAATCTTGTCCACGCTCACCGGCTTGCCGTCCTCATAGCAAACCGTCAGCTGGGATTTGTTGTCGGGTCCGATCCCGGGCAGATCGCCATTGTGGCGGGCGTCGGCCATACTTTTGAGAATCTGGTGGCTGTAGGTGATCGGGGCGGGCATCCGGACAGGTGTTTCATTGCAGGCATAGCCGAACATCAGCCCCTGGTCGCCCGCGCCCTGCTCCTCGTTCTCTCCGTCTCTGGCCCCGATGCCGCGGCGGATTTCAGGGGACTGGGAGTTCATGTAGTTCTCGACGGCCAGGCGATCCCAGTGGAAGCTGTCCTGGTCGTAGCCGATGTTTTTCACGGTTTCGCGAGCGATTAACTCAAGACGGCCCTTGATTACCTCAAGGTCTTCACTGCCTGCAAAGCGCCGCTTGACCGCGCTGTCGGCGTCCCACTCCCCGGCGAGAATGACCCGGTTCGTCGTGACCATGGTCTCGCAGCCGACATGCACCCCAGCGGCGGCGGTTTCATTGGGAGCAGCCGAGAGCAAGGCGTCCAGGATCGCGTCGGAAATCTGGTCGCTGACCTTGTCCGGATGTCCTTCGGACACCGACTCGCTCGTGAACAGATAGTCGTTCCGACTCATCGTGCGCCTCCCCCTATGCGATGCAACTCACCTTGTCGCAAAAGCGGGCAGATGGGTCAAGAATCGGCCGACTGATCGGCGCACTCCGAACCGCCACCGCCCAGGTCGTCACCGCTCGAACTGGCCACCCGGGTCGATGCCGCCCCGGCCGACCCCGCGCCACCGGAGCGTGATCACGGCCACGGCGAGGCCTAGCAGGAAGAGGGCAAAAGGCAGGTCGCCGAAGCGCCGGTAGAACGGCGGCTCGGCCAGGGCCGTTGGCAGACGCGCATCGATGTAGCCGCGCACGCCCAGAGGCTGGCGTTGCAGGATGCGGCCATAGGCGTCGATCACCGCCGAGATTCCCGTGCCGGCGGCCCGGATCATCGGCAACCCCTCCTCGACCGAGCGCACTCGTGCGCTGGCGAGGTGCTGGTGCGGCCCGGCGGTCACGCCGAACCACCCGTCATTGGTGGCGTTCAGCAACAGCTGCGGGCGGCTTCCTTCCGGCACCACGGCGCCAGGAAACACCACCTCATAGCAAATCAGCGGGACGGCCGGCGGCAGCCCCGGCACCCGGAGCAGACGGCGCGGTAGCCCGGGACTGAAACCGATTCCACCCTCGACGATCGTCTCCAGCGGCAGAATGTCGGCCAGGGGTATATATTCTCCAAACGGGACGCGATGCACCTTGTCGTAGAAATCGACGACGCGCATTGCCTCGTCAATCACGTGAAAGGAGTTGTAGTGCCGGCCCGAGGCGGCGTCACGGCGTGGTGCCCCGGTCAGCAATGCGCCCCCGGGCGGCACGGCGGTCGCGAGCAGGCGGCGACCCGCGGGTTGTTCGATCAGCACGGCAGGCACCGCCGTCTCCGGCCAGACGACATGAGTGATCCAGTCCGGTCGGTCCTCGAGGCTCAATCGCATGTGGAGAATGAGATTGCGCCGGAGCAGGGTGCGGTCCCATTTCTCATGCTGCGGGATGTTGGCCTGGACGATCCGCACCCCGACATCCGGGACCTCTTCAGCGTCGGCGACGGCCAGGCGGTATGCCCCGCCGGCCCAGTGCGCAGTCGGCACCAGCACGGCGAGAACCAGAGCACCGAGACAACACGCCCGCCTTGAATCGACCAGCATTGACGGCAACGCTGCCGACAGTACGGCCACGGCGCCGATCCCGTAGATGCCGTACAGCGCCGCCGGCTGGAGCAACGGGTCGTGCGCCGCCCAGGCTTGGCCGACGAGGTTCCATGGCAGGCCGGTGAGGATATGCCCGCGCAACCATTCCCCGACGCCCCAGCCTGCACTCAACAACAGAATGCGTTGCGGCAACGAGCGGCCGAAAAACGCAGCCAGGGTTGCAAACCCGCAAAAGACGGCGAGTACCGCCGGCAGGCCGAGAACAGCGAAGGGGAGCATCCAGGCATGCTGTCCGGCAGACACCAGGAAAGCGTTACCGATCCAGTAAAGACCGATGCAGAAATAGCCGAAACCAAACCACCAGCCGGGCCAGAAGGCGGCCCAAAGCCCGGCCGAGGGCGACGGCTGCAACCAAATGAGGACAGGCAGGCACAGATAGAGGGCAGGCAGGAAACCCGCCGGCGGCAAAGCCAGCGTAGCCAGGGCGCCGGCCGCCAGAGCGGCCGGAAGCCGGTAGCGCTGCAGCCAGCCAACCATTACCAGCAGCATCGCCCGGTGTTCCTCTGGCTGCAGCGCAGTTTTCAGGCCGGGCGCCTCGTAATCTGCAACCGGTGGATGTGCCTGGCGTTTCCCTCGAGGATCTTGAATTCAAAGCCAGAGGCTTCGTGGCTGATCACCTCGCCCCGGTCGGGGACACGGCCGGCGATGGTGAACACCAGCCCGCCCAGCGTGTCGATGTCGCCTTCCCGATCCTCGTTGGTCAGCACCGACCCGACCTCCTTCTCGAAACTCTCGATCGGCAGCCGGGCGCCGGCGATGATGACGCCATTCGGCCGCCGGTCGAACTCCGGCTCGTCCTCGTCATCGTGCTCGTCCGCGATCTTGCCGACGATCAACTCGACCAGATCCTCGATCGTGGTCAGCCCGTCGGTGCCGCCGAACTCGTCGACGACCAGCGCCATGTGCGTGCCGCTCCGGCGCATCTGATGCAGGAGATCGAGAGCCCGCTGGCTCGCCGGTACATAGAGAATCTCGCGGATATTGTCCGTCAGCCTGAATGGGCCCTTCTTCTCCGTCGATCCCATCGACATCAGGATGTCCTTGATGTGGATCATCCCGACCGGATGGTCGAGCGTCTTGCGAAAGACGGGCATGCGCGAATGGGTTTCCCTGGCGACCGTCTCAACCAGCTCTTGGAACGATGCCGAAACATCCATCGCGACGATGTCGATGCGCGGAACCATGACGTCGGCGACCCGGACATTACCCACCCGAACGACCTGATCGATGATGGTATGGGCCGCCGGATCGACGAGAAACTGAGTGTCGTCCTCGTGTTCCTCGATGATTTTGTCGAAGGCCTCGCGCAGTCCGGAATCTCCGTTGCGGCGATAGCCGAAGAGACGGCTGAGACGGAGAAGGCGGTGGCGCAAGTCCGACGTCTCGCTGCGCCGGCCATTCCCCTCGCTTCGCTCCTGTCGTGCAGGATTCTGGCTCATTGTCCGCCCGCCTTGCGCTGCCTGGCCGCTCCACATTGTCCGGCCACCTTGCTCCGTCCGGCCGCTAGCGCTGGCGCCGGCACATAGGGATCGGGGATCGAGAGCCTCGCCAGAACGGCTGTCTCAAGGGTTTCCATGCTCGTGGCCGCGGCGTCCTCTTCGTGATCGTGGCCCAGCAGATGGAGCACGCCATGGACCACGAGATGGGCCAGATGCGCCTCCAGGGTCTTGCCGTCCCGCTCCGCCTCTCCGGCGACGGTCTCGAAGGCAAGCGCGATATCCCCGATCAGTTGCGGCGCGTCCCGCGTGGCATCTCCGGGGGCGTCCGCGTCGAGCGCATCCGCCTCGAGCGCAAAGGACAGCACGTTGGTTGGTCGGTCCTGGCCGCGCCAGTCGGCATTCAAGCGCCGGACAATCGCGTCATCGGCAAGCAAAACGCTTATCTCGGCTACCTTTCCAGTGGCGGCGTTGGCCGGTGCAGCAGCGCGCCAGGCCGCGATTGCGGTGTTCATGATCAGCGTCTCGACCTTCGGTATCTGCCGCCAGCTGGCGGTATCAATGCGAATGCTGACCAAAAGGGGTTCGGACATCACCGCCTGGTTTCGCCTCCTTCCGAATCCAAGGACCGGGCATCGTATGCACCCACGATACGCGCCACGAGATCGTGGCGCACGACATCCGTCTGCGTGAAGCGAACGAATTCCACGTCATCGACGCCCTTGAGCACATCAACCGCGTCCAGAAGGCCCGAGCGTGTCCTCGGCGGCAGATCGATCTGGCTCGGATCCCCGGTGATCACCATGCGGCTGTGGGGGCCGAGCCGGGTGAGTATCATCTTCATCTGCATCGGCGTTGTGTTCTGGGCTTCGTCGAGGATGACGAAGGAATCCGCGAGCGTCCGGCCACGCATAAAAGCCAGCGGGGCGATCTCGATGCGGCCGGAATCGATGCTTCGCTGGACCTGGTCACGCGGCATCGCGTCATACAGCGCATCGTAGAGCGGGCGCAGATAGGGATCGATCTTCTCCTGCATGTCCCCGGGTAGAAAACCGAGACGCTCGCCGGCTTCCACTGCAGGGCGCGACAGGACGATCCGCTCGACCCGGGCAGCGGCAAGCATCGACACGGCAGCACAGACAGCGAGATAGGTCTTGCCGGTGCCGGCCGGCCCGAGCCCGAAGACCATGTCGTGGCTCTCTATGGCCTCGACGTAGCGGCGCTGGTTTGCCGTGCGGGACATCACCAGCTTTTTGCCGGTGCGAATCAAAGGGCTGTCATCTCCGGCGGCACCGCCCTGGGCGGCGACGCCGAGAGCGGCGTCGACCTCACCCGCATCGATGTCCTGGCCCGCAGCAAGGCGGTTGTAGAGAAGGTCGAGTGCCGAGCGCGCAACGCCGATAGAATCCTGCGCACCCGTAATCGCCAGGCGATTGCCGCGGCTGACCAGCGAGATGTCGAGCCGATTCTCGATCTGCGCCAGATATCTGTCATGATCTCCAAAGAGCAGTGGCAACAGGCCGTTATCCTCGAAATCAACATGGATGGCGGCAACACCGCCATCGGAACCAACCGCACCGCTCACGCGCTGATCCTCTGTTCGTCCACCGCGCCCGGCACAGCGAATCCCGGCTCCGCCAGCTCACCGCCAAGACTGTTCGGGTGAACCGCCGTGATGCGAACCCGCACGATGTCGCCTGGGCGAGGCGAACCGGGATGGCCCGGACCGGCCTCGAGATGGACCGGCTGGAGCCACGGCGAACGACCGACCAGCTGGCCCGGCTTCCGGCCCGGGCCTTCCAGAAGCACCGAAATCACCGATCCCAGCCGGCTGTGGTTGAACGCTTCCTGCTGGGCGCGAAGCACCTGCTGGAGCGCCTCGAGACGGTCACGCTTGACTTCTTCGGGGACGTGGCCGGCGGCGTCACCAGCCGGCGTACCCGGCCGGATGCTGTATTTGAAGGAAAACGCGCCGGCATAGCCGATATCCCGGACCAGGCGCAGGGTGGCGGCGAAATCTTCGTCCGTCTCGCCGGGAAAGCCGACAATGAAGTCCGAGGACAGGGCGAGATCGGGGCAGGCCGCGCGCAGCCTATCGGTGATGCGGCGATAGTCGTCGGCGCTATAGCGGCGGTTCATGGCCGCGAGAATCCGGTCGGAGCCGGACTGCGCCGGCAAGTGCAGATAAGGCATGAGTTGGGGTACGTCGCGATGGGCGGCGATCTGCTCGTCATCAACGTCGCGGGGATGGCTGGTCGTGTAGCGAATGCGTTCGATACCGTCGAGGGCGGCGAGGCGGCGCACGAGACGGCCAAGCCCCTCCATACCGCCTTCCGGGGTCGCACCGCGCCAGGCGTTCACATTCTGGCCGAGCAAGGTTATCTCGCGGCTCCCCGCAGCAGCGAGGCGGGTTGCCTCGGCCACGACCCCGGCAACGTCGCGAGACTGCTCGACGCCCCTCGTATAGGGCACGACGCAGAAGGTACAGAACTTGTCGCAACCCTCCTGGATGGTAAGGAAGGCCGAAACGCCACGCGGCGCGGCCTCCTCCGGCAGGCGGTCGAACTTGTCCTCGGGCGGAAACTCCAGATCGGCAACGCGGCCTTCCCCGCCCTCAAGGACGCGTTCGACGAGCTGCGGCAGGCGGTGATAGGTCTGGGGGCCGAGGACGATGTCAACCTGCGGCGCCCGCGCCAGAATTTCCTCGCCCTCGGCTTGGGCCACGCAGCCGGCAACAGCGACAACCATGCGCCCGCCGTCCTGGCGCCGCTGCTCCTGGACTGCGCGCAGCCGGCCGAGCTCGGAATAGACCTTCTCCGCCGCCTTCTCCCGGATGTGGCAGGTGTTGAGGATCACCATGTCGGCGCCCTCGGGCTCAGTCACGCAGGCATAGCCAGCCGTAGCCATGACATCGACCATACGGCCGGAGTCATAGGCATTCATCTGGCAGCCATAGGTCTTGATGAAGAGTTTTTTGGTCATTCCTGCCCTGCCGGGCACGGACGACTCACCCATTCGGGCCTGTCGCGCAAGCGGAAAATCCCCAAACAGCGAACGATGCAGACAAACATCTAACCTGGCAGCCCCTCCAGTCAAAGACTTTTTAGTTCTCGCCGGATTTCCGGTTCGTTCATTTGGCGGCCCACTTGGCAGCCGGGCGGCAACTCATTCAAACAGTTTGCCCGCAATGGATTGCGAGAAACTCTCCACAACCAGGCTCTCGCAATGACGGGCCAGCGCTTTGCGTGACGCCGTGGCGGCGCGGTTGATCGGGGCGTGGATATACACATCGATACCAATGCGACCGATACCGAGAAACCGCCACAGATGCGCCGGAAACGTCGTGTCGCCGGACCAGCCGCAGAAGGGACGCAGGAACCGACCCATCGGCAGGTTGTCGAGACGGGTATAGGCTATCGAGACGGGCTGGATCGCCACCGGCGCGTCGACGCCCGCAGCCTCGCTGACGACAGTGAACAGAGACGACTTGAAAGGCATGATGGCGTTGCCGTCGCCGCTCGTCCCTTCCGGGAATATGACCAGGCGATCCCCGGCCTCCAGCCGCCGGCGAAGCTCCTCAGCCTGGTGGCGGATCTCGCGCGGGTCGCGCTCGACATACATCGGCCGGTGGAGGGCGGCGAGGCTACCAATGATCGGCCAGTCGCGCACTTCCGCCTTGGCGACGAAACAGATCTCAGCCACCGAAGCCAGCACGGGAATGTCCATGTAGGTGACATGGTTGGAGACCAGGAGGGCGGGCGCGGCGGCCGGCGGATGGCCGTGCACCCTGATCTCGAGTCCGGCCAGTCGGCAGATTACCCGGTAAAACGTGCGGAGAAGCACCGGAGCGTACCGCAACCCGAGCCACCCCGCCGGCAACAGGATGGAAAACCCTGTCACCAGGATAAAGCCGATCAGCGCCAGGCCTCGGGCGACCGCAAGAGTGGGGGAGTGCAGGGTGGGAGATTGCACCGACATCGCCGGGACGCCTCTATGCCGTCGCACGATACAGGCAAGCGCCTACCGGCACCCGCACAGCTGCGGCAATCAGGGCTTTTTCCTGCCCCGGCGTACGCCGTAGAGCTCCAGCCGGTGATCGACCAGATCGTATCCGAGCTGCTGGGCGACCTGTTGCTGGAGGCGCTCGATCTCCTCGTTGCGGAACTCCACGATCTGGCCGCTTTCCACATCGATCAGGTGGTCATGATGGACTTCCGGCACCTCTTCGTAGCGCGCCCGTCCCTCGCCGAAATCATGGCGATCCAGAACCCCGACCTCCTCAAATAGGCGCAAGGTCCGATAGACGGTGGCGATCGAGATCCCGGGGTCGATCCGCACGGCCCGACGGTGCAGCCGCTCGACATCGGGATGGTCGTCGGATTCCGACAACGCCCGGGCGATGGTCCGGCGCTGCTCGGTCATCCTGACGCCCTTTTCCTGGCACAACTGCGCGATACGATCCTGTTCCGCCATGATCTTCACCATGCTTTCAGCTTGGGATTTCAGCTCTGGGATTTCAGCTCTGCGGGTATTTCAACTCTGCGGGTATAAGGTTAACCCTGCAAACATAGGGATTCCAGCCATTCGGGCCCACCTCAAGCCTGGACCGGTTGCACTCTGTCTACCCGCTCCGCCTACCATCGCGAGCGGCCGCTATAGTCGCCAGCCGCCGACCCTATGCAAGCCAGCAGCGGCCGATCAACCCTAGCCAGACCTCAGTGTCACATCAGGCGGGCGCAGATAAAGGGGTTCCGGACCCAGGAGTGCATCCCCGGCGAACGTATCACCAGAATGCGCCTTCCCGGAACGGGCATCGCTGTCGTACCGCCCGGCCGCGAGCTGCGCGACCACCGCAGCATCGGGAAGGCGCGGCCCCGGCGCCGCCTCGGCGGAATGACCCGTCTGGCGTAGCACCGCCAGCACTCGCTCCCCGGCATCGCCGGCCACCAGGCAGGTAGGGCGGAGCGAGGCGGGAAACCATACTGGAACCCCTTCCGGCATAAGGGCTTCCGGCGCACACAGGGGCGTACGCGGCGCGCACGCTTCCCCGGAGAGTCGAAGGTCTCCGGCCAGAGAAGCATACGGCTGCACGTACACGTCCTTGCGACCAGTCCCCAGGGCGACCAGCAACGGGGTATCGGATACCGGCTGGGCGGCGGCAACGGCCTCGAGCGTCGTCACCCCGGCCAGCGGAAGACCGGCGGCAAGCGCCATCGATCGGGCCGCCGCCAGGCACACTCTGAGCCCCGTATAGGAGCCCGGCCCGACCGTGGCGGCGAGGAGGGCGAGATCGGAAAATCCGCAGCCCGCAGCCGCCATCGCATCCTGGACCATGGGCACCAGAACCTCCGCATGGCCACGGGTCATCTCGCGATATTCCCGCGAAAGCACGCACCCTTCGGACACCACCGCCGCCGAGCAGGCCGCCGAGGCGCTGTCGATTCCAAGAACCGGTCCGAAAACGGGCATATCCGCCGGCTCTTCGGGCCCTGGCTGCCCCTCAGGCGAGAGAGCAGACTTCTTCGAAGGAAAAGCGCGGAAACCGGGGGCCGAGAAGGGGAGTATCGCCAGTACCAAGGCTGCAGAGAAAGTTCGACTTGATCTGCGTGCCGGCGAAGAAGGCGCGATCGACTGCGGCGTTGTCGAAACCCGACATCGGCCCGCAATCAAGGCCGAGCGCACGCGCCGCCATGATAAAATAGGCCCCCTGCAGGGATCCGTTGCGGAAGGCCGTGGTCTCGATCAGGGCATCGTTTCCTACAAACCAGGCCTGCGCGTCGGTCGGCGGATAGAGCCGGGGAAGATGCTCCGGGAAAGCGAGATCATAGCCGAATATCGCCGTTGCCGGCGCCGTCATGATCTTGGGCACGTTGTTGTCGGCAACACAGGGCTTCAGCTTCTCCCGGCCCCCCTTGGACGTCACGAAGACGATCCGCATCGGTGAACAGTTGGCACTCGTCGGCCCCATCTTCGCAAGATCGTAGATCTGCTGGAGAAGATCGGCATCGAATGCGTCCTCCTTCCATCTGCGCGGCGAACGGGCATCCCGGAACAGCAGGTCGAGAGCGGTATCGTCGAGCATCATTTCCTCCAATATGGTTATATTCGGAAGTCCGCATAGCAGAGTGCCACCATGCCCCCCAATTGACTCCGCAATTTGTTGGCCCCGCAGTATGAAGCAAGGTGCTTGATCCCGAAAGTGCCGCACTCCGAACGCCGCAAAGGCCAGGTGCCCCGTAAAGGCTGGCGGACCGCCATTGACCCTGTTGCCGGTCGGGGCGATGCCCCTTGCAGCGATGCTCGTGCCCGTCACTGCGGCGGCGCCTAAAGACGCCGTCATCCCAGGCGCCGTCATTCTCATATATCACCGCTTTGGAGAATCGCGGTATCCTTCGACCAACATTCGCCTCGAGCAGTTCGAGGCTCATATCGAAATGCTGCAAAAGGGCGGTTTTTCGGTATTGCCCCTGGCCGACATCGCCGACGCGCTGGAGGGCGGCGGCACCCTTCCTGACCGGGCCGTTGCGATCACCATCGATGATGCATTCCGATCGGTGCGGCGCCTGGCAGCGCCTACGGCTACAGCGCGACAAACAAGGTGAGAATCCAGCGTCAATCAGGATGAGAACGCGGGGGGCCTCGTAGGGAGGGCGTAGCCCGACTGGAGAGACACCACCCCCGCGTTTCGCCCCAATCGGGCGGGTCTGACGGTCGTGATCGGCTCGGATATGGATTGATTTTCCACAGAAGGGGGATCGTTCATGCCGGGCTGTCATGTCACTGACCAACAAATGAGGCTCTTCATGACGCTCAGATCGACCCATTCCGTTCCCGTTGCCGCCGCCAAGGCGGGGATCAGCCAGGCAACGGGCTATCGGCTGCAAGCCGACCCAACTTTACCATCACAGAAGAAGGCCCCTCGCGGCCGGCGGCGCCCGGACCCGCTGGCGGACATTTTGTTGCAGAGGTCGTGCCGCTTCTGCGGTCCTCACCGGGGATCCGGCCCGTGGCGGTTTACGAGGAGCTTCTGCGCCGGCATTCTGATCTGGGCACGGGCATCCGACGGACTCTGGAGCGACGGATACGCGCCTGGAATGCGGAACACGGCCCCGGACTCCTCATGGACTCATGAGGGTGCGCAAATCTGCGCGCCAGAAACAATGCTTGTGTCCAGTCTGGGCCGCGTAATTGGAGGTTTACAAAAAAACGAAAAATCATTAATGTGTAAACCTAAGGGAGAAAGCCATGTTCAATGAACGCCTCAAACTCGCCAGAAAGCGCGAAGGTTTGTCACTTCGTGATCTGGCAGCCCGGATCGAAGGTGTCGTTTCCGCCCAGGCGATCGGCAAGTATGAGCGTGGAGAAATGATGCCGAGCTCGACCGTATCCATTGCCTTGTCGAAGGCTCTTGGTGTCTCGATGAGCTACCTTCTGAGCCCGCCCGCCGTTTCCCTGGAGGGCGTGGAGTTCCGAAAGCTCGCTTCGACCAAGGCGCGTGAGCGTGCCATGGTTGAAGGGGCAGTTCTCGATCACGTGGATCGCTACCTCCAGGTCGAGGAACTGCTCGATATTTCCAGCGCACAATGGGAAGAGCCGGAAGGGGTGCCCTTCCCGGTCCATGCACTGGAAGATGCTGAGGGTGCCGCCGAGGCTGTTCGTGCAGCCTGGAATCTTGGCGGCAACCCCATTCCCGACATGACCGAACTTCTTGAGGAGCGGGGAATCAAGGTTCTCAAGTTGGATTTCCCATTGTCGGTTGATGGGGTGACCTGCAACGTGCGCCGCTCCGGCACTGAGGGGGTTCCCGCCGTGGTTTGCTCTACCAGTAAGTCGATCGAGCGCCAGCGATTTACCCTGGCCCATGAACTCGGGCACATGCTCCTCGATGTCAGGGGTGATCTCGACCAGGAAAAGGCATGCCATCGTTTTGCCAGCGCCTTTCTTGCGCCAAAGGAGGAACTGTTTGATGAGGTGGGCCGACGACGCCATGCGTTCGGCTATGCGGAACTCATCGAAATCAAGCAGATGTTCGGCGTCAGTGCGGCGGCCCTTGTCGTTCGCCTTCGGGACTTGGGAATCGTCAGCGAAGCGACGCTTCGGGGGATCTTTTCGGGTGTTGGCCGGGGATGGAGAAAAACGGAACCAGCCCCCTTGGAACGCGACGAGCCGACCCGGCGGTTCCGGCGCCTGTGTTTCCGGGCCCTAGCGGAGGAGGTGATTTCCGAATCGAAAGCCGCCGAGTTGCTGGGCCTCCCGGTGAGCGAGATCGAGCGCATCATGTCCGGGCCGGCGGGGTGATGGATGGTGCGTATCCTCGTCAGCGACAGTTCGGTGCTGATCGAATTTTCCAAGCGGAGCCTCCTGGCGGAGATGTTTCGCTTGCCTTTCGAGTTCGTCGTACCGGATCTGCTCTTTGAGGAGGAACTGATCGACCTTGGGCAATACAGCCGGGATGACCTTGTTAGTTTTGGTCTGGGTGTCGAGGCGCTCGATCCGATCGGCGTTACGAGACCGCCCTGTCCTATCAGTCCCGCCGCCGACGCTTGAGCTTGGTGGATTGCTTTGCCCTCGCTCTCGCCTCGGGTAGGAAGTACGCGCTTCTGACCGGCGACAAGGCGATGCGGACATTTGCCGAAGCCGAGGAAATAGAGGTTCACGGCGTATTGTGGATTGTGGATCACATGCTTGCCGAGGGTATCGTGCCTGCGGCCGATATCCTGGCGGCGCTCGAATCAATGCAGGATGATCCGAGATGTCACGTGCCGGCTGCGGAGTTGACGCGGCGTATTCGACAGCTGTCCGAGTGATATTCAAACCGATGCCAAGGGCGGTGTAAATCGGGCATATGGGAAGGTGAAAATGATAGACAACGAAGAAGCCGAAAGTCCGGATGTCGCGGCGAGCGGCAGTGGAGCGAAGGCACATCACAAGATCCGGGCCATCGAGGTGTCGGGTGGTTTTCTCGACGGCGCGAAGCTGGAATTCGTGGATGGCCTGAACTGCATCATTGGTGGCCGTGGCACCGGCAAAACCACTGTCTTGGAGTTCATTCGCTATATCCTGGGGTTGATACCGGGCCCGGCTGAGGGGAAGCCGCGCGCGAAAGCCGTCGAGGGGATCATTCGCGGCAATCTTGGCAACGGCACCATCCGCTTGGACGTGGAGACTAAACACGGGACCCGGTACCGGGCTGAACGGCCATGGGACGACAGCGCCCAGATCCTCGACGCGAATGGAGAACCGGTTGCCGTATCCCTGGACAGGGATCTGGTTTTCAAGGCAGATATCTACAGCCAGAATGAGATCGAGGAGATCGCCACCAATCCCCGTTTTTAGCTTTCCCTGATCGACAAGTTCGAACAGGAAGCAGTCCTCGAGGCCAGCGCGGAAATCCAAAAACTTAAGCCGGCCATCGAGCAGAGCGCGGTCGATTTGAGGCTGCTCGACCGGAATATCTGCGAAATCGAAAACGTCGTTCCCGAGATTGACATCGTCGGCAAGAGCCTGAAGGAAATGCAGGTGGTCGAAGACCCGGAAACCAACCTGATCAACACTGCCTATACCCACAAGGCATTGCGGACGAGGGAATCCGAAGCCGTTCGCGAGCTTCAAACCGCGGTCGGCGAAGTCGCCGGCGATTTCGAGCGTTTTGCGGCCCGGGTTGCCGAGGAATGCCAGAATGCCCTGGGGGATAGCTTTGCAGAGAGCCCGAACTGGAATGCCCCCATTGAAGTGGTCCGCTTGTAGGGTTCAGAAGAGCCCGTTTTCAGGAGGACCAGAGAATGCTACGGGCGGCGGGCGACGGGAAGGGACGGGGCGGAGTTTCTCGCTGCCGCCGCATAGCGGACAGTGATCCGGACGACCCGTTTGCCCCCAACGGGTTTTCTCGAACCACGCCTCGCCCGCCGCGTCGTCGGGGAAACGCTGAAACAATTCAATCAGGCTGATGTCTTCACAACGCGCTTTTCCGGGTTCGTTCTGAGCCATGACCATCTATCCTTTCAATCGTGGTAATTGGATTTTGTTGCCACCAAGGCCGTCGACACAGAGCGGCAAGGCTACATGACCTGGAACGAGATCCGCGAGTTGCGGGATGCCGGCGTTGCCATCGGCAGCCAGGCCCACACGCACCCCCATCTCCCCGACCTCGCGGAGGCGAATATCGTACGCGAACTGGAGGTATCGAACCGCCGCTTCTCAACGGCTCTCGGGCAGGCGCCCAACCTGATTACCTATCCCTTCGGCGAGGCCAGAAGCGCTGTCGTGGCGGCTGCGAAGGCGACCGGATTCCGGGCCGGATTCGGCCAGCATTCCGGCGTGACTGATGCCGGAGAAAACCGGTTCTACCTGCCATGCTTCACGCTCAACGAGACCTATGGCGATGAGATGCGCTTCCGCCTTCTCGCCAATGCCCTGCTCCTGCCAACCATCGGCATCACGCCGGATGACCCGCTTGTTGCGCAGAATCCGCCGGGGTTGGGTTTTTCGATCGATGCGGTGGTTGGCGGACTCGACAGGCTGCGCTGCTTTTATTCGGGAAGCGGTGCGCTGGACGTCACAAAGACGGCCGCCCGCCGGACCGAGATCCGCTTCGCCGACCCCTTCCCCCCGGAAGCGATCGCAGGTTAACTGCACCATGCCCGGATACGGCGGGCGCTGACACTGGTTCGGGCGCCAGTTCTACCGGCGCTGATTTCCGACTCCAGGAGCCCGGGCGCTCAGGCGACCCGGTCCCTGGCGGGCTGCCTTCTGCAGGCGGGCGCCGTCGAAGAGGCGAAGGCGGTTGACGTCGATGACACTGCGCAGGACGTCGACATAGTTGGCCTTCTCCGCATACACCCAGAGGGTGTCAACCAGCGCATCACCATCGAGTGCCGCGCCAGTGGCGCGCATTTGCGCGCGCCGTTTGCGGAAGTCGGTATAAGCTCCGTGGGTGTTGAGGTTACGGAGATAGGACCGCGCGGAATCAAGCAACCAACGGAAACTCCGAACCTTGTGTGTTCTCTCCTCGCCCCGTTCTTCTGGCACCATGCCGGCGTAGTCTGCAGTCGTCCACTGGCCAAAAAGCGCCTGTTCCTTCCGGGCGAAACGCGATGTGCCCCAGCCACTCTCGACGCTGCCCTGGGCGAGAGCGATCGAAACAGGCACCTCGTCGACACGCCGCACCAGTGAATCAAGATCGTTTTTCTCAACCCCGTATTCCTGCGACAGCGCATCGAGCGTGGCCGCTTCCTCCTGATCGAGAGAGGTGCCCGCCGCCAGTTTCTTTCTGATGGCGAGCAGGGCCTTGCGCTGCGCGGCAACTATCTCGTTTGCGCGCAGGACCAGTGGCAGGAGAATACGAAGGAACAGATCCTTGCGCCGACCGGTGTCGGTTTCTGCCCGCAAATCCCCCGGCAGGTGCTTCAGGTAGAGCCGCGGGACAGCATTGCCGTCACGAATCCATTCGAGACGATATCCGGCACCGGAAAACACCTCGCGCAGTCGATCCGAACGCCCGATCGTGACCTCTACGCCTTTGTCGCTCGGCAGCAAGGTCTTGATCGGGGCCCTGTAGGAGGGCGGCCCAACCAGCGCATAGAGGAAAATGAAAACCCAGAGACACAGGACCGGCCCAGCGATGAGCGCCGGGTAGGGTTCGCGGTTGAAGGCACCTGTTCTTGGGTTGATGTGCAAGCGGCAGTTACCTGTCGCCGTGGGCGTTACATCGCCGCGCGGACCTCATGCACTTCGGGGATGTAGTGCTTGAGCATGTTCTCAATACCCATCTTCAGGGTCATCGTCGAGCTCGGGCAGCCAGCGCAAGCGCCCCGCATGTGCAACAGAACGACACCGTCCTCGAAGCCCCGGAAGACGATATCGCCGCCGTCCTGGGCGACAGCCGGGCGCACGCGGGTGTCGAGCAATTCCTTGATCTGCCGCACAACTTCGCTGTCCTCGCCGCTGATCTCGGCGTCGTCTCCGAGATCATCCTCAGCCGGTGTCGATACCAAGATCGGCCGACCGGCCATGAAATGCTCCATGATTGCGCCCAGCAGCATCGGTTTGAGAACGTGCCAGTCCTCATCGGCATCCTTGGTGACGGTGATGAAGTCCGGGCCAAAGAAAACCGCGCGCACGCCGTCCACGGCAAACAGCCCTTCGGCGAGGGGAGACTTGCCTGCCGCTTCTTCCGGGCTGGTGAAGTCGGCCGTTCCCGCATCGAGAACCGGGCAACCCGGCAGAAATTTCAGCGTCGCCGGATTCGGTGTCTGCTCGGTTTGAATGAACATCGGTTCTCCTAACCGCCCCACGCTTTTCGTCTCGCGGGGAAGGCCTCAAGGCGCACCGGAGCGAGATCCGCTTCGGCTCAGATTTAACAATGTGCCCATGTTAGTCCGATTTTTCAACCTTCCGTGAGCAGACCAACGGTTGCCCGAACCTTCTGAAGCACTGGCGCCGAAAGGGCCCGGGCCTTTTCTGCACCTTCCTGCATTACCGCATCAAGGGCGGCCAGATCCCCCATCAGGCGTCGCATTTCACTGCTGACCGGCGACAGCCTTTCCACGGCGAGGTCGGTCAGCCGTTGCTTGAAATCCGAGAATCTCGCGCCACCCACCTCTGCCAGCGTTTCCTCCAGCGACCTCTCCACGAACGCCGCATAGATGCCAACGAGGTTCGCCGCCTCCGGACGGTTCTCAAGGCCGGCCACCTCGGAGGGCAGGGGTTCGGGATCGGTCCGCGCCCGCTTGATCTTGGTAGCGATAGCGTCGGCGTCATCTGTCAGGTTGATGCGACTCCGCTCGGCCGGGTCGGATTTCGACATCTTTGCCGCGCCGTCCTGCAGCGACATCACCCGGCTCGCCTCGGGCAGAATGAGCGGTTCCGGCTGCGGAAAAACTTCCTCGTCGAAATCGCCGTTAAACTTCCGGGCAATATCCCGGCACAGCTCGAGATGCTGTTTCTGGTCCTCGCCGACCGGCACGTGGGTCGCTTGGTAGGCGAGAATGTCAGCGGCCATAAGGTTGGGATACACATAAAGGCCGACGCTCACTCTTTCGGCATCCCGGCGTCCCGAGCCGGCCTTCTCCTTGAACTGCGTCATCCGGTCGAGCCAGCCAAGACGCGCCGTGCAGTTGAGTATCCAGGCCAACTCGGCGTGGTCGGGATTGCGGCTTTGATTGAAGAGGATGCTGCGGGCGGGGTCGATTCCCGCAGCGACCAGTCCGGCTACGGCCTCGCGCGTGTTGTGCCGGAGTTCCTCCGGCTCCTGCCGGACGGTGATCGCGTGCAGGTCGACGACGCAGTAGAGACACTCATGGGTGTCCTGCAGGCGGACCCAATTGCGGATGGCACCAAGATAGTTGCCAAGATGCAGGCCGCCGGAAGGCTGGATCCCCGAAAACACGCGGCTCATGGAACTCGATCCTGCAATAACCGGAAGGGAACACGGACGCCGCACGGAGCGCCCGGGTTTGATCGAAGCGCGGGTTTTATCGCCGCCCGCTTGCGCGCGGTCAAGATCAGGGATGCCGTGCCGGGTGCACCACGGAGCGCGTCCGCGGACCGAAAAGAAACACTCATCCGCGCGCCCGCCGCAGCGCGAACAGGGCCCGGATTTCCGTGAGATCGATCCCGAGCCTCGCGGCGGCGAAGAAGAAGGCAACGAGACCGCCGACAACCAGCGTAACCAGGCCCAGTGCCTGTAGCGGCTTCGGCCCGGCCAGCCACTCCGCCAGAACGAAGCCGATACCCCAGAGAACGGCTGTCATGCCAACAGCAGCGGCAAGGATGCGCGGCACGGTGCGGCGCAACCGGGCGTCGCTCTTGAAATCGCCGCGCTGCAGCAGGAACCAGAACAGTGCCCCGGCGTTGAGCCAGGAGGATAGCGCGGTTGCCGCGGCAAGTCCCACATGGGCCCAGAACTGCATCAACACCACCGCCGCCGCCACATTGACCACCAGGCACACCCCCATGATCCGCACCGGCGTGACCAGGTCGTCGCGGGCGAAGAACATCGGCGAGAGGGTCTTGATCAGCACATAGGCAGGAATCCCAGCGGTAAAGGCCACCAAAGCATGTGTTGTGGCTGTGGCCGCAGCAGGGGTGAACGCGCCCCAGCCGAACAGCGTCTCCACCACCGGGCCGGCGATGGCGATCAGCGCCAAACTCGCCGGGATTCCCAACAACAGCGAAAACTCGAGCGCCCGGTTCTGGTCCGCGTCGATCCGCGCGGCGTCCTCGCGCTTCACGCTGCGAGTCAACCGAGGCAGGAGTGCTGTGGCAAAAGCAGCGCCGACCATGCCGACCGGAAGCTGGGCGACACGGTCTGCATAGTAGAGGTACGACACGGATCCTTCAGGCAGCAGGGAAGCGAGGATGATGTCGATCAGGAGGCCCAGCTGGTAGAGCCCGGCGCCGGCAATGCCCGGAACCATGCGGCGCAGCAGCAGCCGCACGCCTTCGGTCAGTCGCGGCCAGCGGATGCGCATCAGCAACCCCGCCCCGCGGCAAGCTAGGACGAGCCACAGGAACTGGCCGATACCGGCGGCGGCGACGCCCCAGGCGAGGGAATGAGCCGGATATGCCAGCAGATCAAACTGGGCCAGCACCAGTACGGCGACCAGGAAGATGTTGAGAAGAATCGGCGCCTGCGCCGCGGCGGCGAAGCGCCGGAAGGTGTTCAGCATGCCGCCAAGCATCGCTCCCAGGGCGATGAACATGAGATAGGGGAAGGTCAGCCGCCCGAGCTCGATCGTAACCATAAGCTTGCCCGGGGTATCGGCGAAGCCCGGCGCAAGCCCCCGGATCACCAGCGGCATCAACAGCAGCGCCGCGACGGTGAACAACATCAGCGCGGCAACGAGCGCCGAAGCGACGTCCTCGGCGAAACGCTGCGCTTTGCCCCTTCCCCGGTTCTCGACCCACTCGCCATAGAGCGGGATGAAAACGTTATTGAAAGCCCCCTCGGCAAACAGGCGGCGAAACAGATTCGGCAGCTTGAAAGCAACGAAGAAGGCGTCGGCCAGCATCCCGGTGCCAAACACCGCCGCCATCAGGATGTCGCGGCCAAAGCCGACAACCCGACTGACCAGGATCCAGCTGCCAACCGTCCCGGCGTCGCCGAGCAGGGAGGCTTCCTGTTTTTCATCGCCGTCAGGCAAATCCATAGACAAATCCGAAGAGCCCGGGAATGAATCCGGGGTCGAATCCGCAATCGGGTCTCCGGGCGTCACTCCGCGCATTACTCCGCGGTGACCGCGGAGACCCATTCCGAGGCGGCGGGCGAGGCCGGTGTATCCACATCCACATCTCCACTCCCGGCGGGAAACACGGCGCCGACCTCGGCCAGGTTCGCCAGCAGTGTTTCGCGGATTTCCTCAAGGCGGTCCTCATGGACGACCTTCATGCCGAAGGCGTCCTTGACATAAAACGCGTCGACCGCCTGCTCGCCGAAGGTCGAGATCTTGGCCGAGGAAATCTGCAATCCAAGGCCGCTCACCGCGCGCGCCAGCGCAAACAGCAGACCCGGACGGTCGAGAGCATCGACCTCAATCACGGTGCAGCTGTCCGAAGCGCCATTGTCGATCAGGACGCGCGGCGGAACCTTGAACAGCCGGCGCCTGTCGGGCCGGCCGACGGGCCGTTCGCGCAACGCCGCCGAGGCGTCGAGGCGATCCTCGAGCACATCCATGAGAATTCCCCGCATGCGGGCGAGGCGGTCATTTCCGGAGAAAACCCCGCCCTTGTGGTCCTGGATCCAGAACACGTCTAGCGCCGTATTGTCGTTGAGCGTGATGATCCGCGCATCGACGATATTGGCGCCGGCGCCGGCAAGCGCGCCAGCGAGGACAGTGACAAGGCCGGGCTGGGACGCCGCGAAGACAGTGACCTCGGTTGCCGAGCGGGACGCATCGACGCGAACATCGACCGCACACGCCTCGCCGGCCTCGCGAACCCGCCGGAGAAAGTGCGCATGGCGGTGGTGGGTCTCCGCATCGCAGGCGTGCCAGTAACCGGGTGGACCGAGGGCGAGATGCGCCCGTATCTCCTCCTCGCTCCAGTCTCCGAGAGAGCCGCACAGGGCCTCCTGGGCCCGTTCCACCCGCTGGTCGCTCCGCGAGGCATCGAGTCCGCCGGTCAGGACATCCTCCGTGCGATGGTAGAGTTCCCGCAACAACGCCGCCTTCCAGCCGTTCCACCGCCCCGGTCCGACGGCGCGGATATCAACCACCGTCAAGCACAACAGCAACCTGAGGCGCTCCGGCGAGCGCACCAACTCGGCGAAATTCTCGATCGTCTTCGGGTCGGACAGATCGCGCTTGAACGCCGTGTCGCTCATTGCGAGGTGATGGAGGACCAGCCAGGATACGGTCTCGGTTTGCCCAGGATCGAGACCGAGCCGGGGGCAGAGCGTACGCGCGATGTTAGCGCCGATCTCGGAGTGGTCGCCGCCCCGACCCTTGGCGATATCGTGCAGGAACACGGCGACGTAGAGAACCTCGCGCGACAGCACCTTGGAGATGATCTCGGTCGACAGCGGCAACTCTTCCGCCATCTCTCCATTCTCGATCCGATTGAGGATCCCGATCGCATAAATCGTGTGTTGATCGGTCGTATAGACGTGGTACATGTCAAACTGCATCTGCGCCACGACCCGCCGGAAGTCGGTGATGAACTGGCCAAGAACCTCCGCCTCGTTCATGCGCTGCAGGGCTTGCTCGGGATTCTTCCGCGCCGTCAGGATATTCATGAAGACACGGTTGGCTTCCGGATCCTGCCGGAAGCCGCGATTGAGGGCCTTCAGGTCCCGCGTGATCAGGCGTAGCGCGTCCGGGTGGATGTCGAGACCGGTTCGTTGCGAGACCTCGAACAGGCGTAGCATGTCGAGGGGCCGCTCCCGGAACTGTTCGTCCGACTGGGTGCTGAGACGCCTGTTGTCGATGCGAAAACCGTCGATTTCTTCGCGGCGGAAGACGGCAAAGCCAGACGAAAGGAACCCCTGGCTCTGATGACGCGCCTCGAGGGCGGCGCAGAAAATCCGGGTCAGGGATCCGACATCCTTGGCGACCAGGAAATAGTGCCGCATGAACCTCTCGACACCGGCCGCGCCGCTGCGCTCGGAATACCCCATCCACTCAGCGAGCTGAGGCTGGAGGTCGAAGGTCAGGCGCTCTTCGGCACGGCCGGTCAGGTAGTGTAGACGACAGCGCAAGGTGGAGAGGAACTTGTCGGCCCGGTTGAACCGGGCCAGCTCCCGCGACGAAAACACCTTTTCCTCGACCAGTCGGTGCGGGTCGCCCTCGCGATAGAGGTATTTGGCAATCCAGAACAGGGTCTGCAGATCGCGCTGGCCGCCCTTGCCATTCTTGATGTCGGGCTCGAGGACGTAACGGGAATCGCCGAGACGCTCGTGGCGCTCGTCACGCTCCCTGAGCTTGGCCTCGACGAAATCCCCGGGCCGCCGGGCGGCGTCCGCAAAGAAGCGGGCGCGCAAATCGGAATGAAGTGCCTGGTCGCCCCAGACATAGCGGGACTCCAGGAGGCCGGTCCGGATCACGACATCGTCCCTGGCCTGGCGCAGGCTGTCCTCGATCGAGCGGGTTGCATGGCCGACCTTGAACTTGAGATCCCACAGCACGTAGAGCGTGTGCTCGATGATCTGCTCGATGCGCGGCGTCATCTTCCAGGGCAGCAGGAAGAGAAGGTCGATATCGGAGTGCGGCGCCAGTCCGCCGCGCCCGTAGCCGCCATAGGCGACGACGCAGAGACGGTCGGCCGCGGTCGGATTGGCCGCGGGATAAAGGCGGGTAGCCGTGTCGCAGATAACGCGGAGTAGCTGGTCAACCAGGAAGCACCGGCCCTGCTGGACCAGCGGCCCGTCCCGGTCGGCATCGAACCGGCGGTAAATCTCCGCGGTGCCGGCCACGGTCGTGTCCTGCAGGAGCGCGAAGATGGCCCCGGAGCTCCCGGTTCCGGCCTCGATTCCGCCATCCTCGAGCGCAGCCTCGATCGCCTCCTGCAGCGCAAGGCGATCGACGATCTGCCGCTGGTGCTTCAAGGATTTCATTCTCAAGACATTATCCCGCCCCGCCGATTTGCGAAACCAGAAGCCGGTTCACACAGCCGGAAAAGGCGGGTCGGGGAAGGTCGGCCGGCAGATTTGATTGCCGGATCAGTCCTGTTTTTCGCCCTTTCCCGAGGCGAGCAGGTTTTTCAGGGTGTAAAGGGTTTCCAGCGCCTCGCGCGGCGCCAGCGCGTCGGGGTTGATTTCTGCGAGCGTCGCCTCGAGGGCGGATTTCCGCGATTCCTCCCGCCCGCCGGCATCGCGGCCACCAGCGACGTTGAACAGCGGCAGATTTTCGGCCAGCTGTGTTGCCGCGCTCGAGGTTTCGCCCCGGTTGAGTCCGTCCAGCACAGTCGTTGCCCGCGCCACCACAGGCGCCGGCAATCCGGCGAGCTTGGCGACGTGGATGCCATAGGAGCGATCGGCGGCGCCGGGCGTGATCTCGTGCAGGAACACAACCTCGCCCTGCCACTCCTTGACCCGCATGCTGTACGCCTCGCAGCGCGCGAGCCGGCCGGTGAGGTCGACCAGCTCGTGATAGTGGGTTGCAAACAGGGCCCGGCACTGGTTGACGTCGTGCAGGTATTCGAGGGTCGCCCAGGCGATGGAGAGACCGTCATGGGTCGCCGTCCCCCGTCCGATCTCGTCGAGTATTACAAGCGACCGGGGCGTCGCCTGGTGCAGGATCGCCGCGGTCTCGACCATCTCGACCATGAAGGTCGACCGCCCCCGCGCCAAATCATCGGCTGCCCCGACCCGGCTAAACAGCCGGTCAATGACGCCGATGCGGGCGGAATTGGCGGGCACGAAGGATCCCGTCTGCGCCAGCACGGCGATCAACGCGTTCTGCCTGAGAAACGTGCTCTTGCCGGCCATGTTGGGACCGGTGACCAACCACAGATTCCCGCCCTGCTCCATGTCGCAGTCATTGGGGACGAAAGTTTCGCCATCCCCGAGCGCGGCCTCGACCACCGGATGCCGGCCTTGGCGAACATCGAAGCCGATCGATTCGTCGAGTTCCGGCCGCCGCCAGCGCCGTTCCTCGGCCAGTGCGGCGAAAGCGGCCGCAAGATCGAGGCGCGCGATCGCCACCGCCGTTGCGCCGATGCGGTCTCCTGCAGCAGTGACCGCACCAACGAGCTCGTCGAACAACGCTCTTTCCAGTGCCAGTACCCTGTCGCCGGCAGCGGCGATCTTGTCTGCCAGATCGGCGAGCTCGGATGTCGAATAGCGCATCGCGTTCGCCATCGTCTGACGGTGCTGGAAGGTTTCGTCGAGGCTCGATGCATTCCGACTGGTCACCTCGACGAAGTATCCAAGCACGTTGTTGTGCCGCACCTTCAGGGAGGCAATCCCGGTCTGCTCGCGATAGCGGGATTCGAGGGCGGCGATCAGGCGGCGGCCTTCGTCCCGCAATTCGCGCTGTTCGTCGAGCTCCTGCGAGCAGCCCTCGGCGATGACACCGCCCTCGCGAACGTATGTCGGCAAAGGGTCGCCGAGGTTTGAGGAAAGCCTTTCGGAGAGAGCTTCGTGGCCGGCCAGATTCGCCAACGCCTCGGCCAGCAGCCGCGGCAGGCCAGGCTCCTCGCTGGCGAAAAGAGCGCGCAGCGGGGCGCAGCGAGCGAGACCGTCGCGGACGGCGCCGAGATCCCGTGGCTTGCCCCGTTCAAGGCTGAGTCGCGAGATCGGCCTCTCGAGATCCGGCAGCCCGCGCAGAAGATCGCGCAACGCGTCGCGCTGTGCCGGCCCGGTGATGAAGTGGCCGATCATGTCGAGACGAGCATTGATCTCCGCCACATCAGTCAGCGGTGCTGCAAGGCGGCTGGCAAGCAGGCGGGCGCCGGCGCCGGTTATCGTCCGGTCGACGGCGGCGAGAAGACTGCCGTCCCGGGCTCCGGCGAGGCTCCGGGTGAGCTCGAGATTGCGACGGGTCGCCGCGTCGATTTCCATCACGGCGTTCGCCGTGGTTTGCCGCAACGGCCCGAGGCGAGGCAGTTTCCCGGCCTGGGTCAGTGCCACATAGTCGACGAGCGCGCCCGCGGCGGCGCATTCCTCGCGCGCGAAATTCCCGAACGCATCCAGCGACGCAACGCCGTAAAGATCCTCGAGGCGGCGGCGGGCATTGTCGGAACCGAAACGCGCATCGGAAAGCGGCGCTAGAATCTCTTCCCACTCGCCAAGAGCCGCGCGCAGGGACTCGCGCTCGAACATCCTCTCCGGCAGCAACAGTTCCCGCGGTGCCACGCGAGCGACTACCGTCGCCAGGTCGTCGATACCCGCTGGCTGAACCCGGAACTCTCCGGTCGAGACCTCGAGCCAGGCGAAGGCGATCCGGTTCTGGGCCTCGGCCAGGGCCGCCACGTAGTTGTTGGCCCGCGCATCGAGGAGCGACTCCTCGGTCAGCGTCCCGGACGTCACCAGCCGGACGACCTCGCGCCGGACCACCGCCTTGGCTCCCCGCAGGCGGCGCGCCTCGGTCGGATCCTCCATCTGCTCGCAGATCGCGACCTGCCGGCCAGCCCGGATCAGCTTTTCGACGTAACCATCAAGGGCGTGCACCGGCACGCCGCACATCGGAATCTGTTCCTCGTCCTGGCTCTTGGCCCGCTCCCTGCCCTGGCTTTTGCCGCGCCGGGTCAAGGCGATGTCGAGGATCGGCGCGGCGGCGACCGCATCGTCAAAAAACATCTCGTAAAAGTCGCCCATCCGGAAGAACAGCAGCGCGTCGGGATGAGCTTCCTTGTGCTGGAAATACTGCCGCATCATCGGCGTATCGGCGAAAGGCGGCCGTTTCTTCGGAGATGCGCCGGTGGGCGTTGGAATCATGGCGTCAAAATACCGCCTTGTGCCGATAGTGGCTACGGGGCCGCTGTCCCGCCAGGATACGCGCCAGGCGCGGTTGATAATGCCACAGCAATCGTCAATGCTGATCCTGGAAACGCTTCCCAGAGATCATAAACCCTGGAAGCTAGAACCCCGGAGACCAAGCAATGCCCGACGAAACCGCTCTGCGCAACGATGCCCTGCAGTTTCACATTGGTGGACGACGCCGGGGCAAGCTGGAGATCAGCGCGACAAAACCGCTGACGACCCAGCGCGACCTGTCGCTGGCCTACTCACCGGGGGTCGCCTATCCCTGCCTCGAGATCGAGAAAGACCCGCACACCGCCTACGACTACACGGCGAAGGGCAATTCCGTCGCCGTGATCTCCAACGGCACGGCGGTTCTCGGCCTCGGCAACATCGGTGCGCTAGCCTCCAAGCCAGTGATGGAGGGCAAAGCGGTCCTCTTCAAGCGCTTCGCTGATGTCGACGGGATCGATATCGAGATCGCGACCGAGGACGCGGAGGCCCTAATCGACTGCGTGAGCCTGATCGCCGGAAGCTTCGGTGGCATCAACCTCGAGGACATCAAGGCCCCCGAATGCTTCCTGATCGAGGAGCGTCTGCGCGAGAAGCTCGACATTCCGGTGTTTCACGACGACCAGCACGGAACCGCTATCATTACCGCCGCTGGGCTGATCAATGCCCTCCACATCACCGGCCGCACGCTTGAGGATTCCCGGATGGTCGTCAACGGCGCAGGTGCCGCCGCGATCGCGTGTCTGGACCTGATCAAGTCGATGGGCATGCCGGCCCAGAACGTCATCATGTGTGACCGTAGCGGCGTCATCTATCGCGGCCGCACCGAAGGCATGAACCAGTGGAAGTCGGCGCACGCAACCGAGACCGAGGCGCGCACGCTCGAAGAGGCAGCGGCGGGGTGCGACATCCTGCTCGGCCTCTCCGCCAAGGGCGCCATCAGCCAGGACATGGTGCGCTCGATGGCCGACAAGCCGATCGTCTTCGCCATGGCCAACCCGGATCCGGAGATCACGCCAGAGGCGGCGCGCGAAGCCCGCTCTGACGTGATCATCGCCACCGGCCGGTCCGACTATCCCAACCAGATCAACAATGTCCTCGGCTTTCCCTTCATCTTCAGGGGCGCACTCGACGTCCAGGCATCCCAGATCAACGACGCCATGAAGATCGCCGCTGCTACCGAGCTCGCCGAGCTCGCGCGCGAGGACGTCCCCGACGAGGTCGAAGCCGCCTATGGCGGGCGGCGCCTGCGATACGGGGCCGACTACATCATCCCGGTGCCCTTCGATCCGCGCCTGGTTTCTGCAATCCCCGCCGCGGTCGCCCGCAGCGCCATGGAAAGCGGTGTTGCGCGCCGGCCGATCGAGGATTTCGCTGCCTACAAGAAAAAACTCGCGGCCACGCTCGACCCGACGAGTGCCTTTCTGAACTTCATACTCGACCAGGTCCGGGCCACGTCGCAGCGCGTCCTTTTCGCCGAGGGCGAGGAGGAAGCGGTGATCCGCGCGGCGCTGCAGTTCCAGAGCGCCGGTTTCGGTGAGCCTGTCTTGATAGGACAAGAGAACCGGGTCGCCGAGACGATGAAGCGGCTCGGCTTCTCCGGTAGCAACATCGAGATCCACAACGCCCTGATCAGCGACAGCAACGAGGAGTATGCCGACTTCCTCTACAAGCGCCTCCAGCGCAACGGCTACCTGGCGCGGGACTGCCAGCGTCTCGTCAACAGGGACCGCAACGTGTTCGCCGCCTGCATGCTGGCCTGCGGCCATGCCGACGCCATGGTGACCGGAATGACCCGGGCCTTTTCCGTGGCTTTCGGGGAGATCGAGAAGGTCATCGGAACGAAGTCCGGAGAATGCCTTGCCGGCCTCACCATGGTGGTCGCCCGCGACCGGTCGGTGTTCATTGCCGACACCAGAATCCACGAGGTGCCCGATCCCGAGCAGCTCGCCGACATCGCCGTGCAGTCGGCCGCCTATGCACGCCGGTTCGGCCACGAGCCACGAGTTGCGTTCCTGTCCTATTCGAATTTCGGGCAGCCCTCCCGCCCCAGCATGGAGCGCATGCGCGAGGCCGTCCGGATCCTCGAGCAACGCAAGGTCGATTTCGAGTTCGACGGCGAGATGCAGGCCGCCGTGGCGCTCGACCACGACCGGCTGATGCGGACCTATCCGTTCTCCCGCCTGTCCGGGCCGGCCAATGTCCTGGTCATGCCGGCGCTGCACAGTTCCAGCATCGCATCCAACCTGCTCGCCGCCATGGGCCACGCCACGGTGATCGGCCCGCTGCTTCTCGGCCTCGAGAAACCCGCCCAGGTCATTCCCATCGACTCGACCGTCGGCAACCTCGTGCACACCGCAGCGCTCGCCGCCTACGACGCGATCTGCAGCGCGCAATAGCCGTCGCGATAACCGCCGCGACCGCAGCGGGCTTATAACCGCACCGGGATCACACCGGGGATCGTGCCTTCCGCCGCATTATCCAGGCCAGGACAGCGAGCCCCGGCAGCGCCGCCACGGCTGTCAACATGAAGAACGTCACCCAGTCCGTCTGATCGGCCAGCCAGCCGGCCGAGGAGGACAGCGCGACCCGCGCCGCGCCCACCATCGAGGTCAGCAAGGCGTACTGGGTTGCCGTATAAGCGCGGTTGCAGAGGCTCGAGAGATAGGCAACGAAAGCGATGGTGCCCATCCCGGTCGCCAGGTTCTCCGCCGCCACGGTGGCCGCCAGCACGACCGGATCGTGTCCGATCCAGGCCAGCCAGACGAACACCACGTTCGATCCCGCCTGCAGGACGCCGCAGATCATAAGACTGCGCAGAATGCCATAACGGGCGACCAGCAGGCCGCCGGCGAAACCACCAGCGATAATGGCCACAAAGCCGACGCCCTTCTTGATGCCCGCGATCTCCGGCTTGGTGAACCCGATTTCAAGGAAAAACGGCGTCTGCATTATCGAGAGAACCGCATCGCCCAGCTTGTAGAGCAGGATGAAGAGAATGATGGCGAGCCAGCCGGGCCGGCGGGCGAAGTCGACGAACGGCGCCACCACAGCCCGCATCAGCCATACCCCCAGCCTTGCACTGGCCTGCGCATCGGGCCATCCATTGGACGGGATCACATCGGGATCCGTCGGCGGGGTCGGCTCGGGATTGAGCAGGATGGCGACCAAGCCGATCGCAACAGCAGCGCCCATCATAACGAAGGCTGCCGGCCAGCCGAGCCAGGCCGCAGCGACCAGCCCGAAAGCGCCGGCGCCGACCTGGCCGACCCGGTAGCCGAGCACGATCGTTGCCGCACCGGCGCCGAGTTTGCGCTCCTCGAGAATTTCAACCCGATAGGCGTCGATCACGACATCCTGACTGGCCGATAGGAAGGCGACGCCTGTGGCCAGGGCGGCAACGGCGCCGATCTGCTCTGCAGGAGATAGGCCGCCAAGAGCAGCAACGGCGGTGAACAGCCCGAGCTGGGTTATCACGGCCCAGCCGCGGCGGCGGCCAAGGAGGCGGGAGAGAAACGGCAGACGCAGATGATCGAAGACCGGCGCCCAGAGGAATTTGAGGGAATAGGGCAGGCTGGTCAGCGCGAAGAGACCGATCGCGGTCTTGGTCAGCCCGCCCTCCGCGAGCCATGCGGTCAGGGGGTCGCCGAGGATACCGAGCGGCAGGCCGCTCGAGATGCCAAGAAAGGTGATCGCCAGGACACGGCGGTCGGTGTAGATCGCCATGGCGGTACGCCAGACCGCGATCGGACCGCCGGTCGGATTGCCGGCTGGGATCATCGCGCCAAAATCATTCCGTCAAAATCACCCTGTCAAAATCATCGCGCCGGCGAACACCCGGCAAGCTCGCGGATCCTGGCCGGGAGTGCCTCGCCGGGGCGGGCACCGAACCGGGTGACGGCATCCGCCCCCGCCACGCTGCCGAGGTACGCACTGGTAGCGGGATCGAGCCCGTTCAGGTGCCCGAACAGGAAGCCGGCGGCGTAGAGATCGCCGGCACCGGTGGAATCTACGGCGGTCTCCGCCACCGGCGCCACCTCGATTCTCGATTCCGGCGTCACTACCACCGACCCTTTGGCACTTCGGGTGAGACAGGCGATGCGGCAGTGGGCAGCGGCATAATCGACGGCGACCGAGAAATCCTCCTCGCCGGTCAGAGCCAAAATCTCCCGCTCGTTTGCGAACAGGATATCAGCGGGGCCGGCGAGCAGCGCGTGAAACACATCCCTGTGCCGGTCAACACAGCCCGGATCGGAAAGCGAGAGCGCCAGCGACTGGTCCGACCGCAGATTGCGCGCAGCTTCGGATATCGCTGCGGTCGCGCTCGGAGAATCCAGCAGATAGCCCTCCACATAGACGATTTCTGCTTCCGCGATCAGAGCGGGATCAAGATCCACCGGGCTGAGTTCCGCCGCAACGCCAAGATGGGTGCACATGGTGCGCTCGGAATCCGGCGTCACCATGACCAGCACGCTACCCGTCGGACCCGGCGCCCCTTCCGGCTCGGCGCAGATCACGCCGGCCGAAGCCATGTCGGAGGTGAACAGCCAGCCGTTTCGGTCGTCGCCGAGCCGGCCGATGAAGGCCCCGCGGCCGCCGAAGGTCGCAAAACCGTAGATGGTATTGGCAATGGAACCGCCGCTGGATTCTCGCAAACCGGGCACGCCGCGGCAGAGAGCCTCGATCCGAGCGGCGTCAACCAGCGTCATCCCGCCCTTGGGAAGACCCTCGTTTCCGAGAAAACCGTCCTCGACCTCGCCGAGAATATCGACCAGGGCGCTGCCGATGCCAACCAGCTGAATACCGTTCATTGTCACTCGTCCCGCTGCGCCAGCCCCAGTGCAACACAACCGGCGCAAAACAACCCACACAAAACCGCGCGCGACTACAGAAACCGGCGGCAGACGGGCAAAGAAACATTTTTCTAGCGAAACATTTCCGCCCGCACCTTGCCCGCTCCGGCGGTTCCGGGTACACGAACCGTACGGATACAGGCAAACCCGGAGACACGATCCTTGCTCATCGGATGCCTGATGAGGGCGGTGACACAGTTGTACGACCCGAAACTGCGACAGGTCTTCGTCGTCAGTTTCGCCAGCGCCACCGCCGTTTTCATCATTATCGCCGCGCTCCTGTGGTATCTGGCCGGGCTCTGGCTCGACCCGGATTCGATAACAGAAATCGGCTGGCTTTCCGATACGCTCAGCTGGCTGCTCAGCTTCGCAACCAAGCTCGTGGCCGGCACCCTGCTGGTTTGGCTCTGGGCCCTACTGTTCCCCAGCTGCATGATCGTCATCGTCGGACTCTTCATGGAGCGGGTCGCCGAAAGCGTCGAAAGCCGCAATTATCCCGGCTTGCCGCCGGCGCGGCCGATGCCGGTGACACGAGCGCTGTCCACCAGCGTGGGGTTCGCGCTACGGGTCGCCAGCGCCAATCTCCTGGCGTTGCCCCTTTACCTCGTTCTGCTTTTCGTGCCACCGCTCGGCCTCGTGCTCTACTATACCGTCAACAGCTGGGTGATCGGGCACGAGTATTTCGAACTCCTGGCCCGGCGCCATCTCGCTGCGGGGGATGCAACCGCGCTCTGGCGGCGCAACCGGATAACGCTTCTTCTCGCGGGCCTGGTGTTGGTACTCCTGATGTCCACGCCCTTTATCAATCTTGTCGCACCTGTAATCGGAACCGCATTCATGGTCCATCTCGTCCACCGGCTACGCGGCCACGCCGCACCCCTCGACGCCCCGGAGATCCCAATATCCGGAATCCCGGCGCCCAGAACCCTGCCGCATGAAAATCGCCTGCAGCCCTTTGCCCGGCGGTCCCGCGCGCCTGCTGCCCTGGCCAGCATGCTGCTGCTTTTCGCGACGGCCTGCCTGCCCATAGCAAAAGCCCCGCCGGCCAGCCAGCCTGCTGTAAAGAACCCGCCCTCCATGGCAACGGCAGCGAATGTCACAGTGTCAGCCACCACCACGCCTGCCGCACCCGTCGACACATCCAATGTCGCATCCAATGCCGCGCCGCGCCCTGCGCCCGCTGCACCTGCTACACCGCCGCCGCCGGACAGGGATCCCGAGGAACTCCACGGAATATCCCCGTCCGCCGCTCTCAGTTATCTCGGCAAGCCGGATTTCATTCGCCGCGACGGCCCGGCCGAAATCTGGCAGTACACCTCGCCCGCCTGCATCCTCGATCTCTTCATCTGGCGCGGCAAAAAGAACGCGCCGTCGATTTCCCATGTCGAGCTTCGCGCACCAGGCGGCGCAGACGCGGACCCAGTCTGTTTTAATGCCTTGTTTCTCTAGGGTCCCGTTTCTCTAAAGGCTGCCGGCATCAGGCCAGCGTCGTCTTGGCCCTGTAGCGGCACAGATCCCGAACCGTGCAGACCGGACAATCCGGCTTGCGCGCCTTGCAGACATAGCGGCCGTGCAGGATCAGCCAGTGATGGGCATGCTGTGCGAAACGCTCGGGTGTCGCCTTCTCCAACTTCTTCTCGACCGCAAGCGGAGTCTTTCCCGGCGCCAGGCCGGTGCGATTGCCCACCCTGTAGATATGCGTGTCGACGGCGATGGTCGGCATCCCGAAGGCGATGTTGAGGACGACGTTGGCGGTCTTCCGTCCGACTCCCGGCAGCGCCTCGAGAGTCTCGCGCGTACGCGGCACCTCCCCGTCATGCTCGTCAAGCAGAATCCGGCTCAGGGCGATGACATTCTTCGCCTTGGTGTTGAAGAGGCCGATCGTGCGGATGTACGTCTTCAGCTTCTTCTCGCCGAGCGCCACCATCGCGTCGGGCGTATCCACCTTCTCGAACAGCGGCCCCGTGGCCTTGTTGACGCCGACATCGGTTGCCTGGGCCGACAGCACGACGGCAACCAACAGGGTATAGGGGTTGACGTAGCGAAGCTCTCCGCGCGGTTCGGGGTTCTGCTCCTCGAGCCGACTGTAGAATGTCTCGATATCAGTTTTGTTCACCCGTGTCGCTCCCCATACCCCCGAGAATCCGGCCGGTACTGACAACAGGCTAGATGCAGGGTTTCATCCGACATTATTCTCGATCCCATGATCAACTCTATGGCCAACTCTATGACCAACTTTATGACTGGCAGGGATCGTTCTCCAGACCACGACCGCGAGCAGGTTCTGCTCGACCTCGTGCTGCGCGCACCGGAGCCTCGATCGGAAGGGCTTCTGTGTCCTCATGGCTGTCTTCGGCTTCGCCATGCTCGGGACAGGCCTTGGTTTCATGCTGCTCGGCGCCTGGTCGGTCTTCGCGTTTTGCGGGCTGGAATTCCTGCTGCTCTTCACGCTTTTCCGGCTGAACTACAACGGCCTGCTGGCGCACTTGGTGCGAGGACAAGCCGCTCGGCATCCACCATCATCGCCCGCAAGATCCCGCGCGACGATATCATCGGCGTCAGCATGGCAATCCTGCTGCTCAGTGTGCTGGCTTTGGTGCCCATGGCATTTCTGTTTGAAGCGCTCCTGATCCTCGATGGTTTTCGGAACGGTTTTGGGGGCAGTTTTGGGGGCGGCGTTCAGGGCGCGGGGGAACAGGAGACAGGCGCTCTGTTTGCTGTTCTCGCGCTTGTCATGTTTTCGACCGAGCTGGCGACAATCGTCTATTTCACCGTTGCGGTCCGGGCTGGCGCCGGTTTTCTGTCAATGGTGAACTACCTGGTGGCCGCCCTCGCCGTGCTACTGGGTGCCGTGCTGCTGGGCGCCGTGCTGCTCGACGAAGCGCTCACGCCCAAAACCCTCGTGGCGATGGTTCTGATTCTGCTCGGGATCCGCATCGCCGGCACGGCGACGCGGACACATTAGCCAGGCGCGTGCCAGTACTTGGGGAGACGCATCCGCGCCTGATGAAGCGGGCGTCAGTTCTCGAGGCCGAGAACGTCGTGCATCGAGTACAGCCCCGGCGGCTTGCCGTGCATCCACAGCGCGGCCCGCACGGCGCCGGCGGCGAATATCTGCCGGGTCGTCGCCTTGTGGCCGAGCACCAGCCGTTCGCCCTCGGCGGCGAAGATCACGTCATGCTCACCGGCGATATCGCCACCGCGCAGCGCGGCGAATCCGATCGCGCCGGACTCCCGAGCGCCCGTGTGCCCGTCCCGACCCGATTGCGAGACATCGCCAAGATTGACATTACGGCCCGCCGCAGCCGATTCACCGAGGAGAAGGGCGGTTCCGGACGGTGCGTCGATCTTGTGGCGGTGATGCATCTCGACGATTTCGATGTCGAACTCGGGCCCGAGCGTTTCGGCCACCTTGCGCGCCAGGGCCGAAAGTAGGGTTACACCGACACTCGTATTAGCGGCCCGGAGCACCGGAACCGTCTGTGCCGCTTCGGCAACCACGGCTTCCTGTTCCGGTGAGAGGCCGGTCGTGCCGGCCACCAGCGCAACACCCATCTCGGCGGCCATCCCGGCATGCACCGTGGTCGCCTCCGGAATCGTGAAGTCGAGGACGACATCGACGGCGGTCATCATTTCCCTGGAATCGCCAAGGATCGGCAAGCCGAGCGCATCCATCCCGGCCAGCTCACCTGCATCGCGGCCGACAGTCTCATGGCCCGCCACCTCGGCGGCACCGGCCACGGCGCATCCCGGGGTTGCGGCGATCTGCCGCAGGTTCATCTGGCCCATCCGACCGGCACACCCGACAACCCCTATCCTGACGTCACCAGCCATGCCGCCGTCTCCCCTTTACGCGCGCGATTCTGTTAGACGTATGATTCTTCTGGCCGCGCGATTTTGCGCCCGCGACGGTCACTTCGTCGCGTCGACCGAGAATTCCTTCGTCTTCGCGAAAATATCCTCCAAGACGGAATTCTTGTCGCCCATCTCCTCAAACTTCCGCAACTGTTTCTTCTGCGCACTGGTCAGGCCAACCGGAGTCTCGACCCGCGTAAGGATATACATGTCGCCGCGCCGGCTCGACCGCAACTCGGGCATACCCTTGCCGCGCAGCCGGCGCTGCTCCCCGGTCTGGATGCCTTCAGGAATCTTCACCTTGGCGGCCGCGCCGTCGACGGTCGGAACCTCAATAGAGCCGCCGAGTGTCGCCGTCACCATCGATACCGGAACCTCGCAGAAAAGGTCGCTGCCCTTGCGACCAAAGAAGGGGTGCGGCTCAACCTGCAGGAAGATGTACACATCGCCGGACGGGCCACCCTGGAAGCCGGCGTCACCCTCGCCGGAGAGGCGAATCCTTGTGTCGTCATCGACGCCCGGGGGAATCGTCGCCGAAAGGGTTTTTTCCTGCTGGATCTGGCCGGCACCGCCACAAACCTGGCAGGGTTTCTCGATGATCCTGCCGGCGCCGCGACAGCTCGAGCAGGGCCGCTCCACGGTGAAGAAACCCTGTTTGGCATGCACTGCGCCGGCGCCGCCGCAGGTCTGGCAGGTCACTGGCTCGGTGCCGCCCTCGGTGCCAATGCCGCTACATGAATCGCAGTGAGCCGACCGAGATACCCGGATCTCGACCTCGCGGCCGCGAAACGCATCGACCAGGGAAATCCCGAGGTTGTAGCGCAGATCCTGACCCCGACGCGACTGCTGCCGGCGCCCGCCACGGTCGGAAAATTCGCCAAAGATGCCTTCGAAGAGGTCGGAAAACCTGTCGGCGCCGCCGGCGAAGCCAAAGCCGGCCCGGCCTGTGCGCATATCGCCATTCTCGAAGGCCTCGTGGCCGAAACGGTCGTAGGCGGCACGCTTCTGCTCGTCGGAGAGAACCTCGTGAGCCGCGTTGACCTCCTTGAAGAACGTCTCGGCCTCCGCGTCGCCGGGGTTGCGGTCCGGGTGATAGCGTTTGGCCATCTCGCGATAGGCCTGCCGCAGCTCGGCTTCGCTCGCATCCCGGCTGACGCCCAGCGTCTCGTAGTAGTCTTTCGGCATGCCTCCGCTCCCGGAATCTCCCGACAATCGCCTAGGGCGGCCGGATTCTCAGTCGGCCTTCTTGCTGTCCCCGCCCTCGTCTTCCTTCACTTCCTCGAAATCCGCGTCCACCACATCACCGTCCGGCCCGCCGGGCTGTGATCCGTCGCCAGCACCACCGCCGGGACCAGCACCGCCAGCGGCGGCCTGTTCGGCCTGTTGCGCTTTCTGCATGGCTTCGCCGATCTTCAGGGAGGATTGGGACAGTGCCTCTGACGTTGTTTTTACGGCTTCGATGTCCTCGCCTTCAAGCGCTGCCTTGAGGGCCGCGATGTCATTCTCGATCGCGGTCTTGTCCGCGGCTTCGAGAGCCTCGCCATGTTCGGTGAGCGCCTTCTGGGTCGAGTGGGCGAGGCCGTCCGCCATGTTGCGGATCTCCACGTGCTCGCGCCGCTTCTGATCCTCTTCGGCATGCTCTTCGGCGTCCTTCACCATCTGGTCGATGTCGCTGTCGGAGAGACCGCCGGAGGCCTCAATGCGGATCTGCTGCTCCTTGCTGGTCTCCTTGTCCTTCGCGGACACGTTGACGATACCGTTGGCATCGATGTCGAAGGTGACCTCGATCTGGGGCGTGCCGCGACCGGCCGGCGGGATACCGACCAGATCGAACCGCCCGAGCTGCTTGTTGTCCGCAGCCATCTCGCGATCGCCCTGGAACACGCTGATCGTCACCGCAGTCTGGCCATCCTCGGCCGTCGAAAAGGTTTGGCTCTTGCGGGTCGGGATGGTGGTGTTGCGGTCGATCAGCCGCGTGAACACGCCGCCAAGGGTCTCAATGCCGAGCGACAGGGGCGTGACGTCGAGTAGCAGCACGTCCTTGACGTCGCCCTGCAGCACGCCGGCCTGAATGGCCGCGCCCATCGCCACGACCTCGTCGGGATTGACGCCCCGGCTGGGTTCGCGGCCGAAGATTTCTCTCACTGTTTCGTAAACCTTCGGCATCCGCGTCATACCGCCGACCAGAACAACCTCGTCGACCTCGCTGGCCTTGAGACCGGCATCGGTGAGCGCTTTCTGGCACGGCTGCACCGTCCGCTCGATCAGCTCGTCGACCATGGCCTCCAGTTTGGCCCGAGTCAGCTTCATGTTCAGGTGTTTGGGTCCGCTCTGGTCAGCCGTCACAAAGGGAAGGTTGACCTCGGTCTCGACCGCACTCGAGAGCTCGATCTTGGCCTTTTCGCCGGCCTCCTTGAGGCGCTGGAGGGCGAGGCGGTCTTCCCGCAGGTCGATGCCGCTCTCCTTCTTGAACTCGTCGGCCAGGTAGTCGACGACCTTCTGGTCGAAATCCTCGCCGCCGAGAAACGTGTCGCCATTGGTCGACTTGACCTCAAACACACCGTCGCCGATCTCGAGGATCGAGACATCGAAGGTGCCGCCGCCGAGATCGTAGACGGCGATGGTGCCGCTCTCCTTCTTCTCAAGGCCGTAGGCGAGAGCCGCAGCCGTCGGCTCGTTGATGATGCGCAGCACCTCGAGCCCGGCGATCTTGCCGGCATCCTTGGTTGCCTGACGCTGGGAATCGTTGAAATAGGCTGGCGTCGTGATCACCGCCTCACTGACGGGCTCACCGAGGTAGCTCTCCGCCGTTTCCTTCATCTTCTGAAGGATAAACGCGCTGATCTGGCTTGGCGCGTACTGCTCATTCATGGTGTCGCTGCGCACCCAAGCGTCGCCGTTCTGTCCCTCGACGATGCTGTAGGGCACCAACTCCATGTCGCGCTTGGTCTCGTCATCGGCGAAACGCCGGCCGATCAGGCGCTTGATTGCAAAGAACGTGTCCTGTGGGTTGGTAACCGCCTGGCGCTTGGCGGATTGCCCGACGAGGCGCTCGCTCGTATCGGTGAATGCCACCATCGACGGAGTCGTGCGGAATCCCTCGGGGTTTTCGATGACCTTGGGCTGCGAGCCCTCCATGACAGCGACACAGGAGTTCGTCGTGCCTAGATCAATGCCGATGACCTTGCCCATCTTTAATCTGCCTTCTTGCTTCTCGGTTTTGTGACTTTGTGGTGTCGCGTCTGTGTGACGGAAGATCCAGCGCGGGCATGTTCCGCTGCGCACCGTATATTTTGGACCCCGGCGTTGCCGCCGAACCTCCGGCTATATAGGGTCACCCCCTTGCGTCCGCAAGGATGCCCGTGATTCCAATGATTATCTCGGCGAGCTATCGCACCGATATTCCCGCTTTTTACGGCCGGTGGTTCCTGAACCGGCTGGCCGCGGGGCACTGCCGGGTCGCCAATCCCTGGAACCGTGTCGAGACAACGGTTTCCCTGGCCAAGGGCGATGTTGACGGCTTCGTCTTCTGGACCCGCAACCTCGAGCCTTTTCTTGCCTGCCTGGATGCGACCCAGATCATTGCCCCGTTTTATATCCAGCACACGACCACCGGCTATCCCAGGGTTCTGGAGACGCGCGTCGTCGCAGAAGAACGCGCCATTGCCAGCATGCGCTCGGCCGCGGCGCGTTTCGGGCCCAGCAGTGTGGTCTGGCGCTACGATCCGGTCCTGATCACCGATCTCACGCCGCCCAAATGGCACATCGCCACTTTCCAGCGTCTCGCTGCCGCCCTCGAATCTTCTGTTGACGAGGTCGTCGTCTCCGCCGCCCACATCTACGCCAAGACCCGTCGCAACCTCGACCGCGCCGCAGCCGAACACGGTTTCTCCTGGCGCGACCCCGAAGCAGAGGAAAAGACCGCGCTGTTCGCGCAGATGGCGGAAATCGCCGCCGGACACGGCATGGCGCTAACCCTATGCAGCCAGCCCGAATACGCACCAGCCGGCGTTTTGCCGGCCCGGTGCATCGATGTCGACCGCCTCTCGGATATCGCTGAAAGGCCCATCAGGGCTGCGGTCAAGGGCAACCGTCCAGGCTGCGCCTGCCATGTCTCCCGCGACATCGGCGCCTATGACACCTGCCCGCATGGATGCGTCTATTGCTATGCGGTGCGCGACAATGCTGCGGCCCGTCGCCGCCACCGGGCACACAACCCCGATGCTGCGCTACTCGACGACCCGACCCCCGGAACAGATCCCCGATAAACAGACCCCCGATAAACAGGGCACCACCCACGAAGGCTCGCGCGTCTAGCTATCTTTGGCCGGCAATTCTGCCTCGGGTTTTGATTCTTCCGGCGCTTTTCCCGGATCTTCCGGTGATTCTTTCGTGGCCTCTTCCGAAGCCCCTTTCGGGGCGGACTCGGTCTCCCCCGCCTTGGTAACCGCCACCATCGCTGGGCGCAGGAGCCGGTCGTGCATGGCGTAGCCCGCCTGGAGCATCTCGACGATGGTTCCCGCCGGATGCTCGCCACTGGCGACCTCGTACATCGCCTGGTGGAAATTATGGTCGAACGCCTCGCCGAGAGGCTCGATCTTTTGGATGCCGTGGCGCTCCATGGCTGCGAGCAGTTCTTTTTCTACCATCTCGACTCCGGCGACCAGGCTGGTGATTGCCGTGTCCTCCGCTCCGGTCGAGGAAGGCGCGGCTTCGATGGCGCGGCGCAGATTATCGCCGACGCTCAGAAGTTCCTTGGCGATGCCGGACACCGCGTATTTCTTCGTTTCACTGAGATCCCGCTCAAGCCGGCGGCGGGTGTTCTCTGATTCAGCCATCACCCGCAGCAGCTTGTCCTTGGCCTCGGCGAGATCGGCCTCGAGATCGAGCGCCTCTTCCGCCTCTTCCGCGCCCTCACCGCCGTTCTCACCATCGTCTTCTCCGTAGGGATCGCCTCCTTCGGCGTCCTCTCCGGCTTGCGCTCCGTCGCCGGCCGCCGTGGCGCCTGCCGTCGCCCCGCCGCTGGCGTTTTTGCCTGGATCCTGGGCGAGATCTTTCTCGTCAGCGTCCTTCTCGTCAGCATCCTTCTCGTCAGCATCCTTCTCGCCAGCATCCTTCTCGCCAGCATCCTTCTCGCCAGCATCCTTCTCGCCAGTATCCCTCTCGTCTGGCGCCTCGACCGCAGTCTCCAGCTTGGGTTTCTTGTAGGTCATTCTGCCTCCTCTCGTGTTTCAGTCGATCAGCTGGCCAACCAGCTTCGCTGTGTAGTCGACCATGGGAATGATCCGCGCGTAGTTCATGCGAGTCGGCCCGATGACACCAATCGCTCCGACGATCTCCGCCTGCATATTCTTGTAAGGCGAAATGATCATCGAACACCCGGACAGGCCGAACAGCTCATTCTCCGAGCCGATGAAAATCTGCACCCCCTCGGCATTCTCGGTCATGCTGATGAGGTGGAGAAGGGTTTCCTTCCTTTCAAGTGCCTCGAACAGCCCCCGGATCCGTTCCAGGTCAGCCACCGCCATGACATCGTCCAGCAGATTGACCTGCCCCCGGACAACCAGCACGCCGTCGCGGCCGGCGGCTTCCGACCATGTCGCAAGGCCTGCCTCGACCACCTTTCCGGTCAGGTCGTCGAGAGCCATGCGGTGTTCCTGGATGTCGCTTTCAACTTCCGCGCGCGCCTCGAGGAGTGTGCGCCGGGTAAGCTTGGCGTTCAGATAGTTTCCGGCCTCCACCAGCGAAGACGCCGGCACACCCGGCGGCAAATCGAGAATCCGGTTTTCGACAAGACCGTTCTCACCGACAAGCACGGCGAGAGCCCGGTCGGTGCCAATCGGCACGAACTCGATATGCCGAAGCATGTCATCCTGGGTTGGCGCAACCACCAGCCCGGCGCAGGAGGAGAGGCCGGACAGCATCTGCGATGCTTCCTCGAAAACTTGCCGGGAATCCCGCCCGAGCGCGACGCAACGAGCCTCGATCTCCTGGCGGTCCTCGGTGTTGAGGTCGCCGATCTCAAGGAGGCCGTCCACGAACAGCCGCAGCCCGGCCTCGGTCGGCAGTCGCCCGGCCGAAGGATGCGGCGCATAAAGCAATCCAAGGCCCTCGAGATCGGACATCACGTTGCGGATGCTCGCCGGAGACAGGGCGAGATCGAGCCGCCGGGACAGGGTGCGGGAGCCCACGGCGCCGCCGGTTTCGAGGTAGGTTTCGACGATCTGGCGCAGAATCTCCCGGGAGCGCAGGTTCATCTCGGCAATCATAGCGTCGGGAATGTAGGAACCGCTCCCGCCGCCGTCAATCCGGCCCCGGAGGAACCTGCTCGGCCATGGCCCGGCCCACAGCATCGATACCCCCCTCCGCCCAGATTCCTCGCGCCTCAAGCTCTCTCGGATCGTATGGGGCCTGGCCGACGTCCTAAGCAGCACGCTGCCGGAAGTCGAAGCAAGCCGAGCCGGATGCTGGATTCAGGCGGCATAAGATCTTACAAGTGGCGACAGACCTTAATTCAAGGATGAACAAGGCAATGGCTCGACCCTCAGGCAGGGCGGCAGACGAACTCCGCCCCATTTCACTGGAAATCAACGTCTCGAAACACGCCGAGGGCTCGTGCCTGACGAAGTTCGGCGATACTCATGTTTTGTGTGTCGCCTCCGTCGAGAACCGCGTCCCGCCCTTCCTGCGCAACACTGGCCGGGGCTGGGTGACGGCCGAATACGGCATGCTGCCGCGCTCGACGACCGACCGCCTGCACCGGGAGCGAACCTTGCGTTCGGGCCGCACGCTCGAGATCCAGAGACTGATCGGGCGAAGCCTGCGCGCGATCACGGCGCTGGACGGGTTCGGCGAACACCAAATCAGGGTTGATTGCGATGTCATCCAAGCCGATGGCGGCACCCGGACCGCCGCCGTCACCGGCGGCTTCGTCGCCCTCCACCTCGCCTTCCAGCACCTGCAGCGAATCAATGCCGTCAAGAAGATCCCGCTGAACGGGCAGGTCGCGGCGGTGTCCTGCGGTCTACTGGGCAGCGAGGCCTTGCTCGATCTCGATTACGCAGAGGATTCGACCGCACAGGCCGACGCCAACTTCGTCATGACCAACAAGGGCGGGCTGGTCGAAATCCAGGCCACGGCAGAAACCACGCCTTTCGGCCGCGACAAGTTCGATTCACTCCTGGCACTCGCGCAGCGCGGCATTACCAGCCTGATCGCCGAGCAGGCCCGGGTCCTCGGCCTGTAGCAATGGGCCGCCTCCTCGCCGAGAACCGTCTGGTCGTCGCCAGCCGGAACCCCGGCAAGGTTCGCGAAATCAACGATCTCGTTAAACCGCACGGCATCGATGCCGTCTCCGCGGCCGAACTCGAGCTGCCCGAAGTCGCCGAAACCGGCGATACCTTCGAGGCCAACGCCCTGCTCAAGGCCGTCTCGGCGACCGCGAACAGCGGCCTGCCGGCCCTTGCTGATGATTCCGGCCTCGCCGTCCCCGCCCTCGGTGGCAAGCCGGGGATTTATTCCGCCCGCTGGGCCGGCCCGGAGGAGGATTTCGGGCTTGCTGTGGAAAGGGTCCACGCCGCCCTCGGCGCGAACGCGCACCGCGCCGCGTTTTTCTTCTCCGCCCTCGCGCTCACCTGGCCCGACGGGCACAGCGAGACCTTCTGCGGCCGCGTCGACGGCCAGCTGGTTTGGCCGCCGCGGGGCACCCGCGGCTTCGGCTACGATCCGATGTTCCTGCCCGATGGCTGCAGCGAGACCTTTGGCGAGATGGACCCTGTGCGCAAACACGAGATCAGCCATCGTGCCCGGGCCTTCTGCGATCTGGTCGACGCCTGCCTGCCTGCCGTCGTTTCGTTGCCTGCAGTGTCGCCCCCCGCAGTGCCGAACGATGACTGACGCTCCCGCCACGCTCGGCATCTATGTCCACTGGCCTTTCTGCGCGGCAAAATGCCCCTATTGCGATTTCAACAGCCACGTCCGCGAGGAAGTCGACCAGGCGCGCTGGGCCCGGGCCTTGCTGGCTGAACTCGACGCGGTGGCCGCCGAGACACCCGGGCGCACCGTTACCAGCGTCTTCTTCGGTGGCGGCACACCCTCGCTGATGCCGGGCGCTACCGTCGCAACCGTCATCGACGCCATCGCCGGCCACTGGACCGTCGCGGATGACATCGAGATCACGGCGGAAGCGAATCCCGGCTCGACCGACACGGATAAACTCGCGGATTTCCGTGCCGCCGGCATCAACCGTATCTCTCTTGGCGTGCAGTCCTTCGACGACGGATCATTGCGCTTCCTCGGCCGCCAGCACAACGCCGACGAGGCGCGGATCGCCCTGCAGGCGGCGGTGAAACACTTCGACCGGTATTCTCTCGACCTGATTTACGGGCTGCCAGAACAGACGCGGGCGGGCTGGGAAGCGCAGCTCGCAGAAGCACTTCGCCATGCCGGCGACCACATCTCGGTCTACCAACTGACGATCGAGCGCGGGACATCGTTTTACGACCTGCACAAAAGCGGCGAACTGGTTCCCCCGGAAGGCGATACCCTGGCGGATCTGTACGAAGCCACCCAGACCGTTCTCGATGCCGCCGGTCTGCCGGCCTACGAGATCTCCAACCACGCCGCGCCAGGCGGCCCGTGCCGCCACAACATGACTTGCTGGCAGGGCGGTGACTATGCCGGCATTGGCCCCGGGGCGCATGGCCGCCTGACCAAGATGGCGGGAGGGCAGGGGCCCAAGCGGAATCGCCGCTTCGCCACCCTGCGCATCCGTAGCCCCGAGCGGTGGATCGATATGGTCGAGCGGCAGGGGAGCGGCGCACACGAGCCGCGGGAGCTGGGACCGTCCGAACGGCTGGCGGAAATGCTGCTCACGGGCCTGCGGACGACCTCCGGCATCGCCCGGTCACGCTTTGTCGAGGAGTGCGGTATGCCGATCAAGGCCGCGCTCGACGCAGATGCCCTGCAGCGGTTTTCCGAAGCCGGCTGGATCGCCCGGGATGCGGAATTTTTCAGGCTCACCCCGCAGGGTCGGCTGCGCCTCGATGGCATCGCAGCACAGTTGCTTCCGGATTCCGCCCTCAGTTGATCTTGGCGAACCGCGTCGGCGCCGCACGGCGCACCACGAACCCGCCGGGAGCAACCTCGCGGATCTCGAAGGCCCGCTCGGCGACACCGGAAGCGTCAAGGCGGAACAGCCCGTCGACGCCCGAGAACCCGCCGACCTGGACCAACTCCGGCGACGCAGGCGCTTTCCCGGCAAACGCCGCGGCGAGCGCAACGCCGTCATAGGCGAGGGTGGCGATCCCGACCGGCGAGTAGCCGTAGACCTTCTGGAAGCGCTCGGAAAACTTTCTGCGCTCGCCGCTCGCCGGCGCGGCATACCACCCCTTGAGAAGCGACAGCTCTTTTTCGATGTCCCGGGTTCTTTCCCAGTTGGCGAGGCCGAGAAACCGGACCTGCGGATAGTCGGCATCATAATAGGAGAGCAGGGAAGCCAGCGTCTTCAGATGCTGGTTGCCGGCCGCCAGTAAAACGGCGTCGAAAGCCGGCCATGGCGGCTCGCCGGTCGATCCGGCGGGTGGGCGGCGGCCCACGAACCGCTTTATCTCGGCGCTAGGATCGACGGTCCGGGGGTCGAGCTGCAGGCTACCCACCAGCACAGCACCACGACTCTCCGTGGCCCTACGCATGGCGGCGATGGCAATCTCCCCGAACGCGTTGTCGGGCGCAATCACGGCAAAGCGGGATAATCCGGCCGCTGTGGCATGGGCGACAACCGCATCGATCTGCTGGCCGGGATCGAAACCGAAGGCGAAAACACCGTCCCCGCCGACATGGGCCGAGTTCGAAAAGGAAATAACCGAAAGCCCGGCTGCGCGGGCGGGTGCTGCGGCAGCACTGACGGATTCTGCCAACAATGGCCCGAGAATCAGCCGCGCCTCTCGCGACGCCGCCTCCGCAGAGGCCCGCGCCGCGCCGACCGGCGTGCCCTCGGTATCGATCGGCAGAAGCACGAGCTCGTGCGCCGCAAGATCGAAAACAGCGAGTTGGGCCGCATCGAGAAAGTCTTGGCCAACCCGCCTCCGGGGCCCCGACAGCGGCAGCAGCAGCGCGACCTTCAGCTTTTCTGATGGTGCCGCCGGAACCGCCCTTAACGAGGTGCCCGGCGACGCGCCCGATTGCCCGGCGAGTTGCGGGTCCAGCCTGACCAGGGAGATCGCCGGCGGCGGTGCAGGATTCCTGTCCGCGGCAGCCCGGCCGGGTGCGGTCTGGTCGGCAACGGGTTGACTCGCAGCGAGCTGACCGGCGGGGAGCTGTTTTGGGGACTCGCGCACCCGAATAGTCTCGGTGTCGCTGCAAGCACCCAGCGCGATGGCCACGGCGAGATTCGCGGCAATCCGGAACGACCGCCAGTCGAAGAGAGCGCCTGTCCCGGATTCGCTCCTAGGGCAGCCGGTTTTCAATCGCATCCCAGATCTCGGCCTCGAGCGTGACCCCGTCGAAGCGGTTTATTTCCTGAATCCCCGTTGGCGAGGTGACGTTGATCTCGGTGAGATAGTCGCCGATCACATCGATGCCGACGAAGATCAGCCCTCTCTTCCGGAGTTCCGGGCCCAACGCCTCGCATATCTCCAGGTCGCGCCGGGTTATTTCCGTTTTGATCGGCGTCGCGCCGACATGCATGTTGGCGCGGGCCTCGCCCTCGGCCGGCACACGCAGCACGCCACCGCGGGCCTTGCCATCGACCAATATAATGCGCTTGTCGCCCTCGCGGACCTCGGGCAGGTATTGCTGGACGATCATCGGCTCGCGGAAGAAATCCAAATAAATCTCGAACAACGCGCCGAGATTCTCGTCCCCAGGGGGAAGGTGAAACACCCCAGCGCCGCCGTTGCCGAAGAGCGGCTTGATCATGATGTCGCGATACTCACGCCGGAACGCATCGATTTCAGCGCGGTCACGGGTGATCAGGGTCGGCGGCATGAGATCCGGGTAGCGGGTGACAAATATCTTTTCCGGCGCGTTGCGGACTTCATGGGGATCGTTGACGACCAGGGTTGCCGGGTGGATCTGCTCCAGGAAGTGGGTCGCCGTGATGTAGGACATGTCGAAGGGCGGGTCCTGGCGCATCAGCACGACGTCGATTGCTGAGAGATCGAGGGTTTCGGCCTCGCCCAGGCTGAAATGGTCGCCGACCTTGCGCTGCAGGGACAAAGGATGGGCAACCGCAAGCAAATCGCCATGCCTGAAGGACAGCGCATTCGGAAGGTAATGGTACAGGGTGTGGCCGCGTTTTTGCGCCTCGAGCCCAAGAACGAAGCTGCTGTCGGCCTCAATATCGATCGGATCCAGCGGATCCATCTGGATGGCGACGGAAAGCGTCATGGCGATACCTGTTCCCGGCCTTTCCGTCTTTCCGCGTGGCTTCCCGGACAGCCCGGCTGGCCGCCGCCGGCCCCATGGTGCCGCCCGGGCATCCCGGAATCAATGTTGGACCGGCTCATTTATCGATCGGCTTGATCATGCGGCCCAGATTTTTGCCGCCGAGGATATGCACGTGGAAATGCGACACCTCCTGGTGCGCGTCCTCCCCGTGGTTGGAGATGATCCGATAGCCGCTCTCGGCGACCCCGAGATCCCGGGCCACCTTGCCGATCGCGCGCATCAGGGCGGCCTGTTCGGCTTCGCTCGCATCGGCGGCGAAGTCGTCCGCCGATTCGTAGCGCCCCTTGGGGACCACCAGGACGTGGACCGGCGTCTGGGGCGCGATGTCCCGGAACGCCAGGACATAGTCGTCCTCATAGACCCTGTCGCAGGGAATTTCGCCCTTGATGATCCGGGAAAAAATATTGGTGTCGTCATACGCCATTGCAGATCTCCCGTTTCATCGGCCGCACCCGCTCATCCGTCACGCCTGTCATCCATCGCGAGCCGCCTTCTCGTCCAGGCCCGAAACGCCGGCCCGGCCGGACAACTCACCCCAGACCTCGCCCGGCGCAACATCGCAGGCCTCCCACAGAACGAGCAAATGATAGAGGAGGTCAGCACTTTCTCGCAGCACGTCCTCCCGGGTGCCGGTCGTGGCGGCGAGCACGGTCTCGAGCGCCTCCTCGCCAAGCTTGCGCGCGATCTGGACGGTGCCCGCATCGAGTAACTGCGCCGTGTAGGATTTGTCCGGGGAGGCGTTTGCCCTGTCCTTGACGACTCGGGAGAGAGTGTCGAGCACCGCCACATCGGCGATTCCGCTCCCTCCGAGATCTCCAGATTCCGCCATGCCGCTGTCTCCGCTTTCTTTTTATCTCTGGTCTGGTCTCGTTTCGTGTTGTGTTACGTGTTGCCTTGCGTGCTCCGCCCCGTCAGCGGCGGACCGGGATTCCGGCCTCGGCCATCCGGACCTTGGCCTCGGCAATCGAGTGGGTCCCGAAATGAAAAATCGAAGCGGCAAGCACAGCCGAGGCGCCTCCGTCCACGACTCCCTCGACCAGGTGGTCGAGCGTGCCGACGCCGCCACTGGCGATCACTGGCACCGGAACCGCATCCGCCACCGCCCGGGTCAGGGCAGCATCGAACCCGTCGCCGGTCCCGTCACGATCCATCGAGGTGAGCAGGATCTCGCCGGCATCGGCGGCGAGCCGGCTTGCCCATGTTATCGCCTCGATACCGGTCGCCCGGCGTCCGCCATGGGTGAACACCTCCCAGCGCCTGGGTCCCGCCTGCTTGGCGTCGATCGCGGCAACAATGCATTGACTACCGAACCGTCCCGCCGCCTCGGCAACAAACTCCGGCCGCTCGACCGCTGCGGTGTTGATCGAGACTTTGTCGGCACCAGCGAGAAGCAGGCGGCGAATATCCTCAACCGTGCGCACGCCGCCGCCCACCAGCAGCGGCATGAACACCTCATCGGCAGTGCGCTCGACGATGTCGTAGATCGTCTCCCGGCCCTCATGCGACGCTGTGATGTCCAGAAATGCCAGCTCGTCGGCGCCGGCTGCGTCATAGGCTCGCGCCGCCTCGACCGGATCGCCGGCGTCGCGCAGATCGACGAAGTTTACCCCCTTCACTACCCGTCCGGCATGGACATCGAGGCACGGTATGATGCGGGTCTTCAGCATGCCGCGCTGCCGGCGTAGGCAGCACAGACAGACAGCGCAGCACCGAGATCGATGCCGCCATCGTAGAGCGCACGCCCAACCACGGCGCCAGCGATACCGGGCGCGGCAGCCAGCGCCTCGAGATCCGCCAACGAGGACACGCCGCCGCTGGCGATCACCGGCACCGAGACCGCGTCGGCAAGGGATTGTGTGACGTCGGTCGCGGGCCCGCCCATCATGCCGTCCCGATCGATGTCGGTGTAGATGACTGCCACGACGCCTGCATCCTCGAACCGGCGAGCCAGATCGCCAGCGGCGATACCGGTTGTCTCCTGCCAACCCTCGACAGCAACCTGGCCGCCTCGGGCATCAATGCCAACCGCGATCCGCCCCGGCCACCGGCGGCAGGCGTCCACCACCATGCCCGGATCCTTGACTGCGGCCGTCCCGAGCACGACCCGGCGAACGCCATGATTGAGCCAGCCCTCGATTGCTGCCGCGTCGCGGATCCCGCCACCGAGCTGCACGGGTACCTTGACAGCGGCAAGGATCGCCTTGACCGCCTCCGCGTTGACCGCCGCACCGGATACGGCACCATCGAGATCGACGACATGAAGCCAGGAACAGCCGGCGCCGGTGAAAGCGCGGGCCTGGTCGGCGGGGCTGTCGCTGAACACCGTGCTCTGCACCATGTCACCGCGCCGTAGCCGCACACACTTCCCGTCCTTGAGATCGATTGCCGGATACAGGATCACCCGGCCACACTCCCGGTCAGATCCTTGTAAAAAAACAGGCCCTGCACCCACTCGCCGCCGACGTGGGCGTAATGGGGATTGGTGCCCCAGTGGACGTAGCCCATCGACCGGTACAGCGCGATCGCGACCTCTTGGGTCTCCCGGACGTCAAGATTGAGTATGCAGAACCCGCCCTCGACCGCCGCTTCCTCGACCACGGTAACCAGCCGGCGCGCCATACCGTGCCCGCGCGCCCAGGGAGCGACAAAGGACGTCGTCAGCGAGGCAGCCATGCCCTGGGCCTCGTTGTTCCGCGCCGGCCGGATCAGCTGCGCCGTCCCGGCGACCACGCCATCGAGGCGGCCGAGAAATAGCGTCCGCTCCGGGATCACAAGCGCACCACGCCAGAACGCCTCAAGGGTCCGGCGCTCGGGAATGTCGACCCAGCCGAAGCCGCCGCCCTCGCGGATCGCCAGCTCGGTTGCCTCACAGAGGCTGTCGAGATCAGCGACCGAGAGCTCGGTTGCCGGTCCGACATCAATGTCTGGTGGCTTCGCCATCGTCTTCTAAGGCTGCCACTGCATGAAGTTCTCAATCATCCGCAATCCTGTCCGTTGGCTTTTTTCCGGGTGAAACTGGGTGCCGAAGAGATTGTCGCGGGCAACGGCAGCGGTCCAGCGGCCGGCGTAATCGGTCGTCGCCGCCAGATCGGCCGTATCGCCGACCGCGAAATGGTAGCTGTGGACGAAATACACATGCGCATCCGCCTCGACGCCTTCCAGGACCGGGTGTGGCTGCGCCACATCCAGGGTATTCCACCCCATATGGGGGATTTTGAGGCCAGGGTCATCCGGTTCGACCGGGACCACCTCGCCATCGAGCCAGCCAAGGCCAGGATAGCCGCCATGCTCGCGGCCGGACTGCGCCATCAGCTGCATGCCAACACAGATACCGAAAAACGGCCGCGCCCGCTCCCGGACCGCCTCGCCAATGGCGTCGACCATCCCGTCGATACCCTCGAGGCCCGCCATGCAGACGCCGAAAGCACCCTGGCCGGGTAGCACAACCCGGTCAGCCCTGCGCACCGCCTCCGGATCATCGGTGACCAGAACCGGCTCGTCGGCGCATTTTTCGAAGCCCCGGGCAGCTGAACGGAGATTGCCGCTGCCGTAATCGACGATCGCAACCGTCATCGGTTCAGCTCGGCTTGCCCAGGGTCCCTTTGGTGGACGGGACCGCGCCGGCCTGCCGTGGATCGATGGCCACGGCCTCACGCAGGGAACGGGCCAGCCCCTTATAGGCGGATTCCACGATGTGATGATTGTTCTCGCCGTAGATCAGCGACACGTGCAGGGTCAGTCCCGCCGATTGGGTGAAGGCCTTGAACCACTCCTGGAACAGCTCGGTGTCCATCTCGCCGAGTTTGGAACGCGAAAACTCGACCTTCCACACGAGATGCGGGCGATTCGAGCAGTCCATCGCGACCCGCATCAAGGTTTCGTCCATCGGTATCAGCGCCTGGCCCCAGCGGGCGATGCCGGCCCTGTCGCCGAGCGCCTTGCTGACGGCCTCGCCGATCGCATAGCCGGTGTCCTCGGTGGTGTGGTGGAAGTCGATATGTAGGTCGCCTTTGGCCTGCACCGATAGGTCCATAAGGCTGTGGCGGGAAAGCTGTTCGAGCATGTGGTCGAGAAAACCGATCCCGGTAGCAACCTTGGCAACACCGGTCCCGTCGAGATCGATCTCGGCCTGGATGCTGGTTTCCTTGGTCTCGCGCTCGACGACGGCCTTGCGCATCGCTAGTCTCCTGCTGCTGTCGGCATGGGCCTTGCCGCCCCGTCGACGCAGGCGTTTTATCAGGATCGCCCCGACGGCGCCACCCGGTGAGGCGGCGCCTGATCTTGATTTCGGCCTGTAGCCACACCACATGGCCGCTGCGGCACAGCCGATGTCCCGGTGCCGAACACCGGGAAGCCATGGAGCCCCGCTCATGCAAGCACACGCGCAAGATTGGCACGGCACCACCATTCTCTCTGTCCGTAAGGGCGGCGAGGTGATCGTCGCAGGCGATGGGCAGGTTAGCCTCGGCCCCACCGTCGTCAAGTCGAATGCCGTCAAGGTGCGCCGCCTTGCCGATGACAGCGTCCTGGTCGGATTCGCTGGAGCCACGGCCGACGCCTTCACTCTATTCGAGCGTCTCGAGAGCAAACTCGAGCGCCACCCCGCACAATTGACGCGGGCCTGTGTCGAGCTTGCCAAGGACTGGCGCACCGACCGCTATCTACGGCGCCTCGAAGCCATGCTCGCGGTCGCCGATTCCTCCGTTTCACTGATCGTTTCTGGCACCGGCGACGTGCTTGAGCCGGCCGACGGGCTGATCGGCATCGGCTCCGGCGGTAATTATGCCCTGGCCGCCGCCCGCGCCCTGATCGAGCGCGAGGAAATGAATGCCGAAGCCGTCGCCCGGCAGGCGATGAAAATCGCGGCCGACATCTGCATCTACACCAACGACCAGGTTGTCCTGGAGAAACTCTCGGCATGAATGACTCCAACCACCCCAGCGACCACCATCGCCCCTCGCCTCCCAGGCCCCCTGAGCTCCCCGCCAACCCCGGCGAGAGCGCTTTCACCCCGCGCGAGATCGTCTCGGAGCTCGATCGCTTCATCATCGGCCAGGACGACGCCAAGCGCGCGATCGCGATTGCCCTGCGCAACCGGTGGCGGCGTCACCGCCTGCCCGAGGGTATGCGCGAAGAAGTGTTGCCGAAAAACATCCTGATGATCGGCCCGACGGGGGTTGGCAAAACCGAACTCGCCCGGCGGCTGGCAAAGCTCGACAACGCCCCCTTCATCAAGGTCGAGGCAACGAAGTTCACCGAGGTCGGTTACGTTGGCCGGGATGTCGAGCAGATCGTCCGCGACCTCGTCGAAAACGCCATCCACATGATCCGGATGCAGCAGCGCAAAGCCGTGCGGGCGAAGGCAGAAAAGCAGGCCGAAGACCGCATCCTCGATGCGCTGGTGGGCGCGGATGCCACCGAGAACACCCGCTCGGCCTTTCGCGCCCGGCTCCGCAACAACGAGCTCAACGACAAGGAAGTGACTCTCAAGGTTGCCGATACCGGTTCGATGGGGCTGCCGACCTTCGATATCCCCGGCGCACCGGGCGCCCAGATGGGCATGATCAACCTTAACGACATGCTTGGGAAGGCGCTTGGCGGCAAGCCCCGCAAGGCACGCAAGATGAACATCGATGAGGCCTATGACGTGCTGATGGAAGAAGAGGCCGACTCGCTGCTCGACGAGGACAAGGTGGTCCGTGAGGCGATCGATCTCGTTGAACAGAGCGGCATCGTCTTCCTCGACGAGATCGACAAGATCTGCGCCGGCGGCGAGCGCCGCGGCGCCGATGTCAGCCGCGAGGGGGTGCAGCGCGACCTGCTGCCGCTGATCGAGGGAACGGCGGTTTCCACCAAGCACGGCACCGTGAACACCGACTACATCCTGTTCATCGCATCCGGCGCCTTCCATCTCGCAACCCCGTCTGACCTTCTGCCCGAGCTCCAGGGCCGCCTGCCGATCCGGGTCGAGCTCTCGGCATTGGGCGAGGATGATTTCGCGCGCATCCTGCGCGAGCCGGAGAACAGCTTGTTGCTGCAATATGCAGCCCTGCTGGAGACCGAGAAAGTCTCGCTCGTCTTCGAGGATACGGCGGTCGACGAGCTTGCGCGCCTCGCCGCCATCATCAACGCCAATGTCGAGAACATCGGCGCCCGCCGGCTCCACACCCTGCTCGAGAAACTGCTCGAAGACATCTCGTTCACTGCGACCGACCGGCCCGGCGATACGATCACCATCGATGCCGACTATGTGCGCAAGAAAATCGACGCGTTGTCGCAGGAAACCGACCTCAAGAAGTTCATTCTCTAGGTCATCTGGCTCTAGGTCGCTCCAGGTCCGCCCGGGGTTTTATCCCGCCTAACCCTTCCGGGGCTTTCCAGCCCGTCGCAGCGTTCCCTTGAGGCGCGCGCGGCCGCTTTTGAGCATGACACGGAGTGCGCCCTCGTTGCCGCCCTTACGGCGACCGGCCGGCGCGAACGCAATGGCCAGGATCTGCGGGCGATGAGGCGAGGCGTTCAGCCATTCGCGAGCACCGCGCTGCAAAACACCGCCGTCTTCCCTACCCACACCCGTGCCGGTGATGATCTCGACACAGAGGCTGCCGCACTTCAGCTCTGCACTGAGAAACCTGTTGATCGCCCGCTGCGCATCCCGGCTGTACATGCCGTGCAGATCGAGCCTCGCATCGACCGGAACGTCACCGGCAAGAAACTCCCGGCCTTCCTTGCGCCCGAGATTGCCAACATTGCCGGGCGCCAGGGTCGGCATCGACGGCGGCGTCTCTTCTTGTGCGGCTGGCCGCGCAACCGGCTGCGGCCTGGGCCGCGGGGTTGGGGGTGCAACAGGCTGCAGAACAGGGCCTGTGGGTGCTGTGGGTGAGGGGACGGCCTTGGCCGGCGTCTTGGGGACCGACATCTTGGGCGAAGAAATCTTGGGTGGAGACGTTTTGGAAGAGCGCTGTTTGGCACGGGGAAGCGGTTTGACCTCACGCATCGCCTCGCGGAACAGACCCATGTCGTCGGGGCCGGACGGACGGCGGACCGTCATGTATCCTCTACGAGAACGATCAGCAGGCGCCGCGGCCCGTGGGCGCCGAGATAGATGGTCTGGTCGATATCGCCCGTGCGCGAGGGTCCGGTGATGAAATTGACCGTCCGCGGCATGTCATCGCGCATGCGCGCAAGGGCATCCTCATAAGGTCCGACGATCCGGCTCGCCCTGAGAACGGCGATATGGGTGTCGGGAAGGAAGTTCATTCCCGCCGGATGCTCAGGCCCTGACCGCATTGCCAGGGTTCCGGTCTCGGCCACGCCGGCAAAGGCGCCGGTCAGCCCGACCTCGTCCTTGGGTGTTGCCCCACCCCGCGTTACCGACAGAGTTGGGCGACGATCCCACGGAATGTCGTTGAGATCGGGATCGAGCGACGCCTTGAACTCCGCCGGCAGGTTCTCCCCCGCCAGGTATTCCGCCACGACGTCGGGTACCCCGTCGAGGTCGGCAACACGCCGCACCGTCGCCTGCACCGCCTCCGCCTTCTCCACGAACAGGTCAACGAGCCCCGCCGCATCAAGCGCGTTGCGCGCCGGCTCCGTGCCGCGCGGATGATCCGCGATCCGCGCCCGCAGAGCCTCCTGGGCCGCCTCCGGTAGCGCACCGCGGCCAAGACTGCCGCGGATGCGCCCGAGAATCTGCTCGCGACCCGCGCTCATTGTCCCTGCCCCCGCCCGGCCTTTTGCCCCGCAACACCCGCGTTGCGCCGGCCAGCCGCCCACCGGGCCTGGAAGGTTGCGCCCTCAGGCGCCGGGAAGTCGCGATGCCGGGTCCAGCCGGAGGCCAGCGGCAACCAGCGGAACCGCCCACGTCGCCGCCCGAGACGACCAAGCAGCGACATCGCGATGCGGGTCATGGTGCCATAGAGGCGCGGGCACCGGGCCTGGAACGCCCAAACCCTGATGCCGATTCTCTCTGTCGCCGGCGCCAGACGCTGTTCGAAATCCCGCTCCCGGAACTTCCGCATGATCGCGGGCAGGGGGATCCGCATCGGACACACCTCCTCGCAACGCCCGCAAAAGGTCGAGGCGTTGGGTAGGTGGCGACCTTCCTCGAGACCGATCAAGCTCGGGGTGAGAACGGCGCCCATCGGACCCGAATACACCCAGCCATAGGCGTGACCGCCGACCGAGCCGTAGATCGGGCAGTGGTTGAGACACGCACCGCAGCGAATGCAACTCAGGATTTCCTTTGCATCGCTCCCGAGCACGGTGCTGCGACCGTTGTCGAGGAGAACGACGTGATACTCCTTCGGCCCGTCTGTGTCCTCGGGTCGCCGCGGGCCGGTCGAGACCGTCGTATAAGAGGAGAATTCCTGGCCCGTGGCCGAGCGCGCGAGTATCCGCAGGATCGTTGACGCATCCTCCAGCGTCGGTAGCACCTTCTCCAAACTGGCGAGCACGATGTGCACCTTCGGCATAGTCTGGGTCAGATCACCGTTGCCCTCGTTGGTGACGATGATCGAGGAGCCGGTCTCGGCGATGAGGAAGTTAGCGCCGGTGATGCCGACATCGGCATCGAGAAATTTTTGCCTAAGGACCTGCCGTGCCTCATCAAGTAGGACACGTGGCTCGTCGAGCGGGCGTGCGGGGTCGAGCTCCGTATGGCGCTCATGGAACGCCTCGCTCACCTCGCGCCGCACCACGTGAACGGCCGGTGCGATGATGTGGCTCGGCGGTTCGCCGCGCAGCTGGACGATGTACTCACCGAGATCGGTTTCGACCGGCTCGATCCCCTTTTCCTCGAAGAACCGATTCAGATCGATCTCTTCGCCGATCATGGTCTTGCCGCGAGTCACCATTCTGGCATCGACACTGCGGCAGATCTCGAGGATCGTCTGCCGCGCTTCTTCAGGCGTGTTGCACCAGTGCACATGGCCACCGCTTTCAGTGACCTTCTGCTCGTAGTGCTCGAGGTAGAAATCGAGGTTGTCGAGAACGTGGTTCTTGATGTCCCGGGCCTCGTCGCGGAGCTGTTCGAACTCCGGCAAACCCGCGGCAGCGGTACGGCGACGCTCGGAAAAGCCGGTTTTCATCATCACGAGCGCTTCGCGCAGCGTCGGATTGTCCAGCGCCTCGCGAGCGTTCTCCTTGAACCGGGGTGTCGTCGAGGCTTCCATGCGGCTAGTCCTGCGTTTGCCCCGATTGCCCGGCCGCTGATTTCTCGGCCGACAGCTTCCCACTCGCAGGCTCTCCGATCGCCGGACCCTCGGTTATACCGGCGAGAACCTCGGCGATATGACGGACCGTGATGTCCGAGCCACGCCGCTTCAGCTTGCCGGCAATGTTGAGCAGGCAGCCAACATCCCCGGCTAGCACGGTTGCAGCACCCGAGGCCTCGATGTCGTCGCACTTGTCCTCGACCATCCGGTCCGAGATGTCGGGATACTTCACACAGAACGTGCCACCGAAGCCGCAGCAGGCCTCGGTCGCCGCGCTCTCAGCGAGGCGCAGACCCTCAACATTGGCGAGAAGCCGGCGCGGCTGCTCGCGAATGCCGAGTTCGCGCAGGCCCGAGCATGAATCATGATAGGTGACCGCGCCGTCAAAGCGGCTTCCGGTCTCCGTCACACCCCGAACGTCGGCCAGGAACGCCGTCAGCTCCCAGACCCGCCCGGCCATGTCGGCTGCTCGGCTGGCCAGGCTGGAATCATCGGCGAGAATTTCCGGATAGTGCTTGCGCAACATGCCGGCGCAGGATCCCGAGGGCGCCACGACATAATCGAAGCCCTCAAACGCCTCGACGACACTGGCCGCAATCGCGGCGGCATCCTTGCGATCGCCGGAATTATAGGCCGGCTGGCCACAGCAGGTCTGGAGCGCCGGCACCGTAACCCGGCAACCCGCAGCCTCGAGCAATTGCACTGCGGCGAAGCCGACTGTCGGGCGCATGAGATCGACCAGGCAGGTAACGAAAAGACCTACTTCGGGCGATCCATCCCGGTCCTGCGCCGCCATTCCCCCCGAAATTCCGGTTTCCGCCATCGCGTCCAAGACCCGTCCTACCAAGCTCTCAACCATGCCTCAGGCGCAAGCCTCCCGCAAGGTTTGCCTCCGGGCACAGCCTCCGAATAAGGCTTTGTGCCGCTAATATTTCCCGCTGGCAGACTCTTGTGTGCGTGGCAGGAGGAGATGGATGCGACCGCGGCTCCGCATACGGCCGGCGCGTTCAAGAGCCGCGCTGCCATGGCCCCAGAAAACATCTCCGCGCACAGCACCCCGGATCGCGTTACCGGTATCTTGGGCAACCAGAAGCCGTTTCAGCGGCGGTGCACCTGGCCCACAGCTGCCGGGGCTGGAATCCCCCGGCTCGGCCGCATCGATCCAGATGGGCAGACCGAGTGCGACGAAACGTGGATCGATAGCGAGGCTCCGGCCCGGCGTCAGCGCAACACCGGCGGACCCAATCGGGCCGGCGCCCGAAATCTCGCGGAAGAACACGTAGCGCGGATTCTCTGCGAACAGAGTCTGTTGTTTATCCGGATTGTCCTCCAGCCAGCGACGGATCGTGGGCCAGATCACACATTTGCGCTCCAGGGCGCCGCGCTGGATCAGAATCCGGCCGATCGACGCATAGGCGCGGCCGTTGTTGCCGGCATAACCGAGGCGCAGGGTTCCGCCATCGGAGAGCAGCACCTGCCCAGAGCCCTGGATCTGCAGAAGATAGGCATCGATCGGATCTTCCACCCACGCCAGGACCTCGGCCCGACCCGCCAGTGCGCCGGCCTGTATGGCCGCGCGATCAAGGCGGCGCGCCGCGGGATCCGGAGGCAGGGCATAGAGGGGATATCGCCAGCGATCATCGCGGTGGCGCGATCCTTTCAGCGCTGCCTCGAAATAGCCGGTGAACAGGCCTTCCGCCCCGCCAGGCCCCGCAACATGGTGGGGTTGGAACCAGCGTTCGAAGAAGGCCTGCGCCGCCGCATCGCCGGGAGCGACATCGGCGGCGGCCCGGCAGACCGCCTGCCACCGGTCAGCCGAAAGATGCTGTTGCAGGGAGGGTGGCGCCGGCCGTCTCGAGGCTGGCGCACAGGAGGCGAGAAAAGTCTTCAGGGCGGCCGCGTGACGGTCCTCCAGCCAACCGGGCAGGGCGTCGAACGACACCGGCGCAACCGTCATAGCGCGTTGTTCGGAGGGCGGGACGCTGGCGGTGCAGGCCGCCAGAATCAGCACGAAAAAAACCGGCGTGAGCCAGCCCGCCGGCATGGCTATGGAAAGATGGTACGGGGTCAGCCGGCGCGGCAGCAGATCAGCCGATCCTGTTTCCGCCGTCGGTTGCCACGATCTGCCAGTTAGGATTCGGTGACCCCAATCTGCGCGCAAAGGTCCAGATGTCGGTGATCGTGGTTGCGTTTTCGGGGCTGTCCCCGGGGCTGTCCCCGGGGCTGTCCCCGGTGCTGCTCTCGGCGCCCGCGCCCGTCTCATCCGCACTCCCCGGGGGGATCTGCAGACTGACGAACTGCACTGTAATGAAGGCCTCGCGGGTTCTGGTGAGTTGAGCCGCCACGATCTCCGGAGGCTCGATATCGAGCAGGGTCATCGCGCCGGCGGCACCCTCGCCTTCGCGCGCCCCGATCGCAGAATCGAAAACCGCGTAGGTGCCATCCGACAGGAGCGGGCGAAGCGTGTCCCGGTCCCCGGCCTGGAAGGCGTCGATCACCATCTGGAAGGCGGCGCGCGCACCCTCAAGAAACTGTTCGACATCGAAGGATTCGTCCATTGCGCGGATCTGATGGATGCCCGCGCTGGCCGCCTCCTGGACCCACGGCAAATTCTCCGGGGGCGCCGGCACATCGCCGGGCGGGGCAATCTTGCCCTCGGTCTCCTCGGTCTCCTCGACCTCGCGTGGACCCGCGGCCATGCCGAACAGGCCACCGGGACGACGCTGCTCGTCACCGGTGCGCTTGCCGAGAACGCTGGCAAGTCTGAATATCAGGAAGGCCGCCAGCAGCCCAAACAGGATGATGTCGATAGTGAATTCCATCGCCGTGCCATCCTTACCGCATCGCGGGTCTGATTCGACGCAATTGTCCGTGGGACTGCCACGGATTCAGCCGGGAATTCGCTTCCCGTGCGTACGGATCTCTTCGATAGATATGCGCCAGACCGCCAAAGGGCAAGATTTTAGGCATCTTTCTACATTGCAAAAAGTGCCACAAAACACCAAATAGCGGCCAAATATGATCTTTCTCGTCATCCTTGCCGCGCTTATTGGCGTTCCTCTCCTCGAGATTGCAATCCTGATCGAGGCCGGGAGCTGGTTTGGGGTGTTTGCAACCCTCGCCGCCATCGTCCTGACAGCCGTCATCGGCACCGCGCTGGTCCGCGCCCAAGGTCTGGCGACGCTGTTTCGGTTCCGCCAGCGCGTCGAGGAAGGGGAGACGCCGGCCGAGGAGCTGATCGGCGGGCTGTGCCTCGTGATTGCCGGCGTCCTGCTCCTGGCTCCCGGTTTTATCACCGACACCATCGGCTTCACCCTGCTGATACCGCCGCTGCGCCAGCAGATCGCCGCCTACGCCTTGCGCAAGGTAGCCTTCCGGAGGTCCAGCGGGGCCCCGGGTCCCGACGGCACAGTCATCGACGGCCAGTACCGGGAAGTGAACGCCCCGCCGCTCGATCACCGCAATCGCAACGGAAAAGGCTGACTGCAGAAGCGCTAATCCCGATGCGATTCCTCGACGGAAATAGAGCTTCACCTCATGTCATCCCTTCGGCCTCCATCGAAATCTCCATTCATATTCACGAACTATGCTCTCGCTCCGCAGCAGTATCTCTCAAGTCACGGCCGGCCTCATAACACAAGCCAGATCAGGATACCGACGAGAATCCAGCAGATCACCACGATCTACCCCGTCGAAAGGTGGCGCTCCCCATTAGTGCCGGTCATGGCGTAACTCTCCTTTCCGGTAGTTGATTGCAGTCGTTTTTTCGGCGCGACAACCAGTGTAGGCGCGTCGATACTGGCGCAAAATGGCTTTTATACCAAATGGGGAAAAGCACCCCCGGAACTTCCCTGTTTCAAAGAAAATTCAGACGTATGAAGTCGCCATAATGGGGAGTCGTGAGCGGGTTTGACCCTTCATGTCCCCGAGTCGCTTGATGGCCCGGCGGCAGGTTGCCGACGCGCTAGTTGTTCCAGATGGGATTTTTCAGTTTTTTGACGAAGGCCGCGTGCGCCACCAGTTCCTCGGATGTCGCCGCATGCGGGCGCGGCTCCCTGTATTCCCGGGGCGCTGTGCCTTCCGCCGCCTCGGTGGCGTCGGCCCCGAGGCCGAGATCCGGCTCCCGGCCACCGCAAAGCTGGAGATAGACTTCGGCCAGAAGCTCGGCGTCCAGGAGAGCGCCGTGATAGGTACGCGCCGAATTGTCGATCCCGAACCGGCGACATAAGGCATCGAGGTTGATCGGCACGCTACCGTATTTCTCGCGGGCCATCTGCAGCGTGTCGACTGCGCGCGAGGCAGGCAGTGTCGGTCGGCCGGCCTTCCTGAGCTCGTAGTTCAGGAACTTCATGTCGAACTCGGCGTTGTGGATGATCAAGGGCGTCTCTTTGAGAAATCCCAGCAGGGAATCCGCAATATCGGCGAAGAGAGGCTTGGTGCTCAGAACCTCCGTTGAGAGGCCGTGCACCCGAAAGGCCTCTTCTGGCATGTCACGTTCGGGATTGATGTATTCGTGCCAAACCTGGCCCGTCGGCACATGATTTTCGAGTTCAAGACAACCGATCTCGACAAGCCGGTGGCCGTCTTCCGGTTTGATCCCTGTCGTCTCCGTATCGAGAACGATTTCACGCATGTCTCGCGCCTCTTCGCCGCCCAGGCTTTCGTCGTCCGGACAACTGCCCGTTACGCGCCAAGTTAATTATCCGCCGTATCTTTCTCAAGGTCGCGCGACGGCTCTGGCCGGTGTGCAGGATAAAATCGGCGCGGCGGCGCTTTTCCGCATCCGGCATCTGCCGGGCGCGGATGTCGGCAAGCTTTTCCGGAGTCATGCCGGGGCGCTGGGTTACCCGCTGCGCCTGGATGAAATCCGGCGCCGAGACCACGATGCTGGCATCGCAGTTCCGGTCACCTCCGGTCTCGAACAGCAGCGGTACATCGGCCGCAACGACCGGTATCCGGCGGGCGGCAGACCGCCTGAGAAAGCGGCGTTTTTCCTCTCCGACAAGCGGATGAAGAATCTTCTCGAGCCGGCGAAGCGCCTCGACATTCCCGAACACCTGGCCGCCGAGCGCCGGCCGGTCAATCGCACCATCGTCACGCAGGACTCCGGGAAAAGCAGCCTCGACAGCGGCCACGGCCTGACCGCCGGGACCGAGCAGGCGGTGCACCATGGCATCGGAATCATGCACCGGGACGCCATGGTGGCGAAGCATTCCAGCCACCGTGCTCTTGCCCATGCCGATGGAACCAGTGAGGCCGAGAATTACCATGTGCTGGGGACTACCCTGATCATGCCCCAAGGCGCTGCAGGAGCGCCTGGCGCAACGCGCCGGTCACCTCCGGATCGACGCCGAACCAGGCCCGGAAAGCCGGGCGCGCCTGGTGCAGGAGCATGCCGAGCCCGTCAACAACGGAGTTTCCCCGCCTGCGCGTAGCCGCGAGCAGACCTGTCTCCAGGGGCGAATAGACAATATCGTTGACCGCCGCTCCCAGCGGCAGGGCATCGAGCACGAGATCAAGGGGTGGATGGCCGGCCATTCCGAGATTGGTCGCGTTGATGAGAATGTCCGCGCCATCCAGGACATCGGCGCGGCGCTCCCAGTCCTCTACCGCCGCGGCCGGGAATCTCGCCGCCAGGGCCTCGGCCCGCTCCCGGGTCCTGTTCACGAGCCGGACCTCACCAGCGCCGCGATCGATCAAGGCCGCCACAACAGCGCGTGCAGCGCCACCGGCCCCGAGTACAACGGCAGCCGCACCCTCGGGCAGCGCGATGCCGGCAGCGAGAAGGTTCTCCATGAAACCAAAACCGTCGGTGTTGGAGCCGTATAGCAGGCTGCAGTCGGTCACGGTCACGGTGTTGACGGCGCCGATCCGCTGCGCGGCCGGATCGACATCGTCGCAGATCTCCAGCGCCGCCTCCTTGTGGGGCATCGTGAGATTGACGCCCCGCATGCCGAGCGCCGGCAGGGCCCGAAGCGCTTCGGACAACCTATCCGGCGGTACCGCGAAGGGAACATAAGCGCCGTCTATTCCATAGGCCTGCAGCCAGTGCCCATGAAGATGCGGCGACAGCGAATGCGCTATAGGCCAACCCATAACGCCGGCGATGCGCGCCTCTCCGCTCATGCTCATGGCACTAGAATCCTCATGGCAACAAGACTCCCTGTTCGCGCAGGAAGCCAAGGAGCGGCAGCAGCGGCAGGCCGAGGATGCAGAAAAAATCGCCCTCCACCCGGTCGAACAGCTGCGCGCCCCGGCCCTCGAGCTGATAACATCCGACCGAGGAGAGAACGTTTTCTCCCTCCGCGGCCAGGTAGGCATCAAGAAAGGCGTCGCTGAAATCCACCATCGCCATCCGGGCCGTCTCCGTGCTGCGCCAGACGCACTCTCCGTCGCAAACTACGCAAGCGCCCGTAACCAGGGCGTGGGTTCGACCACGCAACCGCTGTAGCTGGACCCGGGCGGCGTTCATGTCGCCGGGCTTGTCGAACCAGTCGCCTTCGCATTCGAGCATCTGGTCGGCGCCGATCACAAAAGCGCCGGGATATTGGGTAGAGGCCGGCTCCGCTTTGGCGAGGGCCAGGGCTTCCGCCACCGCCGCGACCGGCTTGCCTTCGGCCCGGCACTGCGCCCGCACCTCGGACTCTTCTAGGCGGGAGGGTATGACCTCGACTGCAACGCCGGCGCGCTCCAGCATCGCCGCGCGTGAAGAGCTGGCCGAGGCAAGAATCAGTTGGCGGTCGGGCATGGGCTCAGCTTTCCTTGCGATCGCGGTCGGTAAGCATCTCGATGACACTCGCTGCCGTCTCCTCGATCGACCGGACACTCACATCAATGATCGGATAGCGGCGCTGCTCAAAAATCCGGCAGGCGGCAGTGACCTCCTCGCGGATGAGCCGCGGATCGACATAGTCAGTGTCGGGCTCGCCTTCTTCCATCTTGAAGCGGTCGCGCCGGATTTTCACCAGCCGACGGGGATCGTTTGTCAGGCCGATGATCAGGGGACCGCCCGGCTTGTCGACCGCCTCCAGCTCCGGCGGCAACGGCACGTCCGGCACGAACGGGATGTTGGCGGCCCGTAATCCACGATTGGCCAGGTAGATACAGGTCGGGGTCTTCGAGGATCGCGACACGCCGATCAGGATCACATCAGCATCACCGAGATCCTCCACCGAGTGCCCGTCATCATGGCTCAGGGTGAAGTTCATCGCCTCCATCCGCTCGAAATACTCGCGGTTCAGCTCATGCTGCTGGCCAGCAACGCCACGGATCCCGGTCCCGATGTGTTCGGCGAGACCCTGGACGACCGGATCGAGAACCGGGAAACAGGGAACGCCGAGGCGGGAGCAGCCGGCTTCCAGCGCCAGGCGCAGATCTTCCTGGACGATGGTGAAGAGAACCGGACCCGGCGCCTCTGCGATGCGGCCGAGAATCTTATTCACGTGTTCCAGCGAACGGACGAAAGGCCAGTTGTGCTCGACCGGAGAGACTCCCTCGAACTGGACGATGCAGGCGCGGGCAACCGCATGCGCCGTCTCGCCGGTAGCGTCGGACACCAGATGAAGATGAATCTCGCTCACAGCGTCCTGCCAAAATTCCTTGGATAACCTGTGCATAACTGAAGGTCGGTTGATAGTCCCGAATCCGTCCCATGCATGCCAAGAGCATATCCGGCAATAACCAACACTAGACAATTCTTCTCAACAGCTATGAATTGTCTGAATATCGCACGGATACCACCTTCAATCCCTGCTATCCCCAGTCAGCACACCGCAAAGAACTGTGAATTCTCCACGCCGCAACAAGCCATCACACTAAGGAGTGAGACAGGCGTTGCGGCAGCAAGGCTGGATACTGTCAACAGATCTATCCACGATACATGCATGGCAATGAGGCATACCCCCAGTACCATGAACAATCTGCTGCATTCGGGGAATCCCCGTTGCTCACAGGGATCATCAATACCCCACTATAATTCTAAATCTATTCTTTATTTATTAGATTAAGTTTACATGTCCCGTATCGCATCGCGGTCTACGGGAAGATCACGGGCCATTCGGACCATTGTCTCCTTCTGATCCAACCTCCAGTTCTAGCTCGATCGCAACTGACCGAAAACCGCTCCTTCGGGTCCTGGCCGGGGAGACTGTTTTTCCACCTCCGATCTGGCTGATGCGCCAGGCCGGTCGCTATCTCCCGGAATACCGGGAGCTCAGGCAGCGTGCCGGCGGTTTTCTCGATCTCTGTTTCACCCCGGAACTGGCGGCCAAGGCGACATTGCAGCCGGTTCGCCGATTCGCGGTGGACGGCGCGATCCTGTTTTCCGACATCCTCGTCATCCCGCATGCACTCGGCCAGGAGGTGTCTTTTGTCGAGGGCGAAGGCCCGAGATTGGCTTTGGTCCGGAGCGCTGCGGCAGTGGACGGGCTTTCCCCCTCGTCATCGGAGACGAGTGAAGATCTTTTGCGCGTGTATGAAGCCGTGGTGCGGGTGCGTGACGATCTTCCCGATACGGTTGCACTCATCGGCTTTGCCGGCGGACCCTGGACGGTGGCATGCTACATGGTCGAGGGACAGGGTAGCCCAACGTTTCACGCGGCCCGGCGGATGATGCTTGAGGATCCCGCGGCGTTTGGCCGCCTGATTGACCGCTTGGTTGAGATGACGGCATCGCACCTGATCGGCCAAATCCGGGCCGGTGCGGAGGTCGTCCAGATCTTCGAGAGCCATGCTGGCGTCCTGTCGCCGGATGCGTTCCGGGAAATGGTGATCGCACCGACACGCCGGATCATCGATGCGCTCCGCACCCAGGCGCCAGAGGTGCCAGTTATCGGCTTTCCGCGCGGCGCCGGCATGATGTATGGCGAATACGCGCACGAAACCGGGATCACGGCGCTGTCCGTCGATACCAGCGTTCCGCTCGACAGAATGCTGGAAATCCTGCCCCCGGGCATGCCTCTCCAGGGCAACCTCGATCCGGCGTTTCTGCTCTGTGGTGGCGCTGCACTGCGCAAGGAGGCTAGCAGGATTGCCGCCTTTGCTCGCGAACATCCGCTGGTCTTCAATCTCGGCCACGGCGTCGACAAGGAGACGGATCCCGAGCATATCGCCAATCTTGTCGCGACATTGCGCAGCGAATCCGAATCATCGCCGGAAGGTGGCTCGTGACGCAGACCGATGGAAAAATCGCCGTCGTGTTGTTCAATCTCGGTGGCCCCGACAGGCTGGCCGCGGTGCGGCCGTTCCTGCACAACCTGTTCAGCGATCCGGCCATCATCCCCGGATCGTCCGTCCGGCGCTGGTTTCTCGCACGACTGATCTCTTGGCTACGGGCTCCTGTGAGTCGGAAGATCTACGCCCGCATCGGCGGCGGTTCACCGATTCTCGCCAATACGGAAGCCCAGGGCCGCGCACTCGCCTTCTGGCTCGGTGCCGAACGCCCGCAGAGCACGTTCCGATGCTTTCCCGCCATGCGCTATTGGCATCCGATGGTTCCCGAAGCACGCCGTGAGGTTGCCGCCTGGCAGCCTGACCGGGTCGTCCTGCTGCCCCTCTACCCCCAGTACTCGACGACGACGACCGAATCCTCCTTCACCGCCTGGGACGCCGCTGCTGCGGACGCCGGGGCGGCAGATGTGGCCTGCCCAGTGCATCGGATCTGCTGCTATCCGGATATGCCGGGTTTCCTCGAAGCCCTCATCGATGGTGCCGCCGGGGCCTTGTCGGTAGCGGGCCCAGATGCCCGCCTGCTGTTCAGCGCCCATGGCTTGCCGCAGAAGATCGTCGATGCTGGAGATCCCTATGTGCTGCAGGTGGAACGGACCGCGGAGATGGTGCTGGGCGTGCTGGAGCAGAATCTCAGGCGCCGGAATATCGATAGCGTTGTCTGCTATCAGAGCCGGGTCGGGCCGGTGAAATGGACGCATCCCTATACAGCTGATGAAATCCGGCGCGCTGGGCGTGAGGGCCGTGCGCTGGCGATCGTTCCGATTGCGTTTGTGTCGGAGAATTCCGAGACCCTGGATGAACTCGACAACGAATACAGGGAACTCGCCGCCAAATCCGGCGTTCCGGTCTATGCGCGGGCGCCGACGGTGTCGACTGACAACTTCTTCATCGCCGGGCTGGGCCGGATGGTTTTGCGCGCTCTCGCCGAGGAAACATCCCCGCCAAAGATCTCTCTGATGCCTGGCAGTGCCCTGTGGCGCTGTCCCAAACACAGCACCGGCTGTCCGCTACGCGCCACCGCCGATGTCGGCACCGGGGAGATGGATGCCGGGAAAATAGATGCCGGGAGGATCGCGTCATGACGTACATCCTCATGACGCACATCCTCTGGATCAAGGTTCTGCACATTGTCGCGGTGATCGCCTGGATGGCCGGGCATCTCTACCTTCCGCGCCTGTTCGTCTATCACGCCGACACCGAGGCGGGCTCGGAAGCCTCCGAGACCTTCAAGGTGATGGAGCGGCGGCTACTGCGGGTCATCATGACGCCGGCGATGCTGGTGAGCTGGATATCCGGCATCGCGCTGCTGGTGGCGAGCGAACAGTGGCAGGAGGGCTGGTTCCTTGCGAAGCTGGCGCTTGTCGTTCTGCTGTCGATCCAGCATGGAATGGCGGCGTTGTGGCGGCGCGAGCTGGAGCGGAATCTGCGCCTTCGCTCGCCGCGATTCTACAGGATCGCCAATGAAATCCCGACCCTGTTGATGGTTGCAATCGTGATCCTGGTCGTGATCAAGCCGTTCTGATTCCGCTTTTCTTCCGCTTTTCCAGGCTTGCTGTCAGGGCTGTTTCTGGGGCTGTTGCCGGGAACCATTGAAAAACCGCTTGCGTTGCGCCCGGGAATCGCTATCATCCCCGTCAGAACACACCGCAGAATCGGATCGGCCTTCAGTGCCGCCGCTGTGGATCATCCTCCGGGAAACATCGCGATACGGCATCCTTGTCCGCCCGGACATTCTGGCAGACGATTTCCCGCAACCCTTCCTCCATCGCCTTCGGGCACCCTTCTCCAGCACCCTTCCACCCTCCTTGATTCACAGTTATCGGCTCCCGAACATGACGGCAGAACGGATTCACCTGCACGACCTCAAACAGAAATCACCCGCGGACCTCCTGGCTTTCGCGGAAGATCTCGAAATTGACAACGCCAGCAACCTGCGCAAGCAGGATATGCTCTTCTCAATCCTCAAGACACTTGCCGGAAACGATGTTCCTATCGTCGGCGAGGGCGTCCTCGAGGTGCTCCCGGACGGGTTCGGCTTCCTGCGCTCGCCGGAATCGAACTATCTTCCCGGACCCGACGACATCTACGTCAACCCGACCCAGGTGCGCCGGTTCAGCCTGCGCACAGGCGACAGCATCGAGGGCGAAATCCGCGCCCCGCGCGAACGCGAGCGCTATTTCGCCCTGCGCAAGGTCAACACCATCAATTTCGACGACCCGGAGAGCGCCCGGCACCGGATCAACTTCGACAACCTGACGCCACTCTATCCGGAAAGCCGTCTGCATCTGGAAGTGGAGAATAGCGAGCGCAAGGATCTAACCCCCCGCGTCATCGAGCTCGTCTCGCCTCTTGGCAAGGGCCAGCGGGCCCTGATCGTCGCCCAGCCGCGCACCGGCAAGACGGTGATTATGCAGAACATCGCGCATTCGATCACCGACAATCACCCCGAGGTCTATCTCATCGTCCTGCTAATCGACGAGCGTCCGGAGGAGGTGACCGACATGGATCGGTCGGTGAACGGAGAGGTCGTCAGCTCGACCTTCGATGAACCGGCCTCCCGCCACGTCCAGGTCGCCGAAATGGTGATCGAGAAGGCAAAAAGGCTTGTCGAGCACAAGAAAGACGTCGTGATCCTGCTGGATTCAATCACCCGCCTCGCCCGTGCCTACAACACCGTGGTGCCGAGTTCAGGCAAGGTGCTCACCGGCGGCGTCGACGCCAACGCCTTGCAGCGGCCGAAGCGTTTTTTCGGCGCGGCCCGCAACATCGAGGAGGGCGGATCGCTGACCATCATATCGACGGCCCTGATCGATACGGGCAGCCGTATGGACGAGGTGATCTTCGAAGAGTTCAAGGGGACCGGTAATTCCGAGATCGTTCTCGACCGGAAGCTGGCCGACAAGCGGGTGTTCCCGGCGATCGACATCCAGAAATCCGGCACCCGTAAGGAGGAGCTACTGGTCGATCAGGATGTCTTGTCGAAGATGTGGGTCCTGCGCCGGATCCTGACGCCCATGGGAACGGTCGACGCCGTCGAGTTCCTGACCGCCAAGCTCAAAGACACTAAGAGCAACGACGATTTCTTCCAGCAGATGAACCAGTAGCCGACCTTAGCTTGCACTCGAAGTTCCTGCCCGCGGTCTGAAGCCCGGACCCGAAACCCCTGTTTGCAACGCGCGTCTGAAGCGCACGCCTGAAACGCGTGCCCGCACCTTGGGCGCGTGCGCTGGGCGACGTCGGCGTGCACAAACTGGCGGCGGCAGGGATCAGACCGTGAAGACGGTCGATCCGGTCGTCTTGCGCCCCTCGAGGTCCTTGTGCGCCTGCACCGCGTCTGCGAGCGGGTAGGTTTGGTTGACCTCGATCTTCAGTCCGGCCTCGATCGCTCCGAACAGCGCCGTTGCGCTGTCGACGAGATCCTCGCGCGAGGCAGTGTAGGTCATCAGCGTCGGCCGGGTGAAGAACAGTGAGCCTTTCGCTGCGAGCATTCCGGGATCAACCGCCGGTATCGGACCGGAGCTGTTGCCGAAAGACACGAACAGGCCGTGAGGAGCGAGACAGTCCAGGGAACCCTCGTAGGTCGAGGCGCCGACGGCGTCGTAGACAACCGGCACGCCCTTGCCGCCGGTCAGCTCGCGGACGCGTTCGGTGAAATTATCCCTGGTGTAGACAATCGTGTGGTCGCATCCGTGGACTTTGGCGAGCTTGGCCTTTTCGTCGCTGCCAACCGTGCCGATCACCGTTGCGCCAAGTTGCTTGAGCCACTGACACGCGATCAGCCCGACCCCGCCGGCGGCGGCGTGGAAAAGTACCGTGTCGCCGGACTTCACGGCATAGGTGCGCCGGATCAGGTACTCGGCGGTCATGCCCTGGAGCATGATGGCGGCGGCTTGGAGATCCGAGAGCGATTCGGGAATCCCTACCACCCTGTCGGCGGCGATCACGCGCGTCTCGGCATAGGCACCGGGCGGTCCCGCGGCGTAGGCAACACGATCGCCGGCGGCGACGGAATCGACGTTTGCGCCTACGGATTCGACCACGCCGGCCCCCTCCATCCCGATCGAGGCGGGGAGTTCCATCGGATAGAGGCCGCTCCTGTGATAGGTGTCGATGTAGTTGAGCCCGACATGGCTGTGCTGGATGCGGATTTCTCCGGGGCCGGGATCGGCGACGGGCACCTCTTCCCACTTCATGACTTCCGGCCCGCCGGTTTCGTGGATGCGTATCGCGTGTGACATAGTGTCCGAACTCCTGATCGCGGTTTCTAGCCGCGGTTGCTGATCATAGCTGCTGGCCGCGGCTGTTAGGTTTTTGACCGGGCGGCTATCCAAGTGCGGAGCGGAGCAGTGCCTCGGTGCGCCCGTCGGCCAGCGCCGCGGCATCTGCGTCGTAGTGATCGCCGCCGTTGCGGGCGAAGGCATGGTCGACGCCGGGATAGGAATGCACCTCGACGCCAGCGATTCCGGCCAGGCCTTCGGCGACCACGGCCTGTTTGTCCTTGGGCACGAAGCCATCTTCCTCGGCCACGTGCAGGATCGTCGGCGCGGTGATGTTACCCGCCTCGCCGAGACGCTCGTCGATGCCGACGCCGTAGTAGCTGATATTGCAGTCAGTGTCGCTGCGCGTCGCCATCAGATAGGCGAGTAGGCCGCCGAGGCAGAAGCCGACCGTGCCGACCTTGCCGCTGCAGCCATCGAGGTCGCGAAGATGGGCGACGCCCGCCTTGAGATCCTCGATGCCGCTTTCGACGTTGAATCCCTGGTAGAGATCGAATGCCCGCGCCCATTCCTCCTCGGTCAGGGCGTTCAGCTGAATACCCGGCTCCTGCCGCCAGAAGATGTCGGGTGCGAGGGCGAAATAGCCGGCCGCGGCAAAGCGGTCGCAATGGGCCCGCACATCGGCGTTGACGCCGAAGATTTCCTGGATGATGAGAATTCCCGCGCCGCTCTTGTCTGCGGGCTCCGCGAGATAGCCGCCGAACGTGCCGTCCGGACCGGCAATGGTGATGTCGGGCATGACTGCCTCTGCTTGTTGCGCTGCGCTATAACCTAGTGTGAAGCGGTACGATTTGAAGCGGTGTCGATCTCAGGCGGCGCTGATCTCCTCAGACAACACCAGTTTCAAGTGGGCGCCCTCGAGCTCGAGCAGCCGTCGTTTGGTCGTCAGCCCGCCGCCACCGGAATATCCGCCGATGGCGCCGCCTGCGGCGAGCACCCTGTGGCAGGGGACGATGATCGGGATCGGGTTGCGGCCGCAGGCCTGCCCGATGGCCCGGGGCTTGCTGTCGATATCGCCGGCGAGCTCTCCATAGCTGCGGGTGGCGCCGGCGGGAATCGCGAGCATTGCTGCCCGCACCCGGACCTGGAACGACGTTGGCGCCGGGCCCAGGGGCAGATCGAATACCTGCAGACGACCGGCGAAATATGCGCCCAATTGCTTCTCGGCCTCGCGCAGCAGTGAGGTCGCTTCGTCTCTGGATGGGAACCGGGCGAAACGCACTGCAGCGACGGCGCCGCCTTCCTCGAAAATCGAGACCGGCCCGACAACCGTTGTGTTGATGCAGAGTACGGGACCGGAACTGGGTAAATCCTGTTGCATCGGTCAGGACGTCGCGCCGAGCAGAGCGGCCAGCGCTTCGGGGCTAGTGGCTGGGGCGCTGCAGACGGGCCCCCGGCAAACGTAAGCGGTGGCCCTGCCGTTGATGTGGGACTTTCCGGCAGCGGGGCTGTTCTCCGGCGGTGCATCGCCGGGCCTGAGGATCGTAAGGATCCTGTCCGGCAGCGATGCGCCGTTCACCGCTGCAACAAGCGCCGCCGTGTCTTCGGCACCGGCATCGCCGGCAATGAAAATATGAGTACAGGATTCCAGCGTCTCACTGGCGTTGATCAGGGTCGAGAACGGAAAGAAGTTCTGCTCGATTTCGCCGGAGAAGGCGCGGAGGATGTCCTTGGCTCGGTCGTGATGCGCCCCCTCGCCGGTCAGCAAGAACAACCGGGCGGACACGCCGGCGAGCGTGCCGTTGCCGGACGGGGTGGGGCTGTCATGCGCGGTTTTGGTTCGCGTGATCAGGTTCGGCGTGTCGTCGGCGGTGAAGAAATATCCGCCCTGCGGATCGCGGTAATGCGCCTCGGTGGCCTCAACCCACGCAATGGTATCCTCAAGATACCGGCCATCCCCGGTTGCCTCGTGGAGGGCGAGTGCGGCCCGGGCCATATTGGCGTGGTCGTCCAGAGTTGCTGGGTGGCGCGCCTGTCCGGCGCACCAGCTGTGCTGCAGGCGCCCGTCGACTCGCATTTCTGTCTGAACGAAATCATAGGCGCGGCGCGCGGCCTCGACCCATTCTGGTTCCCCGAGCACTGGCCCGGCGAAAGCGAGCGCGGCGATCATGAGCCCGTTCCAGTCGGCGAGGACTTTGTCGTCTTTGCCCGGCGGGATACGTCGGCCGCGGAACTGCAGCAAAGCCTCCCGGTTGCGGGCGAGCGTGGCTTCGGTTTCGGGATCCTCTTCCGCCATCGCTGCCAGCCGGTTGAGAATGTTGGCGCCTTCCCAGTTGCCGTCCGGGATCACGTTGTAGATCTGGGAGAACGTCTCCGCGTCGTCGCCGAGCGCAGCGGCGACCTCGTCTGTCGACCAGACGTAGTACTTGCCCTCCACGCCTTCGCTGTCGGCATCGAGGCTGCTGACAAAACCGCCGCCCGCATCGGTCATCTCGCGTAGCAGCCAGCCCACGGTCTCGCGCACCCGCGCCGCATAGAGCGGCGTGCGGGTCTCCTGCCAGACGAGCGTCAGGAGCTCGATCAGCGCCGCGTTGTCGTAGAGCATCTTCTCGAAATGCGGCACGAGCCACATCTCGTCGACCGAATAGCGCGCAAAGCCGCCGCCGAGATGGTCGTAGATCCCACCCTGGCAGATGTTGTCTAGGGTGCGGGTTACAGCGTCCTGGAATAGGGGATTGCTGGTCCGTTTCCAGGCGCGCCAGATCTGCTCGAAAATCTGCGGTTGGGGGAATTTTGGGGCGCGCTTGATGCCGCCCCGGAACAGATCGACCTCGCCAACAAGGCGCTCGGCGATGGCGTCGCGCTCCACGCCGGTGATGCCGTTGCCGGCTTCGGGCTGCGATAGGCGGGCGAGTCCCTCGCGCAGTGCCTTGACGTTCTTTTGCACCGGTTCGGCATCGCCGGCATGGGTGTTGGCGACCGCGCGCAGGAGATCAACAAAACCCGGCCGTCCCCAGCGCGGTTCCGGCGGGAAGTAGGTGCCGCCCCAGAATGGCTCGCCCTGGGGTGTGAGGAACATGGTCAGCGGCCAGCCGCCCTGCTCTCCGAGCATGGCCAGCGACGCCTGGTAGATCGCGTCGATGTCCGGCCGCTCCTCGCGGTCTACCTTGACGCTGACGACAAGCTCGTTCATTACCCCGGCGATGTCGGGGTTCTCGAAACACTCGTGCGCCATCACGTGGCACCAATGGCAGGCGGCGTAGCCGATCGAGAGCAAGACCGGTTTGTTTTCCTGCTGCGCTCGCTTGAGCGCGGCGTCGCCCCAGGGCATCCAGTGCACCGGATTGTCCTGGTGCTGCAGCAGGTAGGGGCTGGTTTCCTCGCCGAGCAGATTACGGGTCATGAGAGAGAGCCCTTCGCATATGGCGAGATTGGCGAGGCGAGGCTGGTAGCGGGACCGGACAATAACGATACAAGCCGCCTCTCCCGATGACCATTTTATTCGCGGAGCCATTTCATTCTGGAAACGATGACGCGGCGATGATGATGACGCGGCGATGATGTGGCGATGGACGGTGACACAACAATGACGGCGGACACCATCTATGCGATCTCGACCGGGACCGGACAGGCCGGCCTCGCGGTGATCCGGATCTCCGGCCCGGAGGCCAGTGCTGTACTCGCCGCGCTGACCGGCGAGCTGTCTCCTGTGCCACGCCGGATGACGCGGGCCCTGTTCTGCGATCCGGAGACGGGGGATCCACTCGATGACGGCATGGCCGTCTGTTTCGCTGCCCCGGCGAGCTATACCGGCGAAGATGTGGTCGAACTCCACCTGCATGGCGGGCCGGCCGTGCTCGCCGCCGTGCTTGCTGCGCTCGGGCGCCGCCCCGGTCTTCGTCATGCCGAGCCGGGAGAGTTTACTCGCCGGGCCTTTCTTGCCGGCAAGATCGATCTCACCGAGACCGAGGGCATCGCCGATCTGATCGCCGCCGAAACAGAAGCGCAGCGCCGCCAGGCCCTGCGCCAGACCCGGGGCGAACTCGGCCGGCTGTACGAATCCTGGCGGACTCCCCTGCTCGAGGCGCTCGCGCATCTCGAGGCGCATCTCGATTTCCCGGATGAGGGGTTGGAAGACGGAGGGATCCGGGGAATTCTTGATAATGCATTGATAATAAAGGATAAAATAGAGGTTCATCTCGATGATGATCGCCGCGGCGAGCATCTGCGGGAAGGTGTTTTTGTTACCATCCTGGGGCCGCCAAACGCTGGAAAATCGAGTCTTTTGAACTGGTTAGCCTGTCGCGATGCAGCGATCGTCGCCGAACAGGCAGGCACGACGCGGGACGTGATCGAGGTGCGGCTCGACCTCGCCGGCTGCCCGGTGGTACTTGCGGACACGGCTGGACTGCGCGAGGCAGCCACGGGCATCGAAAGCGAAGGCATTCGCCGCGCCCTCGATCGCGCCGAGGATGCGGATATCCGCATTGTCATTTTTGATGGCCAGGATGCCGAAGCGGCCGGCCCGGCCCGCCGCATGGTGGATGCGGAAACCCTCGTCGTTCTTAACAAGGCCGATCTTGGCCCGCCGCTCCTGGCGTTCGACGAAATCTTGAAAAATGCCGGGCCGTTCTCGATATCGGTGCACGAGGAGATCGGGCTCGACGATTTTCTCGAAGCGCTGACGCGTCAGGTTGCAGCGAAGATCGATGCGGGTGGTGCGGCGGTGATCACCCGGGCTCGCCACCGCGAGGCGCTGGCTGACTGCCTCGCCGCGCTGCAGCATCTGGAGACGGCGGTGCTGCCAGAGCTGGCAGCCGAGGATATGCGTCTTGCCGTCCGGGCCTTGGGTCGGATCACGGGCGCCGTGGACGTCGAGGATCTTCTCGATATCATTTTCCGGGATTTCTGCATCGGGAAATAGATCATGGACAGCAAGTTGTCTGGCAAGTACTCCCCATGTTTACAGAAGGTTAGTGGCGATTGTTTCCCGTGAAACATTTTTTGCGTCGCCTTTGCCGCAACGCTTGCGGCATCGGGGCTGATTCGTAGGATACCGCCATGATTCGGCATGGCGAAGAGATTTGGGACGTTCTCGTCATCGGTGGCGGCCATGCCGGCACCGAGGCGGCCGGGGCTGCGGCGCGAATCGGCGCCCGCACCCTGCTCGTCACCCATCGCCCGGAAACGATCGGGGAAATGTCCTGCAACCCGGCCATTGGGGGGCTCGCTAAGGGCCACCTGGTGCGGGAGATCGACGCTCTCGATGGCGTCATCGGCCGTGCCATCGACCGGGCGGGCATCCAGTTCCGGATTCTGAACAAATCAAAGGGGCCGGCGGTGTGGAGCCCCCGGGCTCAGGCCGACCGCAAGCTGTACAAACAGGCGATCCAGGCGCTGCTGGCCGAACAGGACGGTCTTTCGATATACGCCGCGGCGGTCGAGGATTTTCTTATTGATGAGTCTGGCCGGGCCACCGGGGTGATTACCGAGGACGGCGAAACCCTGCGCGCACGGGCCGTGGTCTTGACCACCGGAACATTCCTTGGCGGCATGATCCATATTGGCGAACAGCGGATTCCCGCCGGCCGCGCCGGCGAAGAGTCGGCAATCGGGCTGGCGGCGACCCTGCGCCGGCTCGAATTCGCCGTCGACCGGCTGAAAACCGGCACACCGCCTCGGCTCGACGGCCGAACCATCGCCTGGGAAGGTCTCGAGACCCAGCCCGGTGACGATCCGCCGCGCCCCTTCTCCACCCTTACCGACCGCATAACCACGCCGCAGATCGCCTGCGCCATCACCGGCACGACCCCGGAAATCCATGCGCTGATCCGCGACAACCTGCACCAATCGCCGATGTATTCAGGCCAGATCGAATCGCGGGGGCCACGCTATTGTCCGTCGATCGAGGACAAGGTGGTGCGGTTTGCGGATCGCCAGCACCATCAGATTTTTCTTGAGCCGGAAGGGCTTGATGATCACACCGTCTATCCCAACGGCATTTCGACCTCCCTGCCGGAGGCGGTACAGCGGGAGATCGTCGCCCGGATCCCCGGCCTTGAGGCGGCGCGGATGCTGCGGCCGGGCTACGCTATCGAATACGATTTCGTCGATCCCCGGGAGCTCACCCCGACCCTGGAAACACGGCGCCTTCCGGGGCTGTGGCTGGCCGGCCAGGTCAACGGCACCACCGGCTATGAGGAAGCGGCGGCACAGGGCCTGGTCGCCGGTGCGAATGCAGCGCTCGCGGTTGCTGGCGCTGCGCCTTTCATCCTCGACCGGTCCGAGGCGTATATCGCCGTGCTGGTCGACGATTTGATCACCCGCGGTACCCGGGAGCCCTATCGGATGTTCACCTCGCGGGCCGAATACAGGCTGCGCCTGCGCGCCGACAATGCCGACCAACGCCTCACGGAGCGGGGAATCGCTGCCGGGCTGGTTGGCTCGGTCCGCCGCGATGCCTGGCGCCGCAAGGCGGTAGCGCTGGGCGAAGCCCGGGAGCTGGTGGCGGGATTTCGGGCCGGGCCGAACAAGCTTGCCGCGGCCGGGCTCGGCACCCCGCGCAACGGTGCTGCGCGCAGCGCCCCGGAGCTCCTGGCGGTGCCGGAGATAACAATCGCGCGGCTGCAGGTGCTGTGGCCGGAGCTGGGCGACATTGCGCCCGACATTGCCGAACAGCTGAAAATCGATGCGCTCTATGCGAGTTACCTCGATCGGCAGGAAGCCGATGTGGCGGCCTATCGCCGCGATGAGGCCTTGACCCTGCCGGAAAGCATTGACTACGCCGCGATCGGCGGTCTGTCGACTGAGGCGCAGGAAAAACTGGCTCGGACGCGCCCGAACAGTCTTGGAGCGGCGGCCCGGATCCCGGGGGTGACTCCGGCTGCCGTGATGGCGGTCCTGCGTTACGTCAAGCGCCCGAACCACCCGACCCAGCGTCCCGACCAACGTCCGGACCAACGTCCGGGCCAACGTCCGGACCGGCAAAGGTCGACCCCGGTTTCACGTGAAACATTGACTCCTCCACGCCGGCCCGCTGATGGCTGACGCGCCTGGCACCCTCGCCGGCACGCCTGCCGACACGCCTGCTGGCGCACGCATTCTTGCCGTCGCCAATCAGAAGGGCGGGGTTGGCAAGACCACGACCGCGGTCAACATCGCCACAGCATTGGCCGTGGCTGGACAGAGGGTTCTCGTCGTCGATATCGATCCCCAGGGCAATGCCTCGACCGGGCTGGACGCACTCCGCCGCAGCGGGGCAGGGCCTGATACGTCCGCCGTGCTCGCCGCGCCCTCAGGGCCTGAGGCAGAAACACCGGAAGTTTCTTATGAATCAACAACTTATGAATTATTGACTGGCGCAGCCACGCTCGAAGAGGTCGTACAGGAGACCATGCTCGACGGGCTGGCCCTGGCACCGGCCTCGATCAACCTGGCGGGCGCCGAGCTGGAGTTCACGGAAGCCGGGCGCCGTGAGTTCCGCCTTGCCGATGCGTTGGCGACGGCGCGGGCAGAGCGGGACTTCATCCTCATCGACAGCCCGCCTTCGCTCGGGGTGCTGACCGTGAACGCACTCTGCGCCGCCGATACGGTGCTCGTCCCCTTGCAGTGCGAATTTTACGCCCTCGAGGGGCTGAGCTTGTTCATGGACACCCTCGATCGGGTCCGTCAGCGTCTTAACCCGCGTCTCAAGATTTGCGGCATTCTTCTGACCATGTTCGACAGCCGCAACAATCTGTCGAACCAGGTCGACCTCGATGTCCGCGAGCATTTCGGCGACAGGGTGTTCGATGCGGTGATTCCGCGGAACGTCCGGGTCGCCGAGGCGCCTTCCCACGGCCAGCCGATAATGCTCTATGACTGGCGCTGCGAAGGCAGTCAGGCTTATATCGAAGCGGCGCGGGAGCTGCTTCGACGCGAAGGGAGAACGCCGCGATGAGCACGCCTTCTGATAAAAACCCCGCCGGAAAAGGTCGGACGGAGACCGGCAGGAAAGGCCGGAAGCCGACCGGTTCCCCGGCCGCCTTTCCAGCGGGGTCCGTTGCCGGAACCTCGGCAGGAACTCGGAACAGAGGTCTTGGCCGCGGGCTGTCGGCGCTTCTCGGCGAGGGGGAGGGCGCCCGTGCGGACGGGCCGCGCCCGGCTGGGACCATGAGCCTGCCGGTTGCGTTCCTGCGCCCGGGATCGGGGCAGCCACGCCGCCGGTTTGACGATGCGGCGATGAAGGCGCTTGCCGCCTCAGTCAAGGAGAAGGGCGTGCTCGTGCCGATCCTGGTCCGCGCCGTGGCCGGCGAGCGGGACGCCTATGAGATCATCGCCGGCGAACGTCGCTGGCGCGCCGCCCAGATGGCCCGCCTGGATAAAATACCGTCTATAATCAAAGGGTTGGGAGACCGCGAGGCGATCGAGGTTGCGCTGGTGGAAAACGTCCAGCGGGAGAATCTCACCCCCATCGAGGAGGCCGAGGGTTATCGGGGGCTGATCGAGCTTGGCCAACGACAGGAAGATCTGGCGCAGGCGGTGGGCAAGAGCCGAAGCCATGTTGCCAACATGCTGCGTCTTCTCGGGCTTCCCGACAGTGTTCGGGCGGCGATCCAGGATGGCAGGCTGAGCGTCGGCCATGCGCGGGCCCTGATTCCCGCTGCCAATCCCGAGGTGGTGATGAAAGAGGTGCTGCGGCGGGGGCTGAACGTGCGGCAAACCGAGCTTCTCATGCAGCGCGATCGCGGCAAGGGGGTGGGCACGTCATGCAAGCCGCAACGCCAGCGCGGCAAGGATCCGGACACACTGGCGATGGAACGCCGACTCAGCCTCGCCTCCGGCTTCAAGGTCTCGATCGAGGCACGGGACGGAAAAGGGCATACAAAGGTGGCGTTCGCCTCGCTCGATCAGCTCGATGAGATCGCCCGCCGTCTTTCCGATACGGAGTAGGGCTGCCCCCCGGCAAGATCGCTGGGCAGGTCTGTTGGGCAAGTTTGCTGGGCAACAGGCCCCGGATTCCAGTCAGCGTCCACGGCTGGCCCTGCTACCGGCTGAGCGTCGGCCGAGCTGGGCGATCTGCAGCAGGGCCCGGCCACAGAGAGCGTCATTGATCGCGGAGTCGAACCGGGATTGACGCTCGGTTTCCCACAGCAGGCTGATAACCCGGTCGATGTCGGCGAGCAACCAGGACCGAGCCTGGCGGTTGAACGGATCCTTGTACTTGAAAAAGACCGGCGGCCTGAGGTCTTTCACGATAGCGTCGAGGCTTTCCCCGCTCTCGATGCTGCGGCGGACCTGGCGCAACCGCATGAAGTGCCGCGAGGTTGCGCGCAGGATTTTGGACGCCGCGATTCCGTTGCGCAGTGCGCGCGTATAGTCCCGGTCGACGGCCGCAAGGTTGCCGCCGCCTGCCGCAAAGACGAGATCGTCGAGGTTGAGTCCGGCGCTGTCGCCGATGCAGGCCATGGCGCTGTCGAGATCAAGGGTCGAATCGTTGCCCGCGAACAGCACCAGTTTCTCGAGCTCGTTGCGGGTCATGCCGCGATCAGCGCCGAGATGGCCGACCAGCCAGGCGACCGCATCCGGCGCTGCCTTTATCCGGTGTTTGCTCAGGGTTTCTTCGATAAGCCGCCGCAGATCCTTGTTTTCGTCGGCATAGCAGGGAATGGCGGCCATTCTGGGAAGGCTGTCGCCGAGTTTCCGGAGGGTCGAGCGCGGCGGCAGTTCGCCGGCGGTGATGATGGTGAGCGCGTCGTCCGGCACCTTGCCGGCCGCGTAGGCCTGGCCCGGTGCATCCTCCGGCACTTCGCTGGCGACGTATTCGACCAGGGGTGCGATCGTGTCGGTGACGTCGCGGAGTCGGATCAGGCGGCGGCCTCCCAGCATCGAAATGGCGGCGACCTCGTTGGCGAGGCGTCCGGGGTTGTCGGCAAGATCCTTGCCCGTAAGGTCGACGACCCGGAACGGATCGGCCATGTCCTCGACCACATGCCGGGCGATGATGTCGACCCTCTCGTGCACCAGCCCTTCGTTCGGCCCGTAGACCAGGACTACCCGGCAGTCGCCTGGACCGTTCCGCAGGAAGGCCTCGACCTCGCGATATTTAAGAGGCATTGCTCTTGCTCTCCCTTGCGTGCAGGAACAAGCCGATCCGATGACGGATCGCATCGCTCACCTCCCGTGCCGTCCGGTCCAGTGCCTTGTTCTCGGCCGTCAGCAACGCGTATTCCGATCTCGGGATGTTGTAGTCGGTGACCGAGCGCGCGGAATCCTCGAGCATGGTCTCGCCGGTCCGGGCGTCGGCGAGGATGAAGCGGGCGTGCATGGCCAGCTTGGTGCGTGTCGCCGTATCGGTGATGCGTAGCCCGAGGTCTTCTTTTTCGATTTTGAGGCTGACGGTAAGCGTGTAGCGAGGTGCCCTTGGCTGTCCTGTGGGTGTCAGTCGGTCGAGCAGGTAGTTGCGAAGAATCTGTCCGTTTCGATCCTTGATGGGCGTGATGCGGATATCCGACAGGGTCGTTGCGATCGCTGCGCCCCCCTTGCCGCCGTAGAGCGGCTCGAACCCGCAGCCGGCAAGAGGGCTTGCCAGAGAGCCCACAAGGAAGATCGCGAGAAGGGGTGGGAGAAAAGCCGTGACCTCGCCAGGGAATGTCGCGTTGGGGAGCCTCCGGCCAGAGAGCGACCCAGAGAGTGACCCAGAGAGCGATAACGCCCGGCTAGAGAACCACATTGACGATCTTGTTGGGGACGACAATGATCTTGCGCGGAACCTTGTCGCCCTGGATTCGCCGGACGCCCTCGAGACCCAGCGCCTTCTCTTCCGCCTTGGCCGCCTCGCAATCCCGCGGCATCTTGATCGTGCCCCGCAGCTTGCCGTTGACCTGGACGGCGAGGGTGACTGTCTCCTCCGCGCCGAGATAACGTGCATCGGCCTCGGGCCAGGGCATGCCGGCGAGCAGGGTGTCGTGTCCGAGCGCCTCCCAGATTTCCTCCGCCAGGTGCGGTGTTACCGGTGCCAGCAGCCGTATCGCAGTCTCGAGACTCGCGCGGCGGAGCCAGGCGCGCTCTTCGTCTTCGCCCCCGCCTTCAACGGCGAAAGTGGAAACCGCGTTGGTCAGCTCGCGGATGCGGGCGACGGCGCGGTTGAAGCGGAAATTTTCGATGTCGTCGCCGACTGCAGCGATCGTGGCGTGGATCATGCGTAGCAGGGATTCACCAGCGGACGAAAACGTATCGGGAGCCACTGTGTCGGGCGCTGCCAGCGGTTCGGCAGAGTCTGTTGCCATCCGCCACAGCCTGTTCATGTAGCGCCAGGCGCCCTCGATGCCGGCCTCGGTCCATTCGAGGTCGCGCGCCACCGGCGAGTCGGACAACATGAACAGCCGCGCTGTGTCGGCGCCGTATGCAGCGATGATTATTTCCGGGTCGACCACGTTGCGCCGGGACTTGCTCATTTTCTCGACCCGGCCGACGGTCACCACCCCGCCGGTTTTGGTCTTGTACGCACCATCGGTGCCGCGTACGACATCTTCCGGTGCCAGCCAGTTCCTGTCGTCGTCGCGGTAGGTCTCGTGAATGACCATGCCCTGGGTGAGGAGTCCGGTGAAGGGTTCGTCGAGCTCAAGGTGGCCCGTCTGGGTGAGCGCCCGCATGAACCAGCGCGAATACAGCAGGTGCAGGATCGCGTGCTCGATGCCGCCGATATACTGGTCGACCGGGAGCCAGTAGGTGGCTTCGGCGGGCGTGAACAGCCGGTCCTGGTCGGCGGCGCAGAACTGCGCGAAGTACCAGGAGGATTCAAAGAAGGTATCGAACGTGTCGGTCTCGCGCTCGGCGGCACCGCCGCATTGTGGGCAGACGGTATGCTTCCAGTCCGGATGCCGGTCCAGCGGATTGCCCGGGGCATCGAAATCGACATCCTCGGGCAGCTCGACCGGCAAATTGGCCTCGTCTACGGGCACCGTGCCGCAGCTGCCGCAGTGCACCATCGGCACCGGGCATCCCCAGTAGCGCTGGCGCGAGACCCCCCAGTCGCGCAGTCGGAACGACACGCAGGCCTCGCCGGCGCCGATACCGGCCAGCCGCGATGCTATTTCCCGCTTCGCCTCCTCGACCCCGAGTCCGTCCAGGAAGGCCGAGTTGATCACGACGCCGTCCTCGATATAGGCCTCGGTGCCAACCGTGAATCTGGCCGGGTCGGCCTCGCGCGGGGCGACCACGGGGATGACGTCGAGTTCGTATTTGCGGGCGAAGTCGAGATCGCGCTGGTCATGAGCCGGACAGCCGAAGATCGCCCCGGTGCCGTACTCCATCAGCACGAAGTTGGCGACGAAGACCGGCAGTTCGCGGCCCTCGAGAAGTGGGTGACTGCCGGTGATTGCGGTTCGGTAGCCCGTTTTCTCGGCCGTTTCGACCGCCGCGGTGCTGGTCGAGGTCCGGTTGCACTCGGCGATGAACCTCTGCAGTTCCGGATCGTCTTCCGCCAGCGCGGCAGCAAGCGGATGGTTGGCGGCAACAGCGAGGAAGGTTGCACCAAACAGTGTGTCGTGTCGGGTGGTGAAGACCTCCAGCCGGTCGTCCAGAGAACCGTCGGGCGGACCGCCCGGTGAGCCACTTTTGCCTTCAAGGTCGAACAGGATGCGCGCGCCCTCGGACCGGCCGATCCAGTTCGTCTGCATGATACGCACGCGATTCGGCCACCGCTCCATGGTCTCCAGCGCCTCGAGCAGCTCGTCAGCATAGGCGGTGGTTTTCAGGAACCAGTGCGCCACCAGTCGCCGCTCTACCGTCGCGCCGGAACGCCAACCCTTGCCGTCGATCACCTGTTCATTGGCGAGCACCGTGTCCTCGACCGGATCCCAGTTGACCCAGGCCTTCTTCTTGTAGGCCAGCCCGGCTTTGTAGAAGTCGATGAACATCTTCTGTTCGTGGCGGTAATAGCGGGGATCGCAGGTCGAGAGCTCGCGGCTCCAGTCATACGAGAGACCCATGGTGCGCAGCTGCTTGCGCATGGTGTCGATGTTGCTACGGGTCCACTTGGCGGGATGCACCCGGTTTTCAAAGGCGGCGTTCTCGGCCGGCAGGCCGAAGGCGTCCCAGCCCATCGGATGGAGCACGTTGAAGCCCTGTGCCTTCTTGTAGCGGGCGACGACGTCGCCAATGGTGTAGTTGCGCACGTGGCCCATATGGATGCGCCCCGATGGGTAGGGAAACATCTCGAGGACGTAGTATTTGGGCTGGCCGGGGTCCTCAGCGCAGGCGAACGACCCCGCCTCTTCCCAGCGAGTCTGCCACTTTTGCTCGCATGTCTTGAAGTTGTATGTGTCTTGGCTCATTCCGGCACCCTTTGGCGCGGACCTGCAGTCTCTGCGATTTCTTTCCGGGCAATCTTTTCCCGCGACTTGCGGAGGTTGGCCAATGCGCCGGGATCGATCAGCGGACCGACCCGACCCTGAGTTGCCGGGCCCGGGTCAGGATGGCGTTTTCCAGGTTCCGCACGGTCTTCCTGCTGACCTCGACATTGGACCAGCCACCGTCGCGCCCGCGTTTCTGCCAGAACACAGCGACGCGGAGACCATCAGAGCGGAGCGCGCTGTCGAGGATGTAAACGTTGACCTTGTAGCGCTCGTTCGGTGTCCCCTCGAGTTGGTGCCAGTCGGTGAGAATCACTCCGCCATAGGGATCGGCCTCGGAGATCGGCAGGAAAGAGACGGTGTCGAGGCTCGCGCGCCAGAGATAAGCGTTGACGCCGATTCCTGTGACCCGGGCGTTGCCGCCTCGCCCGAACCATTCGTCGAGAAGACCCTTGTTTGGGTCCCGGAGGGTCGAGCCTGTACTGGCCGGCGAACCGGCGCCGTCGCTGCTGACTTTATCGCCCGAGAGGCCGCAGCCGCTGACCAGGAACAGGATTGCGGCCAGGGCAAGGAATCGTGCAAAAGGGTGTCGCGTTGAGAAGAATTGCATGCGGGGGAGTATGCCGGGGACAGGCGAAGGATTCCAGAGGAAATTGAGCCGGCGTGCGGCCTTCGCACAATTTTGCTTGGCATCTCGCCATCGCAAAACGGGCCGCCACCGCGGAACCTGATATGCTCCACACGAATGCTGGCATCGCGAGAGAAAACGGCGACCGAAAAGGCAGGAAAACCGGATGAACGAAGCGAGGGTGGCGGGGATTACCGATGCGCTGGCCGCAGTGCGGAGGCGCATTGATGCAGCGGCCTGGGCGGCGGCGCGCGAGCCTGGCGATATAGCACTCTGCGCGATCTCCAAGACGCACGGTCCCGACCGCATCACCGAGGCTTTGGCGGCGGGCCAGGCGCTGTTCGGCGAGAACCGGGTCCAGGAGGCTGGGGTGAAATGGCCAACCCTGCGCGCAAGCCAGGGAAGCCAGGGAAGCCAGGGAAGCCAGGGAAGCCAGGGAAGCGAGGGAAGCCAGGGAAGCCAGGGTTCCTTCGCGCTGCACCTGATCGGCCCGCTCCAGACCAACAAGGTGCGCAAGGCCCTTGGCCTGTTCGACGCCATTCAGACGGTCGACCGGGCGAGCTTGGCGAAGGCCCTGGCGCGCGAGATGGACAAAGCCGGCCAGCGCCCCGAGTGCTACGTCCAGATCAACACCGGCGACGAAGCGCAGAAGGCAGGCGTGCCGACAGCGGATGCCGATGTGTTCATCAAGGCCTGCCGCGACGAATACGATTTGCCCGTGGTCGGCCTGATGTGCATCCCGCCGTTCGACGAGGAGCCGTCGCCGCACTTCGCTCTACTCCAGGATATGGCCGCCCGCCACGGGCTCGACCGGCTGAGCATGGGCATGAGCGCGGATTACGAGACGGCGATCGCCTTCGGCGCGACGCTGGTGCGGGTCGGCACCGCCGTGTTTGGCCCGCGTGCGACGCCTATAACCTGATTGCAGGCCGCGGCCTCAACCAGGGCGCCGTCAGGGATCAGGGCTCAATCCGGATCCATGTGTCGGGACCACAGGCTTCCAGGACTGCAAGGGCATCCTTCCGGGCGAGCGCGACACAGCCCTCGGTCGGGGAGAAGTCGTCGCGGGCGATATGGAGAAAGATCGCGCTCCCCTGTCCCGCTTGCACGGGATCGTCGTTGTAGCCGATCACCGCGATGATGTCGTAGAGCGCATCCTCCCGCCACAACGCCTCGTGGCTCGCACCGAAAGGCAGCGTGACCAGCTGGTTGTAGTCGGGCGATGCCGGATCGTCGCACCAGCCCTGATCAGGAGAAAGCGCTTCGATCGGGAGTCCCGAGGCCGGCGCAGCGCCACGGTCGGGGCGGTAGAGAATCCGGCGTAGCGGCCAATCCCCGGCAGGGGTGGCCCCGTCGCCTTCCTGTTTGTCGGTGCGCACGCCGCCTCGCCCGAGGACACAGCGAAATTTCCGATCTCCAACCGTCAGCCGGCCGAGGATCGCATCGGAGGCCCGGATCTGTATCAGGGCGCTGTACATCAGCAAGCTTGGGGGGCGAGGTCTGCTATGGCGGCTTGCGTTTCGTGCAAGCTGGCGGCGTTTGGCAGAATCGCAACATCGGGAGGTTGATCCAAGACAGGGGTTTTCTCGTCATCAAGACGGGTCGGCCGGATCGAGAGCCAGAGGCCGTCTTCATACTCGAAGTCAAGAAGGCCGGGGAACTCATGGCTCCAAGGATAGAGCAAATATAACCACGGTGGGCTCTTGCTTCGCCCGCGACGCTGTCCGTCACGCCGGTATTTTCTGCCATGGGTGTAGAGCTGGTAGAGGTCGGCCTGCTGGATGCCCTGATGCCGGCAGCCCTGATGCTGGCCGCTTTGGGGCAGGCGTTTCCATTTAGCGTCCATCACTAGTACTGGCCTGCCGGTCTTTCTTGCCACGGTATCTGGCCTGAGGTGGAATTTCGGCCCGCTCCTGGGATGCCTGTTCTCCACCAAATGAGGACCCCGCTCCTGGTCCGAAACCTTCCAGTCAGGAAATAATTCCCGCCGCATCCGCTGGGTGGCATAGTCCTCGAAAATTTTGGGGCTTATACGCTTAACTAGCCGCCGGGTTTCGCGAGTTTCCGAGGCTTCCGGCGGGTCGGGTCGGGTTTCCGTACAGCTGCAAACATCGCCCGCGCCACACCTTCCGGGGTTGCGTCCAGCTTAATTTCTCGCGTGAGGGGCCGTCCACGCTTCCGGAGTATGGTTTTCATCTTGTCATCCATTGCATAGTTCCGGTCAGAACAGGTAGTATCGGAGGGACGTTTCAGCCACCTCTTTCAGGATGTCGAACATTTCCTCGCGCTTCCATTCCGGCTCGCGGAAGTACATTGAGACTGGGGCAAAACGATTCCTGTCCGATGAGCCGTCCTTTTTGAAAACGTGGGTCCGGTTGAGCGGGTAGAACTCGTTCATCATCGAGACCTTCGACATGACGAACGAGCTTTTGTCGTAGTCCTCCACGAAATCGCAGCCCCACCCGAAGCACACGAACGGCGTCAGATCCTCGTGGTTCATGGCCGCGCGTATCCCGATCAAGTTCTTTCCGAGTCGCTCGATTGCGTTGCCCTGTGCCTGCCGGGGCCGGCCCTCGGCCAGCCTTTCCTTGTTGGTGCCCTGTTTCTTGATCTCCGAAACCAGGACGAGGCGGCGGTAATCGTCGTCCCCTTCCTTCAGGAGCCATATCACGCCGCCATCCGGCTTGATGGTGCGGTCGAGAAACGTCTGGTCGAACTCGACCCGGTGTCCCGCGACGCCGATCATGGTGATGAGCTGGCGATAGGACAGCTTGGTATCGAACACCAGGTTGTAGCCGTCGAGATTGTCCGACATGCGCTCTTCGAGATAACCGATACAGTCCTGCATAGCGGCGTGAATGGCCTTGTCACTACGTGCGGAATCCCTGTTTTTGGGGCGATGCTGTGCCTTGTTCTGGCGAAGGTCTTCCGACTTAGCCATCGTAGAAATAATGACCGTGCAGGCCCTCGATGTTGAAGATCAGGACCTCGCTGTGGAACAGCACGCCGTCGTAAATGTCCTTCGGCAAAGCGACGATGGCCGAGATCGGCGGGTAGGAACCGTCGAGAAATCGTTTCCACCGCTTGCTGCCTACCGTCTGGTTGAGCCGGAGCCCGTAGGGCGCGAACAGGACCAGGGGCACATCCTTGCCCCACAACTCCACGCTCTTGTGCAACCAGACTTCCGGCAACAGGGGGCGCCGCCCGAAATTGGCTGCAACCATGTCCCGCGTTTTGTCGTCGATGTTGAACGGGGGGTTGGCAATGACCAGGCCGGGGGGGGGGCTATTTCGCCAGGACGCACGCCGATGAAATCCCGGACGATCGTGTCCGGCCAGCCCTGGTCCTCGATGTCGATCCCGACAGTCGGGAACCCCGCCTCCCGGAACGGGTCGAGCAGGGAACCGGCCCCGACACATGGATCAAGGACGAGACCGTCGATCCGTTCGTTCACAATATCGAACAGGAATCGGCTGACGGACGGCGGCGTATAAACCGTGGAGTCTTTGCCATTCCGGTAAAAGTCATTTCTATCTACACGATACATCGCGCTACGCCACGAGTTCCCGGTACATCAGCCGCTTGCCAACCATACCGCGCGTGAGCGCCGCCATCTGGGCGACGGTATTGAGATCGCGGATGTTGTGCCGCCCGGCAAACTCGCGGACATAGCGGTCCAGATGCTTGGGGCTGACATGATGGAACGTCCCGTGATAACCCCGCTTGAGCATCGACCAGAAGGACTCCATGCCGTTGGTATGGGCTATGTCGCAGACGTACTCGCCCGCCGAGTGGCGGACGGTGCCGTGGTCGAAGGGCAGCCCCCGGTAAGCCGCGTGTTCGTCGGTGTAGACCGTCGCCCCCGGTGCCGCGCGGGCGGCAATGAAGCCCTGCAACGTGGCGGTGTCGGTGCCTCCAACAACAGCGGCGGAGATGTGCTTCGATCCCCGGTTCCGCGCACCGGCCACGGCCACCTTGCCGACGGTACCCCGGCCTGCCCGGAGTTTCCTGCGTCCGTGCTTATTCTTCTCCTTGCCCCCGATGTAGGTCTCGTCGACCTCGACGGGGCCGGGGAAGGGCAGGCCGACACCGGCCTCGAAACCCTCGCGGATGCGCTGCATCAGGAACCACGCGGTCGCCTGCCGGATGCCGAGATCGCGGTAGAGTTTCATGGGCGACGTACCCTTGAGGCCGGTGGTCATCATGTAGATCGCGATCGCCCACTTCTGGAAACCGACCTTCGATGACTGCATGACGGTGCCCTTTCTGACGCTGAAATGGGCGCGGCACCCGCGGCAGCGATACGGCATCGGGCGGCGGTTCTTCACGGGTACGGTCTCGACCGATCCGCAGTCCGGGCAGAACCGCCCGTCGGGCCAGCGCTGTTCCTCGAACCACGCCTCCGCTGCTGTGTCGTCGGGGAACATCTGAAACAATTCCAAGATGGTCAGCCCCTCGCGGTGCGATCTGCCTAGTGCTTTCTGTGCCATGTCGACTCGTCCTTGTCAATTCGACCACCGATACCTAGTGTCTGGCTAGTTATATGATATTTAATCTGGGGTTGTCAATGGCTAGTTAAGCGTATAAGCTCTAGAATTTTGGGGTTATATACGAAAGTCACATCCGCGCCGCTAGGCATTGAAATCCTCCAGAATCTTTGTCGGGGCCAGCGCGCGGCGAGCCAGATCTTCCGGCGTCGTCTTGATCCGCGCGTCCTTTTCCAACTCCGCCTTGTTCGGCTGGTAGCGGCTCGGTTTTACATTAAACCTGTTGCGCAATAGCCGATTTTCAGCGATGTTCATGGCTCAATGGAGAGTGAGGGCTTGTCTATGAGGGTTTTGAAGGTTTTGCGGGGGCGCGCTGATTTGTTTTTCCGCCTTTCAGGTATCCGTCTTCAGGATTTCGAGGCATTGGTTGTTGTTCTTCATCCGATCTGGCTTGAACGTGAGCACCACCGGCTTTCACGTGAAGACAGACAACGCGCGATCGGTGGCGGGATGAACTACCGTTTGGAATTTGCCGAGCAATTGCTGCTCTGCTTGATGTATTATCGCACCTATACCAGTCAGGCCTTTATGGGTCTTCTGTTCGGTGTCTCGTCCCCTACGGTTTGCCGTCGGATTGCTGCCATGACAGAATTGATGGCAGGACATTTCCGGATGCCGGAGCGCAAGATCAGGCTGTCGGCGTCAGAGAGGGATGACCTGCTTTACCTGATGATTGACGGCACGGAGCGTCCGGTTCAACGTCCGAAAAAGCTCTCGCATCGCAAGGCGAAGTATTCCGGCAAGAAAAAGCACCACACGGCCTCACATCAGATCATCACCGATGACAAAAAACGGGTTCTGGCGGTTGGCCCGGCGCAACCCGGGCGCGCACATGACAAGCGTATCTACGACGAGGCGCGCGTGGATAAGCCACCGGGTGTGCTTGTACTTGGTGATCTCGGTTATCTGGGAACATCGCTTGAAATCCCGCTCAAAGCCTCAAAGAACCACCCCCTTACGGACGAACAGAAAACTTACAACGCTTGGCACGCAAAGCTACGTATCGGCGTGGAGCACGGTATTGGCCGGATGAAAAAGTTCGGAATATTTGCCGAAACTCACCGCGGCAACCGGCAGGAAAACATGATTGCCAAGAACGTCGGGGCGCTGGCAAACATGAATTTGAAAACAGCCTGACCAAATCGGTAAGGATACATCCGTTCTCAGCTACCTGATGTTATTGTGAATCAGGTCTATTGATCATCCTAGCTGGGGCCTTCTTTGCCGCAATCGGCTTGGTCTTGGTCATGCTTCGTCTCCGGGGCTTGACTTCAATGACAGGCTTATCTGTTTTCATGGTTTACTTCCTACTATTTCCGCCAATTTCCAAAGGTTTGATTGTTTTTCCATTAGACCTGATGTTATTGTGAATCAGGTCTAATGTTGATCACGGCCAACCAGCCCTTCGGGGAGTGGAATGCGATCTTTCCAGACCCAGCCATGACATTGACCGCCGTCGACAGGCTCGTGCACCACGCAACCATCTTCGAGATGAATGTCGAAAGCTACAGGCGAAGAGCAGCACAAAAGGCGAAGGGGCCGGGAAGGCCGGTACAAAAAGCCGCGCCGGCAAACACCAAAGCTGATTGACGCTCCGCGACAATCAAAAAACAAACCCTTTGATCGTGGCGGAAAAGGGCGGCATCGTCCCAAACGTTACGACCAAGGATTCTTATCCTGATTGACGCGCACCTCTCATCCTGATTGTCGCGCTACAAAATGGGGCGGTTGCTTCCCCAAAATAGCTAGATTGAGGTAAACTGTGAAGAGATTGATAGATGCCAATCGCGATGAGGCCAGGGCATATTTTCTGAGGGGTAGCAGCTATTTTAAGGGCGATTTCCCGGAGTATATTACCTTTGAGCCGATACTCGCCGAAGTTTCCGAAGTTCTGAGTGGAAACCGACTTTCCGACTTACAGGCTGAGAAGCCATCAAAATTCAGCGGCGTTAATTACAGCTTCATTGCAAACAAGGACGGTCGATTTTCATGGCGACCGTATGAGCTAATACATCCGGCAATCTATGTTGCGCTAGTGAATTTAATCTGTGAACCCGACAACTGGGCGGAGATTACGGATAGGCTGGCATCATTTGAAAACGGGGCAGTTGTGTGTTGTAGTTCGCCAGTTATATCGATTGACGAGCAAACTGGCCAAGCCGCTCAAGTTCGCAACTGGTGGCAGGCGGTTGAGCAACAATCAATCATACACTCTCTCGACTATAGCCACCTCATTCACACCGATGTGACGGACTGCTACGGTTCGCTCTACACTCACAATATTGCATGGGCGCTACACGGCTGTGCCGAGGCTAAGGCGAGTAAGGGTAGCGGCGAACAACTAGGGGATAAGATTGATTTTCTCATTCGGTCAAGTCGATACGGGCAAACGAACGGTATAGCGCAAGGCTCAGTACTCATGGATTTTGTGGCCGAGCTGGTGCTGGGCTGGGTTGACTCGCTACTTACGGAAGAGCTGGGAGAAGCGACCGATTTTAAGATACTGAGGTATAGAGACGATTACAGAATTTTTGCGAACAGCGATGTCCGAACGGAGGCGATTTTAAAAGCAGTGAGCGATAACTTGCGCTTAGCTGGGATGAAGCTTGGTGTGGCGAAGACCGTCATTTCGCCAAACGTAGTTGAAGGCTCTATTAAACCTGATAAACGCGCAGGCATAAACTTACAAGATTTGGGCACAGTCAACGCTAAAACCATACAAAAACAGTTGCTTGGACTTCACGCGTTTGGTCGCCGGTTTCCTAATAGCGGAGCACTACGGCGGCTGGTGAGCGAGTTTCATTCAGAGATAGTCAAGCAGCCAGATGCTCCCAAAGACCTAGAGGTGCAGATCGCTATTGTGACCGACTTAGGTGTGACATCCCCTCAGGCGTTTCCCGCAGTTGCAGGCATTCTTAGCCATCTGATCTCCCGTGCCGACGCGGACAAAGAGGCTCTATGGGATAGGGTGCAGAAGAAGATGCGCAAGGTTCCCGATAACGGATATTTGGACATTTGGTTACAGCGCGTTACTAAGCCCAAGGCCGTAGGGCTTCACCTGAATAGCGAAGAAAATATTAAACCTGTTGCGCAATAGCCGGTTTTCAGCGATGTTTATGGCTCAATGGAGAGTGAGGGGTTGTCTATGAGGGTTTTGAAGGTTTTGCGGGGGCGCGCTGATTTGTTTTTCCGCCTTTCAGGCATCCGTCTTCAGGATTTCGAGGCATTGGTTGTTGTTCTTCATCCGATCTGGCTTGAACGTGAGCACCACCGGCTTTCACGTGAAGACCGACAACGCGCGATCGGTGGCGGGATGAACTACCGTTTGGAATTTGCCGAGCAATTGCTGCTCTGCTTGATGTATTATCGCACCTATACCAGTCAGGCCTTTATGGGTCTTCTGTTCGATGTCTCGTCCCCTACGGTTTGCCGTCGGATTGCTGCCATGACAGAATTGATGGCAGGACATTTCCGGATGCCGGAGCGCAAGATCAGGCTGTCGGCGTCAGAGAGGGATGACCTGCTTTACCTGATGATTGACGGCACGGAGCGTCCGGTTCAACGCCCGAAAAAGCTCTCGCATCGCAAGGCGAAGTATTCCGGCAAGAAAAAGCATCACACGGCCTCACATCAGATCATCACCGATGACAAAAAACGGGTTCTGGCGGTCGGTCCGGCGCAACCCGGGCGCGCACATGACAAGCGTATCTACGACGAGGCGCGCGTGGATAAGCCACCGGGTGTGCTTGTACTTGGTGATCTCGGTTATCTGGGAACATCGCTTGAAATCCCGCTCAAAGCCTCAAGGAACCACCCCCTTACGGACGAACAGAAAACTTACAACGCTTGGCACGCAAAGCTGCGTATCGGCGTGGAGCACGGTATTTGCCGCATGAAAAAGTTCGGGATATTTGCCGAAACTTACCGCGGCAACCGGCAGGAAAACATGATTGCCAAGAACGTCGGGGCGCTGGCAAACATGAATTTGAAAACAGCCTAACCAAATTCGGTAAGGATACATCCGTTCTCAACTACCTGATGTTATTGTGAATCAGGTCTATTTGCCAAATAGTTAACGGCAATCCTGCCCGTTTGTGGGAAAATGACTGGATCAGTAGTGCTGACCTAAAGAACGCTTTGGACGTCTCAAAGATTGTCGTAGGCGACCCTGCGGAAATTCCGGAAGTTGTTGACCCGGAAGAGGTTGAGCTATTTACGAAAAATGCTTGGGCATATTGAGTGGGCGGGTTGAGGTGGTCCCGGAAAATCGGACAGTGGGTTAAGGTGTATTCCACCGGTTACGGAGGAATACGAAATGACGAGGCGACGGAAGTTCACGCCTGAGTTCAAGGCGACGGTGGCGCTGGATGCGCTGAGGGGCGACAAGACGATCCAGGAGATTGCGTCCCGTCACAAGGTCCATCCCAATCAGGTCGGCACCTGGAAGCGCCAGGCCATGGACGGTCTGGGCGAGGTGTTCTCGAACGGCGCCGATCAGGCGCGCCGGGACTTTGAGGGCGAGGTTCACGATCTGCACGCGAAGATCGGGCAACTGACGGTGGAAAGGGATTTTTTGTCCAGGGGGCTCAAGCGATGAGCCGGATGGAGCGCAAGGCGATGGTGGGCCGCGACGTTCCGGGTCTCAGCTTGAGCCGTCAATGCGATATTCTGTCGATCAGCCGGTCGTCGTTCTATTACGCGCCGAAGGGCGAGAGTGGCGAGACCCTGGCGCTGATGCGGCGGATTGACGAGTTGTTCCTGAAGTATCCGTTCTACGGCAGCCGTCAGATGGCCCGCCGGTTGCGGCGCGAGGGTATCTTCGTCGGCCGTCACCGTATACGGCGTTTGATGCGCCTGATGGGGCTGGAGGCGATCTATCAGGCACCGGGGACGAGCCGGCCCGACCCGGAGCACCGGGTTTATCCGTACCGGCTCAAGGGACTGGCGATCAAGCGGCCGGATCACGTCTGGTGCGCCGACATCACCTATATCCCGGTCCGTCGCGGCCTCCTCTATCTGGTCGCGATCATGGACTGGGCGAGCCGCCACGTCCTGGCCTGGCGGCTGTCGAACACCATGGACGCCGGGTTTTGTATCGAGGCGTTGAACGAGGCGCTCGACACCTACGGTAGGCCGGAGATCTTCAACACCGATCAGGGTAGCCAGTTCACCAGCTTGAACTTCACTGCCGCCCTCAAGGATGCCGAGGTGGGGATCTCCATGGACGGCCGTGGCCGCTACATGGACAACATCTTCATCGAACGGCTCTGGCGTTCGCTCAAATACGAAGCGGTCCACCTGCATGAACTGACCGACGGATTCCATGCCGAGCGGGTCATCGCCGAATGGATTGACTTCTACAACATCGAGCGTCCCCATTCCGCGCTCGGCGGCCGGACGCCGGCGGAAGCCTATGCGCTCGGTAGCGACACCAACCCTGTGGATATGATGGACAAGGCTATCGCCTTGCCCACATCTCCACAGGCTCAACAACAGCAAGGAAATCTGATAAACAAGATTCTGACGGCATGATCAGCAATCGGAATACACCTTGGCGAAGCTGTCAGACTGTCCAACAATGTGGGACCATCTCAGGTGTCCTCGCAAAGTACCGTCCCGCCATGGCGATTTATCACCTCTCGGGAAAGATACTATCACGCAGTTCCGGGCGCAGTGCCACAGCTGCGGCGGTTTACCGCGCGGCGGAATATATCCCCGATCATCGTCAAGGGCTGGTGCATGACTATTCCCGGCGTTCCGGTGTGTTGCATAGCGAGATACCGGCCCCGGAGGGGACACCAGAGGCGCTCAGGGGACGTAAGGGTTTTAGCATCGCCATGATATGCCGCCTTCAACAAGCCATCACCGACTTTCGGTTATATCTCTCGCGCAGGGGGCCTTTGTGGACCGTGGGATGATTGCCGCTATCGCGATCCATGCCCCCGGTGGGAAGGGTGATATGCGCAATCACTATGCCCACATCCTGTTGACCACGCGGACGCTTGAGGCGGACGGGTTCGGGGGCAAGGATCGGTCATGGAACAGCAAGGCGGTGCTGTCGGGTGTCGCGCTTAGCTTACCGCCTGGATTACCAGAGTTGCGCCGTCGACCTTGACGACCGTGACCCGTGTGCCGGCGGTGAGGTCGTCGCCCTGCGGGCTGACGGATATCGCCCACATGGAATCACCAATGCGCAGCTGCCCGCGGCCACCCGATGTGGCCTCGCCAAGCGTGTGTTGCTGGCCGATGAGCGTGTCGCCGCGGCGATTGAGCGTTGGGTGGTCCGTGGGGCGCTGGCGCGCATAGACGAAGCGTCGGCCGAGAAAAACCGAAATCACCGACAGGATGGAAAACAGGACGAGTTGCATCTCCCAGGGCATATCCGGCATGGCGAGCAGCGCAAGGCCAACCAGGATCCCGGCGATGCCAAGCCAGAGGAATACGACGCCCGGGGCGAAAATCTCGATGGCCATCAGCACCAGCCCGAGAGTGAGCCAGTGCCAGTACAAAATACTCATTGCGGACTCTCTATCCGGCCTTGCTCATCTGGCCTTACTCATCCGGCGCAACGGTCTTTCAGGCCAGAGCGCATCGCTCATCGCCCATGGTCTGTCACCTCAAAAGGCGTCGCTCGTGCCGGCCGCCTTTGCCGTAAAGCTTAGTCGCCACTCGCCCGTGGCACGGAATTGCCGCCATGTTGTGTCGAGCTTGTGCCGTTTCCGGAATTCCCGCTGTGGGCGGGCGGGCTGGCGCCGTTCGGTCCGGGGTTGCTTCCGAGCGCCTCCTTGGCGATCTCGGCCAGCCCGGCCACCGATCCGATGACGCCGGCTGCCTCCAGCGGCATCAGGATCACTTTCTGGTTGTCGGCGCTCGCAATCCGCCCGAGCGCGTCGACGTATTTCTGGGCGATGAAGTAGTTCACTGCCTGGATATTGCCCTCGCCGATAGCCCGGGACATCATTTCTGTCGCCCGGGCTTCTGCCTCAGCCTCGCGCTCGCGCGCCTCTGCGTCGCGGAACGCCGCTTCGCGACGGCCTTCGGCGTCAAGGATATTGGACTGCTTTTCGCCTTCCGCGCGCAGGATTTCCGACTGCCGGACCCCCTCGGCCTCGAGGATCGAGGCACGCTTCTCGCGCTCGGCTTTCATCTGGCGTGCCATCGCGCTCACAAGCTCGGTCGGTGGCGTGATGTCCTTGATCTCGATTCGGGTGATCTTCACGCCCCAGGGCGACGTCGCCTCGTCGACGACTTTCAGGAGTTCGGCGTTGATCCTGTCGCGTCGCGACAGTAGATCGTCGAGATCCATCGACCCCATGACGGTCCGGATGTTGGTCATCGTCAGGTTGAGAATGGAGAGCTGGAGCTCCCGCACCTCGTAGGAAGCCTTGACGGGATCGAGAAGCTGGAAAAAGACCACGCCATCGACCGTCACCATCGCATTGTCCTTGGTGATGATCTCCTGGGATGGAACATCCATCACCTGTTCCATCATGTTCTGGCGCGCGCCGATCTGGTCGACCAGGGGCACGATCAGGCGTAGCCCGGGTTTCAGGGTTCGCGTGTATCGGCCAAAGCGTTCGACTGTAAGCTCGTATCCCTGGGGCACGGTCCTGACGCCCTTGATGACGATGATGACCGCAAGTACCAACAGAACGATTACGAAAAAAGAAAATCCGGTTAAGCTGTCCAATAAGGCCATAGCCTATACCTTTCGCCCGTTTCGGACGTTGCCCGTTTCGGACATTGTATGAAAGAACTTCCAGAAAGCATTATAGCGGGCACAAAAGCCGCTACAATGGCGGTAGTAGCAGTGCGGATCCCTCGATCCAGCGCGGCTGTTTTTCGCGAATCCCGCTGTCATATCCTAGAATGACCAGGCCCTTTCGGGCGCGGAGTCCCGTTGTCGACACCGTCCGGCAAGCAAGGAATCAATGGCCCAATGGCAAAGCATCTCCTGCTCATCGAGGATGATGACGCCCTGTCCGCCTCGCTGGCCGAGCAGCTGGAAATTGCCGGTAAATACAGGGTTTTGCGCGCTGCCGGTGCGGAAGATGCACTGAATCTTGCGCGCGTGCGGCCGGGCATCGCTGCCGCCATTCTCGGCCCGTCGGCCACGGGTGGTGCGGATCTCTGCCGGGCGCTGCGCAGCGCCGGCCTGTCCGGGCCGATTCTCGCCCTTTTTTCCGGGCGCCGTGAAGACGCCACCGGCATTGCCGCCGGTCTTGAACAGGCGGGCGCGAATGCGAGCTTGGCCGAACCTTTCCACATGGACACGCTTCTCGCCCGGCTACGGGATCTGCTACAGGAAAGCGGCGAGATTGCGGGTGCTGCGTTTCCGGTCGGGACCTATGTTTGTCGGCCCGGTGACAGGGTGCTCGTCGACGGCGCTGGCGACTGCACGATCCGCCTGACCGAAATGGAAACGGCGATTCTCGAATGCCTGCACCGGGCCGGTGGCCGGGCGGTGAGCCAGAGCGTTCTGCTCGATGAGGTCTGGGGGTATCAGGGCGGCGTCGATACGCACACCATCGCCACCCACATCTATCGCCTGCGCCGCAAGATCGAGGCCGATCCCTCGAAACCGGCCGTGCTAGCAACTGACGAAGACGGCTATCGCCTCGCGTCCTGAGAGTTCGGCGTAAGGCGCCGGGTGGCGTGGGGTTCAGGCGGCGGAACCGCCGGCGCAGGTGGTGGCGCGGAGCATGCCATGCAGGTACAGGGCCACGCCGGCGGAGGCCAGAGAGATGGCTCCGAACACCGGATTGATGATCTCCCAGCCTCCCGTCAGATTGACCAGCGCCGCCAACAGGATCGGGCCGAGCAGGCTGCCGACGTTTCTTCCCATCATCAGGATGCTGGTCTCACGCGGGCCGGCCCCGGCCAGCCCGAACACCGTCGCTGGCAGGGCGAACAGGCAGCTCGGAGTCAGCCCGGCTGCCATGCCGTACAACCCGAGCACCAGGAAGGCGGCCAGCAATTCGCCGGTCAGTGGGCTGGTAAACCAGACCACGGCTTGAATCACGAGCGTGATTGGCAGCAGGACCGTGACCGGTACACCGGCGCGTAGGATCGGGATGGCGACGAGACAGAAGATGGCGACGATGGTGACGGGAACCGAATAGCCGAGAATCGCCTGATTGAAGGAAAGCCCCCTCGCGGCGACCAGGAACTCCGGAAGCCAGGTCAGATAAGCGAGGAGCTGTGTGCTCCAGAGACAGAAACACAAGGCCATGCAGAACGCGGCCCTGCGCTGCTGAGAGTCCAGCCTGGCTGTGGCGGCTGCTCGGGTCTGATCGAACCGGACCACGTTGCGCCGGGCGAGAACTCGGGTCCACAGCGTAAGCACGAGGGCGAGCACGACGCCGGCGATCCAGAGCGTGCGCCAGGACCAGGCGTTGCCCGCCGTAACAGCGATGAAGTTGGCCGCCAGGCTGCCAAGCGGGATCCAGGTCGCGCTCACGCCCGCCGCCACCGCTAGGCCGGCCTTGCCGGCGTTGCGGTTGCAGATCGCGGGCCCGGCGATGGCGAGGATGGCGAAAGCAACCCCCTCGATGCCGCGGGCGAGCAGGAAGAGCCAGGTGTTCTCCGGCCAGAAGAGCATTAGCGGTGCGGCGAGGGCGGACAGGGCAAAAGCAGCGTAGATGAACGAAACCGCGCCGAGCCGGCGCATGGCGTCGCCGAACTTGAGTGACACTACCAGGCCGATCAGCGCGTAGATCGACATGAAGCTTCCCGCCAGCAGCCTGTCGTAGCCGTAAAGCACAAGCATCTCGGGCAGCACCGGGGGCAGCTTGAGGTGCAGATAGGCGGCGAACACGGCGATTGCCAGGCCGTAGGCGATGCCGCCCCAGTTGACCTCGTTCTGGCTTCGCTCTGCGCCGCCGCCGGTAGGGGCGGTGTTTTGCTCTGGGGCGTGTTGCCCTGATGCGCTCAAGAGGGTGGACCCGGGCAGTCAGGCGGTCGGCACATCGGGGACCCAGACATAACCGTTAGCATCGAGAATGTAAGCTTCGCGCAGGCCGTGTGGCTTGTCGGCAGGATCCGCTAGCACGGTACCGCCGGCTTCCCGGGCAGCAGCGACCGCCCTGTCCGGATCGCAGCCGTGAAGCCGGAGCTCGACTGTGCCGCCCCGCGCCTCGAGCTCCGGGAGCGTCGCGGCGAGCGGGTGCGCCTCATAGGCGTGATCGGCATGTAGCATCCACTCGGCGCCATAACCGCGCAGGACCGCGAAGTCGGGATCGCTGTAGACGATCTCGGCCCCGAGAACCGCGGTCTGGAAAGTAGCTGCCCGGTCGATCTCCCGGACCAGTAGATTGACGGTCAGGCCTTGCAGGGATTGGCCGTACGCGGCCGCGGGCATCCAGGGGTCGCTCTTGCGCAGCTTCATGACAATGCCTTTCGCATGGCTGCTCCGATTGTGCGGCAGGGTATGGAAGATGCATCGGGCCTTCAAGGGACGCAGTCCCGCCCCCTGTCTGGCCATCCCGCGCCCAATCGTTTCGTACCCGGCCATTTCGCACCCGGCCATTTCGCACGGGGGGCGCATTGACCGGCCCCGCCCGCCGGCTATGATGCGTCGCCTCACCATGCCCTCGTGGCGGAACCGGTAGACGCGGCAGACTCAAAATCTGTTTTCCTTCGGGAAGTGGGGGTTCAAGTCCCTCCGAGGGCACCAAATACCGGATCACCGGCGGGCGCGCGCAACCAGTCGTCTGTCGCCCATGTCTCGCTGCTGTCCATCTTCCGCGCCATGATCCCCGTGCCGTGACTGCGGAGACCGCCCGCATCGCCGTCGATATCGGCGGTACCTTCACCGATGTCGTGCTCGAGAAGGACGGCGCGCGGCACGCCGTGAAGGTCCAAACCACCTCAGCAGCGCCGGAAGAAGGTGTAGTCGAGGGACTTCAGGCCGTGCTCGAGGCAACCGGAACAGCCGCGGGTGAAACCGGGCTGATCATCCACGGTACCACGCTCGCCACCAACGCGATCATCGAGCGCAAGGGCGCGTGCACCGCTCTTATCACCACCGAGGGTTTCCGCGACGTGCTCGAGATCGGCTATGAGGGCCGCTACGACCAGTACGACATCATGCTGGAGAAGCGTCCATCATTGGTGCCGCGGCACCTTCGCATCCCGGTCGCCGAGCGCATCGACATCCATGGCAATGTGATCGCGCCGCTCGACGAGGCCGGGCTCGCCGAGTCCGCCCGCATTCTTGAACGCGAAGAGGTGGGCAGCGTCGCTATCGGCTTCCTGCACGCCTATGCCAACGGCGCGCATGAGCGTCGTGCCGGCGAGGTTCTCGTAGCGGCGCTGCCCGGGATCTCAATCAGCCTGTCCTCGGAGGTGTGCCCCGAGGTCCGGGAGTTCGAGCGTTTCACGACCACTGTCGCCAACGCCTATGTGCGGCCCGCCATGGCGGGCTATCTCGGCCGGCTTCGCGACCGGATGCAGGCCATGGGGTTTGCATGCCCGGTCCTGTTGATGACCTCGTCGGGCGGGCTCACGACGCTTGAAAACGCGATGCGGTTCCCGATCCGCCTGGTTGAATCCGGCCCTGCCGGCGGCGCCATTCTCGCCGGGCGCATCGCTGCCGAGATGGGCCTCGACAGAGTGATCTCCTTCGATATGGGCGGCACCACCGCCAAGGTCTGCCTGATCGAGGATTCCGCGCCGCGCACGGCGCGGGAGTTCGAGGTCGACCGGGCCAGCCGCTTCATTCGCGGCAGCGGCATGCCGCTGCGCATACCCGTCATCGAGATGGTGGAAATCGGCGCTGGCGGCGGCTCGATCGCTCGCCTTGATGCGCTAAAGCGGATCGCCGTCGGACCCGACAGCGCCGGCGCCGATCCCGGCCCCGCCGCCTACGGCCGCGGCGGCGGGGATCCGACCGTCACCGACGCCGATATCGTGCTTGGCCGGATTGATCCGGAACGCTTCTCCGGCGGCCGGGTGCCGCTTTATCCCGACCGGGCGGAAGCGGCGGTCGAACAAAAAATCGCCACGCCGCTGGCGATGGCGGACACACAAGTGGCCGCCTTCGGCATCTGTGAGATCGTGGACGAAACCATGGCGAACGCGGCCCGGGTGCATGCGGTCGAGCAGGGCCGCGCGGCGAGCGACTGTGTGCTGGTTGCCTTCGGCGGAGCCGCGCCCCTGCATGTCGGCCGCCTTGCGGCCAAGCTCGGTATCGACACCGTGATCGTGCCGACCGACGCCGGGGTCGGCAGCGCGGTCGGCTTCCTGCAGTCGCCGATCTCGTATGAGGTGGTACACAGCCGGCATATGCGCCTGAACGCCTTCGATCCCGAGGTTGCCAACGAAATGATGGCGGCGATGGATGCAGAGGCGCGCGCCCTTGTTGCATCGGGCGCCCCCGGCTCCGAGATCCTGGAATGGCGGTTCGCCTTCATGCGCTATATGGGCCAGGGACACGAGATCGCTGTCGATCTGCCGGCCCGGCCCCTCAAGCCGGAGGACATGGAAGCCATCCGCGAGGCGTTCTTCGTTGAATACGAGGCGCGCTACCGGCGCCGCCTGCCCAATGCCGAGATCGAGATCCTGACCTGGGGTCTCGGCGTCTCGACGGCGGTCGAGGCACCGGCGCCGCTCGCCGAGTCCGGCACGAGCGCCACCACCGGCACCGTTGCAGTGCCACCGGCCGAGGCGGTACGACCGGTCTTCGATGGCGAACTGCGCGAGGTGGTTCAGATTCCGGTGTATATGCGCGAGACTCTTGCACCCGGGGCGGCGATTGCCGGGCCGGTGCTGATCGTGGAAGATCAGACATCGACCCTCGTGCCCGGGGGATTCCGGGCGCGCGTTACCGCCAACGGGTATCTCGTGCTCACCCGAATGGCGGAGGAGAAGTAAGGGATGAGCGAATCAGGCTTTGATGCGATCCGCATGCAGGTCATGTGGAACCGGCTCATCTCGGTGGTCGAGGAACAGGCGCAAACCCTGCTGCACACCGCTTTCAGCCCGATCGTCCGCGAATGCGGCGATCTCTCCGCCGGGGTGTTCGACCTTCGTGGCCGGATGATCGCCCAGGCGGTCACGGGCACGCCCGGCCACGTCAACTCGATGGCCGAATCGGTCAAGCACTTCATTCGCCACTTCCCGATCGACACCATGCGCGAGGGCGACGTCTACATCACCAACGACCCGTGGCTGGGGACCGGCCACCTGAATGATTTCGTGCTCACCACCCCGTGTTTTCGCCGCGGCGAGCTGGTGGCGCTGTTCTCGTGCACCAGCCATCTCACCGATATCGGCGGCCTCGGCACCGGGACCGACGCCACCGATGTGCACATGGAAGGCATCTACATCCCGATGCTGAAGCTCGCGGACCAGGGCGTGATGAACGCAACCTTGCTCGCCATTATCCGCCAGAACACCCGCCAGCCGGTGGAGTCCGAGGGCGATGTCTACTCGCTCGCAGCCTGCAACGAGGTCGGCTGCAATCGCCTTGTCGAGATGATGGACGAGTTCGGCCTCGAGATCATCGATGATCTCGCCGATCATATCTGCGATGCCTCCGAGCGGGCGGTGCGCGACGCCATCCGGGAGCTTCCGGCAGGGATCTACAGGAACACCATGACCATCGATGGCCACGGTGCGCCGATGGACATGGTCGCAACCCTGGAGATCGGCGACGGATGGCTCACCGTCGACTATGACGGCACCGCGCCCCGCTCGCTGAAGGGGATCAACGTGCCCGTCACCTACACCGCGGCCTACACCTGCTTTGGCCTCGGCTGCATCATCTCGCCGGGTATCCCCAACAACGCGGGATCGCTGGCGCCGTTTACGGTCACCGCCCCCGAAGGGAGTCTTTTGAACGCGCCCTATCCCGCACCGGTCTGCTCGCGCCACGTGATCGGGCACATGCTTCCCGATGTGGTGTTCGGCTGTCTCGCCCAGGCCGTGCCCGACCGAATCCCGGCGGAAGGCGCGGATTGTCTCTGGAACCTGACCTTCCGCGGCGCCACCGACCGGGCCGCCAATGACAGCAAGCTGTTCGCCATCACCGCGGTGACCAACGGCGGTACCGGGGCCCGGCCGACCAAGGACGGGCTGTCGGCGACCGCCTATCCGAGCGGCGTCATGGGTACGCCGGTCGAGATCAATGAGACGGTGGCGCCGCTGATATTCCGGCGCAAGGAATACCGGCCGGATTCCGCCGGCGCCGGCACTTTCCGGGGTGGTCTGGCCCAGATCATCGAGATCGAATCCGCAATCGGCACCGACATCCAGCTCCTGGCCGCCTTCGATCGCATCGACCATCCGCCGCGCGGCCGCGAAGGGGGGCATGCCGGTGATGCCGGGGCGGTTCGCCTCGGTTCCGGCCAGCGTCTCGAGGGCAAGGGTACGCAAACGATCCCCGCCGGCGACACCGTGATCTTCGAAACCCCGGGCGGCGCCGGCTTCGGGGATCCCGCCGGGCGCGACCAGGAGAAGGTGTGCGCCGATCTGCGCGACGGCCTTGTCACGCCGGAAGGGGCACGCCGGGATTACGGTGTCAAGAACCCGGAAACCCTTGCGGGTCCGGGAGCGGACTGACCCGGCCGCGCCCAGGCGTTTTTCGGACCGGGCCTTGTCGAGATTAAAAACTATGGCCAAGCCCGCCCACACCGCCGGACACAACCCCAAGGATCGTGCGCCGGATCGTGCGCCTGGCTGTGCGCCAGATCTCGCAGCGGATCTCGCGACCCTTCGCGACTGGTTCGCCGAGTGGGGGCGCTTCGTTGCTGTGGTGGACTTTGATTCGGCGCGCCGCCTGTTCGATGCTGATGTCATTGGTTTCGGCACCTGGATGAACGTCGTCGAGGGCCTTGATCATTTGGTCGAGGCGCAATGGCAGTCGATCTGGCCAACCATCGAGGGGTTCCGCTTCGAGCTCGATTCCCTGCAGGCGCGGGTGTCGCCGGACCGGTTGTTCGCCGTTGCGGTCGGGGCGTGGGATTCAACGGGCTTCGCCGAAGACGGCACACCCTATCCGCGCCCGGGCCGGGCGACGGTTGCCTTCCGACGCGAATCCCTTGAGGCACCCTGGCGGGCGGTCCACACCCATCTCTCGCTCAACCGGGGCGTGCCGCAACAATCCTTCGGCCCTGGCTCCGGCCCCAAGCCCCCACCGTGCTGAGGCGTCTCTATGACGGCACCATGGCGCTGGCCGGTCGCCGCAACGCCGCCTGGTGGATGGCCGGTGTTGCCTTCGTCGAAAGCTCGGTGTTCCCGATCCCGCCGGACGTTCTGCTGATACCGATGATCCTCGCCGTCCGCGCCCGGGCCTGGCGTCTCGCCGCCCTCTGTACCATCGCATCCGTGGCCGGCGGTCTTGGCGGCTACGGGATCGGATTTTTCCTCTATGAATCGGCGGGCGCGCCGATCATCGCCTTCTATGGCTACGAGAATCGTTTCGCCGATCTGCGCTTGGTCTATGCCGAATACGGCATGTGGATCGTCTCCGTTGCCGGCCTCACCCCTTTCCCTTACAAGCTGGTCACCATTGCGTCCGGCGTTCTCGCCCTCGACCCGGCGGTGTTCGCGCTCGCCTCGATCGCCGGCCGCGGCGCCCGGTTCTTCCTGGTTGCAGCCCTGCTCTGGAAGTTTGGCCCGGCGATCCGTTCTTTTATCGAGCGCCGCCTCGGCCTGGTCGCGGCGGTGAGCGCAATCCTGCTGGTCGGCGGTTTCGCCGTGGCCGGATTCCTGTGATGAAAGGCCTCTTGTGATATCTGGCAGATCCACCCCAACAGTCCCGGACGTGCTGGACGCAGAAGACGCGCTGGCAACGGGTATGGCTCGCCGCGCCGCGGTGTTCCTGTTCGGGCTTTCGGCATTCGTGCTGGCTACGGTCTATGCGGCTGAGCATCTGGGCGGGTTGGTGCCGTGCTCACTTTGCCTCGAGCAACGCTGGCCGTGGTGGCTCACCCTCTGCCTCGGCGGTATCGGTCTGGTTCAGTTCAGGTATCCGTTCAGCCCGGCGGTGCGCGCAACGCTTGCCGCGCTTGCCGCTGTCACTCTGCTCGTCAGTGCCGGGATGGCGGTCAATCATGTCGGCGTTGAGGAAGGGCGCTGGCCGGGGCCGGCTTTCTGCACGCCGGTCGATGCGGTGTCGCATACGCTGGAGGAGCTACGCCGACTGTTGCTGTCGACACCACCGGTCCGGTGCGATGTGCCGGCCTGGACATTGTTCGGGATTTCGATGGCCGGCTACAATGCCCTGGTGTCCGGCAGCATGGGCCTCATCCTGATCGCCGTTGCCGGAAAACTGGCGCCACGCCGCAGGAGACCGAAGCCGGAATGAGTCGGAAACCGAAGGCCCCGAAAACCTCAAAAACCCCGAAAGCCGCCAAGGCCGCCAAAACGCCCGGCGGCCCGGCCTGGTTGCCCGGCGACCCGGCACTCGCCGCGATTCCCGAGGAGGTCATCCGCGTCGACCATGCCGGCGAGTATGGTGCGGTGCGCATCTATGCCGGCCAGCTCGCAGTGCTGCCGCCCGGCCCGGCCCGCGATGCGGTCACGGAGATGGCGGCGCAGGAGGCGCGCCATCTCGAGGCGTTTACTGAGCTGCTTGGCGAACGCAGCGTCCGGCCGACCGCGCTGATGCCGGTTTGGCATCTCGCCGGCTGGATGATGGGCGCGGCGACGGCCCTGCTCGGCGAGCGCGCCGCGATGGCCTGTACTGTCGCCGTCGAGGAGGTCATCGACGAGCACTATGCTGGCCAGGCAGAACGGCTTGGTACGGACGAGGCGGCTCTCAAGACCCTGGTCGAGACGTTCCGCGCCGAGGAACTCGCCCATCGCGCCACGGCACTTGCGCACGAGGCCGAGGCCGCTGTCGGCTATCCGATTTTGAGTGCTGCCGTGAAAGCGGCCTCGCGCACCGCCATCGCGCTCTCCACCCGCCTCTAGGCACCTATCTACAGGCCACCCGTCTCTCCAGACGGCCCTGGATCGCCTCAGAGCGGGTCGAGCTCGGAATCCCAGTAGAGAAAGTCGCGCCAGCTGTCGTGTAGGAAGTTGGGCGGGAACATGCGCCCGTTCTGCTGCAGAGCGGCGAGGCTTGGCGGCCGCGGCGCGCGCTTCGGCACCATGCCGCTCTGGGACGGGGTCCGACCGCCCTTCTGCAGATTGCAGATCGAGCAGGCTGACACGACATTGCGCCAGGTGGTCCGGCCACCCTGCGAGCGGGGCACGACGTGATCGAAGGTCAGCTCCTGCACCGGCAGTGCGGTGCTGCAGTACTGGCATGCGAAGCGGTCGCGCAGGAAGACGTTGAAGCGCGTGAAGGCCGGCCGTCGCGACTGCGGGATGTAGCGCTTCAGCGAGACGACGCTCGGAAGGTTCAGTTCCAGCGACGGTGAGCGCACGACCCGATCGTACTCGGAGATGACGTTGACCCGGTCGGTTAGCGTCACCCTGACGGCGTCCTGCCATGACATGAGCGACAGGGGGAAATAGCTCAGGGGCCTGAAATCGGCGTTCAGGATCAGGGCCGGGCAATCTTTTGCATGCCAGGTCATGTATCTGCATCCCCGCCTGATTATCGGGGCCTCTGTCCGCTGTTCAACCGCTTTCTGATTAGGGGATGCCGCCTGTTCTGGCAAGCACCCGCCCCTCGCCGCCCCTCAGGGCGCGCCCTTGTGGTAGTGCCAGAGAAATAGCGCGGCCATGCCACGCCACGGCTTCCAGGGCCGGGCGACGCGCTCTAGGCGCGCACGATCGGGGCGTTTGCGCATGCGTTTCAGTTTCTGGGCAGCGACCTGGATCGCGAGGTCATCGGCCGGCCAGATATCGTGGCGTCCAAGCGCGAACAGCATGTAGATCTCGGCGCTCCAGCGCCCGAGACCGCGGATGGCGGTCAGCTCCTTGAGGATTTCGTCATCTTCCATGGCCTCAAGGCGATCCGTATCGAGACGTCCCGACAGCACTTCTTTGGCGAGGTCGCGGCCGTATTCGATCTTGCGGTGGCTCAGCCCGAGTTCCCGCAGCGTGATTTCTTTGGTGGCCAGGAACCTGTCGGGGGTGAGCGGGTTGACTGCCGCCTCCAGGCGCTCGCGGATTGCCGCTGCGGCAAGCGCAGAGATCTGCTGACCGACGATGATGTTGACGAGGGACGTGAAACCCGGCTCGCGGTTGCGGGGTGCCGGATAGCCGACCATTCCGAGGCCGAGCGCGATATCCGGATCCTTGTCGGCAAGCGTATCGAGCGCGGTGCGGATCTGCTTCGGGGTCATGACACGCCAAATCTATGCCGGTGGCCGCGCATCGCCAAATCTGTGGAGGGCAATCCGGGGTTAATCCGGAGATAATCCGGAGCGCAATCTGCTGGGGGCCAATCCGCGCATGATTGCCGGGCAGCGGTCTGCACCCAATATTCGATCGGATGATCCTGACACGGTTTGCTCCGAGCCCCACGGGCTATCTCCATCTCGGCCATGTGTTCAGCGCCATCCTCACCTGGGATGCCGGAGAGCGGTGCCTGCTCAGGATCGAGGATATCGATGCAGGGCGATGCCGCCCGGAATACGAGGACGCAATCCTCGAGGATCTCCGGTGGCTGGGATTCGAATGGCACGGCGCCGTTCGCCGGCAGTCCGGGCACATGGGTGATTACACCACCGCGCTCGACCGGCTGTGGGCTCTCGGCGTGCTGTATCCGTGTTTTTGCACCCGCAAGGACATCCAGCGGGAGATCGCCGCCGCCGGGCATGCGCCGCATGGCGCACAGCCAACCTATCCCCGCATCTGCCGCAAGCTCGATGCCGGGGAGGCAGCCCGCCGCATCGACAGCGGCGACATCTATGCGCTTCGTCTCGATGCCGCCGCCGCCGTCCAGATCACCGGCCCGCTGTATTTTACCGAAACGGGTGGCGCGGATGGCGTCAATGCGGACGGCACCAATACCGAAGGCCGGTCGATACTGATCGATCCGTTCCTGATCGGTGATGCTGTGCTGGCGCGCAAGGACGTTGCCGCGAGCTACCATCTGGCGGTGGTCGCAGACGACGCGTTGCAGGACGTCACGCTTGTTGTGCGGGGAGAGGATCTTCTGCCCGCAACGCATCTCCACCGCCTGCTTCAGGTGCTGCTCGGATTTCCGGCGCCGGCCTATCTGCATCACCGGCTTCTGGTCGATGCGGACGGCCAGCGCCTGTCTAAGCGCCACGATTCCCTGGCGGTGCGCGCGCTGCGTGAGGCCGGCCGGACGCCGGCGGAGGTACGGGCGATGGCCTGGGAGGGATAGCCGGAAGCGAGATCCGGTTGGCGCCTGACGCTTAGCGCTTGGCGAGAGCGTGCAGCACCGCGGCGAGAACCAGGAATCCTGCGATCAGGTAAAGAGCCGACTCGACGAAGGGAAGCAGCAGGAGGGGCAGGATTACGCCGTCCCACACATCCGGGCTCAGATAGCGCTCGGTGATGGCCTGGGTCAGGTTGAGGGATCCCGAATCCAGCTGATACCAGAGTTTTCCTGCCGGGGTGGAGAGGTCGAAGCTGGCCGTTGCACTCCAGCTGACCACCCAGGCCGCGATGCCGACGCCGACCAGGCTGACACCCGCGATGATGAACAGGACGGACAGGATCCGGGCGCAGGCCCTAAGAAATATCCAGAGAAAGATCATGGCGAGAACCGGTGATTGGGGGACATCCCTCCATTATAACAAACGGTGCAACCGCTTGGCATGCGCTGTCTTGCCGCAAGATGAAGGGCCGGGCGAACAGCCATGCGGGATACATCGGGCCTGGCACCGGATTTTCGGTGGCGCACAGTGCCTCTGTTCGCTAGATAGAGGGCCGACCTGGAGGGGTGGCCGAGTGGTTTAAGGCGCACGACTGGAAATCGTGTTCACCGAAAGGTGTCGGGGGTTCGAATCCCCCTCCCTCCGCCATTCCTGCCTGCGCCGCATGCATCGCGGGAAGACGCAAGGTGCGCCGGAAAGGAGCATCTGCGGGTGCCGGGTCTGAGAATACAGGGGCTTGGAACGCAGGGCTCAGGGCGGGCTTCGGGCCGTTTTCGGTTGCCATTGCAGGCAACGCATTTATCCTTGCGCCTGTCGTGGCCCGCGAACATTCACCGCCCACTTCGGAATGACCGGGGACACCACGCCGATTTGGCTGAACTTCGCAGCCAAGCGCATCAAGGGGAAGGAACTGCTCATCGTGGTGAGCAACCAGCCGGCTCATCACGCCCTGACCACCTATCGCAAACGCCAGGCCATCGAATGCTTGTTCGCCGAAGCAAAGACCAGGGGCTTCAATCTGGAGGATACTCGCCTCTTAATCGCAGAAATCTTAATCGCGGAAAAGTTGAACTTGCTGATCGGCCTCCTTGCCCTGGCCATGGCATGGGCCGCAAAGATCGCTTCTGCCAAACCCGGAAGTCAGAAAAGTCCCCGAAAATCTCACGGGAGGTACGCAAAATCCATCTTCCGTATTGGCCTCGATGGAATCAGAAGGCTCGAGCCCAGCCCGAACAAACCTTCCGACATCGGCCCAAAATCAAGCAGAAAATCACATGAGTGGTGTACAGGGATCCCGGGGTTTCAAACTGACCGGAGAAGGTTTACGCTAACTCCATGAGGCAGACAGCGGTTGTTTATGATACCCATGCGGCGGTACGCCGGCTGACAGAAGCGGGGATTTCGGAGTCCCAGGCGGAAGCCGTGGTGCGGGAACAGGCGTTGCTGCTTGAACATAATCTTGCCACCAAAACCGATATTGAAGTCCTCCGTCAGGAGACCAAGTTCAGTATCGAAACCCTGCGTCAGGAGACCAGGGCAGAGATTGTAGCGGCAAAGAACAGCATTATCGTCTGGGTGGGCGGTTTGAACATGGCCATGGTCGGCCTGCTGATCGCCGGCAGCAAACTGCTCTGACCGGCACACCGCGCCGCGTGAAATGCCTGCCGGGCAAACGCCCGGCCATCGAATGCTTGTGCGCCGAAGCAAAAACCACGGGCTTCAATCTGGAAGATACTCGCCTCTCAATCGCGGAAAAGTTGAGCTTGCTGATCGGTCTCCTTGCCCTGGCCATGGCATGGGCCGCAAAGATCGCTTCTGCCGAACTCGGAAGTCAGAAAAAACCCCGAAAATCTCACGGGAGGTACGCAAAATCTATCTTCCGTATCGGCCTCGATGAAATCTGAAGGCTCTTACGAGCCCAGCCCGAACAAGCCTTCCGACATCGGCCCAAAATCAAGCAGAAAATCACATGAGTGGTGTACAGGGATCCCGGGGTTTCAAACTGACGGGAGAAGGCTTACATTAACCCCATGAGGCAGACAGCGGTTGTTTATGATACCCATGCGGCGGTACGCCGGCTGACAGAAGCGGGGGTTTCGGAGTCCCAGGCGGAAGCAGTGGTGCGGGAACAGACGTTGCTGCTTGAACATAATCTTGCCACCAAAACCGATATTGAAGTCCTCCGTCAGGAGACCAAATCCAGTATCGAAACCCTGTGTCAGGAGACCAAGTCCAGTATCGAAACCCTGCGTCAGGAGACCAAGTCCAGTATCGAAACCCTGCGTCAGGAGACCAGGTTCAGTATCGAAACCCTGTGTCAGGAGACCAAGTCCAGTATCGAAACCCTGCGTCAGGAGACCAAGTCCAGTATCGAAACCCTGCGTCAGGAGACCAAGTCCAGTATCGAAACCCTGCGTCAGGAGACCAGGGCAGAGATTGCAGCGGCAAAGAACAGCATTATCGTCTGGGTGGTCGGTTTGAACATGGCCATGGTCGGCCTGCTGATCGCCGGCAGCAAACTGCTCTGACCGGAACACCGAGCTGCGTGAAATGCCTGCCGGGCAAACGCCCGGCAGTTAAGAATATTTGTGTCTGACAACCCTGCCTCATTTGGTAATCCTTCACACCAGCACGTCGCCGGGCATAGTACCATATGAGGTGGAAGTCTCTCCGGCATTTGCTAACCGATGAACTGTCTTCCCTGTTCGGTCAGAATATTTCCCTGTTCGGTCAGAATATTTCCCTGTTCGGTCGGACGGAATTCCCTGCTACATAAAATCAGTTTTCCTGTTAATACGGAGCAGGGAAATGACCTCAGTTCCCTACTATGGTCCGGTACATCCTCCGGATGCCGGTAACCGAATCCACCTCAAAAACAAGCGATATTCCCTGTAAATCACCAGATCAGGCAGAGACAGGTTTGCTTCAGACTGCCCCCATCGCCATTCCTGTCTGCGACTCATGCATCGCTGGAAGATGCAAGGTGCGCCGGAAAGGGGCATCTGCGGATGCCAGGTCTGAGAATACAGGGTCTTGGAACGCAGGGCTCAGGGGGGATTCGGGCCGTTTTCGGTTGCCATTGCACAGGCAACGCATCTATCCTTGTTCTGAAGGATCATGACGGCTTTCAAATCACAACCCGATTGAGGGGAGATAATACATGGAATGCTCAATCAGAAAGAACCTGTGGACGGCTTTTGTCGCGGCGCCGCTTGTCGCCGGATTTGTGCTGTCTGCTGGTATTACTGGTGACGCCGAGGCCAAGACCAAGACCCTGAAACTCCAGGCCAGTTCGAAGTCCGGCGACTGGGCCCACCGCTTCATGACCGAAGGTTGGGCGAAACGCGTCAAGATGATGAGCGGTGGCTCGATCTCGCTCGAGATACTGCCGACTAAGGCGGTAGTGCCCCATCGCGAGACCATTGATGCGGTTGCCAACGGCATCCTTGATGGCGACCTAAACGCCGTCTCCTACTTTGCCGGGCGCGACCCCGCCTTTGCCATCATCGGCGATCTGATCGCCGGTTATGATACGCCTGACCAGGTACAAACCTTCTGCATGCATGGTGGCGGCAAGGAGATTCTGCAGAAGCTTTACGACAAATACACCAAGGACAGGGTGCACGTCGTGGGTTGCAGCCCCTATGCCAAGGAAGCGCTGGTCTCCAAGGTTCCGATCAACAGCGTTGCAGACTTCAAGGGCGTGAAGATTCGCTCGCCCGAGGGTCTCGCGGCCGAGGTCTTCAAGCGTGCAGGCGCCTCGCCGGTGTCGCTGCCTTTCTCGGAGGTGTACACGGCCCTCGACAAGGGCGTCATCGATGCCGCGGATGCGTCGGCTTATGTGAACAATACCGCCCACGGCATGCACAAGATTGCCAAGTATCCGCTCTATCCGGGCATCCACTCGATGGCGGTGCTACAGTTCATCGTGAACAAGAAGGTCTGGGATAAGCTTACTCCGGCCGAGCAGACGATCCTCGAGACTTGGTACATCGGCGCCTATGCCAGCATGCGCCGGGAAGCGGACCTGCAGGATCGCGCGCTGGTGGCCCGGGATCGGGCCGCGGGCCAACTGACGATTATCGACTGGCCTTTCGAGGAGCGTAAGAAGTTCCGCGAGATCGCAGTCGCCGCGTGGAAGGATTACGGCGCGCAATCGCCGCTCGCACAGGAAGCTCTCGATGCGCACCTCAAGTTCATGAAGAAGATCGGCCTACTCGACTGAGCTTGAGTCTTGATACCCGGTGCCGGCTCGCCGGCACCACACGACCAGAGGCGGGATTCTTCCCGCCTCTGGTTCTATATCCGGCAATGTAGCCCAGGATCGCAGCGCGGAATCCGGAAGGCCATTCTGAATCCAGAAAGCTGTTCTGCAGGCCGAGGAGAGATCTTTTGCACGCAATTCGCTCGGTAATTGATTTCGCCAGTCGCTACTCCGGGCCTGCGGTTGCCCAGCTGTATTTCTTCTGCGCGTTCGTCACCCTCTGGGAGGTGGTCGCCCGCTACGTTTTCGACAGCCCCACCCAGTGGGCGTTCGAAGTTGTTATGGTGCTCTGCGCGACGGCGTGGATGCTCTCCTCCGGGTTCATCACCCTTAAACAGCGCCATATCGGTATCACTGTCTTCTACCTGATGGCGTCCGAGCGCGCGCGCTGGTGGCTCGATCTGCTGGCGATGGTTGTCGGTATCGGCGCCGTGTTCCTTCTCGCCAACGACGCGATTACGCGCGCTCTGGAGTCGATCGACCTGATCGAGCGCGCCGGTAGCGCTTGGAACTCGCCGCTGCCATTGCTGCTGAAGACCGCGCTCTTCCTGGGCGCCAGCCTCTATCTGCTACAGCTGACGGTCAACCTGTCTCGCCACTTCCAGGCGCGTGCCGCCCAGATCATCGTAATGGCCATCGGGGCGGTGCTGGTCATCCGGCTCATCCTGCTGGCACTGGCCCACTACTTTGGCGATGTCGCCCTCTGGGCCACGCTTGATGGCATGTTCACCGCGGTCGGCGAAACCCTGGATCCGACCAGGGTTTCCGATATCCGCGAAGCGGGTATCGCGGCGGTCAGCGTCGGCATCGTGATTGCGATGCTGCTCCTGATGACCACCGGGATGCCTCTCGGGATCGTCACGCTGATCGTATCGATCGCCGTCGCCCTGCTGTTCTTCGGTCCGCAGGGATTGTTCCTGGTCTCCACCAACGCCGGTGGGCTGCTCGAAAGCTACCCGCTGGTTGCGGTCCCGCTCTTTGTCCTCATGGCCTCGATTCTCGAACGCGCCGGGATTGCAGAAGATTTGTTCGATGCGATGTCGATCTTCTCCGGCAGCCTGCGCGGCGGGGTGGCGGTGCAAACCGTCGTGGTGGCTGTGGTTATGGCCGCAATGTCCGGCATCATGGGCGGCGAGATCGTCATGCTTGGCCTGGTCGCGCTGCCGCAGATGCTTCGGCTCGGCTACGACAAGAGGCTGACCATTGGCACCATTTGCGCCTCGGGATCGCTTGCCACCCTCATCCCGCCGAGCGTGGTCATGATCATCTACGGCCTCTCGGCCCAGGTCTCGATCGGCGATCTGTTCATGGCCGGCGCGGTTCCCGGCCTGATGTTAGCGGGGTTCTACATCGTCTTCGTTCTCATACGCTGCCAGATCAATCCGGCCCTCGCGCCCACCGCCGAGGAAGTTGCGGCGCGCACGGGCGGCGACACCCAGCTGTCGAGACACCGGATGCTTGCGGTGCTCATGTCGGTTTTGCTGATCGCACTTGTGCTCGGGTCAATCTATTCTGGCATCGCGTCGGTGACCGAAGCGGCCGGGGTCGGGGTCTTTGGATCCATCATCATTGCCGCGGTTCGGTTCCGCTTCAACTGGCGCCTGGTCCAGGCCTCGCTGATCCAGACCATGAGCACTGTCGGCACCATCATCTGGCTGATCCTGGGCGCGATCAGCTTTGTCGGGATCTACAACCTGATCGGCGGCGGCGACTTCATGCGGAGCCTGTTTGCGGGCCTCGATCTGCCGCCCTTTGGCATCATCCTGGTGATGATGGGCATTCTGGTGGTTCTCGGCACCTTTATGGAGTGGATCGCGATCGTCTTCATCACGGTGCCGATTTTCGCGCCTGTGGTGGTCGGCATGGCTGCGGAACTCGGCCTCGAGCCCGAATGGGCGGCGGTGTGGTTCGGGGTTCTGTTCGTGATGAACATCCAGATCTATTTTCTGTCTCCGCCGTTCGGCCCGGCCTGCTTCTGGCTGAAATCGGTCGCGCCCCCGGACATCACGCTTCAGGAAATCTTCATGGCGGTGCTTCCTTTCATCGCCCTCCAGATCACCGGTCTCGTCCTTGTTATGTTCTTCCCGGAGATCGCCTTGTGGCTGCCCCGGGCCCTGAGTTAGGGCCCTGGATGGAAACCGGAACCACTCCGCCCGGCGCCGCCTGACCGCAGTTTGAGGAACGCATCATGATAAAACCCGAAGAAACCCTGGATGCCGAAGGGTTCGGCGGTACCGCCCGCAGAGATGACGAGGAGCTGGATACCGTTCACTGGCCTGCCCTTGCCGGCGCCATCTTCGCGGCTGCGATCACCGCAACCATGTTCTGGCTGGCCACGGGTCTCGTCTGACAGTCCGTCGGACGACTGACAGCCACCGCCGGACGACGGCCTGAACCGGCGATACGACGTACACCGGCGCCTTTCGGCTTTTATTCCCCGGTGTTTAATCTTCGGGCAAAGTGCCGGGGATCATGTTTCCGAACCCGACCATCTGCGGGCCGGTGCCGCGATAGCTTTTGATCACAGCACCAATCGCGGCAATATCCGTCTCCCCAGGCGGCGTGTTGCAGCGCGCCCGATTCCATGGCTGGGCGCAGCGCATTCCAGATTCAGGTCAGCAGGCCGGGATGGCATGCCAGATGCCGGGACAGGGACGAGACATAGGGCGCCGGGTAGAGTTTGTGGATTTCGTCATAGATCGGAGCGATTTCGCCGACCGCCTGATGCTCTGGAATCTCGCGAAATTGCGCCATGCCTCGGTTCAGGAGGAACCGATGCGGCCGATGCCCGGCAGTTTGAGAGCCGGCCTGTTGAAATCAATACCGCAGATCAGGCCCAGGATGTTAATCTCGATGCCTTCCTCCAGAGCTAGCAGGATCCCGAAGACGCCACCCAGCGACAGCTGGTACCCGGTGCCGCTCGGGCTCTTCGCCAGGGTCACCAGGCCGCCGAGATAATCCTTGCCGATCGCCGTTGGTGGCAGGTCCAGACGCAATTCAGGCAGCTGGCGCGCCACGAAAGCTGTAAAGGTGTTGCTGTTAGGCCCCGGCCAGGCGCTGTAGCGGTTCGGCCAGGGATATTCGGCTATTGCCGCTCCGATCCTCTCGATCAGCGGCTCGGCTTTGGCCCCGCGGATTTCGGCCAGCAATTGCGGGCGCTCTCCGTACCAGTGGGCGTCGGGAATGCCGGGGCCCGAACGGACAGCCTTGCCGCCGTAACGGGTGCCCCAGCCGATAACCTCGTGCCGCCAGTATTCGGACGCGCCTTGCCGCTTGGTCGCGATCCAGGAATGCACACCGAAGGTACCGCGCCAGCCCCAGGTCCGGGCGGCGTAAATCTGGATAATAGCGCCATCGAAATCGTCGACCTTTGGCGCCTGTCGGCTGCTGTCGCGTCTTGCTTCGCTCCAGTGCGTGGTGCCTCCAGAGTTTCTGGCCGAACAGCTCACGGCGATCGACAGACCGAAAACCGCAACGATCAAAAGCGCGATACGGATCAGCCGCCGCATCAGACAGCGATCAGGTTGCGCAACAGGGCAAGCGCTGCAGGCAGGGTTTTTTCATCGTCAGGCTCTGGTGCGAGCTCAACCAGGCAGGCGCCCGCGATGCCGGGCCCGGTGGCGATCCGGCGCAGCAGAAACACCACCTCTGCAACCCGCAGGCCGCCCGGGACCGGCGACTGGACGCCGGGTATTTCCGAAGGATCGATGCCGTCGCAATCGAGCGCGACCACCACCGGAAGATCACGGGCAATCCGTGCAACGGTCGTCTCGATGCCGCCTTCGAGCATGTCGTTCATGGTGATTATTCCAGCACCCCGGCGCAACGCGTCGTCCCGATCTTCGGGATCCGAGCTTCCGGTTCCGCGCAGACCGATTTGGACGATGTCCCGGATCCACGGCATGCTGCCGGCACAGCGCATGGCCGAGGACCGGCCCATGGTCTCTCCATGCCGCTCGCGACACCAGTCGAGATGCGCGTCGATCTGCACGAGGTTGACGGGCTCGTGCGCCTTGAAGGCAGCAAGGAAGGGGATGGTTACGGAATCATCACCGCCGACCACCACCGGGCGGGCGCAAGCGCGCAAAATATCGCGGGTTGCAGCACTGATGTGTCGGCGATTCGCAGCCCCACCGTCGGCCTTGGTTTCTACGTCGCCGCAATCGAAGATTCCCGGATGGTCAGAGTCCTCAGAACCGCGAGGGAAGCTCTCGCCGGTGTCGAAATCGGCGTGTCCCTTCATCCAAACCTGTTTCTCGGATGCTGCGCGCAGCAGGTCGGGCACAGCCGCCGAGCGTTCCGGACTGCCGGCATAGGGTGTGCCGTGGCGAGCGCCGAGGATCCCGACGGCACCTTCCGGCAAGTCCGGAATTGCCCTGGAGGGAAGATCGAAGAAGGTGGAATCCAGCATGCTCGTCCTTAGTAGCCCATCCTTAGTGGTCCATTTCTTAGTGGAACGCTCTTTGGAGCTTTTTCGTGTATCGCCGTCGGGTTGCGGTCAGACGAAGCGCGGCATCACCTTTTCGGCGAACAGTTCCAGCGAGGGGAGAATGCGGTCGCGCCCGTGCAGGCCCTGCGGGATCAGGAGGAAGCACTCGCGGAAGGGCACTGTTGCGGTTGCGGCCTCGATCTCGCGGGAGATCGTGTCCGGCGAGCCGACCAGGAGTTTCGGCATGCCCTGTCCAAACTGCATCGACCAGCTGTTCCAGAACCAGCGCATATCCTCCATCCATTCCTCCGCCTCGGCGTCGGTCTCGGCGCAGATCATGATGCCGCCCCAGCCAGCCTCCTCGCCGGGCGCCACCTTGTGGCCATGTTGGGTGGCCTCCTCGGCGTAGACGGCCCAGAGCGCGCGGCAGAACTCGAGATCATCGGCGAGGACAATCGGCTTGCCGCCGTGCTGGGCCCAGAACTTGGCCGTGCTCATCGAGTGGGTGAAGCCGCCATAGAGCGGCGGGTGCGGGCGCTGGAGTGGGCGCGGCGCGATGCCGATCTCTGAGATCCGCATATCCGCATCGACGCCGCGGCCGTAATCGGTATAGACCGGATGCTGGTGCGGATTGACGAAGTCCTCGGGCGGGAAGCGCCAGAAGCGTCCGGCATGGGAGAAAGTCTCCTGCTGCAGGGCAGTGAGCACGACTTCGACGAACTCCTCAAAATACGCACGGTTGTAGTCATCCGCAGGTTCGCCCTTGTTCCACGGTCCGACCGCCTGCAGATCGTCGCGAATGCGGAAGTTGTCGACCCAGCGCGCCTGATAGCCCCGCACCAGGCCGACCCCGAACCGCCCGCCGAGCATGTGGTCCATGGTAGCGATCGCCTCGGCGGTGCGAAGCGGGTTATGGGCGGTCGAGACGAAGCCGCAGGTGATGACTCGCAGCCGTGAGGTGTGCTGGCCTAGCCACATGCCCATCAGGGTCGGGTCGTTGGCGGTCTCGAAGCCCTCGATCTGGAGATGGTGCTCGGGATGGCCGTAGCCGGCGTAGCCGGCCGAATCGGCAAAGGTGGCGTATTCGGCGATCTCGGCGAGCATGCGCTGGTAGAGCTCGGGGTTCTGGCCGGCCATGCCGGCCTCCAGCTCGTGCCGCCGGCCGACGGTGCAGTACATGAAGAGATTGAAATCCATCAGCCGCCCTCTTTCCGCCCGGCGCTCGATGCTTGGCGCGGTAGCGTTCCGCTCGGGCCGGCTATCCTAGGCCGACCCTCGGGAACCGTCTATCGGGGTCGGCTATTCGGGCAGTCCGGGATAGCGCCAGGACTCCGGCTGTTCCACCTCTTCGTCGATCGTCCATTGCGGCAAGGCGAAGCCCGGGACGACCTCCGAGAAAACCATCCGCACCCTTGTGCCGATGCCGACTTGCGGGATCAGTTCGGGCGGGGCGAGAATGCCGTCCGGTGTAACGAAGTTGCCCGCCACCCGCAATGCCTCCTCGGCGCTCGGCTCGCCTTTCTGGGCATCAAGATCGACGAGAAGGATCAGATAGGGGGTCTTGTCCCGGAAGGCAGGTTGGATCGGGTGATGGACCTCGGCATAGGAGTGCACCGCGCCTTTCCCCTCGACCGGCACCCACTCGCTCTCTGCATCGCCGGTCCACGGGCAGGCCGTGCACGGCGGATAGCGCAATAGCCCGCTTTTCTTGCCGCGCTGCAAACGGAATTCGCCCTCGGCACAGTAGTTGAAAAAGGCGCGGTTCTCCTGGTCGACATCGTCGACCGTCAGCATCATGCCCATGTATTCGCCCTGGAGCGGCATGGTTCTGCCTCCTGTTCCTGGTCCTGTTCCGGGCCCTGTTCGCCAATCAATCCCGGCTCATCACCATGGCCGAGCCGGTTCCCGGCATCGCCCAGCCGAGATTGGCCGTGAGGTTGACCTTGCGCACTTGCCGACAGCCGCCCTCGGCGTAGTCGTAGGTGTGCTGTCGCTTTCCGTCCGGTCCGACCGGGCAGGAATCGTCGATGTCGTGCCGGAGCTGGCGAGTGTTCTCGATGACCATGTTCATGCCATGAGTGTAGCCCTCGCAGAGATGCCCGCCGGAGGTGTTGTTGGGTCGCAGGCCACCAAGCTCGATGGCGCCGGATGAGACGTAGTCGCCGCCTTCTCCCTTGGCACAGAATCCGTAATCCTCGAGCTGGAGCATGGTGGTGAAGGTGAAGGCGTCGTAGGAGCCGGTTACGTCGATGTCTTCGGGCCCTACGCCCGCATTCGGCCACAGGATGTCTTTGGCGTAATGGCCGGCGACGGTCGAGATCGGACCATGCTGGTAGTGCATGTCGATACGCGGCTTGCAGACGCGTCCGGCTACCGAAAGGATTTTGGCGGGCGGCTTCGGGCAGTCCCGGGCCCGGTCGATCCCGGTGATGATGATACAGGTCGCATTGTCGGTCTCAACACAGCAGTCGAGCAGATGCAGGGGCGTGCAGATGATCCGCGAGCCGACGACATCTTCGACCGTGTAGCGTTGCTTGTAGTAGGCTTTCGGGTTGTTCGAGGCATGCTTGGAGTGGGCGACCTTCACGCCGGCGATCTGCTCGGGCGTCGTGCCGTAGTCGTACATGTGGCGCAGGAAGGTCGGCGCGAACATCTGCCCGGCGCTCTGCCAGCCATAGGCCCGGTGGTGGATCTGGTCGCCGGTGATCGGCACCGCCGAGCGCGCGCCGGTGCCGCCGATCCTGACCTGGCTGTAGCCGTTCATGGCCCGGAAGATGGCCACGGATTTGCACATGCCGGCCTCGATGACGCCCATGGCGATGCCGATCAGCGCCTCGGTTGACGAGCCGCCGCCATGCACGTCCATGTAGAAGTTGAGGCGGATGCCGAGATCGCCGGCAACGAAAGGCGCGAAGGTCGAATCATTGCCGGAATAGCTGAGCATTCCGTCGACATCGCCGGCGGTCATACCGGCGTCATTCATCGCGTTGCGGACCGCCTTTGTGGCCAGCGATCGCGTCGATTCCTCGGAGCCGCGGCGGTACTCGGTTTCACCGACGCCGCAGACAGCGTATTTTCCCCGGAGATGGGAAGCCGAACTGGCGTCGGTTTCGCTGACGCTGGACAGGGACATGGATACGGAACTCCTGGCAGTCTCTCGGTAACGTCTCAGTGACGTCTCGGTGGCGTCTCGGTGGCGTGAAACGCGGTCGCATGGAATCCGCGGTGCAGAACTCCTGCTTGAGGCAAGATAGAACGCTTTGCGGGGCGGTCGAGTGCGCTCATCTGTGGGCTCGTTGGGTTGTTCACGCCGGTTGCAACTCAGTGTGTCGGGGCTATGGTCCGCAAACTGATCTCGCGCCCGACACTCCTGTCGATGCGCTCCGTCCGGTTTTCAGAGAGGTTTACATGCCCTACCGCCCTGGCGTCGCCTTTCTTCACACTCCCGGCCCGACCCATATCCCCGACCGGATCCTCAACGCCATGCACTGCAAGGCGGTCGATCACGGGGATCCGGCCTTCGTGGCCATGGCCCAATCCTGCTTCGAGGACATGAAGGCGTTGTTCGGTACCTCTGGCCGGGTATTCATATACGCCTCCTCCGGGCACGGTGCTTGGCAGGGTGCCATCGCCAACCTGTTTGCGCCCGGCGACACCGTCCTCATGCTTGAGAATGGCCGGTTTTCCAGAGCCTGGGCCGAGATGGCGGGAGCCCTGGGCGTTAAGGTCGAGATGGTGTCGTCACCCTGGGGCCGCCCCGGCGATCCGGTTGCCCTCTGTGAAGCTCTGCAAGCCGATACGGAACGCAAGTTCAAGGCGGTGCTGATGATACACACGGAAACCGCCACCGGCGTGACGACCGACATCGGCGCCATTCGCCGAGCCATCAACGAGGCCGACCATCCGGCCCTGCTCGCGGTCGACGCCGTTGCCTCGTGGCTGACGGTGCCGCTGGAGATGGATAGCGCCGGCGTCGATCTGGTCGTGAGCGCAACCCAGAAGGGCTTAATGATGCCGCCGGGGATGTCGTTCCTCGCCGTTGGCGAGAAGGCGCTGGCGGCCGGAAAGCGCCTCGATAACGTGCTCGAGTACTGGTCCTGGGGGTCGCGCATGGGGAGCGAATCCTATCGCTGGTTCTGCGGCACCCCTCCCCTGCACATGCTGTTCGGGCTTCGCGAGGCCATCGATATCGTCAATGAGGAAAGCCTCCCGGCGATGATCGCCCGCCATCGGCGGCTGACCGGCGGTATCCATGCCTGCATCGAATGCTGGTCCCAGAGCGGCGTGCTGTCCTTCAACGTTCCTGAATCGGCAGAGCGGGCGGTGTCGCTCACGGTGGTTCGGGTCGAGGGTTCGCCGGGCGCCGACCGCATCCGCGAGGCGGCGCGCGATCTGTTCGATATCGTCCTTGGCAGCGGGCTCGCCGAGCTCGAGGGCAAGGTGTTCCGGATCGGCCATATGGGCGATCTCAACGTTCCCATGGTCATGGGAATGCTCGGTGGTCTCGAGGCGGTGCTGAGCCGGCTCTCGGTGCCGCATGCAAGTGGCCTGGCGGCTGCGGCGGCGCATTTTGCAACGACAGCGCCTGAGGGACTGTCCGGGACGGCGGTTTGAGGTCGGGGGTTTGAGGCCGGGAGGCTGTCAGGGAATATGCGTGGGGCATAGATAAAACATCTATAAAGCATAGACAAAAAGCATATAAAACGCGCACAAGAGTACGCAATGGGCGCAGGGCGGGCATAAGCGTACATCCGGCGCACGCTAGGCGTACGCCTTGCGACTAACAGATGGGGAGAACGGGCATGGCCTATCAGGGACTTGCCATCGAGGAACTGGCGGCGGAGTACAATCCCCGGCTTGCGGTGCCCGACAACGAGAGGTGGCGCCAGCACTGGGCCTTGGCTGCGGCTTGGACCCGTGAGCGCAGGCCCGAAGGGCGCTTGCGCATCCCTTACGGCGATACCCCGGCGCAGCGGCTGGATGCCTTTCCGGCGGCACAAAAAGGCGCGCCGATCCATGTTTTCGTGCATGGCGGGTTCTGGCGGTTCCTGGACAGCCTCGATCACAGCTTCCTTGCCGATTCGACCCTGGATGCCGGCGGCGCAGCCGTACTTATCAACTACGATCTCTGCCCTTCGGTGGCCCTGCCCGAGATCATCCCTCAGATCAGGCGGGCGATCGCCTGGGTGTACGCGCACGCATCGGAACTGAATGGCGACCCGGACAGAATCACCGTCTCCGGTCACTCGGCCGGCGGCCATCTTGCCGGCCTGATGGGAGACGGCGCGTCCTGGGAGGCGCTCGGTCTACCCCGGGATGCGGTCAAGAGCCTCGTCTGCGTCAGCGGGATCTATGATCTCGCTCCGATGCAGCAGATTCCCGACGGGGCCGATTTGCGATTGACCCCGGAGACGGCGCAGGCGGCCAGCACGATCCAGACCCCGCCCGATCCGGAGGTGCCGGTCCTGATCGCTTATGGTGGGCAGGAAACCAATGGGTTCCACCACCAGGCGACGATGTTTGCGGAAATATGCCAGGAGCGCGGCAGCGATGCGGTACTCCTCGAGGCACCCAACGATCATCATTATTCCATCCTGTTTTCGCTCGCAAACCCGACGACTGCGCTCGGGGCCGCCCTGCTCGAAAGGGTCGGCCTTTAGCGCCTGGGGGGCGAGTTGCCGTCCTGGCGGTGCTGCGCCATGCTGGCGCGATCGCCCGAATCCGGTAAAACTCGGTAAAATCCGATAAAATTCAGAGAAATCAGGCCGTAACCGGGCTTATTGGCGCAGGATAGTCGCAGTGATGCGAGTCTCGACCAGCAAGGGCACAACAGCTCCGGGTATGGCAACCAAGGGTACGGCGGCAGGTAGCCTGCCGCGCGTCGCTATCATCGGCGCCGGGGTTTGCGGCCTCGGCATCGGCTGGCGCCTGGCCGTGGCGGGATGCGCGGTCACCGCATTCGATCGGGATATCGCCGGCCGCGGCGCGAGTTGGGCGGCGGCCGGAATGCTGGCGGCGGCGGCCGAAGCCGAACCCGGAGAGGAGGCACTCCTCGCCCTCAATCTGGAGAGCCAGGCGATGTGGCCTGCCTTTGCCGCCGAACTCGAGGCCGCCACCGCATCGCCGGTCGGTTACCGCGACGAGGGGACGCTGGTGGTGGCGCCGACACGGGATGACGCCGAACAGCTCCGTTTCACCTATGAATTCCAGCGCAGTCTCGGCCTCACCCTCGAATGGCTCAATGGTCGGGAGACGCGGCGCCGCGAGCCGTTTCTGGTACCCGGCATGACGGCCGGCGTCTACAGCCCCGGGGATCACCAGGTCGATAATCGCCTGCTGACGACCGCGTTGCAGAGGGTGTTTCTCGCCGCCGGCGGGGAGCTCAGGGAGAACGAGGCGGTGTCCGCGGTTGAACTCTCCGGCGGCCGCGTCGCCGGGGTGGAGACCGACAAGGGGCGTTTTGCGGCCGATTTTGTTGTGCTCGCAGCCGGCGCCTGGTCGCGGGAGATCGCCGGGATACCTGAAGAAGCTCGACCGCCGGTGCGACCGCTCAAGGGCCAGATGATGGCGCTGTGGATGGATCCCGCCGAACCGATGCTGCGGCATGTGCTTTGGGCGCCTGAAGGTATCTACATGGTGCCCCGCGGGAACGGGCGGCTGCTTCTCGGCGCCACCGTCGAAGAAAAGGGCTTTGATGCCGAGCTGACCGCGGGCGGCCTATTGCATCTTCTGCGCGAGGCCTGGGAGGTGGTGCCCGGTATCGAGGAGCTGGCGGTAGACGAGACCTGGGTCGGTTTCCGGCCGACCAGCCGCGACGATGCCCCGATCTTGGGGCCTGTCGGCCCCGACGGGCTGGTGGTCGCTACCGGCCACCACCGCAACGGCATCCTTCTGGCCCCGCTCACCGCCGCGGCGGTGAGCGGCTACATCCTGGAGGGGCGGCTCGCGGACAGCGTCCTGCCCTTCGGCCCCGGGCGGTTCCGTGCTGCACCGTTGTCGGGTGGCGATATGCGGAAAGTGGGACGCTGAGCGTCGCTGAGTGTCGTTTTAGCTTTGGCGCGAAAGTTTCCGGCGGCGCACGACCTGCGACCACAGCGCCATTGCGACTAGGAGCAGGGCGACGGGATAGACGAACTCGCGTGCCGGGCGCCCGATCTGGGCGATGTCGATGCCGGTGACATAGTCGCCATGGACCAGACCCAGCTTCTCGGCCGGGCCGTTAAAGGCGAGATCGGCAACTTCCCAGGCCCCGCTGCGTGACTCCGACGGCGTGAGCGTGATGCCGTAATCATTGATCCGGCGCACCGTGCCGGCCTCCGTCGCCGGCGGGGCCACGAACAGCTTGAAGCGGTCGCCATAGTCGGTTTCACGCGCGATGTGGAAACGGAGCTTGCGATCCGACGGCACATCCACGCGGCCTTCGGCGAAGGTCGCCAGCGGCACCTCCCGGTATTCCGGCCAGATCTGCTCGATGAAGAAACCGGGCCGGAACAGGCCAACCATCGCCACCACGAGAATCACGGATTCAAACCAGCGCAGGCGCACTAGGAGCCAGTTCTGGGTGACCGAACAGAAGCAGAGCAGGGCAACGAGCGAGACCACGAATATCATGATGCCGTGGATCCAGCTGGTAACGCCGATGAGTAGAAGCTCGGTGTTGAAGATGAAGATGAAGGGCAGGACGGCGGTGCGAATATCGTAGAAGAAGGACTGGATGCCTGTCTTCAGAGGGTTGGCGCGCGAGATCGCCGAGGCGGCGAAGGCGGCAAGACAGACCGGTGGGGTCGAATCGGCGAGCAGCCCGAAATAGAAAACGAAGAGATGGATGGCGATTAGGGGTAGTTCCAGCCCGGCCGCCTGGCCGAGTTCGACCAGCACGCCCGCTAGCAGCGAGGCGACCACGAGGTAGTTGGCGGTGGTCGGCAAGCCCATCCCAAGCAGCAGGCAGAGCGCCGCGGTCAGCACCAGGAGTACATAGACGTTGCTACCGGCGATCGCCTCAATCACGCCGACCATCGCGTTGTTGAGCCCGGTCGAGGATACCGCACCGACGATAATACCGGCGGTGGCGACGGCGATGCCGACAGTCGCCATGTTGCGGGCGCCGGCGATCATGCCTCGGCGGATGTCGTTGACGCCCTCCCACAGCTCGGCGAGCGGGTTCTCGGCACCGCTGCGGGCGATGACGACAAGGATGAGCAGAATGACGACGCCGCAGGCGAGGCCCCACAGCGCGGCGTCGATAGCGGGCATGCCAACGCCCCAGCGCAGCACGGTACTGACCAGGACCGGGATCGCAGCCGGCACCACCAGGCGGGTTTTGTCGAAGCGTTTGGGGAAGATCCGCATCATCAGGACGATGAGCGCGATCCACATGATGGCGTAGAAGACCGCGCTACTCGCGCTCCACCGCTCGACCATGAGTAGGTAAACGAGAACGACGATCGGCACCATGAAATGGATGCCGCTCAGGAGGGTTCGCCAGAAATGCGGCAGGTCTGCGCGCGGCAGCGCTGCAAGGTTGAGTTTCAGCGCCTCGAGGTGTGAGAGGTAGAACAGCGCCATGTAGCTGATCAGTGCCGGGATCAGCGCGTGCACCACCACTTCGAAATACGAGATACCGATGAACTCGGCGATGATGAACGCCGCCGCGCCCATGATCGGCGGCATGATCTGGCCGTTGGTCGAGGCGGCGACCTCGATCGCGCCGGCTTTTACCGCAGGCATGCCGACTCGCTTCATCACCGGGATGGTGAAAGTGCCGGTGGTGACGACATTGGCGATCGACGAACCGGAGATCGCGCCCGTCATACCCGAGGCGAGGATCGCCGCCTTGGCTGGGCCGCCGCGATAGCGCCCGACCATGGCAAAGGAGAGATCGAGGAAATAGCGCCCGGCACCCGCCTGCTCGAGCAGGGCCCCGAACAGCACGAACAAGAAGACAAAGCTCACCGACACGTCGATCGGAATGCCGAAGATGGCTTCGCCGCCCAGCCACTGGTAGCCGATCAAACGTCGGACGGAGACACCCTTGTGGGAGAGAATTTCGTGTAGGGTTTCGCCGAGAGCGGCGTATGCGAACAGGCCGAGCGCTACGGCGGCAAGGGCACCCGCGATCACCGGTCGGTGTCGCTGGACGACGGCGATCGCCGCCAGCAGGGCACCGACATAGGCGATCACGACGGCGATGTCCTGGCCGAAAACCGAGTAGATCAGAAACACGCTGGCGACAATGACGAGAGGAACGCCGATACTGCGGCGGGTCGCTTCGAGCAAAAGCCCGATGCCGGCGGCGCCGATCAGCGCCTCGATGGGCACCGTCAGGCCGAGGATCTCGATATCGAGCAGGATTCCCTGCCGGTCGACCAGGCCGCGATAGGCGAAAAACAGATAGAGTGCCGCGAAGGACGCAACGCCTGCGAAGACGAAATCGAGGGGCGGCATACCCCGCGTGTTCCGACTGCGCCGGCCCGGATAGATCAGGAATACGAGGAGCAGGGCGAAGGCGAGGTGGATGCCCCGCTTCTGCACGTCGACCAGCCACAGCGCCGAGGGTAGGGGCGACGCGATCCAGAGCTGGAACAGCGACCAGGCGAGAGCCACTCCGGCGATCGCGAGACCAAGAACCGGGCCAGGCTCCCGCCCCGGCCCTTCCAGGGTCTCGATATTGGCCAGGAAGTCGTCCGCTACCGGATCGTCAGGCCTGTCCTGCGCGGAACTCATCGTGAGTGGTTACGGGCCCCGCGGAGGCGCGCATCCTCCGCGGGGATGTTTTAAGAGAAGGCTACATCCAGCCCTTTTCCTTGTAGTAGCGGGCCGCACCCGAATGCAGCGGCGCCGAGAGGCCGTCCTTGATCATCTGCCTGGGGTCGAGATTGCGGAATGCCGGATGGAGTTTGCGGAAATCCTCGAGGTTTTCGAAAACCGCCCGCACCACCTCGTAGACGAGATCGGCGTCGGTGTCGGCGGTGGTCACGAAGGTCGCCATGACGCCGAAGGTGGTGACATCGGCACCGGATGTCTTGTAGGTGCCTTTCGGAATCGTCGCGAAGGCATAGTAGGGGAACTTGTTGACCAACTCCTTCTCGACGCTGCTGTCGAGATTGATGATCCGCGCCCCACAGCCGTCGGTGGCCACGGAGACTCCCGCGTTGGGCACACCCACCGTGTAGCCATAGGCGTCGATCTTGCCGTCACAAAGCGCCTTCGACTGCTCGCTTGAGGTCAATTCGGTGGCCTGGGCAAAATCTCCGGCTGAGGTGCCGTGGGCTTCCATCAGGACCTCCATCGTGCCGCGCTGTCCCGAACCGGGATTGCCGATGTTGACGCGCTTGCCCTTGAGGTCTCTCCAGCCTTTGATGCCGGAGTTCGAGCTGGTGATGATGTGGAACGGCTCCGGATGGACCGAGAAGACCGCCCGCAGTTTCTTGAAGCAGGTGACCTTTTTGCTCGAGCAGTTGTAACCGTGGAACTGCCAGTCGGACTGGGCGACGCCGAAGTCAAGTTCGCCCTGCGAGATCTGACCGATGTTGTAGGTCGATCCGCCGGTCGACGGTGCCGAGCACCGGATGCCGTGCTTGCGGCCACTCTTGCGGCCTTCGGCTGCTTCCTTGTGGATTAGGCGACAGATGGCGTTACCGACCTGGAAGTAGACGCCGGTGGGACCACCGGTTCCGATGGCAATGAACTGACGTTTGGCGGCAGCGGTTTCCGTCGGCGCTGCAGCGATAGCGATAGCAAGAAAGCCGACGGCAGCGCACAGGGTTGCCGATATTGTTCTGGGCATGATGTCCTCCCGGGACATTGGTTTACGACTCATAGTAGCCACTGGTGGCCGCAATTGCCGAAAGCATAGGGACCTTGAGTATCCATGTCCACAAACCCCTGTGGCGGGTCTTGTTCCCCGGGATCTCAATCGATCCATGAACCTCACATGGCACGGTGATCGTCTTGATAGCACATTAGATGTTCACATATCGGATTTCGGATGCTGTCCTGAATCTGGACGAGCCGCAGGCGGTGTGGCATCGTCAAAAACCCCGCAAGATGTAGAATCCTGCAGGAATACCGAGCTTGAGAGTCGAGCGATGAGCCAAACCGTGCTGGTCAACGGGGTTGAGCGTGCCGTAGCGCCCACCACCGTGACAAAACTGCTTCGCGACGAAAACGTCGACCCCGCAGCCCGGTTCGTCGCCGTTGCCGTCAATGGTGTCATCGTTCCGCGTTCAAGCTGGGGCGGTGCGCAGGTGGCGCCCGGCGACGAGGTAGAGATCGTCCGCCCGGCTCCGGGCGGCTGACGGGAGGCGGTGCGATGCCGACGGTGTCCCGGCGGGTGTCCGGGGATGTGACCGAATCCGGCGACGCGGAGACCGAAGCGGATGCCGCCACGTCTGCCGCCACGCCTGCCGATGTGCTGACCGATCCTTTCGTCATCGCCGGCAAGGCCTTTTCCTCGCGTCTGCTGATCGGCAGTGCCGGCTATCCCAACCAGCAGGCGATGCTCGATTCGATTCGCGCCAGCGGCGCCGACATCGTCACCGTCGCAATCCGTCGGGTGTCGCTCGAGGGCGGCGCCGAAACCGTCATTGATCTCCTGCGCGGCGGTTCCTGCCACATCCTCCCCAACACTGCGGGATGCTACACCGCCCGGGATGCGGTGTTGACGGCGCAGCTGGCCCGCGAAGCCCTGGAGACTGACTGGGTCAAGCTCGAAGTCATCGGCGATCGGGAAACTCTCTATCCTGACGCCGAGCATCTGCTCAATGCCGCCGGACAGCTGGTCGGCGACGGCTTTATCGTACTGCCTTACTGCACCGACGATCCGATCCTGTGCCAGAAACTGGCCGATACCGGCTGCGCTGCGGTGATGCCGCTCGGCTCGCCGATCGGCTCGGGCATGGGCGTGCTCAACCCCTACAACATCGAGATCATCCGCGACCGGGTCGACCTGCCGGTGATTGTCGATGCCGGTATCGGGACAGCGTCCGATGCCGCCCTGGCGATGGAGCTTGGCTGTGATGGCGTGCTGCTCGCCTCCGCTGTCGCCAAGGCGCACGATCCGGTCGGCATGGCGTCGGCCATGCGCCACGCTATCGCCGCCGGCCGTCTTGCCAAACTCTCGGGCCGCATTCCCCGCAAGCGCCATGCCGAGGCCTCGAGCCCCGACCGCGGAATCGTTGGCAGTTGACGCCCCGCCCCACTTCCCCGCTTCCCGTCCCGCCCCTGCTGGTGATCACTGACCGGGTTCTCGCGGGTTCAGGGACGGATTCGGGCGGGGATTCGAAAATCGAGACGGTGCTTGCCGGCGCACTCGCGGGCGGCTGCCGCTGGATCATGCTGCGCAACAAGGCGATGGGCGCATCCGAGCGCATAACCGCCACCCGGCGCTTGAAGGCGCTGGCTGAACCGTTCGGCGCGAAGCTGGTCGTGAACGGTGATCTTGAGGCCGCGGTGCATGCTGACGGTGTGCACCTGCCGCAGGGACAACCCTGCGCCGACGCCCGTGCCGTCCTCGGCCCGGAGCGGCTGGTCGGCGTCTCGACGCATAACGAGGCAGAAATCGCGGCGGCGGCCGAAGCGGGCGCCGATTACGCGACGATCAGTCCGGTTTTTCCAACGCCGAGCAAACCCGGCTACGGCCCGGCGCTCGGGGAGACAGCACTGGCCGCGCTGATCTCCAAAACCACCCTGCCGCTGGTTGCGCTCGGCGGCGTTACGCTGGAGACCGCACCCGCCTGCCGCCATGCCGGGGCCGCCGGAATCGCGGTGATGGGCACGGTGATGGGCGCCAAGGATCCGGCGGCAACAACGGCGCGGATTCTCGATGCATGGGCTGTTCGCGGCGATCCCGCCGGACAACCGCACGCCGCTACGGAATAACCGCTGCGGGCTAACGGAGGAAACGATGGCGAAGAAAACAACCCGAACCGCGGCCCGGAAAGCAACCGGGGCATTGGCCCGCAAACCAGCCCGGACCCTGCCCCGAACCCTGAAGCAGCGGGCCGATGCAAAGACGGTTTCGATCACGCCGGTGCGGTCGGGCACGGAATTTCCGGTGCGCGAGCAGCGCCATCGTATCTGGCTCGCCGAGATTGGGTTTTCCGGCAGGCCGGGGGAGACGGCGCTGCTGCCGGCGGCCGATGGCCGGCTTGCGCGAGTCCTGCTCGGGACCGAGGCCGGGCCCGACCTCTGGTCGTGGAGCGCGGCAGCCGCAGCGCTCCCGCCTGGCCGCTATCGGATCACCTCGCGTCTCAATGCCGCAGCGGCGACCCACGCGGCCCTCGGCTGGGCGCTGGCGGATGCCCCTACTTACCCCGACGCCGGTGCTTCCGGCTCTTCCCGATCCCGTGCGCGGCCGGCGGGAGCCGAGCTGGTGCTTCCCGCCGGCGCCGATGCGGGCGAGGTTGTGCAGACGGCGCGGGCCTTCGCGCTCGTGCGCCGCCTGATCAGCGCGCCGGCCTCGGCCCTCGGGCCGGCGGAACTTGCCGCCGAGGCGCGTGCGGTCGCCCGTCGTCACCGCGCCCGCATCCAGGTGACCGTCGGCGACGACCTCCTGAGGCGGAACTATCCGATGGTCCATGCAGTCGGCCGGGCCTCGTCGCGGATGCCGCGATTAATCGACCTCACTTGGGGCCGCGCCGGCGATCCCCTGGTCGCGATAATCGGCAAGGGCGTGTGTTTTGATTCCGGCGGCCTCGATCTGAAGGCGGCAGCCGGCATGCAGATGATGAAGAAGGATATGGGCGGAGCGGCGATGGCGCTGGGCCTGGCGCAGATGGTTATGGAGGCCGAGCTTCGGATCCGGCTCCGGGTTCTGATCCCGGCGGTCGAGAACAGCGTTTCCGGAAACGCCATGCGCCCGCTCGACGTGCTGGAGAGTCGTTCCGGCCGGAAAGTAGAAGTCGGTAACACCGACGCCGAGGGTCGGTTGGTGATGGCCGATGCGCTGACCGCCGCGGCGGCGGCGAAACCGGCGATGATCTTCGACTTTGCGACTTTGACCGGCGCTGCCCGGATCGCGCTCGGGCCCGACCTCCCGGCCATGTTCTGCAACGACGATGCGCTGGCCAGTGCGCTGGCGCGCACCGGCGAGCGGATCGGCGATCCAGTGTGGCGAATGCCGCTCTGGGATCCCTATCGACGCTTCATGAAAAGCCATGCCGGCGATCTCAGCAGCACCGGCAACACGCCGTTCGCGGGTGCTGTCACCGCTGCGCTGTTCCTCGAGACCTTCGTCGACGGCGCGGCGCCCTGGGCGCATTTCGATGTCTATGGCTGGAATCCGACCGCGCGGCCGGGCCGGCCCGAAGGCGGCGAGGCCATGGCAATCCGCACGGTTTTTTCAGTGCTCGCCGAGCGCTTCGGCGGCCGCTAGTCGCCCCGGATCTTTCGCCGATCTTTTGCGGTCGGTTCTTTGCCCGCCGGCAACTCCCTAGTAGCCGCGATCCCGGTCGACGAGGTTGCGCGGCGGATCTCCGGCCTCGATCCGGCGGATGTTGTTTACCACTTCCTCGGCGCCCGATGCCGGCGACGTGACGCTGGCGATGTGTGGGCTGATGGTTACCCCGGGATGATGCCAGAGTGGGCTGTCTTCGGGCAGGGGTTCGGTCTCGAACACATCGAGGGTCGCCTCCGCCAGCTGTCCGGAATCGAGCGCTGCGAGGATATCGACCTCGACCTGGAGTGCACCGCGGCCGGCATTGACAAGACACGCGCCCTTGGGGAGCTGGGCGAACAGATCCCGGTTGAGGATGCCCCTTGTCTCAAGCGTGTGCGGCAGCAGAACCACGAGGATGTCGGTGGCGGCAAGGAACACCCCGAGGCCGTCCCTGCCGTGATAGGTGCGAATGCCGGGGGTCGCCCGGGGCGACCGGGACCAGCCGCCGACATCGAAACGAAGTGCTGAGAGCGCCCGTACGGCGTCCCGTCCGAGCATCCCGAGGCCCATAACCCCGACACGGCGCTGCGGCGCCAGCGGGGTTGGCATTGGCGCCCAGATGCGCGCCGCCTGCTGGAGGTGAAGCTCGCGCTGGCGGCGGTGGTGGCGCAGGACATGCAGCACAATGAACTCGGTCATGCCGACGATCAGCGAATCCTCGACCATGCGCACGACGGGGATGCCCTCGGGCAGGTCGGGATCGTCGAGTAGCGCATCCACGCCGGCGCCAAGCGAGAAGATGCACCGCAGGTTGGAGAACCGGCGCTTCAGTGCGCCCGGCGGAGGGTTCCAGACCAGGGCGTAGACAACCTCGGAATCGTCTCCCGGGTCATTCCAGTCGCGCAGCACGAGTTTCGGCATCAGCCGGGTGAGTGTTTCTGCCCAGCTGTCGTAGCGGTCGTTGCCGGAATAGAAGACGAGCGTCGTCACGGGATGTTCCGTGTCGCCACTGCGGGCAGGCACGCGGCCGGGTGTGTGCCCCGGGCCGTGGACGGGCGCGCGCTCATGCCGTCGTCTCGGCCTCGAGATCGGGCTCGGCCCTGAGATTGAAAGCGGCGGCCAGCAGGGCCTTGGTGTAGGGGTGCTGCGGGTCTGAGAACACCTGCTCGGCGGGGCCGTGTTCCATCACCTGGCCCTCGCGCAGCACGACCAAATGATGGGCGAGCGCGCGCACCACCTTGAGGTCGTGGCTGATGAACAGGAAGGCGAGGCGGTGGGACCGCTGGAGGCGGACCAGCAGATCGACGATCTGGGCCTGTACCGAGCGGTCGAGAGCCGAGGTCGGCTCGTCGAGCACCAGCAGTTTTGGGCGCAGCACCATGGCGCGGGCCAGCGTGATGCGCTGGCGCTGGCCGCCGGAGAACTCGTGAGGATAGCGCCAGCGGCTGTCAGGGTCGAGATCAACCTCGGCGAGCATCTCGGCGACGAGGTTGTCGCGAGCCTCGTCATCCTCGCCGACGTTGTGCACCTTCATGCCCTCCTCGATGATTTGCCCGATCGACATCCTCGGGTTCAGACTGGCGAAGGGATCCTGGAACACCACCTGCATCTCGCGCCGCAGCGGGCGCAGGGTATTCCCCTCGAGATCCTGGATGGCACGGCCGCGGAATATGACCTCGCCGGTACTCGTCTCGAGGCGTAGCGCCGCCATGGCCAGGGTGGTTTTGCCGGACCCGGACTCGCCGACGATGCCGACCGTCTCGCCCTCCCGCACCGCGAGCGTGACGCCGTCGACGGCCTTGATGAATCCGACGGTGCGCCGGAGCAAACCCTTGCGGATCGGGAAGTGGACCCGGAGATTCCTGCAGGCCAACACCTCCGCCGCTTCGGGATCGGCTGCCTCCGGTTCGCCCGAGGGCTCGGCGGCGAGCAGATGGCGGGTATAGGTGTGGTGGGGGCGTTCGAGGACGTCAGCGACCGGGCCCGATTCGACGATTTCGCCGTCGTTCATCACGCAGACCCGGTCAGCGATTCGGCCGACGATGCCGAGATCGTGGGTGATGAACAGCATCGCCATGTTGAAGTTCACGCGAATGAACTCGAGCAGGTCGAGAACCTGAGCTTGAATGGTGACATCAAGGGCGGTGGTCGGCTCGTCCGCGATCAAAAGATCCGGGTTGTTGGCCAGCGCCATGGCGATCATCACGCGCTGACACTGGCCGCCGGACAGTTCGTGGGGATAGGCGCCGAGCCGCTGTCCAGGATTGTTGATGCCAACGAGATTGAGGAGCTCGAGAATGCGGGTGCGGGCGCTGGCGGTGTCCTGGATCTCCTCGTCATGCAGAAACAGCATATCGCGAATCTGTTTTTCGATCGTGTGAACCGGATTGAGCGAGGTCTGGGGTTCCTGAAAAATCATGGCGATGCGGCTGCCGCGCAGATTCTCCATCACTGCCGGATCCGCACCAACGAGTTCGTTGCCACGGAACAGGATCGAGCCGGAGGGGTGGCGGGCCTGCGGGTAGGGCAGAAGCTGGGCGATCGAGAGCGCGGTGACCGACTTTCCGGATCCGGATTCGCCGACCAGGGCGACGGTTTCGCCGGCCTGGATGTCGAAACTGACCCCGCGCACCGCATGGATTGGTCCCTTCGGCAGCTGGAAGTCGACCGAGAGGTCGCGGACCGACAGCAGGACGTCGTCTCGCCCGGCATTCGCCTGTCCGCCGTCTGTCGGGGGTGGGGCTGCGCCTTGATCCATCGGCTGCGCGCTCATCGCGCCGCCTCCGGCCCCGTGATCTTGCGCGGATCGAACGCGTCGCGCACCGCTTCGCCGATAAACACCAGAAGCGACAGCATGCCGGCGAGTACGAAGAAGGCGGCGATGCCGAGCCACGGCGCCTGCAGGTTGTTCTTTCCCTGCTTGAGCAGCTCGCCGAGCGATGCCGAGCCCGGCGGCAGACCAAAGCCGAGGAAGTCGAGCGCGGTCAGGGTGATGACCGAGCCGGAGGTGATGAAGGGCACGAAGGTGAGGGTCGCCACCATCGCGTTGGGGAGCACGTGGCGGATCATTATGGTCCGGTTCGGCACGCCGAGCGCGCGCGCCGCCCTGACATAGTCGAAGTTGCGGGCACGGAGAAACTCGGCCCGCACCACGCCGACCAAGGCGGTCCAGCTGAACAGCAGCATCAGGCCGAGCAGCCACCAGAAGTTGGGTTCCACAACGCTGGCTAGGATGATTAGCATGAACAGCACGGGCATGCCGCCCCAGATCTCGATCAGGCGCTGGCCGATCAGATCCACAGTGCCGCCGAAGTACCCCTGCACGGCGCCGGCCATGACGCCGACCATGGTGCTGAGGATGGTCAAGATCAGCCCGAACAGAACCGAGATCCGGAAGCCGTAGATGAGGCGGGCGACGACGTCTCGGGCCTGGTCGTCGGTGCCGAGCCAGTTGGCGGCGGTTGGCGGCGAGGGCGCCGGGGATGGCAGGTCGATGATGTGGGTGTCGTAGCGGAACGACACTGGTGGCCAGAGCAGCCACCCGTCTTTTTCGATCAGCTCCACGAGATAGGGGTCGCGGTAGTCGGCTTCGGTCTCAAAATCGCCGCCGAAGGTGGTTTCCGGATAGCTCACGAGGGCCGGGAAGTAGAGGGCGTCCTGATGGCTGACCAGGATCGGCCGGTCGTTGGCGATCAGTTCGGCGAACAGGGAGAGGACGAACAGGGCGAGGAAGATCCACAGCGACCAGAAGCCACGCCGGTTGGCAGTGAAGTTATCGACCCGCCGTCGGGTCAGCGGGGTCACCGGAAGGCCGAGAAGCTTGTCCCGCTGTCTGTCTCGCTGTCTGTCTCGCTGGAGCGCCGCCATCTCAGACCTCCCGCGACTCGAAATCGATCCGGGGGTCGACCAGCGTATAGACTACGTCGTTGACGATCTGGAGCAGAAGCCCGAGCAGGGTGAAGATGTACAGCGTTCCGAACATCACCGGATAATCGCGGTCGATCACGGCCTCGAAACCGAGCAGGCCGAGCCCGTCGAGCGAGAAGATCACCTCTATCAAAAGCGAGCCGGTGAACAGCAGGCTGACGAAGACGGCGGGGAAACCGGCAATGACGATGAGCATGGCGTTGCGGAAGATATGGCCGTAGAGGACCTGCCTCTCGCTCAGCCCCTTGGCCCGAGCCGTTTGCACGTATTGCAGCTGGACCTGGTCGAGAAACGAGTTCTTGGTGAGTAGCGTCAACCCGGCAAAACCGCCGATTACGAGAGAGATCACCGGCAGGGCTATATGCCAGAAATAGTCGATGATCTGCAGCGGCCATGACAGCACGTCCCAATTGTCCGACACCAGGCCACGGTCGGGGAACCAGTCGAGATAACGTCCACCGGCAAACACGATGATCAGAAGGATGGCGAACAGGAACGCCGGCACCGCGTTGCCGACGACAACGGCGGCGCTGGTCCAGACGTCGAAGCGGGAACCGTCCCGGACCGCCTTGACGATACCGAGCGGGATCGAGATCAGGTAGATCAGTAGCGTGCTCCAAACGCCGAGCGAGATCGACACGGGCATCTTCTCGAGCACCAGATCGATGACCCGCACGTCGCGAAAGAAGCTGGTCCCGAAATCGAAGGTCAGATAATCACCCAGCATTTTCAGGAACCGTTCGTGGGTCGGCCTGTCGAAGCCGAACTGCCGCTCGATCCGGGCGATGATTTCAGGATCGAGGCCCTGGGCCCCGATATAGGTGCCATAGGCGTCGACAACGCCGGATACCGTGGTGCTTTGCGCGCCGACCCGCGCCCCCGTCTCGCCGCCCTGGGAGCCGCCGATACGCACGGTCGCGTCGATGGCGGTTCCCTGAATTTCCGCGAGCAGCTGTTCGACGGGGCCGCCGGGCGCCACCTGCACCACGGCGAAGTTGATCAGGATGATGCCAAACAGAGTCGGAATGACGAGGAGTAGTCGGCGAAGGATATAGGCGAGCATCCGGACAATCCCCGGCTGTTTACCGGCGAGATCAGCCCGACGGCCGCCGCTGTAAGAGCGCGGCGTCCCGTTCGGGGTCTATCCACCAGGAATCGATCTCGGTGCCGTTCATGGGCGGCGGCTCCGGGAAGCCGAAGCGGTCCCAGTACGCGATGCGATCATGCCCGATGTACCAGTGCGGCAGGACGATGTGGTTCCACAGCAGGGCCCGGTCGAGAGCCCGCGCCCGGGCGGTCAGGCTGGCCCGGTCGGGTGCGGTGATCAGTTCCTCGACCAGCGCGTCGATGGCGGGATCCGCAAGGCCGGTGTAGTTGTTGCTTCCCGGGCGTTTGGCCGCGGCCGAGGTCCAGTAGTTCCGTTGCTCGTTGCCGGGCGTCGTGGTCTGTCCCCAACCGGTGACGATCATGTCGAAATCGAATTCGGTGAGACGCTGTTGGTACTGGGCGGGATCGACAAGGCGCACGCGCATATCGATTCCGAGGCGCGCGAGATTCTTCTTGAAGGGAAGGACGATGCGCTCGAACAGCGGCGCTACCAGCAGTATTTCGAAAGCGAAAGGTTGTCCTTTCGGCCCGGCCAGTTTCCGAGTCTTCTTGTCGATCTTCCAGCCGGCCTCGCGCAGGAGTCGGATGGCGACGCGCAGATTGGTGCGCAGCCCATGCGTGCCTTTTGTTTCCGGCGGGCGGTATTCCCGGGTCAGGGTTTCCGGCGGCAGCTGGTCGCGGAACTTCTCGAGCAGGGCGAGCTCCTCGCCCTCGGGCAGGCCGGTCGCCGCCATCCCGGAGTTCTGGAAGAAACTGTGGGCGCGGGCATAGGCGCCGTAGAACAGGACTTTGTTGGTCCACTCGAAATCGAAGGCGTAGGCGAGGGCCTCGCGCACGCGCCGGCTCTGGAACAGTGGCCGGCGGAGATTGTAGGCGAACCCCTGCATGCCGGTCGGCCGGCTGTGCGTGAATTCCCGGGTGTTCAACAGGCCGTCCCGGTACGCCGGGATGTCGTAGGCGGTGGCCCAGTTCTTGGAGACGTTCTCGCGCCGGATATCGAGGTTCCCGGACTTGAACGCTTCGAGGGCGACGATGCCGTCGCGATAGTATTCATAGCGGACGCGATCGAAGTTGTTCATGCCCCGGCGCACCGGCAGATCACGGCCCCAGTAATCCGGGACGCGTTCATAAACGACATTGCGGTTCGCCTTGAAGGAGGCGATGCGGTACGGGCCGCTGCCGAGGGGCGACTCGAGGGTGGTGGCCGTGAAATCGCGCCCTTGCCAGTAGTGCCTGGGGAGGATCGGGAACTGGCCGAGGGTCAGCGGCAGTTCGCGGGCGCTGCCCGAACGCAGGGAGAATGTCACCGTGTCGGGCGCGGTTGCTTTCGCTTTTTCCACGTCTCGATAGTACAGGCGGTATAGGGGTTGCCCCTTCTCGCGCAGCGTGTCGAAGGTCCAGACCACGTCCTCGGCAGTGATCGGCTTTCCGTCGTGCCAGCGCGCTTGGCGCCGCAGGGTGAAGACCACCTGGCGCCGATCTTCTGTAAGTTCGATCCGCTCGGCGAGGAGACCGTAGAGTGAGAAGGGCTCATCTGCCGAGGGGTACAGCAGTGTGTCGTAGATCCGACCCACCCCGGCCGCCGCGCGACCCTTGATGATGAGATTGTTGAAACTGTCGAAGCCGCCGACGGCGCCGAAGCGAATGGTGCCGCCCTTCGGGGCGTTCGGGTTGACGTAGTCAAACTGCCTGAAGTCGGCCGGGTATTTGGGCGCGCCGTATATGGCGATTCCGTGGCCGGTATAGGGTTCGGCGCTGGCTGGGCCGATCGGCACAACCATCGCGACCATCGCAACCGCAACAGCCCTGGCTGCCCTGACCATGATTGCCCTGACCATGATTGCCCTGGCCATGATTGCCCTGGCGGTCATACCGAGAGCACCGCAAGGGCGGCCGCATGCAACTCCGCTGTTGCCGCAGCCAGGATGCGCCCGTCCGAGGCCGGGTTCGGCGCCTGGCCCTGCCAATCACTGATGACGCCGCCGGCGCCGGCGACGATCCGGACCACCGGCAGGAAGTCATGTGGCTTCAGATCGGCCTCGACGACCAGCTCGAGATGGCCGCTGGCGAGCAGGCCGTAGGCGTAGCACTCGGCGCCGTAATGGCGGAACCGGGTCATGGCAGCGAGCTGCTCGAACCGCGTTGTGTCTTCGCCGGAGAACATCTCTGGTGTGGTGGCATGCAGCGACGCTTCATCGAGCCGTGTCGTGCGCGCGGTCCGGACCGCGCGCCCGTTCATGGTCGTCTCCTGTCCCGCCGCGCCGAGCCAGCGCTCTTTGCAGAAGGGCTGGTCGACGAGGCCGAGAATCGGCTGTCCCTGCTGCAGGAGGCCGATCATGGTGGTGAACACCGGTAAGCCGCTGGCAAAAGCCTTGGTGCCGTCGATCGGGTCGATCACCCACACATGTTCGGCCCCTTCGCGCACCGGGGCGAACTCCTCGCCGAGAATCCCGTGCTCGGGAAACGCATCCTCGATCAGCTCGCGCAATGTCTGCTCGATTGCGCGATCGGCTTCCGTCACCGGACTCGCATCGGGTTTGGTCTCGATCCTGAGCCCGGTGCGGAAATGGCGCAGCGCGATGAGGCGGGCCTCGTCGGCCATGCGTCCGGCGAGAGCGATGAATTCTGCGGGGCAGGCGGTGGGTCCGGGGTCGCCGGCAGCACGCGTCATGCCGGCGTAATCCGCAATGCCGGTGCCGTTGGGCGGCTCACGGCACGGAAGCTCAGGGCGTGGGGAGCGGTTTCGGGCTGTCGCTGAGCGAGCGCAGATAGACGATGATGTTGGCTCGGTCGGAATCCTTGCGGAGACCGGCGAAAGACATTTTTGTTCCCTTCGCATAGGTCCTCGGTTTGTGCAGGAAGCGATTGATGTCGTCGTAGGTCCATCGCCCGTCCAGTGCCTTGAAGGTTTTCGAGTATTTGAAATCGGCGCCGGTACTCTGCTCGGCCTCGACAATATCCCAGAGATTGGGGCCGATCTTGTTGGCGCCGCCCTTGTTGAAAGTGTGGCAGGAGACGCATTTGCGGGCAACCTTGCGGCCCGCCTCGATATCTGCTGCGGCCAGCATCGGGCCGATCGGTGCAAGAGCCGGTGCCGCTACGGGCTTGGCTGCACTCGATGCCGTCGCCACCGCGTCGCCGCCGATTGGATAGGCGGCCGTCGCCGGAAGTTGCGGGTTGTAGATCATATGGGCGGCAAAACCGGCAACCATGGCCAAAAGGCCCGCACTCAAAACAGCGCCAGCGACCTTGTTCCAGAACAGCGGATCGTTGTCCATCTGTGCAACCTCGGTATCCCAATAGCCCGGGCGCGTTTCGGCCGGTGAAACGTCGGCCGAGGGGGCATTCAGCTTCCCGGGATGCTTCCGGGACGATCCCGCGCCGGCAAAATCACCGTCTCGCGCAATCGGCGGCGGAGTATATAATCGCGCCGACTCAATGCAAGCGGTCGGTAGGCAAGCGGCCGGGAGGCAAGCGGCCGGGAGCAGGCCGTCGGATCCCTTTCTCGCCTGTCGCCGGAGCCCCGCCCGTGGCACATCCCTGCAATCCCCCCGAAAACCCCATCGTCCTGATCCCGGCCCGCTTGGGCTCAAAGCGGTTTCCGGGCAAGGTGCTGGCCGATCTCGATGGCGCGCCGCTCATCGTGCATGTCTGGCGCCGCGCCGTGGCGGCAAAGGCCGGCCGTGTCGTCGTTGCCGTGGCGGAACAGGAGATCGCCGATGCCGTGATTGCGGCGGGCGGCGAGGCGGTGCTTACCGATCCCGGCCATCCCTCGGGCTCCGATCGGATCTTCGAGGCGCTCGCGCAGCTTGATCCGGATTCAGCGCATGACGCAGTCGTCAATCTGCAGGGTGACCTGCCGACTCTCGCGCCGGAGATCCCGGGCCTTCTGCTTGCCCTGCTGGCCGATTCCGCGGTCGACATCGCCACCGCCGCAGTGCCGATTGTCGATCACGGGGAACGCGATAACCCCAATGTCGTCAAGGCGATCGCCGCGATCGCTCCCGGTGCTGCGCAGGGACGGGCGCTGTATTTCTCCCGGGCCCCGGCGCCGGCGGGAGAGGGGCCTCTCCTGCACCACATCGGCGTGTACGCCTACCGTCGTGCCTCGCTCGCGCGGTTTGTCGGCCTGCCGCCCGGCATTCTCGAGCAGCGCGAGCGACTCGAGCAGCTGCGGGCGCTGGAAGCGGGGATGCACATCGAGGTTGCTCTCGTTGACACCGTTCCCGTCGGTATCGATACTCCGGCCGACCTTGAACTGGCCCGCGCCGTGCTCTCCGCGACGCCGGAGTCCCGCGTCGCATAAGCGCTCCGGGACCGCCCACGGTCTTTTTGTTTTCATTTTTGCTTCTGTTTTCGAGACACCCCAAAGGTAAGGGAATTATATACGAAAGTCACCAAACGGTGATTTTCTGGTTGACGAACGCACCAGCTGCCCTTACCATATAATCACCAATCGGGGAGACGGTCATGGGCCAAAAAGCATCAGGGAAATCGCATAGGCAGGGTATCAGCCTCAAGCGGCTGGGCGATATGTTCCCGACCGAAAACAAAGCCCGCGAGTGGTTCGAGGCGCGCATCTGGCCGCAGGGTCCGTTCTGCCCCCGCTGCGGTAGCTTCAATGTCCTGTATCCGACAAAGCACAAGAGCATGACGCACCGTTGCCGCGATTGCCCCGGTCGCGGCGACTTCAGCCTCAAGACGGGGACCGTCATGGAAGGCTCGAAGCTCGGCTTCCGCGATTGGGCAATCGCCATCTATCTTCTGGCGACGAACCCCAAAGGTGTCTCGGCCATGAAGCTGCACCGGGACTTGGAGGTTTCTTACAAGACGGCATGGCATCTGGCGCATCGGTTGCGCAAGAGCCTCGCGGGCGATCTGGTTCCGTTATTCCACGGGCCGGCTGAAACCGATGAGACGTACTTCGGCGGCAAGCGGAAGAACATGCCGAAGGCGAATCGTGAGAAGATGGAAGGGCGTGGGACGGTCGGTAAGGCCATCGTGGCCCGCGTGAAGGACCGGGAGACGGGGAAGGTCGTGGCGCGGAAGGTCAAGGGGACCGACAAGAAGACGTTGCAAGGCTTTGTCCGGGAGAATGTGGCACTCGGCGCCTCGCTCTACGCAGATGAGCACGGGGCTTATCCCGGCATGGCTGAATACGCCCACGAAGCCGTCAATCACTCGGTCGGCGAATATGTACGGAATATGGCGCACACAAACGGGATCGAGTCGTTCTGGGCGATGCTGAAGCGCGGCTATCAGGGGACCTACCACAAGTTCAGCGAGAAGCATCTTGACCGATATGTCGGAGAGTTCTCCGGCCGTCACAACATCCGTGAAGCGGACACGGCAGACCAGATGGGCATTATCGCGCGGCAGACAGTCGGCAAGCGCCTCCGCTACCGGGAGTTGATTGCGGACAATGCTCTGCCTTCGGAAGCGCGCGGCTGATGCTGGCCGCCGAGCAAACCGAACTGTTCGTCCGCGCCTCGCCCGAAGACGATAACCACCACTGGGTGCATGCCGATGATTGCCGGAAGGTCATGCCTTCCATGCTGGAGAACAGCGTTTCTCTCATTGTCACCGACCCGCCATACTTCATTGACGGCATGGGCGACGATTGGGATCACGGGGCGCTAGAGCGCAGGACGCGCGGTTGCGGAGTGGTCAAGTCCCTGCCCATTGGCATGAAATTCGACCGCCGCCAAGGTCCACGCCTTCAGGAATTCATGCGGCCGGTTGCGGAGGAATGGCTGCGCATTATCCGCCCCGGCGGCTTCGTTCTCTGCTTCTCGCAGAATCGGCTTGTCCATCATTGCGCCATGGCTATCGAGGCGGCCAGCTTCGAGATACGCGACATTCTGGCGTGGCGGTATGAAGGGCAGGCGAAGGCGTTCAGCCAAGAGCATTTCATCCGCAAGCGAAACATTCCGCAGGCGGAGAAGGATCGGCTCATTGCAAAACTGGACGGGCGCAAGACGCCTCAATTGAAGCCGCAATGCGAAATGATCGTCATGGCGCAAGCGCCTCGCGACGGCACGTTCGTGGACAATTGGGATCGGTGGGAAACCGGTCTGATAGACCCGCGCTCGCCGGTTCTCGAACCGGGCCGCTTTCCCGGCACGGTCATGCCAGCGAAGAAGCCGCGCGAGCGGCACGGGCATATGACGACCAAGCCGGTTGATTTGCTACAGCACATGATTCGCCTGTTCTCGCCGACAGGCGCGGTTGTCTTCGACCCGTTTGTTGGCTCCGGTTCCACTGGCGTTGCCGCCAGAATGGAGGGGCGCGGCTTCATCGGCGTAGAGATTGACGCCGATATGGCGAGGTCTGCCGAGAAGCGCATTGAGAGCGCCTGCTAGTGTCCTTGCCGACGCCGAAGCAGCTACAACAGGCTTGGCTTGAGGTGCGAGACTTGCACCGTCGCCATCTTGCCGTTCACGACGTGCGCATCCCGGAGACTGAGTACTACAGCGATCACAACAAGGCTGTATGGCTAGCTGCGCTTTGGTACTGGCGAGACCGGGAAGTCCACAAAGATGAGATTTCAGCGATTGTCCGGCGAGACGTCGCCGGAGCCGGAGCCGACCAGCAAGTCCGGCACTTGAAACGGGATGGCTGGAATATCGGGACTAAGCCGGGCGTACACAAGCTGGACCCGTTCCGCCCTTCCGCCGAGTTCCAAAACACCCATGCCCGAAGGCGACAACGTCTGTCCGCCACAGGATTTGATGGCATCAAGCAGGCGTTCGGATTCCGGTGCGCAACCTGCGGCGCGGTAGAAGGAGAGCCGGACCCGCGCTATGGCGCGAACAAGGTGCATCTCCAGCAAGGCCATCGCGACCCGAACGCGGCCGGCGACGAGACCGACAACATCATTCCACAATGCCAGTTCTGCAATCGCTCCTACCGGGATGATTTCGTGTTCGACGAGAAGGGCCGCGCCCGTGCTGTTGCGGGTACCGGTCCCGTGCAACGGGCGAGCAAGGCAGTGCAGAAGCTCATCCTGGATTGGCTGGTCCAAAGGGGGAGTAAGAAACGATGACGGACGAACGCCGGGAGGTTCGCGTGAAGCCGCGCGGGTATCAGCCGACGAAAGCCGAGTTGGAAGAGCCGGTTGTCATGCGCAACCCGGGCGGATCGCGGGCAACGGTGGACGACCTTGTTGCCGCTGCGCTGCGGCCCGTCACGATGGTTGAGGACCCCGACGCTTAGCCGGAGCTTGGTGACTCTTGTCTATAATCCCCCAAAGGTAAGGTCGCGCAACCATGACCGCAGGCGACAAGATCGCGTTCCAGGGCATGCCCGGAGCCTATTCCGACATGGCCTGCCGGGCCGCCTATCCCGGCATGGAATCCCTGCCCTGCCCGTCTTTCGAGACCGCTGTCGAGGCGGTGCGCGGAGGGGCAGTGACGCTGGCGATGCTGCCGATTGAGAACTCGGTCGCCGGGCGCGTCGCCGATATCTACCATCTGCTGCCCCATACGGGTCTGCGCATCATCGGGGAGCATTTCGAGCCGGTCAGCCACCTGCTGCTCGGTTCCACCGGCGCCAAGATTGATTCGGTGCGCCGGGTACACAGCCATATTCATGCGCTCTCCCAATGCCGCAAGATGTTTCTCGACCGCGGTTTCGAGCCGGTCGTCCATGCCGATACTGCCGGTGCGGCGAAGGAAGTGGGCGAGCGGGGCGATCCGACCGAAGCGGCGATCGCTTCCAGGTTGGCGGCCGAGATCTACAATCTGAAGGTTCTGCTCGAGAACATCGAGGATGATACCCACAACACCACGCGCTTCATCGTCATGGCCCGCGACGCCATCGATCCCGATCCAGATTCCGGGCCGACCCTCACGACCTTTGTCTTCCGGGTACGCAACGTACCGGCGGCGCTCTACAAATGCCTTGGCGGTTTCGCTACCAACGGCGTCAACATGACCAAGCTCGAATCCTACATGGTCGCCGGCGATTTCGTGGCGACAGAGTTCTACGCCGATATCGAGGGTCATCCCTCGTCGCGGTCGGTCACGCTGGCTCTGGAGGAGCTCGAGTTCTTCTGCGACAAGCTCGAGATTCTCGGCGTCTACCCGGCCGCCGACTATCGCTGGCAGAAGGGGCCGTCTTCCTAGGCCAGGCCGCAGCGCTCGCTCGCGCCGTCTCGGTGATTACGACGCCGTCTTCGTGATCACGCCCTCTCGCTGATCCAGTCCTCGATCAGCCGCCGCGAAATCGAATCGGTGCGCGGCAGGCGGAAGCTTTCGTCCCCGGGGCAACTCAGGATCTCCTCGATCGTGAACCACCGCGCGCCCTCCAGCTCGTCGGTGTTGACAGCAAGCGCATCACCGACGGCACGCGCCCGGAAGCCGAGCATGATCGAGGACGGGAACGGCCAGGGCTGGGAAGACTGATAGACGATATCGACGGTCTCGACGCCGACTTCCTCAAACACCTCGCGCGCAACAGCGCATTCAAGGCTTTCGCCCGGCTCGACAAAACCAGCGAGAACCGAGTGCTGGCCGGCCCGCCATACGGCCTGGCGCCCGAGGACGCAGCGATCGCCGCCGTCATGGACCAGCATGATCACGGCGGGGTCGGTGCGCGGGAACCAGGGAGTCCGGCAGGACGCGTCCTCGCACCGGCGCATATGGCCCGCCTCCTCGCTGGTCGTCGGGCTGCCGCAGGTGCCGCAGTGACGGTGCCGGCGCTGCCAGGTGGTTATGCCACGGCCATAGGCAAGCAGGGCGCCGTCCTCGCGTGAGAGCAGGGGGCCGATTTCGCGCAGATCGCAGAAGGCGCCGCCCTCGACCAGGGGCGGTTCGTCGAGATGCGACAGATCGATCGCAAAACAGATCGTTCCGCCAACGGCGCCGAGCAGGATCGGATCGTCCTGTTCCGACAGCGGCCAGTCGGCACGGGTGACGAGGACGGGAGCCGGATCCTGCGCCGAGGTGACGAGGTTCCTGTTGCGCCAGACCGGAATGACGAGGCTATCCGGATCCGCCATGCGCACCGCGAGCCAGTCGGCGTCGCCGCGCATTTCGCTGAGCCGGTCGATGTCGTCGCCGACATAGAAATTCGGCGCATTCATGGACCAGAAACTGGCACAAAGCCCCCGATCTTGCAACGAACCGGGAAAGCCCGAAACACCTGACAATCGGGTGGAAACCTGTCTGGAATACCCGGGAATCCGGGCAGGTTCCGTCTTGCCTTAGCCCGCCGGGCCGCCGATAGTTTCCCGGTGCCGGCATGCTGTCCGGCCCACCCTCAGAATGTGCGCTGGCTGTGCGCCGGTGCCGCCCGCAGGAAAGCGGAGATCCGTGACCGACACGACGGCAGCTCCCCATCTGGTTCTGGCCCGGAAGTACCGTCCGGAGACCTTCAGTCAGCTGATCGGCCAGGACGGGCTGGTCCGCACCCTGACCAATGCCTTCGAATCCGGCCGTATCGCGCACGCCTTCATGCTGACCGGCGTGCGGGGTACCGGCAAGACGACGACCGCGCGCATTATCGCGCGGGCGCTGAACTGCACCGGCCGAGGCGACGGGCCGACCTCCGACCCCTGCGGTACCTGCGACGAATGCGTCGCGATCTCCGAAAGCCGCTACATCGATGTCGTCGAGATGGACGCTGCCAGCCATACTGGTGTCGACGACGTGCGCGAGCTGATCAAGAATGTGCCGTATCGGCCAGTCGCCGGTCGCTACAAGATCAATATCATCGACGAGGTGCACATGCTCTCGACGAGCGCCTTCAACGCGCTTTTGAAGACGCTTGAGGAGCCGCCGGCACACATGAAGTTCGTCTTTGCGACGACCGAACTGCGCAAGGTGCCGGTGACCGTGCAATCGCGATGCCAGCGTTTCGATCTGCGGCGGGTCGAAATGACCGAGCTGACGGAGCATTTCCGGGGAATCTCGGAGAAGGAAGAGCTCGAGATTGAGGACGATGCGCTGACCATCATTGCCCGTGCCGCCGATGGTTCCGTGCGCGACGGCCTTTCGCTTCTCGAGCGGGCCTTCGCTTCTGCCGTCGGCCCGGTCACCGGTGCGGCGGTGGTCGAGATGCTCGGCCTGGTCGATCGCGCGAAGGTGTTCGATCTGCTCGATTTGCTGTTTGCCGGCGACACTGTCGGGGCTCTCAACCTGTTCGAGGACATGCATCGGGATGGCGCCGATCCGGCGGAGATGCTGCGGGATATCCTCGATGCGATCTACTGGATGACCCGCATCAAGGTGATTCCGGATGTCGCAAAGGACCCCTATACGCCGGAGACCGAGCGCGTTCGGGGTGTCACAATTGCTGACAAGCTCGACATGCCGGCGCTGACGCGCGCCTGGCAGCTTCTGTTGAAGGGGGTCGAGGAGGTCAAGGATGCGCCGAACGCGTCGCAGGCTGCCGAGATGGTGCTGATCCGCCTCGCTTTCGCTGCCGATCTGCCGTCGCCTGCAAAACTCATCCACGATCTCAAGGGCCAGGCTGCCGCGACGCCTGCCGTCGCACCGGCTACAACATCGGCTACAACACCGGCCGGTACCGCCCCGACATCTTCCGCGCCCGCAGCGCCTTCTACCGATGCACCCCAATCTGCCGACGCGTCCCCGCCCATTGGCTTCGGCGGGTCCGGCGGGGCGGCCGCCGCTTCGGTGCAGATCGAGCCGGCACGATCCGAACCGGCAGAAGCGGAATTTTCGGCCGAAAATCCCAACAGCTTCCCCGAGGTGGTTGCCCTGTTCCGCAACCGGCGCGAGCTTTTACTGTCCCGGAAGTTGGAGGATTCGGTCCATCTGGTCAGTTTCGAGCCCGGCAGGATCTCCTGCCGCTTGGCTGACAGCGCCGGCAGCGACCTGGTTCGAAACACCACCCGGCACCTGCAGGACTGGACGGGCACGCCCTGGGTGGTTGTGCTGTCGAACGACGAAGGCGATCCGACGCTGGCGGAGCAGGCTAGGATGCGCAAGGACGAGGTGCGTGACCTGGTGGAGCAGAACGCCGCCGTTCGCGCGATCAGGCGGAATTTTCCGGATGCAAAAATCGTCAAGGTGACGGAACGCGAGGGCATGGAACGCGAGGGCATGGAACGCGAGGAGACGGATTCGTGAAGAACTTGATGAACATGCTTGAACAGGCCAAAGGCATGAAATCCTGGATGGACGAGACTCGGAAGGCGATCGAGGTGATCGAGGTCGAGGGCGTCTCCGGAGCCGGTGCAGTCACGCTCATCCTTAGCGGAGATAGGGTGCTTCGCCGCCTGAAGATCGATCCTTCGATCCTCGGTGATGTCGGTATCGTCGAGGATCTCGTCACCGCCGCTCACAATGACGCGATCGCCAAGCTCGAGGCCCGTCTGGAGGAAGAAGCCCAGAAGATGATAGACGATTTGCCGCTTCCGCCGCTTCCGCCAGGCATGAAGTTTCCCTTCTGACCTTTCCGCCGCCGAATTCTCTATCCTCCACGGCAACGCATGACCCAGATCGAACACCTGATCCGGCTTCTCGCCCGACTGCCCGGTTTTGGTCCGCGCTCGGCTCGGCGTGCGGTGCTGCACCTCCTGAAACACCGTGAGACGACCCTTCGCCCCCTCGCCCAGGCTCTACTCGATGCGGTCGACGCGGTTCAGCCGTGCACGGCCTGCGGCAATCTTGCCGAAGAAGAGGTTTGTCCAATCTGCGTCGATCCGAAACGCGATGGGCGCACGATCTGTGTTGTTGAGGATGTCGCTGACCTCTGGGCGCTTGAGCGGGGCGGCAATTACGTCGGGTTCTATCACGTCCTCGGCGGCCGCCTTTCGGCTCTCGACGGCATCGGTCCGGAGGCCCTTGGTATCGATGCCCTGGTTGGCCGTGTCCGCGGCGGCGGGGTCGAAGAAGTGATCCTGGCCATGAACCTGACCGTCGAGGGCCAGACCACGGCGCACTACATCGCCGAGCGGCTAACCGACGCCGGAATCAGGATCACCCGGCTCGCCCACGGGATCCCGGTTGGCGGTGAGCTCGACTATCTCGACGATGGAACGCTGGAGACGGCACTGAACGCGCGAAGCACGATCGGCTGAGGCTTCAGGCCGCTTTCGAAGCCTCGCTATCGTCCGAGAGCATGCCGGAAGGGATGTCGATAGAGTCGCCCGGCGAATCGAGCGCATCGGTGACGGGGTCCTCGATCTGAACCTGTTCAAGTCTGTCGACGCGGTTGACGATTTTTTCGGCGGAGGTCCGGATCTGGCGCATGTCGTCTTCGGCCTGGCCGAAATGCCGTTGCAGATTGCCGACCCGCTTGTCGAGCCGCCCGGTGTCTTTGCCGACCTCGACGAGTTCATCCCGGATGCGTCCCGCCTGCTTGCGGATTTCGATATCCTTCAGAATGGCGCGAACCGTGTTCAGTGTCGCCATCATCGTCGTCGGTGAGACGATATAAACGCGGAGTTTCTGCGAGTGCTCGACGACGGTCGGCAGTTCGGCATAGATCTCTGCGTAGACGGCCTCCGAGGGCAGGAACATCAGCGCGATCTCGGCAGTCTCGCCGATGAGAATGTATTTTCCGCTGATCGCCTTGAGATGGGTAATGATGTCAATGGAGAACTGCTTGCGGTGCCTCACACGCTCCTCTTCGGAGGTGCTGGTGCGTAGCACGCGATAGCTCTCGAGCGGGAACTTGGCATCGATGGCGATCGGTCCTGGTGGTTCCGGGAGCGCGAGCAGGCAGTCGACACGGCTGCCGTTCGAGAGTGTTTTCTGGAATGCGTAAACGTCAGGCGGCAGGGCGCTGCGGACGATGTCCTCGAGTTGAGTCTCGCCGAAGGCACCGCGCGCATGCCGGTTCGACAGCACTTCCTGGAGGCCGGTTACGTCTTGCGAGAGTTTGACGATGTTCTCCTGCGCCTTGGTGATGATGGCGAGGCGCTCGCCCAGATCGCCCATGGTCTTCGAGGTGTCTTTGGCTTGCTTGGCGAGGCGTTCGTCGAGCATTTTGGTCAGGGCACGCTCCTGCGCCTGCAGGCTCTCTGCCATCCGGGTTTGGGCTGCGGTTTGGGTCTCGGCGATTTGGGCCAGACGGCCGGTAACCTCGCTACTTCCGGCGGCCGCTTTGCTCTGGTTGTCTCGCCCGCGCACGGCAACAACGCAGGCGATGGCGGCCAGGATGGCCGCCGCACCGGCGAGGAGGGTGGTTAGAAGTTCCACATCCATTGCAGATCCGGGCCTCAGAAGAGACGGGTCTCAGAAGCGGAAGGCCTCAGAAGCGCCAGAGAGCGCCGATCGAATACATGTCGAGCGAGTCGTCAAACTGACCCTCGTCGAGAGTGTAGCGCTCCCACTCGGCGCGAAGCGCAAAACCATTGTCGAAATTGTACTGTGCCCCGAGGCCATAAACAACATCTGTGCCGTCCAGCTCTTGCGTTCCTATCCCTGCAGCCGGGTTCAGGGCAATGGGATCGCATGTCGCCGCCTCGCCGCGGCAGAAGCCGGTGAACGTCGTCTCCCATTTGTGCAGGCCGATCTTCGCCGAGAAGGCGAAATTGTTCCAAGGCAGCCGTCCGACCAGGGCTGCTGACAAACCCGCATCGAATTCACCGCGCTGCCCGAATTCAAACGGCGCTTCCGTGCTCTGATTGTAACTGCCGGAATGGCTGACTTCCCCGAACTTGGTATAGCCCAGCTCCAGGCCGAAATATCGGTAGAACTCGACCCCGGCGAAGAGCTTGTAGGCGGTTTCGGAGTCTTCGCAGTTTTCGGAATCGGTCGCGCCCAGGCTCGGCAAGGACGCATCGCAATAGTCGGTGAGTTTGTTCTTGCCGACGCTGCCGCCAGCATAGAAATGGAGATCGGCGTTGGCAGGAAAGCCACCGGCAGCGGCGCCACCGGAGACGAGGAGAAGGGCAGCGCAGGTGGCCAAAAGGACGGTTTTTCTCATTATTTCTTATCCGATATTTCTTATCCGATGTGTTTTTAGTGTGCTTTTCAGGCGCAAATTCCCGATGCATTCCGGGAAAATCCATCCAGATCGCAAGCGACCGGCTCTGCTGCGAGGGAATGCGCGAGGAATGCCCGTCACCTAGATGTCGGCACGCAGTCTCTAGATCTACACCGGGAATAGGAAAATTGAAGCCGGGACGGGCAAAACCGCAAAGATCCAAAGATCTGCCGCGCCTGTTCGCAGCGCGGATGCGCCCTGTAACCCGGATGGCAACCTTGACGGTAACGGCAACGGGAGTACCCTTGACGGGGCGTCGCACCACCCATACCTAACCTCATAACAAATACGCTAAACCCCAGAGCCATGTCCGCCCTGCCCCTCGTCATTGCCCCGGATCCGCGCCTGAAGCGGAAGGCCGAGCCTGTGGAAACCGTCGATGCGGCATGCGCGCAGCTGGCCGCAGACATGCTCGAGACCATGTATGAGAGCAACGGCATCGGCCTTGCTGCCACGCAGGTCGGGATCTCCCGCCGCGTGATCGTCGTCGATACGACCCGCGACGATGTTCCCGGTGGCCCCTACAAGATGATTAACCCGGAGGTCCTGTGGTCCTCGGATGAACGCGAGGTTTACGAGGAGGGGTGTCTCTCGTTGCCCGAGCAGTATGCTGAGGTCGAGCGGCCGTCCCGGATCCAGGTGCGCTACCTCGATCCCGAAGGCGTGGAGCAGGAGCTTGAGGCCGAAGGCCTGCTCGCGACCTGCATCCAGCACGAGATCGATCATCTCGACGGCATCTTGTTCGTCGATCATCTCTCGGCGCTGAAGCGGCGCATGATTCTGCGCAAGCTGGAGAAGCTGCGTAAGCAAAAGGATCTGGCCGCAGCATAATCTGGCCTGCATGACTCCGCTCAAACTTGCTTTCATGGGAACCTCGACGTTCGCGGTGCCGACTCTGCGCGCGCTCGCCGAGTCACGGCACGATCTCGCTGTCGTCTATACTCGACCGCCGCAACGGGCGGGGCGAGGCCGCAAGCTGCGCCCGGGCCCGGTTGCGGACGCCGCGACTGAGCTCGGCATTCCGGTGAGAAATCCGGCGCGCCTGGGCGAGGCCGGGGAGGCGGAGACGTTCGCTGGGTTTGGCCTCGATGTTGCGGTCGTCGCGGCCTATGGGCTCATGCTTCCTCCTGTCTTGCTTGCCGCTCCTCGCCTCGGTTGCATGAATGTCCACGCCTCGCTTCTGCCTCGCTGGCGCGGGGCAGCGCCGGTTGAACGTGCCATCGAGGCGGGCGACGCCGAAAGCGGGGTGTCGATCATACTGATGGAAGAGACGCTCGATACGGGGCCGGTGCTTGCATCCGAGAGCACGCCGATCGCCCTCGACATGACGGCGGGCGCGCTGGACGAACGGCTCGCGGAGATGGGTGCCGGGCTGCTGGTTTCCTGTCTTGAGGAATACGCGGCCGGCCGTCTGACCCCGGTGCCACAGGACGATGCAGCTGCCACCTACGCGCCCAAGATCCAGAAAACCGAAGAGCGGATCGATTGGCGCCGCCCTGCGGTCGAACTCGACCGCGCAATCCGGAGCCTGTCGCCCCGGCGTGGTGCCTGGCTCGAGTATGACGGCCGCCGGATCAGAGTCCTGGGCTGCCGCCCGGAGACGAGCACAGGCGCGCCCGGAGAGCTTCTCGATGACGCCCTGCTCGTGGCGTGCGGCGACGGTGCGCTGCGGCTGACCACGCTGCAGCTTTCGGGCCGTGCGGTCCTCGAGGCCGATACGTTCCTGCGCGGATTGCCGGTGCCCCAGGGGGCACGGTTCATGTGACGAAAATCACATGACGCGCTGGAAAACCACCCTGGAATACGATGGCGGCCTGTTCGTCGGCTGGCAACGGCAGGATAACGGCCTGTCGGTGCAGGAATGCCTCGAGGATGCGATCGTGGCGTTCTCCGGCGAGCGCATCACGGTGCGCGGCGCCGGGCGAACCGATACCGGCGTGCATGCACTCGGCCAGGTGGCGCATTTCGATCTCGCCGACAAATGGGATGCCCGCACGGTGCGTGACGCAATCAACGCCCATCTCCGCCCGCACCCGATCACGGTACTGGAGGCGGTGCCGATCGCGGCGGATTTCGATGCACGGTTCTCGGCGACCAAACGTGTCTATCGCTATCGGATTCTGTGTCGCCACGCGCCGCCAGTGATTGATTCCGGGCGGGTCTGGCATCTGCCGCGGGAACTCGATGCCGAGGCGATGCACACGGCAGCGCAGACACTGGTCGGCAAACATGATTTCACGACTTTCCGGGCGGCCGGATGCCAGGCCGATTCCCCGGTCAGAACCATCGACAGCGTCACCGTCACCCGCGCCGGCGAGGAAATCGTTATCGAGGTTGCGGCGCGCTCCTTTCTCTACCGACAGGTTCGCGGAATCGCAGGCGCACTTGCTTTTGTTGGCGAGGGAAAATGGACGACGGCGGATTTGCGCAAAGCCCTTGAGGCCTGCGACCGCACGGCGTCGGCGCCGACGGCGCCGGCCTCCGGGCTCTACTTCACCGCCGTCGAATATTCCTGAAACGCCGGATTTTTAGGGGCGATCCGGCTGGCCTGGCCGGCTCAGTTCCGCCCGAAATATTTTCCCAGCATGGTCCGGTAGACGGCGCTGAGGTCGCGAATGTCGTCGATGCGGGCGCATTCGTCGACCTTGTGCATGGTTGCGCCGACGAGACCGAACTCGGCAACCGGGCAATGGTTCTTGATGAAGCGCGCATCGGAGGTGCCACCGGTGGTGCTAAGCTTCGGCCGGCGTCCGCACACCGCCTCGACGCTGTCGCAGATGAGATCCGAGAGCGCGCCCGGCGGGAAGATGAAGGATTCTCCGCTCACCCGGATCGCGAGATCGTAATTGACACCTTTGCCGCCGGCCGCAGCGAGGGTCCGGTGAAGCCATTCGGTCAGCGACTGCGAATCATGTTCGTCATTAAAGCGGATGTTGAACTTTGCTGCGGCCGTGCCCGGGATCACGTTCTCGGTGGGGTTGATGGCGTCGATGCTGGTGACCTGCAAACTAGAGGGCTGGAAGTGCGCGTTGCCCGTATCCAGCGGTGCTGCGGTCAGGGCCGTCAGCATTGCCAGCAGCCGGTGCGTGGCGTTGTCAGCCTGGTCCGGATAGGCGACATGACCCTGGATGCCGGTGACGGTCAGCACCGCATTCATGCTCCCCCGCCGGCCGATCTTCACCATCTCGCCGAGTGTGGAAGGATTGGTCGGCTCGCCGACGACGCAGAGATCGAGTGTCTCGCTGTTTTCCTTGAGCCAGTCGAGCATCTTCACCGTGCCGTTGACGGCCGGCCCTTCCTCGTCTCCGGTGATTAGCAGGCTGATCGAGCCTGATGGCGGGCCGGATTCGAGAAAGTCATCGATGGCGGCAACGAAAGCAGCGATGGCGCCCTTCATGTCGGCGGCACCACGCCCGAACACCGTGCCCTCGCGGATTTCGCCGGCGAAGGGATCCGACGACCAATCTTCCGCCGACCCTGGCGGGACGACGTCGGTATGGCCGGCGAAGCAGAAATTCGGGGCTTCTTCGCCAAGGCGGGCATAGAGATTGTCGACGTCGGGCGTGCCCTCTTCGGAGAACAGAAGTCGCTGGCAGACGAAACCGCGTTCCTCGAGCACGCCCTGCAGGAGATCGAGTGCGCCGCCCTCGCCCGGCGTTACACTCGGGCAGCGGACGAGATTGACCGTGAGCGCGACCGGGTCGAGCACCGCGGGGTCAGTCCCTGAGCAGATCGTTGATCGAGGTTTTGGCCCGCGTCTGGGCGTCAACCTGTTTGACGATGACGCAGCAGTAGAGGTTCGGGCCGCCCTTGTCGCTCGGCATCGATCCCGGGACCACCACCGAACCGGCGGGAACCCGACCCATCAGGACCTCGCCGGACGCCCGGTCGACGATGCGCGTCGAGGCGCCGATATAACAGCCCATCGCGAGCACCGCGCCCTTCTCCAGGATGACTCCCTCGGCGACCTCGGAGCGGGCGCCGACAAAGCAGTTATCCTCGATAATGACCGGGTCGGCCTGGAGCGGTTCGAGAACGCCGCCGATGCCAACACCACCCGAGAGATGGCAGTTCTTGCCGATCTGGGCGCAGGAACCGACCGTGGCCCAGGTATCGATCATCGTGCCGCTGTCCACATAGGCGCCGAGATTGACGAAGGAGGGCATCAACACCGCGCCAGGCGCGATGTAGGCGGAATGGCGGACGATGCTGCCGGGTACGGCACGGAAACCGGCCTCGTCGAAGCGGTTGGCGCCCCAGTTGCGGGTCTTGAGAGGAACCTTGTCCCACCAGAATGCGCCGTCGCCGGCGCCATCCATCCGCCACATGTCGTTGAGGCGGAAGGAGAGAAGGACGGCCTTCTTCAACCACTGGTTGACGATCCATTCCTTGCGCCCTTTCTCGGCGACGCGGGCGGTGCCGGAATCGAGGAGGTCGAGCGCCGCATCGACGGCCTCGCGAACCTCGCCGCCGGTTGCAGAATTGATACCCTCCCGATCTTCCCAGGCCTGGTCGATCGTCGTTTGCAGCTGCTGATCGGTCATCGTTTCAAATCCTCGTGTCACAGCTCTGGTTATTTTTGTCTCGGGTATTTTTGTTCCGGGCGGATGCCTTGATTAGGCGACACGCCTGCGGTTGCCAAGCGAATGACGCGAATGACGCGAATGGCACGCATGGCAGCGCCGGCGTGTCACCCGTCCCGATAGCGTTGAAGAAGCTCGGAATCCGGGTCGCAGCCCAGCCCGGGGCCGTCCGGCACCGCGATGACGCCATTCTCCGGTGTCGCCAGGCCGCCGAAGATGTCGGCCTCGAGCGCAACGTAAAGGCGCTCGACCGCAGCTTCGGGTGCCCGGGCGGCGATCAGGTGCACGGTGGCGAGAAAGCCGGGCCCGAAATACGGCGAGTGCGGTCCGAGCGCGGCGCCGGCTGCCTCCGTTGCATCGGCGACGGCGATGAACTCGGAGACACCGCCAACCTTGGTGACGCTGGGTTGTGCATAGTCGACCGCTCCTGCCGCCAGCATTTCCCGGAATTGCCATACGGTGCAGGCGTTTTCTCCCGAGGCGGTCCGGAAGCCGTCGCCACGCAACTTCGCGAGCAGCGGATAGTTCTCGGGCGGCCAGACCGGCTCCTCGAGCCAGAGCAGATCAACATCTCCCAGGGGCCCGCGCAGCGCCGGCAGGTCTTCTTCGTGCCAGACGCAGTTGACATCGAGCATCAGGGGCGTGTCATCACCGATGGCTTCGCGGGCGGCGGCGATGGGCGGCATCGTGTTCTCGTGCAGCTTGATCCGCGGATAACCATCCGCGCAGGCTTCGGCGGCAATGCGCCCGGTCACCGCGGGATCCTGGTATTTGAGCAGGCTCGCATAGCAGGGAAGCGCCGTCTTTTTCGCGCCGCCAAGGAGCTCGTGGAGAGGCTTTCCCGCAACCTTGCCAGCGATATCCCAGAGCGCGATCTCGATGCCGGAAAGGGCGAACATGGTGACGCCGTAGCGCCCGAAGATATGCACGGTGAGGGCAAGCTCGTGCATCAGCGCGTCGATGGCACTTGCATCCCGCCCGACAGCGAGCGGTGCTACCATGGTCTCGAGCGCGGTTTTCGTCGCCGGGATGCAGTTGAAGCCGAAAGCTTCGCCCCAGCCAACGACGCCGTCCTCGGTCTCGATGCGAACGAGAAGGTGGGGAAGCTCGCTCCAGACCCCGCCGCCGAAGCCGGTCGGCGGTCCCGAATGGCTGAATGGAATGCGGATCGGGATGGCCTCGATGGAGGCGATCTTCATGGGAGTTTCTCCTTCACAAGCGGCTTCCGAACATGCCCTGCCCACCGCCTCGCTGAGGCGGGGCCGGGGTCGAGGACTCCAGGTGCTGAGATGCCGGTAGCGGATCTCCGGCAGGAAGCTCAGGCCGCGAAGCTGGCCACCTGCCGTTCCCGGGCGTTTGAACCCTCGAAATGCGGCATCACGTCCTCAGCGACACGGTCGAACTGCTCCAGCATCTGCGCCGTCGGCGTGGTCAGCGCGGTACTGAGATTGATATGCCGCATGCCGGGATAGTCTTTCTCCAGCTGCTTCATCCGCTCGACCAGCTCCGTAGCTGTGCCCGCAAACCAGGCGCCGAGATCCAGGAAGTACTGTAGCCGCGGGACGTTGTTCTCGTACCATCCCGAGCGTTTCGTCACGGCTTCCACGCCTTCGGGCGTTATGCCCGGCACGAAGCCGAGGGGCGCGAACATCTTCACGTGTTCCTCATAGAGTGGCGTCATCTCGGCGATTGCCTGCTCCTTGGTGTCGGCGACATAAAAGAAGATCCCGATGGTCAGATCCTCGCCGAGCTCGAGGCCCTTTCCGGCTCGCGCCGCGGCGTCGCGGTAGCCCTGGATCGGCCCCTCCGCCATTGTCGCCGCACCGCCGCCGACAGCACCCTTGATACCGTGCTTGACCATGAAGTCGAGGCCGCGCGGATTGGCGCTCACCACCGGCTGCCAGCACTCGACCGGGAGGTTAACCGGTCGTGGCACCAGCGTGATGTCCTCGACCTCGTAGCCGCGATAGGGCACCCGCGGCGGCAGGGTGTAGTGCTTGCCTTCGTGACTGAAGCGCTCCTGATTGAAGGCCTTGAAGATGATCTCGACTTGCTCCTCGAACAGTTCGCGGTTGGCGTCCTGGTTCTGCATCGGTGCGCCGAAGGTCTCGACCTCGCGGGTGTGATAGCCGCGTCCGACTCCGAACACGGTGCGTCCCTTGGTCATGATGTCGGCGGTGGCGAAGTCCTCGGCGAGGCGGAGCGGATGCCACATCGGGGCGATGTTGAAACCGCAGCCGATGCGCAGTGAATTCGTCATATGCGCAAGGTGTACCGCGCACATCAGCAGGTTCGGCAGGCACTCGTAGCCCTCGTGCTGGAAGTGGTGCTCGGCGAGCCAGAGCGTATCGAAGCCGATCTCGTCGAGCTTCTTGGCGATCTGTTCGGTTTTGTCGAAAACGCCGGCGAGCTCTTCGTTGGAAAAGCGACGCTCGTTTGCCGGCGTTGCTGCCTGGCCGTGATCGGGCAAATCGATATGGCCGGGATACACGGTTGTGAACTTGTCGATCATCGGGATGTCCTCTCCCATTTAGCGCTTGCGGCAACGCCCTTCAGGAGGGCACGGCGCGGATAGTTCTCTGGGAATCAAATGTCCACCCTAGCCATGTCGTCAAGGTAGCATAGGGCTGGCATAACCACCTAGCGAGACAGGCGTAGATTCTCGATTGCGTGGCGGCGTTCCCCTTGAAACCGCCAGTGTCCATGTCGCCGGTATCTAACCAGCATCATCGGCGCTTCGGAGGCTATAAAGATGATTGTTCCCGCCTTGTGGGCGGGAGCTGGATCGCTGTCATTGAATGTCCCGGCTTTCACCTATGCGGTGCGCGCCCATTGGGGGATAGAAATCGTTTTGTGCTTTGTCACCTGTCTGTGTGCGATCCGGGTCTATCGCATAAATGAATGCGGCCTTGATTGGCTGATTTTCCTGCATGAACAGGACGTTCCATTCATCATCCGGGTAAAATCGAACCAATAGGTGACAGGCGAAGATGGCGCCCGCCAAAGTTTGAGGACCTTGCTGCGCACCCGTCGTGGCCCGCGAACATTCACCGCCCACTTCGGAACGACTGGGGACACCACGCCGGTTTGGCTGAACTTCGCAGCCAAGCGCATTAGGGGGAAGGAACTGCTCATCGTGGTGAGCAACCAACCGGTTCATCCCATTCGTGCTTCAGTTGCCGCCTGTATTGAGACGGTCCTGGAGTTCCGCCAATCGGGTCATCAAGTTGTCGAAGGAAACGACATCTGACTGGAACAGACCGGCTTCGATCATCCTGTAATAGTCATCTTTTAATGCATCAAGGGGTGCTCCAGCCGGAACCAGACAGAGGGATCCGTCCACGGCAGTTTGATAGTCAATTACTGAGCCTGCAGCATCCGTATCCCGAAAGAAATGTTGCTTATGCTCAGCAACGGCATGCGCCAGTGGGCGGTCATCATAGGCTCTTCTGGCGATCCCAGTCTGGTCAAGGCGCTCAAGATCATACCAATGGCGGGCATATCGATCGCCACCTCGAAATGTACCACGCAAGCAATAAGCGTGGATGGCCATTGCCTTCTCCCAGAACGTCCGTTCGGCCTTCATCACGCGAGGTTGAGCGACAGGAAACACCAGTCCATCGATAGCATCGGCCAAGTCACAAATGACGTGGTGGCGCTCGGCAGGTTCGCCCGTTGAGCGTGCACCAAATTCCAATAGCACCGTCGGTCGAACATATCCGGTGCCGCCTCTCAAAGCCGGATAGTCGAGATATAGTTGGTCGTTATCTAGGCGTAGTCGCGCACCGACGTCGTCCTTCTGGATCTTGTTTTCGAGAATAGGGACAACCTCTTTGGCTATCCATTTGGACAATCGGCCCTGGATAGCCACTGCCCATTTCTTCGCCTGGGAACGGTTTGGCGGATAGGGCCTCGTCGGATCATCGATAAGATCCGGAATGATCTTCCGAATATCGCAAGTGACGTCGATATCCTCTGAAAAGCGGTCAATCGCCTTGTAAACCTTCGACAGAGACGTGCCGCCCTTGAACACCAGACTCTCTGCGAGCGCACCGTCAAAGAGGATGTTCAATGCCCAGACAACCCAAATGTCCTTTTCCAATAGGTCCGAGGGCCGCCCCAGTTTGGAGGCGGCCGTTTCTAGTGCATCTATCTTGTCTGTTTCAGACAGCGCGAAGTAGGTCGTTGGGTCTGCCATTACGCTACCGCAAGAACGCTAAGCTCTTTGGCAAGCCATGTCGGTGTACCAGCCCGCAAAGCAAAGAGCTCCTTCCGCTCTTCTGCGTTGAGTTGGGATTTGAGCCGATGCAAGACATGCTTGGCTTCGGTTTCCCCATAATATGCCATTGCTCTGAGAGCATCCCCCGCCCTGCTTTGCGGTGCACGCAGCTGCCAGTTTGGGACATGGCGCAGTTCCACACTTTGAGCGCCCAGTTTGAGGTGGCGGCTTGGACCAGACGTCCAATACACCTGTCGTATCGGGTTTTGTGTGCTTAGCCCAAGCATATTGGCGGCTGACGCACCGCTTGACGAAACGATTTCGCCCGTGCGCACGGCGATGTTTTCAATAACTGCCTGAACTGATGGCGCGCGTTCGCCAAAACGTGTCTTTACGGGCAGTGCAAACAAGCCGCGTTTGACGCGAATAAGCTCTCCACGCCGAACGAGCCGCGACAGTGCTTGATCAACAGCTGCACGTTCTCCTATGTGCAACAATTCCTTCGCAGAAATCGTCGCGCCTTCTGGCAAATTGGCAGCAAACGCCTTGATGGATTGAGCGGCCGTGTACATTTCAAACTCCTGATGTCAGAAACATAAGTTATTTTCTGACATGCTGCAACTGAAGCCATATAACCAACAGCTCTGTGGTTATGCGGAACGTTTTGGAGATATGCCCAAAAGTTGGTGACGGCTGTTTTCAGGCGGCGATTTGAATTTGCTTGATGCCGTCTTTGAACTCAACCCCCTGAATGACCTCGGGCAGACGGTTTGACCCGGATATCTTCCGCCATTTCTTTTTCGCTGACATCATCAGCCTGAAGACCATTGCCAGCGCGGTCTTTCGGTTCAGACACCCCCTGGTTTTTCGGGTGCGGTTTCGGACCGTGGCGAAGACGCTCTCGATCGGGTTTGTCGTGCGGATGTGCTTCCAATGCTCGGCCGGGAAGTCGTAGAAGGCCAGATCAGATTGTAGTCCTCTCGCCAGTCGTGCGCATCGTGCTGCAACCCGGAATATCGTGGTAGCGTTAAGGAGCTGCGACCACCTCGGCGAGCCAGCCGGTCAGATCTTCGATCACGTGGTGGATGTGCTCCGCTCCTGCATCGCCGGTGCCGGCAGTGGGAGCCAGCAGGACGGTGACCATACCCATCTCGTGGGCGGGGCCGAGATTCACGGCCATGTCCTCGATCATCACCGCCCGCTCCGGGCGAATCGCGTGTCGGTCGGCCATGACTCGATAGGGATCCCGCATGGGTTTCGGGACATAGTCCGCGGCGGCAATGTCGAAAACGGCCTCAAAGTAATCCGCGATGCCGAGCCGTTCGGTGACCCGGTCGGCATGCTCGGTGGTGGCGTTGGTGTAGATGACCTTGCGGCCCGGGAGCGCATCGAGCAGGCGGCCGAGTTCGGGATTCGGCGCCAGCACGTCGAGGTCGATGTCGTGCACGAAATTGAGGAAGAGGTGGGGATCCAGGCCGTGGACCGCCATCAGGCCGCACAGGGTGGTGCCGTGCGGGCGGTAGCGTGTCTTCTGGAGCCGGTACGCCTCGTCGAGATCAACATCGAGATACTCGCTGATGAACTCGCCCATGCGGACACGCATCTGGTCGAAGATGTTGGAGGCTGGGTGGTAGAGCGTGTTGTCAAGATCGAACACCCAGGTTTCGGAATCGATCAGACCCATGGGATCGTTGTCCACGCGGTCGTTCTGGTGATTATTTTGCGGTTGCACCCTAGCTCCGAATCAGCGTTCCAGAGCCGTGCTCGGTGAACATTTCCAGCAGGATCGCGTGCGGAATCCTGCCGTCGAGGATGACGGCCGCCTCAACGCCGCTGCCGACCGATTCGATGCAGGTCTCAACTTTCGGGATCATGCCTCCGGAGAGCGTGCCGTCCTTCATCAAGCCTTTCGCCTTGCGCACTGTCAGCTCGGGCACCAGCGCCCCCTTCGTATCGAGAACCCCCTCGACGTCGGTGAGCAGAAGCAGCCGCGACGCACTGAGCGCGCCGGCGACCGCGCCGGCGACAGTGTCGGCGTTGATGTTGTAGGTGGCACCATCTGAGCCGAAGCCGATTGGGGCAATCACGGGGATGGTTGCGGCGGCACAGGCATCGGCAGCGATGCTGGCGTCGATGTGCGTGGGTTCGCCGACGAAGCCGAGATCGACACGCTTGCCGCCCTTCGCCGGTCTCTTGAGCTTGCGGACCCGAATCATGCCGCCGTCTTTGCCCGACAGGCCGACCGCCCGGCCGCCGGCGGCGGTGATGTCGGCAACGATGCCCTTGTTGATCTGCCCGGAGAGCACCATCTCGACGACAACTATCGCCTCGGCGGTGGTCACACGCAGACCGTTGACGAATTCGTTTTCGACACCGACCTTGTCGAGCATGGCCCCGATCTGGGGGCCGCCGCCATGGACGACGACGACGTTGATGCCGACTTGGCGAAGCATGACTATATCGCTGGCGAAGGCAGCCGACAGCGCTGCATCGCCCATCGCCGCGCCGCCGTACTTCACGACGACGGTCTGGCCGTTGTAGCGCTGCATGAAGGGCAGGGCCTCGGTCAGGACGCCCGAGCTGACAAGCTGGATCCGGTTCTTTTTGCGGGCATCGTCGGTCATGAGTCGATCACGTAAAGCGGCCCAACAGAGGTGAATCGGAGCGTATTGATGTGTATGGCGGGGTAATCGGGAATTTTAGGTCGAAATCCGTGCCCGTCGCGCTGTTTTTAGCGAAAACGCTCCGGTTCTGCCAGCCTCGCCAGGCTCGCCCGCAATTTCGGAATGCCCGCACCTTTGCGGGCGCTGGTGACCAGGACCTGCGGCATGCCGGCGGCGTATTTGGCGATATGTTTCCCGGTTTCGGCGATTAGGGCGGCGTGCTTTCCGGCCGGCACCTTGTCGGCCTTGGTGAGTACGATCTGGAAAACCACGGCCGCCTGCTCGAGAAGATCCATGATGTCGCGGTCGCCGCGGGTAATGCCGCGGCGGGCGTCGACGAGCAGGTAGAGTCGCCGCAGTACCGGCCGGCCCCGCAAATAGTCCCGGACCAACTCGGTCCAGGCAGCGACTTTCGCCTTTGATGCACTCGCGTAGCCGTATCCGGGCATGTCAACGAGGATCATCCGGCTGTCGAGATCGAAGAAGTTGAGTTGCTGGGTCCGGCCCGGGGTGTTGCTGGTGCGGGCAAGCGCGTTGCGGCGGGTGAGCGCGTTTAGCAGGCTTGATTTACCGACGTTCGAGCGCCCCGCGAACGCGATTTCCGGCAGGGTGGCGGGCGGCAGGGAGGCGACATCGCCGGCGGCGGTGGTGAACTGGCACTCGCGGGCGAACAGCCGCCACCCCGCTTCGATCTCCTCCGGCAAGAAGGTGTCGGGGAGATCTGCCGCTCCGGTGGTCCCGGTGGCCCTAGTGGCCGCGGGTTTTTCTAGGTGGCCGCGGCGGTCCGCTGCATGATTACCCATTGCTGGCCCATCGACAGCAGGTTGTTCCAGGCCCAGTAGATCACCAGCCCGGCCGGGAACGGCGCCAGGATGAAGGTGAAGATGAGCGGCAGGAAAGCGAAAATCTTGGCCTGGATAGGATCTGCCGGAGTTGGGTTGAGCCGCTGCTGAAGAAACATTGTCAGCCCCATGATGCAGGGCCACAGCCCGACATTGAGGAAAGTGAGAACTTCGGGAACACTCCAGTCGACCAGGCCAAAGCCGGTCAGGAGGCCGTAGGGGTCGGGCGCCGACAGATCCTTGATCCATCCGTAGAATGGCGCTTGCCGCATCTCGATCGATACGAACAGGACCTTGTAGAGGGCGAAAAACACCGGAATTTGGACAACGATCGGCAGGCAGCCCGAGGCCGGGTTGACACCCTCCTGCTTGTAGAGCCCCATCATCGCCTCGTTCATGCGCTGGCGATCCTCGCTGTAGCGCTCCTTGATCTCAACCATCTTCGGCTGGAGTAGCTTCATCTTGCTCATCGAGCGGTAGGATTTATTGGCCAGCGGGAAGAAAAGAATCTTGATGCAGACGGTCAGGGCGAGAATGGCGAGGCCGAAGTTCCCGAGCAGATCGTAGAACCAGGCCAGCATGTAGAAGATCGGCTTGGTCAGGAAATACATCACGCCCCAGTCGACCGCCTTGTCGAAACTCTCGACCCCCGCGTGGTCCCGATATGCGTCAAGGATGCGGGTTTCCTTGGCGCCGGCGAACAGCCGGTCGACGCGTTCGACGGTGTTATTGGGCGCCACAGCGACAGCGCCGCCAAGATAATCGGTCTGGAAGACGAACTCGTTGCCGCGCTTGCCGCTCGAGAAACTGGTCCGGATCCGCTCGCCGGCATCGGGAATCAGGGCGACGAGCCAGTATTTGTCGGTGAAGCCGATCCAGCCTCCTGTCGTCTCTTGCTGCACTGGCGACAGGACGGCTCCGCTATCCTCGTCGACGAGGTCGTCGTAATCGACCTCCTGGAGCGTCTTGTCGAAGACGCCGAGCGGGCCCTCGTGCAGGATGTAGAAGCCGAGCGTCTCGGGGATGCCGGTGCGTGAGGAGAGGCCGTAAGGAGAGAGCGAGACCGTCGCGGCGCTCTTGTTGGCGATCTGCCGCCGGACCGTGATCATGTAGTTTTCGTCAATTTCGAAGTGCTGTTCGAAGCTCAGTCCCTCGCCATTGTTCCAGGACAGGGTTACCGGTTCATCCGGGGCGAGCGTGTTTCCGCTCGCTTTCCAGACCGTGCTGCGGTCGGGCAGCTTGACGCCACTGCCAAGCCAGCCGAACTCCACATAATAAGGCTTGGCCGAGGCAATGGGATGGAGGAGTGCAATTTCCGGACTGTCGGGGTCGAGACTATAGTAGTAATCGGTGAGAACGAGATCGTCGATGCGCGCGCCGGTCAGCGAGATCGAGCCGCGCAAACGCGGCGTGTCTATGGCGATACGCGGGGTTTTTTCCAGTGTTGCCGTGCGGTTCGCAGCAAAGTTGGCGGCGGCCTGACCGGCGACACCGAGCACCGGCCCGCCGACCTGGGTGCCGGGAACCACAGGTGTACCGGCGCCCGGAACCGTCGATGTGGCGGGGCCGGAGGCCGACGGGACACTGCCGGCGGTAGGCGGGGTTCCCTGCCTGGTCGCCTGCTCCTGCGCCTGTTGCTGGGCCTGCTGCTGTTCGATCCTGGGTTTTTCGAAGAAGAAATTCCACGCGAGCAGGATGCTGATCGAGAGAGCGACCGCGAGGAGCAGGTTTTTTTGGTCGGTCATCGTCCGACGACCTCTCTGAGGCCCGACCGGGACCCTGTCTTCTCAGGTTCCGGAACCGGATCGAGACCGCTTCCGCCCCAGGGATGGCAGCGCAGGATGCGCCGCGCCGCCAGCAGGCTCCCCCGTCCGGGGCCGTGCAGCGCGATGGCATCAAGAGTGTAGCGGGAACAGGTTGGCCGGAAGCGGCAGCAGCCGGGGGAAAACCAGGAAAAGAAGATCTGGTAGCCGCGGATTGCGGTTCGCAGCACCAGGGCGGGGATTGACATAGCGGCTACCGTTCTTCGCCGCGCCATGCGGAGAGGCGCCGGAGGGTAAATTCGAGATCCTGCTTCAACACTGGATAAGCCCGCGCGTTGGTCGTGGCGCGGGCAATCAGGACGTAGTCGAAGCGGGGATCAGCGCGACAAGGCATAACCTCCGAGGCGACGGCGCGCAAACGTCGCTTCGCCCGGTTTCGCATGACGGCGTTGCCCACTTTCTTGCTGGCCGTGAAGCCGATATGAAGCATGCGAGCCGGGTGTGTGTGGCCCGTAGACGCACCGTCTGGGGATGTGCCATCCGGTGTTCGGCGCCGGCAGGCCTGCAGGACGAGTCCCGCTGCCGCGCGGCTTCGGCCGTGTCTGGCTATCCGGAGAAAATCCCGTCGCCGCTTGAGCGTTTGGACGCCGGTGGCCACGGCATCAGGCCGACAGGCGTTTGCGCCCCTTGGCTCGCCGCCGCGCCAGAATCTGACGGCCGGCACGGGTCGCCATCCGCTTGCGGAAGCCGTGGCGCCGCTTGCGCACGAGGCGGCTAGGCTGAAAGGTTCTCTTCATGCTCGGGCTTCCCTGCGAGGCGAACGGGCCGCTCTATAAGCCGGGGGCGGATGCGAGTCAATGCGGTGGCGTGCCGCCGTGCGGTCGCGCCGGCCCGGTTATGCGCGTCTTTATGTGCGCTCCTGCTGTATTGTGGTAAAACAACGCCGGGCGAGGGCGGCGCCGGATTCGGCGTGTAGGATTCGGCGCCGAGAGCGGCCGCCGTGCGGCCAAGGGGAGAACAATGAGCGAAATGGATTCGGATCCTGGCCGCAGCGCCGGAGAAAACGGCGGGGGCAAATCGGGTTTTTCCTGGCTGCGCCTCCTGCCGGTGGCCGTCCTCATCGCTGGCGCAGTCGCCTTCTGGCACTTCAACCTCGACGAGTATGTTTCCTTCGAGACCCTGCGCGAACAGCGCCAGTGGCTAACCGCAAGCGTCGCCGAATACGGCATCCTGGCAGCGCTGGTCTATCTGGTTGCCTATGCCGTGGCCGTCGCGTTCTCCCTGCCGCTGGGGCTGTTTCTGTCGCTCACCGGCGGGTTTCTCTTCGGGGAATGGTTCGGGACCCTTTATACGGTAATCGGCGCCACTGCGGGCGCTACGGTTCTGTTCATCATTGCCAAGAGCGCTCTTGGCGACCTCTTGCGGAAGAAGGCGGGGCCGTGGCTTGCGCGGGTCGAGGCCGGTTTCCAGGAAAATGCCTTTAGCTACCTCCTGGTGCTGCGGCTTGTCCCGCTATTCCCGTTCTGGGTGGTCAATCTCGTGCCTGCTTTTCTTGGCGTCCCGCTCAGGATCTTTGTCCTCGGCACTTTCTTCGGCATCCTGCCCGGATCCTTCGTCTACAACCTCACCGGAGCGGGGTTGGGTAGCATCTTCGATAGCGGAGAGACCTTTTCGGCGGGGAGCATCCTTACCCCGGAAATCATTGCTGCGCTGGTGGGGCTTGCGGTCCTGGCGATGGTGCCGGTGCTCTACCGCAAAATCCGCGGCGCGGCTTCGAACGGGGACGACGCCTAGCCCGGATATTTCATGAAGACGTCCGGCCGGTTGGTTTCCCGCCTCAATTCGGCTTTTCGTGGTGTCTCCGACATAGATTTCCTGCGTATTCGGGCAGAGCCTGGCGTTTAGCCGGTATGTTTGGCGACTGAGCCGGTTTTTTTGCGGATTGCGGGCAGGCGGAAGCACCTGCGCCGCATGCGCCCTGCGCATTTCCCTGAACGGTGAAGCCGGGGTCTTGCCCGGCTAGCCCGGATATTTCATGAAGACGTCCGGCGGGTTGGTTTCCCGCCTCAATTCGGCTTTTCGTGGTGTCTCTGACATGGATTTCCTGCGTATTCGGGCAGAGCCTGGCGTTCAGCCGGTATATTTGGCGGCTGAGCCGGTTTTTTGCGGATTGCGGGCAGGCGGAAGTACCTGCGCCGCATGCGCCCTGCGCATTTCCCTGAATGGTGAAGCCGGGGTTTTTCCCGGCTAGTCTGGGACCAGCCTGCTGGCGACGAGGCGGAACAGGTCCTCGTCGGGGCAGGCACTGGACATCAGAAAGCGGACCCGGCGGGTGTTCCGCAGGATGATGGCGCCGATCTTCAACAGGCGCAGGCGAATGGTTCCGCACCGGGCGCGGGCCATGCGGGTGCCGGTGAGGCCGATCCGGCGGATGGCTTCCATGAGGGTGCAGGCGAGAGCGGAGAGCAGCAAGCGGAACTGGTTGGGCCACCATTTGTGGCAGCTGGTGCGGTCGGCGAAGAGATCGAGTTGCTGTTCCTTGATGCGGTTTTCCATCTCGCCGCGGGCGCAGTATCGTTCCTCGTACAACGCCTGTGCGTTGCCCGGAAGGCCGGTGACGATATAGCGGGGGTTGGCCCCTTTGGCCGAATGCTCGATCCGCGTAATGACCCGGCGTTCGCTGCGCCAGGTGCCGGCGGCGTAGGTAAATTCGCCGAACAGGCGCTGTTTCTCCCCCGACGCCTCAAAGTCCCGGGCCGACCGGTCCAGCCACGGCTCCGCCAGATCGTTCAGGCGGGTGTTCCTGGCGATGCCGAGGACATAGTCCACATCATGCCGGTCGCACCAGTCCAGCATGCGGTGGCGGCAGAAGCCGGAATCCCCGCGCAGGATGATCCGCACCTTCGGCCAGACCCGGCGCAGGCGCCGCACCAGCAGGGCCAGGATCGCCCAGGCGTGTTTGGCGCCGTCGATGTTCGAGGGCCGCAGGTGGCTGACCAGAAGCTGATTGCCACAGAACACATAAAGCGGCAGGAAACAGTCGTGGTCGTAATAGGCCAGAAAGAAACGGCCCTCCTGATGGCCGTGAACCGCATCGTCGGTGGCGTCGAAGTCGAGGACCAGTTCGTCGGGCGGGTGTTTGCACGAGGCGATGAAGGTCTCTATCAGGACCTCGTGCGCGGCCCAGGCCACCTGGCGGTCGGCCGTGTTCTCGAACCGGCATAGCGTCGACGGACTGGCTGGCGGCTGATCCCGATCGGCCGCCGTCTGCAATGCCTGGTCGTGGCGCAGGGCGTCGTGGTCGTTCAGGTCCTCCGTAACCCAGGGGCAGGCTGTAGATCCGTTGCCGTAGCATATCCCGCAAACTGTGCTCAACCTTGCCCGCCTGCCGGTCGTCGGACAGCCGCCGGGCAAGCGATGCCGTCAATCCCGGCAGGTGATCCGCCCCGCGCAGCAGCAAAACGCCGCCGTTGCTCGTCACATGACCTCCATCGAAGCCGGTGGTTACCCGGCGTTTACGACAGGTTGGAAATTCCAGCTGATCGGGGGTACAATCTGTCACCGCTAAATCCTTGTGTTTGATCATTTCAACTAACTGAATCATAACACGAATACGGGATTTAGCGGTACCTGTTCATGAAATATTCGGGCTAGGCGACACGGCCATCCAGGCGACGTTGCCGGCGGCATTGCTGCCTTGCGCACTACCGCCTGGTTTTCGCCTCACCTGGTCTCGCGCAGCGGGGGTGCATAGGCGAGCGCGATATCCCACGGGAACAGGATCCAGGTATTCTGGCTCACCTCGGTGACGAAGGTGTCGACCATCGGGCGCCCTTCCGGCTTTGCATAAACGGTCGCGAAATGCGCCTTGGGCATGCGCTCGCGCACGATCCGGGCCGTCGTTCCCGAATCAACGAGATCGTCGACGATCAGCCACCCCTCCCCATCACCGACCTCGGCTTCTTTGAGGACTTGTGGGTTCCTGCGGTCCTTGTGGTCGTAGAACGAGACACAGATCGTGTCGATCAGGCGGATCTCCAGCTCGCGGGCGACCACCGAAGCTGGCACAAGGCCGCCGCGGCTTACCGCGATGATACCCTTAAACGGCCCGAGCTCGAGCAGGCGGGAAGCCAGCGCGCGAGCATGGCGGTGAAGCTCCTCCCACGAAACGGGAAAATCGAGCGGTTTGGAATCCATCGTTTGTGATCCGGCGGCAGTGATATGGAAGGCGGCGACTATCCTGATTGCGCCTTGCCTCTGCAAGGTGCTTTCTGTAGCGTGCCGCTCCTGTCAGCGCCCGTAGCTCAATTGGATAGAGCGTCTGACTACGGATCAGGAGGTTGGGGGTTCGAGTCCTCCCGGGCGCGCCATCTTTTTCAAAGGCTCAGCAGATAATTGCTGGGCTTTTTTCTTTTTCGGCCATGGCCGCCACAGGTGCATTACGGGTTGATTTCGAGGCATGTGGCCCTTGCCGCTTCATGATTGGCCATATTGTTCCGGACGGTTGTGGTCATTCCTGATCGGCTGGCGATCTCTCCTTGGAGCTAACTGACCGAAGCTCTCGGAACCCCGCGGCAACATTTTTACCGGCGAGGGCCTTTTCCGAGAGGGAGGAGCCCCCCAAACGGCGATTCCAGGCCTCGGCCCAACTATTTTCATGTGTCGCCTTCACCGCGCGGCATCAGCGCCATCGGCTTATCCGTCTTCAGACCATAGAGGTGCGGCCGACACTGGCGGCCCAAATCGAGTAGATCGCAAAAGCGATTTCTGGTCACCAAGCCGCCGTGCGCCCCGTGTCCCTGGGTCAAGGCATTGGTCGAGACCGTGGCGCCTGCTGTAAGCACTGGCCACGGCTTCGAGTGCAGTGATGTTGTTTCTCAAGGCGGCAAACCCGGTCATGCCGCCTGCTCCGAAATCCCGGTTGAGCGAGCCAGCTTCAGGCGCCCGCCACAGAATCAATGTTGTCGGCAATCCATCGTGCCAGCCCGGTAATCCGCGCATCCTCGCTGGGCTGCCCCATGATCTGCAGCCCGACCGGCAGGCCGCCGACCGCCATCGAGGGGATCGTCACCACGGGCGCGCCAATCATCGAGCTCGGGTAATTGAACACCGCATCACCGGTGGGGCGCGGCGCCAATGGCTCACCTTCCCGGTCGCCTGGCCAAAGCGGTGCCGGACCGGGGCACGAAAGGGTGAGCATGGCGTCCGCCAAAGGCGCCAGGGTGGCGTGCGCGCGCCTCGCCGTCTCTCGCGCCGAAACCAGGACGCGGTAATCGTCGGGAGACATGGCCTCGGCCTTGGCCAGAGTCGCCTGGGTGCGGGCACTTACTCCCTTCGGCTCCCGATCCACGAGGTTGCGCTGGTACCAGCGGTTCTCCCAGGCGGTGATCATGCTACAGACATGCGTGGTATCCGCGATGCTCGCCTCCAGGTTTTCGATCAGCGGATGATCGACGCGCCGCAGCAGTGTCACGTCGGCACCTTTCAGGTTATCGAGAAATTCCTCAAATGCGTTGATAGTCGCCTCGTCGAGCCGCGACCAACCCTCTGTTTGCAGAACGATCAGCCGCTCCGGGCGAACCGGTCGCGGGCAAGTCATCGGTCCGATCAGTCCGGGGTATCCCGGGTCGCCGCCGGTGCGCACGGCGATTTCACTGGCCACTTGCCACATATCCTCGATGCAGGAGGCATGTGGACCGTGCGTGCTCATGGAGGTGACCTGACGCTCGCCGCGATGGATAGCGCCCTGGCTTGGCTTGAGCGCGAAATTTCCGCAAAAGGCTGCCGGCCTTATGATCGAGCCCCCGACCTGGGTTCCAATGGCCGCCGGCATCATCCCTGCCGCGACGGCTGCCGCCGATCCCGAGGATGATCCGCCGGGGGTGCGGGTGGGATCGAACGGATTCGTAGTCGGGCCCGGGTGGTTGCCGCCAAGCTCGGCGGTGACGGTCTTTCCGAATATAACCGCACCCGCCTGGCGCAAGGCCCATACGGCGCTGTTGTCGTTTTTCGGGAAATTGCCTTCGAAGGCGGCGCATCCCATCTGAGTCGGCATATCCCTGGTTTCGAGCAGGTCCTTGATGCCGACAGGCATGCCGTCGATGGCGGAAAGAGGTTCGCCCGCCTTCCAGCGCCGGGCGCTGGCTTCAGCGGCGGATCGGGCGAGTTTTTCGTCAAAAAAGGCGAAGGCCCTGACCACGGTCTCGCGCTCGGCCACAACCTCCAGGCAGCGTTCCAGATAGGCGACGGGGTCGTCAGAACCATCGGCGAAAGCGATGGTGTCGTCGTGAAAAGTCCGGCCCTTGAAAGTCCTGGGATCGTAGACGGCACTTTGCGCGTTCATGGTCATTGCTCCTGCTCTTCCTGAGGGTCGTTGAAACCGTTGCAGCTTCCAACGATCTACGCATGACCACCGCATCGGCAATCTTTCGGCGTATTCGGCAATGACGATACTTCTCGAATGGTCACCGGCCACTGTTGCGGGGCATGGGGTATAATAGCCATGGTAGCCTGATCTCGCCGGTGTCGTCCGGCGATTTTCCGGGCGGGCGGGCCGACCGGTAATCCTTTGGAAATTCTGCGGCCGATCCCCTATTAATCCCTCGCAGAGTTCCCGGACAAGCCCCAGGCAATTCCCCGTCAATTTCCGTGGGTTTTCCTGTGAATCAGCGGGGAAACCGCCCAAGGCCGCAGGCAAAAAGGCGGGCAAAAAGGCGGGCAAAAAGGTGGGTAAAAAGGTGGGTAAAAAGAAGGAAAAACGCCGTGATTCTGAAAGATATGTCCGTCATCGAGGCGTCGGCTTTTATCGCCGCCCCCTATGCCGGGCTGACCCTGGCACAGATGGGCGCCGAGGTGATTCGCATCGACCCCGTCGGCGGTGGCCTCGATTATCGCCGCTGGCCGGTCACGAAGGACGGCTGCAGCCTCTACTGGGCCGGCCTCAACAAAGGCAAGAAGTCGGTCTCCCTCGATGTCCGCGACCCCGAAGGGCGGGAAATCGCCCAGGCGCTGATGACCCGCCCCGGTCCCGGTGCCGGGCTGGTGCTGTCCAACCTGCCGGCGCGCGGCTGGCTCGACTATGCCGGGCTCAAGGAGCGGCGGGGAGATCTGATCATGGTCAACGTCGTCGGCCGGCGCGACGGCTCGGTGGCACTGGACTACACGGTCAACGCGCGCGCCGGCTTTCCCGGGATCACGGGCCCCGAGGACCATGAAGGCCCGGTCAACCACGTGATGCCGGTCTGGGACGTGGTCACCGGCCTTGCTGCGGCCAACGCCGTCCTTGTCGCCGAACGCCACCGCCGCGACACCGGTGAGGGGCAGTATGTCCGCATTCCGCTTGCCGATTCGGCCTTCGCGGTGCTCAGCCATCTCGGCTATGTTGGCGAGGTGCAGATCAATGACGAGGAGCGCCCGCGCTCGGGCAACCACGTCTTCGGCACCTTCGGCTGCGATTTTGCAACCGAGGATGAGCGCCGGGTGATGATCACGGCGTTCACGCCCCGCCACTGGCAGGCGCTGCAGGAAGCCACGGACACCGTTACGCGCTTTTCGGAAATGGAGGAGGAGACCGGCCTTGACCTCTCCCGGGAAGAGAATCGCTACGCGTTGCGGTACAGGATCGAGGAGATTCTGAAACCCTGGTTCGCCGGGCGCGGCCTGGCTGCGGTGGCCGAGGCCCTGGACGCTGCAGGCGCTTGCTGGGGTGCCTATCAGACGGTGCGCCAGGCGCTCGACGATGATCCCGACCTGTCACCCGACAACCCGATGTTCGAGACCATCGACCAGCCGGGAATCGGCCGCACCTTGGCCGCCGGCTCGTTCGTCGAGTACGGCGCTGTTGCGCGCCCGGCAGTGGCACCGGCACCGGTTTTGGGCCAGCACACCGACGAGGTTCTCGAAGGCCTTGGTCTCGCCCCGGCGGCGATTGCGAAGCTCCACGACCGCGGCGTAGCGGCCGGACCCGGCTTGCCCGAATAAAGCTGGCCGGCGTGGCGGTTTTTCGTCCAGCGGCTTTCCGCCCGGCAGTTTTCTGTTTGCGGCTGTCTACTCGGCGGCCTTGCGTGCGCTGAGCTCACGCAGGATTTCTTCCGTATGTTCGCCGTGCCGCGGTGCTGGCCGCCGGACCCCGCCAGGCGTTCCGTGCAGCTTGATGTGGACGCCGAGGGTCTTGGTTGTGCCCGCTGTCGGATGCTCGATTTCGGTAACCATCTCGCGAGCCAGAGTCTGGGGGTCGGTATAGACCTGCTGGTGGTCCATCACCGGCCCGCAGGGGATGCCAGCCGCGTTGATGCGCTCGAACCAGTGGTCGGTTGTTTCGGTTGCGAAGATCTCGCTCAGCAGCGCGTTCAGCGCGTCATTGTTGGCGACACGGTCCGCTTTCATCGCAAAGCGCGGGTCCTCGATCAGTTCCTCGCAGCCGAGAATGCCGCAGAGCACCGACCAAAACCGGTCGGCTGCAGCACCGACCGTGATATGGCCGTCCCGGGTCGGGTAGATCTGATAGGGGGCGCTGCCCCGGTGCTTCTGGCCAAGGCGTGGCGGCACCTCGCCGGTGGCGAAATGGTAGCCGGCCTCGTAGACGCCGAGCGCGATCCCGGATTCAAACAGGGATACATCGACATGCTGTCCCTGGCCCGTTTGCTCGCGCGCGGCCAGCGCCGTGAGAATGCCGATGGCGCCATTCATGCCGCCGCAGAGGTCATTGATCGGGATGGGTAGGCGGTGGGGGCCTCCGTCTTCGGGACCGCAGACGGCAGCCAGCCCGGTCATCGACTGGGCGATGAGATCAAAACCGCCGCGCGGCCCGTACGGCCCGGTCTGGCCAAAGCCTGAAATCGAGCAGTAGACGATCCGCGGATTGACGGCGTTTACCGCCTCGTAGCCGATGCAGAGGCGCTCGGCGGTGCCGGGCTTGAAGTTTTCCACCACCACGTCGGCCTCTGTGGCCAGCTGCATGAAGATGCTGACATCGTCGGGCGATTTGAGATCGAGAATAATGCTGCGCTTGTTGCGGTTCCAGATCATGAACGGTGCGCTCTCGTCACCGACGAAGGGTGGGGTGACGCGCATATCGTCGCCGGTATCGGGTCGCTCGATCTTGATGACGTCGGCGCCCTGGTCGGCTAGCAGCATCGCACAGTACGGCCCGGATAGGTTCGAGGTCAGGTCCAGGACCCGGAGATGGGAAAGCGCGGTCGCCATGGGGGCCTCCTGTATGGGCGGCTGTAGGGGGGTGCTTCCGGCGGCGCGGTCAGACCACGCGTCCAGTATGCAGTGCTTCGATTTGTTCCGGCTTGTAGCCCAGTTCAACGAGGATGTCGTCAGTGTGCTCGCCGAGCTGGGGTGCGCGCATGCGGATGCCGCCGGGCGTGTTCTGAAGCCGCACCGGCGTTTCTGTCAGCGGCGCCGGCCGCGGCATGCCGGGATAATCTATTTCGGTCAGCATGCCGCTTCCCTGGACATGCGGGTCGTCGAGGGATTCCTGCAGTGTGTAAACCGGCGCGACCGGGATCCGGTGTTTTTCGAGGGTGGCCATGACCTCTTCCGTGGTCCGGTTTTCGCACCATTCCTGCAAGTGGTCGCTGATGGCCCGGGCGTTGGCGGAACGGCTGTCGTCGTCCTTAAACCGGGGGTCCTTGAGCCAATCTTCCTTACCCATGAGTTTGGCCCAGCGCTCGAACATCGGCTGTCCGACGGCGACGACATAGACATGCCCGTCCTTGGTGTGGAACAGATCGGAAGGCGCGGATGTCTGCCCGAGATTGCCGAGCGGCGGGCGGTTGCGCTGGATGACATGCTGTTCCGACATCAGCGAGTTGGTCGCGGTCAGCGCGGTCAGGAGAAGCGCGCCCTGAACCTCCTGTCCCTCGCCGGTTGCGGTGCGGTGCATGATCGCTGCAAGTGTGCCGAAAGCGCAGAGGGCGGCAGTGTTGTAGTCGACCCAGGGGGCCAGCGATTTCGTCGGGGCGTCCGGCTCCCCGCTCATAACCATGTTGCCGCTCATGGCCTGGGCGACGGAATCGAAGCCGACCTTCCGCGCATAGGGGCCGACGGTGCCGAAGGCGGTGTTGGTGGTCAGGATGATATCGGGCTTGATGGCCGTCAGCGATGCATAGTCGAGCCCCAGCTGCTCGAGCGCTCGCGGCGGCATGTTGGCGATCACGACGTCCGCCGTCGCCACCAGCTGCTCCTGGATGGCGCGCCCCTCGGGCTTCAGGGGGTTGAGGGTCATCCCCTTCTTGTTCCTATTGCACTGCATGAACATCGACCCCGAGCCGTCCTCGCTCAGGGGGTAGAGAAAGCGGTCCTCGCCGCCGTCAACTTTTTCGATGCGAATGACCTCGGCGCCGAGGTCGCCGAGCATGGCGCCGCACCAGGGTCCGGCGATGTAGCGTCCGAAATCGAGTACGCGGACGCCTTCAAGGATGGTTGTCATGAGCCGCACGCTCCCCGGGGTTGGAACCGGCCATCCGGCCCGTGAGTCGAAGCGTGGGCCAGGTCCACCTCCAGTCTCATCCCAGAGGTCCCGTCTCGGGGACGGGGCGAGGCACACTGACGATACGTCTCAGGCCGGCATGCTTCCAGCACAGCGGGAAGTTCCGGCGTACTGCCGGAGCCGTGGCAATTCCTGTGACACGATGGCGTTGGCCGGAAAGCCGAATGGATCAGGCGGCGAGACTGCTGTCGCGCCAAGCAGATGTGCTCTTGCAGCTCTGGCAGACGCGTTCCCCGAAGTGGTTCGAGGTAAAGGTCTGGCTACACATTAGGCACTTTCGTTCCTTTTTCTCATGTTTCTTGTCGGCAGTCGGTTTTTTGTAGTTCGATGATTGCGATGCCATTTTCCCCGTCTTCTCCCCCGATTTACCGTAATTCTCCCTGATGCGTGCGGAAGTTTTATAATTACTTGTCGTGCATCTTACTCGGTTAGATGCTGTTTTGCAACATTGCGGTGTAAAATCCGTGTTTTATGCTCGTATTCGATCTTGATTGCGGCGTTTCGTTGTCGAATCTGTTGTTTCGACAGCACGCTGAACATCGGTCTCGCCGCCGGCATGGCGCCGGTAATGGGACAGCAATGGAGCCGACGGCGCCCTATGCGAGCAGACGCCCGACCTGGTTCAGGCTTTCCGGCATCGAAACCTTGTATGCATCGCAATAATAGCTGATCAACCGTGCGGTTTCGTCCTGGCCGAGGGCGTCCATGGCGGCGCAGGGGCCGACGCCGAACTTCAGGGCGAGTCCGGCGCCCATATCGATCTCTGCCGGAGTCGCCACGTCCTCGTCGAGTTCCTGGAGCACAGGCAGGAAGGTGGCGCCGCAGAGCCGGTCTCCGACGGTTCTGTCGGCCTCGGCGTTCTGTTCCGCTTCCTCGTCGATCTCCCAGAGCGCGTTGGTTTTGCCCATTTCGCGTACGGTCTCCGTCGGAGCATAGAAAGAGCCGTGCGGCTCGAGGTTCTCGGCGGCGTGCGCCATGGTCTGCATGCGTACGAGATTCATGACCACGAAAGGGCCGGCCGCGACACGGAACCGCTCCTGGGCGACACGGTCGATCTGGGCCGGTGTCCCGAGTCCCTCCTCGACGAGGCGCACTGCCTCGTTGGAATAGGGGCAGAAGAAGCGATTGAGGGCGAATCCGTAGCTGTCCTTGCACAGGATCGGCTTCTTGCGGGTCGTCTCGCAGAAGGCGAGGGCACCGTCGATGCTCGCCTGGGAGGTCTTTTCGCCGCGCACCACCTCGATGATGGGGTTGATCGCCGCCGGGTTGAAGTAGTGCAGACCGAGGAAACGCGCCGGGTTCTCCACATGCTCGGCGAGGCCGCTGACCGTAAGGCAACTGGTGTTGGTGGCGACCAGCGTGTCGGCGCCGACGATGCCGTTGAGCTTTTCGTAGATCTCCGCTTTCACATCAAAGCGCTCGAAAATCGCCTCGATCACGAGATCGGCGCCTGCGGCGGCGTCCAGCTCCGTGCCGCCGGAGATCCGTGCGGTGGCGGCCATGGCGTCCGCTTCGTCCATGCGGCCCTTGGCGACGGCGCCGGCGTAGAATTTCTCTGCGCTCGCGAGCGCCTGGCCGACGAGATCCGAAGACACGTCGATGAGGCGCGTCTCGACGCCGCTCTGCCCGAGGTTGATGGCGATCCCCGATCCCATGGTGCCAGCTCCGATGACGGTGACGGTTTGAACGGTCATGTTTTCCTCGATATCGCGATGTTTTCTGACCGGCGTCCCGGCGAGTGTCTAGCCGGTATTCCGGTTTCGGTGGCGGATGCTACCCGCAGGGCCGTCAAAGGCAAGATTGGTGGGTAAGATCGGGGAACAATCGAGGCCGCGATCGGGGGCAAGACCGGTGTCGGGAGCAACGTGCCGCCAATGCGGGCCTTGCAAAATCGCGGATATTCATTAAATCGACGGCGCGTGATATCGATGTTCTGTCCGGACAGGGTCCAGACAGGCTGCCGCCACAGATTGCCGTCGGCTTGTTTCGCGCAGTCCCCCGTGGCGCGTTTTGCGGAGTGCAAGGCACAGTGATTGAGGTCGAGAATCTCAGCAAGCGGTTCGGTTCCCTGATCGCCGTCGACGATGTGAGCTTTTCCGTCGAACGCGGCGAGGTGCTCGGCTTGCTCGGGCCGAACGGCGCCGGAAAATCGACGACAATGAAAATGATCACCGGCTTCATCAGGCCCGATGCCGGAACGGCACGGGTCTGCGGCTACGACGTCGTCGAGGATCCCGTGGCGGCCAAACGCAGCTTCGGCTATCTGCCGGAGGGCGCGCCGCTGTGGCCCGACATGCCGGTCCGGGGCTTTCTCGAATTCATCGCCCGCATCCGCGGCAGCGATCGCAAGCAGGCCGTGCAGCGGATCGGCGCTGCAGTCGAAAAAACCCAACTGCAGGATGTGCTCGAGCAGCCGATAGACACGCTGTCGAAGGGGTTCAAGCGCCGTGTCGGTCTGGCCCAGGCCCTGCTTCATGACCCCGAGGTACTGGTTCTCGACGAGCCCACCGACGGCCTCGACCCCAACCAAAAGCACGATGTGCGCCAGCTGATCCAGGCCATGGGCGACGACAAGGCGATTATCATCTCGACCCATATCCTCGAGGAGGTTGAGGCAATCTGCCGGCGGGCGGCCATCATCTCCCAGGGCTGTATCGTCGCCGACAGCACACCGGAAGATCTGATACGCCGTTCGGCGCGCCATAACGGCGTCATGTTGCGCACACGCGACGTCCTGGCGGCGCGGACGGCACTGGAGGGGGTGGGCACCCTCGCCTCGATCGAGTTGACCAGCGGAAATTGGATCTTCGCCAGGCCCCGCGACGGCGCTTCCATCCTCGAGAGCGTCACCGCGGCGTTGCAGCAGGGCGGCGTGACCGTCGATGAAATCACCGTCGAGCGAGGTCGCTTGGACGAGGTTTTCCGCGATATCACCGGAGCCGAGTCGCACGATGCGTAATATCGCCATCATTTTCCGGCGCGAGATGGCGGGGTACTTCACCACTCCGCTGGCCTACGTGTTCATCGTCATTTTTCTGGTCCTGGCTGGTGCCCTGACGTTTTTCTCGGGTGGGCTGTTCGAGAGCAACCAAGCCGGCCTCGACGTGTTTTTCGGCTTTCACCCCTGGCTCTACGTGGTGCTGATCCCCGCGATCGCGATGCGGCTCTGGGCCGAAGAGCGCAAGACCGGCACGATCGAGCTTCTGATGACCCTGCCGGTGACCGTTTTCGAGGCGGTGCTGGGCAAGTTTCTCGCGGCTTGGTGCTTTACTGCGGTCGCGCTCGCCCTGACCTTTCCGCTCTGGCTCACCGTCAACTATCTCGGTGAGCCGGATAACGGTGTCATCCTCGCTGGCTATATCGGCAGTCTGCTGATGGCGGGCGGGTTTCTTGCCATCGGTTCCTTTGCCTCGGCGCTGACCGGCAACCAGGTAATCGCCTTCATCGCCGGGACCACCTTGTGCTTCCTGTTCGTGGTGACGGGAACTTCGATTGTTCTCTCGGCGCTGACGAGCTGGGCTCCTGGCTGGCTGATCGACGCAGTGCAGCACCTCAGTTTCATCGACCACTTCCTGTCGATTTCCCGGGGGTTGCTGGACTTCCGGGATGTCGTCTACTTCCTGTCCACCATTCTCGCTTTCCTGTGCTTGACCGGGCTTCTTGTCACGCGCAAGAAAGCCTCTCATTGACAGGAGGTCGCCCGTGATCGCGCGTCTTTTCCATATGCGCGGGACCGCCTCGGGGCTGGCGGTGCTCGTGATCGCGCTGTTTCTCGTGGTCAATATCGGCGCGTCCCGCGTCACCGGATGGCGCGCTGACCTGACCGAAGAGCACCTGTTCACACTGTCGGACGGCACCAGCGACCTTCTCGCTTCCCTGTCCCGGCCGGTGACGATCACTCTCTATTATTCCCGGGCGCTGGGCGATGCCCTGCCGCCCTACAACCTGGCTGCGGTCCGGGTGCGCCAGATGCTGCGGGACTTCGCACTTCATTCGGAGGGCTGGCTGACCTTCACCGAGGAGGAGCCGGAGCCGTTCTCCGAAAGCGAGGACGATGCCGTCGCCGCTGGCCTTCAGGGCGTGCCGCTCGACCGAAGTGGCGACAAGGTCTATTTCGGCATCGTCGCCCGTGCCGGCGACACCCATGGCGCTATTCCCATCGTTCAGCTCAACCGCGAGCGGTTCCTCGAATACGACCTCGCGCGCCTGGTTTCCGCCATCCAGAAGTCGGAGCAGCCGGTCGTCGGCGTGTGGACCAGCACGCCGATGTTCGGTGACATGGCGGCCCGCATGCAGGGCCTGCCGACGCAGGAATGGGCGCTGATCGAGGAGTTGCGCCAGCAGTTCGAGGTTCGCCAGATCCTGATCCCGAGCCAGCTCAAGGACGTCGATGTCTTGATCCTGGGCCACCCCGTCTTGCGGGAACAGGATGCCTACGCGGTCGACCAATTCATGCTCCGCGGCGGCAAGGCGTTGATTTTTGTCGATCCGCTCAACGAGGGTGCCGCCAGCCAGCGCTCTGCGTTTGCTACCCTGCCGGTGTCGTCAAATATGCAGGAGTTGTTCGACACCTGGGGCGTTGCGTTCGATGACAAATACGTCGCAGGCGACATCAAGCTTGCCCGGGTCGTCAATGCGGGCACTGACACAAATATCATTCCGGCTCCGTTCGTTACCTGGATGGAGCTTTCGGGAGAAAATTTCTCGAAAAAAGACCCGGTAACGGCAGAGTTGGCAAAAATCAACCTGGCCAGCATCGGGATCGTCGGTCTGCGTGAGGATTCTCCGCTTACCGGCGAGCCGCTCCTGTGGACAACCGAGCAATCCCAGCGGATCGAGGTCGAGAAGGTCATGGAGAATCCGCCCGATATTCGCGGGCTGGCGGAGCGTTTCAAGGCTTCCGGCGAACGGCTCACACTCGCGTTGCGGATGACCGGGGAGGTCGAAACCGCGTTTCCCGACGGCCCTCCGAAAAGCGAGGACGAGAAGAAAGCCGCCGAGAAGCCGTCCGATGCTGGGAAGTCGACTGGCGCCGAGAAGTCGGCCGAGGCCGGCAAGGCAGGGAGCGCGGATGGCGAGGAGACGCTTCTGCCGCATATCGCCCGGTCCGAGGCGCCGATGAACGCTATTCTGGTCGCCGATTCAGATTTTCTGTCCGATGTGTTCTGGGTTCGCCGTCAGCAGTTCCTTGGCGCCCAGCTCAGGCTTCCGATCGCCAACAACGGCGATTTCGTCGTCAATGCGGTCGAGAATCTGGCCGGCGCGACGGGTCTGATCGGCCTGCGCAGCCGGGGGTCTGGCCAACGGCCGTTCACGCGCATCCAGGAGATGCAGTTTGCCGCCCAGCAGCAGTTCCAGGCGAAGGAACAGCAGCTTCAGCGTCGGGTCGAGGAGGTTGAGGTCAAGCTCCAGGAGCTGCAGAAGAAAGCTGGCGGAGGCGACGCCGCCAAGGTCGGTGAGGCGCAATCCCAGGAGGTTGTGGCGTTCACCAAGGAGCTGATTGCGACGCGCAAGGATTTGCGCACGGTTCGCCGCGAGCTGCGCCGGGATATCGACGGGCTGCGGGACGTCCTGCGCTTCACCAACATCGCGCTGGTTCCGATCCTGGTGACGCTGTGCGCCCTGGTTCTGGTGATAATACGCCGCCGCCGGCGCAAGCGGGCCACCGCCACCGCCTGATCGCAGGGCCCCTCCGGCGAGGGGGCTGGCCGGGATCAGAATCCGGCGCAGCTGGAACGGGATCAGACCATCCGGCGCAGCTGGAACAGGATCAGACCATCCGGCGCAGCCGGAAAATGCCTCCCGTGGCTGTCCAGTTGGCAAGCCGGCTGTCCGCCGCCATGGGCCGTTGCCTGTGGTCGAAGGCGGTCGCATGCTCCACCATGGCCCCTTCCGCCCGGCACAGATCCCTGAAATCAAGGATGGTGCAGAGGTGGATGTTCTTGGTGTCGTACCACTTGTGCGGTAACGCCTCGGTTTCCGGCATCCGGCCGCAGAACAGCAGGTTTGCCCGGATGCGCCAGTAACCGAAATTCGGGAAAGACACGATCGCGTTACGACCGATGCGCACCAGGTTCCGCAATACGCCACGCGGGTTCTTGGTCGCCTGCAGGGTCTGGCTCAGCACCGCGTAATCGAACGCGTCTTCGGGATAATCGTCGAGATCGGTGTCGGCATCGCCCTGGATTACCGACAGGCCATTGCCGACGCAATTGCTGACGCCCTCCATGCTGAGTTCGATTCCCCGGCCGTCGACGTTCTTGTTCTCCGCCAGCCAGGCGAGCAGGGTGCCGTCGCCGCAGCCGATATCGAGCAGCCGGCTACCTGGGGCAATCATGTCGGCAATGAGCTGGAGGTCGGGGCGGTCGGGCCGGAACGCCACGGACATCAGGGGGCCAGCCCCCGGTGCTTGGCGCATCCGCCAAGGAAGCCCGCAACGACGTCCCGGAATTCGGGCTCGTCGAGCAGGAACGCGTCATGTCCCTTATCGCTGTTGATTTCGACAAAGCTGACATTGGCTGCCGCCGCGTTCAGCGCGTGCACGATGCGTCGGCTCTCGGAGGTCGGGAACAGCCAGTCGCTGCTGAACGAAACAACACAGAACCGGGTGCTCTTGCCCGCAAAGGCGTGCGGCAGATCTCCGCCGCATTCCTCCTCGAGGTCGAAGTAGTCCATGGCCTTGGTGATGTAGAGATAGGAATTGGCATCGAAGCGTTCGACGAAACCCTCTCCCTGATGACGCAGGTAGCTTTCGACCTTGAAATCGACATCGAAACTGTAGCTGAGGCTGTCTCGATCCTGCAGGGCGCGGCTGAACTTTCTGTCCAGCGACGCCTCCGAGAGATAGGTGATGTGCGCCAGCATCCGCGCCGTGGCCAGTCCGCCGCGGGGCTCGACGCCCTGCGTGGAATAGTCACCACCGCGCCAGTCGGGATCGGTCCGGATTGCCTGCCTGCCGACCTCGTGGAGGGCAATGTTCTGTGCCGTATGCCGTGTCGCGCCGGCGACCGGAATCGCCGAGAACACCCTGTCGCCATGCTGTGCGCACCATTCCAGCACCTGCATGGCGCCCATCGAGCCGCCGGCAATGCAGAACAGCTGCTCGATGCCGAGGTGGTCGATCAGCATCTTCTGGGACCGGACCATGTCGCCGATGGTGATGACCGGAAAATCCATGTTCCAGGGCAGCCCGGTCGCCGGATTCATCTCTTTCGGCCCTGTCGTGCCCATGCAGCCGCCGAGCACATTGGGGCAGATAATGAAGAAGCGGTCGGTGTCGAAAGACAGGCCCGGGCCGACCATCTGGTGCCACCAACCCTCTCTCTGGGTGACCGGGTGCTTGTCGGTGGCGTACTGGTCACCGGTGAGTGCATGGCAGAGCAAAATGGCGTTCGAGCGGTCGTTGTTGAGGGTGCCGTAGGTCTGGTAGGCAATGACATGGCCTTCGAGCACACCGCCCCTGTCGAGTTTCAGGGCCTCGGCCTTCAGCGCGCCGGCGACACCGAAGGAGGACGTGGATTCGTTTTGTGTGGAAAGCTGGGCCGTCATTGTGCGATCCGCCACACTCTGGAATTTACGCAAGGGGTGCGCTAGTTAGGGGGGACGAGGCTGATCTGTCAATCGCGGTTGCGAGTTTGGCGGGCTGACGGCCCGGTGCCTGGACCCCTTTTCTGAAGGTTGCGGCGGCAGATGACAGAAGCCAAGCGTTCGCTCGATGATCTGCGGCAGGAACTCGATTCCATAGACCGCGGAATCCACGAGTTGATTATCCGGCGCGGCGCGCTGGCTGGAGAAATCTCGGCCATCAAGGAGCGAGATTCGATCGAACGCATCCGGCCGGGGCGCGAGGCGGTGATCCTGAGGAATCTTGCAGCACGGCATGACGGCGTGTTCCCCGTCGCCGCCGTGCTGCGGATATGGCGTGAACTGATCGCCTCGATCACGCGGCTGGAGCTTGCTGACTATGCTGTGGCCGTCTTCGTCGAAGACGGACCTGGCTGGGACATGGCGCGCGACCAGTTCGGCAGCACCACACGGATGCTTCCCTGCGACGATGCGGAAGCGGCCCTGGCCGCGGTGACGGCTCGCAAGACGACGCTTGGCGTCGTTCCGTTTCCCGCCGAGGGAACAGGGGGCTGGTGGGCTGCGCTCGCGGCGCCGGGTGCGCCCAAGGTTGTCTACCGTCTGCCTTTTGCGGGCCCGTGGAACGCCCGTCCTGCCGCCGCGCTCGCCTTCGGCTACATCACGCCGGAGCCGAGCGGTGACGATCTATCGCTGTTGGTGGTCGAGACAACCGACCCGTCTGGACCGGAGGCGGTGTTTGCCGCGCGCGGCCTGACGCCTGAATGCATTGTCGCCGATCCCGGACAGGATCGCCGTCGCCTGGTCGAGGTTCCGGGGTTTTGGGCCACAGATGACGGGAAACTAGCGGAAATCACCGCTGATCCTGCAATTACGTCCCTCGCCGTGGTCGGTGTCTATCCCCGGCCAATGCCCGGGGTGGGCCAGGGGATCACCGGGCTGGAAACCGGGGGAGACGGAACATGACCGCACCCCGCCCGCGGCCTGGTGTCCTCGATATTGATCGCTATGTCGGCGGTGCGCACAGTGCGGAAACCTACACCGGAGAGCCGGCAATTCTGGCTTCCAACGAAACGCCGCTGGGCCCGAGTCCGTATGCAATGGAGGCTTTCCGCAGTGTCTCGGAGAGCCTGCACCGCTATCCCGACGGAAGTGCCGCCGAGTTGCGGGCCGCAATCGGAACCCGGTTCGGCGTCGATCCGAATCGCATTGTCTGTGGCTCGGGCTCGGATGAGCTGATCGCGCTTCTGACCCGGGCCTATGCCGGCCCGGGCGAGGAAGTGCTGCACACCGAGTATGGCTTCCTGATGTACAGAATCTCGGCGAAGTCATCCGGCGCGACGCCCATCGCCGCACCGGAAGATAACCTTGCCGCCGATATTGACGCGATCCTGGCGCGGGCAGGCGACAAAACCAGGGTGGTGTTTCTCGCCAATCCCAACAACCCGACCGGGAGTTACGTTTCCGTATCGGAAATCGAGCGGTTGCGCGCCGGTCTCCCCGACCGTGCGCTGCTGGTCATTGACGCCGCCTATGCCGAATACGTGCACCGCAACGACTATGCAGCCGGCATCGAACTGGTCGAGGCGCATGACAACGTGGTCATGCTCCGGACCTTTTCGAAGATCTTTGGCCTTGCGGCCCTGCGCCTTGGCTGGGCCTACTGCCCGCCGGATGTCGTCGACGTTCTCAACCGCGTCCGCAGTCCGTTCAACGTCGGTGCCGCTACCCAGGCGGCGGGCGTCGCTGCCGTCGCCGATTTGTCGCACACCGATGCCGGGGTGGCCCATAACGACACCTGGCTTCCGTGGCTGACCGCGGCACTCGAGGATCTCGGCCTGTCGCCACCGCCCTCAATCGGCAATTTCGCACTGGCCCGGTTCGGGGACGCCGAGACCGCGGCTTCGGCCTATAACTTCCTGATGACGCGTGGGGTTATCACCCGCAGCCTGGGAGGCTACGGCTTGCCCGAGAGCCTGCGGATCACCGTCGGGCTGGAGGACGAACTCAAGCGCCTCGTCGATGCGCTGGCCGAACTCCGGAAGTCGCCTTGAACGTCGCCCGCCGTCCCGCCTTTGGGTCCATCGCTGTGATCGGCCTCGGCCTGATAGGATCTTCGCTTGCCCGGGCGGTGAAACAGAAACGCCTCGCCGATGAGATCCGAGGCGTCGACAGGAGCGCCGCGACCCGCCGCAAGGCGCGCGCGATCGGTTTCGTCGACAGCGTGCATACCTCGCCCGCAGCGGCTGTCCGAGGCGCCGATCTCGTGGTGTTTTGCACACCGCTCGGCGCCTATGCTGAACTTGCGGCCGCGATCGGGCCAGCGCTGAAACCAGGCGCGATCGTCTCTGATGTCGGCTCGGCGAAGCTCTCCGCGATCCGTGATATCGGCGTCAATCTTCCCGAGGGCGTTCATTTCGTACCCGGCCATCCGGTTGCAGGCACCGAGCATTCCGGGCCCGAAGCTGGCTTCGCCGAACTCTTCGAGGAGCGCTACTGCATCCTCACCCCTCCTGCCGGCACCGACCGCGGAGCGATCGAAAAGGTCGCCGAACTGTGGCGCCGCCTCGGTAGCAGGATCGAAACCATGGACGCCGCGCATCATGACCGGGTGCTGGCGATCACCTCACATCTGCCGCACCTGATCGCCTACACCATCGTTGGCACGGCCAGCGATCTTGAGGAGCATCTACGAAAGGAGGATGCCGACAAGCAGGATATCGTTCGCACGCGCGAGGTAATCCGGTACTCGGCCGGTGGTTTCCGGGATTTCACCCGTATCGCCGGATCGGATCCTGTCATGTGGCGCGACGTCATGCTCAACAACCAGGACGCCGTGCTCGAGATGCTCGGCCGTTTCACCGAGGATCTTGCGCGTCTCCAGCGGGCGGTACGTATGGGCGAGGCCGAGACCCTGTATGGCCTGTTCTCGCGCACCCGCGAGATTCGTCGTGGTGTCATCGAGATGGGTCAGGCGGGGCTGTTCTTCCCGGGAGAGAAAGATGGCGAGGGCAAGAAGTAAGCGTTACAGCGGCAAATACCGCAGCAACGGGCGCCGCAGCGGGGCGATGGTATTGGCCGCCGCACTCGTCGTGGCAATGGCGGCATCGATCGCCGTGGTTTCTTCGTCTTCGGCGCAAACCGAACAGGCGTTTGCCCGCACGGTGGCGGGCTGGGATGGCACCTTCGAGGAAATTGAGCGCTATATGGTGCAGTCGGGCGTAAGCCCGACGCGGACCACAGCCATGCGTGACCGCCTGGAGAACATCCGCGCCGATGCCGAGGCGGTGCGACAGGTGGCGACGGATGAACTGGCGCGCGTCGCCGAGCTTCTCGAGGCGCTGGGCGAGCCGGTGGACGGTGTGGCGGAAGCACCCGACATCGCCGGGCGGCGGACGGCGTACCAGGTGGAGGCCGGGCTTTATCGGGCCCGCATCCAGAATGCTGCGCTCGCCATGGCGCGGGCCGGCCAGATTGACGCCAGGCTGTCCCAATCCACCCGTCTACAGCTCGCCACGCGGATCTTCGAAAGCGGCCCACTGCCATACATGCCGGGAACGCTGGCAGCGGCGGGGGCTGACGCTAGGCGGATCGCAAGCCGTCTCGCCACCGCCTGGGTCGGCTGGCAGTCGGTCTTCGCGGCCACCGAAGGTGGGATCCTGAAAGCCGTGCTTCTCTGGGCGATCGCCCTGGCCCTTGGTCTCGCCGCCCGTCGCTTTCTGCCGCCTCTGGAGAGCGTGGTATCGAGTGTGGCGTCAGGGGCCTATCACCGACGCCTGTTGGCGGTGCTTGATCTGGTTGTGCGCCGGGGAGCGGTGCCGGTCCTGCTCCTGCTCGCCACCGGATTTGCGGTTGGACAGGGTGGCGGGCTGGCGGCGGCGACGTTTTCCGGGTTCATCAGTAGCCTGGCATTCTGCCTCGCTGCGGCAATCGTGCTCTTTCTTCTTGCCCGTGCGGCGGCGTCGGGTGGGCCCGACATGTCGATTCTGCCGGAGATCCCGGCTGATCGAACCGCCGGCATTGCCCGACTGGTAGGCTGGCTCGGGTTTCTCGCCGGTATCGACCTTTTCATCACCGGACAGTTGGGCGCGCTTGATGCCGGAGCGTCTTTTAGCGCGCTTGTCGGGGGTGCGGTGCATCTCCTCGAGGCCTTGACCCTGCTCGCCCTGGCGCGCGCCTTGTTCTGGCCCTTGACGCCGTCGGACGGGGCTCTGCGCCGCATCGTCAAATGGCTACTGGTCTGCATCGCCGGCGCGGCCGTCCTGGCTGTCCTGGCCGGCTATGCGCGCCTTGGCGAGTATCTCGCTCACCTACCCTTGTTGGCTGGCGGGACCGCCTTGGTGCTCCTTGTCCTGCGTCGCCTGGTGCACGCGATCGTGCTGTCGGCGCACTTCCCGGCTTCCACTGACACCACCGCCGACACCACCGCCAATATCATCGGGGGCGGCGCGATCCATTTCTGGCTCGGCGCCATCATCGACGTAGCGGCGGTGCTGCTGTGGATTCTGTTCATGGCCCCGTTCGTCGGCGTGGCCGGAACCGATCTGCAGAACTGGGCGGCGATCCTGTTGACCGACCTTGATCTTGGAAACATATCGATCTCGATTCTCGATATCGTCGTCGCCATCACCGTGTTCATGGCCGCGTTGGCGGTCACCCGAGCGTTGCAGAAAAGCCTGTCCGAGCGCGTTCTTCCCAGGACCCAGATCGATATCAGCATCCAGCACTCGCTGGCCACGACCTTTGGCTACATCGGGATTGTCATCTCGGGTGTTGTCGCGGTTGCCGTCCTTGGCATCGATCTGACCGGCCTCGCGGTGATCGCCGGTGCGTTCTCAGTCGGCATCGGCTTTGGGCTCCAGAACATCGTCAACAATTTCGTCTCCGGCCTGATCCTCCTGGTCCAGCGTCCAATCAAGGTCGGCGACTGGGTCATGGTTGGCGAGCACCAGGGCATCATCAAACGTATCGGCGTCCGGGCAACGGAACTTGAAACCTTCCAGCGGGCCAGCGTCATCATCCCCAATTCCGAACTCGTTTCGGGCCGGGTGACCAACTGGACGCACGATAACCGCTACGGGCGGGTCGAGCTCGCCGTCGGTGTCGGTTATGACTCGGATCCCGCACAGGTCAAGAGCATTCTCCTGGCCTGCGCCGCCGACCACCCGGAGGTCTCCCGCAGCGACCCGGAACCATTCGTGATGTTCCAGGATTTTGCCGACAGTTGCCTGATGTTCGAGCTTCGATGCGTAACCCCGGACGTCATGCGCCGGGCGGGTATCACCAGCGAGCTCAGATACGAGATCATCCGGCGCTTTCGGGAGGCGGGCATAGAGATCCCCTTCCCGCAACGGGTTGTCCATCTCCAGGACGAGACCAGTGGTTCCTGATCGACAGCGCCCGATCAGTCCACCCCGACCAACGCCCCGATCAGCGACGACGGGCTTCTTCCTCGATGCGCCGTGACGTCGTCTCGATCGAGTCCTGCAACCGGGCCATGAATTCCTTGCGCGGCAATCCCGGAGGCACTGGCGGTAGGAACTCGATAACGATCGTTCCCGGGGTCTTGCGGAACTGGCGCCGAGGCCAGAGCACGCCGGAGTTGACGGCGACGGGGATCACGGGTGCGTCACACGCGCCATAGAGTGCGGCAACGCCGGGAAGGTAGCGCGCGGTGGTCCCGGGTGCGGTCCGCGTCCCTTCCGGGAAAATCACCACCGGTCGCCCTTCGGCGAGCCGCTCCTGGCAGCCCTCGATAAGCTTGCGAAGCGTGGCGGCCTTGCCGCTGCGGTCGATGCCAACCATGCCTGATCGACGTAGCAGAGGTCCGAACATCGGGATCCAGAACAGCTCCTGCTTGACCACCAGGACGGTGTCGGAGCGCAGGATGTTGAAAACCAGCGTGTCCCATGCGGATTGGTGTTTCGAGGCGAGAATGCAGGCGCCGAGGGGCAGGTGTTCGAGACCGCGCACCTCATAGTCGAGATGCAGGATTCGGCGCGCCAGGGCGAAGGACATCCGGCACCAGAACGAGGAGAGTCGCGTATTCATTATGCCCGTGACCAGTGCACCGGGCAGAAAGAGGATGCACAGAAGGATGGTCCAGCCGTAGAACGCAGCAGCAAAGACGCAGGAGCGGATCAGAACCACACGGTGCTGGCCATGTTGTGCAGCCGTATGGCCGTCAGCCGCGACAAGGCGAAGGCGGCCAGGTATTTGGTGTACTCCTCGATCAGGAGTCTCACGGTTCCGGGCCAGAGCCACCAGCGCTCCATCTTTACACTGTCAGGGAAGACCGGATAGGTGAGGATTTCGATGCCGGGCATGGCGTTCTGGAACTCCAGAAGGCTGCGCGGCATATGGTATCCGGCGGTGACGAGAAGCAGGGATCGGGCCCTTTCCTGCATGATCCACGCTGCGGTTTCAATCGCGTTTCCGTTCGTGTCATGCGCTTCGTGTCCAAGGAAGATACAGCAATCGAGATTCTTCGGAAAGCGCTGGGACAGCTGCAGCAGGTTCCTCAGATCAACCCCCTCGTGGACGCCGGAAACGAAGATCTTGGGCGCCCGGTTCTCCCCCAGCAGGTGGAACCCGGTTTCCAGCCGGCCGGTGCCTCCGGTGAGGACGACGATGGCGTCCGCTGACGTGTCGTTGTCGACGGCTGATCGGGGGATCTGGTTGATGAAGGAATAGAACCCTCCGCCCCAGAAAATCAGGATCAGACAGACGGCGGCAAGGGCGAGGATACGCTGGCGACGGGATCGGGCGGACCGCCCCTGTATTGAGGACATAAAGGAAAGCGGAAGTAGTTGCTTGGGGTCCATCATGCGGCAGGATGATAGCATCATGCCGGAAAATTATCCCTATTCACCTCCCCGGTTTGCCCGGCCCGGACGCACTGCGGCGCTTTTGTTTCCGTGCTATTATCGCGCCTCATCAGTGTGTTGCAGGGTCCGGGGTGTGTCGCTGGAGCCTTGGCCTGAGTGGGCCGCGACGCAATCGGAATATTTCCAGAAAGGAATATTTCCAGAAAGGAATATTTCCAGAAAGATGGTTGGGACATGAAACTGGTTTGCCCTGGCTGCAACGCCGGCTTCACCCTTGAGGATAACTTGATCGGCCCAGCCGGGCGGCGGGTGCGATGTAGCCGGTGCGAGCATCGCTGGCGGGCTTTTCCGGAATCCGGCCCGATCGGCGAGATAATTCTTCCGGAGGCGGCTGAAGATCCGACCACTGGAACCCCTGCTACCACGCAGGGCGTCCCGGCGGATATTCCTGTGAACGCCGCCACCTCACCGACCTCTGCGGGATCCTCTGCGGGATCCTCTTCGAGATTCTTTTCGAGGTCTTCTCCAGCGGCCATTCTTCCGGAGGAAGCGGAAAGCGGGGAAGGCGTCGACCCCGGCGAGATCTGGTTCGCTGCCTCTGATAGGGTGGGCGATGCGGGCCAGCATCAGGATCGTCGCCAAAGCCACCGTCTCGGCTGGGTCCTTGCCGCGGTCGTGGTCATCCTCGCCATTTCGCTCGGCGTGTATGCGCTGCGGAGCGACATTGCGATAAAGTTCCCGATGGTCGGGCGGGCCTATTCCTATCTCGGCATTCCCATGGACTCGCTCGATTTCGATCTCTCGGTATCGATGGAAAACGCACAGCTAATCCCCGGAACCGATGGCAAGCTCCTCGCGGTAAAGGGAATCATAGCCAACCCTTCGAGGTTCGTGCTCAATGTGCCGCGTCTCGACGTTACCGTTTTCGACGCCGACAACGCGATCGTCGCCGCCTGGACCGAAACGCTTCCCGAGCGGCGTGTGCTGCCCAACCAGAGTCTGCCGTATACGGTGCAGCGCAGCGGCATTCCCGAGCGCGGCGCGATCGTGGCTGTCTCGGCCCAAGCCTCCGGGAGGTTCGCGGAGATTGCCGCTTTGGTCACAGGCGTTCGGAATGCTGTCGTCTCTGGCGCGTCCCGGCTGGCCGAAATTTTCGGACGCTTCGCGGAATAGAAACGTTAGAATCTCGCTGCGATTAGCGGGATTCCGGCACCGCCGGTGTGCTCTGCCAGGAGGCGAGGGATTCCGGTTCCATCATCTCGGCGAAATCCCGCCGACGCCGAATGATCGCCACATCGGCGCCCCGGACCAGCACCTCCGGCGCCACCGGCCGGGCGTTGTAGGAGGAGGCCATGACGGCGCCGTACGCTCCGGCGTTGTCGATAATCACCAGATCTCCCGGCGCTAGCGGCGGCATCGGCCGCTCCTGGGCGAAGGTATCCCCGGATTCGCAGATCGGGCCGACGATGTCGACCGGATTCTGCGGCGCATCCGCCGCCGGCTCGACGACCGGCCGGATGTCGTGCCAGGCGTCGTACAGGGCAGGCCGGACCAAATCGTTCATCGCCGCATCGAGAATCACGAAGCGGTGGCCACCCTCCTCCTTGGTGTAGACCACCCGCGAGACCAGGATGCCGGCGTTGCCGACGAGCGCGCGTCCCGGCTCCAGCAGGATGCGGCAGCCGAGCGACCCGATCGTTTCGCGGACCAGGGCCGCATAGTCGCTGACCGCCGGCGGCGTTTCCGATCCGTATGTGATGCCGAGGCCGCCGCCGACATCAACCCGGCGGATGTCGCAGCCTGCTTCCCGCAGCTCGCCGACCAGCCCGGCAAGGGTTTCGAAGGCGCGACGGAAGGGTGTGAGGGATGTCAGCTGGGAGCCGATGTGCATGGCGACGGAAACCGGGCGGATTCCGGGCAGGGAGGCGGCATGCCGGAAAATGTCGCCGGCGTTGGCAAGATCGATACCGAACTTGTCGCCCCTGCGACCGGTCGAGATCTTGTCGTGCGTTTCGGCGTCGACACCGGGATTGACCCGTATCGCCACCTCGATCTCGCTTCCGGCATCCGCGGCCACAGCCGAAAGCACCTCGAGTTCCTGGAGTGATTCGACATTGACCTGGAGAATCCCTGTGGCCAGCGCCCGTTCGAGCTCCGTGCGGGTCTTGCCAACGCCGGAGAACACGATCCGGTCGGGCGGGACGCCGGCGGCCAGTGCCCACTCGAGCTCGCCCGCAGACACGATGTCGGCGCCTCCGCCCAGCTCGGCGAAGGCCCTCACGATTGCGATGTTACCGTTGGCCTTGAGCGCATAGCAGATCAGCGCGTCGTCACCGGCGAAGGCGTCTCTCCAGGCGCGCCAGTTCGCGGTGAGGATAGCCTCGGAATAGCAGTAGAATGGGGTGCCGATTCTCTCGGCGAGTTCGGTGAGGGATGTCTCCTCGACCCTGAATTGTCCGTCCCGATAGGCGAAGGCGCTCATTTTTCGTACGGCATGCCGTCTATGCCGGGCGTGCGGTCCGGGCCGAGGTCGGGATAGCTGCGCGGATAGAGATCCTCGCCCGGCGCGCGCAGTCCCCCCTTCTTGCCGCAAGCGGCGAGAGGTGCGGACAGCAGCGCCAGCGCTGCGACAACGAGCAGGAATCTCATCGTGGGAACTTCATGCGAGAACCTCATTGCAAAAACCTTTCCCGGGCCGCCTGCACGGCTGCGCGGACGTTTTCGGGCGCGGTTCCGCCCAGGCTGGTGCGGCTCGCCACCGAAGCTTCCGGGGAGAGAACGGTGAAGATTTCGGCGGTGATCCCGGCCTCGACCGCCTGCATCGCCTCGAGCGGCAGCTCGTCGAGCCGGCATTCCACCTCCTCGGCCTTGGCGACGATGACGCCGGTCACGTGGTGGGCCTGGCGGAACGGTATGTCGAGCGTGCGCACGAGCCAGTCGGCGAGGTCGGTTGCCGTCGGATGACCGTGGTCGAGTGCACGCCGCATCGCTTCCGGATCCGGCGTCATGTCGGCAACCATCCCGGCCATCGCCATGGTGCCAAGTGCGAGATTGTCGGCGGCGTCGAAAACTGGCTCCTTATCTTCCTGGAGATCCTTGGCATACGTCAGGGGAAGCCCCTTCATGACGGCGGCAAGGGTGACGAAAGCGCCCAGAATCCGGCCGGACTTGGCCCGGATCAGCTCGGCAGCGTCGGGGTTGCGCTTTTGCGGCATCATCGACGATCCGGTCGAGAAGGCGTCGGACAGCCGTATGAAGGCAAAGGAGGGCGAACTCCAGAGAACGATTTCCTCGGCGAGCCGCGAGAGATGAAGCGCTGCGATGCCGGCTGCGGCAAGAAATTCGAGCGCGAAGTCGCGCGCCGACACTGCATCCATGGAGTTGGCCATCGGTCTGTCGAAACCGAGTTCGACGGCGGTTGCGTCCCGGTCCACGGGGAAGGCCGTGCCGGCCAGCGCCCCGGCGCCGAGCGGGCTTTCATTGAGTCGCCGCCGGCAGTCCGCAAGACGTCCCCGGTCCCGCCCTGCCATCTCGACATAGGCTAGCAGGTGGTGCCCGAAGGTGACGGGCTGGGCCGTCTGGAGATGGGTGTAGCCGGGCATGACTGTGGCCGCGTGCGCTTCGGCCTGGTCGAGCAGTGCTGCCTGCAGGGCCCGGAGCTGTTCGTCGATGGCGTCGATCGCATCCCGGAGCCAGAGCCGGAGGTCGGTTGCGACCTGGTCGTTCCGGCTGCGCGCGGTGTGCAGCCGTCCGGCAGCATCGCCTGCGTGTTCGGCCAGCGCCGCCTCGATATTCATGTGGATGTCCTCGAGGGCGGCAGAGAACGCACAGGTGCCGTTGTCGATGTCCTTGGCCACCGCGTCGAGTCCGGCGAGAATCATCTCGCTGTCGGCAGCGCTGATGATGCCCTGCGCCACCAGCATCCGGCAGTGCGCCTTGGATCCCGCAATATCCTGGGCGTGCAGGCGCTGGTCGACCTCGATCGAGGCGTTGATGTTCGTCATCGCCTCTTCCGGGCCCGTGGCAAACCGCCCGCCCCACATGCTATTCTTGGTCATGGCATTCACAGGTTGCGGGCAATGAGTGGGCGCTGGGTTTGGGTTTTCTGGTCTGTCGGCGTTGTCGCACTTGGCGCCGCCGTGGCGTGCATCGCGGTGTTTGCGTTCGATCGGGGTTTCGACGCCCCGCCCCGCGATGGCTGGATGGCGCAATTTACCGTCAATGAGATGCCCCTGCCAATGCCTCCGGCGGCGCTTTTCGATGCAGCGGGCCGCGCGGTGAACCTCGGCGACTTTGAGGGACGGGTAGTTCTCGTCAATTTCTGGGCTACCTGGTGCGCGCCGTGCCTGCGTGAAATGCCATCGCTTGCTGCGCTGCAGGCGCGTTTCGCGGCAGAGAAATTCACTGTGCTTGCCGTCAGTATCGACAAGGGCGGCCCTGAAAAGACGGGTCCGTTCCTCGAGCGGCTCGACATCCGCAATCTCGAGGTTGTTTTCGATCGGGATGCGGCGGCGATGCGGGCGCTGGAATTGCGATCCCTGCCAACAAGCATCCTGCTCGACCGGAGCGGCCGGCGGGTGGGGCGCATCGCGGCGCCGGCGGAATGGGATTCCCCTGAGGCCGTCGCCCTGATCCGCCACTATCTTGAGCGCTGACCTGAGTACTGATCCCCGGATCAGCATGCCGGATCAGCATGCCGGACCAGCGTGTTCGATCAGCGTGTTGGATCAGCGTGTCGGTACCGGCTCCCCGGAACTGTAGTCATAAAATCCCCGCCCTGACTTGCGACCGAGCCAGCCGGCCTCGACGTACTTCACCAGGAGCGGGCAAGGGCGGTACTTGCTGTCGGCGAGACCGTCATGGAGGACCTGCATGATCGACAGGCAGGTGTCGAGACCCATGAAGTCGGCGAGCTCGAGCGGCCCCATCCTGTGGTTGGCGCCGAGGCTGATGGCCTTGTCTATGGCGGCAACGGTGGCGACGCCCTCATAGAGGGTATAGACCGCCTCATTGATCATCGGCATGAGAACGCGATTGACGATGTAGGCGGGGAAGTCCTCCGCCACGGCGACGGTCTTGCCCAGAGTCTCGACCAGCGCGCGGGCGGTGTGGAATGTTTCCTCGCTGGTCGCAAGACCGCGAATCAGCTCGACCAGGTCGATCATCGGCACTGGATTCATGAAATGCATGCCGATAAACCGGTCGGGGCGCCCCGAGACGGCGCCGAGACGGGTCACCGAGAGCGAGGAGGAGTTGGTTGCGATGATGGCGGTTTCGGGCAGGTGTTTCCCGATGGCCTCGAAAATCCCGCATTTGGTCTCTTCGTCCTCGCTCGCTGCCTCGATAACCAGATCGCATCCCGCCACCATCGCGAGATCGGTTCCGGTCTCGATGCGCTTGAGGGCAGCCTCTTTCTCTTCGGTGGTGATAGCCTTGCGGCGCATCTGCCGGTCCATGTTATGGGCGATGGTGGCCAGTGCCGCATCGAGTTGCTCTTGGCCGACATCGAGGAGCCGGACGTTGCGACCCGCCAGGGCGACGACATGGGCGATGCCGTTGCCTATCTGACCGGCGCCAATGACGCTGATGATCTCAGTCATGGTGCGATGCCGCCTCCCGGCGGGCTTGGAACGAAGGTTTCGCCCGGGTTGGTTCCCGGACAATCCTTGGGTCAGTCCCGAATCAGTCCTTGAGGGCAGCCTCGAGTTCCGGCATGGCCTCGAACAGGTCAGCGACGAGGCCGTAATCGGCGACCTGGAAGATCGGCGCTTCCTCGTCCTTGTTGATGGCGGCGATGACCTTGCTGTCCTTCATACCGGCGAGATGCTGGATGGCGCCCGAGATGCCGACCGCGATGTAGAGCTCGGGGGCGACGATCTTGCCGGTTTGCCCGACCTGGTAATCGTTGGGTACATAGCCGGCATCGACGGCGGCGCGCGATGCGCCGACAGCGGCACCAAGCAGATCGGCGACGCGTTCGATGATCGGGAAATTGTCGCCGGACTGCATGCCGCGGCCGCCGGAAATCACGACCCGAGCCGAGGTCAGTTCAGGCCTCTCGGACTTGCTTACCTCAGCCTTCACGAAACGGGTCAGGTCGGTTTCTCCGGTCGCATCCACCGCTTCGATGGATGCTGAACCGCCCTCGGCCGGCACCGGATCGAAGGCGGTGCCGCGGACGGTGATGACCTTCTTCTCGTCGCCGGTGCGAACCGTGGCGATGGCGTTGCCGGCATAGATCGGTCGCTCGAAGGTGTCGGGAGCAACGACGCCGCTGATGTCGGAAATCTGCTGGATGTCGAGTACAGCGGCGATGCGGGGCATGATGTTCTTGCCGTAGGTGGTGGCGTTGGCGAGGATGTGCCCGTAATCCCCGGCGAGCGAGAGCACGAGCGGTGCCACGTTTTCGGCGATGCCGTGGGTGTATTCCGGCGCATCGGCAAGCAGCACTTTCTCAACAGCGGGAATCACGGCTACAGCGTCGGCCACGGCCTGGCAATCCTGGCCGGCGACGAGCATGTGGATCGGGCCACCGATCTCTACCGCTGCGGCGACAGTGTTCAGGGTTGCCGGCTTGAGCTCGGCATTGTCGTGCTCTGCGACGATCAGGATACTCATCAGGAGATCACCTTGGCTTCGTTGCGCAGCTTGTCGACCAGCTCGGCGACGTCGGCAACACGGACGCCGGCGTCCCGCTTCGCCGGTTCGATCACCGACAGGGTTTCGAGCCGGGGTGTCGCGTCAATCCCGAGGGTATCAGGCGTTGTCTGGTCGATGGGTTTTTTCTTCGCCTTCATGATGTTGGGTAGCGAAGCGTAGCGAGGTTCGTTGAGACGTAAATCGGTGGTCACGATCGCGGGCAGAGATGCGGTCACGGTCTCGAGGCCGCCATCGACTTCGCGAATGGCGTTCATCGTGCCGTCGGCGAGTTCGAGGCCAGAAACGAAGGTCGCCTGGCTCCATCCCAGCAGGGCGGCCAGCATCTGTCCGGTCTGGTTGCTGTCGTCGTCGATCGCCTGTTTGCCGAGAATGATCAGGTCCGGAGATTCGTCGCCGGCGATCTTCTGGAGAATCTTGGCGACGGCCAAGGGCTCGACCACCCCCTCGGCCTCGACCAGGATGCCACGGTCGGCACCCATCGCCAGCGCGGTGCGGATGGTTTCCTGGCATTGCTGGACGCCGATGGACACGGCGACGATCTCTTCGACCGTTCCCGCCTCCTTGAGGCGGATCGCCTCCTCGACGGCGATCTCATCGAAGGGGTTCATTGACATCTTGACGTTGTTGGTCTCGACGCCCGTCTGATCCCCCTTGACGCGGATCTTGACGTTGTAGTCGATCACCCTCTTGACGGGAACAAGCACCTTCATCGCGGAGAAGCTTCCTCGGGGTTGTCGGCCGAAGGCCGGGGGAATTCAGTGAAGGGCCTTTGTCTATGCAGGTAACCCCTTAGTGTCAAGAAATCCTGGGCGCCAGAAACCGGCATTTTTATAGCGGTCTCTTGAGCCGACGCTGATCGGCTTCACCTGCATCCAAATCTTCCGTGCGTCGTTCCTCGCTAGCTGTCTCCCCGTTCGCGGCCGGGAACCCAGAGCACGTCGCCGCTACCCTCGGCATTGGCGGCCCGGGTCATGACGTAGAGGAGGTCCGAGAGGCGGTTGAGGTAGCGGACGACCTCGGCGTTTATCTCTTCCCGATTGGTTAGCGAGATCACGCGACGCTCGGCGCAGCGCGCAACAGTGCGGGCGTGATGAAGATGTGCGGCCGCCGGTGTTCCGGCCGGAAGCACGAAGCTCTCGAGAGTCGGCAGCGGCGCGTTGATCCTGTCGATCTCACCTTCAAGCCAGGCGGTCTGGTCGGCCGTGATGCGCAGGGCAGTGCCGCCCTTCTTTCCGTTTTCCGGCACGCAGAGATCGGCACCGAGATCGAACAGGTTGTTCTGGATATGGGACAGGATGCTATCGAAACCGTCGGGCAAGCCGTCAACTGCCCGGGCAAGGCCGATAACGGCGTTAGCTTCGTCAACGGTGCCGTAGGCCTCGATTCGGAGATCATCCTTGGCCGTCCGCGCGCCGTCACCGAGAGAGGTTTCGCCGCCGTCGCCGCCACGGGTGTAGATCTTTGTTAGCTTGACCATCGTTCGCCCATCAGTCGCTTCCCCTGCCGAACAGTATGATAAGGGCAAGGAGCACGAGCGCGGCACCCTGCATTATGACGCGAAAACGCATGATGCGGTTGCCGTGGCGCCGGTTGAACTCGCCGCCGCGGGCCATCGAGAAAATTCCTAACAGAAGCATTCCGAGGGTTGCGACCAGGGCGACGATGAGAAGGGCCAGAAGAGTGCCGGACATCTGGTTATAATGACCTGTAAGTCGCCCGCCGGAAAAAGCGCCGGGCAATCGGGTGCTCAGATCTTGTGGATCGCTTGCCAGATGCGCTCGGGCGTCATCGGCATATCGATGTGTCGGACACCGTAATCCTTGAGGGCGTTGACGACGGCATTGACGAGGGCGGGGCATGCACCGCAACACCCGGCTTCGCCGCTGCCCTTGACCCCGAGCGGGTTCTTGTCGGAGGGTGCGCCGTCGAAATAGGCGAGCCGGAAGTCCGGCATGTCGTCGGCCCGAGGCATGGCGTAATCCATGAACGAGCCGGAGAGAAGTTGGCCGTCCTCGTCATAGACGATGTCCTCGAGAAAAGCTTGGCCGAGGCCTTGTGCAGCGCCGCCCATGACCTGTCCGTCAGCGGTCAGCGGGTTGATGATCCGGCCGAAATCATCGACAACCGTGTAGTCGACGATCTCGATGGTTCCGGTCTCCGGATCGACTTCGACCTCGGCGACGTGGCAGCCGTTCGGATAAGTGATGTTCTCGCGGTCGAAGACGGTGTTGTCGTCGAGACTCTCGGCCTCTCCCCCCGGCAGCCTGCCGGTGTCGAAAGAGGCCCGGATGATCTCCTCCATTGTGACCTGCCGGTCGGTGCCGGAAATCCGGAAGGTGCCGTCAGCAAAATCGATATCGGCCTCGGCCGCCTCGAGCAGGTGGGCCGACAGCCGCCGGGCCTTGTCGATGACCTTGTCGGCGACAGCGAGCACGGCCCCACCGCCCACCTCCATGGTGCGGGATCCGCCATGGCCGCCGCCGCTCGGGGTGAGGGATGTATCGCCCTGGGCGTAGCTGATGGCATCGAAAGGCACGCCGAGGCGGTCGGCGAGAATCTGGGTCAGGCTGGTCTCGTGGCCCATGCCGGTCGACTGGCTGCCGACTGCGAGTGCGATGCGTCCGTCGGCGGCGAAGGAGACCGAAGCGTATTCCTGCGCCGCCCCGCCCGAGCATTCGAAATAAAGGCCGATGCCGATGCCGCGGCAAAGGCCGCGCTTTGCGGATTCCTTGCGCCGCGCCTCGAAGCCATCGTAGTTGCTGAGATCGACGGCCATCTCCAGCACGGCCGAGAAGTCGCTGTTGTCGAGCTCGGCCCCATAGGGAGTCTTCCAGGGCAGGTCGGCGGTGTGGAGCACGTTGCGCCGGCGAATCTCCAGGGGATCGATCCCGAGTTCATTCGCAGCATAGTCGACGATGCGCTCCATCTGGTAGCTCGCCTCGGGTCGCCCGGCACCCCTGTAGGGGTCGGTTGGCACGGAGTTGGTGAAGGCGGCCTTGGAGAGAAAGGCACCTGCCGGCAAACGGTAGGGGCCGCCCTGTGTCCGCGCCGAGCCACCGGTCGGGGTAAACGGGCCGACGCTGCACACATAGGCGCCGGTGTTGCCTTGCGAGACCACGCGCAGGGCGAGGAAATGCCCTTCCTCGTCGAGCCCGAGTTCGACGACGCTTCTCTGGTCGCGCCCGTGGGTGTCGGAGAGAAAGCTTTCGCTGCGATCATTGACCCACTTCACCGGCCGGCCGGCCTTCTTCGCCGCAAACAGGGTCAGCGCGTATTCCGGATAGAGGGCGTTCTTGGCGCCGAAACCACCGCCGACATCGTGGGCGACAAGGCGGATCTTCTCCGGTTCGATATCAAAGATGTCCTTGGCCATCTGGTTGCGGTTGCCATGCACGTTCTGGGTGGTGCAGATCAGGGTGTAGGAATCGCTTTGGGTGTCATGACGGGCGATCGCGCCGCGGGTCTCCAGCGGCGCGGCAGTGACCCGGTTGTTGTTCAGGTCGAGGCGAACCACATGCGCCGCCGCCTTCAGCGCGGCGTCCGTCTCCGCCACATCTCCGCCCTCAAAATCGACGCAGATATTGTCGGAGAACTGCGGCCAGACCGCAGGTGCATCCTGCCCGAGCGCCGTCCGGCCATCGGTGACGGCCGATTGGGGGTCGTAGTCGACCACAACCAGATCGGCCGCCTCGCGCGCCTGGGCCGGGGTTTCTGCGACGATGACCGCGATCTCATCGCCGACGAACTTCACCCGCTCTGCATTGAGGCCGCGGCGTTCTGGCGTGAACGGAGCGGATCCGTCTTTCTGCTTCACCGGGGTGCGGGTGGGGATGTCGCCGAGACCCTCGGCTTCCCAGTCGTTCCCGGTGAGCGCAGTGAGCACACCGGGGGCAGCGGCGGCGGCGGCGGTATCGACGCTGCGGATCGCGGCATGGGCGACGGTCGAGCGGACGATGGCCATATGGGCCATGCCGTCCTCGCTGATGTCGTCGAGATAGACGCCCTTGCCGGTCAGGAAGCGCAGATCCTCGACTCGCCTGACGGGTTGTCCGATTCCATACCGCTCGACCGGACCACCGGGAAGCGGATCGTTCGCTGAAGTCATGAATATCGTCTCTTTACCGCCTTATTGCCGGCCGGATTGCCTTATCACGCGTTCAGGGATCCGGCGTGCCCGGCCAGGGATGTCAAAACCCCGCACATATCTGATGCATAGCCCGGTATCGGCAAGTATCGCGCCGGGGACGCGTCTTGGATGTGCCCGGGTGTGCCGGGGCGCCGGCACACCCGGGCGCCCGCATGATATCCGGAAGGGTCAGTTGCGCCGATTGCCCTTGGAGGGATCGAAGGATTCGCCGCGCGGTCCGCGCTGGTGAGAGGTGCGTCGGCCTGTTCGCTGCTCGGGCTGCACGAACGGAAGGACATTGTCGGCATCGTCATGAGGCGTGGAGGCGGCCTCGACGGAACCACCGTTCTGGATCGAAACCCGGGGCTGGGGTCGGGGCAGTCGCATCATCATCGGATAGATCGCGTTGGTGCCGCCATGCCGGTAGCGGACTCTGCAACTCGGGCGGCGAAAATACATCCAGAGGTCGGTCATGAGGGGTTCCCTGTAAGCGCGTGCAGAGGATGGTGAAACCCTGCCGAAGGCGAGGGCGAGCGTCAAGCGGAAACGAGCCGTAATCTTGATGATTTGCGGGTAAATCGCAGCCAGGAATTGCGGTCAGGAAGCAAGAAAACCCTGATCGACGGAAGGCACTGCAGGTGGTGGACGCCGTGGTGGGCGGCGGCTCAGGCGTCCTCCATCCGGAGCGCGTCGATGAACGCGGTCTGCGGAATCTCGACCTGCCCGAACTGGCGCATCTTCTTTTTCCCGGCTTTCTGCTTTTCGAGCAGCTTGCGCTTGCGGGTCACGTCGCCGCCATAGCACTTGGCGGTGACATCCTTGCGCATGGCGCTGACCGTCTCGCGTGCGATCACCTTGCCGCCGATCGCTGCCTGGATCGGGACTTTGAACAGCTGCCGCGGGATCAGTTCCTTCAACCGTTCGCAGATCTGGCGGCCGCGCCGTTCCGCCCGGCCCCGGTGCACGATCATCGACAGCGCGTCGACGGGCTCGCCGTTGACGAGAATCGAAACCTTGACCAGGTCGCTCTTCTGATAGCCGTCGATCTCGTAATCGAAGCTGGCATAGCCGCGCGACGAGGATTTGAGGCGGTCATGGAAATCGAAAACCACCTCGTTCAGGGGCAAACGGTAGACCGCGACCGCCCGTCCGCCAGTATAGGTCAGGTCGATCTGTTCGCCGCGCCGCTCGGTGCAGAGAGCGAGCGCTGCCCCGAGATGCTCGTCCGGCATCATCACCGTGGCCCGGATCCATGGTTCCTCGACCTCGGCGATCGACACCGGGTCGGGATAGTCTGCCGGATTGTGCAGATCCTGCACTGCGCCACTGGTCAGATGCAGGCGGTAGACCACCGAGGGCGCAGTGGCGATCAGATCGAGGCCGAACTCGCGGGTCAGGCGCTCGCGGACGATCTCGAGATGCAGCAGGCCAAGGCATCCGCAACGGAACCCGAAACCCAGGGCGGCGGAGGATTCCGGTTCGTAGTGCAGGCTGGAATCGTTCAGCGCCAGCTTGGCGAGGTTCTCGCGCAAATCCTCGTAGTCGTTGCTGTCGACCGGAAACAGGCCGCAGAACACCACGGGCACAGTCGGGCGGAAGCCGGGCAGCGGCTCCGCCGTTGGCCGGCGGAACTCGGTCAGGGTGTCGCCGACCCGGCAGTCGGAGACCGACTTCATGCTCGCGGTGATGAAGCCGATTTCGCCCGGCCCCAGGGTGTCGACGAGTTCCTGTTTCGGCCTGTGCACGCCGATCCGGTCGATCTCGTGCCGCGCCCCAGTCGCCATCATCTGCACCGCCATGCCCCGCTTCATCTCACCCTCGATGATGCGGATCAGGGCGGTGACGCCGAGATAGGGGTCATACCAGGAGTCGACTAGCAGGGCCTTGAGCGGCGCCGCGCGATCCCGATCCTCCGGCGGCGGCAGCCGGTCGACAATGGCCTCGAGCAGATCCTGGATTCCGTCCCCGGTCTTGGCCGAGATCGCGACGCCTGCCTCGTGGTCGAGGCCGATAGCGTCCTCGACCTCCAAGCCAACCTTGTCGGCGTCGGCGGCGGGCAGGTCGATCTTGTTGAGGACCGGGATGATCTCGTGGTTGGAGTCGATCGCCAGATAGGCATTGGCGACGGTCTGCGCCTCAACCCCCTGACTGGCATCGACAAGCAGGAGCGAGCCTTCGCAGGCGGCGAGGCTGCGGCTGACCTCGTAGGAGAAATCGACATGGCCCGGCGTGTCCATCAGGTTCAGGACATAAGGTTTGCCGTCGGCGGCGGTATAATCGAGCCGCACTGTCTGGGCCTTGATGGTGATGCCGCGCTCGCGCTCGAGCTCCATTGAATCGAGCACCTGCTGTTTCATCTCGCGCGAATCCAACCCGCCGCAGAACTCGATCAGGCGGTCGGCAAGCGTCGATTTCCCGTGATCGATGTGGGCGATCAGCGAGATGTTGCGGATCTGCTCGGTGGATGTCATCGGTGGGATGTTTCCGGGGGGGGCGCGGCGTTCTGGAGATGTGGGAAGGCCAGGCAGGGTGTTTGCGGCAGAATAGGCACGCGCCGACAGGCGCGCAATTCCCGCAAAGGTCGATGAATGCCGGCACGGCGTCCGGCAGTGGCCGGAAAGGTGTTGCGGGCTATCTGATGTGAACCGATACGGTTGTAAATCGATGCGGTTGTTTCGTGGAATTATGGCAGGAGACGGTGGACAGAGATGCAGAATGCACCGATTCACGATTTCCGGACATTGCACGAGATCGTGCATGCAGCCCGCAACAACCTTTCGCACCATCTCTGGGATTATCTGGTCGGCGGCACCGAAACCGAGACCACGGTTCGTCGCAATCGCGGCGCTCTGGACGCCCTCGGCTTCCGGCCGCGGGTTCTGAACGATGTCTCGGAGGTCGATTGCACCGGCCAGCTTCTCGGCCGGGATCTGCGCATGCCGGTTATCCTGGCCCCGATCGGCTCGCTCGAGTCCTTTGAGGCCGGAGGCGGCATCTCCGCAACCCGCGCCGCTGAGGAGTTCGGCGTCTGCCATATGCTGAGCTCGGCCTGCCAGCCCGGCCTTGAGGCCGTGGCGGAGGCCGGCAGCAACATGAAGATCTACCAGCTCTACGTTCGCGGCGACGACACCTGGGTCGACAACGTCGCCGAGCGCGCTATCGCCTCCGGTTATGACGGCTTCGCCATTACCGTCGATGTGGCCAAGTACAGCCGCCGGGAACGCGATGTTGCAAAGCGCTTCGAGAAGTCCTGGCGCCGACGCAACAGCGGCGGCTACGAGTTCCAGTCGGCCTTCGATTGGGGCCGGCTGGAGCGTTTCAAGGCCAAGCACGACATCCCGCTGTTCATCAAGGGTATCGCCACCGTGGATGACGCGCTCCGTTGCCTCGAGCTCGGCGTCGAAGGTATCTATGTCTCCAATCATGGTGGCCGCCAGCTCGACCACGGCCTCGGCTCTGCCGAGGTGCTGCCGGAGATCGTCGATGCGGTGGACGGCCGGGGGATCGTCGTCGTCGATGGCGGTATCAACCGGGGTACCGATCTGGTCAAGGCGATCGCGCTTGGCGCCGATGCGGTTGGCGTCGGGCGATTGCTCGGATTCGGGATGGCGGCGGACGGGCAGGCCGGCGTGGTTCGCATGCTCGAGCTGCTTGAGGACGAGGTCCGCATCTGCCTCGGCCTGCTCGGCGTCGACAGCCTCGCCAAGGTCGACCGGAGTTTTCTGGCAGCGGCGGCGCCGGTGTTCGAACCGCATGTCCTTAGCGCCTTTCCGCTTCTCAACATCGATCGGGTGAGCTACTGACCGCCCGCGCTTTGGCCTGCACTTCTTTGCGGGCTCGCCGGGATAATGAGGAAATCAACATGGAACCCGTCACCATAATGTTCAGCCGTTTTTCGGCCTTCTACAGCCCGCTGATCTCGTGCATGTCCGGCGGCTTTCTGCAGGAGGAAGGGCTCGAGGGGCGCCACGAGGTGGCAACCGCCCAACGCAGCGCCCGCGCCGCGCTCGAGGACGGGAGCTGTGAGGTCGCCCAGTCGGCGGTATCCTCGAGCTGGGCGCCGCTCGACAACGGGCAAGCCTCCGAGGTCGTGCATTTCGCCCAGATCAACCTGCTCGACGGATTCTTTCTCGTCGCCCGGGAACCGGATCCAGATTTCTCTTGGTCAAAACTTGCCGGCCGCAAGGTGATCGTCGACCACGGTGGCCAGCCCCTGGCAATGTTCAAATACGCCTGCCATCGAAAGGGCCTCGACTATGCCTCAATCGAGGCCGTCGATGCCGGGGACGGCGAGGCGATGGAGGCCATGTACCGCGGGGGCGAGGGCGATTACGTGCACTTCCAGGGTCCCACTCCGCAGCAGATAGAGGCCGACGGTGCGGGGCATATCGTGGCCTCGGTCGGCGCGGCGATCGGGCCGGTCGCGTTTTCCAGCCTGGCAGCGCTACGCGGCTGGCTCGACACCGACAAGGGGCACGCCTTTATGCGTGCCTATCGCAAGGCCCGACAGTATGTGATCGAGACTCCCGCAGCCGAAATCGCCGCCGCTGAGAAGCCGTATTTTCCGAATATCGACGAGTCGGTGCTGGCGGCCACCATCGAGGCCTATCAGGCGCTTGGCAACTGGGATCCGCAGGTCGAGATTCCCCGCGACGCCTACGAGACCGCACTCGACGTATTCGCCCATAGTGGCCTGATCGCCGGCCGCCACGACTACGACACGGTCTGCGTGGCGCCTCCGGCCTGATCGCCGGCCAGACCTTCGGGCCCCACCCCGATCAACCCCCAATCGTCCCGCAGGGGTGGTCAGACCACAGGCGACAGCCCGCCATCGACGTTGATCGCGGTTCCGGTGATATAGCCGCCGGCGTCTGAAGCAAGGAAACAGGCGAGGCCGGCGAACTCCTCCGCCGTGCCGACTCGTCCCATGGGCAGGGCAGTGCCCATCTCGGCGAGAAACGCCGCATAGTCCCGGTTCTTGTTCTCTCCGGCATGGCGGCGCACCCACTGGTCGCTGTCGATGCGGCCGACCAGAAGGCCGTTGACCAGCACGTTGTGCGGGGCGAGTTCGGCTGACAGGGCTTTGGTCAGAGCCATGCCGGCGGCGCGCGAGACTGCTGTCGGCGCGCCCTCGGCCGGCGGCGCCTTGGCGCCGGTGTTCAGTATGTTGAGGATGCGGCCCCACCGTCGCTCCTTCATGCCCGGGATCACCAGCCGCGAGAGTCGGATCGCGGCGAACAGTTTCAACTCAAGGTCGTGGCGCCAGAGCTCGTCGTCGATTTCGAGAAACGGCCCGCGCTGGGATGTGCCGGCGTTGTTGACCAGGATGTCGATTGGTCCGAGCGCATCGACTGCCGTGGCGTGAGCTTCGGCAATTTGCACCGGGTCCGCGACGTCACAGGGAATGGCGGCGATCTTGGCGCCGGTGGCGCCGGCGATCTCCTCGCGTGTCTGTTTCAGCACCTCGGCTCGCCGTGCCAGCAGGGCAACCGAGCCCCCGGCACCGGCGAATGCCATGGCCATGGCCTTGCCGAGGCCGAGACTGCCGCCAGTGATCAGCGCGGTGCGCCCGTCGAGACGAATTTCCATAATTCCCTATCCTTATTGTTTTCCGTATCGGCGCATGATTGGCGCGTGTGTCTGCTGCGTGACACCCCATGGCACTCCGCGGGACCTGCAATCACTCTGGGGCGTGTTTTGGACTCTGGGGTATTTCTGGCGGGCGGCTATTGCCGCAGCATCCCGCCGGTTTTTTTCTCGACCGCCGCGACGATCTTGCCGGCGACCGCGTCGATCTCCGCTTCGGTCGGGGTTCGGTCCTCCGGCTGTAGCGTGATCCAGAACGCTATTGATTTTTTGTTCTCGCCGAGTGCTGCGTCCTCGTAGATATCGAAGATCCCGGCATCACTGATCAGCGCCTTCTCGGCGTTGCGGGCCGCCTGCAGGAGGTCGTTGGCGGCAACCGTGTTGTCGACGACAAAGGCGAAATCCCTGTGGATCGGCTGGAAAGGTGATGCATTCAGGGACGGGCGCGCCTTGCTGCCTTTGCTCCGGGACTCGGGTACACGGTCGAGGAAGATCTCGAACCCGCTTGCCGGCCTGTCATCGTCGAGTGCAAGCAGAACGCGTGGATGCAGATCGCCGAAATAGGCCAGCACCGTCTTGCCGAGGCGAAAACTGCCCGAGCGGCCGGGATGGTACCAGGCCGGGGCGTCCGCCGTTATCTGCATGTTGGCGACCGGTGCACCGGCCGCCTGCAGCACCGCGGCAACGTCGGCCTTGACGTCGAAAACATCGACATCGCGGATTGCATACCGCCAGTGACGGGCACTGTTGCGGCCATGGCGGACACCGGCGGCGACAATGTCCTGTCCGTCGGGCGTGTTGTCGCGGTAACATGGGCCGACCTCGAACAGCCTGCAATCCGGGTGGCCCCGGTCGCTGTTGCGTTTCGCCGCGGTGAGCAGATTGGGCAGAACCGACGGGCGCATGGCGTCGAGGTCAGTGCTGATCGGGTTGGCCAGCATTAACTGCTCCGGAACGCCGCCGAACAAATCGGCGAAATCGGAGGGCATGAACGACCAGGTGACAGCCTCGAGCATGCCGCGTCCGGCGAGCACGCGCCTCGCGAAAGCGGCTCGGCGCTGGGCGCGGGAGATGGCCGCTTCGGGAAGCGACGTTGGCCGGGGCACCGGGGTGACCGGGATGTTGTCAAAGCCGTGCATCCGCAGCACTTCCTCGACCAGACAGTGCTCGCTCTCCACATCGGGTCGCCAGGAGGGCGCGGTAGTGTGCACGGTGTCTCTCTCGATACGCGGTGCAAAACCGAGGCGGTCGAGGATGCCCTGGACCGCGTCGACCTCAAGCGCGACGCCACCGAAATTCGCTAACCGCGGAAGACGGAGTGTCACCTCCCGTGCCGTCTTCGGCATCTCGCCGGCGATGGTGAGCTCGCTGGCCTCGCCGCCGCAGAGTTCGAGGATCAACCGTGTCGCCACATGCGCGCCCCAGAGAGCGGAGGCGGGATCGACGCCGCGTTCGAAACGGAAGCGGGCGTCGGATTCGATGCCGAGCTTGCGCCCGGTCGCTGCGGTGCGGACCGGGTCGAACAGAGCAACCTCGAGGAACGCCTCGGTGGTGGCGTCGCTGCAACCCGAAACCTCGCCGCCGATGACGCCGCCGATCGCCTGCACGCCGGTATCGTCGGCGATCACGGTCATGCCGTCCTCGAGGGTGTAGATCTTGCCATCGAGAGCGGCCACGTTTTCGCCGGGTTGGGCGAAGCGCATGGTCAGGTCGCCGGAGAGCCGGGCCGCATCGAAGACGTGCAACGGCCGGCCAAGATCGAAAGTGACGAAGTTGGTGATGTCGACAAGGGTGGAGATCGGCCGCAGACCGATCGCCAGCAGGCGCTTGCGAAGCCATTCCGGACTCGGGCCGTTGCGCAAATTACGGAAATGCCGGCCGACGACCAGCGGGCAGGCACCCTGGTGATCCTTCGGCAGATCGCGCCGCCACTGCAGCGGCGGTGCGAAACTCCCCGGATTCTCTGGTGCGTCCAATGGTTTGAGCGTACCGATGCCGAATGCGGCGAGATCCCGTGCGATGCCGTAGACGCCTAGGCAATCGCTGCGGTTGGGTGTTATCGAGAGTTCGATCAGCGGATCGCCACCAAGTACCTCGGCTGCCGGAATGCCCGGCTTGACGCCGTCATCGAGCTCGACGATGCCCTCATGCTCATCCGAGATCCCGAGCTCGCGCTCCGACAGAAGCATGCCGGCGGATTCGACGCCGCGGATCTGGCTTTTCTTCAGCACTATCCCGGTTCCCGGGATCTCGGTGCCGGCGAGAGCGAGGATGCCGGTCATGCCAGCCCGGGCGTTGGGTGCTCCGCAGACGACCTGAACCGGCGCCGCACCGGCGCCTGGATCGACCATGCACACGCGCAGCTTGTCGGCGTCAGGGTGCGCCTCGGCGCTGATTACCCGACCGGTGGTGAATTCGGCGAGCGCGGCTCCCGGATCGGCGATCTCCTCGACCTCGAGGCCGATCATCGTTGCCGAGCGGGCGATCTCGTCGAGGGGCGCATCCGTATCGAGATGTTCGCGGAGCCACGACAGGGTGAACTTCACGGCGTCAGTCCCCGCAGCAGGGACGGCGCCTCGAGCGGCACGAAGCCGTAATGGCGAAGCCATCGCACATCGCCCTCGAAGAAGGTCCGCAGGTCCGGCATGCCGTATTTGAGCATGGCGATCCGTTCCAGCCCCATGCCAAAGGCGAAGCCCTGGTAGATGTCGGGGTCGATGCCGCCAGCCTCCAGCACGTTGGGATGGACCATGCCCGAGCCGAGAATCTCCAGCCAGTCATCACCGGCGCCAATCTCGATCCGGTCCCGGTTCCGGGCGCAGCCGATATCAACCTCGGCCGAGGGCTCGGTGAAGGGAAAATAGCTGGGGCGGAATCGCACCGGTACATCGTCGACCTCGAAATAAGCTTTGCAGAACTCGATCAGGCAGCCCTTGAGGTGGCCCATATGGACTGCCTTGTCGACGTACAGCCCCTCGACCTGGTGGAACATCGGCGTGTGGGTCATGTCGGAATCGCACCGATAGGTGCGGCCGATGGCGATGATGCGGATCGGCGCCCCCTGGGTCTGCATGGCGCGGATCTGGACCGGGGAGGTGTGGGTGCGCAGGAGCATGCGCTCGCCATCCGGCGCTTCCGGGAAATAGAAGGTGTCGTGCATCTGGCGCGCCGGATGCTCGGGTGGGATGTTGAGAGCGGTGAAGTTGTGGAAATCGTCCTCGATGTCGGGCCCCTCGGCGAGGGCGAAGCCCATCTCGCCAAAGATCGCAACCACCTCGTCGAGGGTCTGGCTGATCGGGTGAAGCAGACCCGCAACTTCGGGCGCAGCAGGGAGCGTGACGTCGATGGTTTCGTCGGCGAGACGGGCCTCGATGGCGTCGTCCTTGAGCGCCGCCTGGCGCGCCTCGAGCGCCGTCTGCACCACATCCTTGACTGCGTTCAGGTTGCGGCCGGCTTCGCGCCGCTGTTCGGCATCGAGTGCGCCAAGCGCGCGCGCCATCAGGGTCAGGCTGCCCTTGCGGCCAAGCACCGACACCCGGAGTTTTTCGAGAGTCTCGAGATCCGGCGCCGCTGCCGCCGCTTTGAGCGCCGAGTCCCGAATCTCTTCGGGTCGCGCCGCCGCTGATGCGTCGTCGCTGTCTGCCGTCATTGCCGGAACCTTTCGCCTCGGGGAGGCGGGATCAGCTTTCGCCGAGCGCCGTCCGGGCCTGTTCGACCAGTGCCGTGAAGGAGTCGGGTTCGCGGGCGGCAAGGTCTGCCATGATCTTCCGGTCGACTTCGATCCCGGCCTTTTTCATGCCGTGGATAAACTCGGAATAGGTCATTCCGTGCTGCCGGACCCCGGCGTTGATCCTCTGGATCCACAGCGCGCGGAAGTTGCGCCGTCGGACCCGGCGGTCACGATAGGCATATTGCAGGTTCCGGTCGACTCGCTGGGCCGCTGCTCGGAAGGTGTTCTTCGACCGCCCGCGCGAGCCCTTGGCCTGCCGGAGGACTTTCTTGTGACGTGCGTGGCGTGTCACGCCTCGTTTTACACGTGCCATCGATCACATTCTCAGGAAGTTACGCTTCACGATGCGGGCGTCGCTCGCAGAGAGGATCTGCGTGCCCCGGTTCGTGCGCTTCATTTTCTGTGACCGGCGTCGCAGCATGTGCCGGAGATTGGCGCTGTTGAAGCGGATCCGGCCCTTGGCGGTGCGCCGGAATCGCTTGGTCGCGCTGCTCTTGTTCTTCAGCTTGGGCATTTCATGCTCCCTGGTAAGAGAGGTTACCGCGGGCGGAGAGGCATACCCTGAGCCATCCGTCCGGTTGTGCGCGCGAGTTTTATAGCCTCCCCGACCCGGTGAGACAACAGCCCGGGGTGGCTCGGTCCGCAAACCAGGCAATTTTTACGGGCAATTTTTACGGGCAATTTTTACGGGCAAGCGCCGGGGCCGGAAGCAAGCGGCTCGCGCGTCATGAATTCGTGGATGCAGGCCCCGTAGCGCTTGTCGAAGCGGGTGGTTTTTGCCGCGCCGTGTCCGGGTATTGCGCTGGTCTCGTCGAGATAGATGAACGCGTGTTTTTTGTTCTGGCCGAGGGCAGCGTTGATGGCGGGCGTGAAACTGTACCCCTTGCAGTGATCCCCCTCGGCGAGGAGCAGGATCAAGCGGGGCGTTCGGGATGCCCGAATCGCCTGTGTGATCCAGCGTTGCTGGATCTTTATATCGTCGGGATGGAACGTGCCACGGCAACGGCGACGCCCGTGGCTGATGGCAAACGCGATTACGCCATGCAGATGCGGGCTGTGTCTGGAAGCACCGAGTACGATCGCCGCGCCGGTAGACTGGCCGGCCAGGATGACGCGGCGATAGCCAGTCAGCCTGGCTGCTGTGATGCGCGCGTTCAGATCGGCGATATGGTGGGCGCCGGCACGGCTCCAGCGGCCCTCGCAGCGCTCGTTGCGCTGGACCTTCACCACGTCCCAGCCCGAATGTGCAAAACGCGCGATTGCTGGCGGCGGAAGCCTGGTCCAGCCAGGTTTCCGATTTTGCCGCCAGCCATGGAGGAAGAAAACGACTCCTTCTGCCTGCCCGGGGCCGATGACGGGGTGGTTGGAATAGGCCGGAACCTGCCAGTAGCAGGTGCCGGGCGAGGGTGGCCCCGAATAATATTGGGTGTCCCACGCGCTGTAGCCGGTGGCGCATGAGGTGGAGACAAGGCAAACAGCGGAAAGGCAGAAGAGCGCAACGAAGGGCCGAAGTGCGGCGAGCGACCGCCGCCCGCGCACAGCCTCGGCCGTGCGGGTCATGGCGTCGCCACGTCCCGGCGGGTGTTTATGTTTAGCGCCCTTTCCAAACCGGATCGCGCTTCTCGATGAAGGCACGCGGGCCTTCGGCGAAATCCTCGGTTTTCCTGATCGCGGTTCCAGCATCGGCCGTTGTTTTCCACAGCGCCTCATCGTCATCGTCGAAGGCGCGTTCGGCAACCCTGCGGCTCGCCTGCACCGCCAGCGGCGCGTTGACGGCGATGCGGTCGCCCAGTGCGCGTGCCTCTTCGAGGAGCTTGTCGGCCGGCACAGCCTTGTTGATCAATCCCAGGGTCACGGCGCGGGCCGCATCAATGGAGTCACCGGTCAGGATGATCTCCATCGCCATCGCCTTGCCGACCGCCCGCGGCATGCGGAACAGGCCGCCGGCACCGGCGACGAGCGAGCGCTTGACCTCGGGCAGGCCGAAAACGGCGGTGTCGACGGCAACAGCGAGGTCGCAGGAGAGAAGCAGTTCGCAGCCGCCGGCGAGCGCCGGGCCGTTGACGGCCGCGATCAGCGGCTTCATGCGGAGGCGCTTGACCAGGCCGCCGAAACCGCCGCGGTTGGTGCTCAGGCTGTCACCGTTTCCGGCGGCGATCTCTTTCAGATCGGCGCCGGCGCAGAATACGGTGCCGGTGCCGGTGAGAATCACCGCGCGGATCTCGTTGTCAGCGTCGCAGTCGTCGAGTGCGCTCTCGATGCCGTTGGCCACGTCGCCGTTGACGGCGTTGCGGGCCTCGGGTCGGTTGAGGGTCATGACGGCGACATGATCGTCCTTTTCCAGTTCAACAGCCATTCGATTCCTCCCGGGACTCTGTTTGTTTACTGTTTGCTATGGTGGTCCGCCACCTGGCTTGCGTCAACGCCCTGTTGCGTTCTTGTGGGGTTTCTGGCGGGCGTTCTGCGATCCCTTCGGCGAGGTGTTGTAGACTGGCATTCGCACGCGAAAGGCGAAACAATACCGCATGTTGGAATACGCGGAACCGGAATGGGCGTGGGCGAAAAAACGATAGCAAAACGAGCACTCGCGGCGGGTTTCGCCGCTCTGCTCGGTGTCTTGCCATGTCTTCCGGTGTCAGCCCAGGAAGCGGGAGTGGTCGCGCGGCTGTCCGGTCCAGCCCGGGTGATCGACGGCGACCGGCTGGAGATCGGGGGATGGGAGATCCGGCTCGCCGGCATTGACGCCCCGGAGAGCGTCCAATCCTGCCACTCCCCGTCGGGCATAGACTGGCCCTGCGGCCAGCTGGCGGCAGAGACCCTCGCCGGGCATGTCGAGGGCAAGGAGGTTATCTGTCGGACGCTTGATATCGACAGCGAGAAGCGGCTTATCGCTCGCTGTGTCGTTGGCGAGGAGGATCTCGGGGGTCTCCTGGTACGGGAGGGCTGGGGTATCGCTTTCGATACCTATGCGCCCCGCTATATGGATTCCGAAGACACCGCCCGGGCCGAAGGCCTCGGCATCTGGAGCGGGACGTTCTTGCCGCCCGCGCAGTGGCGGTCCATCTACCAGCAGGCCGGAGAGGCCACTTCCAGAAAATAACCCGCCCGGGTAAATAACCGAATTCGGACGAATAGCCTGCAAAAACAAGTAGCCTGCCCGGATGAATAACCGGGCCAGGCAGATAATTTGATCTGGGTACCATTTGGCTTGGGTACATAACCGGGACCGATCGGAGAGTCCCGAATGAGGGGAATACAGTATGGAACTCGAGCTTGCCGGACGCCGGGCCCTGGTCACGGGCGCTTCCAAGGGAATTGGCCGCGCAGTCGCAGAAACCTTGGCCGCAGAAGGATGCGGCCTGCACCTCGCATCGCGCACGGTGGCGGATCTCGAGGTGGCGCGCGACGAGCTGAACGCCGCCCACGGCGTGCAGGTGACGGTTCATGCAACCGACCTCTCGGTCAGCGACAATGTCCGCCCCCTCGTCGCGGCAACCGAGGGCATCGACATTCTCGTTAACAACGCCGGTGCGATCCCGGGCGGCAGCATCGAGGCCGTCGATGAGACGACATGGCGCACGGCCTGGGATCTGAAGGTGCATGGCTACATCAATCTCTGCCGCGAGGTCTATCCGGCGATGTGCCGGCGCGGCTCGGGCGTGATCCTCAACATCATCGGCATGGCGGGCGCCAATCCTCGCGCCAACTATGTCGCCGGCAGCGTTGGCAATGCCGGGCTCATGGCCCTGACCCGGGCGCTTGGTTCCGAGAGCCTGGCCCACGGCGTGCGGGTGATGGCGATCAATCCGGGCCCGATCGAGACCGACAGGCTGGAGACGATCTACAGGAATCTCGCCGAACAGCGGCTCGGTGACGCCGAGCGCTGGCGCGAGTTGTTCGAGGATCTTCCGGCCAAGCGGCCTGGTACGCCGGAGGAATGCGCATCGATCGCCGCCTTCCTTGTTTCCGGGCAGGCGTCCTGGATCACCGGTTGTGTCATCCCGGTCGATGGTGGGGGAGGGTTCTGATGGCTGACAGGGGAGGGTTCTGATGGCTGACGGGGAAATCTCGGTCCGGCTCGACGATGTTGGGGGCGGACGGGCGGCAACGGTCACGATCAACCGCGCGGCGCGCGCGAACAGCTTGAGCACGGCGGTCGTCACGGCCATGCGGGACGCTTTTCTCGAACTCCGGGAAGATGCGGATTTGCGCATTGCGGTGCTTACAGGTGCCGGCGACAGGAGCTTCATTGGCGGTGCGAACCTCCATGAGCTCAAGGCGTTCACGCCGGAGCTGGCGCGCCGCTATCTTTCGCTTCTGAGCGAAGCTAACACCGCGATACGCGACCTTCCGGTGCCAGTCGTAGCCCGCATCAACGGCGCCTGCATCGGCGCCGGGCTGGAGGTCGCCGCCGCCTGTGACGTGCGGATCGCCGCCGATTCTGCCCGGCTCGGCATGCCCGAGGTAGTGCTCGATCTTCCCTCGGTGGTCGAGGCGGCGCTGTTTCCCCGGCTTATGGGCTGGGGTCGGACGGCGTGGTTACTCTATCGCGGCGATCTCGTCGACGCGGATCAGGCTGAGCGCTGGGGCCTGGTCGAGCGGGTGGTGCCGGCGGCCGAGCTCAATGCGGCCGTCGAGGAATTCGTTTCCTGCGTGGCAGCGAACGGGCCGACGGGCATCCGGGCGCAAAAGGCGCTGATGCGGCAATGGGAGGCGGTATCGCTGAGCGACGGGATTCGGGCCGGTATCGATTCGATCGGGGAAGCGGTGCGCACCGGGCGGTCCGGGGAGCTTATCCGCGGCCGCCTCAATGACATGAAATCAGCGAAATAGCGAGGCATCGCTCTCAGCGAGGCGCGAGCACCATGACCATCTGCCGGCCTTCCATCGCCGGCGTCTGCTCGATCTTTGCGAGTTCTTCGGTGTCGCTGCGAATTCGGTCGAGCACCTTGGATCCGAGTTCCTGGTGGCGCAGTTCCCGGCCCCGGAAACGTATCGTGACCTTCACCTTGTCGCCGGATTCAAGGAACTTCTGCATGTTCCGCATCTTCACATCGAAGTCGTGATCCTCGATGTTGGGTCGGAACTTGATCTCCTTGACCTCGATGGTCTTCTGTTTTTTGCGGGCTTCGTTCCGCTTTTTCTGCTCACCGTATTTGTACTTGCCGTAATCGACGATCTTGCAGACGGGCGGTGAGACGTTCGGGGATACTTCGAGCAAGTCGAGCCCGGCATCCTCGGCGAGAGAAACAGCGTCAGCGACACTGACAACTCCGCGGTTCTCCCCGTTTTCATCGATAAGACGAATCGTCTCCACGTCGATTTCGCCGTTGACCCGCGGACCGGATTTGGTCGGGGCTGTGTAGAAAGGTCTTCTAATAACCGTAATCTCCTCTTCTGCTCTGACGCAGGTGTTTCACGATAGCGCCCCACAATCCCGTTTCGGTCCATATTTCAGGAACGATCAGGTGCCGGGAACTGCCGCTTCACTGACAAGTGTATGAATTGCATCGTCAAGCGCAAGAATTTCCTGTGCCTTGCCGCCAAGGCGGCGAATTGCAACGGTGCGTGCTTCCGCTTCCCGCTTGCCGACGACGAGCATGACCGGAACCTTGGCGAGGCTGTGCTCGCGGACCTTGTAGTTGATTTTCTCGTTGCGCAGGTCGGTTGCGCTCCTGAGGCCCGCATCCCCGCACGCCGCAGCCACTTCCTCGGCCCAGGAATCCGCATCACTGGTGATGGTGGTGGCAACGACCTGCACCGGCGTCAGCCACAGCGGCAGGCGGCCGGCATAGTGCTCGATCAGAACACCGAGAAAACGCTCGAACGAACCGAGAATGGCCCGGTGTAGCATGACCGGGCGGCGCACGCTTCCATCAGGGGCGATGTAAGTCGCATCAAGGCGCTCCGGGAGAACGAAGTCCACCTGCAGGGTGCCGCACTGCCAGTCGCGGCCGATTGCGTCCCGCAGCACGAATTCCAGCTTCGGGCCGTAGAACGCGCCTTCGCCTGGATTCATTTCAAGCGCGGCTCCGGTGGCCTGCGTCGCTTCCAGCAAAGCTTTCTCCGCCTGGTCCCAGGTTGAATCCTCGCCGGCCCGTTCCGGTGGCCGGTCGGCGAACTTGATGACGAACTCCTCGAAGCCGAGATTGCTGTAGATGCTCGAGAGCAGATCGATGAAGGCGGCGGTCTCGGCCTCGATCTGCTCCTCAGTGCAGAAGATGTGGCCGTCGTCCTGGGTGAAGGCGCGCACCCGCATCAACCCGTGCAGCGCACCGGAAGGTTCGTTGCGGTGGCAAGCACCGAACTCGGCCATCCGCAGTGGCAAGTCGCGATAACTCTTGATGCCCTGTTTGAATATCTGGACGTGACCGGGACAGTTCATCGGCTTCAGCGCCAGCATCCGCCGCCCCCCATCTGATCCGTCACCCTGCGTACCGCCAGGCTGCGCATCGTCAGGCTGCGCATCGTCAAGCTGGGCGCTGTCAGTTCGGGAAGCGTTGTCCTGGGTGGTGAACATCAGTTCGCGGAATTTTTCCCAATGGCCGGAAGCCTCCCACAGGGATCGTGACAGCATCTGCGGCGTCTTCACCTCAACGTAGCCGGCCATCTCCAGGCGCTGGCGCATATAGGCAGCGAGCTCCCGGTAGACGACCCAGCCCTTCGGGTGCCAGAAGACGCTGCCGGTGGCTTCGTCCTGGATGTGGAACAGGCCCATCTCCCGCCCGAGGCGCCGGTGGTCGCGCTTTTCCGCCTCCTCGAGGCGATGCAGATAGGTCTTCAGCTCCTTGGCGTCGCGCCAGCAGGTGCCGTAAATCCGCTGCAGCCGGGGGTTATCCGGATCGCCCCGCCAATACGAACCGGCGAGTTTGAGCAGCTTGAAGGCGGTGCCAAGATGGCCGGTCGAGGGCAGGTGCGGGCCGCGGCACAAATCGAGCCAATCGCCCTGGCGGTAGATCGTGAGCTCTTCCCCGTCCGGCAGGGAGCCGACGTGTTCGGCCTTGAAGGTCTCGCCGACCTCAAGGAAATGGGTAACCGCGTCATCCCGGCTCCAAACCTCGCGCTCGATCGTCTCGTCACGGGAGACGATCTCGGCCATGCGCTGTTCTATCGCCTCGAAATCCGCCGGCGTGAAGGGTTCCTCGCGATGGAAGTCGTAATAGAAGCCGTCCTCGATGGCCGGGCCGAAGGTGATCTTGGTGCCGGGGTGCAGCTCCTGGACCGCTTCGGCGAGCACATGGGCGGCGTCGTGCCGCAACAGTTCCAGCGCGTCCTGATGGTCGCGGGTGACGATCTCAACGCTGGTATCCCCGGCGATCTCGCGCACGAGGTCGCGCAGGTCACCGTCGACCTTCACCGCCAGCGCAGCCTTGGCGAGGCCAGGACCGATATCGGCGGCGAGACCGGCACCCGTAACGGGCCCGTCGTAACGCCGCACGCTACCGTCCGGCAAGGTGATCGCAACCATGTGCTCCAGGATGCTCCAGTTCGCTTGCCACGCCGCCGGAAGGCGGCCCAAAGGCGGAGGTCTGTCGAAGGCGCCAAGTATGTAGCGCACTCCACAAGGATCTGGCAACGACATGCGCATTGATGATTGCTGGCGTGGCCCGTGCTGCGGCCTGTGCGGGGGCGTGTAGACAGGACTGCATTCCTGCGAAACAATGATCCAGCGAAACAATGATGAAACAATGATGAAGCAATGATGAAACCAATGATCTTGGGCGGTTTCCCCTATGTGGCTAAGAGGTCCAGGTGATGACAGCGCCTGTTGAGCTGCGGTTCCTGACCCATGGCGATGCCCGCATCGCATACCGGCATAGTGCGGGGCGGACGCCTGGAATTGTGTTCTGTCCTGGTTTCAAGTCCGACATGACCGGCGACAAGGCGCTGGCTCTCGAGGAGTGGTGCTGCGCCACCGGCCGGCAATACACGCGCTTTGACTATCAGGGCCACGGTGAGTCCTCCGGCGAGTTCGAGGACACCACGCTCTACATGTGGGTGGCGGATGCACTGGCTATCCTTGATGAGGCCGCGTCGGGCGGCCAGATCGTCGTCGGCTCATCGATGGGCGGCTGGATTGCGTTTCTGATGGCCCTGCGCCGACCCGAACGGGTTGCCGGCGTGCTCGGCATCGCCCCGGCCGTGGACTTCACCGAGGAACTGCTCAGGCCCGCGCTGTCGGCGGAAGCGCGACACCAGATCGAGACCAAGGGGGTCTGGTACCAGCGCTCGGAATACGATTCCCGGCCCTATCCGATTACCCGCGGGATGCTTGAGGATGGCCGACGGCACCTCATTCTCGGTGATGGTATCGCATTCGAGGGGCCTGTGCGTATCCTCCAGGGCATGTGCGACGAGGCCGTGCCGTGGCGTCATGCGATCCGCGTGGCGGAGGCGGTGTCGGGCAAGGATGTGGTGGTGTCGCTGGTGAAGGACGGCGACCACAGGCTGTCGCGCCCGCAGGATCTCGCACGCCTGGTCGAAACGCTGGCCGAAATCATCGGCATTCTCACGCCGTCCGATCCGCAGGGTCCTTGATGGGAAAATCCTTGGTCGCGGGATCCCCGACCACCGCAGAATCCCCGGCCAGCCCCGCCAGCCCCTCCCGGTAGGTCGGCCACCGCAGGCGAACCCCGAGATCCTTCTTGATGCGGGCGTTCGAGACGCGCCTGTTGTCGCGGTAGAAGGACAGCGCCGCTTCGGAGAGGCCGGCCTCGGCAAGCGGTACCGGCGCCGGTGCGGCAACCCCGAGAAGGCGTGCGGCACAGGCGGCAACGTCTTGCGGCGGCGCCGGCTCGTCGTCACAGAGATTGTAGATCTGGCCTGGATGCGGGCGCGCTATCGAGGCTTCGAGGGCGGTTGCGATGTCGTCGACATGAATGCGCCCGAACACCTGACCGTCCTTGACGGCAACACGGGTCTGGCCGGTCCGCAGGCGATCGAGAGCGCTCCGGCCGGGGCCGTAGATTCCCGCAAGACGAAAGATGTGAACCGGGATGCCGTCTTCCTCGAACAGCTGCAGCCATGCCTGTTCTGTTGCCACCCGCCTGGCGCCCCGGCGCCCGGTCGGCCGAAGCGGCGCCGTCTCATCGACCCACGCGCCAGCGCAGTCGCCATACACGCTTGTCGCCGAGAGATACCCAATCCAGGAAAGCGCGGGCAGGCGCAGAATCGCGTCGCGATGATGTTGCAGGACCGGATCGCCCGGCCTGTGGTCCAGCCTGTTCTCTGGTCTGTCGCTCGGTCCATCGCCCATTCCGCCCCCTGGCGGTATCGAGGAAAGGATGTGGGTGGTGCCGGCCAGCGCTTCGGCGAGACCTTCCGCCGGCCTGTCGCCGCTAAAACCCGCAATCTGCCATTCCGGCGGTAGCTCCCGGGCTCCGGGGTTGCGGACCGTGCCGGCCACGCGCCAGCCCCTGGCGGCCAAGCGGTCGGCAAGGCGGCGCGCAGAATATCCGAGGCCGAAACAGAACAGGGTTTTGCCGCCCTGAGATTCGCCACCGGAGGTCATGTGGGGCCAGAGGTCATGCGGAGCGGGGGCATGCGGGGTGACTCGGGACGCCTAGAAATTCAGGTTGGCGTAATGCGGCACTGCAAGCCGGTCGGGGATGCGGTCCCTGAGCAGCGGCAGGAAACTTGGCCGAGACTTGGCCCGGGCGTACGACTCCTGCGCCTGGGCATGATCGCTCCAGGGCGCGTCTCCGAGATAATTGAAGCAGGAGATGTGGGCCGCTGCGGTGATGTCAGCGAGTGAGAACTCGTCGCCGGCGAGCCACCGCCGCCGGTCGGCGAGGTAATCAATGTAGTCGAGATGGATGCGCAGATTAGCGAAGCCGGCACACACCGCCTGCGATGTCGGCGGCTGCTTCTCGCGCCGGCTCCTGACCATCTTCTCATGCACGATGTTGAAATCGACCTCGCGGTGGAACTTGCCGTCAAACTACGCCGCAAGATGGCGCTGGCTCGATTTCGTCGAGATACTCAACGATGGCCTGGGAGTCGGCAAGAACTATCCCGGCTCTGTTTTCGAGGGTCGGCACTTCGCCGGCAGGGTTAAGGATAAGGAACTCGGATCGGTGCAGCGGTATGTCCACCGACCGGCACTCGGCTTCGAGAGGCTTCTCGCCGAGCGCGATACGGACCTTGCGGCAGAAAGGGGACAGCGTCAGGTGATGGAGGACGCACATGTCACCTGTGACGATACTGCTCCCTGTTGTTGTATCTCGTTGCGTTGCTGCGTCAGCGCGGTGTTTTTCCAGGCGCAGAGCCTGGAGTGGCATCAACCGGCCAACGCGGCGATTTCGTCCTCTGTCGGGAAACGTCCGAGCTCGTGGCGCGACAACGCAACGGCACCGTCGATGGTGATGTCGAACTGACCGGTCCCGCCCGGGACGATCTCGAAATCCGATATACCCTTTTCTTCCAGTATGGCCTTCGCACGGAGGGCCCTCTCTTCATAGCCTCACGGCCGGCAGTATTCGATCTTGACCTTCATGATTCCTGATCTCCGGTGGGTTCGCGACCGCAGCTTCGCGGGTGAGGGCGGCCGCAGAATATTTGCGGATTATTTGTGGACTTCCCGGTTGTTGCGCGCAAGAGGTTTTTGTCGGATTTCCGCCTCGATTTGTCTCGAATCGGCGACGGCCGGCGACGGCTGGATGGCGTATGGTGTATAGGATAACGATCGTTTTTCACGCTCCTGGCCCCGCACTTATGTCCGTTTTCATCTTTCCCGTCTCCCCCGTCCCCCCGTCTCCATAGTTTCTGCCGCACCGCCACAGGATGCTTCATCCGATATGACGCTTCACCAGATCCTGGCCCTGGCCACTGTCCAAGGAGTGACGGAGTTCCTGCCCGTCAGCTCCAGCGCGCATCTAGTGCTGATTTCCCGGTGGTCGGGCTGGCCGGATCAGGGTCTGGCGCTCGACGTGGCGGTCCATGTCGGCACCCTGTTTGCGGTCGGTGTGTATTTCTGGCGCGATCTGCTCGCCGTTCTGCGGGGCTGCGGAAACCTTCTGATGGCACGTGGCGGTCCCGATTCGCGGCTCGCCTTGTACCTCGCCGTGGCCACGCTGCCGATCGTCATCGTCGGGTTTCTTGCCTACGACCATGTGGGGCGGTATCTGCGCGACCCTGTGATCATCGGCTGGTCGATGATTGTCTTCGGTGTCCTGCTGTGGCTGGGCGAGCGCTTTGGCGCCGCATCCCGGAAGATCGGCGATCTCGGATGGGCCGACGCGGTCTGGATCGGCCTCGCCCAGATACTGGCGCTGATTCCCGGTGCCAGCCGCTCCGGCATCGCCATGACGGCGGCAATGGCCGCCGGTCTCGACCGCACCGCGGCCGCCCGCTTCGCGCTACTCCTCTCGGTGCCGACGATCACCGGTGCCGGAGTCCTCGGCGGCGTCGATCTCTACGCCCGGGGCGACATCACCCTCGGACTCGACGCGCTTCTCGCCGCGGGCCTGTCCTTCGTCTTCGGGCTGGCCTCGATCGCGCTGATGATGCGCTGGCTGCGCCATACCGGCTTTACACCCTACGTGATCTATCGCCTGCTTTTCGGCGGTGTCCTGCTGTACGGTGCCTACGTCTTATAGGGGCGGCCTGTAGGGCGGGCGACAGGGGTCGACGCTTCGCGAAGCGCTGGCGCCTTCGCGGCCCGATTTGCAGTTCGGTCAGTGACGGGCGTAGTGGCCGCCCCGGCGATAGGTATCCATGTAGGTCGGCAGCATCGCCTCGACGGTCGTGGGCTGGATGTCGAGATCGACGAGGGTTCTGACGTCTTTGCCAACGACATTGTCACGTTTCAGCAGCCGCGCTTGGTCGCGGGTCAGGGGCGGCGAGGGAAAAATCTCCATTGCCAGCCCGATAACATAGGCAAGGAACCCCGGCAGCGGCACCAGCGGTCTTTTGTGGCCAGTTTCCTCCAGCACAAGCCGCATCAGTTCGAGAAAGCTGTAAATCCGGGGTCCACCGAGCTCGTAAATCTCGCCCCGCGCTTCCGGGTGGTCGAGAGAGGCGATGACGGCGTCGGCGACGTCGCCGACATAGACCGGTTGGAACCGGGGTCCGCCGCCGCCGAACCAGTCGATTCGTCCACCGGAAATGCGCGGCGGCCCGCAGCCGGGAACCGGCAGTGGCAGCGGTAACCGGGCAAGCGCGGCGAAACGGTTGAAAAAGACATCATGCGGGCCGAACACGATGCTTGGCCGGAGAATGGTGGCCTCGGGGAAAGCCGCGCGGACCGCGGCCTCTCCGGCGGCCTTGCTGCGGGCGTAGTGCGCGGGGGATACGGCATCGGCTCCGATTGACGAAAGGTGGACGAGGCTCTTTACGCCCTCTGCCGCCGCCAGCTGGGCAATTCTGCCGGCGCTTCCGACATGAACGGTATCAAACTTCTGGCGCCGGGTCTCATACAGGATGCCGACGAGATTGATGACCTCGTCGGCGCCCTGGAGCGCCGTCCGGACCGAGGGAGTATCGCGCACATTGACCTGGCAGGGTGTGACCTGGCCGACATCGCCCATCGGCTTGAGGAACAAGGCCGCTTCCGGATCGCGTACGGCGACACGGATCTGATCGCCGCGTTTGGCCAGCCGGGAGACGACGTGTCGGCCGATGAATCCCGAGCCGCCGAATACCGTGACTGTTGCCATGTCGACCTGTGCTTCGCTGCCTGCTTGGCCTGGGTCCGGAACCTTGTTTTGGGGCCTTGCTCCAGGGTTCTCAATAGTGCGGGAACGGGCTCTGTGTCAAAGGTCCCGACTGCGGTTTCCGGCTGTGGATGGCGATGCCGGTATGTTGACATTGAAGATGCCGCCGCCGACATTCCGCTCAGTGCCCAGGTGGCGGAATTGGTAGACGCGCAGGTTTCAGGTACCTGTGGGGGAAACCCCGTGGAAGTTCGAGTCTTCTCCTGGGCACCACGCCGCTCCGCCGCCACAGAGTTTGAGCCGCTTTAAGGCCGGATTTAAGGCCGGGGAGATCTCTTGAAACCGAAGATCGAACTCCACGCCGGCGATCTGCCTGAAGGCGTCGATCTCGGGCCGGTCATTGCGGTCGACACCGAGACGCTCGGGCTGAAGACGACCCGGGACCGTCTGTGTCTGGTCCAGCTCTCGGCTGGCGATGGCGTGTGCCATGCCGTTCAGTTCACCCCCGGGGCCTACCGTGCGCCGAATCTCTGTCGTCTCCTCGTGGATCCGGACAGACTCAAGCTCTTTCACTTTGCGCGCTTCGACCTCGCTGCCATCAAGCATTATCTCGGTGCTGTCGCTGAGCCGGTCTACTGCACTAGAACCGCATCCCGCCTGATCCGCACATACACCGGGAATCACGGCCTCAAGGATCTGTGCGCCGAGATTCTCGGTGTGAAGATCCCCAAAGAGCAGCAGTCCTCCGACTGGGGTGCGGACAAGCTGAGCCAGCAGCAGCTGGAATATGCGGCCAAGGACGTGATCTACCTGCACAAGCTCAAGGAAGATCTGGACGCCCGTCTGGAGCGGGAGGGGCGTTTGGAGCTGGCCCAGGCGGTGTTCGAGTTTTTGCCGGCGCGCGCCAGCCTTGACCTGGTTGGTTTTGCCGACGAGGACATTCTTGCCCACAGTTGACGCGATCCCCGGCTTCGGCCCGCGCAGGCGGGGCGGCAGACAGGACGCCGGGAAATCCCGTGTCGCCAGGGGCCTGGTGGCACCGGCGGCTGCCTTGCTGGGGCCTCACGCGTTGACCGTGCACGCCCAGCGTGCATAATCCCGAAGCTATACCGGAAAGTGGCGCAACGCGCCCTCGGGAGCGGGTATGAAAGCGTCCCAAAATAAGCGCATCCGGAACAGCGCCTGGACGCAGGATCTGGAGACTGCCCGCCGCGTACTTGATCTCGAGGGTGAAGGTCTTCGGCGCCTTGCCGAGTCCGTGGACGAAAACTTTGGGCGCGTTGTCGACTGCATCGCCGCCGTCACCGGCCGTGTCATCGTCACCGGCATGGGCAAGAGCGGCCATATTGGCCACAAGATCGCAGCCACTCTCGCATCGACCGGAACGCCCGCCTTTTACGTGCATCCCGGAGAGGCCAGTCACGGCGATCTCGGCATGATCACCGCCGGCGATGCGGTGCTCGCGCTGTCGAACTCGGGCGAAACGCCAGAATTGCGGGATCTCGTGGAATATGCCCGTCGGTTTTCCATTCCTCTTGTCACCATCACCTCGAAGCCGGACAGCACCCTTGCCGAGTTGGCGGATGTCGCTCTCCTGCTACCGGCTGTGGGCGAGGCGTGTCCGATGGGGCTGGCCCCGACCACGTCGACAACGATGTCGCTGGCGCTCGGGGATGCACTTGCAGTCGCTTTGCTTGAGCGCCGGAATTTCTCGAACCAGGATTTCCGGCTGTTCCATCCCGGGGGCCGGATCGGCAATAGCCTCTTGCGGGTTTCCGATTTGATGCATTCCGGCGACGCCCTGCCGCTGGTAGGCGAAGACGCGGTAATGCATGAGGCCATTCTCGTGATGACCGAGAAACGTTTCGGCTGCCTGGGCGTGGTCGGTGAGGATGGCGGTCTGGCCGGAATCGTGACCGACGGGGATCTGCGCCGGACCCTCTCGGCGGATCTCCTCGACCGGCAGGTCACGGAGGTGATGACGCGGAAGCCGGCCACCGTCAGGTCCCAAGCTCTGGCCGGGGAGGCGGTTGCGCTGATGAACGCCCGCAAGATCACTAATCTCTTCGTGGTCGAGGACGGTGCCGCCGGGCCGACCGGCATTCTGCACATCCACGACTGTCTCAATGCCGGGGTCGCTTGAGACAGTGGCGCAGACGACGACCCAGGCAGGAGCTGCATCGCCGACGGACACGGCCTCCCTTCTCTCGCCGACCGCAAGGGTCATTGTCGACAGGTCCACCGTGGTCAGGCTGATGAAGATTCTGTTGCCGGCGGCAGCGGCAGTCATGGTGCTGGTGGTCCTGGCCTGGCCCCGGTTTGCGCCGCCGCTTTCCGATCCGGTGTCCGCCGAGCCCGGAAGCGGGGCGGCCGGCAATACTTCCAGGCTGGTGATGATCAATCCCCGCTATACGGGGCAGGACGACCAGGACCGGCCTTTCGCCATCGGTGCGGAGCTGGCCGAGCCCCAGGGCGTGAATGGCGCGGAGATTCTTCTCACCAGGCCGCGGGCCGATTTGGTCATCACTGACGGGGTGCAGGTCGCCGCGACCGCGGATCGCGGCCGCTATCTCCGGCGCAAGGAGTTGCTCATTTTGGGCGGTGCCGTCACCCTGCGCCGGAACTCCCTTTACGAGGTCACCACCGGCGAGATGTCCGTCGATCTCGAGAAGGGCAGGGCAATCAGCCATGCGGGTACCACCGGCAAGGGGGAATTCGGCAAATTCGTGGCTGACGGCCTCGAGATTCTCGACCAGGGGAAACGAATCCGCCTGGTTGGAAAAAGCAAGATGTGGATCACGGGTGGGCCTAGTTCCGATTCCGGTTCCAGTGATCCGGTCACTGTAGGATCGGGAAATTCCGTGAGCGGGAACGCCTCCCAATGAGGCCCTGCGACGAGGCCCCTCGATGAGGGGGGCCGTCATCCTCGCCGTTGCGGGTGTGGTGTTTGCCATCGGCGCCGGGTCGCTTTCGGCCGCGGAGCCGCGAGACTCGGCGATCTCGATCGAGGCGGATTCGAGCATCGAATGGGTGCCCGGAGAGTCGCGCTACACCGCGAGTGGCAACGTGCTTCTAGTGCGCGACAACATGCAGCTGCAAGCCGATTTCGCCACAGCGTTCTACACCGAGGGCGAGGCCACCGGCGCGGTGAGGAAACTCGACCGTCTCGAGGCGTCGGGCCATGTGCGCATCGCATCCCGTGGCGAGGCGGCATGGCGGGTGCGCGGCGAGCGGGCCACCTACCGGCACGCGACCGAGGATTTTACGGTTGAGGGAGACGGTCTGAATCTGGAATTCGCCGATACTGTGGTCCAGGCAGAAGAGCGCCTGGAATACCGGGGCCGGGAGCAGCTCTTCCTTGCCAAAGGCAATGCCGTTCTGATCTCGCGGGATCGTCGCCTGCGCACCGATCTTCTCTCAGCAACGCTAAAACAGGACGCCAGGGGAGAATGGCAGATCGCCAGGGTAGATGCGCGGGGCGGAGTCCACATCTCAACCTCGGCGGGAATTGTAACGGCGCGCAACGGCACCTATAGGCCGACTTCCGGGACCATGACCGTCACCGGCGACGTAAGGGTCACGCGCGCCGGGATCCAGCTGAACGGGGAAAAAGCCGTGATTGACCTGAAAAGCGGCGCGAGCCGCCTTCTCGGCACCGGGGGCAGGAGGGTGACCGGGGTCATCTGGCCGAGCCGCCTATCTTCCGAGGATAGAGAGCGGGTAAAAGGGGAAGAAGGCGGGTGATGGAGCAGAGCGAGTTCCCGTCTGCGGAGATCGACAATAGCGGTCTGAAGCTGGTATCGGAGAATCCCGGCCTGGTGGCGCGCAATCTCAGCAAGCAGTACCGCCGCCATCCCGTGCTTCGCAACATCACCCTGTCGCTGCAACGCGGCGAGGCGGTTGGCCTGCTCGGGCCGAACGGCGCCGGCAAGACGACCTGTTTTTACATTCTAACTGGTCTCATTGCACCGGACAGTGGCGGCATCTTCCTTGATGGCGAGGATGTCACTGCCCTGCCGATGTATCGCCGGAGTCGTCTCGGTCTCAGTTATCTGCCGCAGGAACCTTCGGTCTTTCGGGGCATGACGGTCGAGGAAAACATCCGCGCTGTCGTTGAAGCAAGCGAGCGCGACGGACAGGTCCGCAAGACCCTGCTTGAGGCACTTCTCGCCGAGTTCTCTCTCACGCATCTGCGGGGCACGATGGCGACGACCCTGTCCGGAGGAGAGCGCCGTCGGGTTGAGATCGCCCGGGCTCTAGCGTCGCGGCCGCACTTCATGCTGCTCGACGAGCCGCTCGCCGGCATCGACCCGATTGCCCTCGTGGCCATCCAGGAGCTGATCGCGCAGTTGAAAAACCGCGGTCTTGGCGTTCTGATCACCGACCACAACGTGCGCGAGACGCTCAAGATTGTCGACCGCGCCTACATCATCCATGAGGGCGTGATGCTGATGGAAGGGCGGCCAGAGGAAATCCAAAACCACGAGGGTGTCCGCAAGGTGTATCTCGGAGATCAATACTAGGTTTTCTGGCATCACCCTTCCGAGCCCGATCCCGTCCGTTGCGGCCCCGATCATCCGATCATGACGATTTCACAACGTTTGCGCACCCGCCAGAGCCAGGCTCCGGTCATGACGCGGCAGATGCAGCAGGCGATGCGCCTGCTGCATCTGCCGCACGCCGAACTCGCTGACCTGGTTGGCCGGGAGCTGGCCGACAATCCGCTGCTGCAGCGAATGTCGGAGGAGAGCACCCTGGCAGCGGACGCATCCTCTCCTGCTGCCGACGTATCGACCGCCTCTGACGTTGCCTCCGATACCGCCCCGGCCATCACCGCCTGGGGTCTTGACGATCCCACCGGCCTTGCCGGAGGAGCCGGTCGAAGCGGGTTTCCGCCTTATACGATGACGGTGCTCCGGGCCGGATCCCGCAAAGGAGGCTCCGTGCGCTCGGTTTCGGCCGAGGCGGGCGCCGTGCTGGAGGAAACGGTCGCCAATCCGGGAACGCTTCGCTCCCATCTTCTTGGACAGCTCGCCCTTGAGGTGCCCGACGCTGCTGGACAGGCGATCGGCATGGTGCTGATTGACCATCTCGACGAAACCGGCTGGCTGACGGCCTCACCGGAAGAGATAGCGGAGGATGCCGGGGTGCCGGCAGTGTTGGTCGCGGCTGTCCTTGCCAGGCTCCAGGCCTTTGATCCGCCAGGAATCTTCGCGCGCAGCCTTCGGGAGTGTCTCGCCCTGCAGCTCGCCGAGCGGGATCGGCTCGATCCAGCGATGCAGGCGCTACTCGACAATCTCGATTCCCTGGCCTCGGGCGACCTGCCGTCCCTTGCAGCGTCCTGCGGTGTGGACGCCGACAAACTCGCAAGCATGGTCGTTGAGATTCGCAGTCTCGATCCGAAACCCGGCCTGAGGTTCGAAGACGCCCCTGTCGAGATCCTGATACCGGATATCTTGTTGCAGAAATCGGCCGATGGCGACTGGCGGCTTGAGCTCAATCCCGAGACTCTGCCGCGTGTCGTCGTCGACGCGGACTATTATGCGACGGTGCGCGCCGGCACCCGCAACGCCAAGGAGGCGAACTATGTCCGCGAGCAGTTCCAGAACGCTAACTGGCTGGTCCGATGCCTCCATCGGCGGGCCTTGACGATGCTTGCGGTGGCGGGCGAGATCGTGCGGCTGCAGGACGGATTCCTGCGCAGCGGAATCCGGCATCTGCGCCCGCTGACCTTGCGGGCGGTCGCCACGGCGGTCAATCTCCATGAGAGCACGGTCAGCCGGGTCGTCGCCAACAAGTCGGTGGCGACGCCCCGGGGTGTATTCAGCCTTAAATTCTTCTTCACCACAGCTCTTTCCAGTCTCGACGGTGAACCTGCACGGTCGGCGGCGGCGGTCCGTTTCCGCATCCGGGAGATGGTGGGTGGAGAATCGTTGGCGGGGGCGCTGTCCGACGCTGCGATTGCTGCCCGTCTGCGTGACGAGGGTGTCGATATCGCCCGCCGCACGGTGGCCAAATACCGCGAAACGATGCGGATCGGCTCTTCTGTCGAGCGCCGCCGCGGCATCTCCTGACAGAGGCTCGTTCCCGGAAACCGTTCCGAGTGCGCCCGTATTCCGAGCAGTCGTAGACGGCGTAAGGCTGGCTATCGATGATATATCGCCACGCCCCGCCTGTCGGCAGTGTCGGGGATTCCTATGACAATGCCATGGCCGAAACGATCAACGGCCTGTTCAAAGCTGATGTCATTCACTGGCGCGGGCCATGGCGCAGCTTTGATGCTGTGGAATACGCCACTCTCGAATGGGTGGATTGGTTCAATAACCGACGCCTGCTGGAGCCTATCGGGAACATCCCACCAGCAGAGGCCGAGGCAAACTTCTATGCAACTCTGGAAAGATCAGACATGGCCGCGTAACCAAGACAAATCAGCCTCCGGTAAACCCGGAGCGGTTCACTGGGTAGCAGGATGGCAAGTGGTGCCCCACCTTTCCGACCGTCCAGGTGGCTTTCCGAGGCTGTTTTGAGGGTAGCTTCTTTTATGTTTTTGAGTCTTTGTTTACAGGGTGTCCGGGGCTCGTCGGGCCGTGTCACTATTGACTCGCACGGGGGTGATGACTAAGTGTGCGACATCCTTCAGGTCCCGTTTCGCGATAACCCGCGCTCCAACTCCGTACCCTGGGTCGTGTCACCGTTCAGGGATGCCCAGAACCGGAAATTGAACCGAAAATTCCAGCGATGAAACTTTCCATTCATGGTAAGCAGCTCGATATCGAGACGGCGGTGCGCACCTACATGGAAGAGCATCTTCCCGAGGCTGTCGGAAAGTATTTCGAGGGCGCTGTGGACGGCCAGGTGGCGCTGACCAAGGACGGCCCGGACTGCCGGGCCGACATCCAGGTGCATGTCGGCAAGGGTATCCAGGTGCGGGGAAGCGCCCGCGCCGGGGATGTCCGTTCGGCCTTCGATTCCGCAGTCGGCCATGTCACCAAGCAGCTGCGACGCTACAAGCGGCGTCTGCGGGACCATCACCGCGGCATCGATGACGGGGCACCCGCGATCGCCGCCCAGCAATACGTGCTTGCTGACGAAGACAAGGCTGAGGAGGATCAATTGCCGGACCAGCCGGTTATCGTTGCGGAGCTGGAAACCCGCATCGAAACGCTGACCACGAGCGAGGCGGTGATGCGCATGAATCTCGCATCCCAGTCGGTGATGATGTTCCGCAACGCCGCCCATGGCGGCCTCAACATGATCTATCTCCGCGAGGACGGGAACATCGGCTGGATCGATCCGCGCGGTGTGCGCGAGGCCTACCGGAACTGATGCGGACCGGAACCGCACAATGAACATCCCCACGCAATGAATATCGTCGAATTTCTGGCGCCGGAGATGGTGATCGCCCACCTTCCGGTGACCTCCAAGAAGCAGGCTCTTCAGGAGCTGGCCCGCCGCGCTGGTGAAATTACCGGCATCGGAGCGCGCGAGATTCTCGACGCCCTGATCGAGCGGGAGCGGCTCGGCACCACCGGGATCGGCAACGGCATAGCCATTCCGCACAGCAAGCTCGCTGGTCTCGAAAGTATGTGCGGGCTGTTCGCCCGTCTCGAAAAACCGGTCGGATTCGACGCCATCGACGACGAGCCGGTCGATCTGATCTTCCTGCTTCTCGCACCGGAGGGCGCGGGAGCGGAGCATCTCAAGGCCCTGGCCAGGGTGTCGCGCCTGATGCGCGACGGCGAGATCTGCGCGAAACTTCGCGGTTCCAGGGATGCCGGGGCACTGTATGCGCTTCTCACCCAGCGTGCCGAGGCGCCGGCGGCCTGATTCCCAGCCTCCCAGTAGCCTCCCAACCCCGATCGCCCGGCTTCTGGCTTCCTGGTTCCGAATTCCGGTGGGGCGGGCGCCTGCTCGACAGGGCGGTCGGCTAGCGGCTATTCGAGTGTCTCGAGCAGCCTAACCCAGAGTTTGGCGCGCGGCTCCAGCGACGAGAAGTACACCGTCTCCTCGAGCGTATGAGCACCGTGGCCGTCGGCCCCGAGGCCGTCGAGGGTGGGCACGCCGAGCGCGGCGGTGAAATTGCCGTCGCTGCCGCCGCCGGTCGCCATGTCCTCGAGCTCGAAGCCGATTTCGGCGGCGAGCCCTCGGGCGTGCTCGAACAAACTGCTGATGCCCTCGCTCTTTTCATAGGAAGGCCGGTTCATGCCGCCCGTGACCTCGACCGTGACATCCGGATCGTGGGCAGCCAGGGCCAGGATCCTCTCGCACATCTCCTGCTCGATCTCCGGATCCGGCACCCGCAGATCGATTTCGGCCGAACACTCGCCAGGCCGCACATTGATGGCCGTGCCGCCTGTCACCGTGCCGACATTTGTGGTGATGCCGCGCTCGTAGTCGGTCATTCCCTCGATATCGAGAATCTGCCGCGCCATCTCGAGAATGGCGCTGTGCCCGTCCTGGTGACGTGAGCCGCTGTGCGATTGCTTGCCGTGAACGTGCATCTCGAACCGGCCGACGCCTTTGCGGGCGGTGACCACCTTGCCGCCCTCGCGGGCGGGCTCGGTGACGAGAACGTATTTGTTCTTTGCCGCCTCTTCCTCGATCAGCTTCCGCGACGTCGGGCTGCCGACCTCCTCTTCGGGCACGTAGAGAAAGGTAATGGGGAGTTTCGTCGTGCGCCCCATGCGGACCAGGTGCTGATAGGCATAGAAGGCAAGATAGGCACCGGCCTTCATGTCGTAGATGCCCGGTCCCTGGACGTTGTCGCCCTCGTGCGTCCAGGGCAGGGTGGTTTCCTTGACGCCCATTGGATGGACGGTGTCGAGATGGGACAGGACCAGGATGCCGGGTCCCTCGCCGCTCCAGCCGGTGCGAGTCTTAAGGATATCGCCGAAGCCGTCCTTGCCCGGGATGCGGACGATCTCGGCGCCCAGGGCGGACATGCTCTGCTCGACGACATCGACGAGCTTGTTGACCTCGTCGCCATGGTAGGTCGGGGTCTCGATTTCGACCCAGCTCCGGACGCCCTCGAGAATTTCCTCGGGGTCGATGACAGGGCGGTTGGCGCCATCCACGCCGCCGGTTCCGGCGGTTTGGGCGGTTTCGGCATTGCGAGTTTTCAATTCGGGCCTCCGGGCTAGATTGTTCGCCGTCGCGTGTGTGTTCACCGCGTCGCGCGGCATGGATTGGACTTGGCCGCCCCGAGCCTGTCAAACCGCCCTGTAAAATTACGTCGCCAGAAACTGTACTGCCAGACTGCGTGCCAAACTGCACGGCGCGATGTCGCAAACCGGCGCACTGGCCTGATCCCGGGAGGACCTTATGGATTTCGAGTATTCAGAGCGCACTGTGAAGCTTCGGCGGGAGGTCGAGGAGTTCATGGATGCCCACATCTACCCCAACGAGAGCACTTACTATGCGCAGCTCGAGGAGGGGGATACCCGCTGGTGCGAACCGCCGATTCTCGAGGAGATGAAAGAGAAAGCTCGCGCGGCGAATCTCTGGAACTTGTTTTTGCCAGAGAGCAGCCGCGGCGCCGGCCTTACCAACCTCGAATATGCACCGCTGTGTGAGGTAATGGGGCGGGTTCACTGGGCGGCGGAGGTCTTCAATTGTTCGGCGCCCGACACCGGCAACATGGAGACCATCGAGCGTTACGGGAGCGATGAGCATAAGGAGCGGTGGCTGAAACCTCTCCTCGAAGGCAAGATTCGCTCTGCCTTCGCCATGACCGAGCCCGCGGTGGCTTCCTCCGACGCCACCAACATCGAGTCCGAGGTCGTTCGCGACGGTAACGAATACGTCATCAACGGGCGTAAATGGTGGACCTCCGGCATCGGCGACCCGCGTTGCCAGGTCGTGATTTTCATGGGCAAGAGCGACCCGTCGGCGGAGCCCTACCTCCAGCAATCGATGCTCCTCGTCCCCCGCGACACGCCGGGTATAAAGGTAGAACGCATGCTTTCAGTGATGGGCTATGACGACGCGCCCCACGGTCATGGCGAGGTCCAGTTCGACAACGTCCGGGTTCCGGCCTCGGCCATGATGCTTGGCGAGGGGCGGGGCTTCGAGATCGCGCAGGGCCGCCTGGGGCCAGGCCGGATCCATCACTGCATGCGGCTGATCGGCCAATCGGAGCGGGCCCTCGAGATGATGTGTCAGCGGTCCGTCGAGCGCATCACCTGGGGCAAGAGACTGGCCGAGCGCGGTGTTACCCACGAACGGATCGCCCAAGCCCGCATCGATATCGAGATGTGCCGGCTACTCGTCCTCAAGGCGGCCTACATGATGGACACCGTCGGCAACAAGGCGGCGCGTCAGGAAATCGCGATGATCAAGGTGGCGGCACCCAACATGGCGCTCGGTGTCATCGACAACGCCATGCAGCTGCACGGCGGTGGCGCCATGAGCCAGGAATTCCCGCTTGCCTACATGTGGGCGCGTGCGCGTGCCTTGCGCTTTGCCGACGGGCCGGACGAGGTGCACCGCCAGCAGATCGCGCGCACGGAACTGCGCCGTCAGACCAACTGGACACCGCGGCCGCGCGACAGCGAATAAGGTAGCGGTAGCGGTAGCGGTAGCGCTGGCACCGGCACCGGCACCGGCAACGCCGGCAGCGTGCAGCGGACAAACAGGTGCCGGGCGATTGGTAACGGCCGGCGTCTAACGCTTGGCGGGTAACACCGGTCGTGGGCGGCGTGGGTGAGGCGGGAGCCTAGCTTCTCGCCTGCTGCATGAGCTTCCAAGCCACGGCGGCGCGTTCGCGACACTGGTTGCCGAGCTTGAGCGCATCGGCGGTTGGCGTGTTGCCCTGCAGGCCCCGGTAGTAGACGCCCTGGACGATCGCCGCGAGGCGGAATAGCGACAGCACCAGATAGAAGTTCCAGTTCGGGATTTCGCCGATCCCGCGTGCCTTGCAGTACTGCGCGACGTACTCCGCCTCGCCGGGGATCCCGGAAGCGCGGAAGTCGTTGTCGATCAGGTTTCCGCGGCGCGGATCGGGAGCGTAGTAGGGCAGGCAGTTATAGGCCAGATCCGAATACGGATTACCCAGGGTTCCGAGTTCCCAGTCGACCACCGCGAGGGCTTCCGGGCCGGTCGGGTGGAAGATCATGTTCTCGAGCCGGTAATCCCCGTGGGCGACTGTGGTCAGGCTGTCGTCAGGGATATTGTCCGGAAGCCAGGCTATCAGCTTGTCCATTTCCGGCAGATCCTCGGTCTTGCTGGCCTCGTATTGCTGTGACCAGCGCCGGATTTGTCGGCTGCAATAGCCGCCGACGCGGCCATAGTCGCTAAGACCGACCGCATCGCGGTCAACTTCGTGCAGCGATGCCAGGACCGAGACCATGGTGACGTAGATCGCGGTTCTCTCCTCCGCCGGCAGCTCGGGCAGATCGACGCCGCGGAACACCCGCCCGTCCTTGAACTCCATGATGTAGAAGGCTTGGCCGATAACCGCCTCGTCCTCGCACAGGGCGTAGGCCTTCGGCACCGGTACACCGGTCCCGGCCAGGGCGGAGATGACCCGGAACTCCCGGTCGACGGCGTGGGCCGAGGGCAGGAGCTCGCCGGGCGGCTTTTTGCGTAGCACATAGCGTTTATTGGCGCCGTCGGTCACCATAAAGGTCGGATTCGACATGCCGCCGCGGAACTGGCCCAGCGCCAGGGGCGGAACGAAACCCTCGACATTACCGGCCATGTAGGCCTCGAGAGCGGCGGTGTCGAAACTGTGTGCATCCTGCACCGGCACGGTTTGGTCGGTCGGCGTGACGGACGCGATTTCATCCAGAGCCATGCTTATCCACCAGGATCCGTCAGGTCGCAGCCAAGGAAGGTGCGTTTCTGGTTCTGTGCCGCCTTGAGCACAGAGAACGATCCGGCGGCGGGATCGATCACGACATCGCCTTTATGGCTCACGGCGGCCATGAGCGCACCTTGCAGCTCGACCGGCTTTGCGTGCGGATGCTCGCGCTGTGATGCCTGTTCCTGGACCACGTCCGGAATATTGTGGATTTTCCACACACCCTTGGCCTTGCGCGGCTGTTTCTGCAGAACGACGCAATACTCCGCCCGGCGGCGGGTACGGTAGCCCATACCGAACGTGCCCTTGTCCCATGTCACGAGATCTACGATGTCGAGGCTCGTATCCTCGAGCCACGGGTGCACACCTTGGCACAGATGAAACTTGTCGGTCCACAGGAACAGGTGACCGGACGGAATCAGGACGCGGTCGATGCCGTGCACGAAGCGGGCGATGAGTGCCTCATCCATCTGCTCGAGGGCAGCCCGTCTCTTGCCGCGGATCTCGCCCTCATTTCCGTATGACAGCTTTTCGAGCACGCCCCGGTATTGCGGATCGAGGAAGGCGACGGGTATGGCCTCGGCCGGCAGCAGAGAGAGGAATTCAAGGCCATCCATCGTGAGCCGGGTATTCGGCTTGAGCGCGGGTGGCAGCGCTAGAGGCGGCGCATGGACGGTGCGTTTATCGGAAAATACTGCCGTAGCAGAGGTGTTCATGGCGAGGATATCCAGTGCCAACGGGCGGCGTGGTGGAGCCGAGGGGATTCGAACCCCTGACCTTCGCGTTGCGAACGCGACGCTCTCCCAACTGAGCTACGGCCCCGGGAATTTCCGTTATCCGGGATATCTTTGGCTAGGATGTCTCCGGAAAGGCATCGGATGATGTCCACGCGCGTTTACCCTGTCAAGGTTTGCCCGGATGCGGCGTGTCCGCGCGCAGGGGTGCGGTGGGCCCGCGCAGCAGAGAGGGGGTGTGGCGGGCCTGGCGGGCATGAGACGCAAATATCCTCGCCTATATCCCCTTCGGGTGCTTTCTTGCCTGTTGACGGGTGTTGGGGATACTCTGAGGCCCGCCGCGCAACATCCGGATGCCCCCTATGTTCCTCCTGCTGAAGCTCATCCACACCATGCTCGGGCTCTATATGTGGGCCATCATCATCCATGTTGTCATGGGTTGGCTCGTTGCGGGCAACGTGATCAACACCCAGAACCGCTTCGTCTATGGGGTCGGGATGGCTCTCTACAGGATTACCGAGCCGGTCTACCGGCTGATTCGGCGTGTACTCCCTCAGATTGGCGGGCTTGATTTCACCCCGGCGGTGGTGATTCTGGCGATCGTGCTGATCCAAAGCCTGATCGTCGACATGGTCGGGCGACACCCGTATTGATTGCGTGCATCGGCACCGGCACGAGACCGATACGGCGCTGCCATTTCGCCCGATCTGTGCGCGAACAAAGCGTTCCGTTTGGGGCATGCGGCGTGAGGAGGAACCGGGGTTGAGTGACGCCAGGATCATCGACGGTCGCGCCTTCGCCGACCGGCTGCTAAAACGGATCGGGGTCGAGGCGGAGCGCTTTTCCGACGAGCGCGGCCTGCAGCCGGGACTCTCGGTCGTGCTTGTCGGTGAGGATCCGGCGAGTGCTATCTATGTCCGCAACAAGACCCGCGCTGCCGGCGAGGCAAATATCCGCAGCGACCAGCACACCCTGGGCGCCGATACGTCCGAATCCGTACTCCTGGCACTCGTGGAAAGCATGAATGCCGATGCCGGGGTGCACGGAATCCTGGTCCAGCTGCCCCTGCCGTCGCAGATCGATTCCAAACCCGTGATGGACGCGATCTCGCCGGATAAGGACGTCGACGGATTCCATGTCGTCAATGTGGGCCGACTGGCAACCGGCGCTGCGGCGCTGGCCCCGTGCACGCCGACCGGCTGCCTGCTACTGCTTGAGGACGCCCTTGACGATCTTTCAGGCAAGCATGCGGTGATCGTCGGCCGCTCCAACATCGTCGGCAAACCGATGGCGCAGCTACTCCTTGGCGCCAATTGCACGGTCACGATCTGTCATTCACGCACCGCCGATCTCCCGGCGATCTGCAGGCAGGCCGACATTCTGATCGCGGCGACCGGACGCGCGGAGATGATCCGGGGCGACTGGATCAAGCCTGGCGCTGCGGTGATCGATGTCGGCATCAACCGGATCGACAAGCCTGAGGGTGGAACCCGGCTCGTCGGCGACGTCGCCTTCGAGGAGGCAAAAGCCGTCGCCGGTTTTCTTACGCCGGTTCCCGGCGGTGTCGGGCCGATGACCATCGCCTGTCTGCTCGCCAACACGGTCGATGCGGCGCGCCGCCAGGCGGGCCTGGCCCCGATCGACTGGTAGCCAGTCTCTGCTCGCAATTCCTGGTCGCGGGCCATCCGCGCCGAATTACCCGCGCCGGGTCAGGGCGACCAGGATTGCGGCGAAGGCCATGGCGCCGCCGCCGATGGCGAAGACCACAGCATAGCTTTCCGTAACCCCGAACAGGATCGGTATTGTCAGGCCGCCGACAGCGGTGCCGCAACCATTGGCCAGAATTGAGGCCCGCATCATGCGGGGCATCGCCTCGGCCGCGCCGAATTCGCGGACCCGCGCCGCCAGTAACACTGACATCCCCGGCTGGGCACCGAAGATCACCGAGGAGAGCGCGAGCAGTGGCCAGTGCGCCAGCAGCGCCGGTCCGGCGACGCCGATCGCCAGACCGACGAACGAAGCGACGATCGCCTGTTTCACGCCGATGCGCAGCGCGAGCCAGGAGCAGAAGGCGGGGCCGAGGCAGGCGAAGACTCCAACCGCACCCCAGTGCCATCCGGCGGTGGTCATGCCCGCGCCAAGGCCGCGGGCGATGAAGTCGACCCAGTAAAGGCTGTGCGGAACGATGCCGATGGAGAAGAGGACATGCGCGGCCAGGAGGACGGCCCAGGCCGGTCCGCGCGGCATTTCTGCCGCGCTTCCTGTCGCTGCTGTGACCGCATTGCGCCAGCCCCAATGGGCGAGTACGGCCGCAACAAGGCCGGCCGCGGCGATGCCGAGCCAGGCGGCGAGTACGCCGAAAGCGGCGAGGCGGGGCACGAGGACACCCGAGAGAAGGATACCGAGGCCAACCCCGATGAAGACGATGGCGCCGGCGAGGGGACGGTGGCGCTCCGGTGCGACCGCGATGATCTGGGCCAGGGAATGCACCATGATGATGCCGGTGGTGACACCGATCGCGGTGCGGCAGATGGCAAGCCAGAGAAAGCCGAAGGGTGCAGCCGAAGCGATCAGCCCGACAAAGCACACCCATACCGCCACTGTCAGTAAAAGGCGGACCGGAACGGCGCGGCGCAGCCGCTCGGACAGGAACGCCCCGGCAAGAAAGCCGGCGAGATTGAAGCCACCGATCAGCCCGACCTCGTCCACATTCAGTGGCCCGGCCTCGACCAGGGCCGGGACCATGGCGGTATAGGAGAACCGGCCAAGGCCCATGCCCGCGAGCATGCCGCCGCCGCCGCCCAGCGCGAGCCGTTTCCAGCCCGGCATGTCAGCTGTTCCCGCTATGTCGGCTGGTCCCGTTATTCCCGGGGCGGCGTCATCGCGGCGGATTCCGCCTTCCGGCCAGCCGTAGGCGCAGTGCGTTCAGTCTGATGAAGCCCTCGGCGTCGCGCTGGTCGTAGACCGAGTCCTCCTCGAAAGTGACATGCTCGGCGCTGTAGAGACTGTTGGGGCTTTCCCGTCCGGTCACGGCAATCCCGCCCTTGTAGAGCTTGAGTCGCACGACGCCCTCGACCCGCTCCTGGCTATGGTCGATCAGGGCCTGCAGCATCTCGCGTTCGGGCGAAAACCAGAATCCGTTGTAGATCAGGCTGGCATAGCGCGGCATCAGCTCGTCCTTTAGATGCGCCGCCTCGCGATCCAGGGTGATCGATTCGATCGCCCGGTGTGCGGCCAGCAGCACCGTGCCGCCCGGGGTTTCATAAACACCCCGCGATTTCATCCCGACAAAGCGGTTTTCGACCAGGTCGAGCCGGCCGATTCCGTTGGCGCCGGCGAGCGCGTTCAGCTCGGCCAGAAGCGTGGCGGGGGAGAGCGTCCGGCCATCGATGGAGACGGCATCGCCCTTCTCGAAACCGATAGCGACGTGCACCGGCGCATCGGGTGCGTTCTCGGGTGCCACGGTGCGCGTGTAGATGTATTCCGGTGCTTCCTCGCCCGGATCTTCGAGCACCTTGCCCTCCGCCGATACGTGCAGAAGGTTGGCGTCAATGGAGAACGGGGCTTCCCCACGTTTGTCCTTCGGCACCCGGATCTGGTGCTTTTCAGCATATTTGACGAGTTCCGCCCGGCCAGTGAGAGCCCATTCCCGCCACGGCGCGATGACCCGGATGTCGGGGTTGAGAGCGTAATAGGCGAGTTCGAACCGGACCTGGTCGTTGCCCTTTCCGGTGGCGCCGTGCGCAACCGCGTCAGCACCGCAGGCGGCCGCGATCTCGATCTGCCGTCTGGCGATCAGGGGCCGGGCGATCGAGGTGCCGAGCAAATAGGTGCCTTCATAGAGGGCGTTGGCCCGGAACATCGGAAAGACGTAGTCGCGCGTGAAGGTTTCCCGGAGATCCTCGATATGGATTTCCTTGATACCGAGCATCTCCGCCTTGGCTCGAGCCTCCTCGACTTCGCCGCCCTGGCCGAGATCGGCGGTGAAGGTGACGACCTCGCAGCCATAGGTCTCCTGCAGCCAGCGCAGGATGACTGAAGTGTCGAGACCGCCCGAATAGGCCAGGACGACCTTGTTTGCCTTTTCCACCATGGTCCGCATTTCCCGTCTTTGGGCCCCGGTTGGCACGCCCTCCGGAAACCCTGCCGGCAACCAGTCAGCACGTCATCCGGCGCGCCGCCCGAAGCGGCGGGAGTATAGGCGCACAAGAAAGAGCGGCAACTCTTGACCGGTTTCCACGGGTATCCGCTCCTTTGAAATCAAGCCGGGAATAGGGCCGGGAATCAGGTGTTTTATCAGGGCGCCGCCGCCAGTTCACCCTGTCCAATCTGTGGCGGCGATATACCTTTCCCTGACGCCTTCAATCCACCTCCAACGCAGGGCAACGGCGACAGAGGCCAGGACATAACAGGGATTAGGACATCATGACGGCTCTTTCTGCGGACGATCTTTCGGCGCTCGTCGCCCTTGATACCCCGACCGTGTGCAACGCGCTCGAGCTGACCTCGCCGGGGCGGCGGGGCTTTGGCTACACGACCCGCCCACTCGTCAGCGCGGATCCCGACCTGCCGCCGATCGTCGGCTATGCGCGCACCGCCCGGATTCGGTCCCGCTCTGCCTCGTCCATGGAACCCGCGGAAATGCGCGAACAACGCATCGCCTATTATGCTTACGTCGCCGAGGAACCCCGGCCCACCGTCGTCATCATCCAGGATCTCGATGATCCGGTTGGCTTCGGCGCGTTCTGGGGCGAGGTGCAATCCAACATCCACAAGGGCCTCGGCTGTCGTGGCGTGATTACCAACGGCAGTGTCCGCGATATCCCGGACTGCGCGGAAGGCTTCCAGATGATTGCGGGGTCGGTCGGCCCGTCCCACGCCTTCGTTCATCTCATCGATTTCGACGTTCAGGTCTCGGTGCACGGCATGGACGTAGCGCCCGGCGATCTGGTGCATGCTGATCGCCATGGCGCCGTCGTCATTCCAGCCGATGCGGCCCGGGAGGTTCCGGACGCAGCCGCCCTGATCGCGCGCCGGGAGGCGGTCATTATCGCAACGGCACAAAAGAAGGGGCTGACCATCGACCAGTTGGCCAAGGCTTTCGGAGATGCCAACGATATCCACTAAAGGGGGTTCTGAAAGCGGCCCTGAAGGCGGCCTTGACCCGCAATCGACCGTGTCACAATCCGTCGCGCCGCGATCCATCATGCCGACAGAGTCGCTCTGGATGCCGAGCGCAGAACAGGTGGAAGGGGCGGCAATCACCGCCTTCGCCCGCCGCCTCGAGGCGGATTGGCATGTCGCACTGCCGGATTATGCCGCACTCCATGCGTTCTCCATCGACGAGATGGAGAAGTTCTGGTCCAGCGCCTGGGATTTCTGCGAAGTCATCGCCGAACACCGGGGCGACCGGATCCTGATCGACGGCGACCGCATGCCCGGGGCCCGGTTTTTCCCCGACGCCCGCCTGAATTTCGCCCGCAATCTTTTGCGCCGGCAGGATGACGCGCCGGCGATCATCTTCCGGGCCGAGGGCGGTGCCGAGCGGCGGCTGAGCTGGCGGCAGCTGCACGAGGCGGTGTCCTGCCTGGCTGCGGCCCTGCGGGCGCGCGGGGTTGGCCCCGGCGACCGCTGCGCCGGCTATGTGCCGAACTGTCCGGAAGCGGTGATCGCGATGCTGGCGACGACGGCGATCGGCGCCGTCTGGACCTCATGCTCGCCGGATTTTGGGGTGCGGGGCGTCCTCGATCGGTTTGGGCAGGTTGAGCCGAAGATCCTGTTCTCCGCCGATGGCTATCACTACAACGGCGTATCGCGGGATTCCCTGGCCCCTCTTGCAGGCATTCTCGAGGGCCTTCCCTCGGTTGAATGTGCGATCGTCTTTCCGATGCTGTCGGATGCACCGGATACACCGGACGGGCTGGATGCATCGGGCAGGCCGGATCTCTCAGGGCTTGCCCGCGCCGCGCTCTGGGACGATGTTATCGCCGAACATCCGGCCGGCGAGATCGCCTTCGAGAGCCTGCCCTTCGATCATCCGGTCTATATCCTGTATTCCTCGGGCACCACGGGTGCCCCGAAATGCATTGTCCATTGCGCCGGCGGCGTCCTGCTCCAGCATCTCAAGGAACAGCGCCTGCACTGCGGCATCCGGTGCGACGACCGGGTGTTTTATTTCACCACCTGTGGCTGGATGATGTGGAACTGGCTGGTCTCGGCACTGGCCTGCGAGGCGACTCTCGTTCTCTATGACGGCTCGCCCTTCCATCCGGATCCCGCCATCCTGTTCGATTATGCCGACGCTGTGGGCGTTACCTTCTTCGGCACCTCGGCCAAGTACATCGACGCGCTGATGCGCGAGGATCTGCGGCCCTGCGAGACCCACGACCTGTCGACGGTGCGCACTCTGACCTCCACTGGATCGCCGCTGGCGCCGGAAGGATTCTCCTACGTTTACGACAAGGTGAAACCCGAGCTCTGCCTGTCCTCGATCGCCGGCGGCACCGATATCGTCGGCTGCTTTGTCGGCGGCAACCCGGCCCTTCCCGTGTGGCGCGGCGAGATCCAATGCAGCTTGCTTGGTATGGCGGTTGCGGTTTACGACGGCGAAGGGCGGCCAGTGGTCGGCGAGAAGGGGGAACTTGTCTGCACGAAACCGTTCCCCTCGATGCCGGTCGGGTTCTGGAACGACGCCAGTGAAAAGCGCTATCGGGCCGCCTATTACGAACGCTATCCGGGGGTCTGGCACCACGGCGACTTCGTCGCGATGACGGAACGCGGCGGCATGATTATCTATGGCCGCTCCGATACCACGCTCAACCCTGGCGGCGTGCGCATCGGCACCGCCGAGATCTACCGCGAGGTGGAAGCGTGCGAGGAGGTCGCCGAGGCGATCTGCGTCGGCCAGGAGTGGGAGGGCGACACCCGAATCGTGCTGTTCGTTGTCTTGCGGGAGGGGTTCGCGCTCAATGAAGATCTTATCCAGCGGATCCGCGGCCGTATCCGGGAGAACTGCTCGCCGCGCCACGTGCCAGCGAAAGTTGTCGCCGTTGCCGACATTCCCCGCACTAAGTCGGGCAAGATCACCGAGTTTGCGGTGCGCGATGTGATCCACGGCCGCACCGTGGCCAACAGGGAGGCGCTGGCCAACCCGGAAGCGCTCGATCTCTATCGCGGCATTCTCGAATCTGAGGAGCTTTATTGAAGTATGGGCGCTGTATACGCCATCAGAACCAGAATACGCCGTATTTGCAGGGGCGCGGTTTGCACAGGAGGGCAGCCGGGCCCAGCCTTCTGCATCGTGCAGGCGTCTTTGTGGATCTTGTGGCGGTTTTTGCCGCTTTGCGGTTTTTGCGGTCAGTTTCAATGCCAGGGCGGAGATATCCGTCAGGGAAATCTACGGGGAGATCTCGCCCTCCACCGTCAAGATCGAGGTCTTGCCCCGGCTTGACAGCACGATGCAGGGCAGTGGTGTGATCGTCGGATTGTCGGCACCATCGGCTGCGCCCGTCGTCCGCTTGGGCAAGGAAGTCATCCGCTTGGGCAAGGAAAAAGCGCTGTTTCCAGGCGACATGGTGTACGCCTTCGGCACTCCGAAAGAACTCACGTTCAGCATGTCGCGCGGCGCCGAGACGACCGACACCGAGACGACCGACACCTACTCCCTGCGCGGCTTCAGCAGAGCGGGTCGGGCGCTTGCCAAAACCTGCCCGGAGAACAACGAATAGCTGGCCTGATATCGCCGGCGCCGGGGCGCTATTCGCGCGTTGCGACCACCACCTTGCCGCTCGAGCGCCGCTCCAGCATCGTTCGCATCGCCTCGCCCGTCTCTGCGAGGGGGAAGGTGTGGCTGACATGCGGCTTGAGTGCACCGGCGGCCCAGAGCTTGGCGAGGCCGGCGTAGCCGTCATGGATCACGCGTAGCCGCTCTTCGGTGTTGTGATACGCGCCCCAGACGAAACCGTCGACGGTGAAACCTTTGACCAGCGGATAGTTAGTCGGGATCTGCGGGATTTCGCCGCTGGCGAAGCCGATGACGATGATCCGTCCCTCGAAGTTGATACACCGAAGCGAGGCCTTGAAGGCGTCGCCGCCGACCGGATCGTAGATAACATCGGCGCCGCCGACGAGTTCCTTTACCCGGTTGCGGATGTCCTCGGTTGCGTAGTTGATACCGTGATCGGCGCCGTGCTCCATGGCGAGGGCGACCTTTTCGTCGGTACCGGCGGTCGCCACCACGGTTGCGCCGAGAGCCTTGCCGATCTCGACTGCGGTCAGCCCGACGCCGCCGGCGGCGCCGTGCACGAGGAGAATTTCGCCCGCCTTCAGGTGCGAGCGGTAGGTTAGGGCGACGTAGCTGGTGCCGTAGGTGATCGGAAAGCTTGCCGCCGTTATCCAGTCCATGTCGTCGGGCACGAGGGTCAGGCGGAAGGCATCGACGGTCGCTTCCTCGGCGAGGCTGCCATGCCCGATGGCGCCCATGACTCGATCGCCGGGTTTCAGCGTCGTGCCCCCCTCGCCGCATTCGATCACTTCCCCAGCCGCCTCCATGCCGGGGGTAAAGGGCAAATCCGGCTTCTCCTGGTAAAGCCCGCGGATCATCAGGGTGTCGCCGAAGTTGATGCCGGCGCCATGCACCGCGATCCGGACTTGTCCGGGGCCGGGAGGTGGAACTGTCGCGTCCTCGACCCTGAGTGCGTCGATGCCATCGAGACTGTGCAACCGGAGTGCCCGCATCGTCATGCCTCCCCGTCGTGAGATCCATCGCGAGGCCTGTCGCGAAGATCAAGTACGACCTTGCCCCGGACCTCGCGGTCACGCAGCGCCTTCAGGGCCGCGGATGTCTCCTCGAGCGGAAACACGTGGCTGTAGCTGGGCTTGAGTTTGCCGGCGGCCCAGAGTTCGCCGAGGCCCTTATAGGTGTCGAGAAGTATCGCCGGATCCCTGAGGCGGTACGCGCCGATGGGAAACCCGACGATCGAGATGTTCTTCACCAGCACATGGTTGGCCGGCGCATCGGCAATAGTGCCGCTGGCGAAACCGATGATGACGATACGGCCCTCGAAGTTGATGCAGCGGATCGAGGCCATGAAGGCGTCGCCGCCGACCGGATCGTAGATAACATCGGCTCCGCCGACGAGCTTCTTGACCCGCTCGCGGATGTCCTCGCTGGAATAATCGATGGCGTGATCGGCGCCTATATCGAGGGCGAAACGCGCTTTTTCCTGCGATCCGGTCGTCGCAACCACTGTCGCGCCGAGGGCCTTTCCGATCTGCACTGCGGTGCTGCCAACGCCGCCGGCAGCGCCATGAACGAGCAGGGTCTCGCCGGCCCGCAGGCCAACCCGCGGGTGAACCAGGGCGGCGTAGCTGGTCACATGCGTGAGGGAGAAACCGCCAGCGGTGATCCAGTCCATGTCGTCAGGGACGGTCATGAGCAGGGTCTCGTCGACCACCACCTCGTCGGCGAAGCCGCCGGAATTGCTAAATCCCATCACCCTGTCGCCGGGGCGGAAACGCTCGGCGCTCGCCCCGCATTCGATGACTTCGCCCGCCATCTCCATGCCAGAGGTGAAGGGCAGGTCCGGCTTGTACTGATATTTGCCCTCGGCCAGTAGTAAATCGGGGAAATTGCAGCCGGCGGCGCGAACCTGCAGGCGCACCTGTCCGGGGCCGGGCGGGGTGGAAGGGACGTCATCGAGCGTCAGGGCGTCGATGCCGTCGAGAGAATGGACGCGCATGGCGCGCATGGAGCGGGTCTCCCGGGTTGAGGCCAGGGTAGGCTAGGGAATGCCGGCGAAAGACCGGTTATCAGGCCGACTGTCAGAAATGGACCAGCTATAAGAATGGGCGGCGGGCGGGGTCGGTCAATGCTTCCCGGGAACTCTTTTGAGACTCCCCGGGAAACCCTTTTGGGGCCTTCCAGGGGATTCTCCCCGGGGTTCTCCACCAGGAGCGCGATATGGGTCAGGCTTTGCAGATGGGCGCGGAATCGGGTACATCCTGCACCGGATTTCGAAGCGTCGTCCTGGTCTCGGAGAAGATCCGGAAGCGTTTCGAAAAAACGTCCCGCGGTAGATTGCTAAGGCGGGATTGGGGAGGCAGCACTGGAGGCACCAACCGGATGACGCTGTCGAAAAACCCAGGCCCAACTGTCCCCGCCCTTGTACCCGTTCTTGTGTCCGCATTTGTGCTGGCAGCCGCCATCCTGGCTGCCGCAGCACCTGTCCGGGCCGAGGCCGATTTCGTGCAGGCTTACGAGGACTGGACGCTGCAGACCAACGGCCAGGGCGAAAAGCGCATCTGCTTGCTCTGGAGCCTGCCGCAGAAAGCGCAGGGCAAGTACAAGAAGCGCGGCAACATCTACGCCTATGTCACACATCGCCCGGCGAATGACAGCTTCAATGAAATCAGCATTCTTGCCGGTTATACCTACCGCAAGGAGAGCACGGTTTCCGTTGGCATAGGTAAGCGGAAATTCAAGATGTTTACCGACGGCAACACGGCGTGGAACCACACCTCGAAAGAGGACGCGCAGATGGTCAGGGCGATGCGGGCCGGGAACACCATGGTTGTCCGGGGTGTCTCGTCGCGGGGCACCAAGACGACCGACACCTACTCCCTGCGCGGTTTTACCAAGGCGTACCAGGCACTTGCCAAGGCTTGCCCCAAGAAGAAAAAGTCGCGCCCCGCGAAAAAAAGCAGCAAGAAGAAGTAGCGGCGGCCGCTCCACGGCCGTGCCGCCATGCCCGATCCCATCCCTGAAATTCCTGTAGCTCCGGCGTCTATTTCGGCGCCGGTGCGCGCTATGGCGCCGTCTCTCATCGGCATGAACCGCGAGGAACTCGCAGCGGCTCTCGCGCCGTTCGACACTGAGGGCTACCGCGCGGCACAGATCTATCATTGGCTGTATGCCCGCGGCGTCGATGGTTTCGGGGCGATGACCAACCTACCGCAGGCGCTTCGCGACCGAATCGCCGAAGGTTTCGCGGTCTCCCGGCCGGAGATTTTAGAGGATGCGGAATCCATCGACGGGACCCGTAAATGGTTGCTTTCCTGTGGCGACGGGAGCGCTGTGGAGACGGTCTACATTCCCGAGAAATCCCGCGGCACCCTGTGTGTTTCCAGCCAGGTCGGATGCACCCTGTCCTGCAGTTTCTGTCACACAGGCACCCAGCGCCTCGTCCGCAACCTCGAGGCCGGCGAGATCCTCGGGCAGATCATGGCGGCTCGCGACATTCTCGGCGAGCGGAACGCGGCGTCCGGAACGCGCCGGATCACCAATGTCGTGATGATGGGGATGGGCGAGCCGCTGTACAATTTCGAGAACGTGAAGAAGGCACTTGCGATCGCTGCGGATGAGGACGGGATGGCGATCCCTCGGCGACGGATAACCCTGTCGACCTCGGGCGTGGTGCCGATGATAGAACGGTGCGGCCGCGAGATCGGGGTTATGCTGGCGATCTCCTTGCATGCGGTTACCGATGATGTCCGCGACCGGCTCGTTCCGATTAACCGCAAATGGCCGATCGAGGTGCTACTGGCAGCGTGCCGCGCCTATCCCGGCGGTCGCAGCACGCGGCGCATCACCTTTGAATACGTCATGCTGAAGGGCATCAACGATTCGCCCGCTGAGGCTCGGGAACTGGTGCGTCTGCTCCGTGGCATTCCGGCCAAGGTGAACTTAATTCCGTTTAACCCCTGGCCCGGTGCGCCTTATGAGTGCTCAGACGAGGCGGCGATGGACCGTTTCGCCGAGATCGTCGAGCATGCCGGCTATGCGGCGACGTTGCGCCGCCCGCGTGGGCAGGACATCCTTGCCGCCTGCGGCCAGCTCCGCACCGACAGTATGAAACACGGACCCCGCACGCCCGCACCGCTACGCCAACCTGATGCGGATGTGGATACGGACAGAAAACCGGAGGATTGATCATGGCAACCGGTAGCGACACCCCTCGTTTGGCGCCTCTGCCCGAGCAGGAGTGGAGCGAGGAGATGCGCGAGATCTTCGCGCCCATCAGCGATGCCATGGATGGCCGCGTGTTCAACGTGTTCACAACCCTTGCCCGGCATCCCAAGCTCCTGAAGCGCTGGCTGGTTTTCGCCAATCACTGCCTGGTCAAGTCGTCGCTCTCTGCGCGCGACCGCGAACTTGTGATCCTGCGTGCTGGCTGGCTTAGCGGCAGCGCCTATGAGTGGGCACAGCACCAGCGCATCGCCCGCGAGGCGGGGCTTGATGACGAAGAAATCGGACGCGTCCGCGACGGTGCCGGCGCCGGGGGCTGGAGTGCTTCCGAATCGGCGCTGCTGGCTTCTGTCGACGAGCTGATCGAGACCAAGACGCTGTCGGATAAGGCCTGGACGGCGCTCAGCGCCCATTACGACGAGCAGAACATCCTTGACCTGATCTTCACCGCCGGCAACTACGCGACGCTGGCGATGGCTCTCAACGCCCTTGGCGTCGAGATCGACGAAGGCATCTGAGGCGTCGTCATGACCGGCATTCTCTTCGATCCCGCCGATCCGGCGATCATCGCCGATCCCTATCCGGTCTACCGTCGTCTCAGGGACGAGGATCCGGTGCATTACAGCGACCATCTCGGCGCCTGGGTGCTGACGCGCTACGACGATGTGCGGGCGGGGCTGAACGATTCGCGACTGTCAGCCGATCGGGTCACGCCCTATCTCGACCGCCTGTCGCCGGAACGCCGTAGCGAGGTAGCGACGATCGGCCCGATGCTTCAGAAGTGGGCCGTATTCATGGACCCGCCGCCGCACACCCGCCTGCGGCGTCTGCTCAACAACGGTTTCACCTCCTCGTCCATGGAGGCGTTCCGCCCCCGGGTGGCGGCGATCGTCGACCGGATGGCCGATGATCTGGTCGCGCGCAGCGCCGACGGCGAGGTGGTCGACTTCGTCGGCGAGTTTGCCTGGCCTCTGCCGGCGACCGTGATCGCGGTGATGTTGGGGATTCCAGAGGATGACATCGCGCTTTTCCGGGGCTGGTCGGAAGAGATAGCCCCCTTTGTCGGCAGCGCCGCGGGGACTCCCGGGAAACTGGCCATGGCGGAAAGCGGCGCAGTGGCGATGGAGGCGTATTTCGGGGATTTGCTCGCCCATCGCCGCCGGCATCCGCCATCCTCCGACCAGGAGACGGTGATCGACCACATGATGGCGGCCGAGGAGCGGGGCGATAACCTGTCTCCGGCCGAGCTGGTCGCCAATTTCGCACTGCTGATGTTCGCCGGCCATGAAACCACCACGAACCTTCTGTCCAACGGGCTGTGGGCGCTGATGCAGTTTCCCGACCAGTTGCGTCGCCTGCGCGAAGATCCGGAGCTGACCGCCCCTGCGGTGGAGGAATTCCTGCGCTACGATGGCCCGGTCGGTTCGGTTGCGCGCAGCGTGCTGGAGGACGTGTCCTTCGGTGATAAGACGATCGCCCGGGGCCAGCGCATCTTTTGCATGATGAACGCGGCCAACCGGGATCCGCGCCGTTTCGAGGATCCCGACAGCCTCGATGTTGCCCGAACCGACAACCGTCACATCATCTTCGGCTACGGGATTCATTTCTGCATCGGCGCGCCGCTGGCGCGGATGGAGGGGCAGTACGCCTTTCCGGCCTTGCTGTCGCGGGTACAAGAGATCGAGCCGGCGGCCGAAAACCCGCCCTGGCGGGATTCATTCGTGCTGCGGGGCCTTGCCGCCCTACCGGTCCGCCTGACTGTCTGACCGCCTGACCGTCCAGCCGTTTTCCCGTAGCACGTGGCCCGCAAGATAGAGCGAGCCGCAGATCAGCACGTCACCCGGCGATGTGTTCACCCCGTGCGTCTTTCCGTGCGCCTTTCCGTGCGCCTCAACGATTTCTTCGAGAGCCTCCCGCACACTCGCAGCCGGTGTTGCAGCGATGCCGAGCCGGTGGGCGGAGTCGGCAACTGCATCGGCGGGGAGGCTTGCGGATTCTCCCGGGATGGCGACCGCCCGAAGGCTGTCTGCACACGCCGCAAGCGGCTCAAGAAATCCGCGTGGCTCCTTGCTTGAGAGAAGCCCCGCCACCAGGTGGAGCGGTCGTTCGCCCCATGCCGCTATGGCCTGTGCAAGCACGGCGCCTGCAGCCGCGTTGTGGCCGCCATCGAGCCAGAGCCGCCAGCCCGGCGGTAGCAGGCGAACGAGATTCCCGGCCTCAAGGCGCTGGAGGCGGGCCGGCCAGTCGGCACCGGCGGTGCCCTGCGCCAGCGCATCTTCGGGCACGGACAAGCCGGCGATGTTCTCAAGGCAGGCGACGGCGGTGCCGGCATTCAAGATCTGGTGAGGACCGGTCAGCTTGGGAGCAGGTAGCCGTAGCTCCCGAGTTTTTGACTGATAGAGCATACCGTCATCGGCGCTCCGGACGGTCCACTCGACCCCGAAACGGTGCAGCGGCGCGCCCCCTGATTTCGCCACGATCACCGCCATGGCCACCGGATCCTGGGGGCCGACGACCGACGGGGCTGCCGGGTTCTGAATCGCCGCTTTTTCCGCTGCGATCTTCTCCAGGCTGTCACCGAGAAACTCCATGTGGTCCATCGATATCGGCGTGATGGCCGTTAGGGCCGGCGTCGGCACGACGGCGGTTGCATCCCACCGCCCGCCGAGGCCGCATTCCATCAGCACGATATCGGCGGGATGCTTCGCGAAAGCGTGGATCGCGGCGGCGGTGGTGATCTCGAAGAAGGTGATCGGTGCATCGCCATTGGCCCGCTCGCATTCCTCCAGGGCATCACGGAGTTCGGGTTCCGCGATCGGCGCTCCGGCCAGCCTGATGCGCTCGCTGAAACTGACCAGGTGCGGCGAGGTGTAGACGTGAACCTGATGACCCGCCGCCTCGAGGGATGTACGCATGAAGGCGATCACCGAACCCTTGCCGTTGGTTCCGGCAACCCGGACCACCGGTGGCAGACGGTCTTGCGGGCGATCGAGCCCGTCGAGAAGCGTCAGAATTCGTCCGAGCGACAGGTCGATCTTTTTTGGATAGAGGCGACTCAGACGCTCGAGGATTCGGTCGCTTTCGCGCGCCGCGGCCATGGTCGCGCCTGTTTCGGGCGAAGAGCGTGCGGTCAGGCGGCCGCGGCGGCCGACAGGCGTTCCTGCGACGCTCCGCCGCCGGCGAGCAGCCGGATCAACCGGCCAAGAGTCTCGCGCTGCTCGCTGCGCGGGACAATCATGTCGACCATGCCGTGCTCGAGAAGATATTCGGCGGTCTGGAAACCCTCAGGCAGCACGCCGCCGACGGTTTGCTCGATGACCCGGGCGCCGGCGAAGCTTATCTGCGCGCCAGGTTCGGTGATGTGGACGTCGCCGAGCATGGCGAAGCTCGCCGAGACACCGCCGGTGGTCGGATCGCCGAGCAGGACGATGTAGGGAAGGCCCGCTTCCTTGACCTTCTGCACCGCGATCACAGTGCGCGGCATCTGCATCAACGACAGTGCTCCCTCCTGCATGCGCGCGCCGCCCGAGGCGGTGATCGCAATCAGGGGCGCCTTGCGTTCCAGGGCGGCGTCGGCGGCGGCCAGCATGCCATTGCCGACCGAGGCGCCCATCGAGCCGCCCATGAAGGAAAAATCGAGGATAGCGGCGACAGCGGAGACGCCGTCGATAGTGCCGACGGCGACGATGACGGCGTCCTGGCCGCGGGTCTTGGCGCGGGCCGCCTTCAGGCGCTCGGAGTAGCGCTCGCGGTCGCGGAACTTCAGCGGATCATCCTCGGCGGTGTCGAACGGGATCTCGGTCCATTCCCCGTCGTCGAACAGCATCGTCAGGCGGGTCCGGCCGTCGACGCGCAGATGATGACCGCAATGCCCGCAGACGCGCAGGCGCGCCTCGAGCTCCCGGTGGAAGATCATCTGCGCACAGGCCGGGCATTTTTCCCAGAGGTTTTCCTCTTCGGTTTCGCCCCGGCCCTTAACGATGGCGTTGATCTTCGGGCGCACGAAGTTGGTCAGCCAGTTCATCGCGCTGTCACTCCGGAGGCGAGCTCTCTGACATAGTCGTGCACCGCCCCCACCAGCTTCGAGGTCGGGCGGTTTTCACTGTCGAGATGGCGGGCCATGGTGTCGACGATGGCGGAGCCAACGACGGCGGCATCGGCATGGCGGGTCACGGCGCCGACGTCCTCGGCGGTACGGATGCCGAAGCCGACGGCAAGCGGGAGCGGGGTGTGGGCTCTGAGACGCGACACGGCTTCCGCGATCTCCTTTTCCCCGGCCGAACGCGTGCCGGTGATACCTGCGATCGCCACATAGTAGAGAAATCCGCTGGCGTTTTCGAGTACTCGCGGCAGGCGGGCCTCGTCGGTAGTCGGGGTGGCGAGGCGGATCCAGCGCAACCCGCCGTCGAGCGCGGGCTGGCAGAGTTCGCTGTCTTCCTCCGGTGGCAGATCGACGATGATCAACCCGTCCACGCCGGCTTCCGTGGCGCCGCGGACGAAATCGGGGACGCCGTAGACATAGATCGGGTTGTAGTAACCCATCAGGACAACCGGCGTCTCGGCGTCCTGTGCGCGGAAGCCCCGAACCAGATCAAGGGTGCCCCGGAGCGAGGCACCTTCGCTGAGTGCGCGCAGGGAGGCGGCCTGGATCGAGGGGCCGTCGGCCATCGGGTCGGTGAACGGCATGCCGAGCTCGATGATGTCGGCGCCGGCCTGTGGCAGGCCACAGACGATCTCGAGGGATGTTTCGGGGTTTGGGTCGCCGGCGGTGATGAAGGTGACCAGGCCTGTACGGCCCTTGTCGGCGAGTTCGGCGAAGCGCCGCTCGATTCGACCCTCTGCGCTCATGCCCCGCCGCCTGCAGCGTTTCCGCCGCTCATCGCATTCCCACCGCCCACGGCATCGACTCCGAGCGCTTCGGCTACGGAAAAAATATCCTTGTCGCCGCGGCCGCACATGTTCATGCAGAGCAGGTGGTCCTGCGGTAAATCACCGGCGATGCGCCCGACATGGGCCAGCGCGTGGGCCGGCTCGAGGGCGGGGATGATACCTTCCATCCGGGCGCAGAGCTGGAACGCCTCGAGCGCCTCGTCGTCGGTCACCGAGACGTACTCGACCCGGCCCTGGTCTTTCAGCCAGGCGTGTTCGGGTCCGATGCCCGGATAGTCGAGTCCCGCCGAGATCGAGTGGGCTTCGCGGATCTGTCCGTCCGGGTCCATCAGCAGGTTGGTGCGGTTGCCATGCAGAACGCCGGGAGAGCCGCCGGCGATCGAGGCCGCGTGTTTGTCGGTATCGAGTCCGAGCCCGGCCGCCTCGACGCCGATCAGGCGCACACCGTCGTCGAGGAAGGGATGGAACAGTCCGATCGCGTTGGAACCACCGCCGATGCAGGCGACAAGAGTGTCGGGCAGCCGGTCTTCGGCTTCCATCATCTGCGTGCGTGTCTCATCGCCAATGACGCACTGGAAGTTGCGCACCATCGCCGGATAGGGGTGCGGGCCGGCAACTGTGCCAATGATGTAGAAGGTTGAATCGACATTGGCGACCCAGTCGCGCAACGCTTCGTTCATGGCATCCTTCAGCGATTGCGATCCGCTGTCGACCGGCCGCACCTCGGCGCCGAGCAGGTTCATGCGGAACACGTTGGGTTGCTGGCGGGCGATATCCTTGGCGCCCATGTAGATGACGCAAGGCAGCCCGAAGAGGGCGCAGACCGTGGCCGTTGCAACCCCATGCTGGCCGGCGCCGGTCTCGGCGATGATCCGGGTCTTGCCCATGCGCCGGGCGAGCAGGATCTGCCCGACGGTGTTGTTGATCTTGTGGGCGCCCGTGTGATTGAGCTCGTCGCGCTTGAAGTAGATCTTCGCGCCACCCCAGTGCGCGGTGAGCCGCTCGGCGAAATAGAGCGGACTCGGCCGGCCGACATAGTGGGCAAGATAGTGGTCGAACTCGGCCTGGAAGGCGGGGTCCTGCCGCGCCTCATCGTAGGTGCGCTCGACATCGAGGATCAGTGGCATCAGGGTTTCGGCGACGAACCGGCCGCCGAAAATCCCGAAATGCCCGTCCTCGTCCGGTCCAGTGCGCAGGGTGTTAGTCTGCTTTCCGGCGCTTGTGCCCGTATCTGCACTCATGTTCTTGTTCTTTTATTCAGGGCTGGTCTGTTGCGGTCTGCGACAGGCACGGCGCCTGCTGCCGGCACGGGGGTGGTGGCGCAATCTACAGGGCGCAGTGCCCGCAAGTCCAACGTCCACACCGGCTTTGCGTCCCGCACCGGCACTGTATCCCCACACCGGTGCCGCGCCGCCAGGTCCGCGTCGACATTGCGACCCCTCACGCCAGATAACATACGACAGGATAATGGCGGGGTATCGGCATGCAGATCATGACCACGCTACCACAGGGCGATTTGAACGAAGTCGCTGCCGCAGCCAGGGCGGCGGAACAGGCGGGGTTCGACATGGCCGCAACCATGGAGAACCGGCACGAACCCTTCATGCCGCTGGCAGTTGCCGCAGTATCAACCTCGAAAATCCAGCTCGGACCGGCGGTGGCGATCGCGTTTCCGCGTTCGCCAATGATTGTCGCTAACACGGGATGGGATCTGCAGACGGCATCAAAAGGCCGCTTCGTCCTTGGTCTCGGCCCGCAGATCCGCCCGCACAACGAGAAACGATTCTCGATCGCCTGGTCGGCCCCGGCCCCGCGGTTGCGGGAATATGTGCAGGCCCTGCGGGCGATATGGCGCTGCTGGGCTCAGGGTGAGGCGCTGCGGTTCGAGGGCGAGCATTACCAGTTCACGTTGATGACGCCGAATTTTACACCGGAAAACCCGGATATCACGCCGATTCCGGTAACCCTTGCGGGTGTGGGGCCGCATACGCTGCGGTTGGCCGGCGAGATCTGCGATGGTGTGCGCCTGCACCCGTTTTGTACCCGGGCCTATCTTGAGGATGTGGTGATGGCCCGGATCGGGGAAGGGCTGGCGCGCACCGGCAAGGAGCGCCGGCATTTCCAGGTTGCAGGCGGCGGGTTTGTTGCCACCGGTAAGGATGACGAAACGGTCTCGCAAGCGGCTGAGTGGGTCCGCTACAGGCTGGCTTTCTATGGCTCGACGCCGAGCTACTGGCCGGTCCTGGAACACCACGGGGAAGGTGATCTCGGGCGGAAGCTCAACCGCATGAGCAAGGAGGGGCTTTGGCAGGAAATGGCCGCGGAGATCTCCGACGATGTCCTGCAGTTGTTTACGGCGATCGGGCGCTATGACGAGCTTCCAGGCATCATCGACGACCGCTTCGGCGGGTGCGTCGATATGGTCTATGCCAGCATGTCGTCCGACATGCGCCCGAACATTCCGGCCGATATCGTCCAGGACATCCAGCGCATGGAGGGTGCGTTTTCGGGGTTTTCGACGGCCTGGTAGGCGCGCCGCTTCTTCAGGGGAACACCCTCAGGAACCTCCTCAGGGGGGCTTCCTCAGGGAAGCGCCGCCACGGTTTCGAGGAATGCGGCGATTTTTTCAGGGGGCTTGCGGCCCGGTTCGTCCTCGACGCCTGAAGAGATGTCGACATGCGCAGCCCCGGAGAGTCGCACGGCTTTGGCGATGTTCTCCGCATGCAGCCCGCCGGCCAGCATCCAGGGCTTCGGCCATCTGCGGTCGGACATGATCCGCCAGTCGAAACTGACCGCGTTGCCGCCGGGCAGGGCGGCACCGGGCGGCGGTTTGCCGTCGAACATCAGCCAGTCGACGACCCCGAGATAGCCCTCGGCGGCGTCGAGATCCTCCGGGACGGCGATCGCCAACGCCTTCATGATCGGACAACCGGTGCGGCGGTGGATCTCGGCGCAGCGGGCCGGACTCTCATCGCCATGCAGCTGGATCAGATCGAGTGGTGCGGTGGCCAGTACTTCTGTGAGCCAGTGATCCTTGGGGTCGACGAACAGACCAACCCGGCCGACTTCCTGTGGAATGCCATCTGTCAGACTTCTCGCTTCTTCCGGCGTTACGGCGCGCGGGCTTGGCGGGAAGAAGACAAAGCCGAGGTGCGATGCATCGCCGGCGAGGGCGGCATCCCGGGCTTCGTGTGCATTGATGCCGCAGATTTTCGCGCGCACGGTCATGGCTGTACGCAGGATGCTCCGGCCATCATCTCGTGATCGATTTCCAATGCGGCCTTGCGCGGATCCTTCGCCTCCGTGATCGGGCGCCCGACAACGAGGCTGTCGGCGCCGTCCCACACTGCCGCATGCGGCGTGGCTGTCCGCTTCTGATCGCTTGTCTCCGCTCCGGCCGGGCGAATGCCGGGCACCACGAGCTGAAACTCGTCGCCGCACTCCCGGCGCAGCGTGGAGATCTCGTGCGGCGAGCAAACGGCGCCATCCATACCGCACTCCCGGGCGAGGATGGTAAGGCGCATGCTTTGTTCGGAAGTCGGGCCGACCTGGCCAATCTTCGCAAGGTCCAGATCATCAAGGCTGGTCAGGACGGTGACGGCAAGGAGAGAAAGCGGTCGTGTAGCTTCGGCCGCAGCCTCCCGCGCCGCCTGCATCATCGCAGCGCCTCCCGCCGCGTGCAGGGTGAGCAGGTCGGGTTCGAGCGGCAGCGCCGCGCGCACCGCTCCGGCGACTGTGTTGGGGATGTCGTGCAGTTTGAGGTCGAGGAACAGCTTGCCGCCTCTCCCCTCGTCATCCCGGAACCTCGGGATGTCCTTGAATACCCTTTCCACGCCCTTGGGCCCGTTATGCGAGAAGAACTCGAGGCCGAGCTTGAAGCCATCGACGACGCCGGCCAAATCCTTGGTTAGACCGGCGGCACGGCAAACATCGGGCGTATCAAGGGCGACATAGAGGTGTGCTGGCAACCGCATGAGAGTTTTCTCGGCCGTCAGTTCTGTTCCATGGCGCGGTTGCCTGTTCTGGCGCCGGGTTCCGGATTCGCACCAGGTGTGACGCCGGCACCAGCACCAAATGAGGCGCGGGTGCCAGGAGCGATGCCGGTGCCAGGCGTGACATTGATATCCGCCCGGCTCTCGATTCGTGTGTTTCTTGTTGCCGGTACCGAGGTCGGGCGCGCGGCGTCGCTTTCCCCGGCCGGTGTGGCACGTGCAAGCTGTGCCTTCAACTCAAGGATTTCGCGTTCCTGTTTAGTGAGCCTTCTGCGTGTCTCGCGGGCCTGACGTCGCGCCCGGTTGCGGCCGAGCCAGGACAGAATGGCGCCGGTCAGACAGCCTGCAAGAAAGATGGCGAAGATGGCGAGATAGATCGGGGCGGTTAGTGTGGCCGGCAGAGGCCAGAGACCGAACTCGACGGGAGTCGTGTTGGAGATGGCGAAAGAGACGGCAACCAGGGTCAGCGGCAGGGCGAGGAGCCAGTAAATGAATTTCACGTCCGATCTTCTTCCATGCTGTCGTCAATTGAGTTCGACGACACGGGGGTGTTTTCGGTGGTTGTGGTGGCAGGCTGCGGGCTGGATGCCGGGTAGGAGGTTTCCTGCGATCCGTCATCGGCGCCATCAGTGTCGGCGGCGTTAGCAGTTTGAGGGGTGCTGGCGGTTTTGGCGGTATCGGGGGTATCGGCGGCATTGAGGCTGTTGTGGAGCTGCCGGCCGGTCTTGAAGAACGGCACCGCCTTGGCGGGGATGAGGACGGATTCTCCGGTGCGGGGGTTGCGTCCCGCACGAGGCTCCCGGTAGCGCACCGAAAAGGTTCCGAGGTTCCTGAACTCGACCCGGTCTCCCCGCTCGAGCGCGTCGGAGATTCCCTCGAACACGATCGACACAAGCTGCTTCACATCTCGTATGTAGAGATGCCGGTTTTTCTTGATTATGCGGGCGATGAGCTCGGTCTTGGTCATGCCGATTTCCTCGGTTTCGGCTGTGATCGCGCCCGCCCCCGTTGCTCCGGGATTCGTTCGCAGAGTCACCAGAATGCTTCACGCCAGAGCGTGACGCAATTTTCTATCAGGCACGAGAGCCGGCCGGAAGTGTTAAGGAGGTTGCGGGTGGTTGCGGAACAGGCGCGGTTTTCGCATCTGCCCCGGCGCCGATTCCTAGGCCTTCTTGCTGTCTTCCTGTTCCGATTCGCCGCCGTCGTCTACGGCGGCTTCCGAACCGCCCTCGGGTTTCTCCAGAGAGGAGGTTGCCGCCTCGGCTTCCGCAGCTTCTGCAGTCACCTCGGGAGCATCCTCTGCCGTATCAACCTCTGCCGCATCAGCGTCTTCAGCCGGTTCTTCCGGTTCCCCGGAGTCTGCGTCTTCCGCGTCGTCTTCTGCGTCTTCGGGCTCGCTGTTCTGCTGTTTCGAGCGGAGCGCGACCCCGAGAATGTCGCCAAGAGAGGCGCCGGTGCTGGCACCGCCGTAGTTCTGCATCGCCTCCTGCTCTTCCTCGACCTCACGCGCCTTGATTGAGAGATTGACCTTGCGGTTGCCTTTCTCGACGGAGGTTACCTTGGCATCGACCCGTTCGCCGACGGCGAAACGCTCCGGCCTCTGCTCCGACCTGTCACGCGCCAGATCGCTCTTGCGAATGAAGCCGTGGGCGCCGTCGCCGATCGAAACCTCGATCCCGTTGGCGACCACCGCAACGATTGTGCAGGTGACGATCGACCCTTTCTTGACGCCCTCGGTTCCCGACTCGAACGGATCAGAGGATAGTTGCTTGATGCCAAGCGCAATGCGTTCCTTGGTGGTGTCGATGTCGAGAATCTTGACCTTGACCGTATCGTCTTTGTTGTAGGCGGCAATCGCCTGTTCGCCCGGCTTGTTCCAGTCCAGGTCCGACATGTGCACCATGCCGTCGATATCTCCCGGGAGGCCGATGAAAAGGCCGAATTCGGTAATGTTGCGGATCGTGCCCTCGATCTCGGTGCCGACCGAATACTCGGCGGAGAAGGTGTCCCACGGATTGTCCAGGCACTGCTTGAGGCCGAGGCTGATCCGGCGCCGCCGGGAATCTGTTTCGAGCACCATGATTTCGACTTCCTGGCTCGTCGACACGATTTTGCCGGGCTGGATGTTTTTCTTGGTCCAGCTCATCTCGGAGATGTGAATCAAGCCCTCCACGCCAGGTTCCAGTTCGACGAAGGCACCGTAGTCGGTGATGTTGGTGACGCGTCCGGTCAGTCGAGTTTGGGCCGGGTATTTGATCGCGATACCGTCCCACGGATCGGCCAGCAGTTGTTTCATGCCGAGGCTGATGCGCTGGGTCTCAGGGTTGAAGCGCAGTACCTGCACGTCGACGGTCTGTCCGACCTGGACGGCCTCGGAGGGATGGCCCAGGCGCTGCCAGGCCATGTCGGTGACATGCAGGAGACCATCGATGCCGCCAAGATCGACGAAGGCGCCGTAATCGGTGATGTTCTTGACGACGCCGTTCAGAATCTGGCCTTCGTGCAGGTTGGAAATGAGCTTGTCACGCTCTTCTTTGCGGCTTTCTTCGAGCACGGCGCGGCGGGAGACAACGATGTTGCCCCGGGCGCGGTCCATTTTCAGGATGGCGAAAGGCTGCTCGCTGCCCATCAGCGGGGTGGCGTCGCGCACCGGGCGAATGTCGATCTGGCTTCCGGGCAGGAAGGCGACGGTGCCTTGCAGGTCGACGGTAAAGCCGCCCTTGACGCGTCCGAAGATCACGCCGGTGACCCATGCATTCTCGTCATAGGAGCGCTCGAGCAGCGACCAGGCTTCCTCGCGGCGGGCCTTTTCGCGGGAGAGAACGGCTTCGCCGTGCTTGTTCTCCATGCGCTCGAGGAACACCTCGACAATGTCGCCGATGGAGACTTCCGCGTCCTGTTCGGGTGAGGAGAACTCCTTCAGGGCGACGCGGCCTTCCGATTTCAGGCCCACATCGACGACAGCGAAGTCGTTCTCTATGGCAATGACACGTCCTTCGATGACGTGACCCACGATGCCCTGCTTGGCGCCGGGGGAGTTTTCGAGCATTTCGGCGAAGTTTTCTTCCTTCACCGCAGGTTGTTCCGACATGTATACCCAGTCCTTTTCTGAGTTTGGTTTTTCGGGCCGACCGGTTGGTTCCGACGGTCTTGTGTTTACAAACGCCATCCGCATCACGCGTTTCGCGCGCACCGGAAAGGATTTTGGTCGAATTCGCGGAATATAAAGGGGATTCCAGGTCAGGCCAGATGCGCGATGCGCTTCAGTGCCTCCCGGAAGGCCGTTTCTGCATCCATGTCGGATGTATCCAGAACGCTGGCATCTTCTGCCACCCGCAATGGATTGACCACACGCTGCGTGTCGAGCCGGTCCCGGTTCTCCATTTCCCGCAAAACGTCGCCGTATATAACGGTCGGGTCGCTTTTTAGCAACTCCTTATGGCGGCGTTCGGCGCGAACCTCGGGGCGGGCGTCGATATAGATCTTGATATCGGCATCAGGGCAGATCACCGTGCCGATGTCGCGACCTTCGATAACCGCACCAAGCGCATTTCCCGGCGGACTGGCGGCGAAGTTGCGTTGATAGTCGCGCAGGATCTGGCGGACCGGCGCCATGGCGGAGACATGGGCCGCCGCCGCGGCTGCGGTTTCACCGGAAAGTTCCGGATCGGCGATGTCCGAGGGATCGATCCCATTCGCTGCCGCAATGGCGACCTCCTCGTCCTGGGGGTCGCCCCCGGCCCGGATCACGGCCAGGCCAACGGCGCGGTAGATCTTGCCCGTATCGAGATGGACGAATCCAAAATGCTCGGCAAGGCGGCTGGCAAGCGAGCCTTTGCCCGACGCAGCAGGGCCGTCGATGGCGATAATCACGATGGAGCTGCCTTCGGTGATCCGGTTGGCTCGGATGACCCGATGGCGGCGCCAAGGTTGTTCATCATTTCGGTGAAGCCGGGGAAGCTGGTGGCGATGGCGGATGCATCGTCGACGGTGACCGCTGCCTTTGCCGCCGCACCGAGTACAAGGAAACCCATGGCGATCCGGTGGTCGCCCCGGGCCTCGACCATCCCGCCGCCGGGCGGGGGTCCGTTGGCGCCGGTAATCACGAGATCGTCTCCCTCGATCGCGGCTTCCACCCCGTTGGCGGCCAAGCCATCGGCAATCGCAGCGAGGCGGTCGCTTTCCTTGACCCTGAGCTCGCCGAGGCCACGCATCACGGTTCGGCCTTCGGCGATGGCGGCGACGGCGGCGAGCACCGGGTATTCGTCAATCATCGACGGCGCACGCTCCGCCGGCACTTCGATGCCCTTCAGCGCACCCGTACGAACGGTGAGATTGGCGACGGGTTCCCCGGAGATCTCCTGGCGATTCTCTTCCCGGATATCGGCGCCCATTTCGCGCAGACTCTCGAGCAACCCCGTCCGGTGCGGATTGAGGCCGACATTGCGCAGCGTCACCTGTGAATCCGGTACTGTCAGCGCCGCAACCAGCGGGAAGGCGGCGGAAGAGAAATCGCTGGGCACGGAGATCTGTGCCGGCTGCAGCTCCGGCTGGCCGGACAGGATGATCCGGCGCGCGCCGTCGCTGTCTGTCTGCACAGCAATTTCGGCGCCGAACTGGGGCAACATCCGCTCCGTGTGGTCGCGGGTCTCCTGCGCTTCGACGACCGTGGTTTCTCCGGGTGCGTTCAGCCCGGCGAGCAGCACCGCTGACTTGACCTGGGCGGAAGGCACGGGGAGGCGGTACTCAATCGGCATCGGGCATTCGGCGCCATCAACAGTGAGCGGCAACCGGCATCCGCTTCGGGTCCGGAACGTAGCGCCCATCTCTGAAAGCGGATCGACGATGCGCTGCATCGGACGGCCGCGAAGAGAATCATCACCGGTCACCGTCGCTGTCAGGGGATGCGTTGCCAAAAGGCCGATCAGGAGGCGGGCGCCGGTGCCGGCGTTGCCCATGTCGAGGACGTCGTCGGGTTCCGCAAGACCGCCGATGCCAACACCATGGACGCGCCACGAGCCGTCTTTTTCCTGTGCGATCTTGGCACCAAGCGCACGCAGGCAAGCGGCAGTTCGCATCACGTCCTCGCCTTCGAGCAGTCCGTCGATCCGGGTCTCGCCGACGGCGAGCGCACCGAGTATCAGCGCCCGGTGCGAGACGGATTTATCCCCGGGGATGGCGGCTTCGCCCACGAGCACGGCGGCCGGTTGTGAGATGGCCTGCGGCACTGCGTACCTCCGTTGTTTCCCATGGTTTCTCGCGAATTCCCGTGATCCGCGCTTCGATGCGTATCCGAATCGCACTTTATACGCCGGCAAACTGACCCAGATAGCACGGCGATTCAAGACTGGCGGCCGTAATCAGCAACTTACGCAACCTGCCCCGCAGCCGCAGGGTGGTTGTGGGGAAGGCTTGATATGCCCCCGTTGATGGGGAATATAGGGAGTTCCGTTGCGCACCCTGCGGGTTGCCTAGCGCACCCTGCAGGTTGCCTGCGGGTATGGGGCCGTAGCTCAGTTGGGAGAGCGCTGCAATGGCATTGCAGAGGTCAGGGGTTCGACTCCCCTCGGCTCCACCAAATTCTTTGGCAGACGGATTTACGGTTATTCGGCCACAATTCGGTGGAGATCTAGCTTTAAGGCAAGTGACATAGCCACCCTATTCATAGCTCGATTTGTGGAATCGAAGCGGGTCGCCGAAGCGCGAATAGGAAATAGGTACAGCAAAGATAGGGCTTTATTGTATGCCTGCGGTAAAAACGAAGAAGGCCCCAAGCAGAGGCCTTGCTAAGTTTAACAAGATTATCGAGGGCGCGACCTTCGATGATCTTGCCAAAGCACGAGCCTATCCTTTTTTGAAGTGAGCTGGCGGCAAGCGAGCCTTCGCGCCAGAAATTCTACCCCCCCCCCCTCGCCAGGAATTTGACAACTACTGGGAGCCGTTTTTTGCTCTCGACAGCCGCATTCAGCGCGCGCATCTTTCTGATCTAAACCTTGATCTGATGTCCATCTATCGGGTTCTTCAGGCGAACCACACCGCCGGCTTCTTTCGGCGCATGGGTGTGTGCAGGTGTTCAGGGTGTAACGCCAACCGGAAGCCGTTTTGTATTTGCTCAGATCGATGGCTTGCAGCCGGTGGGACAGTTGCTTGGCCTAGAAAAATTTACAGCTGGGCGAGATTTTGGTGCATCCCGTAACGGGATTCCATGTCATCTGCGTCCATTCGATTTGCGATGGACTGCTCATTTTTCTGTTTTTGGACGGAAGAGGGGAGTCAGGTGGCTGCGCCACCCTTCTCGATGCGGGCGGCGCAGAACTTGAACTCGGGGATCTTGCCGTAGGGGTCGAGCTGCGGGTTGGTAAGGAAGTTCGCCGGTGCCTCTGCATAGCAGAACGGGACGAACACCATGCCTTCGGGGATCGCGCGGTCGGCCCGGGCGGTCAGCTCGATCACGCCGCGCCGCGTCTCCACGCGCACCGGATCTCCCGGTGCGAGCCCATGGCGAACAAGATCCCGATAATTCAGCGAGGCCACCGCCTCGGGCTCGATACTGTCGAGCACGGACGCACGCCGCGTCATGGCGCCGGTGTGCCAATGCTCGAGCTGCCGTCCGGTGGTCAGCACCATCGGATAGGCATTGTCCGGCATCTCGTCGGGAGGCAGGACCGCCGGCCCGACCAGTTTGCCGCGCCCGCTATCCGTCGGGAATACCTCGGCGAACACGATCTCTGCTCCCGGGCTGTCGGGCCCGTCGCAGGGATAGGTGACCGAATCTTCGCGCTCGAGGCGATCCCAGGTGATGTTGGCCAGCGAGGGCATGATCCGGGTCATCTCCGCAAACACGTCGCGCGGATGCTCATAATTCCAGTCGAGGCCGAGACGGCGGGCAAGGTCCTGGATCAGCCACCAGTCCTGCCGCGCATCGCCGGGCATGCCGAGCGCGGTGCGGCCTATCTGCACCTGCCGGTTGGTGTTGGTGACGGTGCCGTCCTTCTCGGGCCAGGCCGAGGCGGGCAGGACCACGTCGGCATGAAAGGCGGTTTCGGTGAGGAAGATGTCCTGAACCACCAGATGCTCGAGCCGGGTCAGCGCGGCCCGGGCATGGGTGGCGTCGGGGTCCGACATCGCCGGGTTCTCACCCATCACATAGAGGCCCTTGATGTTCCCGGCGTGGACGGCGTCCATGATCTCGACCACGGTGAGGCCGCTTTCCGGGTCGAGCTCGGCACCCCAGAAGGTCTCGAAACTTTTCCGGATCTCGGGATCGGCGATCGGCTGGTAATCGGGAAGGGCGAAGGGGATCAGGCCGACATCCGAGGCCCCCTGGACGTTGTTCTGGCCGCGCAGCGGGTGTAGCCCGGTGCCTGGCCGACCCACCTGTCCGGTGATCAGGGCGAGATCGATCAGGCAACGTGCGTTGTCGGTGCCGTGCGTCGACTGCGAGATGCCCATGCCCCAGAAGATGATCGAGGCCGAAGCGTGGGCAAATTCCCGGGCGACGATCCTGAGTGTCTCGGCGGGGATGCCGCAGATCGACTCCATCGCCTCCGGCGGATAGTCCTTGAGATGATCGCGAAGCCGTTCGAATCCCTCGGTGCGGGCCTGGACGAACTGCTCGTCATAGAGACCCTCCTCGACGATTACATGCAGCATGGCGTTCAGCATGGCGACGTCAGTGCCAGGCGTGAACTGGAGCATGTGGGTGGCGTGCGCGGCGAGAGCCTGGCCGCGCGGATCGCAGACGATCAGCGTCTTGCCGGCGGCAGCCTGCTGCTTGAAGAAGGTCGCGGCGACGGGGTGGTTCTCGGTCGGGTTGGCGCCGATCACCATGATAACGTCGGAGTCCTCGCACGCGGTGAAGGGCGCCGTCACCGCGCCCGAGCCAATGCACTCCATCAGCGCTGCCACCGAGGATGCATGGCAGAGGCGGGTGCAGTGGTCGACATTGTTGGTTCCGAAACCGGTGCGTACGAGCTTCTGGAACAGGTAGGCTTCCTCGTTTGAGCCCTTGGCTGACCCGAAGCCGGCCAGCGCGCCACCGCCGTCGCGGTCGCGGATGCGCCCCAGGCCGTCGGCCGCCCGGGCCAGCGCCTCATCCCATGTCGCTTCCCGGAAATGCGTCGACGGATCGGCGGGGTCGACGTCGCCGGTGGCATCCTTCGGCACATCGTCGCGGCGGATAAGCGGCACGGTCAGGCGGTGGGGATGGTGGACGTAATCGAAGCCGAAGCGTCCCTTGACGCAGAGCCGGTTGCGGTTCGACGGCCCGTCCCGCCCATCCACGAAAAGCAGCTTGCCGTCCTTGACGTTGTAGGTGATCTGGCAGCCGACGCCGCAATATGGGCAGACGCTGTCGATTTGCTCGTCCGGCCAGTTGATTCGGGTTTGATTCTCGTCGAGCAGGCTCGATTCCATCAGCGCCCCGGTCGGGCAGGCCTGTACGCATTCACCGCAGGCAACGCAGGTGCTCTGTCCCATCGGGTCGTCGAAGTCGAACACGATTTTCGATTCACGGCCCCGGCCGGCCATGCCGATGACGCCGTTGACCTGGATCTCGCGACACGCACGCACGCAAAGATTGCAGTGGATGCAGGCGTCGAGATTGACTCGCATCGCCGGGTGGCTGTCATCGAGGGCGGGTCCCGCATGGAGCGGCAAGCCTCCGTCCGTGGCTTTCGTGGTTTTTGCGGTCTCGGCGGTTCCTATGCTTTCCGCACCGGATACGCCGATGATCTCGGCCTGGCGCCAGAACCGGGAATCCGGGTCGTGTGCCGTACTGCGTGCCGGCTGGTCGACGGCGAGCATCTCGAACACCATCCGCCGCGCCTCGGAGGCGCGGGCGGAATCGGTTTTCACCTCCATGCCCGGCGACGGCTTGCGCAAGCACGAGGCGGCGAGCACCCGCTCGCCGCTAATCTCGACCATACAGGAGCGGCAGTTGCCGTCGGGCCGGTAGCCCGAATCCGGATCGTGGCAGAGATGGGGGATCTCGGTGCCGTGGCGCTGTGCCGCCTGCCAGAGGGTCTCGCCCACCATCGCCTCGACGCTTTCGCCGTCGAGGGTGAAGGCGATGGTCTCGCCGCCTTCGCTGTGTCCGATATCCCAGGGGTTTTTGGCGGTCGTCATTTGATGTCCTCTGGGAATTTGATGTCCTCTGGGAAATCCCGCAGCGCCGAGAATACCGGGTTGGCGGCGGCCTGCCCAAGCCCGCAGATCGACGCATCGGCCATGCACCGCCCGACCTCCTCGATCAGCGGTGCATCCCAGCGCGGTGCCTGCATCAGCCCGACCAGCTTTTCGGTGCCGACCCGACACGGCGTGCATTGCCCACAACTCTCATCCTCGAAGAATCGCATCAGGTTGAGCGCCACGTCGCGGATCCGGTCCTCCTCGGAAAGTACGATGACGGCGTGCGAACCAACGAAACAGCCATGGGGCTCAAGCGTGCCGAAATCGAGCGGGAGGTCGGCTTTCTCCGCTGGCAGGATGCCGCCCGAGGCGCCGCCCGGAAGGAAGCCTCGCAGGCTGTGGCCTTCCTGCATGCCGCCGCAGTGCTCCTCGATCAATTCCCGCGTCGAGATGCCGGCCGGAGCGAGCTTGACTCCCGGTTCCGCGACCCGGCCCGACACGGAATAGCTCCGCAGGCCCTTCGCCTCGCCGTGGCCCTGCGCGGCGAACCACTCGGCGCCGCGGGCGACGATCTCTGGAATCCAAAACAGCGTCTCGACATTGTTGACCAGGGTCGGCTGGTCGAAGAGACCAATTTCGGCAACGTAGGGCGGGCGGTGCCGGGGCAGGCCGCGCTTGCCCTCGATGCTCTCGATCATCGCGGATTCTTCGCCGCAGATATAGGCGCCGGCGCCACGGCGCAGTTCGATACGAGTGGTTGTATCGAGGCCCGCCGCCTCGATCAGGGGAATTTCGGCCAGCAGGATTTCGCGGATATGGGGGTATTCGTCGCGGAGATAAATCACCGCGGCCTCCGCGCCGACGACCCAGGCCGCAACCAGCATACCTTCGAGCATGCGGTGCGGATCGGTCTCGAGGTAGTGGCGGTCCTTGAAGGTGCCGGGCTCGCCCTCGTCGGCATTGACCGCCATCATCTTGGAGCCGGTCATGCCGCGCACGATTTCCCACTTGTTGCCGGTCGGGAAACCGGCACCGCCGAGGCCGCGCAGGCCCGAATACTGGAGTGTTTCGATCAACGCATCGGCCGACTGCCGGCCGGCGAGGCAATCCTCGAGCAGCTGATAGCCGCCTTCGTTTCTATAGGTGTTGAACGTCCGGTATGCAGGAATTTCCGGCTCGGTCTCGCCGGCGGCGATCGCAGCGAGCACTGAATCCGCTGCCGCTGGTGCAAGATGGCGATGCCCGATTTCGGCGACCGGTGCCGCATCACAGCGTCCCATGCAGGGTGCGCGCACGATGCGCACATCCGCGCCGGCTTTGCCAGCCAGTGCTTCCGCGATTGCATCCGCACCGGCCATGGCGCAGGGCAGGCTTTCGCAGACGCGGACCGTCACTGCCGGCACCGGCGCTTCGCCTGCCTTGCGGAGGTCGAAATGGGCATAGAACGTCGCGACCTCCCAGGCTTCGGCAAGGGGAATCCTCATTTCGGCTGCCAGCGCCGCAAGATGCGCTGCCGAGATCTGGCCATGGGCGTCCTGGATCAGATGGAGGTGTTCGATCAAAAGGTCCCGCTTGCGCGGCCGGTCGCCGAGCAAGGCGCGGATCTCTTCCAGCGCCTCCGGTTCGATCTGCCGGCCCTTGGGGTGCGACCGTCGGCTGCGGCGGCGGGCACCCGGATGGGCGTGTCGGCGCAAGATCGGTCGTTCTTCGCCCGCCATCCGGTTTTCCTCTCTGCCGGACTTAGCCCAGCGGCCTCAGACCGCCCCGGCGGCGCGCGCCGCGGCGATCTCGTCCTCTTCGAAACCGAGTTCGCCGAGAATCTCGTCGGTATGCTCCCCGAGCAGGGGCGAACGCACAACCGGCACCGCGGTATCGGACATCTTGACCGGGTTGCCGACAGTGAGATAGGGCCCGCGCTCGGGATGGTCGACCTCGACGACCGTGCCCGTCTGGCGCAGGGATTCGTCTTCGGCCAGTTCCTTCATGCTCAGGATCGGCCCGCAAGGGACGTTGAGCGGATTGAGAATGTCCATCACCTCGAACTTGGTCATGGTCATGGTCCACGCCTCGATGATCCCGAACACCTCCTCGAGTTTGTCCAGCCGCGCCTGGGGCGTCGCCCATTCCGGATCCTCAGCCAGTTCCGGCCTGCCGATCGCCCCGGTCAGGGCCGGCCACGCCTTCTCCTGGGTGATGACGTAGATGTAGGCATCGGGGTCGGTCTCCCAGCCCCGGCATTTGACGATCCAGCCTGGCTGGCCGCCGCCCGAGGCGTTGCCGGCGCGCGGCACGGCTGCGCCGAAACTGCCGTGCGGATATTGCGGGTATTCCTTCAGTGGCCCGTGGGCCAGGCGCTGCTGGTCGCGCAGCTTGACCCGGCACAGATTCAGGACCCCGTCCTGCATCGCGCAGCCGACCCGCTGGCCGCGGCCCGTACGGGTTCTCTGGAACAGCGCGGTGACGATGCCAAGAGCGAGGTGGAGGCCTGTTCCGGAATCGCCGATCTGGGCGCTGGTCACCAGCGGCGGGCCGTCGTCGAAGCCGGTCGTCGAGGCGGAGCCGCCAGTGCATTGGGCGACGTTCTCGTAAACCTTGCAATCCTCGTAGGCACCGGGGCCGAAGCCCTTGACCGAGGCGTAGATCATGCGCGGGTTGGCCTCCTGGATCTTCTCCCAGGTGAAGCCCATGCGGTCGAGAGCGCCGGGCGCGAAGTTTTCGACCAGCACGTCGCAGTGTCGCACCAGGCGCCAGAACATCTCCTTGCCGGTCTCGTTCTTGGTGTTCAAGGTGATGCTGCGCTTGTTGCCGTTCAGCATGGTGAAATAAAGACTGTCGACATCAGGGACATCCTGCAGCTGGCCGCGGGTGGTGTCGCCGCGGCCGGGAAGCTCGACCTTGATGACGTCGGCGCCGAACCAGGCCAGAAGCTGAGTGCAGGTCGGTCCTGACTGGACGTGGGTCATGTCCAGGATGCGAACACCTTCGAGTGCGTTGGCCATTGCTCGTTTCCTCCTGGCCCGGGCTACTTGTACCCGGACTACTTGTACATGGTTTGGTTCTTGGTCCCCGGCGCGTATTCCTCGGGGTCGACCCAGATATTAATGACGGCGCACTTGCCGGTCTTGCGGACTGCATCGCGGCCTCGGGCCAGCGCGCCGGCGATTTCCCCGGGGTCGCGGACTTCCTCGCCGTAGCCGCCGAGCATTTCGGCGAAGGTGCCAAAGGGTACGTCACCGAGCTTGTTGCCGACGTTTCCGCGCTGCTCGCCATACTTGATGATCTGCCCGCAGCGGATCTGGTTCATGTGCGAGTTGTTGCCGATCACGCCGAGGAAGGGCGCATTGAACCGGTTGGCAGTCTCCATGTCGAAGGCGGTCATGGCGAAGGAGCCGTCACCGTAATAACAAAGGACATCCTTCTCCGGATGGGCCAGCTTGGTGGCGAAGGCGAAGGAGGTGCCGACGCCGAGGGTTCCGAGCGGGCCCGGGTCCATCCAGTGGCCCGGCTTGCGCGGCTGCACCGCCGTCGCCGTGATTGTCACCACGTCGCCACCGTCACCGACATAAACGGTGTTGTCGTCGAGAAACTCGTTGATCTCCCAGGCGACGCGATAGGGATTGATCGGAGTGCTGTCCGAGTGGAAGACGGGAAGCATCTTCTCGAGGGCGACGGCCTCGGCGGCGCGCAGTTTGTCGAGCCACGCCTCGCGCCGCTGGGCGCCGTTATCCGCACGCCCGGTCGCGGCGTCGCCGACGGCCGTCATGATGGCACCGATGTCGCCGACCAGCCCTAGCGAGACGTCGCGGTTCTTGCCAACCGTGCGGTAGTCGAGATCGATCTGGACGATGGTCGCATCCTTCCGCAGGCGGCGGCCGTAGCCCATGCGGAAATCGAACGGGGTGCCGACAATGACGATGACGTCGGCCTCGTTGAAGGCCATGCGCCGGGTGCGGTGGAAGTGGTGCGGGTCGCCCGGCGGCAGGGTGCCACGGCTGGAGCCGTTGAAATAGGCGGGGATGTTGAGCTGGCGCACCGTCTCGACTGCGGCATCGCTGCCGCCGCAGGTCCAAACCTGGGTGCCGAGCAGGACACAGGGGCGCTCGGAGGCGATCAGCAGATCGGCGAGCTTCTCGATATCGGCGGGATCGCCGATCGACCGGGTCGAGGCCCGGTACATGCCAGCCTCCGGGATGCGGGCGCTGGCGAGGGGTACCTCGGCATCAAGGATGTCGCGCGGGATCTCCAGATAGGCGGGGCCGGGCGCGCCGTTCCAGCATTCGCGGACGGCCATCGAGACCATGTCGGCGATGCGCTCGGTGCTCTGGACGCTAGCTGCGAACTTGGTGATCGGGGTCATCATCTCGACATGCGGCAGGTCCTGGAGCGAGCCCATCTTGTGCTGGGTTAGCGCGCCCTGGCCGCCGATGTGGAGGATCGGGCTCTCGGCCCGGAATGCGTTGGCAACGCCGGTCATGGCGTTGGTGCATCCGGGGCCGGCGGTGGTGACAACGCAGCCGGTGCGCCCGGTCTGGCGGGCGTAGCCGTCGGCGGCGTGGGCGGCGCACTGCTCGTGGCGGACGTCGACGATGCGGATGTCCTCATCGAGGCAACCATCGTAAATATCGATGATATGGCCGCCGCAGAGGGTGAAGATGGTGTCGACGCCCTCGTTCTTGAGAGCCTTGGCGACGAGATGACCGCCGGAGATTTTCTGCTGCGACTGATCTTCGGTGTCTGCGGATGCCGGCACTGTGGCCTGGGCGGTTTGCGACATGATGCGTTCCTTCTTGGGTTCGGTCCGGATTCGCCAGGGATGCGAGATTCAGTGGGGGTCGCGGAGGCTGCGATCGACATGGGTAGCGAGGTCGAGGCTGTGTTGGCGCACGAGGTGCTCGGCCGTTTCGGTGTCACGCTTCTCGAGCGCCTCGATGATATTCATGTGGTCGATGATCGAGCGGGCGGTGCGGTCGTCCTCGCCGATGGTCCTGCCGCGGATCCAGCGCATGTGGATGAACAGGCCCTCCGCCGTCTCACACAGGAGCCGGCAGCGGCTGAGCTTCAGGATCTGCTGATGAAAGGCAATGTTGGTCTCGGAATACTCGTCGATCTTCGCGGCTGCCTGTCCATCAACGAAGGTCGCGAACATGCGCCGGAGGCCGGCGATCTCGCCGTCCTCGGCGTTTTGGATCACCAGCCGGGCGGCCATGCTCTCGAGCGCGGCCCAGACCGTGATCATCTCGATCAGTTCGGCCTTGGTCTTGCGGGAAAGATAGACACCGCGTCGGGGGATTGTGTGGACCAGCCCCTCCTGTTCGAGACGGGCGAGGGCCTCGCGCACCGGTGTGCGGGAGATGCCGAGATCCTCGGCGAGCCGGCGTTCGTCGAGCCGGGGCGCATCAAGGGATGAATAGGGATTGGTCGCGCACACCGCCTGCCGCAGGGCGCGATAGGTCCGCTCCTTGAGACTCGCGGTCTCCTCGAGAGGCGTGACAACCGGCTGCGGTGTCGCAACCGCCGCGGCGTGGCTTTCCACGATCTTGTCCTCCCCTCCTGTCACCCAGTGGCGCCTGGCGGTGCTTGCGATGCTCACCATTGGTTTGGAATAATGTATACCAGAAACGCGAAGCGACAACTCCGAACCTTTAGAATTGTTTTTCTGTCCCTCCGGCGGGGCAGGCCCCAGTCGCCGGATGTCTCCAGTCGCCGGATGTCTCTAGCCGCCGGACGGCTTTTTCTTTTTCGCCGAAGCGGTGTCGGTGAGCGTGTCCAGTTGGTTCTGCAACGCGTCGATCTGTTGCTGCAGGATATCGAGATTCGGAGCGGGTGCGGCCGGACCGCCCTTGGGATCCAGGCCATCTTCGGGATTCGAATCGTCAGGCGTGACTTCCTGTGATGATGTGGGTTCGCGCGATGCGGGGGATGGCGTGCCGCCCGGGCCGGAAAACGGCGTGAGCATGCGCATTGCCTGGTCGAACATCGCCATGTTCTGCTGGCTCAGCTTCTCAATGCTGCCGAAAGGCGTATCGAAGGCATTCTTCATGTAGGACTGCAGCCGGTCCTGGTTTTCGACAAAGGCGTCGAGCGAGTGCTCGAGATAGCGCGGCAGGAGCATGCGTTGGGCGGTATCGCCGTAAAAGGTGATCAGGCGCCGCAGGAACGCGGGCGGCAGCAGGCTTTCGCCTTTTGCCTCTTCCTCGACGATGATCTGGGCGAGTACCGAGCGGGTGATATCGTTGCCATCCGGGTCGACCACGGAGAATTCGATATCCTCCCGCACCATCCCGGCGAGGTTCCGCAGCGTGACGTAGCGGCTCGTCGCCGTGTTGTAGAGGCGTCGGTTCGGGTATTTTTTTATGACGACGTTGTCGCCGGGTTTCTGCTTTGCCATGACCGCCATTCGGAATGCTGATTCACACCGCGCACCGCGGTGCATCAGGGGAAATTACGGGCCTTGCCCGCATCTTGCCACCCTCGGGCCGCGCATTCTGGCCCGTGACGGAGCCAGTGTGTATATTTGCAACCATGGTAGAACCGCCGGAATACGAGGATCTTGCGCGTCGCTACGCTGCGTTGTGGCAGGAGCATCTGTCACGGATGGCCGCCGATCCGCAATGGGCATCCATCCTCGCGCGGATGGTCTCACCAGGCCAGGATCCGGCCACCTTCGGGCCGGCCGCGTGGCTCCAGGCTTTCTCTTCGGGGACTTTTTCCCCGGAAAACTTTGCCCCCGGCGCCACGCCTGGCACCGCCCCGGGGGCACCGGGAGTCGGCAGCGATGACGTCGCCAGAGACATCTCCGAGGCGGGCGCCCCGGCGAGCGCCGCTGCCCCTGCATCTGACGCTGGCAGCGACCGCCTGGGCGAGCTCGAACGCCGCATTACCGCTCTTGAGAAGCGACTCGACGGACTGGAGCGACCTCCTCGACGACGCAACCCTGCTTGAGGCGTTGCGCGCCGCCGAACCGGCCGCCCTCGCTGCTGCCGTCGAACGCGAGAGCCGCCACCGGCTCGATGCGGTGCTGACGGGAATCGCCCGCTATCTCGACCATCCCTGCCGGCGCGATCTCCCCGACCTGCCCGTGGTGTGGTCGGAAGGCACCACCCGTCTGCTTCGCTGCGGTGATCCCGGCGGCGATTCGGGCAGTGATTCGGGCAGTGATTCGGGGAGCGGGGCAGTCCTGATCGTGCCTTCGCTCATCAACCGCTGCGACATCCTCGATCTGTCGGCCGAGCGGAGCTTCGTGCGCTGGCTCGCGGCCCGAGGCATCACCGCCTACCTGGTCGACTGGGGCGCGCCGGGAGACCAGGAGCGGAACTTCGGTTGCGATGACTATGTCTGCGGCCGGCTCGACGCCGCCCTCGAGGCAGTGCTGGCCGAAACAGGGCGGCCGATCTCCGTGCTTGGCTACTGCATGGGCGGTGTTCTGGCGCTGGCCCTCAGCCTCCGGCGTGGCGACGGAATTGAGCGCCTTGCCCTCTTGGCAACGCCCTGGGATTTTCATGGCGCGGATGCCGAACAGGCGCTGGCCCTTGGCGCTTTCGCCCGCACTTTCGAGATCCCGATACGCCTCGCTGGCGCATTGCCGGTGCCGGCGATCGAGACGATGTTCTGCATGCTCGATCCGATGCTCGGCGTGCGCAAATTCGCGCGTTTCGCAGCGCTCGACCCCGGTTCTTCCGAGGCCGCCGCTTTCGTGCTGCTGGAAGACTGGCTCGGCGCCGGCGTGCCGCTGGCGGCGCCGGTAGCGATCGAATGCCTCGCCGGCTGGTATGGCGACAACGCCACCGCCCGGGGCACCTGGTGCATCGGCGGCGCGCCGGTCGACCCCGTTGCCCTCGAAATGCCGGTTCTCGGCGTCATGCCGGCGCAGGACAGGATTGTGCCGCCGGAATCGGCGCGGCCGCTATTGGCCGCGATCCCGGACTGTGCGGTGCTCTCGCCGCCGGTCGGCCATATCGGGATGATGTCGGGCCGTCTGGCGGAAGAGGCGGTCTGGGAACCGGTCGCCGTCTGGCTCGGCGCGTCTTCTTGAGGTGCGCGCTTTTCTGACGTTCGCACCTGTTTCCGCTTCCGGCGTCTTGGTTTATGCTGTCCTGCGGGGAGACTGAAACAACAAGGCATTCAAGGGAATATCACAATGACGGAAGTGGTTATCGCCGCTGCGGCACGCACGCCCATCGGCGCTTTCAATGGCGGGCTTGCGAGCGTACCCGCCTCGAGTCTCGGCGCTATCGCCATCAAGGAGGCGCTGTCCCGGGCGAACACGGATCCCGCCGATGTCGATGAGGTGCTGATGGGCCAGATTCTGTCTGCCGGGGAGGGCCAGAATCCCGCCCGCCAGGCGGCGATCGAGGCCGGCATCCCCATCGAGGCAACCGCTGTGCAGGTCAACCAGGTCTGCGGCTCCGGACTGCGCACCATCGCCATGGGTATGCAGGCCATCAAGACCGGTGACGCTGACGTCGTCGTTGCCGGCGGCCAGGAGAGCATGAGCCGGGCGCCGCACTGCGCCCATATGCGCGATGGACAGAAGATGGGCAGCGTCGAGCTCGTCGATACCATGATCAAGGACGGACTGTGGGATGCCTTCAATGGCTATCACATGGGCAACACCGCCGAGAACGTTGCCGAGCAGTGGCAGATCACCCGCGAACAGCAGGACGCCTTCGCCGCGTCCTCCCAGCGCAAGGCCGGCGAGGCGATTGATTCCGGCGCCTTCCGGGACGAAATCGTCCCGGTTGCGGTCAAGACCCGGCGCGGCGAGACGGTGGTCGAAACCGACGAGTATCCCAAGCCTGACACCACCGCCGAGACCCTGGCTTCGCTGCGCCCGGCCTTTAGCAAGGACGGGACAGTGACCGCCGGCAATGCCTCGGGCATCAATGACGGCGCCGCCGCCGTGGTGCTGATGTCGGGTGAGGCGGCCGAGGCGCGTGGCATTGCACCGCTCGCCCGGATTGCGTCCTGGGCGACCGTCGGCGTCGACCCGGCGGTCATGGGGACCGGGCCGATTCCGGCCTCGCGCAAGGCTCTCGAGCGCGCCGGCTGGTCGGTCGAGGATCTCGATCTCGTCGAGGCCAACGAGGCTTTCGCGGCCCAGGCCTGCGCCGTCAGCCAGGATCTCGGCCTGGACGCCGCCCGCGTCAACGTCCATGGCGGTGCGATCGCGCTCGGCCATCCGATCGGCGCATCGGGCGCGCGGGTTCTCACCACCCTGCTCTATGCGATGCGCGACCGTGAGGCGAAGAAGGGTTTGGCGACATTGTGCATCGGCGGCGGCATGGGCATTGCCATGTGCGTGGAGCGTGTATAGGCGCAGGGGCTTGAGCGAGGTTCGCGGGCAATGACGCGGACAGCGCTGGTCACGGGCGGCACACGTGGCATCGGTGCGGCAGTCTCGTATGCGCTGAAAGAGGCGGGTTACTCCGTCGTTGCCAACTACGCCGGCAACGAGGAGGCCGCAAAGGCATTCAGCGACGAGAACGGGATCCCGACATACCGGTTTGACGTGAGCAACGGTACGGCCTGTGCCGAGATAATCGGCCAGATTGAGGCCGAGCATGGCGGCATCGACATCCTCGTCAACAACGCCGGCATTCTCCGCGACGTGATGTTTCACCGCATGGATGCAGAAGCCTGGTCTTCGGTCATGCGCACCAATCTCGACAGCATGTTCCACGTCACCCGCTGCGTGATCGAAGGCATGCGCGAGCGTCGCTTCGGGCGCATCGTCAATCTGAGCTCGATCAACGCCCAGCAGGGCCAGATGGGGCAGACAAACTACGTTGCCAGCAAGGCGGGCATTATCGGTTTTACCCGGGCATTGGCGCTGGAATCAGCGTCCCGGGGCATCACGGTGAATGCCTTGGCGCCCGGCTACATCGCCACCGAGATGGTGAGCGCGATGCCGCAGGACATCCTCGAATCGAAGATCCTGCCGCTGATTCCGGTCGGCCGCCTCGGCGAGCCGGAGGATGTCGCCCGCATCGTCGTCTTTCTCGCCTCCGACGAGGCCGGCTTCATCACCGGCTCGGTCCTGTCCGCCAACGGCGGCCAGCATATCGGCGGTTGAGAGCACCAAGTAATATCCGGGTATTAATAATCCGGGAAAACAGCCGCTAATTGATACCAAGGTATCAATACGCCCGGCGATAAATCGGGGCTGGCGTGCTTCAGCCGACCCGGCAGGATGCCGCACCGTCGACCGTCAGGACAGTGCCGCTAACGAACCCAGCCTCATCCGAAGCCAGGAACAAAGCGGCGTAGGCGACGTCCCAGCCGGTTCCCATCTTGCCTCGCAGTGGCACCTTGGCGTCACGCTCGGCGGCAACCTCCTCGCGCGTCAGGCCCCAGGTGCGGGCCCGGGTGTCGACCGCCATCGGCGTGTCCATCAGTCCAGGCAGGATGACGTTGGCGCGAATGCCGTCGCCCGCGTAGTTGATGGCGATCTGCTTCGTCATCGCGACAACGGCGGATTTGGTGGTCTTGTAGCTGACCCACGGATAGACGCTTATGGCGGCCACCGACGAGATGTTGACGATCGCCCCGGCTCCCTGCTTCTGCATCACCGGAATGGTGTGCTTGCAGGTGTAGACCATGCTCCGGAGATTGATGGCGACGATGCGGTCGAAATTGTCGGACTCGATCTTGTCGATCGGTGCGTCATTGCCGGCGACGCTGACGCCGACATTGTTGTGCAGGACATCGATGCTTCCCCAGTCGGTGACGCAGCCGGCCATGGCAGCGGCGACCTCGTCCTCCCGCGTCACGTCGGCGGCGCAGGCCTTCGCCTCGTTGCCCTCGCTGGCGATGAGGTCGACGGTCTTTTGTGCCGATGCGAGATCACGATCGACAACGAGGACCCGCGCACCCTCGCGAGCGAACAAAATTGCCGTCGCGCGGCCGTTGCCGATGGCCTCGCTTGAGCCCTCGCTCTGGCCACCACCGACGACGATGGCGGTTTTTCCCTCAAGGCGCATGGTTGCCTTCTCCTGATAACCCTGCCGCCGGCTGGCGCTGTCGCCTGCCGGTCGTGACGAATGCATGACGAACAAATTATGGCGGAGAGCCGTGGCGGGAAGTGGCCGGAGAGCCGGTTGGCGCCTAGATCGGCGCCTGGTCAGCGCCTGGTCAGCGCTTGCTCAGTGTCCGCTCAGTCGGCGGGTAGCGGGAAGGCATCGAGTTCCGGCGCGTAGTCGTCCTCGACATCGACCTCGAGCGTGGCCAGGAACCGTACAACGGCGTTGTAGAAGGCGATCACGATGCAGAGATCGACAAGATGCTCCTTCGACAGATGTGCCTCGAGCACGGCGAAGGTGGCATCCGAGACGGCAAGGTCCTGGGTCATCTCGCGCGCCGCCGTCAGCACTGTGCGGTCGAGCTCCGGCAGGTCGCTTTTGCCGGTTTCGGTCTCAGCGATGATGGCCCGGACATCGTCCTCGGACACCTCGAAATCCCGGCTAATCTTGAGATGGTGGCTGTATTCATAGGGGCTTCGCGTCAGATAGCCGACCTGCAGGATCGCCATTTCCCGTAACCGCGAATCGAGCGTGCTTTTGAAACGGATCCAAGATCCGAGCGCGCCGAAGGCGCGGCAGCCGCCGGGGCTGTGGACGAGCATGCGGTGCAGGTTGATGCCGCGCTTGAGCAGTTCGCGATCCTCGGGCTGAAGGTCGTCCTTGTCGAGATAGGGTAGGCGGGCCATGGCGGGCTCCAAATTAAGGTGCGGGAAAGGATTTACGGGGAATGTTCGTCGATGGTTCGGGGGCACTCAGTCGGTATCGACCGGGCGACCCTCGATGGGATATTGCGGGTCGTTGTAGCCTGGGGTCGAGGGGTGGCCGGGTGCGACCAGCTTGTTGATCAGCTTTTCATCGGCGGCGGAAAACGGCACCTGCATTGCGTCCAGATAGGCCTTCCATTGTGTAGCGGTGCGGGGGCCGGCTATGACGCTGGAAACAAGGCTGTTGTTCAGTACCCATTGCAGCGCGAAGGCGATCGCCGTCCCGCCGCCTTTTTCGGCGTGCTTGCGGATGCGTTGCGCCATCTTCAGGGATTCGGTGCGGAACTCGGTCTCGTGCATACGGCGGTCGCCGCGCTTGGCGCGGCTTCCAGTTGGCATGTTGCCATCGCCGTATTTTCCGGTCAGAACGCCGCGGGCGAGCGGCGAGTAGGGCACGACGCTGATGCCGTAAAAATCGCAGGCGGGCAGCACCTCGATCTCCGGCATCCGGTTCATCGCGTTGTAGTAGGGCTGGCATGCGGTCGGCGGTGGAACACCGAGGCGGTGGGCGCAGTTCACCATCTCCGCGATCCGCCATGCGCGATAATTGGACACGCCCCAGTAGCGCACCTTGCCGGCGCGGATGATGTCGCCGATGGCTGCCACCGTCTCTTCGAGCGGCGTGTCGTGGTCTTCCTTGTGCAGATACCAAAGATCGACGCGGTCGGTGCCAAGACGGCCGAGGCTGCCGTCGATCGCGCGCATCAGCCAGCTACGGGAGCATCCCCGGTCCAGCGGCCCCGGCCCCATCGGGCTTGCGGCCTTGGTGGCGATGACCCACCGATCCCGGTCGCCTTTCACGAGGCGGCCGACGACGCGTTCGGAAGCGCCGGCATTGTAGCCGTCAGCGGTATCGATGAAATTGACATCGGCATCGCGGGCCATCGCGATGATCCGCGCCGCTGCGGCGTTGCCGGTCAATCCGCCGAACATCATGACACCCAGGCACAGTTTCGAAACCTGCAGGCCGCTATTGCCGAGACGGGCGTAATCCATACCAATACTCCGGATTGATGAGCGGCCGTTATGTGCGTGGCCGGGGGCGGTCACTTTTACCGCATGTCCCGGCGGGGTAAAAAGATTTGCCGGAAATCTTCCATGGCATAAGGGGGCGTAAGGCCGGATAAGCTCGGGATTGATGAGGGCAGGAATCAGGGAATTGGAGACAGTGCAGGAATTGCCACGGGAATACCCCGATCGGCCTTTCGTCGGCCTCGGCGCGGTCGTCTGGCATGGTCCGTCGGTGTTGCTGATCCGGCGCGGCAAGCCACCGCGCAAGGGCAAATGGAGTCTTCCCGGGGGTGCGCAGCAGCTCGGCGAGACCGTGCAGGAAGGCATGATTCGCGAGATCCGGGAGGAAACCAGCCTCGAGGTCGAGCTCACCGGGCTGATCGACGTCGTCGATTCTCTGGTGCGCGACGATGACGACCGGCTCCTCTACCACTACACCCTGGTCGATTTCACCGCCGAGGTGCGGAGCGGCGAGGCGGTTGCCGGCGACGATGTGGCCGAAGTTTGCTGGGCCGATCCCGGGGATCTCGACGCGTACAATCTGTGGCAGGAAACGCTGCGGATTATCGAGATGTCGGCAGCGCAGCGTTGTAACGGATTCCGATTCCGTGGTGTATGGTACCGTGGTGAATGATACCATCACGAATGACGATGGCCTGCAGGTCTTCTATCGGTCGCCTCTCGGGCGAGACGCCCTTGCGCAAGACAGGTTTCGGGCGGCAATGAATCCGTTCAGGTGAAATATGGCTCAGGTTTCGCTAGCTGTACTGGCGGCGATCTGCGGCCTGGCGGTTCTGTCGCCTGCGCCGGCTGCGGGCAAGATCTGGCGCGAGCTTGTGGTTGCGCCCGAGAACCGTTGTTCGCACTACAACCGGAAAACCTATCCCTATCCACAGTCGGTCGAGCCGCGGATTATCGCCTCGATGGGCGGGCGCATCTACGGGCCCTATACCGGGCGCAGTTTCTCCTCGCGGCGCCAGACCGACATCGAGCATATGGTCGCCACCTCCGAAGCGCATGACAGCGGATTGTGCGCCTCCTCGTTGGGCGTGCGCCGGGCCTTCGCGAAGGATCTCCTCAATCTCACCCTGGCAGCGCCGGCGGTGAACCGCTGCGGGCGGAAGGGCAAGTGCGGGAAAGATGCGGCGGAATGGATGCCGCCGCGCAACCGCTGCTGGTTTGCTGCGCGGACCGTCGAGGTGCGACAGAAATACAAACTCACGATCGACCGGCGCGAAGCCGAGGCCCTGGAGAAGGTGCTGTCGGGATGCACCTCGACCCAGCTGATCTTCTATAGCGGCACACCCGCATCGGTCTCAGGGAAAACCGGATCAAGCCGGTCAGGCAGCGGATCGAGCAGGTCAGGTGGAAAATCCCGGGCGGGAACGGCGCAGGCGCTACAGGTATGGGATGACAACAACAACGGGCGGATTACCTGCAAGGAGGCGCGCCGACACGGCATCGCGCCGGTGCACAGGGGGCATCCGGCCTATTCCTTCATGCGCGACGGCGATGGCGACGGGGTGGTCTGCGAGTAGCCAAGCCGCTCTGACGGCTTGCTTTGATTGAATTTAAGCGTCCAGGCCGAAGAAGGCGATCGTCCGCAACTCGATGCTCTCGCGCGGCGGGGCGCCCTCCGGTGTCGAGGGATCGTCGAAGGCGGTGTGGGCCGTGAAGCGGGCCCTGCCGTCGGTCTCGGAATCGTAGCACTTGATGAGAATGGTCTCGTCAGGCGCCATCTCCGGGAAATAATACCAGCGGTGCTCCGGATTGTGGGTAAAGGCGTAGATTTCGCCGACACGGTCCTCGTAGACGAGGTCGTTTGCCAACAGATCTTCATACGCGATCGATTGTGCGTCACAGATTGCCAGCGGCGACGCCACCACCGGACGGCGGATCGGATGCCAGACATTGACGAAGGCAAACCGGTGGCGGAGCAACTCGTCCGCTTCGTCCGGTATCAGATCATGGACGCGCTGGGGTCCGGACTTCTCGGTGTAGTCGTTGTGTACGAACCGCACCGGCTCGCGGATTGCCTTCTCCGTGCGCAGCGCGTCGTTGCCGGTGCGCAGGGTGTGGTCGAATACCTGCACCCGCGTGGCGCCGAGTGCTTTCTGCACCAGCGCGATGGCTTCGGGGTACTGCGTCTTCTCGACATCCTGGGTATCGAAATAATCGGTGTCCGCATAGCGGTGCCGGAGGAAGGTGAAGCCTTCACGGTCGATATCGAAATCCCTGGCCCGGGCGCGGCCGTCGAGAATCCGCATCGTCTGGAAATCATTTGCGCCGGTGCGGCGGGTAACCTCGGCCCCGGGCCTGGTGATGTAGTTGGCCGGTTTTTCGCCAGTGTCGCGAAGATAGCGCAGGGACGCCTCGACATATGCGGCGTCTGCGGTGCCGGTCTCGGATGGAAGTGCGGACATGACGTCTCCTATGTGATCGCTGGCGAGAGTGTCAATGCACCGCACCAGACCGTCAGATCAAGGTTGGAAGATAGGAACGGAATCAGCCGGATGCAATCGCCCGCCCCGTATTGGTCGCCGCCGGCGGCATTGGCGGCCTTGCGGCAGCGCTTTGCTTTGCCGTGCAGGGATTCGATATCCAGGTGCCGGAGGAGGCGCCTGAATGCGGTGAAATCGCCGCCGGGGTCCAGATCAGACCCAACCCGGCCAGACGCGGGATTGGCAGGTCGGCGAAACAATCCTGGACGTTCCGTTCGGTGCCCGGCTCCGCGAGCGCTATGGCTTTCCCTATTATCACATCCATCGCACGGATCTGATCGCGCTGCTGGCTGACGCCGCGGCTGAATATCCGAACATCGAACTTGCGGTCAATGCGCTGGTGAAGGACTTCGATTCCGATGGCGGAAAGGTAACCGTCACCAACCATCGGCACGGGCATTCGGGAGGGCCGCTTGCTGGTCGGTGCGGACGGCACCACTCAACGGTTCGCGCCGGGTTGTTCGGGCCGGAAGATCCTGCTTTCACCGGCTGCATTACCTGGTGCAGTCTCGTTCCGATTGATCGCCTGCCGGATGGCCTGGTGCGACCGGTGGCCAGAAACTGGTGGGGCCCCGGCAAGCATTTTGTCCACTGCTACGTCCGTCGCGGCAGGATGGTGAACTGTGTTTGTGTCGTCGAGGAGGAGGGCTGGGAGCGTGAATCCTGGACCGAGTGTGGCGAACATTCCGAGCTGAAGGAAGATTTTGTCGGCTGGAACGATGACGTGCAGTGCTTTCTCGAGTGCTTTCTCGACAACATGGATCCGGATGCCTGCTTCAAATGGGCGTTGTGTGACCGGCCGCCCATGCCGCGGTGGATTGACGGAGCGGTCACGTTGCTGGGGCGATACGTGTCATCCGACCCTGTCGTTCATGGCGCAGGCCGCTGCCATGGCGACCGAAGACGGCGCGGTGCTTGCTGGCTGTGTGGCCGCCGATGATCTGTCGACAAGCCTCGAACGCGACGAAAATCTTCGAAAGGATCTCATCACCAGGATTCAGCAGGTCTCCCGCCGGAACGCCCGCATCTTCCATATAAGTGGGATAAGCGGGCCCGAAACGGTGGAACGGAACCGTACGGCGACGCAGTCCCGAGGCCAGACCAACGAATGGTTGTTTAGTTACCATGCTTTCACTGCCGACACGGCTTGATCAATACTAGACCTGATTCACAATAACATCAGGTAGTTGAGAACGGATGTATCCTTACCGAATTTGGTCAGGTTGTTTTCAAATTCATGTTTGCCAGCGCCCCGACGTTCTTGGCAATCATGTTTTCCTGCCGGTTGCCGCGGTAAGTTTCGGCAAATACTCCGAACTTTTTCATGCGGCAAATACCGTGCTCCACGCCGATACGTAGCTTTGCGTGCCAAGCGTTGTAAGTTTTCTGTTCGTCCGTAAGGGGGTGGTTCCTTGAGGCTTTGAGCGGGATTTCAAGCGATGTTCCCAGATAACCGAGATCACCAAGTACAAGCACACCCGGTGGCTTATCCACGCGCGCCTCGTCGTAGATACGCTTGTCATGTGCGCGCCCGGGTTGCGCCGGACCAACCGCCAGAACCCGTTTTTTGTCATCGGTGATGATCTGATGTGAGGCCGTGTGGTGCTTTTTCTTGCCGGAATACTTCGCCTTGCGATGCGAGAGCTTTTTCGGGCGTTGAACCGGACGCTCCGTGCCATCAATCATCAGGTAAAGCAGGTCATCCCTCTCTGACGCCGACAGCCTGATCTTGCGCTCCGGCATCCGGAAATGTCCTGCCATCAATTCTGTCATGGCAGCAATCCGACGGCAAACCGTAGGGGACGAGACATCGAACAGAAGACCCATAAAGGCCTGACTGGTATAGGTGCGATAATACATCAAGCAGAGCAGTAATTGCTCGGCAAATTCCAAACGGTAGTTCATCCCGCCACCGATCGCGCGTTGTCTGTCTTCACGTGAAAGCCGGTGGTGCTCACGTTCAAGCCAGATCGGATGAAGAACAACAACCAATGCCTCGAAATCCTGAAGACGGATACCTGAAAGGCGGAAAAACAAATCAGCGCGCCCCCGCAAAACCTTCAAAACCCTCATAGACAAGTCCTCACTCTCCATTGAGCCATAAACATCGCTGAAAATCGGCTATTGCGCAACAGGTTTACTGAACACGTTGCGCACACAGAACGTCAGAGGAGACGCGTTATGAACAAGGTCGGAGGTCTACACCACCTCGCCATTGCGACGGCTGACATCAAGGGTCAGATCGAATTCTTTACCGACAAGCTCGGCATGGAGCTGGTGGCGCTCTACTGGATGCACGGTGTCGAGCACACCTTTCATGGTTTCTTGAGGCTGAACGATGAAAGCGCGATTGCTTTCGTCCAGAATCCCGATATTGGAAAAATTTCCACCAAGATAGGCCAAACCCATGCCGGAAACCCGGGCGCCAACTGTGCGCCCGGGACCATGCAGCATGTTGCTTTTCGCGTGAAGGATAACGCCGAGCTGATGGCCATGAAGGATCGTTTGCGCACCAAGGGTGTGCCGGTGATCGGCCCAAAGGATCACGGCTTCTGCATGTCGATCTATTTTGCCGGGCCCGAAAATCTATCGCTCGAGCTTTCCTATTCGGAAGAGCCCATCAACTCCGAGGCTTGGATCGATCCGGAGGTCGTCGACCTGGTCGGCATCGACGCCGAGGAGTTGGTGCGCTTCAAACAATCAAGCGCGTTCGCCGACAAGGCCGGGGCTGTCGCACAGCCTGGCCCTGACGCACCCGGCCCGCATATGAGCAACTATGCGCCCGGCCGTTATGCCCAGATCCTGGCGATATCGGATGAACAGATGCTGGCAACCAGCGAGAACCAGCCGCCTGTACCTGCGGACTGAGAGAGGATATCGCCTGAGCCGACCGAGGTTGGCATAGAGGGCCCGGGCGGTTCAGGCGGCTTTGGTTTTGGCCTTGCGGCTGGCGTCGAAGGCTGCGACGGCGGGCATAACCTCGGCGAGAATGCGCTCTGTCTGCGCCATCATCTCGCTATCGCCTGCGCCGATCGGCCGCAAGATGAATTTCGAGATGCCGTTGTCGGCATAGGCCTCGATCTTGTCCATGATCTCCTCGGCGCCGCCGACCGCGAGGCGCAGACGGGGATCCTTGCCGCCGGAGCTGGCCTTGTAGGCTTTCTCCGCTCTCTGCACCACGGGTTCGTCCCAATCGCCGAAGCGGACGCCGAAGCCGATGCCCATGTGGTCGGGATCCATCGGCCGGTCGTGGCGCTGCGCCGATTCGAGGATCGCGGCAGCCACCTCGCCGGCTTTTTCGGGCGTCTCGAAGGAACCCTGCCATCCGGTGCCGAACCGGCCGCTACGCTCGATCGCCGCCTCGGAACCGCCCCCTATCCAGAGAGGAAGCGGGCTCTGCACCGGTCGCGGCATTATGGATGCCTCGTCGTACTGGAAGTGCTTGCCTTCGAAGGTCACCGTCTCCTCGATCCACAGACGGGTCATGATCTCGAGAGCCTCGTTCATCCGCTGGCCTCGGGCCTTGGTTTGCCGGCCGCTGGCGATCCAGTCGCGCGAGCGGTTGCTGCCGAGCCCGAAGGCGGGAAGAAGCCGGCCATCACTGAGATAGTCGATGGTCGCGCACTGCTTTGCGGTTTCGAGCGGATCGCGTATGCCGAGCGAAGCGACGTTCATGCCGAACTTGATGTGTTTGGTCGCCCCGGCCAGCCCCGCCATGGCGCTCATGCATTCCAGGAAGGGTGTGCGCGATACCAGCCGGTCGGTCTGCCACAGCGAATCAACGCCTCCCTCGTCGCACATGCGAACCCATTGCCAGTAGCCCGCGCTCGAATCGAAAGTGAATTCGGCAAGCCCCAGCCCGACACCGATGCTCATCGCCTCTCAACCTCCCTCTTTGCCACGCAAACGATCTCTTATTCGGCTGCGGCGGCAGCAACTTCGGATGCGCTGCGGCGCACCGGCGGCGCGTTGACCAGGGGTGCGAGCGGTTCCGCTTCATAGGAGCGTACCTGCTGGAGCGGATCGGGCGCTCCATACAGTGTCGTCCGCTGGCGTGGCGTCCGGCCGAGCTGGCGGATTACCTGCTCCATTGCTTCCGGCGGCATCTCCTGACCGTGGGCGGCGCCGGCAGAGCGCGTGATGGTTTCGTTCATCAGCGTACCGCCAAGATCGTTGGCTCCTGCCTCGAGGCATCGTCCGCCACCACCAGCACCGAGTTTGACCCACGAAGTCTGGATGTTGGCGATCACGGGATACAGGACGAGCCGCGCAACCGCATGCATCAACAGGGTTTCGCGCCAGGTCGGACCGCGTCGGGCGGCACCCTTGAGATAGATCGGCGCCTCCATGTGCACGAAGGGCAGGGGAACCAGTTCGGTGAAGCCGCCGGTGCGCTCCTGGAGGGCGCGAACATGAAGCAGGTGGCGGGCCCAGTGCACCGGCCGGTCGATATGGCCGAACATAATGGTCGCTGTTGACGCGAGACCAAGGCCATGCGCCGTTTCCATCACCGAAAGCCACTCTGCGGTGTTGATCTTGTCCGGGCACAGCACCGCGCGGACCTCATCGTCGAGAATCTCCGCTGCCGTGCCGGGCAGGCTGCCGAGGCCGGCATCGCGCAAACGCCCGAGGAAGGCGTCGAGGGGCAGGCCGAGCGTCTGTGCGCCCTGGAATACCTCGAGCGGGGTGAAGGCGTGGACATGCATGTCGGGCAGGGCTGCCTTGATAGCGCCAAGGATGTCGAGATAGGTCTGCCCGGTATAGTCGGGGTGGATGCCACCCTGCAGGCAGACCTCGGTGGCACCCCGCGCCCAGGCTTCCTGTGATCGACGCACGATCTCGTCGAGTCCGAGATCATAAGGTTTGCCACGCAGGGCCTCATGGGTCTTGCCCTTCGAGAAGGCGCAGAAGCGGCAGCCGAAATAGCAGATGTTGGTGTAGTTGATGTTGCGGTTGACGGTGTAGGTGACAGTGTCGCCGACCGCATCGCGCCGCAGCGCATCAGCCGCTGCTACCACAGCGGGTACTTCGCTGCCGCGGGCCGCAAACAGGCGCACGATATCGCCTTCGCCGAGTGAATCGCCGGCCAGGCTGTGCCGCAGGATGGCGTCGAGATCGCTTGCGGTGTGGCCGGCCGGCGCTGCACCAATCTGCGTCGCGCCAATCGGCGTTACATCGTTCGTGTCAGCGACGGGCATGCCTGTGGACGGTAGGTCGACCGCATTCTCGGCAAGGCCCGGCGCCCAGTCCTCGATGCGCGCAAGGCCGTCAGAGTCGATGCCGCGCAACACCGGCTGCCGGAATGCCGTATCGAGCCAGATCTCGCCGGCCATGGCGTAATCCGGATAGACCGTCAGTCGCTCGGCAAGGATCTTGCCTTCCGCCGCCGTCACCCGGGCCAGGGCATCGATCTCCGGCCACGGTGCTTCCGGATTGACGTGGTCGGGGGTGACCGGGGAAACCCCGCCCCAGTCGTTGATACCGGCGGTAATCAGGCTTCCGGTTCCATCACTGGTAAGATTCGGCGGTGCCTGGATTGACATCGCCGATCCGAAGACCAGCCGGGCGACGGCCACCGTCCACTGCAGATCCTCGAGATCGGGCTCCGCCCAGTCCGCCATCCGGGTGCCGGGCTTGGCCCGGAAGTTCTGGATGATGATTTCCTGGATGTGGCCATATTGCTCGTGCAAACGCCGCAGTTCGAGCAGCGCATCGATGCGTTCCTCCCGGGTTTCGCCGATGCCGATCAGGATGCCGCTGGTAAAGGGAATGCGCTGCCGTCCAGCCTCGGCGATGGTTTCCAGCCGCCGCACGGGATCCTTGTCGGGGGAACCGTGATGGCAGTTCCCTTTCTCGAGCAGCCGCGGCGATGCGCTTTCCAGCATGATGCCCATGCTCGCCGAAACCTCGCGCAGCTGCGCCATCTCGCGCGCGTTCATGAGGCCGGGATTGAGGTGGGGCAGAAGGCCGGTCTCCTCGAACACCATCAGCGCTACCTCGCGCAGATAGTCGAGGGTTGTTTCGTGGCCAAGTGCTGCAAGCGCCTTGCGGGCGGTGGGATAGCGCGCCTCGGGCTTGTCGCCGAGTGTGAACAGAGCCTCCCGACATCCGGCCGCCGCACCGGCGCGGGCAATCTCAAGTACCTGATCAGGCGTCAGATAGGGCGCCTCCAGCTGCCGTGGCGGCTGAGCGAAGACGCAGTAGTGGCAGACATCGCGGCAGAGCTGGGTGAGGGGAATAAAAACTTTGCGGGAATAGGTCACCACCTGGCCGTGGCCGATATCGCGAAGACGCGCCGCCTCGGTCATGAAGCTGGCGGTGTCGCCGGTCCGCGCCAGCGCGCGGGCCGCATCCTCGTCGAGACCAGGTTGGCCAAAACCAGGTCCATCGCCGGGGAGATTATGCTGAAAATCTTGTGTCATGCCCTGTCCGCGCCGCCCGGGGTCTCCGCGCTGAAACGGGTGCGAATACCGCTACGCTCAAGATAGGTGTGAGTCTCCCCGAGCCTTTCAATGCTGCACAGCGCAACCAAATCCTGCGGGGTATCGATATCAAAGGCAAGGCCGGATACCGCAACGGTTTCACAGGCCGCGCCAGCCTCCGCTGCGGCTTGCCTGTGGCGGTTAAAACTCTGCGGCCCGAAGCGGGTCGCAATCAGGCCCGGCGGCGCGATCAGGATGCCGTTGGTGCCCTCATTCGCGCGGTCCGGAGCGAGGCGAATGCCGGGCGTAGCCAGCGGCGCCGTCAGTTGGTCAATCTCTGCGGGCGTTACCAGAGGCAAATCTCCTGGCAGGATCAGGAGCGCTGTTGCATCGCGGAAGGCATTCGCGGCAAAGGCGGCAGCGGCGTTGTAGCCAGCGCTCGCGGTTTCCTTGAGGAACCCGGTGCCGGCCGCTTCGGCCACTGACCTCCATGCTGGATCCTGGGCAACAACGACGATATCTGCGATATGCCGTGCACTGGCGAGGGCCGCCAGCGTGTCCTGCAACATCGCCTCGGCGAAGTTGCGGCGCTCTTCGTCCGAGAGCACCGGCGCGAGACGCAGCTTGGCCTCCGCCGGGTCTTTCATCGGCACAACGGCGGTAATGGCGGATGTCGTGACGGGCTCGGCGGTCATGCGGCTGCGTCTTGGGCAATCTCTGCAACAAAGGCGCTGCAGGTGCGGGCCAGTGCGATCCGATCCTCGAGCGTGCGCATGACGGTATCGGTAACACAGACCCGAAGCCCGTGCCCGGCGATCGCCGCCTCCTGCGCCTCATCGGCGCGATCGATGACAAAGCCGTCGAGAAAATCGGCATAGTGCTCGGCCACCGTGGACGCCTCCGGTGACAGGCCGAGTTCCGCCATAATTTTTGCCGCCGGTCCTCTCAGCGCCATCCCGCCGACGATCGGCGAGACTCCGATGACCGGCCCGGGATGGCTGGTAAGACGTTCGCGCAGACCGGGCAAGGCGAGGATCGGATCGATGCTGAGCAGAGGGTTCGATGGCGCCAGGATGACGGCCGGCGCGGGTTCGCCGGACAGCAGGGCGATGAGGGCTGGGTTGCAGCTTGCAGCCTCGGCGCCGGAAAAGCGGATGGCTTTCACCTTGGGGTAGCAGGCCTCGCGCACGAAATAGTGCTGGAAGGGCAGGATTCCGGCGTCGGTGTCGAGCAGGGTGGCGACCGGATTGTCGGTCATCGGCAGAACGGTTGTGCGGATATTGAGCCGGCGGCAGATCCGGGTGCTGAATTCCGTCAGGCTTCCGCCGGCGGCCACGTGCGCCGTGCGCAAGGCGTGCATTGCCAGGTCGCCGTCGCCGAGCGCAAACCAGTCCTCGCCACCGAATTCCCGCAGCGCTGCCATGAAGGACCAGGTTTCGTTACGGCGGCCCCAGCCCCGCTCCGGATCGGCCAGGTTCGAGAGCGTATAAAGTAGGGTGTCGAGATCGGGCGAGATGTGCAGCCCGAGATGCTCGAAATCATCCGCCGTGTTGACGACCGCTGTCAGGGCTCCGGGATTGTTGAGGCGCTCAAAGCCAAGGGTCAATTTGGCGCCGCCAACGCCACCGCAGAGCAGGATCACCGGCCGCATTGCTAGCCCCATATCCTCGTTGCTCACGGGAACAGGTTCTCTTTGTCCGGGCGCAGCAGGGAGCGGGCATTCTGTGCCGGCGCGGCTTGCATGGCGGACGGCAATCCGCGGATCAGGATGACGGGCCGACCCTCTGCGGCCTGACCCTGGAGCAGGTTCGCCGCCGCCGAAATCTCGTCGGCGATTGCCTGTTCACTGACCAGGAGCAGGCGGCCCGCACGGTCGGGCTGGTCGCGCAGATCGACCACGGCGGCAAGACCGGCGACGCCAAGGGCGATGCCGACGGTGCCAATCCGCCACGGCCGGCCGACGCTGTCATTGATAACGATCCCTGCCGCAACGCCCGTGTGCCGGTGCAGGTCGTTCCGCAGCGTCTTGGCGCTGGCGTCGGGATTCTCGGGCAGCAGGATCACCGAATCCGGCGTCTCGGTGTTGGATGCGTCAATGCCGGCATTGGCCATTACCATGCCGAGATGGTGGCGGACGATCACCAATCCCGGGCGCTGCCGCACCACTTCCTCAGATTCAGCGAGGATGAGTTCCACCACCCGCGGGTCCTTGTCGGTCGCGCGGGCCAATTCCAGGGCTTCGGCGCCGGGCGACACGCTGCCGAGTGCAACCGTGCGGCCCTCGGCTTTGGAGACGATTTTCTGGGCCACGACGAGCACGTCACCCTCTTCGAGGCGGTGCCCGCCGCCATCGAGCGCAGCGGCGATGATGGCGGCGAGATCGTCGCCCGCTTCGATCGAGGGAATCCCGTCGAGTGCGGTGAGGGCGAGATGCCCGGTTGCGGCTTCAGTCATTGGTCCGGTTTCGTGGGCATCGATCCGGCTTTGCGGGTGGCCGAATCAATCGCCGTCGGCAGAGTCCGGCGCGCCGGTGATCCGGATGCCGGCGCCGTCGATCCGGTAATGCCGGTTGATGAAGATCAGGGCTGAGGTCAGGGTCTCGGCAACTGTCGAGTTGTCGATGCGGCCTGCCTGCCAGGCGCGCATACCTGCCGCTTCGGCGAGATCCGCGACGGTCGTGCGGGCTCCCGGGTCGTTGCCACAGATCAGGACATCGCAGTCGATCGCATGGTCGAGATCGGCAAGATGATCGGCGGCAACGTTCTGGAAGGCCGAAACCACCCGCACTGCCGCGCCTAAATGCGTCTGCGCCGCCTTGGCGCAGCTTCCCTCGGGCGGCAGTTGCACGGTGCGTACCTTCGGTGGCACCAGGGGTACGGTGACGTCGATGACGATCTTGTCCTGCACCGCCCCTGCAATCGTCTCCAGAGTCGCCTGGTGATTGGCGTAGGGGACGGTGAGAACGACGATATCGCCTGCCGCTGCGGCCTCGGTGTTGGCGCAGCCGCTGATGGTATTGACGTCGGCTTCGGCGGCGAAACGCTGGGCTGCTTCTTCTGCGCGCCCGGCATCCCGGGAGCCGATAACGATGGTGTGGCCGGCCCGGGCCCACCGCTTGGCGAGGCCGGAGCCAAGGGCGCCGGTGCCGCCAACAATGGCGATAGTCCATGTGCTGTCTGTCATGCCGCCCGTTCCCGCATCATTGTCCCCGCTAGATCATTGTCCCCGCTAGCGCAGTGTCCGCCGCAAGGTAGGCGATCGGACCCCACCCGTCGAGAGCGAAGCGCCCTGGAAGAGAGACGGATTCCGGTTGGACAGACGGCGAAAGGCGGCCATATACAGAGCGTTACGGAAGAGATCGTCGATCGCCCATGCCGGGGGAGCGACCAGCGCGACGCCCGGGGGACAGATACCCGGGAGACACCAGGGAACGCCGGAAGGGTTCGAGGATCGATGTCGGCCATCGCCTTCACCAAGATGCATAGCGCCGGCAACGACTTCGTTGTTATCGACAGGCGTCAGAACCCGGTGGCCCTACCGGCGGCGTGGCTTCGCGCGGTCGCTGACCGGCGGCGCGGGGTCGGCTGCGACCAGGTCATCCTGATCGAAGAGGCGGATGGCGGGCCTGGCGGCGGGGCTGGTAGCGGGGCCGAAGTCCGCTTTCGCTTCCACAACGCCGACGGCGGCGAGGTCGGTGCCTGCGGTAACGGTACACGCTGTGTTGCCGACAAGCTGATGCGGGAGACCGGCGCCGGCACGCTGATTATCGCCACCGCTGCCGGGATTCTCGCAGCGGAACAGACGCAGGCAGGGGATGTCCGGGTCAATATGGGCCCGGCGCAGACGGATTGGGCGGCAATACCGCTGGCCAGCGAGGCCGACACGCTTTGCCTCGATGTTGCCGCCGGCCCTCTTGAGGGTCCCGTTGCGGTCGGTATCGGAAACCCGCACTGCGTCTTCTTCGTCAAGGATGCCACGGCGGTCGATCTCGAGGCCCTGGGGCCTGGGATCGAGACCCACGCTATGTTCCCCGAGCGCACCAACGTCGAGGTTGTGAGCAGTGCCGGCAACGGTGCTTTGCGGATGCGCGTTTGGGAGCGTGGTGTTGGCATCACGCCGGCTTGCGGTAGCGGCGCTTGTGCCGTTGTTGTTGCCGCTCGACGGCGTGGCCTGGTCGAGGCTGGGCCGGTCGGGATCCGGGCCGATGGCGGCGATCTTCTTGCTGAATGGCGGGAAGACGGCGACGTCCTGCTCTCCGGGCCGGTCGCGACATCCTTTGAGGGTATTCTGACACAAGACGGAAATCCGGCATGAGCGCAGATGCCGCCATGGATCCCGCCATGGACCCAGTCATGGCCGCCGGCGGCAACAACGCAGCCAGCGACAACGCAGCCAGCGACAATGCGGTCGTCACCTTCGGCTGTCGGCTCAATGCCTGGGAATCGCAGGTGATCGACGCCAATCTCGATGCGGCCGGCGCCCGGGATACCGTTGTCGTCAACACTTGCGCCGTGACCGCCGAGGCGGAACGGCAGGCGCGCCAGGCGATCCGCCGGATCCGGCGAACGCGACCGGAATCACGGATCGTCGTCACTGGCTGCGCCGCACAGACCGACCCCGACACATGGGCGGCGATGCCGGAAGTCGACCGCGTTGTCGGCAATGTCGAGAAGTTGGATTCCGGAACCTTTGCGCCCGGCAGCGAGGCGCCGATCGTCGTCAACGACATTATGTCGGTGCGCGAGACCGCCGGGCATCTCCTGGCGGGGTTCGGCGGGCGCGCCGCTGCGTTTCTCCAGGTCCAGCAGGGCTGTGACCACCGCTGCACCTTCTGCGTCATCCCCTATGGCCGTGGCAACAGCCGTTCGGTTCCGGCCGGCGAGGTCGTGCGGCAGGGACGGCAGCTTGTCGAGGCGGGCTATCAGGAAATCGTCCTCAGCGGCGTCGACATCTCCTCCTATGGAGACGGGCTACCGGGTGGTGGCGCGCTTGGACAGCTGGTCCGGCGGATTCTCGCCGCACTCCCGGAGTTGCCGCGCTTGCGCATTTCATCGATCGACTGCATCGAGATCGATCCGGAGCTGAAGCGCTTGTTTGCTGAGGAAGAACGGCTGATGCCTCATCTCCACCTCTCGTTGCAATCGGGTGACGACCTGATTCTGAAGCGCATGAAACGCCGCCATTCCCGCGACCAGGCCATCGTGCTGTGCGCAGAGTTGCGCCGGTTGCGGCCGGACATTGTCTTCGGTGCGGATCTGATTGCTGGCTTTCCAACAGAAACTGGCGCGATGTTCGAGCGCACCCGCGCCCTGGTTGAGGATTGCGGTCTCTCATGGCTGCACGTTTTCCCCTATTCGCCGCGGCCGGGTACGCCGGCGGCCCAAATGCCAACTGTGCCGGTGGCGGAGCGGCGCGAGCGTGCCCGCCTGTTGCGCCGCGACGGGGAGGCCGCTGCGCAGCGCTTTCTTGAAAGCCGGATTGGATGCCGGGAACAGGTGCTCGTCGAACAAAATCTCATCGGACAGACGGGCGTGTGCGCCAAGGGAAAGACTGCGCAGTTTGCGCCGATTGCACTGTCGGCGCCGGCGCATGAGGGAGCGGTGGTTCCGGCGGTGGTCTCGGGCGTCCATGACGGCGTTCTGGTCGGCGACCTGGCCGGAGAACTGTAATGGCGGAAAGTGGGAAAGCCGGGCGCGCTGGCGGGCCGCGCTGGCTCAAACCGGCCTGCGAATACGGCCCGCTGGTCGTGTTCTTTGGCGCTTACAGCGTCTGGGAAATCTACGCTGCGACCGCCGCGCTGATGGCTGCCACCGTCGTTGCGGTCGCTGCGGCGCTGATCATCGAGCGCCGGGTGCCGATCTTGCCGCTGGTTACGGCGCTGCTCGTTGGCGTGTTTGGCGGGTTGACCTTGTTTTTTCAGGACGAAACCTTCATCAAGATGAAGCCGACGATCGTCCAGCTGATGTTTGCAGCTGTGCTGTTCGGTGCGCACGCGTTCAATCTTCGGCTACTCCCGAAACTGTTCGGTCGCGGCATACGGATGAAGGATCGCGGCTGGCAGATTCTCGAGTTCCGCCTGGCGCTGTTTTTTCTTGCTATGGCCGGTCTCAACGAGCTGGTCTGGCGCACCCAGAGCACGGATTTCTGGGTCGGTTTCAAAGTGTTTGGCCTGACCGCCCTGACCCTGGCGTTCTTTGCCACGCAACTGCCGCTGATCTACCGGAACCATTTGCCGGAAGAAGCGGAAAAAGAGGAAGCCGGCGCCCAATAGCCGACATCAAGTAATCGGCGCCCCGTAATCGGCGCCCCGTAATTGACGCCCAATCGTCGCCGGTTAGTAGTCGCCGAACTCTCCCTCCGGATTGCCGCGCGGTGCGAACTGAGTCTGGCCCTCGACCTCTCGGTATCCGTTCAGGGCCCAGTGCACCGATGGGAAGGCGATGTCGTCCCAGGGAATCTTTTCCCAGGGGAAGGCTGCAACCTCACTCGTTTCCTCTCCGGCAGCAAAGGCATCGCCCACGAGTTCGGCCCGGTAGAATATCTGCACGAGGCTGACCCGAGGCACGCTGTAGACCGCAAGCAGTGCATCGACGGCAATCTCCGCGCAGGCTTCCTCGCGCACTTCCCGAATGGCGCCATCAAGCGGAGATTCGTGCAATTCCAGAAAGCCGGCGGGCAGGGTCCAGAATCCGCTTCGCGGTTCGATCGACCGCCGACAAAGCAAGATGCTGCCATTGTACGAAACAACGGCGCCGACGACGACCTTGGGATTGTCGTAGTGAATGAAATCGCATTCCGGGCAGACCAGCCGCTCGCGGTTGTCGCCCTCGGGGATACGTCGCACCCGCGGCCCCGAACCATTTTGTTCCTGTGTTGTCATTGTTTGGATTCTTCGCCTGTTGCGTCGGGGTCACGGTAGAGAGCGGCAATTCCAGGCAGCTCCCGCCCTTCGAGCCATTCGAGGAAAGCGCCGCCGGCAGTCGACACATAGCTGAACGCCTCGACCGTGCCGGCCCGCCGCAATGCGGCAACGGTGTCGCCACCGCCGGCAACGGAAACGAGATCTCCACTCTGTGTCAATTCCGCTACGTGGGCGGCCACCGCGTTGGTGCCGGCGTCGAACGGTGCCGTTTCGAAGGCGCCGAGCGGGCCGTTCCAGAGAACGGTCTGGCAGGTCGAGAGGAAGGCGTTCAGCGTACTCGCAGAATCCGGCCCGATATCAAGAATCATTTCGTTGTCTGCAACGCCTGCAATCGGGACGGTGCGGGATGCCGCACCCTCCTTGAACTCAGTGGCGACAATCGCGTCCTGCGGCAGGATCAGGCGGCATCCAGCCTCGTCGGCGTGGCCCGCGATCGCGCGCGCCTCGGCCGCCAGACCCGGTTCGCACAGGCTGGCCCCGACATCGGCTCCAAGCGCGTGCAGGAAGGTGTTCGCCATGCCGCCGCCGATGGCCAGGGCATCGACCTTGTCGACCAGATTCCCGAGCGTGGCCAGTTTGGTTGAAACCTTGGCGCCGCCGATGACCGCCAGCACGGGTCTCTCGGGATTGTCGAGAGCAGCTGCCAGCGCCGCCAGTTCCGTCTGCAGGCTTCGGCCGGCAAAGGCGGGCAGGAGATGGGTGATTCCCTCTGTTGAGGCGTGGGCGCGGTGCGAAACGGAAAAGGCGTCGTTGACATAGGCGTTGCCGAGCCGGGCGAGCGCGGCGGAGAAATCCGGATCGTTCGCCTCCTCGCCGGCATGAAAGCGCAGGTTCTCCACGAGCAGGGCCTCTCCGTCGCCAAGAGCGGCAACGGCGGTCTCGCATTCGTCGCCGATACAGTCCTCGGCGAAGCCGATCCGGGAAAGACCTGCATGCCGGGCGAGATCGTCCTGCAGGAAGCGGAGTGACAGCATCGGGTCCGGGTTCCCCTTCGGTCGCCCGAAATGCGATATCACAATGATGCGGGCGCCTTTGTCGAGAAGTTCCCGCAAGGTCGGGGCGAGGGCGGCGATGCGGGCGTCATCGATGACGCGTCCCTCGGCGGCAGGCACGTTGAGATCGGCCCGTAGCAAGATCCGGCGCCCGGCGCAATCGAGATCGTCAAGCGTCTTGAACACCTGTGCCTCCTGTTGCCGGGATGGTGGTGCATCCGGAGGAGTTTCTGGGACACAAATAGCTTTTACGGGGCTTTACAGATCAATGAGTTACCAGTGAAAATGGGACGCAGTTTGGAGTGCCATCCAAAAAATAATCCCGGTTCGGCAGTAACCGAAACCGGGATCAAATCAACTGTAAAAGCTTCCAGTTTTCATGCCCACCTTACGCCAAATAGCAACGCAGAATCAACCGACAATCGAGGCGGAAAACTGCTGTCGGGCAGTGCGGCATGAGTATTCGGCTAACTCACAACGGCCCACCTGCCGACATTACACCCTTCAAACTGAAGATGTTTCTAAGGTAAGCACGGAGTATACTCGGCCTTTCCAATGGCGCAGCCCAATACCCTGCAGCGCTACAAATACCCCGCATTTGCGATTGAAAACTGTCAGCCATCCGACTTCCAGCAGGGCAGAATATGTGCGATCTGGCATTCACTGAAGTGGATTGCAAAGATTTTTCGATTATCGAAGCGCCAAATCGGTCAGATCGAGACTGAACTTGTTGATGCAGACCTGATCAAGCGTACATACCCAGACCGCAAAGGTGGGTTTGGTGATCGCGTAGATGGTGTGATCGTGCGGCAGGCATCAACCAGCACCCAGCCACCGGAACCGAGAGTCAGGCCAACCAGATCCGGCTCATCGTGTAGAACGCGCGACAGGAATTTGCTTTCCTTGCTTATTAGCCTTTTGTGCTCAGCATGGCTTGCCGAAGAATGGCATTCATACGGGACTGGTAGCCTTTGCCGCCAGCTTTGAGCCACGCCAGCACATCCGCATCCAGACGAGCGGTGATCTGTTGCTTGATCGGCCGGTAATGCTCTGCCCGCTTCATTTCTGCGAGTTGCGCATCGGTCAGCGCGGAAATGTCACTCGTGTTGATCTGATCGTCTGACATCTGCGTCAATTCATCAAGGTGTTTGCGCTGCGCTTCGGTCAAGGGAGGCAGTGTGTCAAACGTGTAATTGGCCCTCTTCTTCATAGCGCTTTCTCTCTCTCTCTCTCTCTCTCTTGTGGTTGCTCTTCTCGCCGAGATGATCCTGATGGTCTCGACTAACGTCCCGTCTGTGTCTTCCTCTGTGACCGTATGAGCCACCAGCAGGACCGTGACGCCACAGACGGAGCCGATGGTTTGCCACCGCATCCGTAGCCTTCGGTCCGGTCATGTCGTGTAAGCCGCAGAGGATCATGGAAAACCTGTGTAGCCAACTCAAACGCAATGCCATCATGCTTGCGCTGGTTGGTGATGTTCTTGTTCTCGTCCCAGATGAACCGGGTTTCTGTCATGGCAATAATATAACTACAAAAATGCAATGTTTCAAGGGTGTCATCAATACACCAAGGCGGCGGACCGTAAACGGGTCATCCAGCTTATTGCAGGAGTCGCCTAATGGGATACGCAAATCAACGGCTGGGACACAAGAAAATAACCTATTGTAAATAAAGGAAAATAAAAAATAAAAGTGGAGGAATGGAAGTAGCGACCCGGGCAGGATTCGAGTCTACAGCCCTTGATTGGAAACTGGATCCCGAGCCTTGATCGGGCCCGGTGTGCCGCAATTCGGTTGCCAAGCATAGCGCAATGGGCAGAGGATTGCCTTGGCGGTTTGGCCTGTGCCGCCACAGCCTGATCGCCACGTCTGTAGCGCGACAATCTGGGTGAGAGGGGCGCGTCAATCAGGATGAGAATCCTTGGTCGCGACGTTTGTGATGGTGGCGGGCTTTTCCGCCACGATCAAGGGGTTTGTTTTTTGATTGTCGTGGAGCGTCAATCTGGTTTGATGTTTGCTGGTGTTGCTCTTTGAGCCGGACGGCCGGGCCCGTTGGCGTGTTCAGCGGCTCTGCGCCGGTAGCCTTCCACGTTCATCTCGAAGATTGTCGCGTGGTGGACGAGCCTGTCGTCCGAAAGGCCCATTCTGCCCGATTCATGGTTCTGCCGGAAAATCACCTCTTGCTCGGGACCGTGCTCAGCGTTCCAGGTCCGTATCCGCCGTTCCGAAGTGCGGCAGATACCGGCCCCAAGTTCGGGGTGACGACGAAGGAGTTCCTCGTAAACGGCGACCGGGCGGATTCCCGGTGAAGACCGCAACATCGGCACAACATCACTGTCAAAAATATCTGCCTGCGTCGCCACCGCCTCATGAGGCTGAAATCGAGGCCGACAAGAAAATATTGGAAGGTAGCAAGAACCGGGTGTTGGGCGTGGTACTCGATTGGCATGATGGTGCTGTTGGCGCGATGGTTCCGTGATGCATGTGCGAGAATTTAGTGTGAAAGACTCAGAAAACACGTCCACAATCAGCCCGACTTCCGGATTTCTCCTGCTTGGTCTGGGCATGGTGTGGGGCGGTTCGTTCTTCTTTGCGGAGGTTGCGCTGCGGGAAGTCCCGCCACTGACGATTGTGCTTCACCGCGTGTTCTGGGCTGTTCCCGCACTCCTTTTCGTTGTCTGGCTGCAAGGCATAACAGTTCCAAGATCCGCGAAGGTCTGGCTTTGCTATCTGGTCATGGGTGCATTGAACAATGCCATCCCGTTCTCCCTGATTTTCTGGGGCCAGACGCATATCGAGAGCGGTCTGGCCGCAATATTGAACAGCACGACAGCGTTTTTTGGCGCAATTGTCGCCGGCATTCTGCTTGTGGATGAGCCTCTGACACTGCGCAAGCTCGTCGGTGCGGTTTTCGGCGTCCTGGGCGTGGCCCTAATCATGGGGCTTGATGCGCTTACGAGTTTTGATCCGCGAAATCTTGGCCAGCTTGCCGTTCTGGGCGGGGCACTGTCCTATGCCTTTGCGAGTGTCTGGGGGAAGCGCTTCCTGTCTGACTATCCACCGATGATGAACGCACTGGGAATGCTGCTGGCCAGCATCGTCCTGATGATTCCGGTCACGTTTTACGTAGACGGAATACCCTCGTTCTCGCTGTCGGCGGACATCTGGGCCAGCCTGTTCGGGGTTGCACTCCTGTCGACAGCGGTCGCCTATTTCCTCTACTTTGAAATCCTTGCCAGAGCAGGATCGGCAAACCTCATGCTGGTTACACTGCTGATCCCGCCGTTTGCCATCGCGTTGAGCTACACGTTCCTTGGCGAAAGACTGGGCAGCGAGGCGGGGTACGGGTTCGCCCTTATCAGTATTGGCCTCTTGATAACGGATGGCCGGTTGCTGAACCGTTTGCTCGGCAAGCGTAACGCCAAAGCGCAACACACGCTGTAACACACGCTGATAGCAGATTTCTGCGTTGTGTGGACAGACGTCTCTTTTATGTTTCCAGCGCCCTTGACCACCCAACCCTTCGAATGCGGGGCAACATGTTGATTTTCATCGCTTATATCGGTCTCCAAAGATTTTTTTCCTTGACTAATTTGTCAATTCACAGTTTACATTACGCATCATAAACTGTCGTTTATCAACCGTCGGTTTTTGTAGGGAGAGTAAGCATGTTTGGACAAAGGTTGCGATTGGCCCGCAAGAAAGCAGGCTTATCGATGCAAGGCTTGGCCGACCGCACGTCACCGAAGATCACCGCGCAGGCCGTCAGCAAATATGAAGCGGAAAAAATGAACCCGTCATCATTGGTCCTTGTCGGCCTGAGCAAAGCACTTGGTGTCTCGCTGGACTTCCTGATGGGTGGTCAGGTTGAGACTCTTGTTGGCGTTGAGTTTCGAAAGCACTCGGGCACGTCTGCGAAGGATCGCGCACACGCCGAGGCGATCGTGATTGAGAAGCTTGAGGACTATCTGGCCATTGAGGACATCCTTGAGATCGCCCTGCCATCCGATCCTTTTGGCGACCTTGTGACCGACCACATCGAAGAGCGGGATGATCTGGACAAGAAGGCGTGTGCGCTCAGAAAGTTATGGAAGCTTGGGAACGACCCCATACCAAGCATGTCGCGGTTGCTGGAAGATAAGGGGATCAAGGTGATTGAGGCGGATTTTGCCGAACGCTTTGACGGCTTGGCTTGCGAAGTTGAGCGCAGCGGAGATCTTCCAAACACCGATGTCGTCGTCGTTTCGAGCCGCACCAACGTTGAGCGCAAACGCTTCAACCTGGCACACGAGCTTGCCCACCGGATTGTCCGGGGGACCGGCAACGCGGCAATCAAGCTTGAAAAAGCGATGAACCGGTTTGCTGGGGCATTTTTGATTCCGACCGATCATTTGATTGAAGAAGCGGGGCAGGGTCGAAGCGGGATGACCTGTATGGAACTGATGCGCCTCAAACGGCTTTATGGGGTGTCCGCCGCAGCCATTCTGATGCGTCTTGGCCAAGTGGGCATACTTCCACAGTCGAGCATTGACTATGCGTTTCGGACTTATGCCAGGAAATGGCGGAGCAGCGAGCCGGATCCCATCCGTGACGACGAGGGTTTTGGCGCGTTCGAACACCCACAGAGGTTCGAGCGGCTGGTTTGGCGTGCGCTCGGAGAAGAATTGATTTCACCGGTCAGAGCTGCCCAGATGCTTCATTTATCATTGGCAACTGTTGAAGAGAATATCAGAGGGTAACAGCGTCAGTGGCACGTGTGATCATCAACGATGCAAGCTGCCTGATTGATCTGCGCAAAGGTCGCCTGCTGCATGTCTTGTGCAGATTGCCTGTTGAAGCGGTTGTGCCATTGCCTATCCGCGAAAGCGAGCTTCTTGATTTCACGCGGCAAGAGTGGGCTATGTTGGACGGTGGTGGCCTGGTCACCTACGACGTGCCGCCCGACGAAGTTGGTGAAGCCTTTGCGATCAAACGAGAGCACGGGCGACTGTCAGCCAATGACTGCTTTTGCATCGTCACAACCAATCACTTTGAAGATGCTGTCTTGCTGACAGGTGATCGGCTTTTGACACGTGTCGCACGCGACCGCGCGCTTCAGGTGCATGGAATCTTATGGGTGACGGAGCAACTTCGACAGCTTGTATTGTGCGATCACGAGTTACTAATAACCGCCCTGAAAATCTGGCGAGAAGACAAGTCAGTTTTTGTGCCAAGCGGCCTCATTGACGCCCAATTGAAACGCCTGCGGTAGTCGCGTCACGAAGGTTCAGAGGGTTAGCCCTGATATTTCATGAAGGCGTCCGGCGGGTTGGTTTCCCGCCTCAATTCGGCTTTTCGTGGTGTCTCTGACATAGATTTCCTGCGTATTCGGGCAGAACCTGGCGTTTAGCCGGTATATTTGGCGGCTGAGCCGGTCTTTTTGCGGATTGCGGGCAGGCGGAAGCGTCTGCGCGTCAACGTAGCAAGAGTACTTGTAAGAGAAAATCATCATGTCGCCGGTATTCACGCCTCTTTCTGATGCGCTTGGTATCGAGGTGACGGGCATCGATCTTTCGGCGCCAGCTGACTCGGGTGTTGTCGAGGCGCTTGAGGTGGCGCTGGTTGAACATCTGATCATGGTGGTGCGCGACCAGGACCTGAATCCTGCCCAATTGCTGGATGCGGTTGGCTTGTTTGGCGAGGTCATGCCCCAGCACCTCACTTCCCTTCGGTTACCCGATCATCCCGAAGTCGTCGTTCTGGACAGCCGAAATACCAGGACCGGAGCGGATGGAAAGTCTGTGCCGATCGGCGCCAGGGATTGGCACACGGATCATGCCCACCAGGAGCGTCCACCGAACTACACGGCGCTTTACGCGGTGTCGCTGCCATCCCAAGGGGGCGACACCAGTTTCGCGAACATGCAGACCGCGTTCGCGTCTCTGCCAGACGAGATGCGCGATGACCTGTTGCAGCAAACCGTGATCACCAAGCTCGACGATCGCTATTCCACCGAACAGGACAGAAAAGAGCATGCCGGGTTGAGGCAACATCCGCTTGTGCGCACCCACCCGGTGACGGGCCGAAAGTCGATCTTCTTTCACCCGGGCATGGTTGTCCGGCTAGAGGGCATGGAACCGGATGCAAGCCACGATTTTCTCGAGAAGTTGCTGGAGCAAATCATCGTCCCGGAAATCATCTATCGCCATCAGTGGCGCCCGGGCGATCTGGTGATCACGGACAATCGCGGCCAGATGCATGTCGCCCACACGGACTACGATTATTCGGAAGGTCGAACCCTGTATCGGGTCATCACCGAGGGCGAGGTTCCGTTCTGAGCACTCGTGCCTTCCTTGGCTGATCTGACACAATTCACTGACGGTCACCTTCAAGGAGTGAACCCACCCCGACGCCTGCACCAACCCAGCCGCCGTCCACCGCGAGACATTGGCCTGTGATGAAGCGCGCTTTGTCCGAACAGAGAAACGCGATGCAGGTCGCTATCTCTTCAGGTTGAGCGTATCGGCCTTGCGGAATTGAATTCAGATAATCTTGTGTCTGCCCGCTTGGATGGCTCGACCGGGCCATGGGTCCCTCGACTGGACCCGGCGCCACTGCATTGCAGCGGATGCCCTTCTGCGCCAGCTCCACCGCGAACTGTTTGGTCATCTGGATCAGGCCGGCCTTGGATGTGCCATAGGCTACGCGGCCTACGCCTGCCCGGAGGCCCGACACCGAGGCGACATTGACGATGCTGCCGCCACCACCCTTGGTCATCGCCTGGGCAGCTATCTGACTCAGCAGAAATGCTCCGGTGAGGTTGATTTCAATGATCCGGCGCCAGTCGTCTTCAGTGGTTTCCAGGATGGGCGACAATGGTGCAATCCCCGCGCAGTTGACCAAGGCTTTCGGGTCAGGAACAGCCTCGATCAGCGAAGATCGCTGTGTTGCATCGGTCACATCACAGATATGGCCTATTGCCCCGATCCCGGCAGCGACTTCGTGGACTGCGTCGGACATATCGACCAACGCACAGGACCAGCCGTCGGCAAGCATTGCTTCGGCCGTCGCTTTTCCGATCGTCCCGGCACCGCCAGTGATAATCGCCGTTCTCATGCCACCCAGTCTCCTTCTCAATGACATGCGTGCCAGCCGCTGGGCAGTGGCGCGCCCGGCAGGACTCGAACCTGCGACCCCCAGATTAGGAATCTGGTGCTCTATCCGGCTGAGCTACGGGCGCTGCGGCTTTCGGATATATCCCGCAGAGCGCACGGGCTCAACAAAGCCGATGGGCGTGGAGTGTAATCCAGGGGGCTTCAGAGGGGCTTTGGGCCCCGTTTTGCGGATCGTTTCGGGTCAAGCCTCGATAAGCAGGTCGGAGGCTTGGTTGGTCCGCCGGCTGATCGATTTTCTGAGGCGGGTCAGAGCCCGGTGCTCGAGCTGGCGCACACGTTCCTTGCTGACTCCGAGCTGGCGACCCAACTCCTCAAGTGTGGCGCCATCATCGGCCAGGCGTCGGCGCTCGATGATGGTGCGCTCGCGCTGCGGTAGCTCTCGCATCGCCTCTTCCAGCCAATCCCGGCGCTTGCGGCCGTCCTGGCTACGGGTGACAACCTCGTCGGACGGCGTCCGCGTGTCGGGGAGGAAGTCCTGCCAGCTGTCGTCGGATTCGTCCGACACCGTTGCGTTTAGAGGTTGATCGCCGCCGTTCATGCGCGATTCCATCGCTTCGACTTCATGGACGTTGACCCGCAGTTCCCGGGCAATGAATTCCCGGGATTCTCCGCTTAGCCGGTCACCACCGACATCGTCGATCTGGGCCCGAAGGCGACGGAGATTGAAAAACAGGGATTTCTGGGCGGCGGTGGTACCGGTACGGACGATCGACCAGTTTCTGAGGATGAAATCCTGCATCGCCGAGCGGATCCACCAGGCCGCATAGGTCGAGAATCTGACCCCTCGGTCGGGCTCGAACCGCTCTGCCGCCTGCAGCAGCCCGACGTTTCCCTCTTGGATGAGGTCTCCCATGGGCAATCCGTAGTTGCGGAACCGGGGAGCGATGCTGATGACGAGGCGGGTGTAGGCCTTGATCAGGCCGTGCAACGCCTCCTCGTCTCGATTATCCCGCCACCTCTTCGCAAGGTCATACTCATCTTCCCGCGAAAGCAGTGGCTCCTGCATCGATTCCCTGATGAACTTCAGATTCGCCCGCTGTGTCTGCGGGTCGTCGATATAGGCCATTGCCTCCCCTTAATGAGCTTTGAGCGTGCAGCTCATTTTTATTGTTGCCAGCATTACATAACACCGGACCGCCCGGGCCAAGCCTGAATTACACCCAAGCGATTATTTCTTGCGCATGATCTCCTCTAGACGGGTTCTTGCGGCATCCCTGTCGATGCCGTCGACGACGGAAAGTTCCCCGGCGAGCCGCTCCAGGGCTGACTGGAAGATCTGGCGCTCGCTATAGGACTGTTCCGGTTGGTCTTCCTCGCGATGAAGATCGCGGAGTACCTCGGCGATGGCTTTCGGGTTGCCGGAACCGATCTTCTGCTCGTATTCCATGGCCCGGCGGCTCCACATCGTGCGCTTGGCCCGGCTGCGCTCCTTGAGGACGGCCAGGCTCTGGCTCATTTCTTCTTTCGAGGCGGGCCGGCGCAGACCGGCTTCCTGCGCTTTCGCCACAGGGACCTCCAGTTCCATCTTCTCGCTCTCGAAATGGAGCTGGAGCATGGGAATTTTCAACATTTTTGGCTTTTTCGTCGCGCCGTCAGCCTCCGGATCCGGCATTTTCGTCTCGCTGATGCCGACCACTTTGCCGACACCGTGCGAGGGATAGACGATCCAGCTTCCCGGCCGAAGGTTCTTGCGGGTGAACTGCGGCTTCGGTGGGGGTGCCTCGGGCTGCTCGACGGCTTTGGTGGCCTGTTTTTTCTCGGCAGTTTTCTTTTCGGCAGTCTTTTGCTCAGCGGCCTTTTTGCGCTTCCGGACGGCCTGTTCCTGCGCCCGCTTCTTTGCCGCAGCGGCCTTCGCCTGTTCCCGGGCCTGCTCAGCCTTGGTCAGAGGTTTTTTGGCGGCAGTCTTTTTGGCCGAGGCCTTTTTAGGAGTCCTGGCGGATGGTTTTGGGGTGGGCCGCTTGGGGGCAGGGCGTTTGCTGGTCGCAGCCGGTTTGCGCGTCGTCTTTGCCGCTGGCTTCCGCGCGGTTTTCGTTGCCGCTGGCTTCCGCGCGGTTTTCGTTGCCGCTGGCTTCCGCGCGGTTTTCGTTGCTGCGGTCGGCTTTTTCTTCAGGGCGGGTTTCTTTGTCGAAGCCGGTTTCTTCTTCGGGGCCGGCTTTGCGGCAACGGCAACCGGGCGCTTCTTCACTGCCTCGGCTTTTGCAGGAGCGGCCTTCTTGGCAGCTGTCTTCTTCTTTGTTTTTGTTGCCGTTTGCGCCATGGTTTTCGCTATATCCGGATCTGTTTCAGCCTGTTGTCTCGGTGCTCAGCCCTCGCCCGGGGCGGGATCGAAGTATTTTTCAAACTTGCCCTCTTCGGTGGCGAAGTTGTCGGCATCTTCGGGCGAGGTTCCCTTGCGGGTGATATTCGGCCATTTTTCCGAATATTCCCGATTCATCTCGACCCAGCTTTCGGCCTCGTTCTCGGTGTCCGGGATAATCGCCTCGGCCGGGCATTCCGGCTCGCAAACCCCGCAATCGATGCATTCATCGGGATGGATGACCAGCATGTTGACGCCAACGTAAAAGCAATCGACCGGACATACCTCGACGCAGTCCATGTACTTGCATTTTATGCACTTTTCCGTGACGACGTAGGTCATTGAAATCTCCGTAAAATAGGGCTTGGCCTCTACCGCCAGTCACGTCATCTGGACGCGCAGGCGAGCATACAAATCCGGATCCCAGTGCGCAAGACTTGAGAGGGCATCCTGACGGCCTGTCTTGGCGATTTTCCCAGGGGTTTCCCCGAGTCGCAGACAGGGTCGATTCGCGACTTGTTTGTGTGCGGCGGCCATCCGCCAACAGCTGCGGGTGGCCGTTATTTCGGGGAATCGCCCGATGCTTCCGCCAGCCGGTCGATCGCACGCCGGTCCTTCTTTGTCGGGCGTCCGGAGCCCGGCGGACGCAGCGGCCTGGGCGGTTTGCCGGGTGTCATCTTCTCCCGCTCGGCGGGTGGCGCGAGGTCGCGATACAGGGTCTGCGCTTCCGCCGGTGGCCCGCGCCGCTCTCCAAGCGTGACGATCTCGATTACCCGGACATCACGGCGCTGGCTGAAGGTGAGGACATCCCCCGGCTTCACGGCATGGCTCGGTTTCGAGATGAGTTCCCGGTTCACCCTGAAACCGCCGGCGCCGATGAGCTTTGCCGCCAGGGTCCGGCTCTTGCAGAACCGGGCATACCAGAGCCACTTGTCGAGGCGGATTCGCGGAACGTCAGCGAAATCGTTCAATGTCGCGCTCTCATTCGGCCGACGTCAGGTCGCGCAGAACCGCGAAGGGCGAGTCCTGATTGTGGCCAGACCGCTCGCGACCCGTCCGGCCCCGGTTTGTTCGGCTCCGTCCGCTGTTCGATCCCCGGCCATTGCTTGTCTGCCGGTTATCGTTTGCCTTGGTGCGGTTGTTGCCCATTTTCTTCGGGTTTCTGCCCGTCTTCTGTCCGCTGCTCTCCTTCTGGCCGTTGTTCATCTTGGAACGGTTGTTTGCTCGGGCGCGGCCGCCGCGGCTCCGCCGCTTGGCATTGCGTCCTTTCGGCCGGAACGAGACCGCATTGCCTTCCCGCATGACCCGGAAGCCGAGGGACGCCATCACCTGTTCGAACGCCGTATCGCTGAGCTCGACGATCTTTACGAGCTCGGGCGTCGCCGCGAACGGCCCTTTACGTTCGAGCTTGCGCACAGTCCGTTCGAGCCGCGCGATGCGGTCACATCGCACCGCCCAGGCGCCGAGTCTGCGATAGCCAAGACAGGCCCAGTCGACGGCGGAGCGTTGTCCGGCACCACAGGCCACCCCCGGCACGGATTCCGGAAAAGATCCCGAAGCACTCTTCGGCACAGCGCTCCGGCCAGCCCCGCTGTTCGCCTGATTTTTATATGTCCGCCACAGCGTGGCGCGCAGGCGCACGGCCTGTGGTCGCACCAGTCTCTCGAAATAAACGGCACCGGGGTCGATCCTCAATCCTGCCCGGAACAGGCGCTGCCGCTCCTCGCGATCGATCAAGGCGAACTGCGAGTGTGACAGCGGCGTCGGCAGCGAACCGAGATGCTCGGCGAGCTGAAAGATCAGGCCTCGCGTCGGGCCGCTCCACTCCATCTCGCGCGCCCGCAGCAACGGTTTGAACACCCGCGCTAGGTGGGCTGCAAGCCAGACATCAAGCCGGGCGGTGACGCGGTCCTTCAGGGCGCCATCAATCAAACTTCCAGGGAGCAGACGAATCTCCGGTGCGAGTATCTCCCGGCCCCGGACCAGCCGGGCGACTGCCGCACCGCGCCAGAGAATAGTGCCGGCGGGATCCACGGCCAGCGCCGAACCCTCCTCCTCGCAGAAACAAGCGACGCGGGCCGGCATTTCCCGCAGCGCGGCGCGCCGGGCCGCCGCGAGAAGGATTCGCCGATCCCTGCCGATATTGCCCAAAGGCACGATCTCGAAGCCCTCGATGCGTCCGACTGTCTGGCCTTCGGCGAGGATGTCCCCGGAATCCGTCACCGAAGCGATAATCTCCTCGCCCTCGTCGAGCCGGCGGCGCAGGGAAGTCGAGCGGAATTCAACAAAGTGATGCGTCAGGCGTTCATGTAGCGCATCCGACAGGCGGTCCTCGATAGCCCCGGCAAGTCCCTGCCACTCCTCGGCGTCATCGAGCCAGTCGTCGCGATGGCTGATGTAGGTCCAGCTGCGGATATGGGCCATGCGGAGCATCAGCGTGTTGATCTCGCCCTGGGTGTGGTCGATGTGGTCGATGCTACGGCGGACCCAGTCGACGGGAAGCCGGCCGTCACCATCCGTGAGATGGAGGAAGATGCGTTTGAGGAACGCCGCGTGGCGGCCCGTGACGGTCTTGCGGAAATCCGGAATCCGGCAGACCTGCCACAAAAGCCGCAGTGTGTCCGGTTGTAATGCGCGTTTGGCAACCTCCGAATCGCCGATCAGGATCGTCAGCGCCCGCTGGTCTTCTGCTTCCTCGGAAAGCACCAGGCGGTTGTGTTCAGGTGGCTTAAGCAGGCTACGCAACAGCAGTTTCGGCGCCCGGAAATCGAGATCCCGCGACCGCCAGTTGAGTTTCCGGACCGGATCGAAGCGATGCGCCTCGATCGCCTCGATGGTCTGCGGGAGCAGGGTGTCGCTTCCCTTGAGTACGCCGAAGGTACCGTCGTTCATGTGACGCCCGGCGCGGCCGGCGATCTGTCCGGTTTCGGCTGCAGCAAGACGCCGGAGCTGGCGGCCGTCGAACTTGCGCAGGCTGGCGAAGGCGACATGGCCGACATCCATATTTAGCCCCATGCCGATCGCGTCGGTGGCAACCATGTAGTCGACCTCGCCAGCCTGGTACATCGCCACTTGGGCGTTGCGGGTGCGCGGCGAGAGGGCGCCGATGACGACCGCCGTTCCACCCCGCTGCTTGCGCAGGCGCATCGCCAGTTCGTAGACCGCGTCGATAGAGAAAGCGACAAGGGCGGTGCGCCGCGGCATCCGTCGCAGCGTTTCGGATCCGGAGTAGCGGAGCGCCGACAGGCGCGGTCGCTCCTCGATGAAGATTCCAGGTATCAGGCTGCGGATCGCCCGGCGCATCGTGTCAGAGCCGAGAAACAGGGTCTCCTGGCTGCCACGTGCATGCAGGAGCCGGTCGGTGAAGGTATGGCCGCGTTCGGCATCGGCGCAGAGCTGGATTTCGTCGACGGCGAGGAATTCGACATGTCGGTCGAGCGGCATCGCTTCCACCGTGCACACGAACCAGCGGGGGTTTTCGGGGACGATCCGTTCCTCGCCGGTGATCAGGGCGACGGAATGGGTGCCCCGTGCGGCCACCGCGCGGTCGTAGTTTTCGCGTGCGAGCAGACGTAGCGGGAATCCGATCATGCCCGTGGCATGAGCGAGCATTCGCTCCATCGCGTAATGTGTCTTGCCGGTGTTGGTCGGGCCGAGGACGGCCCGCACCTCTCCCGGGCTTATAAATTCAGCCACAAACCTGCCCCGGGACACTTTGGTTCACGGCGCCTCGATCCGGGACACCTTGGCGATGCGGACGTCGCCTGTCCGGTGCTGTGCCCGGATGCGCTTTCGCCTTCGCCCCGCATCAGGGAGTTGTCTCGAATCCCGGCGTAATGCGCCGGTTTTCACCATTGCGCCGTAGGATTTCAGCCGATGTTCTCTTGCACCCACTCGGCGAGCTGACTCTTCGGTGCCGCTCCGACCTTGGTTGACGCAACCTCGCCGTTCTTGAAGAGAAGCAGGGTCGGAATGCCCCGAATGCTGTACTTCATCGGCGTGTGCGGGTTGTCGTCGATGTTTATTTTCGCGACGGTGACGCGACCGTCGAACTCCGAAGCGATTTCCTCAAGCGCCGGCGCAATCATCTTGCAGGGGCCGCACCATTCCGCCCAGAAATCGACAACCACAGGATGCTCCGCCTGCAGGACGTTTGCATCAAAATCCTCGTCGGTGACCTGTATGGTTGCCATCGGCGTTCTCCATGGAAGACCTGTCTGGAAAAGCGTGAAAAGGGCAGGCGTGGGGCCCCGTTCCGGAACGCGACAACTCTAGAAGTACCTTTGTGCAGGGTCAAGCCGTGCGGCGGCGGCCCATGAGTTCCAGGACGATTTCTGCACTGCGCGCAGCACCATCGAGGTCGATTCCGGCATCGCGGATGGGCGGGGCGGCGGCGGCCCGGTCTATGGCGACGGCGAGCGCAGCTGGAGAAAGATCGCTTTCCTCGACGATCTCGAAACCGGCCCTGTCTTTCAGGCACCGCGCCCGTGTGGCCTGCTCGGTCTGGCCGCCGCCGACGGGGGCGAGGACGGCGCGCGGACGGGCCTCGAGGAGGTCGAGGATCGTGTTGTAGCCGGCTTGGGAGATCGACAGGGTGCAATTGGCGAGCAACATCCGGTAATCGGGCCGGGCCCGTTCCACGACAACGCCTTCTGGCGCGGTGTGACGAAGATCCTCGAAGATGTCCGAGGCCAGCCGGTCGCCGGCGAGAATGCGCCAGGGCGCCGTTGCGAGCGAGGAGAGAGGCCGCGCCTCCAGCGCTGTCCGGAACAGCACCTCGCCCGTGCCGCCGCCGCCGGCAGCAACGAGAACCTCGTCATTTCGGGCAGTTTCCTGCGACGATCGTTCTTGCGGTGCGTTCCGGACATAACCGGTGTGGACAAGCGCGTCGCCGAGTGCGGCTGCGTGGGGGAAGGTGGCGGAAAAGGGAATGAGAGCGGGATCGCCGTGCACCAGCACGCAGTCATAGCGCGTCTGGGCCAGCTCAAGCATCTCGCCGAAACGCTCGGGCCGCGATGGCGCAACGAGAATGTCGCGCACCGAGGCAACGATCGCCGGGCCTTTGGCTCCGGTCGTGGTGTTTCCGGCAGTTTTTGCAGCATCGAGCAGAGGCAGGAGTTCGAAGTGGAGTGGGCGGCGCCCGAATGGGAACTGTTCGGTGATCAGGATGTCAGGCTTGGCAGCGTGAAACGCATCCAGAAGCGCCGCGGTGCGATGGCGCCGGAAGGCGTCGTCGACAGCGCGGCCGTCTTCGGTTTCCAGTGCGCTGTACTGACTGTCAGCGGCGCGGACCGGCGGCAGCTGGATGAAGCACACAGGGCCTGAATCGATCTTTACCGGCACACCACCGGAAACCAGGGTGACTTCGATGCCGACCTTCGCCATGGCGCGCGACAGGCCGGCGGCACGCTGGAGGTGCCCGATTCCAAGCAGGTGTTGGACGTACAGGAAAACGCGGCAAGGAGTCATGGATTCTCGGAGGGTTCAAGGTTGCGAAACCTCCACGACCTGAGAAGGGGTTGTCAATGTACCTGAAAGCCAGTGCTATGGGCCACTGTTGCAGGTTGCGCCCAAGTCCCTGATTGGATTGAGTGTTCCTTCGGCTTCAACCTCGCCGAAGATTGCTATAGGCATGGCCAACTTGCTTTCCTGCCGCAGAATTTTGGAAGCAGGATCCATCAGCCGAGATGGCTAAAAAACAACTGGGGTCTGGGCACTTTGATGCTATGGCGGAGTGTATTTGATGAGGAAGCGCAAACCCATCGTGTTCGTTGCTATGTTGCCAATGTGTCCCTGCCCGCCTATGAATGTGGTTGTCATCCTTGGATGAAAAAATGGAAGTTTTCCGCAGTTTCCCCTCTCTTAACGAGAGTTTTTCTAGCGCCGAGAGGGGAAATTTCCTCTTTATTCATAAGGTTGGTCAGACCCTATTATAGCGAAAAGAGGGGGGGCCGCAATCCGCAGCATCACGTCTGAATCATCGCGACAAAAAGCGATTATAGCGAAAAGAGGGGGGGCCGCAATCCGCAGCCGCACCCGTCCAGTGCGTCGCCTCGTGCAAATTATAGCGAAAAGAGGGGGGGCCGCAATCCGCAGCTGTGGAGAGCTCTTGAATCGGTTCAGTACAATAGACCTGATTCACAATAACATCAGGTAATTGAGAACGGATGTATCCTTACCGAATTTGGTCAGGCTGTTTTCAAATTCATGTTGGCCAGCGCCCCGACGTTCTTGGCAATCATGTTTTCCTGCCGGTTGCCGCGGTGAGTTTCGGAGAATATTCCGAACTTTTTCATGCGGCAAATACCGTGCTCTACGCCGATACGTAGCTTTGCGTGCCAAGCGTTGTAAGTTTTCTGTTCGTCCGTAAGGGGGTGGTTCTTTGAGGCTTTGAGCGGGATTTCAAGCGATGTTCCCAGATAACCGAGATCACCAAGTACAAGCACACCCGGTGGCTTATCCACGCGCGCCTCGTCGTAGATACGCTTGTCATGTGCGCGCCCGGGTTGCGCCGGACCGACCGCCAGAACCCGTTTTTTGTCATCGGTGATGATTTGATGTGAGGCCGTGTGGTGCTTTTTCTTGCCGGAATACTTCGCCTTGCGATGCGAGAGCTTTTTCGGGCGTTGAACCGGACGCTCCGTGCCGTCAATCATCAGGTAAAGCAGGTCATCCCTCTCTGACGCCGACAGCCTGATCTTGCGCTCCGGCATCCGGAAATGTCCTGCCATCAATTCTGTCATGGCAGCAATCCGACGGCAAACCGTAGCGGACGAGACATCGAACAGAAGACCCATAAAGGCCTGACTGGTATAGGTGCGATAATACATCAAGCAGAGCAGCAATTGCTCGGCAAATTCCAAACGGTAGTTCATCCCGCCACCGATCGCGCGTTGTCTGTCTTCACGTGAAAGCCGGTGGTGCTCACGTTCAAGCCAGATCGGATGAAGAACAACAACCAATGCCTCGAAATCCTGAAGGCGGATGCCTGAAAGGCGGAAAAACAAATCAGCGCGCCCCCGCAAAACCTTCAAAACCCTCATAGACAAGCCCTCACTCTCCATTGAGCCATAAACATCGCTGAAAATCGGCTATTGCGCAACAGGCTTATTGTGAGATGGTCCCACATTGTTGGACAGTCTGACAGCTTCGCTAAGGTGTATTCCGATTGCTGATCATGCCGTCAGAATCCTGTTTATCAGATTTCCTTGCTGTTGTTGAGCCTGTGGAGATGTGGGCAAGGCGATAGCCTTGTCCATCATATCCACAGGGTTGGTGTCGCTGCCGAGCGCATAGGCTTCCGCCGGCGTCCGGCCGCCGAGCGCGGAATGGGGACGCTCGATGTTGTAGAAGTCAATCCATTCGGCGATGACCCGCTCGGCATGGAATCCGTCGGTCAGTTCGTGCAGGTGGATCGCCTCGTATTTGAGCGAACGCCAGAGCCGTTCGATGAAGATGTTGTCCATGTAGCGGCCACGGCCGTCCATGGAGATCCCCACCTCGGCATCCTTGAGGGCGGCAGTGAAGTTCAAGCTGGTGAACTGGCTACCCTGATCGGTGTTGAAGATCTCCGGCCTACCGTAGGTGTCGAGCGCCTCGTTCAACGCCTCGATACAAAACCCGGCGTCCATGGTGTTCGACAGCCGCCAGGCCAGGACGTGGCGGCTCGCCCAGTCCATGATCGCGACCAGATAGAGGAGGCCGCGACGGACCGGGATATAGGTGATGTCGGCGCACCAGACGTGATCCGGCCGCTTGATCGCCAGTCCCTTGAGCCGGTACGGATAAACCCGGTGCTCCGGGTCGGGCCGGCTCGTCCCCGGTGCCTGATAGATCGCCTCCAGCCCCATCAGGCGCATCAAACGCCGTATACGGTGACGGCCGACGAAGATACCCTCGCGCCGCAACCGGCGGGCCATCTGACGGCTGCCGTAGAACGGATACTTCAGGAACAACTCGTCAATCCGCCGCATCAGCGCCAGGGTCTCGCCACTCTCGCCCTTCGGCGCGTAATAGAACGACGACCGGCTGATCGACAGGATATCGCATTGACGGCTCAAGCTGAGATCCGGAACGTCGCGGCCCACCATCGCCTTGCGCTCCATCCGGCTCATCGCTTGAGCCCCCTGGACAAAAAATCCCTTTCCACCGTCAGTTGCCCGATCTTCGCGTGCAGATCGTGAACCTCGTCCTCAAAGTCCCGGCGCGCCTGATCGGCACCGTTCGAGAACACCTCACCCAGACCGCCCATGGCCTGGCGCTTCCAGGTGCCAACCTGATTGGGATGGACCTTGTGACGGGACGCAATCTCCTGGATCGTCTTGTCGCCCCTCAGCGCATCCAGCGCCACCGTCGCCTTGAACTCAGGCGTGAACTTCCGTCGCCTCGTCATTTCGTATTCCTCCCTAACCGGTGGAATACACCTTAACCCACTGTCCGATTTTCCGGGACCACCTCACATTAAACCTGTTGCGCAATAGCCGATTTTCAGCGATGTTTATGGCTCAATGGAGAGTGAGGGCTTGTCTATGAGGGTTTTGAAGGTTTTGCGGGGGCGCGCTGATTTGTTTTTCCGCCTTTCAGGCATCCGTCTTCAGGATTTCGAGGCATTGGTTGTTGTTCTTCATCCGATCTGGCTTGAACGTGAGCACCACCGGCTTTCACGTGAAGACCGACAACGCGCGATCGGTGGCGGGATGAACTACCGTTTGGAATTTGCCGAGCAATTGCTGCTCTGCTTGATGTATTATCGCACCTATACCAGTCAGGCCTTTATGGGTCTTCTGTTCGATGTCTCGTCCCCTACGGTTTGCCGTCGGATTGCTGCCATGACAGAATTGATGGCAGGACATTTCCGGATGCCGGAGCGCAAGATCAGGCTGTCGGCGTCAGAGAGGGATGACCTGCTTTACCTGATGATTGACGGCACGGAGCGTCCGGTTCAACGCCCGAAAAAGCTCTCGCATCGCAAGGCGAAGTATTCCGGCAAGAAAAAGCATCACACGGCCTCACATCAGATCATCACCGATGACAAAAAACGGGTTCTGGCGGTCGGTCCGGCGCAACCCGGGCGCGCACATGACAAGCGTATCTACGACGAGGCGCGCGTGGATAAGCCACCGGGTGTGCTTGTACTTGGTGATCTCGGTTATCTGGGAACATCGCTTGAAATCCCGCTCAAAGCCTCAAGGAACCACCCCCTTACGGACGAACAGAAAACTTACAACGCTTGGCACGCAAAGCTGCGTATCGGCGTGGAGCACGGTATTTGCCGCATGAAAAAGTTCGGGATATTTGCCGAAACTTACCGCGGCAACCGGCAGGAAAACATGATTGCCAAGAACGTCGGGGCGCTGGCAAACATGAATTTGAAAACAACCTGACCAAATTCGGTAAGGATACATCCGTTCTCAACTACCTGATGTTATTGTGAATCAGGTCTAATTATAGCGAAAAGAGGGGGGCCGCAATCCGCAGCGGAATTCCCTCGCCGTGGTGCGGTTGATGGTCACACAACAAGGAAAGTCAGAAAAACTCCAATTGTGCAGGGGGAGTCAGCGCCGATTGTCGTTTTTTCCCAACAAACGTTGTCATTCTGGAAAACTGGTTATCAGTGACCGTAAGAAAACGAACTTCGCCTGCAGGAGGCAATCGCGCTCCCATATGCGCAACATGGACTTTAGCATTTTCTATCGAGGCGCAATGCCGCCAATAGATTGAATATTGTGCCATCGTGAACCCATCTTTCAATAAATCTTTACGGAAACGAGCGTGGTTTCTTCGGTCTATTTTCGTATATGTTGGCAGGTCGAACATAGCAATTACCCACATGGAGCGCCATCCCCAGGGAGTTTCTAATATAGAATGAGCGCGTGCACAACTCACTTAGTTTTCTGTCTCGGAAAGAGTTTTTTGATCAAGAGGTAGACCTTCGGGCAGAATAAGGCTTTTTTCATTTGAAGTTAAATAACGGGTTAGAGAATTTGCGGAAGCATGAATTCCCATCAAAAGGGGCAATCTGCGGCTAGTCATGGGGATGGTTTCATTTAACAATGAAAGTATTTCACCTCTCACTTCCCGGTTGTCGAGATTCGGCTCATTGCCTGCAGCATCAAAAATATTTTTGACTCTCCAATCAACAATCGGACGCCAGGGTTCGAACAGGTCATCTGCGAGACAAAATGGATTGGATCTGTTCTTGTGGAATACACCAAGAGATGGGATCAACCCGGCTGCAGTGATTGCCCTGGCGCAGGCAGCTCGCAAGACGGCATAGCCATAGTTCAGAAAAGCATTGACGCCATCTTTCTTTCTGTCACGGCGAAATTTCTTTCCGAAAATTCTGGGCCAGTAACGCTGCGCTGCTTGAGCTTCCATGTTATTTGGATCTCCAGAGCGCACCTGCCCCGCCATTGGAATTAAACCCGCATGATCCCCGTTAAAATGCTGTAATACGCGCCCCTGCATTTTTATTTTTGAGGACACAATTGTTTGCCATATTTGTTTTTTGGTAGGCAGACTGGCTTCCGCTTGGGCTCTATGGCGTTTGGTTTGGACATGGTGGGAATCAAGCGGAAGCATCATGCCGACGGGGAGATGATTGTGACCGGTCACCATTACTGTGGCGCCTGCCTGGAGAAGTTCCAGGAAGACCGCCTGGGTATAAGTTGCACGGAGATCGTCTACGATTACAATCCCAAGATCCTCGATAGGCAGTGTCGCTTTTGGTAAACTTGGCCGCTCTATGACAAGTTGGCGATGTAACACTGAAAGACGTGTTCCCGGAGTCGAAAACTCCACAGTTTTGCGAATCACCGTTATCTCGATTTAATCTTTTGCTGTATAAATCCGGCCAATGGGGTCGATGGAGAGCTTTGTACCATTATACATCGATACTATACTCTTTACCCTTGGACGAAATCTCACCTTCCCAATCGCATCGTTGTGATCGATCAGTGCTACTCGGCCACTTGATTCGACGCCCTGAATGATTCGTATGTTAGTTTTACCGTTCTTGGTTAATTGCAACGAATCTCCGAGAGACAATGACATCAGGAATTTAGCGTCATCACCGCGGTCACGCTGGACGACGGGCTTGTGCTGAGCCAAACGTCGTGATGCCTCCGAAAGGCTTACCGCCTCGTAATCGACTGCGCCGTCTGGCAACCGGTAGATGGCGATGTGATGGTTGCGACCCGAATCTGCGTAGCCGGTGGAAACGCGTTCCATGAGGCCGATTTGTTGTTTTATCAGCAGGCGAACCTTACGAATTTCTGGACCTTCGCACTCAAGTTTCGGAAACGGTGGGAAGGCATTTTTGGGTTCGCCACCGCCATACTTGTCGACCCACGTCTTTACGATTTCACGGATATTTTCATCTCGAATTTCATTCAATTCGCGTTTGCTCAAAGCTTCGACAGGCTTGCGTGTTACGAAGTAGCGATAGATTTCCCCTTGATCGTTTTTGGGTGTATCTTCGGCTGTATCTCCGTATACCGTCTCCTTGTGGAGAGGCCCCGATATTTTTTTGCGGACGCGATGCGAAACGACGATATCTTTAACCGCCACTTTGGCATCTTGGCGGACCGCATCCCAGGGCGGTGGGAAGTGCGGTGACTTGATGTGGGGGTCATCCTCGGCCTGCCAATAATTAGACAGTTTTTGAGTCACGCCGGGGTCAGCGCAGGCGACTGTCAATGCGTCGATCGCATGGTGGCGATGGTCGTCCCGGGTCTTCTCACCGGTATCACTCAGGATATTGTTCAGCTCCCACAGGCGCCGGAGATGTCCTGTAACTCGTCCTGACACGGCATGAACTTTGATTGGAGCCTCTGGCCCGAGATCTGGCCATAATCTCTTCAGGGAAGCGACAGCTTGGCGCGCCGCATATCCGGTGTCGTTCAGTTGTCGGCTAGTAAAATCATCAGGGATTGATTTTGCCAAAAGCTGTTTGATTTTCCCAGGCGACATACCGACACCTCCGCTCCGGGGCGCCTTCATTCTATCCAGGCGGTTCGCAAAAGCCTTCCATTTTTCGGTGTCGTGGCCAAACCACTCAAAAGGCGTCTGATTGCCTTTCTGGATGTTTGCGTCCTTACGACAAAGAGTTTTGTTTCTAAAGCTATTGTCAAGTGATCGGGAGCGCGGCCATATATGTTCAATATCGAATTCTTGTCTGGAGTATAGAGCAGCAAAACTAATCGAGTCGCCAGTATAGGGACAACATTTCCCACACTCCTGCCAGAGCAGCCATTTTTCAATGTCTCTACGAGATGGTTGGGGGATATTTTTTTCCTCAAGATCTGCGCGCGCTTTCTTGCGTCGCTGCTCGAAGCGATGGATGCCAGATGATTTTTCTTCACGTTGGCGCTTCGAATTACCGACATCACGTGCAAGTTCGACACGGATAAGGTCTGGCTTGCCGAACATATCGATGAGGTTGTTAGTGACCTTGCGCAGTTCATTTCGGGCTCGCACGACTGTGGGATTGCGCAAACTGGCAATGTGTTTGCTCTCCTCTGGGGTGGCAGGGCTTGGAAGCCGATCAAAAACTTCGCCGGTCGGCTGTTCTTGATCGGGGAAAGTGTCATTCCGCCACGATTCCCAGCCGGGCCCGTTAATGATCTCACCGAAACGCACGCCAGCTTCTAGATGAGGCAATATCTTTTGGAGCGCCGCTGTCGAATATGGCTCCCAGCCGGTTGGCAATTTCAAAGCCGTTACCTTGGCTGCTTGAGCTTCTGACAAGTTAAATTTCGAGACGAAATAGCGTGTGGCCTCTTCTCTGCGTGTCGCGCGTTCCGTGGCTGGGCGAATAACCACGCGCCGTCCTACGGGTTTATAGTTTGCTTCCCAAAAGTGCTCATGGACTGCATCGCGGATTTCCTGCTTGTGGGGATGATCAGACCAGTCGGCGCCTAAAATTTCTGTCAACTTCACTTCGATCGTATTGCCGAAGAGCTTCTTTTCCCCTTTCTCCCCAGGTTTCCTTTTCTCCTCAAGGTTGAATCTAAGTGCTTTTTCCTTTCCAGATTCTCCCCGGGCTTTGTAAATCGGCGCAAGTGCTCGTCGAACCCCGCCCCATGTCATAGAAGCCTGTGTTTCCAGTTTGGAAAGGATCGCTTGGCGCTCTTCCTTATCGAGGGAGCGTTGGTTCCCACCAGCAAGCGCAAGATTGTTCAGTTGCTCAAGCATCCGCCTTTGTTGCGACAGCCAGGAACCCTTTGAGCAAAGGTCATTCCCGGGGACAAAGCGACACGTTCCAAGCGTGTTTAGACGCCAGAATACTGGGCGCTGGTAAAATATTGCCTGGTGAATAGCCTCTCTGACTTTATCGGATAAGTGGGGTGGCCAAATTCTGTCGAATTCGTTTTCGACGCTCTTACGAGTCGCGTGTAAACCGCGCTTGCGCTCATGTGGGCCACGTTCTGACAACCAGGCACCGAGTGTCTTATCTGTTTGTTTCAGCGCCTCCACAGTTTGTTCACGTTCGGACAAAGCTTTATTTTCATCGGCGTCGTTTCCTTCGGCTTCAGCGTCATCAGAAATCTCGTCAATGTCTCGAGTCTTGAAATGTCGGCGCTGGGCCAGATGGTAGATTGCCCGCCCGATTTCATAGGGTGAAAGAGCGTCCCCTTCAAACGCCCGCCGGCGGAGGTCGTAGGGGTCGGATTTCATCGCCGTGTCCCAATCAGGTGTACCGTAGGCGGGAAGCAGCTCGGCTTCTTGTAGCAGATCTTGAAGAGAGCGCCGCCGTTCACGGCGCCGGCGCAACTGGCGCCGGCGGAGCCTTGCTTGTCGTCGTTTTTGGTTGAGCGGTGTGCTTACCTTTGGATCGCGGGACTCAGGAAAGATACGGACGCCTAGGCGCAAAATCTTCCCTGTCGCATTGTCGCGGTCGTGCTCTATTACTGCGAAGCCGATCGAGGTTGTCCCAATGTCAAAACCGAAAATGCGTTCCGTAGCCATAAATCTTCCCTTTCTGGTGTTTTTTCCTTGACCCGCATCGTGTGAGCTTTATATTCACCACTTAGCGAAAAGAGGGGTGGTCGCTTTTCGTAAGCAAAACGACCCTCTGTGTGGGCTCGGCATCCCAAGGTCATTTGCCGGTTTTTCAGGCTCCTGCGATGCAGGAGCCTGATTGATTCTTGCATGAATATATTAAGGCGCAAGCTATTTGTAGCCACCCTTGAGGGGCAGTTCGGGTCCGATTTGTAGCGAAGATGAGGCGGAACTGCAATCCGCAGGAGATTAGTCAGAACGCTCAGGATGAGCGCGGCGTGATCAGGGAAAATATCCGCCTATGCGCAGAATTCAAGGTAGAGAAAAACTAGAATAAACCCCGCCCGGGAAACTATATGTATTGTGCCGTCGCTGGCGAGTGACCCGCCGAGGGCGTTCTCTACTGGTAGAATGCGTTTTCCGTCGCGGCGATACGGGCTTCCAGCAAGGCGATCTCGGCTTCAAGTGCCGGGCGACCTTCCTCGTCGGCTTCGGCAAGGCGACCCTGGAGGGTATCGATGCGGGTTCTCGTCTCTCCGCTGTCGATCTCGTCGACGGGCTCAGCCTCCTCGGTGAGCACGGTGCAGCGCTCCGGGGTGATCTCCGCGAATCCGCGGGCAACGAATATCCTAGTGTCCGGTTCGCCATCTGTGCGCACGATCAGCGTTCCGGGGCGCATCGAGGTGATCGCGGGCGCGTGCTGCGGCAGGACGCCCATGTCGCCCTCGGCGCCCGGCACCACGACCATGGCGCAGTCGACCGAGAGCAGGAGCCGCTCCGGCGAAACCAGCTCGAATGCGATGGTGTCTTCAGCCATGCCTGTGTGGTCCCTGTTGCTTGCCTGGCCCGCCGTGTTTTCCCGGCCGCTGTCGTTTTTCCGGCGGCCGCGTCAGGCGGCCTCGGCCGCCATCTGCTTGGCCTTGTCGACGGCTTCCTCGATGCCGCCGACCAGGTAGAAAGCCTGTTCCGGCAGATCGTCATACTCGCCGTCGACAATCGCCCGGAAGCCCTTGATGGTGTCCTCGATGTCGACGAGCTTGCCCGGCGAACCGGTGAATACCTCGGCGACGTGGAAGGGCTGGGACAGGAAGCGCTGGATCTTGCGTGCGCGCTCGACCACAAGCTTGTCCTCGTCCGAGAGCTCGTCCATCCCGAGGATGGCGATGATCTCCTGGAGCGACTTGTAGGTCTGGAGTGTTTCCTGGACGTCGCGGGCGGTCTGGTAGTGCGCGTCACCGACGATCCGGGGATCGAGGATCCGGCTTGTGGAATCGAGCGGGTCGACTGCGGGATAGATGCCGAGCTCGGCGATCTGGCGCGACAGGACGGTTGTAGCATCAAGGTGTGAGAACGCCGTCGCCGGCGCCGGGTCGGTCAGATCGTCGGCCGGGACGTAAATCGCCTGGACCGAGGTGATCGATCCCTTGGTCGTGGAGGTGATGCGCTCCTGGAGCACACCCATATCGGTGCCCAGGGTGGGCTGATAGCCGACCGCCGAGGGAATCCGCCCGAGCAGGGCCGACACTTCCGAGCCGGCCTGGGTGAAGCGGAAGATGTTGTCGACGAAGAACAGCACGTCCTGTCCTTCCTCGTCCCGGAAATACTCGGCGACGGTGAGACCGGTGAGGCCGACGCGCGCGCGCGCGCCGGGCGGCTCGTTCATCTGCCCGTAGACCAGCGCGGCCTTCGACTGATCGGGGTTTTCGAGATTGATGACGCCGGACTCGATCATCTCGTGATAGAGATCATTGCCCTCGCGGGTTCGTTCGCCGACTCCGGCGAACACCGAATACCCGCCATGGGCCTTCGCGACGTTGTTGATCAGCTCCATGATAAGGACGGTCTTGCCAACGCCGGCGCCGCCGAACAGGCCGATCTTGCCGCCCTTGGCATAGGGGGTAAGAAGGTCGACCACCTTGATGCCGGTGACCAGCTGTTCGGTCTCGGTCGATTGATCGACGAACTTCGGCGCCGGCCGATGGATCGGCAGGCTTGAGGCGGTCGTAACGGGGCCGCGTTCGTCGATTGGCTCGCCGATCACGTTCATGATCCGGCCCAGGGTTTCCGGTCCGACCGGGACCTGAATCGGCGTGCCGGTGTCCGACACCTCCTGTCCCCGAACCATGCCGTCGGTGGTATCCATGGCGACGCAGCGGACGGTGCTTTCGCCGAGATGCTGGGCGACCTCGAGGACAAGCGTCTGCTCGTTGTTGGCCGTGTGCAGAGCGTTCAGGATCGGCGGCAGGTCGCCGTCGAAATGCACATCGACGACAGCGCCAAGCACTTGGGTGACGCGTCCTGTGGTGTTGCCGTTCATTCGCTTGTCCTTCCGGGTTTTCGGAACCGATCACAGCGCCTCGGCACCGGAGATGATCTCGATCAGCTCCTTGGTGATGAGCGCCTGGCGCGAGCGGTTGTAGGTGAGTGTCAGCTGGTCGATCATGTCGCCGGCGTTGCGGGTGGCATTGTCCATCGCCGTCATGCGCGCACCCTGCTCGGCGGCGAAGGTCTCGAGCATGGCACGGAAAATCTGAACCGACATGTTGCGCGGCAGCAGGGCGGCGAGGATTTCCTCTTCATCCGGCTCGAATTCGTAGCTCGCGGCCGGCCCATCTTCCTGAATCTCGCTACCTGCGTTATCCGCATCGTCGTCTGTTGCTTCTGGCATGGCGAAGGGAATCAGTTGCTGTGGCGTGACCTCCTGGGTCAGAGCCGAGATGAAGCGATTGTAATAGACGGTGCAGACGTCGAACTCGCCCGCCTCGAACATCTCCATGATGCGTCCGGCGATATCCGCTGCGCCTGCGAAGCCCGGGGATGGCTTGGCGATCTCTTCGAGGGCCACTGTCAGCTGGCTGCCGAACTCCCGGCGCATCGCCCCGTTACCCTTGCGGCCGACGCCGAACAGCTTGACCTGCTTGCCGTTCGTTTCCAGTTCACGGATGCGGAGTCTGAGCCGGCGCATGATGTTGGCATTGAAGCCGCCGCACAGCCCCCTGTCCGAGGTCATGACGACCAGCAGGTGGACCTCGTCGCGCCCGGTTCCCGCAAGCATCAGCGGGCCTTCGCCGCCGCTAGCATTGGCGAGAGAGCCGAGCATCCGCTCCATCCGCTCGGCATAGGGCCGGGCCGCGATCGCCTGTTCCTGCGCCCGGCGCAGCTTGGCGGCGGCGACCATCTTCATGGCAGCCGTGATCCGTTGCGTCGATTTGACGCTGGCGATCCGGGTCCGGAATTCCTTGAGACTTGGCATCGTGTGTCAGTAAGGCAGGTGGGTGATGCGGGTGAAAATCAGGCGGCGAAGGTGCCGGCCACGCGCTCGGTGATCTCGAGTATTTTCTTCTCGTTCTCGTCCGAGATTTCCCCTTCATCGCGGATCGCGGCGAGGATATCAGCATGGTTGTTCCGGAATTCGCCGAGCAGCGCGTCCTCGAAGCGGTTGATGGCGCTGGTCTCGATTCCGTCGAGGAATCCCCGGACCCCCGAGAAGATCGCCACCACCTGCTCTTCGATCGGAAGTGGGCTGTACTGGCCTTGTTTGAGGAGTTCGGTCAGCCGCGCACCGCGGGCGAGCAAACGCTGGGTGGAAGCGTCGAGATCAGAGGCGAACTGGGCGAAGGCCTCCATCTCCCGGTACTGCGCGAGCTCGAGCTTGATCGTGCCGGCAACCTGCTTCATTGCCTTGATCTGGGCGGCCGAGCCAACCCGGCTGACCGACAGGCCGACGTTGATCGCCGGTCGCACACCTTTGAAGAACAGGTCGGTCTCCAGGAAGATCTGGCCGTCGGTGATTGAGATCACGTTGGTCGGGATGTAGGCGGAAACGTCGTTGGCCTGGGTTTCGATCACCGGAAGGGCCGTCAGCGATCCGGCACCGTGCTCTTCGTTCATCTTCGCGGCGCGTTCGAGCAGACGCGAGTGGATGTAGAAGACGTCGCCGGGGAAGGCTTCGCGGCTTGGCGGCCGGCGCAGCAGTAGCGACATCTGCCTGTAAGCGGTCGCCTGCTTGGAGAGATCGTCGTAGATGATCAGGCCGTGCATGCCGTTGTCGCGGAAGAACTCGCCCATGGCGCAGCCCGTGTACGGGGCGAGGAACTGCAGCGGCGCCGGTTCGGAGGCGGTTGCCGCAACAACGATGCTGTATTCCATCGCGCCGCTGTCCTCGAGCGTCTTGACCACCTGGGCGACGGTCGACTGCTTCTGCCCGATGGCGACGTAGATGCAGTAGAGCTTGCGGGATTCATCGCCGGTCTGGTTGACCGGTTTCTGGTTGATGATGGTGTCGACGGCGACCGCGGTCTTGCCGGTTTGCCGGTCGCCGATGATCAGCTCGCGCTGACCGCGGCCGATCGGAACCAGCGCATCCAGCGCCTTGAGGCCGGTCTGCATCGGCTCGTGCACCGATTTGCGTGGGATGATTCCCGGCGCCTTGAGCTCGACCAGCCGGCGCTCGTCGGTCTCGATCGGTCCCTTGCCGTCAATCGGGTTGCCAAGCGCATCGACGACCCGGCCAAGGAGCCCCTTGCCAACAGGCACATCGACGATATCGCCGGTCCGCTTGACCGTGTCACCCTCGGTGATGTCGCGGTCGTTGCCGAAAATAACGACGCCGACATTGTCGTCCTCGAGGTTGAGGGCCATACCCCGGACGCCGCCGGGGAACTCGACCATCTCGCCAGCCTGGACGTTGTCGAGACCGTAGACCCGGGCGACGCCGTCACCGACCGAGATGACCTGGCCGATTTCGGCGATGTCGGTCTCGACCCCGAAATTCGCGATCTGGTCCTTGAGGATGGCGGAAATCTCCGCTGGGCGGATTTCCATCAACCGGCTCCCTTCATCATGTTGGTCATTCTTTCGAGTTTGGTACTGATTGAGGAATCGATCATCCGACTCCCGACATAGACGACGAGGCCGCCAATCAGTGACGGATCGACCTCGACCTCGAGCGAGACGTTGCGCGAGATTCCGGTTTCCTGGAGCGCGTCCGCAAGGGCCCCGCGTTGCGTTTCGGTGAGTTCCGTGGCGCTCCGGACCCTGGCGGTAACTTCACCGCGCCGTCGCGCCAGTTCGGTGAGGTAGGCCTGGGCCATGCCGTGCAGGGCGGAGAGGCGGCGATTGACTGCAACCACGCCGATAAAGCGCCGGGTGAGGGCGTCGGCGCCGGCTTGCTCGAGAATGGCATCGATGGCGGCACCCTGTTCCTTGCGGCTGACGACAGGGCTTGAGGCCATGCGGGCGAGATCGCCGCCCTCGGTGAGGGCGGCGTCGATGGCGCGCAAATCGCCGGCGACCGCGTCGAGCTTGCCGTCGCTGTCGGCGAGCTCAAACAATGCCAGCGCATAGCGGCCGACCATTCCGGATTGACCGGCTGTGCCTGCCACTGGGACTCCCCCGAATGCCTTAGAACGGACCGGGTTTGCCCGGCCAAATATTGGTTGTTGCCGGGCTGGAGAATCCCCGACCACAGCGCGCGCTATCTATCACAGGAAAAGCGGCAAGCGCAAGCGTCGGCACGGCCAAATCCTGCTTCTCCGGCCCTGTCCCGAACCGTTATTCCGGGTCTTGTCCCGGGGCCTCTACATGAAGGATTGCGGGTTGATGTCGATCTGGACGCGCACCGATGCGGGATGGCCGATCTCGGCGATCCACCGCGCAATCAGGGGCTGGCAGGCGCGCGCCCGGTCGGCCTTGACCAGAAGCCGCCTCCTGTGCCGCCCGCGTAGCAGTGCCAGCGGCGGCAGCACCGGGCCGAACACCTCGAAACCGTCTTCCCGGGGCGCCGAGGCACCGAGCGCCCGCGCTGTCTCTACCGTCTCTTCCTCGCTCTTGCTCGAGACAATGATCGCCGCGAGCATGCCGAAAGGCGGCATACCGGCGATACGGCGGGCGTCGATCTCGGCCCGGATGAAGGCGTCGGAATCGCCTGCACCCAGCGCCTGCATGACCGGATGTTCGGGATCCGAGGTCTGGATCATGACCTGGCCCGGACGGTCGGCCCGCCCGGCTCGGCCGGAGACCTGGTGCAGCATCTGGTGGGTGCGCTCGGCGGCCCGCAGATCGCCGCCGAAGAGTCCGAGATCTGCGTCGATCACACCGACCAGGGTGAGCATCGGAAAGTGATGGCCTTTCGCGGCGAGCTGGGTCCCGATCAGGATGTCGATCTCCTGGCGCTCGATCCTGTGGATCAGCGCGGCCGCTTCGCGGGCGCCGGAGATCCTGTCGCTGGTCATGATTTCGCACCGGGCCTTGGGCCACAGCGCCGCCGTTTCCTCGTGCAGACGCTCGACTCCGGGCCCGCAGGGACGGAAATGGCCGGCAGTCGTGCATTCCGGGCAGATCTCGGGTAGGCGTTCCTCGTGACCGCAATGGTGGCAGAGCAGACGATCGAGAGACCGATGCTCGACCAGCCAGGCCGAGCAGTCGGGACAGCCGACGCGATAACCGCAGTTGCCGCACAGGGTCAGCGGTGCGTAACCCCGGCGGTTGAGGAAAAACAGAACCTGCTCGTCCGCCGCCAGGGTCCGCGATACCGCCTCCTTCAGGGGCGGAGCGATCCAGGACTGCGTGTCCGGCTTGTCCTGGCGCAGATCGACCAGCGTGATCTCCGGTAGGGCAGCGCCACCGTGCCGCGCCGTCAGCCCGATGCGGCCATAGCGGTCGTTTTCGGTATTGACGATGGTTTCCAGCGCAGGCGTGGCCGAAGACAGGATCACCGCGGTGTCCTCGATGCGCCCCCGCAGCACGGCCATGTCCCTTGCGTGGTAGATGACGCCGTCTTCCTGCTTGTAGGAGGTGTCGTGCTCCTCGTCGACGATGATCACGCCGAGATCGGAGAACGGCAGGAACAGGGCCGAGCGAGCGCCGACCACGATCTGCGTCCGGCCCTCGGCAATGGCGCGCCAGATGCGGCGCTTGCGGGCGGTGGGCACGTTCGAGTGCCAGGATTCCGCGGTGCTGGCGAAACGGGTCTGGAAGCGGTCGAGGAATTGGGTGCCAAGCGCAATCTCCGGCAACAGCACCAGTGCCTGCTTGCCGCGTCTCAGAGCCTCGGCCGCCGCCTCGAAATACACCTCTGTTTTGCCTGATCCGGTCACGCCCTCGAGCAGGGTTGTAGAAAATGTTCCGGCGGCGACCCGCTCGACAAGATGTGCCGCCGCCCCGGCCTGGTCGGACGACAGGACGTGTCCGGGATGCTCGGGGTCCGGCGCCAGTGGATCGTCGGCAATCGCGGTTTCCTCGAGAGCGCCAAGTTTGACGAGGCCGCGAACAACGGCGGTCGTGCATCCGGCCTCGCGCGCCAGCGCAGTCCGGGACAGCGGGTGCCTGGTCGCCAGCGCATCGAAGACACGGCGTCGGGCTGCTGTCATGCGGAAAGTCGGTGGATCGGCTGCCGCCCGCAGGACCTTGCGTTGCGCGGATTCGCCGGCCGATTCCTGCGCCATGTTCATCGTCATCTTCAGGACGGCGCCGGGAGGTGACATCGTGTAGCGGGCGATGCGGTCGATCAGCTCGCGCATCGCATCTCGCATCGGCGGCACATCGAGGCGCCGGCGGACGTCGCGCAGGGCGGAAGTCGGCACCGCCTCGCCCGGCCTCGGACCCTGCATCCAGACAACGCCTTCGGCCGTGCTCCGGCGCAAGGGCACCTGCACGAAGTCTCCCGGGGCCAGCGCCATACCGGCTGGTACCTGATAGTCATAGGGTCCGCCAAACAGGATCGGCAGCAGGACCGCAACGCGCTCAGCCTTTGTATTGTCGGGCGCAGCGTCGGATCCGAAATCCAGGCCGGGTTCCGTGCTGGAACCCGAAACCGAGTCAGGAGCGGAATCCGCAGTGGAATCCGCGGTGGAATCCGGAGCGGTTTCGCCGCCGGCGGGATTGGTTCCGGAACTGGAGTGGGACGGCGTCATCGGCTAGAGTCTAGTCGCTGTTCGGCTCGATGGTAAGGGTCAAAGAGGGCGGCCCGGGGCACAGTGCGGGACAAGCCATGAAATTTTTCATCGACACGGCGGATGTGGATGCGATCCGGGATCTTGCGGAGACCGGACTGGTCGACGGCGTGACCACCAACCCCTCGCTCGTGGCCAAGGCAGGCCGCCCGTTCATCGAGGTGGTGGCGGAGATCTGCGATATCGTCGACGGCCCGGTCAGTGCCGAGGTCACGGCGACCGACTGCGACGGAATGATCGAGGAAGGTCGCAAGCTGGCGGCGGTCCGCGACAACGTTGCCGTCAAGGTGCCGCTCACGGGCGACGGGCTGAAAGCGTGCCGGACCCTCTCGCAGGCGGGAACGCGGGTCAATGTGACTCTCTGTTTTTCAGCCAACCAAGCGATCCTCGCGGCCAAGGCCGGCGCCTCCTGGATATCGCCCTTCGTCGGCCGCCTCGACGATATCGCTACCGACGGCATGGACCTGATCGAGGACATCGTCGAGATCTACAACAACTATCCGGATTTCCGCACCGAGGTCCTGGTTGCCTCGGTGCGCAGCCCGATGCATGTCGTCGCAGCGGCCCGGCTCGGCGCCCATGTAGCGACTGTTCCGCCCGCCGTGCTTCGCCAGATGATGGCGCACCCGTTGACTGACCGGGGTCTCGAGGCGTTCCTCGCCGACTGGGACAAGACCGGCCAGTCGATCCTCTAGGGATCGCAGGCGAGAATCCTCCAAACATGACACAGGGCGCTGACGATCAGGAACGCGGGACCGGGGTCGGCGTTTCTGCATGCCAATCCGGAATTTTTCCATACCCACCCCGAGTTTCTCGAAATCATCCAGCCGCCAGAACGCGATCTCGGTGAACCGTTGGTCGATCTGCAACAGGTGATTATCCGACGCCAACGCCCGAAGGCAGCGCGTTACACCCGCGATCAATCCGCCGGGTTGCTTGAGGTTGAGGCTGCCATTCTCTGTGTCGAGGACGCCGCAAACAGCGCTTTCCAGGGTTCGTTTCTAGGCCCGCTGCGCAAGCAAAGCGGAGCAGGTTCCCGAAGGTCTCCACATTCTCAAGAGGGATGCCGTTGCGGCGCTGTTCCCCAAACCGGCACAGTCGCGGTTTCGCACAGATTTTTTTGGCGGCGATCCGGCCTTGTTTGGCCCGGCGACCGGGGAGCTACGCTCCAACGCCCTGATTCCGATCCGGGAGGCATCATCGGTACCGCGGGCTCTGCTCGCACTTGGCTCCAAAAACTTGGAGAAATTTCCGCCACAGGATGCCTGCGGATTGCTGGAGTTCCTCGCCGCCATCCTCGCCCACGCCATGCCGCGGACCGCTTTCTGAGGGAACGGTTGGGCGGGCTTCAGGAAGGGCTTTGGCGCAAAACGGGATGGGGGGTCCATGCCCGGTGAAGACGTAAAAACGGCAAAAGCAATTGTGGTGAAGGGTAGCACCGGGGACCCGGCGCTCGCGGATGCGGTTGCGGACTGGATGCGCTGGCTTCACCGGGAGCGCCAATCCTCATCGCACACCGCCGCCGCCTATGCGAGTGATCTCGGCGGATTTCTCGTTTTTCTTGCCGAGCATCGCGGAGAGCCGCCGACACTGGCGGCGTTGGCGGAGCTGACCCCTCCGGATTTCCGGGCCTGGCTCGCCCGCCGACAGTTGGACGGCCTCCAGCGAACCTCGGTCGCACGGGCTCTGTCGGTGGTGCGCAATTTCTTTCGCTGGCTTGAGCGCGAGCGCGGCATCGCGAATCGCGCGGTCCGCAGCGTACAGGCCCCCAAACAGCCGCGCCGGGTGCCGCGACCGCTCTCTCGCAGCGACGCGGCGCAGGTGCTGTATGCCGCCGCTGCCGGAGCGGGAGAGATCAAGAGGGTCAGGCCGGGTCGCCAAGGCAGCCAGGCGGGCCAGAGCGGAGGGAAAGAAAGTGGGAGGTGGACGGATTTGCGCGATGCGGCCCTGTTCACCCTGCTTTACGGGTGCGGATTGCGGATCTCCGAGGCGCTCGGCCTGCGTCGGGGCGATGCGCCCCTCGGTGACGGGTTGCGCGTGTTGGGCAAGGGCGACAAGGAGCGCATGGTGCCGGTCCTGCCGGCGGTAACCATCGCCGTCGAGGCCTATCTGGCTGATTGCCCGCACGATCCGGGCCCCCGGGGGCCGCTGTTCGTCGGCGTCCGCGGTGGCGCCTTCTCACCACGGGCCGCCCAGCGCCGGATGCAGGCGTTGCGCGAGCAGCTGAACTTGCCGGAATCGGCGACGCCGCACGCGCTCAGGCACAGCTTCGCCACCCATCTGCTGGCTGGCGGCGGCGACCTCCGGTCGATCCAGGAGTTGCTTGGCCACGCCTCGCTCTCGACCACCCAGCGCTATACCGAGGTGAACGAGGAAACGCTGCTGCGTGAATACCGTGCCGCCCATCCCCGGGCCCGGACCCGACGGGCCCAACCGCGACCTCGGACGCGGTCTCGGACGCGACCTGCCAAGTCTTAGTGTGCCGCCTGGCCGCCGCGTTACTTTGGCGCCCTGGCGCCCTGGCGATGTGTTGTAAGCGCGTATACACCCGCACAGACGAGGTTTGCTGCGGCCATCAGGGCGAGTGCGAGGAGCCATCCGCCGCGCGTCTCCTGGCCACCGCCGAGATCGAGCGTCAGCCCGAACAGTACCGGAACCAGGAAGCCGCCGGCGAATCCGCACATCGCGTGGGTGGCCATCACCGCGCCGCGGCGCTCCGGGGCGGCGGCATCGAGGATGCCGGTGTTGATCAGACCGGCATCACCCGACATCACCGCCCAGTAGGCGAAGAGCAGCACCGCGATCCCGAGATAGGGACCCCCGGCGGCGGCAGCGGTCGCCACGGACATGCCCGTCGCTATGAGCAGCATTGCGATCTGCATTCGCCGTCGGTCGAAGCGCCGATTGACGCGTCGGGCGATTTCCTCGACGAGCATGACGCCGGGAAAACCGGCGATACTGCCGATCGCCAGGATCAGGGCCGGCGCGACAGCGGCCGCGAGCGGCGATGTCTCGATGTCGCCGCAGAACAAAAGCAACGCCACGGCGAAGCCGCGGATAGCCGACCCTTCGCCGTTGTGGATGAAGTAAACTAGCATGTAGGGCAGGGTCTGGCGGTCCGGAAGGGCCGGCAGAATGCTGCGACGTTCGCCCGTGGCCGAAACTGGCCGGTGCGGGCGCAGAATTCGGGCGGCGAGCACGATACCGACAGCCGGAAAGACGGCAAGCGCTGCAAGACGCAGGCGCCAGCCATCCCAGTCCCAGCCCGCCCAATCCCCGTTGGTCCAGCCCCAACCCCAGCCCCAATCCCAACCAAGGCTTTCTGCGGGGATCAACACTGTCGCCGGATCGAGGATCAGCCCGGTCGCCAGGAAGGAAAAGCTGTGACCGAGCGGGAAGGTGGCGGTGAACAGGGCGACCGCCCGGTTCCGGTGCACTCCCGGCACACTCTCGGCGATCGCCCGCAATCCCGGCATGTAGGTGCCGGCGAAGCCGATTCCCTGAAGCAGACGCCATAGGGTTGCGCTCCAGAAACCGTCTGCAAAAAGGCCATAGCCGAGCGAGGAAACGATGCAGACAACCATGCTGGCGAGCACGATGCACCGTGTATCGACGCGGTCGGTGAGCGCGGTGAGCAGCGGAGTGAAGACGGCGACGCCAACAAAGAGCACCCCGGCGAGCCATCCGCCCTCGGTGGCGCTGAGGTCCCAGAGAGACTGGAACTGTGGCAACAGAGCCGGGACGGTAGAAACCGCCGACATCGACAGGATCTGTGCTACGAATAGCGTCACGGCGAAGACGCCCGGGCGCGCCGCGTGTGCCGGACTCCCGGCCTCCGGCGGTTCAGTCATGGCTGTGAGTCAAAGTCGGGAAGCGGGTCCGCCCAGGCACTGGCGCAACGCCCACATGGCGCGAATGCGGCCGCGGCGCAGCGGATTCCGGAACTTCGGCGGCAGGGACCGTTCCATTGCCACCAGGGGCCGGCGCAGAGGTGGGAACATGTAGGCCAGCAGGGTGCAGCCCATGGCGAAGAACACGATTCCCGGCATCACCGGCAGCAGGGCACCGATGATGGCAAGGACAAAACAGCCGGCGACCACGGCCCACAGCGTCAGTAATCGGGCGAGGCGGATCATCGCCGGACCAGGGACGGAGGAGCCGGAATCATGATGTGAAACAGCGGGTCAGATGTGAATCGCCCGGGCGGCGGTGGCGAACGCTGCTTCACGCACCGCCTCACCGAGAGTGGGGTGCCCGTGACAGGTGCGAGCGACGTCTTCTGCGGTGCCGCCGAACTCAATGACCGAGACGATCTCCTGGATCAGGTCGCCAGCCGCAGCGCCGACGATGTGGCAGCCAAGCAGGGCGTCGGTGCTCTCATGGGAGAGAATCTTGACGAAGCCTTCGGTATCGCCGTTGCAGCGTGCCCGGCTGTTGGCCTGGAAGGGAAAGACGCCCTTGCGGTAAGGGGTGCCGTCCTGCTTCAGCGTCTCCTCGGTGTGGCCGACCGAGGCGATCTCCGGCCAAGTGTAGATGATGGCTGGGATGGCGTCGTAGTCGACATGGGCGGCAAGCCCGGCAATCTTCTCGATGCAGGCGATACCCTCGTCTTCGGCCTTGTGTGCGAGCATCGGCCCCGGGGTGCAGTCGCCGATCGCGTAGATGCCGGGAACACTGGTCTCGTAATCCTCGTCGACGCGAATGAATCCTCGCTCATCGATCTCCACGCCCGCCTCCTCGAGGCCCAGTTTTTTTGTTCGCGGGATGCGGCCGATCGACAGCAGGGCAACATCGCAGGCGATCGTTTCTTTCTTTCCGCCGTCGGCCGGGGTGATCGAGAGAGAGAGGCCCTTCGCGGTTTTGCGGGCACCGGACACCGCGGTCGACAGGCGGAACTCGAATCCCTGCTGCTTGAGGATGCGCTGGAAGCGGCGTGAGACCTCGAGATCGTTGCCCGGCAGAATGTGGTCAAGAAACTCGACCACGGTGACCTTGGCGCCGAAGCGGCGCCAGACCGAGCCGAGTTCGAGACCGATCACGCCACCGCCGATGACGACGAGGTGTTTGGGTACCTTGGCGAGCGACAGGGCGCCGGTCGAGGTGACGACCGTCTTCTCGTCGGTTTTCACGCCGGAGAGCGGCGCGCTCTCGGAGCCGGTGGCGATCAGGATGCTGTCCGCCTTCAGGGTTTTACTGCTCTTGCCCTTCTTCACGGTGATTTCGCCGGGCCCGGCGATGGCACCGGTGCCGGCGATCCGCTCGACCTTGTTCTTCTTGAACAGGAATTCGATCCCTTTGGTCAGGTCATCAACCGTCTTGTCCTTGTTGCCCATCACGGTTTTGAGGTCGAGTCCGATCTTTCCCGTCTTGATGCCGCGTTCGGCGAACTCGTCGCGGGCCTGGGCGAACAGGTGTGAATCGTGGAGCAGGGTTTTGGACGGAATGCAGCCGATATTGAGGCAGGTGCCGCCGAGGGTCGGGGATTCCTCGATGCAGACGGTCTTCATTCCGAGCTGTGCGGCGCGGATGGCGGCGACATAGCCGCCAGGCCCGCTGCCGATGACTGCGAGATCGTAGGTTTCGGCGGCGTCGGCCATTTTCGCTTCCTCCAGAATGCCAGCAAGATTAGGGCGGGACGGCGGTATTGTCATTTATGAATGCCGGAAACTCCGGCACTCACCGGTATTTCCGGGTGTTTTCCGTTATCGCCTGCGCTCTCTTGCATGTTGTCATTGCGGTTTCGGCATACCAAACTTCGAACAAGCGATTGTGAAGACGGAATAAACTGTTGGGCCCTCTTCCTGCGAGGTTTCTTTGATTATGCGCGCTGTATTCGCATCCAGGCCCGTTCTCCTACCTCGTGCAGACGTCGTGGCGGGCTTTGTGGCGGTTTTCGCTGCGGCTGCAGTGCTGACAGCCAGCTTCAATGCCCGGGCGGCAACCTCCGCCAAGAACATATTCAAGAATGTCGCGCCCTCCATCGTCGTGGTCGAGGTCCAGACGCGCACCGGCGCCAGGGGGCAGGGTAGTGGCGTCGTCGTTGGCCCGAACGAGGTTGTCACCAATTATCACGTGGTGAAGGGTGCCGCCCGCATCACCGTGCATAAGGTGATCGTCGGCACCGGCCGGCACCAGGCGCTAAGGGCGCGGCGAACGACGGCATGCAACCAGAAATGGGATCTGTGTCTGCTGGCGGTCTCCGGGCTGTCGGTGTCGCCGGCGGCGCCTGTTGCCCGCCTGGGCAAGGCGAAAACGCTGTCTCCGGGCGAGACGGTCTACGCCATCGGCGCCCCGAAAGGACTCAGCCTCAGCATAACGCGCGGGATCGTCTCGCAGCTGCGTGGTGCGCATGGGCGCGAGGCGGCGCCGAAGGTCCAGACCGACACACCGATTTCCCCGGGGTCGTCAGGCGGCGGTCTTTTCAACGAAGATGGTGAACTGGTGGGCATCACCACCGAGGGGATCCGCGGTACCGGCGAGGAAGGTCTCAACTTCGCCATGCCAGTGGAGTTGGTGGCGGAACTGCAGGCGCGCCAGTCGCCATCGCGTCAGTCCACCGCAACGTCCTCGTCATTTGTCCCGCCATCTGCAACGAACCGGCCGTCCGGCACCTCCCCCAAAGCTAAGGCGGGCTCTGGCACCACGACAGGGCCTGTTCCTAAAACCGCATCCGTTCCCGGATCCATCACAGGCGATGAAGGCAGCGCGCCGCGACAGGCTGCGGCAGACAGCGATTGTGATGAGGAAACGCCGAGACCGGATCTGTCCGGCGCGTTGACCCGGGAGGAAAAAATTGCCCGGCTGGACAAGGCGTTCCAGGAATCACTCGGCCGTTTCCAGCGGTGCCAGACGCGCTCCCCGACATCCGCATCAGCCACCGAAAGCGGCGCCTCTTCTGGCTCGGGCGCTGGCGGCGGATCAGCGGGAGACGGTTCACAGGGCGCTGGCGGCGGATCAGCGGGAGACGGTTCACAGGGCGCTGGCGATACTGATTCGGCATCACAGAGTCCCGGCCAGACTGGAGGTGGTCAGACAGAAAGCGTGAAATCATCGGTCACCGGCACAGAGGCGGCACCGGACTCTGCACCGGACTCTGCACAGGGCTCCGGCGGCCAGGGCGATGTGGCGTCGGCGCCTTCCGGGTCGGTCGCCGGTACAGAGGCGGCACCGGACTCTGCACCGGACTCTGCACAGAGCTCCGGCGGCCAGGGCGATGTGGCGTCGGTGCCTTCCCGGTCGGTCACCGGCACAGAGGCGGCACCGGACTCTGCACCGGACTCTGCACAGGGCTCCGGCGGCCAGGGCGATGTGGCGTCGGCGCCTTCCGGGTCGGTCGCCGGTACAGAGGCGGCACCGGACTCTGCACCGGACTCTGCACAGAGCTCCGGCGGCCAGGGCGATGTGGCGTCGGTGCCTTCCCGGTCGGTCACCGGTACAGAGGTGGCACCGGACTCTGCACAGAGCTCCGGCGGCCAGGGCGATGTGGCGTCGGTGCCTTCCCGGTCGGTCACCGGTACAGAGGTGGCGCCGGACTCTGCACAGGGCTCCGGCGGCCAGCAGAGCGGGACGCCGTCTGGCGTTGACCCCGAGGCGGCACCGGAGGGCTATCCCGAGACCGATGCTATCGTCGCAGACACAGCAAACCCCGATCAACCGAAACTTGGCAACGGAAAGGCACCGGACGATATTCCACCTGCGGACAATGACAGTATCGTGGCAGCCCAGATTCGGGCAGCGGCGCTTGCCGAGAAAGATCCGCAGGTTCAGGCCAGGCTTTGGAACGAGTATCGCAAGATCAAGGGTTTTCCGGTAAAGAATGAGCACTGACATGGAAAGAACGGGTATGAAAAGATTTAGCATGAACGGGCGCCTCACTACTCCGGCACTGACTATCCTGGCCATTTTTCTTGCGGGTCTCCTCTCGGGATGCCCCGGTTCCGGAGGCTCGGGAATCGGCCCGGGACCGACCGTTGTGGGACCGGCAGTCGGTGGCGCGGGGTCGCTCAGGAGTGGTGCAGGGTCAACAAGCGTACCGCTCGCGGTCAAGCTGGACGTCATCGTCCCGGTGTTCAATCCCAATCTCCCCAAGGACCCGGATGATTATGAGGATGAGGGCATATGGCCGGAATTGCGCCGGGCAGAGGCGAACAGGTTTGCGGTCAACACCAAGAACGCCCTTGAGAAGAGGGGTCTCCTGGGTTCGATCCGCGTAACGCCGAACGCAAAAGCCACCGGGGATCTCTACATTCTGGGCACTGTCAAGGAGGTCAATGGCGAGGATATCGAGCTCGGCATCAAGGTCGTCGATATTGCCAGCAGGACTTGGCACAGCAAGACCTACTCGCACCGGGTAAAGGAGTATTTCTTTAAGGATCTTCGCAACAAAGGCAAAGATCCCTACGCCCCGATTTTCGAGGAGATTGCCGAGGATGTGATCGCTCTGCTGAGGAGGAAGAAGGCCGCCGAACTCGTGGAATTGCGGCAGATCGCCGAGCTTCGTTTCGCTTCGAGCTTCGCCCCCGAGGCTTTCCAAGGATACCTCAAGGAAGGTTTCTTCGGCAATCGTATCAAGGTCGCCGCCCTGCCGAGCGAGGATGACCAGCTATTGGCCCGGATACGGGCCATCCGGGTGCAGGACGAGCTGTTCCTCGACAACATGCAGTCCGAATACGAGGCGTTTACCGGCCGTATGGACGAAAGCTACGCCGACTGGCAGGAACACAGCCTCGGCTGGGTCAAGGCTAAGCGAAAGGCGCGGAATGCAGCTATCGGGAAATTTCTCCTTGGCACTGCGCTGGCGATCACCGCTGTCGCTGCATCGAGAAATTCGAATGTCCAGCTCGCCGGCGTTGCCGCAGGGGCCGCATTCGCCTACAGCGCCTACAAGAGCAACGGGGAGGCCAAGGTTTACGCCGAGGAGCTCGATGAGCTCGGGAGTTCGATCGATGTCAATCTCGCACCGCAGGTGGTCGCTTTCGAGGGCAGGACCGAGAAGCTGACTGGCAACGCCTCGGAGCAGTACGAGCAGTGGCAGGCTTTTCTGAAAAAGATCTACCTACAGCAGGCGATTCCCGAGAAGAAGCTGTGATGCAGTCTGCGGGAAAATATCCATCTTGAATCGCAATCCGGAGCTGCGTTCAGCCAAGGACAGCAAGCGCGCCAAGGTCGTCACCGCTGCTTTGGGTACATCCGCGGCGGTTCTCGGGCTCGCGATGTTCTTTCTGTTCGGCGACAAGGTAGTGGAGTACGCCCGTGAAAGCTTCCGGGAGTCGCCGGCACAACAGGTAGCAAGTCAGGGCACCGGCCAGACCGCGACTACCCGGCAGAAGCCGTCTTCCGCCACACCTCCTGCCCCCACTGCGCCTTCTTCTTCCGTTGCGGCGGAGGGATGCGGGCCAGACATCGCCCCCCTTGAGTGCAGGACCAGACAAGAAATCATCGAGCGGTTGCAGACCTGGCGAACCGAACTGAAATCGGCGCTTGCGGGTCTTGCATCCGCGCCTTGGGCCGTGCCGGCCCTGCAGGAGATCAAAAATCTGGAGAAAAAGGGTGTCGACGCCTTCGGAGACGGTAAGTATTCCGTTGCCCTGGAGCAGCTGAAAGCCGCCGAAGCTGCGGTCCGCGCGTTGCTGCAAACCGCCGAGAGACGGTTCGCCGATGATCTGAAGGCTGCGGTTGCGGCTTTCGAGGCTTCCGATCCCGACCGCGCCCGCAAGCGGATTGAAGATGCACTCCTGATCAAGCCCGATCACGCAGAGGCGCGGGTCTGGCAGATCCGCATTTCTGTCCTGCCGGCGTTTCTTGAGGCGCTGGCCGAAGCTGACAGGGCCCGGGCCGAGAACAATCCGAAATCCGAGAAAGCTTTCCTTGAAAAGGTGGTTGGCTTGGATTCATCGCGGCCGGAATTGCGCGAGCGCCTTCGCAAGGTGTCGCGGGGCATCGCCGAGCGGACGTTTGCGGATCATATCGTAAAAGGTGGGCGCGCGGTTGCAGACCGCGACCCGGAGGTGGCCCGTAAGGCGCTCGCCGCTGCCCGCAGGCTTTATGCCAAGCGGCCGGAGGTTGCGACCCTGGCGCGCGATCTTGGCGTCCTGGAGCGCGAACTTGCCCTTGAGAGATATCTCTCCCGCGCCCGTACGGCTGTTGCTGCCGATGACTGGGAGTCTGCCCGCAACGCCTTCGACCAGGCCGGGAAGGTCGATGGCGAAGATACTGCTGCGGTTTCGGGTGCGCGTCTGGCGCAACGGATTCTTGATGCCGAGATAGCAATCGCGCCGTATCTTGCGCGACCGGGCCGACTGTCTACCGATGCGGTGGCGGCGGAGGCCCGCGCCGCCCTCGACGGGATTGCTGACTTGCTTGCGAAGAGCCCGAACCTTGCCCGCAATGCCAATGCGCTCGAGATCAATCTCCGGCAGGCCGTCATCGAGATTCCGATCAAGATCGTCTCCGACAACCAGACGGAGATTGCCGTCCAGGGTGTCGGAAGGGTTGGCAAGACGCGGGAGAGGATGATCGCGCTGAAGCCGGGCACTTATGTTTTCGAGGGTCGGCGGCCAGGATACAGATCGAAGTTACTGACGGTCACGATCGTAGCCGGTGTGGATCCTGAAGTAATCATCCTGATCTGCGATGACAGAATCTGACCGTCGCTCTGGTGGCGCACGAGGCGCTCGTGCGCAAAAGCGCTTTGCCCTTTTGGTGGCCGCTGGAGGCCTGCTCGCCGCCGTGGTGCTCGGGATTGTTGTCCTGCTGGCAACCCCGAACGGCGTTACGGTTCAGGTTGCTCCCGGGATTGCCGGGGAAACCGCGTCCGTGTCGGTTGACGGCGCCGGTTTCGCATTCGGCCAGACGGTCTATGCGCCGTTTGGGGAGGTCGCCGCTGAGGTGTCGGCGCCGGGTTTCATTTCCGAACGGGTGACGATCGATCCTGGCCGCCACCGCTTTGTCTCGGTGACGTTGCAGGAAGCGTCCGGACGCTTGATCGCCCGCGCGCATCCCGTTCTCGACGATACGCGCTGGTATCTCGGCAACACCTTGGTGGAGGTCGCGAAAGGGATTTCTGTAGAGGTTGAGCCCGGGCCCCACACCCTGGTTGCCGACCATCCGTTCTATCTCAGGGAAACGAAGACGATTGAGATCGGTCGCGGCGCGAAGAAGACGATCACCCTTGCACTGTCGCCTGTTGCCGGACGGCTGGAGATCACATCCGTTCCGCCAGGCGCGGAGATACGAATCGCCGGCGCCCGCCGGGGTGCATCTCCGGGTACTTACGATCTCGCCGGCGGTGTCTATGAGGTGCTCCTGCGCCATCCCGGCTACCGCCTGACGAAGGATACAATCCAGATCACCAACGCGCGCCCGCAGGTCAGTCGGTCCTATACCCTTGCCCGCGAGGACGCCACCGTGAGCTTCCGCCTCGCGCCCCCGGGCGGGCATCTGCTTCTTGACGGCAGGCGCCTGGCCAAGGTCGAGCGGGTTCGGGTCGATGCCCTGGTCGAGCACGAGGCTGTTTATGTGAAGCCGGGCTATCTGTCGACATCGGTCCGCTTCACCCTGAAACCCGGCGAGCATGCCGAGAAGGCGCTGTCTCTGGTCGCGGATATCGGCAAAGTCGTTGTCCAGTCGACCCCGAAAGCGGCGGTGCATGTCAACGGTCGGGCGGTCGGGAGCACGCCGATAACGTTGCCCCTGCCGGCGCTCGAGCATGAGATCTCGTTTACCCGGAAGGGATACCGTGGTGTTGTGCGCAAGGTGATGCCGACGAGCCGAAAGACCCGAACCGTGTCGGTGAAGCTCAAGAGCGAGCTCGAGGCGCGGCTGGCCGAGACGCCTGAGGTTTACCGGCTGTTTTCGGACATCGTGATGCGGCGCTTCATTCCGGGCCGAACGGGTTCTGGGCGCTTCACGATGGGTGCCCCGAGAGGAGAGAAGGGCCGCCGCGCCAACGAGTTCGTGCGGAAGGTAAGACTCGCCAGGGTGTTTTATGTCTCTTTGCATGAGGTGACTGCCGGGCAGTACGCCGCCTTCAAGGCCGGTAAGGCTTCCGGGGGCGCGGGATCCAGTCTGCCGGCCACCGGCGTGAGTTGGATCGATGCGGTCCGGTTCTGCAACTGGCTCAGCCGCAAGGAAGGCCTGAAGCCGTTCTACCGCCTGCAGGGCGGCCGGGTGCAGAGCATCAATACACGAACCGACGGCTACCGGCTGCCGACCGAGGCGGAATGGGAGTGGCTGGCGCGTCGGGCCGGACGTCAGGCGCCTGTCCGGTTTGTCTGGGGTAATGCCGGAACGGTGCCGAAGGGGGCTGGTAACCTGGCGGATGAATCTGCGAAAACCCAGGTTCCGTCATATATTCCCCGTTATACTGACGGCTTCGCCGGAACGGCGCCGGTCGGCAGCTTTCCGCTCGACAAGGCAGGGCTGCACGACCTTTCCGGCAATGTCAGCGAATGGGTGCATGACTGGTATGATCTCCTGCTGCCGCGTGGCAAGGGTGTTGGGGTCGACCCTCTTGGTCCCCCCTCCGGTCCCACTCATGTCATCAAGGGGTCGAGCTGGCGCTCCGCCAGCCTGACAGAGATCAGGGGGGCGTTCCGGGACACTGCGGCGTCGGGGCGGAAGGATCTGGGTTTCCGGATCGCCAGGTATCTTTATGGAGGTGAAGATGTATCCAAACAGTAAGCGGTTGCTTGTCCTGGCGCTGGTCATGGCCCTCGTGGCGGGGCTGGCGTGGGTTGCGGGCGCCGGTGGCGAGGTGTCGGCCCAGACCGGTAAGGCACCATGGCTCAGCCTGCACAGCCCGGCGAAATTCCCGATAGACATCTGACAGCAGCGTGACCGGTGCCGGAACAGGGTTTTTGAATGAAAAATTTCTGGGTGAATCTCGCAGTTCTCATGGGTGCGATTGTCGTGGTCCATATCGTGCATCTCGGCGTGATCAGACCGCAGGCCGAGCTCGCGATCGAGATTGCACGCCAGGCGGGTCAGTCGGCACCACGGGACTTCGCGGTGATTCTCAAGGATCTGGAGCAGGAGATCTGCCTGATCCTAATGCTGTGGTGCATCTGGCTGATTTCGCACCGTCTCTGGGGATTCTATACGTGGCAGCATTACCTGGATTTCGACATTTTCGAGGAGGTGCCGCCCGGCAAAACCACGCCCGAGCGCTACATGAGTGAGCTCGACCGTATCGGCGATGAGGAACAGGGTTTCGATACGACCCCGCTGACGGAGACCCTCAAGGCCGGGCTACGCCGCTACAGGGTCACCGACAGCGTCCATCTCGCATCCGATGCGATCCGCGACAGCCTCGAGGCGATCGCATTCCGCACGGACGCCGACAACGCCCTGATCCGCTACGTGACCTGGGCGGTTCCCTCGATTGGCTTCATCGGGACTGTCCGTGGCATCGGCCAGGCCCTGGCCAACGCTGAGGATGCTCTCGCCGGCGACATCACCGGCATGACCGAGAGCCTCGGCGTCGCCTTCAACTCGACTCTGGTGGCGCTGGTGATCAGCATTTTCCTCGTGTTCTTTTCCTATATACTCCAGAAGCGGCAGGACGAGCAGCTGGTCCGGGTCCAGGAGTACTGCGACCGGTACCTGTTGCGGCGCCTCGGTGCGACCGAAGAGGACGGGCAATCCGCATCCTCCGCACCCCCACCGTCTGCAAGCACGCCCCCCGCACAGAAGTAAACCCTTGCGCCGCCGGCGGAGCAGCGACAGTTTCAACCTTGCCTTCCTGGACGTGATGTCCTGCGGCCTGGGTGCTGCGATCCTTCTATTCTTGATCGTCGAGCACAATGTCGGCCAGGGAGCGGTCGAGGCCGAACATCTCCTGTCCGGTCTCGAGACCCTTGAGCTAAAGGAACAGAAACTCACCGACGATATGCGGCGGATCAACCGACTCGGCGCCGAGGAAAGACGGGCGGCGGAGGATCTGCGCGACAAGCTGCTGGAGATCGGCAAGAGTCTTGCGGCTCTCGAGAAGAGCATCGCTTCCCAGAGCAGGAAAAATAAGGCGGTCGAAGAAGCCATCCGGAAGATTCCGCCCAAGCCGGCCGAGGATATCGTCGAGGATCGCACAAGAGGAGAGGAGGAGTATCTTCTCGGGCTCAAGGTCGAGGGTCGGCGGGTGGCCATCCTGATCGACCGGAGCGCCTCGATGACAGATGAGAGACTGAAGGCCATCATCACGCGCAAGGTGAGAAGCGACGCGGACAAGCAGAAAGGACCGAAGTGGCTGCGCACCAAGCGTGTTTTCCGCTGGCTCGCCAATCGTCTGCCCGATGACAGCCAGGTCGTGGTGATCGCGTTCAACGACAAGGCTCGGCTGCTCGGGAAGGGCTGGCAGAAGAGCGACGACAAGAAGACGATTTCGGGGCTCTTCGCCGAGATTGACAAGCTGGTACCGACCGGCGCCACCGACCTCTCGGTGGCGCTCGGCAAGTTGGCCGCGCTCCGCCCGCCCGCCACCAACATCTACCTGGTCACCGATGGCCTGCCGACCAAAGGGCGAACTGGCTCTCTGAAGTGCCTCTCGAACACGACCATCAGTGGCGCGTGCCGCCGCCTGGCGTTCTGGAACGCGATCCAGAGGGTTCTCCCGTCCTCGCGCCAGCGGGTCAATGTCGTTCTGCTGCCGCTGGAGGGGGATGCCGGCGCGGCTGCTCTCTACTGGCAGTGGAGCCGGAGTACCGGTGGTCTGGCAATCGTGCCGGCGACGGGGTGGCCATGAGACGTCGACCCCGGGATTACGAGATTTTCAGCCTGTCCTTCCTGGACGTGATCACCTGTGGCTTCGGGGCGATCGTTCTCTTGTTGCTGATAACCCAGCCCGGGAAAACCGATTCCGAGGAAAGAGTCGACATTGCCGCCCTGCTGGCGCGCACCGTTCAGACCGAGGAATCGATTAACCGGATATCCACCCGTCTCGAGGAAATGCAGCAGGATCTCGACAAACGCCGCGCGCGCAACAAGGAGGCGCTACTCAGGCAGCAGACGCAGGAAAACGAACTCGAGAAGAAGAAAGCCGCGGCTGCGGCGGTGCGAAGCCGGGCGTCTGAGCTCGAGCAAACAAAGAAGGACCGGGAGCAGGTATCTATCAGGCTGGCGACGTCCAAGAAGCGGGATGAAGAGGTGGGCGGGATCCCGGTCGACAGCGATTACGTGGTGTTCGTCCTCGATACTTCGGGCAGCATGGAGACTATCTGGAAGCGGGTTATGCAGCTTATGGACCATATTCTCGACATTCACCCCGAGGTGAAGGGATTCCAGATTATGAACGACAATGGCCACCATCTTCTTCCGGGTATCAGCGGCCGATGGCTTCCCGGGCGCGCCATGAAGCGGCAAAGAGTGAAATCGGCGTTGCGAAGCTGGAGAGCGATTTCCAACAGCAGTCCAGTTGAGGGGATGGAGGCGGCGTTGCGGTACGCACGCGGCGGGAAATCAGTGGCGATCTACGTGTTCGGGGATGATTACAGTGGCAACTCTTATGATAATGCGGTCACTTACATCGACAGGCTGAACAAGAACCCGATTACCGGCAAGCGCCGCGCGAAAATTCATGCGGTGGGGTTTGTTGCCGAACCGGTGCCGTCAAAAGGTTTCACGCTTGCCCGCGCCACCGAACAGACCATTCGCTTTTCGACATTGATGCGTGAAGTAACCCGCAGGAATGGCGGCACGTTTCTCGCGATGCCGTAGTACTGGGCCGTAGTACTGGGCCGTAGCACTGGGCCGTCGCACTGGGCCGTCGCGCTTGGCTGTGGCCGTGATACGATGAGACAGCGTGTTTTCAGCCCGCCTGTTGGCGGGCAGGGTATTTTCTGGAGCAGGATTGTATGGAAGCGGTATTGGGTAGCCTCACAAGCGGTTTGCCGATTCTGGTGCTGCACTTCACGGTAACGATCATCATGCTGGCGGTCGGTGTTGCGGTCTATGCATGGATGACTCCGCAGAAGGAACTGGAGCTGATCCGCGAGGGCAACGTCGCTGCTGCAGTGTCGCTGTCTGGCGCCGTTCTCAGCATGGCGCTGCCGCTCGCCTTCTGCATGGCGGCCAGTATCAACGTCTTCGATATCGTGGTTTGGGGCCTCGTTACGCTGGTCATCATGCTGGTTGCCTACCGGGTCGCCGATCTGATCCTGAAAGGGCTGACCGAACGGATCACGCAGGGGGAGGTTGCACCGGCGATTTTCCTTTCGGCAATCAAGCTCGCAGTGGCTGCGGTCACAGCCGCGGCCGTGTCAGGTTGACGGCATGTCACTGGAAACCCCGCGTATAATCTGGCGCGTCTGATCCGGAGCGGCGGCGATGCGCTTTGGACGCCTGTGGCTGATCGCCCTCGTTACGCTCTCGCTGCAGATCTACTTCTTCGGCGCTCGCGACGGGCAGGACGAATCCCGCAGGCCAATACCGGAACAACCGCGGGCGCCGCGGCCGGGTCCGGGATCCACCCCGTTCATGCCCGGAGGCGTGCCCACTGGTCCGGCCTTCACGGTCGATGTCGGTGAAAAGGGAAGCGGCCTTGGCACCGCCTTCTCGATCCGCGATGACGGCTTCTGGATAACTGCCAAGCATGTTGTTGACGGCTGCGATGCGGTTGGCCTGAGAGTCGATGGCGGCGGCCAGCCGTACAGGGTCCGTGTCATCGCCGTGCATCCTGCGGCCGATATCGCCGTTCTTCACAGCGTGCAGGGCCGTCCCGCTTTCTCGCTGTCCCGCGAAGGTTTCCAGCCCGGCCAGCCAGGATTTCATTTCGGGTTTCCCTCGGGCAAGCCAGGCCAGGTGTCGAGTTCTTATCTTGGCCGCAGGGAGCTGCGCAGCATCGGCCGCTATCGCCAGCGCGAACCCGTCGTCGTCTGGGTTGAGCGTCGGAGGGTACCTTCCTTCGACGAGCTTGGCGGCATCAGCGGTGGTCCCGCCCTCGACGCGAACGGCAACATCGTCGGCGTCACTGTCGCCGGAAGTCCGCGCCGGGGACGAATCCTCACCACTGCGCCGGCTTCCATGACGGCGGTGTTGTTGCAGGCGGGTGTAAATGTCCGGGGCAAGTCCTGGGCCGGCCTCAAGATCGCACGCGGAAGCGAGGAGGGCTTCGTTGATGTCGGCGATGCGTTGCGCGGCCGGTACTCTGTGGCCCAGGTGTTCTGCAGGGTGCAGGAACGGAGACGCCGGCCTCGATTCTAACGAGCGGATATGGCCGGTGCTGTGTCGGTTGTGGCTAATGGGATGGCCGGCGTCGCGCCGGCCAGGGGATCGGCTGAAGAGGCCCGCTAGTGAAGGGCCGCTAGAGGTCGATCAGGAGCCGTTGCGGGTCCTCGAGACATTCCTTGATGCGGACGAGAAAGGTGACCGCCTCGCGGCCGTCGACGATGCGATGATCGTAGCTCAAAGCCAGGTACATCATGTCGCGGATTTCTATCTCGTCCCCGACAGCCATTGGCCGGCGCGAGATCCTGTGCATGCCGAGGATACCTGACTGGGGCGGATTCAAGATCGGCATGGAGAGCATCGAGCCGTAGACACCACCATTGGAGATGGTGAAGGTGCCGCCGGTCATCTCCTCGAGGGTCAGCTTGCCTTCCCGGGCGCGGTTTCCGTAATCGGCGATGATGCGCTCGAGATCGGCAAAGCTCTTCGCGTCGGCGTCCCGGATCACCGGTACGACGAGACCTTGGGGCGTGCCAACGGCGACGCTGATGTCGTAGTGGTTCTTGTAGATGATGCTGTCCCCGCGGATTTCCGCGTTCACCGCCGGGAATTCCCGGAGCGCAGCAATGCTCGCCTTGATGAAGAAGCTGAGAAAACCGAGGCGAACCTCGTGTTTCTCCTCGAACGCACCTCGGTATTTCGACCGTAGCGCGATCAGATTCGTCATGTCCACCTCGTTGTAGGTGGACAGTATGGCAGCGGTATTCTGCGCCTCCTTGAGGCGTTCGGCGATCCGCTGGCGAAGCCGAGACATCTTGACGACTTCCTCGTGCTCGCCGGCGACAGGCGGCGGCATGTCGCCTTGTACTGCTGCCGCCGCTGCCGGCGCGGATGCGCCGCCGGAATCGAGGAACTTCTGGACATCGGCCTTGGTCAATCGTCCCCGCTTGCCGGTCGCCGGGATCAGGGCCGGATCGAGACCATGTTCCTCGACCATGACGCGTACGGCCGGCGCCAGTTTCGCCGTTGTCGGCGCGGCGGTTGGCGCGGCGGTCGACGGGGCGGGCGCAGGTGCTTCGGTCGCTGTTGGTTCTGGGGCCGACGCCGCGGGTGCGGGCTCGGGCATCGGTTCGGGTGCCGGTTCCAACGCCGGTTCCGACGCTGGTGCGGGAGGCGTTTCTGCGGCGGCCGGCTGTGCCGGCGGCACCTTGGTGGCTGCGGCTGCGCCCTCCTCGAGCGTTCCAAGGACACCGCCGACCAAGACTTCGGCGCCGTCTCCGGCGGCGATGTCGCTGAGCACGCCAGCGGTGGGCGCAGGCACTTCGACAGTGACCTTGTCGGTTTCCAGTTCGACCAGCGGGTCGTCGACCTCGACCGCGTCACCGACGTTTTTCAGCCATTTGAGGACGATTGCCTCGGTGATCGATTCGCCAAGAGAGGGAACGGTGATCTGGATTGTCATGACGGTGTCCGTCTTTAGAATCGGGTTTCTGTATCGCGTCAGCGGGCGCGACGTTTCGTTGCGGCCTTTTTCTTCACGGCCCTCTGCCTTTCGGCAACTTTCCGCGTTGGGGTTTTCCGCTTCGCAGCAGCTTTTCGTGTCGGTGCCTTGCGGGCACTGGCTTTGCGCACGTTGGTCTTGCGAGCACTGGTCTTGCGATCACTGGTCTTGCGGGCACTGGTCTTGCGAATGGCGGCCTTCTTGCCCGGTGTTGCGGTCGAGCGCGCGGTTGTCGATGGCAGGGACAGCGCCCCATCAACCAGAGCGGCCTGCTCGCGAAGATGGCGGCTGGCAAGCCCGGTTGCCGTGGACGCGGCCGCATCGCGGCCGGAATAGGCCAGCCGGGGGTTCCGGGCGCCGATTTCCTCGAGAACCTCTTCGAGCGGCTCGCGGATGAAACTCCAGGCGCCCATGTTGCGCGGCTCTTCCTGACACCACAGGAAGTCGGCGCCGCCAAAGCGCGACATCTCCGCTGTCAGCGCCTTGGCTGCAAACGGGTAGAGCTGCTCGACCCGGAGCAGGTAGATATCCTTGATGCCGCGTTTCTCGCGTTCGGCGAGGAGATCGTAATAGACCTTGCCCGAGCACAGGACGACCCGGCGGATATCCTCGTCCCTGGCGAGTGCATCGCCCTCGGCGATATGGGCGTCGTTTGAATCATAGAGTACGCGGTGGAAGCCGCTGTCGGTGTCGAACTCCGAGAGCATAGAGACGCAGCTTTTGTGCCGGAGCAGCGATTTCGGGGTCATCACGATCAGGGGCTTGCGGAATTGGCGGCGCATCTGCCGGCGCAGCGCATGGAAATAGCTTGCCGGCGTGGTCGGGTTGATCACCTGCATGTTGTTCTCGGCGCAGAGCTGAAGGTAGCGCTCGAGGCGCGCCGAGCTGTGTTCGGGGCCCTGTCCCTCGTAGCCGTGCGGCAGGAGCATGACGAGGCCGCACATCCTTAGCCATTTCGATTCTCCCGAGGAGATGAACTGATCGATAATGACCTGGGCGCCGTTGGCGAAGTCCCCGAACTGGGCTTCCCAGAGCACCAGGGAGTGCGGTTCGGCGAGCGCGTAGCCGTATTCGAAGCCAAGCACCCCGAATTCGGACAGCGGGCTGTCGATCACCTCGAAGGGGGCCTGGCCGTAACGGATGTTGCTGAGCGGGGCGTAGCGTTCTTCCGTCTGCTGGTCGATCAGCACCGCGTGCCGGTGGCTGAAGGTGCCGCGCTGGGAGTCCTCGCCCGAGAGTCGCACCGGCGTTGATTCACAGAGCAGCGTGCCGAAGGCCAACGCCTCTCCGGTTGCCCAGTCGATGCCCTTGCCGCTCTCGATCATCTCCCGCTTGGCCTTGAGCTGGCGCAGGATTTTCGGATTGACGTTGAAGTTCTTCGGTGGCTCCGAGATCGCATAACCGGTCTCCTGGAGCAGGTCCCGGGTGACGCCGGTCTCGCCGGGCCGGTATTCGCCGCTCGAGATCTGCATGCCGGCCCATCGACCCTCGAGCCAGTCCGCCTTGTTCGGTTTGTAGCCTGCGGCTGCCTCGAACTCCTGGTCCAGGTTTTCCCGGAACTGGGCGACCATTCCGTCAGCTTCACCGGCCTCGATCACACCGGCTTTTTCGAGCGCAGCGGCATAGATGGCGCGCGTGGTCGAATGCTTCTTGATCTTGCTGTACATCAGAGGCTGGGTGAAGGCCGGGTCGTCGGCTTCGTTGTGCCCGAAGCGCCGGTAGCACCACATGTCGATGACAGCGTCCTTGTGGAAGCGCTGACGGTATTCGGTGGCGATGCGGGCGACATGGACGCTGGCTTCCGGATCATCGCCGTTGACGTGGAAAATCGGCGCCGAAACGATCTTGGCGACGTCCGAGCAATAGGGTGACGAGCGCGAGTGGCTCGGGTTGGTTGTGAACCCGATCTGATTGTTGGCGATCAGGTGGATCGTGCCGCCGGTGCGGTATCCGTTCAGTTGAGAGAGATCGAGGGTTTCCGGCACGATGCCCTGGCCGGAAAAGGCGGCGTCGCCGTGGATCAGGAGCCCCATCACCTGGCGACGCTCGGTGTCGTTACGTTCGCGCTGCTTGGCTCTTACCTTGCCGAGAACGACCGTGTTGACGGCCTCGAGATGGCTCGGGTTGGCGGTCAGCGATAAATGGACGACGCTGCCGTCGAACTCCCGGTCGGAGGAGGTGCCGAGGTGGTATTTGACGTCGCCGCCGCCCTGGACGTCCTCGGGGTTGGCGGCGTTGCCCTCGAATTCCGAGAAGATCGCCCGGTAGGGCTTGCGCATGACGTTGGCGAGAAAGTTGAGTCTTCCCCGGTGCGGCATGCCGATAATGACTTCCTCGATACCAAGGATTGATCCGCGTTTGAGAATCTGCTCGATCAGGGGGACCATCGTCTCGCCGCCATCGAGGCCGAAACGCTTGGTTGCGGTGTATTTGCGGTCGAGATACTGCTCGAACACCTCGGCCTGAGTCAGGCGCTTGAGAATGGTGCGGCGACCGATGTCGGAGAAATCCGTGCGGTTGCGTTCACCCTCGATGCGTTCCTGGATCCAGGCTTTCTCCTCGGGCTCCTGGATGTGCATGAACTCGACGCCGATCTTGCCGCAATAGGTGTCCTCGAGGGTGCGGACGATCTGGCCCATCGTCGCTGATTCCATCCCGAGCACGTAGTTGATGAATATCGGTCGATCCATGTCGGCGGTGGTAAAGCCGTAATGCTCCGGATCGAGCTCGGCGTGCGGCGCTCGCTCCTCCAGCCCCAGCGGGTCGAGGTCGGCATAGAGATGGCCGCGCACACGGTAGTTTCTGATCAACATCAGCGCCCGGATCGAATCAGCTGTTGCCTGCCGAAGCTGCTGGGCGTCCACAACACCGATGTTGCCCATGCCGGAAGCGGGTGCCGGTGGTGTTAAGCCGGCCGTGGCGTCCGAGAGCGAGGGCGCTGCGTGTGTGGCGGAGCCGATGACCGAGGTTTTTCGCGGCGCCCAGCTCGGGCTGCGGGATTCGGCGGCAAATTCCTCGAATCCGTCCTTCAGGTCAGCGAAGACCTCCTGCCATTCCGAACCCACCGATCCCGGATTCTGGAGATAACGGGCGTAGATTTCCCCGAGGTAGGTTTCGTTGGCACCGTGGAGATAGGATGTCTGTTCGAGCGGGGAACTCATGTGACTGTCCTCAGATCATAGTAGCGTTTGGTCATAGTGGCGTGTGGCATTGTACACCCGGTCCGTTGCGGTTGCGCGGTTGCCGGTGGGAAGGGTGTCAGCCCTTCATCGCCGCGAGCATCGTTTCTCCAATGGCCGCAGGACTGTCGGCAACCTGGATACCGGCGCTTTTCATGGCCTCGATCTTGTCCTTTGCCGTGCCCTTGCCGCCGGAGATAATCGCACCCGCATGGCCCATTCGCTTGCCTGGCGGGGCCGTCTGGCCGGCAATGAAGCCGCAGACCGGCTTCTTCTGCTTGCTGTCCTTGATGAAAGCGGCGGCGTCTTCCTCTGCCGCGCCGCCGATTTCCCCGATCATAACGATTCCCTCGGTTTCGTCGTCGCCGAGGAAGGCGTCGATGCAATCAATGAAGCTGGTGCCGTTGACCGGATCTCCACCGATACCGACGCAGGTTGACTGGCCGAGCCCGACAGCTGTGGTTTGCGCCACGGCCTCGTAGGTCAGGGTGCCGGAGCGGGAAACAATGCCGATCCGGCCGCGCTTGTGGATGTGGCCGGGCATGATCCCGATCTTGCACTCTCCGGGCGTGATGATGCCGGGGCAGTTGGGCCCGATCAGGCGGCTTCCGGAATTCTCAAATGCCCGTTTGACCCTCACCATGTCGAGCACGGGAATGCCCTCAGTGATGCAGGCGATGAGCGGGACTCCGGCGTCGAGCGCCTCCTCGATGGCGTCAGCGGCAAAGGGCGGCGGAACATAGATAACGGAAGCATTGGCGCCGGTCTCTTCCACCGCCTCGGCGACCGTGTCGAAGACGGGCAGGTCGAGATGCGTCGTCCCGCCCTTTCCCGGCGTGCAGCCGCCGACCATTTGGGTGCCGTAGGCGATCGCCTGTTCAGAATGAAAGCTGCCCTGGCTGCCGGTGATGCCCTGGCAGATCACCTTGGTGTCGTTGCCAACCCAAACCGCCATCACTGGGCCTCCTTGACGGCGCGAACCATTTTCTCGGCCGCATCCCCGAGATCGTCGGCGGCGATGATGGGCAGGCCGGAATCGCGCATGATTGTCTTGCCTGCGTCGACATTGGTGCCTTCGAGGCGAACCACCAGCGGGATGTCGAGGCCAGTCTCCCGCGCCGCCGCAACCACGCCTTCGGCGATGATGTCGCAACGCATGATGCCGCCGAAGATGTTGACCAGGATGCCTTCGACGCCGGGATCGGCGGTGATGATCTTGAATGCGGCGGTGACCCGCTCCTTGGTGGCGCCGCCGCCGACATCGAGGAAGTTCGCCGGCGTGCCGCCGCAGAGCTTGATGATGTCCATCGTCGCCATCGCCAGGCCGGCCCCGTTGACCATGCAGCCGATGTTTCCGTCCAGGTTGATGTAGTTGAGCTCGTGCCGGGAGGCCTCGAGCTCGGCCGGATCTTCCTCGCTCTCGTCGCGCAGTTCGGCCAGTTTCGGGTGGCGGAACAGGGCGTTGTCGTCGAAGGTCATCTTGGCGTCGAGAGCCAGCACCTCGCCGTCGCCGGTAATCACCAGCGGGTTGATCTCGACGAGGCTGGCGTCGAGTTCGACAAAAGCCTTGTAGATGCCGGTAAGGAACCGGACTGCCGACGACACCTGTTTGCCCTCGAGGCCGAGGCCGAAGGCGACCCTGCGGGCATAGAAACCCTCCATGCCGAGCACCGGGTCGATGGCGATCCGGACAATCTTCTCCGGGGTGCGCTCGGCCACCTCCTCGATATCCATGCCGCCTTGGGTCGAGGCCATCACCGTGACACGGCCGGTCGCGCGGTCGAGCAGTATGCCGAGATAAAGCTCGCGGGCGATGTCGCAGCCGTCTTCAATGTAGATGCGCTGCACCTTGCGGCCGTCGGGCCCGGTTTGTTTGGTCACCAAGGTCTGGCCGAGCATCGCGGTGGCGTGGTCGCGGACTTCGTCAACGGATTTTGCCAGGCGGACCCCGCCGCCGCCGTCGGGATTTTCGGCGAAATACCCCGCCCCGCGCCCGCCGGCATGGATCTGGCTCTTGACGACCCAGACCGGCCCCGGAAGTTCCTTGGCCGCTTTTACCGCCCCTTCGGAACTCGTTGCCGCAGCACCCGCAGGAACCGCGACTCCACGCTCCCTGAGCAGGGTTTTGGCCTGGAATTCATGGATGTTCATAAAGAAATTTCCACGATGATTTTTGCCGCCGCATTATGTGCGGATTGTACGGGTATGCCCTTTTCGCATGATCACCGCGTTGATGCCCGCTTGCAACGCCCAGCCGGCCCCTGCCAGCCGTCCACTATCGGATCATCCACTACCGATCATCCACTGTCGGCATCGCCGGTTGGGCTCGCCGCTGCTATTTACGCTTGCGGGCGTCGCGTTTCTGTTCCCGCTCCATCTTCTGCACGACCCGGACAAGCGAGCGAACCTGCCCGACCGAGGTCTGGAAAGCTTTTTTCTCAGAAGCGTTGAGAGAAATCTGGACGATTTTCTCGACACCGTTGGCACCGATCACCACCGGAACCCCGACATACAGCCCGCGCACACCGTATTCGCCGTTCAGATGAGCGGCGCAGGGTAGGACGCGGCGCTTGTCCTTGAGATAGGCCTCGGCCATGGTGATTGCCGAGGAGGCGGGGGCATAAAACGCCGAGCCGGTTCCGAGCAGGGAGACAATCTCGCCGCCGCCGTCGCGGGTGCGCTTTACGATCGCGTTGAGCCGTTCCCGCGTCGTCCACTTCATTTTGACCAGATCAGGGACCGGGATCCCGGCCACGGTCGAATAGCGAAGCAGGGGAACCATGGAATCACCGTGTCCGCCGAGTACGAAAGCGGTCACATCCTCGACCGAGACATTGAATTCCTCGGCCAGGAAGTAGCGGAACCGGGCGCTGTCAAGCACACCGGCCATGCCGACGACCCTGCGATGGGGAAGGCCGCACGCGTCGCGCAGGACCCCGACCATGACGTCGAGTGGGTTGGTGATGCAGATAACGAAAGCCTTCGGGCAGTATTTTTTGATGCCGGCGCCGACCTGCTTCATCACGCTGGTGTTGATGCCGATCAAGTCGTCCCGGCTCATGCCCGGCCTACGGGCAACACCGGCGGTGACGATGACCACATCGGCGCCGCGCAGGGCTGGATAGCCGTTGGCGCCGGAAATACCGGCATCGTAGCTCTCGATCGTCGATCCCTGGACGAGGTCGAGCGCCTTGCCCTGAGGCACGCCCTTGACGATGTCGAACAAAACGACGTCGCCGAGCTCCTTGAGACCAGCCAGCAAGGCCAGCGTCCCGCCGATGTTACCGGCGCCGATGAGAGCAATCTTGTTGCGGGCCATGGGGTTCCTCCTCCTCCTCTGACGCCGTAGCACAGCGCGGCGTTCTGTTGCTTTTCCCTACAATCCGCCCGGCAAGAGGGCAAGGCGAAACACGGTTTCCGCCCCTGCGGCCGCTTTTCCGCCGCCCTTGTGCCAACACAGACCGGGCCAACACAGGCCGGCAGGTTTTTGCGGGTCGTTATGCCGGTCCGCCGCCAGGGTTATGATCGGCCTGGATGTAATCTCGGCCCTGCATCTCGACCAGGCGGCTGGCGGTGCGCTGGAACTCGAAGGCGTGGATGCCTTCCGGGTGCAGTGTGGCGGGCGGCGCCTCAGCCGAGGCGACCAGGTTGACCCGGTGTTCGTAGAGGACGTCGATCAGGTGGATGAAGCGCCGGGCTTCGTTGCGCATATCGTGTGCGATGCAGGGAATATCCCGAAGCACGAGCGTGTGGTAGCGGGCGGCAAGGGCGAGATAATCCTCGGCGCCGAGTGCTGCAGAGCAGAGCTCGTCGAAGGTGAACAGGGCGACGCCCGCGGCTGCTTGCGGTACCGGTAGCGTATGGCTCTTCACCGACAGGGTTTCCGGTCCGGCCGGGGCGTCGGCGGTGAGAAGCCGGAATGCGCTTTCGATGGCGGCGTCGGCTTCGGAGCCGAGCGGCGTGTGATAGATCGGCATGCTAACAAGGCTGACCTGGCGATAGTCGATCTCGGCGGCGAGCTCGACGGTGTCGAGACGGCGTTCGATCAGGGCGATAAAGGGCAGAAACCGATCCCGCTGCAGGCCGCCCTCGTAAAGCCGCCCCGGCGGGAAATTTGAGGTTGCGACAACGACCACGCCCTGGTCGAGCAGGGCCTCAAACAGGCGGCCGAGAATCATCGCATCAGCGATATTGGTGACCTGGAACTCATCGAAGCAGAGCAGATGCGCATCCTCCGCGATACCCGCTGCGACGCGGGGGATGGGATCGCGCTTTTCCGGGCGCAGGCGGTGCATTGCGTCGTGCACCTCGACCATGAACGGGTGGAAATGCGTACGCCGCTTGTGCGTGCCCGATGCCACGGCGAAGAAGAGGTCCATCAGCATGGATTTTCCACGGCCGGCCGGCCCATGCATGTAGACGCCTTTCGGTGGTGCTGCAGGCGGTTTGGCGAACAGCGCGCGCAGTCCCCGGGGCCGCGCCGCCGGCCGATGGCCGCTCAGGGCTTCGTGCAGGGCCTGGAGTTTTTCCGCCGCCGCCCTCTGCATGGGATCGGGCTGGACCGTGCCCTCTGCGAGCAGGGCCTCATAGGCGGTGAGCGGCCCCTGGCTCATCTGCGTTCACAGCGTTGTGTGTCTGGCCCGGAAGCGCTGAATCATGCGTTTGCGAGAGCGAAGGAATCCTCCATCTCGCGGCGGATGCGATAGGCCTCCCCGGATTCATCGAGTTTGACGTCGGTCCAGTGAACCTGCGCACCTTCGGCGATGTCCCGCGTCAGCGTGACATCGCAGGCGAGACCGATCGGCAGTCCGCCGATCTGCAGCGATTCCTCCGCCGGCATGAGCTTGCCCCAGACGGTGTAGCCGCCTTCGCCATCAAGCCGCTCGCCCGATTTCAGGGGGCGTTTGGCGGTGGCCACGACATCAGCGTGCCAGCCCTTTGGTGATCCGGTCGCCTCGCCCCTGAGCGCGGCGGCGGCGACAGAGACCCCGAGTTCGAGCCCGATCAGGTGGAATGGCTTGTACATCGAGGCGTAGCGACCGTCGCCGCTCCGGTCGAGCCCGTACTGGGCGAAGCACTCCCGGACATAGTCGTCCGGCGCCTCGAAGGTCGCATAGACGCCCCAGCGCAGATGGTTGGCAACCTCCCTCGCGTCACGCTCCTCGCTCGAGATCACCTCGACCTGGCCCTTGTGATGCAGAGCGCCGCCTTCCTCGGCCGGGCGCAGCACATGTGTGAGGTCATTCACACCGCAAGGCGGGAAGGTCAGCCCGTACGGCGCCGGCGTCAGCCCGGTAGCGTTGGAAACCGCCGCCATCTCGATGCCGGATTTGGTGCCATCGAGGAAAGAATTGAACATCTGGGCGTTGAGGCCGGCCTTCGTCGCCTCCTCGGGCGTCAGCCCCGCATGGTAGTAATCCCAGACGGTATCCGGGGTCGATTGGTGGAAATGCGGCAGGTACTTGGTGCCTTTGCCTGCAGCCATCACTTCGAAGCCGCAGGTGCGAGCCCAATCGACAATCTCGACGATCAGCGCCGGCTGGTCGCCATAGGCGAGCGTATAAATCCCGCCGCCTTCCTCGACCCGGCGCGCCAGCAACGGTCCGGCGAGCACGTCGGCCTCGACATTGACCATGACGATGCTGCGTCCGTGTTCCGCGGCAAGCAGGGCGTGGCGAATACCGGCAGCCGGGACGCCGGTCGCGTCGATGATGACGTCGATTTTCTCGGCCGTGACGAGAGCGTTCGAATCGTCGGTGATATATGTCCCGCCGGTCTTGATAGCTTCGGAAAAGGACGTGGCTGCGAATTTCTCCTCGGCCCAGCCGACCCGCCGGAGCGCGTCGCGGGCACGATCCGGCGACAGTTCGGCGACTCCGAGAACGTGGATACCGGCAGTGCGCCGGGCCTGGGCGAGATACATCGAACCGAATTTCCCGGCGCCAATCACGCCGACGCGGACGGGATTGTCGTCCGCCTGGCGCTGCAAGAGGAGATCGTGAAGAGGCATGGGAAATCCTTAAAGATTGCGGAGAAATAGAGGGGGATTACGAGGAGATTGAAGGGGGAATCGACGGGCGCTACTGTCGCGTCGGCGGCATAGGCAGTATCGTCCGGGCGGCCGGGCCGGACAAGACAGGGATCCGGACAGGACAGGGCAGGGGCATTGAAGCCCTGCAGGCTTCCCGGAAGAGTCCATGTCTGTCGGCATTATTTTCCTGCTTCTGCTTGCTGCGCTCACCCACGCCGTTTGGAACGCGATGGTGAAAGGTGCGCATGACAGTGTCGCCATGGCGACCTGGGCCTATGGCGGCGGCGCGATCCTAGCGGCACCCTTCCTGTTTTTCCTGCCGGCGCTGCCCTGGGAAGGCTGGGTTCTGGTCGGCCTGCATTCCTTTCTACACGGCATCTACAAAATCCTGCTTCTCCGCATGTATCGGCTCGGGGATTTCAGCCAGGTTTTTCCGGTTACCCGCGGGGTCGCATCGTTGCTGACGACCCTGGCCGCAATCCTGGTTGTCGGGGAGATATTGCCGACCCAGTCCCTCACCGGGGTTGTCATCATTGCGCTCGGGTTGATCGTTTTCGCTCTCGAACCGGGGGCGTTGCGGCGCGAAGCCTGCCTTCCCCTCCTGCTTGCCGTCGGCGCCGGCGGGGTGGTGACCGCATACACTGTGGTCGACGCTCTCGGCGTTCGGCTCGAGGGTGCTGGGTATACCTATTTCGCCTGGCTTCTCGTTGTCGACGGCATAGGCATGCTGGCGCTCGGACTCTGGTGGCGCGGCCGCGGAATCTGGCCATTGATGGGCGCGATAAAGTGGACCGGCATCTCGGTGGCCGTGCTGAGCACGCTGAACTTCGGCATCGTGATGTGGGCGATCAGCTTCAACCCGATCGGGCTTGTTGTTGCTATTCGCGAAACCAGCATCGTCATGGCGGCGATAATCGGGACCGTGTTCTTCCGCGAGGCGTTCGGCTTCCGGCGCCTTCTGGCTGCCGCCATCGTCCTCGCCGGCGTGGCGCTGATCAGCTTTGAGCCGTAACGCGACGCCCTGACACGATCACGCCCTTTTCGTTTTCATTATAGGTGTCTTTTGCGGTCGTTCTCAGATACTTCGACTTGCCCCCCCCCCCCCCATACCCCCTAGGCTACGTTTGTGCGCGCATACATTGCCACCATGTAGGGGATAAAATGCATCGGTTTTTCAGCCTTGGGTTTGCTGCACTCATTCTGGGAGGCTGCGCCAGCGCCAGCGTCAGTACGCTTCCATTGTCCGGCAACGTAGTCAGTATTCGGGTCGAGGCTGCGCGGGTATGTGGCCTGCAAGGAGTGCGGAATTTAGCGCTCAAACATGCGGCGGTTGCTACCATCCGAGGAGGCTTCGACCGGTTCTTCATGAATTTAGGTCAGGGCGATTACCGGATTACGGGAACGGCTACGAGCTCTTCCGGTTCGTACGGTGCTGGCCATTCCTCGAGCAGTACAACCTCGTTTCTCAGCAGCCCGTTCCAGACCGTGACCGTCGAAATGTTTAAAAATGGAGAGTCTGAAGGCGCCAACGCACTGGACGCACGTAACATTCTCGGCCCCAAATGGCAGGAGGTCGTGAAAAAGGGCGGACCCAGGACTTGCACCTAAGTTTTCGCAACCATCGATTCCATCTAGCGAAAAGCCGCAACGCCGAAGCGGCGCTGAGGGTTATCCCGAGGCGGCTCTTTTGCCGCCTTGTGGACCTTCTGCGACTGTAAGGCAGTCATCCTCGAGACAGGCGATCGGCGCGAAGTCGCGCTCGGCGATCCAGGCGGCGCGCTTGAATCGGCGAATATGGTTGTCGACGTGGCACAGCGACAGATAGACGATGGTGCGGTCGAAGGGCGACATGTTCGACGGGCTGCCGTGGACGAGGTTGGCGTGGAACATGACGATCGATCCGGCCGGGCCTTTCGGCGCAATGATGCCGCCTTCCTCGACGAGACCGGAGAGAGTCTCGTTGTCGATGGTCCAGAGCGGGTAGCTCGTGGTTTGGAGGTCGTGCCCGGCCTCGATCACACCCTTACGGTGGCTGCGCGGGATGAACATCAGCGCGCCGTTGAACTCGGTGACGTCCTCGAGGAAAAGAGCGATGTTCATGGCCCGGGGCTCGGGCATCAAATCATCGCGGGTCCAGACTCCGAAATCCTGGTGCCATTGCCAGACATCGCCATCGAAGGCGGCCTTGGCGTTGATCTTGAACTGGTGCATGTAGACGTCACCGTCGAGAATTTGCCGCACCGGCTCGACGAGGCGGGGATGGCGGCCGAGGCGGTGGTACAGGTCGCTGTAATTGTGGGCTGAGAAGGCAGTGCGGGCCGTCTTCCCGTCCTTTTCGCGAACCACCTCTTCCCTGTCGCATCTGAAAATCCGGTGCGCCTCCTCGAGCAGGAGGCCGGTTTCCGCGGTGTCGAAAACCGATTCGAGGTACAGATACCCCTCGATTTCGAACTGCTGAAGCTGTTCGGCGCTGAGACGCAGTGTCATGACGGACCTCCCCGGTTTGTCCGTTTGGCCTGTTCCCTGCCGGTGACCGCTATCGCTGGTTAGCCCTGCCGGGCGACCATCTTTTTCTTGATCTCGGCGATTGCCTTGGCGGGATTGAGCCCCTTGGGGCAGGCGCTGGTGCAGTTCATTATCGTGTGGCAGCGATAGAGGCGGAACGGGTCCTCAAGCGCATCGAGGCGTTCGCCGGTGTGATCGTCGCGGCTGTCGGCGATCCAGCGCTGGGCCTGGAGCAGGGTGGCCGGGCCGAGATAGCGGTCGCCGTTCCACCAGTAGCTCGGACACGATGTGGTGCAGCAATAGCAGAGAATGCACTCATAGAGGCCGTCGAGCTCCTGGCGTTCCTCCGGCGATTGCGGGCGTTCCCGATCGGGCGCCGCATCCGAGGATTTGAGCCAGGGTTCGATGACGTTGAGCTGCGCGTAAGCTTGCGACAGGTCGGGCACGAGATCGCGTATGACATCCATGTGGGGCAGCGGATAAACCCTCGCGTCGCCCGGTGAATCGTCGATGTAGCGGGTGCAGGCAAGGGTATTGACGCCGTCGATGTTCATTGCGCACGACCCGCAGACGCCCTCGCGGCAGGAGCGGCGAAAGGTGACGCTCGAATCGATCTCGTTCTTGATCTTGATCAGGGCGTCGAGAACCATCGGGCCGCAGCTGTCGAGATCGACCTCGAAACTGTCGAGGCGCGGATTTTCGTCGTCGTCCGAACTCCAGCGATAGACGTGGAACGTCTTGGTCCGCTCGGCGCCGTCCGGTGCGGCATGGACTTTTCCCTTGGAGACTTTCGAGTTGGCCGGGAGACTGAATTCCGCCATCGTTTCGTCCTTCGTTTTTAAATATCGTGTTGTGAAATCTGTACCAAGTCGCCAAATCCGCAGGCTGGGTCATCCGCTTCGGTGATTGTGCGTCAGTAGCTCCGAACCTTGGGCGGGAAGGCCTGCACGTCATTGGTCATCGTGTGCAGCGCCACCGGGCGGCCGTCCGTGCGGATCGTGCCCTTGTCGTCGCACCAGACCAGGGTGTGTTTGAGCCAGCGATCGTCGTCCCGATCCGGAAAATCCTCGCGCGCATGGGCACCGCGGGTCTCCTGGCGCTCTGCGGCGGATTTCATTGTCGCCATCGCCTGCAGGAGCAGATTGTCGAGCTCGAGAGATTCGACGAGATCGGAGTTCCAGATCATCGAGCGATCCGCGAGTTTTATGTCGCTGCGCTGATCGAAGGACTGCTTCAGCAGATCAACACCTTCGTCGAGAATCTCGCCGGTGCGGAACACGGCGCAATTGTTCTGCATGGCCCGTTGCATGCCGAGGCGGATATCCGCTGTCGAGGTCCCGCCCTTGGCATAGCGAAGCTTGTCGAGGCGGTCGAGCGCCTGTTCCTCGCCGCCATCCGGCAACGGCCGGACAGGGTCGTCCGGATTGACGATATCCGCGCAGTGGTTGGCGGCGGCGCGCCCGAACACCACAAGGTCGAGCAGCGAGTTCGATCCAAGCCTGTTGGCGCCATGCACGGAGACGCAAGCCGCCTCGCCGATCGCGAGCAATCCCGGGACGGTGGCATTGGCGCCGTTCGCGCCGCTCAGCACGTCGCCGTGAAAATTGGTCGGGATGCCGCCCATGTTGTAGTGGCAGGTGGGCAGCACCGGGATCGGCTCCTTGGTGAGGTCGACTCCAGCGAAAATCCGCGCCGTCTCCGATATCCCTGGCAGGCGTTCCTCGATCACGGCCGGATCGAGATGCTCGAGGTGAAGATGGATGTGGTCGCTCTCGGAGCCAACGCCGCGGCCCTCGCGAATCTCGATCGTCATCGAGCGGCTGACGACGTCACGCGAGGCGAGATCTTTGGCCGAAGGTGCGTAACGTTCCATGAAACGCTCGCCCTCGGAATTGGTGAGATAGCCGCCTTCGCCGCGCGACCCTTCGGTGATCAGACAGCCGGCCCCGTAAATGCCGGTCGGGTGAAACTGAACGAACTCCATGTCCTGCATCGGCAGGCCTGCCCGCAGCGCCATGCCGCCGCCGTCGCCGGTGCAGGTGTGGGCCGAGGTGCAGGAGAAATACGCCCGGCCATAGCCGCCGGTAGCGAGGATCACGGTTTTGGCTGCGAAACGGTGGATAGTGCCGTCATCGAGGTCCCAGGCGACGACGCCGCGGCAGGTGCCCTCATCGTCCATGATCAGGTCGAGCGCGAAATATTCGACAAAGAACTCCACCTGGTGTTTCAGAGATTGCTGGTAGAGAGCGTGCAGGATCGCATGGCCGGTGCGGTCGGCCGCTGCTGCCGTGCGCTGGGCGATGCCTTCGCCGTAATTCGTGGTCATGCCGCCGAAAGGCCGCTGGTAGATTTGGCCGGCCTCGGTCCGGCTGAACGGCACCCCGTAATGCTCGAGTTCGATCACCGCCGGCACCGCTTCCCGGCACATGTATTCAATTGCGTCCTGGTCTCCAAGCCAGTCGGATCCCTTGACGGTGTCGTACATGTGCCAGCGCCAGTCGTCCTCGCCCATGTTCCCGAGCGCAGCTGAAATCCCGCCCTGGGCGGCCACCGTGTGGCTGCGGGTCGGGAACACCTTGGTGACACAGGCGGTCGTCAGGCCGGCCTCGGCAAGGCCAACCGCAGCTCGCAACCCGGCACCGCCGGCGCCAACGACGACGACATCGTAGGCGTGGTCGACAACGGTATAGCTCTTGGTCATCGCTATCCTCCGAATGCAGTCTTGAGCACGGCGAAGCCAGCGGCGACAGCGAGGCCAATGGTGATCAGGCGCTGGGCCGAGATCAGAACAAACCGCCAACCTTCATGGGCGACGTAGTCTTCAATGACGACCTGCAATCCGAGTTGCATATGATGGAATCCGGCGCCAATCAAAAGCAGCATGAGCACGGCATTCATGGGTTCCGCCAGCCAGGTGGCGGCCTCGGCGTGGCTGCTGCCAACATGCGCGACAGTAGAAACGGCGAACCAGAGACCGAGGGGTACCAGTGCTACGGCAGTGAGTCGCTGGGCCAGCCAATGGCCAGTGCCGTGCCTGGCAGTACCGAGGCCGCGGATGCGGCCGGAGCTGGCTTTGGAGATGGTGCCAGTGCCTTTACCGGTGCCGGAATCCGTACCGGTGCTATCGGATGTGGTCAATATTTCTTCGGGGGGGCTCATTGCCAGGCTCCAATCGCGGCGTATCCGGCGGCCCAGAAGGCGAGGGTAAGCAGGACGGAAGTCGCTGCGACCGCATAGCCCGTGGCAGCGGCCCGCCCCAGCGCGAAACCCCAGCCGGCATCCCATGCAAGATGACGCAGGCCGTTGCACAGATGGTAGAACAGTGCCCAGGTCCAGCCGAACAACAGGATGCGACCTATCCAGGAAGCGAGAAAGCCCTGAATGGCAGCAAAGGATTCGGGTCCGGTACAGATAGCGCCGAGCCAGCATACGAGCATCAGCATGCCAACGGCGAGAGCGATGCCGGTCAACCGGTGGAGGATGGAAAGCGTCATCGTCCACTGCCAGCGGTAGATCTGGAGATGCGGTGACAGAGGTCTGTCCCGGGTACTCATGTCTTGCGATCCCTCCTGCCTCGTCTGGCCTTCGCCAGCATGGATTCCGTGCGGCGGAGGCATGCTACACCCTGCCGCATCGGTCGTCATCTCTCTGGCTCGTCCGAATTGCCGGTCGAATCGCCGGCAGTGGCGAAGGGCAGAAACGCCTCGACGACGCGATCGTAAACCGCCTTCTTGAAAGGAACGGTAAGTTCGGGAATGGCCTTGAGGTCGATCCATTTCCAATCCCGGAATTCGGGATGGGCCGTATCCAGGTTGATATCGGAATCCTCGCCGCTAAAGCGCATGGCGAACCAGCGCTGGGTCTGGCCCTGGTAGCGGCCGCCCCAGATGCGCTCTCTCAGCTCCGGCGGCAGCTGGTAAGGCAGCCACTCATCGAGTTCGCCAAGAACGACGACGCGATTGGTCCCGATTTCCTCCTTCAACTCCCTGAGCGCGGCATCGACCGGCGTCTCGCCGTCATCCATTCCGCCCTGGGGCAGTTGCCAGTTCTCCGCCACCGTGTCGATGCGAGCGCCGACGAACACCTGGCCCCCGGCGTTGAACAGTGCGATTCCGACACAACGCCGGTAGGGACGAGTATCATCGTCCATCGGTCGGTGAGCGGTGTTTTTCTCAGGATCTGGGTTTGACGCCGGTCTTCCCGGCGGCCGCCCCGTCGACCGGCCGGCCGTCGGGGTTCTGGTACAGCGCGATGCCGCGCAGGAGGTCGAGGGCGCGCTGGAGCTGGAAATCAACCGGTCTTTGATCGCTTGCCGGCGCTTTCCCGGCCTCCGGAGCGGTTTTGTTTACGCCCTGATCGTCACCGGGGGCGTCGAGCCGGGGTTTCTGGGTGTTCTTGAGGGCACCCTTGAGGTCGGATTCCTGGCGTCGCCGGTTCTGCGCCAGGGGTTCGACCTGCGCCTGCTCGACGATGATGTCAGGGGAGATGCCGGTGGCTTGGATGGAGTTCCCGGACGGCGTGTAGTAGCGCTGGGTTGTGAGCTTGATTGCGCTCTTGGGGCCGAGTGGTATCACTGTCTGCACCGACCCTTTGCCGAAGGACTGGGTGCCCATGATGATCGCCCGGCGGTGATCCTGCAGGGCGCCGGCGACGATCTCGGAGGCCGAGGCCGACCCGCCGTTGATCAGGACGACAAGCGGTTTACCTTCGGCAAGATCGCCGGGACTCGCATGGAACCGCCGCGCCCCCTCGGAATCGCGGCCGCGCGTCGAGACGATCTCGCCCCGGTCGAGAAAGGCGTCGGCGGTCATTACCGCCTCGCCGAGCAATCCGCCGGGGTTGTTTCTCAGATCAAGCACATATCCGATCGCTGCCTCGCCAAGTGCATTTCTGGTCTTGTCGAAGGTTTTCTGTAGTCCGGATGTGGTCTTCTCGTTGAAGTTGGTGATGCGTATGTAGCCGACATTTCCCTCGACCCTGCTTCGCGCCGACTGGATCGTGATCTTCTTGCGGGTGATCTCGACCTCGAGGACCTCTTCTCCACGTGTGACTGTCAGGACAATGTTCGTGTCGACGGGACCGCGCATCCGTTCGACCGCCTGTTGGAGGGTAAAACCGAGAATGTGATCGCCGTCGAGATGGGTAATGATGTCGCCGGCCTGTATACCGGCGCGGAAGGCCGGCGTGTCATCGATCGGCGAGATAACTTTGACGTAGCTGTTCTCCATCGTCACCTCGATGCCGAGGCCGCCGAACTCGCCGGTGGTCTGGATGCGCATGTTGCCGAACGCCTTGGCGTCGAGATAGGCGGAATGGGGATCGAGATCGGCGATCATCCCGCGGATTGCGGCCTCGATTAGATCCTTGTCTTCCACTTCCTCGACATAGGAAGTGCGCACCTGCTCGAAGATGTTTCCAAAGAGTTCGAGCAGACGGTAGATCTCGGCCTGGCTATCGCCAGACCCGCTTTGCGCCAGGAGATTCTGGGGCGGGAGGGTTTGCGCCGGCGCCTCGCCGACGGCCAGCGCTGCAAACAAGGCGCCGGCGGCGAGCATGGGCAAGACGCGGGGTTGGCGGGATCGGCAGAATAGGCGAGGTCGGGAGTATCCACGGAGGTCGCGATCTGCGCGGGGTTCTGGAAGCATGCGGTGCATAGTGCTGGGCATTCCGTAGTTGCAGGGATTGCGGGATGTGTGGGCAGCGCGTGGTGTTGAGGATTGTCGAGGCGCCGGCCGCTCAGATGGTCCGGTGCGCGGTTTCGGGTGCCTTGGCCGCCTGGCGTTGAAGGCGGCGTGCCGGGGTTTCGGGGGTGCTGGCGAGTGAGAGTGACTCTCCGGTCATCTGTATCGGCTGGGCAAGCCCCATCAACTCGAGCACGGTTGGCGCGATGTCGGCGAGCCGCCCGTTCTGCAGGCTATCGACTGCGGGACAGCCGGCGAGAATGATGGGAACCAGGTTGTTGGTATGTGCGGTGTGGCGTTCACCGGTGCTGGCATCGCGCATTCTTTCCGCATTGCCGTGATCGGCTGTGATCAGCAGTGCGCCGCCGACCGTTTCGATGGCGTCCCGGAGTCGCCCGAGGCACGCGTCGATGGTCTCGACTGCCGCCATAGCAGCGTCGAAATCGCCGGTGTGGCCGACCATGTCGGTATTGGCGTAGTTGACGAGGATGAAGTCAAAAGTCCCGCTGGTGATCGCCTCGACGAGACGGTCGGTGACCTCAGGTGCCGACATCTCCGGCTTGAGATCGTAGGTGGCGACCTTGGGAGAGGGCACCAGGATGCGCTCCTCGCCGGGCAGGGCATCCTCGAGGCCGCCGTTGAAGAAGAAAGTCACATGCGCGTATTTCTCGGTTTCGGCGATGCGTAATTGTCGGAGGCCAGCTTCGGCAAACACTGCACCAAGGCAGTGTTCCGGGACAGCGGGGGGGAACAGGGTGTCGAGAAAGGCATCGAGTTGCTCGGAGTACTGGGTCATGCCGAGGGCCGTGGCGAACTCGATGTGGCGGGTACGGGAAAATCCCTCGAAATCTGGATCAAGCAGGGCGTATAGAAGCTCGCGCATCCGGTCGGCCCGGAAGTTGCCGGCCAGGATTCCGTCACCGTCGCGCACGCCCTCAAATCTGCCGATCACGGTCGGCATAGTGAACTCGTCGGTTTCGCCGCGTTCGATGGCTTTACGAATTGCGTCTTCCGGCGATTCCGCCCGCAGTCCCTTGCCTTCGGCGATCGCGGCATAGGCTTTCTCCACCCGGTCCCAGCGGGAATCCCGATCCATGGCGAAATACCGCCCGGAGACGGTTGCGACCTGCGCTTCACCGGCTTCGGCGAGGAATATCTGCATGCATTCGGTACCGCTTTCGGGCGGCGTGTCGCGTCCGTCGAGAAAGGCGTGGACCAGCACCGGGATTCCGCTTGCCGCGAGATGGCGCGCAAGGGCGGCGATGTGGCGTTGATGGGAATGGACGCCACCGGGCGACACGAGCCCGAGCAGATGGGCGCTGCCGCCGGTTTCGTGCAACCGATCGGCAAACGCCACAAGAGCCGGGTTTTCGAACAGCGAACCGTCTTCCAACGCGGCGTCGATACGTGGCAGATTCTGTAGGACGACCCGCCCGGCACCCAGGTTCATGTGCCCGACTTCCGAATTCCCCATCTGGCCCTCGGGAAGCCCCACATCGTCTCCGGATGCGTTGATGAGGGCGTAGGGGCAGGAGGCTTTGAGGGCGTCCCAGACAGGTGTGTCAGCGTGCAGGATCGCGTTGTCAGGCGTGTCTTCCCCTTCTCCCCAGCCATCGAGGACACACAGGACCACCGGTCTCGGTGCCGCGGAATCAGAAGGGGAGGATTGCGGGTCGTGCGCCATTTCGGGCTCCATTCGCCGTTGCCGTGATTATCCGTTGCGGTGCGAACCCGTGCAAATCCTGCCCGCGGCCGCCCCACCTGCAGTCGCCTTGTCGGCTTGGCTCAGGCGCGGTGATAGGGGTGGCCGGAGAGAATTTGCTGGGCGCGGTAGAGTTGTTCCGCCAGCATCGCCCGGGCCAGAAGATGCGGCCAGGTGGTGCGGCCGAAGGCGACAATCTTGTCGGTGCTGTCTCGCAGCGCAGGGGTCAACCCGTCAGCGCCGCCGAGCAGGAACGCGATGTCTCCAACGCCTTCGTCGCGCCAGCGACCAAGGTGTGCGGCGAATTTATCGCTCGTAAGCTGCTCGCCCTGTTCGTCGAGAGCGACGGAAATCGCGCCGGCTGGAATGGCTGCCGCAAGAAGCGCGCATTCGCGCTCTCGGCGCGTGCCCTTGCCTGTTTTTGCCTCGAATTCGCGGAGGTTGGGGGTCGGCCACAGACGTCCGGCATAGACGTCAAAGAGATCTCGTTCCGGCCCGGCCCGTAACCGCCCGATGGCAAGAATATGCAATCTCGCCATTGACGGGCTAGCGGTTAGGCGCCGATGGCCGAAACGCCCGCCGTCTCAGCCGGCATATCGGCCCAAAGTTTCTCGAGATTGTAGAAGAGCCGGACTTCCACCCGGAACAGATGGACGATGATATCGCCGGCGTCGATCAGCACCCAGTCACTGTTGTTCCGACCCTCGACGGAAACACCCTTGACACCGGCTCCCTTGAGCTTCTTCAGCAGGTTGTCCGATATCGCGCCGACATGGCGCACGGAGGTGCCGGCGGCAATCACCATGAAATCGGCGATACTGCTTTTTCCGGCGAGGTCTATCGAGACCACGTCGACAGCCTTGCTGTTGTCGAGCGACGAAAGAATTGTCGCGTGCATATCCTGGGGGGCGGGGCGAGATGACATACGGCTGCTTTTTAAGATTCCGCCATCCCGTATCCGGCGTTCCTTGGCCGGCTCAACATTTCGCTCCCGTCATGCATGCCTTCCGTTGCTGGCTCCGGCTCATATCGCGTCATGTTGCGTCTGTAGCGCCGGCGCGGATGTCGCTTGCTGTAATAGTATCAAGACGGCTGTGAAAATACACCCATGCCGGCGGATCACGAAAAGCGAGGTTGCGGGCCTTGCGCGCCGGAATCCTAGTTCCTGCGAAATGCCGGGCGACGGGGCCCGAAAGTGCTCTTTGTTCCCGGGACGGGCGATCGAAGACCGCAATCGGAACCAGCTGGAAGATTTCCCGCCATAAATGCCATTGCGGCATCTGTACCAGATTGTCCGAGCCCATCAACCAGATCGGGGCAATATCCAGACGGCTGGCCTTCAGAAGGCGCAGCGTGTCAATCGTGCGGCGGGTATCGAGGCGTAGCTCGAGATCACTGATGCGGATACGCCTGTGCCGGGCAACATCTTCCGCCTTGCGGAGGCGCTGTTCGAACGGCGCCATGTCCGCCGTTTTCTTGAGCGGATTCTGTGGCGATACGAGCCACCACACCTCGCGCAGATCAAGATACTGCAACGCCATGAGGCTGATCATGCGGTGACCGTGATGGGCAGGGTTAAAGGACCCGCCGAGCAGACCGACCGGGTATCGGCGTCTCCGGTTTATTCCCCGGTGCAGGGAGCGATTCTGCAATGGTTTCGTTGTCGGCGTTATCGCCATGTGATCAGAGTGGGTGTGGCCAAGGGACGTGATGATAAGGGGCGCGTGATCGGGGCGCGTGGTCAGGGGCGGCACTGGCCGTCCCCGCGCACCGCGTATTTGTAGCTAGTCAGCTGCTCAACGCCGACCGGACCGCGCGCATGGAGCTTGCCGGTGGCGATGCCGATTTCCGCACCCATTCCGAACTCGCCGCCATCGGCGAACTGGGTCGAGGCGTTGTGCAGGACGATCGCGCTGTCGACGATGGCGAGGAAGCGTTCCGCCGCTTCCTGGTTGGTGGTGATGATGGATTCCGTGTGCGCCGATCCGTAGTGCTTGATGTGCGCGGCCGCGTCGTCGACGCCCGCAACCGTCTTCACGGCGATGACGGCATCGAGATACTCCGTGCCCCAGTCGGCTTCGCTGGCTTGCAGGATGCGTGGATCGACTGCCTGCACCCGCTCGTCGCCCCGGATCTCGCAACCGGCGGCGGCGAGATCCTCGACGATCCCGGGCAGAATCGAATCGACTGCGGCCTCGTCGACGAGCAAGGTCTCGGCGGCGCCGCAAACACTGACCCGCCGCATCTTCGCGTTCAGGACGACCTGGCGGGCGATCCCGGGATCTGCGTCCTCATGGACGTAGACGTGGCAGATGCCGGCGAGATGGGCGATCACCGGAATCCGGGATTCTGCCATCACCCGCTCAATCAGCGTGCGGCCACCCCGGGGGACGATGAAGTCGATGAGATCCGGTAGGGTGAGCATGGCACCAACCGCCTCCCGGTCGCGCACCGGCACCATCTGGACCGCAGCGGCAGGCAGGCAGGCCCGTTCGAGGCCTCGCTGCAGGCAGGCGACGATGACAGCAGAGGAATTCAGGCTCTCGGAGCCGCCGCGCAGAATGACGGCGTTGCCTGCCTTGAGGCATAGGCCGCCGGCATCGGCGGTCACGTTGGGCCGCGATTCATAAATGATGCCAATCACGCCCAGCGGCACCCGCACCCGCGAGATCCTCAGGCCGTTCGGGCGCTCCCATTCAGCGTCGGCCTTACCAAGAGGGTCGGGAAGCGCGGCGATCTGCTCAAGGCTGTCCGCCATTGCCTCGATGCGCTCAGAGTCCAGCAGCAGGCGGTCGAGAAGCGCGTCAGTCAGTTTTTTCTCGTTGCCGAACGCCATATCTTTGGCGTTGGCCTCAAGGATCGCGGCGGCGTCCTCGCGAATCGCTGTTGCACCGGCGCGAATCGCTGCATTCCTGGTTTCGGTGTCGGCGAGGCCGAGTTGGTCGCTGGCCGCGCGGGCGGCGGCGGCGAGAGCGCTGACCATCTGCGGGATGTCGGCTTCAGGTTGAGCCTGTTTGCGTCGCGCGATCGCTGTGCTCATGCCGGTGATCTCCGTGCGGAGCCATGGGACGGCTTTTGCGCCCGGTTTGCGTTTCGGTTTGTATCTCGGGGCGGAACACTACCCCGTTAAGACGAAATTGTCGCGGTGGATCAGTTCGTCGCGGCCTCGCCATCCGAGGATACCCTCAATCTCCGAGGTTTTGTGCCCGAGGATGCAGAGGGCATCGTCCGCGGAATAAGCCGACAGTCCGCGGCCGATATCCCGGCCGGCTTCATTGCGCACGATGACGGCGTCACCGCGCTCGAATGCCCCGGAAGCACCGACGACGCCGGCGGGCAACAGGCTCTTACCCTGTTTCAAGGCTTTCTCGGCGCCGTTGTCGACAGTCACCGCCCCGGTCGGGTTGACGGCGCTCACGATCCACCGCTTGCGGGCGGTCTGTGGCGAGGCCGAGGGGATGAACCAGGTCGCCTTGGCACCCCCGGCAAGACGTTCGAGGGGGCGCGGTGCGCGACCGTCCATAATGACCATACGGCAGCCGGCGGACAGGGCGATGCGCCCGGCCTGGATTTTGGTTGCCATGCCGCCGGAAGAGTACCCCTGGGGCGCCTTGCCGCCCATCGTTTCGATCTTGGCGGTGATTTCCCGGACGATGGGGATATGTGGGATGTCGCCGCCGCCGCGCGGATCGCGCTCGTAAAGGCCGTCGACGTCGGACAGCAGGACAAGCGTGTCAGCGCTTATCATCGCGGCTACCCTTGCGGCGAGGCGGTCGTTGTCACCGTAGCGAATGCCGGACGTGGCGATGGTGTCATTTTCGTTGACGACCGGGAGGATACCGAGATCGAGCAGCTGGCGGATTGTGCTGCGTGCGTTCAGGTGACGCCGCCGTTCCTCGGTATCCTCAAGCGTGATCAGAATTTGCGCGACGTTGATTCCGTGCGGCGCCAGCGCCTGTTGATAGGCGTGGGCGAGCCGGTTCTGGCCGACTGCTGCCGCTGCCTGCTTTTCCTCCAAGCGCAGCGCGTCCGCGAGGTTCAGCTGACGGCGGCCAACCGCAAGCGCGCCTGAGGAAACGACCAGGATCTCTTTCCCGTCCTCCCGCTGGTTGCGGATGTCCTCGCCCAGGGCCGCAAGCCAATCTTCGTGAATTTCGCCGCCCTGGCTGCCGGTCAGGAGAGCCGAGCCGATCTTCACCACCACGCGTTTTGCATCGGCGAGGAAGTTTCCCTCTGCGTTCTTTTCCGGCTCGCTCATAGCAACTTGCCTTGTCGCGTCCACGGGCGCTCCGAGCCGTGGTACTGTTCGCTATGCCCGGCTTCGATGCGGTGGGTGTTCACCATCTCGCCAAGGCGGCGAACAACCGTGTCGACGCCGTGTTTGGCGGCGCCGGACAGGGCGAAGACGGGGCCTTCCGCAACGACCTCGAGCTCCGATTTTTTGATCTCGATCGTATCGGCGTCGATGGCGTCGCATTTGTTGAGGCCGACGATCTCCAGTTTTTCCGCAAGGCCGGCGCCATAGGAAGCGAGCTCCTGGCGAACGGTGCGGTATGCGCCGGCCACGTCCTCGCCGGTGCCGTCGATCAGGTGCAGCAGCACACCGCATCGCTCGACATGCCCGAGAAAGCGGTCGCCGAGTCCGTGACCCTCATGGGCGCCCTCGATCAATCCGGGGATGTCGGCCAGCACGAACTCGCCGTCGCCGACGAGGACGACCCCGAGTTGCGGATAGAGGGTGGTGAACGGATAAGCGGCGATCTTCGGATGCGCTCGGCTGACGGCAGCAAGGAAGGTCGATTTTCCTGCGTTCGGCAGACCGACGAGTCCGGCATCGGCCAGCAGTTTGAGACGGAGAACGATGGTCACTTCCTTGCCGGGGTCCCCCGGTTCCGTACGCCGCGGCGCCCGGTTAGTCGAAGATTTGAAATGGGCGTTGCCGACGCCGCCCCGCCCGCCGCGCAGGAGAACGGATTCATCGCCTTCATGGACGAGGTCGGCAAACAGAACGCCGTCCTCAGATCTTATCTGCGTGCCGACGGGAACCTTCATGACGGCGTCGGCGCCCCTGCCGCCGGTCATGTTCTTGCCTTTGCCGCTGCCGCCGTTGCTGGCCTTGACGTGCTGGCGATAGCGAAAGTCGATCAATGTATTCAGATTACTGATAGCGCGGGCGACGACGTCACCGCCCTGTCCGCCGTTACCGCCGTCGGGTCCGCCAAACTCGACGAACTTTTCGCGGCGGAAAGACAGACAGCCATTGCCGCCGTTGCCGCTGCGGATATGGATCTGTGCCTGGTCGAGGAATTTCATCTGACGGGTTCTCAAACAAAAAAGGGAATGGCGTAACCATTCCCCCTCCGTGCAGTATGCCTCGGAGTTGGCCTAGGCTGGCGGTTCCACCGAGATCATGGTCCGGACGCGGGTCTTGCGAAACTTCACATGCCCTCCGACGAGAGCAAAAAGCGTGTGATCTTTCCCCATGCCGACATTGTCGCCAGGGTGAAATTTCGTGCCCCGCTGGCGGACGATGATATTGCCTGGCAGAACAGCCTCGCCGCCGAACTTCTTCACACCGAGACGCCTGCCGATCGTATCGCGACCGTTACGCGAACTGCCGCCAGCTTTCTTATGTGCCATGACGTCTTCTCCTGCCGACTTCTACCGGAAATTTCGGTGTTGTGTTCCTAGCGCCGTCGCGCAGTCGTTCTGTGGGCAGTCGTCTTGCGCGCGTCTTGCGCGCAATGCTGGTTTTTCTGGGGCCATGACGAGTGCGATTCTGAATGGACAAAGGAGGTTTAGGTGATGGATCTCACAGTCAGCATCGAGATTTCAGCATCGAGATTTTCCTGTGCGGCACCAAGCCTTGTTTAAGATTGCCAGTATTATGCCTGCAGGCGGTCCTCAGCTTGCGGTTGCTTCGCTCTTCGTTCCGGAGTCTGATCCAGGGTTGATGCTGTCGATGCGCAACCTGGTCAGGTGCTGCCGATGGCCGTTTCTCCGCCGGTAGTTCTTGCGACGCTTCTTCTTGAAGATAATAACCTTTCGGTCGCGCAAATGCTCCATCACCGTCGCCTCTACCTTGGCGCCACTGACCAGGGGAGTCCCGATGATGGGCTTCTTGCCGTCGTCGACCATGAGGACGTCGCTGATTTCGACTTTCTCTCCGGCCTCGACGTCCAGCTTTTCGACGCGGAGGATGTCATCCTTCGCGATCCGGTATTGCTTTCCACCAGTTTTGATAACTGCAAACATTGTCATGGATTTTGTCGTGTTCTGCCGGATGGTCGTTCGGTTTCGATCGCGAGAGGAAACCTGCACCGTGCATATGACTATGGCTTGCATTGATTTTGATGTCAACATATGCGCATCGTGATCGTGGCCGTGAAGTTCGGATGACAGATTGCATATCCGCATCTGGGTCGCTATGTCTTTCGGCGCTTCCGTTTATGTTACGGTGGGGTGCCGGAGTGGTCGAACGGGGCGGTCTCGAAAACCGTTGTGCGCTCACGCGTACCGTGGGTTCGAATCCCACCCCCACCGCCACATGACGCCCGACTTCGCTCCTCGCCCCGGCCATGTTCACCATCGACGGATCTATATTCGTCAATGTAATCAGTGCCCTGATCGTCGACAAAGGCCCGCACATCAGCCATTATATCACCCTGATTGCCCTTGAGTTGCAGGCAGTAGTTGCCGCCCTCTTGTACGATCAAATCACAGGTCTCACGCTGGCAATGTAAAGCATCGGCTGTGATGGTGATGCTGCGGATATCAAGCATCTCGATCAACTCGCGCAGGGCCAAAATCTCGCCGCCGCCCCTGGGGCTTTGCGTGATCCCAAGGGACAGGCGTGCGCCATGGGCGAAAGCGGTCACGATGTTCATATTCGATTGTTCAGTTGCCCTGTCAAAGCTGCGCCGCATCTCCTTGCCATTGATGGCGATAGCTGACTCCTCTCCATAACCGGCGGCAAAGTCCGCACGAAACTTGTCGGAAAACGCCTGAAAGCTGTTCGGCTTCATCACTCGGAATAGGCGTGAGTACGCGTCATGGCAGGGGATGCCGTGGGGCAATTCGAGAAACCCACGCAGAAAATCCTCCTTCATTTGACTGAAAAGTTCCATGTCAACCGCCGTATCCCCTCCGCAAAGCGCGCACAAAAGGCTGATCGTCATAAGATCACAGAACTTGTGACGTGGCGCATTGCCCCCGCAAAAATCGTCCATATCATTGAAATAGCTGTCTGACATTGGCATCTCGAAGCTCCACCTTGTGATGAAACCTCCAGAATCCAAATCCTGCACGGTGTCAAACTTCAAGCGCGATTGCCCTGACGGCCAACTCCCGTACTCTTGACATGTACGCCTATTTCCCGTACATGGTGCGCGAGGAAAATCGTTATGCGGTGAGATCAGATCGCATGTGAAGCTGAAAGGAGGCGATAATGTTGGCGTTTAAAGACATCACGGTGGCGGTCGACGAGCCTAAGAGTGCTCGCCTGGAAGCACGCACACAACCATCCGTGAAAGACATGATTAATCGCGCAGCCACGCTGAACGGTGTCGATGTCAGCTCTTTTGTTGTCAGCGCGGCCTACGATGCTGCTCAATCGACGATCGAGGCGCATAAGGTCACGGTTATTGAAAGTGAGGCGGACAGGAAAGCGTTTTTTGATGCTTTGGACAACCCGCCCAAACCGACCGGTCGTTTGGCCGATGCCTTCGCATTGCGTAAGAAACTTATTGCGAATGCCGAGTAACAGAGACGATCAACCACCATTCAAAATTCAGCCGTTCGATCCAAAGGCCCATGATCGAGCGGCTTTTTCTTGTGGCGTCCCGCAAATCGATAATTACCTGAAGCTGACTGCAAAAAAAGGCAACAAGGCGGACGTTGTGCGTGTCTGGGTCATAGTGGACGCCAAAGACCACATTGTCGGCTTCTACGGCATCAACATGCACGCCATCGATGTGAAAGACATGCCGGCTGCCTATAATAAGAAAGTCGGCAGGCACGGATTGCTCCCAGCAGCGTTCATCGCGATGATCGGCGTCGATCAGACCCAACAGGGTAACGGGATCGGCAGCGCCTTGGCTGCAGACGCTGTGTGCCGCATTGCTCGCGTTTCTGACGACATCGGCACATGCGTGATCATCCTGGACGTATTCGATTATGGTGACGCCGACACCGTCACGCGGCGCAAAACTTACTACGAGACATTCGGTTTCCTGCCTCTACCCGATCAACCGCTCCGTCTTTTCATGCCGGTACAGACAGCGCGAGAACTGGCGGGCATTTTGCGCCCGTAGTGGATGCGCTGCGTGCCCTACGTGGCGTGAACACCACCATTGCCGCGACACTCGTGGCCGAGATCGGCGATATCTGCTGCTTCCAAAACCCGCGACAACTCATGGCCTGGCTAGGATTGGTGCCAAGCGAGCATTCCAGTGGAAACACAACACGGCGCGGACGATTGACCAAAACCGGCAATGCTCTGGCCCGCACGATGCTGCCCTCGCGCGGCATTCTGATGCTGTGCTCTATGCTGTTCTTGCGCTTGTTGCGCTTGCGGGCCGCCACATTGTCGATGAAGCCGATGGCTGACGGTTGTTCGCCGGCAGGACGGTGGCCTTATCAGGGCTTGTTTCGTATGCATTTTTGGTTATATTGAATACGTGCGAGATAATGAGGTGTTGCGCCATGTCCCGAACAACAACGATGACCGTCCGCCTTGGTGGGTCCTTGAGTGACTTCGTGTCGGCAAACGTGGGCGATGACGGGTCTTATGAGAACGTCAGCGAATACATCCGCGACTTGATCCGCCGTGACAAGGAGCGGGCCGAGGTCGAAGCCTTCAACCGATTGAAGGCCGAACTAACCCATGCGTTTGCCGCGCCAGAGGAAGCCTATCAACCGCTGACAGCGGCCGAGGTGATTGCCCGGAACCGGGTCTGACCCGGTGCCCGCCATTCATATCCAGGAAGGGGCGTCCCATCGCCTCGATGACATCTACCACTACACGCGCGGCAGGTGGGGCAACGACCAAGCTGAGAAGTACATCACTGGCTTGTTCACAGCTTTCAACAAGATCGGAACTCACGGCGTCGTGTCAAAACCTATCCCAGCCGAGTTTGGTGTCGAAGGGTTCTTCTTTTGCTACGAGCGGCATTTCGTTTACTGGCGCCATCTCTCGAATGGCGACATTGGGATTGTGACGATCCTGCACGAGCGCATGCATCAAATCGACCGCTTCCGGGATGATTTTGGACCCAGCTGACAAGCTGAATTTCTAATGTCCGTCTGTTCGTCAAATTTGCGCAGTATTTCGCGTGGGTCCTTCGTGGTCCGACACTGCACGAGAGAGCTTTGGGTGTGAGTCATTTCCTCCGCCAAACCTACATGTGAAATCGCCGAAAAGTGCCGTGCAAAACTGGCCGGGGCAAGCCCGTGCTTGCTGACGTTGCCGGACTTTCCCGGCGCGGTGGACATCACCAAACAATAGCTAGGAATGGGGCTCATTGTACCAGCAGACCAATGCAGTGCTGGCTCAGGGTGTTTCCTTCAGTAATACTCCCTGAATGGGCTATGAAGGCTCCCCGACAGGCATTCCTGTCCGTAAACCCCATGAGGAGCGCGTGATGGGAAATTCGGCGAGCGGTTCCGGCAAGGAGTCTGGCGGCAATCTCGGCATCGATGGTGGTCGGCTGTGGGACAGCCTGATGGAGATGGCGCAAATCGGCGCCACCGAGAAAGGCGGCGTCCGCCGCCTCGCTCTCACCGATCTTGACCGTGACTCGCGGAACCTCTTTATCGCCTGGTGCGAGGCGGCGGGATGCACAACGCATGCCGACGCGATGGGCAACATCTTCGCCCGCCGACCAGGACGCGATGATTCCCTGCCGCCGGTAGTCACCGGAAGCCATCTCGACAGCCAGCCCTCCGGCGGCAAGTTCGATGGCGCGTATGGCGTGCTGGCCGGCCTCGAGGTGGTGCGCAGCCTCAACGACGCCAGCATCGAGACCGAGGCGCCCATCGAGGTCGTGTGCTGGACTAACGAGGAGGGGTCGCGCTTCCCGCCGGCGATGATCGGCTCGGCGGTTTTCGCCGGCGTCTACGATCTTGCCTACGGCTATGCCTGTGAGGATGTCGACGGCCTCACCATTGAGGCCGAGCTGGAACGGATCGGTTTCCTCGGCGAGGGTTGTGGTCACCCGGTCGGGGCATATTTCGAGGCCCATATCGAGCAGGGGCCGATCCTCGAGAACGAAAACAAAACAATCGGCGTCGTCACTGGCGCACAGGGACAGCGCTGGTTCGATGTTGTGGTAACCGGGATGGAAGCCCATGCGGGACCGACCCCGATGGAGCTGCGCCGCGATGCGCTGGTCGGCGCGGCCCGCCTGATCGACGGCATCAACCGGATTGGTCGCCGCTTCCAGCCCGGTGCCTGCGCCACGGTCGGAATGGCCCAGATCCACCCCAACAGCCGCAACGTCATCCCCGGCCGCGTGTCCTTCTCTGTCGATATGCGCCATCCCGAGATTGACCGTCTTGAGGCGATGGTCGCCGAGATGCACAAACTCGCCGACAAAACTGCGGCGGCGGCCAGCGGTGATGGCCTCGAGATCGAGATCACCAAAATCATGGAGTTCGAGCCGGTGCCCTTCGATGAGGATTGTATGAGACTGGTGCGCGAGGGCGCGGAGCGGGCCGGGCTTTCGCATCGCGATATCGTCAGCGGTGCTGGGCACGACGCCGTTCATGTTGCCGGTGTAGCGCCGACTGGGATGATCTTCGTGCCCTGCGCGGACGGCATCAGCCACAACGAGATCGAGAGCGCCGAGCCTGATGACCTCACCGCCGGATGCAACGTGCTGCTACACGCGATTCTCGAAAAGGCCGGGATACCTCAGGACTGACGATCTGCCGTGACCGCGTCAGTCACATGATGTGGGGCCGGATCGGGGCGAGTTAGCCACCCCGCATGACGAACACGGCCCGGATGGCACTCCCGAACAGCAGGATTGCGCCGGCCTGGTGCAGAACCGCAAGCGTGAGCGGTGTTGCGGCGAGCAGGGTGGCGATGCCGAGGCCGCCTTGGAGAACTGCGGCTGCAAGCACGATATCGGCCGCCCGCCGGCAGCGGATGTCGAGCTGTTCGCGCCCGGCGATGATGCGCAGGGTGATCACAACACCGAGCACGATATAAGCCGCGACTCGGTGGTCGAACTGCACCGTCAGAGGGGATTCGAACACTGCCAGCCATCCTGGTGGATCGGCGAACAGACCGTCGGGAACCAAAGCGCCGTCGATCAGGGGCCAGTCGGTATAGATGCGACCTGCCTCCAGCCCGGCGACCAGCGCACCCGAGAGAATCGCAACGGCGATACAGACCAGAGAGGCTGTGGCCAGATGTCGCGCCGGTGCGGGTGCCGGCGGGCGGGTGTCGTGGCCTGCGCTCCTGAGCCAGATCCAGAACAGCCAGCCGAGGATCAGGAAAGCAAGGGCGAGATGGACCGCCAGCCGGTACTGGCTGACATCATGCCGCCCGGAGAACCCGCTTTTGACCATCCACCAGCCGATCACGGCCTGGAGTGCGCCGAGCGCGAACACACCCGTAAGATGACCGGCGGCGTCCACCGACAACCGTCGCGTGATGAGGAACCACAGGCCGGGAAGCGCGAAGACGAGGCCGATTAGCCGGCCCCAGAGGCGGTGGATGTACTCCCACCAGAAGATGCGCCGGAATTCTGCCAGCGTCATGCCGGCGTTCTCGAGTCGGTATTCCGAGGTCTCTCTGTAGAGGGCGAAGATTCGCTGCCACTCCGCTTCGTCGAGCGGTGGCAGGAAGCCGAGCAGTGGTCGCCACTCGACCATCGAAAGCCCGGATTCAGTAAGCCGCGTGATCGCTCCGATCAGCATCATGGCGACCACCATGATGCAACAGAGGGCGAGCCAGAGCCGGACTGGAGTCGATGCTTTTGTCGGTGCTTCGGTGGCCGGCACTTCGGTGAAAGGCAGTGGCGTGTTCACGCCCGCCTGATTACACCTGCCGCGTTATACCTGCCAGGTGTGGCCTTCCCGTATCAGGGCCGCGAGGTCGTGGGTCGGCAATCTCTCGGCGGCGGCCTCGGTCAGGGTGCTGACGCTTTTGTCGTAGCTGGTGCCGGGATTGCAGTAGAGCACGCCGAGCACGACGGGAAACTTCGGCGGTTCCAGCATTGCCAGCATGCCGGCGAGCGCCCGGTTGGTCTCGTCATGGACCAGAATGCCGGCATCCTCGGGCGACTTGCCATCGAGTTCGATCACCTCGAGTTCCAGCGCCCCTTCCTTCAACCGCAGCCCCTTTTCGTTCTCCGCGCCGAAGGTCAGCGGCTTGCCGTGCTCGGCGAAGAGCTGGGTGTTGGCGGCAACGGACTTGTCGGTGAAGTGGCTGAATGCGCCGTCGTTGTAGACGAGGCAGTTCTGGAAGATCTCGATGAAGGAGGCGCCGCTGTGCGTGTGCGCACGAGTCAGTACCTCGGGCAGGTGGCGCTGCAGCGTATCCACGGTGCGGGCGACAAACCGGGCGCCGGCGCCGAGCCCGAAGGCGGCCGCGTTGATCGGGTTGTCGAGCGAGCCGAGCGGGGTCGAGGGGGATCGGGTTCCGGTCTTGGAGGTCGGCGAGTACTGACCCTTGGTGAGCCCATAGATCTCGTTGTTGAACAGCAGGACCTGCATATCGACATCGCGGCGCAGCAAGTGCAACGTGTGGTTGCCGCCGATCGACAGCATGTCGCCGTCCCCGCCGACGACCCAGATGTCGAGCTCCGGATTGGCGAGCTTGATACCGGTGGCGATCGCCGGCGCCCGGCCGTGGATCGTATGGAAGCCATAGGTTTCCATGTAGTAGGGGAAACGCGCCGCACAGCCGATGCCGGAGACGAAGACAGTGTTTTCCGGATGCACGTTGAGATCGGCAAGAGTCTTGCGCACGCCCTTGAGGATTGCGTAGTCGCCGCAGCCCGGGCACCAGCGCACTTCCTGATCGGTAGTGTAGTCCTTGACCGTCAGTTTTGCGGGGTCGGTCATCGAGGTCATCTATCGGGTCTCCAGGTCGGGTCCGGGCCGTTGTCAGGTTCGGTTTTCGCGCGGTCCAGGTCAGGTCTTCAGGATTTCGTCGATTGCGTTCTCGATTTCAACGATCTTGAACGGCTTGCCGGTGACCCGGTTAACGCCAACGGCTGGCACGAGATACTGATCACGCAGGACGGTCGTCAGCTGCCCGGTGTTCATTTCAGGTACGAGAATCTTGTCGAAGCCGCCAAGCAGATCGCCGAGATTCCCCGGCAGTGGCCATAGGTGGCGCAGGTGGATGTGCGAGACCGCAAGGCCACGGCCGCGAGCGTTCTCGACGGCACGGCTGATCGGGCCATAGGTCGAACCCCAGCCGACCACCGCGAGCTGGCCCTTGTCACCACCCTGCTCGACCATCTGGGGCGGGATATCGCGGACGATGCCGTCGATTTTCGCCTTGCGCACCATCGTCATCCGGTGGTGGTTCTCGGGATCGTAGGAGATGTGTCCGGAAGCGTAATCCTTCTCGAGACCGCCGATGCGGTGGGCGAGGCCGGGCGTTCCGGGTTTGACCCAGGGCCGAGCCAGGGTGTCGGTGGGACGCAGGAAGGCGTGGAAATCCTCCGGGTCGTCGTGGAATACCGCCGGCTCGCTGTCGGCCTCGGGAACGTCGGGCAGCATCCAGGGCTCGGCCGCGTTCACAATGTAGGTGTCGCTCATCACCATCACCGGGGTCATGTAGCAGACCGCAAGACGCACTGCCTCGGCAGCAACATCAAAGCAGTCCGAGGGCGACCGTGTTGCCAGCACGACCAGCGGGCTGTCGGCGTTGCGCCCGTACACCGCCTGGTAGAGATCCGACTGCTCGGTCTTGGTCGGCATGCCGGTCGAGGGTCCGGCCCGCTGCGAGTTGACGATGATCATCGGCAGCTCGCAGGCAACGGCAAGGCCGATCGCCTCGGTCTTGAGCGCCACGCCGGGACCCGAGCTCGAGGTGATGCCGAGAGAGCCGGCATAGGACGCGCCGATCGCAGCACTCGCTGCGGCGATCTCGTCCTCGGCCTGGAAGGTGGTGATGCCGAAATTGCGCATCCGCGCCAGCGTGTGCAGCAGCGACGAGGCCGGAGTGATTGGATAGGAGCAGAAGACGATCTCGAGGCTGGCCCGCTGCGCGCCCGCCGCCAGGCCCCAGGCCATCGCCTCGGTGCCGGTGACGTTGCGATAGAGGCCGGGCTCGAGTGCCGCCGCCGGCACCGAATAGGTACCGATCTCGGTCGGCATCTCGGCCGTCTCGCCAAACGCGTGGCCGGCGTTCAGGGCCAGCGTGTTGGCTTTCGCCACATCCGGCAGGTTGGCGAACTTCGCTTCCAGCCATTCCCGCGTCGAGACGCGGTCGCGGTCGTAGAGCCAGTAGATCAGGCCGAGGGTCCAGAAGTTCTTGCATCGCAGGCTGTCGCGCTGGCTCAAGCCCGTTTCCTTGACGGCCTCGAGGGTGAGGCGCGAGATGTCGATCGGGACGACGCGGTACTTCGCCAGCGAATCACCCTCGCGCGGATCGCTCTCGAACCCGGCCCGGGAGATGTTGCGGTCGCTGAAGGCACCGCTGTCGATGATCACCGTCCCGCCGTCCTTGAGGTCGTCAATGTTGACTTTCAACGCCGCCGGATTGAGAGCGACGAGAACGTCCGGGGCGTCGCCTGAGGTCTCGATGGTGCGGGCCCCGAAATTGATCTGGAAGGCGGAGACGCCAAAGGTGGTGCCGGTCGGTGCACGGATCTCCGCGGGGAAATCCGGGAAGGTGGCAAGGTCATTGCCGGCGAGCGCAGTGGTGTCGGTGAACTGGCTGCCGGTGATCTGGATGCCGTCGCCGGAATCACCGGCAAAGCGGATAACGACGGAAGCGAGTTCCTGTCTCGGCGGCAAGTCGAGGCTTTCGGCCGGAGCGGATGACATGGGGTCGTGGTTCTCCCTTGCGGGTCCAGGGGGCATCTCGCGCTAGGTTACGCGCCGCCCACCTGCTTTAGGATGATTTTAGGATGTCGGTGGCAATTGCCAACCCTGGCGAGGCGTATTCATCCGCCGTCTCCGAGCACAGCCAGCATATCTTCGATCCGGGTTAGCTTGCGCCGCGGGGATTCCGCCAGCGCTGCCGCCTTTTCTATCTTGTCGATCTTCTGCCAATCGGTGTAGGAAACGGTGCGCACACCCTTGTCGCCGAGCAGGGCCGAGAGCCCGTCGCGGCCGGCCTTGCCACCCGGTTCGCACTCGGCGGCGATATGCTGGGCGGCGCGGTCGCCGTCATGCTTGTTGGTGCCGATCACCCCGGTCGGGCCGCGCATGATCCAGCCCACCGCATAGAGGCCTTTTTCGATGCGTCCGTCATCGTGGCGGACGACGTTGTTGTCCTCGTCGAATGGCACGCCCGGAATAGCTTGACCCTTGTAGCCGATGGCCGGGATGACGATGCCGCAGGCGATGTCGTAGGTCTCGCCCGTGCCGACCGCGCGGCCGTCGCGCACCTCGGTCTTCTCGAAGCGGATGCCCTCGACCTTGTCGCTGCCGAAAATCTCGACCGGCTGGGCGTAGAACTGGAAGTGGATCTGCCGGCTTTTCCCGTCCGCATCTGCGCCGACAAAACCCCGCATGGTCTCGAGGTTACGCTCGACGAGCCGGCGGTCGCGGTCGCTGATCTTGGCGTCCTCGGGCACCCCGTCGGGGAGCACGGCGGGATCGACCACGGGCGCGCAGTCGACGAGCTCGCCCATCTCGCGCAGCTCGACATTGGTGAACTTGGCCTCGATCGGTCCGCGCCGCCCGACCATGTAGACGTCGGACAGCGGCGCGGCGTGGATCGCCTCGGCGGCATAATCAGCAAGATCAGAGGTCGCCATCTCCTCTGGCGTCTTGGTCAGCACGCGGGCACAGTCGATGGCGACATTGCCGTTGCCGACGACAACCACGGCCTCGGTTTCGAGATCGGGGGCGAGATCGCGGAAATCCGGATGGCCGTTGTACCAGCCGACGAAATCAGCGGAGCCGAAAACGCCGATCTTGTCCTCGCCCGGGATACCGAGCTTGCGGTCGAAAGGGGAGCCGGTGGCCAGCACCACGGCGTCATACAGCCCGCGCAACTCATCAAGGGCGATGTCGTGGTCGAGCGCCACGTTGCCGAAATACAACACCGCGTCGTCGAGCGCCGTGCGCTCATAGGCCCGCATGACGTTCTTGGTTTTCTGGTGATCGGGGGCGACGCCGCCGCGGATCAGCCCGAACGGTGTCGGCAGTCGGTCGATGAAGTCGATCTCGCAGTCGGTATCCGACTTGAGAAGGGCCGCGGCGGTGTAGAAACCGCTCGGGCCGGCGCCGATGATCGCTACCCGGAGGGTCATTCGCGCCGCACTCCGCTACTGTGCTTCATGTCGTTTCGTGTGCCGTGTATGCCGTGTTGGGCGCCCGGCCGATAATTCCGGGGCAGACGGCGGGTAATCGCGGGAGACATTACCCAACCGGCCCGCAACACGCCACCCCGATCCTTCACTCCGATCCCTCGACCTCGCCCTCGATCTCGCCATCTGCCCCGGGGCCGATGGGTGGGCGCCCGAGGAACGCCGCCACCTCCGCTGCTGCATCCTCGAGGCCGAGGCGCGGGATCTTGCCTTCTACGCCGAAGGCTCGTTCCAGCCTTGTCGGTAGGCGCGAATCGAGGAGCACGAAAACGCCTCGGTCGTCGGCCCGGCGGATCAGGCGGCCATAGGCCTGGCGCAGGCGCAGGCGGGTCATCGCGTCATTGTAGCGCCCGCCGCCGAAGGCCTCGCGCCTGGCGCTGTGCAGCACCGACGGCGCCGGCCAGGGCACCCGGTCGAAGACGATCAGGCGCAGGCTTTCCCCCGGCACGTCTATGCCGTCGCGCAGCGCGTTGCTGCCGAGCAGGCAGGAATCCTTCTCGGCCCGGAAAATGTCGGTGAGGGTCGCGGTGTTGAGGGCGTCGACATGCTGGGCCCGCACCTTGAGGCCGGCGCGTCCGAGCGGCTTGGCGATCAGATCGTAGGTTGTCCGCAGCCGCCGGATCGCCGTGAACAGGCCGAGCGCGCCGCCGCCAGAGGCCTTGAACAGGACCCGGTAGGCCATGGCGATTTCTTCGGCATTGTTCCTGTCGACATCGTTGACGACGATGATTCTGGTCTGGGCGTTGTAATCGAAAGGCGAGGGCAGGGCGATCCGTTCCGGGGTTACAGCGGGCAGATGCACGGTGCCGATGCGCTGTTCCACCGCCTGCCAATCCTCCTCCTCTTCGCCGCCGTTGTCGCGCAGGGTTGCCGAGGTGACGAGCACGCCCTGGGACGGCTGGGCAACGAAACGGGCAAACGGTTCGCTCGGATCGAGCCAGTGCCGGTGCAGGCAGAAATCGCGGTCCTGGCCGCCCTGGCGTTCGATCGACAGCCAGTCGACGAAGGATTCCTCTGCGGAATCCGTGATCGCCGCCAGCATCGACAGCCAGTTGAGAATGGGCTCGGTGCCGCCGCGGCGCAGCGTGCGGCAGGCCGCGAGAAGCCGGTTCCTGGCCAGGGCGGGGCCGTGAATGTCCGCCGGCAGTTCCGAAGACTCATCCTTGGCAAGCTGTTCGATGAAGCCGGCAAAGATGCCGTGCAGTTTCTCGATTGCCGTGCGTAGCGTCTCCAGATCATCGATCAGGTCGCCCGCCGTATCGAGTAGCGCCTGCGGCGGACTCTCGATTGCACATTCGATGCTGTAACCGCCGTCCTCGTGTTGGTCCTGGCGGGCGTAGACAACGTTCCGGACCGCTGCCAGAAAGCGTTCGGCGCTGTTCTTCGGTTTACCGCCGGCGCAACGGAGAAGCCAACCCTCTTCGGGCAGGAAATCGGCCTGCGACACGATTTGATCGAGAGTCGTATAGGCGTTCAGCCTGCTGGCCTCGGGCAGGAGGGAGGCCAGTGCATTTTCGATTTCGGAATCCTTGCCTTCGCGGGTCGGCAGCAATGGCTCCAGCTGCACCCGCAACCCACGGGCGAGGCCACGGCGGGCGTCTTTCGGGCCATGGATCCAGCGCCTGAAATACCCGAGTTCTCTGCCATTCAGCGCGCGCGCAAAGGCACTGTCGGCGGCATCGAAGACATGGTGTCCCTCGTCAAACACGATGCGCGGCGGCACATCCTGCTCGCCACCCATGCTACGCGCCGCCTGGCTCAGTATCAGAGCGTGGTTGGCGATCACGAGATCAGCCTGCACGGCTTCACGGACGTTGCGCTCGATATAGCAGGTCGAATAGTGCGGACAGGCTTGGTGGAGGCATTCTCCCTGCCGGATTGCAAGGCCGAGGGTCAGCCGGCGACCGAACAGATCGGTGAGCCAGGCCGGGAAATCGCCGCCGGTAAGCTCGCCGCTGCGGGTGCCTGTCCCCCAGCGCGCAAGCAGGCCGAGTCCGACTGCATCTTTCGGCCTTGTAGCGGCGGCGTTCACCGCATCTTCGTAGTTGAGCAGGCAGAGATAGTTTTCCCGGCCCTTGCGGACGACCACCCGCCGGCGCCGTTCTTCGGGGTCGGGATAAATCTGCGCGGCCTCTTGGTCGAGCTGGTGCTGGAGGTTGCGGCTGTATGTTGAAAGCCAGACCGGCCTGCGGTTCTGCTGCGCCCAGAGGCTGGCCGGGGCGAGATAACCGAGGGTTTTGCCGATCCCGGTTCCGGCTTCGGCAAGGACGATATGGGGCCCGTCCACGCCCTCCGGCGCGAAGGCCGGGGTGACCGCTGCCGCATAATCGGACTGGCCCGGCCGTGCTTCCGCCGTCGCATCGAGTGCGCCGGCAAGGCGTTCGCGCGCCTCTTCCGGCGTTACCGGCTGGGCATCCTCGGGTGGCTTCGGGAGTACGGGATGGGACCAGTGCGGAAGATTCCGCCAGAACCGTAATCCGCCGATGCCCGGCGTCTGGGGGTCACTGTGGTCGCCCTTGGTTTCCCCGGTATCCCTGGTCTCCCCGCCATCCCTGATGGCTTCGACGCCGAGAGCCGCGAGCACGGCCGGCCCCCAGGGCCAACCGCCCCAGGCCATCGATCGGGCGATGGCGACGGCGTCATCATCTCCAGTGCCGGTATCCCGAGTGCTGGCATCCCCAGCGCCGCTGCCTCCGCCCAGGGTTGCGATCTCCTCGAGCAGGCAGTTGGCGACCTCGACCAGGGTGAGGGCCGCCTCGGCCGGGTCCGGGCCGGCCTTGAGGCCGATTGCGGCTGCGATCCCCTCGGGCGTGGGGATGCAGAAGCGCTGCGGGTGCGCGAAGGCGAAAAGCTCCAGCACGTCATAGCAAGCGAAGGGTTTGTCGGCGCCGATGGTCTGCGCCACCGTCGGAGCATGGCAGAGAATCGGGCGCGCCCCCTGCGCGATCCGCGCCACCGCTTCGGCGGCGGTGGATTCCGCGATCTCGCCAGTGGGATCGAGCCAGAACGGGCCGGTGAGGCCGATCACCAGTGCCGGTTCTTCGGGCAGGAGAATGGAAGGCGGAGAAGACATCGATAGGGCGAGAGAAGAGGATGTTGCGGGGTGTAATAGGGCGCCGCGCGGGGCAACGGTGCCAATCCTGTCGATGCCGCCGCGCCGATGGCATCACACTGGGGCAGTGCACGCAAGGCTCGGACCCGCCCGGGCGCAGTTCCGTCCCGGTTTTGTATTGCCCGGATTCATTGACCCTGAAGCGCCGCAGTTCTAGGGTTGCGCTTTGCCCCGCAAGCGGGGCTCCAAGATGCAGGCAGGGAAGACAGGCGCGTGTCCGAACTCGCAGATCTGGCAGCGGAGTCGCGGGTCTGGCCGTTTGTCGAGGCCCGCAAGATTCTCGATCGCCTCGACGGCGCGCCGTCGGCGAGCGGCAGCGTGCTGTTCGAAACCGGTTACGGCCCCTCCGGTCTGCCGCATATCGGCACCTTTGCCGAGGTGCTACGCACCGGCATGGTGCGGCGGGCCTTTGAAATCCTGTCCGACATCCCGACCCGACTGGTGGCGTTTTCCGACGATATGGACGGATTGCGTGCAGCCCCGGACAACGTGCCGAACCGCGAGGAGATGGAGCGGCATGCGGGCAAGCCGCTGACCGCCGTTCCCGATCCCTTCGGCACCCATGAGAGTTTCGGGCATCACAACAACGCCCGGCTCTGCGCTTTTCTTGATAGTTTTGAGTTCGACTACGAGTTCGTTAGCGCCACCGAATGCTACCGCGCCGGGCGCTTCGATGAGGCGTTGCTTGAGGTGTTGCGCCACTATAACGAGGTGATGGCGATCATGCTTCCCTCACTCGGCGAGGAGCGGCAGCAGACCTACAGTCCGTTCCTGCCGCTGTGCCCCGACACCGGCCAGATCCTGCAGGTGCCGGTGCTCGAGACCCGCCCGCAGGACGGCACCATTGTCTATCAGGGCGAGGGCGGGACGCCGGTGGAGATCCCGGTGACCGGCGGAAACTGCAAGCTGCAGTGGAAGCCCGACTGGGCGATGCGCTGGTTTGCGCTCGGGGTCGATTACGAGATGTCGGGCAAGGATCTGACCGATTCGGTGCGCCTCTCGGGGCGCATCTGCCGCGCGCTCGGCGGCCGCCCGCCGGAGGGATTCACCTACGAGATGTTCCTCGATGCCAACGGCGAGAAAATTTCCAAGTCGCGCGGCAACGGCCTTGCCGTCGAGGAGTGGCTGGCCTATGCGCCGCCGGCCAGCCTTTCGTTGTTCATGTATCGCAAGCCGACGGCGGCCAAGCGTCTGCATTTTGACGTTATCCCGAAGACTGTCGACGACTATCTCGCCGCCCTCGCGCGGTTTGCCGGGGAAGACGCCGAGAAGCGGTTGTCCAATCCGCTCTGGCACATCCATGCCGGGGAGCCGCCCACCGAAAGCGTGCCCGTGACCTTCGGCCTGCTCCTCAACCTTGCAGCGGTATGCAACGCCGAGGAAGGCGCGGTTCTCTGGGGGTTCCTTGAGCGTTACGCGCCCGGACTCGATCGCACCAGTCAGCCTGTGCTCGCGGGCCTGGTCGATTGCGCGGTCCGTTATTACCTGGATTTCGTGAAGCCGAAACGGCGCCTGCGTGCACCGGAAGCCGGCGAACGCGCGGTACTCGAAGAGCTACTTGCTGCGCTCGAAGATATGTCGGGCAGTGAATCGGCCGAGGACATCCAGACCGTGGTCTACGAAATCGGCAAGCGCCACCCCTTCGAAAACCTGCGCGACTGGTTCCGGGCGCTGTACGAAATCCTGCTCGGTCAGTCCGAGGGGCCGCGGATGGGCTCCTTCATCGCCCTGTATGGAATCGAGGAGACTGCCGATCTCGTCCGACGGGCCCTGGCTGGTGAAACGGCCGGGGGAGTCGGTGGGAAGAACGCCGAAGAGAGTTCAACGGCCCGCAAGGAGGCGCCCGCCGGCAACTGACTCTCTTGTGACTCCACTGCGGCACGCTACGGCACGCTGCGGTCCGTTACTTGCTCCCGTGGGAGAACGCCCAGTAGAGGTCGCGTGCGAGCTTGGCGACCGGCCCGGGCTGCAGGTCGCGATCCTCGTAGCGCACGGTCGGCATTACCTTGGCGTGATTGCCGGTGCTGAAGATCTCGTCGGCTTCCTGCAGGTTGGCCGGCGTGACACTGCGCTCGATGACCTGGATGTCGCGGCCGCGTAAAAGTTTGATGATTCGCTGGCGAGTGATGCCGTTGAGGAAGGTCCGGTTCGGTATCGGCGTGTACGCGATACCGTCCTTGACGGCGAACAGATTGGCGGTCGCGAACTCGGCGATGTTGCCGGCGGGGTCGCAGAGGATGGCGTTGTCGAAGCCGCGCTCGGATGCCTCGCGGATGGCCCGGGCGGCGTTGGGATAGTGGCATGACGCCTTGGCGTCGGTCGGCGCCTGGTCGGGGGCCGGGCGGCGCAGCGACGACAGACAGGCGGTAAACCCGGCCGGCGCCGGCAGCGGGCTGTCGTAGACCAGCATGGCGAAGCGGGTTGAATCCGGGTCTGGCGAGATCCAGCCATCCTGGGCCCAGAACATCGGTCGGATGTAAAGTTCCGATCCCGTCTCGAACTTGGCAACACCCTCGAGGGCGAGCGCCTCCATCTCTTCGGCCGTCACGGTTGGGTTCATCGCGAAAGCGCGGCAGGAAGCGATGGTTCGCTGGCAGTGCAGGTCGAGATCCGGCGTCACACCCTCGAAGGCCCGGGCGCCATCAAAGACGACCGAGGACAGCCATGCACCCTGGCTTCCTGCGGTCAGCAGGGGCGGATCGCCCTCGATCCACTTGCCGTCGTAATACACCCAGTTGGCCATTGTTTTCTGCCTTGTCACCGTGCTGTGTTGCGGAGCATAGCGGTAGCCGTTATCGGCCGCAAAACCCTCGCAAACCCCCCGCATTAACTGCCGCATCAATCATCATAGCAGCCACCGTATCTGATCAGGTCGGGGTGCTTGCGTTCGCGTTTGTGGCGGTGATGCTTGGCACCGCCTGCGCCATCCGTGCTGCCGGCGCTGTCCGCGTCCTTGATCCCTCCGGAGCGTATCCCCATGGCCTGTCGTATCTTGCCTGGTCTGCGCGCCGTTGCCGCGGAGTACGATTTGTTCATCCTCGATCTCTGGGGCGTGATCCACAACGGTGTCGCGCTCTATGATGGCGCCGCTGCGGCGCTCGACGGGCTGCGCACGGCCGGCAAGACGGTGATCTTTCTCACCAACGCGCCGCGACGGGTGGCGATACTCGAGGAACAGCTTGTCGCGTTCGGTGTTGACCGGGCGTGCTGGCGGACGACCGTGTCCTCGGGTGAGGAGGTCCGGCGCCATCTCGCGGAGCGCCCCGAGCGCTGGTATTCGGCGCTCGGCCGTCGCTGTTTTCGCCTCGGTGCGCAGCGACATATGGACCTCGCCGCCGGCACCGGCGTTGCGTTCGTAGATTCCCCTGCAGTGGCGGAGTTCGTGCTCGCTACGGGCCCGCATGCCGGAAGCGACAATCTCGATGTCTACGAGGATCTGCTTGCGGAATTTCGCAGCCATGACCTGCCAATGATCTGTGCCAATCCCGACCAGGTCGTGGACCAGGGTGAGGTGCGCCATCTCTGCGCCGGCTCAATCGCCGAGCGCTATGTGGAGATAGGCGGCGAGGTACGTTGGCACGGCAAACCCTGCGTTGAAATCTACCGGCGCTGCCTTGAACTCGCCGGCGGCAGGGACGACAGCCGCGTCCTCTGCATCGGCGATTCCTGGACCACCGACATCCGCGGCGCCGAGGCGGCCGGCTACGAGAGCCTCCTGGTGGGAAGCGGTCTCTATGCCGACGCCTTGCTCGACGATGCCGGTGAGATCGATGCCGGAAAACTCGCGCGTGCGGCCGCGGCGGCCGGAACCGTATCCACATACGCCATGAGCCGCCTCGCATGGTGACGGCCGGCGCACCCGGGCAGGATTCAGGGCGCGGTCCGGGACGTCCGCAATGGCCGCCGGAGGGGCCGCCACAGAGGCTAGCCGGGCTGAACGAGATTGCCGGAGCCTATGACGCCTTCCTGATCGACCAGTGGGGCGTGCTGTGGTTCGGCGGCGAGGCCTCGCAGCCCGCCATCGATGCTCTACACCGCCTGCGCGCCGCCGACAAGCGCATGGTGCTGATCACCAACTCGCCGCGCCGCGCCGTCACCGTGCGCAGGAATTTCGAAGAGATCGGGATCGACCCGGCTCTGTTCGACGACATCGTCACCGCCGGCGACGAGGTCTGCGCGGCGTTCGGTGCCGGCGAGGATCCGTTCTTTGCCGATCTTGGCCGGCGCTGCCTTGCACTCCAGTGGAAGGACGATCCGGAGTTTTTCGAGGAATTGGACCTGGAATGCGTCGATTCAGTCGAGACGGCGGAGTTCATCCTGTTGTTGGGCACCAACCGGCCCCAGGCATTCGGCTATGCGGAGATGCTCGACCGGGCCCTGAAACGCGGGTTGCCGATGGTCTGCGCCAATCACGATTTCGTCGCCATAACGAGGGACGGAACGCTGGTTGACTGCCCGGGATCGGTGGGGCGGCTCTACGAGGAAAAAGGCGGCCGGGTCAGCTGGCACGGAAAGCCGCGCCCGGCGATCTACGCCCGAGCCACCCGGGAGTGGGCCGGAGCGGGCCGGATTCTCGCGATCGGCGATTCCCTGTTTCACGACATCGGGGGAGCCGGGGCGATGGCGTATGACGCATTGCTGGTGGCCAGCGGCATTCATCGCGGCGAGCTCGCCGCCAAAGATGCCGATGCGGGAGATGCCGGCGCCGCCTGGCTCGACCCGGCGCGCCTCGATGCCCTGTGCCGGCATCACGGTGCGTGGCCCGACTATGTCATGCGGGCTCTTGCCTGGTAGCACCCGGCAATATCCCCGGCTCATGCCAAGCGCCGGTTTTTAATATAATCTCGGCGTTCACACCCCGGATCCGGCTGGATCGGGCTGGATCCGCCTGGATCCGGCAGGGCAAGTGCGCCAGGCAAGCAAAAATGGGGAAACGATGGGCAAGACAGTGAAAGGGAGCAAGATGGCGAAGGGTCGCGCCCGCAGCGCGAAATCCGCTGCGTCGACTGCCGCACGTGCTGCCGCGTCGCAGGAAGCGTGGGAGGCCCGAGCGACCGAGGACCTCCGCGGCCGCACCCCGGAAACGCTGCTCCAGGATACGCCGGAAGGCATCTCCGTTAAGCCGCTCTACACCGTCGAGGATCTCGCCGGGCTGGAGAACCTAGACAACCTTCCCGGCTTTTTCCCGTTCCTGCGCGGGCCGCGCGCGACCATGTACACGGGGCGCCCCTGGACCGTGCGCCAGTATTCCGGCTTTTCGACGGCCGAGGAATCGAACGCATTCTACCGCAAGAATCTCGAGGCCGGGCAGATGGGCCTTTCCATTGCCTTCGATCTCGCAACCCATCGCGGCTACGATTCGGACAACGATCACGTTATTGGCGATGTCGGCAATGCGGGCGTCGCCATCGATACCGTCGAGGACATGAAGATCCTGTTCGACGGCATCCCGCTCGACAAGATGTCGGTGTCGATGACCATGAACGGTGCGGTGCTGCCGGTGATGGCCATGTACATCGTCGCCGGCGAGGAGCAGGGCGTCGCCCACAAGGCGCTCTCGGGGACTATCCAGAACGACATCCTCAAGGAGTTCATGGTCCGCAACACCTACATTTACCCGCCCGAACCCTCGATGCGCATCGTCGCCGACATCATCCGGTTCACGGCTGAGGAGATGCCGCGTTTCAATTCGATCTCGATCTCCGGCTACCACATGCAGGAAGCGGGAGCGACCTGTGTTCAGGAACTCGCCTACACCCTTGCCGACGGGGTTGAATACGTGCGTGCGGCGCTGTCGCGGGGACTCGATGTTGATGCGTTTGCGCCCCGGCTGTCGTTCTTCTTCTGTCTCGGCATGGACCTCTTCATGGAGGTCGCTAAGCTCCGCGCGGCGCGGATGCTCTGGGCCGAGCTGATGCAGGACAACTTCGCGCCGAAGGATCCGCGCTCGATGATGCTGCGCACCCATTGCCAGACCTCCGGCGTGTCGCTGACCGAGCATGATCCCTACAACAACATCGTCCGCACGACTATCGAGGCTCTCGCCGGCGTTCTCGGCGGCACCCAGTCCCTGCACACCAACTCGTTCGACGAGGCGCTTGCCCTGCCGACCGAGTTCTCGATGCGCATCGCCCGTAACACCCAGCTGATCCTCCAGCACGAGGCCGGGCTGACACGGACCATCGACCCGCTGGCCGGCAGTTATTATGTCGAGAACCTGACGGCGGAGATGGTGCGCGGGGCGCGGGAACTGATCGACGAGGTCGAGAAACACGGCGGTATGACCAAAGCTGTAGAGGAAGGTTTGCCGAAGATGCGGATCGAGGAATCGGCGGCGCGCCGGCAGTCGCGGATCGACCACGGCGAGGAGGTCGTCGTCGGCGTCAACAAGTTCCGCTCTGGAATCCGCGATAACGTCGATATCCTCGACATCGATGACACCGAGGTGCGCGAGCGCCAGATAGCCCGGCTCCAACAGGTGCGCGCGGCGCGCGACGAGGCAGTCTGCAAACAGGCCCTGTCGGCGCTCGAGGCCGGCGCCTCTGATGACGAGACCAATCTACTCGCGCTGGCCGTCGAGGCGGCCCGTCACCGCGCCAGTGTCGGCGAGATCTCCGATGCCCTTGAGCGGGCCTACACCCGCCACAGCGCCACCATTCGCCTGGCAACCGGCATCTACGGTGCGGGTTTCGGCGATGACGAGGCGTTCACCGCGCTCCAGGAGCGAGTCGCCGGTTTCGCCGAGCGCGAGGGGCGTCCGCCGCGAATGCTGGTGGTCAAGCTCGGGCAGGACGGGCACGACCGCGGTGCCAAGGTGATTGCCACCGCCTTCGCTGATCTGGGCTTCGATGTCGATGTCGGCCCACTCTTCCAGACTCCCGAAGAAGCGGCCCGGCAGGCGGCCGAGAACGATGTCCATATTATCGGCGTGTCGTCCCTGGCGGCTGCCCACAAGACCCTTATTCCGAGGCTTGTCGAGGCACTCCGCGCAACCAGGGCCGGGAACACGCTCGTTGTCTGCGGCGGCGTCATTCCGCCCAAGGACTACGATTTCCTGCGCGGGGCCGGGGTTGCCGCGGTGTTTGGCCCCGGCACTAGCATCCCGGAAGCCGCCGGTGCATTGATCGATTTTCTTGATGACGGCCGCATGGCCGCGGAATGACGGCATTCCGCCAGCTGTGCGCCAGCTCTGCCAACCCCACCGGCCCGGCCGATATCATGTCGGCATCTTGACGATTCCGGCGCCGTCGCTTACAAGAACGCGCTTTCGAGGAGAGAATCGATGGCCAGACGATGCATGATCACGGGCAAGGGTGTGCAGGCCGGCAATAATGTTAGCCATGCCCACAACAAGACCCGCCGTAGGTTTCTGCCGAACATCCGGCGCGCTTCGCTGTACAGCGATGCGCTCGGCGGCATGGTTCGCCTGCGTCTCACCGCCAACGCCATGCGCACCATCGACAAGAAGGGCGGCCTCGACGCTTTCCTGAAGGGAACGCCCGATCGCAAGCTGCCCATCGAGGCACGGCGTCTCAAGAAGCGCATCCTCGCCAGGGCTGCCGGCTGAGACGCATCGGCTGAGACGCATCGGCTGAGACGCATCGGCTGGGACACGCCAAACGGTACCGGCAGGGGCCAACGCCGCCCGCTAAAGTCTCCGCCCCGCTTCCCCGCCCGATTCCTTATCTCGGGACGCCTGTGGACTATCCTGGTTTTTCCTTTTCCGTTCGCGTCGAGGACCCGTCGAGCCGCGCGCGGCTCGGCCGCCTCGAGACTCCGCATGGCGGCCTCGACACGCCCGCCTTCATATTCTGTGCTACCCACGGCGCCATAAAGGCAGCATCCGCGGAGGATCTCCACGAGGCGGCGGCCGACATCGTACTGGCCAACACCTTCCACATGATGCTCCGGCCCGGCGACGGGCTGGTCGAGAGAATGGGCGGCCTGCATGCCTTCATGAACTGGGACGGACCGATCCTGACCGATAGCGGCGGTTTCCAGATTTTCAGTCTCGGCGCCGCCGCCGGAGGCGAAATCAAGAACCGTGCCGCGCCTTCGCGCACGCCGCTCCTAAGCAAGATCACTGAGGAGGGGGCTGCGTTCCGCTCACCCTACGGGGGTGAGCACCTGACCCTGACGCCGGAAAAGGCGATCCGCGTGCAACGCGCGCTGGGCAGCGACTTCGTGGTTGTGCTCGACGAGTGCACGCCTCATCACGTCGATCGCGACTACACTGCGCAGTCGCTGGCGATGACCCATCGCTGGGCCGACCGTAGTCTCGCCGCCTTTGAAGAGCAGCATGACGGCGCCCAGGCGCTGTACGGGGTAGTCCAGGGCGGGGTGTGGGAGGATCTGCGCCGGGAGAGCGTTGATTTCATGGCGTCGCGTCCCTTTTTCGGCCACGCTATCGGCGGCTGTCTCGGCGAGCACGGTGAGCAGATGTATGACATTGTCGCCTGGTCGCTCGGCGATGCGGTGCGGGAACGGCCGGTTCATCTTCTCGGCATCGGCGGTATCGCTGACATCTGGCGCGGCGTGGCGCTGGGCGTTGACACCTTCGACTGCGTGTCGCCGACCCGTATCGCGCGGCACGGGCAGGCCCTGATGCGCGGTGCCGCAGGGTTTCGCGGCAATCTGCGGAATGCGCGTTTTCGCGAGGATTCCCGGCCTCTCGAGGCCGGGTGTGACTGCAAGGCCTGCCGCGGCTATACCCGCGCCTACATCCATCACCTCGTGCGGGCGGACGAGATACTCGGCCTGCATCTGCTCACGGTTCACAACATCCGTTTCATGACCCGCCTCATGGACGAGATCCGCACCTCCCTGCGGGAAGGGCGCTTCGCCGAAGCCTGCACGGCCTGGCTCGCGAATACCGGTACCGGAATCGAGGAGCCCGGAGCCGAAGAGGCCGGGATTACGGAGGAAGCCGGGGCGTCAGGCGGGTAGGGTCTTCAGGCTGGGGTCTGGCGGCCCATGGCGAGGAACTTCTCCCGTCGCCGCGCCTGCAACGTGTTTCCGTCGGTGTCGCAAAGAGTCTCGAATGCGGCCTCGATCCGGTTGCCGAGTGCCCGACTCATCGCATTGCTGTCGCGATGGGCGCCGCCGAGCGGCTCGCGGATCACCTCGTCGATCAGGTGCAGTCGCTGGAGATCCTGCGCCGTCAGGCGCAGTGCCTGGGCTGCGGTCTGCGCCTGCTCGGCGCTGCGCCAGAGAATCGAGGCGCATCCTTCGGGAGAGATCACCGAGTAGATGCTGTGCTCGAGCATGATGATGTGATCCGCGGCGGCCAGCGCCACGGCGCCGCCGGAGCCACCCTCGCCGATGATGGCACTGACGAGAGGGACGCGGATTGCAAGGCAAGTGTCGATGCAGCGGGCGATCGCCTCGGACTGGCCGCGCTCCTCGGCGTCGACGCCGGGATAGGCGCCGGGGGTATCGACCAGCGAGATTACCGGTAACCGGAACCGCTCGGCGAGACGCATCAGTCGCTGCGCCTTGCGGTACCCTTCCGGGCGCGCCATACCGAAATTATGGGTGACACGGCTGTGGGTGCTCGCACCCTTCTCGTGTCCTATGAGCACGCAACTGCGGCCACGGAACCGTGCCGGTCCGCCGAGAATCGCCTGATCTTCGGCGAAGGTCCGGTCGCCGGCGAACGGCATGAACTCGTCGAACAGATCGGCCGCATAATCGCGGAAATGCGGCCGCTCGGGATGCCGGGCGACCTGCACTTTCTGCCAGGGCGAGAGATCCTGATAGGTCTGGCGCAACAGGCGGCGCGCCTTGACCTGCAGCTTGTCGACCTCGTCGGCGATATTGATTTCGGCCCCGTCCGACAGGTGACGCAACTCGTCGATCTTGCCTTCGATCTCTGCGAGCTTTTGCTCGAAGTCGAGGAAAACCTTCATTTCAATACCGTCACCATCGCCGCCCGCCTGATTCGAAGCATCCTACCATATTTTGCGTTATCGGTGCCACGACTTTTACAAATGTTGCATCGGCTGAAACGACAGATATTGGCCGAGGCAACGGCCGGAGGATGGCCGGGCGGGCCGGAAAGCCGCGCAGGCCGGAAAGCCGGGCAGGTTACTTCCGGCGGTTCTGTCGCGGCGGAGGGTTGGCCAGCGGGTGCATGTCGCGGATCAGGGATTTCAGGCGTTCGTCGAGCACGTGAGTATAGATCTGGGTCGTCGAGATATCAGCGTGCCCGAGCAGTTGCTGGAGCGCACGCAAATCGACGCCATTGGCGAGCAAGTGGCTGGCGAAAGTGTGACGCAGCAGGTGCGGGCTGACCGCTGCCGGGTCTATGCCGCATTCGCCGGCGACGGCGCGCAGCATCTGGTCGAGGCGGCGGCGCGTCAGGTGCCCGGCGGCGCTGTGGGACGGGAACAACCATGGCGATTCCCGGTTTTCCGGGATAAAGGCGTCGCGCGCCTCGAGATAGACCCTGATCGCATCCCGAGCGGTGCCGGTGAGGGGCACCATGCGCTCACGGCCACCCTTGCCGCGGACGAACAGGATTTCCCGCCGGCCCGTCACCGCGGTGAGCGGCAGTGAGACCATTTCCGACGCGCGCAGGCCGGTCGCGTAAAGCAGCTCGATCAACGCCGCGAGGCGCAGCCCCACCGGATCCTTGCGGGCGTGCGCTGCCGTGAGCAGTCGGTCGACTTCCGCTTCGGTCAGGTGTTTCGGCACCGTCTGCCGGCGTCGCGGGCCGTCGACGGTTACCGACGGATCATCGCTGCGATACTCTTCCTGATGCAGGAAGCGAAAAAACTGCCGGATCGCCGACAACTTGCGCGCGGCCGTGACAGGCTTGAGTCCGGCATCGGCAAGGCTGATGAGGTGGCTGCGGACATCTTCGTGCGTGGCGTCCAGCGGCGTCCTGCCGCGGCTGGTAAGCCATTCGGAAAACACCTCGATGTCCCTGCGATAGGCGGCGATGGTGTTGGCTGCGGCACCGCGCTCTGCCGCCATCATGTCGAGAAACAGGTCGATCAGGTTCCGGGATGCAGGTTCGGCCCGGATTGGTTCAGCCGCGCTTGGTTCAGCCGCGCTTGGTTCAGCCGCGCTTGGTTCAGCCGCGCTTGGTTCAGCCGGGGTTTCGGGCACTGCCTTTAGAGTCCTGCGCCCAGTGCCGCCTCCACGGCCAGCGCCGTCGCTTCTTCGGTGAGTCCGACAGTGTTCAGCGCAGCGATAGCGTCCTGGAGCAGCAGCGGATCAGTGGGCAGCTGTGGTGTGCGGGCAAGCGCGGCGAGGATGAGAGTGAGCGTTTCTCCAACCCGGCGTTCGGCTGCGCTGCGCCGCATGGTGATGTGCAGGGCCGGAGGCGTTGGATTCTCCGCTGCACTCTCCGCTGCACTCTCCGCTGCGGTGAACTCTGTTGCGGCGGTAGCAGCGGCGGCCTGTTCGCGCCACACCGACATCGGAACCACGGTGTCAGTTGTTTCGATCAACGCAAGGCCGAGGGTGATGTCGCTCTTCGTCGAGCTGTTGGCTTCACGCGTCGCCAGGCGAGCGTCTCGCCATTGCGCCGGTGCGTCGTGGGAGTCAGTTTCCCTTGTAAGCATGGCGAATAGGATCAGTTCGTCGATCACCGGTGTCTTCTCCCCGGTGCTTTCTCCGGCGTCCTGTGCCGCGGTTGCCCAGTTTCGAGCCAGTTCGGTTTCTCCGGCGGCATGAAAAATGCGCACCGCGATAGGTGCGAAGCGGGCGAGTTCCGGCGATGCGGCGATGTCCTTGATCAGCGGCAGATAGAGTTCGGCGGTAAGTGCATAGCCGCCATCGTTTCGGATTCCAGTGTTTTGAATTCCGACGTTTTGGGCTGTAGCCAGTGCCCATCCGGCGATCGTGAGCTGCGTCGCCGGCGCCTCTTCCGACAGGGCGGCCTGGTAGAGTAGGGCGCGGCCGCGGGGTGCGGGCATCGTTGCGACAGAGCTCTGGGGATCTGCGAAGAACTCCTCCTCGAAACGCGCGGCGGTGTAGAGTTCGGCGAGCTCCGAGATGTCGGCGGCGCCGGCTGCGGCGGCTCGTTCCATCGCCACCATCCGCGTCTCCAGGGTCGCGTTCGGGTTGAGCGCCACCGCCCGGGTAACGGCGAGAGGGATTTCGGCCCAGAGGTTGTCGGCGATCGGCAGGTTGGCGAGGCGAAGCATGGCGGCCTCGATCGCATTCGACGGTGCCTGTGCGGGGGCTTCCAGCTCGGCCGCTGTTTCGATGCCTGTTGCTTCGATGCCTGTTGCTTCGATGCCTGTTGCTTCGATGCCTGTTGCTTCGATGCCTGTTTCCGATACTGGATTCTGTCGATTTTTCGCCTGCGCTCCGGTCTGTGTTTGCGGGTTCTGGTCGTCTGCGCCGGCAATCAGACGCCGGGCGAGATCGTGGAACATGCCGCCGGTATCATCCTCACGGTCAGAGAGCAGCTCCGTTCCGAGCGCTGCTCCCTCGAGATCGCCTGCGAGGATCTGGCAGAAGGTCAACAGGCGTTGCCAATAGGCCTCGGTGAGAAAGTCGCCGTCTGTCGTCCCGTCCGTCACCAGCCGGCAGGCCTGGCCGTAATCCTGGGTCAGAAGCCCGGCCTCGGCGACAAGGCGCCGCACATCTGCGTCAGGCCGGGCGTTGAGGGCAAGCTGGCCGAGTTCCTGGGCATTGCTGACGGCACCCAGGGCCATCAGCCGCTCGAGGCGGGCGAAAATCACGCCGTTCGGCAGCCCCTCTTTTTGCTCGGCTTCCGTTATCTCGCCGAGAGCAACCGGCGACAGCAACAGGCGCCGTGCGAGATTGCGCAGTGTCGGCGAGAAGATTGGTGCCGGGATGCGTGCAATCAGTTCTCGGACCGCGCCGCGCGGGGTGCCCCGCCACATCTCGATCGGAAGCGCGCCTTCGGCCGGCCCAAGGAGTCCGATCATGTTCGGATCCGGCTTCTCCAGGGGAATGGTGTCGACACCGTCGCGCCTGTCAGTATTTGCGGCGTCACCCGTGGACGGCGCGGCGGGGGCAACAGGGGTTGCGGGGGTGGTCGTGATGCCGGTGCCGGAGGCAGCAGGTACGATGGGGGCGCTGGACGTGCCGGGAGTTCTGGGGACGAGCGGCTTTTTTTCGATGAGCGGCGTCTGTCCAACCGCAGGAGATGCAGACAGGATCAGCGCTGCGGCGAGCGCGGCCCTAGCGGGGAAACGTGGAATCATCGAGCGTTTTCTCGACGGTTCTAGTCGGCGGCGAAATGCTTGTCTCGCCGATCACCAACAGTCCGACGACGATCAGTACCAGGACAGCAAGAGCGGCGAGAATCTGCGTTTTTCCGAAAGCCACTAGGTTTTCTCGGGAGTCATCAAAACGTTTCGTCAGACAGCGCTTCGCGGTTGATGGCAGAATGGATTGCCGCAAACCGTTTCAGGCATTACTCTGAACCCGCCGTGACGATTCTGCGCAGTCTATCGGTGCGGCGCAGGCAATTCAACGTTGCCGGCCCGATTGCCGGCCGGGCACATGTCTTCCTCTTCTCTCTCTTCCCTGACGCTTTTCCGACCTGTTGTGCTGATCGGCATGATGGGTGTTGGCAAGACTGTGGTCGGACGCTGTCTGGCTTCCTGTCTCGGGGCCGATTTCGTTGACGCCGATGAGGAGATCGAGGCTGCCGCCGGATGCAGTATCCCGGAAATCTTCCGCTTGCATGGCGAGGCCGCTTTCCGGACCGCTGAGCGGCAGGTGATTGAGCGGCTACTCAATGACGCGCCCCGTATCATTGCCCTCGGTGGCGGCGCCTTTATGAATGCGCAGACGCGCGAGGTGATCGCGGCGCGCGCCGTGTCGGTCTGGCTCAATGGCGACATCGAGCTGCTCTGGAAACGGGTCAGCCGCCGCCTGGAGCGGCGAGACGACCGGCCGATGCTGATGACCGAGAACCCGCGGGCAACCCTCGAACAGCTGATCGCAGAGCGCGATCCGATCTACGCGAAGGCCGATATCGTCATTGAGGTCTCGGATGCGCCCCGCGCCGAGACAGCCGGCGCGGTGATCGAGGCGCTACGCCAGCAGATAAACCAACAGGCAAGCCAGCAGACAGGCGGCGACGACCGATGCCGCCAGAACAGCCGATGACGACATCGGGTTCGGGTGCTGGCCGGCGACCCGCAACGGATGCATCGGCGGACGTACCGGCCGACACGCCGGCGGAAGACGGCGACGAAACCGTCCAGGTCGATCTCGGCGCGCGTAGCTACGACATCGTCGTCGGCGCAGGACTTCTTGACCGGGCGGGAACGCTCCTCGCTCCGGTTCTCGGGGGCGGGCCGACCGTCATCGTAACCGATGAGATCGTGGCCGGCCTGCATTTGCCGGTACTGACGGAGTCTCTCGCGGCGGCCGACCGGACCTGCGAGACCGTGATCCTACCGCCTGGCGAACAGACCAAGAGCTTCCGTCATCTCGAGGAGCTCCTCGACGCCCTGATCGCAGCCGACGTCGACCGAACCTCGACCGTGATCGCTTTCGGCGGCGGCGTCATCGGCGATCTGGCCGGGCTGGCCGCAGCGCTGGTTCTGCGCGGCGTCGACTATGTACAGATCCCGACAACCCTGCTGGCGCAGGTCGACAGTTCGGTTGGCGGCAAGACCGCGATCGACACACACCAGGGCAAGAACCTCGTCGGCGCCTTCTATCAGCCGCGCATGGTACTGGCCGACATCGACGTTCTTGATTCCCTGCCGCGGCGGGAACTGCTCGCAGGCTATGCCGAGATCGTCAAATACGGCCTGATCGGCGATGCCGGTTTCTTCGCCTGGCTCGAGGAGCACGCCGTAGCGCTGCTCGCCGGCGATCGCATCGCGCGACGTAACGCCGTCGCCGTGAGTTGCCGGGCCAAGGCGGCGGTCGTCGCCGCAGACGAGCACGAAGCGGGTGCGCGGGCGCTACTCAATCTCGGCCACAGCTTCGCCCATGCCCTTGAGGCCGAGGCCGGATACGGTGACGCCTTGCTGCATGGCGAGGCGGTCGCTGCGGGGATGGTGATGGCTTTCGATCTGTCGGTTGCGCTCGATCTTTGTCCTGCCGACGACGCTGCCCGCCTGCGCCGCCATTTTGCGGCGGTGGGTCTCAGTGCAGCGCCGCCCCCGGTGCAGGGCCTGGCCTGGGATGCAGCCCGCCTGCTCGCGCGTATGGGGCGGGACAAGAAGGTCCGGGACGGCAGGAAGACATTGATTCTCGCGCGCGGCATCGGCGAGGCCTTTGCCAGCGATGCGGCAGAGGATACGGAAATCCTGAATATCCTTGAACAGGCGGTCACGATGTCATGACGGAATTATACGGGGAGGGGCTGGTAATCCTCCTTCTCCTGGTGCTTTCGGCGTTCTTCTCAGGCTCGGAAACGGCGCTGACCCGGGCATCGCTGGCGCGCATGCACGAGCTGTCACGCCGGGGGAGCCGCGGCGCCGGGCAGGTCCTCGCTCTCTACGAGCGGCGCGAGCGCCTGATCGGCACCATCCTGTTTGGCAACAACCTGGTAAACATCCTCGCCGCATCGATCGCGACGGTGGTGCTGATTGAGTTCTTCGGCGATGCGGCGGTCGCCTATGCGACGCTGATCGTCACCTTCCTGTTCCTGATTTTCGCCGAGATTCTGCCCAAAACCTACGCGCTCGCCAACGCCGACCGGATGGCGCTCGTGGTGGCGCCATTGATCCGCGTCTTCGTGGTGGCCTTCGCGCCGGTCACCGTCGCAATCAACGCGATGGTGAGCCTCGGTTTCCGGATGGTCGGCATCGAGACCGGCGCGCGCAAGGGCGCCGAAGACGCCGAAGAGGAACTGCGGGGAGTCATCTCACTGTACCGGGAACGCGATCCGGAGCTCGACGACGCGCGGCGGATGCTGACCAGCATCCTCGATCTCGTCGAGGTCGATGTGGATGCGGTGATGACCCACCGGGGCCAAGTCGCGATGGTCGATGCCGCACTGCCGCCGGAGGAAATTCTGCGTGCCGCTTTCGAGAGCACCTATTCCCGGCTGCCGCTCTACAGCGGGGATCCCGACAACATCGTCGGCGTTCTGCACGCCAAGGCCCTGTTGCGCGCCATCGGCGAGCGTAAGGGCGATGCGGCGGGCATCGATGTCATGGAGATCGCCGCCGAACCGTGGTTCGTGCCGGAGACGACGACACTGTCCAACCAGCTGCGGGCGTTCCTGCGCCGTCGCGAACACTTCGCGGTCGTCGTCGACGAATACGGCGCGTTCATGGGTATCCTCACCCTCGAGGATATTCTCGAGGAGATCGTCGGAGAGATCGTCGACGAACATGACGAGGAGGCGAGCGGCATCCGCACCAACGCCGACGGCAGCTGCGTTGTCGATGGCGGGGTGACGATCCGCGATCTCAACCGAGAGATGGGCTGGGGATTGTCCGACGAAGCGGCGGTGACAGTCGCCGGTCTCGTTCTCTACGAGGCGCAAATCATTCCCAAGGCGGGCCAGGAGTTTCAGTTCCATGGCTTCCGCTTCAAGATTCTACGGCATCAACGCAACCGGATCACTTCGCTCCATGTCTCGCCGGCGCCGGAGGAAACCGAAGCCGGCAGTAACAGCCGACCCCTCACCCCGTGAGAGAACCCATGCCACTTCCTGCTCCAGCACCCCGCAACCACCTCCATACCCGCACCATCGAGTGCCGTGGCTACCGGCGCGAAGACGGGCTGTGGGACGTGGAGGGGCATCTCGTCGACACCAAGACCTACAGCTTCGACAGCGAGGTGAGAGGCCACCGCGAGGTCGGTGATCCGATCCATGACATGTCGATCCGGCTGACCGTCGACGATGACCTCGTGATCCACGACGCCGTCGCCTCGACCAATGTCAGCCCGTACGCGATATGCGGTGCCGCCGCCCCGAAACTGGCGATGCTCAAGGGATTGCAGATCGGGCCGGGCTGGACCGGCAAGGCGCAGCGGCTATTCGGCGGGCGCCAGGGCTGCACCCATCTGTTCGAACTACTGCGACCGATAGCGACCACCTGTTTCCAGACGATGTCGGGATCCCGGTTCCGCGAAGACAAGGAGCGCGGCACGCGCACCGGGCCTCCGGGAGAAAAACCGTTCTTCATCGATTCATGCCACGCCCTTTCCTCCGACGGCGCGATCGTCAAGGAATTCTGGCCCGAGTTCTACACGGGTGACGCGCCCGATGGTGGACCCAGTGGCGAATCTGGTGGACCTGGTGATGCACCCGGTAATGCGCTGGGGGACGGGAAAGCGCCGGGCGGCGGAGAATAGCCCAATTTTCGGCTTGCGCCGGTGCTTCGGTCAGTCATTATTCGGCACGTTATGACGGCAAAACGGCAAAACGGACGGGCTCCGAACGGTCGGCACCTTGCGGGTAGACAGGACCCGGGGCGGTCGGCGGAAACCCCGGCCGGCCCGCTTTGCGACCATCCCGACTGTGACGTGTTGGGCGAGTACCGGGCTCCGGCGCCGCGCCAATCCCGCAACCGGTATTATCTGTTCTGCCTCGACCATGTACGGGAATACAACAAGGCCTGGAATTTCTGCGCCGGCATGGATGAGCGTGAGATCGAGCGCCAGATTCGCCTTGATACGGTCTGGCGCCGGCCGACCTGGCCCCTTGGTGGCAGTGTCGCCGGTGCCTGGTTTCGCCTGTATACCGCAGCAGGCGGTACCGAGCCGGCGACTCCCGAGCACAGGGCCCTTGGAATTCTTGAGCTCGGCCATCCGGTCACCTTGACCGAACTGAAGGCGCGTTATAAGGAATTGGTGAAGATTCACCATCCTGACAAAAATGGCGGAGATCGCCTGGCCGAGGAGCGGTTGAAGGAAATCAACCACGCCTACGCAACGTTGCGCAGGAGTCTCGGCGCCTAGCGGCTGGTACAGGACCGGTTTAGTTGCAGGGGCGCCGCATAGGGGCGTTGCGAGGGCGATGACGGCAATGGACGATAGCGAGCGCAGTCGCGCGCATCCGATGGACAGCCCCGACACCGAGATTTCGGTTGCGGACACCTTCGGCATAGATTCCAAACTTATGGCGCCTGCTTTCTCCGAGGGTTCGGATTATGTGCCGGAGATCGACGACGCCTACATTTTCGACCACGACACGACGATGGCGATTCTCGCCGGCTTCTCGCGCAATCGGCGAGTCCTGATCCAGGGCTATCACGGCACCGGCAAGTCGACCCATGTCGAGCAGGTTGCAGCACGGCTCAACTGGCCCTGCGTGCGCGTTAATCTCGACAGCCACATCAGCCGCATCGATTTGATCGGCAAGGATGCCATTATGCTGCGGGACGGCCAGCAGGTGACAGAGTTCCGCGAAGGTATTCTGCCCTGGACCCTGCAGAACCCGTGCGCGCTTTGCTTCGATGAGTACGACGCCGGCCGTCCCGACGTGATGTTCGTGATCCAGCGCATCCTCGAGCTCGAGGGCAAGATGACCCTGCTTGACCAGAGCAAGGTGCTGCGGGCGCATCCCTCCTTTCGCCTGTTCGCGACCGCCAACACGATCGGGCTCGGTGACACCAGCGGTCTCTATCACGGCACCCAGCAGATCAACCAGGGCCAGATGGACCGCTGGAACATCGTCACCACCCTGAACTACCTCCCGCATGAAGAGGAAGTGAAGATCGTGCTCTCCAAGGTGCCGAAGTGGCAGGATTCGAAGGGCCAGAAGACCATCGCGGCGATGGTGGCCTGCGCCGATCTCTCGCGCTCGGGTTTCATCAACGGCGACATTTCTACCGTGATGTCGCCGCGTACGGTGATCACCTGGGCGGAGAACGCCGAGATCTTCGACGATATCGGCTTCGCCTTCCGCTGCACTTTCCTCAACAAGTGCGACGAGACCGAGCGGCCGGTCGTGGCTGAGTACTACCAGCGGTCCTTCGGCGCCGAGCTTCCGGAAACGGGCGTCAGACCTCAGATTGTCTAGCGGCGAGACCGCGACGGGCTGGCCGATGGCGCAAAAGAAATCTGATCCCGCTACCAGCGCGCGCGGCCCGGGTGCCGGCACGGCGCGGGTGCGGTCCGCAACTTCCGTAACCTCGGCGACTTCCACAACTTCGGGCGCTTCAGGAACGTCAGGCGCTCCGGGCGCGCGACCCGCGGGCGACGGGTCGGCGGCGGAACTTGAGCGTTTCCGGCAGGCGACCTCCGCGACCCTGCGGGCGATCGCTGCGCGCGGTGATATCGAGGTTGCTTTTTCCAACGAACCGGCCGGTATCAGCGGCACTCGGGCGCGGGTGCCGTCCCCGAGCCGCGATCTGCCCGCAGCCGAGGTCGCCCTGGCGCGCGGCGAAGCCGATGCAGTCGCGCTCCGCCTGCGTCACCACGATGCGGCGGTCCATGCCCGCAACATGCCCGGCGGTGACGTTGCCCCGCTGCTTTTCGAGGCGGTCGAGCAGGCGCGCATCGAGGCCATCGGCGCCCGGCGCATGACCGGCGTTGGCGACAATCTCGCCAGTGCCCTCGAGGCCCGCTACCGCACCCAGGGCCTGCACCGGGTCCGTGATCGCACCGAGGCCACCCTGCCCGAGGCCGTGCGCATGCTCGTCCGCCAGCGATTGACCGGTGCTGAGCCGCCGCCTGCGGGCCGGGCCGTCTACGATCATTGGGCGGAGTGGCTTGAGAACCGCATCGGCGCCACGGTCGACGATCTTGATGCGTGTCTTGGAGACCAGGAGGGCTATGGCAACGCCGTGCGTCGGTTGATCACCGATCTCGACATCAAGATCGGGTCGGATTCACCGATCGACGAGATGGATGGTAGCGAGGACGAGGCCGAGGAAGGTGCCGGCGACCCCGATTCCGAAGGCGAAGACGGGGAAATGTCCGGTGAGGGGGACGCCGCCAGCGAAGCTATGATGGGGGAATCCGGCGATCGCGATGCCGGCGAGCAGGTACCCGACGACGATCTCGGCGAGACGATGCCAATGAGCGGCAGCGAGGAGCCGGGCGATCCGGGAACGCCGTGGCGCCCCGAGAACGACATTTCCGGCCTGCGTCCGCTGGCCTACAAAAAATACTGCGCCGTTCATGACGAGGTCGTGAAGGCGGAGGCTCTCTGCGATTCCGAGGAACTGACCCGGCTCCGCCAGCTCCTCGACCAGCAGCTCCAGCAGTTCCACGGGCTGATCGGCAAGCTTGCCAACCGGCTCCAGCGTCGCCTACTCGCGCAGCAGACGCGGTCGTGGGAGTTCAACCTCGACGAGGGATTGCTCGACACCGCCCGTCTGCCGCGCATCGTCATCGACCCCATGTACCCCCTGTCGTTCAAGCGCGAGAAAGAGACCGAGTTCCGCGACACGGCGGTATCCCTTTTGATCGACAATTCCGGGTCGATGCGCGGTCGGCCGATCACCATCGCCGCTATGAGCGCCGACATTCTCGCCCGCACACTCGAGCGCTGCGGGGTCAAGGTGGAGATTCTTGGTTTCACCACCCGCGCCTGGAAGGGCGGGCAGTCACGCGAACGCTGGGTCGCCGACGGGAAGCCAGCCAATCCAGGCCGTCTCAACGATTTGCGTCACATCATCTATAAATCCGGTGACGCGCCGTGGCGGCGGGCGCGCAAGCATCTCGGCTTGATGCTGCGCGAAGGATTGCTCAAGGAAAACATCGACGGCGAAGCCCTGGAGTGGGCGCATGACCGCCTGGTCAGGATGCCCGAGGAGCGGCGCATCTTGATGGTCATCTCCGACGGGGCGCCGGTCGATGATTCAACCCTCTCGGTCAATCCCGGAAATTATCTCGAGCGGCATCTGCGTGATGTGATCGCGCGGATCGAAGCCCGGTCGCCGGTCGAGTTGGTGGCGATCGGGATCGGCCATGACGTGACCCGCTATTACCAGCGCGCCGTCACCATCGTCGATGTCGAGCAGCTCGGCGGCACCATGATGGACCAGTTGAGTGATCTGTTTGAGGAAGAGACGCCGGCGATGATGCGTCGCCGTGCAGCACGCAAGGCTGCCTGATCTTCGGGCTGCGCCGCGGCGTGCCGTCATACAGCCCGGTTTTTCAGCAGGCAATCTGGTTCCCGAACAATCCGATTCCCGGACAATCTGGTCAGTGCACCCGGCCGTGACACTGCTTGTATTTCTTGCCTGATCCGCAGGGGCAGGGGGTGTTGCGCGGCACCTTGCCCCAGGTTGTAGGGTTGTTCGGATCCAGCACTGATTCCGGTGCCCGGCTGCGCAGCGTGGTGGCTCTGCCGGTGCCCGGCTGTGCGGGATCAAATTCGGGATCGAATCCGCCATTGAAGCCAGGAGCGCCGCCAGACACGCCCTCAGGAATGCTGCCGGAGCCACCGCCGAGGCCGAGTTTCCCGGTCGCCGACAGTGCCATTGCCTCGGCAGCGAAAGCGTCTTGTGGCGTTTCGTGAATCGCCTGCATCGACTGGTTTTCCTGTGGCAGAATTTCGGATTCGTCGCGCGGGCTACTGATCTCGAAATGTGACATGAGTTCGGTCACCATGCCGCGGGTGCGCGTCAGCATGTCCTGGAACATCTCGAAGGCTTCACTCTTGTACTCGTTGAGCGGATCACGCTGGCCGTAGGCGCGCAGGAAAATTCCCTGACGCAGATGGTCGAGCTGCAGCAGGTGGTCCTTCCAGCAACCGTCCAGCACCTGGAGCATGAGACTCTTCTCCACCAGGCGCATGACGTCGGGTCCATAGAGCGCCGCCTTGGCTGCCATCTTTTCGTCGCTGGCGCGGATCATCCGTTCGCACAGCTCCTCTTCGGCAATGCCTTCCTCGGCGGCCCAATTGCGGACCGGGAGATCGATCCCGAGCAGCCGCGTGCTCTCCTGGTGCAGGGCGTCGATATTCCACTGCTCCGGCATCGCACCGGCCGGGATGCACTCCGCCACCGTGTCATCGATGGCATGATGGCGCATTTCGCGAAGATCCTCCGAGATGTCCTCGTTCGCCATCATCTCCCGGCGCTGCTCGTAGATAACCTTGCGCTGGTCGTTCATCACGTCGTCAAAGCGAAGCAGTTGTTTGCGCAGATCGAAGTTTCGCGCCTCGACCTTCTGCTGAGCCTTCTCCAGGGCCTTGTTGATCCAGGGATGGATGATCGCCTCGCCTTCGACGAGACCGAGCCGGGCCAGTAGGCCGTCCATGCGCTCGGAGCCGAAAATGCGCATCAAATCATCCTCGAGGCTGAGGAAAAACTTGGAGGCGCCGGTGTCGCCCTGGCGTCCGGAGCGGCCGCGCAGCTGGTTGTCGATGCGCCGGGATTCGTGTCGTTCGGTACCGAGCACGAACAGGCCGCCGGCTTCAAGCACGATCTCGCGCTTGGCGGCGACGTCATCCTTGATTTTTTCGGCGAACCGGTTGCGCTCCTCTTCGTCCGTGATGTGTCCGATCTCGCGCTGCAGCCGCATCTCGAGGTTGCTGCCAAGTTGGATGTCGGTGCCGCGACCGGCCATGTTGGTGGCGATGGTGATAGCGCCGGGCGCACCGGCTTCGGCGATGATGTAGGCTTCTTGCTCGTGCTGACGGGCGTTCAGCACCTCGTGTGCCAGCCCTTCCTGCTTCAGGCGTTTGGAGAGGTTTTCAGATTTCTCGATGCTCACCGTGCCGACGAGGACCGGCTGCTGTTTCTTGTTGCATTGGCTGATCTGGGCGACGATGGCGTTCTCCTTGTCTGCCGTCGTGCGGTAAACCTCGTCGTCCATGTCGTCACGGATCATCGGCATGTTGGTCGGTACCTCGATCACCTCGAGGCCGTAGATCTCCGCGAATTCAGAAGCCTCGGTCACCGCTGTACCGGTCATGCCGGCGAGCTGGGGATAGAGACGGAAGTAGTTCTGGAAGGTGATCGAGGCGAGAGTCTGGTTCTCGGTCTCGACCTGCACTCCCTCCTTTGCCTCGATGGCCTGGTGCAGCCCCTCGGAATAACGCCGGCCTTCCATCATCCGGCCCGTAAACTCGTCGATGATAACGACTTTGCCATCGCTTACGATGTAGTCGCGGTCCTTCTCGAACAGCTTGTGCGCCCGTAAGGCCTGGTTGACGTGGTGGACGGCGGAGATGTTGGCGATGTCGTAGAGCGAGCCGTATTCCAGAAGGTCCGCCGCCGCGAGCATTTCCTCGACGCGCTGCGTGCCCTGCTCGGTCAGGGTGACGGTGCGTTGCTTTTCGTCGGTCTCGTAGTCGTCCTCACCGAGCCGCGGGATCAGGGGATCGACCCGGTGGTACATTTCGGAGGATTCCTCGGTCGGCCCCGAGATAATCAGTGGTGTGCGCGCCTCGTCGATCAGGATCGAATCAACCTCGTCAACGATCGCGTAGTTGAACGGGCGCTGGACCATCTCCTCGAGTGAGAACTTCATGTTGTCCCGGAGATAGTCGAAGCCGAGTTCGTTGTTGGTCGCATAGGTGATATCGCACCGATACTGTTCCTGCCGCTCGGCATCGGTGAGCCCATGCTTGATGCAGCCGACGGTGAGGCCGAGATGTTCGTAGATCTGCCCCATCCAGTGCGCGTCGCGGGAAGCGAGAAAATCGTTGACGGTGACGACGTGGACACCGTCCCCGGCGAGTGCGTTCAGATAGACCGGCAAGGTCGCAACCAGCGTCTTGCCCTCGCCGGTGCGCATTTCCGAGATCTGGCCTTGGTGCAGGATGATGCCGCCGAGCAGCTGGACGTCGAAATGCCGCTGGTCGAGCGTTCGTTTCGCCGCCTCGCGGACCGTTGCGAAGGCTTCGACGAGAATGTCGTCGAGGGTCTCGCCGGCCACTAGCCGTTCACGAAAGGCATCCGTTCTCGCCCGCAGCGCCGCGTCGGTTAGTTTTTCGATTTCCGGCTCCAGCCGGTTGATCGCGTCGACACGGGGCTGGAACCGCTGCAGTGTGCGGCTGTTAGGAGTCCCGAAGACCCGCTTGAGCATTGCGTCCAGCATCAGCTCCCCGACGCCGGTCGCCCGGCTTTAGCGTTTCGAACCGTACCATCGATGCGCGGATGCGCGCTACATAGACGCACCCTTGCTGAATGTCAATGAATCGCGGGTCATTTGAGGGGGGAATCACAGGTCGTCTGCAGGTCATCTGCAGGAGAATCGCGAGTGCCGGCAGGGTGCGGCGACCCTGACGCACAGGTGGGCCCGGCTTGTCTCGAAGCCCACCTTGTGCGAATAAGGCAAGCTGCCAGATACGGGCGCCTGTAGCTCGGTGTAAACACGCTATCTCGCGCCCTGGCGACACCCAGGAGACCATCACATGAAACCCTCGCGTCTCGTTATGCCGTTTGTCGCGGCCTTCTGTCTGCTGGCTTCGTCGGCGCAGGGGCAGGGAACGACAGCCAGCCCCGGCACCATCGCTGCGAAGGTCAACGGGCAGCCAATCATGCTCGAGCAGGTTGTGAACCTGTTCCGCAGCCTGCCACGGCGGCAGCAGGAACTCGGTTTTGAAGCGCTCTATCGAGATCTCGTCGAGCAACTGGTTTCCGACCATTTGCTGCTGGCCGAGGCCCGCAAGGAGAAGCTGGAAGAGAATCCGGAATTCAAACGGCTGATCGCAGAAGCCCGGGACAACATCATGCGCGATCTCATCCGGCACCGGATCGTCGAGGGCGAGGTTGACGAGAAGGCCGTCAGGGAGCGCTACGAGAAGGTCAAGGATAACTTCAAGCCGGGCGCCGAGGTGGCCGCCCGGCATATCCTGCTGCGGACCGAGGACGAGGCCAAGGACGTGATCAAGCGTCTCGGTGACGGCGAGGATTTTTCGGTGCTGGCTCGCAAGGTGTCGATTGGTCCGTCGCGAAGCCGCGGCGGTGCGCTCGGCTATTTTCGGCGGGGTGAAATGGTTAAACCCTTTGCCGACGCCGCTTTCGATATGGATGTGGGCTCCTATTCGCGTGAGCCGATCAACACCGATTTCGGCTGGCATGTCATCAGGGTCGACGACCGCCGGGAGGCCCGGCTCGCCTCCTTTGATACGCTCGCCGGACAGATCAGACAGGCCCTGTCTCGTGAAGCGATCAGCAAACAGAGCAGACGGCTGAAAGAGGGAACCGATATCATGCGCTATTCCCTCGATGGCCAACCCCTGAAGCCCGGAGACGGCGCGCCAGCGGCAGACAAGAAATAATCGCCTCATGCTCGAGATCTCTCCCCTGGCACCGGACCGCTTTCCCGACATCCCTCCCGTGCCCGGTGTGCGTATCGCCGGCTGTACCGCCGGCCTGAAGCAAAGCGGACGACCCGATCTGTTTTTTGCCGAGTTGGTCGAGGGAACCACGGCGTCCGGCGTCATGACACTCTCGAAATGCGCCTCGGCGCCGGTCGACTGGTGTCGCGCCATCCTGCCCCGGGGCCACGCCCGGGCCGTCGTCGTCAATTCCGGCAACGCCAACGCCTTCACGGGTCGCCGTGGCGATACGACCGTGGCGTGCACGGCGGCATCTGCGGCGAAGCTGCTTGGTTGCGAGGCGCAGGATGTCTGGGTTGCCTCGACCGGCGTTATCGGGTTGCCGGTCGCTGAGGACCATATTGCCGCGCATCTGCCAATGGCAGCAGCGGCTCTCAATGAGACCGACTGGCTCGGCGCGGCGCGCGCGATAATGACTACCGACACCTTCCCAAAGGGCGCTTTCCGCCGAATCGGCGACGGTGCCGACGGGGCGGTGCTCGCGGGCATCGCCAAGGGTTCGGGAATGATCGCTCCCAACCTTGGGACGATGCTGGCCTTTCTGTTCACCGACGCCGCCATTCCGGCGGCAGCGCTCCAGGAAACACTCGTTGCCGCAGTCGCCCGGTCGTTCAACAGCATCACCGTGGATAGCGACACGTCGACCAGCGACACGGTGCTCCTGTTCGCCACCGGCCAGGCAGCGGAATCGACCGCAGATCCGGCTTTCATGGATGCGTTTCGGGATGCGGTGGAAGCGCTTTGTGTCGATCTTGCAACCCAAATCGTCCGCGACGGCGAAGGGGCACAGAAGCTGATCACAATCGAGATCAATGGTGCTGAATCCGATCCTGCGGCACGGCGGATCGGGCTTGCGATCGGCAACTCGCCGCTGGTCAAGACAGCGATTGCTGGCGGCGACCCGAACTGGGGGCGGATCGTAATGGCGGTCGGCAAGGCCGGTGAGAAGGCGAACCGGGACGCCCTTTCGATCTCGCTGGGCGACCGGCCCGTCACCTTGCGGGGCGAGCGCGTCGAGGATTACGACGAAAGCACGGTCACTGCGCATATGGCGGGACAGGAAATTAAGATTGCCGTCGATGTCGGCATCGGCGATGGCCAGGCGAGAATCTGGACCTGCGATCTGACCCACACCTATATCGATATTAACGCCGACTATCGGACCTGACCGCATGTTGGCCGGGGCGCCGGAGGAAACCGGCTGCTGGCAGGCCGGAATGCACTGGACCGGTACTCCGGTCGAGGGCGCGGGTCTGCGTTTCTGTCCACCCGGTGCGGGTGACCACGATGTGCTCGCGGCACTCGGTGCCGGCCCGGAACTCCTTTCGTCTTTTCCCGGAAACCCCGCAAGCTCACCCGAGGGACTTCCTGGAGTTTTCCCCGCGCCGCCGGACAGGGTTGTTTTCACCGTTCTGCAACGCGTCGATGGCGCCGTTGCCGGTACTGCTGCGATCGACCGGCAGGGCGCCGACGGTCTCCTTGGGTGCTGGATCGCGCCTGCTTTCCGTGGCCGTGGCCATGGCGGTGCGACGGCACGACGCCTGACCCGGTTCGCCTTCCAGGATCTCGGCCTTGCAGCACTCAAGGCGACGCCCGCACAGGAACCCGCAGAAGAGAATGCCGCGGCGTGGCAACGGGCCCTCGACGGAGCCGGTTTCGCGCCAACCGGGGCGGCCGACGCGGGCGGGCTGCGCCGGCTCGAGGCGACGGCGTGGACAGCGGCGGCCTCGACCAAGCCGGTTGTCCTGGTCGTTGCCGCCGCTCTCGTCGATGTGGACGGCCGGGTGCTCGTCGCCCGGAGACCCGAGGGCAAGAGCATGGCCGGCCTCTGGGAGTTTCCCGGCGGCAAGGTTGCCGAAGGGGAGTCTACCGAAGCGGCGCTGGTCCGCGAACTCGACGAGGAGCTCGGGATCCACACGAGGGAATCCTGCCTCGCGCCCTATGCCTTCGCGAGCCACGAATACGATGCGTTTCGGCTCCTGATGCCGCTCTATGTGTGCCGGGTGTGGAAGGGCGATCCGGTGGCCCGGGAGGGGCAGTCCCTGGCCTGGACACGGCCGCAGACACTGGCTGGCTGGCCGATGCCGCCGGCCGACGCGCCGCTGGTTGCCATGCTCTGCGATCTGCTCTGAAAAGTAGGCCAGGCCCCCTGTACATGACAGCAGGGGTGGTTGAGGGCGCTGATCTGTGTTTTCGTTGGGATTCTTCAGTAGCGCTGGAGCATCCCATGTCCGAACAGCGATCGACACTGTAGCGCGACACTCTGTGTGAGGAGCTATCTGACGGCCTGGCGCTGAGCAATAGCCGCCTTGAGACGCTCTGCCTTCTGGTGATTGGCATAGCCAGCGTTCGAACGATCAACTTGAGCTACATTAGCGGCGAGATGCCAACGCAGGCCAAGGTTGAAAGTACCGACCGCCGATTGCAGCGTTTCTTTCAACATGTCCGCCTCGGGCAAGATTGGTCTGCCCGCTTGTTGTGCGTATGCTCGGGCTCTCCGGGAGTTGGAACCTGTGCCTTGATCGCACGAACCGGAAGATCGGGCGCAAAGAGATCAACCTTCTGGTTCTTGCCGTTGCCACGCGCTGTTATCGTGTGCCTCTGACCTGGAAGGTTTTGGGCAAGGCGGGCAACAGCAACACCAAAGAGCGCATTTCTTTGATGAAGTGCTATCTGGGTCTGTTCGGGTCCGAAAGCATCAAGTGCCTTTTGGCCGATCGTGAATTCATTGGCCTTGATTGGTTGATTTTCCTGCATGAACAGGACGTTCCATTCATCATCCGGGTAAAATCGAACCAGTAGGTGACGGGCGAAGATGGCGTCCGCCAAAGTTTGAGAACCTTGCCGCGCACCTGTCGTGGCCCGCGAACAGTCACCGCCCACTTCGGAACGGTCGGGGACACCACGCCGGTTTGGCTGACCTTCGCAGCCAGGCGCATTAAGGGGAAGGAACTGCTCATCGTGGTGAGCAACCAACCGGCTCATCACGCCCTGACCTCCTATCGCAAACGCCGGGCCATCGAATGCTTGTTCGCCGAAGCAAAGACCAAGGGCTTCAGTCTGGAGGATATACGCCTCTCAATCGCGAAAAAGTTGAGCCCGCTGACCGGCCTCCTTGCCCTGGCCATGGCATGGGCCACAAAGGTATGGGCCGCAAAGATCGCTTCTGCCAAACCCGGAAGTCAGAAAAGCCCCCGAAAACCCCACGGGAGGTACGCAAAATCCATCTTCCGCATCGGTCTCGATGAAATCAGAAGGCTCTTACGAACCCAGCCCGGACAAGCCTTCCGGCATTGGCCCAAAATCAAGCAGAAAGTCACATGAGTCATGTACAGGTGTGGCCTTCTCCAAGTGACAGACCGTGGGTACCGGGCACGGCGGACCCGGCCAATCAGCCAGCGGCAGCGCGATGATATGGTCATCTTAGCGCATACACTTCCTCCTTCAGACCACTTTCCAACTAAACGACTTCGATAACAGTGTCGTATAGACCGTATCGTGTAAGCCCCGGATGACTATCAATTCCGCTGTAAGATAAAGAAGCGTCCTCGTATCGACGGAACGCAAAAACAGCTTGGTTCATATACTCTGTGTTAAAGACCCTCAGCCGAATCAAAAGGTGGAAGTCAGCAACAGTAAGGCCCGTAACGCTCAAAAATAGATTTGGCTCGAGTTTTGTAATCACGTCCTGAAGTGTGTTTTCTCGAAAATCGGTCAGATACATGAAGGCAGGGATGCGTGTTGCAAACTTGATCAATTTCTCCTGAACTAGCTTACGCTTTGACTTGGACTCTTTATCTTCGTCGGAAAGCTGCTTCTTCTCATTTTCGGTGATTTCTCCAGCTTTGGCTTTGCTTTTCAGTTCTTTGATCTTCTCGCTCTTGTTGATAATCGTCTCGATTACATTGTTACCCAGCGCTCGCCAGTCCTCAATCCGCTCGACGGCCTTCATAGCTTCTTCGTTGTCCATGATACGGCGCAACGTGTCATTATCGACATTTACCAGAAGCGCGCTTTCCCATTTGCGGGCAAGCAGTGTCGCAGAGGTGCCTGCCATCGCAATATCCAGAATACCGCCAGCGTCGATCTGGGTCATGTTCGCGCCGTCGTAGGCCAGCACAGGTAGGAATGACACGAGATCGCGGACCGCGTTTTCCAGATTGGGTTCGTTGGGTGAAAGCCCAATGCCATATTCTGAAAGCTGACGAAGTGCGCGGGTCGGCGCGAAGTCGAAGACAAAGCAAACCGGCTTTAGAACCTCTTCCTCATTGGGATTGTCGCCATTTGGGTTCTTGATTGCCCATGGTGATTGCACCCGGAACGCCGCCTGAAAATAAGTCTCCGGTGATTTGAGGTTGCGTAGCATCAGAATTGAGGACCACTGCTTAACGGTCACGCCAGTCGTAAGCTTGCCGCAAGATAGGGTGATTGACTTAGTATCGAAGCCGCTGGCGATCGCTGCGCGAACTGGTAGCAATGCCTCAAGCCCGACGCCTGCGGATGCGCCCGCTGAAACGATAACGCTATAGTCGTGCCAAAAGGTGTTTTGGCGCTCAGCAAGCAGTTTTGCCATCGCGTGACAGGCCGCGACGTTTGGCAAGAACCAAAACGAATGCTGAAGATATGGGAGTAATCGCACGTCTGAATACGGGAATGGCGGGCGCATTCCTGTTCTGAGGTTGCCCACCGCGTGGGCGGCGTGTTGGCCTCTGATGATGTTCAGCCACGTCTGCACTTCGTTCTTGTGCTTGAACTCGGCGTCCGCCCCTGCGCCAGTTGCAGCAAAGAACTCATTCAGGTCGAACTCGTCAAATTCGCCAGCACTGGCAATGGACAATAGCTCATCAGGCATTTGATAAGTTAGAAGCCGCATTTGTGGCAGTGAGCCATAGGGGCTTAAGCTCTCGGGATACTTTGCCGCGAACTCTTCTTTTGCGCGTTGCTCGTCCGTGTATGTCCAGTTAAAGATTTGTTCTTCAATGAACTCACCAGTTGCCAACGCTTTAAATGGAGTGCCTGACAGATAAAGGTATGCCCGCGTTGTGATTGGTAGGAAGTCGGTTTCTGGCTCAAGCGGCTCCTGCATTTCTTCCCGCTCAAGGGCTTCCTCCTCGCCCTCAAACAGTTCCTTTGCACTCTCGCGCCACGCTCCGAAATGATATTCGTCGAATACCACTAAATCCCAATTGACGGCGTGTAGCCACTCGTTTTTGGCTTTGACGTTGCCGAACTTGTCCTTGCCCAACATATCTTGGAATGAACCGAAATAGACAACGGACTTGCTGTCGTTGATCTGAGTAGGATCAGCGTCCGACTTGCGGGACAAGTATTGCCACCCGTCAAAATCAATGTGGCTTTCAAGGTCAGTTTGCCATGCATCCTCGACTGCAGGTTTGAAGGTCAGGACCAGCACACGTTTTGCGCCCATTTTCTTGGCCAGTTGATAGGTGGTGAAGGTCTTGCCGTAGCGCATCTTGGCGTTCCACAGAAAGCGGGGAACGGCGCGCTCGTCTTCGCTCCAACAGTTCTCGTAATAGGCGTGGGTTTGCTCGACCGCATCTGCCTGTTCGCGGCGCATAGGGAAATCAAGATGATGCGTGCCGGTGCGTTTCTGGCCCGTGCGCAACTCGGTCAGGACGGTTTGCACATCCGCGAGTGAGCAGCGCATCCATTCCAGTCTCGGGTTCTCAAAACCTTTCGCCTTCAGGGCATCGCGCACTGCATGATCTGTGATGATTGAACCATCATACCGCTCGGCGGGTTCATCCAATTCAATCCTGAAGTTTTCGATGAAAGCAGTGCGAAGCTGTTCGCCAACACGCGCACGCACATCCCGTGCGGTTTGCCCGACTTTGAGAAGGCCGTCATGGGTAGCATCGTCAATGGAATAAGCGTAGATGCGTGGGCAGGCTTTGGGTTTTGGCTCCAGAATATCGTCTACGATTCGGGCCATCAGTCATCCGCCAGATTGTCGAGCATATCCAAGTCCATCGGACGAACGATTTTCTCGACAAATGCGATTTCCTCGTCAGTCAGGCCGTATTTTTTGTAGAGTGCTTCATCCGTCCAATGGCGATCCCAAGTTTGCATAGGAACCCATGAATAGGTGGAGCGTAAAGCATCTTGTGTAATCTTTCGAAGCGAAACCAGAAATCTGAAGAAGCGCGTAGAATAGTAACTATGGAAGCTATATGTGGCCTCCTCTGATGCAAAAAATCCGATGAAAAGATATGATTGCGTGCAAACTGTTTGGGGTCCAGATACGAAGCCTTTCCCGAGTATTTGGTGCGGGTGTGTTTCTCCTGCGCCATATGCTTTCGGCACGATCAACTTCCACTCAGGAATCATAAGTACGTTTTTTTTGATCACAGCCGCGTCCACATAGCCGACGGTGCGCTTACCCTTCTTGATCAAATGTAGAAGCAAATCATTTTCGCTTGGTAGCTCTGTCCAACCGCTGTAATTTGTTGCAATTCCAAATGGTGTATCACCTGAAACGAGACCCAAGACACTTTCTTCTTGATGCTCTAGAACCTTGCGCAAAATCGAAAGCGCTTCCGCCTCTCTGATGAGAACATCAAACTCGTCTAATGATCTGGATGCCTGCTGATACTCTTCTTTACCCACGACGCGCGTAATCCTGCACTGGCCCTTGCGCTCGTTATCCCAAAGAAAAAAGCAAATCCCTCCCTTGATCTGGACCCCGGCAAATGCATCGGTACTATTGGGAAAATCAGTAATGTGCGTGACGTTTCTACTGGAAATCATCTTTGCCCTAAAATCGTCTAAGCCTCGCCCGCCTGCCATCCAACGAGATGGTATGACCATACTCACGTATCGTGAGTCTACGTTAATCGCCTGCTCCACGAACTTGTGATAAATTGACGAGTCACTGGTGCCACCAGCACCACCTGTCATTTGATACGGCGGATTGCCGATAACTACATCGAACTTCATGTCATCTCCGAACCAATCGCATATTCCTGATTGGATTTTAGTTGCGTGAATAAACGCATATGCATGATTTTCCTTTGGTGCGAGTCGATCAAATATCTCCTTTGGAGCGCCACAAATTTCACATTTTTTGCCATCCCAGTCATGCTGGACCCGTTCGAACCAGATATTTCCGGTCTCGGAATTGAACCCTCGCGTGATCGAATGTGGGCCATTCGCGTGCTTGGAGCAATAAAGTGACCGTCGCGCCAGCATCGCTGTCAATTCGGTAATACCTATACCAAAAACCTGACGGGTCAGAATATGGTCAACTCGTGTTTGAAGGTCGGGAATTTCCGGTGCCAGTCCAGTGATCAGACGCTTGGTGATCTCGCGCAGGAACACGCCTGACTTGGCACATGGATCAAGGAAGGTGACTTTAGAGTTTTCCCAAATACCTGCCCCATCATTGTCATTCGCCCAAGCGTCAGCGAGCGTATTAAGCATCCTGTTAGCGAACTCAGGCGGTGTAAACACCTCGTCGTTGGACAAGTTAGCGATGCAGGATAGGACGTCTGGATTACGCCCACGTAGGGTAAAGGTGGCTTGGTTCATGCTGCTGCCTCAGGCGTAGAGCCGTTTTGATTTGCAAGGTCCTTTATGGTCATCGGGGAATAGATTTTGGTTGATTTGAAAATTTCGTGGTTGCCGAGATCAGCAAACAAAGAGCCTTCGGCGTTGAATGCTGATGCGCCGGTAAGAACATCCAATCGAAAATCCCGGCGCTGGTACTTGCCCTTGCCGATATATCCCCATTCCGGAAAAGAAATCGGCGCACCTTCTGCCGTTTTCATTGTGAGAGCATCGCCACGCACAAGGTTTGCGGACAACACATTCGAAGCGGCTCGGTAAAGGCAATCTTCAGACGATAGCCTGAGGTAGTCAGAAAGAACTTCGAGCATGTTTTCGCGGCATTCCTCGATGTTATCAGCCAGAAGCTCAATGCCGTAGGTGCACATCAAACCCAGAAGCGCGTAGTGTCGCTTGTTGAAGTCGAACTTGCCAAACTTAAGTTCAACCGCTGCCAGCTTTCGTTGTAGCACGGGTACAAGGAAGTTGCCACTGCCACATGCAGGCTCAAGAAAACGTGCGTCGATCCGTTCTGCTTCACCTTTTACAAGATCAAGCATCGCGTCCACCATCCAAGAGGGAGTGAAAACTTCACCGTGATCAGTAACACGCTCCTTTGATTTTATCAGGTTCATAAATTTACTTACTGATTTATATTTAAACCGAGGTCTATAGTATTATTTGGTGGTGTCGTGAGTCTGGTAGAAATTTGAAGTTGGCGTAATCTCCGGGTGCATTTGAACCACTCAACTTGGCGGTAGGAGCCGCCTTAGCCCGGATATTTCATGAACAGGTACCGCTAAATCCCGTATTCGTGTTATGATTCAGTTGCTTAAAATGATCAAACACAAGGATTTAGCGGCGACAGATTGTACCCCCGATCAGCTGGAATTTCCAGCCTGTCGTAAACGCCGGGTAACCACCGGCTTCGATGGAGGTCATGTGACGAGCAACGGCGGCGTTTTGCTGCTGCGCGGAGCGGATCACCTGCCGGGATTGACGGCATCGCTTGCCCGGATTGTCGCGCTACACCCGGCGGCTGTCCGACGACCGGCAGGCGGGCAAGGTTGAGCACAGTTTGCGGGATATGCTGCGGCAACGGATCTACAGCCTGCCCCTGGGTTACGAGGACCTGAACGACCACGACGCCCTGCGCCACGACCAGGCATTGCAGACGGCGGCCGATCGGGATCAGCCGCTAGCCAGTCCGTCGACGTTGTGCCGGTTCGAGAACACGGCCGACCGCCAGGTGGCCTGGGCCGCGCACGAGGTTCTGATGGAGACCTTCATCGCCTCGTGCAAACACCCGCCCGACGAACTGGTCCTCGACTTCGACGCCACCGACGATGCGGTTCACGGCCACCAGGAGGGCCGTTTCTTTCAGGCCTATTACGACCACGACTGTTTCCTGCCACTTTATGTGTTCTGTGGCAATCAGCTTCTGGTCAGCTACCTGCGGCCCTCGAACATCGACGGCGCCAAACACGCCAGGGCGATCCTGGCCCTGCTGGTGCGGCGCCTGCGCCAGGCCTGGCCGAAGGTGCGGATCATCCTGCGCGGGGATTCCGGCTTCTGCCGCCACCGCATGCTGGACTGGTGCGACCGGCATGATGTGGACTATGTCCTCGGCATCGCCAAGAATGCCCGCCTGAACGATCTGGCGGAGCCGTGGCTGGACCGGTCGGTCCGGGACTTTGAGGCGTCGGGGGAGAAACAGCGCCTGTTCGGCGAATTTACCTACGCCGCCGGCACCTGGCGCAGCGAACGCCGGGTCATCGCGCGGATCGAGCATTCGGCCAAAGGGGCCAACCCCCGCTATATCGTCACCAGCCTTCCGGGCAACGCACAGGCGTTGTACGAGGAACGATACTGCGCCCGCGGCGAGATGGAAAACCGCATCAAGGAACAAACAACTCGATCTCTTCGCCGACCGCACCAGCTGCCACAAATGGTGGCCCAACCAGTTCCGCTTGCTGCTCTCCGCTCTCGCCTGCACCCTCATGGAAGCCATCCGCCGGATCGGCCTCACCGGCACCCGCATGGCCCGCGCCCAGTGCGGAACCATTCGCCTGCGCTTGTTGAAGATCGGCGCCATCATCCAGCGGAACACCCGCCGGGTCCGCTTTATGATGTCCAGTGCCTGCCCCGACGAGGACCTGTTCCGCCTCGTCGCCAGCAGGCTGGTCCCACACTAGCCGGGCAAAACCCCGGCTTCACCGTTCAGGGAAATGCGCGGGGCGCATGCGGCGCAGGTGCTTCCGCCTGCCCGCAATCCGCAAAAAGACCGGCTCAGCCGCCAAATATACCGGCTGAACGCCAGGCTCTGCCCGGATACGCAGGAAATCTATGTCAGAGACACCACGAAAAGCCGAATTGAGGCGGAAAACCAACCCGCCGGACGTCTTCATGAAATATTCGGGTTAGGAGATCACACCATGACGAACACTACAGCAACCTCAGCCTTTTTGCTACTTGCGCATGGAGACGGCTACGATCCGATTGAGGATCGGCTTCGCGCGAACATTCGATCGATGATCGAAGCGGTTTTTGAAGAAGAGCTTGAGGGTCTCCTTGGCCGCTGTCGCTACGGACAGTTGGGCGCGGGCCAGAAGGGCTATCGTAACGGGCACCGTGAACGCGAGATCATTGGAACATTTGGTTCAGAGAAGATCAGCGTGCCGCGTGCACGTATCGAACAAGAAGATGGGTGGGTTACGGAATGGCGCTCCAAGGCCTTGCCTGGTTATCAACGTCTGACGAAGGAGGCGGAAGCGCTGATTGCGGCGGTTTATTTATCAGGGACCAATACCCGCCGGGTGAAGCGCGCGCTCTATGGGCTGTTCAAGGGCGCTGTGAGCAAAGGCGTGGTGAGCCGGGCGTAGCGGAAGGTGAAGACGGACTGGGAGGCGTGGTGCGCACGCAGCCTTGTGGATGAGGATATCGTTCGATGCTCCATCGTTACTGAAGAATCCCAACGGAAATCACAGATCAGCGCCCTCAACCACACCTACTGTCGTGTACAGGGGGCCAGGATCTCATCTTCGAAGCCCGCCTCTCGTTTTCCCCGGAGCTTTTCCCGGCGTGTTATTGCCCCGGCGTGTTATTGCCCCGGCATTCCGGGGCGATAGAGCGGATCGTTGGCGAGTCGCCGCAGGAAAGCGTCGTAGGCCGCAGCGAAGACAACCACGATGACGGCGAGGCCAAGATAGGACAGCGCGAACTCAACGAGGTTGGTCACGAGCAGGGTGGTGGCGCCGCTGGGCAGAAGCGTGGTCAGTGCTCCAACCATCGCGATGGGCACAAAAATGCCGATAAAGACCGCGGCGATGGTCGAGAGGACAAGGAGCGCGGTCAGTCGCAAGGTGTTGCTTGATCCAAGACGCCAGATCTCGAGCAGCGACAGCGGAGAATCGACCGTTGCCGGCGGCAGCCAGAGATACAGACGGGCGGCGAGCGGCAGGCTGATGGCGATGGCCAGAAATTGCGGCAAATGCGTGCCTCTCAGTATCGCCGGCGGTGTATCGGGCGAGGGAATGCCTATCGCTCCGATCATCGTGAAAATCGCAAGCAGCACCAACACCACGAGGGACACCGCCGTTGTCGCAAAGGCGATCAGGACCGAGCGTGCGAGAAACCTTGTCTTGCGCGTGTCCCAGCGCAGAGCCGACCACACCGTCGCGGTCTCGTTGGGAACCAGATAGGCGCGATTCAATGCGGCCGCGAACATCGCGTGCAGGATCATCTGGGGCAGAAACACGGCGGCAAGCGCCCAGAGCGGGAATCCTGAAGATAAACCGTCGGCGTCTTTGGGGAAGATGAAGATCTCCAGGGCTGCGCTGTAGATTGCCATGAAGACCACCGGAAGCGCGGCGATGAGAACAAGGTCTCGGCGCGTTGCCCAGAGGAAGGCGAGGGCTCTGGTCAGCGTGTCCCAGACCGGAAGCCGGAACGATGCGAACGCGTCATGGCTGCCACTCATGGTTTTCTCCTGTTGGGTGGCTCTCCCCAGGTGTCGAGCGCCTCGGCGAGCGACTGGGCCGGGGCTCCAGGTCGCAACGGTTTGCGTTGGCCTGGATCCGGCCCCCAGCCGTGAAGGTAGACGATCTCGAAGGTCACCGGAATAAGCCCGTCGGCGTCGGCGAAGTTGTCGGCGTAGATTTTAGCTGTCTGCGCGAATACGCGGCGCCCGGTTGGATGCCTCTGGCGTTGGTGGAGCCCGTTGGCTTCGCCCATGCCGCCAAGATCGGCCATCAGGCGGAAGGCGTCGCTATAGGTGACGGTAATCCGGTCGGCGTCGACCACGGGCAAGGCAAAGCCGGCCCGTTGTAGCAGGGCGCCCGCATCGCGGAGATCGATGAAGGGTGACACCCGCGGGCTGACGCCGCCGCTGATCTCGCTTTCGGCCTGCGCCAGGGATTGCCGCAGCTCGGTGAGGGTAGCCCCGCCCGGGAGCGCCGCCAGAAACAACCCATCCGGCCTGAGGGCGCCGTTGATCTGGGCCAGGGCACCTGGCAGGTCGTTGACCCAATGCAGGGACAGATTGCTGTAGACGAGATCGAAACGACGCCCGGCGAAAGGTAGCATCTCCTCGTCGGCGACGATTGCGGGCGCCGGGGCCTGCGCTGCCATGCGCGGTGACAGATCGGCATGGACGAGGAGGTCGATGGCGTTCTTGCCATCACGCCGGGGGCCGTAGCGACCGGTGTGCGATCCAAGGCAGAGAGTGGCCGGGAATGACCTGGCGATGTCGAGCAGGCGGTCGTTCAGCCTGTTGGCGACCTCGCGGAGAAGGAAATCATGCCGGTGGAACCCGTCGGCGGCGCGGTCGCGGCGGGCGCGCAACAGTGACCGGTCGAACACCCGGAGCGGGTCTGTGGCCACGCCGGGCGGCGCGGCGGCATGCATGGCGGCGCGGTGCATCATCTCCTGCGGCTGTTTGCGTGGTGCGTTTTCACGTGCAGAAAATCACGCTATCCCCTGTCCTCGGAAGGCTCAAGCGAATATCAGCGCTGCGCCGCATTACCGGCACCGATTACAGACCCTATCTCTTTGGGTACACTCGTCCCTTCGCGTCGGCTGCCGACAGGGGCCGGACAGGCTAGGCTGACAGAAAATGGAGATTCGCCATGACGAAGACAATCGATCCCGGTGCGTTGTACGAACGCCTGCTAGACGGATCGGAACTGGCCCTGATCGATGTTCGCGAGCAGGGGATATTCGCGCAGGATCATCTCCTGCTGGCGGTCAACATCCCGCTCAGCCGCCTCGACATCGACTGCGTCGACATGATGCCGCGCCGAACGACCCCGGTCGTGCTCTGCGACGGCGGCGATGACGGTCTTGCTGAGCGGGCGGCAGTGCTTCTCGCCGCCGAGGGCTGGCAGGATGTCGCTGTCCTGGAAGGAGGTACCGAGGGCTGGCGCGAGGCCGGCTATGTCCTGTTCAGCGGCGTGAACGTTCCCTCGAAGCTGTTCGGGGAGTATGTCGAGCATCGTTTCGATACGCCCCGGATTGCTGCCGCGGATCTGAAGGCGCGGCTGGATGCGGGCGACGACATCGTCGTTCTCGACAGCCGCCCGGCGGACGAGTTTCATAATATGAGCATACCCGGTGGCATCGACACGCCGGGTGCAGAGCTGGTTTATCGGGTGCGTGACCTGGCGCCGGACCCCGCGACCACGGTCGTCGTCAATTGCGCCGGGCGGACCCGCTCGATCATCGGTTGTCAGTCCCTCGTCAATGCCGGCGTGCCGAACCCGGTGCTGGCGCTCGAGAACGGTACCATGGGCTGGCATCTCGCAGGGCTGGAACTCGAGCACGGCGCGCAACGCCACTGTGGCCCGGTCTCCGAAGACGCCGCAGCATGGGCAGAAAAGGCCACAGCGGCGATCTCTGGGCGTTTCGGCGTGCGCACGATCGATCGCGAAACTCTTCTGCGCTGGTGGGACGAGAGTGATCAGCGAACGCTTTACGTTCTCGATGTGCGATTCCCCGAGGAATTTGCGGCGGGACATCTGCCGGGCTCCCGGTCGGCGCCGGGCGGACAGCTGGTGCAGGCGACCGACCGATACATCGCAACCCGGAATGCGCGCATCGTCCTTGTCGACGACACCGGCGTTAGGGCCCGGATGACGGCAAGCTGGCTCGTTCAGATGGGTTGGACCGAGGCGGTCGTGCTCGAGGGTGGTGTGGAGGCCGGGCTTGGCGGCGATGCGCCGGAGAGCGGGGCCAGATCATCCCCGGTGGCCGGGCCGACGATGCCCACGGTCGATCTCACCGGGTTGCGGGAGGAGCTCGATGCGGGTGAGATGGTGCTGATCGATTGTGCTGACAGCATCACCTATCGCACCGGCCATATCCTCGGTGCCCACTGGGCAATCCGGTCGCGGCTGGAGATGATTCGCGAGCGCATCCCCGAGGCTCCGCGCTACATCGTCTGCGGCCCGGAGATCAATCTGTGCCGTTTCATGGCCCGTGATCTTGGCACCCTGACCGGCCAGCCGGTATCCGTGTTCGAGGGCGGTGTTACGGAATGGCAGGCGGCGGGCCATGCGGTCGAGACGGGGTTCGATCGTGCGCTCGATAAATCCATCGATCGGAACTACCGCGCCTACGACCCAGTCAGTCCCGAGGAGGACGTCGAGGGCGCCGCCGAGGCTGCGATGAACCGGTATCTCGAATGGGAAATCGCCCTGGTCGATTTGATGGCGCAGGACGGCACGCTGGTGTTTCCGGAGTTTTCCTCCTGATTCGCGTCTGTGCGGCCGGCCTGTGCGGCCGGCCTGTGCGGTCGGGTCTCATGCGGCCGGGATTGCGGGGAATAGGTGGAGAGATACACTAGGCGCGGCGTGTGTTTGCGTGTGCGCGTGTATGACTGCCGTGGCGCCCGGTGCGGGAGGTTCGATGACCCAGTCGAGAATCGAGATCTACACCGATCCGTTTTGCGGCTTCTGCCACATGGCCAAACAGCTTCTGGCGCAGAAGGGTGTCGCGTATAAGGAGATCGATGTGCTACGGGATCCGGCCCGTCGGCGTGAGATGATGGACCGAGCCGACGGCCGCCGCACCGTGCCGCAGATATTCATCGACGGAAATGGAATCGGCGGTTGCGACGAGTTGCGGGCGCTCGATACCTCCGGCGAGCTCGATACGATGCTGGAAGCTGGGGAGACGGGAACATGAGCGATCCACTCAGGGTTGCCTGCGTGCAACTGACGTCAACGACGGATGTCTCGGAGAATATCCGGATTTCGACGGAACTTGTTCGCGAGGCGCAGGCCCAGGGTGCCATGCTGGTTGGACTTCCCGAGGTGGTCAATCTCGTCCAGCGAAGCCGGCGCAAGAGCGCCGAGGTGGTCAACCTCGAGGGAGAGGATCCGGCACTTGCCGCTTATCAGGCGCTGGCCGAGGAACTGGGAATCTGGCTGCTCGCCGGATCGCGCGTGGTCCGGATTGCCGATGATGACCGCTATGCCAACCGCTCCAGCCTGATTTCTCCCGAGGGCCGGGTGGTCGCTGCGTATGACAAAATTCACATGTTCGACGTCGATCTCGAGGGCGGCGAGAGCTTCCGGGAATCAAAGGCGTTCCGTCCCGGCGGCGACAGCGTTCTGGCGCGGACGCCGTTTGGCATGCTTGGCTTGACGATCTGCTATGATGTGCGCTTCCCGCACCTCTACCGCAAGCTTGCCCAAGCCGGCGCGGAAATCTTGTTCGTGCCTTCAGCCTTCACGCGTCAGACCGGACGGGCCCACTGGCATATCTTGTTGCGTGCCCGCGCCATCGAGACCGGTTGTTTCGTGGTCGCACCAGCCCAGTGCGGCGATCACGAGGATGGCCGGGAGACCTATGGCCACTCGCTGGTGGTGTCGCCCTGGGGAGAGGTGCTCGCCGATGGTGGCGAGACGCCGGGGGTCGTCATGGCGGAACTCGACCTGTCCCAGGTCGCCAAGGCCCGGCGCATGATCCCCGCTCTGCACCACGACAGGGATTTCACGCCACCTGTCGAAGTAACTCCGTGCCAGCAGCCGAAAGGCTGATTTCGGCGCAAGGCTGATCCCGACGCCACTTATTCCACGGGCGCCCTGAAGACGACGCGCTGGAGGATGGCGGCGGGGTCCGGCCGCAGGCCGTGCTCGTAGGCGATCAGGGTCATGCCTCGGCCGAAGGCCCGGCGCAGCTCCCCTTCCTCGAGCAGATAGTCAGGATTGCGGGGGCGACCGAATCGCTCGTTGCCCCGCGCGAAGGTCTCGTAGAGCAGAAATCCGCCCGGGGCGAGCAGCCGGGGCAGTTCCGGCAGCAGAGGGCGCCACAGATAGGACGTGGCCACAACCATGTCGAACCGGCCCGGCAACAGCGGCAAACCGGCCTCGGTCTCGAGATCGGCGGCGATGATCCAGGCGCCGCCCCGGCTGGCAAGGTCGGCGACGCTGGAGATGTTGATATCGAGAAAGAGCACCCGGCACCCATGATCGAGGAACATCCGGCCGTTGCGCCCATGGCCGCAGGCGAGGTCGAGAATCCGGGCGCCACGCGGCGCCAGCGGTGCGAACCGGCGCACCCAGGGCGAAGGCGGGGCGGATTTTCGCCCAAAACCTGGCTCGGAAGCGCCCGGCCCGGAGGAGGGGGGATCCATGTCAGCCGGAGGGTATGGCTTGGAAGGCATGCGGGAATCCCTTGCGCGCAAGCGGAAAAGTGTCATTTAGTATAGTGTTCACCGCCGGTTTGGGTCCGCCCAGTGCGGCGTGGAGGTATTGCAATGATCTCGTTCAATCTCCGCTGTGCCAACGACCACGTTTTCGAGGCGTGGTTTCCCCACAGCGAAGCCTATGAAAAACAGGCGCGCCGGGGCCAGGTGACTTGTCCCCGATGCGGCGATACCAAGACCGTTAAGGCGCCGATGGCTCCCAACATCGCCTCGGGCAAGTCTCGTGAGGGGAAACCCTTGGCGCCGGCCGAGCTCCGCGAAGCGATGGCCAAGCTGCGTGTTCATGTCGAGGCCAATTGCGACTATGTGGGGCGCGAATTTCCCGAGGAAGCCCGGCGCATCCACTATGGCGAGACCGAAACCCGCGGCATCTATGGCGAGGCCAACCTCGAGGAGGTGCGGGAGCTGCAGGAAGAGGACATCGAGGTTCTTCCGATCCCTTCAGAGCGCGCCGACAACTGACCGTCGTCAGTCGCTGACTGCCGCTAGTCGCCGCCTTTTGCGGCATAGGCCATGTAGTTGACGGCAAGGTTTTCCGGATCCAGCCGCCAGCTGTTGTCAATCGGGTCGTAGACGACCCCGGCCAGTTCACGAATTTCGAGGCCTTGCGGCCGCAGTCTGGCAGCGAGTTCCGACGGTCTGACGAATTTCCGCCAGTCATGGGTGCCGCGCGGTACCCAACGCAACACGTACTCCGCCCCGACGATCGCGAGCAGAAAGGATTTTGCGGTCCGGTTGAGGGTCGAGAGGATGAATGCGCCGTTCGATTTCGCGAGCCGGCTCACGGCCTCCAGGAACACGCCGACATCGCCGACATGCTCGACGGCCTCCATGCACAGAACGGCATCGAAACATCGCTTTTCCGCCACCAGCGCTTCGGCCGTGGTCGCGTGATAGGCGATATCCAGGCCCGCTTCGACGGCATGTGTCTGGGCAGCCTCGATGTTGGCCTCGGAAGGGTCGACGCCGATGACCTTGGCGCCGAGGCGGGCCATCGGCTCGGTGAGAATACCGCCACCGCAGCCGATATCGAGGATGGTGAGCCCTCGGAGCGGGCGCTCGGACATCGGATCCCGGCCAAAGTGATCGCACAGTCGGTCGCGGATGAAGGCGAGGCGTAATGGATTGAGCCGGTGCAGGGGGGCGAAGGCACCGTCCGGGTTCCACCATTCCCCGGCCTGGGCTCCGAACCTGGCGATTTCCTCGGCGTCGATGCTCCGGTCCTGCACCCTGTATTTGCTCCCATTGCGCGTTGCTGTGCGGTATTGCGCCCGCCGCATCTGGCCGGCGCGGCTTGTATTTTCATGTGCTCGCGAGTATGGATAGGCTCCCTTCGGGAGGCAAACGAGGCCGCTCCGCACATTGCGAGCCGGTCCTCTTTGCCGAGGTTCATTCGATGTCTCGCATTGTTCAGAAATTCGGCGGAACCTCCGTCGGCGATGTCGAACGCATCCGCCGTGCTGCGCAACACGTCAAGGCTGAAGTCGATCGGGGCGAGCAGATCGCCGTCGTTGTCTCGGCGATGGCCGACACGACCGACGATCTTGCCACTCGGGTGAACGCCATAAACCCGATGCACGACGCGCGGGAATACGATGTCGTGGTCTCCTCGGGCGAGCTCGTCAGCTGTGGCTTACTTGCCCTTGCTCTTCAAGATCTCGGGATCCAGGCGCGCTCATGGCTGGCCTGGCAACTTCCGATCGAGACTGACGGCGCCCATGGCCGCGCTCGCATCCGCAACGTCGGTGTCGAGGAAATCTCGCGGCGTATGACCGGCGGTGAAGTTCCAGTCATCCCGGGGTTCCAGGGCATCACGCCTGATGGACGCATCGCCACGCTTGGCCGCGGTGGGTCGGACACAACCGCTGTTGCTCTGGCGGTTGCGCTGGAGGCGGACTGCTGTGACATTTACACCGATGTCGACGGCGTTTACACGGCGGATCCGGATATCGTCGCCGGGGCGCAGAAGTTGGGCCGGGTGACCTATGAGGAAATGCTGGAGATGGCATCGCTGGGCACACGGGTGCTGCATACCCGTGCGGTCGAACTGGCAATGGGTCACGGCGTTCCCCTCCATGTCCGCTCCAGTTTCGATGGTGGCGATGGCACCCTTGTTGTTGATGAGGATCAGATCGTGGAACAGCAGATAGTCAACGGGATTGCCTATAGTCGGGACGAAGCCCGGTTGACGATCGTCGGGGTTCCGGACCGTCCCGGGATTGCCGCGGCGATCTTCGGCCCGCTCGCCGAAGCCAGCGTTAGTGTCGACATGATCGTCCAGAGTACGACCACTGACGGTGCCCTGGCCGACATCACCTTCACGCTTGGCAAGGCCGATTTCGACCACGCCATCCACCTTCTCGAGGAAGCGCAGTCGACGATCGGATACAGCGAGATCATCAGCGACCGCAACGTCGTCAAGGTTTCGGTTATCGGCGTCGGTATGCGCAGTCACGCCGGGGTCGCCCAGAAGATGTTCAGCACCCTTTCGGAGAAGAGCATAAACATCCAGGTGATATCGACCTCCGAAATCAAAACCAGTGTGCTGATAGCCGAGGAATACGCCGAACTGGCGATCCGGGCCCTGCACACCGCTTACGATCTCGATGCCGCATAACGATTTCGCTGGGGGACAAGCGGCCTCGCCGGAGATAATGGCTTCGCCGGGGCCGGCGGTGGTCTCCGGTGCGGTGTGGCGATATGATTTTCGGTGGAAAATCTGGCGCGCCGGAGCAGCATGAATGTCTGAAGAAGCGGAAGCCAAAACCGAAGGGGAAATCGAGGCGGAGTCAGGGCCGGATTGCGCCGCATTACTGCGGCAGCGCCGCCAGGAATTGGGCTGGAGTCTCCTCGATGTCGTATCGGCGCTTAAGATCAGTCACCAGAAGCTCGAGGCGCTCGAGTCTGGCGACACATCGGAATTTATAAATACCCAATACACGATTTTATTCATACGCAGCTACGCCAGGCATCTCGGTCTCGATGCAGATGATATGGCGCGCCGCTTCAGGGAGGAAGCGGATAAGACTCCTGACCGGCTTCCCTTCATGCAACCTGTGGAAGAGGTCAAGGAGACGCGGTCGAACTGGTGGCTGGTCCTGGCCGCCGTAGTGATCCTGATCGGGATCTACGGCATGTGGTCGTGGCTGCTGGAGTCTCCGATGCCGGGAGGCGGTTCGTCGACGGGTTCCTACCAGCCCGGCGTTTTCTCTGTGTTGGAGGCAAGAGACTGGGGGTGGAACGGAATGGTTCCGGCCTTGGCGACTGCCAGGATATGGTTGCAGCTTTCCCGCTCGATGTCAGGCTGATCCCGTGTCCCGTTTACAGACCGTCCGCGGCACCCACGATCTCCTACCTGACTCGATGCGGGCGCACCGACGGATCGTCGAAACGGCTCGCGAAACAGCGGGCCTCTACGGCTTCGAGGAAATGGCGACGCCGGTGTTCGAGTTCTCCGAGGTATTCCGGCGGACCCTTGGGGAAACCTCCGATATCGTCAGCAAGGAGATGTACACCTTCGCAATGTCGGGTGGAGACGAGATCACCTTGCGACCGGAAAACACCGCCGGTGTGGTCCGTTGCGCCGTGTCCGAAGGACTCGCCGGACAGGCGCCGGTTAAGTTTTTCTATGCCGGGCCCATGTTTCGTCACGAGCGGCCGCAGAAGGGCCGCCTCAGGCAGTTTCACCAGATCGGCGTGGAGCTGATCGGCGTCGCCGCACCACAGGCCGATATCGAGGTGATTGCCGCCGGGGTGCGAATTCTTGACGATCTCGGATTGCGCGAGCGCACCGAACTGCAACTCAACACGCTGGGCGACAAGGACAGTCGCGCCGCCTACCGGGAGGTTCTTGTCAGCTATCTTTCCGGTCGCAAGGACGATCTGTCGACGGACAGTCAGGAGCGGTTGACCCGAAACCCGCTCCGGATCCTTGATTCCAAGAGTTCGCAAGACCGCGCCATCGTTGCAGATGCGCCGTCCTTTTCCGATTCTCTAAGTGACGCTTCCCGGGATTTTTTTGACCGCGTTCGGGAGGGGCTGGACGCGCTCGATATTCCCTACCGGATCAATCCTCGACTGGTGCGCGGCCTCGACTATTACTGCCATACGGCCTTCGAGTTCACGACCGGGGATCTCGGCGCCCAGGACGCGGTAATGGCCGGCGGCCGCTATGACGGGCTGGCGGCCATCATGGGCGGTCCGGACACGCCGGGCGTCGGCTGGGCTGCCGGGGTCGAGCGTCTTTCCATGTTGGCCGGCGATCTGCCGCCCGCGCCCCGGCCCGTAGCTTTGATACCGCTTGGGGACAAGGCGGAAGCTCTCGCCTTGCGTTTGGCAGAAAACCTTCGTGCCACCGGTTTGCAGGTCGATCTCGGATATGGCGGTAACGCGGCACGGCGCATGAAACGGGCCAACCGCCTGAACGCGGCGACGGCGGTGCTGATCGGCGATGACGAGCTGGCACAGGACTCGGCGACGGTGCGCGACATGGAGACCGGAACGCAGACCCTGGTATCGCTTTCTGGACTGGCCGAGCACCTCAAGGTGTTTCGCTAGCCTTACAACCTCGCTGGTGCCCCCGGCTGTTGCCGTTCTAATTTTCACCCTGCGGAACAGTGCAAATTCCGTTAGGCTTGCCGGCATTGACCATTCCCAGGAATACGGTGCGAATCCGAAGATCGGATGACCCGGCATGAGCTTTTTTGATCAATTGAACGCGGTAGTCGCGCGTCACGACGAGATCACGGCGCTGATGGCGTCGGGAGAGCTTTCGCCTGACCGCTACACCGAGGCGGCAAAGGAATTCGCCAATCTGCAGCCTATCGTGGCTCTGACACTCGAGCTCCGGGCCGCGAAAAAGGAAGCCGAAGATCTGCGCGAATTGATCGACGGTTCGGCGGCGGACGCAGAGATGCGTGATCTCGCAGCCGAGGAACGGCCGCTGCTGCAGGAGCGAATCGTTGGCCTTGAGAAAGAACTTCGGACCTTGCTGCTTCCGGCCGATGAGGCGGACGGGAAGAGCGCCATTCTGGAAATTCGTGCCGGTACGGGTGGTGGCGAGGCGGCTCTCTTCGCAGCCAGGTTGATGCGCATGTACATGCGCTATGCGGAGAGCCGGGGCTGGCGACAAGAAATCCTGTCGCTCAGCGAGACCGATCTCGACGGCGTCAGAGAAGCGGTGCTGTCAATCAAGGGGGCAGGGGTGTTTGCGCGCCTCAAGTTCGAATCAGGGGTGCATCGCGTCCAGCGCGTCCCGGTGACCGAGAGCGGAGGGCGTACCCACACCTCGGCCGCGACTGTGGCCGTGCTTCCCGAAGCCGAGGATGTGGAGGTGGCGATTGATGACGCCGATCTCCGGATCGACACCTATCGGTCGTCGGGGCCGGGCGGACAGCACGTCAACAAAACCGACAGCGCGGTGCGTATCACCCATCTGCCGACTGGCGTGGTCGTTCAGTGCCAGGAAGAGAAATCGCAAATCAATAACAGGGCCCGGGCGATGGCGGTTTTGCGGGCCCGCCTCTACGACCGTGAAAGAACGCGTCGGCAGGAAGAGCGTGCCAGCGAACGCAAGGGGCAGGTGGGCAGCGGCGATCGCTCTGAGCGCATCAGGACCTATAATTTCCCCCAGGGCCGTGTCACCGACCATCGCATCGGCCTGACTTTGCACAAAATCGAGGCGGTGCTTGACGGCGCTGGCCTCGACGAGGTCGTTGAGGCACTGATCGCCGAGGACAGGGCGGTGCGTTTGGCCGAGGCCGGATGACCGGACACGGGGCGGATCCGGCGATCGGGGTGCCGGCTGGCGACATGGCCCGGGATACGACCAGCAATGGGGCGAGGGATACAGTTCAAGAATGCCTTTCCGAAGGCACGGCGGTGCTGGCCGCGGCCAATGTTCCACAGGCGCGTCGCGAAACGCGGCTGCTTCTTGCGCACGTATTGCAGCGGCCGGTGGCCGACCTGGTGGCGCATCCGGAAGCTCCGGTTGCTGCCGGACAGGCCTGGCGGGATGCGCTGGCCCGCCGGGCACGGCGGGAGCCCCTGTCACACATTACCGGTACGCGGGAATTCTACGGACTGACATTCGAGGTCGGACCCGAGGTTCTGGATCCGAGACCGGACAGCGAGACCCTGATCTCGGCGGCGCTGGAGGCGGTGGGGAACCGGCCGGCGGTCGCACTGGACCTCGGTACCGGCAGCGGATGCCTGTTGCTGTCCCTGCTGGCGATGCGGCCGGCAGCGACTGGAATCGGCATCGACATCGACCCGCGGGCGGTGCGGCTTGCGGCCCGAAATGCCCGCAATCTCGATCTTTGCGAACGGACCCGCTTTGCCGTTTCCGACTGGGGCGCTGCAGTGGTGGGCCGATTCAACCTGGTTTTCCTCAATCCACCCTATGTCAGGTGCGGAGAGATCGACGGTCTTGAACCCGAAGTTGCGCGCTTCGAGCCGCGGTCTGCGCTCGACGGCGGTGAGGATGGCCTGGATGCCTATCGTGCGGCGTCACGCCATCTGCCGGCGCTCTTGGCGGCGGATGGGCGCGCCGTGATTGAGTGCGGGGCTAGATGTACCGATGATGTCGCTGGTATCCTCGGGACGGTCGGACTCGTCGTCCAGGAGGTGCGGCGGGATCTAGCGGGCCATCGCCGGTGTCTCGTTGTGGCCCTGTCCTGAAACAGGCGGCAATTTCTGGCGTGGTTGCGGATTTGGAAAACAATCGATTCTAGACTAAAGTCCTCGTTAACGGCCACGCTTGCGGTGGGTTCGTGATAGGATTGCGTGGATCGTTTTCCGCCGCATTCGATTTTCCGGATCCAGAAGCGTATCACCTGCGGGGCCGCCCTTCGGGCATTGCGGAAAAGGGGATTTTCAAGAATCCCGGAATCCACCCCTCACGAAACAGAGATACCCGGACACATTGAACTCCGGAAATACTAACCCCTCGGAAACACCGAATCGGACACGTTGAATCCGGTATTGAGTCCATGAGCATGAGACAGAACGACAATTCCAGACGCCCGCGCGGGCGTAACGTCAACAAGAGACGCAGCGGTCCGGCGCGCAATCAGACCTACGACAGCAATGGGCCGAGCGTCCGCATCAGGGGCAATGCCCACCAAGTGCACGAGAAATATCTCGCGATGGCTCGGGATGCGAATGCTGCAGGCGATCGCGTGGCGGCGGAAAACTTTTTCCAGCACGCCGAGCATTATTACCGAATCATGGTCGCACAGCAGGAAGAGGCAGCGACGCGCAACCAGGCCAAAGCCTCGGTGTCGTCGGATTCGGACAGCAATTCGGAAAGATCCGCTCCCGCCAGGCGGCGGGTCAATGGCCGATTCCGTGGTCCGGAACCCCAACCCGACACCGCGTCCTATGGCGGGACGGAGGAAGCGGTTGTTGACGAACCTTCTTCCTTCGATGGCGATTCCAGAGATTAATCTCTGCTGATCACCACTGCGCGGCTCTGCACGGGCTCCGCGCGACCTCTCAATCTTTCGCTCTTCTTTCTGTTTTTCCTTTCTGTTCTTTCTTGTCTGCTCCGGATCCAGGCCGGAGTTTTGCGCGTTATGTCGGGTTATGTCAGCGTGCAACCTTGTCCTGCGGACAAGGGTTCCAATATATGCGGTGCGCCGATGGATGAAGGCGGACCGGGTTCTGCCGGTCCTGTGCGCATGAAACGTTGTTGCGAAAGTGGAGCAGAACATACAGTTCGAAAAATATACGGAGCGTGCCGCCGGCCTGGTGCGGGCGGCTCAGGCGCTGGCCCTTCGTGAACAACACCAGACTCTTGCCCCCGAGCATCTTCTCAAGGCACTTATGGACGATGTCGATGGTCTTGCAATCGGTCTTTTAACGCAGGCCGGCGGTGATCCGCAGCACCTCGCTGTCAACATCGATTCCGCGCTGGCGAAAATCCCGAAAGTCAGCGGTTCCGGTAGCACCCAGCTCCATGCGGCACCGGAACTGTTGCAGATTTTCACGGCCGCGGAGGGCGCCGCTGCCGAGGCTAATGACAGCTTCGTGACCACCGAGCGCCTGTTGCAGGCGCTGGCTCGCGCCGAAAGCGGGGCGGCACGGGTGCTGTCCGAGGCCGGCGTGACGCCTGAGGCTCTCGACCAGGCGGTTGGAGATCTCCGCAAGGGCCGCACCGCTGATAACGCCTCGGCCGAAGACACCTACGATGCGCTCCGCAAATACACCCGCGATCTGACGGCGGAGGCGGCCGAGGGCAAGCTCGATCCGGTGATTGGCCGCGAGGAAGAAATCCGCCGGACTATGCAGGTGCTGTCCCGCCGAACCAAGAACAACTCGGTGCTGATCGGTGAGCCCGGAGTTGGCAAGACTGCAATCGTCGAGGGTCTGGCCCAGCGGATCATTCGCAAGGACGCGCCCGAGCGGCTCCAGGGTAAGCGTTTGCTGGTCCTTGACCTCGGCGCGCTTCTGGCCGGAACCAAGTTCCAGGGCGAGTTCGAGGAGCGCATGAAGGTGATTCTCGAGGAACTGTCGGCAGAGCAGGACCAAATCATCATATTCATCGACGAGATGCACACGCTTGTCGGGGCCGGCAAGGGCGGGGGATCGATGGGCGCCTCCAACATGCTGAAGCCGGCGCTGGCGCGAGGTGATTTGCACTGTATCGGTGCGACGACTATCGACGAGTACCGCGAGCATATTGAGAAGGATGCTGCCCTGGCGCGGCGTTTCCAGCCGGTATTCATCACCGAGCCCACGGTGGCCGACACGATCTCAATCCTGCGCGGCCTCAAGGAAAAATACGAACTCCATCATGGTGTCCGCATAACCGATTCGGCGATCGTTTCGGCGGCGACATTGTCCGATCGCTACATCAACGACCGATTTTCTCCCGACAAGGCGATTGACCTGGTCGACGAGGCTGCAAGCCGGTTGCGGATGGAAGCGGATTCCAAGCCTGAGGAAATAGACGAGTTCGACCGGCGCATCGTCCAGCTGCGGATCGAACGCGAGGCGCTGAAACAGGAGAGTGATCAGGCCAGCCGCGATCGACTCGAGGCCCTGGAGATCCGGCTCTCGGATCTGGAGGCGGCATCGGCAGCGTTGACCGAGAAGTGGCAGGCTGAGAAAACCGCGTCGCTTGATGTCCAGGCGCTCAAGGAACGCCTTGATGCCGCGCGCATCGAGGCCGAGCAAGCGCAGCAATTGGGTGACCTGACGCGGGCTAGCGAACTGCTCTATGGCGTCATCCCCGATCTTGAGGAACAGCTGGAGCGTGGCGACGGGGATGACGGCGAACGGATGATCAATGACGAGGTCCGCGACACTGACATCGCCGCCGTCGTGTCGCGCTGGACCGGTATTCCGGTTGATTCGATGCTCCAGGGCGAGCGCGAGAAGCTGCTGGCGATGGAGATGCGGATCGGCGAACGGGTGATCGGTCAGGAGGAGGCCGTCACCGCGATTTCACATGCGGTGCGTCGGGCCCGGGCCGGGTTGCAGGACGCCCGACGTCCCATCGGATCGTTCGTTTTTCTTGGCCCGACCGGCGTTGGCAAGACCGAACTCGCCAAGGCCCTGGCGGCGTTCCTGTTCGATGACGAGTCAGCGATGCTTCGCATCGATATGTCGGAATACATGGAGAAACACGCGGTCGCGCGGCTCATCGGCGCGCCACCTGGCTATATCGGCTACGAGGAGGGCGGCATTCTGACCGAAACGGTCCGGCGCCGGCCCTATCAAGTGATCCTGTTCGACGAAATCGAGAAGGCGCACCCCGATGTGTTCAACGTCCTGCTCCAGCTCCTCGACGATGGCAGGCTGACCGACGGGCACGGCCGGATGGTAAATTTTGCCAACACCTTGCTGATCATGACGTCCAATCTCGGCGCTGAGATTCTGGCCGAACTCGCGTTGGACGCGGAGACGGAGTCAGCCAGGGATGACGTCATGGAAATCGTGCGCCGCGCCTTCCGGCCGGAATTTCTGAACCGAATCGACGAGATTTTGCTGTTCAGCAGGCTGTCGCGAGAGCAGGTCGGAAAGATCGTCGACATCCAGCTGTCGGATCTCGCCGGAATGCTCGAACAACAGAAGATTTTGCTCGAGGTCGACGAGGCTGCGCGGACCTGGCTTGCCGAGAGCGGCTACGATCCGATCTATGGTGCCCGGCCGCTCAAGCGGCTGATCCAGCGTGAGATGCAGAACCCGCTGGCGGCGATGCTGCTTGCGGGCGATATCGCCGAGGGTGAAACGGTCGGGGTTTCGGCCGGCGAGGGCGGCGTTACCTTCAACGGAGCGATTGCCGAGGCAACTTGACCGTTTCCTCGGCGCCCTGGCGTGCCGGGAAGCGCAATGCGAAGAAACGCGACAGGCAGAACAGGATAAAGGCCGTGGCGACGATCGCCGGCCCGGTTGGCATGTCCCATTCAAGGGATGCCCCGAAGCCGCCTGCGACCGCCACGACGCCGATCATCGCGGCCAGCACCGCCATGCTCCCGGGGCTGCGGGCGACCCGTACCGCTGCCGCCGGTACAATCAACAGGGAAACGATCAGCAGCAACCCGACGATCTTCATTGCGATCGCGATCGTCGTTGCCAGAAGAAGGGTAAACACAAGGCGTGTACGCCCTGCCGCGATACCCTCGGCGCGGGCGAGATCCTCGTTGACCGTGACCACCAGGAGCGAGCGCCAGATCATCGCCAGTCCAACGAGCACGATGCCACCACCGATGTAGATCATGGCCAGATCGGTGCGGGTGACCGCGAGAACGTCGCCAAACAGATAGCCGGTCAGATTGGCGCGCAGATTTTCCATGAAGCCGATGGCGATGACGCCGAAGGCGAGAGTGGCGTGGGCAAAGATGCCGAGCAGTGTGTCGGTGGCAAGCCGCGTCCGGCGTTGCAGGATGGAAAGGCCAAGCGCGAACAGGGCGCCGACGGTAAGGATGCCGATCAGGGGGTCAATCGAGAAGGCGAATCCCAACGCCGTGCCGAGCAGAGCGGAATGCGCGATAGCGGCCCCGAAATACGACATCCGTTGCCAGACAACGAAGCAGCCCAAGGGGCCTGCAACGAGAGCGACGCCGATTGCGCCGAGCAATCCGCGAACCAGGAAATCGTCAAGCATGGCTATGCCCGTCATCTGGCCGCTCGTCACCGGGTTCGATCACTTCGCCGGCAAGGTTGTGGTGGTGGTCGTGATGATGGGCGTAGACGGCGAGGTTTCTGGCCGAGCGGAGGCCGAATAATGACAGATAGGCGGGATCCTGGCTGACCGCCTCGGGTTTGCCGACGCAGCAGACATGTCTGTTGAGGCAGACGACCCTGTCGGTCGAGGCCATTACCAGGTGAAGGTCGTGGGAGATCAGGAGCACGCCGCAATGGCGTTGTGCGACGAGACCGGTGATTAGTTCATAGAGCTCGATCTCGCCGGAGAAATCGATGCCTTGCATCGGCTCGTCGAGGACGAGCAGGTCGGGGTCCCGCAGCAGTGCGCGAGCCAGCAATACGCGTTGCAGTTCGCCACCCGACAGATCGTGGATCATGGCGTCGTGAAGATGACCCGCGCCAACCTCGTCAAGCCGTGCCTGCGTCTTGCTCCGGTTCGTCCGTCCGGCGAGGCCAAGCAGGGAGGATGCGGTCAGGGGGAGCGAGGGATCGACAGCGATTCGCTGCGGCAGGTAGCCGACGGTGAGGCCCGGGTTGCGTTCAACCTGTCCGGAATCGGGATCGAGAAGTCCCAGCAGGATCCGGACCAGGGTGGTTTTCCCTGCTCCGTTCGGGCCTATCAGGGTGAGGATCTCGCCACGGTGAACCGCGATATCGACGTCATCGAGGATGGTGCGTCTGCCGAGCTGCAGATTCAGCCCGGTGCCGGCGATCAACCGGTCGCCCGGAGCCAGAACGACGGGCGCCGCCATGTGACCTAACTCAGCCATGGCCGCCTTCCCTGCAATCGGGGCATGCGCCCTCGATCTCAATGACCGGGCTGGTGACGTCGAATCCGACGCGCTGCGCGCTGGCCTGGAGCGCTTCGGCGATGCCGCGTTCATCGATCTCGGCGGCGCAACCACATCCGCGGCAGAGCAGGAACTGGCCCGTATGGTCGGTCTCCGGGATGCGGCATCCGATATAGGCGCTCCGACTCTCGATCCGGTGGGCGAGGCCATGGGCCTGAAGAAATTCGAGAGCCCGATAGACGGTAATCGGTGCAATCGGCCTACCCCTGGCGCGCTGCATCATGGCAAGGATGTTGTAGGCACTGACCGGTTTGTGGCTTTCCCAGAGTAACGTGAGGGCCTCGCGGCGGCGTTGCGTGAAGCGGCTTCCCCGCTTGCGACAGACGCGTTCTGCCGTGGTCAGTGCCGCATCGATACAGGCGGTGTGGTCGTGCTCGGGTTTGGGAAAGGTGAAACTCATCGTACGGAGTCCCCACGGTTTGCAATCGACAGGGTGGGAATGATGTCAGGGTGGGGACGGTGCCAGGGGGTGGCCGCCATCATTGACGAGCGGATTTTGCGCCAGTTATAATAACGTTACAACATAACATTACATTGCCGGCAAAAGAAAGCGATGGCCCGCGGATGCGCGGCTCTGTCTCCATTCTCCTCACCCTTTTGCTCGCTGGCACCTTTGCCGGGAGCGCTGCCACGGCCAGTACCGCCGCCGGGGTTCCGCGGGTCGTGGCCAGCATTGTTCCGGTGCATGCGCTTGTCTCGGTTGTCATGGCGGGGCTTGGCGAGCCGGTTCTTCTTGTTCCGGCCACCGCGTCTCCGCACGATTACGCCCTCAGGCCATCGGAGGCCCGCACGCTGCAGGAAGCCGATCTGGTGATCTGGGTCGGTCCGACGCTGGAAAATGTCCTGCGCAAGCCAATCGCCGCCCTCGGATCCGAAAAGATGATCGTGACCCTGATCGACGCCCCGGGGTTGTCCTTTCCCGACTCACGCCGCCCGCAAGCCCGACGGGACGAGGGCCGGCACGGCCTCAGCCGCGGCGACGACAATCGTGACAATCATAGCCAGCCCGACCCACACGATCACGATTTCATGCGGGATGCGCATATATGGCTCAATCCGGACAATGCCGAAACAATGATCGATGCCGTTGCCGTGGCCCTTGGCGTCAGGGACAGGGCGAATGCCGCCCGTTACACCAAAAACGCCCAGGCCGTGAAGACGAAGTTAAGGACCTTGACGGATTGGCTTGGAAAGGAGCTGCGGCCGGCGCGGGAAGCCACCTATGTGGCGTTCCACGACGCCTACGGCCATTTCACGGGCCGTTTCGGACTGAAGCCCGTTGTTGCGATCGTCTCCGGAACCGGCCGTATGCCGGGTGCCCGGAGGATTCGCGTCGTCAAGGAGACGATCGTGGCGACTGGGGCGCGTTGCGTCTTCTCTGAACCGCAATTTCCATCGCAACTGGTGCGCACGCTCACCGAGGGAACCGGTGCTAGGGTCGAGATACTCGACCCCCTTGGCGTCAATGTGGCACCCGGCCGGAGTGCTTATTTTGCGCTGCTTCGCAGCCTGGGAGAGTCGTTCCGGAAGTGCCTCGGGGTCAAGCCGTGAGCCATCGCATGAGGGCTTTTCCAGGATCCGGAATCTCCGTGATGTCGGCATACCAGTAATCCTGCCATCCCGTTTGCGGCAAGCCAGCAAACAGCATCAGGTTCAGCGGATATTCCCCGCTATCGGTGCATTTTCTGAAATCGTCCCGGAACAGGAAGATCGGTTTTTCGAGCGCGATCGCTGCGCCGAGCTCCACCATGACGCCTTCATCAGGAGGGCATCCGTTGACGACGGCGAAGATACCGTCAGCCTTGACGACGTCCTCGAGGTCGTTGCGCGCGATCTGCCACGCCACACCCGGCTGATCGATTCTGGTGCCCTGGTTGTTGCGGGCGAAGGGTTCCCACACGTCGGCGCCGGCATCTTCGAGCGTGCGGACCAGGTCCTGGAGCGGGCCCGCCTTCTGCTGTGCCGAGAAACCGTAGGGATTTGCGAGATAGAGAGATTTGCAGTCTGTCATCGAAATTCCTCATCGCAGTCGAGACGTCGGGATCCGGAGTAGCACCCGCAGATGCCTACCCTTCGGGGATATCGCCGGTGCTTTCTGCTATAAGATCGGGAAATTATAAAACTGGAAAATCTGGCATTTCCTGCGAACAGACAAGGGAACGGCAAAGGAGAACACAGTTGGCGGCAGAGGAACCGGTCGGGGAAATACTCAAGCGCCATCTTCGCGATCCTCGGAGCACGTTCAGCGTTGGCGGTTTCGGGGCGATCGGGGAATTTGCCCGGGATCCCGAAGAGCCCCTGGAGGAAGAGTCCCTGGACTCCGTAGCCTCGGGAATTCTGGCCGTTGCCACTGGCCGCGGTGCCCTGCGCATCGCAATCGACGAGTTTAAGGACAAGATCGAGCCCCGAACCTATGAAATTCCCTCACCCCGCTCCGGTCACTGGCAGCACGGGGTCGTGTTCTGTCTTCCTGCCGTGCTGGCGCGCTCCCGGCGGTGCACCGTGCTTACCGAACTGGGTCCTGACCGCGAAGCGATCCGCGCCGAAGATCGCGATGCGACACTCTTCGATATGGGCGCCAGCGTCGCCAATGTGGATTTCTGCATCAGAACCCGGGATCCGGTGCTGTTGGGGATTCTGCGGCGCGCCTGCGGCCTGCCGCTGATCGGCGCTAAAAACGAGGCGATAGAGGCGATTATCGATTCCAGCCCGCATCGCGTCATTGTCTCCCGGTTCGCCCGCATCGAGGTATTCCAGGAGATCAGCCGAATCCGCACGCCTGAGGGCCCGCACACCCATCTTCTGCCAAAGCTACTTGCTTCCGGACGCACCCATTCGGCGCACATACCGGTGCCCCGGCACAGCCTGCCCTGCCTCAGCCTCTATCCCGAACATCCCCTGGGCGTCGCGCGGTGCGGTGCGGACGGCGAGAAAGCCGCGGCCGCTTTCGAAACTTTGTTGCGGCGCTGGTCGGCGCCGGAATATTACCGGGAGAAAACCCGTGCCCGATGCGGCCTGGACAGGGGTGTGGCGCCGGAAGACTACCGCGCCCCCGGGACGCGACTGGGCCGTGCCGCACTCAGGATGGCGATCAGGGAGCGCGGGCATGCCGGCGGGGATTCGCCGCTTCTCGCCCGGTGGGCCGAGGCATTCGATGGCGGTTATCACAGCCAGCGCGAAGAAGACTGATTGCCGTTCGCCGCAAGTCTTTCCGCAAATCTTTTCACAGGTCGTTTCGCGGTCGTTTCGCGGTCGTTTCGCGGTCGTTTCGCGGGCCTTTTCGTGTTTGCGCAATGGCGTTTTTCGCCCTACGGTTTATGGTGGATATCGTCATAATCAGAGTGCGTATCTGACATCAGGATATAAGGTCTGGCCTTATGGACTCCCCGGATCTGACGATCAACGGCATGATGCGTGCAAAACGGTATGTGGGAAACCGGCAGACTGGTCGGCACATCCGTAGGCATGGGAAAATCTTCGGGCCATATGCGGCCGCGGCGTTGCTGACTCTGGCGCTGACCTGCTGTACTTCTCCGAAGGGCACCACTGCGGTCGAGGATCCCCTCGAGCCTGTCAACCGGGCCGTCTTTGCCTTCAACACCGCAATCGACAAGGTGGCCGTGAGGCCGGCTACCGAGGTCTACGATACGCTCATCCCCGGTTTTGTCCGCGGACGAATCCGCGATTTTCTGTTTTTCCTGAAGACTCCGGTCATCCTGACCAACGATCTGCTCCAGGCCGATGGCGACCGGGCGGCCGTGACCACGGGCCGGTTCGTGGTTAATGCGATCGCCGGCATGGGCGGGCTGGTCGATATGGCGAAGAGGATGGGCGCTCCGGGGCACAACAATGGGTTTGCGCAAACCTTTACTGTCTGGGGTGTCGGATCCGGCCCTTATCTCGTCCTACCCCTGCTTGGTCCATCAACAGTGACGGATGCGACGGGAGCGGTCGTTGACTGGGCGGTTGATCCGCTGCGATGGGATATCGACGAGGATACCTTTACGGTGGCGCGAGCTGGTCTCGAAGGCCTTGAGAGGCGCGCCGCCCTTCTCGGTGTGCTCGACAATCTCGAGAAGACGTCGGTGGATTACTATATCGCTGTCCAGAGCTCGTACATGCAGAGACGGCAGGCCGTCCTGGACAAGCGCGATCCCGATGCGCCCTCTGATCCGCAATATCGCGACCTCGATATACCGGATGCGGAAGCCGATACCCCGCAGATACCCAAATGACACCAAAATATCCCAATGACACCGGGGGTGGCATCGGGGAAACACGGGCGTGGGTCGGCGAGGAAAGAAATCTGCCCGCCGGGCGCCGGGCACTTTTTTAGGCGCATCAGCGCGTCAGCGGCCGGTATTTGATCCTGTTGGGTCGGTCGACCGCATCGTCGCCGAGACGCCGCCGCCGATCGTCCTCGTAATCCTGGTAGTTGCCCTCGAACCAGACGACCCGGCTGTCGCCTTCATAGGCGAGAATGTGCGTTGCGATGCGGTCGAGAAACCAACGATCGTGGCTGATAAGAAGCACACATCCGGCGAAGTTCAGAAGGGCCTCCTCGAGGGCGCGAAGCGTGTCCACGTCGAGGTCGTTGGTTGGCTCGTCGAGCAGCATCAGGTTTGCACCCGAACGCATCATCCGGGCCAGGTGGACCCGGTTGCGCTCGCCACCCGACAGCTGGCCGACCTTCTTCTGCTGATCGGGGCCCTTGAAGTTGAAGGCACCGACATAGGCTCGGCTCGCTATCTGCCGCTTGCCGAGCAGGATCTCGTCCTCGCCCTGGCTAATCTCCTCCCAGACGGTCTTGGCCGGGTCGAGTGCGTCACGGGACTGGTCGACATAGCCGAGCCGGACGGAATCGCCGAGCTTGAGTGCACCGCCATCCGGGGCCTCCTGGCCGGTAATCATCCGCAACAGGGTCGTCTTGCCGGATCCGTTCGGCCCGATCATCCCGACGATGCCGCCCGGAGGAAGTCTGAAGTTCAGATCGTCGATCAGCAGGACGTTGCCGTAGCCCTTCCTGAGATGAACGGCCTCGACGACGAGATCGCCGAGCCTCGGTCCCGGTGGGATCACGATCTGGCCAGAATCCGGCGCCTGGTCGGTAGCTTCTGCGAGCAAGGTCTCGTAGGCTTGGATCCGGGCTTTCGACTTGGCCTGGCGCGCTCGGGGGCTGGCCGCGATCCATTCCTGTTCGCGGGCGAGCGTGCGCAGACGGGCCGTGGCTTCCCGCTCCTCGTGTCGCAGTCGCTCCTGTTTCTGCTTCAACCAGGCCGAGTAGTTGCCCTCGAACGGAATCGCACGGCCACGGTCGATCTCGAGAATCCATCCTGTGATGTTGTCGAGAAAGTAGCGGTCGTGGGTGACCATGACGACCGTGCCGGGATATTCCGCGAGATGTTGCTCCAGCCAGGCAACGGACTCCGGGTCGAGATGGTTGGTGGGTTCGTCGAGCAGAAGAATGTCGGGCTTCTGGAGAAGCAAGCGGCAGAGGGCGACACGCCGGCGTTCGCCGCCGGAAAGCGCGTCGACACCAATCTCCCCGGGCGGGCATCTGAGCGCGTCCATGGCAATCTCGACGGTGCGATCCAGATCCCAGCTCCCGGCCGCGTCGATCCGTTCCTGGAGCTCTCCCTGCTCCTCGATGAGTGCCGTCATCTCGTCGGCGTCTTCGGTCTCTCCAATCCGAGCGCTGACCGCTTCGAAACGGTCGACCAGAGCCTTCTGCTCGGCGAGACCTTCGAGCGCGTTTCCGGAGACGGTCTTGTCGGGATCGAGCATCGGTTCCTGGGGCAGGTAGCCAACGCGGGTGCCGCTGGCGGGCCTGGCCTCGCCGGAGAATTCGTCATCGAGCCCCGCCATGATGCGTAGCAGGGTCGATTTTCCGGCGCCGTTGTGGCCAAGCACGCCGATCTTGGCTCCGGGCAGAAAGGCGAGTGTGACGTGGCTGAGAAGCTCGCGCCCGCCAGGGAAGGATTTGACCAAATCCCTTATGGCGTAGACATACTGAGGGGAGGCCACGGCAATATCCACAGGTTACGAGAAGGCAATACGGCGAGTGTTTAGCGAATCGAATGCTTCCGGGCAATGCGCATGAAGCGTGATCCGGTGCGACGCCTGCGTTATTTCATCGAGGCGCTGGCGGTGCGTACCGCCGTTGCGGCCAGCTCCCGGCTGACCCCCGAACAGGCCTCCGGCCTTGGGGGGTGGCTGTTTCGTGTCTGCGGGCCGTTGCTGCCGACTTCCCGGCGTATTGACGAAAATCTGCGTCTCGCTTTGCCGGAGCTCGACCGCGCCGAACGCCGTGCCATGGCGCGGCGGGTTTTCGACAATGTGGGACGCACCTTTTTCGAATACCCGCACCTCGAGGCGCTGACCGATCTGACCCGAGGCTATGTGGAGGATGTTAGCCTGGAGGATGCACTCGGCATTATTGTCGGCGACGGTTCCAAAAACCGCCTGCAGGGGCCGCTGATCTTTATCTCGGGGCATTGTGCGAACTGGGAGCTGCTCCCGCTGTTCGCCAATCGAAGCATGGGCCTCGACCTTCTCACTGTATTCCGTGAACCGAACAATCCGCGCGTGGCCCGCATTCTCGGCCGGTTGCGCGACGTCGCCGGGGCGCGTCGTACCGGCAAGGGACAGGACACCAGCCGGACCCTGCTGCGCGAGCTACGTAACGGCGGCAGTGTTGGGTTTCTGGTCGATCAGAAGTTGGACGACGGTATCAAGGTCAAATTCTTCTCCCTGCCGGCGATGACGATGGATGCCGGAATCCGGATGGCTTTGCGGTTTTCCTGCCGGGTGGTGCCGGTGCATGTGGAGCGAATCTCGGGTTGCCGTTTCCGCATCGTCTTTGACAAGCCACTCGATCTTGCCGGCTGCGACAGCGACAAGGCCACGGTCGCGGCGCTCGTGCAGGAGGTCAACGATATGATCGAGGGATGGGTGCGGGCGCGACCGGACCAATGGCTGTGGCTACACCGGCGCTGGCCGAAGGAGGTCTACGACCGGTTGCGCAACGAGGATCGCGCCCAGGACGGGACGGCCACGTCATAGCAGCCTGTCGCAACTGCGTTGCCGCAGCCTCTTGCGGCTGTGTCGTCAATGCCTGGAAGAGCGAGCGGTGGTGGGCCCGGCAGGATTCGAACCCGCGACATGACCGTTATGAGCGGTCCGTTCTAACCAACTGAACTACGGGCCCCGCCTTCCGCATCGCTATCATAGATAGCAGGTTAGGGGGCAAGCCGACAATCAGGCGGCGTGACCGGGGACACCCGTGATCGGCGTGCCTGCAGGCGGATGGCACCCGCAGACGCGCTGGCCGCGTGTGGGTTTTTATTCGAAGAAGGTTTTGAGTTTCCGCGACCGGTTCGGGTGCTTCAGCTTGCGCAGAGCCTTGGCTTCGATCTGCCGGATCCGCTCGCGGGTCACCGAGAACTGCTTGCCGACCTCCTCGAGGGTGTGGTCCTGCAGCATGCCGATGCCGAAGCGCATCCTGAGAACCCGCTCCTCGCGGGCGGTGAGACTCGACAGCGCCTGAGTCGTGGTTTCCCGCAGGTTCGACTGGGTTGCCGCCTCCGAAGGCATGATGACATTCTTGTCCTCGATCAAGTCACCGAGATAGCTGTCCTCTTCCTCACCGATCGGCGTTTCCAGACTGACCGGCTCCTTGGAAATTTTCAGCACCTTGCGGACCTTGTCGACCGGCATGTTGAGCTTGCCGGCAAGCTCTTCCGCCGTCGGCTCCCGGCCGATCTCCTGCACCATCTGGCGGGAGGTGCGCACGAGCTTGTTTATGGTCTCGATCATGTGGACCGGGATGCGGATCGTCCGCGCCTGGTCGGCGATCGAGCGGGTGATGGCTTGGCGGATCCACCAGGTAGCGTAGGTGGAGAACTTGTAGCCGCGACGGTACTCGAATTTGTCGACTGCTTTCATCAGGCCGATGTTGCCTTCCTGGATCAGATCGGGGAACTGCAGGCCGCGGTTCGAGTACTTCTTCGAGATCGAGATCACGAGCCGCAGGTTGGCCTCCACCATTTCCTTCTTGGCGCGCGCTGCTTCCCGCTGGCCCTTCTTGACCTCCCGGACGATGCGGCGGAACTCGGGCACCGGCATGGCCACGGTGTTGGCGATCTCGTTGATCGTCATCCAGGCTGTGGCGATTCTCTCCTGATGCTTGCATGCGAAGGTGTTCCAGGCCCGTTTCCGGAGGCTTTTGATGTGGGCGAACCAGTCCGGATCGAGCTCATGGCCGAAATAATTGTCGAGGAACTCCTTGCGGTCGATGCTGCAGTTGGTGGCGAGGTCGAGCAACTGCCGCTCCGCCTTGGTGAGTTCGGCGTTCAGGGCATCGAGTTCATCGACCAGGTCCTGGATCTTGTCAGGATGCAGCTGGACCGTGGCTAGAAGCGCGGTGATCGCACGATGGTGCTTGGCGTAGGTGCGCACGGTCGATTTCGCTTCCGGTCGGCCGTCGCGAATCATCGTTACGCGCTTGTCATGGGCCCGCGCCATCTTTGCGTAGAGCGCGCCGATCTCGTCAAAGGTTTCGAGAACCTGAGGCCTGAGTTCTTCCTCCATCTTCGAGGGCGTCACCGAAGGCGGCACATTGCTGTTGTCGCCTGCAGTGTCGGTTTCGTTGTCCTCATCATCTCCGGGCAACGCGTTCGGGTCGTCCGGCTGATGGAAAGTCTGGTTGTAGGTCATTTCCAGGTCGATGATGTCGCGCAGGTGGATCCTGTTCTCGCTTCTGCTCTCGATCTCGCTGTCGGCCAGCCCCTCGCGGAGATGGGCGATCGCACGCATCGTCAGAGGGCTCTGGCAGAGCGCGGCGATCATGCTGCCGCGATTGACCTCGATACGCTTGGCGATGGCGATTTCGCCCTCGCGTGACAGTAGCTCGACGCCGCCCATTTCCCGGAGATACATGCGGATCGGATCGTCGGTGCGACCGACCTCGTCGTCATTCAGGTTGCCCGCGCTTGGTGCCTGATCGGACTTGTCGTCGCTTGCGCTGGCATCGCCCGCGTCTTCGGCTTCCGGAGTCTCAATGATGCCGACGTTCATCTCCGAAAGGCGCGTCGTGACCTCTTCGATTTGGTCAGCCGCGGTGTCGTCCGGCGGCAAAGCTCCGTTGAGGTCGTCGATCGTGATGTATCCCGTCTCCTGTCCTTTCTTGAACAGGGCCTTTACGGGTGCATTGAAGCGATCGAGCAACGAATGGTTGTCACTCTCCGGGGACCATGGCGTGTTGGTCGGCACCGGCTGCTGGGCGGTGTTTCTTGACGCTTTCTTCATACTTGCTTGCGTAGCCATCTTCTTCCTTCGCATTTCGTTTGGTCTTGGCGCTTGTTATCGCCTCGTCGCTTTCGGGCAGGCGGCCTTTCCAAGCAATAGCTACTTGCCAATATTGTCCGCTTTTCAGCGAATCAACCGGCGCAACGAATATTATTTAGGGGCGATTGTCTCGCCTTGGTGTATCCGGCTTCTCGTTTCGCACCCAGCAAAACCTTTGAAAGCCGGACCCCTCCCCAAGAAGCGCTTCGGGCGTGCCGTTTGGCACCCTCGAAACTACGCGTTGCCCTCCGTTTCAGGGCGCGCGTTCTCGATAAGCTCCATCAGACGGTTTTCCGGTGCACCGTTGCGTGCGGCTTCCCGTATTTCCGTGCGTACGTCCATTCCCGCCTGGTGTGCTTCGACGTTTCCAAGCATTTCGTACAGGTCTTTCCGTGCTTCGTCTAGTGACGAGGCTTGTTCCTGCCCTTTACAGGTGCGCCGGAGCTGTTCCAGATGAGGGCCGAATCCGGTCGTAATCAAATGGTTACGCAGGCCATCCGCGTCAACCCCTGGAATTGTCGTGGCTGCCTGATAGCCATGCTGGAGCAGGGTTTCGAGATAGGGCGTGTGGATGTCGATCCGGGCCAGACGCTCGCCGAATTCGTCCAGCAGCGCCGGATAGGCGAGAATCGTGGTGACCAGAAGGCTTTCACCAAACTGGCGTACGCCTGCTGCCGCAGCCGGCTTTATCGGCGCAGCAGGGATCTGTTGGCCGTATCCGTGGCCGTTGCGGCCCCGGCTGTACATCTGGTCGATATAGTCGTTGAAGAGCTTCCAGTACTGGTCGCGCACCCGCCTGTCGGTGATGTCCCGGGCCCGCTGCTGCAGGCGCTGTTTCAGTCCGGCCCGTCTTTCCGGCGTATCCAGCGGGGTGACCCGGCGCTCCATGTCGAGAATGACGTTCGCCAGCGGCATCGCCGCATCGAGGGTTGCGCGCAGGCCATCCACGCCGCGCATGGCGAGAAGGCTGTCAGGGTCTTCGCCCGGAGGCAGAAACACGAAAGCCAGCGATTTGCCTGGCTCGAGCATCGTCCAAGCCCGTTCGGCAGCCCGCCCAGCCGCCCGCCGGCCGGCCTCATCGCCGTCAAAGCAGATCAGGGGGGTGTCGGCATACCGCCACAGCATCGCGATCTGATCTTCCGTCAGTGCGGTCCCGAGGGGTGCAACCGCGGCCTTAAGGCCCGCCCGGCTCAAGGCGATCACGTCCATATAGCCCTCGGCCACGATCAGCGGCCCTTCCTTGCGGAGATGGGTGCGAGCCTGGTGCAGGTTGAACAGCGTCCGGCCCTTGGTAAAGAGCGGGGTATCGCTGGAGTTCAGATATTTGGGCTGGGCATCGCCGAGGGCGCGACCGCCGAAGGCGACGATTCGCCCACCGGTATTGGCAATCGGAAAGATGATCCGGTTCCTGAAGAACGGGTAGACCCCATCCCCTTCTCTGCGTTCGGACAGCAAGCCGGCCTCGAGCAGGTCCGCCTGCGAATGGCCAAGGGCGATAAGGTGCTTCTCGAGAGGTCCTGTCTCCCCATAGGCTGACGGCGCGGCGAAGCCGAGACGGAATGCCGCGATCGTCGCGTCGTCGAGGCCGCGTTCAGCAAGATAGGCGCGGGCTTCCGCGTTCTCGGATGACTTCAGTGCGGCCTCGAATGCGCTGCAGGCGTGTTCGAGAACATCGTGCAGGGTGCTGCGTTTCTTTTCTCTTGCCGTGTCCTCGGGCGTTGCCTGCGGGACGCTGACGCCGGCGAAGTGGGCGAGCTGCTCAACCGCTGCCGGGAAGCCGAAATTCTCGGTTTTCATGACGAAATCGATGGCGCTGCCTGTTTCGCCGCATCCGAAGCAATGGAAGAGGCTCCTGCCCCCTTTGTCGTAGACGTAAAAGGAGGGCGTTTTTTCCTTGTGGAAGGGGCAGAGGCCGACATGCTCCTTCCCCTTGCGATCAAGCTTTGTCCGATGCCGAACGAGCGCGACGAGGTCGGTGCGTGTCTGGATATCCTCAATGAACCATCTAGGGAAAGACATGGCGATCAGGGTCGTGAATCGGTGTCGCGGCGTCAATCAAAAATCGGCCAAAAGCCGACCAAAATTCGGTCGAAGAATCGACGGGAAAGCGTCAGGCTGTTCCGGGGGCGATGCCGGGGAGAAGGGAGAGGGGATTGGTGGGAAGCCGGAAAAAATGAGGGGGGGGGGAGGGGGATAAAAATATTGGCGTGAAGGGGGGGGGTTAGCGGAGCGAGGAGAGTTCATCTCTGGCGATGGCCTTGGCTCGGGTGAAGTCCATCGTGCCAGCGTGCTGGTTGCGGAGCGTGTTCATGACTTTGCCGATTTCTTTGAGCCCCGTGGCATGGGTTTCGGTGATCGCCCGGCGCACCGCTTTCCGCATGGTTTCCTCATCCAGAGGCGATGGCAGGAAGCGGTGTATGACCGCGATCTCCCGCTCCTTGAGGGCGGCGCCGTCATGATCGCCGCAATGGAGGCATGTCTCGGCGCTTTCGGTGCGTTGCTGCACCATGGTCTGCAAAAGATTCCGTATGGCGCGGTCCTCGTCAGCGCCGTTTACGGATCCATTGTCGCTGATCGTGCTCCGGTCCCGGAGCGCGGCGAGCACCAGCCGGATCGTGCTGGCAGTGCAGGCGTCTTTTTCCGCCAGCGCTTTGTTGAGCGTGGTTTCAATATGCTTTCGCATCATGACGAGGTGTTTCCGTGGATGATGGAATACTGGGATGAAGGTACAAGGGTTCCAGGGGCCCGCGCAAAGGCGATGCTGTCAGTTGGGGCAGGGGATGTTCCCCCTACCGGAATTCTCAAGGAACCAGTGTCCATTTAAGATGATCAGGTTGATTTGCCAAGAAGATTTTTGCAGATGCAGACGCTGGAACCGCTCCTGTTTGGCCTGATTTTGTTTTTTTGCCTGTTTGCATAAGGGTTTCCGGCATTCCGGCATTCCGGCATTTCGGGTCCCCGGCGGTTCGAGGATTACGGGGATTCGGGGGGAGGTTTTGGCATCGTGAGGGATTCCGGGACGCGCGGCCCCAGGGACTCTCCAGAGATTCTCCGGAGGATACAGCGAGGTTTCGGGAGAATTACTGACCGACGCAAGCCGGATTTCGCTTGACCCGATGGGATCTGACGCTTACCGATTGCGCGACCCGGAATGTGCGCCGTCGCAGGGATCGCACCGAGTCCTGTCCAGGCCATCCGCAGAGCCGCCGGGCCGGGAATTATCTCGGGCGAAGAGGCGTTTGTTGCCTAGTTTTCTGAGCCGATTTTCTGGGCTGGTCTCCGGGTCGATTTCCCGGGATTGGCTTGGGCCCGAAGAGGAATTTCCCGATGGCCGACTCGATCGGATCAGGAACGATGTCGCGCGACGACTCAACAGCGATACTGGTTCTTGCCGATGGTACGGCGTTCACAGGCCGGGGGATTGGCGCGGCCGGACAGACGGTCGGCGAGTTGGTATTCAACACCGCGATCACCGGCTATCAGGAGATCATGACCGACCCGTCCTATGCGGGCCAGATCGTGACCTTTACCTTTCCCCATATCGGCAATGTCGGCGCCAATGCGGAGGATATCGAAGCCGGCGCACCAGCTGCTCTCGGGTGTGTGCTGCGGGCCGATATCACCGGCCCGTCGAACTGGCGGGCGCTGTGGCACTGGGACGACTGGCTGGCGGAACACGGGCTGGCCGGGATCATCGGGATCGACACACGGCGCCTGACTCGTCGCATTCGCAGCCTTGGCTCGCCGCACGCGGTTCTCTGCCACGACCCCGACGCCGCCAGGGCATTTGACCGCGCCGCTCTCGCTGCCAAGGCCGCTACCTGGTCGGGCCTCGAGGGGATGGACCTTGCACAAGAGGTTGGCCACGCCGGCATACCCGACTGGCGGGAGATTGACTGGCGGCACGGTGCCGGCTATGGCCAGCTCGGCAATGAGCGGTTTCACGTCGTCGCCATCGACTTCGGCATCAAATACAACATCCTGCGCTGTCTTGCCGCGCTGGGTTGTCGCCTGACCGTGGTTTCGGCGACAGCGACCGGCGAGGAGATCCTATCGCACCGACCGGACGGCGTGTTCCTTTCCAATGGCCCGGGCGATCCGGCGGCGACCGGCGCGTACGCGGTGCCGGCGATTCGCGCCGTGCTGGACAGCGGCGTTCCGGTGTTCGGTATCTGCCTCGGTTTCCAGATGCTGGCGCTGGCGCTCGGCGGCAGGACGGAAAAAATGCATCACGGCCATCACGGAGCCAACCATCCGGTCAAGGATCTCGTCTCCGGCCGGGTCGAAATCACCAGCCAGAACCACGGCTTCGCGGTCTTGCCGGAATCCCTGGGACCGGAGGTTGCCACGACCCACATCTCCCTTTTCGACGGCACGCTGGAGGGGCTTTCAACCCGAGAGGGCGCCGTCTTCGGTGTGCAGTACCATCCCGAGGCCTCTCCCGGCCCGCACGACAGCCACTATCTTTTCGAGCGTTTCATTGCAGCGATGGAGACGGCCGCCGTCGTCGGGGCTTGAGGCAAGGAGTGGTGAACCATGCCCAAGCGTAGTGACATCAAGACGATCGCCATTATCGGTGCCGGGCCGATTATCATCGGCCAAGCCTGCGAGTTCGACTATTCGGGCACTCAGGCCTGCAAGGCGCTGAAGGAGGAGGGCTACCGGGTTGTCCTCGTCAACTCGAATCCGGCGACAATCATGACCGATCCGGGTTTCGCTGACGCCACCTATATCGAACCGGTCACGCCTGCTCTGGTCGAGAAAATTCTCGAACGCGAGCGTCCTGACGCCCTGCTGCCGACGATGGGTGGCCAGACGGGTCTCAACACCGCGATGAAACTCGCCGAGAATGGCACCCTCGACCGTCTTGGAATCGAGTTGATCGGGGCCCGGGCCGAGGTGATCGTCCGGGCCGAAGATCGCCTGCAGTTCCGGGAGGTGATGGAGGAGATAGGCCTCGAATGCCCGGCCAGCATGCTGGTTCACAGTGCCGGCGAGGCACAGGCGGCCCTCGACGTCGTCGGCCTGCCCGCGATTTTGCGCCCTTCCTTCACCCTTGCCGGAACCGGCGGTGGCATCGCCTACAACCGGGATGAGTATTTTGCCCTGCTAGAGACCGGCATCCGGGCCTCGCCCGTCTCGGAGGTTCTGGTCGAGGAATCGGTGCTGGGCTGGAAGGAATACGAAATGGAGGTTGTCCGCGATCACGCCGACAACTGCATCATCGTCTGCTCCATAGAGAATATCGATCCGATGGGCATTCACACCGGCGATTCGGTGACGGTGGCGCCGGCCCTGACCTTGACCGACAAGGAATACCAGCGCATGCGGGACGCCTCGATCGCGTGTTTGCGCCGGATCGGCGTCGACACCGGCGGCTCCAACGTCCAGTTCGCGATCGACCCGGAGTCCGGCCGTATGGTGGTGATCGAGATGAACCCCAGGGTCTCACGCTCCTCGGCCTTGGCCTCCAAGGCAACCGGGTTCCCGATCGCCAAGATCGCGGCCAAGCTGGCAGTCGGCTACACGCTCGATGAACTGGACAACGATATCACCGGGGCGACCCCGGCGAGCTTCGAGCCGACGATCGACTACGTGGTCACCAAGATCCCTCGCTTCACCTTCGAGAAATTCCCTGGCGCCGATGCGACGCTGACGACGGCGATGAAATCGGTCGGCGAAGCAATGGCGATTGGCCGCACCTTCCAGGAAAGCTTCCAGAAGGCGTTGTGCTCGATGGAAACCGACCTGACCGGACTCGACGAAATTGCCCCGATACCGGAAGCGGAGGAGGGTGCCGATTCGGATTCCGGCTCGGGTTCCGAATCGGAATCCCCGCTCCTGACTGCGTTGCGCAGGCCGGTGCCGGAGCGGCTGTTGTTGGCGGCCGAGGCGTATCGCGGCGGCCACAGCACGGCCGAGATCCACGAGGCTTGCCGCATCGATCCGTGGTTTCTCGAGCAGATTTCGGACCTGGTCTGCATCGAGGACGCGGTACGGCGTGACGGGCTTCCCGGCGACGCGGCGGGCATACTGCGCCTCAAGCAGGCGGGATTCTCGGATGCCCGTCTCGGTACACTTTCCGATCTTGGCGAAGCAGAGGTGGCCCGGTTTCGGCGCGATCTTGGAGTGCGGCCGGTATTCAAGCGCGTCGACACCTGTGCTGCGGAGTTTCCGGCGCGGACGCCGTATATGTATTCGGTCTACGAACGAGCTGCTCACGAGGACGGCGTCGAAGAGCCGGAATCCGAGATCGAGGCGAGCGACCGCCGCAAGGTGGTGATCCTCGGCGGCGGGCCGAATCGAATCGGGCAGGGCATCGAGTTCGACTACTGCTGCGTTCATGCCGCTTTCGCGCTGTCCGAGGCCGGCCTCGAGACGATAATGGTGAACTGTAACCCCGAAACGGTCTCGACCGACTACGACACCTCGGACCGGCTTTATTTCGAACCGCTGACAGCCGAACACGTCACCGAACTGATCACGGCCGAGAGCGTGCGTGGCACGATCGAGGGAGTGATCGTCCAGTTCGGCGGCCAGACACCCCTGAAGCTCTCCCGGGTGCTGGAAGCGGCAGGTATCCCGATTCTCGGCACCAGTCCCGACGCCATCGACCGGGCCGAGGATCGCGACCGATTCCAGAACCTGATCGACGAGCTGGGATTGCAGCAACCGGCCAACGGCACGGCCCATTCCGTTGAGGACGCAGTGCAGACGGCCAGGGAGATTGGCTATCCAGTGCTGCTGCGGCCGTCCTATGTACTTGGCGGCCGGGCGATGGAGTTGGTGCACGACGATGCTCAGCTACGGCGCTACATGGCGACGGCGGCACTAGCCTCGGGCGATCATCCAGTGCTGATAGACCATTACCTCAGGGATGCGGTCGAACTTGACGTCGATGCGCTGGCCGATGGCGAACAGGTGCACGTCGCCGGCATTATGGAGCATATCGAGGAAGCCGGAATCCATTCTGGCGACAGCGCGTGTTCACTGCCGCCCCATTCTCTCGGCGAAGAGGTTCTCGAAGAGATCCGCGAGCAGACCAGGCAGCTAGCCAGCGCTCTGGGCGTGGTCGGGCTGATGAATGTCCAGTACGCGGTGCGTGACGGCGTTGTCCATGTCATCGAGGTTAATCCCAGGGCCAGTCGCACAGCCCCTTTCGTGGCCAAGGCGACGGGTGTGCCGCTGGCAAAAATCGCTGCCCGGATAATGGTCGGCGACCGCCTTTCGGATTTCAATCTCGAGGCGGTGGCACTGGGCGACCACATTGCCGTGAAAGAGGCCGTGTTCCCGTTCCGGCGGTTTCCCGGCATCGACGTCATGCTCGGCCCGGAGATGAAATCGACGGGTGAGGTGATGGGCCTCGACAGGGATTTCGGACGCGCCTTCGCCAAGGCCCAGCTTGGCACTGGCGGCACTTTGCCGGATGGCGGTACGGTGTTCGTTTCGGTCAAGAACGATGACAAGGAAGTGTTCCTCGACCCCGTCCGCACACTCGTTGAACTCGGCTTCGAGGTGATGGCAACGCGCGGGACAGCTCGCTATATGGAGCAGCACGGAATTACCGTGCGCACCGTCAACAAGGTGCTGGAAGGCAACCCGCACATCGTCGACGCGATGATCAATGGCGAGGTCCAGCTGGTGTTCAACACAACCGAGGGAGCGGAGGCGATCCGGGACAGTCGTGACCTCCGACGCACTGCCCTGATGCGTGACATTCCCTATTACACCACCCAGGCCGGCGCGGTGGCGGCGGTGATGGCGATCGAGGCTCTTCGCGCGGGGCCGCTTGAAGTGGCGTCGCTGCAATCTTACTTTGGGCACGCATTCTGAAGACGGCCTCTGTCTGAAGGCGGGCTTTATGCGGTTTTGCCGAAATTCCGCCAGGGATCCGGAGGCCCTGTCCCGGGCATCGGAAATCCTCTCCCCGATGCAGGCGCGCTGTCTATGAAATATGGGAGATTGAAGACATGGCTTCCGTGCCGATCACTGCTGCCGGCTTTGCTCGCATGCAGGAGGAATTGAAGACTCTGAAGAACGTCGAGCGTCCGGCCGTCGTCCGGGCCATCGCCGAAGCGCGCGAGCACGGGGATCTCTCCGAAAACGCCGAATACCACGCCGCGCGTGAGAAGCAGAGCTTTATCGAGGGGCGAATCTCGGAACTCGAGGGCAAGAGGGCATTGATCGAGGTGATCGACGTCACCGGCCTGAGCGGTGACAACGTAACCTTCGGTGCGACGGTGAAGATCGTCGATTGCGATACTGGAAAGGATTCTCGCTACCGTATTGTTGGCGAATACGAAGCCGATGCGTCGGCCGGCCTGCTGTCGGTCACGGCACCGCTGGCTCGGGCGCTGATCGGCAAGACCGTTGGCGATATCGCGGAAGTCACCACGCCGGGTGGCGCCAAGGATTACGAGATCCTCACGGTTTCTTTCGAGACCTGACCGCACCCCGCCGGGTGCTCTCACCGAGTGGAGCCCGGTGTCACCTGCGGCTTGGATGTATCCGTTACATGTCGCTCTGTCTGATTTTGAGGCTGGAGTGAATATGGACATTCAAAAGCAGGCCGATGGCGATCATTGTCGTCAACATCGATGTCCCTCCGTAGGAGATCAGCGGCAGGGGTGCGCCGACCACCGGAATCAACCCGGTGCTCATGGCCATGTTGGTGTACATGTTTAGGAACAGGGTCGTCGAGATTCCGATCGCAAGCAGGGCGCCGAACTGGCTACGTGAGTTTGCGGAGATCCGGAAACCCGACGCGATGATGATCCCGTAGAGAACAATGACGACCAATCCTCCGACGAAGCCAAGCTCCTCGGCTAGCATGGCGAAGATGAAGTCGGTATGGCGCTCCGGGAGAAAGTCGAGATAGCTCTGTGTTCCCTTGAGGATTCCCCGGCCGAAGAATCCGCCGGAGCCGAGGGCGATTTTAGCCTGGATGATGTGGTATCCGGTGGCGAGTGGGTCGTCTTGCGGCGACAGGAAGGTCAGCAAGCGCGCCTTTTGGTAGTCGTGCAGGTAAGCCCATGCGACCGGTAGCATCGCAAGGCTGGCGATTCCGACGGCGCCGAGCAGCCAGATTCTCAAGCCGGCCATGAAACACACGGCCACGCCGCTTGCCGCCAGCAAGACGGCGGTTCCGAGATCCGGCTGTCTGACAACCAGCACAACCGGCGTCGCGATCAAGATCAGGGGCACAATCAGATTTCTGAATTTCTGGAAGCCGTCTGGGCCGACCATGTGGAAATACCGCGCAAGGACGAGTAGCAGGGCGATTTTCATCGGCTCCGATGGCTGGTAGCGGAAAGCCCCGAGATTGAGCCAGCGCGTGGCTCCCATACCGGCGGTACCGGCGAATTCGACGAAGATGAGCAAGCTCAGGACTGCCAGATAGAAAACAATGGCATAACGGGCCCAGATTCGGATGTCGATGAGGGCGATGACGAGCATCAGGCCGAGGCTGAATCCGAAACGGATCATCTGCGGTCGTGCCCACGGATCGAGATTGCCGTAGGCAGCCGAATAAAGCATGACGAAACCAATGCAGGCGAGCATGATGGTTGCTGTCACCAGTGGCCAGTGGATACTCCCCAGCCGCTGGCGCCACGGCAGGGTCTTCCGTTGGTTGACGATATCAAGCGCCATCGGGCTTCCGTCTTTCCTCCGAGGTGACGTCGGCGTGTTTGTGCCATCGTCCGCTGGTCCCGCGGGCACTGTCGAGTTCCTGCATCCTGGTCAGGATGTCGCGTGCGAGCGGGGCTGCGACCTTCGATCCGCTACCGCCGTGCTCGACGATAATCGACACCGCATAGTGTGGCGCGTGTACTGGCGCGCACCCGACGAACAGTGAATGATCGCGGTACTTCCACGGCAGATCCTTGTTGCGGAACGTGCCCGCCTCTCTCTGCGCCTTGGTGATCTGAACCACCTGAGAGGTTCCCGTCTTGCCGGCCATCGCATAGTCCGAGGCCTTGATCCGGGAACGATAAGCCGTGCCTCTGGGATGGTTCGTGACCTGGTCGAGCGCCTTCATCACCAAGGTCCGTGAGGTGGCGGAGAGGCCGGGAAGGGCAGCGGCAGCACGTACATCTCCGGGCGCTTTCGGATGATCGGCGTATAGCCGGGGGGTGACGGCAAAACCGCCATTGACGACACGCGCCGTCATAACCGCGAGCTGGAGAGGTGTAGCCAGGACGTAGCTCTGGCCGATCGCGGTCATGATGGTTTCGCTTTCGTACCAGTTGTCCTTGATCTGAGTTTTTTTCCAGGCCGGGGTTGGCACCAGACCTTTCTTTTCGCCGGGAAGATCGATGCCAAGCAAAGCGCCGAGGCCGAGCAGGCGAGCCATGCGTGCAATGTTCTCGATGCCGACTTTGCGGGCCAGGAAATAAAAATAAACATCGCAGGATTCGCGCATACCCGAGACCATATCGAGATGGCCATGCCCGTATTTTTTCCAGCAGTGGAACCGCTGATTGGCAAGCTGGGTGTATCCACCGCAGAAGACGGTAGTGTGGGGATCGATGCCTTGTTCCAGGGCGGCGAGCATGACCACGATCTTGAAAGTTGATCCGGGCGGATACTGTCCGGCAATGGCGTTGTTGTTGAGCGGTCTGTCGGGGTGTCGCTGCAGGCCCTTCCAGATCTCCGGATCGATACTGGTGCTGAACAGATTGGCGTCGTAGTTGGGTATGGACACCATGGCGAGGACGTCGCCGTTGTGAACGTCGAGAAGCACGGCGGCGGCGCGGCGGTGGGAAGACAGACGCTCGACCATGTAGCGCTGCATCTCGGTGTCCAGCGTCAGGGTTATGGGTTGTCCGGGCTGGCTCGCTTGCCGGGACAGCTCCCTGATAATCCGCCCGGCAGCATTGACTTCGACCTTGCGGTTGCCCGCCGAGCCGCGCAGAAGATCGTCGTATCGCTTCTCGATACCAGTCTTGCCGATGCGGAAATTTGGCATCAGCAACAGGTGATTGTCCTTGCTGTCTTCCGACGGCTTGGCCACGTAACCCGTCACATGGATCGTATCGGTCCCGTTCGGGTAGTGGCGGATCTGCGTCATCTCGACATGCACGCCGGGCAGGCGATAGGCATTGGTTTCGATTTGGAGCAGCTGCTCCCAGGTCATGTCGGCATGCAGGAGGACCGGAATGAACGGAAATGCCGAGTGGAAGGTTTTGCGAACCGTATCGATATGATTCCAGTCGAGATCTATCAGCGAATCGAGACGGGTCAGCAGCGTATCGAGATCTGGTGTATTCTCGGGTATGGCGACAAGGGTGTAGCTTTGCTTGTTGACGGCGATGGGAACCCCGCGCCGGTCGAGAATCACGCCGCGCTCGGGTAGCAGCAACCTCAAGTGGATGCGGTTTTTTTCAGCCAACACCCGGTAGTTCCGACCCTGTGTCACCTGGAGGTAGTAGAGACGTGCGCCAAGGCCGGTAATGCAGGCCAGGTTGACGATGCCCATAAAAACCGCGCGTCGACTGAAGTGGAATTCTCGAGGCGGTCTGGATATCTGCCGTCGGAACATAGTGACGCCTATATCTGCATCGAGAAACGATGCAACCTCATCAGCGGTAACCACACCAGCGGGTAGGCGGCGATGGTCGACAGGGTCATGAACAGCACCGGCAGGGCGTCGGGAAGGTTACCGACTGTCAGCAACGTCAAAAACCACTTCATCGCCGCAACGAGGACAACGATCAGGGCCAGGTTGACCCAGGTCATGCTGAATCCACTGTCATGGATAGCCTGGCGCGAGAGAATGGCTACGAAGCGAATTAACAGGAGAATGATCGCATTAAAGCCTGGGGCACTGCCTGACAGGATGTCGACGAGAAGGCCGATTGCGAAAGCCACGCTGGTGGGCAGGAACCTCGGGGAATAGATCGACCAATAGAAGACCGCGATCAGGACAAGATCGGTCGGCGCCGCAGTTATGCCTGGAAACCGCACCGGCACCGCTGCGAGAAGGGCCAGCGCCAGGGTCGTGGCAAACGGCATGGCGGTATGCAGGACGCGGCCGGAGACGGTTTGGGTTTCGGTACTCATGGGTTGTCTGCAGCGGATACAGCGCTGTCGTTCGGGCCGCGATCGATCAGGTGCAGAAATTCGACTTTCCGCAGGTCGGCGAAAGGTTTGACGAAGATCGCGGTCGTCAGGATACCCAATGATGTCGAAGGTTCAGCGGTATCGGGAGTGTCGGGGGCATCAAGGGATCTGAAAACTTTCTGAGGGTTGGTGACCTCGCCGATCGGCAGGCCGTGCGGGAACACGCCGCTTTGGCCAGAGGTGACGACGATGGAACGTGGCGGTATATTTCCCGGATGTTGCAGATAGCGCAGGCTGGGCAGCTTGAAATTGTTGCCAACCAGTATCGCCGGCTCGCGGCCTGGGCCTACCAAAACCGGTATGCGGCTGTTCAGATCGGTCAGCAACAGCACCCTGGCGGCGTTTCGGCCTGTCGAAATAACCCGGCCGGCAAGACCCTTTCCGGTCATCGCCGCCATGTTTGGGCGAATGCCATCGCTGTCGCCGGCGTTGATCAGCAGGCTGCGCACGAAGGTGCTGTTACTGTCGCCAACGATGCGGGCAGTGACTGAGTGCGCAACGTCCTCGGGAACCACTTTTAGCAGGGTGCGGAGAATCTGGTTTTCCGCTTTCAGCTCGCGGATCTCGTGGCGCCATCGGATCAGTTGATCGTTCTCGGTCCGAAGATTCGCGTTCTCTTCCTCGAGATAGAAGATGCCGCTGGCGGTCTCGGCTACCTCTGAGATCGTCCCCGTGGCTATGGTAGCGACGTCGAGAAGCGGTGTCGCGATATCGACGACATGCATGCGTAGCCGCTCGAAGATCTGCGGTTGGGCGGCCTGAAATATCAGGAGGCCGCTCGCCATCAGGGCGAAAAACAGAATTGAGCCGTATATGCGGAACTGACGGTTCGTCAGTATTCGTTGCAAGGCCGTTCCGAATCTCATCGCCGTTCCGCCATTTGTTTCCGGGCTGGCAAGACCCCGGGTCAAGCGTCCGCTTCAGGCACCCTGATGCAATACTTTCTTCATATGCCGTATGTTTTCTAGGCAGTGGCCGGTCCCGATTGCAACGCACGATATCGGATCTTCGGCGATCAGGGTCGTCATCCCCGTGATTTCACGGATGTAGGTATCGATATTGGGCAACAACGCGCCGCCGCCGGTCAGGACGATCCCGGCTTCGATGATATCAGAGGAGATTTCCGGCGGGATGTTCTCCAAGGCGTTGCGGATCGCGTTGGCGATCTCGTTGACGGCGTCGGCGAGGCTCTCGGAGATCTGGTTCTGGGTGATCTCGACGCTCTTGGGGATGTTGGCGATGATATCCCGGCCCTTGATCGTGATGGAGCGCTCGGTTTTGCTGATGGTGGCGGAGCCGATTGCCATCTTGATACGCTCGGCGCTCGTTTCGCCGATCAGGATATTTGTTGTGCGGCGCAGATAGGAGATGATGGCGGTGTCCATCGCATCGCCGCCGACCCGGACCGAATGCGAGTAGACGAGGCCGCCAAGGGAGGTGATGCCGATCTCCGTTGTGCCACCGCCGATATCGACAACCATTGAACCGGAGGGGGCGGTAACCGGGAGGCCGGCCCCGATAGCCGCAGCCATAGGCTCCTCAATCATGTAGACACGCCGGGCACCGGCGGCCTCGACCGAATCCTGAATCGCGCGCCGTTCCACGGGTGTTGCGCCGGAAGGCACGCAGATCACGATCTGCGGGCTGGTGAAACTGCGGCGGTTATGAACCTTCTCGATGAAATACCTGATCATCGCTTCGGCGACTTCGAAATCGGCGATGACGCCGTCGCGTAACGGACGGATCGCGGAGATGCTGCCCGGAGTCTTGCCGATCATCATCTTGGCATCGTCGCCAACCGCGAGTACTTGCGTGCCGTTCTTCATTTCGGTGGTGGCGACAACAGAAGGTTCGTTGAGCACGATGCCGCGCCCTTTGACATAGACAAGGGTGTTTGCGGTGCCGAGGTCGATTGCCATATCGGCAGAAAACAAGCCAAGAAGATGTGCAAACATGCCGTGTTTACGCCTCTGTATCTATCAATCCGAAGATTCGGAGATCATCGTGCCCGGATGTCGCATTTGGGTGTTTTCATACCGTTGATGCGTTCCCTGGTCTGGGGTGCGCCTGGCGTTTTATGGATTCCGGGGCCGGGCCTGGATGGCATGCCCGCCAACCTGAATTCGAGCGAAATCGGCTCCGTTTCACGCCGCCGGACCACCGGGAATGCTTCCATAGCCATGGAATTATGCACTATAGGGTATTCAACCCTTGGAGCAATAAGGAAAATTACGGTTTTCCCGTGCTCCTGGCAATTGCCGGCAATCACCGGCCGCCGCTCCGCCCCGGAAAACCGGTTCAGTTCCGGCTTTTATCGACCAGGGCACCCTCGGCAATCCACGGCATCATGCCGCGCAGCCGCTCTCCGACCTCTTCCACCGGATGTTCGGCTGCCCGCCGGCGCAAGGCCTTGAAGCTCGGCTGGCCGGCGTCGCATTCCAGCATCCATTCGCGCACGAAACGCCCCGATTGGATGTTCTCGAGAAGCGCTTTCATGTTGTCCTTGACGTGCTGGTCCACGATCTGGGGGCCGCGCGTCAAATCGCCGTATTCGGCCGTATTCGAGACCGAATAGCGCATGTTGGCGATGCCACCTTCATAGATGAGGTCGACGATCAGTTTCACTTCGTGCAGGCATTCAAAATACGCCATTTCCGGAGCGTAGCCGGCTTCAACCAGCGTTTCGTAGCTGGCCATGATGAGCGAGGTCATGCCGCCGCAGAGCACCGCCTGTTCGCCGAACAGGTCAGTTTCGCACTCTTCGCGAAATGTCGTCTCGATGATTCCGGCCCGGCCGCCGCCGATCGCCGAGGCGTATGACAGGCCGATGTCATGGCAATTGCCAGAGTGGTTGGCTCCAACGGCAAGCAGGGTCGGCACGCCGGCGCCGCGCTCGAATTCCGAGCGCACCGTATGGCCCGGCCCCTTCGGCGCGATCATGAACACGTCAATGTCGTCGCGCGGCGTGATCAGGCTGAAGTGGATGTTCAGCCCGTGGGCGAAGGCGAGCGCCGAGCCTTCCGGCATGTTCGGCTCGAGATCCTCCTGCCAGAGATGGCGCTGCCCTTCGTCGGGCGTGAGCACCATGACGACATCGGCCCAGGCGGCGGCGTCAGCCGGCGCCTTCACCTCGAAACCGGCCATCTCGGCCTTGGGCGTGCTGCCGGAGCCTTCGCGCAGGCCGATGACGATGTCTCCGACACCGGAATCCCGGAGATTCATGGCATGGGCATGGCCCTGGCTGCCAAAGCCGATAATGGCGACCTTCTTCGATTTGATCAGATTAACGTCGGCATCCCGATCGTAATAGACGCGCATGGGGGTCCTCCCGGTGTGCTGGCCGATGTGGCTGGTTACGTGTGGCTAGTTGCGTGTGGCTAGTTGCGTGTGGCTAGTTGCGTGTGGCTAGTTGCGTGTGGATTGGTATTTGGTGTTGTCTCGTTGCGGCCCGCGCCCTGTGCGCAGGCTGTTTTCGCGCAGGCCGTGTACTACTTCCGTGGCCCTTTCCACAAGGTGTCGGCGCCGCGACCGATCGCCGCCACGCCGCTACGCACGATCTCGGTCTTTCCGAGCTCGCGCATCAGCTGGATGAAGGCGTCGACTTTTTGCGGTGTGCCGGTCATCTGAAACACGAAAGAACGGGTGGTGGTGTCGAGGACTACGGCCTCGAAGATTTCCGCGATCCTCAGGGACTCGCGGCGCTCGTGCGAGCGCGCCCGGGAGATCACCTTGACCAGCGCCATGTCGCGTTCGACGAACTCGCCGGTAACTGTCAGATCGCGGACCTCGTAGACCGGGACGAGACGGTCGAGCTGGTGGCGGATTTGGTCGATGATCATCGGTGTGCCGGTCGTCACGATGGTGATGCGGGACAGGGATTTGTCCTCTGATACCGCTGCCACGGTCAGACTCTCGATGTTGTAGCCGCGTCCGGAGAACAGGCCGATGACGCGGGCGAGCACGCCAGGCTCATTTACGACGAGGACGCCGAAGGTGTGGCGCTCCTCCTCACCCCCGAGATTCTGGAAGACATAGGCGGCGCCAGGCTGGGTACCGGGTTTGGATTGGGCGGTCACGGGACTGGTTCCGAGCTCAGACGAGAGCCATACCCTCTTCGGAGATGTTCTGTTTGGCGAACGGCTGGGCTTCGTCGCTCAACAACATCTCGTTGTGCGCGGCACCGGAGAGAATCATCGGCAGGCAATTCTCGGAGGGATCGACAGCGACGTCGGCGATGACCGTTCGGTCGACGGAGATCATCTCGCGAATCATGTCATCGACCTCGGAGGGTTTTTCCACGCGCAGCCCGACCGCTCCGAAGCTTTCGGCCAGCTTCACGAAATCGGGCAGGGAATCCATGTAGCTCTCGGAGTACCGCCGGCCGTGGAGCAGTTCCTGCCACTGGCGGACCATGCCCATGTAGCGGTTGTTGAGGATGAACACCTTGACGGGCAGGCGATGCTGAACCGCCGTCGACATCTCCTGAATGTTCATCAGGAAGGAGGCCTCGCCGGCGACATCGACAACGAGCTTGCCCGGATTGCCGAGCTGGACGCCGATGGCGGCGGGGAACCCGTATCCCATGGTTCCAAGGCCGCCCGAGGTCATCCAGCGGTTCGGCTTGCGGAATTTGTAGAACTGGGCCGCCCACATCTGGTGCTGGCCGACCTCGGTAGTGATGAAGGTGTCACGCCGGCGGGTCAGCTCATAGAGGCGCTCGAGCGCGTATTGCGGCTTGATGATCTTATCGTCTGCCTTGTAAGCGAGGCAGTTGACGGCCTGCCATTGCTCGATCTGTTTCCACCAGTCGCGCAGCCCGGGCTGGGTCGGCTTTTTGGCGTTCGCCTTCCAGGTGTCGAGGAGCTGCTTCAGTACCACGCCGGCATCGCCGATGACCGGGAGATCGACAGGGACGTTTTTGTTGATGGAGGAGGGGTCGATGTCGACGTGAATCTTCTTCGCATGGGGCGAGAAGGCATCCAGGCGACCGGTGATCCGGTCATCGAAGCGGGCGCCGATGCAGACCATCATGTCGCTGTGATGCATTGCCATATTGGCTTCGTAGGTGCCGTGCATGCCGAGCATGCCGAGGAACTGCGGGTCGGGAGAGGGATAGGCGCCGAGTCCCATCAGGGTGAGCGTGCATGGAAACCCGGTCTCGCGCACGAGCGTGGCGAAGCGTCGGCACGCGGCGGGTCCGGCGTTGATAATGCCGCCGCCGCCATAGAAGATCGGCCGCTTGGCGCCGGCCATCATCTTGACGGCTTGTTCGATCGATGTCTTGTCGGCCCGAACCTGCGGGCGATAGCTCTGGTGAACCACCTCCTTGGGCGTCACGTAGGGGCAGGGAGCGAACTGGATGTCCTTCGGGAGGTCGACCACGACAGGCCCGGGCCGGCCGCTGCGGGCCACGTAGAACGCCTCGTGGATCGTGCGCGCCAAGGCGTCCGGATCCTTGACCAGATAATTGTGCTTGGTGCAGGGACGGGTGATGCCCGTGGTGTCGCATTCCTGGAAGGCGTCGTTGCCGATCAGGTGGGTCGGCACTTGGCCGGTGAGGCAGACCACGGGAATGGAATCCATGAGCGCGTCGGTCAGCCCGGTGACGGCGTTGGTGGCGCCTGGCCCCGACGTGACAAGAACCACGCCGACCTTGCCGGTCGAGCGGGCGTAGCCTTCAGCCGCGTGCACGCCACCCTGCTCGTGGCGGACCAGGATGTGACGCAGCTTGTTCTGTTTGAAGAGGGCGTCGTAGATGGGAAGAACCGCGCCTCCAGGATAGCCGAAGACGATCTCGACATCCTGGTCGAGCAGTGCCCGAACCACGACTTCGGCCCCGGTCATTGCATGTGTTGCGGCGCTCTTCGCCATTGTTCCAACTCCGGCAGGTCCGGACGCCGTTCCGGATAACGGGGACGGCAGCGGTCTTGCATCGAGGATCCCCGCGACGGTCTCGCCTCATCGATAAGAACAGCCGAAAGCCTGTCCGGCCCCGGAGCGCACCGCGCGGGAAGCGCGGACGATAAACATTCGGGCGGGGCGGGTCAATTGGCTTTGGCTGTTTTGCCTGTGGCGCCTGTGGTTCTTCTATCGCTTTGTCTGTCTGGCAATAAGCGAAAACAGTGCTGTCGGGGCGGCTTCGGCAGTTTCGGTTCCGGCGGTGTTGAGAACGAGATCGGGTGTAACCCGATTCCTGAACCAGGTCATCTGGCGCTTGGCGTATTGCCGGGTTGCGGTCTGCGCCCGCGTGACCGCCGTGGCGAGGTCGATCGCGCCGTTGAGATGCTCGAGCAGTTGGGGAACGCCGACCGCCTTGAGGGCGGGGAGGCTACGGTCGAGGCTCATGACGCTCCGAACTTCCTCGATTCCGCCGGCGGTGATCATGCTTTCGAAGCGCCGGTCGATCGCCGCATAGAGGGATTCCCGCGGCGCCGCCGTGAGGATCATCGTCCATGACCATCGCGATCGCGACGAGGCTGCTACTGCGTCGTCCTTCCCGGTGTCGCTCTTCCCGGCACATTGCCAGTGGCGCAGCGGGCGGCCAGTGCTTTCCAGAACCTCCAGGGCGCGGGCCAGGCGCTGGGGGTCGCCGGGCGGATCGGCTTCGGGATCCCGGCGGTGGATTTCGGCGGCGAGCGCCGCCGAGCCTTTTTCTGCTAGCAGGGCCCGGACCTTCTCGCGAATCCGGGGTGTGACCGGCGGGGTCGGCGCGAGTCCGTCAGACAGGGCCTGCAGATAGAGTCCGCTGCCACCGCACAGGATCGGCAGCAGGCCCTGTGCATGGGCGTCTTCCATCTCGGCGGCAGCAAGGTCGCGCCAGCGGCCGGCCGAACAGGGGTCGTTGGCTGCGAGCACGCCATAAAGACGGTGCGGCGCCTGTCCGCGCTCCGCCGCATCGGGCTGGGCGGTCAAGATCGGCAGTTCCCGGTAAATCTGCATGCTGTCGGCATTGATGACGCAGCCGCCGAACCGCTCCGCCGCAGCCGCGGCAAGCGCCGATTTGCCGCTGGCGGTTGGCCCGCAGATTATGATGGCCGGATGGGAAACCCGCGCAGACATGACGCGGCAGACTACAAGGCCCGCGGCAGCGGCTGCAACGTGACTGCAACACGGCCGTAACACAAGCTGAGCCACCAGGCTGCTGATATGGGCTTGGAACCGGGTGCAGAACAGGGAATGCGATGGCATCGGTGACCACCCTGATCGCCGCCGCAGACACCCTGTCTGCGGCACTCGTGGCCCGGGCCGCCGCCGCGGTTGACGGAACGCCGGACTGGCTTGCGGTCGGCACCGCCTGCGACATCGCCGCCGATTTATCCCCCGAGGAAGCCGAGGCGCGCATCGCGGCAGATCTCGAGGGGCTCGCCGTCGACATTGTTGCCCAGGAGCCGCGGGAACGTCGCAAGGCGCTCCTGGTCGCCGACATGGAATCGACCATCATCGAGAACGAAATGATTGACGATCTCGCGGTTCTGCTCGGGTTCGGCGAGCGCATCGCTGCCGTCACGGCGCGGGCGATGGCCGGGGAGATCTCTTTCGATGCGGCGTTGGAAGAGCGGGTGGCGCTCCTCGCCGGCTGCGATGAATCCATCCTTGATCGGGCCGAATCGGCGATTCGCATCACCCTCGGCGCGACCTCCCTGGTCGCCACGATGCGTGCTGCGGGAGCCTTGTGCGCATTGGTCTCGGGCGGCTTCGACCGCTTCGCTGGGCCGGTTTCCCGCCGCCTCGGTTTTGATTGCGTCGAGGCCAACAGGCTGGAGATGCAGGACGGCAGATTGACCGGCTGCGTAATACCACCGGTGCTCGATGGCGAGGCCAAGCGCACGGCACTTCTTCGGTTTGCGGCGCAACAGGGTATCGATCCGCAGGCCGCGATCGCTGTCGGTGACGGCGCCAACGATGCCGACATGTTGCGCGCCGCCGGTATGGGAGTCGCCTTCAGAGGCAAGGAGCCGGCGGTGGCCGCAGCGGCAGCCAACATCGTCCATGGCGACCTGACCGCCCTGCTCTACATCCAAGGCTACCGGCAGGAGGAGATCCGTGCTGGCGAGATCGGTTCGACATCATGCTAACGCCACCGGACTGATGCTGTCGGGCGGTGTCAGGTGGCTTCTGATGTCGGGTTGGGCGCACCCTCGCGACGACCGGCGGCGCGCAGGGGAAGAACGCACAAATTGGCGATCAGCATGAAGATGGCAAGGCAATAGAACACCGTCTGCAGACCGTAGAGATCGGCGATGATGCCGCCGGCGATCGGCACCGTCGCCGACATCAGCGACTGGGCGCCGAACAGCATGCTGGTGGCCGATCCCCCCATCTCCTGGGGAGTCAGATCCAGCATCCAGCTCTGAATGACCGGCCTGAGGGCGAACAGCACGAAACCCAGCACCGAGACGCAGCCGATATAGACGGCGGCGTCAGTGATGAAGGTGGCGGCGAGAATGACGACGGTGGTCGCTGAGAGGCCACACAGGATCACCGGTCGCCGGCCGAGCCGGTCGGAGAGAATCCCGGCGATTAGCCCGGCAACGAGGCCGCTGATCTGCATCAGCATGATGGTGCCTCCCGTCTGCGCAGGATTGAAGGCGAGGCCGTGCACGAGATAGAGCGGCAGGAAGACGATGATGCCGTTTTGGGCCATGCTTCGGAAGCCGGCGGTGAGGGCGAGCAGGAGAACCGAGCGTGCGCGCAGAATGCCGCGCAAGCCGTTCAGATACTGGCCGAAGGCAAGGCCACGCCGACCATGCCGCCCGGTCGGCGCCCTGTCTTTGGGCAGGAGCGCGAGAACCAGGATCGCGGCGATGGCGAAGACCGGCAGGGCGTTCACCAGTGCGACCTGCTGCCAGCTCAGCGACAGGAGGAGCACGCCGGCAACAGCGGGGGCGATGGCGTCGCCGAGGCTGGCGCCGGTGGCGTGGATCGAGAGCACGTAGCCGCGGTGGTGCGGGAACTGCGAGGACAGGAAGGAGATGGCCGGGGAGTGCCAGAGATTGTTGCTCGCACCGATTAGGGCGACGGCGAGGCACATCGCCACGAACAGCCCGGTGGTACCGAGAACGATCAGGCCCGTGGCGCCGGCGACGAGGGATATGCCGAGAAAGACGACGCGGCGTCCTGTCAGATCGACAATGAGCCCACTCCCGAAATTACAGAGCAGCGCGCTGACCTGGATGATTGAGACGAACAGGCCCGCCTGGGAGTAGCTCAGCTCCAGATCCCTGACCAGAAAGGGGAGAAGCAGGTAGACGGTGGCAAGGATCCAGTGGGTTGAGCCATGGCCGAATCCTACCAGGAAGATCGGGACCTGGCCCTTGATCTTGAAAATCGACGGGGCTTCAACGGATGACACGAGAGAGGCTATCCAGCGGGTAATCGGTGCGAGTCAGCAGAGCGGTCGATGCTTCTGCAAAAAGCGGCGCTGATGCTATTGCCGGTGCATATTATCGGCGCATGTTGCGGGGGCGTGTTGATGCTTTTACAGAGTTTTACAGGGTTCGAATCATTCGGCCAATGGATTCCGCAATTTTCCGCCGCCAGGCCGGCGGCGCAACGTCGGCCTTGAGCCCCGAGGCTGTCTCTCGACCGCCACCCGTGCCAGCTTTATGCGCCGTCATGTACCGCCGTTTGTGGTGTCGTTGGCAGCACGCGCGGATTCCACATCTTTTTCCCTCATTCTTTCCCCTTAGCCTTTTCCGGTGATGCGCAGCGCCACGAGGCGTCCGTTCCCGTTCTGGTAGATGCGCAACAGCACCGCCTTGCGGCCGGTTTCAGCGGCTTCCTTGATCTTGGCCTCGACCTCGGCCGGCGAGTCCACCTTCTTGTTGTTCACGGCAGTCACCAGCATACCGGGGCGGAGATTCTTGGCGCGGGCGATGCTGTCCGCCTCCACATCGGTGATAACCGCACCCACGGCATCCTTGTCGAGGTTGAAACGGGCAGCCGTCTTCTCGGAAACCGGAGCCAGCTTCAGGCCCAGCAGGGATATCTCGGCCGATGCGTCTGGCGCCCTGGGACCGGACCGGCGACCGGAAGGATAGCCTGCCTGTACGGTTGCCGTTCTGCGGTCGCCGAGAGAGACGGAGAGCGTGCGCCTCTTGCCTTCGCGCCAGATGACGAGATCGACCGTTTTGCCGATGCCGGCATCACCGACAAGACGGGGCAGGTCGCGCGACACGCCGACGGGATCGCCGTTGAATTCAAGGATGATGTCGCCGTCCTCGATACCGGCTTTCTGCGCCGGGCTATCTTCCTCGACGTGGAAGACGAGGGCGCCGCGGGCCTTGCCGAGAGCGAGGCTTTCGGCATCGTCTTCGGTGACCGGCTGGATTCTGACACCGAGCCAGCCGCGGTCGACGGTGCCGTGCGCGCGCAGCTTGCCGATTACATCTCCTGCGATCGAGGCCGGGACGGCGAAGCCGAGCCCGATGCTGCCGCCGTTGGGCGAAAGGATGGCGGTGTTAACGCCGATGACGCTGCCATTGGCGTTGAACAGCGGTCCTCCGGAGTTGCCGTGGTTGATCGGCGCGTCGGTCTGGATGTAGTCGACAAACGGCCCGCCGGAGAGTGTGCGGCCGCGGGCCGAGATGATGCCGGCGGTGACGCTGTTGCCGAGACCGAGCGGGTTGCCGATCGCGATTACCGAATCGCCGATCCGGGCCTTGTCGGAATCGCCCCATTTCACGCTCTTTAGCCTTTTCGGCGGATCGAACTTGAGAAGGGCGAGATCGGTCTCGGAATCCTGGCCGACCACCTTGGCCTCGTGGCGACTCTGGTCGTGAAGCACAACCGTGACCTTCACCGCTTTCTCCACCACGTGGTTATTGGTGACGATATAGCCGTCCGGATCGATCACGAAGCCGGAACCGTTGGCGGTACGCTGGCTTGGCTCTCTCTCCTTGTCAAAGAACCGGAAGAACGGGTTGTTCTTGCCGAAATCGAGCTCCGGCATGGTTCTCGCGCTTGGCCTGTTGTGTAGGCTTTCGATCGAAACTACCGACGGCAGAAGCTCTTCGGCCATGTTGGAGAAATTGTTGGGCCCATGGGCCGCTGCCGTGGTCGCCGACAGTGCCAGCGCCAGGGGAAGGGCGAGAAGCATCCGTGATGTTTTTGCCGGGGTTGTTCCGGAGGCCGGCTGCGCGGACCCCGGCATCAAGATTCTTGTCAAGGCTCTGGTTGTAATCATCTGACTATCTCCTTGCTGTCATTGCTTTGGCAGCCGGCTTCGATGAGGCCGGTCGCCTCAGCGGACAGATAAGCACGGCTCCACAGGCACACAATGCCGTGTCGCGACAAACCCCGAAATGTCCCACGGATCTCCGTGCTTCGACCGCATTGTGGCGGCAATGTGGCCGTGCGGCAATCTAGCCGGGGCAATTATAGCGGTATGGCAATGCAGCCGTGACAATACGGCCGTATGGCTAGTGTTGCTGTGTGGCCAACTTATTGTCCCGCACCAGCCAGACAATGATGAAACCGACGATGATGCATAGGAGTCCGCCGAAGCGCAGGATTGACAGCGGCATATCGAGGGCACGCCTCACCATACGCTGCAGGGCCTCGATGAAGAAGGCGCACAGAACGCCTTCGATGATCAGAAGGAGGCCAAGGGCGGTCAGGAAGTCGCTTATCGGACAGACTCGCTTTCCGTCGGCTCTTCGCCCTTGAAGAAGCGATAGAACTCGCCGCGCGGCGGTCCTACATAGCTGGTCGAATCCCCGGTCAACCCGATCCGCATGGCCTGCAGCGAGCGATAGAAGTCGAAGAATCCGCGATCTTGGCCGAAAGCGTCGTTGTAGAGCTTGGTCGCCTTCGCCTCGCCCTGGCCACGCAGAATTTCGGAAGTTTTCTTGGCCTCGGCGACGATCACCCGCTGCTCGCGGTCGGCGTCGGCGCGGATGCGCCGGGCGTCACGGTCGCCCTCGGCCCGGATTCTTCGGGCTTCCTGCTCACGCTGGGTCTGCATGCGGCGGAAAATCGCCAGGCTGTTCTCCTCTGGCAGATCGACGTGTTTGATACGAACGTCGATGACTTCGAGTCCGAGCAACTCGGAGGCCTGGCTGACCAGGACCGTGATGTTCTGCATCAGCTTGGCGCGGTCAGCTGTCAGCAGGGTGGCCAGGGTCGCCTTGCCGAAGATGCCGCGCATATTGGCGCTGATGATATTGCCGAGCTGAGCCCGGGCATTGCCCTCGTTGTTGACGGTCTGGAAGAACCGCAACGGCTTGACGATCCGGTAGCGGGCATAAGCGTCGACTATCAGCTGTTTCTGGTCGATGGTCGGAACCTCTTCCGCCGGAGCATCGAAATCGAGTACCCGCTTGTCGAAGTAGAGCACATCCTGGATGAAGGGAAACTTGACGTAGAGGCCCGGGGCGGTGACTTCCTGGCGCGGATCGCCGAACTGCAGGACCAGTGCCTGCTCGTCCTCGCGTACGACGAACAGCGAGGACAGCGCGGTGAAGGCCACCACCAGGGCGACGATGCCAGCGATCAGAATAGCCCTGCTCATTGCTTGGTTTTCTCCTCGGTGCCTTCGCTTCGGTCGCGTTTAAGGCTATCGAGCGGCAGGTAGGGCAGGACGCCGGTGCCGCCGCCCTCATCCTCGAGCAGGACTTTGTCCATGTCGTGGAGCACCTTCTCCATCGTCTCGAGATAGAGGCGCCTGCGGGTGACGTCCTTGTCTGCGAGGTATTCCGCGTAGACCGAGAGGAAGCGCTGGGTCTCGCCGCTGGCCTTGGCGATCTGCTCCTGTTTGTAGGCTTCGGCCGAAGCGAGGATCTGGGACGCCTCGCCCTCCGCCCGCTGGGTGATCTCGTTGGCGTAGGCCGTCGCTTCGTTGACGGCGCGTTCCTTGTCGGCGCGGGCCGCCTGCACGTCCCGGAACGCGTCAATGACGGCTTCCGGGGGATCGACCTTCTGCACCTCGACCTGCGTGATGGTGATGCCGGACTGGTATGTGTCGAGGATTTCCTGGGTCAGCAGCTTGGCTGCATTCGTGATGTTGCCACGCCCGGAAGTGCGGGCGAACTCGAAGTCGTTTTTGCCCATGATTTCGCGCATCGAGCCTTCGGCCGCCGCTTTTACGGTCTGTTCCTGGTTGCGCACCTTGAACAGGAAATCAGCGGCGTTCTTGATCCGCCAAAACATCACGAACTGGACGTCGATAATATTCTCGTCCCCGGTCAGCATCAGGCTTTCCGCAGTGATATTGCGTGGGCTGCCCTGGCGGGTATTCGACTGGAAGCCGATTTCAATGCGGTTGACGCGCGTGACCTCCGGCGTGATCACCTCGCCGATTGGCGCCGGCAGGTTGTAGTGGAGACCTGGGCCGGTCTGCGACCACAGTTCCCCGAAAATCAGCACGACCCCCTGTTGGGAGGCGTCGACGCGATAGAATCCGGTCAGAAGCCAACCGGCAACGACGACCAGGATGATGAGGGCAATACCCCTGCCGGACCGACCCGGGGGGAAGAACCGCTTGATCCTATCTTGTCCGCGGCGCAGGGCGTCCTCGAAGTTCGGCGGCGGTCCGCCGCCGCCGGGTCCGCCGCTCCAGGGGCCGCCACCGCCCGAGCCGCCACCGCCGGAGCTACCGCCCCAGGGGCCACCGCCGCCCGAACCGCCACCGCCGGAGCTGCTGCCCCAGGGTCCGCCGCCGCCGGATCCGCCGTCGCCGGATCCGTTGTCTCCGGATTGGCTGTTGTTTGATTGCCAGGGCATCGATGCTTGCTTCCGTTTGCGTGTGCTGTGTCTGTCGGGGTGCCGGTCTGCTGTAACCCTGAGACGCTCTTGAGTCCAGGGCACTGTATGTCCGGTCGCGCCCCGATTGGACCGAGGCTATCTTGATCGACCCGTGATCCTCGGGCAAGATCACTCTCTCAAAGTAAGCGCCGCAGCCTGACTGTCAAGGTAAACGGGGAGTGAGCCGGGCGTTGCGACGCCGGGTTGGGCGTTGTGCCGGGGGCGTCTCGGGAAGTGTCGCCTGCGGAAACCGCCAGCAAAACAAAGAAGGCAGGGCGATGGCCAATCTGACCGAGGAGCAGGTCCGCGAGGTGCTGGCGGCGGTCGCCGGCCCAGGCGGCGGGGATATCGTGTCACAGGGCATGGTGTCGGGAATTGCCGTCCGGGACGGCAATGTCGGGTTTTCGATCGAGGTCGACCCGGCGAACGCCGCCGCTTGCGAACCGGTGCGCGAGGCGGCAGAAGCGGCTGTCGCGGCGCTTCCGGGCGTGCTCTCGGTGACGGCGGTGCTGACCGCCGAGCGCCCGCCGCAAAATCCCGGAAACCCCGGTGCGACCGTCGCTGGTGCTGGGGGCGCTGGTATCGGGAAGGCTAGCACCGGGGCAGCTGATACCGGAGAGCGTCCGCTTGCCGGCGTTGAGCACATTGTCGCCGTCGCCAGCGGCAAGGGCGGCGTCGGGAAGTCGACCTGCGCCGTCAATCTCGCCCTGGCGCTTGCTGGCGACGGCCTCCGGGTCGGCCTGCTCGACGCCGATATCTATGGCCCTTCCCAGCCCCGGATGATGGGCATTTCCGGGCGACCTGGGAGTCCGGACGGGAAGATTCTGGATCCCATGGAAAATCACGGCATCAAGGTGATGTCGATCGGCTTTCTCGTGCCCGAGGAGCAGCCGATGATCTGGCGCGGGCCGATGGTGATGAGCGCGCTTCAGCAGATGATACGAGACGTTCGCTGGGGATCGCTCGACGTCATGATCGTCGACATGCCGCCAGGCACCGGTGATGCCCAACTGACCATGGCGCAGCAGGTGCCGCTGGCCGGCGCCGTCATCGTTTCGACGCCGCAGGACATCGCCCTGATCGACGCGCGCAAGGGACTCAATATGTTCCGCAAGGTCGATGTACCGGTGTTGGGTATCGTCGAAAACATGAGCTACTTCGCCTGTCCGCAATGTGGCCATGAGACGCCGGTGTTCGGTCGCGACGGGGCCCGCGACGAAGCCGGGCGGCTGGGAGTGCCGTTTCTTGGCGGGATTCCGCTTGCCGTCGAAATCAGAACGACCTCGGACGGCGGTGTGCCGATCGTCGTCAGCGAACCAGACAGTCTGCACGCCGCGGCGTTTCGGGACATCGCCGCCCAGATCCGCGGCGCGCTGGCGCAGAGCGGTCGCGCGGCGCCGGCGATCTCGGTCGAGTGAACCGGTCGACGCGCTCACCGGAAGCCGCCGCGCCGGCAGCGCAACGGGATTCCGCGGCGGCCGAGCGGGAGAAGGGCCGGGATCTGCGCATCTTCAGGCGCATTCTCGCCTATCTGCGACCGTATCTCTGGGCGATTGCAGGCGCCGCCGTGGCTCTGGTCGTAGCCGCCGTGACGGTGCTGTCGATTGGCCAAGGGTTGCGATTCTTGGTCGACCGCGGCCTCGGGGCGGGAGATACGGGTGTGCTCAACCAGGCTCTGTATGTCCTGCTCGCCGTAGTGACGGTGCTCGCTGCGTCCTCCTATGGCCGCTTCTATCTGGTCTCGTGGATCGGCGAGCGTGTGATCGCTGATCTCCGTCGCGCCGTCTACGGGCATCTCGTCCTGCTCAGCCCGGGTTTCTTCGAAACCGCCAGAACCGGGGAAATCCTTGCCCGCCTGACCACCGACACCACGCTGTTGCAGACCGTGATCGGCACCTCGGTATCGATTGCGCTCAGAAACGCGCTGCTGCTCGTCGGCGGCACGGCGATGCTGGCGGTCACGAGCCCCAAGCTGACCGCGATCGTGCTCGCATTCATACCGATGGTGGTCGCACCGATTATTCTGATCGGCCGGTTGGTGCGTCGTCGTAGCAGGCTGTCCCAGGATGAAATCGCCGCCGTCAGCGCCCATGCCGAGCAAAGCCTCTCGGCGATCCGCACCTTGCAGGCGTTCACCCGCGAGGCGATAGACCGGGCCCAGTTCGGCCGTGTCGTTGAGCGGGCTTTCGGCGTTGCCATTCACCGAATCCGAGCCCGCGCAATCCTCACCGCGATTGTCATCGTCCTCGTGTTCGGGACGGTCGCCCTGATTCTCTGGATCGGTGGCCAGGATGTCATCGCTGGGCGGATGACGGGAGGCGAACTTTCCGCTTTCGTCTTTTATTCCGTTATTGCCGCCGGCGCGACCGGCGCTATCGCCGAGGTGATCGGCGGGCTTTACCAGGCCGCCGGTGCGACGGAGCGGTTGTTCGACCTGCTCGACACCAAACCGGATGTTGCGCCGCCGCCGACCCCCAAGCATCTGGCAAGGCCGATCCAGGGCGCGGTGCGTTTTCGCAAGATCGCTTTCCGTTATCCGGGCCGACCAGAGGCGGCGGCGCTCGACGACATCGACCTCGCGATCGAGCCGGGCGAGGTGGTGGCGCTGGTGGGCCCCTCGGGCGCCGGCAAGACCACGCTGTTCCAGTTACTGCTGCGCTTCTATGACCCGACCGCCGGCGCCGTCGAGATCGACGGGGTTGACCTGCGTGACCTTGATCCGATTGAGGTTCGCTCGGCGATCGGGCTGGTGGCGCAGGAGCCGGTTCTGTTCGCAGACTCGGTAATGGAGAACATTCGCTACGGTCGCCCCGGCGCCAACGAGTCCGAGGTGCGTGCCGCGGCTGAGGTGGCGGCGGCAACCGAGTTCATAGATCGTCTGCCCGAAGGCTTTGACACCGAGCTTGGCGATCGCGGTGTCCAGCTGTCGGGAGGCCAGCGTCAACGCATCGCCGTCGCCCGCGCGGTTCTCAGCGATCCAGCGGTCCTGTTGCTTGACGAGGCGACGAGCGCGCTTGATTCAACTTCGGAGAGAATGGTCCAGCAGGCGCTCGACCGCCTGCAGGGGTCGCGGACGATGGTCATGATCGCTCATCGCTTGTCGACCGTGCAACGAGCCGGCCGGATCGTCGTGCTCGACCGGGGGCGGATTGTGGCTGAGGGCCAGCATGACGAACTGATTCGCGACAACGCCCTCTATGCGCGGCTGGCGGAACTCCAGTTCGGCGCCAAGGCGCCGCCCGAAGCGCCTGCGGACCGTTAGCCTCTGCGGACCGTTAACCTCTGCGGATTGCTGGGCCGCAAGCCCGGCGGATCACCGCTGGTCCAGCTTCAGTTCGATACGCCGATTGCGCCGGTAGGCAATCGCGTCGTCGCGAAGATCGATCGGCTGGAATTCTCCGAAACCGGCCGCGGCCAGACGCTTGGGATCAATGCCGTGAGAGGCGAGAAACCTGACCACGGAGATGGCCCGTGCCGTCGACAGCTCCCAGTTCGACGGGAAACGCGAGGTGGTGATCGGTCTCTTGTCAGTATGGCCGTCGACCCGGAGAATCCAGTCAATGTCCTGGGGGATCTGGGCGATGATTTCCCGCAGGGTCTGCACCAGGGCCTCGAGTCGGTCCTTACCCGCCTGTTCGAGTTGGTCTGAGCTAGACGGGAACAGGACCTCGGACTGAAATATGAAACGATCACCGACGATGGTGATATCCGAGCGACTGCCGAGCAAGTTGCGAAGTCGCCCGAAGAACTCTGACCGGTAGCGGGCCAGTTCCTCGACCTTGGATACGAGGGCCACATTCAGGCGCTGGCCTAGATCCTGAATCTGTTTCTCCTGCAACGCGCTCTTGGCTTCCGAAGCTTCGAGCGTTGCGTTCAGGGTCGCCAGCGTCTCGCGCAAACTGACCAGTTGCCGGATGGTGAGCGTGATCTTGGCTTCAAGGGCAATCGCGTCTTTCTCCGCCTCGCCGAGCTGGGTCAGGTATTTTTCCGCCTCTCCGGATTTTTCCGCCAACTGCGCCTTGCTTGCCGCGATATCCTCGCTGAGCCGGTCACGCAGCGCCTTCATCGCGATGACGTCCTGCTCCAAGGACGCGATCTTCGAGAGTTTTACCTCGATCGTTCTCTCATTGGCCTTGATGGCCGTGTAGGCTTTTTTGAGATCGGCGGCGCCTTCTGCGATCTTGGCTTCAAGCACGCGCCTCTCGTCCTTGCTGATCGCAAGCTTGCCGATCAGTTCGCTGGTTTTCTGCTGGCCCGCCTCAATCTCCTGCGCCGCGCTTTCCAGTCTGGTCTTGAGTCTAGTGACCGTTCCCCGCAGCGTACCGCTCGCCTCGCGCTCCACCTCCAGCTGTCCCGTGATATTGGCGAGCTGGTTGCGCAAGGTTTTGCCAATCTTGCGCTCCGTTTCGAGTGCCTCGCTGAGTGCGGCCAGATCGCCGCGCAGGCGTGCGCTCGTGCCGCGCTCAAGGTTGAGTACGGTGGAAAGCTTGGCGATTTCCTTGTCGAGCTGTTCGAGGGCCTGGTTGCGGTTGAGGAGGACGTCGTTGAGGAAAAACTGCGCGGCCATGAAGATCATCAAAAGGAAGGTTGTCACCATGACCAGGGCGGCCAGGGCGTCGACGAAACCGGGCCAGATGGCGTTCCGGGTAGAGCTGCGTTGTGCGAGCGCCATGGCGGGTCGCGGCCGCTAGTTGTTTCTGAGCGTTGTCGCTCCGGGGGTATTGCTGAGGGTGCGCGCCAGAAGGCGTATCTCCTCGCGAATCTCCCGAATGCTTTCGGCTCGGTCCGATGCCATGATGGAGGGCAATTTCTCGAGAGCGGAGAGAAAACTCTGCAGATGCGGAGCAAGGCTTCTGTCGGCGCTTTCGGCCTGCATCTGCGCCATTTTGGCCAGCGCCGACCGCATCTCCTCTAGATGTCCGAGCGACTGCATCATCACCTGATGCGTTTCCTTCTGCTGCTGCGCCGAAGCCTCGGCCCGCTCGGCGATGCGGATCATCTGCTCATTCATGCTTGCGGCGTTCCTGCTCCTTTCGTTCGTTGCACGCTGCATGTGCTCGAGATTGTCTGCGGTTTTTTCGAGGAGTGCGCCGATATAGGCCGGGATTGGCTGGTCATCGTCGATGAGGCCGGACGATCCGAGCCGGGTTACCGCCGACAGCCAATCCTCGAGACCGTTGTGGAAACGACTCTGCGCCTGGCCGGCCTGCAGGGCGAGAAATCCGAGGACAAGCGATCCGGCGAGACCGAACAGGGATGAGCTGAAGGCCGTGGCCATTCCGGACATCGGCGCGATCAGCCCTTCCTTGAGTCGCTCGAATGCGCCTGAGATGCCGGTGCTGTCGATCGAGAGCGTCGCCACCACGTCCGCAATCGAGCGAATCGTCTCCAGCAGACCCCAGAAGGTACCGAGGAGTCCAAGGAACACCAGCAGACCGACGGAGTAGCGGGTGACTTCCCGGTTCTCGTCGAGACGGGTGGCGATGCTGTCGAGCAGGCCGCGCAACGCCGGGGTGGAGAGACTCAGATGCTCGGATGTACGTTGACCAAGCATTGTCGCCATCGGGGCGAGCAGCCGCAAGCGGGTGCTGTCGGGTTTCTCAGATGTGTTCTCCCTGTATTCCTCGAGCCAGACGACTTCGGGTGCCAGACGCCACACCGAGGCGAAGACATGGAAGATGCCGAACACGAAGACCAGGAGGATGATGCCGTTGATTGCGGGATTGGCGAGGAAGGCCGCGGCGAGCGGCTTCATCAGTAATGTGCAGATCACGGCGATGGCGCCGAGAAAAGCGGCCATACGCCACAGGTAGATTTGCGGTTTCTGGTTCATTATGTCGCTCCCCGCTCCGCCTGCCGCGCCAACCTTCCGGAATGGGGCGGTGCAGGCGCCCCGCCCGGGTTTGCCCCGGGACGGAATCTCCCCTTGCAATCGGTCGGGCAGTATTCCACATAATAGAATAGCGGACAACAGCGCGCACGCCGCGCCAACGGCGGTATCGCCGCCATGCGGCGCGCTAGCCCGGATATTTCATGAAGGCGTCCGGCCGGTTGGTTTCCCGCCTCAATTCGGCTTTTCGTGGTGCCTCTGACATAGATTTCCTGCGTATTCGGGCAAAGCCTGGCGTTCAGCCGGTATATTTGGCGGCTGAGCCGGTCTTTTTGCGGATTGCGGGCAGGCGGAAGCGCCTGCGCCGCATGCGCCCTGCGCATTTCCCTGAATGGTGAAGCCGGGGTTTTTCCCGGCTAGTCCGGGACCAGCCTGCTGGCGACGAGGCGGAACAGGTCCTCGTCGGGGCAGGCACTGGACATCATAAAGCGGACCCGGCGGGTGTTCCGCTGGATGATGGCGCCGATCTTCAACAGGCGCAGGCGAATGGTCCCGCACTGGGCGCGGGCCATGCGGGTGCCGGTGAGGCCGATCCGGCGGATGGCTTCCATGAGGGTGTAGGCGAGAGCGGAGAGCAGCAAGCGGAACTGGTTGGGCCACCATTTGTGGCAGCTGGTGCGGTCGGCGAAGAGGTCGAGTTGCTGTTCCTTGATGCGGTTTTCCATCTCGCCGCGGGCGCAATATCGTTCCTCGTACAACGCCTGTGCGCTGCCCGGAAGGCTGGTGACGATATAGCGGGGGTTGGCCCCTTTGGCCGAATGCTCGATCCGCGCGATGACCCGGCGTTCGCTGCGCCAGGTGCCGGCGGCGTAGGTAAATTCGCCGAACAGGCGCTGTTTCTCCCCCGACGCCTCAAAGTCCCGGGCCGCCTGGTCCAGCCACGGCTCCGCCAGATCGTTCAGGCGGGCGTTCCTGGCGATGCCGAGGACATAGTCCACATCATGCCGATCGCACCAGTCCAGCATGCGGTGGCGGCAGAAGCCGGAATCCCCGCGCAGGATGATCCGCACCTCCGGCCAGACCCGGCGCAGGCGCCGCACCAGCAGGGCCAGGATCGCCCAGGCGTGTTTGGCGCCGTCGATGTTCGAGGGCCGCAGGTAGCTGACCAGAAGCTGATCGCCACAGAACACATAAAGCGGCAGGAAACAGTCGTGGTCGTAATAGCCCTGAAAGAAACGGCCCTCCTGGTGGCCGTGAACCGCATCGTCGGTGGCATCGAAGTCGAGGACCAGCTCGTCGGGCGGGTGTTTGCACGAGGCGATGAAGGTTTCTATCAGGACCTCGTGCGCGACCCAGGCCACCTGGCGGTCGGCCGTGTTCTCGAACCGGCACAACGTCGACGGACTGGCTAGCGGCTGATCCCGATCGGCCGCCGTCTGCAATGCCTGGTCGTGGCGCAGGGCGTCGTGGTCGTTCAGGTCCTCGTAACCCAGGGGCAGACTGTAGATCCGTTGCCGCAGCATATCCCGCACACTGTGCTCAACCTTGCCCGCCTGCCGGTCGTCGGACAGCCGCCGGGCAAGCGATGCCGTCAATCCCAGCAGGTGATCCGCCCCGCGCAGCAGCAAAACGCCGCCGTTGCCCGTCACATGACCTCCATCGAAGCCGGTGGTTACCCGGCGTTTACGACAGGTTGGAAATTCCAGCTGATCGGGGGTACAATCTGTCACCGCTAAATCCTTGTGTTTGATCATTTCATGTAACTGAATCATAACACGAATACGGGATTTAGCGGTACCTGTTCATGAAATATTCGGGCTAGCGGAGCAGGTTCGAGAGTTTTTCGTGCAAGCTTTCGTTCGCCGCGATAAGGCTCGTGGAATCCGGTGTCGAGCGCCGTCCGGAAAAGTCGGTGGCGAAACCGCCTGCCTCGCGGATCAGGGCCACGCCTGCAGTCGTCCGCCAGCGGGTTGGTTCGGGGTTGCAGGCCCCGTCGAGAATGCCGGCGGCGACATAGGCGAGGTCAAGTGCGGTTGAGCCCGAGCAACGGATACCGTCGATGCGCCTCAGCATCTTGTCGAGACCTTCCAACTTGTCGATGCCTTCCAACTTGTCGATGCCTCCCGACCCCGCGTCGGCAGCTGGCATCTCTACGCCGATAAGGGCTTCGCCGAGGCGTTTGCGGGCCGAGACCCGGAGTCTGTTGTTGTTGCGCCAGGCGCCAAAATTGCGTTCAGCCCAGAAAAGATCGTCGCGCAGCGGGTCGTAGATGGTTCCGGCCACCGGCTCGCCGTTGCGGGTCACTCCGATCGATATGCAGAAATGTGGCAGTCCGTGCAGGAAATTTCCGTCGCCGCCGAGCGGATCGACAACCCAGATATGGTCGTTCCCGCTGTCTCCGGCGCTGGCATGCTCCTCGATGCTTTCGGCGCCGCCTATGCTGAGTCCATAATCCGGCCGCGCCTTGGCCAACTCGTCGTGCAGCAGCCCGCAGAGTCTCCTGAGAGCGGTGGCGGTGAAACCTCCCGGTCCTTGGCGGCTGACCTGCAGTTGCTCGATTTCTCCGAAATCACGAATCAGATCCCGCCCCGCCCGTCGGGCAGCCCGGATCATGACGTTGGCCAAGGGTGACTGCCGCGACATCTTGGGCGCTCCGGGTTCGGGCGATGCGCCCCTTCAGGCATCGGCTGGGATTAAGGCCTGAGATCAGGGGTTGAAATCAGGGGGCGGCAGTCTGGTGCCGACAGGGGTCTGGCGCCACCCGAGGGCGGCTTCAGTCCTTGGCCCGCTCCGCATAGGTGCCGTCTGTCGTGTTGACGACGACCCTGGTCCCCGCCTCGATGTGCGGCGGCACCATGATGTCGACGCCGTTCTCGAGCATCGCGCGTTTATAGGACGAGGAAGCGGTCTGGCCCTTTACCACCGCATCGGCTTCGGTGATCTTCAGGGTCACTTTCTCCGGCAGGGTAACACCGAGCGGTGTGGCTTCGTAAAACTCGATCATGACTTTCATGCCGTCTTGCAGGAACGCCGCGGCGCTTTCGTCGAACATATCGCCATTAAGCGTCATTTGGTCGTAGGTCTCGCTGTCCATGAAGTTGTAGCTGTCGCCCTGGGAATAGAGAAACTGGCAGGTTTTCTGCTCGAGCCGAACCCGTTCGATGGTTTCGGCGGAGCGAAACCGTTCGTTGAGCTTGGTGCCGTCCCGGATGTCTTTCAGCTCGACTTGCATGTAGGCGCCGCCCTTGCCGGGCTGGGTTTGCTGAATTCTGATCGCTCGCCACAGGCGTCCCTGATGCTCGATAACGTTGCCGGGGCGGATGGCGTTGCCGTTGATCTTCATGTCGCCTGTATCGCTCGGTAAAAATGACCGTCTTGGCGCAACGCTACGGAAGCCCCAAGTGTGTCGAAGGCATGTATCAGCCAGAGGCCATGTTTACCCATTCCGGTGTTTGCATACAAGCCGGCACCATAAGCCGGGCAGCTGCGTTCGTCCGGTCACGGCACGCGACAGGTCGGATGCGGATGCCGCTTTATAGATGTCACGTGGGGTCGGTTTTTACGCCGCTGCGATCGCAGCCAGAAATTCCCGAACGCTGGCTTCCGGACCGTCGGTGTGGTTCCAAACGGCCGAGATGACGGCCAGCCCGGCGGCGCCGGCGCGAACCAGGGGCGTGCAGTTTTTCGGTGTGATACCGCCGATGGCGACACAGGGAATCGATTCTTTCTGTGACCAGTGGCGCAGGTTATCGACATCGGCCCGGGTCGTGGATTCCTTCATGGACGAGCCGAAAAAGGCGCCGAAGGCGACATTGTCGGCGCCGTCGGCGCAGGCGGTGCGGGCAAGGTCGAGCGAGTTCTTGCATGTCACGCCGATCACTGCGTCATCGCCAAGCAGTTCGCGTGCATCACGGCACGACATGTCTTCCTGGCCGACATGAACGCCATCACAACCGGTCTCATGCGCGAGATCGGGGCGGTCGTTCATGATGAAGCGGACGCCGCGTTGCTGGGTTGCATCACGCAGGGCGTCGGCGGCCCGGCGCACCGTGTCGTCGTCGACCGATTTGAGTCGAAGCTGGACGTCGGAAACGCCACCGACATCGAGGGTGCGTTTCAGCGCCTCTGCCGTTGCTGTCAGGTCATCGATGCGTGGCAGCGTGATGAGGTAGACGGATGTCGTAGCAGTCTCGCTCATGTTGCATCCTGGCCTATGCCTTGCCCTGATAGATCCGGACAATCTCGGAGAGTAGCGCCAGCGCTTCGTCGCGCGGCCTCTGGAAACAGTTGCGGCCGATGATCGAACCCGAAGCGCCACCGTCGCGGATCTCCCGGACCTCGGCGAGTAGCCCTTCGGTGTCGCGGGCCGCACCACCGGAGAATACGACCAGGCGCCGGCCGTTGAATGCCGCCTGCATGACATGCGCGATACGCCGCTCCAGGGTGGAGAGATCGATTCCCTCTGACTCGTACACCTCGCGCGCTTCCTTCTGTTCGAGATGTGCCGTCGGCGGCTTGACCTTGATGATGTGGGCGCCGAGCTCGGCAGCGAGGTGTGCTGCATAGGCGCAGACATCGGCTCCGGTTTCGCCCTCCTTGCTGAGGTTGCCGCCACGGGGGTAGGCCCACAGCACCACTGCGAGCCCTACCGTCTTGGCTTCCTCGGCGAGTTCGCGGAACTCCTCGAACATCTCGAACTGGTCCTCGGCACCCGGATAGATGGTGAACCCGATCGCCGAGCATCCGAGTCTGAGCGCGTCACCGACGCTGCCGTAAACCGCCTGGTCATGCGAGGTGGAGTGGCTGTTTGAACTGTTCAGCTTGAGAATCAGCGGAATCGCGCCGGCAAAGTGATCGGCGCCCGCCTCGATCATGCCGAGTGGCGCCGCATAAGCTGACAGGCCGGCATCGATGGCGAGCTGGAAATGATAATGCGGGTCGTAGGCGGGCGGGTTTTTGGCGAAACTGCGGGCTGGCCCGTGCTCGAAACCCTGGTCGACCGGCAAGATCACCAACTTGCCGGAACCAGCCAGCCGGCCGGACATCAACAGGCGGGCGATATTAGTTTTGGTGCCGGGCGAGTCGCTCTCGTAGTTGGACAGGATGCGCTGTACGCGTCGGGTGATCTTCATCGCTCTGTTTCCTCCAATCCCGCCTGTGCAGTCTTTTTGTCCGGGTTTTTGCCTCGAATCTTCATCCCGGATTCCTGCTTCGGATTTTCGGGCGAACAATGGCGGCTGACAAAATTCAGGCCCGATACGCATACCGCATCCGAGCCTGCGGGTCGAGATTGTGTCCTCGCGCGGTATCATGTCGGGTGGAAAGTTTTCCCGAGGGGAATATTCCGGAATCGTCGTATATGATGCTGGCGCCTCTGGGGCGCCCCTGGGTTGATTGTTTTTGTCCGGCTGTCCGGGAGCGAATCATGGCCTCCTTCAATATCTTCGGTCGCCGCCGCGAGCAGATGCGCGAGCAGGCCCGGAACGCCCAACCCGGCGATCTGATTGTGCGCAACGCCCAGATCCTGGAGATGGTGCGCCCGTGGCTACCCTGGGTGTTCATTGTTGCCGCTGCGATGCTGGCGATTTGCACCGCCGCCCTGGCCTTTGGCGCACCGGGCGAGGAGGCGGGCAGCAACATTCGTTCCGGCGCCGTCTCGGTCATCGTCGGCCTCGTGACCCTCGGCGTCATCCATCTCCTGTTTCTGGGCAGCGAGCGAAGCGAGCGCCGCGCCGCCGCTCTCCTCGGGGACAGCGCGGGGAGTCATGGACAGACAGGTGGCGTACCACCAACAGAGGGGGAAGGCGCCGAAACCCTGGATATCGGAGCCGGCGAAGAAGCGGAGAACGGGGAAAGCGGAGGTGTGCCCGAGATGCCCCCGCGTCCCCCGTCTGTCCAGCGCGCCATGGAGCGCGCAGTGTTCATGATGCAGCTCGGCTATCGCCTCGTCATGTTTGCCGGGTTGTGCCTCGTTGCCGGCATCATCATCGGGTTGCGGGGAATCTTCGGAATCTGAGCCCGCGCCCGCCACTTCGTCGCCAGTACATTCAATGCCGGCCCGTTCAGCTTCGGCACGTTCAGATTTCGTCTCCGGCCTTCGCGGTGAGCCAGGCGTGGCAGGTCGCGGTTGCTTTCGGATCCACCGTCGCGAGATCGAGGGAGTCGGGCCGGTGCGCGAGCAGACAGAGGCCGCGCTCTTCGGCAATCGCCTGCAGGCGCGCTTCGGCCGGTCCGTGATAGACCACGGTATCGATACCCCCGCGGAACGCCGCGAGCACGAAGCCGGCAAAGCCGCCGCAATCGAGAACGCCGTCCACCGCGATGTCGGGATATTCGTGCGCAATTCGTGCGAGAATCGATTTGAACCAGGCCGGTCCCGCCGCTGCCCCGGCCTCCGGGCCACTCAGAAGCGTTAGCGCGAGGTTGCATTCCGACGCTACCGCTGCCGCCATCCGCGCATGTGCGATGCCGTATACGGTGATGGCCCGGCCGGATCTTTGCGTGCCGCCGCGGCTGGTTTTCGCGCTGGTTTTCGCGCTGGTTTTCGCGCTGGTTTTCGCGCCGGTTTTCGCTTGGGCCTTCGCCACCGGTAGTTCCCGGATTCAGGAAGCGACGAGAACGACGCGGCCGACGATCCGCCCGCCCCGAAGATCGTCGAGAGCCGCGTTGGCGGCGGCGAAGGGCCGGGTCTCGATCGGGATGGGCGGCAGCTGTCCGGCTTGCGCCAGTGCCACGACCTCGCGCAGATCCTGCAGGGTGCCGACATAGGATCCGGTCATCGTGGCCATTTTCAGGGGCAGCATGGCGACCGGCAGCGGCATCGCGTCACCGAACAGTCCGACCACCACGACGGTGCCGCCGCGGCGCACAGCGTCAAGGCCGAAGCGCGCGGTCTCGGGCCTTCCAACGAAATCGATCGCTGCCGCCACGCCACCCCCGGTCAGCTCGCGGATTTGTTTCAGGGCGCCCTTATCGGCGTTGTCGACGGCCGCCGTCGCGCCGGCTTTCTTGGCGGCGTCGCGTTTGGCCGGATCGAGGTCGGCGGCGATGACGTGTCCGCCGGTCATGGCCGGGGCGAGGTGTATCGCGCTCAGGCCTACGCCGCCGGCGCCGATGACCAGCACATCATCGCCGGGAGCCGCCGCGTTTGCCTTTTTCAGGGCGTTGTAGGCCGTGATGCCGGAGCAGGCAAAGGTGCCCGCGAGTTCCATCGGAATGCCCTCGTAATCGACGAGGTAGCGTGGATGCGGCACCAGCACATGGTCGCTGTAGCCACCGTCGACCGAAGTGCCGAGCGATCGGGGGCGCGGACAGAGAAGCTCCTCGTCCCTTTCGCAGGCGCTACAGGCGCCGCAACCGATCCACGGATAGACGATGCGCCGGTCACCGACGGAGACGTCCTGCGCCTCCGGCCCGATGGCGGCGATCCGGCCAACGATTTCGTGGCCCGGGGTCAGCGGCAGGTCGACGCCCCGATCTAGATCAAGGCGCTTGCCGTCGCCGAGGTCGAAATACCCGTCCTGGATATGGATGTCGCTGTGGCAAACACCGCAAGCATCGATCTTGACCAGGACTTCGGTGCCCTCGGGCTCCGGGTCCGTGTGGTCTCGCGCCTCCAGCGGTGCGCCCCATTTGGTGATCTGGAAACTCTTCATCCCGTTGTCCTCAGCATGCCTTTCAGGTGTTGCCGTCGCCCGGGTGTTGCCGTGTCGCCCAGATGTTTCCGCGCTGCGTGTCAGCCAAGGCGCCCCATGGCGGCTGTGGTGTCGAGCATCCGGTTGGAGAAGCCCCACTCGTTGTCGTACCAGGACAAGACCCGGACCAGGCGGTCGTCGACGATCTGGGTCTGACTCAGATCGAAAATCGAGCTCGCCGGATGATGGTTGAAGTCGATTGACACCAGCGGCTCGTCGGTGGTCGCAAGAATTCCCTTGAGCGGACCGGTGGCGGCCTTCTCGGCGACGGCGTTGACTTCCGCAGCGTCGGTATTGCGCGCCGCATCGAAAGTGAGATCGACCAGGGATACGTTCGGTGTCGGCACCCGGATGGCGGTGCCATCGAGCTTGCCATCAAGCTCCGGCAGTACCAGCCCGACCGCGCGCGCCGCGCCGGTTGAGGTTGGGATCATCGATTCCGAAGCTGCCCGGGCCCGCCGTAGATCCGAATGCAGGGTGTCGACGGTGCGCTGATCTCCGGTGAAGGCGTGGACCGTAGTCACGAAACCGCGCTCGATGCCGATGGCCTCGTTGAGCGCGTAAGCGACCGGGGCCAGGCAGTTGGTGGTGCAGGAGGCGTTGGAGACGACTCGGTGTTCCGACTTCAGCTTGTTGTCGTTGACGCCGTAGACGACGGTAAGATCGGCACCGGAGGCGGGTGCCGAGACGAGTACCCGCTGGGCCCCGGCCTCGAGATGCTTGGCGGCGTCGGCACGGTTGGAGAAGATGCCGGTGCATTCAAGGGCGATGTCGACCCCGAGTTTCTTCCAGGGCAAGGCGGCCGGGTCGCGCTCGGCCGTGACCTTGATCTTGCCGCGGCCGACGTCGATCCAGTCTTTGCCGGACTCGATCTTGGTGTCGAGACGGCCGTGGACGGTGTCGTAGCGCAGCAGGTGGGCGTTGGTTTCGACGCTGCCGAGATCGTTGATGCCGACGAACTCAAGATCGTTGCGGCCGGATTCGATGGCGGCGCGCAGGACGATGCGGCCGATGCGGCCGAAGCCGTTGATTGCAACCTTGATGCTCATGATGAGATCTCTCCGGGGTGGGTTTTTAAGGAGCGGCAGTGGATGTTGCCACGAGCCGGTCCTTCACGGCTGTGGCCACGGCCACGGCAGTGATGCCGAAATGTGCGTACAACTCGCCGGCCGGCGCCGATGCACCGAAACCATGCATGCCGACAAAGCCACCTTCTGGGCCGATATAGCGGTCCCAGCCCTGGCGCACTGCGGCCTCGACGGCGACGCGAGTGCCGCCTTCGGGGCCGAGCACGAGGTGCCGGTATTCAACATCCTGGCGGTCGAAGATTTCCTGGCATGGTACCGAAACCACCGCGGCGGCGATGCCTTCCTGTAAGAGGATATCGCGAGCGGCGACCGCGATTTCAACCTCGGAGCCGGTCGCAAGGATGGTGGCCTGCCGATCGCCCTCGGCCGGCGCCACGATATAAGCGCCGGCAGCGCACAGGTTCTTTTCCGTATATTCCTGGCGCAGCGGCGCCAGGCCCTGGCGCGTCAGTGCCAGCACCGAGGGAGAATCCTTGAGGGCGAGCGCAAGAGCCCAGCACTCGGCGGTCTCGACGGCGTCGGCCGGCCGGAACACATGCAGGTTGGGTATTGCGCGCAACGCTGCCAGATGTTCGACCGGCTGGTGAGTCGGGCCGTCCTCTCCAAGGCCAATGGAATCATGGGTCATGACGTGGATGACCCGTTGGCGCATCAGGGCGGCGAGACGGAGGGCCGGTCGGCAGTAATCGGCGAAGGCAAGGAAAGTGCCGCCATAGGGAAGCAGGCCGCCATGCAGCGCGATGCCGTTCATCGCCGCCGCCATGGCGTGCTCGCGGACACCGTAATGAATGTAGCTGCCGGCATAATCCCCGGCGGTAACCGGCGCCATGCCGTCGGCCAGCGTGCCGTTCGAGCCGGTTAGATCGGCGGAGCCGCCGACGAGTCCGGGCAGGGCAGGTGCCAGCGCCTCGAGACATTTCTGGGAGGACTGGCGGGTGGCCAGTTTCGGCGCGCCCTCGATAAAACTGCGTTTGACGGCGTCCAGTACCGTGCCGGCGTTGTTTTTGTCATCGCCCGAGACGGCGCCCGCGAAAGCTTCGCGCCGGGTCGATGGCAGGTCGGCGAGCCGGGCATCCCAGGCCTGTCGCTCCGCTGCTCCGCGCTGCCCCGCAAGACGCCAGTCCGCGAGAATGTCCTCGGGGATATGAAACGGCGGGTGCGGCCAATCGAGGTGTTCGCGCGCGGCCGCTACTTCCGCTTCGCCGAGTGGCGCGCCGTGGGTTGCAGCGGTGCCTTCCTTGCCGGGCGCGCCGAAGCCGATCACCGTACGGCAGGCGATGAGCGACGGCCGGTCGCTGTTCCGGGCCTGGAGCAGAGCCTTGGCAACTGCTTCCGGATCATGGCCATCGACCCGTTCGGTCGCCCAGCTGCTGGCTGCGAACCGGGCGATCTGGTCGTCGCTCTCGGCGAGCGATTTCGGGCCATCAATCGAGATGCCGTTGTCGTCGAACAGCACGATCAGCCGATTGAGCTTGAGGTGTCCCGCCAGCGAGATGGCTTCATGGCTGACGCCTTCCATCAGGCATCCATCTCCGGCCAGCACGTAGGTGTAGTGGTCGACGACGTCTTCGCCGTGTCTGGCCGCGAGCATCCGTTCGGCAAGCGCCATGCCGACCGCGTTGGCGAGGCCCTGGCCGAGCGGGCCGGTGGTGGTTTCGATGCCCCGCGCGTGGCCGTGCTCGGGATGCCCGGCGGTGGCGCTGTCGAGCTGGCGGAAGCCCCGGAGCTGGTCGATGTCGATATCTTCGTAGCCGGTCAGATGAAGGAGTGCATAAAGCAACATCGAGCCGTGTCCGGCTGACAGGACGAAGCGGTCACGGTCCGGCCAGTCAGGTGTGGCGGCATCGAATTTGAGGATTCGTGTGAACAGGACCGTGGCCACGTCGGCCATGCCCATCGGCATACCCGGGTGACCCGATGCGGCCTGTTCGACGGCATCCATGGCGAGTGCGCGAATGGCGTTCGCCATCTGGGTGTGGCCTGTCGAGAAGCCGGTTTCGGTAGGGGCGGGAGTAGCGGGCACGAACCGGAATCTCCTCTCTTGGCGGGTGTTTGGAAGTCGGGGGTTGCCGGATGAGGCAAGATGCCGCCCGCATGCCCGCGCGTCAATCACCCCTGCACCGCAGCGACTGCGGCGGCAGGTGGCGTCGGGGCGGGTTCTGTGGCAATATCCGGCCCCGGCGGCGGCGAGTGACGAGGTATTGGAAATGTCCCGGATCGACGGGGTGAAATCGACGCTCGAGGATGCGGTAGCCCGGCTCGAGGCTGCCGCAGCGGGGGTCGGGAAGCGGCAGGAGAAAGCCGGGGGCGAGGCGGTGGTGCTGGCTGATGCGCTGGCCCGGGAGCGGGTCAGGGCGGACGACCTCCAGCGCCGGGTCGACGCCGTTGCAACGCGGCTCGACAAGGCCATTGGGCGGTTTTCGCAAAACCGGCTTTCTGAGACGGCATCCCGAAATCCAAAGAACTTCGGGAGAGAACAAGAAACTCCGGGGCAAAAAATTCGCGATGGGGGGAGAGTCGCATGAGGTGTTCCGGAAGGCCGGGCATGTGGCATGGAGGTACAGCGCATGGCGCAGTCGGTACTAACGGTTACAGTGAACGGTCAGCCTTATGAAATCGCTTGCGCGCCGGGCCAGGAAAAAACGCTGAAGCGGCTTGCGAGTGTGCTCGACGAACGGGTCCGCGGCGCGACTGAGGTCGGCGAGGCACTTGGAGAGCGCCAGCTCCTGGTGCTGGTCGGCCTGAAGTTGCTCGATGAGATCGGCGAGGTCGAAACCCGGGTTGGGGCGGCAGAGGCGGAGACGGCGGCCCTGGTTGAATCTGTTGAATCCCTGGCCGGCCGCATCGAGGTCGTGGCGCAGCGTCTCGGCGACGCCTGACGGACGCTAACAGCCTGACAGACGCTAACAGCCTGACAGACGCTAACAGTATGTTCGGAGAAACGGAAAATGTGGCGCTCGGGAACGCGGAGCCCTTGCTTGCTCCAGCCTTTTCTGATGGTGGAATGGTGTCGGCGCTTCCGGCCCTGAGCGAGCGCAAGCGCAGCCTGCGCATCCAGGCCCGCGCCACCCGCAGCCGGATGCGCGCTGACGCGCGTGCTGCAGCGCTGCGCCTGGTTGCGCACTTTCCCGTCGCCCTTGCACGACCACCCATCCGGGTTGTTTCCGGATTCCGCCCCTTCGGCGGCGAAATCGACGTGCTGCCGTTGCTTGCCGCCCTGCGCCGCCGGGGATGCGAGATCGTCCTTCCCGTCGTGACCGGAAGTGCCGACCCGCTGACCTTCCGCCGCTGGCAGCCGGGCGATACCCTGGAGCCGGGGCCCATGGGAATCCTGCAGCCCGCACCCGTAGCACCACGACGCGTCCCCGATCTCCTTCTCGTGCCACTGCTGGCCGTCGACCGTCGCGGTCGCCGGGTTGGCTATGGCGGCGGTTTTTATGATCGCACCCTGGCCCATCTGCGCCGTCATGCGCGCCCCGTTGCGGTCGGGGTCGCCTATGATTGCCAACGCGTTACCCGCGTCCCGACGGATGCGCACGACATTCCAGTTGACTGGATCGTCACCGACCGCACCTGTATCGGAACGGCGAGCTAAGCCCGTGCGAATCCTGTTTTGTGGCGACATCGTCGGCCAGTCCGGACGCCAGGTATTGATTGACCACCTGCCCGATCTGCGCGAGTGCTATGCGATCGATTTCGTGATCGTGAATGGAGAAAATGCGGCTGGCGGCAACGGGATTACGGAGCAGATATGCCAGTCCATGTTCCAGGCCGGAGCCGACGTCATCACCGGCGGTAACCACAGCTGGGACAAGCCAGAAATCACAGGTTTCATGGAATCCGAACGGCGGATGCTGCGGCCGATCAACAGCGCCGAGGGAACGCCGGGGCGCGGCATTGGAAGCTTTTCTCTGCCATCCGGCGAGAAGGTCAGGGTCGTCAACGTCATGGGTCAGCGTTTCATGGAACCGATGGACAATCCCTTTACCGCCCTCGAAAAAATACTGCCGGCCGGCGCGCCGAAGCCCAACGGCTGTGCAGCGATCGTCGTCGATGTGCATGCCGAGGCGACCAGCGAGAAAACGGGGATGGGGCACCTCTGTGATGGCCGCGCCACCCTGGTGGTCGGCACCCACACGCATATCCCCACCGCCGATGCCCGCATCCTGCCTGGAGGGACGGCCTATCACAGCGATGCGGGGATGTGCGGCGATTACGAATCAGTAATCGGCATGGGCAAGGAGGAGGCCATTGCACGCATGCGGCGGCCCGACACGAGACCCCGCCTCAAGCCGGCGCTGGGACCGGGGACGCTGTGCGGTACCTTCGTTGAGACCGACCCGCGCACCGGCCTTGCCGCTGTTGTCGCGCCGGTCAGGATAGGCGGAGTGTTGAGCGAGGCACTGCCCCCGGCGCCCGGATCGACGAAGCCCGAATCATTGACGGTATCCCAATCAACGGCATCTGCACCGATGCGCGAGAGCGAAACCTCCTGAGGCGCGGAGACAACAGGCCGTGGCGGGTCATTCCCAATTCAAGAACATCATGCACCGCAAGGGTGCGCAGGATAAAAAGCGCGCCCGGCTGTTCACCCGCCTTGGCCGCGAACTCATGGTCGCTGCCCGTGCCGGTGGCACTGATCCGAACGGCAATCCGCGTCTGCGCTCAGCCATCCTCACCGCCCGCAGCGGCAACATGCCGAAGGACAATATTGATCGGGCGATCGCCAAGGGAGCTGGTACCGCCGAGGGCGCGGCATTCGAGGAGACACGCTACGAGGGTTTCGGCACTGGCGGGGTAGGGGTGATCGTTGAAACGCTGACCGACAACCGCAACCGCACCGCGGCTGAGATTCGCTCGCTGTTCAGCAAGCATGGCGGCACCATGGCCGAGAACGGGGCGGTCAGCTGCCGGTTCGATCGCGTCGGCGAAGTCTGCTACCCTGCGGCGGTCGGCGATGCCGAATCGGTGTTCGAGGCAGCGGCCGAGGCCGGGGCGGAGGATGCCGAATCGGACGTGGACGGCCACCGCATCACCAGCCGGCCGGAGGCTCTGCACATGATGGCTGATGGCCTCGAGGGACAGCTCGGTGCCCCTCTGTCGGTGGCCTTGGTCTGGCGTCCGCAGGCCCTGATGCCCCTGAGCGAGGAGGATGCACCGGGCCTGTTTCGACTGATCGAGGCGCTCGAGAGCAACGATGATGTCCAGTCGGTGGCAGCGGATTTTGCAATCAATGACGCCGCGCTGAAATGGCTGACGACGGCGTGAAGACCGGACGCCCGATACGCATCATTGGCTTCGATCCTGGCCTCCGGAACACCGGGTGGGGGGTGATCGAGGTGACCGCAAACAGGCTGGTCTACATCGCCGATGGTGTGGTCTCTCCCGACAATGACCGGCCGCTGGCCTGGCGTTTGCGCGAACTGCATGAGGGGCTTGGCGAAGTCATGGCTCTGCACCAGCCAGATGAGGCGGCGGTCGAGGAAACCTTCGTCAACGTCAATCCCGTCAGCACTTTGAAACTCGGCGCCGCCCGCGGCGTTGTCATGCTGGCGCCGGCGGTGGCCGGCGTTCCGGTCGCCGAATATCCCGCCAACGTGATCAAGAAGTCGCTCGTCGGCAACGGCCATGCCGGCAAGAACCAGATCCAGACGATGGTATCCCATCTGCTGCCGGGATGGTGCTTCAGCAATCCCGACGCCGCCGACGCGCTGGCGACCGCCATCTGCCACAGTCACATGGCCGGAAATCGCCGCGCCGTGCCGGAGCCGCGGCAGGCATCGCGGCAGGACTCATGATTGCGTCGCTGAACGGCGTTGTGCAATGGGTCGGCACGGAATCGGTGGTGATCGATGTCGCCGGCGTCGGCTATCTCGTGCAATGTTCGTCGCGCACCCTCGGGAGTCTGTCGGCACCAGGTCAGCCGGTGCGGATGAAGGTTGAAACCCAGATGCGCGACAGTGCGATCCATCTTTACGGGTTTTCCGACGAAGGCGAGCGCGAATGGTTCCGCCTGCTGATGACTGTCCAGGGCGTTGGCGCGCGCGTTGCCCTGGCCGTGCTTTCGGAACTCGTGCCGGCTCAGCTGGCACAGGCGGTGGCGGCGCAGGACCGGGTCCCGGTGACGCAGGCCGTCGGGGTGGGCGCCAAGATCGCCGGCCGCATCGTTTCCGAACTCAAGGATCGCATCGGCGACCTGCCGGGAGCCGACGCCGTGCCGGTCAGGATTGAGGATGCAGAGGGCAGGCTTTCCGGGGACGCGGTTTCGGCGCTTGTCAATCTCGGCTTCGCTCGCATCGACGCCCATGGCGCGGTGGCCCGGGCCGAACGCGATCTCGGCGTGGATGTCGGACTCGATGATCTGGTCCGGGCCGGTTTGCGGGATCTCAGCCAATGAGCAGGGCGGACGAGGTCCGGGAGATCGATACTCGTTTCGGCCCGATCGACCGCATGGAAACGGCTTTGCGTCCGACCGCACTCGACGAGTTCGTCGGCCAGGGCGAGGCCTGTGACAATCTCGCCGTGTTCGTCGAGGCTGCGATGCGGCGTGGCGAGGCGATGGACCACACGCTGATGCACGGCCCCCCGGGACTCGGAAAGACCACGCTGGCTCATATCATTGCCAACGAACTTAGCGTCGATATCCGCGCGACTTCCGGTCCGATCATCGCCCGGGCCGGCGACCTGGCTGCGATACTGACCAATCTGCAGCCGAAGAACGTTCTGTTCATCGACGAGATCCATCGCCTCAACCCGGCGGTCGAGGAAGTTCTCTATCCGGCGATGGAGGATTTCGAGCTCGACCTCCTGATCGGCTCGGGGCCGGCGGCGCGCTCGGTGCGGATTCCGCTGGCTCCGTTTACCCTTATCGGAGCGACCACGCGGACCGGATTGATCACCAGCCCGCTGCGCGAGCGCTTCGGCATCCAGATACGGATGATGTTCTACGGTGAGGACGACCTCCGCCGCATTGTCGAACGCAACGCCGATCTCCTCGGAATGACGCTAGCTCCGGACGGCGCGACCGAAATCGCGCGTCGCAGTCGGGGAACGCCGCGCGTCGCCGGCCGGTTGCTGCGGCGAGTTCGCGATTTCGCTGCCGTCGCCGGGACGACCGCGATCGATGCCGCAGCGGCGGACGGCTTCCTGCGCCGCCTCGGTGTCGATGTCGAGGGTTTCGACGAGATGGACCGGTGCTATCTGCGCTGCCTCTGTGACAATTACGGCGGCGGGCCGGTCGGTGTTGAAACCCTGGCGGCGGTGTTCTCCGAACAGCGCGATGTCATCGAGGATGTCGTCGAACCCTATCTCCTCCAGCAGGGGTTCATACAGCGCACGCAACGTGGCCGAATGCTCTCGCAGCGAGGTTGGTCGTATCTCGGCATCGCGCCGCCTGCCGAGGCGGTGCGCCAGTTCGACCTGCTTGCAGCCGGCGACGCCGGAGAGGAAGAAGGCGGGGCGGATCGCCCGGACAACACGGGCGACACGGGCGACACGGACAACACGGCGGCTTAGCCACTTCCGGCAACCAAAACGCAAGGGGAACAAATGACACAGGCGATAGCACAGACGTTGATAGACGCCGCCCCGGTCGGTGAATCGATCGCTGATCCGAGCATGAGCATGTGGGCGCTTGTCCTCAACGCCGACATCGTCGTCAAGATGGTGATGTTGCTGCTACTGGTCGCCTCGGTGTGGTGCTGGGCGATCATCTTCGAGAAAACCAAGCGGATACGGCGCCTGCAGCGTGGCGCCAACGAGTTCGAGCAGAAATTCTGGTCCGGCGGGCCGTTGAACACGCTCTACAACCAGATCGAAGACGATCCGCCAAACCCGATGTCCGCGATGTTCGTGGTCGCGATGCGAGAGGTTCAGCGGCCATCGACGCGGACGCTGATAGCCAGTGAGTCCGGCCGCGAGCGGTTCTCTGCCCGCATCGAGAGAGTGATGCAGGTTACTCTGGTACGCGAGGTCGAACGCCTTGAACGTTACATGATCTTCCTTGCCTCGGTTGGTTCGACCGCACCTTTCGTCGGCCTGTTCGGGACGGTGTGGGGAATCATGAACAGCTTCCAGGCGATCGCTGCCAGCAAGCAAACCAACCTCGCGGTTGTCGCGCCAGGCATTGCCGAGGCTCTGTTCGCAACGGCGCTTGGCTTGGTGGCGGCGATTCCCGCGGTCATCGCCTACAACAAGATCTCCACCGATCTCGGCCGCTATGTCGGGCGCCTCGAAAGCTTCGCCGACGATTTCCTGGCGGTCCTTTCCCGCGAGAGCGAGGAGAGATAGCGCCATGGCGTTCATCACCTCCAACGGAAACGGCTCGGCCCGCCGCAAGCCGGGAAGCTACCGGCCGATGTCGGAGATCAATGTCACGCCGCTTGTCGACGTGATGCTCGTGCTGCTGGTGATCTTCATGATTACGGCACCGCTGCTGACCGTCGGGGTTCCCGTCGATCTGCCGAAGACGGAAGCCGCGAGCCTGACCGATTCGGACAAACCTCTGGTCATCACCGTGAAGACAGATGGTACGATTTTCATTCAGGAAATCGAAACGCCGCTGGAAAAACTAGTGCCACGGCTGCAGGCGGTCACCGGCGCGAACTCGGATGTTAAGATTTACATTCGCGGTGACAAGCAGATCGCCTATGGCGAGGTGATGGCTGTAATGGGCGCTGTCAGCGCCGCCGGGTTCAAGAAGGTTTCATTGCTCGCCGAATTTCCGGCGCCGGAAACAAAGCCTCGCTAGCACTGGAAGCGACGAACCGCGGCTATGCGTCATTCATTGATCCTGTCGGTGGCACTGCATATAGCGGTGATGTTGCTGGCCATTTTCGGATTTCCCCACTTCTTCGATAATGCCCCGACGGCGCCGGCGGCGATCGGTGTCGAGATCGTGGCGGTCGAAGAGAAGCCGAAGCCCGAACCGAAGCCTGTACCGAAGCCAAAACCCGAGCCAAAACCCGAGCCAAAACCTGCTCCGAAACCGAAGCCCGAACCGAAGCCCGAACCGAAGCCCGAACCGAAGCCCGAACCGAAGCCCGAACCGAAGCCCGAACCGAAGCCCGAACCGAAGCTTGTGCCGAAACCAAAGCCCGAACCGAAGCCCGAACCGAAGCCCGAACCGAAGCTTGTGCCGAAACCAAAGCCCGAACCGAAACCCGAGCCGAAACCCGAGCCGAAGCCCGAGCCGAAGCCCGAACCAAAGCCCGAACCAAAGCCCGAACCAAAGCCCGAACCAAAGCCCGAACCAAAGCCCGAACCAAAGCCCGAACCAAAACCTGAGCCGACGCCGGTGCCCAAGGCTCCGGTGCCGGAGGCGCGGCCGAAACCGACCTTCGGCGAGACCATATTGAAGACAGTGGAAAAACTGACGGAACAACAGCCGGCGGCAGAGGAAAAGAAGCCCGAAGCCAGGAAAGAAACGCTCGAGGAGCAGATGCAGAAGTATTTTCCGCGTTCTCCCGGGGAGGTGGACGACCGGCTGACCGCCGAGGAGATCGCCATGATCCGGAGACAAGTCGAGAGTTGCTGGCTGGTGCCGTCGGCAATCGGTCTTGAGAATATTGCCGAGATGAGGATTCCGATCCTCCTCGAACTCAATCGGGATGGCAGAGTGCGGTCAGCGGCGATAAGTGATAGATTCCGCCTCGGAATCGATACCGCCTACAGGGCCGTTGCCGAAAGTGCCCTGAGAGCAGTGCGCGACCCGCGATGCAATCAGTTTCGCCTTCCCATCAGGAAATACGACATCTGGAAGAGGATCGAGCTGGTGTTTGACCCGAGCAGGATGGTGGGCCAATGACGCTGCGGCGGAGCTTGTTCGCACTGGCACTGGGCGTGTTCGCCCTGACTCTGGCCAGCATGCCGACCGATCTGCACGCCGATATCCGGATCGACATCACCAGCGGTCATGTCAAACCCCTGCCGGTCGCGATCACCGAGTTCCATGGCAAGGCGGACGCTGACCGCACGATCGGAATCGACGTGGCCCGGGTGGTGGGCGCCGATCTCGAACGCTCGGGCCTGTTCCGTCTCGTCGACCCAGATGCCTTCCTCGAGACGCCCGAACAGATCCGGCTGCAAATCCAGCCGAAGTTCCAAGCCTGGCGCGCTATTAACGCTCAGATCCTGGTCAGCGGCCAGGCCGAAACTCTCGACAATGGGCGGCTGCGAATCGAGTTCCGGCTATGGGATATCACTGTGGGCGCGCAGATGGCCGGCTTCGCCTACACCACAGAGCCCGGCAACTGGCGCCGGGTGGCGCATATCGTTGCCGACGCGATCTACGAGCGAATCACCGGCGAGAAAGGGTATTTCGATACCCGTATCGTCTTCATTGAGGAAGCGGGCCCACTGAAGAAGCGCGTCAAGAAACTCGCCATCATGGATCAGGACGGCGCCAATGTTCGCTACCTGACGCGAGGGCATGAGCTCGTTCTAACACCCCGATTCTCCCCGACTTCCCAGGAAATCACCTATCTCTCCTATTTCAACAACAAGCCGAGGGTATATCTGCTCAACATCAAAACTGGACGGCAGGAAAGCCTTGGCAGCTTCGAGGGGATGACCTTCGCGCCACGGTTTACCGCCGATGGCCAGTCGGTGCTCATGTCCCATGCCCGGAACGGCAACACCGATATCTGGAGAATGGACTTGGGGACTCGCAAGACGGTCCGCCTGACCAATGATTCGGCTATCGACACCTCTCCAAGCGCTTCACCCGACGGTGATTCGATTGTCTTCAATTCCGACCGAGGCGGTTCTCCCCAGCTCTACGTCATGGACTGGGATGGCGATGGTGTCAGGCGAATCAGTTTCGGTCGCGGACGTTATTCGACACCGGTCTGGTCGCCGCGTGGCGATCTTGTCGCGTTCACCAAACAGCATCGGGGGCGCTTCCATATCGGTGTGATGCGACCCGATGGCAGCGGCGAGCGCTTGCTGACCGGAAGCTTTCTGGACGAAGCCCCGACATGGGCGCCCAACGGGCGGGTCTTGATGTTTTTTCGGCAGTCACCGAGCAAGAAAGGCGACGGTGGCGGTGAATCCCGGCTCGTTTCGGTCGACCTGACCGGCTTCAATCTCCGCCGTGTGACCACCCCCACCGATGCCTCGGATCCCGCATGGTCATCGTCGCCGCGTTGATTCCGCTGCCATGAACAAATGGCTGAAGCGGCCCAACCCCTTGTTGCAATAGCGATTTGTAATTTATAATGTCGCTCCGGTACTGGTTGCGTCTTCAGTGTCGGCGATGTCTTAGCGCCTGCGCCCGTTAATGCGGTTACGATCCATGGTGGTCCGGTGGGCGGCTGCGGCCCTAAATTTAGGAGACACGTTATGCGAATTGGATTGGTGATTGCTTCTGCGGTTCTAGTCGCTTTGGCTGGTTGCGGTACCGCAGAAACAGAGAGCGTGACGACAGCCGGTAGCGGAAGCAGCAGCAGTAGCGGCAGCGGCAGCGGAAGTAGTAGCAGTGGTAGCGCAAGTTCCGGTGTCGCCGTAGCCACCTCTCCCGTCCCTGGTTCGGCGGAAGAGTTCATAATCATCGGCGACCGGATCTATTTCGACCTCAACAAGTCGGAACTTCGCTCCGAGGCGATCGAGGTTCTCAATAACCAGGCAGTCTGGCTGGCCAAGTATCCTGCGGTCACGATTGTTATCGAAGGACACTGTGACGAGCGCGGAACGCGCGAATACAACCTTGCGCTCGGCGAGCGACGCGCCAACTCGGTCAGGGATTACCTAGTCAGCCGTGGCATTGCCGGCAGCCGTGTCGAGGTTCTCAGCTACGGCAAGGAGCGGCCGGAAGTGATCGGCTCTAATGAAAACGCATGGAGCCAGAACCGTCGAGGCGTGACGATTATCAAAGGCGGCGCCTAGGATTTTGTCCCCGGAGTGGCTCCCGGTTTCGGGAGTGACGCTGCGGGGGCCATTCCAGGTATCTTGGAGGCCGCATCGAAGATCGCCTCGCCGGGCATAGGGCGATTGGGATGGCCCAAATGCGATATCGGACACTAATCGCTTTTTCTATGCTCTTTGCCAGCATCGGCGCGCCCGATGCCGTAGCGCAGTCGGTGACACTAGAATCAGTGTCTGCCCTCCAGCAACAGATCGCTGTCCTCCGCCGTGAGTTGCGAGATCTCAAGGGCGAGGTCGAGAGGGCCGGTCACGGTGTCGGCCATCTCGAGAGCAGCGTCGCCAAGCTTGTCAAGGATGTCGATTTGCGGTTGCGGGTTCTTGAAACCCGCGCCCTCGCCGCCACGCCAGGGACAGGATCGGCGACCGCACCGGCCCTGGCCGGCGCAGCAGGTTCCGCGCCCCCCGCAGCCGCTTCGACCCCGAAAACCCTGGGTGTCTTGTCGAAAACTGATTACGACAAGGCGCGTGAAGGGAGAACTTCCGGTCCGGCGCCATCTCTTCCTGCCGTCACTGCACCCGCGGCGGTTGCACCGGCGCCGTCCTCCGATGAACGGCTTCCCGAGGGCTATCCGGTTGATGCCGGTCCCAAGGAGCAATACGACTTTGCGATAAATCTCCTCTACAAGCGCCAGCTGCCCGAGGCCGAGACCGCCATGGCGGCCTTCTTGGCCCGACACCCGAAACACGACCTTGCCAGTAACGCGGTGTTCTGGATCGCGGAAACCCATTACGTGCGCAAGGATTACAAGAATGCCATCAAGAGCTATTACGAGGCCTACAAGGCTTATCCGAGAGGGCGTAAGGCGCCCGACACGCTTCTTAAACTGGCCTTCGCTCTTGGCAAGCTCCGCGAGAAGAAATCCGCCTGTTCTGCGCTCGCCGAACTGGAATCCTCCCATGGCGACGCCGAAGAACGCATCCTCAAACAAGCGGCAAAGCAAAAGACGCAACTCGGTTGCGTCTGACCGAGCTCAGCCGATGTCGTTGATCGGCGGGAATCCGGTCGACGACGCCGAGTTTGAGCAACTTATGCACGGATTGAGGCCGTTCGAGCCGGCGCCGACTCTCGCGGTTGCCTGTTCCGGCGGCGCCGACAGCATGGCGTTGCTGTTGCTGTCCTGCGCATGGGCCCGGAATGCCGGCGGATCCATCTCCGCTCTTGTCGTCGACCATGGTCTGCGGCCAGACTCTGCCGCCGAAGCCCGGCGGGTGTGCGGCTGGGCCGAACAGGCGGGTGCGCATCCAGTCCTTCTCGAATGGAACCGCCCCGCTTCTGGTGCTGACGGGTCCGCTTCCAGTGTCGGCGGGCCCGTCTCTGGCGCCAATCTGCAGGCGCGGGCCCGTGACGCCCGCTACCAGCTGATGACCGCGTGGTGCCGCGATGCGGGCGTTCTCCATCTTCTGGTCGGCCATCACCAGGACGACCAGGCGGAGACCCTGTTGCTCAGGCTCTCCCGCGGCAGCGGCGTCGATGGACTCGCGGCGATGGCGCCGGTGGTCGAGCGGTCCCAGATGCGTGTGTTGCGCCCCCTGCTGGATATTCCACGGACCCGTCTTGCAGCGACGCTCGCTGCCCGTGGCGGATCATCGGTCGAGGATCCGTCCAACCACGACAGCCGGTTTGCGCGGGTGCGGATGCGCCAGCTGTTGCCGATGCTCGAGCGGGAAGGGCTGTCACCGGCGCGACTGGCGGCGACGGCCGCATATATGGCGCGCGCGCGGGCGGCTCTTGAAGGCCGGACGGCGGCGATGCTGGCCGATGCGGCTGCGTTTTTCCCCGAAGGCTACGCCCGCATCGATTCCGATGTCCTGTGCGCGGCCGAACCAGAAGTGGTTCTGCGGGCGCTGGCGCGGATCGTCTCCGTGATCGGCGGACGGCAGGATCCACCACGCTTGAAGCGCGTCGAGCGCCTGTATGAACGCCTGCAGGCCCTGTCGGCCGGAGAACGGTTCGCCGGCCGCACCATCGGCGGGTGCCGGATTTTCCCCCATCGCAAAGGCGGTAGCCGGAAAGACGGCAGTGGCGATGCAGAACTTCTGGTGACCAGGGAGCCGGCCATGGCGAGGCAGCGGTTGGCCCTGCCGGAGCAAGTACAGGAGCTATGCTGGGACGGCAGGTTCCGCCTGCAGTGTTCAGGGGGCGGGGACGGGCTGGAAATTCGTCAGCTCGGGGCCGAGGGATGGTCGATGCTGCGCCGCAGCTTGCCTGCCGGAACGGAACTGCCAGCACCGGTTCTGCACGCCCTTCCGGCCGTCTGGAGCCTTGAAGGTGTGGTCGAGGCACCCCATCTGAACGGCGTGGCCGGAAATCCGGCGGGGCGGTATGTGCACAGCGTGGCTTTTGCACCGGAATCTCCTATCGGTGTGCGTCGCTTTGCAAATTCCGCCTCGGCGCACCACACTGATCGCATTGGGGCTAAATGCCCGTAGTCCAGGCAAGCAGAAACCAGGCAAACGAGAATTGGAACCGTGAACCTGTTCGGCAGAAACATCATTCTCTGGGTCATCATCGTCGTGTTGATGGTGGGCCTCTTCAACATGTTCCAGGGATCCTCGACGCGCGAGGAACAATCCGAGGTCGCCTACTCGCAGTTCCTTGCCGAGGTCGAGCGCGGCGAGGTGTCCTCGGTTGTCATCGAGGGCGACCAGATCACCGGCACCTATAAGAACAACCGTCCCGGATTCATCGTCTACGCTCCCGACGACCCCAAGTTGGTCGAAAGGCTGGTCGAGCGCGACGTTCTGGTGAAGGCCAAGAAGCCGGATGGCGGTCTTCTGGCCCTGCTCATGGTGCTTCTGAACTGGTTCCCGATGTTGCTCCTGATTGGCGTGTGGATCTTCTTCATGCGGCAGATGCATTCGGGCGGCGGTCGGGCTCTTGGCTTCGGCAAATCTCGGGCCCGCATGCTGACGGAGAAATCCGGTCGCGTTACTTTCGAGGACGTGGCCGGCATCGACGAGGCGAAGCAGGAACTCGAGGAAATCGTCGATTTCCTGCGCGACCCGCAGAAGTTCCAGCGCGTCGGGGGCCGTATCCCCAAGGGCGTTCTCCTGGCCGGTCCTCCGGGCACCGGCAAGACCTTGCTCGCCCGGGCGATTGCCGGTGAGGCCAACGTTCCGTTCTTCACCATTTCCGGCTCGGAATTCGTCGAGATGTTTGTCGGCGTCGGCGCCAGCCGGGTGCGCGACATGTTCGAACAGGCAAAGAAAAGCTCGCCCTGCCTGCTTTTCATTGACGAGCTTGATGCGGTTGGCCGCCATCGCGGTGCCGGTGTGGGCGGCGGCAACGATGAGCGCGAGCAGACACTGAACCAGCTCCTGGTCGAAATGGACGGCTTCGAGACCAACGAAGGGGTCATCCTGATCGCCGCTACCAACCGCCCCGATGTGCTCGATCCGGCCCTGCTCCGACCCGGGCGCTTTGATCGCCAGGTGGTCGTCCCGAATCCGGATATCCGCGGCCGCGAACTGATCCTCAAGGTGCATCTGCGCAAGGTGCCCATGACGGCCGATGTCGATGCCCGGATCATCGCCCGCGGCACGCCCGGCTTCTCGGGCGCCGATCTCGCCAACCTGGTTAACGAGGCGGCCTTGCTGGCTGCACGCAAGAACCACCGGGCCGTTTCGATGCTGGACATGGAATCGGCCAAGGACAAAGTACTGATGGGCGCCGAGCGCCGCTCGATGATCATGACCGAGGATGAGAAGCGGCTGACTGCCTATCACGAGGCCGGCCATGCGCTGGCAACTCTGCACAGCCCGGCCTCGGATCCGATCCACAAGGCAACGATTATTCCCCGAGGGCGAGCTCTCGGCATGGTCATGCGCCTGCCCGAGAAGGACATCTTGGCGATGGCGCGCGACCAAATCGAAGCGAACCTGGTGGTCGCGATGGGCGGGCGCCTGGCCGAAGAACTGGTGTTTGGCCGCGAGAAAGTGACGACGGGCGCCGCCAACGACATCCAGCAGGCGACCGAGATCGCCCGCAAGATGATCACCGAATGGGGCATGAGCGACAAGCTCGGCCCGCTGCGCTACAACGACAATCAGGAAGAGGTGTTCCTCGGCCACTCGGTAACCCAGACGAAAAACGTCTCGGATGCGACGGCGCAGATCATCGATAACGAGATTCGGCGCGTCGTCGACGCAGCTGAAACGGTATGTCGCGAGATCCTGAAGACGAACATCGACGATCTCCACGCCATCGCCGGAGCGCTACTTGAATACGAAACTCTCACCGGTGATGAGATCGAAGCGGTGCTGCGCGGCGAGACGATTGTCCGGGATATCGACACCGACGTCTCCGATGACGCAGCCGGTGGCTCCCGACCCTCGGTGCCGCGGAGCGGCGCCGTCCGGCCGGGTGAGGAACCCGAGCCGCAACTGGGCGTTTGAAGCCCCTCTTTCCGCACACTCAGGACATTTTCTGATTACGCCCCATGACATGCCGATCGTGCGGCCGGTGTCGATAGGCGCGTGAAACGACTGCAGGTAAACATCGGAGACCATGCGGACATGACCGCGCGAATGAACTATTTTGGAACCGACGGCATCCGCGGCACCGTCAATCAGGAGCCAATCACGCCCCAGACGATACTTCGTCTTGCGATGGCTGCCGGCACCCGGTTCCGGCGCGGCGACTATCGCCACAGGGCTGTCATCGGCAAGGACACACGGTTGTCCGGCTACATGCTGGAGCCGGCGCTGACCGCAGGCTTCATCGCTACCGGCATGGATGTGATCCTTGCCGGCCCGTTGCCGACCCCGGCCATCTCGATGCTGGTCCCTTCCCTGCGGGCCGATGTCGGGGTCATGATATCGGCGTCGCACAACCCGTACTGGGACAACGGAATCAAGCTGTTCGGGCCCGATGGTCGCAAACTGTCGAGCGCGGTCCAGCACGAGATCGAGGATCTGATGAATGATCAGGAGGGCCCGGCCGTGCAGGATCTCTCCACGGATACCGGCCGCGCCAGTCGGCTCGATGACGCTCCCGGCCGATACATCGAGATGGTCAAGAACACCTTGCCGGCCGATTTGCGCCTGGATGGCCTGAAAATCATCATCGACTGCGCCAATGGCGCCGCCTACCGCGTGGCGCCAACCGTGTTGTATGAGCTGGGGGGCGAGATCATCTCTCTCGGTGACGCCCCCGATGGCCTAAACATCAACCAGGAATGTGGCGCGGTCGACCCCGAGGCCATGCGCCAGAAGGTCCTCGATGAGGGCGCCGATATCGGCATCGCCCTCGACGGAGACGCTGACAGGGTAATTCTCGCCGACGAGAAAGGGGCACTGGTCGATGGAGACCAGATCCTCGCCCTGATTGCCGAAGCCTGGCACGGCACGGGGCGGCTTAACGGCAATGCCGTGGTTGGCACGGTAATGTCGAATCTCGGTCTCGAGAACCGCCTCAGGGATCTCGGCCTGGGCCTGGTTCGCACCGCTGTTGGCGATCACCATGTCATCGAGAGCATGGTCGCACAGGGGTACAATGTCGGCGGCGAGCAATCCGGCCATATTGTTCTCAACGATTTCATCACCACCGGGGACGGCCTGATCGCGGCTTTGCAGGTGCTGGCCGTCCTGGTCAGGAATGGTCGTCCGGCCAGCGAAATCTGCCGGTGTTTCGAGCCGATGCCACAGATTCTGCGCAATGTTCCGGTAACCAGCAATGATCCACTCGCGACGCTCGCGGTTCGGGAGGCGATGCGCAGCGGGGAGAAGAAACTCGGGGATACAGGCCGGTTGCTGGTACGCCCCTCGGGCACCGAGCCGGTGATCCGAATCATGGCAGAGGGGCCGGATAGCACACTGATCGCCGGTGTGGTGGACGATATTGCAGCGGCGCTCGAACAGGGTGCACGTTCGTGACTGTTGCGGCGCTGGGCCGGGTTCTGATTGTCGCGGGATCCGATTCCGGCGGCGGTGCCGGGATCCAGGCTGATATCAAGACAGTGACAGCCCTCGGCGGCTTTGCGATGACTGCGGTAACGGCAGTGACTGCCCAGAACACCACCGGCGTATTTGGAGTCTCGGCGCTGGACCCGGCCTTTGTCGCGCAACAGATCGAGGTGGTACTCGACGATCTCGGTGCCGATTGCATCAAAACGGGAATGCTTTCGGGCACAGGCGTCATCAACGCCGTGGCCGGGGCTCTCGAAACACACGCGCCGGCGGTTCCCCTGGTCGTCGATCCGGTGATGTTTGCCAAGGGCGGGCATCCCCTGCTCGCAACCGACGCCGTGGCGGGTCTGAAGGCCACGCTGTTGCCACGGGCGACCCTGGTGACTCCCAACATACCGGAGGCCGCCGCCCTGGCCGGCAGAGCCGTCGAGACGGTCGAGGACATGGAACGGGCCGCTGTGGAAATCTGCAGTCTTGGCGCGGAAGCCGTGCTGGTGAAGGGCGGGCACCTTCCGGGTCCGGTGTTGACTGACATCCTCGTTGATTCAACCGGAACCCTTCGCCTCGAGGATCCGCGCATTGAAACCCGCCATACCCACGGCACGGGTTGCACGCTTGCTTCCGCGATCGCAGTGCGGCTCGCCACGGGAGTGCCATTGCATGATGCGGTTGCCGACGCTCGGGGGTATGTACGCGAGGCGATCCGGACCGCTCCCGATCTTGGCGCCGGGCACGGGCCGATGAACCACGCCCATACGGTACACTGAACAAAATAAAACGGAGCTTTCTGGTGGATATTCCCAAGCGCGAAGATATTGAATCGGCAGCAGAGCTGATCTACCGGACCATGCCGCCGACCCCGCAATATTGCTGGCCTCTCCTCTCGACGCGTTGCGGAACCGAGATCTGGGTCAAGCACGAGAACCACACGATGACCGGAGCCTTCAAGGTCCGGGGTGGAATCGTGCACATAGATGCCCTGGCACGGGAGCGATCCGATATTCCCGGGGTGATCGCCGCAACCCGGGGCAATCATGGCCAGTCAGTCGCCTTTGCGGCGCGAAACGCCGGTATCCGGTCCGTGGTCGTGGTACCGCACGACAACAGCCGGGAAAAGAACGCAGCCATGCGCGCCTTCGGTGCGGAACTGGTCGAGCATGGCCGCGATTTCAACGAGGCTTATGACTATGCACGCGAGCGGGCTGAAGCCGAGGGGTTGTATCCATTTCCATCCTACGATCTGGATCTGGTCCGGGGCGTTGGCACCTATTCACTGGAGATTCTGTCGGCGGTGCCCGATCTCGATATCCTCTATGTGCCGCTCGGCCTCGGCTCAGGCGTGTGCGGTGCCGTTGCCGCTCGCGAAGCACTCGGGTTGAAGACGAACATCGTCGCCGCTGCTGCCGAGCAAGCGCCTTGCTATGCGCACTCGTTTGCAGCCGGCAAGCCGGTTTCGACGAACTCGGCGGATACGATTGCCGATGGTCTGGCGGTGCGCATTCCCGACGAACGTCCGCTCGAAGTCATACTCAAGGGCGTTGCCCGCATCGTCACCGTCTCTGAGGCCGAAATTGAGGCGGCGATGCGGTATTACTACACCGACACCCACAATCTTGCCGAAGGCGCCGGCGCGGCAGCCCTGGCTGCGGCGCTACAGGAGCGCGAGACCCTGGCGGGCAAGCGCGTCGGCCTGATCCTGTCCGGCGGCAATGTCGACAAGGAGATCTATCAGCGCATCCTCGGCGACGCCCAGGTGGAGGCCGGATAAGCTCCGGCGGCAAGCTCCGGCGGCAAGCTCCGGCGGCAAAACCCCAGCGGGTTTTCTGGGTGGGTATCCTGAGCCAATTATCCCGAGTAGATTCAAGGGTTAGAGGACAGCAAGAATCGGGTGTCGGGGGCAGTACCCGATGGGCATGATGGCACCGTTAGCGCGACTGTTCCGCAGCAAGGAGGCCAGACAATGACCACTGCACATCATGTGCCGCATATCGGCATCACCCGGGCGATCGAGTATCTCGCCGAAAACTACGCCGGCCAACCTTCCCTGGGAGATGCTGCTTCGGAGGCGGGTCTCAGCCCGCATCATTTCCAGCGCCTGTTCACTCGGGATGTCGGCATCAGCCCGAAAAAGTTCGTCCAGCATCTGACACTGCGCCACGCCAAGGAAAGCCTTACGGATTCGGCGAGCGTCCTGGATGCAACCCTGGATGCGGGCCTTTCGGGACCGGGACGCCTGCATGATCTCTTCGTTGCCCATGAAGCGATGACTCCGGGGGAGTGGAAGCGCCACGGTGCCGGATTGCAGCTGACCTATGGCTGGCATCCGAGTCCCTTCGGATCCTGTCTGATCGTCGCCGGAGACCGCGGTGTCTGCGGCATGGCTTTCGCGCCTGAACCGGGATGCCAGGAAACCCTCGAGGATCTCGCCTCGTCCCTCGACGGGGCGGATTGGTCAGAGGACGCCGCTGCGACCGAAGCTTACGCAGAGCAGGCTTTCGGCGATGCAGGCGGCACGCTCCGGGTGGTCCTCAGGGGAACATCCTTTCAGATCAAAGTCTGGGAAGCACTGTTGCGGATTCCCGCCGGCCGGGTGGTCGACTATGGCGGTCTCGCCTCGGCCCTCGGCCAGCCGAGCGCGGCGCGCGCGGTGGCGGGTGCAGTGGCGCGCAATCCGGTTTCCTGGCTGGTGCCCTGCCATCGCGTCATCCGCAGCACCGGTGCGATCACCGGCTATCGCTGGGGACCGACACGCAAGCGCGCGATGCTGGCTGTCGAGGCAGCCGGATGGGGGAGAAGAGTGCCTGGAAGAACGCGCCTGGAAGAGCGCGTCTAGAAGAGTTTAGAGAGGCGCGCGCGTTATACCGCCGCTGTCAGACGGCGTTGCCCCAGGCCACGAAGGGCGGGTTTTTGAACCCTTCCTTGGCATAGCGCAGCGGCGCACCGTTTTCCCGCAGAACCCGCCCGCCGGCAGCTTCGAGAATCGCCTGTCCGGCGCCGGTATCCCACTCCATGGTGGTGCCGGAACGGGGATAGGCGTCGACCTCGCCCGATGCGACCAGGCAGAATTTGAGCGAACTTCCCATGTGGACGATGTCCTTCAGGGGTCGGTTCCCGAGAAGCTCTTTCAGATAATCGGTGTTGCGGTGTCGTCTGCTGATGGCGATGGTAACTGCGGCGTCCGCCGGCACCGAGCGCGCGGCAATCAGCCGGGGCGCGCCACCGTTCTCCTGCATGAAGGCTCCGTTGCCGACGCTGCCATAATAGGTCTTGTCCAGGGCCGGTGCATGGATGACGCCACAGACCGGGACCGTGTCCTCGACAAGACAGATGTTCATGGTGAATTCGCCGTTGCGGTCGAGAAACTCCCGGGTGCCATCGACGGGATCGATGACCCAAAACTGACTCTTCCGGGATGCTATGAACTCGTTTTCGCTGAAAGACTCCTCGGCTACGGCCGGCACCCCCGGCACCAGGGCATCGAGCCCAGCGAGAATGATTTCCTCGGCCAGGATATCGGCCTCGGTGACAGGCGTGTGATCGCCCTTTTGATGCACCTCGAAATCAGTGGCGTAAATCTTCATCACCGCCTCGCCGGCTTCGTGAGCCAGCTGAACCAAGCTCTTCAGCAACGCGCCGTCCTGCGTCATCAGGCGGTTTCCCCAGGGATGGCTTCCCGGATGGTGTGCCAGATCCGCTCCGGTGTTGCCGGCATGTCGATATGCAGGACACCGAGTGGTGCGAGCGCATCGAGTATCGCGTTGATGACCGTTGGCGGGGCGCCGACAGCGCCGGTCTCGCCGGCCCCCTTGATGCCGAAGGGATTGGTGCGGCAGGGGTAATCTTCGACCGCTGTCAGGGTAAAATCGGGGAAATCTCCGGCCCGCGGCATCTGGTAGTCCATGAAGGATCCGTTGAGGAGTTGGCCGTCGTTTCCATACAGGCTGACTTCCATCAACGCCTGGCCTATTCCCTGGACGAGGCCGCCATGCACTTGGCCCTGGAGAAGCAGCGGATTGACCACCACCCCGAAATCGTCGACTGCGGTATAGCGCTCGATCCGGATCTGTCCTGTCTCCGGATCGATCTCGACCTCGCAGGCGTGGCACCCATTGGGGAAACTCATCGCCTCGGCGGTGAACGCACCTTCGCCCGACAGTTCCGGGATGTCGGTTTCGGGCACAGAAGCGGCGACGGAGACGAGATCCATGCGCCGGTCAGTGCCGGCGACGGTGAAAATCCCGTCTTCGAAGACGATATCGGCCGCAGCGGCTTCCATGATTTCGGCGGCGATCTCGCGGCCACGCTCGATGACCGCGTCGACAGCGCGGTTGGCCGCCGGAATGCTGTTCATTGTCGCTCGGGACCCTCCGGTGCCGTTGCCGTCGGGCACGAGGTCGGTGTCTCCCTGGACCAGCGTCAGTCGTTCCGGCGGCAAGGACAGCCTGTCAGCGACGATTTGGGAAAAAACGGTTCGATGGCCCTGGCCGTTGTCCTGATTGCCGATTCTGAGGACGACGGAGCCATCAGGATTGACTGTGACCTTGGAGGTTTCCCCAAGGCCAGGTCGCACCCCCTTGACGTAATGGGCGACGCCGAACCCCCGTAGCAAGCCGGTTTCGGCCGAGGTCTTCCGTCGGGCCGACAGGCCGGCATGGTCGGCTTCCACGAGCGCGCGGTCGAGCAGGGCACTGAAATCTCCCGAATCGTAGGTCCAATCCAGAACCGTCGTGTGCGGCAGCTGCTCCGGCCGGATGAAGTTCTGCTTCCGGACGGCGATAGAGTCTTCCCCGATGGCGCGGGCGACCGCCTCGATGGCGCGCTCGACGACGTAGATCGCCTCGGGGTGACCAGCGCCTCTGTAGGCGTCGACAGGCACCGTGTTGGTGAAGACGCCGTGTACCTCGGCGTAGATAGCTGGAATCGCATAAACCCCGGTCAGCAGGGGTGCACCGCATTCGGTCGCGATATAGGGCGCCGAGGTGGAGACGAACGCGCCGAGATTGGCGAGGGTTTCGACGCGAAGACCAAGGATTCGGCCAGTTTCGTCATAGCCGACCTCGACATGATTGACCTGGTCGCGCCCGTGTAGATCGGCGGGGAAGGCGTCTGCGGTCCGCTCGCCGGTCCACCGGACCGGACGGCCGTATTCCTGCGCCGCATGCAGAACCAGTACCTGCTCCGGATAGAGGAAGATTTTCATCCCGAAGCCGCCGCCGACATCGGGCGTGCGGACGAGGAAAATTTCTTCCGGTTCCCGGAAGATGTGTTTAGAGAGTTGGCGAAGGATTGCGTGCGGGCCCTGCGAGGTGGTTGTCAGGATCCGGCGTCCATCACGCCATTCGCCGATCGCCACGCGGGGTTCGAGAGAGGCGGCGGACAGCCGGTTGTTGACCAGGTCGAAGACGAGGCGGTTTGGCGCTGCGGCAAGAGCGCTTTGCGTCGCATCCTCGTCGCCGAGCGACCAGATAAAACTGCGGTTGTCCGGAAAATCCGACCTGATCTGCGGTGCGCCGGGGCGGGCCGCCTCGGCTGGGTCAGAGATGGCGGTGCGGGGCGCGAACTCGATTTCGATCAGCTCGGCGGCATCCTTCGCCTGCTCGACCGTTTCGGCGACGACAAAGGCAATGGGTTGGCCGGCATAAAAGACACGGTCCTCGGCCAGAATCGGGAAGCGCGGGCTGCGGATATCGGAGCCATCCTTCTGCTGGACCGTTCCAAGCACCGGGATCGCTCCGAGCGCGGCGATGTCGGCCGCGGTGGTGATTCCGAGGACTCCGGGAGCGGTTTTCGCCGCTTCCACATTGAGATTGGTGATGTTGGCGTGGGCATAAGGTGAGCGGAACAGGATGCCGTGTGCGTCGCCGTCAATGGCCCTGTCGTCACTGTAGCGTCCCTGCCCGGTCAGCAGGCGCGGATCCTCGACGCGCCTGACCGGCTGACCTATGCCAAACTGTCCCATCGGTTACGGTTTCCGCCCGCTGTGTTCGCCTGCTACCGCCCGTTGCGGCAAAATGCGGGGCTTTCCTTGCAGCGTTGCCGCTAGGCTGCGGCGGTTCAGGAGAAAGCTTCCTCCCAGGAACCCTGGGTCGCGGCGCGGGAATATTCGGTTACCCTGTTCTCGAAGAAGTTGGCGTGTTCGACGCCGTTCAGCATCTCGTCCATCCAGGGCAGGGGGTTGTGTTCAATTCCGTGGGTAGGTTCAAGGCCAAGCTGGTCCAATCGCCGGTCGGCGATGTAGCGGATGTACTGCTTGATCTCATCGACGTTGAGTCCCTCGACGCCGCCCATCTCGAAAGCAAGGTCAATGAAGGCGTCCTCGTGTTCGATGATGGTTATGCATGCGCCATAGATGTCGGCCTGCAGTTTTTCGGTCCAGATTTCCGGGTTTTCGTCGATGAAGGTTTTGAACAGGCGGATGATCGAGTTGGTGTGCAGCGATTCATCGCGTGCCGACCAGGTGACGATCTGGCCCATGCCTTTCATCTTGTTGAAACGGGGGAAGTTGAGCAGGACCGCGAAGCTCGCGAACAGCTGAAGGCCTTCGGTGAAACCACCGAACACGGCCAGCGTCTTGGCGATGTCCTCCTTGGTATCCACCCCCCACTGCTGCATGAAGTCGTATTTATCCTTCATCTCTTTGTATTTGCGGAAGGCCTGGTACTCGCTTTCCGGCATACCAACCGTATCGAGAAGATGGGAATAGGCAGCGATGTGGACCGTCTCGATATTGGAGAAGGCGGACAGCATCATCTGCACTTCGGTCGGCATGAAGACCTGTGAGTAATGCTTCATGTAGCAATTATTCACCTCGACATCGGCCTGGGTGAAGAAACGGAAAATTTGGGTCAAGAGATTGCGCTCGGCTTCGGTGAGCACCCTGTGCCAGTCCTTGACGTCGTCGGCGAGCGGTACTTCTTCGGGAAGCCAGTGTATGCGCTGCTGTGTCAGCCAGGCGTCGTACGCCCAAGGGTAGTGGAACGGTTTGTAGGAGGGGTCGGAATCGAGAAGAGACATTATTGAAATCCGTATCCAATACCGGTATCGACCAGATCAAAGCCTGCCGCTACGGGGGAGAGAATCCTCTATGTTGGTCAGGTTGTTGGCAAGGTAAATCTGGTTGCCCTTCACTGAATCCTCATTCAATTCTCCAGAATAATTTCACCAGGCAACACCGCCATCGCTCGCTCGCAGCAGAGCCTTATTCCGGCCTATTGATCGACGCTGACGCTGCCCGCGAAGTCGAGCCTTACTGGTGGCCCTTACTGGCAGGACAGGCATTCCTCGTAGTCGACGGGGCCGATCTGTACGGGCATCGCCACGTCGGGCTGGCGGCTGTCTTGGTTGGCGACGATTTCGGCCCGCTGGATCGACTTCGAGCGGCAGTAGTAGAGACTCTTCACGCCCTTTTTCCAGGCCTGGAAGTGGAGCTGGTGAAGGTCACGCTTGTGGATGTCGGCTGGCAGGAACAGGTTGACTGACTGCGACTGGCAAACATCGCCGGCCCGGTCCGCCGCATGCTCGATAATCCACCTCTGGTCGATCTCGAACGCGGTCCGGAACACCACCTTTTCGTCTTCGCTGAGACAGTCGAGATGCTGAACCGACCCTTCGTTGATCGTGATCGAAGACCAGGTCGTCTCGTTGTTTCGACCCTTCTCCGCCAGCAGTTCCTTGAGGTGCCGATTGCGCACGTTGAAGGAACCGGACAGGGTTTTGTGCGTGAAGCTGTTGGCCGCGATCGGTTCAATGCCGGGTGAGGTGCCGCCACAGATGATCGAGATCGAAGCGGTGGGAGCGATCGACAGTTTGTTCGAAAAGCGTTCCTGGATGTTGAAATCGCCTGCGTCAGGGCAGGGGCCGCGCTCCTCTGCGAGGACAACCGATGCGGTGTCGGCTTGGTTGCGTATGTGGCGGAACATTCGCTTGTTCCAGACCTGGGCCATGACACTCTCGAGGGGAATCATGTTGGCTTGCAGGAACGAGTGGAAGCCCATGATGCCGAGGCCAACCGAGCGTTCGCGCATGGCCGCATAGCGGGCGCGCTCGAAGTCGTCCGGCGCATTGTCGATGAAATCCTGTAGAACGTTGTCGAGGAAGCGCATCACATCCGGAATGAAATCCTCGTGACTTTCCCACTCGAGGAAAGTTTCGGCGTTCAGCGAGGACAGGCAGCAGACAGCCGTGCGCTCCTTGCCGTTCCGGTCGATCCCGGTCGGCAGGGTGATCTCGGAACATAGGTTCGAGGTTTTGACCTCGAGGCCGGCGAGCTTGTGGTGTTCGGGGATGGCCCGGTTCACATGGTCGATGAAGATCAGATAGGGCTCTCCGGTCTCGATCCGCGAGGTGAGGATGCGGATCCAAAGCGCCCGGGCAGAGATATTGTGGATCGGCGCGCCGTCCTTGGGGCTCGTCAGGATCCACTCGCCGTCTTCCTCGACGGCGCGCATGAAGGCATCAGAGATCAGGACGCCGTGGTGCAGGTTCAGCGCCTTGCGGTTCGGATCGCCTCCGGTCGGCCGCCGGAGTTCGGTAAATTCCTCGATCTCCGGATGGCTGACGGGCAGGTAGACGGCGGCGCTGCCGCGTCGCAGGGATCCCTGGCTGATGGCGAGAGTCAGGGAGTCCATGACCCGGATGAACGGGATGACGCCCGAGGTCTTGCCGTTCTGGCTGACACGCTCGCCAATCGAGCGGAGGTTTCCCCAGTAACTGCCGATGCCGCCGCCGCGGGCCGCGAGCCAGACATTCTCGTTCCACAAGCCCAGGATGCCCTCGAGGCTGTCCGAGGCCTCGTTCAGAAAACAGGAGATCGGCAGACCGCGAGCGGTTCCGCCGTTGGAGAGCACGGGGGTTGCCGGCATGAACCAGAGTTTGCTGATGTAGTCGTAGAGCCTCTGGGCGTGGTCGGAATCGTCGCTGTAATGGAGAGCGACCCGGGCGAACAGGTCCTGGTAATCTTCGCCGGGCATCAGATAGCGGTCGGTGAGGGTGGCCTTGCCGAACTCGGTCAGCAGGGAGTCGCGGCTCGGGTCGATGCGAATGCGGATGCCGCGATCGTTCTGCCGCAGTGTGTCGTCGGCGATCGTCAGGGTATGCGCATCGTGGGTATCCTGCGCGACCGAGTCGCGCAGTCGCGACTCGAGCGCGGAAACATCGGCGGTCTTATCCCGCATCGCGCCAGGCGTGCCGTCCACAGGTTGCTCCAAGGTTTGCGTATCACCAGCGTCATTACTGAAATAATTCATTCGCTTTCCCTGTTCCACAACTGTGGAAAATTATGCCTAGATAACCACAATATATTGATTCAATCTCGACTTTTCACCACTAGGTGTTGAAATTTAATAGGTCATTTACCCAACAAAGGCAACCAGAGAATTTTTCAAAAGGGCAACATGAATACTGGGTTTGCCGCCGGGAAATCAAGGGTCGGAAAGGGCCAAGGGAGAGGATCGGACGATTTTTCTGAGGCTGGCCAGTTTTTTCAGGGTTGTTTTTCAGGGTTGCGGTGACGCGGTATCTGGTGGTTCGGTGCCGGATCTGTGCGGATCGGCGCCTCAGGCGCTGTGAGGATCAGGCAAGACCCTTGGCCCGGGCCTTGGTGCAGGTCAGGGCATAGATGATGTCGAGTGCCGGGGTGGCTATGCCGGCGCGCTGCCCGAGTTCGCAGACCGCTCCGAGGATTGGGCCGATTTCCAGCGCTCGGCCGGTCTCGTAATCCTGAAGCATCGAGGTACCGATTTCGCCGAGGGCCGCAAAGCCCTTGATGCGATCTGTCATCTCGCGCTCGAGTTCTTCTGCATCATCGGCAAGGGAGACGCCGATGGTGGCGGCAACCTCGGCTGCCTCGCGCATCATCGTTTTCATCACCTCGACGCAACCGGCGTCAGCGGCGAGCGTCGCGCTGGTCGCTTCGGCCAGGACGCTGAGCGGGTTGCCCGTCAGGTTGCCCCATATCTTGATCCACACCTCCCGGCGGATGTCGGCGACCAGGGGTGTCTCGATGCCGATTCCCTCCAGCAACGCAGCTACCGTCTCGCTCCTGTGGCTGGTCCCGCCGGCGAATTCCCCGAGATAGAAGCGCATCAAGTCATTGTGGACCTCGACGACTCCGGGCTCGGGCATGCTGTTCATGATGTAGACGACACAGCCGAGCACCCGTTCCATGTCGAGCGCGCTCCAGATCTTCCCGCCGGGATCGACCGATTCTAGCCAGCCGCCGCCATGCGTGTCCTCCGGGTGGAAATACCAGAACGGAATCCCGTTGATCATTGGCACGATCACCGTCTTCGGACCGACCAGCGGCACGATTTGGTCGATCGCGCCGCCAATGGCGTGCGCTTTGGTACCAAGCAGCACGAGATCCTGGGGACCGAGGCCGGTAGTGTCGTTGGTGACCGGAAGGTGGTGGGTTGCCGTGCCGTTGCGGTCCCGCACGGTCAGGCCGTCTGTGCGCAGGGCCTCCAGCCGCTCGCCGCGCGACACCAGGGTGGGTTCGTGTCCGGCTGCCGCAAGCCGGCCGGCAACGAGACCGGATACGGCGCCGACTCCGAAAATGCAGATTTTTGCTGGGATGTCGGCGGACATGGTGTCTCGGGCGGTGTCAGGGCGAGCGCAACGGGCAGAGTGAGGCGGGCGTGGGGCGGGCAGAGTGAGGCGGGCGTGGGGCGAGATCGCGCCCTCAGTGGGACAGGATCTGGCTCAGGAAGAGCTTTGTGCGGTCCGATTGCGGATTGTTGAAGAACGCCTCGGGCTCGTTGCTTTCGACGACCTGGCCTTCGTCCATGAATACGACCCGGTGCGCCACCTGGCGGGCGAAGCCCATTTCGTGGGTGACGACCAGCATCGTCATGCCGCTTTCCGCGAGATCGACCATGACGTCGAGAACCTCCTTGATCATCTCCGGATCGAGCGCTGAGGTCGGTTCGTCGAACAGCATGATCTTTGGTTTCATGCACAGCGCGCGGGCGATGGCCACACGCTGCTGCTGGCCGCCCGAGAGCTGGCCTGGATACTTGTCCGCCTGCTCGGGAATCTTGACCCGCTCGAGCAGTTCCATCGCCATCCCGTCGGCCTCTTCCCGGGGCGTCTTGCGCACCCAGATTGGCGCCAGGGTGCAGTTCTCCAGCACCGTCAGGTGGGGGAAAAGGTTGAAGTGCTGGAACACCATGCCGACCTCGCGACGCACGCTGTCGATCTGCTTGAGGTCGTTGGTGAGCTCGATGCCGTCAACGACGATCCGCCCCTGCTGGTGCTCCTCGAGGCGGTTGATGCAGCGGATCAGGGTCGATTTGCCAGACCCGGACGGACCGCAGATGACGATTCGCTCACCTCTGTCGACCATGAGGTTAATGTCCCGGAGCACGTGGAACTCGCCGAACCACTTGTTCATGTCGCTGATCGAGATCGCGATACCGTCAGCCCCTTCCTGGGGCAGCCCTCCTTGTGCTGCATCCTGTTCCGTCATTGCCATAGCCGCTTTCCCGTAATTGCTCCGCTTTTTCTCGGCGGATCGTTTTTCGGTTCCGTTCGTCTATTCCGTCGCCTCAGTCCCGCGTCGTGGTGTCGAGTTTCTTCTCGAGCCCAAGACTGTAGCGCGACATGGAGAAGCAGAAACAGAAGTAGATGAAGGCGATAAACATGTAGGCCTCGTGTTCGAGGCCGAGCCAGTTCGGATCGGTCACCGATGTCTTGGCGATCTGGAGCAGATCGAAGAGACCGATGATCGAGACCAGGGAGGTGTCCTTGAACAGACCAATGAAGGTGTTGACGATTCCCGGGATAACGATGCGGAGCGCCTGCGGCATGATGATCAGCCGCATCGACTTCCAGTAGTTGCAGCCAAGCGCGCTGGCCGCCTCGGCTTGTCCCGGCGGTAATGCCTGAAGTCCGCCGCGCACTACCTCGGCCATGTAGGCCGAGGCAAACATGACAACCCCGATCAGCGCCCGCAGAAGTTCGTTGAAGTTGACCCCCTCGGGCATGAACAGAGGCAGCATGAAAGATGCCATGAACAGGACGGTGATCAGCGGCACCGAGCGCCAGAGTTCGATGAAAGCGACGCAGAAGGCATTCACGATCGGCATCTTCGAGCGTCGGCCGAGAGCGAGCAGAACGCCGATTGGCAGGGAGAAGATGATGCCGACTGAAGCGATCACCAGGGTGAGGGTGAGGCCCCCCCACTTGTCCGTCGGCACGATCTCCAGGCCAAAGGCTCCGTACAGAAGTACATAGGCGACCATCGGCGTGCCGAAGACAACGAACAGCACCGCCTGGGTGCGTCCGGGCACGCGGTCAACGAGCACAGGTACGAGAGAGGCAAGGAAAATGATGAAGGTGAGATTGACGCGCCAGCGTTCGTCGTCGGGATAGAAGCCGTAAATGAACTGACCCAAGCGGGCGGGGACGATGCTCCAGCAGGCACCGTAGCGACCGAGGCAGGCCTTGTTGGAATCGCCTGTCCATATCGCCGAGAAGATTGCCCAGTCAGCCAGTGGTGGGATTATGAGATAGAGCGCGGCGACGGCGAGGACGGTGAGGGCGGCGTTGACCGGCGAGGAAAACAGGTTCAGACGCAGCCAGCCAATGATCCCGGTCGTTGCTACCGGCGGCGGCGCAGGCGCAACGAAATCCTGGCGGACGAAGGCGTGTTCTATGCGGGAATCGGTCATGACGACTGCCTACGCACCACTATCGTCGCACCAGAGCGATACGGCGGTTGTACCAGTTCATGTACATCGAGATCAGCAGGCTGAAGGTCAGGTAGACGACCATGCACATGGCGATGACCTCCAGCGCCTGGCCAGTCTGGTTGAGCGAGACGCCGCCGAACACGCTGAACAGGTCGGGATATCCGACCGCGATGCCGAGAGACGAATTCTTGGTCAGGTTGAGGAACTGGCTGATCAGCGGCGGCACGATGACCCGGAGAGCCTGGGGGATGATGATCAGTTGCAGGGTCGGCATATCCCGCATCCCCAGCGAGCGCGAGGCTTCCGTCTGCCCCTTGTCGATGGCGAGAATGCCGGCGCGGACGATTTCGGCGATGAAGGCGGCGGTATAGAGGGTCAGTGCGCTAAGTGCCGAGAACAGCTCGACCGGGATCTCGAAACCGCCTGCGAAGCGGAAGCGTCCGAATTCCGGATAGTCCCAGCTCAGCGGCAGGCCTGTTGCCAGCGCAGTGATAGCCGGCAGGCCGATGAGCAGCCCGATGGATATCCATAGCACCGGGAACTGCTGCCCCGTCTCGTTCTGTCGTTTGTGCGCCCAACGACGCAGCCACTGGATGCCGCCAATGGCAGCCAGCAGGGAGAAAACAATCAGCCAGAAGCCGTCTTCGGGGATCGGCGCCGGCGCGGTGACGCCGCGGTTGTGGATATAGATGATGCCGAAGATATCGAACGCCTCGCGGATGAGAGGCAGGGACTGGAAGACAGCGAAGTGCCAGAAAACGAACTGGAGCAGGAGGGGGACGTTGCGGATCGTTTCGATGTAGAACCCGACCATCCGCGAGATCAGCCAGTTCGACGACAGCCTGAGGATGCCGAGGATGAAACCAAGGGTGGTTGCGAGGACGATGCCGAGGGCCGAGACCAGCAGGGTGTTGAGCAGTCCGACAATGAATACCCGGCCATGAGTCGATCCCGCATCCACCGAATACGGGATCAGCGACATCGAGATGTCGAAGCCGGCCGGCGAATCCAGGAAATCGAAGCCTGCCCGGATGCCGCGATTTTCAAGATTGGCGATCGTGTTCTGGATCAGGATCGTGGCGGCGACCACGACAGCGGCGACCAGCGCCACCTGGATGATGGCGGCGCGAAACTTCGGGTCATACCAGAAGGTAGCCAAGCGGCCGGTCAGGTGACCACCACTAAAGGCAGACATCGGGCCAGTTCAGTCTGTCAGAGACTGTGTTGGGAGGGAGATAAAGCGGTCCCGCGGGGGAAACAGCACCCCGCGGGAACCACGGTTTCTCAGCGGAACGGCGGCGAGTAGAGGATACCGCCGTTTGTCCACAGCTCGTTGACACCCCGCGCGAGGCCGATCGCCGTCTCCGGGCCGATATGGCGTTCGTAAATCTCGCTATAGTTGCCCACGGCCTTGATGACGTTGTAGGCCCAGTCAGCCGGCAGCCCGAGCATTTCCCCGAGCTTGCCGTCGGTGCCAAGCAGACGCTTTACCTCCGGATTGTTGGAGGTTTTCATGCTGTCGACGTTGGCCTTGGTGATGCCGAGCTCCTCGGCCACGACCAAGGCGTTACGCACCCAGCGCGCGATATCCCCCCACTGGTTGTCGCCGTGCCGGACCAAGGGACCAAGCGGCTCCTTGGAGATGATCTCGGGCAGGATGATATGCGCGTCGGGATCCTTCAGGACCGCGCGCTGGGCAGCGAGGCCCGAACGGTCGGTCGTGTAGACATCGCAACGATTGTTGGCGTAGTTCTGGCGCGCTTCGGCCGCATCCTCGACGACCACCGACTTGAACGACATGTTGTTCGAGCGGAAGAAGTCGGCGAGATTGAGCTCCGTGGTGGTTCCGGTCTGGATGCAGACCGAAGCGCCGTCGAGCTCCTTGGCGCTTTTGACGCCGAGACTCTTGCGGGCCATGAAACCCTGGCCGTCGTAATAGGTGACGCCGACGAATTCGAAGCCGAGATTGACGTCGCGCACGAAGGTCCAGGTCGTATTACGGGACAGGACATCGATCGCAGCCGACTGAAGGGCCGGGAACCGCATCTTGGAGCTGGTGGGTTTATAGAGGATTTTGTCGGGATCGCCGAAAATGGCGGCGCTGACGCCCCGGCAATAATCGACGTCAAAGCCTTTCCAAACTCCCTGGTCGTCGGGTGCGGCAAAACCGGCCAGACCGGTGGTCACGCCGCAGATCAGCTGACCCCGATTCTTGACGGCTTCAAGCGTCGGGCTTGCAGCCTGTGCGGTGCCAGCTACGAAGAGGATCACGGCAAGCATCGCCGAAGATACAGAAAACACTCGTTTCATGATATTTTTCCCCAGGCCCGGACCTAATCACGAGCCAGTTTGCTAGTTATTTTCCGGAACATCGTAACCCCGGTAGTGCGGACGGGCGCAACAAGCCCTCCCATTGAGCATGAAAGGTAGCGGAGTGGGGCATCTGGGGCAAGAGATTCAGCACCCGCAGGAGATTCCGGCTCTCGGCTTCGTTGAACAGGCGGTTATGCTGTCGCGGAAAGGAGATCCCGGCTGATGATCTCCTTCATGATCTCCGAGGATCCCCCGGCGATCGTCGAGGCGCGGGCATCGGCCCAGGCCCGGGCAATGGGCACCTCCCACATATAGCCGAACCCGCCATGGAGTTGCAGGCACTCGTCGACGACGATTTTCAGCGTCTCGCTGGCATGGAGCTTGGCCACGGCTGCGTCGTGCGTTGAAAGGCCGCCATCCATGTGCAGCTTTATGCACTGATCAATGAATGCCTGTGTCACCATGGCCTTGGTCTTTACCTCGGCCAGCTTGAAGCGGCTGTTCTGGAAATCGGCGATGCGCCGGCCAAAGGCCTCCCGCTCGCAGGTGTAGGTCACGGTTTCCCTGAGCGCAGCGTTGACTCCCGCCGCGCACCGGATGGCGACCGCCAGGCGCTCCTGCGCCAGCTGTTCCATCAACTGCACGAACCCCCGGCCCTCTTCGCCGAGAAGATTTGTCAGCGGCACGCGGACGTCGTGGAAGAAGAGCTCCGAGGTGTCCTGGGCCCTGAGGCCGATCTTCTCGAGATTGCGTCCCCGTTCAAACCCTTCGGTATCGCCTTCGACCAGGATCAGGGAAACGCCCTTGCCGCCCTGACTCGGGTCGGTCTTGCAGGCGAGGATGTAGAGGTCGGCAATCTGCCCATTCGAGATGTAGACCTTCTGACCATTGATCACGTAATGGTTGCCGTCGACCTCGGCCCGGGTCTGGATGGCTTGGAGGTCGGATCCAGCCGAAGGCTCGGTCATACCGATGGCCATCACCGTCTCGCCGGAGCAGACCCTGGGCAGCCAGCTGCGTTTCTGGTCCTCCGAACCGTAGGCCTGGATATAGGGCACGATAATGTCGGAGTGGAGCGAGAAGGCAGGACCGGTGGCGCCGACCCGTGCCATTTCCTCGATCACCACGACATTGTGCAGGAAATCGCCCCCGGGGCCGCCGTATTTCTCTTCCACGGTGCAGCAGAGAAGACCCTGCTCCCCGGCGCGCCGCCAGAGATCCCGGTCGACGATCCCGTCGCGCTCCCACTGGGCATGGAAGGGAACGATCTCCTCTTTCACGAACCGGCGCACCGTTTCGCGAAAGACGTCGTGTTCTTCGGAAAACAGGTTTCGCGGCAGCATGGGGCCTCTCCTTAGATGTTGTGCCGGGGATGCCGGGGGGCCGACTCGTCAGAAATTTTCGACCCAGGGGCGCAGCGCGACTTCCCAGGTCCACGCGCTTCGGTGCTGGCGGTGCACCTGGAGATAGGTTTCGGCGATCGCGTCCGGCTCGAGAAATTCGTCCGTCTCGCTGACCCGGTTCCGGCCTTCGCTGCGGATGCCGCCATCGATGACGAAATGCGCAACATGGACGTTCTTCGGTTGCAGTTCCCGGGCCATGCTCTGGGCCAGTCCGCGCAGGCCGAACTTGCCCATCGCGAAGGCAGACGAGTTCGGGTAGCCCTTGACACTGGCCGAGGCGCCGGTGAACAGGATCGTGCCCTTGCTGCGGGCAATCATCCGCTGTGCTGCTTGCTGGCCGACAAGAAAACCGCCATAGCAGGTGATCAGGATTGCGTCCCTGACCGCAGCCGGATCGATGTCCTCGACCGCCCCTCGGACCCGGGAACTCGGGTTGAAGACGACGATGTCGGGATCCCCGATCGTTTTCGCCGTTTCCTCGAACAGCGTCGCAACGGAAGCAGGGTCCGCGGCGTCGCAGGCCATGACGGTGGCATCGGTGGCCTTCTGCAGCTCGGCAAGCTTGTCGGTATTGCGGGAAGCGAGGGCGACGCGCATGCCTTCGCTGTGGAACAGTCGTGCCAGCGAGGCGCTGAGTCCGTCTCCAACGCCAACGATAAGTGCGGTTTCCTGTACGGCCATGAATGGTCTTCCTCTATGATCCGGCTTCGTGTGCGAATTCCGGGTGTCGATCTTCCGCAGAAAATCAGATGCGAAGAGATATAGGGGAATTTAGCGTGCTGACAGCGTAGCCGGGATATTACATCGGCTGCCACGAAGGTTCCGCAGGGTGGGAATGAAGACTCCCCGAGGCGGGAATTCGGTGCGTCAGCGTGTCAGCGCGGCAGATCGCTGGCGCCGGTGAGAAACGCATCAATGGCGCGTGCGCATTGCCGTCCCTCGCGGATCGCCCAGACGACCAGTGACTGACCGCGCCGCATGTCGCCGGCGGCGAAGACTTTCGGTGTCGAGGTCTGGTAATCCTCTGTCGAAGCCTGGACGTTGCCCCGGGCGTTGAGGTCGAGAGCGAGTTCGGCGAGCATGCCACCCTCGACCGGGCCGGTGAATCCCATGGCCAGCAACACGAGATCGGTCTCGATGCGCCTTTCGGTGCCTTCGACGGGTGCGAACCCGCCATTCTCCGCCCGCACCTCATTCAGGGTGAGGGCCGAGACCCGCCCGGCGGCGTCGGTCTCGAAACCGGTCGTGGCGACCCCGTAGATCTGCTCGGACCCTTCCGCCATCGAGGACGAGATTCTCAATCGTCGCGGCCAGTTCGGCCAGATCAGCGCCAAGTTCGGCTCCAGCGGTGGTTCGTCCATGATCTCGAGCTGGATGATCTGTTCCGCACCCTGGCGGGTCGAGGTGCCGATGCAGTCGGAGCCGGTGTCGCCGCCTCCGATCACCACCACTTTGCGCTCCTTGGCGGAGATGAATCCGGCATCGGGGATATCGTCGCCGGCGTTACGCTTGTTCTGCAGCAGCAGGAAGTCCATCGCATAGTGCACCCCGTCGGCGTCGCGGCCGGGGACCGGCAGGTCGCGTGGCGCCTCGGCGCCGCCGCAGAGCGCAACGGCGTCATAGGTGGTAAGGACATCAGTGATCTTGGTATCGACGCCGACATGGACGCCGGTCTCGAAGGCCACGCCTTCCGCTTCCATCTGCGCCATACGCCGGTCGATCAGGTGCTTTTCCATCTTGAAGTCGGGAATGCCGTAGCGGAGGAGGCCGCCGATGCGGTCGGCCTTCTCCATCACCGTCACGACATGACCGGCGCGGGCGAGCTGCTGGGCGCAGGCGAGGCCGGCCGGCCCGGATCCGACGACCGCGACCCGCTTGCCGCTGTGCATGTCCGGTGGCTCCGGCTGCACCCAGCCTTCCGCAAAACCCCTGTCGACGATGGCGCACTCGATGGTCTTTATGGTGACCGGGTCGTCGTTGATGTTGAGAACACAGGCCTCTTCGCAGGGCGCCGGGCAGATGCGCCCGGTGAACTCGGGGAAGTTGTTGGTGGAGTGCAGATTGCCGAGCGCCGTCCGCCAGTCGGCGTGATAGACGAGATCGTTCCAGTCGGGAATCTGGTTGTTGACCGGGCAGCCGCTGTGGCAGAACGGAATGCCGCAATCCATGCAGCGGGCGGCCTGGTTCGTGATCTCGGATTCATCCAGCGGCTCGACGAACTCGCGCCAGTTCTGCAGGCGTTCGGCCACCGGCCGGTAGGGACGGTCGCGGCGGGGATTCTCGAGGAACCCGGTCACCTTACCCATGCGCGGTTCCCCGGACCGGCGCGTCAGCGTCCTGCGGACCGGCTTCCACCGCCTGTTCCATTGCCGGCCGAGCCGTCTGCTCGTTCAGGGCCCTCCGGTAATCGACCGGCATCACCTTGACGAATTTTGCCAACATGGTGTCCCAGTTCTCGAGGATGTGTCGGGCCCGCACACTGCCAGTGTAGCGCAGGTGGCGCTCGACCATGCGCCGCAGCCGCGCCTCGTCGTGCTGCATCATGTCGCCGAGCCAGGCGCCGTTGCCGTCCTCACCCGTTCTGTTTCCACCGGCCGGCGCGGTGTGACTTTCGATCGTCTCGAGATCGACCATCGCAGTGTTGCAGCGACGCTCGAACAGCTCGTCTTCGTCGAGCACATAGGCGATGCCGCCGCTCATGCCGGCGGCGAAGTTGCGGCCGGTCGCGCCAAGCACGGCGACACAACCGCCGGTCATGTACTCGCATCCGTGGTCGCCGACACCCTCGACCACGACCCAGGCGCCGGAATTGCGAACGCAGAACCGCTCACCGGCGACACCCGAGACGTAGCACTCGCCGGCGATCGCGCCGTAAAGCGCGGTGTTGCCGACGGCGATGTTCTCGGCCGGATTGTAGGGCGACTGGCGCGGCGGGTAGACGGCGATACGCCCGCCGGCGAGTCCCTTGCCGAGATAGTCGTTGGTGACGCCCTCGAGCTCGATCGTCACCCCACGGGCGAGCCAGGCGCCGAAGCTCTGGCCACCGGTTCCCGTGGCCTTGATGACGATGCTGTCCTCCGGCAGTCCGATATGGCCGTGGCGCAGTGCCACCTCGCCCGAGAGCATGGCCCCGAAGGTTCGGTTGCCATTGCGGACCGCCATCTCGATGGAGACCCGTTCGCCGTTCTCGAGCGCCGGCTGGGCCTGGCGGATCAGCTCGTGGTCGAGAGCGACATCGAGACCGTGATCCTGCTCCTCGCACTGGTGCACGACCGTGCCCGGCGTGACTTCCGGGCGGAACAGCAGCCGCGACAGATCGACGCCGTCCGCCTTCCAGTGATCGTTGGCCTGGCGCATGTCCAGCATGTCGGTGCGGCCAATCATCTCATCGAAGCGCCGGAAGCCGAGTTGGGCCATGAGCTCGCGCACTTCCTCGGCGAGCATGAAAAAGAAATTGACCACATGCTCGGGCGTGCCGGTGAAGCGCTGGCGCAGTTCCGGATCCTGGGTGGCGATCCCGACCGGACACGTGTTGAGGTGGCACTTGCGCATCATGATGCAGCCGATTGCGATCAGTGGCGCGGTCGAGAAGCCGAACTCGTCGGCGCCGAGCAACGCGCCGACGACGACGTCGCGGCCGGTCCGCAGCCCGCCGTCGACCTGGACCGCAATGCGTGTCCGCAGATTGTTCATCACCAGCGTCTGATGGGTCTCCGACAGGCCGATCTCCCAGGGCGAGCCGGCGTGGGTCAGCGACGTGATCGGCGACGCGCCGGTGCCGCCCTCGAAGCCCGAAATGGTGACGTGGTCGGCTTTGGCCTTGGCGACACCGGCGGCGACGGTGCCGACACCGACCTCGGAGACTAGCTTAACGCTGATGCGAGCCCGGGAATTGACGTTCTTCAGGTCGTGGATGAGCTGGGCGAGATCCTCGATTGAATAGATGTCGTGGTGCGGCGGCGGCGAGATCAACCCGACTCCGGGCGTCGAGTGGCGCACCCGGGCGATGTTCTCGTCGACCTTGTGTCCGGGCAGCTGTCCACCCTCGCCGGGCTTGGCGCCCTGGGCCATCTTGATTTGGATATCGTCGGAGTTGACCAGGTATTCGGTTGTCACCCCGAAGCGACCCGAAGCGACTTGCTTGATCGCCGAGCGCATCGAATCACCGTTGGCGAGCGGCACGAAGCGGTCGGTTTCCTCGCCGCCCTCGCCGGTGTTCGAGCGGCCGCCGATCCGGTTCATGCCCAAAGCAAGGGTAGTGTGCGCCTCGCGGGAGATCGACCCGAAGGACATGGCACCTGTGGCGAAGCGTTTGACGATCTTGGCTGCGGGCTCGACCTCCTCGATCGGCACCGGGGTGTCGGTATCGCAAAATTTAAACAGTCCGCGCAGGGTCATCAGGCGGTGCGACTGGTCGTTCACCTCCTCGGCGTAACGCTGGTAGGTCTCGCGGCCGTTGCTGCGCACTGCGTGCTGGAGCAGGGCGACACTGTCGGGTGACCAGTAATGGCGCTCGCCGCGCGTGCGCCAGGCGTATTCGCCGCCGACATCGAGCATCGTGCGCAGGGTCGGCGCGTCGCCGAAGGCAAGATCGTGGCGGAGCGCGGTTTCGGCGGCGATCTCTTCGAGGCCAACGCCCTCGACCGTGGTCGCGGTGCCGGTGAAATGGCTGCCGACTAGTTCGCTCGAGAGGCCGACGGCATCGAAGATCTGGGCGCCGCAATAGGACTGGTAGGTCGAGATCCCCATCTTCGACATTACCTTGAGGATGCCCTTGCCGACCGCCTTGATGTAGTTCTTGTGAATCTCTTCGCGGGTCGTGCTTTCGGGGAACTCGCCGGCGTCGAACAGCCCGTCCAGGGTCTCGAAGGCGAGATAGGGATTAATCGCCTCGGCGCCGTAGCCTGCAAGAACGCAGAAATGGTGAACCTCGCGCGCCTCGCCGGTCTCGACGACGAGGCCGACCTCGGTGCGGTCGCCCTCGCGGATCAGGTGGTGATGGACGGCGGCGCAGGCCAGCAGGGCGGGCATGGCGATGCGGTCCGGCCCCATCGTACGGTCGCTCAGCAGGATGATGTTGAAGTTCCCGGCAACGGCGGCCGAGGCCTCACGGCAGATCCGCTCGATCGCCGTATCGATGCCGGCCGCGCCCTCGGCCGCAGGCCAGCAGATGTCGATGCTCCGGGTCCGGAAGGCGTTGTCGACAAGGGCGGCAACGCCCTGGATCTTGCGCATGTCGGCGTTGGTGAGGATCGGGTGCGCCACCTCGAGTCGGTGATGGCTGCTGCCGGCGCCGAAATCCAGCAGGTTGGGCCGCGGCCCGACCATCGAGACCAGTGACATCACCAGTTCTTCGCGGATCGGGTCGATCGGCGGGTTGGTGACCTGGGCGAAGAGCTGTTTGAAGTAGGTGTAGAGAAGCTTGGGCCTGTCGGAGAGAACCGAGAGGGGCGTATCGGTGCCCATCGAGCTGACCGGATCGTCTCCAGCAGCCCCCATCGGCTGGAGAAAGAAGTCGAGATCCTCCCGGGTGTAGCCGAAGGCCTGCTGGCGGTCGAGTAGCGGCAGGTTGTGCCCGGCGGGCACGCCGTCTGCACGGCTGTCTGTACTGCCGGCCGCACTGTCGGACATGTCCTCGGCGCCGGCGGGCGCCTCCGGGAGATCCTCGAGCCGGTACTGGGTGGCGTCGAGCCATTCCTGGAACGGCATCGACTGCGCCAGCTCCGTTTTCAGCTGCTCGTCGTCGATAATGCTCTGGCGCTCGAGGTCGATCAGCAGCATCTTTCCTGGCTGCAGGCGCCATTGCTGGGCAATCCGCTCAGGCGGTATGTCGAGGACGCCGACCTCGGAGGACATGACAACGAGGCCGTCGGTGGTCACCAGATAGCGCGCCGGCCGGAGCCCGTTGCGGTCGAGGGTGGCGCCGATCTGGCGCCCGTCGGTGAAGGCTACCGCCGCCGGTCCGTCCCACGGCTCCATCATCGCTGCCGAGTACTCGCAGAAAGCGCGCCGCGTCTCGCCGATGAAGGGATTATCGCCCCACGCCTCGGGGATCAGCAACATCATCGCGTGGGCCAGCGAATAGCCGCCGTTGACCAGCAGCTCGAGCGCGTTGTCGAAACATGCGGTGTCCGACTGCCCCGGAAGCATCATCGGCCACAGCTTGTCGAGGTCTTCGCCGAACAGGTTCGAGTGCAACGCCTGGCGCCGCGCCGCCATCCAGTTGAAGTTTCCGCGTACCGTGTTGATCTCGCCGTTGTGGCAGATCATCCGGTAGGGGTGGGCGAGCGGCCAGGACGGGAAGGTGTTGGTCGAGAAGCGCTGGTGGACCAGGGCCATCGCTGTTTCGACGCGTTCGTCGTGCAGATCCCGGTAATAGCCGACCAGCTGCTCGGAAAGGAGCATGCCCTTGTAGACGATGGTTCGCGACGACATCGAAGGGATGTAAAAAATTTCGTCGCCAGCGATGGCCTCGGCGGCGGCCGCGTTCTCTATCTGCTTGCGGATGACGAAGATCTTGCGCTCGAAATCATCGCCTGCCGACGTTGCATCGCCGCGGCCGATGAAGACCTGGCGGACGCAGGGTTCGGAGGGAGCCAGAGAGGACTCTGCGAAACTGGCGTTGTCGACGGGCACGTCGCGCCAGCCGAGACAGATCTGCCCCTCAGCATCGATGAAGTGCTCGACCAGGGCTTCACAGGCGGCGCGCGCCTTGCCGTTGCGGGGCAGGAATACCGACCCGACGGCATAGTCCGGCTCTTCCGGCAACGCGATACCGCATTCGGGGGCGACGGCCTGGAAGAACCGGTCGGGTTTCTGGATCAGGATGCCGGAGCCGTCGCCGACCAGGGGATCAGCGCCGACGGCGCCGCGATGGCGCAGGTTGAGCAGGATCTCGAAACCCTGTTCGACGATCCGGTGGCTCCGGCCGCCCTTGGTGTCGACGACGAAGCCGATGCCGCACGAATCGTGTTCGTTGCGGGGATCATACAGCCCCTGCCGCAATGGCATCTGTGGTGGCGGTGTGTCCTGCACCGATCGCCTCCGGGTTCGGGTTGGCGGCACCTGTGCGCCTCTGGCAAGGCACGCATCCGGAATGCCGCCGGTGTCTGGGATTGCGGCGCATGGCGTCGGTCGGGTGTCATCCGCCAACGAACCGTGTGCTCACCCCCGGTCCGCACTCCCGGGAACATGGTCCTCGGGGTGCATACCTCCGGGCAGGCATGCCGTTGCACTAATCTTGTGCGACCGGCTAGTCTAGCGACTGGCCCGCGCAATGACAAGAAACCGCAGGGTCAAAAAGCGTAAAACGCAAAGCGTTTCAGGGCGAAATCAGGGTTTACAGGGTGTGGTCGCGCCGTGCGGCGGCGCTTTTGCCATGTCGGCAGGGCCGGTTAAGCTGTGTCTCTGGAACCGGACTGGGTGGGGACACACTGGGGGAACAAGTGAATCATGGCGGAAACGGTTATCAACGGCGAGGGGCGCACACCGCGCCTTAAGGCTCCGGAGCTGGCCTGCGAGTGCCATTCGCACATCTATGCGCCGGCCGGCCGCTATGCCGAAGCATCCGGCGGCACCCCGCACGGCCCCGCCTCGCTGGAAGCCTATGAAACCATGCTGGCGCGTCTCGGCATATCCCGCGGCGTCATCGTCCAGCCCTCGCTCTACGGTTCCGACAACGGCGCGACGCTGGAGGCCATCGCGACGATGGGGCTCAACCGGGCACGGGGTGTTGCGATTGCCCCGGAGGCAGACGAGGCGGAACTGAAGGCTCTGCATGATGCGGGCATCCGCGGATCCCGGTTCTTTCTTCTCGCCGGCCCCGGCTTTGATGTAATCGACGAGGTGGCGCGACGGATCGCGCCGTTTGGCTGGCATGTCGATGTCCAGGATGACGGCGACTGGCTTGGCGAGGCGATCCCGATACTCGAGCAGCTTCCTGTCGACGTCGTCATCGACCACATCGGCCGGCAACCCGAGGGAACGACGCCAGACGCACCGGGATTCCAGGCCCTGCTGCGGTTCATGGAGACGGGCCGCTGCTGGATGAAAATCTCGGGGCCGTATTACCGCTCGACCGCAGGGGCGCCGGGCTTCGCCGACAAGATACCGCTGGTTCGCGCCATGCTCGAGTGCCGCCCGGACCGGCTGGTCTGGGCCGCCAACTGGCCGCATCCGGGTTTCAAGGTCGACGCCAAGCCCGAGGATGCGGACTGTCTCGATTTTCTGCTCGACGCCGTGCCCGAGGATGCGTTGCGCAACGCCATCCTCGCCGACAACCCGGCCCGGCTCTACGATTTCCCCAACTGAAACGTCGACGGTTCCGCTGGCGGGGACGCCGGCGTCTCGCCGGCGGTTTCCGCTTGGTCGAGAGCGGCTAGGGCGCCGATCGAAACCGGCTTCACCGGCGGGCGGATCCGGAACGATCCAACCTCGGGAACCGGCAGGCGGCGCTCCCGGGCGATCAGTTCGCCCGCCGTCGCCGCACACATCCGCCCCTGACACGGGCCCATCCCGCAGCGGGTGAAGGCCTTGAGCTGGTTTGGCCCGGTGGCACCGAGCCGGAGCGCGCCCCGGATTTCTCCGACCCGCACCTCCTCGCAGCGACACACCATGACCCGGTCTTCTGCCGGTGCGAGCATCTCCGGCGGCGGTCGGTACAGGCGGTCAAGCAGGGGCCGGATCGCGGCCAGCTTTTGTCGCCTCCGGTGTAGCGGTCGCGCGAGGCGGTCGCGCAGGGTCATGTCGATGCAGCCGAGATGGAAAGCGGCGTCGAGCGCCGTGATCTCGCCGGAAAGTGCTGCTGCCTCGGCGCCGAGGATGCCGGCGGTGTCGCCGGCGACCGCGATGCGGGGCCGGTCCGTGGCGCCCCAGGCGTCGGTCTCGGGCTCCCAGTGCCGCGGCGCCTCGCGCCAGAGGTGACGGCATCCTGCCTGCCGGGAGAGATGGGTGGCGGGAATGACTCCTTCGTGCACCAGCAGCGTTTCCGTTTCTATCACCACTGCCTCACCCGACCCGCCGGCCTGGAACCGGACCGCTTCGACATGTTCCTCACCGAGGGCCTCAATGCTCTGGCAGCCGCGCCAGACGGGAAGACGGCTGCGGCGCAGTGTGCGCATCATCGCAGCGCCCTCGGCGAGCATGGGATAAGCCTGCAGGGCCCGGGGCAGAAGCGGAGCGGCCGCGGCGAAGTCCCGCCGCCGGGTGGTTTGCAGCACGCCGGCGATATCGGTGCCGGCGGCGCGGAGTTGCAACGCGGCGAGCAACAGCAGCGGTCCGCTGCCGGCGAGCACCGTACGGCCGGCGGGCACCGCACCGGTTGATTTGAGCATGATCTGTGCGGCGCCTGTGCCCATCACGCCGGGCAGGGTCCAGCCGGGCAGGGGTGTCGGCCGCTCCATGGCGCCGGTCGCGATAATGATCCGCCTAGCCGTCGCCGTCCATGCGCCGCGATCGTCACGGCAGGCGACGGTGCCGTCATCATCAATGCGCCAGACCGCGGTGCCGGGCGCATAGGCGGCGGTACTGGTACGGAAACGCCTGATCAGCGCATCACCGCGCTTGCGGTGGAGGCCGGGAATCCTGTCGGCTCCCCCAACCTTTCCGTCCGGCGGCACTCCCTGCAATGCTGGCGATATCCGGCGGTAGATCTGGCCGCCCGGGTGTGTCTGCTCGTCGATTAGCAGGACTGAAAGCTCGCATTCGGCCGCAGTTGCGGCGGCAGCAAGACCGGCCGGTCCGGCGCCAATGACGAGGACATCGACGTTGCTCGTTTCGGGACGGTTCTCCGGCAAAGTTTTTGAGGGATCCTTCGGGAAATCTTCCGGGGAGAGCGGTTCGCGCGTTGCACCAGCGCGGCGAACATCCATACCGTCGCGGACCGGGGTGAGGCAGGCCTGGCGGCGGCCGAGGCCGTCGATATCGACGAGGCACTCGAAGCATGTGCCCATCATGCACCAGGGCGCGCGCCGTTCACCCGAGTTCGCCGCTGTTCGCATCCAGCCGATGCCGGCCGCAAGAAGGGCGCCGGCGACGCTGTCCTGGGCGTGCGCCTCGATGACCTGTCCCTCGAAGCGGAACGAGACCGGCGCGGTGTCAATCAAAGAAGGGTCAGGCAGCCGCCGGTACATCGTGTGGATCCTCGGGGGTTTTCGGGGTTTTCGGGGGGGGTGGCGCGGGTTGTTTCAGGCCACCTTAGGCGCCGGGGCGAAGCGACGGGCGCTGAAGGCATCAAAACCGTCCGGCTTCTCGCCGCCCGCAATCCAGCGCGCGACCAGACGCGCATTGGCGGCGGCAAGCGTGATGCCGCTGTGGGAGGTTGCAGAATAGGCGCCGGGACAGGCCTCCGATTCATCGTAGATGGCGGCGCCGTCCGGGGTGAGCACCCGGATGCAGCCCCAGCTGCGTACCAGGTTCAGCCCGGCGAGATCCGGGAAGGCGGCGACCGCCCGGCGTGCGATCCGTGCGGTCGCGGCCAGCGTGGTCCCGTTATCGAAACCGACATCCTCCTCGGAGTTCCCGAGCAGGAAACCGCCCTCGTCAGTCCTGCGCATGGTCGCAACCGGTATTGCGGCTGTGGCTGCAGTTGCGGCACGTTCGGTGACGAGAACCTGGCCGCGCTGGGGACGGACCGGCACATCGAGGCCGACCATTGACGCGAGTCGCGGCGCGCCGTGACCGGCGGCGAGCACGAGTTTTGCTGCCGAAACAGGTCCGGTTTCAGTTTCCGCAACGAAACCGTCGCCCTCGCGGCGAATGGACACAACCTCGCTTTCCGGGCGGTAGTGACCACCGGCCTCGCGGAATCCCGCATGCAGGGCCCGTAGCAGGCGTAACGGGTTGACGTCGCCGTCGTGGGGGCAGAAGGATGCACCGGTAACGGTGTCGCCGATGCGGAGCTTTGGCAGCATCTGGCGCACCTCTTCGGGCTCGATGATTTCGCAGTCGTAGCCCTCGGGCCCGGCCTGCTGGCGCATGATGTCCATTTGCCGCCGGCGTTCCTCGCGTTCCTCTTCGCCAACCAGGATCTGCAATCCGCCGTCATTGCGGTGAGCGACCCCGATTCCGGTCCCTTCCTCGAGTTCGGCCGCAAAATCACCCCAGAGCCCGGCTGATTCCCGGCTCCAGTCAGTGTAGCGCTGCATGCCCATGCCTTTGGTCTGGACCCAAACCAAACCGAAATTGCCGCGCGCCGCACGCAACGCGTCGTCGCCACCGTCGAGAACCAGGGTGTCGCAGCCAAGCCGCTGGAGGCCGTAGGCGATGGCGATGCCGAAGATACCGCCGCCGACGACAACGGTATCGGCGGTGTCTGTCTCGATGCGGGATGCTGGTCGCATGGGCTTCGTTTCTCTTGTGTGAGTCGACCCCGCGCATGTTCTGCCGGAAATATCGAGGTCACACCGAAATATCGAGGTCACACCATAGCGATAAATCAAACGATATTGGAGAGTCGATACTAGGGACGATACTAGGGACGATTCCGTGTCCCGGCAACGGCGCTGTATGGGGTTGCCGGCTGGATGGCGAGGTTGATATTGCTGTGATCGTGCCCGATATATTTACTGTCGGGCGCCCGCATAAGGGTTTGATATGGTTCGCCCAGCCTGACATCACCCGCCTTCCGCCCGGAGGGTTTTCTGGTGCGTGTCTCTGGCCTCGCACCTTCACAGCGATATGAGCCCCAAAAACAGGCGTTTGGACCCGGTTTCCGGGCGTGGCAGGTTCTTTGCTGAACCTTGCCACCCGCTACGGCACTGCCTACCTTCAATACCTACCAGCCACAGGATCGCCAGCATGCCATCAAGACCGATTCGGTTTTCTTCCGCACGTTCCGCAGGACTGCCTGCCGCATTGCCTGTCGCGCTGTTTGCAGGCGTCCTTGCGTTTGGTGTCGCACTCGATATTCCCGAGAGTCGCGCCGGCAGCAGCCTCTATCCGACGACCGTGCCGCGTGGCTCGGCGGGCAAACTTCAGCACATCCGCTACGGTACCATCGAGGGTGTCCGCCGTGTTCGGATCGAGGGATCGAAGTCGGGCATCGGTGCTGCTGTCGGTGGCGTGGGCGGCGGTGTCGCCGGCTCGGCTTTCGGTGGTGGCAAGCGCGCCAAGACCCTGACGACGCTTGGTGGTGCTCTGGCTGGTGGTATTATCGGCCACAAGGTGGAAGAAGAGACAACCAAGGAGCGCGGCTACGAGTACACCATCCAGATGGATACCGGCGAGCATGTCGCCGGCATCCAGGGTGGCCACCGGCCTTTCAAGGTCGGCGACCGGATCCAGATCATCGAGAGTGTCGATAATCGCCCCGTCTGGAAACGACAGCAGGACGGCGGCGCGACCGTCCGCATCCTGCCGGCGCCACCGGGAAAATAACACCATGCCAATGAATGATGGGCCAATGAATGATGGCCTCGTTCTCGTCGCCAAGCGCGACTGCCCGACCTGCACGATGCTTGAGCCTGTCTATCGGCAGATCGCCGATGGCGGCCTGTCCATGCAGATTCACAGCCAGGATGACCCGTCCTTTCCCGAAACCGTCGACGGTGTCCTCGACGACACCGAGCTCGAGGTCTCCTACAGGCTTGGTATCGAGACGGTGCCGACGCTGATCCGAATGGAGGCGGGCCAGGAGATCGACCGTGCGGTGGGCTGGAGCCGCGACGAATGGGAGCGGGTCGCCGGGGTTCCCGAACTGGGCCAGACTCTTCCTGATCACCAGCCCGGATGCGGCTCGCGAAGCGTCGAGCCGGGCATGCCGGAACTGCTCGAGATTCGCTACGGCGATGCGCCGCTGGCGTCGCGCCAAATCGAGGTCACAGCGATCGAGGACGAGGTCGAGGCCTGCTACAGCCGCGGCTGGAGCGACGGTTTGCCGGTGGTGCCGCCAACCCCAGTGCGGGTCTGGCGGATGCTGCAGGGTACGCCGCGTGATCCGGCGGAGCCTGTTGGCGCCATTCCACCGAACAACGTCCCCTGCACGGTGGAGAAGGTAGCTGTCAATGCCGTCATGGCCGGGTGCCGGCCGGAATACATGCCGGTTGTGCTGGCCGTCGTCGAGGCGGCGCTTGATCCCGATTTCTGCATGCACGGGATGCTGTGCACGACGCATTTCGTCGGGCCGATGGTCATCGTCAATGGCCCGATAGCGGCCCGCATTGGCATGAACAGCGGCGTGAACGCCCTCGGACAGGGCAACCGCGCAAACGCGACCATCGGCCGCACCCTGCAACTGGTGATCCGCAATGTCGGCGGTGGTGTTCCGGGCGGAATCGACCGGGCGACCCTCGGCAACCCGGGCAAGTACACCTACTGCTTCGCCGAGGATGAATCGAACCCGATCTGGAAGCCGCTGTCCGTCGACCGAGGCGTGGCACCGGGCTGGTCTGCGGTCACGCTCTATGGCGGCGAGGGATTGATGGGCAATTTCGACCAGCTGTCCCGGACTCCGGAATCGCTTACCCGGTCGCTGGCCATGTCGATGCGGGCCATTGGCCACCCCAAGAAAGTCCAGGTCCATGACGTGTTGCTGGTGATTGCACCCGAGCATCTCAGGGTCTATGCAGAAGCAGGCTGGTCGAAGGCGCGGCTGATGCAGGAATTCGACGAAGTGCTGTCGTTACCTGGTGAGGATCTGGTGCAGGGAGCCCATGGCGTCGCCGAGGGTATCGCGCCCGAGGGTGTGGGACGCCGCCATGCCAAGTTCCGGCCTGGCGGCCTCAATATCGTCCGCGCCGGCGGCGAGGCCGGCCTGATGTCGGCCCTCATCGGCGGCTGGGGAGCCACCGGCGAACGGGGAAGTGAACTGGTCACAAAGGAGATCGACGAATGAATGATTCCATTGTCATGCTTGATCCGACAGGTGAAACCCTGCCGGTCGAGCGTCGGCGCAAGAATCCGCCGGCATCACTTGAGGGGTTGACCATCGGCGTCCTCGACATTGGCAAGGCGCGCGGTGACGTGTTCTGCGACAGAATCGCCGAGGCGATGGAAGAGCGCGGATACACGGTCAAGCAGTATGCCAAACCGACCAACACGCGGGTCGCGCCGCTTGCGCTTTCCCAGCAGATCGCCGCCGAGTGCGACGTCGTCGTCGAGGCACTAAGCGACTGAGGATCCTGCACGTCGTGCAGTTTGCATGACATTGCGGATCTTGACGAAAGAGGCATCCCCGGCGGGATGATCGCCACCACGGCTTTTGAGCAGGCGGCAGAGGCGCAGGCCGCAGCACTCGGCTTCCAGCCTGGGATCGTCTACGTGCCGCATCCGATACAGGATCGCACCGACGAGGAAATCAGGGCTATCGCCGATGCCGCGATGGAGCCGGTCCTGCGCATGATCACCGCCTGAAACGACGTGGCAGAGGGCAATCCGTTGTCGGAAAGCAGCAAAGACGACGAAGAACGTCTTGGGCCAGAGATTCCATCCGATTGCCGGCCGCAGCCGGAGAACTGCTCCTTTGACCTGCGCGCGGCGCTGTTGGCGGTGTATTCGATTGTCTGCCACATTCCGCAGGATGCCTACACGGCGCCCCTACTCGGTATGGAGCGCAGCGGCAACGCCGTTCTGATTGACAAGAGCGGGCTGTTCCTCACTGTCGGCTACCTGGTCACCGAGGCCGAGACTATCTGGCTTCTCGACAACGCCGGCCGCGCTGTGCCAGGACATGTTGCCGCCTATGACCAGGAAACCGGCTTCGGGCTGGTTCAGGCGTTAGGCCGGATCGAGACCGCACCGCTCGATATCGGCATCTCTTCCAATCTCAAGATTGGCGATCCGGTAATCGTCGCCGGCGGTGGTGGCATCAGCCACGCAATCCAGGCCGAGGTGGTGGCGGTCCGGGAGTTCGCGGGCTATTGGGAGTACTTGCTCGATTCCGCGGTCTTCACAGCACCACCGCATCCGCTCTGGGGCGGCACCGCTCTGCTTGGGAACGACGGTACCCTGCGTGGAATCGGATCGCTCTTCGTCCAGCAAACCCAGGACGGCCAGGAGCCGGTCGACGTCAACATGATGGTGCCGATCGACATCCTCAAGCCAATCATGGAAGAGCTGCTCCGGAACGGAAAGACCGCTAAGCCGCCGCGGCCGTGGCTTGGCATGTTCACGACCGAGATCGACGACAGGGTCATGGTTGCCGGGATTGCCGATGACGGCCCGGCGGCTCGTGCTGGAGTCCATGTCGGTGATGCCGTTCTCAGTATCGGCGGCGCGCCGGTTTCCTGCATGGCCGACATGTTCCGCACAATCTGGTCGAGGGGTGCGGCCGGGATCGACATCCCGCTCCACCTAGGCCGGGGCGGGGATACGATCGAGGTTGCCGTCCGATCGATCAGCCGGAGCGATCTCTTGCGGTCGCCGGCGGTCCACTGAGTCTGCGGATTCGGCCGGAAACGCTGGGGCTGTCGGGGGTACCGTGGATCGGATCGATGTGGGCCGGCTCGATCTGTGCCGGGAGTTCCGCGACAACCCGCTTGGACCGCACAGTCTCGAACTCCAGAAGCTGATCAAGCTCCTGCGCTGGGAGCCGGTCGACAACCGCTACCTTCTGGCCCAGACCGAACGCAACGGCCCCTGGTATCTCGCCTACGCATCCGGCCCGAAGAGCCGTCCGCTCGAGATTTTCCGCGACCGCGCCTTCGCCACTCTCCATGAGGGTTGGTGGGCGCTGTTCAAGGCCCGCTGGGAGTGTCTCGCCGGCCAACGGATGGTGCTCGACGGTGTCGACGATCCACCGATTCCCCGGCCGGGAGAGGGAGAGCCAACCGGCGCCCTCGTCGACCGGCCACTGCTTTCCTACAGCGACCGCTTCAGCGTTCCGGCCGGTGGCAGGATCGCGTTCAAGGTCAGCTCCCGCGACGATCTGCCATACCGTGCCGATATCATCCGCCTGCGTTGCGGCGATGCGAGTCCGGGCGGAGTCGGCCACAAGCAGGAGGCGGTCGGGACACCGATCGACGGCGAGTATCCCGGCCGGTTCCAGCCCATCGATGCAGGCTCTTATGCCGAGATCGGCGACATTCCCGCGGTACCCGGCGATGGCGGCGTGGCGTTGCAGGCCTGGATCTGGCCAACCGCGCCTGGCGGCCGCGCACAAGCGGTGATGGGCAATTGGGATGCTTCGGCCGGCTCGGGTTTTGCGCTTGCCATAGACGAGAGCGGCGCGCTTGTCTTTCACGTCGGCGACGGCACACAACAGATGACGGTGTCGACCGGAACGCCGTTGCTTGAGCGCCACTGGTATCTGGTGGCGGCAAGCTTCGATCCCGACACCGGCCGCGCCTGGGTCGGCCAGCGGCCGCTTCTCGGTTATGCACGCGACGACACCACGGCGGAACAGGAAGCGTCCGCGCCGGTACCGGCGGCGGGGCCGGGATTTCGGATCGCCGCCTGGCATGGCCGCGACGGCGAGCGTCTGATACCCGCGGGCCACTACAACGGCAAGATCGACTCGCCCGTCCTCGCTGCGGGCGCCCTTACGGCAGAAGAGCGGCGGGTAATCCTTGCCGAGGGCAACCCGGCGGCGATCGCCGATGCTGCTGCGCGCTGGGATTTTTCCCGCGATATTCCGGGCCTGACAATCAGAGACGTGTCCGGCAACGATTGCCACGGCACCACCGTCAATCTGCCGACCCGGGCGATGAAGGGATGGAATTGGGACGGAAGCGAGTACAACTGGGCCTGCAAACCGGAGCAGTACGGCGCCATCCATTTCCATGACGACGATTTGCACGATTGCGGCTGGGAGACCGATTTCACTTTCGAGGTGCCGGAGGATCTCGCCAGCGGCATCTATTGCGCTCATCTCACCCGCGATGGGCGCGAGGATTACTGCCCGTTTGTGGTCACGGCGCCACCGGGGCGCACCGAGGCCGATCTCGCCCTGCTTCTGCCCACCGCCAGCTACTGGGCTTACGCCAACCGGCATGTCGACCTGGAGTGGCAGGAGCGCGAGAATGTCGTCGGTTACTGGGCGGCGCTTGACTCCGTGTCGCTCTATCTCTGCGAGCACCCGGAGCTCGGCGTGTCGATGTACGACGACCACAGCGACGGCTCGGGCGTTTGTCTTGCATCGCGGCTGCGGCCGATCCTCAGCATGCAGCCGAAAGAACGCCTCTGGCAGTTCGCCGCCGACACCCACATCACCGACTGGCTCGAGGCGCGAGGCATCGCCTATGACGTGATTACCGAGGATGATCTCGATGCTGCGGGGACGTCGCTGCTCGAACCCTATCGCTGCGTGATCACCGGAACCCACCCTGAATATCCCTCGAAGAGCGTGCTGGACGCGATCCTCGACTATCAGAACCGTGGCGGCCGCTTCGTTTATTTCGGTGGCAACGGGTTTTACTGGCGAGTCTCCTATTCGCCGGACATTCCCGGCGCGATGGAGATGCGCCGAGCCGAAGACGGAATCCGCTCGTGGCTTGCCGAGGGCGGGGAGTACTACCACGCCTTCACCGGCGAGCTCGGCGGCATGTGGCGGCGGATGGGCCGGCCTCCGCAGAGCGTCGCCGGCACCGGCATGACGGCGCAGGGTTTCGATTATTCGGCCTCGTATGCACGCAACCCGGAGAGCTTCGATGCGCGCGCCATGTTCATCTTCGAGGGCGTCGGGGCGGAGGAGCGAATCGGCGATTTCGGGTTGTTCGGTGGCGGCGCTGCGGGATGGGAGATCGACCGCGCCGATCCGGCCCTGGGCACGCCGCCGCATGCGCTGGTCGTGGCCACGGCGACGGAGTTTTCCGCCGCCTATCACTGGGTCAAGGAAGAGCTGACGCACACCCATTCCGCCAACACCGGCGATACCTGTCCGATGGTCCGCTGTGATATGGTGTTTTACGAAACGCCCAATGGTGGTGCGGTGTTCTCGACCAGCTCGATCGCCTGGGCTGGCGCGCTGGCCCATAACAGCTACGACAACAACGTCGCGCGCATCTCCGAGAACGTGATCCGGCGGTTTATCGACCCGCAACCGCTCTAATATGCCTGAATATTAATACGCCTGACCATTGGCGTTCGGCGCCGGTTCTGCCTATCGTCGCCCCTGTTTTCATGGAGCCACGACTGATGACCGAACTACACTACCTGCCGGCTGTCGATCTCGCGGCGCGGATCCGCGACCGCGAGATTGGTTGCCTCGAGCTTCTCGACCACTTTCTCGAGCGTTGCGACCGCCACAATCCGACGCTTAACGCCGTCATCGCCTGGGATCGGGAAGGCGCGCGCGCCCGGGCTCGCGAAGCCGACGAGGCGCTGGCTGGCGGCAATCTCTGGGGTCCTCTGCACGGGGTGCCGATGACCATCAAGGAAAGCTATGACGTCGCCGGCATGCCGACGACCTGGGGCTGGCCGAACATGCGCAACAACGTCGCCGAAAAGAACTCGGTGGTCGTCGATCGGATGCTCGCGGCCGGCGTGGTGCTGTTCGGCAAGACCAATGTGCCTTTGTTCCTGTCCGACTGGGAAAGCTTCAACGAAATCTACGGCACTACCAACAACCCGTGGGATATTGAGCGCTCGCCCGGCGGATCCTCGGGCGGATCCGCAGCGGCGCTGGCAGCCGGGCTGACAGGAATCGAATCCGGCAGCGATATCGGCGCTTCGATCCGCAACCCCGCGCATTACTGTGGCGTGTTCGGACACAAGCCGACCTGGGGCATTGTGCCGCCGCGTGGCCAGGCGCTGCCCGGTGTTCTCTCCCAGACGGACATCTCCGTGGTTGGGCCGATGGCCCGCAGCGCCGAAGATCTGGCCGTGGCGCTCGACTGCATGGCCGGGCCGGACGCGCTCGAGGCCGACGGGATCGATCTCGACCTGCCGCAGCCGGCGCAAACGGATCTCTCCGAGTTCCGCGTTGCGGTGATGCAGAGCGACGATGTCTGCCCCGTCGATGCGCCCTATGCCGACCGCATCCAGGAGGTTGCCGATAAGCTCGCCGAGCTTGGTGCCGTGGTCGACGACAAGGCTCGGCCCGATATCGACATGGCGCGGTCACACGAGATCTATGTCCAGCTGCTCCGGGGCGCGACTGCAGCCCGGATGCCCGATGGCGAGTTCAGCGAGAATCTGCGCCTCGCCGGCAAACTCGATGCGAGTGACGACAGCTATCGGGCCCGGGCGTTTCGCGCCATGACCCAGTACCACCGGGACTGGGCAGGGGCCAACGAGGAGCGGACCCACATGCGCTGGGCCTGGCACCGGTTTTTCCAGGATTGGGATGTCCTGCTCTGTCCGGCCGCTTCCTCCGCTGCTTTCCCGCACATGCAGAAAGGCGAGCGTTGGGACCGCTTCATCACCGTCAATGGTGAGCCGCAATCGGTGGTCGACCAGCTGTTCTGGGCCGGCCTGACCTGCGTCGTCTACCTGCCGGCGACGGTGGCACCGATCGGCCGTGTCGGTCCCGGCACGGGCCTTCCGGTCGGCGCCCAGATTGCGGGCCCGTCGATGCACGACCACCGGACGATCGCCTTTGCCGGCCTTCTTGCGCGTGAGATCGGCGGTTTCGAGCCGCCGCCGGGCTGGGATTGAGGCGTTCCTGACGGCGCACCCGGCCGACGATGTATCTGCCTGATGACACACATTGAAAGCATGGTTCAGGAAGCGATCCGGTACAGGCGGCGGGCGGTGTCATGGAACAGCGCGCGCCGGTCAGATTCGGGGAAATCTGCGGTGATCTCCCGGAATCCGCCGTAGATCGTCGCATAATCGCCAACCAGGCTGTCAACCGGGAAGTTGCTCGCGAACATGCAGCGCTGCGGCCCGAAGATGTCGATGGCGGCGCGCACGATCGGTCCGTTTTCAGCCACGGTCCATGCCTCGTCCCGCACGCCGAGGCCGGAGATTTTTACCGCCGTGTTCGCCTCCGCTGCGAACCCCTCCATGGCTTCCCGCCATCCGGCCAGCCCCGTTGCAGAGCGGTTGGCGGGCAGGCCGGCATGGTTCAGGACAATCATCGTGTCGGGAAAATCGCGCGCCAGCGCGACTGCCTCGCCCAGATGCCACCAGGGTGTCTGCAGCTCGTAATGGAGGCCGAATTCGGCCAGCAGCGCATAGCCGGCGCGGAACGCAGGATCGGCCATCGATCCCGGATAGCCCGGGACAATAGCATCCGGCCCGGATGCCGCGGCGGGTTTCTGGCGGATTCCGCGTGTCAGCGGGAAAGCGGCATGGCCGGCGAGGACCTCGGCGATGTTGCTACGGCAGAACATGGCCCATCCGACGATGGCGTGGGGAAAGCCGCTCTGCTCGGCAACCCTGTGCAGCCAGCGCGTCTCGGCCACCGGGTCTGCCGGGTCGTGCTCGGCCTCGATGTGAACCGAAGCGACGATGTTCTGCCCGGCGGTATCTTCGGCGTAGTGCTCTGGCAGATAGCTGCGGCAGATCGCGGTGTAGTCGCCGTAGCGGAAATCCGGAAGCCAGCCGTCCTGGAGCCAAGGATAACGGTTGTTCTCAAGATCGAAGAAATGCTGGTGGGCGTCAATCGCCGCAAGGATCGGCGGGGCGGGAGGGGCCATCAGGCGGATTCCGAATCGATCGAGTAGCCCGCCTTCTTCACCGTCCGGATTAGATCCTGCGCGCCGTCGGCATTGAGCACCCGGCGCAGGCGCCGGATATGGACATCGACCGTCCGGGGTTGGACATGGATGTCATGGCCCCAGGCGAGATTGAGAAGCTGTTCGCGCGACAGCACTCGGGTCGGTTGCTCGAGCAGCACCCGCAGGAGTCGGAATTCGGTCGGCCCGAGGCGTACCGGTTTTCCGTCCCGCGAGACCCGATGGCGGGCGAGGTCCATGGCGATGTCGGCATAGCAGAGAACGTCGTCTCCGGCCTCCGGCTGGCGGCGCCTGAGAACGGCCTGGATGCGTGCCATCAACTCGTTTGGGGAGTATGGCTTGACCATGTAGTCGTCAGCGCCTGTCTCGAGGCCGCGGATCCGGTCCTCTTCCTCTCCCCGCGCCGTCACGATCACGATCGGCAGGTTGCGTGTCCGGGATGATTCCCGCAGACGGCGGCAGATCTCGATGCCGGAGATGTCCGGGAGCATCCAGTCGAGGATCATGACATCTGGCTCCTGCCGCACGGCGATTCGGAAAGCCTTCCGGCCGCTGTCGGTCGCGACCGTGCGATAGCCCTTGCGCTGCAGGTTGTAGGTCAGCAGATCGACCTGGGCCTCTTCGTCCTCGACGATCAGGACCAGGGGGTCGGCGGCCGGGGATTCGGCAGAGGAAGTCATATCGCGGCTCCGCCGGTGATGGGCCCGCTCATCCAGATTTTGGCTCGTCCGCCGCTTGCATGCCGCCGCTGTGTCTGGCTTGGGCATCCGGATCGATCACCGTGAAGCTCGAATGATCTCCCTTTGGCCTGTCTTCTTCGGGCATCACGCCCTCGATCATGAAATGAATCTGCTCGGTGATATCGGTGATGTGGTCGCCGACCCGCTCAATATTCTTGGCGATGAACAGGAGGTGCGCACTGGACGCGACATTGCTGGAATCCTTCGCCATGTGAGTCAGCAACTCCTGGAACAGGCTGGTGTTCAGAAGGTCGATCTCCTCGTCCCGGTTGCGCACATCGAGAGCCTTGTTGAGATCGTCCTCGATATAGGCGTCGAGCGCATTCTTGATCATTTCCTGGGCGAGCTGGCCCATGCGTTCGATCGTGTTCAGGGCTTCCGTGTTCGGGGTCAGGCCGGTCAGTGTCGATGAGCGTTTGGCTATGTTCTTCGCGTAATCGCCGATACGTTCAATCGCGCTCGAGATCTTCAGCGCCGAAATGAGGCGACGCAGGTCCTGGGCCATCGGTTGGCGCAGGGCAACGGTGGTTACTGCGAATTCATAAAGCTCGTCGTCGAGCTGGTCGATGCGCGTGTCGGAGGCAATGGCCTCTTCCGCCGCCTCCTGGTCCTGTCGCATCACGGCGTCGATGCTGCGGGCGAGCTGGGCTTCCGCAATCCCGCCCATCTGTGCAATCAGGTTCTCGATGCGGGCAAGATCCTGGTCAAAGGATTTGACGATATGATCCTGGGGCATTCTCGAACCTCCGTCAGCCGAACCGGCCCGTGATGTAGTCCTGGGTGCGTTTTTCCTCAGGGTTGGTGAAGATCTGTTCGGTATCGCCGAACTCGATAAGGTGGCCGAGATGGAAAAAGGCGGTGCGCTGCGACACGCGGGCTGCCTGCTGCATCGAGTGGGTGACAATAACAATGGTGAATTTGTCACGCAGATTGTCGATCAGTTCCTCGATGCGGGCGGTGGCGATGGGATCGAGCGCCGAACAGGGCTCGTCCATGAGGATGATGTCGGGGCTGACTGCGATCGCCCGGGCGATGCAGAGGCGTTGCTGCTGGCCACCGGAGAGATTGGTGCCCGGTTCTGACAATCGGTTCCGGACTTCGTCGATAAGCCCGGCGCGCTCGAGGCTTTCGGTGACGATCGCGTCGATTTCGGCCTTGTTGGCGGCGAGTCCGTGGAGCCTGGGCCCGTAGGCGACGTTGTCGTAGATCGATTTCGGGAAGGGGTTCGGCTTCTGGAACACGATACCGACCATGGCTCGCAGCTGGACGACGTCGATCTCCGGGTTGTGAATGTCGATTCCGTCGATCCGGATATCGCCGTCGACGCGGCACCCGTCGATAACGTCGTTCATGCGGTTGATGCAGCGCAGGAATGTCGTCTTGCCGCAGCCCGAAGGGCCGATCAGCGCGGTAACCTCGCGCGGCTGGATATCGAGGTCGATGCCGAACAGGGCCTGCTTGCCGCTGTAGGAGACGTTGACGTCCCTGCAGATCACCTTCGCCGACCCGGCCGTTGCTGAATCTTCCAACCCTGAGTCCAACCCTGAGTCCAATCCTGAATCCCCCGATGCCAACGCCTTGCTTCGGGCGTAGATGTTCTCGCCGGGTGTCACGATGTCCTCTCTGCTGATTTCGTTCATCATTGCCCTGCTGCGGTCACCATCGCCGTTCGAGTTTCCTGCGCAGGATCTGTGCTGCCAGATTCATGGTAACGAGGAAGGCAAGAAGCACCAATATCGCAGCCGCCATCCGTTCTATGAAAGCGCGTTCCGGACTGTCGGCCCAGAGGTAGATCTGGACCGGCAACACTGTCGCCGGATCGGTAATGCCGCCCGGGATGTCGACAATGAAGGCGACCATGCCGATCATCAACAGGGGCGCCGTTTCTCCAAGCGCCCGGGCCATACCGATAATGGTGCCGGTCAGCATGCCCGGCATCGCCAGCGGCAGCACATGGTGCAGGACTGCCTGCATCCGGCTCGCGCCGACGCCGAGCGCGGCCTCGCGGATCGACGGCGGGACCGCCTGCAAGGTGGCGCGGCCGGCGATGATGATGGTCGGCAGGGTCATCAGCGCCAGCACGATACCGCCGGCCAGCGGCGCCGAGCGGGGGACGCCGAAGAAATTGAGAATCACGGCAAGCCCGAGAAGCCCGAACACGATCGAGGGCACAGCCGCGAGGTTGTTGATGTTGATCTCGATGAGGTCGGTCCAGCGGTTCTTGGGTGCGAATTCCTCAAGATACACTGCGGTCATGACGCCGATTGGGAAAGAGAGAGCCAGGGTGACGAGCAGGGTAAGCAGGGAGCCGACCAGGGCGCCGAGGATGCCCGCCTGCTCGGGGTCGCGGCTGTCGCCGGCGGTAAAGAAGTTGCTGTTGAAAGCGAGTTCGGCCTGGCCGCGTGTCTGCAATGTTTCGATCCACGCTTTTGCCTTCGGGCCGATCCGAGCGACCGCCGCCTCGGCCCCCGCCCTGCCTTTGATCAGCGTGTCGACCTCGCTCGAAGCGGTGATCCACACCGTCTTGCGGGCTCCGACTAGGTCCGGGTCTGCGAGCACCGCGTTGCGGAGCTCATAGATCGCGCCATTGCTGGGCAATTTGTAGAGCTGTCGCTTGTCGCGCCGGGACGTGGCTTCCGGGAAGGCTTCTCGCAAAGCCTGTTTGAGAAGGCGTCCATAGTCGGCGCTGTACAGAACCTCCCGTGAACCGGTGCCGTCCGGATCCAGGGCGCTTTGCTCGAAAGTAATATCAACGGCGATTCGGGCCTGCAGAAAGGCGCTGTATCCCTTTGTGCCGATGCTCGCCAGAAGAAACACAAGGAAACCGGCGGCGCCGATGATGGCGGTGATGCCATAAAGGCGGATCCGGCGCTCGGCGGCGTAACGCCGGCGCAGACCGAGGGCGACTTGTCGGCCGGTCGGGGAGGTGGCGAAGCTCCCCTGTGTGTTGTCCCGCACATTGCCCTGGGCGTGTTCGCTCATTCGTAGCGCTCCCGGTAGTGGCGGACGATGTGCAGGGCCATGACGTTGATCACCAGGGTGACGAGAAACAGGACCAGACCAAGAGCGAAGGCGGCCAGGGTTTTCGGGCTGTCGAACTCCTGGTCGCCGACCAGCAAGGTGACGATCTGGACGGTGACGGTGGTCACCGCCTCGAAGGGGTTGGCGCTCAGCTTGGCGCTCAGCCCGGCGGCCATGACGACAATCATGGTTTCGCCGATGGCCCGCGAGACCGCCAGCAGGATGCTGCTGATGATGCCGGGAAGCGCAGCCGGCAAGACCACCTGGCGAATGGTCTCCGACTGGGTGGCGCCGACGCCGTAGGAACCCTCCCGCAGGGCGTCTGGAACCGCGGTGATGACGTCGTCGGACAGCGAGGAGATGAACGGAATCAGCATTATGCCAAGGACAATGCCGGCGGCGAGAGCGCTCTCGGAAGAGATCGTGAGACCGATATCGGCGCCGACGGAGCGGAACAGGGGCGCGACCGTTAACGCCGCGAAGAAGCCGTAGACGACCGTCGGGATGCCAGCGAGGATCTCGAGAATGGGCTTGGCCACCGTCCGGAAGGCCGACGAGGCGTATTCGGCCATGTAGATTGCGGCGAATAGCCCGATCGGCACCGCGACGATCATGGCGATGGTGCTGATCATCAGGGTGCCGGCAAAGATCGGTACCGCGCCGAAACTGCCACTGGCTGCGACCTGGTCTGAACGCAACGCGATCTGCGGGCTCCACTCGGTGCCGAAAAGGAACTCCGTGATCGGAACCTGCTCGAAGAATCGCAAGGCCTCGAACAGGAGAGAAAGGATGATGCCGATCGTTGTGAGAATCGCGATGGCGGCGGCGGCGGCGAGGAGGCTGGTGACGATTTTCTCGACCGCGTTGCGGGCCCACATCCCCGGCGCGACGAGACGACGGCTGAAGGCAAGGCCGGCAACGGCAACAGCGAGGGTGCCGGCGGCCATCAGCCAGATGCCGGTATCCTGAAGGCGGCTGTAGTGTTCGGCGTGAAAGGCGAGATTGACGCCCGTATCGCCCGCACCGCTGCTCGCGATGTCGCCGGCGGCGATGTTGCGGATGTCGTTGACCAGCAAGCCGAGCTGGTCTTCAGGTAGGCCACGCACGGCATCGGGCAGGCCGGCAGTGACCATCGCGGCGATCACGGCGTCTTCGCAGGAGACCCAGACTGCGAACAGCAGAAGCGCGGGCAGGCCACACCACAAGGCGACGAAATATCCGTAATAGCCGGGGGTCGAGTGTAGTTCGCGGATGCGGCCGCCGACAGTAGTAACAGCGCGCGCTCGGCCGAGACAGAAGCCGATCACGGTCAGGCCGAGAAGAACAAGTAAGACGATGAAGATTTGCATGCGGATCCGGCGATCACCATAGACGATCCCGGCCGGTGCAGGGCGCTGGTCGGGCCGGGATCAACTGTGATGCGTGTTCGGCGCTACATGGCAAGGTTGGAGAGCGAGATGGTGTTGCGAAGAAACTTTTTCCGCTCTTCCTCGGGCATGGGGATTAGGCCGCGGTCGGTCAGGTAGCCGTCCGGCCCCCAGGTGCCCTCGGCGGTGAACTCGGCCATATACTCGCGCAGTCCGGGGATTGTTCCGACATGGGCGCCCTTGACGTAGAAGAAGAGCGGGCGGGACACTGCGTATTTGCGCGCGGCGATGTTCTCGAACAGCGGGGTGACACCGTTGACCCGGCTGCCGCGAATCTTGTCGGCGTTCTGGTCGAGAAAACTGTAGCCGAAAACACCGAATGCCGACGGGTTGGCGTCGAGCTTTTGGACGATGAGATTGTCGTTCTCGCCTGCCTCGATATAGGCACCGTCCTCGCGGATGCTGCGGCAGATCGCCTTGTAGGTTTTCTTGTTCTTCTTCTTTATCGCCTTGAGGTGACTGAAGGTCTTGCAGCCGCCCTCGATGGCGAGTTCATTGAAGGCATCGCGGGTGCCCGAAGTCGGCGGCGGTCCGAGAACCTCGATGCGGGCATTCGGCAGCGAGGCGTCGATATCGCTCCACTTCTTGTAGGGATTGTCGACCAGCTTGCCACCTTCACGGCCGCCCTCCGGCACCTGCCGGCCAAGAGCGAGGAACAGCTGTTGCAGCGTGATTGCCATCTCCGGCGCCTTGTTCGAGTTGGCGAGGATGATGCCGTCATAGCCGATCTTGACCTCGACGATATTCTTGACGCCATTCTTGTGGCACTTGCTGACCTCGGACTTCTTGATGCGGCGCGAAGCGTTGGTGATATCGGGGTGGCTGATGCCGATGCCCTTGCAGAAGAGTTTGAGGCCGCCGCCGGATCCGGTCGCTTCGATCTTCGGGGTCTTGAACGCAGTCGATTTGCCGAAGCGTTCGGCAACGACGGTGGCAAAGGGATACACCGTCGAGGAGCCGACGATGTTGATCCGGTCGCGGGCCGAGGCCGTGCCGGCCACAGAGGCCATGCCAAGGGCGAGGGTGATGGCGGTGGCTATGGAAATTGCGAGAGAGACTTTTCTCATTCCAGAGAATCTCCCGGAGATTGTCTCATTGCGCCGGCGCCAGCGTGGCGTCGCGGCGCATCCTAGCCTTTCTTGCCGTCAGCATTATGACGGCGATGTTACGATTCCGTGACAATTTCCCATGCGGTATTTTCCGCAGTGTTTTCCGCAGTGTTTTCCGCAGTGTTTTCCGTAATGTTGTTTTGAATGTTGTTTTGCCCTCATCCGGCGGTCTCGTCGGGTGCATTTTCCGCACTGGCGGTCGGCAGGAAAACCGTGAACACGCTGCCCTCTCCGGGCGTGCTGCGGATGGCCAGGTGGCCCCGGTGGCGGTTGACGATGTGCTTGACGATCGCGAGGCCGAGCCCGGCGCCGCCCTCGGTGCGTGAGCGCCCTCTATCGATCCGGTAGAACCGTTCGGTGAGGCGAGGCAGGTGCTCCGGTGCCATCCCGCGCCCGGAATCCGAAACCTCGACGGCGATACCGGAGCCGCCCGCTTCGGGAATGCGGTCGAGGGCGCGGGCAGAAATCCGGATCCGAGCCTCCTTGCCGGCATGGGTGTGGGCATTGTCGACGAGGTTGTCGAACACCTGGGTGAGTTCGTCCGGATCAGCCACGGCCTGCGGCAAGGATGCCTCGACCGCAACCGGAATCGTTACGCCGGCCCGTGCTCCGGAAATCCTGGCAACGTCGTTGAGGAGAATATCGATGTCGACGGCTTCGCGCGGAGCCACGTGCTCGCGCGCCTCAATTCGGGACAGCGAAAGCAAATCGCTCACGAGTCGGGACATGCGACTGGCTTCGCGACCCATGGTAGTGAGGAATCGATCGCGCGCCGCCGTGTCGTCCCGCGCCGTGGTGCGGAGGGTTTCGATGAAGCCGGTCAGCGAGGCGAGCGGCGACCGCAACTCGTGGCTGGCATTGGCCACGAACTCGGTCAGGGTCTTGCGCGCGTGATCCTGTGCGGTGATGTCGCGCAGGGAAACAACCACCCTGGCGTCACCGGGAGCGTCGGGAGGCAGTGCCGCGGCGTGCACATCAAAGGCCTGGCGGACGGCGGCGTGGATGACTGCAGTGGTGCGGTGGTATGCAGCACCCCCGAGGACGGCGTCGACGGCGGCGAGGATATCGGGCTGGCGCAATGCAAGGGCAAGCGGCCGGCCAACCGGATTGTCGCCGAGCATTCTGGCGGCGGCCCTGTTGGCGGCGATGATTTTCTGCTGGCTGTCGACGAGCAGGATGCTGTCGGGAAGCGCATCGAGGATGGCCACGCCGGTGGCACCAGAAAGCGGGCCGAGACTCATTGACTGAGACTCATTGACTGAGACTCATTGACTGAGACTCATTGGTTGAGACCCATTCTTGAGGTTGATTGTTTCGGACCCGGGCTTGAGGCACCGGTTCCCGGGCATTAGCATGCCGCGCTTCGTTCGGGCGGTTTCCCTGGGCGTGACGCTCTTGAGCCCGATGTGTTCGGGCACGGATTCTTGCAGGAAACGGGACGATATGGCGGAAAACGCAGAAGACATATTTCCAGAGGGAGAAGGCCAGGCGGTTCCTGTTGCCGGGGATGGTCAGTTGCGCGATTTTATCGAGCGCATCGAGAGCCTTGAGGACGAGAAGGCGGAGGTCGCGGGCGCCGTGCGCGAAGTCTACGCGGAAGCCAAGCTTTCCGGCTACGATCCGAAAATCATCCGCCAGGTCGTGCGGCTGAGGAAGATGGAAACTGTCGATCGTCAGGAGCAGGAGGCGCTGCTCGACGCCTATATGGCCGCTCTCGGCATGAGCTGAGACCGGCACGGCGGCGCCCGTTGGCACGCCGCTTTTTTGCCTGTGGTTTCTTTGTCTGCCCCCTATTCGTCTGCCGCCATTGAACTGCGGAGCTGCGTGAGCTGCTCGGGCGAAGCCTGGCCCTGGTGTTTTTTCTTCCACTCCGCGTAAGGCATGCCGTAGACGATCTCGCGCACGTCCTCATACTCGAGGCCGATCCCGCGCTCCTCGGCTGCTGCCTTGTACCATTTCGAGAGGCAGTTCCTGCAGAATCCGGACAGGTTCATCAGGTCGATGTTCTGAACGTCGGTACGTTCTCGCAGATGATCAACCAGCGTGCGGAAGGCCGCGGCCTCGAGTTCGGTGCGTGTTTTGTCGTCGATCGCGGGAGGTGTGGACGGGGCGGTCATGGGATCGGTCTCCGGTCAGCCTGAGGCGGACATCGCCGCCTCGTCGATACCAGTATGATGGCGATATCGTGGCTGTGCGGCAAGCCGGGAAACCCCGGGCCGGCGCAGGCAGGGACGCTCAGAAACGTGCAGAGATGCGCTGAACCCCGTGACCGGCCGGATTTTCAGGTGTCGGCGTCCCGGGACAGTGTCGGATCGGACAGCGCCGCCTCGAGATGGTCGGCGAGAAGCCGGGCCCAGCGTGTCGTGCCCGCCTCGTCCTGGAGCAGGTCCTGGCGCACCTCGATGAGGACATTGGGGATCCCGGCGGCGACAGCGTGGGTCTGGATCGTGTAACCGCGGGCGCTGGCGCCCGAATAGGGCTTGTTGTCGCCGACAACGACGTCCGGTATCTCCGCGAGATCGGCAAGCAGCCGGTCAGCGAAGCGACGATCGGCATCCGAGGAGAGGATGCCGAGATGCCAGGGACGGTCGTAACCGTCCATGTGCGGGGTGTAGCTGTGCAGGGAGATCAGGGCCGGTGCCGCGTTCACTGCCTGCCGCTGCCGAAGGAGATCATCGAGAGCGTCGTGATAGGGAGTGAATATCTCCTTGATCCGCGCATCCCGATCCTTGACTCCGAGATCGGCGTTCCCCGGGACCGCAACCCCGTCGCTGACAGCGCAGATCGAGGTCGAATCCTCGATGCTGCGGTTGCAGTCGATCACAAGGCGGCTGTAGTTGGCGAGAATGGCGGTGGTGTTGAGCAGGGATGCGATCTGGGTGACCAACCCGAGAATGCCGATGTCATAGGCGATGTGCTGGCCAAGCTCGGCCGGGCCAAGACCGAGAGTGCCCAGTGCGCGCGGGATCGCAACGCCGGCATGGTCGCAACAGATCAGGTGGCGCGGGTCCCCGTCGGGATTGACGATGTCGAAAGCGGGCGGATCACCGGGGCCGATCAGCTCTGGCGCACGCGGTTCCTGTTCTGGGGATGCCAGCATGACCGGGAGACTATATTGCGCTATCCGGCAACGTCCACGCCTCTCTGCTCTCGCTTCTTCTCTCTCGCTTCCCCGGGCTGGCCATCTGACGGACCCAGGCTATCCTCTTCGGCTGTCATGAACGGTGCTTCGACGATTTCGCCGCCTGCTGCTGGCCATCGCTATCCTGTTGCAAGTTTGCGGGGGGATTATGTGCGGGCTGTGATCGGCATGCTGGTCACTGGACCGTTGCTGATTGGCGCCAGCGCAGTACCGGTGGCTTTTGTGATCGCTCTCGTCGTTTTCCTGATGTTTCTCGGCTTCGTGCTCCAGACCCTGTGGCGTCAGTTCACGGTGATCACGGTCGAGGAGCGCGGTCTTATCGTCTCCGGGCCGTGGGTTCGCCGCATGGCCTGGGGTGATATTCGCAAGGTTCGTCTGAAGTACTTTTCGACCAAGAAAAGCCGGACCGAAGGCTGGATGGAGATGATCCTCCAGGGTGACGGTCGCCGAAAGTTGCGCATTGGCTCGAATCTTGAGGGTTTTGACGAGGTGGCCACAGCCGTTGCCCGAAACGTCGAGGCGCATGGCGTGGTCATCGACGAGATCAGCGTTGAGAACTTTAACGGACTCGGCATCGAGACGAAGTCGCCAGGCTTGCCCGAAGCGGCAAAAAAGGTGAACATCCAGCCCCCTTCCGAATTCTGAAAGCGGCGGCCGGAGGCACCGAAGAACCTCGTTGCGGCTTTGAAGCAGCGAGGCATGATTGATACTGTCCCGGCACCGTTGCCGGGTTGCCGGCCTGACGCGGGAAGGGGTATTCATGGCGGTCTACGATTATGTTGTCGTCGGCGCAGGGTCGGCCGGTTGTGTCATTGCCGGACGCCTGACCAAGGATCCGAACGTCTCGGTATTGCTACTCGAGGCCGGTGGACCGGACAGGAATCTGTGGATTCACGTTCCGGCCGGCTACATGAAGACGATGTCGGATCCTGGTGTGAACTGGCTCTTCGACAGCGAACCCGAGGAAAACACCTACAATCGCTCGATCCCGATCCCTCGCGGCAAGGTCATCGGTGGGTCGAGCTCGATCAATGGCATGCTCTATGTGCGCGGGCAGGCCCGGGACTACGATATCTGGGCCCAGCTCGGAAACCGCGGCTGGTCCTATGAGGACGTGCTACCGTATTTTCGCAAATCAGAGCATCGCGAGAACAACACTTCTTCTTATCACGGCACTGGCGGCCCGCTGAACGTCACCGATCTGCAGGACACCCATCCGATTCTTGATGCCATGCTCGATGCTGCCGAGCAAGCGGGATATCCGCGCAATCCCGACTACAACGGCGCTAGCCAGGAAGGCTTCTGCTATTACCAGGTCACCCAGAAGAACGGCCGTCGCTGGAGCACCAAGCGGGCCTTTCTCGACCCCGCCCGCCGTCGTCCCAACCTGCGCATCGTCACCAACGCCCAAGCGACCGAAATCTTGTTTGAGGGCAGCCGCGCCGTTGGCGTTTCCTATGAGGTTCATGGCTTTGCGCGTGCGGCGCGTGCGGCCAAAGAGGTGATTCTTTGCGCCGGGGCGGTGCAATCGCCGCAGTTGCTCGAACTCTCTGGCGTCGGTGACCCCGAGATTCTCGGCAATCACGGAATCTCCGTGCGGCACGGTCTGCCGGGAGTCGGCGAGAACTACCAGGATCACTACATCAGCCGCCTTCAGTGGAAAGTGAGGGAGTCGATCACGCTCAACGAGCAGACGCGCGGTATCCGGCTGGTCGGGCAGATTCTCAAATACGCCGTCTCGGGAGGCGGCGCGCTCAGTATGCCGGGCGGCATCGTCGGCGGTTTCGTGCGCACTCGGCCCGAGCTCGAGACCCCGGACGTCCAGTACCATGCGGCACATGCCAGCTTTGAGGATCCGAAGAAGCGGATTCTCGATTCACATCCGGGCATGACGATGGGTCCCTGTCAGCTTCGGCCCGAAAGCCGGGGCTCGATCCATATCCGCTCTGCTGACCCTTATGCAGCACCTGCGATCCGGCCTAATTTTCTCGCCGAGCAGACCGACAGGGATGCCCATGTTGCCGGTCTCAGGATCGCCCGCAAGATCATCGAATCGCCGGCCATGCATCGCTTCCGGGAATCGGAAATTCTGCCGGGGCCGGATTGCCGGAGCGATGACGAGCTCCTCGATCATGCCCGGCGAACCGGCGCGACGGTCTATCATCCGGCCGGGACCTGCAAAATGGGGGATGACCCGATGGCAGTCGTTGACAGCGAGTTGCGCGTCCATGGCTTGCATGGGCTTCGCGTGGTCGACGCTTCGGTGATGCCGCGCCTGGTTTCGGGCAACACCAATGCGCCGACAATAATGATTGCGGAAAAGGCGGCTGATATGATTCAGGTGGCCTAATCCGGGTGATCTTAGTCTGTTACATAGCGGCTGCCGCAGGATCTGGTGCGGTATCCGGCGCCGTTGTATCCGCCGGACTCCCCTGCCATCATGTCGGGAGTGCAAATCGGGGCGCAAAACACACTAGGCCAGGGTTTGGGGTCAAGGTTTGAGGCCGAGGTTAAGACCAGGGCCTGGCGGCCAAAAGGAGCGAGAGAATGTTGAACTGGAAGGAAATCAGCGCGGAAGAGGCGGAGGCGGATCCAAACTACGGATTCGGTGGCTGGCTGATGGTGTTCTACGTCCTGATCGTGCTGTGGTGTCTGCACGGCGCTTGGACCCTGCTGTTCGATCCGGATCTGTCGCTGACCCGATCTTACGGCTACACCAATCTGAAAATCATCAAACTTTCCAGTTTCTTCCAGATTCTGTTCGCCTTGCCGTTCCTCTACCTGGTCGTGCGCCGTCAGCACATCATGCCGAGTGTCGGCATCGCCTGCTTCTCGACCAACTGGATGGCATGGTTCGCTCTCGGGATGATTGTGCCCGAGGCACCGTTGCCTTCGATCGTGGTATCGGTGCTGACTCTGGTGATTATTCTGTATCTCAGGCGGTCAAACCGGGTCAACGTCACTTTCCTGTCTCGCCGCCTCGCCTGACAGCCGTACCCACCGCGACAACATGACGGCTCTGCGTCCGCTGTTTTCTCTGCGCTTGCCGTTCTTCCTGCGCTCGCTGCCCTCGTTGCTGCGTCTGGCTACTGTCGTGGCAACCCTGGTGATCTCGCTCGCCGTCCCGGCCCAGAGCGAGACCCTTGATGCGGTGTTGCGCGACATGCTGGCGTCCAATCCAACCCTTGCCGCCGCCGCCCGCCAAGTGCGGGCGCAAAATGAGGCGATTCCGCAGGCATTGTCCGCCTTCCTGCCGTCGGCAACGTTGCGCGGCGGGATCGGTCGCACCGAACTCCGCTATTCCGGAGAGACGTCGCTGGCGGAGAACGATATCGATGTCGGCACCCAAACCATCGAGCTCGAGGCGCGTCTCAATCTGTTCCGTTCAGGCGCCGATGCGGCGACGCTGCGCGCACAGGGTTTGCGTGCCGACGAGGCGCTCGACGCCTATGAGGATCTGCGCCAGGAACTTCTCGTGGAGACCGCCGCCGTCTATCTCGATCTGGATTTGACCGCCCGTACGGTCACCTGGCGTGAGGTGAACAGGACTGCCATCGCCGGCCGCCTTGAGATTACGCGCCGGCGCCAGGAGGTCGGCGTATCCACGCTCGGCGACCTCGAACAGGTTCGGGCAAGGCTCGCTCTGGCGGATGCCGAACTGGTTGACGCCGAGGGTAGAAAGGCCGTCGCGGTGGCGGTGTTCGAACAGCTGGTCGGGCGTCCCCCTGGCGTACTCGAGGATGTGCCACCACCGCCTGGGCTGCCGGCTTCGCTCGAAGAAGCGTTGGCTCGGGCGGCCGTCGGCAACCGGGTTCTCCGCGCGGCATCCCGGGCCGCTGATGCCGCCGAGGAGCGGCGAAAGGCTGCCCTGCGCAGGATCGGTCCCAGTCTTGATGCCCTGGCGCGCTGGGAGCGCCGTTTTCTCGATACTCGCACATACACCACCAACATCGTGACTGGCGATCCGAACCGGGATTCGCGGCGTGGCGAATTCACGATTGGCCTGCAGGCGGAACTGCCCTTGTATACCGGCGGCCTGCAAGGCGCGCGGGTGCGTCAGGCCCGCGAGGAGGCGGCGCATCTCGGCTTGTTGCGTGCCGCGTCCCGCCGCGCTGTCGAGCGTGGGGTTGTTTCCGCCTGGCGAAGCCTACTGGCGTCACGGGAGCGCAGGCGATCCCTCGACAGGGCGGTCGAGGCACTGGTGACGGCGGAGCGGAATGTAGAGCAGGAGGTCGAGGTTGGCCGCCGTCTCGTTGTGGACCTTCTCGACGCCAAGGCCGAGTTGATCGACTCCCGGGTCCTGCGGCGCCGTGCTGCGCGCGACGAGATCTACTGGAGCTACGCGCTGTTGCGCCTGACCGGTGATCTGGGATCCGGGATCTCGGGCGGTGAGGATTCGGTGGGCAATCTGCGGGACCACCGGCGCCGGGCTGATCGCGCTGTCGCGCCGGCGATATTTGAACTGGGTCGGTAGCGCGTTCCCGCTAGCGTTCCCCAGCTAGCGCGTTTCGGCGACGGCCGGAGAATTCCCAGTTGGCAAATCTCCGGTCGGCGAATCCACTGAATTCGATACCAGGGCCGCCTCGAGGATACGGACGACATGCAGTGCCTGCCTGCCGGTTCCATCCCGGATCTGCTGGCGGCAACTGGTGCCGTCGGCGATGAGCAGGGTGTCGTCGTCGGCTTCACGAATCCGCGGCAGCAGTGACAGCTCCCCCATCTGCATCGATACGTCATGGGTTTCGGCCTGATAGCCGAAGGCGCCGGCCATGCCGCAGCAACTCGAGACCACGGTTTCGGTTTCGAGATCGGGGATCAATCCAAGGGTGCGTTCGATCGCCGGCATCGCGGAGAACGCCTTCTGGTGACAATGGCCGTGCAATAGGGCTTTCGCGGCGCCGGGTGCGCGCAGGGGGAGATCAAGGCGTCCGGCCTCCGCTTCCCGGGCGATGAATTCCTCGAACAACAAAACTTTGCCAGCGGCTTCGGCGGCCGGGTCATCTCGCAGCAGGGCCGGGAATTCGTCGCGTAGGGTCAGGGTGCAGGAGGGTTCGAGCCCGACCACCGGCATGCCGGCGGCAATGTGTCGCTCGAGGATACGGGCGGTGCGCCATGCTTCCGCCGCCGCCTCCTCGATCAGCCCGGCACTGAGGAAAGTGCGTCCGCAGCAGAGCGGACGCTCCCGATCGGGCGGAAGAATGGTGTGGACGCGATATCCGGCGGCTTCGAGGACCCGTTCGGCGGCGCGCAGGTTCTCCGGCTCGAAATAGAGGCTGAAGGTATCGGGCAGAAGGGCAATGTCGCGATCGCCAATAGCTTCGGCGGCTTCGGTGCTGGAGGTAAGGGCGGACCGGCGGTGCGGCCTGTAGCGGTCGCGCCGCCAGCGTGGCAGTGGTCGCGCGGCGCTGAAACCGAGAATACGCTCGCTGAGTGCAGCGAGGCCGGGAATGCCGTCCCGAAGATTGAGGAGCGGCCCGAGCGTGCGCGCGAGCGGCGCATAGCGCGGCAGCCAGGCGATCAGCCGGTCGCGTATTGAAAGACCGTGCCGGAGGCGGTGGTGGTGCAGGAATTCGATCTTCATGCGGGCCATATCGACGCCGGTCGGGCATTCGCGCCGGCACCCCTTGCACCCGACGCACAGCGCCATTGTCTCGCGCATCTCTTCGGAGGTCAGGGCGTCGGGACCGAGCTGGCCCGATAACGCCAGGCGCAAGCTGTTGGCGCGGCCGCGCACCAGATGTTTTTCCTCTTTCGTTGCCCGGTAGGAAGGGCACATCACACCAGCGTCGAACTTGCGGCAGGCGCCGTTGTTGTTGCACATCTCGACAGCGCCGGCGAAGCCGCCCCATGGCGACCAGTCAAGCGCTTCGCCGCCATTAGTTTCGCCACTATCGACCTTGCTGCCATTGACCGCGATGCCGGCGCGGTAGCCAGGGCGGTAGCGGAACAGGCTGCGATCGTCCATTCGCGGCGGCCGAACGATCTTGCCCGGGTTCATCAACCCGGCGGGATCGAACAACGTTTTCACTTCCTCGAAATTACCGACCATTTGATTGCCGAACATCGCCCGATGGAACTCGGAGCGCACGAGGCCGTCGCCGTGCTCCCCGGAATGCGATCCCTTGTACTCGCGGACCATGGCGAAGGCTTCCTCGGCGATGGCCCGCATCGTCCCAACGCCTTCAGGCTGTTTCAGGTTGATGACCGGGCGTACATGGAGACAGCCGACCGAGGCGTGGGCGTACCAGGTGCCCTGGACGCCGTGCCGTTCGAACACCGCGGTCAGGCGGTCCGTATAGTCGGCAAGATCCTCGAGCGCGACGGCGCAATCCTCAATAAAGGAGACCGGCTTTCCGTCCCCCTTCATCGACATCATGATATTGAGGCCAGCCTTGCGGACGTCCCAGAACTCCCGCTGGCCGGCCGGTTCGGTTTCGCGGACGACTGCGCCGGGGAATCCGAGGTCGCCCATCAGTGTCTCCAAGGCATCGAGATCGGCGGCGAGCGTTGCGGCATCCTCGCCAGAAAACTCGACCAGGAGCAGTGATTCCGGCTCCCCGCGCACGAATTTTTCGATTGTCGGGCGGAACAGCGGGATGCCGCGGGCGAGGTCCAGCATGGTGCGATCGATGAGTTCGACGGCAGCGGGTTTGAGAGCGACGATGTGGCGGGTTGCTTCCATCGCTGCACGGAACGTTGGGAAATGGCAGATCCCGAGTACCCGGTGGGCGGGTGTTCGGTGCAGGCGAAGCGTCAGGCGGGTCGAAAAAGCGAGCGTGCCCTCCGAACCGACCAAGAGATGGGCGAGATTGGGTGCGCTGCCGCCCGGCTGGTTCGAAGCTCCCGAGATCAACGCATCGATGTTGTAGCCACCAACCCGCCGCATCAGGCGTGGGAAGCGCTTGAGAATCTCGTCGCGCTCGCGCACACCGAGCGCGAGCAACGCTGCGGGCAGATCGGGATGGCTAGCAGTAGCAGTAGCGGCAGAAAATTCCGAAGATCCGGAAGAGGATGCGAGCGGGCGCGAATCCTCATCGAAACGCCAGGGATTGCCATCGGCGAGCAGCGCGTCGATGGAGAGGACGTTGTCGCGCATCGTGCCGTAGCGGATCGATCGGGCGCCGCAGCTGTTGTTGCCGGCCATGCCGCCGATGGTCGCCCTGCTGGCGGTCGATACATCGACCATAAACATGAAGCCATGGGGGGCGAGGAAGGCGTTGAGTTGGTCGAGGGCGATGCCCGGCTCGACCGTTACCGTTTCGGCTTCGGTATCGAGAGCGATGATGGAATCAAGATGCCGGCTGACATCGACGACGAGCGCCTCGCCAACGGTCTGGCCGCATTGCGATGTGCCGCCGCCGCGGGGCAGCATGGGAATGTCCTGTTCGCCCGCGATCTGCATCGCGGTACGGATGTCCTCGGCGTGGCGCGGAACGACAACGCCGATCGGTTCGATCTGGTAGTGCGACGCGTCGGTCGAGTAGCGGCCGCGGCTGAAGGCGTCGAACAAAACCTCACCCTCGATCTCCTGGCTCAGGCGGGCGGCGAGGGCGCTGTCGCCGATGGCGTGGCCGGTATTAATGAGAGGCGGGTATCGGGATGTCATGACGGGCAACCTGCGTGCAGTTCTTCCGCCTTGCGCCAGCGAATGCAAGCGTGGTTGCGGATATGTGGGCGAGCAGCACCAATTTTTCTCGATTTTGTGCCCGATACGATGACCTTATGTCTTAGACCTGATTCACAATAACATCAGGTAGCTGAGAACGGATGTATCCTTACCGATTTGGTCAGGCTGTTTTCAAATTCATGTTTGCCAGCGCCCCGACGTTCTTGGCAATCATGTTTTCCTGCCGGTTGCCGCGGTGAGTTTCGGCAAATATTCCGAACTTTTTCATCCGGCCAATACCGTGCTCCACGCCGATACGTAGCTTTGCGTGCCAAGCGTTGTAAGTTTTCTGTTCGTCCGTAAGGGGGTGGTTCTTTGAGGCTTTGAGCGGGATTTCAAGCGATGTTCCCAGATAACCGAGATCACCAAGTACAAGCACACCCGGTGGCTTATCCACGCGCGCCTCGTCGTAGATACGCTTGTCATGTGCGCGCCCGGGTTGCGCCGGGCCAACCGCCAGAACCCGTTTTTTGTCATCGGTGATGATCTGATGTGAGGCCGTGTGGTGCTTTTTCTTGCCGGAATACTTCGCCTTGCGATGCGAGAGCTTTTTCGGACGTTGAACCGGACGCTCCGTGCCGTCAATCATCAGGTAAAGCAGGTCATCCCTCTCTGACGCCGACAGCCTGATCTTGCGCTCCGGCATCCGGAAATGTCCTGCCATCAATTCTGTCATGGCAGCAATCCGACGGCAAACCGTAGGGGACGAGACACCGAACAGAAGACCCATAAAGGCCTGACTGGTATAGGTGCGATAATACATCAAGCAGAGCAGCAATTGCTCGGCAAATTCCAAACGGTAGTTCATCCCGCCACCGATCGCGCGTTGTCTGTCTTCACGTGAAAGCCGGTGGTGCTCACGTTCAAGCCAGATCGGATGAAGAACAACAACCAATGCCTCGAAATCCTGAAGACGGATACCTGAAAGGCGGAAAAACAAATCAGCGCGCCCCCGCAAAACCTTCAAAACCCTCATAGACAAGCCCTCACTCTCCATTGAGCCATGAACATCGCTGAAAATCGGCTATTGCGCAACAGGTTTCTTAGGTACTGGGGGATATTCCTGGTCGGCGTCTGGCCTCGGGGTGTCTCGAGGTCTTCCGTTTTTCAGAGGAGGTTTTCGACTTCCTCGCCCATTTCACCTTGTAGGCTGCACCGCGGCTCTGGACCCAATTGAGATTTTAGATCTCGATCAGGGGTAAATAGCGTAAAATTTATATTACCCCCTCGCCTCTGATGATTTTTTTACCTATGATATGCAACACGCCAAGGGGGCAAAAATGCCCCGTGGCGACAAAAAAGCCATCATGAGATACCCAATTCCAATCCCGCCTCTCGAAGAGCAAGCCCGCATCGTCGCCATTCTCGATAAATTCGACGCATTGGTAAACGATCTTTCCAGCGGCCTGCCCGCCGAACTCACGGCTCGCCGTCGGCAGTACCAATATTACCGCGACAGATTACTCGAGTTTCGGGAAGCGGCCTGATGCCAGTTTGCTGGATCATCGCGGGGCCCAATGGCGTGGGAAAAACCACCTTTGCGCTGGAGTACCTGCCTCAGGTGTCGAGTAATGCCCATTTCATTAATGCCGACCTGATTGCCGCCGGGCTTTCCCCCCTCGCACCTGAACGAAAATTACTTGCCGCCAGCCGTATCTTTCTACGTGAGATCAAACAGCGCATTGCGGCCCGCGAAAACTTCGCCTTTGAAACCACCTTGGCAGGGCGCACCTATCTGCGGTTAGTCGAACGCCTGCAACCTGATGGCTGGCGGGTAGAGCTGATCTACATGGCCTTGCCCAATGTTGAAATGTCGAAGCAGCGCGTGGCCGAGCGGGTCGCCCACGGCGGGCATAATATTCCTGCAACGGATATAGAACGACGCTTTCCGCGCAGTCTGCGCCACCTACTTGACGATTTCAGTCATCGTGTCGATAGCTGTACGTGTTTCATGAACGACGGCGAAAATTCGGCGCTGGTATTCGAGCAGCATGGCAATGACAGGGATATTATCCATGACGACGACTACCAGTTTCTGCTTGAGGGGATCAACCAGTGAACATAGTAAGAAAAAACATGCCTTCGCCGGAAGGACAACAACAACTGAAAATTCTCCGTCAGGCCGTCCGCAAGGCCTTGGAGAGAAAGCGGCGATTGGGCCAGTACGCCGTGGTCTGGCAGGATGGCAAACCGGTCAGAAAAGGTGAGGATGCACCGGATCGGTAGTGGGTCAGTTTGAATTTTAAGCTATCCATATACTGTCATATCTGAAATAATAAACCTGTTGCACAATAGCCGATTTTCAGCGATCTTTATGGCTCAATGGAGAGTGAGGACTTGTCTATGAGGGTTTTGAAGGTTTTGCGGGGGCGCGCTGATTTGTTTTTCCGCCTTTCAGGTATCCGTCTTCAGGATTTCGAGGCATTGGTTGTTGTTCTTCATCCGATCTGGCTTGAACGTGAGCACCACCGGCTTTCACGTGAAGACAGACAACGCGCGATCGGTGGCGGGATGAACTACCGTTTGGAATTTGCCGAGCAATTGCTACTCTGCTTGATGTATTATCGCACCTATACCAGTCAGGCCTTTATGGGTCTTCTGTTCGATGTCTCGTCCGCTACGGTTTGCCGTCGGATTGCTGCCATGACAGAATTGATGGCAGGACATTTCCGGATGCCGGAGCGCAAGATCAGGCTGTCGGCGTCAGAGAGGGATGACCTGCTTTACCTGATGATTGATGGCACGGAGCGTCCGGTTCAACGCCCGAAAAAGCTCTCGCATCGCAAGGCGAAGTATTCCGGCAAGAAAAAGCACCACACGGCCTCACATCAGATCATCACCGATGACAAAAAACGGGTTCTGGCGGTTGGTCCGGCGCAATCCGGGCGCGCACATGACAAGCGTATCTACGACGAGGCGCGCGTGGATAAGCCACCGGGTGTGCTTGTACCTGGTGATCTCGGTTATCTGGGAACATCGCTTGAAATCCCGCTCAAAGCCTCAAAGAACCACCCCCTTACGGACGAACAGAAAACTTACAACACTTGGCACGCAAAGCTGCGTATCTCCGTGGAGCACGGTATTGGCCGCAAGGGAATAGACGGGGCGTACTCCTGTACGCTGTAGGTAACGGCCCGACTTCGGCCGGGATTAATCTACGATGCAACAGGAGAGAAGATGCAACAGGAGAGAAAATGACAGTAAATATGAATTTAACCCTTGTAATAGGCGCAATGTTACTTGTTGGCTGCGCGCAGAACGTTGATATTACACCGCTTCCAATTTCTGGAAGTCGTGCAGACGGGGCAATTGTTATGGGGTATGAATATGGTCCACGAGATATACCCGTTGTTGATTGGGAGGACGGTATAGCTAATGCAACCAACGCTTGTCGAGCTTGGGGCTATCGTTCATCCCAACCGTTTGCGGGTGTCCAAACACGATGTCTACAAGGCGGAGGTTTGTATGGGAATTGTTTGCGAATTGCTGTTTCGAAAACATTCCAGTGTATAAAATAAATAATAAATCCCATCGCGCTTTAGCTGCTTTTCTTGCAATAGAACTACATTTTTCCGATGTAAGAGAAGCTGCACGAGCCTTGCCGCCCTTTAAGCCTCGACGTCTACCCAAGACAACAGCAACTTGATTTTTATCATCGACTGGCCCTGAATCCTCGATATGGCCTGTTCCAATATTTACGATCAGTTTAGCAAGCTGATTAGCGTCTCTAGGTCTTTTTAATCGTGTTCTCATGGCTGTCATTATTTCAGATATGACAGTATATGGATGGCTTAAAATTCAAACTGACCCACTACCACCGGGTCCGGCATCGAGCCCATAGGTAAAGGGACGTGGCATGGCCGGAGATCTAACACCCCACCGCATCGAACCGATTGCGCTTTCCAACGAAAGCACGGTCGTTGCCGAATTCTTGCTCGACGCGGCGGTTCGGGAGACTGCTTACCAGAGTGAGGCTGAGCTCGAGCAGGCTTTCATCGAGCAGTTGCAGACACAAGCTTTCGAATACCTGCCGATCACCTCGGAGGCCGATCTGATTGCCAATCTGCGACGACAACTGGAGCAACTCAACAAAGTCACGTTTTCAGACGCCGAATGGGATGGCTTCTTTTCTGCCAGCATAGCCGGGGCGAATGATGGTATTGTGGACAAGACTGCACGCATCCAGGAAGATCATGTGCAGGTGCTGAAGCGCGACGACGGGACGATCAAAAACATTTACCTGATCGACAAGCAGCATATTCATAACAATACCCTGCAAGTCATCAATCAGTATGAGGCCGAAGGCAGACGCGCCAACCGCTACGATGTGACGGTGCTCGTTAACGGCCTGCCAATGGTGCATGTCGAACTAAAGCGCCGTGGCGTGGACATCCGCGAAGCCTTCAACCAGATCAACCGCTACCAGCGCGACAGTTTCTGGGCAGGATCCGGCCTATTCGAATACGTACAGCTGTTTGTCATCAGCAATGGCACGTTGACAAAATAGCCACCGCCATCAATCATAAGCAACTGGGAACCACAGATGCAGGTGGCTATATCTGGCATACCACTGGCAGTGGCAAGACGCTGACCAGCTTCAAGGCGGCGCAGTTGGCGCGGGGATTGCCGGAGGTCGACAAGGTGCTGTTTATCGTCGACCGCAAGGATCTGGATTATCAGACCATGCGCGAATACGAACGCTTTGAGAAAGGTGCCGCGAACTCCAATACCTCCACAGCGGTGCTGCAATGGCAACTCGAAGACCCAAATGCCCGCATCATCATTACTACCATCCAGAAACTTTCACGCTTCGTGATCAAAACCAAGAAGCATCCGGTTTACGATAAACATCTGGTGGTCATTTTCGACGAGTGCCATCGTAGCCAGTTCGGAGAGATGCATACCGAGATCACACGGGCGTTCAAGCGCTACCACTTGTTCGGGTTCACCGGCACGCCGATCTTCGCCGACAACGCGGGAACAAGTAGCAAAAATCCTGTGCGTACCACCGAACAGGCTTTTGGCGAAAAGCTGCACACCTACACCATCGTCGATGCCATCAACGACAAGAATGTGCTGCCGTTCCGCATCGACTACATCGACACGATCAAGGCGCAACCGAGCATCAAGGACAAGAAAGTGTCGGCGATCGATACGGAGAAGGCGTTGCTCGCGCCGGAACGCATAAAGCAGATCGTGAGCTATATCCGCGAACGCTTTGACCAGAAAACCAGGCGCGCCATGACCTATAGTCTCAACGGCAAGCGGCTGTCCGGCTTCAACTCGCTGTTCGCGTGCGCCTCCATCGAAGCCGCCAAACGCTACTACGCCGAATTCGCCAAGCAGCAAAAAGAGCTATCGTCCACGCAGCGCCTCAAGGTAGGTTTGATTTACAGCTTTGCCGCCAACCAGGAAGAGCCGGATGGCCGACTTGGCGAAGAAGAGTTCGAAACCAATGGGTTGAATAAAAGCGATCACGACTTTCTGGAGGGTGCCACCGTCGACTACAACGCCCTATTCGACACTTCATTCGACACCTCGGCCGACAAGTTCCAAAACTATTACAAGGATTTGTCAGAGCGCCTGAAAAACCGCGATCTGGATCTGGTGATCGTGGTCAATATGTTCCTGACCGGCTTCGACGCGACCACGCTCAGCACCCTGTGGGTGGATAAGAGCCTGCGCATGCACGGGTTGCTTCAAGCTTATTCACGGACCAACCGTATCCTCAATTCGGTCAAGACCTACGGCAACATTGTCACCTTCCGTGATCTCGAACAGGAAACCAACGACGCTTTGGCCCTGTTTGGTAACAAGGATGCCAAGGGGATCGTGTTGTTGAAACCCTATGCCGATTATTACACGGAGTATCGCCAACAGATTGAGGAACTCGTTGCCGATTACCCGTTAGACCAAGCCATGGTCGGCGAAGTGATGCAGAAAGCGTTCATCGCGCTCTTCGGTGCCATCTTGCGCCTGAAAAACATTCTTACCGCCTTCGACGATTTCGCGGGTAATGAAATCCTGAGTGAACGAGATTTTCAGAATTACCATAGTCGGTATCTGAACTTGCACTCCGAATTTCGCACCAAGTCCGAAGCTGAAAAGGAAACAATCAACGACGACGTGGTGTTTGAGATCGAACTGATCAAACAGATTGAGGTCAACGTGGATTACATCCTGATGCTGGTCGCGAAATACCTGACCGCAACGGGAACTGGGCAGGACAAGGAAATCCTCGCCACCATCAAGCGCGCAGTCGATGCAAGCCCCAGCTTGCGCAACAAAAAAGATCTCATCGAGGCGTTTGTGGAATCTGTCTCCACGAATGACGCGGTTGATTCAGAATGGGCCGCCTTCATTGCCACGAAAAAGGCCGAAGAACTTGATCAAATCATTGCCGATGAAAGTCTCAACGCTGACGAAACGAAGGCTTTCGTCCACAATGCGTTCCGCGACGGCGCAATCACGGTCACCGGCACCGCGATTACGAAAATTCTACCGCCGGCTTCAAGGTTCGACAAAAACAACGGCCATGCCGTGAAAAAACAAGCCGTTCTAGACAGGCTCAGTACCTTCTTTGAACGGTATTTCAGCTTAGCTTGAGCGGCGCTTATAGTGGAGAGGGGGAGAAACGGGATGGCACGGCGATGAATAGACCCTTGGAAGCAAAACCGAGATCCGTACCGATTGTTGGCTCTGGTGGTCGGCATCTCCTGCAGATTCCCGAGCCGACTACAACCTGCCGGTCAGCGCATACGTGGAACCCAAAGACACCCGCGAGGTGATTGATATCACTGAACTCAATGCAGAAATCAAAACCACCGTTAGTAAGATTGACCAGCTGCGTTCCGATATTGATGCCATCGTTGCGGAGATTGAGGGAGAATCCGCATGACACTGGAAAACAAATTAAACATCACCAATCAGGTGGAGCTGGCTAAAGCAGAAGAAAAAATCAGCAAGCAAAAAGCCAGGCAGTTTTTTGACTCCGGTGATATTGACAAGGTAGAAGTTGGCACCTTCAAAGGGTTGGCTTTCATCCATGCCTATTTATTTGAGGATATCTATAACTTTGCCGGTAACCTCCGAGAGTTAAACATCGCTAAGGGCAATTTCCGTTTTGCACCACTGATGTATCTGCAAGCCTCACTGGAACATATCGACGCCATGCCGCAAGAAAGCTTTGATCAGATCATCGAAAAATATGTAGAGATGAATATTGCCCACCCGTTCCGCGAAGGTAACGGACGCGCCACGCGCATCTGGCTGGATTTGATCCTGAAAAAAGAACTGCGTCAAGTGGTGAATTGGAACGGAGTAGGTAAGGATGACTATCTTTCTGCCATGCAGCGTAGCGTGGTGAAGGATCTGGAAATCAAGGTCCTACTAAAAGAGGCCTTAACCGATCAGATTGATAATCGCGCCCTGTTTATGAAGGGTATTGATGTTAGCTATTACTATGAAGGCTATAGCGAATTTAAAACCGAGGAGCTGTAGTCATGAGCAAGCAAAACTCCTTTTTACGGCACTATTTCAGCTTAGCTTCAGCGGCCCTTATAGTGGAGAGGGAGAGAAACGGGATGGCACGGCGATGAATAGACCCTCGGAAGCAAAACCGGGATCCGTACCGATTGTCGGCTCCGGTGGTCGGCATTTCCTGCAGATTCCCGGTCCGACCAACCTGCCGGACCGGGTGTTGCGGGCAATCGATGCGCCAACCATCGATCACCGGGGGCCGGACTTCACCGATCTCGCCCGTGGGTTGCTCGCCGATCTCGGCAAAATCTTTGCAACCACATCGCCCGTTATCGTCTACCCGTCTTCCGGCACCGGAGCCTGGGAGGCGGCTCTCGTGAATACGCTTTCGCCCGGCGACCGGGTGGTGATGTACGAGACCGGGCATTTCGCCACGCTGTGGTGCGATATGGCTGAGCGTCTCGGGGTAACACCCGAGTTTATTTCCGGCGACTGGCGCCGGGGTGTCGATCCGTCCCGGATAGTGGACCTCCTCGAGCGTGACAGCGATCGGGAAATCCGCGCCGTCTGCATGGTCCACAACGAAACCTCGACCGGGGTCGTCTCGGATGTTGCCGCGGTGCGTAAGGCTATCGATGCGACCGGCCACCCAGCATTGCTGATGGTTGACGTGATTTCCTCGCTTGGCTCGATCGACTATCGGCACGAGGAATGGGGCGTCGACGTCACCGTTGGCGGTTCGCAGAAAGGCCTGATGCTGCCGCCCGGCCTTGGTTTCAACGCCGTCAGCGGAAAAGCGATCGCCGCCGCCGAGGATGCGCGGATGCCAAAAGCCTTCTGGGCTTGGGATACGATGCTCGCAGCCAATGCCGACGGGGTATTCCCTTACACGCCGGCGACCAATCTACTCTATGGCTTGCGCGCTGCAATCGACATGCTGCTTGAGGAGGGCCTCGACAACGTTTTCCGCCGTCATCACCGCCTTGCCGAGGCGACGCGACGGGCGGTCCAGGCCTGGGATCTCGAGATTCTGTGCGCCGATCCCCAAGCCTATTCGGGGTCGCTGACAGCAGTGATGATGCCCGAAGGGCACAGCGCCGATCGCTTCCGTGGGATTACCCTCGAGCGCTTCAATATGTCTCTTGGCAACGGTCTCTCGAAGCTCGCCGACCGGGTTTTCCGCATCGGCCATCTCGGTGATTTCGGTGATCTGATGCTGATGGGAACGCTGTCCGGCGTCGAGATGGGGCTGGCGTCCGCCGGCGTTCCGCACCGCCCCGGCGGTGTCGATGCGGCGATGCGGTACCTGGTCGAGGGCAATGCCTGACGGCGAGGTCGGGAAATGCAGGCAAAATCGGGGTAACGTATCGGGGTGACGTATATTGGGTATGCCCAATATTGTGCGTGTGCAGTGCATGCTGCGAGAAAGAGCGAAACGGGAAGGGCAGGGGTAAAGACGATGACAAAAGACGCAACCGACAAGATCGAAAAGAGCGAGGAAGAATGGCGGCGCCTGCTGACGCCGGAACAGTTCGATATCTGCCGGCGCAAGGGCACCGAGATACCGTTCAGCGGCGTCTACAACGACTGCAAGGAGACGGGGCTGTACCGGTGTGTGTGCTGTGGCGCGGAGCTGTTCGAAGCCGACGCTAAGTTCGATTCCGGGACCGGCTGGCCGAGCTTCTTCAAACCGGTTTCGGAACAGGCGGTGGTGCTCGAGGAGGATATGAGCCTTGGCATGCGCCGGACCGAGGTGAGCTGCGCCGCCTGCGATGCGCATCTCGGCCATGTCTTTCCCGACGGGCCGGCACCGACAGGCCAGCGCTACTGCATGAACTCGGTATCTCTCGATCTTGACCGGAACGCTTCCGGCCGCAGGCCGGGCGATGCGGAGTGACCGCATCGAGAGGCGCTTTTCGACACCTTTCGGCCCGCTGTCCCGTTCCTGTTCAGGTTGCTGCCCCGGCTACCGGCAGAGGCTTTCATTTTGGAGCGCCCCGGCACTCGACATTTCTCGTTCTGGCACCATAATTCCTTGTGCTCGCCGGTCCGCTGGATACCAGTGGAAGCCGGCGCATCCCGGGCGGTTTTCCAGGCGATTTTCCGGGCGGCTTTCGAGTTTTGATCACGGAATCGGGGATCTGTAATCCTCTTTCCGATTTTCGCCTGCAGAGATGCCCGTGTCCGAATCTAATGACAGCAAATCCGGCAGCGATTCGCAGACCGATACTACAGGGTCGCCTTCTCTAGCGCCGCCGCCAGCGGCATCCCCCTGGCGTCTCCGACTCCGCTATCTCGTGATCGCCCTTGTGGTTCTGATCGGCGGAGCTTTTGCGGCACGCGAGATCCACCAGCGCATCATCTATGTCTACGAGTATGACGCCCGTATTGCCGGCGAGCTGATCACGGTCAGCAGTCGGGTTGCCGGATGGCTGAGCGATGTCGATGTCAAGGAAGGGGATTCCGTTAAGGCCGGGGATGTCCTGGTCAGGATCGACGATCGAGAATCCCGGCTTCTCGCCGAGCAGCTCGAGAACCAAATCAAGAGCATCGATGCCCAGCGCCGCCGTCTCGAATCCGAGCGCGCCCTGATGGAGAAACAAACCGCGAGCCGGATCGAGACCCAGCGCGCCGGTGTCAACGCTGCCCAGGCGGCGGCGGCGGCGCTCAAGGCCGAGCTCGACCTGGCGAAAACCGAGATGAAGCGCAGCGAGGAGTTGCTCAACAAGAAGGTCGTCTCGCGGCGCGAATACGACCGCCGACGGTCCGAGATGTCGCGCCTCAACAGCGAACACCATATGACAGTGGCCGGGCTGGAAGAGGCACGGCACGAGTTGCGCGAGGCCGAGGTCGAGAAGGGGCGCCTTGAGCTGATCGACGATGAAATTGCCGAACGCACCTTCGACCGGGAAAGCCTTTCTTCCCAGCTTTCCCTCCAGCGCCTCGATCGCGACGACAGAACCATCAAGAGCCGTATCGACGGTGTCGTCGACCGGGTTTTCGTCGAGCCTGGGGAATACATACAGCCGGGCCAGCGGCTTCTCCTGATCCACAATCCGGACCGGGTTTGGATCGACGCCAATGTCAAGGAAACCGACATCAGCGATATCAAGATCGGACAGACGGTGCAGGTCACAGTCGATGCCTATTCCGATCTCGAGTTCACGGGACGGGTGATCGCCATCGGTAATGCCGCAACCAGCGAGTTCGCGCTCTTGCCGACACCCAATCCGAGCGGCAACTTTACCAAGATCACCCAGCGCCTGCGCGTGCGCATCGCTATCGAACAGGAAGAACAGTTGCTCCGACCAGGAATGATGGTCGAAGTCTTCATTGATGTCCGATAGTGTCGATGGTCTCTTTCAACGCTACGGACCCGCCTATCGCTGGCTGATTGTTGCAACCGGCATGTGCGGTGTGGTCGCGATGGTGCTGTCGGCGACCATCGCCAATGTTGCTGTGCCGAGCGTGATGGGCGCCTTCGGCGTCGGCCAGGACCAGGCGCAGTGGCTGGCGACCGCGTTCATCGCGGCAATGACCGCCGGCCAACTTCTCAACGCTTACATCATCGCCGCTTTCGGCCAGCGCCTGGGTTACACGCTGCTGATCCTCGTGTTTCTGCTCGGCACCGCGGTCGCCGCACTCAGCCCGACGATGGGCATGCTTGCAATCGGACGGATGATCCAGGGATTCTGTGCCGGTGCCGTCCAGCCGCTGGTCCTGGTGACGGTTTTCAGCGTGTTTCCGGTCGATCGCCGCGGCACCGCGATGGGAATCTACGGCATGGTCATCATGCTGGCGCCCGGTCTCGGCCCCGTGGTCGGTGGCATCGCGATCGACTATCTCAGCTGGCGCCACATCTTCATCATCCCGGTGCCCCTGTGCCTCGCCGGTCTTGTCCTTGGCCTGATGTTCATGCCAGGGAAAAGCGACAAGACCGCTCCTCCGCCACTCTTCGACTGGCTCGGCTTCGGGCTGCTCTGCGGCGGCATCCTGTGTCTTCTCTCCTACATCGCCAACGGCCAGCGCCTGGGCTGGACCACGGATGGCTCCGTGCTTACGATCGTCTGTGCCCTGGTGTTTCTGGGCGCCTTCGTCTGGATCCAGGTCCGGGCCCGCGAGCCGTTGCTCGATTTTACCCTGTTTCGTAACCCGCAATTCGCCTCCGCTGTCGCCGTGGGCGTGGTGTTTGGCGCCGGCAATTTTGGGGTCAGCTACGCGGTTCCCGTGTTCGTGCAGACGGTGATGGGGTTCACCGCAACTAAGGCTGGTTTTGTGCTGCTGCCAGCCGGCATCATGCTGATCCTGCTGTTTCCGTTCACCGGCCGCCTGACCGACAAGCTTCCCCACCATCTTCTTATCATCACCGGTCTCGTCACCTTCGCTGCCGGTGCCATGCTGATGGTGGGGGCGGATTCCAACACGCCGCTGCTCAGCCTCATTCTGTTCGTGATGATTGGCCGTTTCGGCCAAAGCCTCGTGCTGCCGGCGATGAACGCCTCGGCCTTGCGCGCGATGGCGTCCGAACAGCTCAACCGTGCCTCCGGCGGCATCAACTTCATGCGCCAGCTCGGCGGCGCGCTGGGCGTCAACGGCCTGGTCGCCCTCACCGAGCAGAGAATCTACTTCCACGGCGAGGCGCTGGCGGCGACCCAGACCGCCGGGAATCCGGCCAGCCGGGATCTGCTGGACGGGATCCGGGGCTTGCTGGGTACGGCCGGTGTTCCCGAGCCGCTGCACCAACCCGGCGCGCTCAACTATCTCAGTGAGGTGATCCACGCCCAGGCCAGTGTGTTCGGGTTCCAGGACGGGTTCCTGGTTCTTGCCATAGTGTTTCTCCTGGCGATGGTGCCGGCCTGGATTCTCGGCCGGACCAAGCCGTCTTCGGCTTGAGGGAATCCTGTGTCTGTCGGAGCACCCCGCGCCGCCGAGTCCGTCGAGGATCTGTTCGCCCGGTTCGGGCCGAAATATCGGATCTTCGTTGCCTTGGCCGGCATGGTGGCTTCCTTCACCATGGTGTTGACCGGCACCATGGTGAACGTCGCCGTGCCCAACGTGATGGGCGCCTATGGTGTCGGTCAGGAACACGCCCAACTGATGACCACGGTGTTCCTGGTCGCGATGACAACCAACCAGCTACTCAACGCCTGGGTGGTTTCCGTGTTCGGCCAACGGATCGGTTTCTGCGGTACCCTTCTCCTGTTTGCCGTCGGCAGCCTGATCGGTGCGCTTGGCGAGGATTTCGCGATCGTCGTTTTTGGCCGTGCACTTCAGGGCGCGGCCTCGGGCATCATCCAGCCCCTGGTCATGGTGACTTTTTTCCAAATCTTTCCTGCCGAACGGCGTGGCTTTGCTATGGGGCTCTACGGAATGGGTCTGACACTGGCCCTCGCGCTTGGCCCGCCCACGGGCGGGCTGGTGATCGACGGCCTTGGCTGGCGCTACATCTTCCTTGTGCCGTTGCCTCTGGTTGGCCTCGCCTTCCTGTTCGGGCTGGTGTTCATGCCGTCGAATCTCGATGACCGCCGACCGCGCTTCAACTGGGCCGGCTATCTTCTGCTGACAACCACCCTCTATTGCCTCGTCACCGGCCTTTCGAACGGGCAGAAACTGGGGTGGGTCTCCGACTACACGGCCGGGCATTTTCTGGGCGCGCTCATCGCCGGCAGTGTCTTCCTGTGGACGCAGGCGGCCTCCCGGGACCCGCTACTCGACCTCTCCTTGTTCCGGAACGGACGGTTTGCCGCAGCGGTGATGATCGCCTTCGTGTTCGGCGCCGGCAACTTCGCTACGACCTATGCCTATCCGGTTTTTGGCCAGCTGGTGCAGGGGCTGAGCGCCACCGATGCCGGCATGCTGCTGATGCCGGCCGGGCTCGTGGTGGTGGCGATGTTGCCGATCTGTGGACGCCTGGCCGATCGCATCACTCCCCATTACGCCATCATGTTCGGGTTGTTCATGTTCTTCATCGGCACCGTTCTGATGCGGGACGTTGACGCCAACACGCCCTATTGGAACATCACCTTGTTCGCCGGGATTACCCGTTTCGGCATGGGGTTCATCATGCCCTTCATCATGCATACGGCACTCGTCGCCCTGCCTGCCGACCGGTTGAACACGGGTGGCGGGACGGTCAATTTCTGTCGCCAGCTGGGTGGCGCGCTCGGCACCAATATGTGGGTCGTGTTCTTCGAGTTGCGCACCGGTTTCCATAGCAGTTCCCTGAACACGACCCAGATCGCCGCCAACGCCGCCAGCCGCGAGATGCTTAACGGGGTTGCCGGCATTTTCGGCCAGGCCGGCGTGCCGGCAGCGATTCACCAGCCGGGTGCGTTGTACTATCTCGGCCAGGTGGTGCACGCCCAGGCCAGCACGCTTGGTTTCCAGGATGGATTCCTGGCCATCGCGGCGATGTTTCTTCTTGCCCTGATTCCCGCCTGGATGCTCGGCCGGGCCGACGCGCGGGGGCGCTGAGCAGCCATGCCGACGGAGAGCATCGACGATCTGTTCGCACGCTGGGGGCCAGCATACCGCAGCTTTGTCACCGTCGTCGGTATGTCGGCCTCCTTCATCATGGTGATTTCCGGGACGGTAGTGAACGTCGCAGTGCCGGATGTTATGGGTTCCTACGGTATCGGCCTTGACCAGGCACAGTTAATGACGACCGCCTTCAACGTGGCAATGACGGCGAGTCAGTTACTGAATGCATGGGTTATCGCCGTGTTCGGCCGTCGCTACGGGTTTTGTGCGACTCTGGCGCTGTTTGCGGTCGGCAGCGTGATCGGCGGGGTGGCCAACAGTTTCGGTATGATCGTGTTCGGCCGGGTGCTGCAGGGTGTTGCCGCCGGCATCGTCCAACCGCTGGTGATGGTGACGATTTTCGCCGTGTTTCCGGCCAATCGGCGCGGTTTCGCGATGAGCGTCTATGCCATTGGCCTGGTGCTGGCGATCGGCATTGGCCCGACCTTTGGCGGTATCGCCATTGATACGCTTGGCTGGCGCTACATTTTCTGGGCTCCGCTGCCGCTGGTTGCGGCCGCTTTCCTCCTGGGCCTTGTGTTCATGCCCTCGGAGCGCTCGGAGGCAAGCCATCCTTTCGATTGGACGGGGTATCTTCTGATCGGCTGCGCCCTGTTCTGCTTCATGACCGCGCTCACCGACGGGCTCCGGAAGGGGTGGGTTTCGGACTATATTCTCGGCCTTGCCGCTCTGGGGGCACTGACGGCGACTGCGTTCGTGATATCCCAATTCCGCCACGGGCCCACCCTTCTCGACCTTTCCCTGTTCCGCAACCGGCAGTTCGCGATCGCGGCGCTGGTCGCTTTCATCTTCGGCGTGGGCAATTTCGGCACCGGTTATGCGGTGCCGGTTTTCACCCAGCTGGTCCAGGGTATGTCGGCGTTCGATGCCGGGCTGGTGATGCTGCCCGCATCCTTGCTGGTGATGGTGCTGCTGCCTTTTACCGGCCGTCTTGCCGATAGCCTGATGCCGCGCATCGGCATCATCGCCGGGCTGCTGCTGTTTTCTCTCGGTACTCTGCCGATGGTCTATGCCGACGCCAACACACCGTTTATCGCGATCGTTCTTTACGCCGTGGTGAGCCGGTGCGGCATGAGTTTCACCATGCCTTTCATCATGGGTACGGCGATGCGCTCCCTCAGGTCGGAACAGCTGAACGCCGGCGGCGGAACGATGAACTTCTTCCGCCAGCTCGGCGGCTCGCTCGGCCTGAATGCGTGGGTCATGTTCCAACAAGTGCGCACCCAAGTCTACAGCGAGGCGCTGACCGCGACACAGAACGCCGGCAACAGCGCTAGCCGCAGATTGATCGACGATGTCGGGAAAATTCTCGGCGAGACCGGCGTGCCGGATTCGGCCCAGACACCCGGTGCGCTCCACTACCTTGGCGAAATCATCCATGCGCAGGCCACCGCGTTTGGTTTCCAGGACGGTTTCATGATGCTGGCGGTTAGTTTCCTGCTGGCGATGATCCCGGCGTGGATGCTGGGCAATCCAAGGGCGCACTCTGACGGCGCGACTGCATAGGCGCGGCTGGACAGGATGTGGCCGAACAGGGTGCAGCACGGGTCTCGACTGGCAACGAAGGCTGGGATACGGTGCGATTGGTACGGAAAACCGTTGCGGTGGGGAGAATTAACGGGTGTATAAGAAAATCCTGATGGCCTACGACGGCAGCCCGGAATACCGCCGGGCTCTGCGGCAAGGTGCCGAACTCGCGGAGCTGCACGGTGCCGAGGTGCTCCTCCTTGCGGTCAGCCGGTCCTCGGCGGCGATGCCGATGGCGGGCGGCGTGGACACCACCGGAATCGTCCGCCAGGAGCACGACGAGGTGCAGAAGAACCTTGAGGAGGGAGTCGTACGGATCCGCGAACGGCGGCATGTCGTCTGCGAAGGTAGCGTTGGATATGGCGACCCCGTCGACGAGATCGAGGCGTCCGCCCGGCGTTTCGGCGCCGATTTGGTAGTTATCGGCACACGGCGCCACGGCGGACTCGACCGCTGGTGGCGCCGCCGGATCGGCAAAAGCCTGATCGACAGACTTCCCTGCAGCCTTCTGATCGCGATTCCGCCCGAAGATTTCGAAAGCGAATAAAACTGCTCGCGCCGCCCCCGTGCCCCTTCAGGCAGCGTTGCGCGGATTGGCTCGGTTGTCGATGCCTCAAGTGCCGATGCTTCAAGTGCCGATGCTTCAAGTGCCGATGCCTCAGGGGCCGATGCTTCAAGTGCCGATGCCTCAGGGGCCGATACCCCAGGGGCGGGCCCAGCCAAGCCCGGCCTCGGTTTCGGCTTGGGGCCGGTATTCGCATCCGATCCATCCGCTATAGCCAGCGTCATCGATCAGCGAGAACAGCCACGGATAGGCGACTTCCCCGTGATCGGGTTCGTGGCGGCCGGGAACGCCGGCAATCTGGAAGTGGCCGATGCGGTCGATGTAGCGGTCAATCTTCGTCGCCAGGTCGCCTTCGACGATCTGGCAGTGATAGAGATCCATCTGAATCATCAAATTGGCGGCCCCGACCTCCTCGACGATGCTGTAAGCCTCTTCCTGGGTGCTCAGCAGGTAGCCTGGCACGTCACGGGGATTAAGCGGCTCGATCAGCGCCGTGATGTCATGGGCGGCGCAGAGATTGGCGGCCTCGGCGAGATTGCGTAGATAGACTTCGCGATGAGCGTTGCGGTCGCCATCCTCGGCGATTAACCCCGCCATCACATGGATGCGAGGACAGCTGAGAATCCGGGCGTAATCGATCGCAAGGGCCATGCCATCGAGGAATTCGCTCTCGCGACCGGGCAGGCTGGCCAAGCCACGCTCGCCGGCTTCCCAGTCACCGGGCGGGACGTTGAACAGCACGACCTCGAGGGCTGCCTCGCCAAGCCGGTCGGCAACATCGCCGGCGGGATGCGCGTAGGGGAAGAGAAACTCCACACCCCGGAAACCGCTTGCGGCGGCAGCGGCGAATCGCTCCAGAAACAGGTGTTCGGTGTACAGCATGGACAGGTTGGCGGCGAGGCGCGGCATATTTATGGAATCCTTGTCCTGCAACGCATCGGGTTTGGCCATGGCGTGCGGCATCCGGGCGACACGCTCGGTGGGATGATACACGCCTGCCACACCTGTGTGCGACGCGTCCGGTTCCGCGCGATTCCGCAAAACCCCAAAATATCCTTGCCAAACTATGGATATTCTATCGATGCTGTCGACCAAGCTCCCTGCGGGGCGCACGCTTGATCACGCGTGGGACAACAATATTGGTGGAAGGACCAGAACCATGAACAGAACTGCACCGCAAACGGTGATCGCGAAACCGGCCGCACGCAGTCCGGCGAAGCCGGACCGCAGACGATTTTTCAATGCCGCCGGCAAGGTTGCGGGCCTCGCTGCGCTCGTGGCGACGGCAGGCAGCCTTCCGGGCGCACTCCGGGCTAGGGCGGCGGACACCCCGATCGGGCCGAAATGGTGGCCTTCCAGCTGGGGTGCCGGCGATCAGAAGGGCGCCACCAACTACATGACGCCGAAGAAGACCTTGGAAGCCACAAAGCTGATCAGGACCGGAAAAGTCCACAAGCTGGGTCGGGTCTATGAATCGGAAATGCCGCTGTTCGGCAGCCGCGCCTTTGCGCTGCGGAGTCCGGGCTCTCCGACGGGAGGCACCTTCGGCGACAACAAGATCGTCTGGAACGACGAGTTCCTGTGCACCGAGATTGGCCAGGTCGGAACTCAGTTTGATGGGCTAGCGCATATCGGCGTGGAGGTCGGCAAACCCGGCGACACCAACGAGCAGCGTTTCTACAACGGCTTCAGCCAGCATGACATGGCCGGTTCTTACGGTCTTGCCAAGCTTGGGATCGAGCATCTCAACCCGTTCTTCACGCGGGGCATTCTGGTCGATGTGCGGGATTTGAAGGGCCGCATGCTCGACAAGGGAGAGGAACTCTCGGTCGCCGACATCACGGGCGCGCTGAAGAAGCAGGGAATGTCCGCATCGGACATCACCCCGGGCGATGCGGTGTTGTTCCGGACCGGATGGGGCGAGTTGTGGAAAAAGGACAATGCGCGCTTCAACTCCGGTGCTCCAGGCATCGGCTTGGATGCCGGCAAGTGGCTGGCCTCGAAGAAGATTTCCATGGTCGGATCCGATACCTGGCCGGTGGAGGTCGTGCCCAACCCGAATTCGAAACTGGCCTTTCCGGTTCACCAGGAACTGATTGTCCGGAACGGAATTTTCATCCACGAGAATCTCAATTTCGATAGCCTGGCCGCGGACGGAACCCATCTGTTTGCGTACATTTTCTCGCCGGTTCCGATCCGCGGCGCGACGGGGTCTCCCGGCAGCCCTCTCGGCATTGCCTGACGCAGCGCGACGCCTTGTTGTAAAACCACCCCGCGGATCTGTGATCCGCGGGGATTTTTTATGGAAAAGTCCGCGCCACCTGACGTGGTCGCGCTGACGTGATTATATCCCGAGGTTATGCGAGGTTATGAAGGATCCGGCAGTGACCGACCCGGCGTCAGCCCCTGAAATCTCAAGTTCTGAAGCTCCGGCTCCAGAGGGCGCGCTCTACACCTGTCCGATGGATCCCGAGATCGTGCGGGATGTGCCGGGCGACTGTCCGGTCTGTGGCATGGCGCTCGAGGCGATGATGCCGACCGTCGATGCCGGCCCGAACCCGGAATTCGTCGATTTCCGGCGCAGGCTCTGGATCGGTGCACCGCTCGCGCTGGCCGTTCTCGTGCTGGAGATGGGCGGCATGCTCGACCTGCTCTGGGCGAACTGGCTGGGTGCAAGCGCGGTACGTTGGCTGCAGTTCGTACTGGCAACGCCGATCGTCCTCTGGATTGCCCAGCCTTTTTTCAAGCGTGGCTGGTCGTCAGTGGTCACCGGAAATCTCAACATGTGGACCCTCATCGCCATCGGGGTGGGCGCGGCCTATGTGTTCAGCCTGGTTTCGCTTTTCGCTCCCGGCATCTTCCCGGCAAGCCTGCAGGGAGGCGAGGGCCCGCCGGTCTACTTCGAAGCCGCTGCGGTGATCCTGATCCTCGTTCTCGTCGGACAGGTCATCGAGCTGGCTGCCCGCGACCGCACCGGCGATGCCATCCGGGCGCTCATGAATCTTGCACCCAAGATGGCCCGTCGCATCGAGCAGGCGGGCGAGGTGGATGTACCGCTCGATTCGGTGAAAACCGGCGACCGTCTGCGCATCCGGCCGGGCGAGGCAGTGCCGGTTGACGGCACTATCGTCGAAGGGCACTCGTCGGTCGACGAGAGCATGCTCACCGGTGAATCGGTTCCCGTCCAGAAGGTCTCGGGTGGCGCAGTCATAGGCGGAACGCTCAACAAAACGGGCTCCTTCGTGATGGCGGCGGGGGCGGTCGGCAGCGACACAGTTCTCGCCCGGATCATCGCTATGGTGGCGCAGGCGCAGCGGTCTCAGGCACCGATCCAGACCCTGGTCGACAGGGTTTCGGGCTATTTCGTACCGACCGTGATCGGCGTTGCGGTGCTGGCGTTTCTTGCCTGGCTGGCCTTCGGGCCGGCACCTGCGCTCGGATATGCGCTGGTCGCGGCCGTCAGCGTCCTGATCATCGCCTGTCCCTGTGCGCTCGGACTGGCCACACCGATGTCGGTCATGGTGGCGACGGGACGCGGTGCGCAGGCCGGAGTCTTGGTCCGCAACGCCGAGGCGCTGGAGCGGTTTGCCGGAGTTCGGGTCCTGGTCCTCGACAAGACCGGCACCCTGACTGTGGGTCGGCCGAGCCTGAGCGATGTTGTCGCTCTTGGCGATGCGGATGAGGCGCGGGTTCTTGCGCTCGCCGCTGCGCTCGAGCGCGGATCGGAACACCCGCTGGCCGAAGCCGTCTTGCAGGGGGCCGAAGATCGCGGCGTGGTACCGTTGGAGGCGACGGCGTTCGAGGCCGTGGTGGGCAGAGGCGTGCGCGGCATCGTCGACGGGCGTGACGTGGTGCTGGGAAACCGGAGTTTCATCTCGGATCTTGGTCTCGATGTCTCGGCTGTCGATGCTCGGATGGCCGAGTTTCAGCGTGACGGCAAGACGGTCATGCTGATTGCGTCGAACGGCGTTCTTGCAGGCATCGTCGCGGTGGTTGACCGAATCAAGGACACGACGCCCCAGGCGATCCGGGATCTCCGCGCCGGCGACCTCAGAGTTGTGATGGCGACGGGCGACAGCCGGATCACGGCCGAAGCGGTGGCGTGTCAACTTGGAATCGACGAGATACATGCCGAGGCGTCGCCCGAGGACAAGGCGGCGCTCGTTGCGAAACTGCGGGGCGAGGGGTTGCTCGTGGCCATGGCCGGTGATGGCGTAAACGACGCTCCCGCGCTGGCTGCCGCCGATGTCGGCATTGCCATGGGGACCGGCGCTGACGTTGCCCTTGAGAGCGCCGGTGTGACGCTGGTGAAGGGAGATCTCTCCGGCATCCTGCGCGCGCGCACCCTGGCGCAGGCAACGATGCGGAATATCCGCCAGAACCTGTTTTTCGCCTTTGTCTACAACAGCGCGGGCGTGCCTCTGGCCGCGGGCATTCTCTTCCCTTTTTTCGGCGTTCTCCTGTCACCGATGGTCGCGGCGGTGGCGATGAGTCTGTCCTCCGTGTCGGTGATCGGCAATGCGCTCCGCCTTCGGGGAATCAAGCTATAGCGATACTGGCCGTCTCTGGGTCTGTTTGCGCCAAGGACCGTACCAACTCCCCTTGCCGGTGGGTCGAGACTTTCCCGTAGCTGTTGAGCGTGGTCAGGACCTGCTCATGGCCCAGGTTTTGGCTTCAGGCCTTGAACTCCTCAGGCGTTTGGCAAAGTCGCTGACCCAGTTGGGTCAGCATATGGCGAAGGGTATGTGGGCTGAAGTACTCGATGCCAGAAGCTTCGAAAGCTTCCCGAAAGATGGTCCGGATCGGCGATGTTGTTTCCCAGAAAACTGGCTCAACCCCCAGGGCCGCGAAAGCGGCGTCAAGGTCATGACCAATCGCAGTGCGCGGAAACAATGGATCCTCATGGCCGAATAGCTTTTCTGCGCGCAGGAACCCTATCCAGTCCCTAACAATCTCCTCGAAGTCCTCACCGACCGGGAAGAAGTAGGTGTCGATGCGCTTGCTGAATTTGGTGGCGACCTCCCTCGGATCCTGTTTGACCAGTTTTCGCGCCATATCGATGTGCTTGAGGCGCAATGACGCGATGGCTCGGTCGCGCATACCTGTCAGCGCCGTGAATGCAACGAGTGCCCTGTCACGTTGCTGGACTTCGCTATCCGTCGGCATCGCCAACACCGCGTGTCGCACCTGTTCGACTGTCGGGAAGTCACGATAACGTGGCTCCTTCGCCGCGCGCACATCTTTTTCGGACAAGTTCAGATACTCGATGTCCGGAAGGTGGATCTTCGACTTGTAGTCAGGTTGGCAGGCCAGCCACTTCAGGAATCGCTTCAGCGCATTCACAGTCGAATGAATGGTCTCCTTGCTCAGACCGGCATCTGCCAGCGCCACCTTGAACGCAACCGCCTAGACGGAATTATAAGTAGCAAAGTCGGCAAATCCAGTATGGGTCTCGAACCGTAGAATCGACTTTTCGATGCCACGAATTGTCGAGTCAGCTTTCTGATCCGCCTCACGCAGAAAACGAAAATAGGATCGTTTGATACGTTCGTTCTTTGGGTTAATCCGGGCCATCGCAAGCTTCCGTTGCCAAGTCACAATTCACGAGAGGGGTGCCCTGCCCCATTATTCGTCGTATTGCGCGCATTTCGGATGATGTCGGACTGTACGCAGTGGTACTGGACGCCCTCGACGAAGATCTCGCCACCCGCTTCTACCAGACTCTCGGCTTCATCCAGTTTCCATCAAACCCCAATCGGCTTTTTCTGTCGATTGGCACAATCAAGCAACTGTACGCGGAAGCCGAATAACCTTCCCCGCATACGTCAGCGGGAGGCCCGCAGCGGACACTTCAATGGCCGCGGCGGCAGGGTGCGGTGGTGGGCAGGGTCGGGGTGAGTGACAGGCGGCCATGGGGATATCCTTACCTGGCTAGCCAGGGGGGGGGGGGAATGCGCAGCCCCTGCCCCTCAGAACTTCATATTCAGCTTGACCCCCAGGCCCCAGGCCTCATAGCCGCTTTGCCCGATGCCGTCATAGGTGCCGGAGAGCGACAGCCGGGTGCCGCCTTCGGGGTCGGTCATGCTGATCCCCGGCGCAACCCGCGCCCGCCAGCCATCCCCGTCCCCGGCGGTGGTGGTCAGGAAGCCGCCACCCCCGCTGGTGTCCGTATGGCTGTAGATCGCATCCAGCGTGAGGGAGGGTTCATAGACCCAGCCATTCGCCGCTGTGAATTGGGTCGAGATCGTCGGTCCAAACCTGACTTGCCCTTGCGAGACCGTCTGGCCCGGGACCCTGTCGCCCAGCGTGCCGGTATAGGATTTCTGCTTGTCGGCCAGCCAGGACAGGGCAGCATTGGGCCGGAGGGTCCATTGATCATGGGTGAACACCCCCGACAGACCGACATCGGCCAGCCAGCGGGTTGATTTGAAGTTGTCGGTATAGGTGCCCACCGGCGTGACGTCATTGTCGGAGGTTCCCCCGGCCACACGCGCGTCGAGATAGAGGTTCTCCTGCAACCTTGCGGTCACATAAGGGCCAACCATCCAGCCTGTGCCTTCGGTTCTGGAGTTGTCGTTGTCGTTGCTGCCGGTCAGGCGGTCATATTGCAGCATCCCACCCACCAGCAAGTCGGGGGACATGAGGTAGTCAACTCCCAGATGGGCAATGGCAAAATCACCGTCAGAGCCTGCGCCACCGTTGAACTTGTGGAAGCTGCCCTCAACCCAGACATCAAAGCGGCGGCGCTCATGGGCGACCGCCCCCCCCTGCGCCACCTGCAGGTGATCGGCGGCGCGGGTAATCTGATCCAGACTTGTGGCGAACTTGTAGTTCCCCGAGCCAAGATCGAGCGGGTTGAAGTCAATGGGCATGAGCTTGGGGAGATCGCCGGTGGCGAAGCTCAACTGTTCCGAGCCAACGCCGCTTCGCAACCGGTCGATCCGGCGCGACGCATCGGGCTGGTTGGCCAGAATGAGACGGGTCCGCATCTCCATAAACCAGTTGATGCTATCAACCGTCTCTTGAACTGAGACACGCGACGTCACCGTGATGATGACCGAGGCGGTGGACACATCGCCGTCAGGGTCAGTCACGATCAGCTCAAATTCCAATTCCCCGTCATCCTCTGCTTGGCGGATCGGTGCGATAAAGGTGGCGGTGATGGTGTCCGCTCCGGTCAGGGTGACAGGGGTTCCATCGGTCTGGGTCCATGCATAGGTCCGCCCGTCACCGGGAAGACCGGAACTGCCGCTGCCGTCAAGGGTGACTTCCTCGCCCTCGTCCACGGTCTGAGGCTCTCCGGCATCAGCGATCTTGGTGACGGCGATATTGAAGGCGGCAAGTTCTATTGGCGCTTCGATGTTGCCATCCCTGACGCCGATCACGATGTTCTCGTAGTCGCCGACATCGTCGTCGCCGGGCGTTCCGGTCAAGGTTCCGGTTGCGGTGCTGAATGTGGCCCATGATGGCCGATTGGTGATCGAATAGATCAGCGTGTCGTCATCATCGATATCCTCGCCCGTTGGTGTGAAGCTATAGTCGCTGCCTTCCTCCACGGTGGTGTTGGGTGTACCGCTGATCGTCGGCGCGTCATTGATATTCGCCACCGGCCCAACGGACGCGCTATCCAAGAAGCTAACCCCGACATTGGGATTCCTTCTGTATACGAGGGTCGCGGCAATCCCCTTGCCCACATCGGCCTGGGTCAGCGTGTACTCGCGTCCCGACGCGCCAGAAATTATATTGCCATCCCTCCGCCACCGCATTTGGATAACGACCGGTGTACCGCTAACGCCAGAGATGTCCAGTGTCAAGGTCTGGCCCTGGGTCGGGGTGCCAGTGATGGACACTTCATCCGGGTGCATTGTTCCATCGTGATGCGCCCTGGCCCCGGTTGCCAAGACCATCAGCAAGAGGAGCGCCACCGCGCAGAACCGCGCTGTTGCCCATGGCAGGGCAAGCATCAAGGCCGCCCCAAAAAAACGAGACGACAACGCCGGGTAAGATTTCAAGACGGCCATGAACATTCCTTATTTATAATAGACCTGATTCACAATAACATCAGGTAGCTGAGAACGGGTGTATCCTTACCGATTTGGTCACGCTGTTTTCAAATTCATGTTTGCCAGCGCCCCGACGTTCTTGGCAATCATGTTTTCCTGCCGGTTGCCGCGGTAAGTTTCGGCAAATATCCCGAACTTTTTCATGCGGCAAATACCGTGCTCCACGCCGATACGTAGCTTTGCGTGCCAAGTGTTGTAAGTTTTCTGTTCGTCCGTAAGGGGGTGGTTCTTTGAGGCTTTGAGCGGGATTTCAAGCGATGTTCCCAGATAACCGAGATCACCAGGTACAAGCACACCCGGTGGCTTATCCACGCGCGCCTCGTCGTAGATACGCTTGTCATGTGCGCGCCCGGGTTGCGCCGGACCGACCGCCAGAACCCGTTTTTTGTCATCGGTGATGATCTGATGTGAGGCCGTGTGATGCTTTTTCTTGCCGGAATACTTCGCCTTGCGATGCGAGAGCTTTTTCGGGCGTTGAACCGGACGCTCCGTGCCGTCAATCATCAGGTAAAGCAGGTCATCCCTCTCTGACGCCGACAGCCTGATCTTGCGCTCCGGCATCCGGAAATGTCCTGCCATCAATTCTGTCATGGCAGCAATCCGACGGCAAACCGTAGGGGACGAGACATCGAACAGAAGACCCATAAAGGCCTGACTGGTATAGGTGCGATAATACATCAAGCAGAGCAGCAATTGCTCGGCAAATTCCAAACGGTAGTTCATCCCGCCACCGATCGCGCGTTGTCGGTCTTCACGTGAAAGCCGGTGGTGCTCACGTTCAAGCCAGATCGGATGAAGAACAACAACCAATGCCTCGAAATCCTGAAGACGGATGCCTGAAAGGCGGAAAAACAAATCAGCGCGCCCCCGCAAAACCTTCAAAACCCTCATAGACAACCCCTCACTCTCCATTGAGCCATAAACATCGCTGAAAATCGGCTATTGCGCAACAGGTTTATTCAAGATGTTTCACAAAAGCGTTGAACTTTATAACCTTCATCGCGAAACTTCATCGCGCGCGTGAGATCAGCACATCCCATATCGTGATTGTCGAAGGTTTTTGGTCAGCGATGCGCCTGCATCTGGCGGGTACCATTATAATGCGTTGTGCTTGCGAGGTCGGCCACCCTTTGCGCCGTTTTTCCGAGACGCTGCTGCTTTGGCAACCGAGGTCGCGCATCCAGCTTGGCGGGCGAGGGCCTTCCCGATCCAATCGCGTGTACCGAATATACCAGCCACCAGTGCCGGAACGTAGAGATCGGCGTCCAACTTGGGCCAATGAAGATTGAAGCCGACACCTTCAACTTCGACGGATGTCAGCTCGTCCGGGCTTGCGCTGCTTAGATCTTGGACGAGGTGCGCAGGGAAGACGTAGGTGCAGCCATTCACCAGATTGACCGTCACTCGGCCCGTCTTGCGGTCATACCGGGCGGAGGTGGCGCGCGGTTCCATTTCTAGAGCATCCTGTCCACAGGCTTGCGCTGCTTCGAACTCGTTGTCAGTCAGGCTTTCCATGTATACGCTCCCACTCCTGCAAGAACATGTCTCGACGGTTAAGGATTTCTGCCATCAAACGCCGCATGTCGGATTGTTTGATGCCGACGCTTGAGATCAATTGTGGTTGGCTATCAGGCCCGATCAGGTTGATTTTCGCCTGCCCTGATGCCCTGATCCCGTGATTACGCAGGAAATCTATGTCAGAGGCACCACGAAAAGCCGAATTGAGGCGGGAAACCAACCGGCCGGACGTCTTCATGAAATATCCGGGCTAGACCATTCCAGCGAAACTCAATAGCTCGCATGTCACCCATGTGGGGATAAACTGGAACAGAAAATTAAGGGCGCGTCGTCGATACGGCCGGTCAGGTGCGATTGGTCGGGTATCTGTCTTCAGGCGAGCAGTTCGCGCACGGTCTCGATGATGCGTTCCTGTGAGGGAATTGCGATCCGTTCCAGTTCATCGTTATAGGGCATCGGGGTGTCCGGTGCGCCCAATCGCCGAACTGGCGCGTCGAGCCAGTCAAAACCCTTGTCGACCACCATCGCCGCCACCTCGGCGCCGAATCCGCCGTGTAGCCACGCCTCGTGGACGATCAGCAGGCGGTTGGTCTTGCGCACCGAGGCGAGGATGGTGTCTGTATCCAGCGGCTTCAGTGTACGGGGGTCGATGACCTCGACGCTGATTCCCTCGCGTTCAAGCATCCGTGCTGCCGCTAGTGCCCGGGGCACCATTGCCGCCGTGGCCACCACCGTAACATCGGTTCCTTCGCGCTTGATGTCGGCCTTGCCGATCGGGATCGCGTAGTTTTCCTCCGGCACCGGAGAGCCGGGCTCGAGATAGAGCATCTTGGTCTCGAGGAAGATCACCGGATTGTCGTCGCGGATTGCCGCTGTCAGCAGACCCTTGGCGTCATAGGGCGTCGACGGCGCCATCACCACGAGGCCGGGGACGTGGGTGAACCAGGCCTCGAGGCTCTGGCTGTGCTGCGCCGCCATGCGGATGCCGCCGCCCTGCGGTCCCCGGATCACCAGGGGCACCGTCGGATTACCGCCAAGCATGAAGCGGAATTTGGCCGCCTGGTTGACCAGCATATCCATGGTGAGGGCGACGAAGTCGAAGATTTGGATCTCGACAATCGGGCGCATGCCGGCGATCGCCGCACCGACACCGGCGCCAACGAAGGTGGCCTCGGAGATCGGCGTATCGCGCACCCGGTCCTCACCGTATTTCGCCATCAGGTCTTTCGAGACCTGGAAAATGCCGCCGGTGGCGCCGACATCCTCGCCCATCAGGAATACGGTCGGATCCCGTTCCATTTCCTGGGCCATCGCCTCGTTCAGGGCCTCAACGAAGGTGAGGCTACGCTTGGTCCCGTTCGGCCCGGGTTCCTGATGCGGCTCATGGGGGGCGTAGACCGAGGCCAGCATCATGTCCACCGACGGTTCGGGGCCGGCCTTGCCGAACTCGATCGCCGCATCGAGCTCGCGGTCGATCTCGCCGCCGATATCCTTCAGGCGCTTGGCGGTGACGATTTTCTGGCTACGCAGAAGGTTTTCGAGGCGTTTGACGGGATCGCGCTCGGAGACCCACTCGTCGTATTCGTCCTCCGGACGCGGGTCGGGCAGATTGACGCGCATCGAGTGCTGCCCCCAGCGATAGGTCATGGCCTCGATCAGGGTCGGGCCCTCGCCGGCCCGGGCCCGCTCGACCGCTTCTTGGACTGCGAGATAGACCTCGGAGGCGTCGTTGCCGTCGATGGTGACGCCGGGTACTTCGTAGCCGGCGGCGCGGGCGGCGATCCGGTCGATCGAGGTGGTGTTGCGGAAGGAAGTGGAGAGGGCGTACTGGTTGTTCTCGCAGATGAATATCACCGGCAACTTCCATACCGAGGCCAGGTTCATCGCCTCGTGGAAGACGCCTTGGTTGGAGCCGCCGTCGCCGAAGAAAGCGACGCTGACCTGGCCGTCTCCCTGCAGCTTGGCGGCGAGCGCCGCGCCGGTCGCCAGCGGCATCGCGGCGCCGACGATGCCGTTCGCACCAAGGATGTTGAGGTTCATGTCGGCAATGTGCATGGAGCCGCCGAGACCCCGGCAATAGCCGGTTTCGCGGCCCATCAGCTCGGCCATCATGCGGTCGACATCGGCGCCCTTGGCGATGCAGTGGCCGTGGCCACGATGGTGGCTGGCGATGAAATCGTCTTCGCGTAGATTGGCACAGACGCCGGCGGCGATTGCTTCCTGACCGACATAGCTGTGGGCGGTGCCCTTGACGAAACCTTCCTGGAACAGATCGTTGGTGTGTTCGTCGAAGCGGCGGATGCGGCGCATCGTCGTGTAGATGTCCGACAGGACCTCCGGCGGCACCTGCATGTTGGTGCCGGCGCCAGTTCCCGATGCCGCTTTCGTGCGCGCGGTTTTCGTCTTCGTCGTTTTTTGCGCCGTGCGGGCCATGGTTGCTCCTCCCCGATTTCCCTCGTCGATCAATCTAGCCTCGCCATGCCGGTGCGCCAACCGGAGCCGCTACGGCCCGGTTTTGACCGCCGGGCCCGGCGGCCAAAACCGGGATCAGGTGCCGGTGAACTGCGGTTTGCGCTTTTCCATGAAGGCTTCGCGGCCTTCCCGGTAATCGTTGCTGTCAAAACAGAGCTTCGACATCCGGTCGATCTCCGCATGGTCTCGTTCCGCCGGATCCTTGAGGATTTCCTTGATTGTGTGCTTCGAGGCGGCGATCGAGAGCGGCGCGTTCTCACCGATGGCGCTGGCGATTTCGAGAATTGTACCCTCGAGTTTCCCGGGCACGACAACGCGGTTGATGAGGCCGATGGACAGGGCTTCGGCGGCGTTCAGGCGCCGGGCCGTGAACATGATCTCGTTGGCGAAGGCAGGTCCGACGAGGTGAACCAGCTTTTCAAGACCGTCGAAACCATAGGCGATACTCAGGCGCGCCGCCGGGATTCCGAACTGCGAATCGTCGCTGGCGATGCGCATATCGGCGCTCATGGCAACGGCCATACCGCCGCCGAGGCAATAGCCGCGGATCATTGCGATCAGGGGTTTGTGCATACCGGAGAGCCGGACCCGGGCGGCCTCCGAGGCCTTGGCGTAGCGCGCTGCGGCCTTGGCGTCGGAGCGGTGTTCCTTGAATTCCGAGATGTCCGCACCGGAGACGAAGGCCTTGTCGCCGGCGCCTTTCATCACCACTGCCCGCACTGAATCGTCGGCCTCGAAATCAGCAATGATGGTGTCAATCGCCTCCCACATCTCGAGCGATGTCGCGTTGCGTTTCTTGGGGTTGTTGAAGGTCATCCAACCGATGCCGTCGGCTTTCTCGGCCAGCATCTTGTCGGTGTTGAGCTTAACAGCAAGGGTCATGGAAGCGGTATCTCCTTGGGTTGCAGCCGCGCGGACGCGGTGTCTGGCGGCGGGTTGTCCACAGTGGGTTGTCGCGGTGGTGTCATACGATGCCGTCGTCACGCAGGGTTGCGATTTCTCCGGGTTCGTATCCGAGATCGGTGAGGATTTCGTCGACGTGCTGTCCGGATTCAGGCGTGGGGCGGCGGAAGGTCTCCGGCTCCGGCGTCGCTGTCAGGTTGATGGCCTGGCCAACGAGGCGAACCTCGCCGAGTTCCGGGTGGTGCTGGGCGCGCGCCATCTGCAGATGCTCGACCTGGGGGTCGGCGAAGACCTGATCGACCGTGTAGATCGGGCCGCAGGGAATACCGGCCTCGTTCAGGACCGAAACCCAGTGTTCGGCCAGCATCGTCCGGGTACGCTTGTTGATGTGGTCGTTCAGCGCTTGCCGGTTTTTTGACCGGGCCGCTGAATCAGCAAAGTCGGGATCGTCGATCAATTCTGCGAGTTCCGTTGCTGCACAGAAGCGCTCGAACATGGTCTGGCCGGCGGCGGCGATGTTGACGTAGCCATCGGAGGTTTCGAAGACGCCGGTCGGGATACTGGTCGGATGATCGTTGCCCGCCTGTTTCGGCACTTCGCCGGCGACGAGGTAACGGGCGGCCTGGAAATCCATCATCTGGATCATCGCCTCGAGCAGGGAGGTGTGGACCCACTGGCCCTCTCCGGTTGCCTCGCGGTCGAGCAGGGCGATCAGGATAGCCTGGGCGAGGAAGAAGCCGGCGGTCAGATCGCAGATCGGGATGCCGACCCTGACCGGGCCCTGGCCCGGCAGGCCGGTGACCGACATCAGCCCGCCCATACCCTGGGCGATCTGGTCGACGCCGGGTGCCTTGCCCCGGGGGCCGTCCTGCCCGAAGCCCGAGATGCTGGCATAGACGATCCGCGGATTGACCTTCCGGCAGACCTTGTAGTCGATCCCGAGGCGGTGCTTGACCGCCGAACGGTAGTTCTCGGCAACGACATCGGCGCCCTTGACCAGCCGCAGGAAGATCTTGCGGCCCTTCTCCTCCTTCAGATTGAGGGTGAGGCTCCGCTTGTTGCGGTGAAGGTTCTGGAAATCGAAGCCGTGCCGGGACATCGAACCCTTGTTGCCGCGGCCGGGCGGAGGCTCGATTTTGATGACATCGGCGCCCCAGTCGGCGAGCTGGCGCACTGCTGTCGGTCCGGCCCGGTGGGCGGTGAGGTCGAGGACCCGAAAGCGCGACAGTGGCAAGCGGGCGGTTTTTTCTGCGGTCATCTATCGGTCCTTGCGGGTTTCCGGGGCGGCATCGGGGGATATCTCCATGGTTCGGACATCCCCGGGAACACGCCGGGGCGCCTTGGAGACGTTTGTAGGATGATTCGCGATATATGATGGATTCTGCGAATGCACACCGCTTGTCATTCTTTGGTCCGGCGGCGCTGGCCCGGCCCGTTTCCGGACCATGACCTCCGGGCCATAACCCGTGCATGATCCGCGTATGATCTTTGGTTCCGATCTCTGGGAGATAAAGCAATGAAGGCAGTCGTTTTTCTTGGTGACCGCAAGCTTGAGATGCAGGAGTTTCCGGATCCCGAACCCGGTCCCGGCGAGGTCGTCCTCGAGATCAAGGCCTCAGGTATGTGCGGTAGCGATCTTAAATTCTACCGCGCCGTCGGCGGTGCCTCGTCGCTTGGTCTTGGTGGCGGGGGGCCGGTGATCGCCGGCCACGAGCCCTGCGGCGTGGTGGCTGCGGTCGGAGAAGGGGTTAGCAAGGCCGAGGCCAGGGTCGGTGACCGGGTGATGGATCACCATTACAGCGGTTGCGGGGTTTGCGGGCATTGCCGGGAGGGCTGGTCGCAGCTCTGCGCCGACGGGTCGACCGTCTACGGCGTCACCGGCCACGGTGCCCATGCTAAATACATGAAGGTGCCGGCGCACACGCTGGTGCCGTTGCCCGAGGAACTGTCCTTCAAGACTGGCGCTGCCATCTCCTGCGGCACCGGTACCGCCTGGGGAGCGCTCAAGCGGCTTGAGCTTTCCGGCGATGAAACTCTCGTGGTGTTCGGGCAGGGGCCGGTCGGTCTCAGCGCAACGCAGCTCGCCAAGGCGATGGGGGCGCGAGTGATTGCGCTCGACATCAATCCCGAGCGCCGCGAGCTCGCCAGGACGTTCGGTGCGGACGAGGTCATCGATCCGCAGAACAACGACGTGGTCTCGGCGATTCGCGACCTGACTCACGGTGAGGGCGCACACAAGGCGCTCGACTGCAGCTCGAATCCGGAAGCCCGCGCCGCCGCCGTGCGCTGTGTGCGGGTTTGGGGCAGGGCCTGTTATGTTGGCGAGGGCGACACGGTAACGCTGGATGTCTCGAACGATCTTCTGCGCCGCCAGGTGACCCTGGTCGGTTCATGGACCTTCTCGAAGAACGGCCAGGCGGAATGCGCGCGCTTCATATCCGACCGAGGCGTCGACGTTGATTCGCTGTTCACGCATGAGTTCTCGCTCAACCAGGCGGAGGAGGCCTACAAGCTGTTCGACACCCAGAGCACGGGCAAGGGCGTGTTCCTGATGTAGATCATCTATCCCCCGACGTAGATCGCCCGTTCCCGATATAGATCGCCCGGTGCCTTGGCGGGAACGAAAACGACAGGAAACGACAGGAAACGACAGGAAACGAAAGAAACGAAAGAAACGAAAGAAACGAAAGAAACGAAGAAGAGAGGATTCGCCATGAGCGACGAGCATGTCATTTTCGAGGTCGAAGACGAGATCGCGACGATCACCCTGAACCGGCCCGAGGCCCGAAACGCCCTGAGCACCGAGATGCGTCTCGGGCTCTCAAGCGCCCTCTCGACAGTCAAGGACGAAGCCGGGGAGAGCATCAAGGCAGTGATTCTCACCGGCGCCGGCGGCGCCTTCTGTGCAGGCGGCGACGTCAAGGGTATGGGCAACCGGTCGGTCGGCGGCGTTGGGCAACGCAACCGGATGCGCATGGGTCATCATGGAATCGATGACATTCTCAATATCGAAATCCCGGTAATCAGCCTGGTCGACGGCGCCGCCGCCGGTGCCGGCTGCAACCTTGCACTGCTTGCCGATTTCGTGCTGGCAACACCGCGGGCTTTCTTCATGCAGGCTTTCGCGCGCATCGGCCTGGTACCGGACTGGGGCGGTTTCTGGATCCTGCCGCGGCTCGTCGGGCTGCAGAAGGCACGTGAGCTGATCTATACCGGCCGTCGGGTCTATGCCGAGGAGGCGAAAGAGATCGGTATGATCTACGGGGTCGTTGATCAGGACCGGGCCATGGAAGAGGCGCGTGAGTTCGCCGGTCGTTTCCGCCATGCCTCGACCGCGGCGATCGGAATGGCGAAAAACATCCTCAACCGGTCCTTCGAGAACGACCTTCGGAGCCTGCTCGAAATGGAAGCCTCGGCACAGTCGCTGATACGCAACACCGATTTCCACCGCGAGGCGGTGCGTCGCTTTGCCGAGAAAGAGCCGTCTCTCTACGATTGGGAAGCGTTGGAAAAAGCCGCTGGAAAGACCGCGGGTGACTGATCCTAGCGATTGACTGCCGACGACTGGCCCCGCAACTGATCCGCAATGGATCCGGGCGTTAATTTCGCCCGGCCTGATCACAGATCAGGCCATGAAGTCCGTGATCGCCTCGGCGACAGCCTCGGGGGCGTCGAGTTCCGCGAGGTGGCCGGCGCCGGCAATGGTCTTGACGGTTGTCTTGGCCGGGATCCCGGCGCCGAACTTTTCGGCATAGGAACGAGGGACGATCTTGTCGCCCTCACCCCAGATCAGCAGGGTCGGACACGCGATCCGGCCAAGCCGGCGCTCTATCCGGGTGTTTCCAAGCGGCCAGAACGCCCGCGCCGTGGCTTCCTGCGCCCGCGCTTCCTGGATCGGCCATTCCACGGAGTTGGCGCCTTCGGACACTGTGCGAAGCTCGCTCCAGGCGTCGGGATTTTCGCACAGCAAGGCGGCGATTTCCGGTTTGCGCTGACCCCAGGGGTCGGTCATCGGCTCGGCCTCATCGAACAGGCCCCAGGGGGCGATCAGCGCAAGTTTCGAGATCTTGTGCGGCCAGAACGCCGCCATTTCCGCGGCATAGGCGCCGCCGGGACCGGATCCGACGAGTTGTGCACCCTCATCGAGGCCGCTGGTGTTGAGCAGGTCGCGCACCGCCAGCACCCAGTCGATGTGCTCGTCAAGCTTGGTGTGCCCGGTCGCGCCGGGATAGCCCGGGATCGAAGGCACTACCACCTCGAATCTATCGGCCAGCGCATCAAGGAAGGGAATCCATTTCGGCAGGCCGCAGAATCCGGCAAGGAAACCGAGGGCGGGCCCCGACCCTTTGCGCCAGATACGACATTCCTCACCGTTGACGGTGGCGATTTCAACCTTGGGTTCGGACATCTCGGGATCCTGGCGTCTTGGCTGCCCGTAGCGGCGTCTTGCGGCTGGGGGCGTTTCTGTCTGGTTGCGGTGGAATCCGTTATTCGGCGGCAGCGGCGAGTCCGATCGGATCCGGGGCGGCGCGGTCGGCCACCGGCATCGGCTTCGGCCACCACTTGTCTTCCCAGTCCGGCCACAGATCGGCGAGCTGCGGTGCGACCTGCTCGGCATAGAGGCTGGTGTTGTAGTTGGCCAGATCCTTGCTCATGTTGCCGAACTGCAGCAGCAGCATGAGGTGCCCGAAGCGGAGTTCCGTGACGACCTCGCGCAGTCGTTCGGCCACCTGATCGGGGGTGCCGATGATGACATAGCCATTATCGAGGATGGCGTCGAACTCGCGGGCCTTCTTGTCGACTCCGCTGGAGCGGATGTCGCGCTTGCTGCGCGCCGCGGCCTGGCCGATCTGACTGGTGATGCCAGCGCGAAGGGTTGCCTCGGTGGTGTAGCCGGGCGGGGTTGCGAAACGCGGATCGACGTGCAGGCAGCGGCCGTAGAAGTATTCGGCCGGCTCGCGATAGAGCTTGTAGGCCTCTTCCTCGGTCTCGGCGACGCCGACGAACTGCAGGAAACCGGCCTGGTACGGGTTCGGCTCGCGGCCGATTTCTTTCATGTTTTCCCAGAAGCCATGCATGACCTCCACGCCGGCCTTGTAGCCGTAATAGGAGAGATAGCAGTAGACATAGTCCATCTCCGCACACCAGTGCCAGGTTTCGACCGAGCCGCCGCCCGGAACCCAGACCGGCGGATGCGGTTCCTGGATCGGCCGCGGCCAGATGTTGACATAGCGCTGCTGGTTGAAGCGGCCGTTGAAGGCGAAGGTCTCGGGATCGGTCCAGGCCCGCATGACGAGATCGTGCGCTTCGTAATAGCGCTCGCGAAGCAGGCTCGGGTTCTGGCCGTAGGCATAGCAGGTATCCATTGGTGAGCCGACCGGGAAGCCGGCGATCAGACGGCCGCCGGAGATGCAGTCGATCATCGCAAATTCCTCGGCCACCCGTGTTGGCGGGTTGTAGAGGGCGAGGCTGTTGCCCATGACGCAGAGCATGGTGTCCGGGTTGGCCCGACGCGCCAGCGATGAGGCAATGAGGTTGGGCGACGGCATCAGCCCGTAGCCGTTCGAATGGTGCTCGTTGCAACAGATGCCATCGAAGCCGACATTGGCCGCATGCTCCATCTCGTCCATGAAATCGTTGTACATGAAATGCGCCCGTTCAGGGCTGAACAGGCTGGAATGGATGTCGACCCAGACCGAGGGGTGCTTCTCCCGAAAATCGTCCGGCAGTTCAGTGTAGGGCATGAGGTGGAACCAGAGGTGTTTCATCGAATAGTCTCCGATTGTGCCGGTTTGCGTCGATTCTGCGGCGCTGATTCTGCGGCGCTAATGTATGCAGGCGTGTATGCCGAAAAGAATATAACCCTGAACTGTGGCCAACAAAGGCGCGACCGGCAAACTGACGGGGTGGCGCAAGTTGTGGTTCGGTTCCGCCCTGATTCTGGCGAGGCTGATTGTGGCGGGCATCCTGGAACGGCTATGCTGATCTCCAATGCGGCCTGCAAACACAAGCAGAGGCCGCAAACGGAAATGCGGACCGAAAATTCAGGGGCGAGGCGATGACAGAAGACAGCTACAGGCCGCGGGACTGGGAGGTCCATCCCTCCGTGCATGCCGATTACGGAGGTTCGCTGAGCCCGGCTACACCCGGCAAGCCGCTCGTGACCCTGCCGCATACGCTCTCGGAGCTTACCGGGCCGGTCTTCGGGCATGATGCGCTTGGGGATCTCGACGATGATCTCATCCGGAATGCCGTCCGGGACGGCGAGCCGATCGGCGAGCGTATCGTCGTTTCCGGCCGCATCCTAGACGAGAACGACCGCCCGGTTCCCGACACCCTGATCGAGATCTGGCAGGCCAACGCCGCAGGGCGCTATACGCACATGAATGATCAGCACGACGCGCCGCTCGATCCGAATTTCTCGGGTACCGGGCGCTGCGTGAGCGATGCTGAGGGGAATTACCGGTTCCGGACCATCTTTCCCGCACCCTATCCCTTGCCTTATGGCGACAATCTCTGGCGGCCGGCGCATATCCACTTCTCCCTGTTCGGACCGAGTATCGCCACCCGCCTTGTCACCCAGTGCTATTTCCCCGGCGATCCACTGAACGAGGCCGATTTCATCTATCGGAGCATCCCCGATGCGGGTGCCCGCGAGCGGCTGATTGCCGCATTCTCCAAGGACGATGGCGAGCCCGGCATGGCGCTTGGCTACAGATTCGACATTGTGCTCAGAGGCCGTGCCCGGACCCCGATGGAAACCCCGGGTTCGGGGGAGGGCTGAGCGATGCCGCGCCAGACCGCTTCCCAGACCATCGGCCCTTTTTTCCACCGGGCCCTCGTTCCCGAAACTCATGGCGGCAAGGGAATTGCCGGCGACGACCTCGCCGCCGATGCCACCATGGGCGAGCGTATCCATATCCGCGGGCGGCTTGTCGGCGCCGATGGCGCACCGGTGGCCGAGGCCCTGGTCGAGATCTGGCAGGCCGATGCCAATGGCCGCTATGCGCATCCCGCCGATGCACGTGCCGAACCGCCGCCGGATCCGGGATTCCGGGGTTTCGGGCGGACAAACACCGATGCCGAGGGCAACTTCGCGTTCACAACGGTGAAGCCCGGTGCGGTGCCGGGGACGGGCAACGCCCTGCAGGCGCCGCATGTCAACGTCACGATCTTCCCCCGCTCCGTGAACAGCCATCTCTTTACGCGACTTTATTTTTCCGATGAGGAGGATGCCAACGGGCGCGATCCGGTGCTGTCCTCAATCGAGGAAGTACGGCGCGGAACGCTGGTGGCGGTACCCGCCGAGCGGGACGGCATGACCGAATACCTGTTCGAGGTGCGCTTCAGGGGCGACGGCGAGACGGTGTTCTTCGATGTCTGAGCCGCGCATCCGCAGAACGCATCTTTGCCCTGCAACGAATGCCCCTGCGATCAACGGTTCCGCAATGAGCGCTCCTGCGATGAGTGCTTCCCCAATGAACGACCGTGCGGTATTTGTCGGCATCCGTTCGGCCGATATCTTGTAATTGGCACTTTCCAACGGATACTGGTTTCGAGGGTAAACGGATGAGCACAGGACCGAGACTGCAAGACAAGGTGGCAATGGTGACCGGCGGCGCTTCCGGCATCGGTGCCGAGTGCGCACGTGTTTTTTCCGGACACGGTGCCGGCGTGGTGATTGCCGACATCAACGACAATCTTGGGCACCAGGTTGCCAAGGAGATCGAGGATGCCGGTGGCTCCTCGCTCTATGTCAGCCTCGATACGACCAGCGAGGAGGCGTGGCAGAAGGCGATGGCGGAGGTGCAGGCGAAATTTTCACGCCTCGATGTGATGGTGAATGCAGCCGGGGTGTCCGGGCGTATGCCGGACGGGAGCGCGGCGCCGAAGATCGGTGATGCGTCGCTCGAGAACTGGGAGCGGGTGATGGGCGCCAACTCGACCGGCGTCTTTCTTGGCACCAAATACGCGATTGCCCCGATGCTTGCCTCAGGCGGCGGCTCGGTCATCAACATATCCTCGATCTATGGCATCGTCGGATCGGAACACAACGCCGCCTATCATGCATCCAAGGGCTCGGTGAGGACCTTTAGCAAGGGCGCGGCGATCCAGTACGCCACAGACGGCATCCGGGTAAACTCGGTGCATCCTGGATTCGTGGACACGCCAATGACCTCCCCGGTCCACAACGATCCCGAGCGGGCGGCACCCCGCATAGCGCAGACCCCGATGGGCCGCTTCGGAAAGCCGCATGACATCGCCATGGGGTGCCTGTTTCTGGCCAGCGACGAATCCTCCTGGATGACCGGTGCCGAACTGGTCATCGATGGCGGTATGACAGCGGCTTGACGATAACCTGAAGGAGGAATACGGGCATGGGATCCTATGCGATTGCAGATCTGGTCGTCGATGTGAAGGCGGTTCAGCAGCAGAACGAGACGCCGGAGGCGGTAACCGCGGCGGTAGCTGGGCTGATCGGCCGCATGCTTGATGATACGGGCTGGGTCGAGGAGCGTTTCTATCGTTGCGATGAAGAACAGGGGTTCGGCATCTCGGTGCTCCACGAGGAACCGGAAGCCCTGCTTATCGAGATGATTTGCTGGCTTCCCGGCCGCGGCGTGACACCGCACGACCACCAAACATGGGGCGTCGTGCTGGGCCTGGATGGCGCGGAGCATAACACGATGTGGCAACGCAATGACGACGGTAGCCGGGAGGGGTTTGCCGATATCATCGCTGCCGATGAGCAGGTGGTGCGACGCGGCGACATCTGCACCTTGATGCCGGACGACATCCACAGCATCCACAACGAAGGTGATGAACCGTCTCTCTCCCTGCACGTCTACGGGAAAAGCCTCTCTCTGACAGGACGCAGCGAGTTCGATCCCGAAGCCAAGAGTGTCCGGCCCTGTCCTGTGCGGACCCGCAACGAATAGGCCGGCCTACTGGTCGTTGATCTCCACGCGTTTGGGAAAACAATCCGGGCCTCCATCGTGTAGCAAGAGAGACAGGAAATGCGAGGCGTAGCAGATTCAACCCCGGGATAGCAGGCGTTATGCTTTTGGTGAAGGGGTGCCGTGGCCTGGGGAGCGATCGGTGCGGAGCCAATGTATCGATCTTGCGTAGTTTAAGGGGCAATATCCGTTCGCTGGGCCTTGGCGATGCGGTTCACAGTCGCGCGCTGGCGCGGCTTACCGCGCATCTTTGCCAGTTGAATCGAGCTAACGGGGATCTCTGGTATCAGAGCATCCATGTTTGGGAGCAAACGCAACGCCCGCAATATCCGAAGTAGGTTTGAGGCTTGAATGGAGTGCCCTTTTTCTGCGCGCGCAAGCGTACGCCCGGAAACACCTGCCGCCTTCGCAAGCCTGCTTTGGGTCATGTTCTGGTCCAGGCGATATCGCGCGAGACGATTGCCGAGCTCTTTCAGGGCGGTATCGTTCGAGCTGCCATTTAAGAAGTTCATAAGCTGATATCTTTGTCTGCTTGATGCTGATTTATGGGGGGGGGTATCATGACATAATTGTCATGTTATATCAAAGGATAGTGCCGATACAACGCGCCAGAAGTGGCATTTTATAAAAATAATAATGCTGTTCATGAGACCAGCAGATGATCTAGCCGGCTGGTTGCCAAGGGAGCGACCTCAAGAGCTTCCTGCCGCTGTTCGCCCGTTATTCGGACAAGAAGCCGGAAGTGCGTCTCTGCCCTTCACGGTAATGTCGCTAACCTGCCGGCAAGCCATGATGGCAGCCTGAGGCGTGCGGACGCGATCGCCCGAAACTCTGATGCGGACAGCCTGCTCTTGAGTGTGTGCAGGGCGGTGCTGCTTACGCTGCTGGCGACACTGTGTTCCGAGAAGCAGTTTACACAAGGTTGGAGCAGGTCTCGCTACCAGATCCCGTTAGCGGATCCCGCTTCAATCCTGCACGCGGTAGACCCGCGCTGCCGTGTCGTGGAACAGAGCCGCCTTCTCGCCGGCCGAGCACCCTTCGGCGATGCGTTTGAAGCAGTTCCAGAGAACATTGTAGCTGCAGCTGGTCCGGTCGACGGGGAAGTTCGATTCGAACATGCAGCGCCTGGGGCTGAACGTCTCGATGCAGTGTTCGTACCAGGGCCGCGTTGCTACCGCCAGCGCTTCCGAAGAGGGCGGCTTCTCGCGCTTGTGCCAGCCGAATCCGTTCAGTTTCATGTTGATGCCGCCGAGCTTGGCGATCACGTTGTCGCACTCTGCCAGAGCGGCGATGTCATCGCGCCACTGTGCGAAGATCTCTTCCCGCTTGCCCGCATAGGAGCCGATGCCGAGCGGGCCGCCGAAATGGTTGAGAATGATGGTTGTCTCAGGGCAGGCTCGGGCGAGGGCGGTAAGCTCGGGAATCTGCGGGTGGTAGAGCCAGCCCTCGAAGCTGAGATTGTGGCGGGCGAGCAGGCGCACGCCCTCGCGGAAAGACTCCTCGGCCAGCATATCCTTGTCGGGAGCGACATGGGCGTTGCGGATGTCGGGATCCGCATCCCAGGACGCGGCGTGGCGTATGCCGCGAAAACGCCCGCCGCCGGCGGCGATGTGGGCTTCCAGCACGGGCTCTACCGCCGCACCGAGCAGTAGATTCGCCATGCCGACGATGCCGGCGGCGACACGGGTTGGCCCATAGGTGCCCGAGGCGCTCATCGCCGCGATACCGTTGACGAACTCGGTCTCGCCGACCGGCCGGAGGTGCTCCGGACCGTTGCTCCGATACATGGCGCCGCATTCAATGAACACCGTGGCGACGACATTGTGACCGGAGCCGGTGTCGGCGAGCAGCTCGTCGAGCAGATAGCGGCTCCGGTCGCCGTCCCGGCGGACATCCCAGAGATGGTGGTGAGGATCGCAGATCGGTAATTCCGGCTCGATAGTCTCCTCGTCAACGAGCGCCAACCATTTGTCGTGATCGGACATGTCTCTCTTCCGTCGCTTTTCTGTCAGGCAAGCTTCGTGGTCGCCAGGCGAACGCCCGGGTTCGTCAGGTAAACTCCCGGGCAACGCCGGAGAAGCGGCGGATGCTGTCGACCGCGCGATCGAGGGAGAGGCCGGGCCAGTTCATGCGCAGGATCAACGTTGTTGCACCGAGTTCATCCCGATAGCGCGCAACCGCATCCCGGACCGTGTCGACGCCGCCGATCAGGAATCCATCGCGGGCGACTTCCTCAAACCGCTCCTCAAACGGGCGTCCGGCGAGGTCGTCATTCTTCCATGAATCGTAAACCGCGTACTTGCCGATCAGCGCATCCCGGCTCGCCGCCATCGCTGTGGCGTCGTCGGTATCGACGAAGCATTCGCGGCAGATCGGCTGTTCGTCGTTATTAGAGCCGCCGGCCCCGAGAAACTCGCCCCGGAGTTCAGACAGTTCGCTGATCGGGGCGGTAAAGCTGGCAAGCCAGGCATCGCCGATACGGGCGGCCCGCCGCACTGCCGCCGGTACCGAGCCGCCGAGCCAGATCGGGCACCCCTCCGGCCGGCGCGGGTGCAGGGAAAGGCCGACATCCTCGACGGTGAAGAAGCGGCCTTTATGGGTAACCCGCTCCTCGGTCCAGAGCCTGCGGATCAGTTCCACCGCCTCGGTCAGGCGCGCGGCTCTGTCCTGCATCTCGACACCCATGGATTGGAATTCCTCCGGCCGGTAGCCGAGGCCGGCAGCGAGCACGTAGCCGCCGGAGGTCATCCAGTCCAAACTGGCCGCCTGTTCGGCGACCTGCACCGGGTTCATCATCGACAACAGCAGGATCGCGGTACCGCACCGCATGCCACCGGCTTCGGTCGACAGCCGGGCGAGCAGTTCGTGCGGCTGAAACATGCGCATGGGGTGGACGACGTAGTGGTGTGGCACCCAGATCGACTCGAATCCGCTCTCGCGGGCGGCCCGGACCATCATTGCCATCCCGGCGAGCGCGTCGTCGAGATCGTCATCGGCCCTGAACTGAGGCGAAACATAAAGACCGAACTTCATGGAAACGTCCTTATTCATCTGGTCACCCTTAACTTTGGTGTCTTTACACGGGGAGCGTTTTCTTCACTTGTCTGTCCTTTATGCCGCCGCAGTGGGGAGTGTAGCCCGGAAGGTTTCGACAAACGCCTGCCACTGATCTTCGGGCGCATCCATCGGCATGGCGAAGTACAGCGCCGCCCGCTGGAGCAGGCCTTCAGGGTAGCGGTCGGCCAGGATCCGGGCGATTTCCGCCGGACTGCCTGATACGGCGACCTCGGCGAGCAGGGAATCGGGCACTTTGCCACCAACCTCGTCGAACCTGCCCTCGCGCACCATCTGGCTCAGCTCCTTGCCGAGCGCGTGATGGCCATGATGTTCGAGCAGGGCCCGGTAACTCGGCGTCGCTGCGTAAAACCCGATCTGGTCGCGCACCTGCGCCTCCGAACTGCGGCGTTCTTCCTCGCTGTCGCCGGCCACCGCGAACACGCTGGCGAAAAAGGCGATGTCCTCGACGCGCCGGCCACTCATGACGGCGCCCTCGGTGACAGCGGGCCGGACCACTTCGCGGAGATAGGAGACCGAATGCATCGGGTGCACATGCATGCCGTCGGCGGCCTCGCCGGCAACCCGGCACATGCGCGGATTGACACCGGCAATCCAGATGGGGATAGCGGGGTGGTCGATCGGCCCCGGGTTAAAAGCCGGGTTGGTGAGCAGGAAGCGATAGAACTCGCCCTCATAGGACGGCCTGGCGTCGGTCTGGAAAGTATCCCAGATCGCCCGCAGGCAGCGGATGTAGTCGGTCAGCCGAGCCGCCGGACGGTCGAAGGGCATCGAGAACCGCCGTTCAACATGGGCCCGCACCTGGGTGCCGAGCCCGAGCTGGAAGCGGCCGTCGCTCGCCGCCTGCAGATCCCAGGCCGCCTGGGCTGTCGCATAGGGGCTACGGGCGAAGGCAACGGCGATGTTGGTACCGATGTTGATGCGTTCGGTGGCGGCGGCGACCTGGGCCAACGGCATGAAGGGATTGTGGGCGGCTTCGAAGCTCCACAGCGCATCGAGGCCGATCGCTTCGCATTTGCGCCCGTAGGCGGCGGCGTCGCGCAGGTCGATATCCCACATCATACCGTCGATGCGCATTGCTGATCCCTGTTTCTGCCTGTCGCTGCAACAGTTTTTGATATAGCGGTATGTCCGCAAGCGGCGAGTCCCCTGAGAGCGGCGCAGTCTGGTGCAATGCGGGAAAATACCGGCGCAAAGGGAATTTATTTCAATGATCCTATGAGGCTGACAGGCGGCCTCTTGCCTCAAAACGTTTACGGCAAACGGAGCTTAACCCCGGATTGGCTCAGTACCCTTGCTCAAAACAGTGAGATATTCCTGATATGCAAAAATCTTGTTACGGTCTTTGCCGGTGATCTCCTGAACAATGCCCAATGCCTCAAGTGTCGTTAGAGAGCGTAATACAGTTGGTAGCGACACGTTGCACCCTTGCTTGATTTTGTTTGTATTGGAAATGGGGTGGCGCTGTAAAAACTGGTGTACTGACAAAACGCCAGCCGTCGATCTTCCTGATGTCTCGATGGTAGTACGGTCAGCATTAAACAAGGCGATGATGGCTTGTGCCGTTTCTGCTGCCTGTGTTGCCGTCTCAATGACACCGGTTAAGAAGAATTTGACCCAACTTTCCCAATCACCCGTTTCCCTGACAGATTGCAGGTGGTCGTAATATTCCTGTCGGTTGGCTTTGAAATAAAGACTGAGATACAGCAATGGTTCTTTCAGAACACCTTCCATGCACAATATGAAGGTGATGAGTAGCCGCCCCAGGCGGCCATTGCCATCAAGAAACGGATGGATAGTTTCAAATTGCACATGTGCCAACGCAGCCTTGATCAAAGCAGGTAATTTAACATTTTCATCGTGCAGAAAAATCTCAAATGCACCAAGGCATTCCATAAGCTGTTCAGGCGGCGGGGGAACGAAGCGGGCATTGCCTGGGCGTGAACCGCCGATCCAGTTTTGCGAGGTGCGAAACTCACCGGGCATTTTATTGCCACCCCTTGCGTTGTTCATCAGCTGAGCATGGATTTCACGGATCAGGCGCAAGGACATGGGAAAGTCCTTTAACCGTTCAAGACCGTAGTTCATGGCTGAGACGTAACAGGAGACTTCTGTCACATCATCCATTGGTACTCCGGGAGCTTCTTTCGATTCAAACAAGAGAAGGTCAGAAAGTGAAGATTGTGTTCCTTCAATCTGCGATGATAAAACCGCCTCCTTACGGATATACATATAGAGAAACAAGGACGGGTCGGGCAAAACCATGCTCATACCGTCCAGACGGCCGATTGCCGTGCTTGCCTGATCCAGAAGCGGATAGAGATCGTCCATTGCTAATGACGGCACAGGTGGCAGGTCTGTGGGCACATAGGCCGTGTAGTGCTCTCCACCAACGGCGGAGCATTTTACCTGCCTGCCAATACGTTCATTTTGATGCTCTATAGCCATTACTAACGTTTTTGCATATTTTGTTACTTATCTCAAAATAACTAACACGGATGAAGCGTGCAAGAGGTTAACTAACAATGCCGTTCATGAGTGAGGTGGTCCCGGAAGAAATCAAACGCAGGGCAAAGAAAATCGCAATTACAAGTTATGGGCTTGACAGATCATTCTTCTATCTCTAACATTCTACAGAGACAGACAGACGGAGGGTACCATGAACCTGCTTGCAATCTTCACGCGTTTCCCCGATCAAGAAGCCTGCATTGAACATCTGGAAACCCTGCGCTGGGGCGACGGCCCCCACTGCCCGCATTGCGGAAGCACAAGCGTTGCTGTTAAAGCAGATCAATACCGTGTGGGTCGCTGGAATTGCCACGGCTGTAAGTCCAGCTTCAATGCCCTGTCTGGCACCATCTTCGAGAAAACGAAGATTCCCCTGCAAAAATGGTTCATGGCTATCGGCTTGGTCGTCAACGCGAAGAAAAGCCTGTCGAGTTGCCAGCTCGCCCGCGACCTGGACATAACTCAGCAATCGGCCTGGTACATGCTCAAACGCATTCGCGCGGAAATGGCATCGAAGCAGAGCGAAATCCTGTTGCAAGGCGTCGTTGAAGCCGACGAGACCTATCTTGGCGGCAAACCACGCAAGCGCAATAATAGCAATCAAAATAAGAACTTACCCCCCCCCCCCCCCGCCGCACAATCCGCGCGGGCGAGGAACACGCAAAACATCCGTCATAGGTGTTGTAGAGCGCGGCGGAAAGGTAGTCGCACAAGTTGCCGGTGATCTTTCCGGCAAGGGCGTTCTCCGCTTCATCCGTGAGAACGTCGATCCCGATGGCTCACTGCTCATCACAGACGAGTTCAAATCCTACAACGTGGCACGGGCCACCTATGCCCATGCCAGCGTCAATCACAGCAAGGGCGCATACGCCAACGGGTCCACCCACACGAACACCATCGAGGGCTTCTGGTCGCTGCTCAAGCGGGCATGGTACGGCTCGCACCATCACTACCGGAAATGCTACACCCCACTTTATGTTGCGGAAGCGTGCTGGAAGTACAACCGGCGCAAAGATGATAACGCCTTTGGAACGTTCATGCGGGGGTGCTTCGCATGAATCGTCTCTTTTACGGCGATTGCCTGACCATTATGCAGAGCATGAAGTTAGGAAGCGTGGACCTGATCTATCTGGACCCGCCGTTCAATTCCAATCGTGCTTACAACGCCATCTACAAGGACGAGACGGGCCGCCTCCTGCCCGATCAGGTCGAAGCGTTTTGCGATTTGTGGACACTAGACCTGGAGCGCGAACGGGCAATCAAGAAAATTCCAGTTTTGATGCGTGAAAACGGAATTGATGATGATGTGGCCCAGTTCTGGAAAATATGGATGAATGCACTGCGCAAATCAAATCCGCGACTGCTAGCCTATCTCAGCTACATGGTTCAACGGCTATTGCCTATGCGCGGCATACTCAAGCCAACGGGTTCTATTTATCTGCACTGCGACCCGACAGCCAGTCACTACATAAAAGTGATGATGGATGGCATCTTCGGGCACGGGAATTTTGGTAATGAGATTGTCTGGAGTTACCGAACGGGCGGCGCAAGCAAGAAATGGTTTTCAAGGAAACATGACACGATCCTGCTTTATGGGAAATCTAATCACCGTATATTCAACACTCTAAAAGAGAAAGCGTATACAAAATCCGAAAATCGCAAGGCAGGTATAGTTAACTACGGTGCTGGCAACGCGGAATTTTTTGAAGACGGGAATGGCGTATTCAATTGGGTAAATATGCGGGATGTGTGGGATATTTCTTATCTCAATAGCCAGTCAAAAGAGCGTCTCGGCTACGCCACTCAAAAACCACTTGAATTATTGGAGCGCATCATCAAAGCCAGCAGCAATCCTGGCGATGTGGTGTTTGACCCGTTCTGCGGCTGCGCCACAACCATTGAGGCAGCTGAGAAGTTGGGCCGCAAGTGGATCGGCGTCGACATCGCGATCCACGCCATCAAGCGCGTGGCAAAGATACGGTTGCAGGATCGTCTTGGCTTGGTCGAAGGAAAGGACTTCACCATCGACGGCGTACCAAATACACTTGAAGGTGCTCGTGATCTATGGGAGCGGGACAAGTATCACTTTCAGAAATGGGCGGTTGAGGAAGTGGATGGTTTTGTAACATCGCGGCGTAGCGGCGACGGCGGCATTGACGGACGCCTCTACTTTGACATCCCCGACAAACACGGCCTGCAAAGCATGGTGCTGGAAGTGAAGGGCGGAAGGAACGTGAGTATTAGCGTGGTGCGCGATCTGCGCGGGGTGCTGGAACGTGACGATGCACTCATGGCGGGCCTGATCGTCATGGATGATTTGGGGGATACAAAAAAACGGAACTTCGCTAGAGAAATGAACGCCGCTGGTGATTTCGACGTGTTCGGCGTGAAATATGCCCGAATGCAGATTATGACCGTGCAGGAAATCATCGACGGCAAGCGGTTCATCACACCATCTGTCGCACGCGGCAAGGTCGTCTCAGAGCCCGTCCTGCCACTCGGATGATCCGCCAAGCCCTTAACTTGTATATCCGAAGAAAATTAACCCCGATGTTGCTCTGGACGCATTGCACAAGAGTCTCGTAGAGAACTCGCGGGCGGGGCTGGCTGAACTCAACCCCGGGAAAACTCCTCTATCTGAACCGACGGGCGCGGGAACTCACTTATCCGGTGTATTCCAATGAAGACATCTGCACGATCCCAGTTCCCAAGGACGTTGGCGCCTTGGACGCAGTAACTCGCTCATGCTGGGACAAAGCCATGGAACAAGGCCGCCATGGTGCAAACTGCGAAGTTAGAATTGCGCTGGACGAGGTAGCCGCCCGCATTCTCGGAGTCTCCGCTGACAGAGTTGCCGAATGGCGCGAGCAACTGGCTCTAGAGCCAACAGTTTCAGGGAAGATGCTTCCGATGGATTGATTGGCGGCCCAAAAAACTGTGAATCATCGAGGCCGGCCCCGAGGTCGTCGGGGGAAGCGTCGAGAACGTGAGTTGGATCCCGGCTGGCGTCTTCATTGAGCGGGAAGACGGGGCGGGGTAGATGCAGTCAAGTAAAGCTTGCGAGATTGGAGGAGGTGAGGCCGGGGGCGTCCACCTCATGGATGCGCTCAGGCTCGAGCATGTATCGCCCGCCGCTGCCCGGTATACCAGAGCGCCCGACAGGCGAAGGCGAGCAGAATCCCGCCAGGTATGGCCGGCGCGAGCGATAGCCATGTTTCGAAATCCAGGGAAATCATGAAAAATCGCACCAGGGTCAGCAGCACGATGCCTGCGGGGAGCCAGATCAGCGCCAGTGCGGTGAATATGAGAAGGTGCATGAGTTTTCAGAGGAATGCAGGGCAGGTGGCAAAGGTCAGGGAGCGAAAAGCAGGACGCAGATGACGACCGCGGCGACGATGCCGGCAAAATCGGCGGTCAAGCCGGCGGCGAGAGCGTGGCGTATGCGCCGGATCCGCACCGCACCGAAATACACTGCCAGTACATAGAAGGTGGTCTCGGTCGACCCCTGCAGGGTGCTTACCAAAAGTCCGGTATAGGTATCAGGGCCGGTGGCCGCCTCACCCAGGATCGAGGCCAGGATGCCGTAGGCACCGGAGCCTGAGAGCGGGCGCAGCAGTGCCATTGGCAGCGCTTCGGCAGGCAGCCCCACCTGGCCAGTCAGGGTGCCGAGCGGCCCGATCAGCATGTCCATGGTGCCGCTCGCCCGGAACATACCCACTGCCACGAGGATGGCGACAAGATAGGGGATAATACGGACGGCGACCTGGAAGCCTTCCCGCGCACCATCAACGAAGACCTCGTAGATCCGTACTTTCCGGCTGAGACCGAAACCAAGTAGACCGACCATCAGTCCGGGAATGATCCACGGCGAGAAGGCGGGCCCATAGAGAATGGCAAGGGGGATCAGCGCTGCCACACAAGCCAGCGCCACGCCCGAGACCCAGCCCGGATAGGCATGGCCGGCGGAGGCATCCGCCGTTGTGGCATCTGATGCGTCTGTCGTATCCGGGTTTTCCGTTTCTACCGCCGCCTCCGCTGTGTTTGCCGCGTTCGTTGCATCCGGAAGGTCATCGGGAGGTAGCACCGGGGTGGAAGAGCGCGGCGACCAGCGCTGATAAAGCCGGGTAGCGACGATGGCGACGGCAGTCGAACACAGGGTAGCAAAAAGCGTCGTTGGCAGGATGGCGGCTGGATCGGAGGCGCCGGTGGCAGCGCGCAGCGCGATTACCCCGGTCGGCAGCAAGGTGACGCTCGATGTGTTGACGGCGAGGAACAGGACCATCGCGTTGGTCGCCTCGCCCTTGTTGGTATTGAGCTTGTCGAGTTCCTGCATGGCCCGGATGCCGAACGGGGTTGCAGCGTTTCCGAGCCCCATCATGTTGGCCGACAGGTTCATGATCATCGCCCCCATTGCCGGATGTTCGGCCGGCACTTCGGGGAACAGGCGCACCATGGCGGGTCGGAGTAGGCGCGCAATGATGGCCAGAAGACCGCCGGCCTCGGCAACTTTCATCAGGCCGAGAAATAGCGTCATCACTCCGATCAGGCCGATCGCCAGGGTGACCGCGGCCTCGGCGGTGTCGATCATGCCGGTGGCGAGGGCCTCCATCGGCGCGGGACCGTCCCCGGCATCCCCGGAATAAGTGACTTGCCGCACCGCGGCGACAAGAAACGCCGCCGCGACAAGGGCAAAGAAAACAATGTTCATGACCGCTTCGCCGGTTGTTGAAGATTGGTGGTCAGGCTGCTGCGCTTGGACGCGCGCTCACCTCTTCGTGCCAGCGATGCAGGTTTTCCTGCCCGTCCTCCGGGCCAAGCTTGATCCAGCCAGCGAAATCGACGGTGGTCTGGGCAGTGATGTCGGCGTTGCTGTAGGTGTCGCCGGCAATGTAGGGGCTGTCGGCGAGCCGTTCGTCGAGCATGGCGAAGAAATCGGCGGTGCGGGCCCGACCGCGCTCGGCGAGAGCCGGGATCTGATCATAATTGGCGGGGCCGGCCAGTGCCCGGCCGCTGAAGCCTTTGCTGGTGTTGCGGAAGGCTTCGGCGACGGCGTGGAAGCCGTCCATCTCGCAATGGTGGTTCCACATCTCGATCACGCCCTGCTCGGTGGCACTGCGCCCTAGCAGGGGCGGGTCCGGATATTCGACTTCGAGGACACGGCAGATGGCGCCGATTTCGCTGATGCAGGTGCCGTCATCGAGCTCGAGCACCGGGACGGTGCACCAGGGGTTGAGGGCCCTGAATGCATCGCCGAGCTGTTCGCCCGCGCGTAAATCTACCTGGATTATGGGGATATTGGTGATGTTCTTTTCGGCCATGAAAATACGTACCCGGCGGGGGCTGGGCGCAGTAGTGCAGTCATAGAATTTCATTGCGTGTTTCTCCCGTAGCAACAAAACAGGGTAAGGCAGAGTGTCGTTTCAATTTGACCCAAGTAGGGCAGAGATGCCTCCGCTTGGCTAGTTTGTTCGGCTTCCGGTTTCGGGCCGCCGGGTTGTTGGAACGCCGGCCGGGCAGAGGCGATTTGTCCGGCCTTTCCGGACAGCGTAAAAAGCATTCCTTCTGTTTTTGGCAATATAGCTTCTGCCTCCAACCATTATGGGGAAAGCGATGAAGGGACCTTTGGAGGGCCTTCGGGTTCTCGATCTCACCCGCGTGCTCGCGGGCCCGTACTGCACCCAGATTCTCGGCGATCTCGGTGCCGAGGTCATCAAGGTGGAGCGTCCTGGTGCCGGCGACGACACGCGCGGCTTCGCCCCACCCTATCTGCGTAACGAGGCGGGGGAGGAGAGCAGCGAGACGGCGTATTTTGCCGGCACCAACCGCAACAAGCGTTCGCTGACCCTCGATCTTGCCAAGCCGGAGGGACAAGAGATCGCTCGGCGCCTGGTCGCCGAATGCGACATTTTGGCCGAGAATTTCAAGACCGGAACCCTGCCGCGCTACAACCTCGGCTATGATGATCTGAAAGAAGCCTTCCCGGCGCTGATCTACTGTTCGATTACCGGCTTCGGCCAAACCGGCCCTTACGCCAACCGGCCCGGCTATGATGCGCTGATCCAGGCCATGGGCGGAGTGATGAGCCTGACCGGCGTTCCCGATGGCGAACCGATGAAGGTCGGTGTGCCGATCGCAGACCTCATGGCTGGCATGTATTCCGCTGTCGCGATCCTCGCCGCTCTGCGCCACCGGGAGGCGACGGGGGTGGGCCAGCACATCGATATTGGCATGCTGGATACCCATGTCGGATGGCTTGCCAACCAGGGCATGAACTACCTGGGGACGGGCGAGAACCCCGATCGGCTCGGGAACCTCCACCCCAACATCGTGCCCTATCAGGTAATGCCGACCGCCGATGGCTACATCATGCTGTCGATCGGCAACGATCCGACCTTTGAGCGTTTCTGCAAGGTTGCCGGTTGTGAGGAGCTGCTTTCGGACCCGCGCTTCGCAACCAACGCCGAGCGTGTCCGCAACCGCGAGCATGTCAGCGAAACCCTGAATGGGGTCACCCGCAAACATCCATCGCAGTGGTGGCTCGAGATTCTCGAGAAGGAAAAGATCGGCTGTGGCCCGATCAACAGCCTGGAACAGGTTTTTACCGATCCGCACGTCCAGGCGCGTGGGATGGTTGTCGAGATGGCGCATCCAGCTATCGGCAAGACACCGCTGAAACTCGCTGCCAACCCGATCAAGATGACCGAAACCCCACCCACATACCGCGCACCGCCGCCGATGCTCGGCGAACACACGGGCGAGGTTCTCAAGGAGTTTCTCGGCCTTGGCGACGACGAGGTTGCCGGTCTGCAGGAGCGTAAGATCGTCTGACGCCGCCTGGCGGGCGGCTTCAGGGTCTGGTGTCCAGCCCCGGCTTAAAGGTTCAGTTCTTACCTTAGAGGATAGCACCATCCAGCCAGTGGCGGTCCAGCCGATCCTCTAGCTCGATCACCCAGAGATCCGGATCACGCTCCGTCTGTCGGCGGATATAGGTGTCGACCTCGGCATCGGGTGCCGTCTTGCCGCCCATCGCCGGAAGCCACCCAAGCTTGCCGTCAGCACCGCGCATCTGGACGAGGACGCGCGACGCGCCCTCGAGCAGGTTGACCCTGACGATTACCATGCCACTGTGCGGGTCGCCGCGCCGGACAACGACGGCGGGCACGCCTTCGCTGTCGCACCGTCTGATATGGGCGCTGACCCATAATTTGGTCGGGATGCGTTCTTCCATGGCGGTTGCTGTCGATTTTCGATCTCAGGCGATGGCCGAAATGATTATGAAATGATTATGACATGATTATGCGGAATGATTGCAGAAGGCATGCCGTCGGTGTGCTTGCGCCCTCGCAATGGCATACTCAACGGTAGACTTCAGGACATACTCGGACGGTGAATAAGATATGAAGGTAGTGGTTACCGGTGCGACGGGAATGATCGGCCGCAAGCTGATCGAATCCCTGCTTGCCTCGTCTGCGCTGGTCGGGCGCTCGGGACAGCCGGAGGAAATCGAGAACATCGCTGCGTTCGACGCCGCCGCTCCTGATCCACCGCTGCCAGAGGATGCCCGGCTGTCCATGACGGTTGGCAGTGTCGAGGAGCCGGAGCTGATCGCCTCCCTGATCGATGCCGATACCGACAGCATCTTTCACCTTGCAGCGGTGGTCAGCGCCGCTGCCGAGGAGGATTTCGGGCTCGGCATGCGGGTCAATCTCGATGGCACGCGCGCTGCCCTCGAGCGTTGTCGCGCACTCGGCACCGTACCGCGCTTCGTCTATGCGAGCTCGGCCGCCGCTTTCGGCGGGGCCAACCTGCCGGCAGTGGTCGATGACGCCACCACACCGACGCCGCAAACCACCTACGGCATGACTAAGGTGGTCGGCGAGTACCTGGTCGGTGATTACAGCCGCAAGGGGTTCGTCGACGGGCGATCTTTGCGCCTGCCGACCATCGTCATCCGCCCGGGCCGGCCCAACAAGGCCGCCTCGACCTGGGCGTCAAGCATTCTGCGCGAACCGCTTGCCGGCCGGCCGGTAATCTGCCCGGTTGGCATGGATACACGCATGTGGGTCCTGTCGCCGCGCCGGGTGGTCGAGGCGTTCCGGCATGCCCATGACCTCGAACCCGGAATTTGGGGCGATCATCGGGTCGTGAACCTGCCGGGGCTGGTGATGTCGGTCGCCGAGGCGATGGAAGCCCTGGAGCGGGCCGGCGGTGCCGAGACCCGCGGGCGGGTCAGTTTCGAGGCCGATCCGTTCATCGAGGAAATCGTCGCCGGCTGGCCGAACCATTTCCGTACCGACCGAGCCGATGCGATGGGGTTCCAAAGTGACGCCGATCTCGACGAGGTGGTCCGGATCTTCATCGAGGACGATCTGCCGCGCCAGCAGGCCTACTACTAGTCGCCAAGTACCGTAGCCGCCAAGTACCGAGGCTGGCTTCAACTGAAGCCGGTTGTCAGGAAGAGTTGATGCTATCCTCGATCCAGGGCGGGATGGCGAAGGCGGCCCGGTGCACTTCCGGGCTGTAATAACGAGTCGCAATTCCGGACGCCTCGAAGCGATCCTCCAGCACCTCCAGGGCGGGGCTGGCCGCAGCGGCGTCCTCGCCGGCCCAGCAGAACACCATGTCGCCGCCCCAGTAGCCGGGCACGCTGGCACGAAAGCAGGAGACATCCGGAAATTGCCGCTTCAGGGTGGCGACGCTGCTCGATAGCTCATCACCTTGCAGGAACGGCACTCCGCTCTGGATCGCGAGGACTCCGCCCGGATCCAGTACGCGCCGGCATCCGGCGTAGAAATACTCTCCGAATAGAACCTTGCCCGGCCCCACGGGATCGGTTGAATCGACGATCACGAGGTCGAACCGGTCGTCGGTTTCGTGCACGTAGTTCACGCCATCGGCGATAACGATCCGGCTACGCGGATCATCAAAGGCGCCGCCGTAGATCGATTGCAGCCAGGTCTTGGAGAGATCGATCACCGTGGCGTCGATCTCGACCAGCGTCGCCTGTTCGACCGAGGCGTGCTTGAGCACTTCTTCAAGCATGCCGCCGTCGCCACCGCCGACGATCAAAACCTTGTTAACCGAGCCGTGCCCGAGGATCGGGATGTGGGAGAGCGTCTCGTGGTAGATGAACTCGTCGCGCTCTGTGGTCTGGATGATACCGTCGAGTGCGAGGACTCGCCCGAAACGACGATTCTCGAACAGAATCAGGTTCTGGTGCGGGGTCTTGGTCTCAAAGAGGACGTTGTCGATGGAGAGTCCGAGACGCAGGCCGTCATGCAGGGTTTCCTCGAACCAGTCCATCAATCCGACTGGCAATCCAGCCGACCGCGGGCGTGTGTGTTGACGTCGATGCGGCCGGGCGCGAAGGCTTCGCGGATAATCTCAACGGACCGGTCGGGGTCGGTTTGACCGCACATGAACACGTCAATCGCGGCGTAGTTCCATTCGGGCCAAGTGTGGATACTGATATGCGATTCGGCGAGAACGGCAACCCCGGAAATACCACCATTATCGGAAAACCGGTGGACATAAACGTGCAGCACGGTCGCGCCGGCTGCACGCGCGGCATCGCACAGGGTGGTTTCGATGAATTTGGGGTCATCGAGACCGAGGCTGTCCCAGAGATCGACGAGGATGTGACGCCCCGCATAGAGACCGCCCTCGCTTCGCACGACATAATCGGGGAGGGGTGTTTCAGTCGACACATCCTTGCCCGTGGTTGCGCTCGCCCTCGCCACGCTCGTGTTCGTGCTGTCCATCAGTGACGATCTCCCGACGGGTTGCCGGTGCACCGCCGGGGCGGGTGCGGAAGCGGCGACATATGAAACGGCCCGGAAAAAAATGCAAGCCGGCGGGAAGAGCAAGGGCAATGCGCCGTCTCAGAAGTCTTTTTCGGTAACCTCGGTGATGCGGAACAGGTTGGTGGCGCCGGGTGTGCCGAACGGGATACCGGCGGTGATGACGATATGGTCGCCGGGTTTGGCAAAGCCGTCGCGTGCGGCCCAGCGCCTGGCCTTCGCCGCAAGCAGGCTTTCCTCGGCGGCGTCCTCGGTATGGATGCTGTGCACGCCCCACACGAGGGCCATGCGGCGCGCGGTCGCCTGCTCGGGGGTGAGCCCGATAATTGGAACATCGGGGCGCTCGCGCGCTGCCCGTAGGGTGGTTGAGCCCGAGGTCGTGTAGGTGATGATGGCAGTGGCGGAGAGCGTGTTGCTGACCTGGCGGGCGGCGGCACTGATGGCATCAGAGGCGGTTGGCTCTCTTTCGCGGGCTTCGGCGTTCATGATGCCTTGCCACATCGGATCGCTCTCGGCGCGCTCGATGATGCGGTTCATCATCTGCACCGATTCTACCGGATATTCCCCGGCTGCGGTCTCGGCCGACAGCATCACCGCATCAGCACCCTCATAGACCGCGGTCGCGACGTCGGAAGCCTCGGCCCGGGTTGGATGCAGTGCCGAAATCATCGATTCCAGCATCTGGGTTGCGATCACGACCGGTTTGCCGGCGTTCCGGCAGGCCCGGGTGATGCGACGCTGGAGGACCGGCACGTCCTCGGCGGGCATTTCGACACCGAGATCCCCGCGCGCCACCATAATGGCGTCGCTGGCATCAATGATTTCTTCGAGCTGGTTGATCGCTGTCGGTTTCTCGAGCTTGACCAGGATCGGTATCCTGCCGTCGATGATGCGGAGAGCCTCGTCGAGATCGTCGGGTTTCTGGACGAAGGAGAGGGCGCACCAGTCAACGCCGTGACTGAGGCCGAATTCCAAATCCTTGCGGTCTTTTTCCGTCATCGACGACAGAGGCAGGATGACGCCGGGAAGGTTGACCCCCTTGTGATTGGAGAGAGTGCCGCCGACGACGATCTCGGTTTCGGCATAGTCCTGGCCGCAGGAGAGAACCTGGAGGCGGACACGGCCGTCATTGACGAGAATCTCGCGGCCGGGCTCGATAACTTCGAAGATTTCCGTGTGCGGCAGACAGACACGGTGTGCATCACCCTCGGCCGTATCGAGATCGAGACGAAAAGCTTTGCCGGTTTCGAGTTTCGCCTCACCGCCGGTGAAATCGCCGATTCTCAGCTTCGGCCCCTGCAAATCGAGCATGATCGCGATCGGGCGCTCGACGGCGCTCTCGACCTCGCGGATGGCGGCGATATTGCCGGCGTGATCCTCGTGCGAACCATGGCTGAGATTGAGTCGGAATACATCGACGCCGGCGTCGAACAGCATCCGGATGGTCTTATGGCCGGTGCTGGCCGGGCCGAGGGTCGCTACGATTTTGGTCTTGTGGGTACGCCGCATGGCGGATGATGTCCTGTCCGTAATCGCGCAAAACCTGCAAATAGAAAATAAGGGTGTTTAACGGAAATGGAGCCCGGATTCACGGATCACGGCTGAGGCCTTTCTCCGCAAGCTCCTCGAGATACCGGTTCCAGATCTGATCCTTATCCCGCCCCAGGCGATAGAGATATTGCCAGCTATAGAGACCGGTTTCGTGGAGGTCGTCGAAATGAATCCGCACGGCATAATTGCCGACCGGCTCGACGTCGATGATGCCGACATGACGCCGTCCGGCCGGAACCTGGCGTTGCGAGGGGGCATGGCCCTGGACCTCGGCTGATGGACTCTCGACCCGCAGCAGCTCCGCCGTCAGGGCAAACTGGCTGCCGTCGTCGTAGGCGATCTCAAGGATTTTTTCCGCTTTTTTCAGGCGGATCGACGTCGGCCAATGTTCGGTCGAGAATCCGTCCTCTCCGACCGCGTCTTCGGGCATATCTCCGGTTACGTCTTCGGTCATGCCTTCAGCCATATCCCGGTGCGTCCTCAGTCGTCTTCCAGGGAGCGGGCCTCTTCGACCAGCATGATCGGGATGCCGTCGCGGATCGGATAGGCGAGCTTGGCCTCGGCGCTGATCAGTTCTTGCCGCTCCTTGTCGTAGGTTAGCGGACTCTTGGTGAGCGGGCAGACCAGGAATTCAAGAAGTTTGAGGTCGATGTCGATCATGAGGTCGGTCTCTTGGGCGCCGCGCGGCTATTGCTCCCGCGGTTCCTCGTTCGGCTGTTCGTCATAGGCCGCTATTTCGGCGATTGCGGCGAGCACCCGGCTCCGTTCCAGAAGGTTGGGAGCATCGAGCAGGGCCTGTTTTTCCGCCGGCCCGAAGGGGCATAGCATTGAGAGCGTGGTCACGAGTTTCTCGTCTTTGGTTTTCTCGATCGCTTCCCAATCGGCGGAGATGCCGCGGCGGCGGAAATATTCCCGGAGCGCCGGCAACAGCCTCTCGCGATCGATTGCGGCGTCTCGTTCGCCGTCGGGATCGGCGCCGAAGCCGCGCCAATCAACGGCAAAGCGCCGGTAGCCCCGTCCGGTTTCCATTTCTTCGCCGAGATGGAAGCGGCAGATGCCCCTGAGGGTGACGAGAAAGCGATTATCATCCCCTTCCTCGAACTGGACGATACGACCGACGCATCCGGTCTGGTAGAGCGGCAGATGCTCGCCTTCGAGACTCTTGATTACCTCGTCATCTTCGATCGGAATCTCTTCGGGTGTTTTCGGCTGGACCATGCCGACGAGGCGGTCGGTGGCGAGGGCGTCGGTGATCATGTTGAGATAGCGTGGCTCGAAAATATTGAGAGGAAGATGCCCGCCCGGCAGAAGGAGGACGCCGCTCAGGGGGAAAACCACGATCGATTTCGGAAGTTTGTCGAAGGGTGTGTCGAAGATGCTCATGCAAACAGGATCGAGGCCATTTTTGCGCGGCCTGCAACGGTATCGGGGTAGGTGTCGCCGAGAGCCTCGAAGATCTTGAGCAGCCGGTTGTGTGCCTCGCCGTCGTTCCAGGTGGGCTGTTTGGCGATGATGGCGAGCAGGGCTTCGATGGCTTCGGCATTTCGCCTCTGGCCGTAAAGGGCAACAGCGAGGTCGTAACGAACCTGATGGTCGTTCGGGTTGGCGGCCAGCGCGGCCTCGAGGTCGGTCAGCTGTCCGGCCGATTCCTGCCCTTCCGAGGCAAGATCTATGGCGCTGCGAAGGGCGGCCATGGCCGGTGCCTTGGCGATCTCGTCGTCCACTGCCTCCAGCATCTCTTTTGCCTCGCCCATGCGCCCCATGGCGATGTAGCAGTGGCCGATTCCGGCAATCGCCCGAGCGTCCGCCGAATCCTGCTGGAGAATCTGTCCGTAGATCGCTATTGCGGTTTCCGGATCGCCGTTGTCCCGTGCCGATTGCGCCTTGGCCAGCGCCTCGTCGATGGCGACCGATTCCGGCACGCCGCCGGAGGCCTTGATGACGCGGTCGATGAACTGCTTGACCTCGCTTTCCGGCAACGCGCCGACAAAGCCGTCAATCGGCCGGCCCTGAAAGAAGGCGTAGACTGCGGGGATTGACTGGAGTCGCATTTGCTGGGCGATCTGTGGAGCTTCGTCGACGTTCAGCTTGACCATGCGGACTGCACCGCCGGCGGCACGAACGGTTTTCTCCAGGATCGGGGTGAGCTGCATGCACGGCGCACAGGACGGCGACCAGCAATCGACAATCACGGGGACCGACTGTGCCGCATCCAGTACGTCGGCGGCGAAGTCGACCGCTGTGGTGTCCTTGATCAAGCCGTCCGCATCAGATGGGGAGCCGGATGGGGGAGCGGCACCGAGTATGTTTTCCATGAATGATGTCCTCGGTGATGTATATACGGGAATTGATGTGGTTGTGCAGGTTTGCGACCGGAAGTCATTCTCGGCCAGACGCGGGTTCTTCAGGTCGGAGACGAGAAATCAAGAAGCATGGGTGGGTGGTTTTCGGTTTCAAGGAACCGCAACAGGTCGGCTGCTGTCAGACTTGTCGTCATGTCGTTGCGCAGGGGATGGGCGTTCACCAGGGAAGCGTTGGCGACCGCGGTATCAAGCGCGATCGTGACGCTTCCGGCCCGGTCATTGACGATGGCGAAGGGCGTGACGGCACCAGGCGTGACGCCGAGATACTCCCAGAGCGCCTCGGCGTTGCCGAAAGACAGGGTTCCCTGCCCCCCGATCCGGTGGCGAAGCGTTTTCAGGTCCACTTCCCGGTCTTCCTCGACGGTAACCAGGAAATACCGGCGTTTCTTGTCGCGCAGGAAGAGATTCTTGATGTGAAGGCCCGGGAGATGCCCCCGCAGGGCCTTGGAATCCTCAACCGTGGCGAGCGGTGGATGCTTGTGGTTCTCAAAATCGATGCCGAGTTCGCGGAGTTTTTCGCACAGGCCGCTGTCATCGATATGGCTGGAGGCAGACATGGCAGATGAGTCGGGGCAGTGTTCAGTGTGCGCCGACTATGCCCCGGCCGCTTCGGCATTTGCAAACCCGCCTGCCGTTCCTATCATTGACTGCAGGTGCGGGCGTAGCTCAGGGGTAGAGCGCAACCTTGCCAAGGTTGAAGTCGTGGGTTCGAATCCCATCGCCCGCTCCAACTCATTTTTTACAGTCTTGCTTAATAGCTTTTTGCTCGGTGCTAAGTAGCCGCCGATTGCTGTCTTTCGTAGCGATAATAGGGTGATGACAGGCTTCAAATTCATTCACAACGGCAGATTGGCAAATCGGGGCGCCATTTGACGCATTTGCCCCCGACCTTGTGGCGCGACTACGCGACGCCAGGATCAATATTATCGACGCCATTGGCGTATTTGCAGAAAGTAACGCTGTCTCTCATATCATCGCGGCGGGGGGATGTCTGGGATAGCGAATAGCCTTCCGGCGAGATCATCCGTTAGCCTTTGGATCTAATGGCAAAGCGGCCGAAGGCGACTTACGCCGTCTGGGATACATTTCCGACGGTGGAGGATGGTGGCTTGTCCCCGGTGTGCGCTTTCTTTGCATGATCGTTATCGATCGGACGAAGGGTCGGGGTGGATTGCGCGGAAGCAGGTTGTGCGGGGAAAACGCTCTTGCCCTGTGGTTTTGCGGCCTCGCTGTCACAGGTCAGGCTACCGCTGATCCGCCCTCCGAGATCAATCCTGACTTCCTGATAAACTACGTTGCCGTGGATCATCCCGGTATTTCTCACTTCGATCAGGCGGGTGACGACGTCGCCATGGATATGGCCGGCAACCTCGACAACATCTGCGGTGATGCTGCCCTCGATGCGGGCAGCCTCGCCCACCGTCAGGGTAGCGCAGCGTACGTTGCCTTGATGCTGTCCATCCGTGTGGATGTCGGCACCGGTGTCGATATCGCCAGCAACCGTGACATCGGAGCTGATGATCGAAGGGACGGTGTTTCTGTTACGCTGGGGGGTATGCTCGGAAGATAGTTTTTTCTTGCGAGTCAGTGACATGGATCGGGGTTCTCTGCTTGCACAAGGCTCCAGGAATGGAGCCATTTCAGCGACAATCTAGCCTATCACGCCTTATCCTGCCACCGGCCACCGGCCACCGGCCACCGGCCACCGGCCACCGGCCACCGCCATTGGTGCATTCGGTTATCGAAGATGCGGCGACATTTGGTATAATGGCTGTATTCCCAGTGCAGATTATGGAAAAGACGTAGCGATGTCCGACAACAAGGTTACCTTTACCGGCGCCCAAGGGCACATCCTAGCGGCGCTCCTCGAACGCCCGCCGGGAGAGGTGCGCGCCGGAGCCATCTTCGCCCACTGCTTCACCTGCGGTAAGGACATCCTTGGCGCCCGGAGGATTGCCGGGACGTTGGCAAATGCCGGATTTGCGGTGTTGCGTTTCGACTTTACGGGTCTCGGTTCCAGCGCCGGTGACTTCGCCAATACGAATTTCTCCTCCAATGTCGGCGATTTGATCGCCGCCGCCGATTTCATGCGCAGTGAGGGCATGCGGCCGTCGGTTCTGGTCGGCCATTCGCTGGGAGGAGCCGCCGTGCTCGCGGCGGCGGGCGAAATCGAGGACTGCGTGGCTGTCGCCACCATCGGAGCGCCGGCCGATCCGAGCCATGTCTCCCATCTTTTTGCGGAGGCGCAACCAGAAATCGATGCTGAGGGCGAAGCGGAGGTTATGCTCGCCGGCCGGCCTTTCCGGATTCAGAAACAGTTTCTGGAAGACATCGCGGGTCAGCGGCTCGGCAAACGGGTTTCCGGGCTGAAGCGCGCCCTGCTGGTCTTGCACGCGCCGCTTGATGAGACCGTTGGGATCGAAAACGCGGCTGAGATTTTTGGCGTCGCCAAGCATCCCAAGAGCTTCATCTCTCTCGACAATGCCGATCACCTGCTGAGCAATCGCAACGATGCTGATTACGCAGCCAGCGTCATTGCCGCCTGGGCAACCCGCTACATCCCGGCCGCAGAAGCCGTCGGGTCGTAAGTCAGGCGCTACCCGGTGTTTGGTAAGCCGGGTGCCTGGTAGGCCGTGCGCCTAGCCCTGATCTGAGCCGCCTTCCGGCACTGCGAGATAGTGGATGCTGAATAGCGCTTCGGGATCGGTCCATACCTGATCCGGCCGGAAGCCGGCCTTGCGGGCTACATCCTGAAACTGCGAAATGTCGTACTTGTACGAATTTTCGGTATGGATGCTCTCGCCCTTGGCGAACGCGAAACGCTGGCCGGCGACGGTGACCTCTTGTTCGCACAGGCTTTCGATGTGCATCTCGATCCGGCCCTCGGCCTCGTTGTAGGGGGCGCGGTGGCGGAATTTCTTGGTGTCAAAGTTTCCGCCGAGCTCGCGGTTGATACGGACAAGAAGATTGAGGTTAAACGCCGCGGTCACGCCCTCGGCGTCGTCATAGGCGGCATGCAGGATCGCGGGATCTTTCTTCAGGTCGACACCAACAAGAAAACCACCACTCGTCCCGGCAAGGGTGGCTGTTTTGGCAAGGAGCGCGACGGTTTCCTCCGGTTCGAAATTGCCGATGGTCGAGCCCGGGAAGAAGCATGTGCGCCGTCGGCCGGGTATGTCGCCGTTGATGGTGATGTCTTCGGTGAAATCGGCACAGATCGCGTGCACTTCGAGGTCGGGATAGTCCTGCGCTAGAGTGGCGGCGGCGGCCTCCAGCGATTTACGGGAAATATCCACAGCGACGTAGGACGCCGGCTTCTCGCAGGCATCGAGAAGAATACGGGTTTTCTCCGCCGCACCGCTTCCGAGTTCGATGATCTGCGCTTCGGGGCCGAGAAGAGCAGCGATCTCGGAGGAGTGCTCGAGCATGAGCGTGATTTCGGTCTGGGTCGGGTAGTACTCCGGCAGAGTGCATATGCGCTCGAACAGCTCGGCGCCGCGTTGATCGTATAGGAATTTACAGGGCGCGGTTTTGCGCGGCGATGACAGCCCGTCGATGACGGCAGCAAGAAAGCTGTCGATATCCGGTGAGACGTCGAGAAAGGATGCGGGCGCTGGCTGTTCCGACATGAATAACAGCTTTGGTAAAAAGTTTTTAAGTAATCGCCACAACCTAGGCAAGGTTTGTGGTGTTATCAAATCTCGGATGGGTGCCGGGTGGGCATCGGACGCCTTGATCCTCAGCCCACCGCGCAGGTCCGGAAGCCGGCATAGATGTCGCGGCGATGCGGCTTGAAGAAATTCCTGTAGGTGTTCGAGGCGATCCTGTGGCGGGTTGCCCAGGAGCCACCGCGCAGGACCATGTGCGTGCTGAACCAGGGCAGCGAGTAGCCACCATAGGGGCCAGGCGCAAATCCGGGGTAGGGGTGAAAGGTGCTGGCTGTCCATTCCCAGACATTGCCGAGCATCTGCCGGCAGCCATGGGCGCTGTCGCCCTCGGCCAGGGCCGCTACGTCCAGACAACCACCGCGCAGACCGTCGAGATTGGTGTGATCAGGCGAGGGATTTCCGCAACCCCACGGAAACCGACTCTTGCGGTCGTGGTTCCCGGGGCTGGTCGCTGCTGCAACCTCCCACTCCGCCTCGGAGGGCAGGCGCCGTCCGGCCCAGCGGCACCAGGCTTGTGCCTCATGATGGCTGACATGGACCACGGGTTGATGCGGCGCCAGAGGCTGGCAACGATCGAAGGCGCGCACGGCCCACCCATCATGTTCGGTCCTGATCCAGTGCAACGGGGCGGAAACGTCAGCCGCGCTCTGCCACGTTCGGCCAGCATCGTCCCAGATTTCCGGCTTGGCATAGCCGCCATCCTCAACAAAGGCGAGGAATTCGGCGTTGGTGACCGGCGCCCTGGCGATCCAGAACGGAGCCACCGCAATCGCATGGGCGCCGCGCTCGTTATCAAAACAAAAACCGTTCCAGCCCTTGGCTCCGTCTTCGGTCCCACCCTTGGCGCCGATGGTCATGACTCCCTCGCCGACCGCCGTGTCGCCGGGATAGGGGCCATCTTCTGCATCGCTGGCGCTGCTGTTGGCGAAGACGGGCTTGGGATAGCCGAGATACTGCCGGTTATAGAGTAGGGTCTCGCCGTGCATATCCTCGTGCCGCACCCCCAGCCGGAACCGATCGATGGCGGCGGCATCAAGGGCTCCGCTGGATATTCCGCTCAACAGGGCGGCGTGTGTCGCGTCTTCGACCGTGTGCATGTAGTCAAGCGTATCCTCCAGTCCGGGCAACGACAGGTCGCTGCGGTCGCCGAGAAGCGTCTGGGCCGAATCGTAAAGCGCCCGGGCCTGTTCATGGCAGACACCGGTTCCCTTGCCGAGCGGCCGGAGAACGAATTGCTCGCAGAACCAGGATATGTGCCCGAGTTCCCAGAGGAAGGGATTGACGGCGTTGTCGACGTCCGTCCCCTGCAATTGATTTTCGTTAAGTCCAGCGACAAGGTCGAGGGTCCAGCGTCGCGCATCGCGCAGCTCGGCGGTGATCTCGGCACCTGTGGCGCTCAATGCCTCCGCCGTTTCTGTCGCCATGGTTGCTGTCGCCATGAACGTTTCTTTCTCGATCGGCCGTAGAATCACTTGATAGCCAGAATCATCCGGCAGGAAAAATCACCTGATAGCCACCGGAGGCCCCGTCTCCGATCGGGGGACGACCCGCCCGATGATCGCGGCCTCTTGTAGGCCAGCCTCGATCAGCGCGGCGATGCAGGATTCCACCATGTCTTCGGGTATTCCGGCCAGCAGGCCGCCTGCGGTCTGCGGATCGAAAAGCAACGTCATCCGTGCATTCTCTGCGGGCGCGCCGTCCTTCAGGGAGAGCGCGTCCTTGTTGCGTGCGTTTTCCGGATGCAGGGAGGAGAGCAGGCCGGCGGCGGCGGTCTCGAGCGCGCCGTCGAGAACCGGCATGGCAGCGAGGTCGATTTCGGCCCCCACCCCGGAGGCTTCGAGCATTTCCAGCAAATGGCCGAGCAGACCGAAACCGGTGACGTCAGTGCATGCGTCGGCGCCGTGAGCCAGGAGAATACGGACCGAGTCCCTGTTCGAGATCGTCATGACCTGCAGGGCTCCGTCGATCCATCGACCCTTGGCCTTGGCGCGCATGTCGGCGGCCATCAGCGTGCCGGTACCGAGCGGTTTGGTGAGAATCAGATGGTCGCCGGCGCGCAGGCCGCTTTTGCGAAGCATGCGCTCGGGGTCGACGCTGCCGTTGATGGAAAACCCGAGACCGACTTCCGCGCCCTCGCCGCTGTGGCCGCCGACTAGTGCGCAGTCCGCATCGGTGAGAACCCGGGCCGATCCCGCCATCAGCTGAAACAGCGTGTCCTCGACCTTGTCGTCGGGCCCATGTGGGACGGTGACCACGGCAAGCGCCGTCTGTGGCTCGCCGCCCATGGCGTAGATGTCGCTGAGTGCGTGGTTGGCGGCGATCCGGCCAAAGAGATAGGGATCCTCGACCAGGGCCCGGAAGAAATCGATGCTATGCAGCATGGTACGCCCGGCTGGCGGTGCTACCGCGGCTGCGTCGTCCGGTGTATCCAGCCCGATGATGATGTCGGGCCGCGTTATGGCAAGTTCCGTTTTCAGCCGGGATAGGGTTCTCTCCAGCATCGCGCCGCTGATCTTGGCGCCACAGCCGCCGCAACGCATGTCGTCGGACTCTTGTGGGGTGGCGGCAAGTGTCGTCGCCGCTGGCGGGCCTTTCGGTTCGGGTTGTGTCGTCATCTCCGGCAAATCGCCGTAGCGGTTCATCCAGCGTCGGTCGATCCAGTCCTTCAGCGTCCAAACCCATTTGCCTTCTACCGCAAACGGCCCGCGCGATCCGATGGCGTATTGCTCGCCGGTCGAGATCAGGGTGAGGAAGTGTTTTTGCGGGTGGAATGGCTTCAGAGGCTGGCCGGCGGCGGCGCGGCGCAGGTTTTCTCCCAGCGGCGGCCCCTGGCGCACGGCGAACACGCCGGCCTTGGGGCGGGGATGGGCGGCTGTCGAGGAGATGTCTCCTGCCGCGAAGATGCCGGGGTGTGATACCGATTCGAGCGTGTCGTGGATCTGTATGAAACCGGCATCATCGAGCGTCAGCGCGGTCTCTTCGCCCAGCCATTCGGCTGCCGAAGCTTCAGTGGTCCAGAGAATTTCCTCGATTTCGTGCATGCTGCCATCGGCGCGGTGTAGGGCGCCGTCCTCGACCGCGACGACGGGGCTGCCCAGATGCGTCCGGATCCCCCGGTCGGCGAGAATGCGCATGAATCTCCGGCGAACGGAGGCGTTCTGCTGCGGCAGAACGAAATCGTCGGTCCCGAACAACTCGAAGGAGACATTCTCGGAGGAGCGTCCGGCATCCCGGAAATCCCGGCGCAGGCGCCGTTCCACCGACAGCATGATTTCGACGCCGCCGACACCGGTGCCAACACCGCCGATGCGCACCGGCCCCTCGCGTGCCAGCACCCGGTCAAAAAGCCCTTGCCACCGCTCCATGAACATGCCGATCGGTTTGACCGGCGTCACGCGTTCCGCCGCGCCCTTGGCGCTGGAGAGGTTTGGGGTAGAGCCGATGTTCAATGACAAAAGATCGAAGGGCACGGGCGGGCGGTTGCGACACTGTACCGTGCGGGTCTCATGGCAGATGCCGATGGCCTCGTCGCGATACAGCCGGACATCGGCAAACCGGCACAGCGGGCGAAGATCGACGTGGGTTTCGTCGAATCCGTAGTGGCCAGCGATCCAGCCCGGCAGCATGCCCGAGTACGGCGTGTGCACGTCGCGTGCGATCAGGGTCAGGCGGACTCCAGGTTGCGGCCGCATGCCGAATGATTTGAGTACGTCGACATGGCTGTGGCCACCGCCGATGAGAACGATGTCGCAGGTCGCAGGCGTCATCGGTTCTCTCTGAAATGCCAAGCGTGAATGATAGGCCGTTTCCTACAGGGCCGAGAGCCACGCGGCAATTGCCTGGCCGATCTCGTCGGGGGAATCTTCCTGTATGAAGTGGTGTCCCTTCACCGTGACTTCCTGCTGGTTCGGCCAGCTTCGGCAGTATTCTCTGTTGGAGTCAATGAGAATAGCGCCGGGCTTGGCATTGATGAAGAGTTTGGGCACGTCGGCTTTTTCCAGCCAGGCCGCGTAATCGGCGGCGATCTTGCAGACATCCGCCGGCTCGTCAGCGATCGGAATCTCCCGCGGCCAGGTCAGGGTCGGCCGCCTGTCTTCCCCGGGATCGAGGAACGGCTTGCGATAGACCGTCATTTCCTCGTCGGTCAGGTCCCGGAGCACAGCGCGCGGAAGCAGCGTTTCAACGAAGAGATTCTTCTCCAGTACCATGCCTTCGCCATCGGGCCCGCGCATGAGCCCAAAAAAACCGCGCAGCGCCTCCGGCCATTCCTCGTGGGTCATCGGGCGCACCAGCGCTTCCATGTAAACGATGCCCTTGACCGCATCGGGGTGCCGCCGGCTCCAGTCGAATCCGAGCGCCGAACCCCAGTCATGGATCACGAAGACGACCCGCTCATTCACGCCGAGCGCAGACAACAGGCCGTCAAGATATTGGCGGTGCTCGACGAATCTGTAGGTTCCGGGGCCGCTGTCGGGCAGTTTGTCGGAATCTCCCATGCCGATGAGATCGGGGGCGATGCATCGCCCGAGACTCTCCAGATGCGGCATGATGTTGCGCCAGAGATAGGATGAGGTCGGATTGCCGTGGAGCAGGACGATCGGATCGCCCGTGCCGGCCTCCACATAGGCCATCCGGCGTCCGTTCACTTCGGCGTATTGCTTGGGATAGCGGGGGTTTTCTGAGGGCATGTCTCTTTCCATCTCCTGGCGGCTTCTCGGTCGGTGGCTCCTCGGCGGTTTCCGCCGTCTTCCTGTGTCTTACGGAAAACTGCCGCAGATTGCACGAAAGAAGGCATGTCACGAAAGAAGGCATGTCACGAAAGAAGGCACATGAGATCCCGGGAAGATACCGGATGCCGCCGCCGCCAGGTAGGGCAAGGAGCCCCAGAACCGGGTGGCGCGTTTGTTTATCCCGTGTAGCATGCAGGGATACGGGAACGTTGGTCGTCATCCGGGAGAAAGCCCTTATGGTTGAGGAACCGAAAGAAACCGTCGCGGCGGCGGACGAACTGCGCGATATCTATGGCCAACCATCGGAAATCGCCGTGCGCAAGGAGTTGACGGCGCTCGACGGGCACTGCCGCGACTTCCTGGCCCTGTCGCCCTTCATGGTGCTGGGTTCGTCCAATGCTGCCGGCCGAGCCGATGTCTCGCCCAAGGGCGATGCGCCGGGCTTCGTTCTCGTCCTCGATGACACGCATCTCCTGATTCCCGACCGGCCCGGCAACAACCGGCTCGATACGATGCATAACATTCTCGAGAACCCGGAGGTCGCGGCCATTTTCTTCGTCCCCGGTGTCGGGGAGACGCTGCGCGTCAACGGAACAGCCCGGATCGTCTGCGACGAGGAGGTCACGGCGCGTTTCGAGGTCAACGGCAAGGCGCCGAAGACGGCGATCCTGATCGAGGTCAGGGAGGCCATGATGCACTGCGCCAAGGCGCTGGTGCGCAGCCGGCTGTGGGATGGCGACTATCTTGTCGACCGTTCGGCTCTGGCCCCCAGCGCGCGTATCTATGCCGACCACACAGGCGGCGGTGATGCAGCTGTCGACAAGATCAAGGAAAACATCGAGCGTAGCGCCCGCGACCGGCTGTGGTGAAAACCAGCTCCGGCCAGCTTTTGGCCGGGAGCTAGCCTGAATATTTCATGAAGACGTCCGGCCGCCTTCAGGCCGTACTATCGCGTTGGAAACACGGTGACGAAGGGATAACCAGTGACAAGCGAAGATGAGGACACAACCCTACCGGTAAAGCCGACCCATGATGCGCTGTTCCGCGCCATCATTGACGACAAGGACCGCGCGGCAGCCCTTTTGCGCGATTACCTGCCGGAGCGGATCAGCGCGCAGATGGCGGACACACCGCCCAAGCGCATTGCGGGCAGCTTTGTCGACGAGGATGCCCACCTGAAGCACAGCGACGGGCTGTTCGAGATCACGCTGAAGGGCGGACGCCCGGCCCTGGCCTACGTGCTTTTGGAACACAAATCGGTTTCAGAACCGGCAACACCCTTGCAAATCCTTGGATATATGCTGCGGATATGGCTTCGCTACGGCGATGGACAGGCGGCAAGGTTGCGCGCCCTGCCGGTCATCGTGCCGCTGGTGTTCTACCATGGGAGCCATTCCTGGAATGTGCCGCGGGTGTTCGGCGAGATGTTTGATGCGGGTGAGGATATGGCGCGCTATGTGCCGTCGTTCACTTACGAGGTCCATGATCTCGGCAATATCCCGATGGAAGAGCTGTCGCATAATCCTGACGTGATGGCAGGCCTGGCTGTGCTCAAATTCGTGAAGCACCGCTCCGATATGACGCACGAACATCTGGAGGAGATACTGCAGCGGCTGTCGTTTCGCACGGATTTTGCCGGTATCGTTCTGCGCTATTTTGTGGCACGATACGAATGGACGCAGCCGGACATGGAGGCGGCCCTGGACGGAATAGACGATGAAGGAGGCAAAGCGCTGATGGGAACACTCGCAGAAACATGGAAAAAAGAAGGCGAAGCCAAGGGGCTTGCCGCCGGGGAAGCGCTTGGCCGTGAAAAAGGGCTTGCGGAAGGCGAAGCCAAAGGCCTTGCGGAAGGCGAAGCCAAAGGCCTTGCGGAAGGTGAAGCCAGAGGTGAGGCCAAATTGCTGATGCACCTGCTGGTAAAGCGGTTTGGCCCCCTGCCCGAGCCCGTGATCGCACAGATCGCGGCGGGAAGCATTGATGATCTGGATCGCTGGGTGGATCGGGTGCTTGATGCCGCTGATCTGGCGGCCGTGTTCGGGGAACGAAGGGATCACTGAGGGTTTGAAGCGACGATCCATGCTCATCACAGCCAACCAGCCCTTCGGAGAATGGAATGCAATCTTCCCCGATCCGGCAATGGCGCTGGCAGCCGTCGACAGGCTCGTCCACCACGCGACAATCTTCGAGATGAACGTGGAAAGCTACCGGCGCAAAGCCGCTGAACACGCCAACGGCCCCGGCCGCCAGGCTCAAGCTCAAAGAGCAACACCGGCAAACATCAAACCAGATTGACGCTCTGCGACAATCAAAACCCACAAAAACCTTGATTGGGGCGGAAAAGCCCGCCACCATCACAAACGTCGCGGCCAAGGATTCTCATCCTGATTGACGCGCACCTCTCACCCGGATTGTCGCGCTACACATGCAGCGCGGCCCTCGAAAATATCGGCAAGGTGCCGTAGCGCCAGAACCTGCCTTTGTCGGAAAGCCCAAGCGCTTTCATCGATCAAAATGGCCGACCGAAGCCAGCCAGCGACAAACCCGGCGCGGCCATCAACCTCAATATCGAGATGGAGACCGGCACGGGCAAGACCTGTTGTTATATCGAGTCCATTTTCGAGATGAACAAGCTCTATGGCTGGTCCAGGTTCATCATCATGGTGCCGTCGATCGCCATCCGCGAAGGCGTGGCCAGGTCGCTGGAGATGAAGTCGCTGGAGATGACGGCCGGGCATTTCGTTGAAGGCTACGGCAAGAAGGCGCGGTTCTTCATCTACAACTCCAGGAGACTGCACGAGCTGGAGAGCTTTTCTTCTGACGCGGGGATCAACGTAATGGTGATCAACGTAATGGTGATCAACGTGCAGGCCTTCAATGGGGCGGGTGCCGACAATCGCCGTATCCATGAAGAGCTGGACGACTTCCAATCACGCCGCCCCATCGATGTGATCGCCAGGAACCGGCCGAGCCTGGTCGTGGCGCAGGGCGTCGTGGTCGTTCAGGTCCTCGTAACCCAGGGGCAGGCTGTAGATCCGTTGCCGCAGCATATCTCGCAAACTGTGCTCAACCTTGCCCGCCTGCCGGTCGTCGGACAGCCGCCGGGCAAGCGATGCCGTCAATCCCAGCAGGTGATCCGCCCCGCGCAGCAGCAAAACGCCGCCGTTGCTCGTCACATGACCTCCATCGAAGCCGGTGGTTACCCGGCGTTTACGACAGGTTGGAAATTCCAGCTGATCGGGGGTACAATCTGTCACCGCTAAATCCTTGTGTTTGATCATTTCAAGTAACTGAATCATAACACGAATACGGGATTTAGCGGTACCTGTTCATGAAATATTCGGGCTAGCCCGCTATCCGGCCCGTCATTCGGCGGGGAAATACTCTGGCAGGGCCGCAGCGAGGTTCTTGCGTACGCGGTCGCGCACCGGCAGGTCTGCTGCCGGCATCTCGAAGGCACGACCGGTCGCCTGTTCATAGAGCGCGATGTATTTACCACCGAAGGCAACCAGGGTCTCCGGCGGGATCTCGGGGATGTCGTCCTTGTAGGGATCGCAGCGTTCGTTGACCCAGAGGCGCAGGAACTCCTTGTCGAGGCTCTCGGGTTCCTGGCCTGCGGCCATGCGCGCCTCGTAGCTTTTGGCGAGCCAGTAGCGGCTCGAATCCGGCGTGTGCACTTCGTCTGCCAGCACCAGGCGACCGTCATTGTCGAGGCCGAACTCGTATTTCGTGTCGACCAGGATCAACCCGTTGCGGGCTGCGACCTCGCGTCCCTTGGCGAAGATGGCAAGGCTGGCTACGGCAACCTCGTCCCAGCGTTCCTGGGACAGCAGACCCTGGGCGACGATCTCCCGGGGCGTGATCGGTTCATCGCGGCCGCCGGCCTCGGCCTTGGTGGTGGGGGTAAGAATCGTCCGCGGCAGTTTCTGGTTCTTGACCAACCCTTCGGGGAAGGTTTCCCCATACATATCGCGCGCACCCTCGGCATACATCGGCCAGATACTGGTCTCGGTCGAGCCGGTGATGTAGTCGCGCACCACCATCTCGATCGGCAGCATGTCGAGGTTCTGGACCACGGTGACGTTGGGGTCGGGGAAGGCGATAGCGTGGTTTGGACAAATGTTCTCGGTCTGCTTGAACCAGAAACGTGCGGTTTCATTGAGCACCTGGCCCTTGCAGGGAACCGCTGCGAGCACCTTGTCGAAGGCCGATTGACGATCGGTGGAGATCATGATCCGGCGCCCGTCCGGCAGTTCATAGGCGTCCCTGACCTTACCTCTCTGGAAGTTTGGCAATTCGCCGAATTTCGCATCGGTCAGGCGGTTGTCGAGCATACGGGTGATGTCGTTGCTTCGGTCTGCCATGGCTTTCCTGAAGATTTTAAGACGTTCTGGGGGCTCGGGGCATCCCGGTATCGAATCCCGGGCATATGGAACCAGATCATTATGCCAGTACCGGGAGCGATGAAGCCGCGCCAGTGCCAGCGTGGAGGAGCAAGGAAGGATGGTGGATTCAAAGGTTCTGTCAACCGGCCCTCTTGATCTTGAGCGTGGCGGCCGTATCGAGCAGGTCGAGATCGGCTACGAGACCTATGGCGATCCTGCCAATGCCGCCCGGGACACGATTCTCCTCCTGCACGGCTACACCTCGAGCCCGCATGCCGGCGGTGGCGGCGAGGACGATCCGGGCTGGTGGGAGAACATGATCGGCTCGGGCCGGGCGATGGATACAGACCGGTATTTCGTGGTCACGCCCAACATGCTGGGTTCGTGCTATGGCACCACCGGTCCGGCCAGCATCGACCCTGCCACAGGCGCGCCCTACGGTCCGGATTTTCCCGAGATCACCACCCGCGACATGCTCGCGGTTCACGGTCGTCTGCTCGATCATCTCGGTGCCGGAGAACTCGCCGCCGTCATCGGGTATTCGTATGGCGGTTATCTCACCTATCAGTGGGGTGTCGATGCGCCGGGGCGGATGCGCGCTCTTGTTCCTGTTGCCACCGGCATTACCGGGCGCGGTGATCCGGACCTGCTCCGGGGTCTTGAGGAGCGTTTCGCCGATATTGATAGCTGGAACGACGGCCGGTTCTATGATGATGATGCGGCAGTTCGGGCCGAACTGGTGACTTGGCGTATCGAGACACTGAAGAATTACGGGGTGGGAGACGAGTTGCGTGACAAGGGCCTGGATGCGGCGGCGGCGGAAGCGGAAATCCTGCGGCAGGCGCAAACCTGGGCCAGGGGATTCGATCCGAATGCGTTGATTGTCCTGCGGCGTTGCGCCGGCGACTTCGATGCCAAGCCCGATGTATCACGCCTGCAGGCACCAGTACTCTATGTACTGGCGACGACTGACACCTTGTTTGGCCCCGAGCTCGGGGAACCGGTGGTGCAGTATATCCGCGAGGTCGCCGGCATTGAGGCGCGGTACTGCGAGCTCGACACGCCATACGGCCATCGCGGGCCATCGGTCGACTGGCAGAAATGGCACAAGGATCTGGCGGCTTTCCTTGCCGAGCATTGTTGAAAGCGGCGCATTGCTGAACGTGAAGCGTTGCTGAACGCGGGCGAAGATAGAGCGGCAGGAAACAGGAACGGAGGAACGCGATGGGAACGGGAATGGTAGTAGCGCCGCAGCCTGAAGCAGTGGAGGCCGGAGCGCAGGCGCTGAAACAGGGCGGCAATGCGGTCGATGCAGCGATCACTTGCGCCCTGGTGCAGACGGTCGTCGATCCGATGATGTGTGGCATTGCCGGTTTCGGCTCGATGCATCTCTTCCTGCCCAAGGCCAATCATCACGGGTTCATCGATTTCCATACCACGGCGCCGGCGGCGTCCCGGGAGGATATGTGGCTCGATCAGCTCGAGCGCGAGGCACGGGACGGTTTTGGTTTCATCCTGAAGAACCGGGCCAACGAGGCGGGTTACGAATCAATCATGACGCCAGGCAGTCTGAAGGGCTATTACGAGGCCGTCGCCGAGTACGGCACCATGAGTTGGAAAGACGTGATCCAGCCGGCGATCGACTGTGCCGATGAGGGCTTTATCGTTCGCCCGCATGTCGACGAGTTCTGGCACGCCGCCAACACCATGGGCCGGATGTCGATGACCGACAAGATCAACAGAAATCCGGCGGCTCAGCGCGTTTTCCTCGATGATGAGGGCCGACCGCCGCAGATCGGTGCACGGATGCTTAACCCGGATATGAAGCGGACCCTCGAGCGCGTGCGCGACGGTGGCGAGACGACGTTCTATTCCGGCGCGTTGGGCGAGGAGATTGCCGCCGACATGGCGAAAAACGGTGGCTTTGTCTCGCTCGATGATCTGAAAGCCTACCGGACGGTACGCTCCGAGCCCATCTGGGGAACCTACCGGGGCCTGCGGGTGGCCAGCAATCCGCCGCCGGGCGGTGGGCTGATGGTTATCGAGATGCTCCACATCCTGGAGCAGTTCGATCTTGAGGCGATGGGGCATAATTCCGCCGACTACATCGCCACCGTGGCCGAGGCGATGAAGATCGCGACCATCGACAAGGATCAGAGAATCGGCGATCCGGATTTCGTCGAGGTGCCGGTTGCCGAACTGTCGGATCCCGTCTACGCCGCCCGGATGGCCGAGCGCGTCCGCAGCGGAGAGAAAGCCGACGTGGTCCGGCTTGGCGATCCTGAGGACTCACCCGACACTACCCATGTCTCTGTCGTCGACGGCGACGGCAACGCGGTTTCGATGACCCATTCGCTCGGCATGCCGTCTGGCGTGATCACCGAAGGACTCGGTTTTGTCTACAACGGCTGCATGGCGGCGTTCGATCCGCGCCCCGGTCGCACTGCCTCGATTGCACCCGGCAAGCGACGTTTCACCGCGATGTCGCCGACCATCGTCTTCGATGGTGACAAGCCGGTGATCACCGTTGGCGCCCCCGGGGGAACCTTCATCACGATGGGCGTCCTGCAGGCGATCCTGAACGTGGTGGATTTCAGGATGTCTATGCTGGAGGCGGTCTCGGCGCCACGTTTCACCGCCAACAGCAACACCATCGATGTTTCTAACCGGATTCCGCGCTGGATCACGAATGAACTCGAGGCGCGCGGTTATCCGATCGCCCGCAGCCCGTTCAGCTATGTCTTCGCCGGCGTGCACGGCATCCGTGCGAAGAACGGTCGGCTCGACGGCGGCGCAGATCCAGGCCGCGACGGCATGGCGCTGGCGGTCTGAAAGCCGGTGGTCTGAAACCCGAAACCAGCGGGCAGGCCGAATATCTCTCGGATTCATTGCCGGGGTTGGTTTTTCATTGCGGGCAAGGTGTTTTATTGCGATCTAATTTTCTGTGATATGCTTACCGTCCTGAGATCTTTGATAGGGATGCTCGGACAACCGGATGCTCAAAGATTTGATTCGATGCATAAAAATGGGGAATTATATACCTAATTTGACATGCTTTTCTTATGATATTATTGGTATTATTAACAATATGATGCATACGACTTATCGCATGACACATGGGTTATCCTTCGTCGGATTACCTGCTGAATAGAACGCCTGTAAATCATGTTCAGGGTAGCTCCCGGGGCTTTGGGAAATAGGCAGGGTTACTAAAATCTATGTGTGATGCGTACGGCTTGACACCAGCTTCAGGCCGGAAACGCAAAAACATAGGGGATCTAAAGATGAAAAAAGAAATTAGCGTTCTGTTAATTGCATTCTCCGCCTCAATCGGTGTTGCGAACGCAAATGAAGGTATTGCCAAGGGGGTTTTTCAAATAGGCCCGCAGATAGGCTATTCCGATTTTGATGCTTCCGTATCTGACGGCAGCGTAAATTCGAAAACCAGCGTAGACGATAAGGCTGTTGGGTTAATTGCACGATACACCGTTCCCTTGAGCACGGATGGTTTGTTCGTTGGAATTGAAGCAGGGATCGCCAAGGAATTTGCTTCTGATGAAGAGGTCTCAGGTACCATTACAGGGAATTCATCCGTTGAATGGACCGCTGATCTCATGCCGCGCGTCGGTTATAAATTGGGGAAGGCATCACTGTCCCTGACTGGCGGTTTGTCCCTTCTTCAGGGAAAATCAGGAATAAGTGGCGGACCGCTTCCCGCTGCAGAGAGTGATACACAATGGCATGTGGGCTGGAAGATTGCGCCGGCTATTGATTATGAAATATCCGAACGTGTCTCTCTGTTTGCCCAAGTCCATTACGCCAAATACAATTCGCAAACTTACTCTCTGGCTGGGGCTGGCCTTACAGTGAAACCGAAAACGGTTGGGATCAGGACCGGCGTCCTCTTTAGTTTCTGAAGTGAGAAATGAAAATGAAAGACGAGACACAGCTTCATGGAGGTTTTTACCTACTGGCGCAGGCAATGCGTCAGGCCTTTACGGAGGCGATGGAAGCTGGCGTTCAGCCTGCCAAGGAATCTGTAGATAAACTGGATGCTAACATAGATTCAATAAATGGGCGTATCGATACAGCGAACTAGAACATGTCAGCGCGGTTCGCAGAGCAGGGAAAAAAGAAATGGTCAAGTCTTTAATCTGCTGTAAATTTTAAGGTTTTATTTTGAGTTGGCCTGATTTACCGATTGCGTGCAAACGACATGCTTGGCTGACTTGCCATCATCCCGGTCATAACGGGGCTCGTTGATCTTGGCGGAAATATCCATATCACGACGATTCTGCTACAATATCCTGGCATTTCAGCAGGGCAGGTACAAAGCGCATCACTGTTCACACAAACCAAGACGATTCTTGTGTTTGTGACTGGATTTCTTGCGGTTGGTTTCGTCCTGCTGGCAACCGGAAAATTCGCCCTCAGCAAGTTTCGAAACAGTTAAAGACAAGTTTCGGGCGATGCGACTCCGCAGGGTAGCCGGGGGAAACTAAAAATCCATTCTCAACATTAATACCCGCAGGTTGCATAACCACTTCCCAAACACTCACGGGCCATCTGTTGCGATTTTGATATGGCGGACGGGGTCATTTTATTGGCCATATAGTCTCTGAGTTTCTGAGCGTCTTCGTCCCCGTTTGCGGCTGCAATATTGGCCCACATATGCGCCAGCACGTAATCCTGCGTGACGCCCTTGCCCTTGTGGTACATCCAGCCAAAGTTGTACTGCGCAGAGGCGTTCCCCTGCTCGGCGGCGCGCCTGTACCACTTGACGGCCTCGGCGTAATCCTGCGGGACGCCCTCGCCCTTGCGGTACATCAGGCCAAGGTTGTTCTGCGCCGAGGCGTTCCCCTGCTCGGCGGCGCGCCTGTACCACTTGACGGCCTCGGCGTAATCCTGCGGGACGCCCTCGCCATTGTCGTACCTCAGGCCAAGGCTGTTCTGCGCTGAGGCGTTCCCCTGCTCGGCGGCGCGCCTGTACCACTTGACGGCCTCGACGTAATCCTGCGGGACGCCCTCGCCGTTGTTGTACCTCACGCCAAGGTAGTACTGCGCCGAGGCGTATCCCTGCTCGGCGGCGCGCCTGTACCACTTGACGGCCTCGGCGTAATCCTGCGGGACGCCCTCGCCCTTGCGGTACATCAGGCCAAGGTTGTTCTGCGCCGAGGCGTTCCCCTGCTCGGCGGCGCGCCTGTACCACTTGACGGTCTCGGCGTAATCCTGCGGGACGCCCTCGCCCTTGCGGTACATCAGGCCAAGGTTGTTCTGCGCCGAGGCGTTCCCCTGCTCGGCGGCGCGCCTGTACCACTTGACGGCCTCGGCGTAATCCTGCGGGACGCCCTCGCCCTTGCGGTACATCAGGCCAAGGTTGTTTTGCGCCGAGGCATCCCCCTGCTCGGCCAGTGGTCGCCATTCTTTCAGGGCGGTTTCATAATCTCCAGCTTTGTATGCTTGCAGCCCTGCATCGAAGTCCTGCGCCAGTGTGACGGATGGGAGCAGGGCAATAATGAGTGCTGCCGCCTGGATAATTTTAAGCATAGATGAATTTCCTCGGAATTAAAGATGTCGCTGTTGTCACCTCTGATGATCACAGAGGCATGGTCAAGGCTCTCAGCCGATCTTTCCAGGGTGCCCTGTGGCAACGCTGCCAGGTCCATTTCATGCGTAACGTTCTGTCCTTCACGCCAGCACGCCACAAGGCGGCCATGGCGGACGGCCTCAAGCGCATCTTTGCCTGTGAGGCGCGCCAAAGCAGCTGACCTCGCGGAACAGATGGATAAACGAGCGGATCGTGCCCTCGAATGCCTGGAGAACGGCCTTGAAGATGCTCTGGCCGTCTACGCATTGCCCGCAAAATATCGGCGGCGCTTGAAATCAATAAATATGCAAGAATGACTTATTCAGGAGGTTCGGCGTAGAGAGCGTGTCATCAGGGTATTCCCAAACGAAGAAGCTATGCTCCGTTTGATCGGTGCGCTCCTTGCCGAATTCCACGAGGATTGACAAAGCCGAAAGTACCTCGACATGGCGGATTTCCACGAATGGAACGCCCAGAGACAGGCCCGGGAAAAAAGGAAAACGTGGTCTCAATCTGAAAAATAGGCCAAGCCTGCAAACTCAATTTACAGCAAATTATGGACTTGACCGTGTCAGACGTGGCCGTAGGCCAGCATGGCGTCAGCGACCTTCACGAATCCGGCGACGTTGGCCCCGTCGAGATAATTCACCCTGCCGCCGCGGCCGGTACCGTACTCGACGCAGGATGCATGGATATTTTGCATCATCGTGAGCAGGTGCTCTTCGAGAGTGCTGTGCTCCCAGGAAATCCGGCCGCTGTTCTGGCTCATCTCGAGTCCTGAGACACCAACGCCACCAGCATTGGCTGCCTTGGCCGGGCCGAAGGGGACATCGGCCTTGATGAACGCATTAACAGCCCCAACCTCGCAGGGCATATTTGCACCCTCGGCCAGGGCCATGACTCCGTTGGCGATCATCACCTTGGCATCATCGAGTGAAACCTCATTCTGCGTTGCACAGGGCAGGGCCAGATCGGCTTTGATATGCCAGGGCCTCTTGTTTGCGTGGAACTTGGCTTTCTTGAATTTTTCGGCGTATTCCGAGATGCGCCCGCGCCGGACCTCTTTCAGTTCTTTCACCCAGTTGATCTTTTCCTGATCGAAGCCGTCCGGGTCATGAACGAAACCCGAGGAATCGGACAGCGTCAGGGGAATGGCGCCGCACTCCGCAAGTTTTTCGGCGGCATGGGTGGCGACGTTGCCGGAGCCTGAAACCAGGGCTGTTTTGCCGTCGAGCCCGTCACCTCTGTGATGGAGCATCTCGCGCATGAAATAGACGGCGCCATAGCCGGTGGCCTCGGTGCGCATCGGACTGCCACCATATTCGAGACCCTTGCCGGTCAGCGCACCGACGAACTCGTTCTTGAGCCGCTTGTACTGACCAAACATGAAGCCGATCTCGCGGCCGCCGACGCCGATATCGCCGGCCGGAACATCGGTGTTAGGGCCGATATGCCGCGACAGTTCCGTCATGTAGGACTGACAGAAACGCATGATTTCGTTGTCTGACTTGCCTTTCGGGTTGAAGTTGGCGCCACCCTTGCCGCCGCCAAGCGGTAGCCCGGTCAGGCTGTTCTTGAAGGTTTGCTCGAATCCGAGAAACTTCAGGATGCTCAGATTGACTGAAGGGTGGAAGCGGATCCCGCCCTTGTAGGGGCCGATTGCGTTATTGAACTGAACGCGAAAACCCCTGTCGTTGCGGATGTTGCCGGCGGTGTCGGTCCACGGGACCCGGAAGTAGATGACGCGGTCGGGCTCGGCCATCCGCTCGAGAATCTGCATCTCGACGTATTGCGGCTTGTCAACGATATAGGGAATCACCGAGGCGGCGAGCTCATGCACGGCCTGGAGAAATTCCGGTTCGCCGGGATTGCGACGTTCGACGCCCTGCAGGTAGCGCTCGAGATATTTTTTCGGGTGGATGATATTTTTACGAGTGGTCGTTTTTTTCTTGACCGCAGGTTTTCTGGATGCTGTTTTTTTCCTGGTTGTGGCCATCGTCTTTATCTCCTGAGCCTACGGAACGTCCCGGCGTTATCGCACCGTTTGAATTAGCTGTTCCTGATTTGCTGATTTTAGGATGTGTCACCGTCGGCGGGGAGTCGAATAATAATCTCATCCGCCCCGTGCGATCAGCAAAGGAAATCGTGCTACCGTCGGTATCGATGATCAGGATGTGTCGAGGGTTGCCCATGCTGTCCACAATACCCCGATTCCGGGTTTATCCGCCGCTGGCTGGCGAAGTTTTACAATTCGTTGCAATTCGAGCGGCGATAGACATATCCCGTTGACATTGCGATACCATATTCGTCCCCGGTCCGGCGCGGTGCCGGCCCCCGGGAAGTTTTCCGAAACATCGCCGAAGTTTCCCGGAACATCACTTAGGGAGTGTGCAGAGATGAAACCCGTGACGAGAAAAATTCTCTTTACCGGCGGCGGGGCGTTCGCCGTGATCGGCATCCTCGCGGTCGCTGGGGGTGTTGCCTTTGGTGTTCTTGCCTCCGGTTCTCATGACAGGCACGGCCCGCTTGCCCGTTTCTGTGACAATGACCGCTTGGACCGCGTTGCCTCACGTCTGGCTTCGATCGACAACAAGGTGCCGGGCATGACCATCGCGCAGCGGGATGCCTGGAAACGCGTGGAGGCGGATATCGACACGGGCCGGAATCGTCTGGAAAAGACGTGTGCGGATATGCAGGCAACAGGGCGTCCCGACACCCTGCCGGAGAAGATGGCGCGTGTGGAAACGGCGCTCGTGGGTGGGCTTGAGGCCCTGCGCGGGGTTCGGCCGTCCTTCGAGGTGTTTTATGAGACTCTCGACGAGAACCAGCGCGCCGAGCTCGATGCGTTGAAAATAGGTCGCCGTTTTCACCGCGATCGTCATCACAACTGAGGTGTGGCGTCCCGGAGTATGACATTCCGGGACGCTTAATTTCGGGTGCGCCTGATTTTAGGTTCAGCCGACGAGGGGGCGGCCGACCAGCGTGATCCCGAGCAGGGCTAGAACAAGCAGAACGAGGGTGCGGAAAGCCGCCGGGGACAGCCGATTCCGGACCCGGGTGCCGACCTGGATGCCAATCCAAACAAACACGATTCCGATCGTGGAGAAGACGGTGCTCTGGATCGTGAACAGGCCGAGCTTGGACAGCCCGGCGATCATCACAAAGCTCGCGATGGTAAAGGAGCAGTTGACCGCCTGGACGAAGCGGTTCGGATCCAACTGTAGCGATAGGAAATAGGGCATGACCGGCATCACCTGGGATCCGGTGAGGCCGTTGATCAGGCCGGTTGTAAACCCTGTCGGCGCCAGCAGCGGTCGCTGGAGTCGCATCGGGATGCGGTAATCCGGATCCTTGAAGGCGAAGCCGCAGTAGACGAGGAGCACTATACCGAGTGCCGCAGCGGAGAGCAGGGGATCGATCCACGCCAGCAAGATGATGCCGATAGTCACGCCCGGTATCGAAGCGAGGTACATCGGCCAGTAGGATTTGAGGGTTTCCCCGAAATGCCCGGCGGTCCACATCACCATCAAATTGCTGGATAGAGACGGAATGATTAGCAGAGGCAGGGCACTTTTTAGTCCCAGCACGAGCGCGAGCGGTGCGATGCAGAGGGTTGAAAAGCCAAGGCCGGTGATGCCCTTGGAAAAGGCGGCAGTGAAATAAACCGCCATGATGAAGGCGATCTGCACTGCCGAGTAATCAAGTTCGGCCATCCAGTTATCAAGTGTCATGGCTGGTTTCTGCCCGGAGGATGCTCAGATGACGTCATTCAGATGGCACAGGCCAGAAGGAATTGGTCAGATGGCGCCGTCGCGGCGTAGCGCGGCGATCTTGTTTGCATCGTAGCCGAGCTCGGTAAGGACATCCTCAGTGTGCTCGCCGAGCTCGGGTGAGGGTCGGGTCTCGAATTCCTCCCCGGGAACGGTGAAGGGTGGTGCAATCAGCCTGAAGGGCGTGCCGGTCTGGTGAACCAGATCTTGGATCTTGCCGCCCTCGGCAACGAAAGGATTTTCGAGCGCCTGGTCGATAGCGAGAATGGGCGCTGCGGGGACTGCGCCGGCGAAGATTTCGAGCCATTCGGCGGTGGTTTTCTCATCGAGCACCTCGTCGAGCATTGCGATAACCTCCTCGCGCCGCTCGAGGCGTTCCTTGAAGGTTATCCAGCGCGCATCGCTGCCCCATTCGGGTCGCCCGATGAGGTCGCACAGGATGGGCCAGAACTTTTCCTTGTTGCACATCAGGAGAATCCAGCCGTCCTTCGTCTTTTGGGATCCGCACGGTATCAGCGAGGGATGCCCCGAGCGCGGCTCGCGTTTCTGCACATGGCCGGCATTGAGATACCAGGTGCCAGGATAGGAGAGATTGGAAAGGGCGAGGTCGAACAAATTGACATCGATGTCGCGGCCCTTGCCCTCGGTGCGCGCACTCAGGATTCCGGCGGTCGTGGTATAGGCCTGCATCAATCCCGTCATCAGATCGACGATCGAGAGGCCGAAGCGGGTGGGCGGCGTCCCGGGCTCGCCGGTCAGCGAGAAATATCCCGCTTCCGCCTGCATCAGATAGTCGTATCCCGGCCAGCTCCTGCGTTCGCCCTCGCGGCCGTAAGCCGAGAGATGACAGCAAACGATGCGCGGATTGACCGCTTCCAGCGCGGCGTAGGTCAGGCCGAGTTTTTCAGGCACATCGCCGCGCAGGTTGTTGGTCACGGCATCGGTGGTCTGGACAAGATCGTGCAGGATGTTCTGTCCGTCTTCGCGGGAGAGATCGAGGGTGATGCTCTTCTTGTTGCGGTTGATGCACTGGAAAAACAGGGAATCGGCGCTGCCGCCGCCATCATTGAGAAAATACGGCCCGACCGTCCGCCCCATGTCGCCGCCGTCATGCGGATTCTCGAGTTTGATAACCTCGGCCCCGAGATCGGCGAGATACTGGGTGGCCCACGGCCCGGCGCCGTACTGTTCGACGGCGAGGATCCGGCATCCTTTCAGTGGCAGCATGGGGTTCCTCTGGGCTGGGCCGGGCTGGGCGCCGAGTACTGGCCGCCGGTCAGTGGCAGGGCAGCAGTGGCCAGCGGGCCAGTGGCAGGGCAAGTAGTGGCCAGCAGGTCAGACAGGGTTTCTGGCGATCAGCTGGCGGGCGATGATGATGCGTTGGAGCTCGTTGGTTCCCTCACCGATGGTGAGGAGCGGAGCATCGCGATAAAAACGCTCGACCGGAAACTCTTTTGAATACCCGTAACCGCCATGGACGCGCATCGAATCCATGGAATTGTCGACCGCCGCCTCGGTGGCGGCTAGTTTCGCGATGCCGGCTTCCATGTCGCATCGTTCGCCCTGGTCGTAGGCCTCGGCGGCGCGGAAGGTTAACAGCCGCGCGCCCTCGACCCGGGTTACCATGTCGGCGAGCTTGAGCTGGATCGCCTGGTGGTTGGCGATCGGCGTGCCGAAGGTTTCGCGCTGCTGGGAATATTTCACGGCCTCGTCGAGCGCCGCTTGGGCGACGCCGCAGCCGCGGGCCGCGACATTGATGCGGCCGAGTTCGAGGCCGGCCATGATCTGGCGGAACCCGGTGCCCTCAGTCTCGCCGATCAGCTGGTCGGCGGGCACCCGGCAAGAATCGATAATGAGTTCCGCCGAATCGATCCCCTTGTAACCGAGCTTCTCTAGCTTGCGCGAATGGCGAAAGTTCTCTCCCTTCTCGACCAGGAACAGGCTGATGCCCCGGTGCCGGGGCTCGATTTCCCAGTCGGTCTTGGCGAGAACTGCGATGACATGGCCGTGGATTCCGTTGGAGATCCAGGTCTTGGTGCCGTCGATGACATAGTCGTCGCCGTCGCGGACAGCCCGGGTCCGAATCGCTTGCAAATCGGTACCGCAGTTCGGCTCGGTCAGGGCGATTCCGCCGCGCAGCTCGCCCGAGGCAAAGCGGGGGAGCCAGGTGCGTTTCTGCGTCTCGGTGCCGAAACGCTGAACCGCGGCAGACATGATCAGATGGGAGTTGAAGATGCCGGCCAGCGACATCCAGGTATGGGCGACTTTCTCGCAGATCTTGGCGTAGGTCGTGCAGGACAGGCCGAGGCCGCCATACTCCTCGTCGATGATGGCGCCGAACAGGCCGAGCTCCGCCATCTGGCCGACGATCTCCTTGGGCCAGATATCGTCATGCTCGAGCTGCATGACATGCGGCCTGACGTCGCGCTCGAGAAACTGCTCGAGGGACTGGAGGATAAGAGCGTCCTGTTCTTCTGTTGCGTCTGCGACTACGGCCGACTGGGACATGCGGTTTCTCCGTGGGGAAGGATAAGGAATGCTGGATGCGGTGTGCAGGATGTTGCCTTAGTCACTAGTGTCGACCTCTATGTCCTCGACGCCGTGTCCGCGTTTCGGCACCAGGAAGGAGCGGTCGTAGCGTATGACGATACTGCCGTCCTGTTTTTTTCCGGTAGTGCGGACCGACACGATGCCCTGATGCGGGCGCGAGTTGGATTCGCGCAGGGCCAGCACCTCGGTCTCGGCATAGAGCGTGTCGCCGACAAAGACCGGTGCCGGCAGCGAGATGTCGGTCCATCCGAGGTTGGCGATCGCCTTCTGGCTGGTGTCGCTGACCGACATGCCGGCGATAATTGACAGCGTCAGGCAGGAATTGACGAGGGGTCTGCCGAACTCGCTTCGGGCGGCATATTCCTTGTCGAAATGCAGCGGATGGGTGTTCATCGTCAAAAGCGTGAACCAGGTGTTGTCGGATTCGGTGATCGTTCGTCCGGGACGGTGCTCGTAGACGACTCCGACCTCGAAACCCTCATAGTAGCGGCCGATATCCTCACGTATGCGGTTGTCGCCAATGGATTTCGATCCGTATGTCATGGGCGTGTTCTTTCGGGCAGTGGCAGAAGTTTTACGGGGAATCCAAGGGGTGCATCCAAGGGAAGAGCGGGGATTCTGCGGTAAATCCGCTGCGCCTGTGGTAAGGCGCCGCCGGGCACCGTCGCTGGGTGCCGCCGCCGGGCGATGGCTCAGAACGACCGGGGCATGCCGAGCACGTGCTGGCCGATATAGCTCAGAACCATGTTGGTCGAAATCGGGGCGGTTCTGTAGAGGCGGGATTCACGCCACTTGCGTTCGATGTCGTATTCCCTGGCATAGGCGAAGCCGCCATAGGTCTGCATGCAGGTGTCGGCGGCCTGCCAGGCGGCTTCGGCAGCAAGATGTTTGGCCATGTTGGCCTCGGCACCGCACTCGGCGCCGGTATCGAACAGGGCGGCCGCCTTGCGTGCCATCAGATCCGCGGCCTCGATTTCCGCATGCGCCTTGGCGATCGGGAACTGCACGCCTTGGTTCTGGCCGATCGGGCGTCCGAAGACGATGCGTTCGTTGGCGTATTCAACCGACTTGCGGGTGAAGTAACGGGCGTCGCCGATCGATTCGCCGGAGATCAGGATGCGCTCGGCGTTCATGCCGTCAAGGATGTAGCGAAAGCCCCGCCCTTCCTCTCCGATCAGCGTGTCGGCGGGAATGCGCAGATTGTCGAAGAAGATCTCGGTGGTGTTGTGGTTGATCATGGCGTCGAGGGGGCGGATCTCGCAGCCATTGCCCTGCGCCTCGCGCAGATCGACCAGGAACACCGACAGCCCGTCGCTCCGCCGTTCAACCTCGTCGGCCGAAGTGGTGCGTGCAAGCAGCAGCATCAGATCCGAGTGCGCGGCCCGGCTGGTCCAGACCTTCTGGCCGTTGACGACATAGCTGTTGCCGTCGCGATCGGCACGGGTCCGGGTCTGGGTGGTATCGGTACCGGTGGTTGGCTCGGTTACACCGAAAGCCTGCAGGCGCAGTTCCCCCGACGCGATTTTCGGCAGGTAGGTCTGTTTCTGCTTCTCGCTGCCGTGTCGCAGCAGAGTGCCCATGATGTACATCTGCGCATGGCAGGCGCTGGCGCTGCAGCCGGCGGCGTGGATGGTCTCGAGAATTACCGCCCCGGCCCGCACGGGGAGACTGGAGCCACCGTATTCCTCCGGGATCAGCGCGCCGAGGAACCCGGATTCCGTAAGCGCGTGCACGAATTTGGTGGGATAGCTCCCGGACGGCGGCTGATCCTCAAGCTTGCGCCAGTATTCGCCGGGGAAATCTTCGCAGATCTTGGCAACGGCGGTTCGGAGCTCGGAGAAATCCTCACCCAGCGCCATCGAAACGCCGTCTTCGGCCATAGTCCCTATTCCGCGGCTGTGGCCAGCGACAGGTCGGCGCCCGCTGTGGTTCCGGCGAACCCTTTTGGCATGCCGGCACGGGCGATGGCGCCATGGAGCGGCTCGTCGGGCAATCCCTTGGTGACGATCTCGCGGATGAGGCATAGCTTGTCGAGGTCGACACCAGTGCGTAGACCCATCGCCTCGCACATGAAGACGGCGTCCTCCATCACCACGTTGCCGGTAGCGCCGGGCGCCCAGGGGCAGCCGCCAAGGCCGCCGAGACAGGCATCGAAGCTGCGGATGCCGGCTTCGAGAGCAGCGTTTATGTTGGCGAGGCCGAGGCCACGCGTGTCGTGGAAATGCGCTGCCATCGGAACAGCGTCACCAAACCGGTTGCGCAGCATGTTGAACATGTCACGGACCTGTTTGGGGTTCGCATAGCCGACGGTGTCGGCAACAGTCAGGCAGTCGGCGCCGGCTTCGATAAACTGTTCGCCCAGAGAAACTACGGCCTCGGGGTCGATGGCACCTTCCATCGTGCATCCGAACGCGGTCGACAGCCCGGCATCGAGCGTGATCCGTGCCGAAGCGTCCGACTGGGCGCGCTCATCACGCATGGCGACGATGCGACGGAAATCCTCGACTGATTCGTCCGGATGCCGGCGCACGTTCTTCATGTTGTGGGTAACCGATACCGAGGTGACATAGTTGAGCTTGCGCACGCCGGCTGCGGCACCGATCTCGGCGCCTTTCAAATTGGGGATGAGGGCAGAGATCTCGCAGGATTTACCGGCCTTGGCCTGTGTGGCGGCAAGGACCTCGGCGGCGTCCTTGAATTGCGGGATCAGTTTCGGGGGGACGAAGGAGCAGACCTCGATCGCGGGCATTCCGGCGTCGATCTCAGCCTCCGCCCAGGCGATCTTGTCTGCGGTTGCAAAAAACCCGTCAACGTTCTGCAGACCGTCCCGCAGTCCGACTTCCCTGAACTCTACATCTATATCCTGGTGCATGGTTCCGATCTCCCTGGCTGCTATCCAGCCGCAACTGTCTCAATCATTCTTCAATACCTGCGGCTTCAGATAAAAATACCCGCTGGCACCATCACAGTCCAAAATACCCTGACCCATCAACCGGTTTCCGCCTGTCGACGCTGGATCGATCGCCGCTTCGGTTTCGCCGGGGTGGCTCGGTCTTTAGTCAGGGGTTTGGTCTTTTTTAGCGGACGGTGCCGGCTTCGCGCAGCCTTTCGATGTCAGTGCCGTCATAGCCAAGGCCGGTCAGCACCTCGTCGGTGTGCTGGCCGAGCATCGGTGGGGCTACAAAATCCCGTATCGGCGTGTCGGAGAAATTCAGCGGTGAGCCGAGGAGTTTGACTGGGGCCACCGCCGCCGGATGGTCAACCTCGCGGACCATGTTGCGCTCCCGCACGATCTCGGAGCCAAAGGATTCCTCGAAACTCTGGACCGGACCACAGGGCAGGTGGCGCATTTTTTCCATCCAGTGGCTGCGGGGGTGGACTGCAAGCGTCTCGTTGATGATGGCGAGCAGCTCCGGGCGGTTCTGGGTGCGGGCGGTGGTGGTCTGGAATCGCGGATCGTCGGGCAGATCGGGGCGCTCGAGAACATCGCGGCAGAGCCTCCCGAACAGACGGTCCGAGGCGGCGGCGATGTAGAGCGGGCCATCGGCGGCATAAAACAGGTTGGTTGGTGTCGTCACCGGATTGGCGTTGCCCGCCCGCTTCGGCATCTCGTTGTTGAGCAGGAAATACTGTCCCGCATTGCTGAGGGCCATCATGGCGACATCCATCAGGGCGAGCTCGATATGCTGGCCACGTCCGGTGTCCTGGCGCGCCCAGAGCGCCGCCATCACCGCGCCGACGCTGTGGAGGGCGGTGAGCATGTCAATGATCGAGAAGGGGCTGCGCATCGGCGGGCCGTCGGGATCGCCAGTCAGTGCCATCATACCTGATTCCGCCTGCAACACCGGATCGAAACCGGGACGGTCAGAAAGTGAACCCTCTTCGCCATAGGCGGAGATCGAGAGGTAGACCAGACGCGGGTATTGCTCGCTGAGCGTGGCGTAATCGAGACCGAAGCGCTTGAGAATGCCGGGCCGGAAGTTCTCGACCAGAATGTCGGCCTCTTCGATCATCTTCAGTAGGATTTCCTTTCCCTCGCCCTCGCGGAAATCGAGGCCGACGCTCCGCTTGCTGCGGTTGAAAGCGAGGAAGAAGTGGGAATCATCGCCGATCCGGGGCTCCGGCTGTCGTCGCGATTCGTCGCCGGTGACCGGGTTTTCGATCTTGATTACGTCGGCACCCATATCGGCCATCTGCTGACAGCAGAAGGGGCCAGCGATGATCCGCGAAAGATCGAGCACCTTGATGCCCGAAAGGGGCGGTTGGCCGGACTGCGCCACGGTATTCTCCTCGAATGCACGCCACGGGGAATCTATGGTGCAACCGGCCCTGGCAAAGTGCCGGGGCGGACGAAAAAAAAAGCGGAGCGGAAGCAGCGCCGGCGGGAATCCGGCGGGCGTGTTCAGTTGGCGACCCGGGAGTGGGTGACGTAGCACCCGTTGGAGATGCCGCGGAAGAAGGTGTCAATTTCCGGATGCGAGATCGGGTCGATGTTCTCGTCGTGCAGCAGGTTCTGCTCCGAGACATAGGCGATGTAGGGGCCCTGATCGTTCTCGGCAAGCAGGTGGTAGAAGGGCTGATCCTTGCGCGGCCGCACATTTTCCGGGATCGATTCCCACCATTCCTCGGTGTTGGCGAACTCCGGGTCGACGTCGAAAACGACGCCGCGGAACGGATAGACCCGATGCCGGACAATTTCTCCGAGGCCGAACTTGGCGGAACGGATGTCAGCGTCGAAATCGATACCAATACTGGAATGTTCGCCTGTCATCACTGATATCCTGTGCTTTCCCGTAACCCTGCAAGAGGTACTCCATAATATGGCAATCGGTTGCGGATTCCGCAACGATGTCTGCCTGCATTCCTTTATATTCCTGGAGCTCCGTGCTTAAATGAATCTTCGCGAAGCCCCTGTGTCTGTATGGTCCGTCCGGCGGGCTACCCCGGGGGCTCTCATTCGTTCGCATTCGAGCGATCCCCAACGGACCGTGGTCCAAAGAACTGTGATGAAGGACGCTGTTTCATGTCTCAATTCAACAAGCGCGAGAAGGGTTACGAAGAGAAGCACCGCCTCGACCAGGAGACCGCATTCAAGGTCCAGGCCCGGCGTAACAAACTGCTCGGCCTCTGGGCGGCGGAGCACATTGGCCTCGAAGGCGTCGAGGCGGACGCCTATGCCAAGGACGTGGTGGTGTCTGACTTCGACCGGCCCGGTGATGAGGATGTGCTAGAGAAGGTCGCGGCAGATTTCGAGAGCCAGGGTGTCAGCGTCTCTTCTGAACAGATCCGCGACAAGATGGAGAGTCTGATTCCCGAAGCGCGCAATCAGATCGAGGCCGAGGCCGCAGAAGGGTAGCGGGGCAGGATCGGGATTAGTGGAGCCGGGAGCGCGGTATCGCCGTCATTTGGCGCCGTTTTCTAGCCGGCGCCGTCTTCCTCCGCGAACACCCGCTCGAAGATCGTTGGCACATGACGCAGATGTCGGGACAGATCGAACAGCGCGTCGATTTCATCATCTCCGAGATGCTCGCGGACCGCCGCATCGGCCTTCAGCGTGTCGCTGAAATGACCGCCATCCTCACCGCCGTTCTCACCGCCGTTCTCCCCGCCGTTCTCCCAGACTGACATCGCCGCCGCCTGGACGACCCGATAGGCGTCTTCCCGGCTCATGCCCTTGTCGGTCAGCGCCAGCAAGATGGCCTGTGAGTGCACAAGGCCGCGGGTGACCTCGAGGTTCCGCATCATCGCCTCCGGATAGACCTGCAGGCCGTCGACAAGATTGTTCAGGCGGGACAGTGCGAAATCCAGGGCGATGGTGGCATCGGGGCCAATCACACGCTCGACCGAGGAGTGCGAGATGTCGCGCTCGTGCCAGAGTGCCACGTTCTCGAGCGCCGGCACCACCGAGGATCGCACCAGGCGGGCGAGGCCGGTCAGGTTCTCGCTCAGCACCGGGTTGCGCTTGTGCGGCATCGCCGAGGAACCCTTCTGTCCGGAAGCGAAGAACTCCTCTGCTTCGCTCACCTCTGTGCGCTGGAGGTGGCGGATCTCCGTGGCCAGCCGTTCGACCGAAGCTGCGGTGACAGCCAGCGCGGCGAAGAACGCCGCATGGCGGTCACGGGGGATCACCTGGCTCGAGATCGGCTCGACCGCGAGATTCATGGCTGCTGCGACATGGGCTTCGACGCAGGGGTTGATGTCGGCGAAGGTGCCGACGGCTCCGGAGATCGCGCAGGTGGCGATTTCCCGGCGTGCGGCCTCGAGTCGGGTCCGGTTGCGCCGGAACTCCGCATAGTGCCCGGCCAGTTTCAGGCCGAAGGTGGTCGGCTCGGCATGGATGCCGTGGCTGCGGCCGATACAGGGCGTGTCCCGGTGTTCCTCGGCACGCCGTTTCAGCGTTCCCAACAGGACATCGATATCTGCAAGCAGGATATCGGCCGACTGGACAAGCTGGACGGCGAGGCATGTATCGAGCACATCCGAGGACGTCATTCCCCGGTGCACGAAACGGGCTTCCGGGCCGACGTATTCGGCGAGGTTCGTCAGAAAGGCGATGACGTCATGCCGTGTCTCGCGCTCGATCTCGTCGATGCGCGCGATGTCGAAGGCGCCGCGTTCGCGAACCGCCTGCGCTGCCTCGTGGGGAATCACGCCGAGTTGAGCCTGAGCGTCGCATGCGTGGGTTTCGATCTCGAGCCAGATGCGAAACTTGTTTTCCGGCTCCCATATCCGGGCCATTTCCGGGCGGCTGTAGCGTGGGATCATGGAGCGCTCGATGAGGCTGTGACGGAACGGAAAACCTATGTTGAATGGGGCTGTTAATCAAACGAAAGCAGTGCTTCAGCTTGTGCAGAAATGCCGGGCGGTTAGGATTAAACCATGGCTGAACTCACCGTATCTCGAAGCCTCGCGGAAGCGGAAGCCGTCACCCCGGGCCACAAGGATAGAGCACGTTCGCCGGAACGTGGCCATCGCCTGCAAGCTGCTAGGCATGAACACAGTAGGTTAATGGCTTAATATGGGTGTGCCCCAGGGAACTTGTCATGCTCGGTCGCCGCGCGGAACAGGTGTCTGCTGCAATCGAACTCGATCCAGACAAGAAAACCGTTTATCGCCGTGAGCAAATCCGCGAAGCGTTATTTACCGATGGAGGCATGGCCGACATCGACCGCGCGGTAGAGAGAATTCTTCCGGATTTCGTCAACCTGCCCGAATAGGACAAACATGACAGTAATATCACCGCCGGCCGAAGTGGGGATGCGCGTCGAGGACGTCGACACGCCGGCCCTGTTGCTCGATCTGGGCGCCTTCGAGCGCAATCTCGACCGCATGGCAGAAACCGTCGGAGCGATGGCCGGCGATGGCAGCCGGCTTCGTCTCAGGGCGCACGCCAAATGCCATAAATCGGCCGATATCGGTCGCCGGCAGGTCGCTCGGGGTGCGGTTGGCGTGTGCTGCCAGAAGGTCAGCGAGGCCGAGGCGATGGTTGCCGGCGGCATCAACAATGTCCTGGTGTCCAACCAGATCGTCGGGCGCACGAAGCTGATCCGGCTGGCGGCTCTGGCGCACCAGGCCGAGTGGATCGGGGTGTGCGTCGACGATCCCGGAAATCTGCAGGAGGTTGCCGAGGCAGCTCGGACTATGGGTGCCGAGATCAATGTGCTGGTCGAAGTCGATGTCGGCGCTGCGCGTTGCGGCGTTCCGCCGGGAGAACAGGTCCTTGCGCTGGCCCGGGAGGTGGAGGGCGAAGATGGTGTCCGCTTCGCCGGACTCCAGGCCTATCAGGGCCGAGCCCAGCACATCCGCAACCACGAGGAGCGGCGGCAGGCCGCCGAGACAGCCGTCGCGATCTCCCGCGATATGGTTGAGCAGCTCGCCGCCGAGGGCATCGCGTGCAACATCGTTTCCGGCGCCGGGACCGGCACCTACCACTTTGAGGGCGCGAGCGGCGTGTACACTGAGCTGCAGGCTGGATCGTATGTATTCATGGACGCTGATTACGCGCGCAACCTGAACGCCGATGGCGGCTTCTTCGATGAATTCGAGCACAGCCTCTTCATTTGGGTCACGGTGATGAGTAAGCCCGGCGAGAATCGGGTCGTGGTCGATGCCGGCCTCAAGGCGATGGCGATGGATTCCGGTCCCCCGACTGTCGTCGGCATGCCGGAGGCGAGTGTCGACAGGGTTTCGGACGAGCACGCGATCGTCGATTGCGGGCGCGGCAATGCGCCCTTCGTCCTTGGCGACAAGCTGCGCCTGGTTCCGGGCCACTGCGATCCGACGGTCAATCTCTATGACTGGTACGTGTGTTGCCGGGACGGCCGGGTCGAGGCGCTGTGGCCGGTTTCGGCTCGAGGTGCCCTGCGCTGATCTAGCGCCTCTGTGCTGACTATCCGCCGCCGAACACTTCGATGACTGGCTTGCGCAGTTCGCGCGCATCGCCGACGCGCCGGGTCAGCCCGACCTTGTCGAAATACTCGAGCACCTGAATCGTCACATTGCGCCCGATGCCCGAGGCGTCGCGAAAGGCGGCGGCGGAAAATGCGCCCTCATTAGCTCCGTCGGCAAGCCCGGCGGCGATCTCTGCGAGACGATGGATCGTCTGCGGTAAAAAGAACCGGTTGCGGGCTACGGGAAACACGAGGCCGAGCCGCGCAGCCCGGAACAGGAAGCGTTCGATTTCCTGCGGCGGTTTTTCCAGTGCTTCTGCCAGTTCCCGGACCCGTGGCGGCAGCAGATCCTCGGCTTCCAGCAGCGGTTTCATCACTGTCCACAAGATATTCTCGTCTCCCGCCAGCGCCGCCCGGTGGGTCGGTAGCCGCAGGGCTGCGCCTTCGCGGGCGAGGCGACCATCTTCGAGCATGGCGAGCAGTATGGCCGAAAACACCGCAGGGTGTGGGCGCGGCGACAAAAGGCGCCGGAGCTGGTTTTCGTCCGGCCCCGGCTCTCCGGGTCGCTCCCGGTGCCAGTTCCCGATCCTCGCGAGGGTGGATTCCGCAAGCCGGTCGCGATGTGTCAGGGTGATCCCCGCTGGCGCCTCCGGGCGGCCGACTCGCACCATCGGGACCGCCTGCCAGAGTGCGGTGGCCTCGTTTCCTGTCAGGTTTCGAGCCTGTGCAAAGGGGGAAAGGTCGAGTCCTTCCGATGCCGCCTCGAGCAGGGCCGCCAGCGCCACTTCCGGATCCTCCTCCTCCATCCGTGCCAGCATCGCCAGCCGTTCCGGACGGGCGCGGCCGCGGGCCGGGGAGAAGGGGTCGATGACCCGGCCACCGGCAAGCGTGCGACGCCCGGATTGATCCCGCAGGATAAAGCGGTCGCCATAGAGAGCGCCAAGCGGCCTGTCGGTGATGATCTGCGCGAGACCGTCGGCACCGGGATCCAGGCTACGTTGTTCGAGGAGCGCGACGCGGCCGGGAATGTCGGTGGCGCCGAGATGCAGATGCACCGGGGTCCAGTGCGCGAATGGCCCCTTGGCTGCGGTGGGTATGCGGATGCGGGCATCAAGACGCCGGGTCTGGCTGTGCGCCGCCGCCAGCCAGTCGCCACGGGTGATATCGTCCCGCGTGAGGCCTGCGGCGGTGATGTTAACGGCGCAGCGCTGTCCGGCGGCACCTTCCGGCGCTTCTGCGTTCTGTGCATGGATGCGCCGCACCCGCACCTCGCGGCCCGTCGGCACCAGCACCAGATGATCGCCGGACTCGGCCCGGCCGGCGAACACCGTTCCGGTGACCACCAGCCCGGCACCCGGCAGGGTAAAACAGCGGTCGATGGCAAGTCGGAAGCCGCCGCCCCGGGATCTGGTAGGGAGCGCTGCGGCGATTTCCGCAAGATGGGAGCGGAGTGCGTCCACCCCGTCGCCGGTCAGACCCGAGACCGGGAACACTGGTGCCGCCGCAAGGCTGGTTCCTTCAAGCAACGTTTCGGTCAGGCCTGTGACCTCCTGTACCCGTTCCGGGGCGACCCGGTCGATCTTGGTCAGCGCGACACAGCCCCGGGAGACTCCGAGCAGATCGAGAATCGCGAGATGCTCCTCGGTCTGCGGCATCGGGCCGTCATCGGCGGCGACGATCAGCAATGCGCAGTCGATACCGCCAACCCCGGCAAGCATGTTGCGCACGAACCGCTCATGGCCGGGCACGTCAACGAAACCGGTGACCGCGCCGTCGCCGAGATCGGCGTAGGCGAAACCGAGATCGATCGACAACCCGCGCCGTTTTTCCTCCGGCAACCGGTCGGTGTCGACGCCGGTCAGGATCCGAACCAGTAGGCTCTTGCCGTGGTCGATATGTCCGGCGGTGGCGACGATCACGGGGCTGGCGCGCCCGGCTCTCCGGGCCACCCGCTTCCGATCTGGCTCCCGATCTGGCTCCCGATCTTCCCGAGTTGGGCGGCGAACGCTGATTCGTCCTCAAGGCAGCGAAGATCGAACAGCAGGGTGTCGTCATGGATCCGGCCGATGACCGGAACCGGCAGGCGCCGAAAGGTAGTAGCAAGGCGTTTCAAGGCCGCGCCACGCCGCGCTGTGCGAGGCGCAAGCGCAAGGCCACAGCTGGCCAGGGTCCGGGTTGGCTGGGCGCCGCTTCCAATCTGACTTGCACAGGCCTGGATCTCGACTGTCACGGAATCGCCGAGTGCTTTCTGCACCTGCGGCGCGAGCCGCTCGCACAGTGTCCGGATCTCGGTTTCCTTGCGGGCGAGAAGGCGGAGTGCGGGCAAGGCGTCTGGCAGTCGCTCCGGGGTTTCGTAGATCGCCAGTACCGCATCGAGTGCTGCCAGCGTCAATTTGTCGCACCGCAGTGCCCGCCGCATCGGATTGCGCCGCAACCGGGCGACCAGGTCCTTGCGACCGACGACGAGACCGGCCTGTGGCCCTCCGAGAAGCTTGTCGCCGCTGAAGGAGACCAGATCGGCGCCGGCATCGAGAACGGCATCGGGGGTCGGCTCCGCCGGCAGTCCGAATTGCGTCAGGTTGACGAGCGCGCCGCTGCCGAGATCGACCACGAAGGGCAGGTCGTGCTGATGGGCGAGTGTGGCCAGTTTGGCGGGCGGGACCTCGGCGGTGAACCCCTCGATCGCATAGTTGCTGGCATGAACTTTCATCAGGAGGGCGGTGCGGTCGCTGATGGCACCGGCGTAATCCTCATGATGGGTGCGGTTGGTGGTACCGACCTCAACTAGCTTGCAGCCGGCCCGAGACATGAGTTCAGGCAGGCGGAAGGAGCCGCCGATCTCGATCAACTCGCCACGCGAGACGGGAACCTGGCGGCGGTTGGCGAGGGTGTTGAGGATCAGGAGGAGAGCGGCTGCGTTGTTGTTGACGACGAGGGCTGCCTCGGCGCCAGTGAGCCGGTGAAGCCGATCTTCGACGGCGGCGTCCCTGTCGCCGCGCTTGCCGGAGACGAGGTCGTATTCAAGATCACCGGCCCCGGCGGCGATGGTTGCCGCCGCAATGGCCTCTGGGGGCAGTGGCGCCCGGCCGAGATTGGTATGAAGGACGATCCCGGTCAGGTTGTGCACCGGTGCCGGCGTGGTGCGCATGCGCGCTGCCGCCAGCGCGCCGGCGGCTGTGGCGATGGCTTCTGCCGAGATGGCATCGGGGGCGCCGGGAGAAGTGCCGTGACGGATTTTCGTTCGCTTCTCATCGAGGACCGTGCGCACCGCTTCGCGCACCGCATGATGACCGAGACTGTCGAGAAGCGCCGCGCTCGCGGGATCCCGCAGCACCGTGTCGACCGAGGGCAGCCGGGGAGTCGGCTGTGTTGGGCCCGGCGCGTTCCTGCCGCCGTGTTTCTGGGACATTGGCGGCGCTTTCAGACGACTTCGTCGTTGCGCGAGGTGGTTTCCCCGTAGCGCTTCAGGATCGGGGACCTGAGCCCGGCATAGACTTCGTCGACGCGGCTGTCGATGACCGTGTTGGCTTGTGCGAACAGACTGTTGCCCTCGAGATCGCTCTCGACGAGGAACGGGCCGAAATTCTCCACCTCAAGGATCCAGACCGCTTGGGCGATGCCAAAATCCTCCAGCCAAAGCACGTCGATCACGCGTTTGATGCCGCGGCCGAGCAGGGCGCCGGTGCCGTAGCCGACAGTGGTCAGATAGACCGCACTGTTGGGTACGAAGTGCTTGCGGTAATTCTCCTCGGGCATTCCCGCCTTGCCGATCACGATCTTGCCGCCGGTGGCCTCGAACCAGCGTGCCATGTAGCGGGAGAAACGAAAGCTGGCGGTCGCCGACAGGGCACCGACCTTGTAGGTGCCGTCCGGCTGCACGGTTGCGGCCGGCGAGCAGTGAAAACTGACGTTGGACACAGCGCGAAGATCTGTCGGCGGTTCGATTCCCTCGATGAGGAAGCGCTCAAACAGCTTTTCGCGCGCTGTGAACAGCACGCCGTCAAGATAGACGACGGTGCCGATCGCGAGTCCCTCGAGCGCCTTCGTCGAGACGGGAACCTGCAGGCGGACCTGCTTCAGCCGACCGCTGCTTTGAGCCGTTCTGTCCATTCGACTTCCTCCCGCCGCATATAGGGGGTGAACCATTCCGGATCGGTGCGGTACGCAACCTCGCCGCCGGGATGCATCCGGGCCGTGGCGCGGCGCGACGACAAGCAGAAATTGTGCACGCTCATCGGCATTCCGCCCGTGTGGGTGTAGCCGACCTCGATATGGCAGTCGACCACCATCGAAGAGCCAACAAAGCCCATCGGCCCGATACCGATGTTATTGCCGAGTTCGGCCAGCTCGACCTCCAGGGCGGCGATCTCTGGGTCCGGGTGTCGATCGCCGACGGTGCGCAGGCAGGCGGCCCGCTTACCGAGAGTCATCGCCGTATCCTTGCTGCCGCCGAGGCCGACGCCGACGATCGCCGGCTGGCAGGCGAGGCCACGCCGGCCGAACTCGTAGAGAACATCAAGAAAAAAGCGCTTGATTCCGTCCACGCCGTCGCCGGGAAACAGCATCCTGTAGTCGGTCCCGAACAACCCGCCCTTGTGCACGGTGGTGATGTCGATCCAGTCGCTATCCGGCTCGAAGGCGTACTCGATCTCCGGGGCGTTGACGCCGACATTGTTGTTGTTGTCGCGGCGCGAGATTGGGTGCACCCGGTTGGGGCGCAGCGGAATGCTGCGGGTGGCATCGGCGGTGGCGCGGCGCAAGGCGTTCTCGAGAGCGACCGGCCCGCCCTGGATCTGGGCCTCGTTGCCGATCTTCACGAAATATCGCGGCAGGCCGATATCGGCGCACATTGGCCGCTGGTCAGCTTCCGCCGCACTCCAATTCTCGAGCATGGCCTCGAGCACGAAGCGGCCGAGATCCTCCTGCTCTCCGTCGAGCATGGTGTGGATACCGTTGCGGTAATCCTCCGGGATCTCGATCGCGGCCCGCGACATGATCGTCATTCCCGCCGCGTAGATATCGTCTTCACGTATCATCGTCTCTGCGTCTCCCGACTCTCTTTTTCGATCGCCTGTTCGCCGACCGTCTATTCGCCGACCGTCTATTCCGCAGCTTCCGCCGGCAGTTCCGGCATCAGGGTTTCGCCCGGCCGAACCCGGGTGAAGGCGACGGGCCGGCTTGCCACGGTGAACGTTCCTGATTTTCCCGGCCTGCCGGGTTCTCCGGCGGCGGGCCCGCCTCGGGCAAGATTAACCGCGGTATTTGCCGATTCTTCGAGGGCGCCCGTTTCCGGAAAATCGTCCCGATAGTGGGCGCCGCGTGAATCCTCGCGCGCAAGGGCCGCTTCGGCAATCGCCCGGCTGGTGAGGATCTGGCTTTCGAGGTTCAGCCAGTCATGCCATGCAAGGTTGAAGGTCCGGCTGACGTCGCCCAGCCCAACCGTTGCGAGGCCGTCGGCGATATCGTCGAGAGCGGCGCGGCCTCGGGCCAGGGAATTGGCGCTGCGGATGATGCCAACCTTGTCCCACATGACATTGAGGAGGGCGGAGCGGATCGCCTCGAGATCGCCGGCAGGACGTGCGAAGGGGGCGAGGGCGTCCGCTACCGCCGCCTCGATCACCAGCTTGTCGGGGTCCGCGGGTTTTAGTCGGTTCTGCACCCAGGCCGCCATCTGGCCACCGGAAATGCCGCCGAACACAGTCGAGTTGGCAACGCCATTGCCGCCGAGCCGGTTGGCGCCGTGTACACCACCGGCATCCTCGCCGGCAACGAACAGGCCCGGAAGCGCCGTGGTGCAGTCGGCCTCGACGGCAACGCCACCCATCATGTAGTGCGCGGTTGGCACCACTTCGACGAGGCCGCGGACAAGATCGAAACCGACATCCCGGCACCGGTCGACCATGCCCTTGAACTCGGATGCAACCATGGCGGGATCAAGGTGGCGCATGGTGATGTAGAGACCGCCGTTGGGGCCGGTGCGTCCGGCCCGCATCGCCTCGTACATCGCCCGGCTGACCACGTCGCGGGTAGCCCGCTCGCCGCGCGAATCGTACTCCTGCATGAAGCGCTGACCTTCGCCGTCGAGCAGGTGGCCGCCGGCGCCGCGCAGCCCCTCCTCGATGATGGTGCCGGTGATGCGGGTTTCGTCGCCGGCAACAAGGCCGGTCGGGTGGAATTGCACCATCTCCATGTCGATCAGCGGCAGGCCGAGTCGGAGTGCCATCGCGAGACCGTCACAGCTCTTGTCACCCGAGGGCGTGTGGTATTTGTACATCGTCGGCCCGCCGCCGGTCGCCAGCAGCACCGCCCGGGCCCGGCAGAAGCGGAACGTGCCTTCGCGCATGTCGACCAACAGGACGCCGGCGATCCGCGAGCCATCCTCGGCCGGCACGAGCGCAAGCGCCCGATGTTCCTCAAGCCGGTTGATATTGCGCGCCCAGACCTGCTCGGCGAGCCGGTTGATGATCTCGATGCCGGTCAAGCTGCCCTTGTGCACCGTCCGGTCGAAGGATTGTCCGGCGAAAGCCTTCTGGTGGATCGTCCCGTCAGGATTGCGGTCGAAAAAACAGCCGAGCGCGTTCTCGAGTTCATGGATACGCTCGACGGCGGTGGTAACGAGCGTCCAGGCGATCTCCTGGTGGTTCAGCCACTTGCCGCCCTCGATCGTGTCCATGAAATGCCGCTCGACCGAATCCTCCGGCGCCAGTGCAACGTTGTAGCCGCCCTGGACCATGCGGGTGCAGCCGCACTTGCCGAGCAGACCCTTGACGGCGACGGTGACGTCGAGTTCGGGATCCGCCTGGGCGGCGTGTAGGGCGGCGAACAGCCCGGCGCCGCCGCTGCCAAGGATCAGGATGTCGGTTTCGATCTCGTCGACTTTGGTTATCTCCGCCATCCTCAACCCGCCACCCTCAAAAAGCGCGGAGTAGGAACAGGAGGCCGCAGGCGATCGCGATCGTGGCTACCAGCGCCGCCAGCGTCGTCTGCCGGTCGCGCCAGGGTAGGAACTCGACCGCGAGCAGGCGGATGCCGCCGCCGATATGCGCGGCCAGCAGGATCACCAGCCCGGCCTCGGCGAGCTTGACGGGGACGGTGTCGCTCCAGGCGAGCAGGGCATTGAGCCGCTCGGTGTTCTCTAGCGCGAGGCCGATGACCCAGAGATGCACGGGCAGGAACAGAGCCAGCATCAGGCCCGAGACCCGGTGTAGCACGAAGGCCCAGTAGGCAGGATGGTTGCGGGGGGCGATGTGCTCTCTCACGTGATCGCTTCCACGGCTCGGATTCCGAGCGCCAGCACGCCGACAAGAAACAGCAGCGCGATACCGCTGCAGGCACGGATGCTCAACGGCAGGGTTTCGCTGAGGATCGCGCGTAGGCCGATTGCTCCATGGATACCGGCGGCCACCACGAACAGCCCATAGAAGGCCGGCCAGATCGGATCGCCCCTCGTGCGGCCGAGAATCTCGGCGGCGCTGAGGCCGTCCTGGACGGCGTAGATGATGGTGGCCAGATGGGCGAGAGTGAGCGGTATCATCACCAGCGCACTCAGGCGTTGGGCAAGGAACAACCAGAGTTCCGTCCGGCCCCGCACCTGTTGTCCGCCCGAAAATTCGTCGCGAAGCTCGCTCATTACTGCCCCTTCGCCGTCGTTTTGTCCTCGGCAGGAGAATTGTCCTCGGCAGAAAAACCGTTCCTGGCGGACTCTTTGCCTAACCCACCCCGGAGCGCAGCAGCAAGCGTGGCGCGCTTCAGCCCGGCAATCGAGGCGGTCGGGTTCAGGCTTTGCGGGCAATGGCGGGCACAGCTGCCCTGGCTGTGGCAGGCATGGCAGCCGGCATCATTGGAGACGCTGGCAAGGTGGCCGTCCCGGTCAGCGTCGCGGATGTCGTTCACCAGCGTCCAGGCTCTGTTGAGCGCGGCCGGGCCGAGATAATCAGGGCGCCAGGCAACCAGATCGCAGGCGGCATGGCAGACACCGCAGCCGATGCATTCGATACCGGCGCTCGCTGCCTTGCGTGCGGGTGCTTCCGGAGGCACCACGGCGAAGTCGCGCGCTTCTGCATCGCGGGGCTGGAACTGGCCGCCGGCGCGCTGCCATTTGTCGAAGAACATCGTCATGTCGGTGGCGAGATCCTTGATGACCGGGAGGTTGCGGAGGGGCGCGATTCTGACCCGGCCGCGCGTGGCGACGCGGGTAACATGGGTGCGGCAGGTCCAGCGTGGCACGCCGTTGACGGTCATGGCGCAGGATCCACACATGCCGACCCGGCAAGCGAAGCGATAAGAAAGGGTGGGATCGAGCCGGCGTTGGACGTAGGTGACGACGTCGAGAATCGTCTGGCTGATCCGGTGCGGCACACTAAAGAGCTGGAATGCGCCGTCCTCGCCGCCACGCCAGATCTCGACGGCGAGCGTATCGCCGGTTTCGGTGCCGGCCATGGCATCGGTTCCGGCATCGGCTCCGTTACCGGCCCCGGCATTGGCTCCGGTATCAGCCCCGGTATCAGCCCCGGTATCGGTTTCAGCAGTGGGTGGCTGTTCCGTCATAACCCCCTCGGGCCCTCTTATGCCTGTGGCTAGTGGTGGGCGATGGTAGCGAAGTGCGGGCAAGCGGACAAAGCCGCCGCTTGGGTTGTTGCCCGGGTCATTGCCCCGGGTCATTGTGCGGGCTGCGTCGGGGCCTTTGGCATTGCTCTGGGTCTTTGGCATTATAGATTTCGACGATCAAAGAACGACAACGTAATATGCCCGGCAAGGATATGGGTGCCCGCTGTGTGCGGGGCCTTGATCCAGATCCAGGGGCATCTGCAACAGGGGAGTTCACGATATGACGAAACGGATTGACAGGATGCTTACCGTCGGCGCGGTGGCAACCGCTATCGTGCTTGGCGTCGGTATGGCCCGGGCCGAGACGGACACGGTCAACATGGCCCAGCAATTCGGCCTGCTCTATGTGCCGCTGCACGTGGTTATGGAGAAACAATTGATCCAGAAACAGGCCGCCAAGCTCGGTTTGCCTGCGCCCGAAATCAAACTCTACAAGATCAGCGGCGGCGCCAACATCAACAAGGCGCTGCTCGCCAAGACACTCGATTTCGGTGCCCATGGCGTCGGCCCCTCGCTCAAGCTGTGGGGCAAGACCAAGGGTCGCTTCAAGGTCGCCGTCAACATGGCCTACATGCCGCTCAAGCTGATCACCAACGATTCGCGAATCTCCAAGGTCGAGGACTATCTCAAGGTCGACGACCACAAGATCGCAACCCCGGCGGCCAAGGTGTCGATCCAGGCGGTCACACTGCAGATGCATGCGGCCAACCTGTGGAACGAGCCGGAGAAGCTCGATCACATGGTAGTGTCGATGAAGCACCCGATCTCGCTCGCCGCGATCATGTCCGGCGGCCAGTCGGTGAAGAGCCACTTCGCAACGCTGCCCTATTCCTATCAGGAGCTGCAGAGCGGCAAGGGCAAGGTCGTGATCACGTCTTACGATATTCTCGGTGGCGAGCATTCGACGCTGAACATGAGCGCCCGCGCCTCGTTCAAGAAGGAGAATCCCAAGACCTACCAGGCTGTGGTCAACGCCTATTACGAGGCTTATGACTGGATCAAGGCGAATCCGACCGAGGCCGCCAAGATCTTCATCAAGTACACGAAGTCGAAGATGAATCCGCAGACGGTCGAGGCGCTGCTCGGCGATCCCAAGGAACTCACCTTCAGTTCGCAGCCGAAGCACACGATCAAATACGCCAATTTCCTGAACAAGATTGGCGATATTCCGCTGGCGAACAACTGGAAAGAGTACCACTTCGACAACAATCACGGCTTCCAGGGAAGCTGATCTCAGGATGGCAGCGATGCAGGGCGCGGTGGCGGATTCCGCTGCCGCGCCGATACTGGATGTCGAAGGCGTCACCATCCAGTACAAAACCAGAGAGCACCTGATAACCGCGACCTATCGGGTCGGATTCCAGGTGTTCGAAGCTGACCGGTTCGTCATCCTCGGCCCCTCCGGCTGCGGCAAGTCGACGCTGCTGAAGGCGGTCGCCGGCTATCTTCATCCGGTTGAGGGGGAGATGCGCCTGAAGGGGCGTGTCATCCGCGATCCCGGTCCCGATCGGGTGATGGTGTTCCAGGAGTTCGACCAGCTCCTGCCATGGAAGACCGTCAAGGAAAACATCACCTTCGCGCTGCTCAACGGCGGCCGCAGTGCAAACCGGGGCGAGGCCGACGACATTGCCGCCGAGTACATCCGCAAGGTCAAGCTCAACGGCTTCGAGAACACCTATCCGCACATGCTGTCGGGCGGCATGAAGCAGCGCGTCGCGATCGCTCGCGGCATGGCGATGGAACCCGACATCCTGCTGATGGATGAGCCCTTCGCCGCGCTCGACGCCCTGACCCGGCGTCAGATGCAGGAGGAACTCCTCGACCTTTGGGGCGACACGCGCTTCACGGTGCTGTTCGTCACGCACTCGATCGAGGAGGCTGTCATCATCGGCAGCCGGATCCTCATCATGTCGCCGCATCCCGGCCAAGTGAAGGCCGAGCTCAACGCCCATGATCAATCCCATGCGACGGTTGGTGAAACGGCGTTCGCGGATCTTCAGACCAAAATCCACAGCATGATCTTCGCTGACCGGGTGCTCGAGGACGAGGTGGAACCCCATGGCTAATACCACGGCTGACGGGTTGTTGGTCCGGCCGGAGTTCGAGATCCAGGAACTTTCCGACGCCGGCAAAGGCGACATCGAGCGGCGACTCTCGATAGGCGAGCGGGTGCTCAACATGGACCCGGTGCGGAAGCTCTCGGTCCTGGTCGCGCTGATCGTCGTCTGGGAACTCTATACCCGCATCGGCAACATCAATGAGCTGATGTTCCCGACTTTCTCGGCCACCGGCTCGGCGCTCTACGCCGCGATCACCGAGGGCGGGCTGATGATCAATGTCTGGAACTCGCTCAGTCTGCTCGTGGTCGGCTATGTAATCGGCATTGCGATTGCTTCCGCCCTCATCATTCTTGCGGTCTGGACCCGCTTTGGCAGTGATCTCCTGACCACGTTGACGGCGATGCTTAACCCACTGCCCGCGATCGCCCTGCTACCGCTGGCGATGATCTGGTTCGGTCTCGGCAACGCGGCGATTATCTTCACCCTGTTGCACTCGATCATCTGGCCGGTCGCCTTGAATACCCATTCTGGATTCCGCAGCGTCACCGAGACCCTGCGCATGGTCGGGCGCAATTACGGACTCAAGGGCCTGCCGTATATACAGAAAATCCTGATTCCGGCTGCCTTCCCGTCCATCCTCACCGGGTTCCGCATCGGCTGGGCCTTTGCCTGGCGCACTCTAATCGCCGCCGAGCTGGTGTTCGGCGGCCAGGTCATGGACACCTCGGGCATGCTCGGCGCCGAAGGCTCGAATGCCGGCGGCCTCGGCTGGATCATCTTCCAGAACCAGATGGAAAATCAAACGCCCTATGTGTTCGCCGGCTTGTTTGCCGTGATTATCGTTGGCCTTGTCGTCGAGAACGGGTTTTTCCGCGCCATCGAAGACCGCACCGTCCGTCGTTGGGGCATGCTGGGAGCCGAACAGTGAGTGATCGCGCTACCGAGTTGTATCACCGCCCGGAGTTCGAGGTCTCGGACCTCAGCGCGGCCGAACACGTCAATGTCGAGCGGGAGCTTTCCCTGTTCGAGCGCATCTCCAACATCAACGCCGTCCGCAAGCTCTCGATCCTGTTGCTACTGGTCGTGGCCTGGGAACTCTATACCCGCATAAGCGGCGTCGAGGCGCTGCTGTTTCCGAGTTTTTCCGAGAGTGTGGCGGTGCTCTGGGAGACGCTGCTGAGCGGGGAGATGTTCGAGAAGGTATGGATCACCGTCTATGTTCTACTAATCGGTTATGCGGCAGGGCTGAGTTTTGCGGCGCTGTTTCTCGTGGTCGCGGTGTCGACCCGATGGGGGTCGGACGCGCTCGGCACGATGACGGCGATGTTCCAGCCGCTGCCGGCAATCTCCCTGTTGCCGCTGGCGATCCTCTGGTTCGGCCTCGGCATCCCGAGTCTCGTTTTCGTGACCATCCACTCGGTGCTGTGGGCGGTCGCACTGTCGACCCACACCGGTTTCATGGGTGTCAGCCAGACCCTGCGCATGGTCGGGCGCAACTACGGGCTCAAGGGCGTTCCCTATATCTTTCGAATTCTGGTGCCGGCGGCTTTCGCCTCGATCCTGACCGGAATGAAGGTCGGTTGGGCTTTCGCCTGGCGGACCCTGATTGGTGCCGAACTGGTGTTCGGTGCGGCGGCCGGCAAGGGTGGCCTTGGCTGGATGATCTTCGTGAAGGGCGACAATCTCGATACACCTTATGTGTTTGCGGCCCTGTTCATGGTGATCTGCATCGGCCTCCTGGTGGAAAACGTGATCTTCCGCAATGTCGAGCTCGGCACCCTGAACAAGTGGGGCATGCAGCAGCACTAGACCAGATCCGCCCGGCAGGTCCGCCCCGGCAGGTTCGCCCTGGCAGGCCTTACTCTGGCGAATAACCCGGCCAAGAATGATCCGGGCGAATAGGAGACAGCGATGAGCAGCGATGCCGGCGCCCTCGGGCGGGACGAAACCCCCTATCTTGGAACCATCGTCCAGCCCGATGTTATCGGCCCGGGGGATCTCGGCACGGCGACGGTATCGCCCGAGGGCACCTTCGAGGCGGGCAGCTTCCACACCTTTGCGATCGTGTATACCGCAGGGCGCTATGGCATCGACGACAGCGGCAGTTTGAAAATCTGCCACCGCTTCGCCGCCGATCAGGCGCGGCCCCAGTTCGAGGATCCCGCCGGGGTCAACTACACGACGGTTGTCGCCAGCAATGACGCGATCCTTGATATTCGCTTCGATCCCAAGGGGCACACGCGGCCCTGGGACAAGACTCTCTACATCAAGGTTGTGCGCGGTTTTCTCAGCGAGGGTGACACCATCACCATCACCTTCGGCGACCGCAGCGGCGGTGGGCCAGGCATGCGCCTGCAGACCTTCTGCGAGGAGTTTTACCGGTTCCGGGTACTTGTCGATCCGATCGCGACCTGCAACTACCAGGCGCTTCCCCGGCAGCCGACCATCTGCGTCGGCCCCGGCGCTCCCGATACATGGAAAGCAGTGCTGCCGACCCTGCGGCGCTGCGGCGAGCCATTCCGACTCTGCCTCAAGGTCGAGGACAGGTGGGGCAACCCGACCGACCAGGAGGCGTGGTCGGGTCGTCTCGAGGCGTCGCTTCCGGTGCGCAACCTGCCGGCAGAAGCAGCGATGGAGGCGGGGTCGTTTACCCATGTGATCGAGGGTCTCGTGGTCGAGGAAGAAGGCGATTTGGTCATCTCGCTCATTGCCGATGACGGCACGGCGATTGCACGCTCCAACCCGCTGCGTATCGTGGGCGAAAATGAATTCCTGCACTGGTGGGCCGATATGCACGGCCAGTCCCAAGAGACGGTCGGCACCAACAGCGCCGAGCAGTATTTCGAGTTCGCCCGCGACCGGGCTTTCATCGATGTCTCCGGCCACCAGGGCAACGATTTCCAGATCAGCCAGGATTTTTGGTCTTGGCTCAACGAGATCACCGCTCGCTGGAACGACGAGGGTACTTTCGTCACGCTGCCGGGCTACGAGTGGTCCGGAAACACGGCGCTTGGCGGCGACCGCAACGTCTATTTCACGACCGAGGGGCGGCAAATCCGGCGCTCATCGCACGCCCTGATCGAGGATATGAGCGATCTCGACACCGACGCGACGACGGCGGAAAAACTGTTCACCGATCTCAGGGAGGCGGGCGAGGATGTGGTCGCCTTCGCCCATTGCGGCGGTCGTTATGCCGATATCAAGATGGCGCATGACGGCGTCATCGAGCGCTCGATGGAAATCCACTCGGCTTGGGGCACTTTCGAGTGGCTGCTCGAGGATGCATTCGACATGGGCTATCGCGTCGGCATCGTTGCCAACAGTGACGGCCACAAGGGCCGGCCCGGGGCCAGCTATCCCGGTTCGTCCGCCTTCGGTGCGATCGGCGGCCTGACCTGTCTGATGACGCCCGAACTCAGCCGTGCCGGAGTGTTTGACTGCCTGCGCAAGCGGCATCACTACGCCACCACCGGCAACCGGATGTATCTCGATCTGAACGTTAACCTCGAAGAGGGAGGCACCGTCTATCACGACGACCCGGCCCTCGGGCCGGCCGAGGGCCGGCAGGCCATGACGGCCGCCATGGGCGACATCGTCCATTTGCCTTCGGGCGGCGCGGTACTGGAGGCGGACATCCATGGCTCGGCGCCAATCGAGCGCGTCGATCTCTTCAATGGCCGGCGGCACCTCGAGACCCTGCGGCCCTACACCCAGGACGATCTCGGCGGGCGCATCCGGGTTATCTGGGAGGGTGCGGAGTATCGCGGACGGTTCCGCCAGGTGATCTGGGACGGCCATGCGGAGTTGTCGGAAAACAAGATCCTGCGTACGAACAAGATCAACTTCTACAATCTCGACAAGGATCTGGTGCAGACCGGCGACAGACGGCTCGAGTGGCGGGCACTGACCACCGGCAATTTCGGCGGTTTCGATCTCTGGCTCGAGGATCCCTGGCTCGGGACGCTGGCGATCGACACACGGCTGGTCAAGGCGGGTTTGCCGCTGGAGGAGATCGGCTACGAGGACGAGGTATTCGATGCCGGGGCGCTGGGCCGCAAGATGCGGATCTTCCGTCTGCCGGACGAGAATCCGCACTACCGGATGTCGCTGCGGCGAAAAATTGCGCTCGAGGATGAGGGCGACAACCCGATTTACATCCGCATCACCCAGGAGGACGGCTTCCAGATCTGGACCAGCCCGACCTATCTGTACCGCTGATCCGTATCGTTGACCGTAGATAACTGATGAACACGCAATCCAAAACGCTGATCGCCTATACCGACTACAAGAGCCCCTATGCCTATCTGGCCAAGGATCCGACACTGGAACTTGCGGCACGGACAGGCGTCGAGATCGAATGGCGGCCCTACACGCTCGACATTCCGTCTTTCCTCGGCAGCGCCGAGGTCGACGGTCGGGGGCAGATTCTCCAGGCGGACCGCAACGACCATCAATGGCGACGGGTCAAGTACAGCTACATGGACTGCCGCCGCCTTGCTGCGCGTCGGGGCCTGACGATTCGCGCGCCGCGCCGAATACACGATTCATCACTGGTCCATATCGGCATGCTTTATGCCCGGCAACAGGGCGTGTTCGCGGCCTATCACGACGCCGTCTTCGAGCGTTTCTGGAAGCGCGAGTTCGTGCTCGAGAGCCTGGATGCGATCGCCGCTTTGCTGTCTGAGGTGGGCGGTGATGGCGCATCTTTCGCTGCGTTTGCTGACGGCGATGGCCGGGCCGAACACGACCGAATTATTGCCGAGGCCCACGAGCTCGGCGTTTTCGGCGTGCCGAGCTTTGTTGTCGACGGACAACTGTTCTGGGGCCAGGAAAACCTGGCCCTGGTCGAGGAAACCCTGACCGGGCAGGCGGCGTGACAGGCGCTTTCTGGATGTTTTCCGAACCTGGCACTCATTGCGCTCGTCGGCGGGAACATGCTGGTATTATGTGCGGGTGAGGAGAGGGATTTTTACGGATGAAGTTTGGCATTTTTTATGAACACCAGCTCCCCCGTCCCTGGGCCGAGGACAGCGAGTACCAGCTGTTCCAGGATTCCCTGGAGCAGATCGAGCTCGCCGACAGACTCGGATACGATTACGCGTGGGAGGTCGAGCATCACTTTCTCGAGGAATACTCACACTCCTCGGCGCCCGAAGTCTTTCTCGGCGCAGCAAGCCAGCGCACCAAGAACATCCGCCTTGGCCACGGCGTCGTCCAGATAACCACCAACCAGCCGCACCGCGTTGCGGAACGCGCCGCCACCCTTGATCTCCTGTCCGGCGGTCGCGTCGATCTCGGCCTCGGTGAGGGTGCCGGGCCGGCAGAACTCCATCCTTTCAACGTGCAGGTCCGCAGCAAGCGGGATCGCTGGGAGGAGGCTGTGAAGGCGATCGTGCCGATGTTCACCAAGGAGAGCTGGGAGTTCCACGGCGAGTTCTTCGACTTCCCGGCCCGCAACGTTATCCCCAAACCCTTCCAGAAGCCGCATCCGCCGTTGTGGGTCGCCTGCTCGAACATCCAAACCATCGCCAAGGCCGGTGAGTGGGGGATGGGCGCGCTTGGCTTCACCTTTGTTTCGCCCGAGGCGGCCAAGGCGTGGGTCAACAAGTACTACAACAATCTCCTGCATCATCGCCGGCTGCTCGCCGATTATCCCGTCAACCCGAATGTTGCCATGGTTGCGGGCTTCATGTGCGCTGAAACCGATGAGGAGGCGCAGGCCAAAGCCGCTGGCTGGACCTTCTTTGTCTTCGCGCTGTCGCGCTACGGGCGCAAGGGAATCGATGCGCCGGGCGAGAGTGATCTCTGGGCCGAGTACCAGGATTGGAAGGAAAGCGACAAGGCCAAGGAAGCGGTCGAGAACGCCCTTGTTGGCTCCCCGAAAACGATCCGCCATCGCCTGCGGCAGTTCCAGGAGGCCCATGTCGACCAGGTCATCCTGCTCAATCAGGCCGGTAAAACCTCCCACAAAGATATCTGCGACAGTCTCGATATGTTTGCCCGCGAGGTGATGCCCGAGTTCCACGAGGCCGAGGTCGACCACGAGGTGTGGAAAGCCGACGTGCTCGAGGGCCGGATCGTGCTCGAGGATCTGGACACCGCCCCCTATGACGTCTTCAGCCATCAGAACGAGGACATCGTGCGCATGTCGTCCGAGGAGCTGAAAAAGATGATGGCGGAGAAGGAAGCCAAGGAAGCCCAGGAGGCCCAGGCAAGTTGAAGCGTTCCGCTTCCAGGGGCTGATGCCGGCCTCGTTGTTGGTCCTGCTGCCGGCTCCGCGCTGCCTCGTGCGGCTCGTTGCGGTGATTCTGCTGTGATTGTGATCCTGTCGTGATTGCCTCTGCCGTGACGGGGGCTGCGGATATACCGCCTGACGCGCCTCTCGCCCTGCGGATGATGGCGCCTGTCTGGCCTGCATTGCGACCATTGCTGTTCGTGCTGCCGCCGGAGACGGCGCATGCGGTCACGATCGGAAGCCTGCGGTTATGGGGCCGCCATGCCACGCTCGCCACGCCCGCTGCAAATGATCCGATCCTCGGCATCGCGCTCTGGGATCTCAACTTTCCCAACCCGGTCGGCCTGGCGGCGGGATTCGACAAGGACGCCGCGGCTATCGCCGGCCTGCGCGCCCTCGGTTTCGGTTTTGTTGAGGTGGGAACGGTGACGCCGGCGCCGCAACCCGGCAATCCCAAACCGCGGCTGTTCCGTCTCACCGAGAACGATGCGCTGATCAACCGGCTCGGTTTCAACAGCCGGGGCAGCGCTCATGTTCGCGCGGAACTTATGCGTGCGGGGCGCGCAGAGGGTGGGGCGACTGGCGGAGCGGGCGGCGGTTTGGACGGTGGGCTGGGCAGTGGGCTGCTTGGTGCCAATATCGGCAAGAACCGCGACAGCACCGATGCGGCCGGCGACTATGCCGCCGGCGCCGGCGCCCTGGCGGGGCTGGTCGACTATCTGGTAGTGAACGTATCGTCGCCGAATACTGAAGGGCTGCGCGCCTTGCAGGAGCGGGACGCGCTCGACGAATTGCTTGTCCCCGTCATCGAGGCTTGCCGCCCCGCCGACGGCGCCGCACATCCCACACCCCTCCTGGTCAAGCTGTCCCCGGATCTGGATGAGGCGCAAATGGAAGATGTGGCCGAGATCTGCATGCACCGGCGCGTCGACGGCCTGATTGTCGCCAATACGACCCTGTCGCGTCCCGGAAGCTTGCGCGGCCGGCATCGTGACGAGACAGGCGGGTTCTCCGGCCCACAGCTGGCGCCGCGGGCAACCGATTGCCTTTCGCGCCTGTACCGGCTCACCGGCGGCGCCGTGCCGCTGGTCAGTTGCGGCGGTGTGTGCAGCGGCAAGGATGCCTATGCGAGAATCCGGGCCGGCGCGTCGCTGGTCCAGCTCTACACCGCGCTGGTCTACCAGGGCCCCGGGCTGGTAGAGCGGATCAAGCGGGATCTGGCCGCATACCTGCACCGGGACGGCTTCGGCTCGCTCGGGGAAGCCGTCGGCGTGGATTGCCCGGTAGATACCGCCTGAAGGAGTGTTGCCTGAAGAGCATCGCCCGAAGGCGAGCATCGCCGGAAATACAGTTGGAAATACAGTTGGTGCTTGCCCTTGGGCCGTGCGGCATATGTAGTGCCCTATAGTTTCATACTGAAGCGTTGCCAAGATGCTCGGGGAACGAAACTCTGCGTTGAGACGACGCGATAAAACAGGAGGAGGAAGCCATGTCTTTCAGGAGCACTGGCAAATTCGCCATCACAACCATCGCCGCAGCTGTGCTGACGGCGGCTTTGCTGGCCGCACCGGCTTCGGCGAAGACCTTCAAGTTCGCTTTCCAGGGAGACGCCCAGTCTCTCGATCCCCATGGCCTCAATGAAACCTTCACGCTGAGCCTGCTTGGCAATGTGTATGAAGGGTTGACCCGCTACGACGGCGATCTCGGGCTGATCCCCGGTCTTGCCACCTCCTGGGAAAACATTTCCCCAACGGTTCTGCGCTTCAATCTGCGCAAGGGGGTCAAGTTCCATAATGGCAACAGCTTCAATGCTGATGATGTGGTTTTCACCTGGCAACGGATGAGCGCCGAAGGCTCGGATCAGAAGGCGCGCGCCGGACTGATCAGCGGTGTCACCAAGATAGACGACTACACCGTTGAGGTCACAACACCGGTGCCGACACCGACGCTGACCCGCGAGATGGTGTTCATGTACATCATGGATAAAGAGTGGGCGGAGAAGAACAACGCGACCAACCCTGCCAGCCCCAAGGACGCCGGGCGTGATCATGCCTACGCCACCACGAATTCGAACGGCACCGGGCCGTTCATGGTGGTTTCCCGGCAGCCCGATGTGAAGACCGTGATGAAGCGGTTTGACGGTTACTGGGGCAATCCCGCAACCAACGTGACCGAGGTGATCTTCACCCCCATCGCCCAGGCGGCGACGCGGGTGGCAGCGCTGCTTTCCGGGCAGATCGACGTCGCCTATCCGGTACCGGTACAGGACTGGAGCCGCCTGAACAGCGCTGATGGCGTGCGCGCGCTCGCTGGCCCCGAAGCGCGTACGATTTTCCTTGGCATGGACCAGTTCCGAGACGAGCTGCTCCACTCCGACGTCAAGGGCAAAAACCCCTTCAAGGATGTGCGCGTACGCAAAGCTTTCGCACATGCCATCAATCTTAATGCCATCAAGAAAAGCATCATGCGTGGCGCATCCACGCCTTCGGGCTTGATGTGGGCACCACAGATCAATGGCTACAACGCCGCCACCAACAAGCCCTACAAGCATGATCCACCACAGGCGAAGAAGCTTCTCGCCGATGCGGGCTATCCCAATGGCTTCACCGTAACCATGGACTGTCCCAACAACCGCTATGTCAACGACGAGAAGATCTGCCAGGCGGTGGTGAGTATGCTGGCCAAGGTGGGTGTCAGGGTTAATCTTTTGGCGCAGCCGAAGTCGAAGTATTTCGCCAAGGTTCTGGCGCAGGGTGGCTACGACACCAGCTTCTATCTGCTCGGTTGGACTCCTGGAAGTATTGACGTGTACAACGTCTTCCAGAACCTGATCATGTGCCAGAATGCCGAGCGCAAGCGCGGCCAGGCCAACCTCGGCAACTACTGCAACAAGACGGTGGACGCACTCGCCGACAAGATCGGCAGCGAGACCAATGTGGACAAGCGCCGGGAGCTGATCAACGAGGCCACGGGCATCCTTCAGAAAGAGGTTGGCTATCTGCCGCTTCACCAGCAGCCGCTGTCCTGGGGTGTGCGCGATGGTGTTACGCTGAAGCAGCGTCCGGACAATGTCCTCGACTACCGCTATGTCGTGCTGCCCTGACCACTATGCCGTAACGCCCTGACGGGCGTCCGCCATGCTGTTCTACATCGTCCGGCGACTGCTGCAGGCCGTTGGGGTGATGCTGGCTGTTGGGCTGATCGCCTTCGCGCTGTTTCAGTTCGTGGGCGACCCCATCAACAACATGGTCGGGCAGGACACGTCGCTGGAAGAACGTGAGGCGTTGCGTGAAAACCTGGGTCTGAACGACAGCGTGATCGTCCAGTTCGGGCATTTCATCGGCAACGCCGCACGCGGCAACTTCGGCATCTCCTACAGGCTGCGCAAGCCGGTGATCGATCTCATAGGCGAGCGTTTTTCCGCCACCATGGAACTGTCGTTTGTCTCGGCGGTGCTTGCCCTGATCATCGGCATTCCGATGGGGGTGTACACTGCCCTGCGGCGCACCAGCGTTCTCAGCCGGAGTTTCATGACGATGTCCCTGGTTGGCGTTTCGCTGCCAACCTTTCTCATCGGCATATTCCTCATCCTGCTGTTCGGCGTGGTGTTGCGCTGGCTGCCAACCTTTGGTCGCGGCGATGTGATCGATATCGGTGGCTGGACCACCGGCTTTCTCACTGCCAGTGGGCTGAAGTCACTGATCATGCCGGCGATTACGCTGGCGATATTCCAGATGACACTGATCGTCCGCCTGGTGCGTGCCGAGATGCTCGAGGTGCTGCGCGCCGACTACATCAAGTTCGCCCACGCCCGCGGACTGACGGCGCGGGCGGTCAATTTCGGCCACGCACTCAAGAACACCCTGGTGCCGGTGATCACCATCATCGGCCTGCAGGTCGGTGCCATCGTCGCCTTCGCCATTATTACCGAAAGCGTGTTCCAGTGGCCGGGCATGGGGTTGCTGTTCGTCCAGGCGATTGCCGAGGTCGATATCCCGGTGATGGCCGCCTACCTGATGTTCATTGGGGGTATTTTTGTCCTTATTAATCTGGTGGTGGATATTCTCTACTACGTGATTGACCCCCGTCTTCGGCTGCATTGATAGACGCCGCGTGACGACATGACCAACGCAACCGCACCGCAAAAGATTGATCGTGCGCCGAGCTTGGCGCGGCGGTTCCTCGACAGCGACTTGTGGTGGGGATTCAAGCGCTCGCCTGGGGTCATTGCTGCGGCGATCATCACCGTGGTGATGATTTTTTCGTCGCTGTTCGCGCCGTGGGTGGCCCCCTACAACCCGTTCGACCTGGCCAGCATAGACCTTCTGGACTCGCTGAAACCGCCGGCCTGGGCCGAGGGCGGCGAGCTCCGCTATCTGTTCGGCACCGATGATCAGGGACGCGACGTGCTTTCGACCATCCTCTACGGCGGTCGCGTGTCGCTCATGGTCGGGTTCCTGTCGGTGCTGATGGCGATGGTTATCGGCATTGTGGTCGGGTTGATCGCCGGTTACGCCGGCGGCTGGGTGGATGCAGTGCTGATGCGCATCGCCGATGTACAGCTGTCCTTCCCGGCGATCCTCGTGGCGCTGCTGATCGACGGTGTGGTGCGCGGGCTTCTGCCCCATGGCGCCCACGAGGATCTTGCCGTCATCGTCCTCATCGTGGCTATCGGCCTGAGTTTCTGGGTGCAGTTCGCGCGCACCGTGCGCGGCTCGACCCTGGTGGAAAGCACTCGGGAATATGTCCAGGCCGCGCAGGTGACTGGCCTGCCCGCCACGCTCATCCTGGTGCGCCACATCCTGCCGAACGTGATGAGTCCGGTGCTGGTGATCGCCACCATCCAGCTCGCCCTCGCCATCATCATTGAGGCGACCCTCAGTTTCCTTGGCGTCGGCGTGCCGCCGACTTCGCCGTCCTTGGGCACACTGATCCGCATCGGCAACGACTACCTGTTCTCCGGAGAATGGTGGATCACCGTCTTCCCCGGCCTTGGGCTCATCATCCTCGTGCTCACCGTCAACTTACTGGGTGACTGGCTGCGCGACATCCTTAACCCGAAACTGCGCTGAGTGCGGCCCGCTATGTTCGCCCAACCCACATCCACTCAGGCCACATCCGACCAGATCATGCCGCTGCTGACGGTTGATGACATGCGGGTCGAGTTTCCTAGCCGGCATGGCGATATTGTCGCTGCTACCGGGGTCACGCTTGCCCTCCAGCGCGGGGAGATTCTCGGCGTTGTCGGCGAATCCGGCGCCGGCAAATCCACCATCGCCAATGCCGTCATGGGCCTGCTCGATCCGCCCGGCCACCTCGCCGCCGGCGAGATCCGCCTGCAGGGAGAGCGCATTGATGCTCTCGAGCCGTCGCAGATGCGGGTCATCCGCGGGCGCCGTATCGGCATGATTTTCCAGGATCCGCTGACCTCTCTCGATCCGCTGAAAACGATCGAAAGCCAGCTGGTGGAAACCATTATCACCCATCTCCTGCTGTCCGAGGTCGAGGCCAAAGAGCGTGCCGTGAAACTGCTCGACAGCGTTGGCATCGAGGATGCCGAAATCCGCATCAAGCAGTACCCGCACCAGTTTTCCGGGGGCATGCGCCAGCGCGTAGTCATTGCGCTCAGCCTGTGCGCCGAACCCGAGGTGCTACTCGCGGACGAGCCGACCACTGCCCTCGATGTATCGATCCAGTCGCAGATCCTCGATCTCATGCGCACACTGGTGCGCAAACGTGGGCTGGGAATGATCATCATCACGCACGACATGGGCGTGATTTCGGAAATCACCGACCGCGTCGCGGTGATGTACCGGGGCGAGGTGGTGGAGACCGGCACGACAGAGAAAATTCTCACCGACCCTGATCACGTCTACACCCAGAGCTTGATTTCCGCGGTGCCGCGTCCCGACCGGAAAACCGAGCGCTTTCCCGTGGTCGAGTACATCGAGGCTGCCACCACCGCATCGAGAAAACCCGATATCAAGACCCACTGGCTCGGGAAGAGCCGCGATTTTTCTGTCATGCAGGGCGACAACCTTGTCGAGGTGGAGAACCTCAACATGCGGTTCGCTACCGTGCCGTCGCTCTTTCCGTCCCGGCGCCGTTACCTTGATGCAGTCAACGATGTTTCCTTCACCATCCAGCGTGGAGAGGTGTTCGGTCTTGTCGGCGAATCGGGATCGGGAAAGTCCACTGTCGCGCGCCTTATCTGCGGGATTCACACGCCGCGATCGGGGCGAGTCGGTTTCGCCGGCGACACTCTGGATGCCTGCGGTCCGCGCAAGGCTCTGAACCGCCTGCGCCGCCAGATGCAGATGGTGTTCCAGGATCCGTTCTCGTCGCTGAACGGACGAATGCGCGTCTTCGACATCGTTGCCGAACCGATTCGTTTCCACCGCCTGGCGAGCGGCCGCCAGGAGGTGCGCGAGATCGTCTTCGATCTACTCGATTACGTCGGTCTTGGTGCGGCAGTGGCGCCGCGCTTTCCGCACGAATTTTCCGGCGGCCAGCGTCAGCGCATTTCGATCGCTCGGGCGCTGGCGACGCGGCCGCGGTTTTTAATCTGCGATGAGCCGACCTCGGCGCTGGATGTCTCGATCCAGGCGCAAATCCTGAATCTTTTGAAAGATCTTCAGGAGGAGCTTGGACTGACCATGCTGTTCATCAGCCACGACCTTCCGGTCATTCGCCAAATGTGCGACCGCGTCGGCGTGATGAAGGCCGGCTATCTGTGCGAGGTCAGCGAGACCGAATCCCTGTTCACGCAGCCCCAGCACGAATACACCCGGCATCTGCTCGGGCTGATGCCGAAGCTGGACATGCTGTCCCGCCAGGAGAGTGAGCCAGCTGCTGAAGTGTGAGCCGCCCGCTAAGCGCTAACCGGCCGCACGGCAGGGCTAGCCCGAATATTTCATGAACAGGTACCGCTAAATCCCGTATTCGTGTTATGATTCAGTTACTTGAAATGATCAAACACAAGGATTTAGCGGTGACAGATTGTACCCCCGATCATCTGGAATTTCCAACCTGTCGTAAACGCCGGGTAACCACCGGCTTCGATGGAGGTCATGTGACGAGCAACGGCGGCGTTTTGCTGCTGCGCGGGGCGGATCACCTGCCGGGATTGACGGCATCGCTTGCCCGGCGGCTGTCCGACGACCGGCAGGCGGGCAAGGTTGAGCACAGTTTGCGGGATATGCTGCGGCAACGGATCTACAGCCTGCCCCTGGGTTACGGGGACCTGAACGACCCTGAGGCCCTGCGCCACGACCAGGCCCGGCCGGTTCCTGGCGATCACATCGATGGGGCGGCGTGATTGGAAGTCGTCCAGCTCTTCATGGATACGGCGATTGTCGGCACCCGTCCCATTGAAGGCCTGCACGTTGATCACCATTACGTTGATTCCCGCGTCAGAAGAAAGCTCTCCAGCTCGTGCAGTCTCCTGGAGTTGTAGATGAAGAACCGCGCCTTCTTGCCGCAGCCTTCAACGAAATGCCCGGCCGTCATCTCCAGCGACTTCATCTCCAGCGACTTGGCCACGCCTTCGCGGATGGCGATCGACGGCACCATGATGATGAACCTGGACCAGCCATAGAGCTTGTTCATCTCGAAAATGGACTTGATATAACGACAGGTCCTGCCCGTGCCGGTCTCCATCCCGATATTGAGGTTGATGGCCGCGCCGGGTTTGTAGCTGGCTGGCTTCGGTCGGCCATTTTGATCGATGAAGGCGCTTGGGCTTTCCGACAAAGGCAGGTTCTGGCGCTACGGCACCTTGCGGATATTTTCGAGGGCCGCGCTGCACGTGTAGCGCGACAATCCGGGTGAGAGGTGCGCGTCAATCAGGATGAGAATCCTTGGCCGCGACGTTTGAGATGGTGGCGGGCTTTTCCGCCACAATCAAGGTTTTTGTGGGTTTTGATTGTCGCAGAGCGTCAATCCGGTTTGATGTTTGCCGGTGTTGCTCTTTGAGCTTGAGCCTGGCGGCCGGGGCCGTTGGCGTGTTCAGCGGCTTTGCACCGGTAGCTTTCCACGTTCATCTCGAAGATTGTCGCGTGGTGGACGAGCCTGTCGACGGCTGCCAGCGTCATTGCCGGATCGGGGAAGATTGCATTCCATTCTCCGAAGGGCTGGTTGGCTGTGATGAGCATGGACCGTCGCTTCAAACCCTCAGTGATCCCTTCGTTCCCCGAACACGGCCGCCAGATCAGCGGCATCAAGCACCCGGTCCACCCAGCGATCCAGATCATCAATGCTTCCCGCCGCGATCTGTGCGATCACGGGCTCGGGCAGGGGGCCAAACCGCTTTACCAGCAGGTGCATCAGCAATTTGGCTTCGCCTTCCGCAAACCCTTTTTCACGGCCAAGCGCTTCCCCGGCGGCAAGCCCCTCGGCTTTTCCTTCGGCCTTACCTTCTTTTTTCCATGTTTCTGCGAGTGTTCCCATCAGCGCTTTGCCTCCTTCATCGTCTATTCCGTCCAGGGCCGCCTCCATGTCCGGCTGCGTCCATTCGTATCGTGCCACAAAATAGCGCAGAACGATACCGGCAAAATCCGTGCGAAACGACAGCCGCTGCAGTATCTCCTCCAGATGTTCGCGCGTCATATCGGAGCGGTGCTTCACGAATTTGAGCACAGCCAGGCCTGCCATCACGTCAGGATCATGCGACAGCTCTTCCATCGGGATATTGCCGAGATCATGGACCTCGTAAGTGAACGACGGCACATAGCGCGCCATATCCTCACCCGCATCAAACATCTCGCCGAACACCCGCGGCACATTCCAGGAATGGCTCCCATGGAAGAACACCAGCGGCACGATGACCGGCAGGGCGCGCAACCTTGCCGCCTGTCCATCGCCGTAGCGAAGCCATATCCGCAGCATATATCCAAGGATTTGCAAAGGGGTTGCCGGTTCTGAAACCGATTTGTGTTCCAAAAGCACGTAGGCCAGGGCCGGGCGTCCGCCCTTCAGCGTGATCTCGAACAGCCCGTCGCTGTGCTTCAGGTGGGCATCCTCGTCGACAAAGCTGCCCGCAACGCGCCTGGGCGGTGTGTCCGCCATCTGCGCGCTGATCCGCTCCGGCAGGTAATCGCGCAAAAGGGCTGCCGCGCGATCCTTGTCGTCAATGATGGCGCGGAACAGCGCATCATGGGTCGGCTTTACCGGTAGGGTTGTGTCCTCATCTTCGCTTGTCACTGGTTATCCCTTCGTCACCGTGTTTCCAACGCGATAGTACGGCCTGAAGGCGGCCGGACGTCTTCATGAAATATTCGGGGTAGGCCGGGTTGGGTTGGTGCCGCAGACAGGAATCGAACCCGTAACCTATCGCTTACAAGGCGATTGCTCTACCAAATTGAGCTACTGCGGCCCGCTGCAATCCGAACCAGCAGAGTGTAGAGGTTTCGTATCTTTATTTCCACACGCCGCCCTGTTAGCGGGAGCGTTGCGACGTGGCCTCGTAGAGTGCGACCGCTGCAGCTGCGGAGACATTGAGCGAGAGCATCGGCCCTGACAGGGGCAGTCGCGCAACAACATCGCAGCGCTCCCGGGTCAGCCGCCGCAATCCGGTATGCTCGCTACCGAGCACAAGTGCTACGTTGCCGCCGGGATCGGCCTCCCCGAGCGGACGGTCTGCGTCTGCATCAAGCGCGATGCACCAGCACCCCGCATCCCGCATCGAATCCAGGGTGCGCGCGAGGTTAGTGACACGCAGGAGAGGAATGAGCTCGAGCGCTCCGCTCGCAGCCTTGGCAAGAGCGCCGGTCTCCGGCGGGGCGTGACGCTCCTGGGTGATCAGTGCGGCAGCGCCGAAGGCGGCGGCACTGCGCATTACCGCGCCGACATTGCGGGGGTCGCTGACCTGGTCGAGTACGGCGACGATGGTGTTGTCGCTTCTCTCCAGGGTTGCGCGCAGCCAGTCGAGGGAGTGCTGCGGCAGGGGCTTGGTCTCGAGCGCGATGCCCTGATGCACGGCGCCGGGAGGAAGCAGGCGTTCGATCTCCCCGGCATCGACGATCTCCGCCTCTCCGGTAGCCTTTTCGGCAAGCCACCGGGCGCCGGCCGCCGTTGCCATCAGCCTGCCGACCGTCCTTTCCGGGTTGGCAAGGGCCGCAGCGACGGCGTGATGGCCATAGAGGAAGAGATCCCGCCCCTCGGCTGACCGCCGGTCGCTCTTCCGGCGCGGCGATTCGCCCTGTCCGGTAGGGCCGAAGGAGCCTGTGGACCGTTGTCCGGATTGTTGTCCGGACCGCTCTTTGGGCCTTTGCCTGGGCCGCTGTCCGGGCCGGGAAGGTCTCTGGCCGGTTCGGGAGGGCGTTTTTGAGGGCCCGCGGGGTTTTTTTTGCTTGCGTTTGGTCATTCTGTGCCTAATATCCGATCGGCTAAGGTGGTTGCAACATAACATTCGCAGTGTCTTCGGGGGTGTCCCGAGCGGCTGGTGCCGCTTTCGTGTGTGCTGGCGTGTTTCAGTGTGCATATTCTTGCGCTTTCCGCGCGCAGGAGGGCTTGCGCGTTGGCAAAGCGGGCAGCGCAGGGGTGCCTGAGTGGTTAAAAGGGACGGGCTGTAAACCCGTTGGCTATGCCTACGTTGGTTCGAATCCAACCCCCTGCACCAGGCCCCGGGAATACGCATGCCGGACATGCTGGAAGGCGTGTGAATCTGAACCGTGATCGCCGCGATGGCGGGCGTCGTATAAAGGCTATTACCCCAGCCTTCCAAGCTGGTGATACGGGTTCGATTCCCGTCGCCCGCTCCAGACCCCGCTTTCCGATACCGGCTTCCCTCGGGAAGCCGGTGTCATCGAAAGCGTCGTGTGTCGCCAGTCTGGCGCCGCAACAAACTTTGGAAGTGAATTGCTAACACGGGAATTTGACCGATGGCAAAACAAAAATTTGAGCGCACGAAGCCGCACTGCAACATCGGCACGATTGGCCATGTGGATCACGGCAAGACGACGCTGACGGCTGCGATCACGAGGGTTTTGTCGGAGGCCGGCCAGGCCGAGGCGACGTCGTATGAGGAGATTGACAAGGCGCCCGAGGAGAAGGAGCGCGGGATCACCATCAATACGGCGCATGTTGAGTACGAGACGGACCAGCGCCACTACGCGCATGTCGATTGCCCGGGCCACGCCGACTACATCAAGAACATGATCACCGGCGCGGCGCAGATGGACGGGGCGATTCTGGTGGTTTCGGCTACCGACGGGCCGATGCCGCAGACGCGCGAGCACATTCTGCTCGCGCGCCAGGTGGGTGTTCCGGCGATTGTGGTGTTCATCAACAAGGTGGACCAGGTCGATGATGAGGAGCTGCTTGATCTGGTGGAGCTCGAGATTCGCGAGTTGCTGGATTACTACGAGTTTCCGGGCGACGACATTCCGATCGTCCGCGGCAGCGCGCTTGCGGCCCTTGAGGGTGGCGATGCGGCGGCGGGAAGCGACGCGATCAAGAAGTTGATGGAGGCTGTGGATACCCATGTTCCGCAGCCGGAGCGTCCCAAGGACATGCCGTTTCTGATGCCGATCGAGGACGTGTTTTCGATTTCGGGCCGGGGGACGGTGGTGACGGGCCGTATCGAGCAGGGTGTCGTGCGCACGGGTGGCGACATTGAGATCGTGGGCATCAAGGAAACCTCGAAGACGGTGTGCACGGGCGTTGAGATGTTTCGCAAGATCCTCGACGAGGGCGAGGCCGGCGACAATGTCGGGTGCCTTCTGCGCGGTATCGACCGCGAGGAGGTGGAGCGGGGCCAGGTTTTGGCGGATCCGGGTACGATCACGCCGCACACGAAGTTCAGCTGCGAGTGCTACATCCTGGAGAAGGAGGAGGGCGGGCGTCATTCGCCGTTTTTCTCGAATTACCGCCCGCAGTTTTACTTCCGGACGACGGATGTGACGGGTTCTGTGGAGCTTGGTCCGGACAAGGAGATGGTTCTGCCGGGAGACACGGTGAAGATGGACGTGTCGCTGATCGTTCCGATCGCGATGGACGAGGGGTTGCGTTTCGCCATCCGCGAGGGTGGCCGGACTGTCGGCGCCGGCGTCGTCACGGCCATCAAGGAATAAAGCAGGGCGTCGCGTAACACCACGCAATCGCGCGGGCAGGAAACAGGGTGCGCAAGACTGGCGTGTAACGAAGACAGCGTGACGAAAAATCTCTCGGAACCACAGGGGTGTAGCTCAATTGGCTAGAGTACCGGTCTCCAAAACCGGGGGTTGAGGGTTCGAGTCCCTCCACCCCTGCCAGCGAGAGGGATGAGCGGCATAGGGTTCGGGCCGCGGATACGAGTTGCGGCGAGTTGCAGATACAAGTTACGGGGCACGGGCATACGGGTATGGCGAAGACGAATCCGGCAAAGTTCCTCAGGGAAGTGCGGCAGGAAGCCGGCAAGGTAATCTGGCCTTCGCGCAAGGAGACGGCCATCACCACAGTGATGGTGTTCGTCATGTGCGTGCTGGCAGCGCTGTTTTTCCTGCTCGTCGACGAGGTGATCTCGCTGGGGGTGCAGTTCATTCTCGGGATCGGAGGCTGAGCGATGACAAAAAACTGGTATGTCCTCAACGTCTATTCCGGATCCGAGACCAAGGTCAAAAAATCCATCGAGGCGCAGGCAAAGAAGCAGAAGCTGGAACAGCAGATCGGCGAGATTCTGGTGCCGACCGAAGAGATCGTCGAGCTGCGTCGCGGCAGCAAGGTGAGCACCGAGCGGAAATTCTTCCCCGGCTATGTCCTGATCGAGATGGACGGAAGTTCAGCGGAAGCCCAGCATCTCGTGCAAACCACCCAGAAGGTGACTGGGTTTCTTGGCAGCGGCAACAAACCGACGCCGGTCAGCAACGGCGAAGTCGACCGTATCCTGCATCAGATCAAGGAGGGGGTGGAGCGGCCGAAGCCGTCCATCATCTTCGAGATCGGCGAACAGGTGCGGGTCTGCGACGGGCCGTTTAATTCATTCAACGGCCTCGTCGAGGAAGTCGACGAGGAAAAGGCACGGCTCAAGGTTTCGGTATCGATTTTCGGTCGTTCGACTCCGGTCGACCTCGAATACTCCCAGGTTGAAAAGGGCTGACCGGGAAGAGCTGATCGAGAAGGGTTGATTTCGAGCGGCGGCGAAGGCAGCGGCAAAGGATCGGAAGACAGGCAAGGCAGGCAAAACAGGCATGGCGAAGAAAATCAGCGGCTATATCAAACTCCAGATCCCGGCCGGGCAGGCGAATCCCTCGCCGCCGGTGGGGCCTGCGCTCGGCCAGCGCCAGGTCAACATCATGGAGTTCTGCAAGGCGTTCAACGCGGCGACGCAGAACATCGAACAGGGCATGCCGATTCCGGTCGTCATCACCGTCTACGGTGATCGTAGCTTCTCCTTTACCACCAAGATGGCCCCGGCAAGCTACTACCTGCGCCGGGCGGCCGGACTGGACAAGGGGTCTCAGCAACCCGGACGGGGAGAAATGGTGGGCCGGGTCCGCAAGAGCCAGGTGCGGGAGATCGCCGAGACAAAGATGGTTGACCTGAATGCAAATGACGTGGAGTCGGCGATGCTGATCATCGAGGGATCGGCCCGTTCCATGGGCCTCCAGGTGGTTGAGGGCTAAGACCCAAAGGGTTGAGGACTAAGACAATGGCAAAATTGGGAAAGCGGCTCCGTGCCGCAGTGGAAAAAATCGATCCGGAGGCATTCTATCCGGTGACGGATGCGGTCAGGCTGGTCAAGGAGACCGCCAGCGCCGGTTTCGATGAGACCGTCGAGATGGCGATGAATCTCGGGATTGACCCGAGGCACGCCGACCAGCAGGTTCGCGGCGTCGTGCAGTTGCCGAACGGTACTGGCAAAACCGTCCGGGTGGCGGTCTTTGCGAAGGGCGACAAGGCTGATGAGGCCCGCGAGGCGGGCGCCGAAATCGTCGGCGCTGAGGATCTCGCGGAGAAGGTTCAGGCCGGTGACATTGAATTCGAGCGCTGCATCGCGACGCCCGACATGATGGGCGTCGCCGGCCGGCTCGGGAAAATCCTCGGGCCGCGTGGCCTGATGCCGAATCCCAAGCTCGGCACAGTGACCCAGGATATTGCCGAGGCGGTCAAGGCAGCCAAGGGCGGCGACGTCCAGTACCGCTGCGAGAAAGCGGGCATCGTGCATGCCGGCGTCGGCAAGACGAGTTTCGATGAGCAAGCGCTGGTCGAGAACATCCGCGCCTTTGCGAGCGCGGTGAATGCGGCCAAGCCGTCAGGGGCGAAGGGCGCCTTTATTCGCAAGATCGCGCTTGGCTCGACGATGGGCCTGCGCGTGAAACTGGATGTGCAGAGCGCACTGGAGCGCTAGGGAGCGCACTGGAGCGCCAGGAGAAAAGTTTGCCGTGGGATCCCCGAATTCGGGTTTCGCGGCGACGGGGCGGTTTCCCCTCAAGGGAGATCGCCGCTGTCCGAGATTGTCGATCCCCGGTGCGAGCCGGGGTTAAGGGGCTTCGGCCCGTCGGCATGAGACAGGGAATGGATTGCGGGAAACCGCAGGCCGGCCTCTGGGGCAGTTTTGGGCGGGACGGAATGCCGACAGGCGTTGTGTTCCATGTTGCAACACCGAAGGGAGACGATCAGTGAATCGAGAGAAAAAAGAAGCGCTGGTCGCCGAACTGCATCGGGAGTTTTCGGAGAACGCCCTGGTGGTCGTGACCCGGCAGACGGGTCTCACGGTCGCCGAGGTTTCGGGCCTCCGCAAACGGATGCGCGATGCGGGTTGCAAGTTCAAGGTAACGAAAAACCGGCTTGCCAAAATCGCGCTGAAGGATACGGAAGCCCAGGGGCTGGAGGACATGTTCTCGGGACCGACGGCGATCGCCGTGTCGCAGGACCCCGCTGCCGCCAAGGTGGTGGTGGAGTTCGCCAAGGAAAACGACAAATTGACGGTCGTCGGCGCTGTTCTCGATAGCGAGATTATCGATATCGAAGCGGTGCAGGCCCTGGCGAAGCTGCCGTCACTCGACGTGCTGCAGGCCAGGATCGTTGGTCTGCTTCAGGCTCCGGCAACGAAAATCGCCGGCGTGCTGCAGGCACCGGCGGGCCAAATCGCAAGGCTGGCCTCTGCCTATGGCAGATCCGAGGCGTGACACGGAACAGCGGATGCAGCCCGGCGTAAGGCCGGATCCCAAAGGTTTCACACAGAACTAAAGCAGAGGTAATTCGGAAATGGCAGACCTGGAAAAAATTGTCGACGAGCTTTCCCAGCTCACCGTCATCGAGGCGGCGGAACTGGCAACCCAGCTCGAGGAAAAATGGGGCGTTTCGGCGGCGGCTCCGGTCGCGGCGGTTGCCGCGGCACCTGACGGTGCTGACGGCGCGGGCGCTGCGGCGGAGGAGAAGGATTCCTTCACCATCGTCCTCGCCGCCATCGGCGACAAGAAGATAAACGTCATCAAGGAGGTTCGGGCCTTGACAGGCCTCGGGCTGAAAGAGGCGAAGGATCTTGTCGAAAGCGCACCGAAGTCGGTGAAAGAAGACGTCGCCAAGGACGAAGCCGAGGAGATCAAGACCAAGCTCGAGGCTGTCGGGGCGACCGTCGAGCTACAGTAACGGGGTTTGGCCGGGATTGCGACGATGAGGGTGTCACCAGGCACCCTCTCCCGCCGCACCCGGCCGGTGTCGGTATTGGTATCGGTATGCAGTGCACCCAGGCGAGTTTGAAGACTCCACCGGGTTGCGTAACAGAAGCGAGGATTTGACTATGGCGGGTGGTTACACAGGCCGCAAGCGCATTCGCAAGATATTCGGGCACATCTCGGATTATGCCGAGATGCCGAAGCTCATCGAGGTGCAGACCGACTCCTATAAGCGATTCCTCCAGAAGGACACGGACCCCAAGGAGCGGGGGCCTTGGGGTCTCGAGGAGGCGTTCCGGTCAGTGTTTCCGATCTGGAATTACGATCGCTGGGCGAAGCTCGAGTTTGACGGCTACGAGCTCGACGAACCCAAATACGAGATGGAGGAGTGCCAGCAGCGCGGCATGACCTACGCGGCTCCGCTGAAGGTCACCCTGAGCCTCACCACCTGGGGCGAGGCCGATGAAACCGGGACTCGGCAGACCCACGATTTCGAACGCAAGACGCAGAGCGTCTTCATGGGTGAGTTGCCGATGATGACGCCGCACGGCACTTTCGTGATCAACGGCACCGAGCGGGTGATCGTCAGCCAGATGCACCGCTCCCCGGGCGTGTTCTTCGATCACGACAAAGGCAAGAGCCACTCCTCGGGCAAGAAGCTCTACGCTTCCCGTGTCATTCCCGCCCGCGGGTCGTGGCTCGATTTCGAGTTCGACGTCAAGGACCTTATCTATGTGCGCATCGACCGGCGGCGCAAACTGCCTGTCACAACCTTCCTGATGGCGCTTCCCGCAGACGACAGCCAGTATGCGCCGAACCATGACGTCACCGAGGAGAGCTGGGCCGGGGCCGCGGGCATGTCGAAACAGGATATCCTCGACTACTTCTACGACTCCATCACCTACACGAAACACCGCCGGGGGTGGAAAATCCCCTTTCAGCCCGATCAGTGGCTCAACGAAAAGATCATCACCGACCTCATCAACCCGGCCACCGGCCGGGTTGCCCTGGCTGCCGGCACCAAGATGACGCGCGGCGAAATCCGCAAAATCGGCTCAACCAGCCTGAGCGAGGTCATCGTGCCGGAGGAGTGGATTCTCGGTCGCTTTCTTGCCCGGGACCTGGTTGAGAAAAAGACCGGGGAGATCGTCGGCGAGGCCGGTGCCGAGATCACCGAAGAGCTTCTCGAGATCCTGCGCGCGGCCGGCTTCGACAACCTGCCGACCCTGAGATTTGATCAGAACACCGGACCCTATATCCGCAATACGCTCGAGGCCGACAAGAACCAGAACGCCTCGCGTGAGGAAGCTTTGGCCGACATCTACCGGGTCATCCGCCCTGGCGATCCGACCACGTCCGCGGCTGCTGCTGCGGCGCTGCGCAATCTGTTTTTTGACACGGATCGCTACAATCTGTCCGGGGTCGGGCGGGTGAAGATGAATTCCCGCCTTGGTGTCGAGACCGACGACAATATCCGCGTCCTGCGCAAGGACGATATCCTCAAGATCATCAAGACGATGATAGAGATTCGCGACGGCAGGGGAGATATCGACGACATCGACCATCTCGGAAACCGCCGGGTGCGTTCGGTCGGCGAACTCATGGAGAACCAGTACCGCATCGGTCTCCTGCGGATGGAGCGGGCGATCCGGGAACGCATGGGCTCGGTCGACCGGCAGCGGATGACGCCGCACCAGCTGATCAACGCCAAACCGGCGACGTCGGCGGTACGCGAGTTCTTCGTATCTTCCCAGCTGTCTCAGTTCATGGATCAGACCAATCCGCTCAGCGAGGTGACGCACAAGCGCCGCCTCTCGGCGCTCGGGCCGGGTGGGCTGACCCGCGAGCGGGCCGGCTTCGAGGTCCGCGACGTCCATCCGACCCATTACGGGCGGATCTGTCCGATCGAAACCCCCGAAGGGCCGAACATCGGTCTTATCAACAGCCTCGCGACCTTCTCCCGGATCAATCCGTACGGCTTCATCGAGACGCAGTACCGGCAGGTGCAGAACGGTCGCATTACCGACAAGGTTGATTTCGTGTCGGCGATGGACGAGAGCCGCTACAAGATCACCCAGATCGACACCAAGGTCGACGACGGCTACAAGATCACCCAGGACCTGGTGACAGTTCGCACCGGCAACGAGTACCAGACCGTACGTCCTGAGGACGTCGATCTTATCGACGTGTCTCCCAAGCAGATCGTATCGGTGGCAACGGCCCTGATCCCGTTTCTCGAGAACGACGACGCGAACCGCGCGTTGATGGGCTCAAACATGCAACGTCAGGCAGTGCCACTGATTAAATCGGAGGCGCCGCTGGTCGGCACCGGCATGGAAGGCCGCGTGGCCCGGGATTCCGGGGCGGCGGTCGTCGCCCAGCGCACGGGCACTGTTGACCAGGTTGATGCCAACCGCATCGTTGTCCGGGTAGCCGACCAGCGTTCGGCCGAGGAGGACGCTGTCGACATCTACCGGATGCGGAAATTCCAGCGCTCCAACCAGAGCACCAGCATTAACCAGAAACCTCTGGTCAAGGTCGGCGACAAGGTGGCGAAGGACGAGATCATCGCCGACGGCCCGTCCACGGACATGGGCGAACTGGCGCTGGGACGCAACGTCCTCGTCGCCTTCATGCCCTGGAATGGCTACAACTTCGAGGATTCGATCCTGATCTCCGAACGCGTCGTCAAGGACGACGTCTTCACCTCGATTCACATCGAGGAATTCGAGGTGATGGCGCGCGACATCAAGCTCGGCCAGGAGGAAATCACCCGCGACATCCCGAATGTCGGTGAGGACGCGCTAAGGAATCTCGATGAGGCGGGCATCGCCTACATCGGCGCCGAGGTCGAAGCCGGCGATATCCTGGTCGGTAAGGTCACCCCGAAAGGGGAATCATCGATGACACCGGAAGAGAAATTGCTGCGGGCGATCTTTGGCGAGAAAGCGTCGGACGTCCGCGATTCCTCGCTCAAGGTTCCGCCCGGTGTCGAGGGTACGGTTGTCGAGGTGCGAGTGTTCTCCCGGCGCGGTGTCGACAAGGATCAGCGCGCGCTCTCTATCGAGCGTGACGAGATCACCCGCCTTAGCCAGGACCGGGACGATGAGAGGGGAATTCTACAGCGCTCGTACAATGACAGGGTTGTGGACAGCCTGCTCGACCAGACGGTCGTCAAGGGTCCCAAGGGCATTGCGAAGGACAAGGCGCTCACCGCAAAGCAGCTTGCTGACCTGACGCCCACGCAGCTGGGCGAGATCACCGTCAAGAACGAGAAGGTCAACGACCATCTTAGTATCCTGAAGAAGCGGCACAGGGAAAACATCGGCAAGATCGACAAGCGGTTTGAGAACAAGGTTGAAAAACTCGAGCGCGGGGACGAGCTGCCCGCCGGGGTCATGAAGATGGTGAAGGTCTTCATCGCCACCAAGCGCAAACTTCAGCCGGGCGACAAGATGGCCGGGCGACACGGAAACAAGGGCGTGATTTCAAAAATCGTGCCTATCGAGGATATGCCGTATCTCGATGACGGCACACCGGTCGATATCGTTCTCAATCCGCTTGGTGTGCCGAGCCGCATGAATGTTGGGCAGATCTTGGAGACCCACCTCGGCTGGGCCGCTCTCGGCATCGGCCGCCGCATCGGCGCGGCCGTCGACGCAGCCAGGGGCAAGGCGACGAAGGAAGTTCGAGAGCTTCTCGAGCAGCACTACGGCAAGGAGACCTTCAAGGAGGAGATCGTGCCTCTCGGCGAGAAGGGCATGATCGAGATGGCCAGGAGCCTGCGCGAAGGACTACCGGTGATGACGCCGGTGTTCGACGGCGCGCGCGAGGAGGACATCGTCGAGATGCTCGAGGCTGCGGATCTCGATTCCAGCGGACAGGTCACCCTGACAGACGGCCGGACCGGCATACCCTTCGAGCAGCAAGTGACGGTCGGCAGCATATACATGCTCAAGCTGCACCATCTGATCGACGACAAGATCCATGCCCGATCGACCGGCCCCTACAGCCTCGTCACCCAGCAACCGCTGGGCGGCAAGGCGCAGTTCGGCGGCCAGCGCTTCGGCGAGATGGAGGTCTGGGCTCTCGAGGCCTATGGCGCCGCCTACACGCTGCAGGAGATGCTGACGGTGAAGTCGGACGATGTGTCCGGCCGCACCAAGGTCTACGAGTCGATTGTGAAGGGCGACGAGAATTTCGAAGCCGGTATTCCGGAATCGTTCAACGTTCTGGTCAAGGAGCTGCGCTCGCTCGGCTTGAACATCGAACTCAGAGAACAAAACTGACGGGAATCCGGCAACGGAATCCCGATCGGGAGAAAATGATATGAACGACGTCATGGACATCATGCACCATCCGTTTGGCCAACAGGTCGCGGTGCAGAACTTCGACGACATCCGCATTTCGATTGCGTCTCCCGACCAGATGCGGTCCTGGTCCTACGGCGAGATCAAGAAGCCGGAAACCATCAATTACCGCACCTTCAAGCCGGAGCGCGACGGCCTGTTCTGCGCCCGCATCTTCGGTCCCATCAAGGACTACGAGTGCCTGTGCGGAAAGTACAAGCGGATGAAATACCGCGGCATTTTCTGCGAGAAGTGCGGCGTCGAGGTGACCCTTTCCAAGGTGCGCCGCGAGCGTATGGGACATATTGATCTGGCGGCGCCGGTCGCGCATATCTGGTTCCTGAAATCGTTGCCCAGCCGTGTTGGCCTCCTGCTCGACATGACTCTCAAGGATCTCGAACGGATTCTGTATTTCGAGAGCTACGTCGTCACCGATCCCGGCCTGACGGATCTGGAGATGCATCAGCTTCTCAATGATGAAGAGCATGCCAACGCTCTCGACGAGTACGGCGACGATACATTCACGGCCGGAATCGGCGCCGAAGCGCTGAGGGGCATGCTGTCCGAGCTCGACCTCGATTTTCAGCAGGAGAAGATCCGCGAGGATCTCAAGAACACCAAGTCCGAGGCAAAGCGCAAAAAGCTGGTCAAGCGACTGAAGATGGTCGAGGCGTTCCGCAAGTCGAACACCCGGCCGGAGTGGATGATCATGGACGTCATGCCGGTGATTCCGCCGGAACTTCGTCCCCTGGTTCCACTCGACGGCGGCCGTTTTGCGACCTCTGACCTCAACGATCTTTACCGGCGGGTGATCAACCGCAATAACAGGCTCAAGCGCCTGATCGAACTTCGTGCACCGGACATCATCGTCCGCAACGAAAAGCGGATGCTCCAGGAAGCGGTCGACGCGCTGCTCGACAACGGTCGGCGTGGCAGGATCATCACCGGCGCCAACAAACGGCCGCTGAAATCCCTCAGCGATATGCTGAAGGGCAAGCAGGGCCGCTTCCGCCAGAATCTCCTCGGCAAGCGCGTCGATTATTCGGGTCGTTCGGTGATCGTCGTCGGCCCCGACCTGCTTCTGCACCAGTGTGGCCTGCCGAAGAAGATGGCGCTCGAGTTGTTCAAGCCCTTCATCATGTCGAAGCTCCAGCTCTACGGCATCACGACCACCGTCAAGGCCTCGCGTAAAATGATCGAAGAAGAGCGTTCCGAGGTTTGGGACATCCTCGAGGAGGTCATCCGCGAGCATCCGGTCCTACTCAACCGGGCGCCGACGCTCCACCGTCTCGGCATCCAGGCGTTCGAGCCGGTGCTGATTGAAGGCAAGGCGATCCAGCTGCATCCGCTGGTCTGCGCTGCGTTCAATGCTGATTTCGACGGCGACCAGATGGCGGTCCACGTGCCTCTGTCGCCGGAAGCCCGGCTCGAGGCGCGCGTGCTGATGATGTCGACCAACAACATCCTCTCGCCGGCCAACGGCAAGCCGATCATCGTTCCCTCCCAGGACATCGTGCTCGGCCTCTACTATCTTAGCTACGAGCAGGTCGATGGTAACCGGCCGGTGGTCGAATTCGACAATATCGAGGTGATCGAGGCCGCATTGACTAGCCACAACGTCATTTTGGTCGATCCCAAACACCCCCATGTCGAGGTCGTCGAGGACAGTGCTGAAAAGGCCCTGAAGGCCATTAAATCCGGGAATCTGCGGGCGATCCGGGTGCCGAGCTACGGCTCGCGCGGCGAGATCGATCACGCGATCGCCACCGGAGAGGTTTCGCTGCATACGCGCATACGCGCCCGCCGCCAATCCATCGACAACAAGGGGCAGGCCACGGTGGAGACCGTAACCACCACGCCCGGCCGGATGTACCTGGCTGCCCTGCTGCCGGAGAGTTCGGAGATTCCTTTTGATCTTGTCAACCGGCTTCTCACTAAGCGCGAGATCGGATCCCTGATCGACGAGGTTTACCGCCATTGCGGCCAGAAGGAAACCTGCATTTTCGCCGACCAGATGATGCAGATGGGCTTCCACTACGCGACCCAGGCCGGCATATCCTTCGGCAAGGACGATTTGCTTGTCCCTGAGGCCAAGGGCGATCTGATCGCCAAGGCTCGCGAGGAGGTCAACCTCTATGAGCAGCAGTATATCGACGGGCTAATCACAAAGGGCGAGAAGTACAACAAGGTCATCGATGTCTGGTCGACCTGCAGCGACGCTGTCGCCGACGAGATGATGCGCACCATATCCGGCAGCCAGGGCGGGCGGGTCAATTCCGTCTACATGATGGCGCATTCCGGAGCCCGGGGGTCGCCCGCGCAGATCAAGCAGCTCGCCGGGATGCGGGGCCTCATGGCCAAGCCGTCGGGAGATATCATTGATACCCCGATCATCTCCAATTTCAAGGAAGGACTGAACGTCCTCGAGTACTTCAACTCGACCCACGGCGCCCGCAAGGGTCTCGCGGATACGGCGCTCAAGACTGCCAATTCGGGCTATCTGACCCGGCGTCTGGTCGACGTAGCCCAGGACGCGATCATCATTGAGCAGAACTGCAAGACCAAGAAAGGCTTGGAGGTGAGCACCATCATCGACGGTGCCGAAGTCACCGAAAGCCTGTCGGAAAGGCTCATCGGCCGGTTTGCGCTCAACGACATCGTCGACCCGCTGTCCGGGGATCGTATCGTCAAGCGAAACACGATGATCGAGGAGGTCAAGGCCGAGGCGATCGAACGTGCCGGAATCGACACGGTGAAGGTGCGCTCGCCTCTGACCTGTGAGAGCAGCCGGGGTCTCTGTGCCTACTGTTATGGGCGCGATCTGGCCCGCGGAACCCTGGTCAACATCGGTGAGGCGGTCGGCGTGATTGCGGCGCAGTCGATCGGCGAGCCGGGAACGCAGCTCACCATGCGAACCTTCCATATCGGTGGTGCTGCCCAGCGCGGTGCCGAGCAGTCCTCGATCGAGGCATCTCTCGACGGGATGGTTGTGCTTCGGAATCTCAACGTGGTCAAAAATTCAAGAGGCCGCTCCGTCGTTGTGAGCCGTAACTGCGTCCTTGTTCTTGTTGATGAGACAGGCAGGGAGCGTGCGCGCCACAATTTGCGCTACGGCACCAGGCTACATGTCGAGGAAGGCGCGCAGGTGGCTCGCGGCACGGCTCTTGCCGACTGGGATCCCTACACGATTCCGATCATCTCGGGCGTTGATGGCACCGCCCAGTACGTCGATCTGGTCGACGGTGTGTCGCTGAACAATGTCGAGGACGAGACGACCGGCCTGTCGACGAACGTGGTCGTCGACTGGAAACAGCAGTCGAAGGCCGAGGTGTTCAGGCCGCAGGTCGTGATCACCGACGATAAGGGCGAGCCGATCAATCTCGCCAACGGCAACGAGGCGCGTTACGCCATGTCGGTCGGCGCCATCATCTCGGTCCAGAACGGGCAGAAGATCAAGACCGGCGACGCCATTGCTCGGATTCCGCTCGATACCTCCAAGACCCACGATATCACGGGCGGTCTGCCCCGGGTTGCGGAGCTGTTCGAGGCCCGGCGGCCGAAGGATTACGCCATCATCAGCGAGATCGACGGTCGCGTTAAGTTCGGTAAGGACTATAAGGGCAAGCAGCGGATCATTGTTGTGCCTGAGGGAGAGGACGAGGAGAAGGAGTACCTAATTCCCAAAGGCAAGCAGATCACCGTGCAGGAGGGCGAGCCCGTCCAGCGCGGCGACATGCTGGTGACCGGCAACCAGGTGCCGCATGATATTCTCGAGATTCTCGGTGTCGAGGCACTGGCGCATTACCTGATCAAGGAGATCCAGGACGTCTACCGCCTGCAGGGCGTTGCCATCAACGACAAGCATATCGAGGTGATGATCCGACAGATGCTCCAGAAAGTGGAGATCATTGATCCGGGTTCGACGTTCCTTCTGGCCGGCGAACAGGTCGATCTGAGCGAGCTTGAGGACGCTCAGCAGAAGATCCCGGGCAAACGCACCCGCCTGCCCAAGTACCGGCCGGTACTCCAAGGGATCACCAAGGCGGCGCTACAGACGCGATCGTTCATCTCCGCGGCATCCTTCCAGGAAACGACACGGGTTCTCACCGAAGCCGCAGTCAACGGCCGCCTGGATCGTCTCCGGGGTCTCAAGGAGAACGTCATTGTCGGGCGCCTGATCCCTGCCGGCACCGGCAGCTACCTCAACGAGCTCCGAGGCTTGGCCGGCGAGCGTGACCGGGAGATCCAGCAGAAGCTGGACGAGGCAGAGAAGCTCGCGGCAGCAGAAGCCGAGGCTCTTGAGGCTGAGGCGGAATATGGCGGGGAGGCCACCAGCCGCGTTTTGCCGGAAAACCGGGAAACGCCAAGCACCCCCTGATCAGGCACACCCTGACCCGGAAAGCGCCCGGCGCGCCCTGATCGAGGGCGCGTCGGTGCCTGCCCTGTGTTCTGCCCTGCCTGATTTTCGCCAAAGCATTCCGGTATGCGCCCGGGAATGCGTTCCGGGGCACGCTCCCGGTTGCCTTCCCTGGTGTGAACGCGAATGACGACCTGTCCGTATCGGGCGTTCAGGATAATCTGTGCCGGAATCATCATTCGCTGATCGCCCTCGTTGCGGAATCAGATCGCCCCGGTAATTGGCGGCCGTTGGCGTTGCTTTTCGCTGTATCCGGAAGCTCGCTCGAATAGAGACGAGTAGCGTCGGGCCGGGTCGCATTGTTTGGGCCGCCCCGGGCCGCACTATCTTTCTTGTCCCAGCGCAGATGCTCGAGGATTGCCCCTCCTTCATCGGCCAGCATGACATCGTTCCGGCGCTTGCCATCAAACAGCCGGATCAGGGAGGGGCAGCTGCCATCGCGGTTCAGGGCGCGTCCGATCGAGAGGATAGCGCCGGCAGGATCAATGACTTCACGCCTCTATGCCATGGAAAGCGGGGAAGCGGGGTCGTCGGAAGGCGGCAGGGTTATGACCCGGGCAAAGCCTTTTTCAAAACGAATCGTCCGGGTCCGGACGCCGCGGCGACGGCTGCGCCGGGATTCATACGAAGCGGGGCGGATTTCAGGGCAATCCAGCACCGAAAAGGCGCCTTCCGCCTCGATCTCGTAGCGCCAGCGCGCAAACAGATCGATTTCCCCGATTATCCGCGCAGCGAGCCTGATATGGTAACCTTTGCCATCCAGAAGAATCGCTCCGCGCGCCTTGCCGATCGGCAGACCCGCCCAATGCCCGACCACCTCGATAGTCCAGGAGGCCAGGGTGACGACAGGGGCGACGGAGGCGACGGAGGCGACGGAGGCGACGGAGGCGATCTCGGCACTGACGGTTGCCAGCATGGTGGCCGGAATCGCCGGCGCGGCCCCCTCCAATATCGCCCACGGCATACCCAAGATCACCAGATCGGAAACCGGCCGGGGATTGCAGGCTTTTCGTATTGCCTCGTGATCCGTGGCGCCACTGTGGGTTATCCCGGATTTTCGAAGGTCGGCGAGGATAGCATAAGCCCCCGGAACCGCCTCCGAGAAACTATCCTGGGAGACCCTTCGGGAGGTTTCTCGAAGCCTCCCTGAAAGGTCGATTTTTCCTGCATTTATGGTGTGGATTCGGGGTTGACGGAAATCGTCGTCATCCCTATTATCCCCCGGCTTTAATGCGGTGAGGACTGGCTGTAGGCGCTGATGGCCCTGTTGCTGTCGGGGCAGACCTAGACGTAGTCCGGCCAAACCAGACGCAGAGTGCGGTTTTTGCAGGCCGCAATTATTAAGTTTTCGGGATTCTGGGGTGTGGGTTGTTGCCCTGTCCGGGTCTCTCGTTGATGCTTGTTGCATCCTCGACTGACGGTGATTCCGTAGCGCGGATGCAGGGGAACAGACAGGGATTCGGAGACGTTTGATGCCGACGGTCAACCAGTTGGTCCGCAAGGGACGCAAAAACAAACCGGCTCGCAACAAGGTCCCGGCGCTGAATGCCTGCCCGCAAAAACGGGGTGTCTGCACGCGCGTCTACACCACGACCCCCAAAAAGCCGAACTCGGCTCTGCGCAAAGTCGCCCGTGTCCGTCTGACTAACGGCTTCGAGGTGACGAGCTACATTCCCGGTGAGGGGCATAACTTGCAGGAGCATTCGGTTGTCCTGATCCGCGGTGGCCGCGTCAAGGATCTGCCGGGCGTCCGCTATCACATCATTCGCGGCACCCTGGACACACAAGGTGTCGATGACCGCCGCCAGCGTCGTTCTAAATACGGCGCCAAACGGCCGCGCTAGGTCCGGGGGAAGATTCAATGTCGCGACGTCGCCGTGCAGCCAAGAGAGATCTTCTTCCTGATGCTAAGTTCGGGGACGTTGTGCTGAGCAAGTTCATCAACAGTGTGATGCGCGATGGCAAGAAGTCGGTTGCCGAGCGCATCGTTTACGGTGCTCTCGACCAGATCAGCGCGCGAAACAGCGGCGATGTCGTAAGGCTGTTTCATGATGCGATCGAGAACGTCAAACCGGAGCTTGAGGTGCGATCCCGCCGTGTCGGCGGTGCCACTTACCAGGTTCCGGTGGCCGTTCGTGCCGAGCGGGCCCAGGCTCTCGCCTTCCGATGGCTCATCCAGATAGCGCGAAGTCGGTCTGAGAACACCATGACCGAGCGGCTTTCCGCAGAGCTCATGGATGCGGCCGGCAACAAGGGTGGGGCGGTCAAGAAACGGGAAGACACGCACCGAATGGCCGAGGCCAACCGGGCCTTTTCCCACTATCGCTGGTAACGCCAGCACCTAAGGTATTCCCAATGTCTTCTCGCACCCCCATCGCTCACTGCCGCAATATCGGGATCATGGCCCATATCGACGCGGGCAAGACGACGACGACAGAGCGAATCCTCTATTACACCGGGCGGTCCCACAAGATCGGCGAGGTCCATGAGGGCAACGCCACTATGGATTGGATGGAGCAGGAGCAGGAACGCGGCATCACGATTACCTCGGCCGCGACAACCTGCAGCTGGCTCGATCATCGTATCAACATCATCGACACGCCGGGCCATGTCGACTTCACTATTGAGGTCGAGCGCAGCCTGCGTGTTCTCGACGGTGCGGTCGCCGTTTTCGACAGCGTTGCCGGGGTCGAGCCGCAATCCGAAACCGTGTGGCGGCAGGCCGACAAGTACAACGTGCCGCGTCTATGTTTCGTCAACAAGATGGACCGGATGGGCGCCGATTTCTTCCGCTGTGTCGGAATGCTGTCCGATCGGCTTGGCGCCGTTCCCCTGACCCTTCAACTGCCGCTTGGCGCGGAAGCCGACTTCGTCGGCATCGTCGATCTCGTCGCCATGAAGGCGGTGATCTGGAAGGACGAAACCCTCGGCGCCGAGTTCGAAATCACCGATATTCCCGATGATATGGCCGCCCAGGCGGCCGAGTATCGCAAGAAGCTGGTCGAGACGGCGGTCGAACAGGACGACACCGCGATGGAGGCCTATCTCGAAGGCGGCAATATCGACGAAAAAACCCTGCATGACTGTATCCGCAAGGGCACCGTTGCCGGCGCCTTCGTGCCGGTCCTGCTCGGATCGGCTTTCAAGAACAAGGGTATCCAGCCCCTGCTCGACGCCGTAGTGCACTACCTGCCCTCGCCGGACGAGGTCGGCAGCGTGATCGGGATTTCCGGTGGCGCCGACGCCGAGCCGGAAGAGCGCGAAAGCCGCGATGACGCGCCGTTTTCGGCCCTCGCTTTCAAGATCATGAACGACTCCTATGTCGGTTCGCTGACCTATGTCCGGATCTATTCGGGAACCGTGAAATCTGGTGACCAGCTCGTGAATGCGGGCAAGCGCAATCGCGAAAGGGTCGGCCGCATGTTGCTCATGCATGCCAACCATCGCGAGGATATCAAGGAGGCTCATGCCGGCGATATCGTCGCGGTAGCAGGCCTGAAATCGACGACGACGGGCGACACGCTGTGCGATCCGCAGAAACCAATCATCCTCGAAAAGATGGAGTTTCCGGATCCGGTGATCGAAATCGCGGTCGAGCCGAAGACCAAGGCTGACCATGACAAGATGTCGACGGCTCTGCAGCGCCTCGCGGCGGAGGATCCAAGCTTCAGGATCGCCAATGACCCCGAGAGCGGACAGACCGTCATCAAGGGGATGGGCGAACTGCATCTCGAGATTCTCGTCGACCGAATGAAGCGGGAATTCAACGTCGCCGCCAATGTCGGGGCTCCGCAGGTCGCCTATCGGGAGACCATCACGCGTCCGACATCGATTGACTACACGCACAAGAAACAGACTGGCGGCGCAGGCCAGTTCGCCCGCGTCGAAATGGAGTTCGAGCCTGGCGATGTGGGCTCCGGTGTTGTGTTCGATAGCAAGGTCGTCGGCGGCTCGGTGCCGCGTGAGTTCATTCCGGGAGTCGAGAAGGGAATGCGGGCGGCGAGCGAAACCGGCATTCTGGTCGGCTTCCCGATGATCGACTTCAGCTGCCGCCTCGTTGACGGTGCGTCGCACGATGTCGACTCCTCTGTCATGGCTTTCGAGATCGCGTCCCGTGCAGCTTTCCGGGAGGCGATGCAGAAGGCCGGACCGGTGCTTCTCGAGCCGATGATGGAAGTCGAGGTGGTGACCCCCGAAGAATACATGGGTGACATCATCGGCGATCTGAACAGCCGGCGCGGCAACGTGACCAGCATGGACCAGAGCGGCAACGGGCGCATCGTCAAGGCCCAGGTGCCGCTAGCTAACATGTTCGGCTATATCAACACCTTGCGTTCATCCAGTCAGGGGCGGGCGCAGTTCACCATGCAGTTCGACCACTACGCGAAAGTACCTCAGGCAATTGCCGAGGAACTGCGCGAGAATCTCGCGTAACCAGTTCAATTATCCGGAGTTGAGGGTATGGCAAAACAAAAATTTGAGCGCACGAAGCCGCACTGCAACATCGGCACGATTGGCCATGTGGATCACGGCAAGACGACGCTGACGGCTGCGATCACGAGGGTTTTGTCGGAGGCCGGCCAGGCCGAGGCGACGTCGTATGAGGAGATTGACAAGGCGCCCGAGGAGAAGGAGCGCGGGATCACCATCAATACGGCGCATGTTGAGTACGAGACAGACCAGCGCCACTACGCGCATGTCGATTGCCCGGGCCACGCCGACTACATCAAGAACATGATCACCGGCGCGGCGCAGATGGACGGGGCGATTCTGGTGGTTTCGGCTACCGACGGGCCGATGCCGCAGACGCGCGAGCACATTCTGCTCGCGCGCCAGGTGGGTGTTCCGGCGATTGTGGTGTTCATCAACAAGGTGGACCAGGTCGATGATGAGGAGCTGCTTGATCTGGTGGAGCTCGAGATTCGCGAGTTGCTGGATTACTACGAATTTCCGGGCGACGACATTCCGATCGTCCGCGGCAGCGCGCTTGCGGCCCTTGAGGGCGGCGATGCGGCGGCGGGAAGCGACGCGATCAAGAAGTTGATGGAGGCTGTGGATACCCATGTTCCGCAGCCGGAACGTCCCAAGGACATGCCGTTTCTGATGCCGATCGAGGACGTGTTTTCGATTTCGGGCCGGGGGACGGTGGTGACGGGCCGTATCGAGCAGGGTGTCGTGCGCACGGGTGGCGACATTGAGATCGTGGGCATCAAGGAAACCTCGAAGACGGTGTGCACGGGCGTTGAGATGTTTCGCAAGATCCTCGACGAGGGCGAGGCCGGCGACAATGTCGGGTGCCTTCTGCGCGGTATCGACCGCGAGGAGGTGGAGCGGGGCCAGGTTTTGGCGGATCCGGGTACGATCACGCCGCACACGAAGTTCAGCTGCGAGTGCTACATCCTGGAGAAGGAGGAGGGCGGGCGTCATTCGCCGTTTTTCTCGAATTACCGCCCGCAGTTTTACTTCCGGACGACGGATGTGACGGGTTCTGTGGAGCTTGGTCCGGACAAGGAGATGGTTCTGCCGGGAGACACGGTGAAGATGGACGTGTCGCTGATCGTTCCGATCGCGATGGACGAGGGGTTGCGTTTCGCCATCCGCGAGGGTGGCCGGACTGTCGGCGCCGGCGTCGTCACGGCCATCAAGGAATAAAGCAGGGCGTCGCGTAACACCACGCAATCGCGCGGGCAGGAAACGGACCGGGATAATGGACAGTCAGAATATCCGCATCAATCTGAAGGCGTTTGATCATCGCATTCTCGATCAGTCCACGCAGGAGATCGTGAATACGGCGAAGCGCACGGGTGCCGAGGTTTGCGGGCCGATTCCGCTGCCGGTCCGGATCGAGCGCTATACCGTCCTGCGCTCGCCGCATATCGACAAGAAGAGTCGCGAGCAGTTTGAGATCAGGACCTACAAGCGGATACTCGACATCGTTGATCCGACACCCCAGACAATCGATGCCTTGATGAAGCTTGACCTCGCTGCCGGGGTCAATGTGGAAATCAAGACCTAGGAGTGGGTGTGGTGCGTAGTGGACTCATAGCCCGAAAACTTGGGATGTCCCGCGTGTTCGACGCCAACGGGACACATGTGCCCGTCACTGTGCTCAAGATCGATGAGTGCGAGGTGGTGGCGGTGCGCCGTCGCGAGATCCACGGCTACGATGCGGTCCAGCTCGGTGCGGAGAACGCTAAGGAAAAACACACAACGCGCCCCCAGCGCGGACACTTCGCCAAAGCGGGTGTTTCGCCGAAGCGCCGTCTCGCCGAATTCCGGGTGACGGAGGACACGTTGCTTGAGGTCGGCGCAGAGCTTACGGCAGCGCATTTTGTCGAGGGACAGTTCGTCGACGTCAGCGGTCGCAGTATTGGCAAGGGGTTTGCCGGGGCAATGAAGCGCCACGGCTTTTCCGGTCTCAGGGCGAGTCATGGCGTGTCGGTGTCCCATCGCAGCCATGGGTCGACCGGCAACAGCCAGGATCCCGGAAAGGTCTTCAAGGGCAAGAAGATGGCCGGGCATATGGGTACCCGCCGTATCACAACCCAAAATCTGAAGGTCGTCTCTGTTGACGCAGACCGCGGCCTGCTTTTCGTCAAGGGAGCGGTGCCAGGCTCAAAGGGCGGCTGGGTCCTGATCCAGGACGCAATCAAGCGGAAACTTCCTGAGGAGGCACCACTGCCGGCCGGGTTGCGCGGCGACCCGAATGCAGTCGACGCCACCAAGGGAACTGCCACCGAAGAAACATCTGCTGAAGAGACAGTAGAAGAGACCATCGCTGAAGAGGCGGCCGTTACCGAAGAAACAATCGTCAAAGAAACCTCCGCCAAGGAGGCGCCTGCTGAGGAAACCAGCGATGACAGCGCGGGCGGCGACGAGGCCGACAACAAGAAAAGCGGAGGCGGGGAGTGAACGTCATGAAGTGCGGCGTCATTTCCTTCGACAATAAGGCGGCCGGGGAGATTGAGCTTTCTGAGGCTGTGTTCGGCGCCGAGGTGCGCACCGACATCCTCGCCAGGACGGTGAACTGGCAGCTAGCCGGTCGCCGCGCCGGGACGCATAAAACCAAGGGTATGGGCGAGGTTAGAGGCACAACCGCGAAGTTCAGGCCCCAGAAGAAGACCGGGTCGGCGCGTGTCGGCTCCGCGCGCGCACCGCACCGACGCGGCGGCGGCGTGGTGTTCGGCCCCGTGGTCAGGAGCCACGCCCACAAGCTTCCCAAGCGCGTGCGCCGAATGGCCATGCGCTGCGTCCTGTCCATGAAGCGGAACGAGGGCAAGCTGGTTGTGCTCCGGGACGTGGTTTTCCAGAGTTCCAAGACGTCGGAGCTGGCCGAGCGGTTGCGTGAACTGGGATGGCAGAAGCCGCTGATCGTGGTCGGCGAAAACATGGACAAGAATCTTTCGCGCGCGGCGCGGAACCTCGCCGACGTGCAGATTTTGCCGGCCGCCGGTGCGAATGTTTTCGACATCATGCGTTGCGAGACTCTAGTCCTCACCCAGGGCGCGATCGCGGCGCTCGAGGCGCGGCTGTCATGAGCTGGAAATACTACCGCAAGCAGACGGAATTGAGCTCCGACCGAGTCTACGAGGTGCTTCGTTCGCCGGTGATCAGCGAAAAGGCGATGCGCAGCCTGGAAGATGGGCAGGTCACTTTTAAGGTGGCAATCGACGCGACCAAGCCCGAGATCAAAGCTGCGATCGAGAAGCTCTACAACGTCAATGTTCGTACGGTGAACACGATCCGGCAGAAGGGCAAGGCTGTGCGGTTTCGCAACCGTCCGGGCCGGCGCAGCGGTTACAAGAAAGCGGTCGTCAGGCTCGAAGAAGGCCAATCGATCGACGTGACGACGGGACTTTGACGCCATGGCACTGAAAGTATTCAAACCAGTCACGCCTGGTCAGCGCGAGCTTGTCATCGTCGACCGCTCGGAGTTGCACAAGGGCAAGCCTGTGAAGACCCTGACGCGGGGGTTGTCGCAGAAGGCTGGCCGCAACAACACCGGTCGCATCACGGCTCGTCGTCGCGGGGGCGGGCATAAGCGCCGGTATCGTCAAATCGATTTCAAACGGCAGAAAATGGACATGCCGGCAACGGTTGAGCGCATCGAATATGACCCGAACCGGACCGCGTTCATCGCCCTGGTTCGCTACGAGGACGGAGAGCTGAGCTATATCCTTGCGCCCCAGCGGCTGAATGCCGGCGACAAGGTCGTATCTTCGCGCAAAGCCGATATCCGGCCGGGAAACGCGATGCCGATGGACAGTATTCCCGTCGGCACGATTGTCCACAATGTCGAGATGAAGCCCGGCAAGGGCGGGCAGATCGCGCGCAGCGCCGGTGCCTACGTCCAGATTGTCGGACGGGATACAAGATACGTTCAGCTAAAACTCGGCTCGGGCGAGGTGCGGATGGTGAACGCCGACTGCATGGCGACCATCGGCGCGGTCTCGAATCCCGATCAGGCCAACATCAAGCTCGCCAAGGCCGGCCGCAAGCGCTGGCTCGGCAAGCGGCCGTCGGTCAGGGGCGTTGCCATGAACCCGGTCGACCATCCCCATGGCGGTGGTGAGGGCAAGAGTTCCGGTGGCCGACACCCGGTGACGCCCTGGGGAAAGTCGACCAAGGGGTTGCGGACACGCAGCAAGAACAAGGCGAGCGACCGGCTGATTGTCCGTCGGCGCTACAAAAAGAAGTAGGCGGAGGATTAACTGGTGTCTCGTTCCGTATGGAAAGGTCCGTTTGTCGATGGCTATCTTCTCAAAAAAGCGGAGATCGTCAGGTCATCGGGGCGCAATGACGTCATTCGTACATGGTCCCGCCGTTCGGTCATCTTGCCGCAGTTCGTCGGCCTGATTTTCGGCGTCCACAACGGACAGAAGTTCATTCCTGTTCTCGTGACGGAGAACATGATCGGTCACAAGTTCGGCGAGTTCTCGCCGACCAGAACCTTCTATGGCCATGCGGCCGATAAGAAGGCACGGAGGGCCTGAGGCGATGGGTAAACAGAAAGCCGAGCGGCGCCTCGCTGACAACGAAGCAATGGCCTACGCCCGGATGCTGCGGGTGAGCCCGCAGAAGCTGAACCTGGTGGCCCAGATGATCCGCGGAAAATCCGCGAGTGCGGCACTGGACACCCTGGCCTTTTCTCGCCGCCGCATCGCCGCGGAGGTGAAGAAGGTGGTGGAATCGGCGGTTGCCAATGCCGAGAACAATCATGATCTCGACGTGGACAATCTGTATGTGAAGGAAGCGACAGTGGGCAAGAGCATAGTGATGAAGCGGTTTCGGCCACGGGCCCGGGGGCGGGCTGGCAGGATCCAGAAACCGATCAGCAATCTGAGGGTTGTGGTCGAGGAACGTGAGGGGGCTGAGTAATGGGACAGAAGGTAAATCCCGTTGGTTTCCGGCTCGGCATCAACCGGACTTGGGATTCGCGGTGGTACGCGGAGAAAGGGTACGGGGCCCAGTTGCACACTGATATCGCCATCCGCGAGCATGTATTCCAGAAGCTCGATCACGCCGCCATTTCGCGCGTTGTCATTGAGCGGCCGGCGAAAAAAGCACGAATCACGATCCACACGGCGCGGCCCGGGGTGGTGATCGGCAAGAAGGGCGCCGATATCGACGAGCTGCGCCGCGAGCTGAAGGCGATCGGCGGCGACAAGATCGATCTCGCCGATATCGCTGTCAACATTGTGGAGGTTCGCAAACCGGAACTCGACGCCAAGCTGGTAGCGGAAAACATAGCCTCCCAGCTGAGCCGGCGAGTGGCCTTCCGGCGGGCGATGAAGCGGGCCGTGCAGTCGGCGATCCGTCTCGGCGCTGACGGGATTCGAATCAAGTGCGGTGGCCGTCTCGGCGGCGCCGAGATCGCGCGCACGGAATGGTATCGCGAGGGGCGGGTGCCGCTGCACACCCTGCGCGCCGACATCGACTACGGCGTCGCCACGGCAAAAACGACCTACGGTACGTGCGGCGTCAAGGTATGGATCTTCAAGGGCGAGATCATGGAGCATGATCCAACCAGCTCCGAGCGCCGCCTCCAGGAGCGTCAACCGCGCCGCTGAGGCTGCGCCGACAGGAAGCAATCGATGCTGAGTCCGAAGAGAACCAAGTACCGGAAAGCCCACAAGGGGCGCATCCACGGTGTCGCCAAGGGTGGAACGGTGCTGAATTTCGGCGCCTATGGCCTCAAGGCGATGGAGCCGGGCCGGATCACGGCGCGGCAGATTGAGGCTGCACGGCGCGCCGTGACCAGGTACATCAAGCGCGCCGGCAAGGTGTGGATCCGGATGTTCCCGGACGTACCGGTTAGTGGAAAGCCGGCCGAGGTTCGCATGGGCAAGGGCAAGGGTTCGCCGGAGTTCTGGATGTGCCGGATCAAGCCGGGCCGGGTGATGTTCGAACTTGACGGTGTCAACGAAGAGACGGCGAAGCGGGCCTTCGAGCTGGCTGCCGCAAAACTGCCAATCCGGTGTCGCTTCATCTCGCGCGGCGAGACGGGAGGTGTCGGACAATGAAGGCGGCAGAGTGGCGGCAGAAGAGCGACGACGAGCTCGCCAGCGAACTGGAGAATTTGCAGAAGGAAGCGTTCAACATGCGCTTCCAGAAGGCGAACGATTTGCTTGAGAACACGTCCCGGGTGCGCATCGTGCGACGCGACATCGCCCGTATTAGGACGATCCAGGCTGTGCGTGGCGCGCAGCAGGGCGAAGCACCGGCACAGCAGGGCGGAGGAGAAGCGTAATGGCCAGACGCGTCATGCAGGGGCGGGTTCTCCGCGATGCCAAGGACAAGACCGTCCCGGTACTCGTCGAGCGAAGGGTCAAACACCCGCTCTACAAGAAATACATCCGGCGTTCGAAGAAGTTTCTCGCCCATGATGAGCAGAACACGTCGCGTGAAGGCGACATCGTCCGCATCATAGAAGCCCGACCGATATCGAAGAGAAAGCGCTTCGTTGTGGTCGCCGAGGCGACGCAGGAAAACTGAAGGCGCAGCGCAATGATTCAGATGCAGACCAATCTTGGCGTTGCCGACAATTCGGGCGCCCGCAAGGTGCAGTGCCTGAAGGTGCTCGGCGGCTCGAAGCGTATGATTGCCGGAATCGGGGATGTGATTGTGATCTCGGTCAAGGAGGCGACTCCCCGCGGCCGAGTGAAGAAGGGCGATATTCACCGTGCGGTGATCGTACGCACCGCCAAGGAAGTGCGCCGCATCGATGGATCGAGCATCCGCTTCGACCGCAATGCTGCGGTATTGATCGACGACAACAACGAGCCGATCGGGACGCGTATCTTCGGCCCGGTGACGCGGGAACTGCGGGCGCGCCAATTCATGAAGATTATTTCGCTGGCACCGGAAGTGATCTGAGGAAAAATCGGACAGGGTACGAGAACGATGGCCGCGAAATTCAGGAAAGGTGACCGGGTCCAGGTCCTTGCGGGCAAGGACAAGGGCGCGGAGGGAGAGATCCTTCACATGCTCCCCGAGCGCCGGAAGGCGATCGTGCGCGGCATCAACATCAGCCGTCGGCACCAGGGCGCCACCCGCACCGGTCCTGGAGGGATGGTCGACAAGGAAATGCCGATCGCGCTGTCCAATCTCGCACATCTCGATCCGGCCGACAGCAAGCCGGTACGGGTCGGGTTCAAATTTCTCGATGACGGCCGCAAGGTTCGCTACGCCAAGCGTTCCGGCGAAGTCATCGACGGGTGAGGAATCGAGCAATGGCCGAAAATGGTTACATTCCCCGCCTTCGGGAACTCTACGATACAACGGTGCAGCCGGCTCTGATCGAGCAGTTCGGCTATACGAATCCGCTGATGGCGCCGCGTGTCGAGAAGATCGTCGTCAATATGGGCGAAGGCGGCGCCGCAGACGACAGGAAGAAGATCGACGCGATCTGCGGCGACCTTGCCCTGATTACGGGACAGAAACCCCAGGTGACGAAGGCCCGCAAGTCGATCGCGAACTTCAAGCTGCGCGAGGGTATGGCTATCGGCGCCAAGGTCACCCTGAGGCGGAACAGGATGTATGATTTCCTCGATCGTCTGGTGACGGTCGCGCTGCCTCGCGTCCGCGATTTTCGCGGGCTGCCGCCGGGCAGTTTCGACCGTCGGGGCAACTACAATTTCGGGCTTCGCGAGCAGATCGTGTTTCCCGAGATCGACTACGACAAGGTCGATGTTATCCGTGGCATGGACATCGCCATTTGCACGACAGCACAAACTGACGAGGAAGCGAAGGCCCTTCTGTCCGGCTTCAATTTGCCGTTCAGGACCTGAGGGAAGGGCTAAGGGAGAATCATGGCTAAAAAGAGCGCCATCGAGAAGAACAAACGGCGGGCAAGACTGGTCCGTCGCCATGCGGCCCGGCGTGACCGACTCCGCGCAGTCGCCAACGACCGCACGGTGTCGGCGGAGGAGCGCTATACGGCCCGGCTTAAGCTCGCTGAGATGCCGAGGAACTCCTCGCAGGTCCGGGTTCGCAATCGTTGTCACATGACGGGGCGTCCCCGAGGCTTCTATCGGAAGTTCGGGATTTCCCGGATGGGTCTCCGTGAACTGGCTCTAAAGGGCCAGGTACCCGGTATGACCAAGTCGAGCTGGTAAAAGAAACGGACTGGGGAATTGTTGCGATGACGATGAGCGATCCTCTCGGAGATATGCTGACCCGGATCCGCAATGGCCAGCGGAGCGGAAAGACGACGATCGTCTGTCCGTCCTCCCGGCTGCGCACCAACGTGCTCGAGGTTCTCAAGCGCGAAGGCTACATCCGCGGTTATAGCTGGGCCGAACTCCGCGCCGGTCTCAGCGAGCTGACGATTGAGCTCAAATACCACAATGGTGAGCCGGTAATCCGGGACATCAGCCGGATATCGACGCCGGGACGGCGGGTTTATTCCAGGGTCAAGGACCTTTCGATCATCTATAACGGGCTCGGCATCTCGATCCTGTCGACTCCGTGCGGCGTCCTCTCTGACGCCGAGGCGCGTGAGAAGAACGTCGGCGGCGAAATCCTGTGCCAGGTGTTTTAGGAGAAATCGGATAATGTCGCGTGTAGGTCAGAGCCCGGTTGCCATTCCCGACGGTGTCGAGGTGTCGACTGCCGCCGGTGTGCTGACGGCCAAGGGCAAGCTCGGCACCATGGTGGTGCCGCTGTCCGACGAGGTGACGGTCTCGGTGGAAAACGGCAACGTCGTCGTGAAAAACCAGAGCGATTCGCACCATTCCCGTGCCATGTGGGGAACGATGCGCAGTCTCGTCAGCAACGCCGTGACCGGCGTGTCGGAAGGGTTCACCCGCCGTCTCGAGGTCAATGGTGTCGGTTATCGGGCGCAGCTTCAGGGCAACAATCTCAACCTCCAGCTCGGCTACAGCCACGACATTGTCTACAAGCCGGCCGAGGGGATAAAGATTTCTGTCGAGGGAGATCGCGGCAGCATCATCGCCGTAACCGGTGTCGACAAGCAGGTTGTGGGCCAAGCGGCGAGCGACATCCGCTCTTTCCGCAAACCGGAACCCTACAAGGGCAAGGGTATTCGCTACGAGAACGAGATTGTACTGCGCAAGGAAGGCAAGAAGAAGTAGGCGTATCGGGATATGCAGGACAAGAAATATCTTTTCAAAAGACGCAAGCAGCGCATACGCCAGCGGTTGCGCCGGGCGGTCGGAAACAGGCCCCGGCTTTCGGTATTCCGTTCAAACAGGCACATCTATGCCCAGATTATCGACGATGCTGCGGGGCGCACCCTTGCGGCGGCGTCCTCGCTCGAGAAAGCCGTGCAGGGAGAGTGCCCCAAGAGTTGGGATACGGAAGCGGCCAGTGCTGTTGGACGACTGATCGCCGAGCGCGCGCAGAGCGCCGAGGTTGTCGATGTGGTTTTTGACCGTGGCGGCTGTCCCTATCACGGCCGGGTTAAGGCGCTGGGCGACGCAGCCCGGGACGCCGGACTGAATTTCTGACGGGAGAGCGGAAGTAATGGCGCGAGCACCAAGTCGAGCACCATCTGAACGGTATGGCCGAGAGGCCCGCGGCGAAGGGTCCGACCTGATGGAGAAGCTGGTCGCGATCAACCGGGTCGCGAAGGTCGTCAAGGGTGGCCGGCGGTTCGGATTTTCCGCGATCGTGGTCATCGGCGACGGTAGCGGCCGAGCTGGTTTCGGCACCGGCAAGGCGCGCGAGGTGCCGGAAGCCATCCGCAAGGCGACCGAACAGGCCCGCCGGGGTATGGTCAGGGTGCCCCTGCGCCAGGGTCGGACGCTGCATCACGATGTCACGGGCCGCTACGGTGCGGGCAGGGTGGCGTTGCGCAACGCACCTCCCGGAACCGGTATCATTGCGGGCGGGCCGATGCGCGCCGTTTTCGAGGTGCTCGGGATCCAGGACGTGGTTGCCAAGTCGATTGGTAGCTCCAATCCCCACAACATGGTCCGGGCCACCTTTGCGGCTCTTGCCAACTGCTCATCGCCGAGCCGTATCGCCGCCAAGCGCGGTAAGAAGGTTGCGGAGGTTTTCGCTAACCGGGAGCCTGAGGCCCGCCAGGCGGCGGCGCGCGCAGCCGAACAGGAAGCCGCCGCAGCCACCGAAACCACCGAAATGCCGGCAGCCGAGATTCCCGAGACCCCGGTAGCTGAAACTCCGGTAGCCGAGACTCCCGAGGCCACCGCAACTTCTGACGCTCCCGCAGCGACTGCCGAAGTGGCTCCCGCAACGCCTGAGGCCCCCGCGGCCGTCGATGGATCCACAGAAACACTTGCAGAAGCACCCGCAGAAGCTGCGGCATCTGAGGCCCCGGCCGACGAAACTTCGGCAGCCGAGACTCCGGCAGCCGAGACTCCGGCAGCCGAGGTTTCCGGGGATGCCGGAGAGGTGAAGGACGAGAAGGCGAAGGGCAAGGACGATGGCTAAGGCACCCAAGACCCTGCGGGTCACCCAGACCGGGAGCCCGATCCGGAGGCCTGGAAAACAGCGTCAAACCCTGATTGGCCTTGGCCTCAACAAAATGAACCGCACGCGCGAGCTTGAGGATACCCCGGCTATTCGTGGCATGATCCGAAAAGTTAGCCATATGGTACGTATCGAGGGAGAAAACTGAACACCGCATGGTGTTCGGAAAACAGGTGGACTCAGGTAAACCGATGAATCTGAACGAATTACAGGACCGTCCAGGATCGCGTCATTCTCGGATCCGCCGTGGACGTGGCATCGGTTCCGGCAAGGGCAAGACCTCGGGACGCGGCCACAAGGGACAGAAATCCCGCGCCGGAGCCTCTATCAAGGGCTTCGAGGGCGGGCAGATGCCCCTCTATCGTCGGGTTCCCAAGCGTGGGTTCTTCAACTCCTTCCGCAAGCATCTCTCCGAAGTGAATATTGGCCGGATACAGAAGGCGATCGACGCCGGCCTGCTCGATTCCACCAACACGGTCGACGGAGAAGCTCTCCTGGCAGCCGGAGTCGTGCGCCGCGTCCGGGACGGGATCCGGATTCTTGGCAACGGAACCCTGTCGACCAAACTCGTGGTCGAGGCGGAATCGGCATCGAAATCCGCAGCACAGGCGATCGAGGCGGTCGGAGGGGAACTCAGGCTCACGCGTCCTGCGAAGGACGAATCCAAAGATCCTGGCAAGAAGAACGAAAAGAAGCGGGCCAAGAAAGCCGCAGCGCCGGAAGAGGATGCTGAACAGGCCGAGGGGGCGGATGCGCCTGCTGGCGACGGGGATGACGCCCAAAGTGACGTCGCCGATGCGGGCGATGATTCTTCGGATAAAGAGCCTTCGGGCGGCTGAGCGGGGGCCGGTATCGGGCCTGATATACTGAAAACCAGAACGGGACATCATGGCTTCAGCAGCTGAACAACTCGCGGCAAGCTTCAACTTTGGCGCCTTTGCCAAGGCGACCGAACTGAAGAAGCGGATCTGGTTCACCCTGGGGGCACTCGTCGTCTACCGGATCGGAACCTACATCCCGCTCCCCGGCATCGATCCGATCATTCTCGAGGATGTCTTCTCGCAGCAGCAGGGCGGCATTCTTGGCATGTTCGACATGTTTGCCGGCGGCGCGCTGAGCCGGATGTCGATCTTCGCCCTCAACATCATGCCCTACATATCGGCCGCCATCATCATGCAGTTGATGACCGCGGTTTCGCCGCGTTTCGTGGCGATGAAAAAAGAAGGCGAAGCCGGCCGCAAGAAGATCAACCAGTACACGCGCTACGGCACCGTGCTGCTGGCTGCCTTCCAGTCCTACGGGCTCGCTGTTGGCATGGAGGGCATGCAGGCCAGCGGCGGGATTTCGGCGGTCAACGACCCGGGCTGGTACTTTCGCGCATCCACGGTCATCACCATCGTCGGCGGCACGATGTTCCTGATGTGGCTCGGCGAGCAGATCACCCAGCGGGGCGTCGGCAACGGCATCTCCCTGATCATCTTCGCCGGCATCATCGCCGCCCTGCCTTCGGCCACAGCCCAAACCTTCGAAATGGGCCGCACCGGAGCCCTGTCGACGGTTGTGATACTCAGCCTCATGGTGCTCGTCATCGTGGTAATCACCGGCATCGTATTCATGGAACGGGCCCAGCGCCGGATCGTCGTGCAGTACCCCAAGCGACAGGTCGGCAACAAGATGTTCGGCGGGGATTCATCACACATTCCTCTCAAGCTGAACACCGCTGGCGTTATTCCGCCGATCTTCGCCAGCTCGCTTCTGCTGCTGCCGTTCAGTGTCATTAGCTTCGCCGGCGGCCAGGGGCCGGAATGGTTGACCGATTTGTCAGCGCTGATCGGCCCGGGCCAGCCGCTCTTTCTGCTGATATTCGTATCGCTGATCGTGTTCTTTGCCTTCTTCTACACCGCGATCGTTTTCAATCCCGAGGAGACCGCGGACAATCTGCGGCAGTACGGCGGCTTCATACCCGGGGTGCGACCAGGAAAGAACACGGCCGAGTATCTCGACTACATTCTCACCCGCTTGACGGTGATCGGGGCCGCCTATCTCGCCGTGGTCTGCATCATTCCCGAATGGCTCCGTACCGAAGCCGGCGTGCCGTTCTATTTCGGCGGCACCAGCCTGCTGATTGTCGTGACGGTGACGATGGATACGGTCGCGCAGATCCACTCGCACCTGCTGGCACACCAGTATGAGGGGCTGATCCGGAAATCTCGGCTCAAGGGACGACGCGGGTGAGGCTTGTTTTCTTGGGTCCTCCGGGCTGTGGCAAGGGCACCCAAGCTGGCATCCTGGTCGAACGCCACGCCATTGTGCAGCTGTCGACGGGCGAGATGCTGCGGGTCGAGGTCACGTCCGGCAGCTCTCTCGGACAGGACGCAAAGAAAGTCATGGATGCCGGCGGCCTCATGCCGGACAGCATCATGACCCGGATCGTCGCCTCCCGGATCGACGAGCCGGATTGCGCCAACGGCTTCGTGCTCGACGGTTTTCCCCGGACACTACCCCAGGCCGAAAGCTTGGACGGGCTGCTGGCGGAAAGGAATCTGACACTCGATACGGCGATCGAGTTGCAGGTTGATGAGGAGGAGCTTGTCCAGCGGATCTCGGGGCGGTTCAGCTGCGCCAACTGTGACGCCGGCTATCACGATCACTTCCGGCCCCTGGCGGTCGAGGGAGTCTGCGACCGATGCGGAGCCGGTGAATTCGAGCGGCGTTCGGACGATACCGAGAAGGCGGTCCAGTCGCGGCTCCAGATCTATCGGGAGCAAACCGCTGAAATCATTACCTATTACCGGGATGCGGGGAGGCTTTATGCCCTCGATGGCCTGGGCGAGATCGAGGAAGTTGCGGGGGCGATAGAGGGTATTCTGGCGCCCCTCAAGAAGTCTTGAGGGCGGTTGTGGGGTTTGACACGGGGCTTTGGATCGTTATGATCAGTTGAATCGGCAGTTCGGGGCGGAATGTCGAGGATTTCGAGTACAGAAAACAGCCGGGCGGGTCTGGAAAGGCCTTTGTCCGCTAAGCTTTGAGGAGCAGCGATCGTGGCGCGCATTGCTGGCGTGAACATCCCGACGCAGAAACGCGTCGAGGTGGCACTGACATACATTCACGGCATTGGCCGTAGCAAAGCCGCAGAAATCTGCGGCAAGTGCAATATTCCTACAGAACGCAGGGTTCAGGATCTGGGCGAGGATGAGGTCAGCCGCGTCCGCGAGGTCATGAACGATTACACGGTCGAGGGCGATCTGCGCCGGACCGTTGCCATGAATATCAAGCGGCTGTTGGATCTCGGTTGCTATCGCGGGGTCCGGCACCGCAAGGGCCTGCCCGTGAACGGACAGCGCACGCATACAAACGCTCGGACCCGCAAGGGGCCGGCGCGGCCGATCGCCGGCAAGAAGAAGGTAGCCAAGTAAGATGTCGAAGCCGGCAACACGGGTGCGGCGGCGGGAACGCAAGAACATCACCGCCGGGGTCGCCCATGTAAGCGCCTCGTTCAACAATACCGTCATCACCATCACCGATGCCCAGGGCAACACGATCTCTTGGTCGTCGGCCGGTAGCATGGGTTTCAAGGGAAGCCGCAAGTCGACTCCCTATGCAGCCCAGATGGCGGCCGAGAAAGCCGGGCAACAAGCGATGGAGCACGGCATGCAGACGCTGGAAGTGAACGTCAAAGGCCCAGGGTCGGGACGGGAATCGGCCCTGCGGGCACTGCAGGCGACCGGCTTCGCGATCACCAGTATCCGTGACGTCACGCCGGTTCCGCACAATGGCTGCCGGCCTCCCAAGCGTCGGCGAGTCTGAGATTTAAGTCGGATTTAACAGGCGGTCCAACGGACGGACCGCCATCCCTGATTGTAAAACCACACGGGTGGGATCGTTCATCCCGGCCGTGCGTTGCCACCACGAGGTAGACCAAGGTGATTCAGAAAAACTGGCAAGCACTGATCAAGCCGAAGAAGCTCGACGTTCAGAAAACCGAAAGAACGGAAACCCATGCCACGGTGGTGGCTGAGCCGCTCGAGCGGGGGTTCGGTCACACGCTGGGCAACGCGCTTCGCCGGGTGTTGCTGTCGTCCCTGCAGGGTGCCGCAGTGACAGGTATCCAGATTGAGGGTGTTCTGCACGAGTTTTCCTCGATCAACGGTGTCCATGAGGATGTCACTGATATCATCCTGAACATCAAGCAGCTCGCACTGCGCATGCATAGCAACGACACCAAGCGCATGGCCTTGAAAGCCAAAGGGCCGGCCGAAGTGACGGCCAGCATGATCGAGACCGGGCACGATATCGAAATCCTGAATCAGGATCTGGTCATCTGCAATCTCGACAAGGGCGCTGCCATCAACATGGAGCTCACTGTCGGCACGGGGCGGGGCTATGTCCCGGCAACGCAGAACAGGCCGGCAGGCACTTCGGTCGGCTTCATCCCCGTAGATTCCGTCTTCAGTCCGGTGCGCAGCGTGACCTACAAGGTCGAGAACAGCCGGGTCCAGCAGGTCACCGACTATGACAAGCTGTCGCTCACGGTTGAAACGAACGGGACGGTGACGCCGGACGACTCGGTGGCGCTGGCGGCGCGCATCCTGCAGGACCAGATGCAGATGTTCGTGAACTTCGAGGATCCCCAGGCCCGTATCGAGGATCGCGCTGCATCCGAGCTGCCCTATAACAGGCATCTTCTCAGCCGGGTTAACGAGCTCGAGCTGTCGGTCCGGGCGGCCAATTGTCTACGCAATGACAACATCATCTGGATTGGCGATCTCGTGCAGAAAACCGAGAGCGCATTGATGCGGACGCCGAATTTCGGCCGCAAATCTCTGGAAGAGATCAAGGAAGTTCTCGAAGGAATGGGCCTCAGCCTTGGTATGGAGGTTCCCGACTGGCCGCCGGAGAACATCGAAGCCCTGGCCAAGAAAATAGACGAGCTGTACTGACGGCTCAGAAGACTGCACTGGCCCGGGATATTTCGCCGGGTTGTCGGGAGGTATGCCATGCGTCATGGAATGAGTGGACGCAAACTCAACAGGACGAGTGAGCATCGCAGGGCGATGTTTGCCAATATGGCGGCGTCCCTGATCAAGCACGAGCAGATCACGACGACCGAAGCCAAGGCGAAAGACCTGAAGCCGATCGTCGAGAAACTGATAACTCTCGGCAAGAAGGGCGGGCTGCATCACCGCCGTCGCGCCGATTCCTTTCTCCGGGACGACGCCATGACGGGGAAGCTGTTCTCTGTCTTGGCTGGACGCTACGCCAACCGCAATGGTGGATATGCGCGCGTCCTGAAGGCGGGGTTTCGCTATGGGGACAGTGCGCCGATGGCAGTGGTCGAGTTGATGGACAGGGATCCGGAGGCCAAGGGCGCCGATTCGGGTCCGACTCAGGAGCAGTCGACCGAAGTGGCAGAGGAAACCTGAGGAGAATTCTCCTGAGGGAAATTCGGGACCGTCCCGGGAATTTTTCTGCTGGGCCGTATCTAGCCCTCCTGACGGTTGCATTCCTGTCTGCGGCGATCTTGGCTGCCCCGGCTCCGGCGACCGGACAGGTTTCACGGGATGCCCCGCCGCGCATTGCAGCAGGCTTCTCCTATGCGCCGATCGTCCGTAATGTCGGCCCCACGATCGTCACCATCTACGCCAAAAAGATCGTCGAACGCCGCGTCAGCCCGTTCTTCGACCGTTTTTTCGGCTCTCCCTTCGGAGAGGGTTTCCCGGGTCTGCGCAGGCGCGGGGTCGAGAATTCGCTTGGCTCCGGCGTCATCGTGCGCCCCGAGGGTCTTGTCGTCACCAACAGTCACGTCATCGAGGGTGCACAGGACATCACCGTCGTCCTGTCCGACCGACGCGAGTTTCCAGCAAAAATCCTGCTTTCCGACGATCGTACCGATATCGCTGTCCTGCGCATCGATGTTGATGAGAATCTTCCGGCCGCGATTTTCGCCGATTCCGAAAGCCTCGAGGTGGGCGATGTCGTCCTTGCCCTGGGAAATCCTTTCGGGGTTGGTCGCACCGTGACCAGTGGCATCATCTCAGCCCTGGCCCGGACGTCGGTTGGCGGTGCTGACTATCGTTTCTTCATTCAGACGGACGCTGCCATCAACCCCGGGAATTCTGGTGGCGCGCTGGTCGACATCAACGGCAATCTAGTCGGCATCAACACCATGATCTACTCGCGTGACGGAGGCTCGCTCGGTATCGGTTTTGCGATTCCAAGCAATCTGGTCCGGATTGTCGTCAACAGCGCAGCCAAGGGCGACCCGCTGGTGCGACCATGGTTGAGCCTTTCCGGCCGCGCCGTGGATGCGGATCTCGCAGCGGCGCTGGGAATGAAGTTTCCTGCCGGCATGCTGGTTGAGCACGTCATTCCGGGAGGTCCGGCGGAGCGCGCCGACATCAGACCAGGGGACGTGATTCTGTCGGTCGAGGAAAGGCCGATTGAGGACAAGCAGACTCTTCGCTTCCATCTCGCCGTGCGGCCTCTCGAGGAGAGCGTCAGGATGCGGATAATGCGCGACGGGGACATCCTGACAGCGGATTTCACCCTGGTTCCGCCGCCCGAGGATCCGCCGCGCAACGAGACCTTGCTGGATCAACCCCATCCATTGTTCGGAGCGACCGTTGCCAACATGTCTCCGGCGCTGGCGGCGGAAACGGGGTTCGATGAGACGGTGATTGGTGTCGTGATCCTCCAGGTAGCGAGAAATTCCCCCGCTGCCCGCTATGGTTTCCGAAGCGGTGATATCGTCCTGGGTGTCTCGGGGCAACGGATCGAACGTGTGCGCGATCTGGTTGCGGCACTGGCCGATGAGGGCCGGTCGTGGCATTTCATTATCCGGCGCGACGGCAGGACGATTGAGATGCGGATGTAGCGGGCAGGTGATGGCCTGCCAGACGTATCCGTATCAAATGCGCCTGTATCAAAAAAAAGAAGTAAGCATCTGCGATGGCAAGGGAGCGCCTCGAGACAGACACCCTGTTTGAAAGCGGTGCGATGCGGCCGCTCGCCGATCGCCTGCGCCCGACCAGCCTTGAGGAGGTGCTTGGCCAGGATCACCTGATTGGCGCCGATGGCCCGCTGAGGCGAATGGTCGAGGATGAGCGCCTGGCTTCGTTGGTGCTCTGGGGGCCGCCGGGGTCCGGGAAGACGACCATTGCCCGGTTGCTGGCGAATATGATCTCGCTCGAGTTCGAGCCGCTGTCGGCGGTGTTCTCCGGGGTTGCCGATCTGCGTAAGGTGTTTGACCGGGCGCGGGAGCGTCGGAGCGGTGGTCGCGGTACTCTGCTCTTCGTTGACGAAATTCATCGCTTCAACCGGGCCCAACAGGACAGCTTCCTGTCCTGTGTCGAGGACGGAACCGTCGTGCTTGTCGGAGCGACCACTGAAAACCCGAGCTTCGAGCTCAACGGTGCTCTTTTGTCCCGCTGCCAGGTGTTCGTTCTCGAACGGCTTGAGGACGACGCGCTCGAAGAGCTTGCGGCGCGGGCGGAGGTCGCCGAGGGGCGCGGCCTGCCGCTGACACAGGAAGGCCGGAATGCGCTTTTCAAGATGGCCGATGGTGACGGACGGTTCATGCTCAATCTGTGCGAAGAGCTGATGCACCTGCCGTCAGCAGAATTGCTCGGGCCGGAAGCACTTTCTGCGGTGGTCCAGCGCCGAGCACCGCTTTACGATAAGAACCGCGAGGGTCACTACAACCTGATCAGCGCTCTTCACAAATCCTTGCGTGGCTCGGACGCCGACGCCGCCCTCTACTGGCTTTCCCGGATGCTAGTGGGCGGCGAGGATCCTCGCTACATCGCCCGCCGCCTGCTGCGGTTCGCCTATGAGGATGTCGGGCTTGCCGACCCGCAGGCCGCGGTGCAGGCTCTGACGGCATGGGAAACCTATGAGAGGCTCGGATCACCGGAAGGGGAACTCGCGCTTGCCCAGGTGGTCATCTATCTCGGGACCGCGCCGAAATCGAACGCCGCCTACAAGGCCTTCGGAAGAGCCCATCGAACTGCCAGAGAGGGCGATTCCCTGATGCCGCCCAAGCACATTCTGAATGCGCCGACGGCGTTGATGTCGGGTCTCGGCTATGGTGACGGCTATGCTTACGACCACGATACCGAGGAGGGTTTTTCGGGTCAGGATTATTTTCCCGAGGGCATGGCGCGGGAGGCGTTCTACGATCCGGTCGAGCGCGGTTTTGAGTGTGAGATTCGCAAACGCCTGGATTACTGGAAGCGGCTGCGCGACGAACGTCAGGCGGAAGAGGAATTTGGGTCAGGCCCCTCATCAGAGGAGTCTGATGATTGAGCCTGTTCTGCCATCGGCATAGGGCCTGCCAGATAATTGCGGACTGGCGAGGAGCTGGGGGAAGCGGATGAAACTGGTTTTCGCGATTGCCCTTGGTGGCGCGGTCGGTGCCGTCGCCCGGCACCTGGTCGGCCACCAGATGGCGGTCTGGCTGGGTGCCGGCTTCCCGTGGGGCACCCTGACCGTCAACGTGGTGGGCTGTTTTGCCATGGGTGCCCTAGTCGAGACCATGGCCCTGGTCTGGTCGCCGGGGGCCGCCCTGCGTGGGTTTCTGACCGTTGGTCTGCTCGGTGCGTTTACCACCTTCTCCGCTTTCTCGCTCGATATCGCGCTCCTTCACGAACGTGACGAGATGGGCCTAGCGCTGGCCTATTGCCTGCTTTCGGTCAGCCTCTCCATCGGCGGTCTGTTCGCCGGCCTCGCGGCGACCCGCCTAGTCTTGCACTGAGCCAATATTCGCGTTCTCGATTTTCCTGTAAACTTGGTTCTCCTATGAGCAACACCAGTTTCCGTGAAATTACGATCGGCGAAGACGGGGAACGTCTCGACCGTTGGCTGCGCAACCTCCTCCCGCATCTCTCCCACGCTCATCTCCAGAAACTTTTGCGGACGGGCCAAATTCGCGTCGATGGGAGCCGTGCCCGACCATCGCTGCGTCTCCGGCAGGGCCAGAATGTCCGTCTGCCGCCCGTTGCGGCATCTCCTGCGCCAGAGGTTGCGCCACCGGGGGTGCAACCGGGCGGGGAACGATTGGGAGAGACAGGCGCGATGCGGCCCTTTCCGCCGGAGCGGGTTCTTCATATCGATGACGAGATGATCGTCATCGACAAGCCGGCGGGGCTAGCGGTTCAGGGCGGAAGCGGTCTTCGCGAACATCTCGACGGCATGCTTGATTCCCTGCGTTTCGGCGCCGATGAGAGACCCCGACTGGTCCACCGGTTGGACAAGGATACGAGCGGTATTCTACTGCTTGCGCGTAACCCCGCAGTTGCACGCCGTCTCGGGGACTTGTTTCGTTCTTCGCGACTGGTGAAGACCTATTGGGCCGTCGTCGCCGGAGTACCCGAGGTGGGCGAGGCGCTGATCGACATGCCCCTGATCAAACGTCCCCAGCAGCAGGGGGAGAAGGTAGTCGTGGATCACGGGGACGGGAAGCGGGCCGAAACCCGTGTGCGGATCGTCGAGTGTGTTGGCGACCGCCTCGCCCGGGTTGCCCTCAGGCCGCTCACCGGACGGACCCATCAATTGCGAGTTCACTGCGCGGCGATGGGCTGGCCCGTTCTTGGCGACGGCAAATACGGCGGCCGCGCCGCCTTTGTCGGCAGCGTGACCAAAAACAAAACACGGCTTCACCTTCACGCCGCGTCGATCGCCGTCCCGCGGGCTGACGACGCCGGCATGCTGCGCGTTGCGGCACCACTGCCGCCGCACATGGCGGCCACCTGGCGTGCGGTCGGTTTTTCCGGGCCGGAAGATGATCCGTTTGGGGGTGGGCCGTTCGGAGATGGATCGTTTGAGGACAATGCCTGAAGCCGCCGGGCAGAAGCCGAAGCGTTTTTACAAATCGGTTGGAGCCGAAGCTCGCGCTTCCGGTCATGCAGTGACGCTCGATGGCCGGATTCTGCAGACACCGGGCGGCCGCGAACTCCTGTTGCCAACGGCCGCCCTGGCGGCGGCGATCGCGGATGAGTGGGAAGCGCAGGAAGAAGAGATCGACCGTGCCGTCATGCCGATGACGGGTCTCGCTTCGGCTGCCATCGATCACGATGATCGCGAGAGGATTATCTCGGATATCATGGGCTACGGGGAGACCGATCTTCTCTGTTACAGGGTAGCGCAGCCCGAGGCTCTGGCCCAACAGCAGGATGCGCTCTGGCAACCCATGCTGGACTGGCTCACGGACGCTCACGGGGCGTCCCTTGCGGTGACCCGTGACATCCGGCATGTGGCCCAGGACGCCGCCGCCCTGGATCGCCTGCGCGGAGCCGTCAAAACCCTCGATGCGTTCGCTCTCGCCGGCCTGCGGGTGCTGGTTCTAGGCACCGGCTCGATTGTGCTTGGGCTTGCGGCGCTCGGTGGCCGCCTCGATGCCGGGGAAACGGCGACGCTCAGCCAGCTCGATGAGACGTTTCAAGCCAAGACCTGGGGAGAAGATCCGGAAGCGGCGGCGCGGCGGGAAGAGATTGGCCGTGAATTCGAAGAGGCGGCACGGTTTCTCGAGCTGCTTGCTGCCGGCCCGACAAGCGCCTGGAAGCCCGGATGACGCCCGGGCGACCGAAACCGGCGGTGTGCGCTTATTGTCTGCCCATTGAGGGGCGATAGACTGCGTTGTTTGCGGTCAGGAGACGGAATTCATGAAGGATATTGCGCGTCAACTTCAGGAAAGGCGGGAGCAGGCACATCTCGGCGGCGGCAAACGCCGGATCGAGGCCCAGCACGCCAAGGGCAAGCTGACCGCGCGCGAGCGCCTCGATGTACTGCTCGACGAAGGATCCTTCGAGGAATGGGATGTGTTTGTCGAACACGGATCCAGCGATTTCGGGATGGAGAAGCAAAAAATCCCCGGCGACGGGGTGGTTACCGGCTACGGCACCATTTCCGGGCGCCTGGTCTTCATATTCAGCCAGGACTTCACCGTGTTCGGTGGCTCTCTTTCAGCCGCTCACGCCCGCAAAATCGTCAAGGTCATGGAACAGGCAATGAAGGTCGGCGCGCCGGTGATCGGTCTCAACGATTCCGGCGGCGCACGTATCCAGGAAGGGGTTGCCTCTCTCGCCGGCTATGCCGAGGTGTTCCAGCTTAATGTCCTGGCCTCCGGCGTGATACCGCAGATTTCGCTGATTATGGGTCCCTGTGCCGGCGGCGCCGTCTATTCACCGGCGATGACCGATTTCATCTTCATGGTGCGGGATTCCTCCTACATGTTCGTCACCGGTCCGGATGTGGTCAGGACAGTGACCCACGAGGATGTGACCCATGAGGAACTCGGCGGTGCGAGTACCCATTCGACGGTCTCGGGTGTCGCCGACAACGCTTTCGAGAACGATGTCGAGGCTCTGTTGCAGGTACGTGCATTCATGACGTATCTGCCGGCGTCCAACAGAGAGGCGCCGCCGGTGCGACCGACCGACGATCCGATATCGCGGCAGGAAGCCTCGCTCGACACCCTGATTCCGGCAAATCCGAATGAGCCTTATGACATCAAGGAATTGATCGGGGCTGTCGTCGACGAGGGTGCGTTCTTCGAGATTCAGCCGGACTATGCGGCTAACATCATTATTGGTTTCGCCCATATGGATGGCCGCCCGGTTGGAATCGTTGCCAATCAGCCGATGGTCCTGGCTGGATGCCTCGATATCAATTCTTCGCGAAAAGCCGGACGGTTTGTTCGCTTCTGCGACTGTTTCAACATTCCGATCCTGACCTTTGTCGATGTGCCGGGGTTCCTTCCCGGTACCGATCAGGAGTACAACGGCATTATCAAGCAGGGTGCCAAGCTGCTCTTCGCTTATGCCGAGGCGACGGTGCCGAAGATAACGGTCATTACCCGCAAGGCCTATGGCGGCGCCTATGACGTGATGAGCTCGAAGCACCTTCGGGGCGACGTCAATTACGCCTGGCCGACGGCGGAGATCGCGGTGATGGGACCGAAGGGCGCCGTGGAGATCATTTTCCGCGAGGATATCGGTGACGAGGAGAAGATCGCCCGCCGCATCGAGGAATACCGCACTCAGTTTGCCAATCCCTTCGTCGCTGGAGGCCTCGGCTTCATCGATGATGTCATCATGCCGCGAGCGACCCGCCAGAAAATATGCAGCGCGCTGCAGATGCTGGATGGCAAAGAACTCGAAAATCCATGGAAAAAACACGACAACATTCCCCTGTAGGGAAATCCGGAGGGGAGCCGGGAGAGGAGCCCGGACGGCGCCGTTTCAGGATTTTTGCCTGGCATCTGGGCGGTTATTTCCTCGTCGTGGGCGCGTCCGTGCTTCTCAACCTGGCGACTGGGCGCGAGACGCCCTGGTTCCTGATCCTCATGCTTGGATGGGGGCTTCCGCTCGCGCTTCATGCCGCCTGGGTGATGGGGCTGATCGGCCGGCGGCGCTGAGATTGATCCTCCCGAATTTCAATCCTCCCGGGCCCGCATCCGGCTTGCCCGATGCGCTGTTTGCTGGTGTGATGACGGCCCCGTATCCGTGGCTCGAATGGCCCGAATATCCCGACAGCTCCGATGACAATGACGATGGCAATGATTGATCTCTATAGCGATACCCAAACCAAACCCACCCCGGCCATGCGCCAAATAATGGCCGAAGCCAAGGTTGGCGACGAGCAGCAGGGGACCGATCCCACGGTAAACCTTCTCTGCGAGAAGGCGGCCGTGCTGCTTGGCAAGGAGCGGGCGGTGTTCATGCCTTCGGGAACGATGTGCAACCAGATCTCGGTTGCCGTCCATTGCCGACCGGGCGACGAGGTGATCGCCGATGCGAGCGCCCATGTCGTCAACACCGAAGGCGGCGGGCTTGCGGTGTTCGCTGGCTCCCTGGCACGGGTCATCGACGGCGATCGCGGTGTCTACAGCGCCGATGCGCTGGCCGCCGCAATCCGCATGCCACGGCGCCATGCGCCACGGTCACGACTGGTCGTGGTCGAGCAAACTTCGAATGCTGGCGGCGGCACCATTTGGCCGCTGGAAGCGATCAACGCGGTCGCCAAAACGGCCCGCGAACACGACCTTCTTCTGCATATGGACGGTGCGCGGTTGATGAACGCGGTAGTTGCCACCGGTGTATCAGCAGCAGAGTTCGCGGCGCCGTTTGATTCGGTCTGGCTGGATTTCAGCAAGGGACTCGGCTGTCCCGTCGGCGCGATCCTTGCCGGCAGCAACGAATTTATCCATGAAGCCTGGCAGTGGAAACAGCGCATGGGGGGCGCCATGCGCCAGGCCGGCATCATAGCTGCTGCCGGCATCCACGCGCTTGACGAGATGGTCGATCGTCTAGCCGAAGACCACGAAAACGCCCGCTGGTTTGCCGAGGCGCTTGGCAACATACCGGGAATTCGCGTCGAGGAGGGAGTTGACACCAATATGGTGTTTTTCAATATCGAGGGAACTGGCGTTACCGCAGAGGATTTCTCCAGCCGCTTGATCGAGGGGCACGGTATCCGCATCGGCGCTAATGACCGCTTCAGGATGAGGGCCGTTACGCATCATGACGTTGCGCGCAACGATCTTGAGCAGGCCGCCGCCGCGGTGCGTGAGGTCGCGCACGCCGTGGCCGCCTAACTGACCGGATTTCCGGTCCAGAGAAGAGAGATTGGTGTGTTTCGCAGGATCGCGATTGCCAATCGCGGCGAAATCGCCTGCCGCGTTATCCGCACGGCCCGGCGCCTCGGTATTGCAACGCTGGCCGTTTATTCCGAGGCCGACGAACAGGCCAAGCACGTCGAAATGGCGGACGATGCGGTATGCATCGGCCCCGCGCCCTCGGCTGAAAGCTATCTGGCGATTGATCGGATCGTCGAGGCGGTAAAGGCAGCCGAGGCTGACGCGGTCCATCCCGGTTATGGTTTCTTGTCCGAAAACGCCGCTTTTTCGGACGCTCTCGCCGCTGCCGGCATTGTCTTTATCGGCCCTCCCTCGACGGCAATTGCCGCCATGGGCGACAAGATCGAATCGAAGAAACTGTCGAAGGAAGCCGGGGTCAACACTATTCCGGGGCATCCCGATGCGGTCGCCGATGCCAAGGAGGCGGGCAAGATCGCCGACAAGGTCGGTTTTCCGGTGATGATCAAGGCGTCCGCCGGCGGTGGCGGAAAAGGCATGCGGATTGCCCGTAGCGCGAAAGAGGTGAGCGAGGGTTTTACCTCGGCGGCCAGCGAGGCTCAAACGAGCTTTGGCGATGACCGGGTCTTCATCGAGAAGTTCATTGAAGAGCCACGGCATATCGAGATCCAGATTCTTGCTGACCAGCATGGCAACGTCGTTCATCTCGGCGAGCGCGAATGCTCGATCCAGCGCCGCCACCAGAAGGTGGTCGAGGAGGCGCCATCGCCTTTTGTCAATGACGAATTGCGCAAGGAAATGGGTGCACAGGCAGTCCGGCTGGCCCGCGCGGTCGCCTACCAGTCCGCGGGGACCGTGGAATTCATCGTCGACCGGGATCGTAATTTCTATTTTCTTGAGATGAACACGCGCCTGCAGGTCGAACACCCGGTGACCGAATGTGTGACCGGGCTCGACCTGGTTGAGCAAATGATCCGGATCGCGGCCGGGGAGCCCCTCGGTTTCGGCCAGAATGACATCACCCTCGATGGCTGGGCCGTCGAGACGCGTATCTATGCCGAGGATCCGCTCAGGAACTTCATGCCCTCGACGGGCCGGTTGTCCAGTTTCCAGCCGCCGAAGGAGAATGACGGGGTGAGAATCGACGCCGGTGTGGCCGAGGGTGGGCAGGTTTCGATGTTCTACGACCCGATGATCGCCAAGATGATCACCTCCGGGGCGTCACGCGAAGAGGCGGTGGACGGAATGCGTGCGGCGCTGGACGCCTTCAGGATCAGGGGCGTGGAGAACAACATTGCGTTTCTTGCCGCAATTGTGAGGCATCCGCTGTTCGTGGCCGGAGACCTCACCACCGATTTTATCGACCAGGCCTTTCCCGGAGGATTTTCCGAGGCCTTTCTCGAACCCGGCGACTGGGAGCTGTTCGCCGCTATTGCCGCCGTGATCGACCGGCTCGTTCGGCTTCGCAACACCACGGGGCATAGTCACTGCATCGCGTTCTTTGGTGCTGACGACAGGGATGGTGTCGCACTGGCGGTCGAGGCGCTTGATGAGGATGTCTGGTCTGTCCAGATCGGCGATGCCGGCGATGCCAAGGGTGCTGGCGGCCGGGCGCTGACATTGCAGATAAAATGGCGGCCGGGCGACGGCATTCTCGAGGGTATCGTGGACGGCAATCGGGTAACCATGCAGGTTGACCCGAGCAAGATCGGCTATGTGCTCGGTTGCGGTGGCCGGCGTGCCGACATCCGGACCGTCGATGCCCATGTTGGGTCGCTGCAGCGGCGGATGCCGGTGAAAGTGGCGCCGGACATGTCCCGCTTCCTTCTCTCGCCGATGCCGGGCCTGTTGATGCGCGTCGCCGTCGCCGCCGGGGATGCCGTCAAACCCGGCCAGGAACTCGCCGTCGTCGAGGCCATGAAGATGGAGAACGTGCTGCGGGCGATACAGGACAGGGTCGTCAAAGAGGTTCATGCAGAAGAGGGTGCCGCTCTCTTCGTCGACCAGAAAATCCTCGAATTCGAGTAGGTTTTCAGCGCCTGAAGACGTCCTTGAACGCCGCCTTCAGGGCGGCGTCGATGTCTTCGGTTGCGACCGGAAAGCCGAGTTCGGCCAGTGATGTGACGCCGAATTCCGGCGCGTTGATCCCGCAGGGATCGATGTTCGCAAAGCGCCCGAGGTCCGGGTCGATGTTGATGGCGATTCCGTGATAGGTCACCCAGCGGCGGATGCGCACGCCGATCGCCGCGATCTTGTCCTCGCGGCCCTGTCCCCTGTCAATCCAGATGCCAACGCGGCCTTCCCTGCGCATCCCGACGAGATTGAACGCCGCAAGGGTGCAGATGATCCATTCCTCGAGTCCATGGACGAAGGCGCGCACGTCGCGACCGTGCTGCCCGAGGTCAAGCATGACATAGACAATGCGCTGGCCGGGTCCGTGATAGGTGAGTTGCCCGCCGCGACCGGTCTGGTAAACGGGAATGTTTTCGCCTGAAGGGATGGCGTCAGGCGGAGTGCTCGCACCGGCGGTGTAGAGGGGAGGGTGCTCGAGGAGCCAGACGAGCTCAGGGGCCTCTCCGGCAGAAATCTGCGCCACCCGGTCTTCCATTATCCGGACCGCACCGGGATAAGCGATGGGAGCGCTGTCACACCGCCATTCGAGATTCCGGAGCCCCGGACCCCGAAGAGGTTGGGATCGTTCGCTTATGGCCGAGGGAGCCTGCAACACGCCTGTCCGCTTCTGTTCTACCGTATCGGCCAAGTGTATCGGTATGCCGAATCCGGTCAATTGGTGGACGGGCAAGGAGGCCGGATAAGGGCTGGGTAGAACCGGCAAGGGGACCGAAAATCTGTGCGGTATCAGGGGTGGGCTGGCCTGGCCCGTTGCCTGTATCGGGTGGGTCTGGTATGTCCCTGCCGTCGGAATGGCGATGCTTGCAGGCAAGTCACTGCTGTCAAAGCCAGATGCGGTCGTGGCGGAACTGGTAGACGCGCATGGTTGAGGGCCATGTGGGGGCAACCCCTTGAGAGTTCGAGTCTCTCCGACCGCACCAAATCCGAACTGAAAACCGACAAAACAGACAATGGTGATCGCAAGGAAGCCTGCGGGGGAACGTTTGGATTCCACTCCGGCAGCCCGGTCGCTTTTGCCCCGACTGCTTTCACATTCACGAAGCGGGATGCGGCCATGGCACTGAATCCACATATTCAGCCCGGCGGCGACCACAGCGACAGCCATGGGCCGCCTTCGGAGGTGTTTGTCGAACGCGTCCTGGGCGCCCTGCAGGACGGGCAAACCGAGGAAACGGCGCGCCTTGTCTCGACATTGCATGCAGCGGACTTTGCCGACGTCCTCGAGCAGTTGCCCTCGGTATCCCGGGCCGCGCTTGCCGAGGCGTTAGGCGGCGTTCTGGATGCCGAGGTCTACACCCATCTCGACGAGGCGGTTCGCGAGGAAATCGTTGCGTATCTCGATGCGGAAGCTCTTGCCGGCGTGGTGTCCGGGCTCGCAAGCGATGATGCCGTCGATTTCATTGAAGATCTCGACGAGAGCGAGCGTTGCGAGGTGTTGGATGCGATGCCGGCCGAGAGCCGCATCCTGCTCGAGGACAGCCTGCGCTATCCCGAGGACAGCGCCGGCCGGCTTATGCGGCGCGAATCGGTCATTATTCCCTCATTCTGGAATGTCGGTCGGATCATCGACTACCTGCGCTCGGAGACGGGGGCACCGCGGGATTTTCACCTGATCGTCGTTGTCGGCCCGACCAGCCATCCGCTTGGCACGGTGCAGCTGAGCCGTCTGCTCCAGGCGCGGCGGGAAGTCGATGTGACCGAGATCATGGAGAGCGAGCTGCGGAAGATTCCCGTGTCGATGGACCAGGAAGAGGTTGCGTTCCTGTTTCGCCACTACGGCCTGGTTTCCGCTCCGGTGGTCGATGACACTGGCCGGATGCTCGGGGTGATTGATATCGACGATGTCCTGCATGTGATGGATGAGGAGGCCGAGGACGACCTTCTCAAGCTCGGTGGGGTGCGCGAGGACGATTTCTATGAAGCCGTTGTGGACACGACGCGGTCGCGATTCTCCTGGCTTCTGATCAATCTCATGACAGCGCTGGCGGCTTCGGTGGTGATCGGGTTTTTTGATGCGGCGATCGAGCAGGTTGTTGCCCTGGCGGTGCTGATGCCGGTGGTGGCGTCGATGGGCGGTAACGCCGGGACCCAGACGTTGACGGTTGCGGTGCGGGCACTGGCGGTCAGGGAACTCACCCCTGCCAATATGTCCAGAATCATTGGCAAGGAAGTGATTGTTGGCGGCATCAACGGGATTCTGTTCGCCATGGCCGCTGGAATCGTTGCCTGGGTCTGGTTTGGGAGTCTGGAAATCGGCGGCGTGATTGGGGCGGCGATGATCCTAAACCTCGTCGTGGCGGGGTTCGCCGGCGTCATGATTCCACTGATTCTCGACCGGATGGATATCGACCCGGCCGTCGCATCGACCGTCATTCTGACGACGGTGACCGATATCGTCGGATTCCTCGTCTTTCTTGGCCTCGGCGCGATGATCCTGATTTAGGCTTGCCCCTCGCGTTCGCTCCAGCCGCGCTCGAGATAGTGTCGCCCCCCGAATTTGGTGCGGGACAGGAACGATCGATGGCCGGCAGCCCCCTTGGCATCGGCGATGATCGTTTTTGGCTCCGGCGGGATGGAGGAGGGCGCCGTGTCAGGGAAGGCCTCGGCGAGGACGCGGCCCTGTATGTGGTCCGGTACGGCGATACCCATCAGGTGCAACGCGGTTGGCAGGATATCGACAACGCCACAGGGCAGTGGCGATTCGAAACCCTGGTGTGCCGCCGGCGCCGACAGGGCGAGCCAGGAGGACAGCTCCCGATGGTGTAGCCCGCCATGGGTGCCGCCGCCCGTTGGATAGATACCGCTATGCCGGGTTTGCCCCGGCGTGTCGTGGACGCTCGTCTCGTCGTCGGATTTCAGAATCAGCCCGATATCCGGCGCCCGGAGATGATCGAGTTCCAGGTCCGCATGGCGCAGGGCATTATGGCCGTCGCGCGTGAAGACTGGCCCGCACCAGGCTTGTTCTTGAAGCCAGGCGAGCAATTCGGCGGCCAGCTCGGAATCGGAACTGGACCCGGACCCGCGCAGATAGAGACCACCGGAGGTGCCCGTGACGGCGCGGATTGCCGCCTCCGGATCATCGGTATCACCGCAGGCAAAGCCCGCATCGGCGAGTAATGCCGCAACATCAACAGGATCACCCGCGGTGGTTAGCTGCCCGTGATCCGACATAGTGATGATTGCAGGCCTGTCCTCATGTGCCATGGCATCAAGACGGTCGAGGATGCGCCCGAACTGCCTGTCGGTCTCGCGCATCGCCGCCAGGCTTTCCGGACTCCCGGGCCCGTATGCGTGATAGCTGTTGTCCGGTTCGCAGAACCACAGGATCGTGGCGTCGGGCCGCCAGCGCGGCTCCAGCCAGTCGAGATAGACGTCCGTTCCATAAGCGAGCCAGGCGAGTGAGGGTATGGCATGGGGCGGCACCGGCCCGAACCGTTCTGATATCTCGGTATAGGCATCCGCCGGCACCGTGGCGTCCGGCCGGTGCAGAGAGAACCGAAACCCGCCGATACGCTCGGCCGCATGATGGAGAATACGGGCACCGCCCGGCGTGCCGGTGCTGATCGAAGCAAAACGCTTGTTCTGCGCGGTGAGCATCTCCCCGATCGTGGGCACGCCGATGAGTTTGCCGCCGAGCCTGTCATCGGCCGCCCGCAGCTGCGATTCATCGCCGGTGTTCAGCAGGCCGTCGGTGGCCTCTGGGTCGAAAAACTTGTTGCCGACGATGCCATGCCGGCCCGGGTGGCAGCCGGTTATCAGCGAGGTCTGGTTGACCCTGGTTTCGGTTGGATAGGTCGCCCGGGCATGTGGGAAGGAGGTGCCCAATTCGGCAAAGCGGCACAGGTTCGGCATCAGCTCAGGGGTGACCATGTCCGGGCGCAGGGCGTCGAAGGAGACGATGAGAAGGCGGCCGCTGCCGGCTGTGTTTGCAGACATTGTCAGGTCAATTTTCGAGGGCAGGTTCCACGCCGAAGCTGCGCACCAGTTCGGCCACCTCGTCGGCAACCTTGTCGAGCACGACCTCGTCGGTGCCGCGCATCACCAGGCTCGTACCGCCGAGACCCTTGCGATAATAGGGGTAGCTTCCGAGATCGACGTCGGGATAGCGGCCCTGGATGACGCCGAGACCCTCGGCAACGACGCCTTCCCCGATCGAGCATGTCAGGGTCCGGGAGCGGACCGGCATGGCACCCTTCAAGGTTTCCTTGGCGCTATCGATCATCACCTGGGCGATCTGGGGAACGCCGGCCATGACGTAGACGTTCTCGACCTTGAAGCCGGGTGCAACGGAGATATCGTTGTCGATCAAATCGGCGCCTTCAGGCGTGTTTGCCATCCGGAGTCGTGCTTTGTTCAGCTCCATGCCGGTCTGTTCGTAGCGTTCGACCATGCGATGATAGGCCTCGGGATGGCGAATCAGCTTGCGCCCGAAAGCCTTGGCGACGCTTTCGGCGGTGATATCGTCATGGGTCGGTCCGATACCGCCTGTGGTGAAGACGTAGTCGTATTTGCCGCGAAGCGTGTTCACCGTCTCGACGATGATCTCCTCGACATCGGCGATGACACGTGCCTCGGTGAGGCGAACGCCAACCTCGTTGAGAGCAGTCGCGATATAGGCGAGATTCGCGTCCTGGGTGCGCCCGGAGAGAATCTCGTTTCCGATAATGATCAGCGCCGCGGTGACGACGGGTTCTTCGCGCATGAAATCTGTCCGGGGGCGGGAGATAGCGGAAAGCATACTCCGCGGGCCCGAGCGGGGAAAGTGCGGCACACTTGCGGACTCCGTGTAATCACGGTGAATTCCGGGTGAACCCCAGGTGAATTCCGAGGCTCTGGCGGGTGCTGCAGGGGGCCTGAGGGTATTTCCCAAGCCGGTTCCTTGCGCCTTGTGGGGTGGGCCACGTTGCATGGCCGAGTCTGTATAATAAACCCCGTTGATGCGAGCCGTCGAGCCGTCGGGGCGAGGCGATATGGCGCAGCGCAGGCGATATGGTTCGGGTAGTGCGATGATAGGGCGGCAACAGGCTAGGGACTTCGGGACATGCTGATCGGAATCGATGTCGGTGGAACCAAGCTTGAGGTCGCGGCCCTGAACGAAGAGGGCCGCATTCTGTTTCGCGAGCGGAGTGCGACGCCGGCCGGAGACTACGATGCGATCGTCAGGGTCATTGCCGACCTCGTGGCCAAGGCGGAGAAAACGGTCGGCGACGAGGGCCGGGTCGGGATCGGCATTCCGGGAACGATGTCGCCGGCCACGGGGCTGGTGAAGAACGCCTACAATCTGGCTCTCAATGGCCGTCCCTTTGACCGTGATGTCGCCGAAGTGCTCGGGCGGCCGGTCCGTGTGGTCAACGACGCCAACTGTTTTGCGCTCTCGGAAGCGGTCGATGGTGCCGGTGCCGGGAAGGGCGTGGTCTGGGGGATCATCCTTGGAACCGGGTGCGGCAGCGGTATCGTCGTTGATGGTCGCGTGTTCTCCGGGGCGAACGCCATTGCCGGTGAATGGGGGCACAACCCGCTGCCGTGGCCGGGGATAGATGAGCTGCCAGGCCTGGACTGCACCTGCGGGAAAAAGGGGTGCATCGAAACTTTCATTTCCGGGCGGGGGCTGGAACGTCACCATGAGCGGGATTCCGGGGAGACGCTCAGGGCGCCAGAAATCATCGCCCGGGCGGAAGCGGGGGACGATGTGGCGGAACGAAACCTGGCCCGCTTCGAGAATCGTCTTGCGCGGGCGCTCGCCTCGGTGATCAACCTTCTTGACCCCGATGTGATCGTTCTCGGCGGCGGTATGTCCAATACCCGGCATCTTTATGATCGGATGCCGGAGCTTTGGGGAGAGTGGGTTTTCTCGGATCGGGTCGACACGCCGCTCCTCGAGCCCCGCTACGGAGATTCGAGCGGCGTGCGTGGCGCCGCCTGGCTGTGGGCGCAAGGCGAGTAGGCACGATGACTGACCCGACACGCTGGCTGTGCCGGGACTGCCTTGCAACGGATCTTGCCCCGGTGCCGGAGCATTGCCGGGTCTGTCACTCGACCCGCATCGTCGCCCATGCCGAACTCGACGATATGGTAATCGCCCATATCGATTGCGACGCGTTCTATGCCTCGGTCGAGAAACGGGACAATCCCGATCTTCACGACAGGCCAGTGGTAATCGGCCGCGGACATCGCGGGGTGGTAGCAGCGGCCTGCTATGTGGCCCGCATGTACGGCATCAGATCCGCGATGCCGATGTTCAAGGCCCTGGAGGCCTGTCCGCAGGCTGTTGTCATTCCTCCCGACATGAACAAGTACCGGGCCGCCGGCGAAGCTGTCCGAAGCCTGATGCAGGAAGTCACACCCCTAGTCCAGCCTCTGTCGATCGACGAAGCCTTCCTTGATCTGTCGCCGAGCATGCAGGGAACGGACAGTAGTTCCGCCATGCTGCTCGCGGCGCTGGTGCTCAGGATCGAGGAGAAAGTCGGGGTGACCGCGAGTATTGGCCTGAGTTATGCCAAGTTCCTCGCCAAGATCGCATCTGATCTCGACAAGCCGCGCGGGTTTGCCGTGATCGGTCGTAGCGAGGCGCGCACGTTCCTTGCCGACAAGCCTGTTTCCCTGCTCTGGGGCGTCGGCCCCGCCATCGCGCAGCGCCTGCGCCGAGCCGGAATTACCAAGATCGGGCAATTACAGGATCTCAATGTCGCCAACAACAAGATCATGGATAGTTACGGCGTTCTCGGCCAACGCATCATCCGTCTCGCTCGTGGCGAGGACGACCGCAAGGTCGAGCCCTTTCAGCCGACCAAAAGCGTGTCGGCTGAAACTACCTTTGCCGAGGATCTCAAGGATCTTGAGGCGCTCGAGGCCCGTTTGCGACCGCTCGTCGACCGGGTCGCTGACCGTCTTGATCGCAAAAATCTTGCCGGTAGAACCGTGACCCTGAAGCTGAAGCAGTCCGATTTCCGCCAACTGACCCGGAGTCGGAGCTTGCAGGCTCCGACGCTGCGGGCGGACGACATCTTTGAGATCGCCCGCACCCTGCTGCAGCCCGAGACGGACGGGCGCAGCTATCGGCTGATCGGTGTGGGGGTGAGCGAGCTGGAGGAAACGGCCCAAGCTGCGCCGTCGGATTTGTTTGAGATATCTGGCATGGGCGCCGACGCGAACCTTGGAATGGGACCCGAGGTGAGTCCGAGCATGAGTTCAAAAACAAATCTGGAAGCCGATCCGGGAGCTGATCTGGGCGACAGGCGCTGAACCGTTGCCATGCTGGACAAAATGCCCTCGTCGGGAAATTTTAGCACTGGATCCCGGTGCCAGACCGGGTCAGAAGGAGATCGAAGATGGCAGAAAAACCAGTCCTGTGGCTGACCCGGCGGTTGCCCGAGGCGGTCGAGGCGCGGGCGGCGCGTGACTATGAGGCTGTTCTCAATCCCGAGGACGTCCAGTACGACGCTGCTGCGATCATCGAGCGCAGCCAGGATATGGATGCCATCCTCACCTGTGCCACGGAGCGTTTTGACGCTGCAGTAATCGAGAAGCTCGCGCGAAGGGTGCGCGTGGTTGCGACCTATTCGGTCGGCTATGAGCATATCGACACCGAGACCGCGACGCGGCGGGAACTACTCGTCACCAACACCCCCGATGTTCTGACCGCGGCAACCGCCGATCTAACCCTGTTGCTGATCTTGGGCGCGGCTCGGCGGGCCCATGAATGGGGTTCATTGCTCCGGGACGGAAGGTGGGGGCGGTGGAATGCGATCGATCTTCTCGGCACCGACGTGACCGGCCGCCGGCTCGGTATTTTTGGCATGGGCCGCATCGGCCAGGCTGTCGCCGAGCGGGCGAGCGGGTTCCGTATGAAGATCCATTACCACAATCGCAACCGGCTCGCGCCGGAGATCGAGGGGGATGCCGTCTGGCACGATAATGTGGAGAGTCTCCTCGGCGTTTCCGAAATCCTGTCGCTCAATTCGCCGTCCACGCCGGAAACCGAGGGTTTTCTCGATGCTCGCCGCATAGCGCTGTTGCCGGACAGCGCCATCGTCATCAATTCCTCGCGGGGAAACGTCATTGACGACGATGCCCTGATCGCAGCACTGAAAGACGGCAAGCTGGCGGCGGCGGGTCTCGATGTGTTCGCTGGCGAGCCGATGCTCGATCCCCGTTATCTGGGTCTGCCAAACGCCTTCCTGATGCCGCATATCGGCAGCGCAACGCTGGAGACGCGCAACGCCATGGGTTTCCGGGCGCTCGATAATATCGACGCTGTATTCGCCGGCCGCGAACCGCCTGACCGGATCGCCTGACGCCAGATCACCTGACGCCAGATCGCCTGATGCCAGATCGCCTGACGCCGGACCGCCTTTATTCGGTGGTGTCGGGCGGTGGATCGACGCGGAGGTGCAGTTCTTCGAGATGCTCGGATGGTACCTCCGAGGGGGCGCCCATCATCAAATCCTGGGCCTGCTGGTTCATCGGGAAGGCGACAACCTCACGGATATTGGGCTCGTCGGCTAGCAGCATCACGATGCGATCTATGCCCGGAGCCGAACCACCGCAGGGCGGCGCGCCGTAGCTTAGCGCCTCGACCATGCCACTGAACTCTCGGTCGACCTCTTCCTGGGTGTAGCTGGCGATCGCAAAAGCCTCGTACATGATATCGAGGCTGTGGTTCCTGATCGCGCCGGAGGACAGCTCGACGCCGTTGCAGACGATGTCGTACTGGTACGCCTTGACGGCGAGGGGATCCGGGCCTTTCAGCGCCTCAAGGCCACCCTGCGGCATCGAGAACGGGTTGTGGCTGAAGCCGACTTTCCCCGTCTGCCGGTCGGGCTCATACATCGGATAATCAACGATCCAGCAGAACTTGAACGGGCCATCCTCGCGGACTCCCAGGTCCTCGGCGAGGCGGTCGCGCACGAGACCGGCGAGGCGGGCGGCGTCCTCCGCCTCGTCGCAGGCGAAAAATACCGCGTCACCATCCTCAAGGCCGGCTGTCGCGCGCACCGCTGCAACCCGTTCGGGCTCGAGATTGCGGGCGATCGGGCCAGTGCCGCCGCCATCGGTACAGACGATGTATCCAAGGCCCGGCGCACCTTCGTCGCGCGCCCAGTCGTTCAGCCGGTCGAACCAGCTACGCGGCTGCGCCGCGCCACCAGGCGCCGGAATTGCCCTGACCACGGCGCCGCTCTCGATAGCCTTGGCGAATATGCCGAAGCCGGAGCCGCGGAAGGCCTCGGTGACATCCGTGATCTCGATCGGGTTGCGCAAATCCGGCTTGTCGGATCCATATTTGAGCATCGCCTCATCAAAGGGGATGCGGGGAAAGGGCGGCGCGGTCACCTCCCGGCCGCCGGCGAACTCGACGAAGGTGCCGGCGAGCACGGGCTCGATTGTTGCAAACACGTCTTCCTGGGTCGCGAAGGCCATCTCGAAATCGAGCTGATAGAACTCGCCCGGTGACCGATCGGCCCGGGCGTCCTCGTCACGAAAGCACGGGGCGATCTGAAAATAACGGTCAAAGCCCGCCACCATCAGCAGCTGCTTGAACTGCTGGGGGGCCTGGGGCAAGGCATAGAAACGCCCGGGATGGAGCCGGCTCGGGACCAGAAAATCGCGCGCCCCTTCCGGTGAGGAGGAGGTCAGGATCGGCGTCTGGAACTCGGTGAAACCGGCCTCGACCATGCGCCGGCGGATCGATGTGATGACCTGCGAACGCAGCATGATGTTGCGGTGTGGAGCCTCGCGCCGCAGATCGAGAAACCGGTGTTTCAGCCTGATGTCCTCGGGATATCCCGCTTCCTGATTGACCGGCATCGGCAGTGATTTCGCCGTGGAAATGGTCTCGAGGGTGGCGACCCGGAGTTCAATTTCTCCGGTTGGAAGTTCCGGATTGACGGTATCGGCGGTTCGCGGTTGCACCTCGCCAGTCACGGTGATCACGGTTTCGTTACCAAGCTGTTCGACCTCGGCGAAGGCGGGGTCGGAGGAATCAGTCACACATTGGGTGATGCCGTAGTGATCGCGCAGATCAATGAAGAGGAGATGGCCATGGTCGCGGATCCGGTGGACCCAGCCAGACAGGCGTGCCGTCTCGCCGGCGTGCTCGCCCCGGAGTTCACCGCAGGTATGGGTGCGGTAGGGATGCATGGTTGAAATATCTCGAAGCAATTTTTGGAGACCCGCGGCCAGGGCCGGGTTTGGTCAACCCTGTGCGGGGAAGGTCCGGGCGGCATAGGTCAATCTCAGGCCTTGATTGTCAAGAAAAATGAAGAAGATACCCCGTGTCGGTAGGCTCTTTTTGCCCTATAATCCGGCCCTTGATGACTTCCCCCATGATCACGAATAGCGATGCCCTAGCCCGATTCTGCAGCGAGCAACGCGGGGCCGGTTTCGTTGCCATCGACACCGAGTTCATTCGCGAACGGACCTACTGGCCCGTGGTGTGCCTGATCCAGGTTGCGGGACCGGAAGAGAGTGTGATTGTCGACGCCCTCGCCCCCGGCATCGATCTCTCGCCGATTGGCGCGCTGGCTGCGGATCCCGATATCGTGAAGGTGTTCCATGGCGGACGTGAAGATCTCGCTATCTTCCTGCGGCTCTTCGGAAATCTTCCGACTCCGGTTTTCGACACCCAGGTTGCGGGCATGGTTTGCGGTCTCGGCGAGCAGGCGTCGTTCGAGAAAATGGCGGCGCAGCTATTGAATGTACGTATCGAGAAAACCGCCCAGCGGGCCGACTGGTCGCGCCGGCCGCTGGATAAGGAGATGATCCATTATGCGCTTGGGGATGTGGTGCATCTGCGCGACGCCTATCTCAGGATCATTACCGATCTGGATAGCTCCGGACGGTGGGGGTGGGTTGAGGAGGAACTCGCTGGCCTGATCAATCCGGAGCTGTACGCAACGGAGCCCGACACGGCCTGGCGGAGGCTGAAAATCAGAACCGGATCTCCCCGGTTTCTGGCAGCCCTGCAGGCAGCCGCGGCATGGCGCGAGCGCGAAGCGCAACGCAAGGATCTGCCGCGGCAATGGGTGCTTCGGGATCAGGCGCTGATCGAACTGGCGCGCCTTCAGCCACGAACACCGGCGGCGTTATCGAAAATTCGTGATGTCTCCAAGGGTTTTCTGCAAAGCCGGGGAGCCGCTGAATTGATCGAGGTGGTCCACCGTGCCTCGAAGTCCGACCCGGTCGATCCCATACCGCCGCTACGCGAGGACAACCGGCGCCGGAAACCGCCGGAAGCGGTGGTGGAGCTGCTAAGAGCGCTTCTCTCGGTGGTCTGCCGCGAAGCGGGGGTGGCGCCGAAACTGGTGGCCGATTCAGCCGATCTCCGGCATATCGCCGCCGATGGCGAGATCGATATCCCGGCCATGCGGGGCTGGCGTCGCGAACTTTTCGGCGAGAAAGCGCTGGCCCTGCGCGAGGGGAAGGTCGGACTTTCGGCAGAGGGTGGCGAGGTGCACATCGTGCCCCTCGTGCGGCACTGACGCGCTATAATTGCACGCAGCACAGACGGTGCCGATAACGGCATGCAGCGCTACGCGCCTGGAAGATCAGGAGGCGGCCTGTCGCGGAATTCGCGCGGTGCTCTCCAGATGAACCACAGGTTTGCAGCCGACGATATCGGCAAGGGCGCGGAAACGGCGCTCGACCACATCGCTGACCAGCAGCCGCTCGTAATCCGGCACGGTCAGGGTCAGTTCCTTGCCCTTGCGGGTCAGGGAGATTTCCTCCAGAAGCCGGATGGCGCCGCCGGAGACGGTGTAGGCAAGACGGAGAACCATTCCGATTGCCTGCGCTCTGGCTTTTTGCTTTTTCGTAAGCAGCTTGCCGACTCCCCAGCGTTTGATGATCCCATCCATCGCCGCGTGGCGCGATGCGACGGCGATTGCGAGCATCGTGCGTTCGCTGTGGTCAATACCGCTCAGGGGCATGCGCAGGATGCGCAAGAACACCTGCTCGGCGCGGTAATCGGGATGTTCCGACCAGCCAATATCGGCGAGATGGCAGGCAGCCAGGCGAAGACGGGCGGTGCGCGCCTTGTATTTTTTGAACGGAGCCGCAGTCCAGCGCCACAGTAGCTCGCCATCGGCGGTCTGACGACCCATTCGTTCTGTCATTTCGATACACATCGCGATCAGGGGATCCTGCGACCGTTGCTGTTTTGGAATCTTGGCGAACAGACATCCCTCGCGGAGCCCGAGAGCGGAAATCATTACTTCTTTCACGCCTGAGGCCTGGACCAGGCTTTCCAGTAGCCTTGCGGCCGGAACCACCGTTTCGGTGCGCTGGCGGGCGAAACCTTCGATCTGGGCCATGTGTGTCGCTGGCTTTGTCGCAGCGATGTCGGCGATCATGGCGACATCCCGGGCCGGGATCCGGTAGCCATGGAGAACCCGCAACGGGTAGTTCTTGTGTTCCATGTGGATGCGCGCCAGAGCCCGCCAGGTACCGCCGACAGCATAAAAGACCCGCTCCTGGCCATGTTGCAGCCAGGGCAGGCGCTTGAGTTGCGGGTCGAATAGTTTTTTGGGCATGTCCTTGACCGCAATCCCGCTCTCCAGCAGGCGCAGGGTGCCAAAGGGGAGGGTCTCACGTTTGGCTATTTGTCCTTCCGCGATCTTGACCAACTCGATGCTGCCGCCGCCGAGATCGCCCGCTATTCCGTCCGCCGCGGGGATTCCCGACAGCACGCCGAGACCCGAAAATCGGGCTTCCTGCTGACCCGAGAGCACGGTGACAGAGAGGCCGCATTCATGGGCGATCCTGGCGATGAAGGCGGGACCGTTCTCGGCGATCCGAACCGCCGCAGTGGCGACAGCCTCGATGTGGGTGACCCCAAGCGAGTTAGTCAGCGAGACGAAGCGATGCAGGCTCTGCATCGCCAGCGTGATGGCCTCTTCCGGCATTCGGCCGGTCGCGTCGAGACTGCGGCCGAGACCGCACAGGACTTTCTCGTTGAAGAGCGGCAGGGGGGCTCGTTCCAGCCTGCTGTAGACGACAAGCCGGATCGAGTTGGATCCAATGTCGATCACAGCGACCGGAGGTTCTCCCTGCCGGTTGAGTACTCCCGGCATTGCCTCAGACGCTCCTGCGTGCTGTCGGCGTCGACGGGCGGGATGTCTCGATAGCACTGCCGCGGCCTGACAGGCTCGGATTGGTCATGAAATAGACATGAGCCGAGAAGTCTCCCGGCTCTTCCGCAATCCGGGTGTATGTACCGTCGGGTTGCATGTTCCAGCTCTGGGCCCGGTCGCTCCGGTTGGCGAGCATGATCTGCTCGATCAGTTGCTGCTTGATCGTTTGTGTCTCGATCGGAACCAGGGTCTCGATCCGGCGTCTCAGATTGCGCGGCATCCAGTCAGCAGAGGACAGGAACACCCGGCATTTCTCGGAGGGCAGGGCGTGGCCGTTACCGAAACAGATGATACGACTGTGTTCAAGGAACCGGCCGACGATGCTCTTGACGCGGATGTTTTCCGACAGTCCTTCGATGCCCGGTCGCAAACAGCATATGCCACGCACGAAAAGCTCTATCTTCACCCCGGCCTGGCTGGCCCTGTACAGGGCGTCGATGATCTCGGTGTCGACCAGGGCGTTCATCTTGGCCCAGATACCTGCCGGTTTGTCGGACCGGGCGAGCGCGATCTCATCGTCGATCAGCTCGAGGAGGCGCGGGCGCAGGGTGACCGGCGCGTAGATCAGCTTTTCCATATCCTTCGGTGTCGCATAGCCGGTGATGTAGTTGAATAGTGCCGTGGCATCGCGCCCCAGGGCCTGGTCGGAGGAGAAGAAACTGAGATCGGTGTAGACCTTGGCGTTGACGGGATGGTAGTTCCCGGTCCCGAAATGGATGTAGGTACGCAGCTCGGTTCCTTCCCGCCGGACGACGAGGGACGTCTTCGCGTGGGTTTTGAGATCGAAAAAACCGTAGACGACCTGGACGCCGGCCCGTTCGAGTTCTCGGGCATGGCGGATATTGATCTCCTCGTCGAAGCGCGCCTTCAGTTCGATCAGCGCGGTGACCAGCTTGCCTGACTCGGCGGCCTCGATCAGCGCTTCGATGATGGGCGAGTTCTCGGTCGTGCGATACATCGTGTGCTTGATGGAAACGACGAGAGGATCCTGTGCGGCCTGGTGCAGGAACTCGACGACCACGTCAAAGCTCTCATAGGGATGGTGGACGACGAAGTCCTTGGCCCGGATTGTGGCCATGATATCGCCACCGTTCTCCCGCACGCGTTCGGGATAGCGCGGTTGCATCGGCGCATAGAGGAGATCTTCGCGATCCTCGGCCACGATATTGTGTATATCAGTAAGACCGAGCATTCCCTCGACGATCAGGATATGGGTGAAGCGGACATCGAACTGCTCGATGATGAATTTCTGGAAAGTTTCCGGCACATTGGCGGCCACCTCGATGCGGATGACATGGCCGCGGCGGCGGCGCTTCAGCATGGTCTCGTAGGTCTGGACCAGGTCTTCCGCTTCCTCGTCGATTTCGACCTCGCTGTCCCGGATAATGCGGAACAGGCCGTGATGGTGAATGCCAAAGCCCGGGAATAGCCGGTCGAGATGCAAGGCGATGACGTCCTCAAGGGCAATGAAGCGTGTCTCCGGCCCTGGCAGCCGCACGAAACGATCGAGTTGTGGAGGCATCAGGATGATGCCGTTCAGTTCCCTGTCGTCCTCCGGCCTGTTGAGTCGCAGTGCAAACAGAAGGCTGCCGTTCTGGATGAAGGGGAAGGGGTGGAACAGGTCGACGGCAAGCGGCGTGAGGACGGGGAAAATCTGGTCGTTGAAGAAGGAAGACAGCCAGGCACGGGACAGATCGTCGAGCGCGTCCTCCTTTACGACCGTGATGCCGGCATCGCAGCACTGCTCCAGAAGGTCGGTGAGGCAGGCATCCTGGCTGGCGAACAATGCCTCAACGTCGCGCCGGATCGCATCCAGCTGCTGTTCCGGCGTCATACCGTCGTTGCTCTTGTCGTGGATTCTGGACGCGGCCTGTCCGATTAGCCCGGCGACGCGGACCATGTAGAACTCGTCGAGATTGCTGGCCGAAATCGAGAGGAAGCGAATCCGTTCCAGCAGGGGGGTGTGTTCGTTTTCTGCCTCTTCGAGCACCCGCTTGTTGAATTTGAGCCAGGACAGCTCTCTATTGATGAAGCGATCCTGCGGCAGAGTTGCGGAAGCGGTATTTCCGCGAGGCAGATCGGCAACTTGCTGCTTGTTGTTCTTGGTCATGTTTTTTCTGCTGCAGGTCGTTGTCGTCGACCTTTCAGGTGTTGGGGGCGGCAGGTGTCGGGGAATGGTTGCGTGCGCCGTATTCAGCGACCGCGCCACATCATACCAGCTTATATCATACCGACGCTGCCGGTTTTGCGCACATCAGGCGGGTGTTTCGGTCGCCTGCATCCTGTCCGCCGGCATTCCCGGCGTATATCCCTCATAGAGGAATGATTCCCTGGATGGAATGGGAAATTCGCCATGCCCATGCTCTACATTCTGCGCCATGCCAAGGCCGCCGCGCTCGCGGCGGGTGCCGAGGATTTTGACCGTCCACTGGCTGAAAGGGGCATCGAGGATGCCGCTGCGCTCGGGCAGCGGTTGGGGGATGAGGGATTCGCCCCGGCGTTGGTCCTGTGTTCGGCGGCTCGCAGGGCACGCGAAACCCTGGCCGGGATCCTGCCCGGCATCGAGGGTGAGTGCCATATCGAGATCCGGGCCGACCTTTACACCTTCAATGCGAATGCGGTGCTGTATCGCGTATCGGAGCTTCCGGCCGATATCGGGTCGGTTCTGGTTGTCGGGCACAACCCCGCTCTCGAAGAGACTGCGCGGGTGTTGGCGGGACACGGCGCAACGGGCGCCATGATAGCGCTGGGGAAAAGTTTTCCGACCTGCGCCTTTGCCGAACTTTCCGTAGCCGGGGATTCCTGGTCGTCGCTGGGCCCGAAATCAGCCGCCCTGGAGCGGCTGATCACGCCCGACCGGTAGCGTCCTGCTCCGTACAGCGGCCAGCGAGCGGCGCGTTCCCGCCGCGCGGCGTTGCGGCCGTGCGCTACATTGTGCTGTTGAAGGCTCCACCGTCGAGAAGCAGGTTCTGCCCGGTGATGAAGCCCGATTGAGCAGAACAGAGGAACGCGCAAGCATCGCCGAACTCTTCTGCGGTGCCAAACCGGCCGGCCGGGTTTTCCGAGGCTCGAAGCTCGCACATTTCCTCGAAGGTCGTTCCCGCCTTCTCTGCCTGCACCCGCATGTTGTGATGCAGCCGGTCGGTCGCGAAGGGACCGGGCAGGATGTTGTTGATGGTAACGTTATGCCGCACCGTCTTGCGGGCGATGCCGGCCATGAATCCGGTGAGGCCCGCCCGTGCGCCGTTGGACAGCCCGAGGATGTCGATCGGGGATCTCACCGCCGCCGAGGTGATATTGACGATGCGGCCGAACTTGCGGTCGAGCATGCCGTCGACCGTCGCTTTCATCAGGAAGATCGCGGTCAGCATGTTGGCGTCCAGTGCCTTGATCCAGTCATCGCGTTCCCAGTCGCGGAAATCGCCCGGCGGTGGCCCACCGGCGTTGTTGACCAGGATATCGGGGTTCGGGCAGGTATCCAGCACCGCCTTGCGTCCCTCTTCGGTCGTGATATCGGTGGCAACGGTGGTTACCTCGACGCCGGTCTCGGAGCGGATGTCCTCGGCCGTGGTCTCAAGTGCATCGGCGGTCCTGCTGTTGATCACCAGCGCTACGCCTTCACGGGCGAGCGAGATCGCGCAGGCGCGGCCAAGCCCTTTCGATGCGGCGCAGACGATGCCTTTCTTTCCGGAAATTCCGAAATCCATGTCGTATTCCTTCTGTGATCGGCTGGCGGCCGCATCCATATTGTATGGCCGGATGCTATGTGGCCCGGCGCTGGCATCCGGCAAGGGCAGGGAGGCGTCGTCAGGCTTGGCAGTCGCCCCGTTTCTCTGACAGGGCCTCGTCATCGGGCAATCCCTCAAATACTGCGCGGGCCAGCGGGATGGTGATGCGGCTTTGTTGCGACAGCGCCGCTCGGTCGAGCGTCCGGGCCATCGTCACAACAGCTTCGAAGGATCGCTCGATGCGGGCCAGGAGATAGCGGATCACCGCTGAATCGATTTCGATTCCCATATCGCGGAAGACCTTGGTGAACACGGCTTCCAGTAGCTCGTCGTCAGGTGCTGTGATTTCGGCAGCCGGTGCGGCGGTGAAGCGGGATGACAGATCCGGTAGGTCGATATTCCAGCGGGCCGGTGGTTCGCGGGCGGCGATCAGTATGTGGCCACCAAGTTCGGCTGCAGTGTTGTAGAGGTGGAGCAGGGCAGTCTCCCTGGCATCGCCGACGATGCCGTCGATGATGCAGGTGCGCTGCGCCTCGAGAAGATCGTGCGGAGGGGTGCTGTCGATATCTTCAGTCGTCAGGCGGGAAGCCTGTGTGCGGTGACGCCAGACCTGGGCGAGGTGAGTTTTTCCGCAACCTGTCGGTCCGTAAACGATGAGTGCGGGGCTCGGCCAGTCAGGCCATGCGTCGATCCATCTGATTGCCTCGCTGTTGCAGGCGTTGACCAGAAAATCTTCCCGGCCCAGGGCCGGCCTGTGGGGAAAGGTGAAGGCGAGTTGCCGGTTTCGGGATATCTGCCTCGCCACCGATCAGGCTCCGTCGGCGTCCCCGGTTTTTGAATTTCCCGGATTCCTAGCCTTCGCGCCGTCGCCATAAAGGGGGCTGGCAAGATAGCGGGCGAGGGAAAAGCGGATCAGGACACCAAGCACCGCGGCGACCGGAACGGCAATGAGAATGCCGGTGAAACCAAATAAAGCACCGCCGGCCATGAGCGCGAAAATGATCCAGATCGGATGCAGATTGATTTTCTTTCCGACGATCCGGGGCGTGAGGAAGTTGCCTTCCAGAACCTGGCCGATAATGAAGACCCCGGCCACGATGGCGACCTCGGTGAAGCTCCCGAAATGCGCCACCGCGATCCCCATGCCGACAGCGAATCCGGCGAGCATGCCAACGAAGGGAATGAAGCAGAGAAAACCCGTAACCAGGCCGATGACGGCGCCGAACGGCAGCTGCGCTGCAGTCAATCCGGCGGCGTAGAACAGGCCCAGCAACAGGCAGACAATGAATTGGCCTCGCATGAAGCCCGAGAGCATGCGGTCGACTTCCCGCACCTGTTCGCGAATTACCGGCGCCTGGCGGCGCGGCAGCCAACCGTTGATGACCGAGATCAGCCGGTCCCAGTCGCGCAGGAGATAAAAGGTCACAACCGGTGTGACGATGAGGAGGGCCACGAGGTTAAACAGTGTTTCGAAACCGGTTGCGACCCGGAGCAGAAAGTCGCCGAGGATCTTCAGGGCGTCGCCGGCGTATTTTTCGGCTACATCCCAGAGTTTTGTGGAAGCTTCCCCTTCGCCAATGCCCATGCGTTCGAGCAGGGGAGCCGCCTTGTCCCGGACAGCGGCGCCGATGTTTGGAACCTGTGCGATCAGGTCGGTTATCTGGGCGTAGAGTACCGGTATCAGCAGGGCGGCAACGACGCCGCTGGTGACAAAGAAAACAATGGTGACGATGGTGGTCGCCATTGTTCGCGAACAGCCCCGCTCCTCAAGCCAGTCGCAGACCGGATCGATGAGATAAGCGATCACCAGGCCGACCACGAAGGGCAGCAGGATTGCCTCGAACAGAATCAGGAGCACAAAAAACGCGGCGCCGATGACGAGCCAAACGAGAGTTCGGTTGCGGGCGCTCATGGCTGATCCTCCTCTACGGAAATCTTGGCGGTCGGGATCGCTGTGGCCGTGGCTGTCGCTGTCACAGCTGTCGTGGCCGCAGCTGTCGTGGCCGCAGCTGTTGCGGCCCCAGCTGCCGCAGTCGGGGCTGCCATTGCCGGTGCCTCGAATCCGGACACCCAGCGGACTAGATACAGAATTCCCGACAGGATCGTCGTCAGTGCCGTGGCATAGACCAGAACCGCGATGACGATGACCGGCACCAGGCCGAATCCGGTATCGGCAAGCACGGCGCCTGCCAGGATGACCTGGATCACGGTGTTGAGCTTGCTTGTGAAGATTGGCTCGATGCGAATAGCGAGAGAGAGAATGTAGGACAGGGCGACTCCGCCAAGGATGAGAATGTCACGGATGACGATCAGGCAGACCAGCCACCAGTCGATCTGTCCGATATAGCCGAGGGCGGTATAGGCGGCGACGAGGAGCATCTTGTCGGCCAGTGGGTCGAGACGGGTTCCAAGTTCAGTGATGGCACCGAAACGTTTGGCGATGTAACCGTCGAGCGCGTCGGTGAACCCTGCGGTGATGAAGAGCCAGAACGCGGCGATCGCATGACCGGACAGCAGCAACCACATGATGATCGGAACCATCAGGATGCGTAGGATGGTGAGGATGTTTGGAAGGGTGCCGGCCATCAACTCTGTGCTTTCTTTGGCCGGTTTTGCTGTTTCTTTTCCTGTTTTTTGCGCAGCGGGTCGTGGAGAATGTACGCACCGGTGTCGGCATCGACGGTGATGGTGATACCGAGCTGAATCATTGCCTGCTTGAGCGCGGCCAGCTCGCCGGCATGGCGCAGCCTGACCTGCGCTTCCGAGGTGGACAGGCTGTCGACGGTGAGCGCGACGACCGGCGGCAGGGACTCCAGTTGCGCGCGCAGGGAGACCCAGCTGGACAGCGAGTTCAGCGGGATGCGCAACAGGATGTTCGATTCCTTGTTGAGGGCGATCAATGTGCGCTGCTTCCAGTCATCGGATAGGTGGGTCGCAAGGGCATCGGCGATCTCGTACAGCGCGGGGCCGAGTTCAGAGTCCGCCGGGATTTTCCGGGTCGGCATCGCGATCTTTGTCACCGGGGCGTAGTGCAAGACCGAGGCGGAAATGGTGTCGGGCCGTTTTCGCAACCCGCGCCGGTGCCTGGCCTGAATCACCAGGACCTGTTTGGCCCGGTATTTTCGGGCAATCGCCGCAAGAGAGGCGTCCTCTCCCCGCAGTGCCTGCCGGGCGTTGATGATGCTGATATCGGAAAAATTGCCTTCCGGCACCAATAGCGGCATCAACCGGTCGCCCTGCGGCAGGTCACGCCATGCCGCCAGCCATGGATTGGATGCATCCCATAGGAAGGTTGCGCCTGCAGCCTGGTAGACGGGAAGGACGAGAACCGGCCTGCTAACCGTTTCGGAGAATGGGATATTGGCGCCCTGGAGCCAGTCGCGCACCGCCTTTTTGTGGAATCGCACGGTCAGCTTGGCGATATAGCGACCACCGCCGTATTTCTCCTCATCGACGGTGTAGTCGCGGATCGTGGTGCGCACCACGCCGGCATTGATTTCCGGCAGTTTGTCGCGGTCGGCGGCCAGGGTGATGCGCTCGATCAGGGTTTCAAGGGCCTGGCGCTGGCCCGTGAGGGTCGCTTCCTGCTTGGCGGCAAGTTCGTCGAGCGCCCTCTGGTCGACCTCGATGGGCGTCACCGTGTAAGGGTCGCGTGGCTCCCATGGCTGCTGGGCTTGCCCGGGAGCGGCCCCGCAGAGGAGTCCGGCAAGCATTACAACGACGATACCAACGGCGACACCAATGGTCGGGATGGTCTTCGGGAAGGGGTCGGGACAAGCTCGCCGCGGCCCGGGAAGCGGTGCCGTTGATGCGTTGCAAACGCTTGCGGAAGCAGTATCTTCGGGCCTTGGTGACATGTTGCGGCTTATACAAAGTTCTTGGTGAGGATGCCATAGTTCCTAAGCAGCCCGGCGCCTCGCTGACCTATGCGGATGCGGGAGTCGATATTGATGCCGCGGCGCGCTTGGTTGACCGGATCGAGCCGCTCGCCCGGGCTACGGCACGGCCGGGATCGGAAGCCAGCCTCGGCGGTTTCGGGGGGCTTTTCGACCTCAAAGCCGCGGGTTTTACGGATCCGCTTCTGGTCGCCGGCACTGACGGTGTCGGCACCAAGCTGAAAATTGCTTTCGAAACCGGAATCCACGACACCGTCGGCATCGATCTTGTCGCGATGTGCGTCAACGATGTTGTGGTGCAAGGCGCAGAGCCGCTCCTGTTTCTGGATTATTTCGCCGTCGGCCATCTCGATACCGAGGTTACCGAGGCTGTGATCGGTGGCATTGCCGCCGGATGCCAGACTGCCGGTTGCGCCCTGATCGGCGGTGAGACCGCAGAGATGCCGGGCATGTACCCCGAAGGGGAATATGACCTCGGTGGTTTCGCCCTTGGTGCTGTCGAGCGCGATGCGTTGCTCACCGGAACCTCGGCGCGGGCCGGTGATGTCGTTCTGGGTCTTGCTTCGAACGGCCTGCATGCAAACGGCTATTCTCTGGTGCGCCATCTCGTCGGGCAACGTGACTTCGACCTTGCTGCGCCAGCGCCTTTTGAGAACGACCAGACCCTTGGCGCGGCCCTCCTGGAGCCCACCCGAATCTATGTGCGATCCTGTCTTGCCGCACTGCGTACCGGCGGGGTTTCCGCGTTGGCGCACGTGACCGGGGGTGGGCTGGTGAACAATCTTGCCCGGACCTTGCCGACGGAGCTGGGCATCGCGTTGGTGCGCGGCAGTTGGCCGGAGCTCCCGGTGTTCTCCTGGATTCGTGAGGCCGGCCAAGTCAGCGAGGAGGAGATGATCCGCACATTCAACATGGGGATCGGCATGACGGCAGTAACTCCGGCGGACGCCGCCAACCAGGTCATCAAGGCATTCGAGGAGGCCGGGGAGACAGTGTTTCGCATCGGCACGGTCACGGCGGGCCAGGCCACCGATGCCAGGGTCGCCTTCGGGCGCTGATTTCGATGGCGAAGCGGCTACGTGTTGCGGTGCTGGCTTCCGGACGGGGAAGCAATCTTCAGGCCCTGATCGATGCCTGCGCGGATGCCGCGTTCCCGGCCGATATCGTCTGTGTAATCGTGAACGAGCCGGATGCCTTTGCCGCCGAGCGGGCCCGCAACGCCGGCATCGCCGCGATTGTCGTTCCGCACCGGGACTATGACTCACGCGAGGCGTTCGAGTCGGCCCTCGACCATGAACTCCGTGCGGCTGCCACGGAACTGATCGTCCTGGCCGGCTTCATGCGCCTGCTGACGGCGGATTTTGTTGCGGCGTGGCCGGATCGGCTGGTTAACATCCATCCATCTCTGCTGCCGGCGTTCAAGGGGCTCGATACGCATCATCGCGCGCTCGACGCCGGGGTTTGCTTCACCGGCTGCACCGTGCATTTCGTTCGCCCGGACATGGACAGCGGTCCGATTATTGTTCAGGCTGCGGTTCCGATCCTCGCAGACGACGATGAAGAGGCTCTGGCGGCGAGGGTTCTGGAGCAGGAGCATGCAATCTATCCGCTGGCGGTGCGATTGATCGCCGAAGGCCGAGTCTCCCTCGGTGCCGATGACCGGGTAGTGATCGCGGGTGCGATGGGTCCACCGCCGCCGCCGGCCGTCAACCTGGCATCGTAATCCGGGTTGGTCATCCGGCATAGGCGGGTTGGCTCTTGATATAGCGGTGCCGTTCGAGGTTTTCTGCCAGGGAGCGGGCTGGTATACTCAGGGCCTGTAACACGCACGAAACACGGCGTGACGAAGGAGATTTTCGATGGGACCGGAACTGCAGTATCGCAAGGCTCCGCAGGAGCAGCTTCAAACGTGGTCTCTGGTTCTCCGGATCTTCACATGGACCTCCATCGGCGCCGCGATCGTGCTGTTGTTGATGGCCTGGTTCCTGGTCTGAGGACGATTGCGCTGCTGCTCAATGCGGCGGGACAGGTTTTGCCAGGACTTTAGGACTGTAGCCGGGGCCTACCCGGCGTTGCACAGGTTGGCGAGTTCCATCCCGGAAAAGAAATAGGCGGTTTCCCACTCCGCAGTCTCCGGAGAATCGGAGCCGTGCACCGAGTTCGCCTCTATCGACTCCCCGAAATCCTTGCGGATCGTCTTGGGTTCGGCATTGGCCGGGTTGGTAGCCCCCATGATATCCCGGTTGCGCGCGATCGCATTCTCTCCCTCCAGCACTTGTATGACGACTGGGCCGGAGGACATGAACGTGCAGAGATCGTTGAAGAACGACCGCTCCTTGTGGACATGGTAGAAGGCCTCCACTTGCTGGCGGTCAAGACACATTCGTTTCTGGGCGAGGATACGGAGGCCCGCTTCCTCGAAGCGCATGTTGATTGCTCCCGTCAGATTCCGCCGGGTTGCATCCGGCTTGATGATCGAGAGGGTGCGTTCGGTAGCCATAGAGCAGATTCTCCAAGGTCGTTGCTTGTGCATATTCGCGCATATGTGCCAGCGCGATGGTTCCGCAGGGTCGCGTTTTCACCAGAGCGGTGTATGCGCGGGATTGTGTTTTTTAGGTTGCGTGTTTTCCGGAGTTTCTCGGAATGCGGGCGGTTTATAGGTGCGTGACCGAACTGCCGCAAGTATTGCCGCCAATGCAGCTTGCGCTTATTCCGACTTGTCGGCGGGCTTACCGGTTTCGTTGCGCATTGACCATGCGCCCTGCTCGTCCTGTTGCCAGTAGGTTAGATGGAAGCCGGCCTCTCGCCAGGTTTTCCAGTCCTTGCGCGCCCCCTCAACGATATCGCCGTTGCGACCGTCGAAAAGCGTGCAGCAGAGGCTGTAGGCACCAGGATTGGCTGTCTTCGCGCCGTCGACGAGAAAGGCGATGTCGGCGCCGTTCGGATTTTCGTCCTCGCCGCTTAGCCAAACCGGCTGGCGCTCGGGAAAGCCGTCGGCCTTGCTTCCGTGCGGGAGAAAACTGTCACGGGAACTGGTCCAGAGTAGCATGCTGAGCTGTTCCGCCCGCTCGTCCGAGCCGGCCAGGATGACCGCTTTTCGGGTCTGCTCGAGGACTTTCCCGATCAGCCGGGGTAGAACCGTCTCGAGTGGCGAGCGGGTCAGATGATAGAAGCGGATTTCGGTCACCGGCGCCGGGATGTCTCGCAGTTGTCGCGCACGAAGCGGTTGAGCAGCCGGACGCCAAACCCGGTCCCGCCCTTGGGTACGGTTGGCGCGGCCTTTCCCGACCAGGCGGTGCCGGCGATATCAAGGTGGGCCCATGGGGTATCGTTGACGAAGCGCTGGAGAAACTGCGCTGCGGTTATGGAGCCGGCTCCGCGGCCGCCGATATTCTGCATATCGGCTACATCGCTCTTGATCATGCGGTCGTAGGCCGCCCCGAGCGGCATGCGCCACACCTTTTCGCCGGTTTTCTCACCGGCCGCGGAGAGTTCCCGGGCAAGCCGGTCGTCGTTGGAGAACATGCCTGCATGTTCGTGGCCGAGGCTAATGATGATGGCGCCTGTCAGGGTTGCGAGATTGACCATGAGCGCCGGCTTGAAGCGGTCCTGGGCGTACCACAGTGCATCGGCGAGAACGAGTCGGCCCTCGGCATCGGTATTGAGAATCTCGATCGTCTGGCCCGACATCGAACGCACGATATCGCCGGGCCGCTGGGCTCCTCCGTCCGGCATGTTCTCGACCAGGCCGACGATCCCGACGACATTGGCCCGCGCCTTGCGGCCGGCGAGCGCCTTCATCAGCCCGGCAACCGCGCCTGCACCACCCATGTCCCACTTCATGTCGTGCATGTTGGCGCCAGGTTTCAGTGAAATTCCACCGGTATCGAACGTCACACCCTTACCGATGAACGCGGCTGTCGGCGCCGACTTGGCGGCGCCGCGCCATTGCATCACCACGAGCCGGCTGTCACACACGGAGCCCTGACCGACGCCAAGCAGGGCATGCATGCCAAGACGTTTGAGCGCAGCCTCGTCGAGGATCTCGACCTCGACGCCATCCTTGGACAGTGCTTCGAGCCGCTTGGCGAAGCTGTCCGGATAAAGCACGTTCGGCGGTTCGGAGACAAGATCGCGGGTCAGGAACACGCCTTCCGCAGTTGCGGCGAGTTTCTTGTATTGGCGGCGCGAGGCGGCTGCGGATGGAATGCCGATGGTCAGCGATTCCGGAAGCGCCTTTTGCTTCTCGGCCTGCTTGGTGTGGTATTTGTCGAAACGGTAGCTGCGGAGCAGGGTGCCATATCCGACCTCGGCGGCCATACCGGAGACATCACTGCCCGTTGCCTCGAGGATCAGGGTTGCCGATTTTGTTTTCGTTGCCGCCAGATGAGCGTAAATCTTGCCGCCGAAATCCTGGCGCTGGCGCTCGGTGCGCAATCCCTTGCCGGTCCCGGCGAGAACGAGTCGGGACATGCCGAGGCCACCTGGTGCCGGGAGGTCAAGGAATGTACCGCTGGCGCCCGTGAAGGCGCTGTCCTCAAGAGCGCGGGAGAGCGTTTCCCCCGATTGCCGGTCCAGGTCCCGCGCGGTCCGGGAAAGTCTGCTTTCGGCGCCGCAACAGACTATGACGATACCGGAGTCCGGCGGCGTGGCCCTGCCGAAAGATATCTGCATGGTTTTCTCCCCGTCGATTTTGCTTTTTCGCCGATTCCGCCGATTTTTCCGCCAGTTCGGCTGGCAATTCAGCCGATAGTATAGGCGGCAGTCTGCCGACGCCTGAAGGGTATTGCAAGGTGACGGCGGGCAGGAGTGGGCCTGAAATCCCGTTACGCCATACCTGATTCCCGCGTCTGTTCATTGACCCCGCCGAAGTTCGATTTATAGTGGGGCGGCCTTGCAAAAGGTAGCCCTGCAAAGGGCAGTGCGGTGCCGATGTACAGGACGTTGGCAGGATGCGGGATCGCAAAGAGTGACCTTGCTGAATCGTTACATCGCCATGCGGGTCGTGATGTTAACGATGGCGATCGCGATATTGCTGTGCTGCGTGGTGTGGATGACCCAGTCCCTGCAGCTGATCGACCTGATCGTCAATCGCGGATTACCCATCTCGACCTTTCTCTATCTTTGCAGCCTGCTTGTGCCGCGGCTGCTGATGGTCGTTGTTCCGATCGCTATCTTTTTCGCCGTTCTGCTGGTCTACAACCGGCTGATCTCCGAGAACCAGATCGTGGTGATGCAGACGGCTGGCGTCGGCAATCTTCGCCTTGCCCTGCCCGGTCTCGTTGTCGCCATCGCTGGTTCGCTTGCCATCCTGTTGCTCGGGGCCCGCATACTGCCTGCCGCCTACAGCGAGTTCCGGGATCTGCGGCATCAGGTCAACCATGACCTAGCCGGCATTCTTCTCCTTGAGGGAGAATTCCGCACGCTGGCGAAGGGCGTGACCGTCTATATCCGCGCCCGGGACGCCAAGGGCAAGTTTCGCGGTATCATGCTGCATGACAGCAGGAAACCGGATCGGCCGGTGACGATAATGGCCGAGCGCGGAGCGCTGATTCAGGGCGAGGGCGGAACCCGAGTGATGCTGCGCGGTGGTCACCGCCAAGAAGTCAAAAGCAGCGGCCGTCTCGAGATGCTGTATTTCAACAGCTATGCCTTCCGCCTGCCGCAGGACGAGGCCAACCTGTTGCGGCAGCGGGATCCGCGTGAGCTGACCCTGGAACAGCTGTTCTGGGAGGCCTCGTTCAAACCCGATACCCGGCGCGCCAAGGAGCTTCTCGCCGAGGCACATTTCCGTTTCGTGCTCGCCGCCATGCCACTGTCCTGTGCCGCTGTGGCGATGGGCTTCCTTCTGTGCGGATCCTATCGCCGGCAGGGCACGGCCCCAGACATTCTCAAGGCCTCGGGTACGGTGATCGCGATTTTTGTCGCCGGACTCGCCGTCAAAAATCTCACCGTCAACCATCCGCTGGCGATGTTCGGCCTTTATGTGATTTACCTGCTACCGGTGGTTTTCGCGATCGCGGCCTTGGCTGGTGCGCCCATACTCCGCTGGCTTGGTTTCGATCGGGCTCCGGCAATAGCCACGTCCTGAAGGAGCCTGGGTCGTGAGCCTCATCCCGACAATGTGGTTCTACATCGTGCGGCAGTTCGCGCTGTGGTTCGCCACAGTCCTTTCAGCGCTCGCGGTTTTCGTGTTCCTGCTTGATCTCGTTGAGATGCTGCGGCGGACGGCCGGACAGGAAAGCACGACTTTCCTCGACATCGTCCACATGAGCTTTCTGAAACTGCCGCATCTGTTGCACGTAACCCTGCCTCTGGCGGTCCTGCTGTCGGCGATGCTCGCGTTCTGGAGATTGTCGCGGTCGAATGAGATCGTGGCGGCTGGCGTTGCCGGCCTATCCCGCTGGCACCTGCTCCTGCCCGTTCTTGGCGTAGTGCTCGCTTTGGGCCTCTTCAACTTCACCGCCTTCAATTCGGTCGCCGCCGTTTCGCTGGCCGCCTTCGAGCGCATAGAGGCGCGGCATTTCAAACGGCAGCTGAGCATGCTCACGGTCTCCAGCGACGGCATATGGCTGCGTCAGAAGCACGCTGATGCCGGGCAGGCCGTGATCCATGCACTGAAAGTCGCGCAGGACGTTCAGGTTCTCCACAACCCGGTTATCTTCCTGTTCGAGCAACCGGATCGTTTCGCGCGTCGCATCGATGCTCGAATGGCGACTCTCGAGGACGGTTACTGGGACATCCGGGACGCTTCCATAACTGCGCCCGGAAGCCCACCGGAGACCGTCGATCGCCATCGCCTGGCAACCGATCTAACGGTCGGCAAGATCACGACAAACTTTGCTTCTCCAGCGACGGTATCCTACTGGCAGCTTCCCGGGTTCATTCAGCAGCTCGAGGGTGCCGGGTTCTCGAGCCGACGCCATGAGCTGCACTGGCATTACCTGAATGCCTCGCCGGTCCTGTTGCTGGCCATAACCCTGCTCGCTGCAGTGTTCATGCTGCGCTCGCAGCCCGGGCGCAATACGGTCCACCGGGCCGTCGGCGGCATCCTGACCGTCTTTGCACTCTACATGCTACTCGACATTCTTTATGCTGTCGGCCTTGCGACAGCGGTGCCGGTAATTCTTGCCGGCTGGATCCCGGCGATCGCCATTCTCCTGGGTAGCATCGCGGCGCTGTTGCATATGGAACACGCCTGATGCGGGCCATTCCCGTTCTCCCTGTCTGCGCCGTGCTAGCGGTGTGGACAGGGTTTCTGCATCCGGCGGCAGTGTCCGGTGGGCAATTCGCGGCAGTGTCCGGTGGGCAACTTGCGGCAGTATCCGGCGGGCAACTTGCGGCAGCGCCCGAGGATGACTCTCCCGTCCTGATCCGGGCCGACGAACTACGCTACGACCGCGAGCGCGGAAGTTTCATCGCCAGGGGAAAGGTGGAGATTCACCAAGGCGAACGCGTCCTGCGGGCCGAGCGTCTGGAATACAACGCGGTAACCGGAAAAATCGTTGCCGAGGAGAACATCGTACTTCACGAGCCTGGCGGCCAAGTCGTGTTCGCCGAACGCATGGAGCTGGATCAGAAACTGGCCAATGGCGTGGTCGAGAGCGTTCGCCTGCTGTTTACCGACGATGGGCGCCTCGTTGCGGACCAGGCCTTGCGCAGCGATTCCGGAACCTTGCTGCGTCGGGGAGCTTATTCACGTTGTCGTAAATGCGAGGATGACCCTGAAGGTTCCCTGCTGTGGAGTCTCGTTGCCGGTGAAGTGTTTCAGGACATAGATGGCCAGGAAATCATCTATCGCGATCTGGTGCTGGAAGTGTGGGGTCTACCGGTTCTCTACCTGCCGTATTTCTGGCATCCTGGACCCAAGGTCGAGCGCAAGAGCGGGCTTCTTACCCCGGAAATCGGCTTGAACCAGGATCTCGGCGCCAGGGTCGAGCTTCCTTACCACCACGTCATTGACCCATCCCGTGACCTGACCGTCACGCCGATCATTCTGGGCAAGGAAAACCCTCTGATGGCGCTCGAATACCGCCAGCGTTTTGACCGCGGCGTCCTGCGGTTCGCCGGCAGCGGCACCAGAAGCGGCCAAGTGCGCGGCAATATCGATGATCCGGATTTCCAAAGCAACAGATGGCGTGGCCATGTGGCATCATCCGGGCAGTATCACTTCGACCGGTTCTGGCGCAGCGGTTTTGCTGTCAATCGGGCGAGCGACCGCACCTATCTCAAGCGTTATGGGTTTTCCGACAGCGAGAATACGTTGCACTCGCAGCTTTATGTCGAAAGATTCGAAGGTCGCAGCCATTTTCGGATCGCCGGGCACAGCTTCCAGGATCTGCGCAGTGACATCACCGAGAGTCAGCCCTATGTCGCCCCCCTCCTCGAGTACAGCTACATCGGAGAAGGAAATTCTCTCGGTGGCCGGCCGTCTCTCGATATCAATTCCCGCTATCTGTACAGGAGGGACCAGACGCGAAACCTGCGGATTTCCTTGCGGCCGGGTTACCGGATATCACGGGGTTGGGCGCCCGGTTTCGTGACGGCGGCGACGGTGTCCATGCAGCTCGATACTTTTGCGGTGAAGAGCAGTGTGCTGGAAGGCATACGCAAAACCAACAGGATCCGCGCCACGCCGCGCGCAACGCTTGACTGGCGGATGCCCTTCGTGCGCGCCACCGAATCCCGGCAAGACACTGTCGAGCCGATTGCGCTCGTGGTTCTGGCTCCGAATCGCAAGGATGCGGATTCCTTGCTTGATGAGGAAAGCTTCGGGTTCGACACCGATGATTCGAATTTGTTCAGCGATGACCGTTTCCCGGGCTTCGATAGGGTCGAGGACGGACAGCGACTGGCCTACGGCCTGAAAGCCGGGACGCGTGGGGAGGCGTGGGGCGCCGGCGATGCCTTTCTGGGACAGAGCTATCGTCTGGGCAGTGATTCCGGTCTCGGAAGCGCGCCGGGCGTCACCAGTAGGTTCTCGGATTACGTCGGGCGTGTTGGCCTGCAGTTCGGCAAAAATCTTGACCTGCTTTACCGTTTCAAGTTTTCTCGGGACGATTTCACCCCCTTGAGGCATGCTGTCAGTTTTTTCGCAGGATCGCCCCACCTGCGTGTTTCCGGCGAATATCTGAAGGTCAAGAGAACCCCTGTGATCGGGGATATCGAGGCACGCGAGGAACTCAAGGTCGGCGTTCAGGGTAGAATTGCCCGGTTCTGGACGGGTCATGCTTCGACCCGGATCAAGCTGGACGGGGCCGACAGGGGATCTCTTGATCGCATTCTGGGCCTGCGGTACGAAGATGAATGCTTTGTCCTGGCGATGGAGGCGGAGAGAACGTTCACCCGTGATGTTGAGGTCGAACCGCAAACCCGCTTCCTGTTCAGGTTACTGTTCAAGTTCTCCGGGTAGAATAATGGCTACCGGACAATGAAAATGCCGCATCGCCATCCCCGCCAATCCAGCCCCGGCCAATCCAGCCCCGGCCAATCCAGCTTTGGCAGATTCCGTCCTGGCCGCCGCTTTCTTGTTCTGGCGCCGGTTCTGCTGGCGCTGTGTGGGCTGGTAGCGTCGCCCGACGCGCGTGCCCAGGATCCGATGCGCATTGCGGCGATCGTCAATGACAACGTCATTTCCGTTTATGATCTCGACAATAGGGTCCGCTTGATTTTTGCCGATGCGGGACTCGACGAGAATCCCGAAGCCGCCACCCAGATACGTCCCGGTGTGTTGCAGAACATGATCAGGGAGCAACTTCAGATCGAGGAGGCAGCTCGGCTCGGCATCACAGTGACGAATCAGAGTATCACGGCGACGCTGGCTTCGCTGGCGAAGGGCGCCGATATGACCCTGGAAGAACTGGACAAGCTGTTTCAGGAGCGCAACATAGACAAGCAAGCTCCGCGACGGCAGATCCGGGCTCGGATTTCGTGGTCGGGGATCGTCGACGAGGTTCTGCGCGAACGCATCTCGATAGGCGAGGATGATGTCGACAGGGAGATCGCGCGCCTTGCCACGCTGAAAGGCAAGGCGCGGATGCGTCTTTCCGAGATTTTTCTTTCGGTCAGGTATACCCGCGAAGCTGCTCAGGTGCGTCGGTCCGCCGAGCGGATTTTTCAGCAGCTGGGGCAGGGTGCCCGGTTTTCCTCCCTGGCTCGGGAATTTTCCCAAAGCGCCAGTGCTGCCCTTGGTGGCAATATCGGTTATGTCGCCGCTGGAGAGCTGTCGCCGGGAATCGAGGAGGTGCTCGATCGCCTGAAACCGGGGCATGTGTCGCCGCCGATCCGCAGTCTTGCCGGCTATCACATATATCTCCTGCACTCCCGTCGCCCCGGCGGAACGGAAACACCGCAGGATCTCACCATCACCTACCGGCAACTGTTCTACAGCCTGCCGTTCTCGGCTCCGAAGGCGGAATTCGAGGCGTTGCGCGAGTCGATCAAGGAAACCCGGACAGAGATCAATCGCTGCGAGGATGTCGTGCCCGTTGGCCGCAAAAGCGGTGGTGAGGGCATGGAGGTATTGCAGGAGGTCATGGCAAGCCAGGTGGCGCCGACGATATGGGAAATTCTTAGCGGTCTTGATCCTCATGAACCAAGCAAGCCGGTCCGCATGGAGAACGGTTTTCTTCTGGTTACCGTGTGTAGCCGGTCCGACGGTGTCGGTGGGTCGAACAGGATGGCGGTTACGGAACGTCTGAAGCGTGTTGCGCTCGACGCACTCGCCCGCCGCTACATGGAGGATCTCCGGCGCCAGGCCTTCGTCGATATCCGGCTATGAGTCCCAGTATCCGGTGATGAGTCCTCTCTCCACGGTACTCACGATGGGCGAACCCGCCGGTATTGGTGGGGAAATCACGCTCGCGGCCTGGCGCGATCGCCAGGATGCAAAACTCCTGCCTTTCCTCGTCATTGACGATCCGGGACGCTTGGAGCGGCTTGCAGCCCGACTCGGATGGCAGGTCCCGGTCCGTATCGTGGCGTCCTGTGAGGAAGCAGCCGCGGTGTTCGATACGTCACTGCCTGTGTTGCCGCTGTCGCTGGCGGTGGACGTGGCGCCGGGACAGCCGGACAGCCGGAACTGTGTCGGCGTCCTGGAGTCGATCAACCGGGCCGTCGCGCTGGCATCGGAAGGCCAGATCTCGGCGTTGGTCACCAACCCGATCCACAAGGCGGTTATGCACGAAGGTGGGTTTCCCCATGCCGGTCATACCGAATACCTCGCCGAGCTTGCGGCACGACCCTGCCGTCCGGTGATGATGCTGTCCTGTCCGGAACTGCGGGTGGTCCCTGTCACCGTTCACGTAGCGCTTGTCGACGCGATTGCGTCCCTGTCCGCTGCGGCAATCGTCGAAACGGCAGAGATAGTACTCCGTGCATTGCGCGAGGATTTTGCGGTCGAGAACCCAAGCCTCGCCGTTGCAGGTCTCAACCCGCATGCCGGCGAGAATGGCCTGCTCGGCGAGGAGGAGAGACAGGTGATTGCACCGGCGGTGGTGCAGCTGCAACAGGCGGGGCATCGGGTCGTTGGGCCTTTGCCCGCCGATTCCCTGTTCCATCAACAGGCCCGGGAGATCTATGATACCGTCCTGTGTATGTATCACGACCAAGCGTTGATCCCGCTCAAGACCATCAACTTTTCGCAAGGGGTAAATACCACCCTCGGCCTGCCTTTTGTCCGCACCTCGCCGGACCATGGCACGGCATTCGACATCGCCGGCAGTGGCACTGCCGATGCGGCTAGCCTTGTTGCTGCGATCCGGCTCGCCGATGTAATGGCGCGAAACCGGTCTATGGCACAGAGCCGGGCTGTGGCATAGAGCCGGGCTGTATCTCAGGTGTGACCACGGACAGCGACGCTTCTCTGGATCCGGTGCGGCAGGCAATCGAGCGGCTGCCTCCTCTGCGCGAGACGATCGCGGCTTCCGGCCTGTCGGCCCGCAAGTCGCTCGGCCAGCACTTTCTTCTCGATCTGAACCTGACCCAGCGCATTGCCCGCGCAGCCTCGCATCGCACCGAAGGCACGATCGTCGAGATCGGCCCGGGGCCGGGCGGCCTGACCCGCGCTCTCCTTGCCACGGGAGCGCCGCGTGTCATTGCGATCGAACGCGACCGGCGGTGTTTGCCGGCTCTCGCTTCCCTGGTCGAGGCTTCCGCCGGGCGGTTGCGCGTGGTCGAAGAAGACGCTCGCCGGATCGATCTCGAGTCACTCGGCCCGGCGCCCCGCAGTATCGTCGCCAACCTGCCATACAACGTGGCGGCCCGCCTGCTCGTGAGGTGGCTCGCCCAGGCGGACTCCTTTGCCGAGATGATCCTGATGTTCCAGCGGGAAGTAGCCGACCGGATTGTCGCTACGCCCGGCAGCAAGATCTATGGCCGACTGTCGGTGATCTGCAATTGGTGCTGTCATACCCGCAAGCTATTCGAGGTTCCCGCACGGGCCTTCACACCGGTACCGAAGGTGGATGCGGGCGTGGTTTCGCTGACACCGCAGCGCCGTCTGCCGAAACCAGCCTTCGCCACTCTCGAGGCTGTCACCGCTGCCGCTTTCGGCCAGCGCCGCAAGACTCTACGACGCGCGCTTGCAACCCTTCCTGTCGACGCAGACCAACTTCTCTCAGCGGCGGAAATCGACGGCGGCCGCCGAGCCGAGACGCTGGCGGTCGAGGAGTTTGCCCGCCTGGCGCGGGCTTTCGAGGAAACTGGCGCTGCGCCCGACGCTGCAACCGAAAGGCAATGATGTCAGGGAGACGAGCCTGACATCTTCTCGATCAGGGCCGGCAGACCAGATCGGCGCTGACGCCGGAGGCGTTCGGCGTTGAGAATCGCGGTTGCGTCGGCAACCGTCTGTTTGAGGGTGTGGTTGACGATCACGAAATCGTAATCACTGCAATGAGCGATCTCTGCCGGCGCGTTGCGCATGCGCTCGGCGATGACTTCCGGCGAATCCTGGCCGCGCGCCGTCAGCCGGCGCTCGAGTTCGGCCATCGACGGCGGCAGGATGAACAGGCTGACGGCATCGTCGTGGAGTTTTTCGGTCAACTGCCGCGCGCCATGCCACTCGACTTCGAACAGGATATCTCTGCCGGCCTCGATGCTTTCGAGGACGTCGCCCTTTGGCGTGCCGTAGTAGTGGCCGAATACTTCGGCTGTTTCGAGAAACCGGCCGCTTTCGTCGCCTTCACGGAATGTGTTGCGGTCGATGAAGAAATAGTCCTTGCCTTCGATCTCTTTGGGTCGCTGGGGGCGTGTCGTTACCGAGACGGAGAGGGAAATGTTGCTTTCGTGCTCAATGATGCTCCGGGTGACGGTGGTTTTTCCTGTACCGGAGGCCGAGGAGATGATGAACAGGAGGCCACGCCGCGCTTCGTCGATGAGCGGCTCCTCTACGAACCCGCCAGGTCGCTCCCGCGTACCGCTACTCACTGTTGTCATTGCAAGATTGTCATTGCGGGGAGATTTTGCGGGGAGATTTGCGGGTCCCGTCCGTCCGCGGCCTGCAATGAGCCATTGCCGGTGAATATCACGTCGGTCAGGACAGTCGCGCCGGTCAGAGTGGGGTTACCATCGTCGAGATGGAGACGCGGATTTCCTGGATCGTATTGCGCACTTCCTGGCCGATCAGATCCATCTTTGCGATCTGTTCCAGGCGTGGCCGGACACTCTCCACTTCCCGATTGTCGAGGATGACGTTGATCAGTTCACAGGCGTGCATGAGGCTGACGATGACGATGTCTCGCGGGTCCGGAATTTCGTCGCTGAACAGGACGTTCTTCAGTCGACGTATGATCTCGCGCTGCTCGGTGCCGTTGATCATCGGGTAGCGACGGGTCTCGAAAACCCAGAGGAACTTGCCCTCGACCTTCTTGAGGATGCCCTTCTCGACCAGTCGGCCGATCAGCTTGCCTTCGAGTTCGGTGGCGTTGCGGGTGATCTCCTGGACCCAGAACGCTGTCGATTTGTCTTCCTCTGACTCGGCAATCCTGGAGAGAATATCGTCGAAAATATCGTCGCCCATCGGAGTCTTGTCGACGACGAACAGCCGGTCGGGGTCGGTATCGATTTTGTCAGTCAGCGCCAGATCCATCAGGATACTGCCGCTGATCACGTATCCGATGTTGATGCTAGGGCCGTAGACGAAGGTTCCTTCTTCATCGTCCAGAAACAACAACAGGATTTCTTCGGAGATCGTCAGCATGCTGTGAAGTCCCTTGTCTGAAGAGTTTCCCGTCTGATCACCCGGTCTGATCGTCAGATCTGGTTATTCGGCGGGGCTTCTATAGCGAATACGCAGGAATTTCTCCACAGCCAACGAGAAAACCGGCGGGAAAGCGGCTCCGATATCCGCCGCTCCAATATTTACCACGCCGCGGACACCACGGACGCCGCAGCGTCAGCGGGTCAGGAAACCACCGTCTGCAACAATGATGATGCCGGTGACGTAAGCTGCCATGTCGGAGGCGAGAAACACGGCCGGCCCAACTATGTCTTCCGGTTGGCCAAGGCGTTTGATGGCCAGGCGGCGCTTGAAATCCTCGACGATCTCGGGCTTTCCGGTGCGCATATCCTCGTTCAGGGGTGTCTCGATGAGGCCGGGGCCGATTGCGTTGACCCGGACACCGTCGGGCCCGAGTTCGGAGGCCAGCGCCTTGGTGAAATTGAGCACGCCGCCCTTGGAGGCGGTGTAAGCGACGGAGTTCGGCGTATGCACGAAGGACTGAATGGAGCCGATATTGATGATCCGCCCCTGGTTAACCCGCAGCTGGTCCATGAAGGCGTGCGTGACATTGAAGACGCCGGTCAGGTTGACATCGACGATGAAATGCCAGTCTTCCTCAATCGTATCCGAGGTGACGTGGTTGCGTCGCACGACGCCGGCGCAGTTGACCAGCACGGAGATGGCGCCGATCTTCGATTCCACCTGCTGGGCAAGATCGCGGCAGGCTTTGGTATCGGTGACGTCGAGCTTGAAACTCCAGGCCTCGCCGCCGGCCTCGGTAACCATGCGCGCGGTTTCAGCGGCGTTATCGAGGTTGATATCGACGGCGATGACCTTGGCGCCAGCTTCCGCATAACCTTTGGTGATCGCCCGGCCAATGCCGGAGCCGCCGCCGGTAACGACGGCGAGATGCCCGTTCAACAACCCGCCCATTTCCTGATAACCCCTGTTTTGATTGTGTTTTCGGAACCAACAAGACCAGTTTGCGATGCCATTCGCAAGGCGGAGTCTCGATCCTCATCCCGGCTTCCGGTCCGGTTTTCAGCTCGATCCTCGGCAAGAATTTTGGTGAAGCGTCGGACAAGAGGGTCGAAAAATTCGACATCGCCGGGCTGGACGGCGCGCAGCGAAATCCGCTGCAGGATATCGTGATAGAGCGTATCGCCGTCCCACCAATGGAACGCGATCATCCGGACAGCGGGCGGCTTGAAGGTTGGAAACGTGTTGTAGTCAGCGCCCGGAGGGCCATCCGTACCGGGGAGTTGGCGCCGTTCACCAAGCCTTCCGTGGAAGGTGTAGAACGCGTCCGACGGCGGCAGGAACCGAAGCGGCGGGTCGATTTCCCGCGCGGGATCGGTGACGTCGTCGGCAGCGAGAAGCGGCTTTGACTGACCGAGAACAAGCCAGGGCACGGTATCCGGGTTCATGTATCCCACTGCCCGGCGGTGAAGCCGTTCCGGGCGGTGGGGATAGAGCTCGTTGGACCAGATCGCCACATCGACCCCGACCCGTCCGTCCGGGGCTAAGCGCAGCCTGCCGTTGCCGCCGGCATCGGCGAGGATGTAGCTGCGCGCGTAGTTGTGCTGCTGGAAGATCGCGGCTCTCGGCTGTTGTCGGGCATCGAGAGCCAGGGTGACATCGATGTAGTGATCGAGCTGGTGCCAGTCCTCAAGGCGTCCCGCGAGATCGAGGAAAAGGGCTACCGGGGCCGGGATCCCGGCTGGAAGCCCCGAGTGGCGGAAGACCAGGGTATAGGAGAGGAACTGCCAGGGTGTATCGTCGAAAGGCACCACCGCCTTTTCGATGCGGCCGTAGACGGCCATGCGTGCGGGTTTGCCGGCAGGCCGGTGGGTGAACACGACCCCGGGGCGCCGGCGATGGGCATTGAGGATCCTCTGGTCAACGGCATCGGAGATCACCTTGCCCTTTTCATCCGTCAATCGCCCCTCGGCGATGTAATCGTGATAGAAGTCGATCGGCCCCTCGCTCTCGTCGGACAGGAAGAAACGCGGCCGGAACCGGTGCAGCAGTGCCTGTTCTCCGGAGTCGGGGATCGCATCACGCGGTGGATTGCACGCATACCACTCGGCAAAACCGGGGTATTGCGAGAAGTTGAAATCGGATCCGGTACAGTCGGCGAATCCCGCCGCCAGTAGGCAGACAAGCGTGGTTGTGGCAAGACGGCGCCGGTTTCGGCCCGGTTTCGGGATAATGCTTGGCTTTGGGATGGGATGCCTCTGTAAAAATTCTAGGATGGGGGTTGAGATCGAGATGGGAATTCTCCGTCTCGGTGTCCCAAGGCTTCTGCGGACTATATTGGACAACATGGTGGAAGCGAAGTGGCAGGAGGAGTGGGTCCATGGCTGAGAGCGAGATCATCTGGCATCCGGAGGAAGCCTATACCGACTGTCGCATGCGCCAGTTTCTCGATCATCTCGGTCTCGCCGACATGGCTGAACTCCATGCCTGGACCGAAGAGAATCCGGCACGGTTCTGGGATGTGCTGATCCGCTTTCTCGATATCCGCTTCTACAAACCCTACGATCAGGTTCTCGATCTGTCCCGGGGAATCCAGTGGCCTGACTGGTGCCTGGGCGGTCGCACCAACGTTGTCTTGAATTGTCTCGACAAACACCGCGGCACGCCGATCTGGGACAAACTCTGGTTGTCCTGGGAGGGCGAGGACGGCGAGAAACGCAGTTTCACCTATGCGGAGTTCGACGCCGAGGTGTGTCGCTTTGCCGCGGCGCTTGAGGGGCGGGGATACGGTCCCGGCGACACGATCGGCCTCTACATGCCGATGATTCCCGAGGCCTTCGTGGCACAGTTCGCGATCCTCAAGATCGGCGCCATCGTCGTGCCGCTGTTTTCGGGGTTTGGCCCGGAACCGTTGCGTATACGACTCGATGACTGTGTCGCTGCGGCTGTCGTCACCGCTGACGGCACGTTGCGGCGCGGTGCCTCGGTGGAGATGAAAAGCACGCTCGACACAGCGCTCGAGGACTGCCCCTCGGTGCGCGAGGTGTTTGTTGTCCGGCGTTTGGGCGACAGGGTGCCATGCGTGATGACGGCGGGTCGCGACGTTTGGTGGCATGAATGCATCGCCGGAAAGCCAACGGAGATGCGGACACAAGAGCTCGAAGCCGAGACCCAGGGCTTTCTCGTCTACACCTCGGGGACTACGGGCAAGCCCAAGGGTACGGTGGTCACCCATTGCGGCGCTGTAACGAAGATTGCCCTCGATGTCGGCCTCTGCTTCGACTTCCAGCCTTCCGATACGATGCTGTGGGTCAGCGATATGGGCTGGGTCGTGGGCGCTATGGCCTCTATTTCCTCGACCCTGCACGGCGGTAGCCTGGTCGCACTCGAGGGAACACCCGACTATCCCGACACCACGCGCCACTGGCGCGTCATGCATGAATACGGGGTCAGCTTCCTCGGCATCGCGCCGACAACAGTGCGCGGAATGATGCGTTACGGCAATGAGGTCGACGGGTTCGATTTCTCGGCTTTGCGGATAATGGTCTCGACCGGCGAGCCCTGGACCCGAGATGCCTGGATATGGCTCTGGCAGAGGGTAGGCGGGAAACGGGTTCCGATTCTCAACTACACCGGCGGCACGGAATGCTTTGGCGGCATTGCCTCGGGGAATCTGATCGAATCGATCACGCCAGGCTCCTTCAACGGCCCGGTCCCCGGCACCGGCGCCAGGATTCTGAGAGAAGACGGCTCGCCGACATCTCCCGGCGAGCTCGGCGAACTGGTCCAGACCCTGCCGTCGATCGGCAATACGCGAAGCCTGTGGAAAGACGATGATCTCTACATGGAGACTTACTGGTCGATGTTTGGGGACAAGTGGCGACAAGGGGACTGGGCGATGATCGACGAAGCCGGCTACTGGCACGTTGTCGGTCGCTCCGACGACACGCTGAATATCGCCGGTAAGCGCACCGGGCCAGCCGAGGTCGAAAGCGCGTTGATGGCAACGCGGCTGATTTCGGAGGCCGCCGTGATCGGCGTGCCCGATCCGGTCAAGGGCACCGCACTCTGTTGTGTCTGCGTGCCGATGCCTGGCGTGTCGACGGAGGGATCGCTGCACAGGGAGCTGTCACAGGCCGTTGCCACTGCGCTCGGCCGCGCCTACAGGCCTCGCGACATTCACTTCGTGTCGGATCTGCCGAAGACCCGGAACATGAAGATCATGCGCCGGGTCGTGCGCACGGTGATTCTCGGCGATCCGGCCGGCGATCTGTCTGCGCTGGTCAATCCCGAGGTGGTCGAGGAGTTGCGCCAGACTGTCGGCGGGAGCGGAGCTGCGCCTTAGGTGCCCAGCCGGACGCCAGTAAGCCCGAGTGTCAGTAAGATTGGACGTCAGTAGGCCCGGGCGACGGCGAAGCTCGCTGTTTCTGCCAATGCATCCCGCGCCAGACTCGCCGGCAAGATCTCGAGCGCCTGGCAGGCGAGCGCACTGTAATGCCCCGCGCGCTCGATCGTGGCGCTGAGTGCACCGGAACGCTCGAGAATTTCCCGGGCCCGCTCGAAATCCCCGTCCTCCTGGTCAAGATCGACCAGCGTCCGGTGCCAGAACGCCCGCTCTTCCTCGCTGGCTTCCTTGATAGCGAGTGCCACCGGCAGGCTGACTTTTCCTTCCCTGAAGTCGTCGCCGATCGTCTTCCCGAGCGCTTCCCGGTCGGCCCTGTAGTCGAGCGCGTCATCGACGAGCTGGAAGGCGATGCCGAGATCGAGGCCGAATTTTCCGAGCGCATCTTCGCAGTGCTGCGGCTGCTCGCCGAGCACAGCTCCGACCCGCGTTGCGGCCGCAAACAGCGCCGCTGTCTTTGCCTGGGCGGTCTCGAGGCAGGTGATTTCGGTGATGGTATCGTCGTTGCGGCTGAGCAGCTGCATGATTTCGCCTTCGGCGATTATGGCCGCAGCATCACTCAGGATCTTCAGCACTTTCAGATTGCCGTCCCCGACCATGAGCTGGAAGGCCCTGGAGAACAGGAAATCACCGACCAGCACCGGCGCTTCGTTTCCCCACAGGGCATTGGCGCTGGCCTGGCCGCGGCGAAGCTTGGAATTATCGACGATATCGTCGTGGAGGAGCGTTGCTGTGTGGATGAACTCGACACAGGCGGCCAGCGCGATATGCCGGTTCCCCTGATATCCGGAGATTTGGGCGGAAGCGAGGGTCAGGGCCGGGCGAATCCGCTTGCCGCCGGCTGCGATGACATGCCCCGCGAGTTGCGGGATTAGCAGAATCTGGCTGTCCATCTTGTCGATGATCAGCTGATTGACCCGGTCGAGGTCGCTTGCAATCAGGTTATGGAGAGTGTCCAGGGAAGGTAGCGGATCGGGCGAGGTCACCTGTGGGTTCGGAGGCGGTTTCAAGTGGTCGGCCCCTTCCGTAGCAGATGTCGTCAGGACGAGTAAAGCATACAGGCCGAACAGGAACAATCAATCCGGCGGGCAATTGGGCGGGTAACCAGACGGACAATCAGGCGGGACGATCGCCCTTCTTCACCTCGACGGCCCGGTTGTCGACGGCGGGCAGCATTTGTGCCGGATCGCGCGTAACTGCGACGTCGATGACGCTGGGTCGGTCACGCTCGGCGATGCCGGCGGCAAGGGCGTCGGCGAGTTCTTCCGGTTTTTCAACCCGCTCGCCGTGGCAGCCGAGCGCTTCGGCAATACGGGCATAGTTCGATTCCGCAAGTTCGCTCGACTGATAGGCGCCCTCTCCATACAATGCGTGCTGGAGTGCCTTGACGTAGCCGGACGCGGCGTTGTTGACGACCATGATCGTGACGCCAAGCGCCATGCGCCGGGCCGTTTCCAGCTCGCCCAGAACCATGTTGAATCCGCCATCGCCGGTAAGGCCAATGACGACCGCATCCGGTGCCGCCAGCTGTGCACCCATGGCGCCTGGCAAACCATAGCCAATGGAGGCGAAGCCCCGGTCGGGGATGAAGGTGCGGCGCGCCGCCTTGGTGTCGAAGAGCAGGCCGCCCCAATGGGCAGCGAAGCCGCCATCGGCGACCAGATACCCGTCCTTGGGCAGAGCCCGGTTCAGCTCGGCGATGAGACGGGCCATGTGAACCGGCGTTTCGTTGGAAGCCAGCCGGTCGGCGACGCCGTCGCGCCAGGTGGTCATACGAGTCTCGATTGCGGCTAGCCAGGCCGCACGCCGGTCTCGTTGTGCATCGGCAGTCGGGGCGAGAGCTGCGAGCAGATCTTCAATGCCGGCCCGGGCATCGCCCCAGAGCTTGATCTCCGGATCGTAGGTGCGGCCCATTTCCTCGGCAAGGATGTCAAGATGAATCAACGGCCGGCCCGGTGCTGGAACCGTATAGCGCTTGGTTGCGATCTCGCCGAGCTTGCAACCGACGACGAGCAAACAGTCGCTTTCCTCGATTAACCCATTGGCGATGCGGTCGTAGCGTCCGAACAGGCCGGCGTTGAGCGGGCTGGTGCAGGGCACGGCGCCCTTGCCGGTCAGGGTGTGGGCGACGGGAATGCCGCAGGTTTCCGCAAACCGGGTAACCGTTTCAGCAGCACCGGAGATGTGGACGCCACCGCCACAGAGCATTAGGGGTCGCTCGGCGGCAGCAATTTTCTTTGCTGCCTGCGCCAGCGCTGCTGCGTCGGGCCGGCAGCGTAGGGCAGGGGCGGCAGTATGGACGGGAGAGATCTCGAAATCGCCGTCATCGAAACCGTGCGTTCCGTGACAGACATCTTCCGGCACATCGACGATCACCGGTCCGGGTCGGCCGGAAGTAGCGATGGCGAAAGCACGGCGCATCAGTTCGGGAATGCGATGAACTGCCTCGATGCGCAGCAGTTCCTTGCAGGCGGGTCGCAGGATCGCAATCTGGTCCGCCTCCTGGGTCATATTTTTCCCGGCGTGATTCCGGTTGGCGTCGCCGATGAGAGCAACGACGGGCGAACCGGCGTTCAGGGCTTCGACGAGGCCGGTGACCAGGTTGGTTGCGCCCGGCCCGAGGGTAGCGTCGACGAGTCCGACCCGTCCGGAAACCTTGGCGTAGGCGTCGGCGGCGAAGACGGCGCAGCGTTCGTCATTGATCAGGTTGTGGGCGAGTCCGAGCCGCCGTACCGCATCGTAAAAAGGCAGGAGCTGGAATCCACCCATTCCAAACATTGGTCCGCCGTCATGGGCCTGGATCATCCGCGCCAGCGCCTCGCCGCCGGTCATTTCGTTGCCAGCGCTCATGCTGCGTATCCTGCGGCTTTGCGCACGGCATCGGTAATCATTTCCGGCGTGATGCGTATCCGGTCCTCGAGATTGGGCGCATAGGCGATCGGCGATCGAGGCGCGCCGAGACGCTGCACCGGCGCCTTCAGATCACCAAAGGCGCGTTCCGTCACGGTGGCGGAGATCTCGGCGCCGAAACCGCCAACGGCGACCGCTTCGTGCGCGACCACTAGCCGGCCGGTGCGGCGGACCGATGCGAGCACCGTTTCCTTGTCCCACGGCCACAGGCTGCGCAGATCGATGAGGTCGACTGCGATGCCGTCTGCCAATAGGGTGTCGGCCGCTTGCGCCGCGCCGTGAACGGTTCCAGACCAACTGACGATCGTCGCGTCATCTCCGGTGCGGATCGTCTGTGCCGTTCCGATCATCGCCTCGATATCGAAATCGACCTCGCCTTCCATGGCCCAATGGTTCTTGTGCTCGAGATAGACGATCGGGTCGTCGCTGGCGATTGCCGCGGTCATCAGGCTGAAATTGTCCTGCGGTGTTGCGGGGCAGAGCACGACAAGACCGGGAATGTGCGTGTACCAGCTCTCCAGGGATTGCGAATGCTGCGCCGCCGAGGAGCGCCACATGCCGATCGGCTCGCGGATAACCATCGGCGCGCGCGATTGGCCGCCGAACATGAAGCGGGCCTTGGCAATCTGGTTGACGAGTTCGTCGACGGCACAGAGGGCGAAATCGGAAAAGCGCATCTCGACTACGGGTCGCGTTCCCATCATCGCTGCCCCGAAGGCAGCGCCCATGATGCAGGCCTCGGAGATGGGTGCATCGGAGATGCGCATCTCCCCAAACTCCTCGCGCAGTCCCTTGTACTGGCCGAACACGCCGCCGCGTCCAAGATCCTCACCAACGCACCAGACGGCGGGGTCGGCGCGCATCGCGCGCGCCACCGCCTCGCGCCCCGCCTCGAGATAGGTCATCGTTTCCGGGCCGGCCATCAGTAAGCTTCCTGTGCGGGCGATCCCGCATCCTGCACATCGTCAAAGGCTGCATTCAGGTCCGGAAACGGTGTTGCCTCTGCTTCCTCGAGGATGCGGGTCATCTCTCGTTTGGCATCCTCGCCAAGCGAGGCGAGTGAGAGATCGACGCTTGATGTCGCGAAGATCTCGAACAGCCGGGTGATCGGATCGTTGTTGGCGCGCTGGGCCTCCGCCTCGCCTTCGGGGCGATAGGCCGCGGCATCGGCAGTGGTGTGTCCGGTCTGGCGATACGTGATGGCGTGCAGGAATTCCGGGCGGCTGTTGGCGCGGATGCGGGCAAAGGCCGCCTCGGCGGCTTCGCGCACAGCGATGACGTCGTTGCCGTCGACCGCCGCGGCGTTAAGCCCGAGACTTGCCGCCCGTTCGACTGGCCCCGGGCCGGCCGTCATATCGCTGGTGCAGGTCATTGAGGAATAGCGATTATCCTCGCAGACAAACAGGATCGGCAGATCGAAAACCCCGGCCCAGTTCAGCCCTTCGAGAAAGGGGCCGCGGTTGATGGCGCCGTCACCAAAGATGCAGACCGTGATGCGGTCGCCACCGATAATCTTCAGGCCGTGCGCGGCGCCGGCCGCAATAGTGATGTTGGCGCCGACAACGCCGTTCGCCCCAAGCATCCCGACACTGAAATCGGCAATGTGCATTGATCCGCCCTTGCCGCCGCAGCATCCGCCTTCCCGGCCGAGGAGTTCGCGCATCATCGCCAGAGGGTCGGCGCCCTTGGCGAGGGTGTGGCCGTGGCCACGGTGGGTTGAAAGCAGGATGTCGTCGCGGCGCATGGCACCGACCAGCCCGGCCGCCACCGCTTCCTGGCCGATCGAGGGGTGGAGCGCGCCGAGCACGAGGCCGCGTTCGGCGGCAACGCAGGCCTGTTCCTCGAAGGCCCGGATGCGCTCCATCAGGGCCATCATTTCCAATGCCTGCGGAGCATCGAAATTCGGGCTGTCGCTCATTTCCGACTCTCCGGCTGCCGTTCCGTTTGCCGGAGCGACGTGTTTCAATGGGGTAATCGCTGTCTTGGATAGATGTCTTTCGGCCTTATCCTGTCAAGATTGCCTGCCCGTCGGGGTGTTGCAGAGAGTCCTGGCAGAGAGCCCTAGCAGAGAGTTCCAAATGAACGCGGATGCGCCGCTTCTTCTCGATTCAATCACCGACACCGGCGCGAGTTCTGCCGGTCGCATCGTTGTCTGCGGTTCCCATGGGGGTCTTTATGTGGGCTACCTGGCGGCGAAGGCCGATCTGCGCGCCGTTGTCTTGAACGACGCCGGCGGCGGTCTGGAGGATGCCGGTGTCGCCGGTGTGCACGCGCTCGCCCGCGCCGGCATCGCGGCGGTCGCGGTTGCCGCCATGAGTGCGCGGATCGGGGATGCCGCCGACATGGTCGCAAGAGGGCGGATCAGCACCGTCAATTCCCTAGCCAAGCAACTTGGCCTGCAGGTGGGAATGGATTGCGAGACGGGGGTCGGCATGTTGGATAGCGCCGGTCATAAAGATGGCCAGGGGAATGCGGGCCAGGCGAATTTAGCGGGTTCCCTGGAGATAGCGGAAAGCCGGCAGATAATCCCCGTCGATGGTCTTGTAGATGGCGCGGTGCTGGTCGATTCGGCCTCTCTGGTGCGGCCGGAGGATGCGGGCCGGGTGGTGATCACCGGCTCCCATGGCGGGCTGGTCGGCGGCGATCCGGCCCGTGCCTTGAAGGCGCCGGCGGCGCTCGGGGTGTTCAACGACGCGGGTGTTGGCATCGATGGTGCCGGCCTGACCCGGCTCCCCGCGCTGGACGAGGCGGGCGTACCTGGGTTGACGGTATCGCATCTCTCTGCGCGCATCGGCGATGCGGTATCGGCACTCGAGACCGGGGTGATCTCCCATACCAACGATGTGGCCGGCGCTCTGGGTGCTCAGCCCGGAACACGCCTGAAGGCGTTCCTGGCTTCCGGATTGGTGCGGGAGCGCTAATTATGGGAGAGGATAAAATTCCGGAAACCGGAAGACGAGGGAAAGGCGTGACGGCGTGAAGGAAATCCTGCGCAGCAATGATCCGGTGCGGATGTCCTGGGCCACAGCGCTGCTCGGGGCGGCCGGCATCGAAGCAATCCTACTTGACGGGCATACGAGCACCCTCGAGGGCAGGTCAGTCGCCATCCTCAGGCGCCTGATGGTTATCGACGAGGATTTCGACCGTGCCGCGGTTTTATTGAGGGACGCCGAGGCGGCGCTGCCGGGCATAAATGATGCCGGCGCAGATGATGCCGGGGATGGGCCCGGCGAGCTATCGGGGCGCTCCCCGAATCATTTGCATGATCCGCGCGATGATTCGCGTAAACCGGACCGGTTGCTCGGGGAGCGCGTGCTCCTGGTTCAACCGGAGACGGGGTACCGGGCTGCGATAGACTCGGTTTTCCTGGCGGCGGCGGTGCCGGATGCCGAGAGCGGATATGTGCTCGACGCCGGATCGGGCGCTGGGGCGGCGACGCTTTGCTATGCCCGGCGCTGTGCGGGTGCCAAGGTGTTTGGAATCGACAACCAGGCCGGACTGGTCGATCTCGCCACTGACAATGCTGGCCGCAACGGCTTCGATGACCGCGTCGCTTTTCTTGCGGGCGATATCGTAGCACCACCCACTGCGCTGCCGGTGCAATTCGATCATGTCATGGTGAACCCGCCCTATCTGCTGCAAAGTCGGGCCGATACGCGCACCGGCGCCGATCCTGCGACTGTCGAAGGGGTGGCCGACCTCGCGACATGGGTCGGTTTCTGCTTTGCGCGGGTGGTGGATGGCGGGACGGTGACGCTGGTCCATCGCGCCGACCGACTCGACGAGATTCTTGCCTGTGTGCGCACTCATGCCGGCAATCTTGTTGTCTATCCACTCTGGCCGAAGCGCGAACAGGAACCCAAGCGCATTCTCGTTCAGGCCCGGGCAGGGAATTCCTCTCCGTTACGGCTTGATCCCGGCATGGTCCTGCACGAACCGGACGGCACGTTCACGCAGGCTGCCGAGGCCATCTTGCGCGACATGAAACCGATCGATCTCGGCGCTTGAGGGCAGTTCGCAGACAACAGTTTTGGAGGGCGTGCTCCGGAGGGAGAACGAAGTTGTTCGCCGATCACCGACACTGGGCAAACACCTTGCCAATGCTTGGCAAATATTCAGTCGGGAAGTAAAAACCGACCATGACCGAAAAACGTGAACAATCGCGACTAATCCGCTCGATACCGTTGATTGGCGACTGGCTGGGCGACCGCATCGAGGGATCACCGCGAGTCAGCGTTCTCTATCTTGCCGGCGCCATCGGCAGCTTCGGGGTTGGCCGCAAGCCGGGCCTGACCCTCATCGACCTCGAGTCTGCGATCGAGCGCGCTTTCCGGTTGCCTCGCCTCAGGGGTGTGGCGATAATCGTCAATTCTCCAGGTGGCGTGCCCGCCCAGGCGGCGCTGATCTCGGGACGCATACAGGCGCTTTCACAGGAGAAGGGCGTGCCGGTCTACGCCTTTTGCGAGGATGTTGCGGCGTCGGGCGGCTACTGGCTCGCCTGTGGTGCGGACGAGATCTATGCGGTGCCGAGTTCGATTGTCGGTTCGATCGGTGTCATTTCCGCTGGTTTCGGTCTGCAGAACCTGATCGAGCGCTGGGGTATCGAGCGGCGCATCCATACGGCTGGCGTCCGCAAGTCGATGCTGGACCCCTTTGAGTCCGAGAAAGACGAGGATGTCGAGCGGCTTCGCACGCTACACAAGGATATGCACGAGGAGTTCATGGAGTACGTGCGCGAGCGTCGCGGCGCGCGTCTGAACGCCAAAGATGATGTGCTGTTCAGCGGGGAGTTCTGGTCCGGCCAGCGGGCCGCCGATCTCGGTCTTATCGACGGTCTTGGTGACATGCGCCAGATCATGCGCGAGAAATTCGGTGACGACATCAAGCTGCACTCGATAAACCGGCCGCGGAGAGCCGGGTTGCGGCGGTTCATGGGCGGACAGCAGGCCAGTCTGCCGGCGGATATGCTGGCCGCGATTGAGGATCGCCTGCTCTGGAGCCGCTACGGCCTCTGAGCGCGTCCCGCTACGGCATCAGGACTCCTCCGAATATCAGGAATCCGGCATCAGCCAGATGGTGCCGACCGAGCCTGTCTGCACCTGCTCGGGATCGAGTGACATCGGGATGTATTCGCCGTTGCTCCAGAGCCAGGACATGTCGTCGTAAAAACGCGAAAGCACATGCCCGCTCTGCCCGGTCGACTGGATGTAAACCGAGCGATCGAGATCGGAAAAATCGTAGACGGCCCGGAATCCACCCGCGTGGATATTTGCATAGGGTTCGTCGCCGGCGCCTTGTGTTGCCCCGCGCATCACCGTGAAGAGATCTCCGCCGGTCTCGGTGCGGATGTCGAACATGTTGCGGAGCCTAGGCACGGCAGAGAAAGGGGTATGCATCTGGACCGCCTGGTGCGCTTCGCCCCATCGCCACTCGTCCATCCGGGGGCCGTAGCGTTCCGTGAGTTCGACGACAGCGACGCCGAGCGCCTCCCAGGCGATCTGCCCGCAGTTTTCGACCGGAGCTGTGTCCGGATTGTCGCACCAGTGCGCAGCGCCATCGATATCGCGAAAGACACGCATGACAAACAGCGGGCGCGGGCCCTGGAGGGATGCACCGAGCGGACCGGCTTTTGGATTGACCAGGAGCGGCGTCAGGGCGCGGATCCAGGCCGCGAACAGGAGCGGCTGAGCCGCATCGGCGTCCATCGCTCCGTTCCATCCGGCGAGCCGATTGAATGCGCTCCGTCGTTGGGTGTCGAGGTTGAGAAACGGGGTGTCTGCGAGTGACTCAATCAGCAGCGGCAGAATCTCCCGTGCCATTTGCGACAACACATCGTTCTGAAGCTTCCGGGAGCTCTCCGGCGTGTGGTGTCGATGCGCGTCCAGTACCTCGATGATGCGCCGGATGCGATAGGGATAGCCCCAGTCAAAGGTGATGTGGTCCGGATAGGCTGCGTTCGTGGTGCGGTTGTTGGCGTTGGCGACAATGCCGCCGACGGGCCAAAGCACCTGCGGCGTCCTGTCCATGCTCATCCAGCCGATCCAGTCGTTCTCCGGGATCCAGCCCGGTGAAGGCACGCGGCCGCGGGTCTGGCTCGCCAGGTTGCGCAACGGGATGCGGCCGGCCGTAAACATGCCGACACCGTTTCGGTCGGCGACGGTAACGTTCTGGACGGGTGCGAGCAGGAGTCCGCGGGTTTGCGCTGCCTCCTCGATGCTGGTTGCCCGCATCAGTGCCAGCACCATCTCGAGTGACCGGTCTTCGGGGGCAAGCGCGGTCCAGCGCAACGCCGCGACGTGGCCGGACGGTGTGACCGGATTGGTGCCGAAATACTCCGGCGAAATTACCGGGCCGTGACGGGTTTTTTGGATCAGGAGCGGGACCGGGGGATCGTCGCGTACCGTGATGGTATCCTGCCGTGTCTCGAATTCGCGCCATCCTTCGGGCGTGAGGTACTGGTCCGGGTTCTCTGGATTGACCTTTTCGATGAACACATCCTGGTTGTCGGCGTAGGTCGAGGTCAGCCCCCAGGCGATATCGGCATTGTGGCCGAGAATGACGGCTGGGATGCCGGGGATGGTGGCGCCGATCACGTTTTTGCCGGCGATGTCGAGCCGGGCCAGCATCCACAGAGAAGGCGCGGAGAGCCGCAGATGTGGATCGGAGGCCAGGAGCGGCGCGCCGGTGGCCGACCGCTCGGCCTGCACGGCCCAGGCGTTGGAGGCTCCGGCCAGTTCAGCTTCGGGATCGGGTGGCGGCAGGGCCGGCCATGCGGGCGGTTTCCCCGCCGCCGACACCCCAAGCGCCGTCGATGCGGCAGATAGGGATTCGGGAGATTTGGGAAACACCGCGCCGGGGAAAAGCTCCGCATATTCGGGCAGGGCAATGATGGCCGCATCCGGATAGCCGGGGAAAAGCTCGGCGGCCAGTTTGTTGCCAAGCTTGCGTGCGAAGCGAGCTCGCCGTGTCTCGAACCGAGCGCCATTGCTCAACAGCAGCGCCATCCCCTTGACAACGGCCATGGAATCGATCGGGGTCCAGGGATCGATTTCGCTTCCGAAGACGAGAAATTCCGGCCCGGCCCGGCCCGGTATTCCGCCCCTTATTGACGCGATATGCGCATTCACACCCGCAGCGTAGGCCTCCAGAACGGCCCGGGTCTCCGGTGTCTGGCTGCGGGCCGCCAACCGGGCATAGCCGTAGAGATCCAGCTTTCGCATCATCCTGTCGAAGTGCAGGGCGCGGCGGCCGAACAGTTCCGAAAGCCGGCCCTGGGGTGCGCGTCGGTTGAGTTCCATCTGCCACAGCCGGTCCTGGGCATGGACGTAGCCGAGGGCGAAGAAGACGTCCTGGTCTGTGGCGCCGTGGATGTGCGGAACCGCCCTTGCGTCGCGGATGATCTCGACCGGGGCGATGATCCCGGTCATACGCCGTTCGCCGTCGTAGCCCGGCAGGGAATTGTGCAGAAGAAACCAGATTCCGATCAGGGCGAGCAATCCGAGATCGAGGGCTGCGGAGGCCGCCAGCGCGACACCCTGGAGGGCGGGGTTCGGGCGTTTTCGATAGGACTGCGAGGCGTCGGCCCTCAAGTTTCGCAGGAAGGCGTTACGCAGCCTTTTGGGCGTTTTTCGGGTCCTGAAGATCCGGTTCCAGGATGCAGGCATCGACATGCCAGTGTCAAATTACGGTTCTGTCAGATGATATTTTTTTCCAGGAACGGCTTTCCCTCGGTGATCCGCTCGTAGCCGAGGGGCGAGAGATCGAGGCTGCGGAAGGCGCCGTGGGTGATCAACTCGCTCACGCCTCGGCCGACGGCGGGTGATTGCTGGAGTCCGTGCCCGGAAAACCCGTTCGCAAAGATGAAATTCTGCACCTCCGGATGGGGGCCGATCACGGCGTTGTGGTCGAGGGTGTTGAACGCATAGTGGCCGCCCCATGCATTGACGACCCTGATTGCCTCGAAAGCCGGGATGCGTTCCGCCAGTCTCGGCCAGACGACGCTTTCGAAGGCGTCGTAATCGGGATCGAGATCGTCATAATCGACGGCACCGCCTTCTGCCGCCACCGCTGCGGTGCGGAAGTTGGGGCCATCGTTGCAGACATAGAATCCGGCCGGGTCGATGATCAGGGGTACTGTCTGTTTCGGCGGGTTTTCGGCCGAAAAAACGAAGGTGGTGAGCTTCATGGGCTGGACGGGGATATCGAGACCGGCCATTGCGGCGGTCCGCACCGCCCGCGGGCCCGAGGCATTGACCACCACATCACAGCCAACGGTTTCGCCGGATTGCAGGGTTACATTGGCGATCCGGTCGCCATTCCGCTCCATGTCGACAACTTCGTTGGTGATGTATTCAACGCCGGCGCCGCGGGCCGCACGCCGCCAGCTCCGGAACATCGCATCGCCGTCGAACCGGCCTTCGCCGACAGGGTTGTGGCTCGTGAGAACGATGTCATCGAGTTTGATGTACGGCCATTTTTCAGCAGCCGCATCAGGTTCTAGAAGCTGGGTAGCCGCGCCGCATGCGGTCTGCACGGCATGGTTCTTCCGCATCACGTCAACACCGGCCTCGGTGGCGAGGAACAGATAGCCGAACTCGTGCAGGAAGATTTCCGGCACGTCCGGATCATCGGCGCCCACCCAATCTTTGAAAGTCTTAATGAACTCGGTTCCGAACAGGGAGATCTTGACGTTGAGTTCGTTCGAGAACTGGTGGCGTATGCAGCTTCCGGTGCGTGCCGTGGATGTGAACTCGTAACCCGGATCCCGTTCCACCACGAGAACATTGCCGTCGAAATCAGGGTTGTTCGTCAGCCACCAGGCGATCGATGAGCCGATCATCGAGCCGCCGACGATCACCACGTCGTAGGATTTACGGATGGGTGTTTCTTTGAGCGTCGGTATTTTCATCTTCGGCTCCCTGCCTCTCTCTTTTGCAATTTAATCTGTCTCTCGCGCTAATCTATCTTTTGCAGGCTACAGGGAGAAACCGCGAGAGGGAGACTGTGTCGGCCCCCGCCAGGCTATCGCCTGGCGACATCGCAATATGCGGCCTGCGTCAGCGTCGCGAGCTGGTCTGGCGTCAGCCGGAACACGGCATGTGGCGTTCCGGCGGCGGCCCACAGATCCTCGAAGATCTGAAGATCCGCGTCGAGAAGGATTTTCGGTGGCCGCGTATGGCTGACCGGCGGCACGCCGCCGATGGCGAAGCCGGTCGCCGCGCGGACAAAATCCGCATCGGCGCGATCGATTTTCTCGCCTGCGAGCGTACCCACCTTCTTTTCATCAACGCGGTTCGAACCGCTGGTCACCACGAGAATGGCCTCGCCACTCGTCTTGCCGCGGAAGACCAGGGACTTGGCGATCTGGGATACCGTACAGCCGATGGCGTCGGCGGCCTCGGCTGCGGTCCGGGTGCCAGCGTCGAATTCGAGCACCTCGAAGGCGTCTCCGAGGAACGCCTGGATGCGCAGGGCGGTTTTGTTGGTCGCTTTTTTCACAATCGCAGTTTTCGTTATAGTTCTCGCTTCTGCAGGCGGCAACGCGTTGCGCGCATGGCGGCCTTGCGGAAACTCTGCCGAAACTCTGCGGCAACTCTATGGCGGTTCATTGTGGTTCCGGGAAGGATTATGGAAAACACCGAAATTCTGAAGCGCGAGGTCAAGGTTCTCATCTTCGACCAGTACGGCACCGTAGTCGACATGCAGTTGGGCCTGACCGAGGCGGTGACCCCGTTTCTCGCCGACAAGGGATGGGACGGTGAGCCGCACCGCTTCGTGACCTGGTGGCGCCGCACGCATTACGAAAACTCGATGATCGATTCGCTCTGCGACCGAGGGCACACGCCGTATCGCCAGATCGGACATCGCGCCGTATCGCATGTGATGGACCGCTGCGGCATCGCCTATTCCCAGGGCGATGTGCGCTGGCTCATCGATCGGATCGTGGAGCTGAAACCGTTTCCCGACGCCCTGGCAGCGCTCGACAGCCTGCGTGCCGCCGGATACCGGCTGGCAATCCTTTCGAACGGTGATTCGGACATGCTGGAAGCGGCAAAGCCGCATATCGGCTTTTCTTTCGACGAGACGATCTCGGTGCAGGAAGCTGGCTACTTCAAGCCGCACTGGATGACCTACAGCGTGGCCGAGGACAGGACCGGCGAAGCGCGCACCAGCTGTCTGTTTGTCGCCAACCACGCTTTCGATTGTATTGGCGCCAAGGCTTACGGAATGCGTACGGCCTTCATCAATCGCCGCAACCGGCCCTTTGGAGACACACCGCACCGCCCGGATATCACCGTGGCGGATTTCGAGAAACTGGCCGCTGCGCTGTGCTGATGCAGCAGGAACAGTGAGTCACAGGGCAATGTATTCTGGACAGGCGCGATGAGCGCGGCACCGAACATCCTCTTCATCATGGCTGATCAGCTGCGGGCCGACTATCTGGGCTGCGCCGGCCATCCCGTCCTCAAAACCCCCAATATCGACGCCCTGGCTGCAGACGGGGTGATGTTTTCCCGCGCCTTCTGCCAGGGGCCGGTCTGCGGCTCGTCCCGGGCGTCGTTCTATACCGGCCGCTACATGGCCAGCCATGGATCGACCTACAACAATGTCCCTCTTGCTGCCGGGGAGTGGACCCTCGGCGACCACCTTGCACCACTCGGCTATCGCACTGTGTTGGTGGGCAAAACCCATATGGTCGCGGATCGCGAGGGCATGGCGCGCCTTGGCGTCGATCCGGCATCGCCGGCCGGGGTGCTGATCGGCGAGGCGGGTTTCGAGCCCTTCGAGCGCGATGATGGGCTCCATCCGGATATCTCGCTCAATCCTGCTCTCCGCTACAACCGCTGGCTCAACGAACTCGGCTACAAGAGCGAGAACCCCTGGCACGAGATCGCCAACGCCGCCGAGGGCGCCGACGGCGAGGTGCTGAGCGGCTGGTATCTTCGGAACGCCAATCTCCCGGCGCGGGTGCGCGAGGAGCATTCCGAGACTGCCTACATGACCGACCGGGCCATGGCCTTCATCGAGGAGGCTGGGGAAGACAGTCCGTGGTGCCTGCATCTGAGCTATATCAAGCCGCACTGGCCCTACATGGCGCCCGACCCGTATCACGCACTTTACGCAGCAGAGGACATCCTGCCGGCCAATCGCGTCGAGGCCGAACGAGAACACGCCCATCCGGTCGTCAGCGCTTTCCGGGAGCACGATGAGGGCGTCAATTTCTCCCGCGAGGGGGTGCGGCGGACGGTGATCCCGACCTATATGGGGCTGATCGCCCAGCTCGACGCCCATCTCGGACGTCTGTTCGATTTCCTCAAGACGCGGGGTCTGTGGGACAACACGGTAATCGTCTTCACCAGCGATCATGGCGACTATCTCGGTGATCACTGGCTCGGCGAGAAGGAACTATTCCACGAGGAATCTCTGCGCCTGCCGCTAATCATCCGTAATCCCGCACCGGGGGCCGATGCCACCCGCGGTCGCACTGAGGACGCGCTTGCCGAGGCGATCGACCTGATCCCGACCTTCGTCGAGATGGCGGGCGGGGAGGTCACGGGCCAGGTGCTCGAGGGACGGTCGCTACAGCCTCTGCTATCTGGTGATGCGTCAAATGGCGCCACGCCGGCCGGCTGGCGCGAGGCCGTGTTCTCCGAGGCCGATTACGCTTTTCGTCCCGCCCGGCTGACGCTGGGCGTGGCGGCGGACCGAGCCAGGGCCACGATGGTCAGGACCGAAGACTGGAAAATGGTCGAGTACGAAGGGTTCGGCTGCGAACTCTACGATCTGCGCAACGATCCCCTGGAACAGGTTGATCTTGGTGGCGATACAGGCCACGAGGCGGTGCGCGCCGAGCTCGGCGGGCGGATCGCGGACTGGCGGCGGCATCTGCGCAACCGGACGACAATGGACGATGCCGAGGTTGCCCGCCGCACCGGCACCGCCCGCAAGAGAGGCTATATCTTCGGCATCTGGTAGCGCCTTCGATGCCGGGTCGCCCTGGGTTCAATCGCCCTGGGTTCAATCGTCCTGGGTTCAATCGTCCTGGGTTCAATCGCCCGGCGAGATCTTGTGGCGATCTTGCGGTGATCTTGCGGGTCAGTTCCCGGTTACGGATTTCGGCGTATCCAGGTCGAGCGGGTAGATCGGCCGGGAGAGCTTCTTGAACGGGAAGATCCCGTAATCCGAACTGCATACGCCCGGCCCCGCGACCATGACGATCTCCTTGGCGATCGGCTCGAAGCCGGCGCGGAAGTGCTGGCGTGACTTAATCAGCACGAATTTCTTCTTGGTCGGGTCGATTCCGGCATGGGTGAAGCACCCGGTGTCGATCGGCTCGAAGGGCCAGGAGGAGACCACGATCTCGGCCGGTCCGATGTCGAGTACCGCGGTCGGACCGATATGCATGGTCCCGCCGGTAAACATTGGGCCGGTAATGGTGAAGGTGCCGTCGGTGATTTTCTTGACCCGGCCTTCGAGCCGCATCGGCGCCCCGGGCAGGTTGAGCGCCGGCATGTCGACCTTGCCGCCAATGTTGAGGGAGATCTCCGCGCCTTCGCCGGCCTGGACCATCTGCTGCACCGCTTCGGGATCGCAGAACGGACCGGCGCACATGTCCTCGAGCCCCTGCTTCAGGGTTTCTTCGAGCACGGCCATGATGTCGGTGATGCCGCCGGCACCGCAATTATCGCCGTGGTCGGCGAGCACGATCGGGTTGCCGGACAGTGTCTTGGCTCGGGCGATCGACTCGGCCATCGGTTCGACTTCGTAGACGAAATCGGCGCGGCGATCCCACGCCATATCGAGAAGTTCGTCGCGGAGCCTATCGCCACGCTCCTTGTTGCCGTCGTCGACAATAACCGCAGCAAGGCCGAGATGCGGGATGTCGGCGAGCGGGAAGCCGCCGAACACGGACGCGACCAGCGTCTCGCCCGAGGCTTCGGCGGCGATGGCGCGATCCATGATGTCCTTCATCGGCTGCATCGCCGGAGTTTGCTTGAGCATGTGACTCATCATCGGCAGCACACCCCAGGAAACGACGGGGCTGACTTCGCCGGCCATGGCGCGCAGGATGGCGCGGCCAGCGCGTTCGCCGGTGTTGTAGGTATCAACATGCGGATAGGTGCGATAGCCAGCGATCGTGGTGACGTTATCCATCAGCGCCGCTGACATGTTGGTGTGGAAATCGAGCGCCACCGCCACCGGAAGGTCGGGCGCGATCTTGCGGATGCGGGTCATCAACTCGCCCTCGGCGTCGTCGTAGTTCTCGGTCACCATGGCGCCGTGCAAATCGAGGAACAGGGCGTCACAGCCCTTTTCCACCTCGGCCAAGATGCGGCCCACCATGTCTTCATAGGCATCGGCGGTAACGGTGCCCTGGGGCCACGCGTTTCCGGCACAGGGGACGACGATCTCGGCGCCCGAATCCTTGACGAGGTCGTAATAGCCGGCAAACGGACAGTTGGTGCCGGCGAGGGCTTCGATCGCCGCGTCGCCGGTCATCATGTTGCCGTCTTTCGATCCTCTGACGAAATGCTCGATCTTCGTGGCGATCGGCGAGAAGGTGTTGGTTTCGTGGCGCATAACGGCAAGAACAAAGCGTTGGGTCATCGGGAAAATCCCTCAATTTGGCGGTATTCGTGTGGGGGCGTGCCGGAATCGTTGATCAGGTGACAGGCGGCGTGATGCCCGTCGGCAACCTCCCGCAGGGGTGGCACCGTTTCACGGCAGCGATTTTCAACGAACGGGCATCGGTCGGCAAACCGGCAGCCCGGCGGCAGATCGATGGGCGAGGGCGGGTCGCCCTCGAGGCGGATGCGGCCCTTGCCGCGCCCGTGTCGGGCGTTGCGGGCCGAGGGCACGGCCGAGATCAGCGCCCAGGTGTAGGGATGGAGCGGCCGCTTGAAGAGCGAGATGCGGTCGGCTTGTTCGACAATTTGGCCGAGATACATGACCGCGATCTCGTCGCAGATGTACTGCACAACCCCGAGATCGTGGGAGATGAACAGATAGGTAAGGCCGAAGGTGTCCTGCAGGCGCCGCAACAGGTTGAGGGTCTGGGCCTGGATGGCGACGTCGAGTGCCGAGACCGGCTCGTCGCAGATGACGAGGGCGGGGCGGCTGGCAAGCGCGCGGGCGACGCCGATGCGCTGGCGCTGTCCGCCGGAGAACTGGTGCGGAAACAGGGCGCGCTGCTCGGGCCGCAATCCAACTTCGGCGAATAGTGCCGCGACCGCATCCTCGCGGCCTTCCGGTTCGCCGATATCCATCAAGTTCATCGGTTCACGCACGATGGCTCCGGCCCGCATTCTCGGGTTGAGGGAGGAATACGGGTCTTGAAAAATGATCTGCATCTTGCGGCGCAGGGTACGCAGCGTTTCGCCCTCGGCCGCCGACAGATCGGCGTCGTCCAGTGTCACGGTGCCGTCGGTGATCGACACCAGGCGCATGATGGCCAGCGCCACTGTTGATTTTCCCGAGCCCGATTCGCCGACAATTCCAAAGGTTCTGCCGCGCCGCACCGAGAAGCTGATATCGTCGACGGCGTGTATGACATCGTGCGGCGCAAACAGGGTTTTGCGGCCCGCCTTGAAGTAAACCTTCAGGTTCTCGACCGTAAGCAGGGTGTCGTCGCCGCCAGGGCGGGTGTTGTCAGGGCCGGCCGTCACGGTCTTCCTCCGTCAGCCAGCAAACGGTTTCCCGGCCTTCGCCGATGACGCGGGTCTCGGGCCGCTCGACTGGGCATTGTCCAAGCCGTTCGCTGCAGCGGGGCTCGAAGGCGCAGCCGGCGCCAAGCTCGTTCATCGCCGGTACCACCCCGGAAATTTCGAGCAGTGGCGGCCGTTCCGGCGGCGGGTCATCTTGCATGTGGGGCACACAGGCGATTAGCCCCCGAGTGTAGGGATGGTAGGGGTCGTCGAGAATTTCCTCAACGCTTCCGGTCTCGATGATCCGGCCCGCATACATGACGGCGACGCGGTCAGCCATTTCCGCAATCACGCCCATATCGTGGGTGATCAGGATGATCGCCGTTCCGGTCTTCTCGCGCAGCTCGGCGAGAAGGTCGAACACCTGGGCCTGGATCGTCACGTCGAGCGCTGTCGTCGGTTCGTCCGCGATCAGGATTTCGGGCCTGCAGGCCAACGCCATGGCAATCATCACGCGCTGGCGCATGCCGCCGGACATCTGGTGGGGATACTCGTCGACCCGGCGTTCCGGCACGGGAATATGCACGGCGCCGAGCATCTCGATCGCCCGGTCCTGGGCATCCCGGCGCGACAGGCCCTCATGGAGCCTGACCGCCTCGGAGATCTGGTCGCCAACGGTGAACACGGGATTGAGCGAGGTCATCGGCTCCTGGAAGATCATCGAGATGTTGTTGCCGCGGATCTGGCGCATGCGGGCAGTGTCGGCACGGATCAGATCCTCGCCCTTCAGCCGCACTGCACCGCCGGCGACCCGCCCGGGCGGCTCGGGCACAAGTCCCATGATCGCGAGCGCGGTGACGGATTTTCCGCATCCCGATTCACCGACGATACCCAGGGTCTCGCCCGGCATCAGCGAGAAGCCGATCTGGTCGACGACCCGGGCCACGCCGGCGCGGGTGTTGAACTCGACCGCGAGACGGTCGATCTCGAGGAGTGGTTCGGCAGACATCGCTCAGCGTTCGCGCAGTTTTGGGTTGAGCGCGTCGTTGAGACCGTCGCCGATGAGGCTTACCGAGAGCACGGTAATGAAAATGGAGATTCCCGGGAAGGTGACTGACCACCAAGAATCGACGATGTATTCGCGGCTGGCGCCGATCATCAGCCCCCAGCTCATAACGTTCGGATCGCCGAGACCAAGGAAGCTCAATCCGGCTTCGAACAGGATCGCGACACCGACCACGAGGCTCGCCGAGACGATCAGTGGCGGTAGCGCGTTGGGCAGAATGATGCGCCACATGATGCGTCCGTTGCCGGCGCCAATGCTGCGCGCCGCCTTCACATATTCCAGCTCCTTGATGCGCTTGAACTCGGCCCGGGTCAGGCGTGCGGTCGCTGGCCAGCTGACCACGCCGATGGCGATGGCGATGGTGTAGAGCGACGGCGTGAACACCGCGACCAGAACCATGGCCAGGATCAGCGGCGGCAGCACCTGGAAGAACTCGGTGATCCGCATCAGGATTTCTTCGATGAGGCCGCCGTAGTAGCCCGAGAATGCGCCGACCATCACGCCGATGAATACGGTGATCAGGGCGGCGGCGGCGCCGACGGCGAGGGTGGCCCGGCCGCCGGTGATGATGCCGGCCATGATGTCGCGGCCGATGTGGTCGGTTCCCATCATGACGGTTGATTCCGAGCCCGGTGGTGTGAACGGCGCCCACATCAGCTCGAAGGGGTCGACCCCGTAAAGAACGGGGCCAAGGAAAGTCATCACGATGACCCCCACCAGCAGGGCGAGTCCGAGAATCGCCGAGCGGTTACGCAGGAACATTCGCCAGATCTCGCGGGCCGGGCTTTCGGTTGCGGCATGCACGGTGGCTTGCAGGTCGGAGACCGGCGCACTCTCGGGGGTGGACGGAATGGGCGTACTCACAGGCTTACTCCCGCTTGCCTTTGATCCGCGGATCGGCGAGGCGGTAGCACAGATCAGTTACCAGATTGGCGACGATGACCATCAGAGCGGAGAAGAATAGAAGGGCGAGGATGGTCGTGTAATCTCTGCGCAGCAGGGAATCGAACGCAAGCGTGCCGAGACCCGGCCAGTTGAAGACAGTTTCGACCAGCACGGCGCCGGAGAGCAAATTGCCGAAATGCAGACCAGTGACGGTGATCACCGGCAGGATCGCGTTCCTGAGCGCGTGCTTGAAGACGACGATACCTTCGCTGAGTCCCTTGGCGCGTGCGGTGCGGATGTAGTCGGAACCGAGAACTTCGAGCATGCTGGCTCGCGACAAGCGGCTGTACTGGGCGATATAGATGATGCCGAGCGTGAACGCCGGCAACACGAGGTGGTGCATGATGTCGAGTACCCGTCCCCAAGGACCGAGTGTCTTGACGACGTCGTACATGTCTGAGACCGGAAAGATCGGCACGACCAGGGCAAACATGATGATCAGCATCATCCCGGTCCAGAACGCTGGCGCTGAATAGCCGAACAGGGAGAAGATGGTGAGGAAATTGGAAAGCCATCCCTCCGGCTTCCGCGCCGCCAGGACTCCCATGACGGTGCCGACGAACAGCGCCAGTAGGGTTGCCGCAATGATGAGGATGATGGTTGCGCCCATGCGATCGAGGACAAGCTCGGCGACGGGTGAGTTGTAGTAATAGGAGTATCCGAGATCCCCCTGGACGGCGCGGCCGAGATAGACCGAGAGCTGTTCGAAGACCGGCTTGTCTAAGCCGTAATCCTTGCGGATGGCGTCGAGGATCTCCTGGGTGATGCCACCCATCTCGCCGGCGATGACTTCCGCCGGATCGCCCGGCGCCAGGCGGATGAGAAAGAAATTCAGGACCAGGACGGCAAAAATCAGGGCGACAGCGTAGAATATGCGCTGGCTGATAATACCGAGTATTTTCACCATTGGTGAGGATGCCGTCCGAAGCGCTCCCGCCGGGACCCGTCTCTGTCTGGAGTTGGATCCCGAGCGGGGCTGCGGCGTTTTATGCGCCTAGTTGAGGTAGACCTCGTCCATCGGCGCCATCGTCCCCCAGATCGAGAGCGGCGGATTGCCGACCTTGGTGCTGGTGACAGTGTGATACGGCAAGCCGTAGAGCCAGTAGACCGGCAGGTCCTCGGTAACCCGCTTCTGGAACTTGATGTACAGCTCCTTGCGCTTGGCCGGATCGACTTCCTTGCCGGCCGCCTCGAGGAGCGTGTCGACCTCGGAATTGGCGTAGCTCTGCGTGTTCGACCAGATCACGCCCTTGCGGATGTTGGACGAGATGTAGGTTCGGTGGACGCCGATCACCGGGTCCCCCCAATTGAAGACCACGTCAACGGTCATGTCGAATTCATGGCTCTTCACCCAGTTGGCCCAGGTCGGAAAGTCCGGCGGAATACGCAACTCGACGTCGATGCCGACCTTCTTCAGCTGCGGCTTGAGATACTCGGCGACGTCGCGCTGCGAGAGAAGCGTGTCCAGCTTGACCTTGAAGCGCGTACCATCACCCTTCTTCGGATAGCCTGCCGCATCGAGCATCTTGTTGGCTTTGCCGAGATCGAGGTCGTAGCGCTTCGCATTCTGGTCGGCGAGCGGGCTTGCCATGGAGATGGGGCCGAACGCCGGCTTGGAGAAGCCGCTGTGGAGCGCCTTGTTTATGAAGTTGCGGTCGATGGCGTAGGCGATCGCCTGGCGGACCTCTTTCTTGCCGAGAATCGGATGGTTGAGGTTGAAGGCGAGCCAGCCGATCGGCCCAACCGCGGCATAACCACCAGGGTCGACGGTCAGGCTCTCGTTCTTCTTCAGCCGCTGCAGCTCACGGGTCTTGGTGTTGAACGACCGGATGTGGATGTCGCCACGCTCGAGGCCGAGCGCCAGCGAATTCGAATCCTTGTTAATCTTGATGATGATCTTGTCGAGATAGGGCCGATCCTTGAGGAAGAAGTCAGAGTTCCGCTCAAGGATGATGTGCTGTCCCTTGACATACTCGACGAACTTGAATGGTCCGGAGCCGACAGGCTTGAGATTCATCGGGTGCGATTTCGGATCCTGCCCGTCGTCGAAGACGTGCTTTGGAATGATCACGCAGAGGGCCGAGGACATGGCCAGCAGGATTGCCGGGTGGGGTTGGCTGAGGCGCAGCACGGCAGTATGCGGATCCGGCGTGTCGACTTTCTCGACCGGGGCGAACATAGTCTTGAACGGGTGGTTCGCCTTGATTGTGGCGATGGAAAAGGCGACGTCCTCCGAGGTGATCGGCTTGCCGTCGTGGAACCGCGCGTTGCGGCGCAGGTTCAGGGTGACGCTCAGCCCGTCATCAGAAATCTTCCAGCTCTCTGCCAGATAGGGTTGTGGGTTCCAGTTTTCATCGAACCGCAGCGGTGTTGCGAAGACCTGCGTGCCCGGTATGGCGGTGGCCACGCCCGACTGTACCGCCGGATTGAGATGCCGCGGCGTTCCGGCCAGGCCGATGACCAGAGTGCCGCCTTTCTTCGGTGCCGCGGTGACCACAGTCGTGACTGCAGTCGTAACGGCACCGGCGAGAATGCCGATGGCCGCCATCATCGTGATTGCGCGGTGTGCGCGTGTTCCAAATCGAGACATGATGCTTCCCTTATGGTGAAGTCGCGGCGAAATCCGGTGCGTTTTGGCCCGGAAATGCGGGATCAGCTACATAGGTTATCGCAGTTAACATAGTAGACCTGATTCACAATAACATCAGGTAATTGAGAACGGATGTATCCTTACCGAATTTGGTTAGGTTGTTTTCAAATTCATGTTTGCCAGCGCCCCGACGTTCTTGGCAATCATGTTTTCCTGCCGGTTGCCGCGGTGAGTTTCGGCAAATATTCCGAACTTTTTCATGCGGCAAATACCGTGCTCCACGCCGATACGCAGCTTTGCGTGCCAAGTGTTGTAAGTTTTCTGTTCGTCCGTAAGGGGGTGGTTCTTTGAGGCTTTGAGCGGGATTTCAAGCGATGTTCCCAGATAACCGAGATCACCAAGTACAAGCACACCCGGTGGTTTATCCACGCGCGCCTCGTCATAGATACGCTTGTCATGTGCGCGCCCGGGTTGCGCCGGACCGACCGCCAGAACCCGTTTTTTGTCATCGGTGATGATCTGATGTGAGGCCGTGTGATGCTTTTTCTTGCCGGAATACTTCGCCTTGCGATGCGAGAGCTTTTTCGGGCGTTGAACCGGACGCTCCGTGCCATCAATCATCAGGTAAAGCAGGTCATCCCTCTCTGACGCCGACAGCCTGATCTTGCGCTCCGGCATCCGGAAATGTCCTGCCATCAATTCTGTCATGGCAGCAATCCGACGGCAAACCGTAGGGGACGAGACATCGAACAGAAGACCCATAAAGGCCTGACTGGTATAGGTGCGATAATACATCAAGCAGAGCAGCAATTGCTCGGCAAATTCCAAACGGTAGTTCATCCCGCCACCGATCGCGCGTTGTCTGTCTTCACGTGAAAGCCGGTGGTGTTCACGTTCAAGCCAGATCGGATGAAGAACAACAACCAATGCCTCGAAATCCTGAAGACGGATACCTGAAAGGCGGAAAAACAAATCAGCGCGCCCCCGCAAAACCTTTAAAACCCTCATAGACAAGCCCTCACTCTCCATTGAGCCATAAACATCGCTGAAAATCGGCTATTGCGCAACAGGTTTAGTGTGTAGAAGCCGGAAGGCGATTACCTTCCGTTCAATGCGTTTCAGTGCGTTTGCAGCCCGAGAGAAATTGTCGGGTTCGATGCCGAGCCGGGTCAGGTACTGGCTATGAAAACACCGCCAATTTACGAAGCCGGTTACGAAAAAGCGCGCGTGCTGGATCTTACGTCTTGCTGCGCTGCACCTTAACGCACACGACTGTTGGCGATCCGCTGGCCGATGCCGCTATCGAGGCATTGGCATCTTACGACCAGCGGGATGTGCACCGGTTACGACCAGCGGGATGTGCACCGGCAATCCGGGCCGGCATGGACCGAGGCCAGGTGGTTTTTGCGGCTGCGCTGGCGGCTTTGCAAGCGTTCTTCGAGCAGATTGAGACATCGCCTGCCGGGCGACCAACATTTTCGAAACCAGGCATATGTGATCAGCGATGAAATGCGGATGTCGCGCAACGGGCACCGTGGCGGTGTTGTATGGCTCACTGGCCTGTCTGGCGCAGGTAAATCCGCCCTGGCTGTGGAGTTGGAACGCTATCTCTTCATCAAGGGATACCAGGTCTATGTGCTTGACGGAGATAATCTGTGCAGCGACCTGAACGCGAATCTCGGGTTTTCGCCAGAGGGTAGGGAGGAAAATATTCGCCGAGTCGGCGAAGCTGCAGCCTTAGTTCGTGCACGCCGGTCTCGTTGTGGTGACCACCTTCATCTCCCCTTATCGAAGCGACCGCGTGCGGGCGCGTGAGGCCGCCGGTGCAGGCAATTTCCACAAGATCTACGTTTCTGATCTACGTTTCTGATCTACGTTTCTGCGCCGCTGGAGGTGTGCCAAGGGTCGGGATCCGGAAGGGTTTTATCAGTGCGCCCGTGCCGGCGAGGTTCCCGATTTCACGGGAATTTCGGCACCCTATGAAGCGCCCGGCGACTGTGAACTCGAGATAAACACCGGGAATCTCGATATTGGTGAGTCGACGAAAAGAGTCGTCAACTATATTGAACGGCATTCCCCCTTTACGCTGGATCAATAGGTTACGCTGGGCCAGTGGACCGGGAAGAGACCGGATGAGTGGAGAACAGCCATGAGTGCACAGATGAATGCAGAAGGGGAAATCCTGGTCATCAATCCCAATAGCAACGCTGCTGTGACGAGAGGCATCGACGAAGCCACAGCGCCGCTACGGCTCGGGGGCGCTCCGGCGATTCGCTGCGTGACCCTGGAGGAAGGGCCTTTCGGGATTGAAAGCGAGGAAGACGCGGCCCACGTTGTACCCCTGCTTGAGCGTATCGTGGCCGAGCAGGACAGCGACGCCTATGTGATCGCCTGTTTCAGCGATCCCGGCCTGGATCGTTGCCGCGAGATTTCATCCAAACCAGTCTTCGGCATCGCCCAATGCGGTCTTGCGGCGGCTCTGTCCCGGGTCGAGCGGGTCGGCGTGTTGTCGATCCTTGAGGACTCGCTGCCGCGGCACGCGGCGTATTTCCACCGTCTCGGGCTCGCCTCGCGGGTGGCGGGAGACCGTGCCGTCGGCATGACCGTGGCCGAGACCGAGGCGAGCGCGGATGCGTTCGACAGGCTGGTCGCAGTGGCGGATGCCCTCAGGAAAAAGGATGGCGCGGAGGCGATTGTGCTGGGGTGCACGGGCATGGCCCGCCATCAGCGTGACCTCGAGGAAGCTGTGGGCTGTCCGGTGGTGGAACCCTCGCGCGCGGCGGTCTCGATGGCGGTGACGGCGTTGCTTTAGCCGCCCGTCCCGGCAGCGGAAGATGCTCCGGAAGACGCCTCGGGAGACACCGTGGAAAATACCGGCTGAGGGGCGAGCTGTGCCTTTGTCATACCGATTGTCCTGTGCTAGAAGCCTCGCTGCACAGGGAGATCAGGCGGTGACGGGTTCCGAAACTGGGCCTCTCCTGAGCAGTCCAAATCGCAATTGCCCCAAGAAGGTTTCCTGCCATGAGTGATGTTGCAGAACGCATCAAGAAAATTGTCGTCGAGCACCTGAGTGTCGAAGCCAGTAAGGTTACCGACAAGGCCAGTTTCATTGACGATCTGGGAGCCGACAGTCTCGATACCGTCGAGCTTGTAATGGCTTTCGAAGAAGAGTTCGGGTGTGAGATTCCCGATGACGTCGCGGAAAAAATCCTCACGATCGAAGATGCGGTAAATTTCGTCGAGAAAAACCAAAGCTGAACGACATCGCCATAGCATACTGCCAGGGCGCGTATTGAGCGCTGGCGGGGAGTGTGTCGGCGGGGAGATCGATGCGAATGGCGGGGAGGCGCGTCGTCGTCACCGGACTAGGACTTGTGACGCCGCTTGGCTTGGGCGTCGAACATGTCTGGTCCCGCCTTGTGAAGGCCGAATCCGGAATCGGATCAATCCGGCGTTTCGATGCATCCGATCTCGCATGCACCATTGCCGGTGAAGTTCCGGAAGGCCCTCGCGCCGAGGGCGGCTGGTCGGTCGAGGAATGGATCGACAGCAAGGAACAGCGCAAGATCCAACCCTTCATCGCCTTTGCGATGGCGGCCGCCGACGAGGCGATTGCGGATTCCGGCTGGAAACCCGAGGGCGCGGAACAGTTGAACAGGACCGGGGTCATGATCGGCTCCGGCATCGGCGGGCTCGACGGCATCGCCGGCACAGCCAACCGGCTTGCAGACCAGGGCCCGCGCCGCGTCAGCCCGTTCTTCATTCCAGCCAACCTGATCAATCTTGCGGCCGGCAACGTTTCGATTCGCCATGGCTTCCGCGGTCCCAATCATGCGGTGGTCACCGCCTGTGCCAGCGGCGCGCATGCGATTGGTGATGCCGCCCGGCTCATCGAGTTCGACGATGCCGACGTCATGGTGGCTGGTGGCACGGAGGCGGCAATTTGCCGCCTTGGGATTGCCGGTTTCGCCTCGGCCCGGGCCCTGTCGACGGCTTTCAACGACAGACCCGAGGAGGCCTCGCGGCCTTGGGATAAGGACCGGGACGGATTCGTTATGGGCGAGGGCGCCGGCATAGTCATTCTCGAGGAGCTTGAGCACGCCAGGGCCCGCTCCGCCCACATCTATGCCGAGATAAGTGGCTATGGCATGTCGGGGGATGCCCATCACATCACCGCTCCGGCCGAAGATGGCGATGGCGGTTATCGCGCCATGAAGGCGGCCGTCCGACGGGCGGCGGTCGATCTTGGCGACATCGGCTATGTGAACGCCCACGGCACCTCGACACCGCTCGGCGACGTTATCGAGATCAACGCGATCAAGCGCCTGTTCGGAGACCATGCAAAGACGCTTCTGGTATCATCGACAAAATCCGCGATCGGCCATCTCCTCGGCGCCGCCGGGGCGGTCGAGGCGGTGTTCTCCATCAAGGCGGTCGAGGAGAGCACGATACCACCGACGCTCAACCTCGTCGGGCCGTCCGAAGGCTGTGATCTCGACCTGGTGCCCCTTGAGGCGCGCCAACACAAGATCCGGCACGTGCTGTCCAACTCGTTTGGATTTGGCGGTACCAATGCCTGCCTTGTTCTGAGCGCCGCTCCCTAGCCGCCATGCGCCGCGGCGCGACCCTTGCGGCCGCCGTCGCGATACTTGCCGCCGGCGCCGCCGGCGGATTGTTCGCCTGGAGCTACGGCGTGTTCACCGATCCCCGCCCGCTCGTCATGCCGGTGCACCTGATCGTCCCCAAAGGGGCGAGCCTGCCCCGCATTGCCCGCCTTCTCGAAGGTACGGGCGCGATCGACGATGCAGGCATCTTTGTGTGGGCTGCGCGGTTGAGCGGTGACCAAAGCCGGATCAAGGCCGGGGAGTATGTATTCACCGGCTCGCCAAGCCAGCGCGACATTCTGCAGAAGATGGTCGTCGGCGAGGTGGTCGAACGACGGTTGACCATTGTCGAGGGAATGACGGTCCGGCAGGTGATCAGCCTTCTCGAGGCAACGGAAAGCCTATCCGGTGCGGTTGGACCGCTCCCGGAGGAAGGCAGTATCCTGCCCGAGACCTACGCCTATCGCTACGGGATGACGCGCCGTCGGCTGGTCGAAATAATGACGGAAGCGATGCGGGATACGCTTGCAAGGCTGTGGCGCAGCCGGCGGGACGGGCTGGCCTTGGCATCTCCGCGCGAAGCTCTGATCCTCGCCTCGATCATTGAAAAGGAAACGGCGCTGCCGGAAGAGCGCCAGCGCATCGCCGGCGTGTTCCTGAATCGCCTGGCGCGGGGCATGCGACTGCAGTCGGATCCAACGGTGATCTATGATTTGTCCGGTCGATGGGGAAGGCTTGACGCACCGCTCACCCGGGCCGATTTGGCGACGCCCGGCGCCCACAACACCTATCGCCTTCCCGGCTTGCCGTCGGGGCCGATCTGCAATCCGGGCATTGCCGCGCTCGCTGCTGTGCTTGATCCGGCAGACACAGATGAACTTTATTTTGTCGCGGATGGCCAGGGTGGTCACGTTTTCGCCGAAACCCTGGCCGACCACAACCGCAACGTGGCGCGCTGGAGCCGTCTGCGTGTTGGGGCGGGTGAAGGATCGCCGGAGCAATCGCCGAAAGAAGAAAAATCCCCCGGCAAGTTGCCGGGGAAACTGCAGAAAGAATCCGGGAAGGCCTCGGTACCGAAGTCGCGCTAGCGGTCAGGGCATCGCCAGCCCGCCATTGACGTGGAGCGTCTGGCCGGTGACGTAGGCAGCCTCGTCGCTGGCGAGGTAGATGATGGCGGCGGCGACGTCATCCGGTGTGCCGAGGCGGCCGGCGGGGACCGCATCGAGAATCCGTTTTGTCTGATCTTCGTTGAGATTCTCCGTCATCGGCGTCTCGATGAAGCCGGGCGCAAGGGCGTTGACGGTCACGCCGCGCCCGCTGACTTCCTGGGCAATCGATTTCGACATCCCGATCATGCCGGCCTTCGATGCGGCGTAGTTGGCCTGACCGGGATTGCCGGTCACGCCGATCACCGAGGTGATGTTGATGATCCGGCCCCAGCGCTGGCGTATCATACCGCGGAGCAATGCACGCGAGAGTTTGAAGGCGGCGGTCAGGTTGATGTCGATGACTGTCTGCCAGTCCTCGTCAGAGAGTCGCATCGCCAGCATATCGCGGGTCACGCCGGCGTTGTTGATGAGGATATCGACACTTTCCATCGCCGCTTCTGCAGCGTCGGCCAGTTCCTGTGCGCCTCCGGGCTCGGAAAGGTTGGCTGGCAGGACGTGTGCTGTCCCTCCGATCTCGGCGGCGAGGGCCTCAAGGGCTTCCTTGCGGGTTCCCGACAGGCTGACAGCGGCGCCCGCTGCGGACAGCGCCCGGGCCACAGCACTGCCGATGCCGCCGGAGGCGCCGGTCACCAGAGCTCGTTTCCCGATCAGGTCAAACATACCTCAATCTCCTTAACGCCGATTCCTGAAATACGCCGATGCCTAAAGCGCACTGATAAAATCGTCCAGATCGGCGGGTGTGCCGATGGTGGCTGTCTCTAACGCGCGGTCGATCCGCCGTGCCAGGCCGGTGAGGACGCGTCCGGCGCCGATCTCGACCAGGGTATCGACTTCTTGTGCCATGAGATGAAGCACCGATTCGCGCCAGCGCACTCGTCCGGTGACCTGGCGCACGAGGCCGTCGCGGATGGCCTCCGGGTCGCGCACCGTCTCTGCCGAGACGTTCGCCACCAGCGGCAGGGTCGGGGGCGCGAGAGTTGTCTCTCCGAGGGCCTCGGCCATCCGTTCGGCCGCCGGCTGCATCAGCGAGCAGTGGAAAGGAGCGCTGACCGGGAGCATGACGCTGCGTTTGCCGCGGCCTTCCGCCTCGGTCGCGATCTCGGCCGCTTTTTCCACCGTTGCACGGCTGCCGCTGACAACGACCTGTCCTGGCGCGTTGTCGTTGGCTATATCGCAGACGCCGACTTCGAGGTTGATGGCCTCGGCGCATAGGGTGTTGACCTCCTCGAGCTCCATACCCATGAGCGCCGCCATCGCGCCTTCGCCCACGGGAACCGCCTCCTGCATTGCAAGGCCACGCAATCTCAGCAGCCGGGCGGCGTCGGAGATGGAAAAGGTTCCGGCGGCAACAAGGGCGCCGTATTCCCCGAGCGAATGTCCGGCGACATGGGTGGCGATGTCGGAAAGCACGACGCCGCCTTCCTGTTCGATAACGCGCACGGCCGCGATGCTGACCGCCATTAGGGCCGGCTGGGCGTTCTGGGTCAGCTGTAGATCGTCCTCGGGACCCTCGAACATCAACCGAGTGAGGCTCTGCTGCAGGGTCTCGTCGACTTCCTCGAATACATGCCGGGCGACGGGGAAGGCCCTGGCCATCTCCTGTCCCATGCCCACGGCCTGGGATCCCTGGCCGGGAAAAATCAACGCGCGGGTCATCCGTATCCTTATCCTTGAAGTTAAAAATGCATCCGGAAATACGCCCAGTGTGAAATGCACCTGATACGTGCCGGGCCAAGCCTTACTCCCTAACCCGCTCCCCCGTTCCATTCAAGCGAGTGCCTCTGTGAATGCCCCCGAGAACGCTCCCATGAATGCCGGGAGCGGCTCGATCAGTGCTGGCCGGCCATATTTAGCGAACACTCCGACGCTATCTGTCCCGATAGCATGATCGAACCCCGCCGAACCGCTGTTCCACTCGTCGCCGTTGTCCCGTCCATCGCCGCGGCGATGGCCGCTTTGTCTGTGGGCGTGCTCAATGTAGCGTCTACGGCTGTCGCTGCGGGAGATTGGCCGGAAGCGCACAGTATGCCCTTCACCGCAGACAATTGCATCGATGTTTCCGCCCGGCAGGCGATAAAGAACTTTGGGGCAAGGGGAAGCGCTAGGGGGCCGCCGGCAAGCGAAAGCATTCCTCTCTTTGCGCCTTGCCAGGAATTTACGGGGTGGTTTACGGGGTGTTGCGGTGGGGGGCTTTATTTCCCGCATTCCGTGCTGTATATCCCCTCTGTCGGATCGCCCCGCGTGGTGATTGGCGACTTTATATAGAACTCCTTGCCGGTGCCCTGACCGGGTACCGGCTGTGCCCGGCGGCTTCGCCGCTGGTGCGTGTGCAACCGAGGGGAGTACCGGATGCCTTATTACGAGAGCGTGTTCATCGCACGCCAGGATATCTCCTCCGCCCAGGTCGAAGCCCTGGCGGAAGATTTCGAGTCCATTGTTTCCGACCAGGGCGGCAACGTCGTGCGCAAGGAATACTGGGGTCTGCGCAGCCTGGCCTACCGGATACGCAAGAACCGCAAGGGCCACTACACGATGTTCGTCATCGATGCCTCATCCGACGCCATCCAGGAGATGGAGCGGAGCATGCGACTGAACGAGAACATCCTTCGTTATCTCACTATCCGCACCACCGAGCCGCGCATGGAGACTTCGCCGGTTGCCAGCCGACGCGACCGGGGCGAGCGCGGCGATCATGGTGATCGTGGCGACCGCGGCCGGGGAAATAGAGATAGGGGTGACCGGGGCAGAAGCGACCGCGACAGAGGCGATCGTGACAGGCGGAGCCGCGGCGACGGCGGTGGTGCACCGGGCAGTGATGCGCCAGGCGCGGTGGAAGCCGCGACCGGAGCCGAGGCTGACGCCGAGATCAAAATTGACACTGATCCCGGCACCACCAGTGAGACTACGCCTGAAGCCACGCCTGAAGCCACGCCTGAAGCCACGCCTGAAGCCACGCCTGAAGCCACGCCTGAAGCCACGCCTGAAGCCACGCCTGAAGCCACGCCTGAAGCCACGCCTGAAGCCACGCCTGAAACGGCTCCCGAAACCGTTTCAGAAGAGACGGGTGCAGAAGAGATCGGCGCGCAGGAATCCGATGAGAAGGCATCTGCCGAAGCCACCGCGAACAAGGAGAGCGAAGCATGAGCAACGGAGGACGCCGTCCCTATTTCGGCCGCCGCAAGGGCTGTCCCTTTTCCGGGCCGAATGCACCGAAGATTGACTACTGTGACGTCAGGCTACTGCAGCGCTATCTCTCCGAACGCGGAAAGATCGTCCCGAGCCGCATCACCTCGGTGTCAGCCAAGAAACAGCGCGAACTGTCCCGGGCCATAAAGCGGGCCCGCTATCTCGCCCTGTTGCCCTACACGATCAACTAGACCGGCGTCACGGAGAGCAAGATGCAAATCGTATTGCTGGAACGCATCGAGAAACTGGGTCAGATGGGCGATGTTGTCGACGTCAAGCCCGGCTTTGCTCGCAACTTCCTTCTGCCGCAGAACAAGGCATTGAGGGCGACCCCGGATAACCTCAAGGATTTCGAGAATCGCCGGACCCAGATCGAGGCCGATAACCTGAAGTTGAAGGCAGAGGCGGAGGCCGTCGCCGGAAAACTCGACGGTCTACAGATTGTGATGATTCGGAGCGCTGGAGAATCCGGGCAGCTGTACGGCTCGGTGAACGCCAAGGACGTGGCTGCGGGTCTCGGCGAGGCTGGATTCTCCGTGACTCGCCAGCAGGTGGTTGTGGATCGCCCTGTTAAGATACTCGGGTTCCACGAGTTCCGGATTCGCCTGCATCCCGAGGTGTCCGTTGGCATTACTGTCAATACCGCGCGCAGCGAAGCCGAAGCCGAGGAACAGAAACGCCTCGGTCGCGGCCTGATCTCCTCCGCCGATGGTGATGACGATGCTGGCGAGGCGGCAATCATTGACGAAGAGATCGGGGAGATGGCCGTAAACCCCGCCGCTGCGGTGGCTGTGTTCGACGAGGAACACACACCGGAAGCAGCTGAAGAGGCCAGTGAAGGATCCGCTGATGCATCTGCCTCTGACGCCTCTTCTGATGAGCACGCGGATGCGAGTCCGGATGAGACTCCGGCGGCAACTTCCGATGCGGATGGCGCGCCGGAAGCATCCGAAGAAACTCCCGAAGAGACGCCCGGGAGCACATCCAGCAGCTGACGATGGCCGGGGCCTGTCGGCCTCGGTTTTCCGGGTTCGAGGTTTCCCCGGAGTTTCGGGGGCCCCGTTTTCGCCCAGGGTTGCGCAGGGGTTATCCACAGGATTCTGGCTAAAATGGCCGTCATCTCGACGGCTGTCTCTGTTGCGGCGACCGGCGACAGGGTAAGCTTGGGCCATGAATGACGCTGGCTCTCTCCCTCCTGATTCGCCGCCCGGCACCCCGCCGGCAACACCGCCTCCCGTCCCGCAGGGTATGCCTGCCACCCCGCAGGATACGTCTGCAATTGCGTCGATGGGAGAAGTCGGCTTGCTGCGCACACCGCCGCATAACGACGATATCGAAGCTGCGCTACTCGCCGTCATTCTCACCAACAACAACCATTATGAGAAGGTGTCGGATATCCTGCGGCCGGAGCATTTCTACCAGCCCGTGCACGGCCGCATTTTCGATCTCATCGGCAAGGTCATAGCCGGCGGGCAAATCGCCAATCCGGCGACGCTGAAACACTATTTCGACAACGACCCCGAAGCGGGAGAGGCGACCGACAACGGTGCCTATCTCTACGATATCGTGGCCAATGCGACGTTGATCCTAAACGTCCCCCATCTCGCCCGGCAGATCTACGACCTGTTTTTGTTGCGGGAGTTGATCGATATCGGCGAAAACATGGTCAACGAGGCCTACGACCCCCACATCGAGGATAAGGCGACCGACCGGGCCGAAAAAGCCCAGGAGCGTCTCCATGTCCTGATGGAGACCGGCAGCACCGAGCGGCCGATTATCCCCTTTGGAGACGCGGCGGCGCAATCTCTCCTGGCGATCCAGCGGGCGTACAGCCGCGAGACGCACGTCGTCGGTGTGACAACCGGGTTCCAGAGCATCGATAATCAGCTTGGCGGGTTGCATCCGTCCGACCTGATTATCCTCGCAGGCGCAACCTCGATGGGAAAAACGGCGCTCGCCACCAACATCGCGCTCAATGCCGCAAAGGCCTACAAGAAAGATGCAGAGGACTCGGCAGGCGCGCGGGTGATGCTGTGTTCGCTCGAAATGTCGAGCTCCCAGATCGCCATGCGGATACAGAGCCTGCAGTCGGGGGTTTCCGGAGACAAGATGCGGCGGGGCGCCATCGATCAAGACGAATTCAACAATATCATTACCGCCAGCGAAGAACTTCAGAATCTGCCGCTCTATATCGACGACACGCCGGCGATCTCGGTCAACCGGCTCCGGGTACGCCTCCAGCGTTTGAGGCGCATGCAAGGCGAAAAACCCGGTCTGGTCATCGTCGATTATCTTCAGCTGATGCAGGCCACCATCAGCAACCGCCAGGGCAACCGGGTACAGGAGATCGCCGAGATTTCACGCGGTCTGAAAGCTCTCGCCAAGGAAGAGGATGTGCCGATCCTGGCCCTCGCCCAGCTCAGCCGGGAGGTCGACAGGCGGGACGACAACCAGCCGCGCCTTTCGGATCTGCGCGAATCCGGCACCATCGAGCAGGACGCCGATGTGGTCGCCTTCATCTACCGCAAAAGCTACTACCTGGAGCGCAGCCGCCCGAGCCAGCGCGACCAAGAAACCGAGGATCGCTGGCGGTCGCGAATGGCCAGGTACAACGAAGAGGTGCAAGAAGCGCGGAACAAGGCCCAGTTCATCATCGCCAAGCAGCGCCACGGTCCGACTGGCACCGTCGATCTCTACTACCAGTCCGACGACAATCGGTTCGCGGACCTCGACAAGCACGATGACGTCGATCTCTACTGATCGCCGGGCACGCCGCGCCCCCCAGATCTCGCCCTTGATGAGTCTCGCCCTTAACCGAACCTCACCTCTGACTGGGCCTCATCCTTGACCGGAAACACACGTTACGCTGCTGCCGAACTGACGGTTGATCTCGGCGCTCTTGCCGCCAATTTCCGCCTGTTGCGCGACCGTGCGGCTCCGGCCCGTTGCGCTGCGGTGGTGAAGGCGGACGCCTATGGCCTTGGCGTTGCCGAGGTGGCGCGGTGTCTCCTGGCCGAGGGCTGCGATACCTTCTTCGTGGCCACGCTTGATGAGGCTATCGCGTTGCGTGCGGTGCTGCCATCGACCGGAACTGGATCGGCCGAAATCGTCGTTCTCGACGGTTTTTTTGCCGGCGAGGCGGCCGTGTTTCGCGAATTCCAACTGACGCCGACGCTCAACGATCCGGGCCAGATCACGGCATGGAGGGACGCCTTTGGGGGCGAGACCGCGGCCGCGATCCATCTCGATACGGGCATGTCGCGCCTTGGGCTCGCGCCTGCGGATTGGGGCGTCATCGAGGGTGATTCGGGCATCACGGTGCGTTACCTGCTCAGCCACCTCGCCTGCGCTGATGAACCCGCCCATCCGATGAACGAACAACAGCGCCGGATGTTTGCTGAAATCACGGCGCAGCCCGACGCGATCCGCTCACTGGCTGCTTCGTCAGGTGTGTTCCTTGGATCGGGCTGGCATTTCGGCATGGTACGTCCTGGAATCTGTCTCTATGGGGGCGCACCGCATCCCGACGAAGATAACCCGGAAAACAACCCGATGGCCCCCGTCGTCCGGTTGCAGGCCAGGGTCCTGCAGATCCGCAATGTCGATGCTCCGGAGACGGTCGGCTACGGGGCCATGCACCGGTTTTCCGGCCCGGCCCGGGTGGCCACGGTTGCCGCTGGTTACGCCGATGGCTATCCTCGCGCCCTGAGCGGGCAAGGGGTTGTCTGGTCGGGCGATACCGCAATGCGTGTTCTCGGTCGGGTGTCGATGGACATGATCACGGTCGATGCGACAGCGCTTCCTGATCTCGATTCTGGCGATGTGGTTGACCTGATCGGGCCGTATTATGGCGTCGACGACATGGCGAGGGATGCCGGCACTATCAGCTATGAGATCCTGACCCGCCTGGGCAGGCGTTTTGGGCGTCGCTACCTGACGCCAAGCATGAAACTGGAGGATGGGCGATGAAGCCGGAGTTCTTCCGTTCCATCGGCGCGTCGCTGCTGGCCTTCCTCGAGACGTTGGGGAAGCTGTGCGAGTTCCTTGTGGTGACGCTGAGCCACATGGTGCGGCCCCCGATCTATCTGCGCCTGCTCGGCCGCCAGATGATTGATGTTGGCTATTACTCCCTGCCTGTCGTTGGCATGACGACGCTGTTTTCCGGCATGGTGATCGCGTTGCAGACCTATACCGGCGCAACCCGAATCGTCTCTGAAGCCGCCCTCGACAGTGTTACCGCTGTCGTCGTTCTGACCCTGACGCGCGAGCTTGCGCCGGTGCTGGCCGGGTTGATGACGGCGGGCCGGGTCGGCGCTGTCATGGCGGCCGAGATCGGCACCATGCGGGTCACTGAGCAGATCGACGCCCTGACAACCCTGTCGACCGATCCCTACAAATACCTGTTCGTGCCTCGCATTATCGCGGGCCTAACGATGCTCCCGCTACTGGTGCTGGTCGGCGATGCCATCGGCATCTTCGGCGGCTATCTCATCAGCGTCTACAAGCTCGGGTTCAATCCCGCCCACACGCTCCAGAAGATGTGGGGTTTTCTTGTTATCACCGACATCCTGTCGGGGTTGGTGAAAGCGGCCGTGTTCGGCGTCGTCGTCACCCTGGCCGGATGTTTCTGGGGCTATCATGCCCGTGGCGGGGCGCAGGGCGTCGGTGCGGCGACGACCAATGCGGTCGTGTCGGCCTCGATCCTGATCCTGATCCTCAACTACCTGATCAGCCAACTCTTCTTCGGAGTCTAGATGGCCTCGGGCGTTTCAATACCGCAAGCGGAGCATCCGAAGATCTCGCTCTGCGGGGTCGAGAAGATCTTCGGCAGCAAACCCGTGCTTTGCGGCGTCGACCTTGAGGTGATGCCGGGGGAATCGGTGGCGGTGATCGGGGCCTCGGGTTCCGGCAAATCGGTAATGATGAAGTGTATTGCCGGGCTTCTCGCGCCTGACGCCGGCGATATCCGGATTGGCGGCAAGACGGTGCTCGGCCTGTCGCGCGACGATCGCCACGCGGTCAATCGCAGATTCGGCATGCTGTTCCAGAACGCGGCGTTGCTCGACAGCATGCCCATCTGGCGCAACGTTGCCTTCGGCCTGATCGAGGGTCGGGGAATGGATCGTCGCGAGGCCCGCGAGATCGCGCTGGCCAAGCTGGAAATGGTGGGGATCGGCCGTCGGGACGCCGATCTGATGCCATCCGAGATATCGGGAGGCATGCGCAAGCGCGCCGGTCTCGCCCGCGCCATTGCGCTCGATCCGGAGATCATCTTCTTTGACGAGCCAACCACGGGCATCGACCCGGTGATGGGTGACATCATTGATGCCCTTATCGTCGATTGCACGCAGCGCCTCAGTGCGACGGCGCTTTCGATCACCCACGACATCCGCAGCGCCAGAAGAATTGCGGACAAGATCGCCATGCTGCACGAGGGCAAAATCATCTGGTCGGGCCCGCCCTCAGCGCTTGACGCCCCCGGCGATGCAAGGGTCGAGCAGTTTGTCCACGGCCGCATCGAGGGGCCCATTACGGCCCAGACAGGCACGGCCCAGACAGGCACGGCCCAGGTGGGGACGGCCTGACAGCGGTGAGCGATGCCACGGAAATGCGGAGAGGCTGAATGGCGCGCGCCAGAATCAGCTATGTCTGCCAGTCCTGCGGCTCGGTGCGGGCGCAATGGGCCGGCCGGTGCGATGCCTGCGACGCCTGGAACAGCCTGGTCGAGGAAGGCGCGGCACCGGTGCCTGGAGGGCTCGGCGCCGACGGTGGCAAAAAGACCCGCGGTAAGACCAATGAGGTCGTCTTGACCGGTCTCTCCGGTGGCGTTGCAGAGGAACCGCGTCGGCGGACCGGAATTGAGGAATTTGATCGTGCTGTAGGCGGCGGACTGGTTGCCGGCTCGGCGGTTCTCGTTGGTGGTGATCCGGGTATCGGCAAATCGACCCTGTTGCTGCAGGCATCGGCCGCGCTGGCGGCGGGCACGTCCGGGACACCCGGGACGCGGTGCGTGTTTATCTCCGGCGAGGAGGCGGTTGCACAGGTGCAGATGCGTGCCCGGCGTCTCGGCGTCGATCAGGCGCCGGTGATGCTGGCTGCCGAAACCGACCTGCGCCGTGTCCTGGCTCTCCTCAACGGTCCCGAACCATTAGGCCTCGTGGTCATTGATTCGATCCAGACTTTATATGCCGACAGCCTTGAATCGGCGCCGGGGACCGTCTCCCAACTTCGCGTCTGCGCCCAGGAGCTGATCCGCCTCGCCAAGCGCAGGGGGTTTGCGGTTGTTCTCGTCGGACATGTCACCAAGGAAGGCATGATCGCCGGCCCGCGCGTCCTCGAGCACATGGTCGACACGGTGGTTTATTTCGAGGGTGACCGGGGCCATCAGTTCCGGATCTTGCGTGCGGTGAAGAACCGCTACGGTCCGACCGATGAAATCGGAGTCTTCGCGATGACCGATGCCGGCCTCGCCCCGGTCGAGAACCCTTCCGACCTGTTTCTTGCCAACCGCAAGGGGCAGGTTGCGGGCGCGGCGGTATTTGCCGGGATGGAGGGCAGCCGTCCGGTTCTGGTCGAGATCCAGGCCCTGGTCGCCGCCTCGCCGATGGCGACGCCGCGCCGGGCAGTGGTGGGGTGGGACACCGGCCGGCTGGCGATGGTGCTGGCCGTGCTCGAGACACGCTGCGGTCTCGCTTTCTCCGGCCGCGAGGTGTATCTCAACGTAGCCGGCGGGCTGCGGATTTCTGAGCCGGCCGCCGACCTCGCCGTTGCGACAGCACTGGTATCGTCCCTGACCAACATGCCGACTGACGACGATCTTGTGGTGTTCGGGGAAATCGGCCTATCCGGCGAGGCGCGCCCGGTCGACCGCACCGATGCCAGGCTGAAGGAGGCGCGTAAGCTTGGCTTCCGGCGCGCCCTGATGCCACGCCGTCCCGGTGACGGAGATTCCAGGCAGAATCTCTGTATCGACCATGTGAGCGAACTGGTCGGGCTGTTTCCGGTCGAGGCCGCGCCGGCATCGGCAAAGGAGTTGCGGTGATGGCGTTTCTTTCCGGTTACGGCGTCGATCTCGCGGTTCTGGCAATCGTCGTCATCTCGACCCTGGTGGCCTGGCGACGGGGCTTCGTCGCCGAGATCCTGTCGCTGGCGGGATGGTTCGGCGCCGGTATCGTCGCCCTTTACGGCTTTTCCTATGCACGCCCGCTGGCGGGCGAAATGGTCGGGGGCGGCATTCTCGCTGACATCATTGCCGCGGTGGTTCCCTTCCTGATCGCGCTGGCACTGTTTGCGTTTTTGGGCGGAACCCTGTCGCGCCGGATCCGCGGCAGTCTTCTAGGTGGCGTTGACCGCAGTCTTGGCCTTCTCTTTGGTGCTTTGCGAGGTGCGCTCATCGCCGTGCTGCTGTATATCGGGGTGCAGTGGGGTTGGAGTGGCGAATCGATGCCGGACGCGATTTCCCGATCCCGGGTGGCGCCCGTGCTCGAACAGGGCACGGATATTCTTCGGGCCGTCGTCCCCGGCGCCAAGAACACAAGGATGCCGGCATCCGGGTCGACATCTGACACAACCGGATCGGGCCCCGGCACAGGCTCTTCGGGGCAGTCGACAGAATCGGAATCGACATCGGAATCGAAATCGAAATCAGGAACCGGGTATTCCCGGGGAGTGCGTGGAGATATGCAGCGCCTCATCGAAAGCAAGAAATGAGTGGAGTATTCCAGTCATGGCGGGCAGGGTGATGACGGGCATACCCTTCCGGGACGACGACCATCTGCACGAGGAGTGCGCGGTCTTCGGCATCTACGGCACCGAGGACGCGGCAACCCACGCGGTGCTCGGGCTTCACGCGATGCAGCATCGTGGCCAGGAAGCTGCCGGCATCGTGGTATCCGACGGCGCCCAGTTCCATGCCCACCGCGAGGCCGGGCTGGTTGGCGATATCTTCAGCGACGAGAACACCGTCCGCGGACTCAAGGGGCGGCTGGCGATCGGCCACACGCGGTACTCGACTACCGGTGCGCCCACCCGCCGCAATGTCCAGCCCCTGTTCGCCGATCTCTCCTTCGGCGGCTTCGCGATCGCCCATAACGGCAATCTGACCAACGCCGTGACCCTGCGTGACAAACTGGTTCGCGATGGGTGCATTTTTCAATCGACCACTGACACCGAGAACATCGTTCACCTGATGGCGACGGGAGAGGGCGACGCGGTTGAGCGCATGATAGAGGCGCTGCGGCAGATCGTCGGCGCCTATTCGCTTGTTGCGCTGACCAATGACTGTGTGATTGGGCTGCGCGACCCGTTCGGGGTGCGGCCGCTGGTGCTCGGGCGGCTGGGTGACGCGTACATCCTCGCCTCGGAGAGCTGCGGCCTCGACATCATCGGCGCTGAATTTGTGCGCGATATCGAGGCGGGAGAGCTTGTCGTTCTCAATGAGAACGGTGTCACGAGCTATCGGATCGCGCCGGTCGTTCCGTCCCGGTTCTGTATTTTCGAATACATATATTTTGCCCGGCCCGACAGCTTCGTTGAAGGCCAGTCGGTCTACGAAGTCCGCAAGCAGATCGGCCGGGAGCTGGCCCGGGAGGAACCGGCGGCGGCTGACCTTGTCGTTCCGATCCCGGATTCGGGTGTGCCTGCAGCACTCGGATACGCCGAGGAAACGGGGCTTCCGATCGACATGGGAATCATACGCAACCATTATGTCGGCCGTACCTTCATCGAGCCGGAATCGCACATCCGCCATCTCGGGGTGCGCCTCAAGCACAACGCCAACAGCTTCTATCTCCGGGATCGCCGTGTTGTCCTTGTCGATGATTCGATCGTTCGCGGCACGACTTCCTCGAAGATCGTCGAGATGGTACGCGCCGCCGGCGCCACGGAGGTTCATATGCGTATATCGAGTCCGCCGACCACGGATTCGTGCTTCTACGGCGTTGACACGCCGGAACGTGACGAACTGCTCGCTGCGGGCAGTGACGTTGAGGCGATGCGCCAGTTCATCGGCGCCGACAGTCTCGCATTTGTGTCGATGGACGGCCTCTATCGCGCGACAGCGGGCGCGCCGCGGAACGGGGATTCGCCGCAATACTGTGATGCATGTTTCTCGGGCGAATATCCGATCAAGCTTGTCGACAAGATCAACGGCCCGCTACCACGCCAGCTGTCGCTCCTCACGGTTGACGGATGAGTGCTTTAGACGAAGGCCGACTGGACGGGTGCATCGCACTCGTAACCGGTGCCAGCCGCGGTATCGGCGCGGCGATCGCCCGACGCTATGCAGCCGAAGGCGCGCATGTCGTCCTGTGCGCACGCACTGTCGGGGCGCTCGAGGAGATCGACGATGCGATCCGTGCCGAGGGCGGCGCGGCGACGTTGGCGCCGCTCGACTTGATCGATTCCGATGCCATCGACAATCTTGGCGCGACGCTGTACCAGCGCTTCGGCAGGCTCGACATCCTGGTTGGCAACGCTGGCTTGCTGGGCGGCCTCTCTCCGGTCGGGCACATCGAGCCGCAGGTATGGGATGCGGGGATCCGGATCAATCTCTCGGCCAATTACAGGCTAATTCGCAGTTTTGATCCATTGCTGCGACAATCGCAGGCTGGCCGCGCGATATTCGTCACCTCTGGCGCTGCGCCAGGCCGCGCTTTCTGGGGTCTCTATGCGGCGGGAAAGGCCGGCCTCGAGGCGCTGGTGCGGTCCTATGCCGAGGAGATGGAAAACACCTCGGTCAGGGTCAATATCGTCGACCCCGGCGCTGTTCGCACGGGCATGCGCGCCGAGGCGTTCCCCGGCGAGGATCCGGAAACCCTGCCGGCGCCCGATGCAATCACCGAGGTTTTTGTCGAACTCGGAGCACCCGATTGCCAGCGCACCGGCGAGCGTGTGCGGGCTACCGCCAGCTAACACAACGCGTCGCCGCCTTCGCGGTGACCCTGCCGGTCATGGACAGCGATTACGGGCAGGCGCATTACCGGCCGGCACGCTTGCGGGCATACGGGTTGTCGCCCTTGCGGATGTTGATGCGGAGCGGCACGCCGGCCAGGTCGAAGCGTTCGCGCAGGCCGTTCTCGAGATAGCGGATGTAGTTGTCGGCGAGCGGGCGCGAAGCCCAGAGCGCGAAGGATGGCGGCCGAGTCCCGATCTGGGTGGCGTAGCGCAGACGGACGCGCCGTCCCTTTTCCACCGGCGGCGGATGCGCCTCGACCATGCTTTCGAGCCATCGGTTCAGGGGGCTGGTGGGGATCCGCCGGTTCCAGATTTCGTGGACCGAGAACACGGCCTCCATCAGGCAATCGATATTGGCGCCGGTCATTGCCGACACCGGCACCAGGGGAACGCCCTTGACCTGCGAGAGAGAGGTTGCGGTGCGGTCGGCGAGATCGGCAAGACGGGCCTTCCGGTCTCTGATCTTGTCCCACTTGTTGGCTGCCAGGACGAGACAGCGGCCTTCCTCGAGGATTTCTCGGCCGATGGTCAGGTCCTGCTTTTCCAGCCCCAGGGTTGAATCGAGCGTGAGAATGACGACATGGGCGAAGCGAATCGCCCGCTTCGTATCGGCGGCGGAGAGTTTCTCTATTTTCCCGGTCACCCGGGTACGGCGGCGCAGCCCCGCCGTGTCAAAAAGCATGACGGGGTGGCCTTCATAGAGCCAATCGACGGCGATCGCATCCCGGGTGATCCCGGGCTCGGGGCCGACGATCAGCCGGTCGCTGCCGAGCAGTCTGTTTCCAAGCGTCGACTTGCCGACGTTGGGTCGGCCGACGATGGCCAGCCGCAAGGGACCTGGATCTACATCCCCTGCCGCATCGCCTGCCGTATCATCCGGCGCCGCGTCGTCTGGTGCAGGGTCATCCGCGATCCCGTCGTTTGCTGGTCGGTTATCGACCGAGCCATCTTCGCCGAGATGTTTTTGTAGGGCGTCGAACAGCTCGCCCATGCCGTCGCCATGTTCGGCAGAAACCGCCACCGGATCGCCGAGACCGAGCCGGAACGCTTCAATGATGCCGCTATCTCCGGCGGCACTCTCGCATTTGTTGGCAATCAACAGGGTTGGCTTGCCACCACGGCGGATGCGGTCGGCGAAGTGCTGGTCGAGTGCGGTGATACCGACGCGTGCGTCGATCATCATCATCACTACATCGGCTTCGCTGAGCGCATATGCGGTCTGCTGGCGCATACCGCGGGCGAGATCGTCTTCTCCGGCATCGTCCAGGCCAGCGGTATCGACGGCGCAGAAAGCAAGCGTGCCAAGCCTCGCTTCGCCTTCCCGGCGATCCCGGGTAACGCCCGGCGTATTATCGACCAGCGCCTGCCGCTTTCCGACAAGCCTGTTGAACAGGGTCGATTTGCCGACATTCGGTCGGCCGACGATGACAACGGTCTTCAGGGGCATGACGCTTGGCGCTACGCTTCAGAGGTAGAGGGGGAAGCGGGGCGGGGTGCTCAACGAAAGGCGGCGAGGTTGGCGTCTTTGGTGAGAAGATAGAGGGTGCCATCCGAGACGATCGGCGGCACGGCGGCGGGCATGCTGGAGGCCAGCGTCTCGAGGATCTCGCCGTCGGTGGGCGAAAGGGCGAGCAGGGTGCCATGGCGCCCGGCGATGTACAGGCGGTTGCCGGCGAGAACAGGGCCGAGCCACTGGATCGGATCCTCCTTGTCCTCGGGATCCTCATAGCGGGGCAGGGGAGACACCCACAAGACCTGACCGTTGCGCCGGTGCAGGCAGTACACTTCCGCCTCGGTGCTGATCAGGAACAGGAGGTCGCCGGCGATCCAAGGTGTCTCGCTGCTGCCAATACTCCTGTCCCACAGGATGTTACCGCTGCGCAAATCGACGGCGCCGGTGCGGCCGGAATGGCTGGTTGCAAAAACGACATCCTGGGTCGCCACCGGATGCCCCCGGATCTGGGCGATGGTCGACAGCTGGTCGGTCTGGCGGATCGTGGCGAGATTGTTCGTCCACAGGGTCTGTCCATTGTTGGTGGAGAAGGCGTAGATCTCGCCCGAGGAATAGGGAACGATGGTTGTATCGCCGATCATCGCAGCGCTGCCGTCACCGAGCAGCTTGACCGGCTCGGCAACCCCGCGATGCGACCAGCGCAGCGTGCCGGTCGCTGCATTGAAAGCCTGGGTTTGGTTGTCGATGGTGATGGCAACGACCTTGCTGTCGCCGACAGTCGGGGCGGCGCTTCCCGGGCCCGCAAGATCCGCGGTCCAGAGCTCTTTCCCGGTTGCGGCGTCGAGGGAAAAGATGCGAGCGAAACCGGTCGTGACATAGATGCTTCTGCGCACGTGATCGAAGGCAAGCCCGCCAGCGAAACTGGCATTGTCATGCCTTGGGATGGTGAGCGTGGTTTGCCATATGGTGTCGCCCTTCCAGGCATCGGAAGCGGTGATCGTGAATGCGGAGTCCATGGTATAGATTCGGCCGCCACCGGTAATCGGGCGGGCCAGCAGGGTCCGCGAGTCACTTGCCCCTCTGCCGATGCCCTTGCTCCACACCTGTGTTGGCGTCTTATTGAGAAGTGCGAGATGGTGCAGGGCGTGTGCCGCGTTGCCTGCCGCCTGCGGCCAGGATTTGTTGCGATCCGGGATCGGGAGCACGATCGGGCGCCGTTCGGCGGTGTCGACCGCCGGCGGATTCTGCAGGATGACGGGAAGGCGCTCTCCGGCGAGCTTCTTTTCCTTATTGCCAGTCAGATAGTCGTAGGCATCGCACCCTGTCAGGGCGACAGACATCGCCAATACTGCAAACAGCAACCGAAGCATCACGCGATCCAGTCCCCATCGTCCGTTTTATGTCTTGCCGAGTGCCTGGAGTATGTCGGCGGCGCGCGACTTGATGCCGTCCGGCGCGGTCGGGTCGGCGACGATGCTATCGAGTTCGCCCCTGGCCTGCTCCCGGTTGCCGCCACGCAGGGAAAGCGCGGCTGTGAGCTCGCGCGCCAAATGGCGGAACGGCGCCTCTTCGGCCATCAGTAGCGTGAGTTTCTGCTGCAAGGCCTCGGTATCCCCGGTGTCGATCTGCAGGGTGACCGACAGCAGCGCGGACAGATCACGATAAAGCGGATCGATATCGGTGTCGGCGGCGAGCGCGTCATAGACCTCGGCGGCTCGCTCGGGTGCCTTGTTTTCGGCGTGGATCAGGGCCTCGCGCAGACGGGCGACTGTTGCATAGCCGGACGCGGCGTCTCCAGCGAGAGTTGCGAGCGCAGCGGTAGCTTCCTGGGCCTTGTTTTCCTTGGCCAGTGCGAGGGCCGCGGTCAGGCGGTCGCTGTAGGCTTCCTGGCGCGTGGTGGTGTATTCCCGCCAGCCGACCGAAGCCGAGGTCCCGAGCACGATCGCCACGGCGGCACCAATGGCGTATTTCCCGTATACCGCCCAGAGCTTGTTGAGCCGGTCACGGCGAAGATCTTCCTCGACTTCCTGAAAGATGTCGCCCATATGCCTGCGCCCTGGTTTGGAGGGGTGGTTACGCAGTATTCAAGGTAGCGCAGCCTGCAGAAGCTGGCAAACCGCTGCCCCTATGTAATCATGCGTATCAGCGCGCATTGGAATGCATCGAAACCCGTTGCGCTGTGCTGTGCGGCAAGGCGAAAAAACTGGAAAACCTGGTAAACAAGCTTTAGTTTGTCGCAATTCTTGGTCGGTATCGTTGGAGTATGGGGGCCTGAGCACTCCGGGAATGCGGCCAGGAAGAAAACCTACGGAGAGCGAGATGCAACCGAACTGGTCACCGAATTCGTGGCGCGGCAAGCCGATTCTGCAGGTGCCGGAATACCCGGATTTAACAGCGCTCGAGGGCACCGAAGAGGTGTTGCGACGGCAGCCGCCGCTGGTTTTCGCCGGCGAGGCGCGTAATCTGAAGAGAAAGCTTGCCGAGGTGGCGGAAGGCAAAGCCTTCCTTCTGCAGGGCGGCGACTGTGCCGAGAGCTTTGCCGAATTCAGCGCCGACAACATCCGCGACACCCTCAAGGTGATGCTGCAGATGGCCGTGGTCCTGACCTTTGCGGCGGCACGGCCGGTGGTGAAGGTTGGGCGCATGGCCGGACAGTTCGCCAAGCCACGTTCGGATGCGACCGAAACCCAGGACGGTGTGGCGTTGCCCAGCTACCGCGGCGACATCGTCAACGACATCGTCTTCGAGGAGGCGGCCCGTCAGCCGAACCCCGAGCGCATGCTGCAGGCCTACCACCAGGCCTCGTCGACGCTCAATCTCCTGCGCGCTTTCGCCCAGGGTGGTTTCGCCGACCTGAACCAGGTGCACAAGTGGACTCTTGATTTCGTTGCCGACGAACGCCAGGGCAAGGAATACGGCGAACTCGCCGGACGCATCGGAGAGGCGCTCCGTTTTATGGGGGCGTGCGGCATCACCCCGGAAGTGGTGCCGCAGGTGCGGGAAACCGATTTCTACACCAGCCACGAGGCACTTCTTCTTTGGTACGAGGAGGCGCTGACGCGCAAGGACAGCCTGACCGACCAGTGGTACGACTGCTCGGCGCACATGCTGTGGGTCGGCGACCGGACGCGCCAACCTGACAACGCCCATGTCGAATTCCTGCGCGGCGTCAACAATCCGATCGGCGTCAAATGCGGCCGCGGACTTGATACCGACGAGTTGCTGCGGCTGATCGACCTCCTCAATCCCGACAACGAGCCGGGCCGAATGACGCTGATCTCGCGGATGGGCAGTGAGGGTGTTGCCGACGGGCTGCCGCCGCTGATCCGGGCCATCGAGCGCGAGGGGCGCGTGGTGGTCTGGTCGTGCGATCCGATGCACGGCAACACCGTCAAGTCCGATAACGGCTACAAGACCCGGCCTTTCGGGCGCATTCTTGAAGAGGTGCGCGGCTTCTTCGCCATTCACGAGGCGGAGGGTACCTATGCCGGCGGGGTTCATTTCGAGATGACCGGCCAGGACGTCACCGAATGCCTTGGCGGGACACAGGCGATCAGCGAGGACGGGCTGTCGCTTCGCTACCATACCCATTGCGACCCGCGTCTCAACGCCAGCCAGGCCCTTGAGCTCGCCTTCCTGGTCGCCGATTCTCTGAAGGCACAGGATTTCGACGTAGCTGCGATCCCGGGCGTTCCAGAGACCCCAGCGGCGGAGCTTTCGGTCGTACCGGCGCGACGACGCAGCATGGGCTGAACGCACGAAGGAACGGGAGATCGGCGATGCCGGGGACGGACGAGGTCGCCCGCTGGACGGACGCCTACTTCAACAAAACCAAGAAGACGATCGAGCGGTTCGGCGACGCAGAGGTCACCTATGCGGTGTTCCTGCGGCGTCCGGTGCTCTCGGCCTCGCGCCTCGCCGTTGAGTGGCTCGAGCGCAAGGCGGCCGAGCGCGGCGTTTCCTTCGGAATCGAACTTTTGCACAGAGAGGGCCGCTGGGTCGGCGCCGGCGAGCCGCTTCTTTATGTCAGCGGCCCGTTCTCCGGTCTGGTCGATCTCGAGACCCTGATGCTCCAGAAAGTGGGGCCGCCCTGCGTTGCTGCATGGAACGCCTTTACCATGTGCACGGATCTGCCGAAGGTTGGATTCCTGGCGATGGACACTCGCCATTGCGCAGGATTGGAGATGGCCGAGATGATGGCCTATGCGGCCTCGGTCGGGTCGGCGCGGGCGCAGCGCAAGTCCGGCGCCGTTGGCTTCATCGGAAACGCAACGGACGCAACGGCGCACTATTTCGGGCGCGAGAAGGGTTTTGGCACAATGCCGCATGGGCTGATCGGCTATGCGGGCTCGACCCTGCGTGCATCGGAGTTGTTCCACGAAACTTTCCCCAATGACGATCTCACCGTCCTCGTCGATTATTTCGGACGCGAGGTGAACGACTCCCTCGAAGTATGCCAGCGCTTCCCGGACATGGCAGAGGCGGGGCGTCTTTCCTTCAGGCTGGATACACCGGGCGGTCGTTTCTGCGAGGAACTCGATCCGGCCGCCTCCTATGCGGTTCTTGAGCGCAACGTTCCCAACGCTATCCGAGGCTACCGGAGCGACGTTGAGCTGCGTCACCTGATCGGGCCGGGGGTTTCGGTGGCGGCGATCTGGCATTTGCGTGAGCGGCTGGACGGAGCCGGCTTTCCCAGGGCGAAGATTGTGGCCTCGAGCGGTTTCGGTCCGGCCAAGTGCAAGGCCTTCGCCATCGGTGAAGCGCCGGTCGATATCGTCGGCACCGGTAGCTATCTTCCCGAACGCTGGACGGAAACCTACGCGACCGCCGATATCGTCTCGTATAACGGCGTTCCCCGGGTCAAGGTCGGCCGCGAGTTCCTGCTCCGCCAGACATCCGACCCAGGCACGGAACAGGCGGCGTGATTGCAAATCCGGGTCGGCGCGCCGGGCGCGTCCGGCGCATGCCGGCCGGGGTGTTGCATAGATCACTGATATTGCGGATTCGGGAATGACAGGCGGTCGCGACATCGGCGATACCCTTACCGTCACGCTGGCCCAGATCGACCCGGTCGTTGGCGATGTGGACGGCAATGCCGCGCGCATCCGCGCCACCCGGGGGCGTGCCGCAAAGGCTGGCGCTGATCTTGTCGCCTTTCCGGAGCTGGTCCTGTCCGGCTATCCGCCCGAAGATTTGGTCCTGAAGGAGGTCTTTCTCGATCATATCGAGGCGACTCTCAATGCGCTTGCCGCAGAGACCATCGATGGTGGCCCCGCACTTCTGGTCGGAGCGCCCTGGCGCGAAAACGGCAACCTCCACAACGCGGCACTCCTGCTCGATGGCGGTAAAATCGCAGCCTGCCGCCTTAAACACGATCTTCCGAATTACGGTGTGTTCGACGAGGCCCGGGTATTTGTTCCGGGCCCGCTGTCGGGTCCGGCCAATTTCCGCGGCGTGCGCATCGGCATGCCGATCTGCGAGGACATCTGGAGCACCGATGTCGTCGACTGCCTTGTTGAGTCCGGCGCCGAGATCCTGATCGTGCCGAACGGCTCCCCCTTTGATCACGGCAAGGGAGAGGAGCGGCTCCAACATGCGCTCGCCCGGGTCTGCGAGAGCGGCCTGCCACTGGCCTATGTCAACCAGGTCGGCGGGCAGGACGAGCTTGTCTTCGACGGCGCATCCTTCGTGGTCAATGCCGACCGGTCGCTCGCGATCCAGGCGCCGTCCTGGAAGGAGGCGGAAATCACCACAATCTGGCGGCGCAGTACCGGCACCGGCAATAGCGGGACCGGGGATCAATGGGTGTGCGAGGCCGGTGAGCGCCACGCCCCGCTGGAGGAGATGGAATCTGTCTATGCGGCGCTGGTGCTGGGATTGCGTGATTACGTTGCCAAGAATGGCTTTCCGGGCGTTCTGCTGGGCCTTTCCGGCGGCGTCGATTCCGCGCTCAGCGCGGCGATTGCCGTCGATGCGCTCGGCAGCGACAAGGTCCGCTGCGTGATGATGCCGTCTCCCTACACCAGCCGGGAGAGTCTCGAGGACGCCACCGAGGCCGCTGGGCTGCTCGGGGTTGAACTCGACGAGATCAGTATCGGGGCCTTGATGGAAACTTTTGGTGAAGCGCTGGGCCCGGTCTTCGGCAATGCCGAGCCGGGTGTTGCCGAGGAGAATATCCAGGCTCGCAGTCGCGGCCTCCTGTTGATGACGATGTCGAACAAGTTCGGACACATGCTGCTGACGACCGGCAACAAATCCGAGATGTCGGTTGGCTACGCGACTCTCTATGGCGACATGTGTGGTGGCTATTCGGTATTGAAGGATATCTACAAGATGACCGTCTTCGCGCTCTGCCGCTGGCGCAATGCCAACCGGCCCGAGGGGGCACTTGGACCGGAGGGACCGGTGGTTCCCGAGCGAATCATCACCAAGCCACCGACCGCCGAGTTGCGGCCGGACCAGAAGGACGAGGATAGCCTGCCGCCTTATGCAGAGCTCGACGGCATTCTCGAAAACCTGATCGAAAAGGAGATGAGCGTCGAGGAGATCGTCGCCCAGGGTCACGACATGGCCACGGTGAAGCGCATCTGGAACCTCGTGGATATCGCCGAGTACAAACGGCGCCAGGCGCCGCCCGGCGTCAAGATCAGCCACCGCGCCTTCGGGCGGGAGCGGCGCTATCCGATCACCAACGGCTTCCGGCGGGCCATCTGAGACGATGGTGGCCTGAGACGATGGCGAGGGAGGGCAAACCGGCTCCGGTTCCGGACATCCATGGCCTTGCGGCCTGGTTGCGCATCTACGACACCCGCAGCCGCAGAAAGGTCGATTTCGAGCCGCAGGATCCGGGCCATGTGCGGCTTTATGTGTGCGGGCCGACGGTCTATGACGACGCCCATATCGGCAATGCAAGGCCGGTGGTGGTGTTCGACGTTCTCACCCGGCTTCTGCGGCGGCTTTATCCGCAGGTCACCTACGTTCGCAACATCACCGACATCGACGACAAGATAAACGCCCGCTCGAAGGAAACCGGCGAGCCGATCGACGCGATTACCCGGCGCACCACCGCGCGTTTCCATGAGGATGTGGCGGCGCTGGGTGCGCTGGAACCGGATGTTGAGCCGCGGGCGACCGGGCATGTCAACGAGATGATTGCAATGATCGAGCGCCTGGTTGCCGACGGGCATGCCTATGAAGCCGAGGGCCACGTCCTGTTCGAGGTTTCCTCGATGGCGGATTACGGCGCCCTGTCGCGCTTTGGCCGCAAGGCGCTGGTGGCCGGGGCCAGGGTCGAGGTGGCGCCCTACAAGCGGGATGCCGCGGATTTCGTGTTGTGGAAACCATCGGATGCGGACACCCCGGGATGGGACAGCCCCTGGGGGTATGGCCGGCCGGGCTGGCACATCGAGTGCTCGGCGATGAGCATCCGCTATCTCGGCAGTGATTTCGACATTCATGGTGGCGGCCGGGACCTGGTCTTCCCGCATCACGAGAACGAGATCGCACAGAGCCTCTGCGCCCATCCCGGCTCAATCTTCTCCCGCTACTGGATGCACAACGGCCATCTCATGGTCGAGGGCGAGAAGATGGCGAAGTCAGCAGGTAATTTCTATACGGTCAGGGATCTGCGCGGGGAATTCCCGGGCGAGGCGGTCCGCCTGCTTCTCCTGCAGACCCATTACCGCCAGCCGCTCGATTTCACCAAATCCGGCCTCGCCGAGGCGAAACGGATGCTCGATCGCTACTATGGCGCACTCCGTCGTGCGCCTGTACAGCGGAGCGCAGCGAAGGGCGCGGACAAGACGGATGCCCTGAATACTGATGCCGATACCGATGCCGATACCGAGGCCAAGGCCAATATCGGCATCGACCCGGTCCTCGAGGCGCTGGCCGACGACCTGAACACGCCGCTGGCGCTATCGGCGTTGCACCAGCATCTGGATGCATTGAACGCAGAACTCGACAAGTCCGGTGACAGTGAGGGGGCTGCAGAGCGTCTGCGCACGGCCGCAGAGCCGCTCGGTCTCCTGGGCAAGGATCCGGAAGCTTGGTTCCGATGGCAGCCCGAGGAGGGTGCAGAAGAGAGTGCTGCGGCCGGGCTTGATGACGATGAAATCGCTGCCCTGGTCGCACAGCGCGAGACCGCACGCACGGATCGCGATTTTGCCGAGGCGGACCGGATCCGTGATCGGCTCGCCGAGGCAGGCGTGTTGCTTGAGGACGGACCCGACGGCACGCTCTGGCGCCGTGGCTGACCGCCGGGTCAATCCTTGATTCCACCCGTAGTTCTACCTGTGGCGCATTCCCGAATACACCTTTCGGTTTCCCGGTTTTCTGGTATCACGGCCTGCGATAAGATGGGCCCAAGGGGCTGATCCCGGGGGAGTTGCGATGGTGGAGCGGCGGACGAGCGAGACCAAGCAAGTTCCCGTCTACTGTTATCAGTGCGTGGCCGGTCCCGATCTGCTCAAGGTCGAGGTCGAGGACGGGGTTGCCACCCGGATCGCCTCCAACCACGACATCCGCGAGGAGCATCCCGGCGCCGGTCGTGTTTGCGTGAAAGCCTACGGGCTGATCCAGAAAACCTACAACCCGCATCGCATCCGCCAACCGATGCGGCGCACCAATCCCAAGAAAAACCGCGACGAGGACCCCGGTTTCGTACCCATCACGTGGGACGAGGCGTTCGGCCTCATCGCCGACAAGATGAACGAAATCCGCGCCAAGGGGATGCGGGATGAATCCGGTTATCCCAGGGTTGCGGCCAGTTTCGGCGGCGGTGGCACCCCGACCCAGTACATGGGCACCCTGCCGGCCTTCCTCGCCGCCTGGGGCACGATCGATATGGGGTTCGGCGCCGGGCAGGGTACCAAGTGCTACCACTCGGAACATCTCTACGGCGAACTCTGGCACCGGGCCTTCATCGTTGCGCCGGATACGCCCCTCGTGAAGTACATCATTTCCTGCGGCCATAACGGCGAGGCTTCCTCCGGCGTCGCCGGGGTCTGGCGCCACGCCGAGGCGCGGGCGCACGGCCTCAGGCGCATCCAGGTTGAGCCGCACATGTCAATTACCGGTGCGGTGGCGGCGGAATGGCTACCGATCCGCCCGAAAACCGATTCAGCTTTCCTCTACGCCCTCATCCACCGTCTTCTGCACGAGTGCGACTGGCGCGAGACCTGCGACGTTGAGATGTTGACGGCAATGACCAACGCGCCCTACCTGGTCGGGCCGAACGGCTATTTCCTGCGTGATACGGCCACGGGCAAGCCGCTGATCTTCGATGAAGCTGTGGGCAGGCCTGTGCCTTTTGACGAGGCCTCGGACCAGGTCACCATGACCGGCTCGGTGACCGCCTCGGGCCGCGAGGATGGTCCCGACGGGGAGATCTGGGATCATGAAGGGATCGAGGTACAGCCGGCTTTCGAGTGCTTGCTGCGGCACATGGAACCCTACAATGCCGACTGGGCGGCGGAGATCTGCGGTATCCCCGCCGAGCGCATCCGTACCGTCGCCGACGAGTTCACGGCCGAAGCCCTAGCCGGCGGCACCGTCACCATCGAGGGCAGGGAGCTGCCGCTGCGTCCAGTGGCGATCCTGCTTGGCAAGACTGTCAACAGTGGCTGGGGCGGGTACGAGTGCTGCTGGGCCAGGACCCTGCTGATGACCCTGGTCGGAGGCCTCGAAACCCCCGGTGGCATCGTTGGCACCAACGTCAAGCTGAATAGGCCGGCTGACGATCGCAGCGCCTCGGCGAAGTCGACCGCGGACGGGTTCATGGATTATCCGTGGAACGAGACCTCGCGCCAGGAATGGCAGGCCCAGCCGGACATCCGCAACGCCTATCGCACTCTGGTGCCGCTGGTTGCGAATTCGCCCTGGTCGGCGGCGCTCGGGCCAACACACCTGCCTTGGCTGTTCCAGAAGGACCCGCCGCCCCACTGGCCGAAACCGACGGTGCCGGAAATCTGGTTCTGTTATCGAACCAACCCGTCGATCTCCTCGTGGAACGCGCCCGAAGTGGCGGAACGGGTCGCCGAGTTCCCCTTCATCGTTGCCTTCGCCTACACCGACGACGAAACCAATCATTTCGCCGACATTTTGCTGCCGGAAGCGACCGACCTCGAGAGCCTGCAGCTGATCCAGATTGGCAACACCAAGTTCATCGAGCAGCTGTGGCGCCACGAGGGCTGGGCCATCCGCCAGCCCGTCGCCGAGCCGCATCTCGACGTTCGCGATATGACCGAGATCGCAACCGAGATGGCGGAGCGGTGCGGGCTCTTGTCTGCGTACAACGAGGCGATCAACCGGGGTGCCGCCGGCGCGCCACTGCGCGGCGAAGGATTCGATTACGGCCTCGATGCCGATGTTCGGCACGGTGGCGAGGAGATCTGGGATGCGGTCTGCCGGGCGGCCAGCCATGATCTGTCCGACGGCGAGGAGGTGCACGATCTCGACTGGTTCCGCGAGCACGGCTACATGCTGCGCCCGGTCTCGCAGCTCAACTGGTATCTCTATCCGCATCTCAAGGACAACGGCATCCGTTTCGAGATGCCGTACCAGGAGCGCGTCCTCCGCCACGGTACCCAGCTCGCCCGCCGGCTGCACGAGATCGGCGTCGAGTGGTGGGACAGCCAGCTCGAGGAATACACCCCGCTGCCGCCCTGGCGCCCGGTCGCCGATATCTGGCTCGACCATCTGAAGGCCCATGGCGGCGAGCCCGCGGATTACCCGTTCTGGGCCCTGACTGCGCGCTCGATGCAGTACAGCTGGGGTCTCAATGCCGGCATCCCAATGATCAATGAGGTGGCGCGCAATATCGCGGGCCACAGGGGCGTGATGCTCAACCGGAGCGCTGCGCTGGAACGCGGGATAAACGAGGGTGATCGCGTGGCGATCGAATCGATAAGCGGACGCACCGAGGGTCGGGCCGTGCTGCGTGAAGGCATCCGCCCCGATGTCGTGCTGATGATCGGCCAGTTCGATCACTGGAAGACCCCGTTCGCCAAGGATCTCGACCTGCCAAGCCTGAACAGCGTCCAATCCTTCGGGCTGTCGCTGACGGATGCAACTGGCAGTACCGCCGATCTCGCCCGGGTGCGGATCATCCCTCTGGGCGCTGCGAGCGATGCGCCCCGAGGCGACCGGGCTGACCGGAACGACCGTGATCGCCCGACCGCCCGGCACGCCTAGGGATTCCCGGTGAGCACAACACCCACCGAAGAGGAGGCAGAGACGCCGCCCCGCTGGGGCATGGTGGTCGATGTCAATCGCTGCGTTGGCTGCCAGACCTGCACGATCGCCTGCAAGCACTGGAACGACACCGGGCCCGGGGTGCAGTGGCGCAGCGTTCTCGACATCGAGACCGGCACCTATCCCGACGTTTCGCGCTTGTTTCTGGTGGTCGGCTGTCAGCACTGCGCCGAGCCGCCCTGTGTTCCGGTCTGTCCAACCGGAGCGACCCGCCAGCGCGAAGACGGTTTGGTCACAATGGATCACGATACCTGCATTGGCTGCGCCTACTGCGCGGTTGCCTGTCCCTATCAGGCGCGCACCATCGTTCATGACCAGGACTGGTATTACGGCGAAGAGACCCTGCAGGAAGCTTATGTACGCCACGACGACCGTCTCGGCACGGCTCAGAAATGCACCTTCTGCGTCGATCGCGTCGATGACGGGTTGGCGCGCGGGCTCACCCCCGGAGTCGACCCCGATGCGACCCCGGCCTGTGCCTCCGCCTGCATCGCTGATGCAATCAACTTCGGCGACTTCAATGACCCCGCGAGTCCGGTCTCGAGGCTGAGCGAAGAGGGCAATTGGTTTTCTATGCACGAGGAACTCGGGACCGAACCGCAGATCCGCTACCGTTACACCACGCCTGCTGTACCGGGTTTGTCGGAAGAGCCGAATCGTGCCGCTACCGGAGCAGGGATGGCGGATTTGCCCGATTCCACAGCCAATTCCACAGCCGCTTCTGTAGCCGAACCGGCTGCCCATACGCCGGACCCTCTTCTTGGCCGGCGTCAGGTTTTCTGGGACTGGCGGGCGGCAATGAACTGGTGTTTTGGCGGTCTTGCCTCGGGATTGGCCGCCGCCGCTGGGCTTTCCGCTGCGTTCGGTGCTCTCGATTTGGGGTTTTTATGGATGATCGACCTGCTTGCGGGTGCATTGATGGCGGTCGGTCTGTTCAGCGTCTGGATGAAGATTGGCCGCCGATTCCGTGCCTGGCGGGCCCTGTGGCGACCGCAGACTTCCTGGATGTCGCGCGAACTCTATTCAGCACTTGCCTTCTATGCCGGCCTGGCCCTGTTGCTGGCACAGCGGGATAGCGTCGCGGCAGCGTCCCTCGCCACCGGGGTCACGACCGGGGCCGCGCTCGTCTTTCTCCTGTGTCAGGCGATGATTCTCTACCGGGCGGTCGGTATCCCTGCCTGGCGGGCGCCAACGACGCCGCTCCTGATCTTTGTCGGCGGTCTTGGCGAAGGTGTCGCCCTTCTGCTTCTTGCGGCTCTGGCACTGTCGGGGGGAGTCGATGGAGCCCTGGTGTGGGTTCTTGTAGGACTGCTGGGGGTGTCGGGAATGCTGTGGGCGATGGTCTTGGTCAGCATCAAACGGGTCGGGGTTTCGCGTCTGCCGGCCGCCTCGGCGCGGATCCTGCGCCGGTGTGGCATCGGCATGCTGGTCTTTGGCACAAGTCTGCCGATCCTGCTCTGCTTTGTTGCCAATCTTGCACCGCAATTTGCACCTGCGGCGATTCCGCTCGCCGCGGCGCTGGTCGTCATTGGTGGCGCTGGCTGGAAATATGCGATGGTCGTGCGAGCCGGATACGAACAGGGCTTTGCCCTGCCGCGCATGCCGCAACGCGGCAGCGGCAACCGCGCCGCACCGTTGCTCGGCTGACCGGCTGAACCGCTACACGCTAATTGCCAACCACTGCGCGTGACGCTACGCGCCGATCATTGCGCGTGACGCTACGCGCCGATCACTGCGCGTGAACGCTAGGTGCTGATCGCGGGAGTTATCCCGCAAGCATCATGTCGGCGATCTTTTCCGCTGTCATGATTGTCGGGATATTGGTGTTGGCGCAGGGCACTACCGGCATGATCGAGGCATCGACCACCCGCAATCCTTGTGCGCCATGAACCCGACCCTGGTTGTCGGTGACCGCCATCGGATCGTCTTCGCGGCCCATCCGGTTCGTGCAGGAGGCGTGCCAGATGCCATGCACGTTGCGCCTGAGATGCTCCTCGAGTGCCGCATCGTCACTCAGCAGAATATCGAGGCCCGCTCCCTCGGTGATCACGGTCTCGGTCAGGAAATCACGCAGCCAGCGCGGGCCGTCGAGCATGGCTGCGAGCGCGCTGGTGATGATTTTGTTGCGCGTGGTCACGGTGCCAACCTTGCGAACCTTCTCGCTATAGGCTGAGGGGAAGGGGCGGCTGGTAACGGATGCAACAGCGCCACAGGCGAAGACCGCCGCAGTCCGACGAAAGGCGTCCATCAGTCGGTCGAGATCGCGGCGGTCGGAAAGCATGTTGAAGGCAACATCAGGCTCGGCGCGCCAGTCGCTCGAAGACAGGCGAACCTCGCCGGTCGAATAGGATTTGTTGATCCACATGAGCATCGCGCCAAGCCGGTCGCCGATTCCGTGCCAGGCGGATTTGGCGACGACAATGGCAAACATGTCGCCAGGCGGTGCGTCGTGCATGTTCGAGGAATAGCGCATGCCGACATGGAGATGCCGCCGGGTCATCCCGTTCAGCCGGACCTCGGGGCGCATCCAGGCCGAGATTGCGGTCGCCGGATGCTCCATCAGGTTCTGCCCGACCCCGGCTCGTTCGAGGCGAATGGGAATATTCATCTCGTGCAGATGACCGACCGGGCCAATGCCGGCGCGCATCAGCATGGCCGGGGAATGGAGAGATCCGCAACAAAGGATGACCTCCTTGGCTTCGAAAGTCTGTTCCTGGTTGCCGCGCACGGCAATAACGCCGGTAGCACGAGTGCCGTCGAAGAGGATTTCGCGGACCTGGATGCGGGATTCGATGGTGAGATTCTCGCGCCGGCGGGTGGCCGGGTCGAGATAGCCAAGGGCGGCGGAGAGCCTGCGATCGTTGACGTTGGAGATAGCTATCGCGAAATGGCCGTCGGCAAAGGCTCCGTTCTGGTCCGGCAAGTAGGGATATCCCTTCTCCTTGAAGGCGGCCGAGAAGGCCTTGGAGATTCCGGGCCAGCTATCGGCAAAGATGCGCCGGATTCCAATCGGGCCTTCGCGGCCGTGGAACCCGTCCTCGAAGTCGAGGTCGCGCTCGAGCTTGCGGAAATATGGCAGACAGGTCTCCCAGTTCCAGCCCTCAGCGCCGCGTTCGCCCCACTCGTCGTAGTCAGTCGGCGCACCCCGGTTGGCCAGCTGGCCGTTGATGCTCGAGCCACCGCCCATGACGCGTGCCTGCTCGTATTGCCGCAACGGCGGGGGTTGGTCCGGGCGGTTGTGCGATACCGGCTGGAGGCTGACCTTGAGCCCGTTCCAGATGAAGTCGGGATGGAAATAAACCGTGCCCGGATAGCTGTCATGGACGATCTCGGGCACGTTCTCATGCGGCGTGTCAATGCCGGCCTCGAGCAGAAGCACACGGTTGGAACCGCGCGCTGAGAGACGGTTGGCGAGCGTGCTTCCGGCCGAACCGCCGCCGACAATGATGTAATCCCAGGCAGCCATGGTCAGGTGTTCCGGATTTGCAGGTCAGGGATTCTGGAGGGCCAGCTTGAGGATCTTGCCGCGCTCGGCGCCAAGCTCTTCGACGGCCTTCGAGAAACGCGCGTAGTGGGGCGTATTGCGGTGGGTGTCGAGCGCCGCCTCGTTATCATAAACCTCGAACAGATAGACGGTGTTCTTCTCGTCCTCGGGCACGAGGACGCGGAACTGATGACACGCCGGTTCATCTGCCATCGAATGGCGCGCATCGTCGTCAAGGGCCTCGAGAAAGCGGTCCATTGTACCTTCCTTGACGTGAAACTGAACCCAGATGGCGAAGGCGGTCATGGCGAGGGTCTCCTTAGAGCAGCGATGTTTTGACAGTAGAAAACCTTGCGGCATCTTTGCTGCGAGGGAATTAGGTCACCGTACCGGCCGGGCAAGAATCGCCCGGACCGAGCATTGGGGATAAACTCGCTGGCCGGGCAGAAACACCGGAGGCACGACAGAGGTATGACAGGGACACGGCAGGGAGAGGAGACGCGCTTGAAACCCGACCGATGCATCATCCTGCGGAACACTGTTCTGCAGGGTATCCTTCTGGCCTTTCTCCTTGCTGGCGCCGCAATTCCGTCCGCTGGCGATGCGTGGGCGCATTCCAAGAAGAAGGCGACTCTGCCGGCCGATGGTGCCGTACTCGATGCAGCACCCGAGGCGATCGGGATGAGTTTCGACAAGCCGATGCGGATCACCCTGATTCGCCTCATTAACGCCGATGGCGGCCAACACGATCTCCAAGGCAGGGACAGCATGGCACCAACTACACGTTTCAGGGCGACGCCCGGCGCGTTGGCCCCCGGTCGCTATCGCGTGGAATGGCGCGGGCTATCCAATGACGGTCATCCGCTGGAAGGCAGTTTTTCCTTTGAGATCAGGAACTGAGCGCACGTGGCGACAGTGCTCGCATCGACGGACGCTCTTGCCTGGGCCTCGATCCTCGTAAAGGCACTGGTCTATGCGGCCACGCTTCTGGCGGTAGGAAGCGTACTCGTGCGGCTGTCGCTCACCGTACTCGATACAGAAAGCCGGGGGTTTCTCGCCCGGATCGCTGCTGCAAGCGCCGTTGCCGCAGCGTGCCTAAGCCTTCTGCGTCTGCCTCTACGCGCCGGGTTTCTAATGGGCGGTACGCTGGATGGTGCGATCGATCCGCAGATTCTCTTGATAGTGACCGAGAGTCCGCTCGGGACCAGCATTGCGCTGCGCTTGGCAGGATTGGCGCTCATCCTGATCGTATTGTTGCCACAGCGAGGCGCATTCCGAATCGCCATTTCCTGGCTTGCAGCCCTGGGCGGGGTTCTCGCGGCGGCTTCCTTTGCGTTTCGCGGCCATGCGCTTGAAGAGCCGCGGCTTTTGCTCGGTGCCCTCATAACCTTGCACATTCTCGGGCTCGCCTTCTGGATCGGCATCTTCGCTCCGCTGGCGCGCGTAACGCGACGTCGACCTTTGGAAGAGGCGGGCGCGTTGGCACAGGAGTTTGGTATCAAGGCGGCTTGGATCGTCAGCGGCCTGGTTGTGGCCGGCGTGCTCACGCTTGTGTTTCTCGGCGTCGTGCCACCGCAGATTCCACCAACACCCTATGGGCAGGCCTTCCTGGTCAAGCTCGCATTGTTCGCATGCGTATTCGCGCTGGCCGCGCGCAACAGGCTACGCCTCACGCCTGCTCTGCTTGTGGCTACGCCCGGCGCAGATGCACGAATGATCCGCGCAATTCGGCTGGAAGCGCTGTTGATTGCGGGAATCCTGATCACCACCGCAGCACTGACCACGCTTTTCTTACCGCAGTGACGGCGCATTAGCGCCGGTTGAGAGTGTCTTCGGCGATCTGTATCAGCTCCATGATCGATACGAGTGCCGGACCCTTGTGGAAGATCATGCTCCGCATCGCCTCATAATCCACTTCGAGTACTTCGCGTAGATCGTCCTGGGGCAGGAGCTTGATTGTGCCCGGTACCACCACCTCCAGCTTTGCCCATTCCTGGTGGAATGCCATCCGGCTGTGCTCACGGACAGAAGTGAACATGGCTTCATCGGCAAGAGCGGCTTTGTCGACATCTCCCTGATAATAATAATCCCATTTTCTTTTCTGTCCGTCTGTTTTGCTTCGACCGGCATTAGCGTTTCGGTGTTTTTGGTGTTGTCTTTGGGAAGCGCGGGCCTATACCTGCTACCGGGCCGCCAGAGGCAGTGATGCCAGAGGCAGCGATGAAAGTGGCAAAGGGAGATGAGGAAATTGAGTCTGGATGCGGAAGCGGCGGCGGTGCTGGAGTTCTGGTTCAGCGAGGGCCCCAATGAGCGGCGCGAGGCGTGGTTCAAGAAGAATCCTGCCTTCGATGAAGAAATCCGGCAGCGTTTTGGGGGTTTGCATAGCCGTGCGGCCGCCGGCGAGCTCGATGGCTGGACTGAAACGGCGCGCGGACGGCTCGCTCTGATCGTCGTGCTTGACCAGTTTTCGCGCAACATGTTCCGGGGAGATCCGCGTGCCTTTTCAACCGACGCCAAGGCGCTGGAGCTGGCGCGCGAGGGTGTGGAGCAGGGCTATGACCGCGATCTCAGCACTATCGAGCGCGACTTCATGTATTTGCCCTTCGAGCACAGCGAAGATCTCGCCGACCAGCACCGAGCGGTCGAGCTCTTCGAGAACTCCTCTTCCGAGACAGCCGAATACGCCCGGCAGCATCTTGCGGTGATCGAGAAGTTTGGCCGGTTTCCCCACCGCAATGCGGTACTCAGTCGGGAAAACACGCCGGAAGAAACGGAGTATCTGAAGGACCCTAACGCCGGGTTCTGAACCGCGCGTATCCCCAGTCGCGTTCCTCCACATCGCCGGTTGCCTCTCCGTCCTGACGGCGCATCCCGCTTGCGTGCACGCGTATGGCGTTGCATTGTCCCGCTTTCCTGGGGCGAAGGCCGTTCGGGCCCGGAGAAAACCTACTGAATTCGGGGTCAAATCCAGGCGGAATCTGCACGATGTCCGGCGAACGTATCTCGATCTATGACACTACCCTGCGCGATGGCGGGCAGACCCAGGGCGTGACCTTCACGCCCGCGGACAAAGCCGCGATCGCTGCAGCACTCGACGATCTTGGCATCGACTATGTTGAGGGTGGCTGGCCGGGCGCCAATCCGACCGACGACGCCTTCTTCGAAAAACCACCTCCCCTGGAGAAGGCCAGCCTGGTCGCCTTCGGCATGACCCGCCGGGAGGGGCATAGCGCGGCCAACGATCCGGGCTTGGCGCCGCTGGTCAATTCCGGTTCTCCGGGCGTCTGCCTTGTCGGCAAGAGTTGGGATTTTCACGTCGATGTCGCGCTCGGTGTCTCGCGCGAGGAAAACCTCGCGATGATCAGGGATTCAATCGCACATCTGCAGGATATGGGTCGCGAGCCGCTGTTTGATGCCGAGCATTTCTTTGATGGCTACAAAGCCAATCCGTCCTATGCGCTTGAATGCCTGAAAGCGGCACTGGACGCTGGCGCCCGCTGGATAGTGCTCTGCGATACCAATGGCGGCACGTTGCCGCATGAAATCTCGCGCATCGTCGGCGATGTGCTGGAACATGTCCCGGGGGACCACCTTGGTATGCACGCCCACAACGATACCGAGAACGCCGTGGCCAATTCACTGGCGGCGGTCGAGGCCGGGGCGCGCCAGATCCAGGGCACCATCAATGGCCTCGGTGAGCGCTGCGGCAACGCCAACCTGGTCTCGGTCATCCCGAGCCTGGTTCTGAAGATGGGCTATGACTGCGGCATTCCTGCGGACAATCTCGGCAAGCTGACGCAAGTAGCGCGGTTGGTCGACGACAGGCTCAACCGGGAGTCGGATCCGCATGCGGCCTATATCGGGCGTTCCGCTTTCGCCCACAAAGGTGGGCTGCATGTTTCGGCGGTGGAGAAAAATCCAACCAGCTACGAGCACGTTGATCCGGCGAGCGTCGGTAACGAGCGCGTCATCGTGATGTCGGACCAGGCCGGCCGCTCGAACGTACTCGCACGCCTCGCCGATATCGGCATTGAGCTTTCCCCGAGCGACAAAAGGGTGCGGCACCTGATCGAGGAGGTAAAACAGCGCAGCTTTTCCGGCTATTCCTATGACGGCGCGCAGGCGAGCTTCGAGCTTCTGGCCCGCGATGCGCTCGGGGAACTGCCTGAGTATTTTCGCCTGGTGCGATTCCGGGTCACGGATGACCGCCGCTGGAATGCCGCCGGCAATCTAGTCACGGAATCCGAGGCCACGGTCACCCTGACCGTCGCTGGCGAGGAGGTAATGACCGCGGCGACCGGCAACGGCCCCGTCAACGCCCTTGATTCTGCTATCCGCAAGCTGCTGTCGGCATCCTATCCCTGTCTCGCTGATATGCACCTGGTCGATTACAAGGTGCGCATCATGCCGCCGGGCCCGGAAAGCACCGGGACCGATGCGGTGACCTGCGTTCTGATCGAGAGTAGCGATGAGGCTGGCGCGCGCTGGATGACCGTCGGCGTCTCGGCCAACATCATCGACGCCTCCTTCAACGCTCTTCAGGACGCAATCGTCTACAAGCTTTTTCGCGACGGCGTCGCCGTCGACTGACTTCGGATACTGTTGTCATGGCCGGAACCGACCGCTCGAAAGAAGGCGTGCGCGGTGGACCGTCGATCGTGCTCGTTGATGCGCAAATGGGCGAGAATATCGGCTTTGCGGCGCGGGCAATGCTGAACGGTGGGTTGGAGGATCTAAGGCTGGTGCGGCCGCGCGACGGCTGGCCGAATGACAGGGCGCTAGTGGCGGCATCGGGCGCTGAGGCGGTGATCGAATCAGCGCGCGTCTTCGAGGATGTGCGTTCGGCAATCACCGGGTTCGAGCGGATTTTCGCCACGACGGCCCGGCTGCGAGGACTGATCAAGATCGTGGCCACGCCACGCCCGGCGGTCCAGGAAATGCAGGATTGCATGGCCGGGGGCGGCCGGGTCGCAGTGCTGTTCGGGCCGGAGAGCCGGGGGCTCGACAATGACGAAATCTCGCTGGCCGATACGATTCTGTCCGTGCCCCTCAATCCGGTGCACAGTTCGATGAACCTCGGCCATGCGGTGATGGTGCTTGCCTATGAATGGTTCCAGGCAGCGCACGCCGAAGCTGCGCACGCCGAAGCTGCGCACGCCGAAGCTGCGCATGGTGGCGGGGCTATCCGGGCGCTGGATGCGGAAGAGCTTCCGGCGGCCAAGGAAGAGTTGTTCAAGTTTTTCGACAGGCTCGAGGCCGAGCTCGACGCCTGTGGGTTCCTCCATGTCACCGAAAAGCGCCCCATCATGGTCCGTAACATCCGCTCCATCTTCCAGCGGGCGCTGCCAACCTCTGCGGAGGTGCGAACCCTGCACGGGATTCTGTCAGGCCTGGTGCGCGGCCGCGGTCCGGACGGACGCGACGCATAGGGCAGGGGCCGAGAGGTTGATAGCCCGGGAGAGGCCCGAAGGCTGAGGGGTAGATTGACAGGCCCAGAGGTTGACAGGCCCCGGCGCGTGAGTATCCTGCGCGCCGCTTCTAGCATTGTCTTATACGGGACTTTCGGAGCCCTTACGGGCGCAAGCCCCTCCATGAAGGCTTCTATAATGGCTGGGGTCACAGAAACGTAACGACGGAAACGACTGAATCACATGTCCAAGCGACTGGCGTCAAAATACAAGATCAACCGCCGTCTCCGCTGCAATCTGTGGGGACGTCCGAAGAGTCCCATCAACCGGCGCGAATACGGGCCGGGCGAGCACGGCCAGCGTCACCGCAAGCCGTCGGACTACGCGGTTCAGCTGCAGGCGAAGCAGAAGCTCAAGGGCTATTACGGCAATATCACCGAGCGGAAGTTCCGCCGCTATTATGAGGAGGCGGAGAAGCGTCGGGGAGACACCAGCGCCAATCTGATCGAGATTCTCGAGCGCCGGCTCGATGCGGTCGTCTACCGCGCCAAATTCGTGCCGACGGTGTTTTCGGCCCGCCAGTTGGTGAACCACGGCCACGTCATGGTGAACGGTAAGAAGGTCGACATCCCCTCTTATCAGGTCAGCGACGAGGACGTGGTTTCGGTGAAGGAGAAAAGCCGTGGCCTGCCGCTGGTGCTCGAGGCGATCGCTTCACCGGAACGCACCACGCCGGAGTATCTGCGGGTCGACGAGAACAAGGCGGCCGCAACCTATCTGCGCGGACCGAAGCTCGAGGATGTGCCCTATCCGGTCCCGATGGAACCGAACCTCGTGGTCGAGTTCTACTCGCGCTGAGTCCTGCGCACACTGGAATTTTCCCGGCCTTGGTCGGGGCCAAAAAACCAAATCTCAGACAACCGCTGCTGCCGGCACACCGGCAATTGTGTTTGTACATGCAGGGCTTACCTCGCATTCCGTTGCGAAGGACTTCCAGTTCGCCACGGCATCCTGAACGCGCTCTATGATTGCGTCCGCATTCCGTTTCCCGAAGCTCGGCCTGTGCGCCGAGTGCCACCGGGTGTTTCCTGGTGATATTTTGGCGATGTCCGAGAATTGCCGTGACATGCTCGCCTGCCCCCGGTTAAAAGTCAGATCATAGGCCGGCGCCAGGTTCCGCTACGGTCCATGAGATAGCTGAACTGGCGTGCGTGCTCATCGCGGTTGTGGGCAAGGACGTTGAACACGGCAAGCGCGAACATGGCTCGGCATTCCCGTTGATCGCGCGTAACGGCGCGGGTCAGCGTGATGAAATCGCGGCAGTCCAGGGCCGATGCCTGGATATCTGAATAGAGCAGGCCGTTTGCCGTATCGGCGTGAATGCGACGAGTGCCCTCCCGATCAAAGCGGCGGACAGCGAAATAGGATTGGTCGGTGCCGGCCAGCAACCGGGTTTCCGGCATGGCAACCCCGGCCTCTTTGGCCATCATTGAATAGCCATTTCTATGTAGCCGAATTTCTTCGGGAGCGCCGACGCCGAGGACATGCTGTGTCCGGCCGGGATCGTCCGGGCATAAAAAACGTCGGGCACCTTTAAGCGGCCGGCGTTTTATTTTTCTGGCTTGGTGCCTGGCGCGTCAACGCACAGGCGATTGAGGCGCTGGCCTCACTCGCCGTTGAGGAGTTTGGGGTCGGGTTCCTCGTCGGTCGAAAAGGCGATCTCGACATGGTTGCCGTCCGGGTCGTAGGCGTGAACCTGGCGGATGTCGCGGCCCGGCACGATCCGGGTTTCGTAGCGCGCCTTGCGTTTCTTGAGCATACGCAGGGTGTCGTTGATGCCCTCGGCGAGGAACGCCATGTGTTCGATCTGCGGATCGCCGCCCTCGGGCTGGGTGTCCTGTTCGACGAGGTGGATCGCCGCACGGTCGCCGCAGTATAGCCAGGCGCCGCCGAAGTTGAAGTTCGGGCGTGGGCCTACCTCCATGCCGAGGACCTTGGCGTAGAAGTCGGTCAGCCCTTTTAGGTTGGCGGTACGGATGTTGACGTGATCAAGACTGCTTGCCGGCATGGCTCCGGGCCTCCCGTAATATCTAGTCGTCGTCCGGTGGTAATCCGGGCCGTGCTCAGACGTTGACGCCGGTTTCGACGCCCTTGGCGCCGAAATACTGCTCAAGCTCGCCGGTTTCGAACATCTCACGGACGATGTCGCAGCCGCCGACGAACTCGCCCTTCACATAGAGCTGGGGGATTGTCGGCCAATCGGAGAATGCCTTGATGCCGTCGCGGATATCAGGGTCCTGGAGTACGTCGACAGTCTTGAACCGCACACCGCTCAGGGTCAGTGCCTGGACAGCCGCGGCGGAAAACCCGCATTGCGGGAAAACCGGGGTTCCCTTCATGAACAGCACGACATCGCCGCTGCGAATCTCGTTGCCAATACGCTCACTAACGCCGCCATCGTTCTCGTTGTTCGTCATAATTTTGGATCCTGTCTCAGTGGTTGTCACTATCCGTGATGTTGTCACTATCCGTCAGCTATCGCCGGATTTCACATCGTCCTCGGGCACGGAGGTCTGCAGCGCCAGCGCGTGGAGCTCGTTTCCCATCTGCCCGCGCAGGGCGGCATAGACGAGCTGGTGTTGCTGGACCCGGGTTTTGTTCCGGAAGGCGCCGGAACTGATGAAGGCCGCGTAGTGGTCGCCGTCGCCGCGCAGATCGTCGATTCGGACCTCTGCATCCGGCAACGCCTCGCGGATCATACGCTCGATTTCGACCGCGCTCATCGGCATGGCCAGAATTCTCCTTCTCCCGCGCTGTTTCGCAACTAGCCCGCAGCGCCGGTATAGGCCGGCAACCATCCCTCATGGAGTGCCCGCATTTCCCCAACAGATATAGCAACCGAATCACCGATTTGCAATGAATCGCCTCCGGAACGGCCGATCACGCGGGTTGGAATTCCGGCCTTTACGGCCTCAGCGAGGAAGGTCTTGGGATCGGCGACGGCGCACAGGTAACGGGCCTGATCCTCGCCGAACAGCCAGGCATGAAGGGGGAGGTCATCCCCCGATTCCGCGCCTCCTAATTTCCAGCTTCCGGACTCTCCGCTCCCCGGCTTCTCTGTTCCGGGCATCTCGATCCGCGCACCGACGCCGCCGGCCAGCGCCATCTCGGCAAGACTCGCAAGCAGGCCGCCATCGGACAGATCGTGGCAGGCCGCGACATCCCCGGCCAGGATCCGCTCGCTAACGAAGGCGCCGTTGCGCCGCTCCGCCTCGAGATCCACCGGCGGCGGTGCGCCGGCCGCGCCGCCGCAGAAGATTTGCTGGTAGAGCGAACATCCAAGCCAGCCCGTGGTCTCGCCGATGAGAACAATTGTCTGGTCGTCGGCGAGGCCGGTACCGACGGTAGCGGCGACGTCCTCGATCAGGCCGACACCGCCGATGACAGGGGTTGGCGCGATTGCAACGTTGCCGGTCTCGTTGTAGAGCGAGACGTTGCCCGAGATGACGGGGAAGGCAAGCGCCCGTGCCGCATCGCCGATGCCCTGCACGCAGCCGACGAACTGGCCCATGACCTCCGGCTTCTCCGGGTTGCCGAAATTGAGGTTATTGGTAAGCGCAAGCGGTGTCGCGCCGACCGCAACGAGGTTGCGCCAGGCTTCTGCCACTGCCTGTCGACCGCCGGTTTCGGGGTCGGCAAGGCAGTAGCGCGGGGTGCAGTCGGTGGTCACGGCGAGACCTTTGACTGTGCCGTGCACCCGTACCACACCGGCGTCGCCGCCCGGCGGCGCGACCGTGTCCGCCATCACCGAATGGTCGTACTGCTCCCAGATCCAGCGCCGCGAGCAGAGATGCGGAGAATCGAGCAGGCGGCGCAGGGCATCGCTGCAATCGAGCGGGGCTCCGCCCGCACCGGAAACCGTACTGACAATCGCATCGGGTGCGAGCACTATCGGGGGCGGGGTTGGGGTCCAGGGCCGGTCGTATTCGGGAGAGGATTCGGCCAGCGAGGTGACCGGGATGTCGGCGACCACAGCGCCGTCCTCGTGCACCCTCAGCCGGCCGCTGTCGGTGACCTGGCCGACGATGGCGAAATCAAGATCCCATTTCTCGAAGATGCGCCGGGCCGTTTCCTCGGAACCCTGTCGCAGCACCATCAGCATTCGCTCCTGGCTCTCCGACAACATCACCTCATAGGCGGTCATGCCGTGTTCGCGCCGAGGCACCGCGTCGATGTCCAGATCAATGCCGACACCGCCCTTGTTGGCCATCTCGACCGAGGAAGAGGTCAGGCCGGCGGCGCCCATGTCCTGAATCGCGACGATGGCGTCGGTCGCCATCAGCTCGAGGCAGGCCTCAAGCAGGAGTTTTTCAGTGAAGGGGTCGCCGACCTGGACCGTGGGGCGTTTCTCGTCGCTCTTGCCGGAGAATTCGGCCGAGGCCATCGTCGCCCCATGAATACCGTCGCGCCCGGTCTTGGAACCGACATAAACCACGGCGTTCCCCGGTCCGGCGGCATGGGAATAGAAGATGCGGTCGGCCTCGGCGATGCCGACGGTCATCGCGTTCACAAGGATGTTGCCATTGTAGGAGGCGTCGAAATTGACCTCGCCGCCGACCGTCGGCACGCCGACGCAGTTGCCATAACTTCCGATCCCGGCGACGACGCCAGAGAGGAGATAGCGGGTGCGCGGATGGTCGGGGTCGCCGAAGCGCAGTGCGTTCAGGCTGGCAACGGGTCGGGCACCCATGGTGAAGACATCGCGCAGGATACCGCCGACGCCGGTCGCTGCGCCCTCGAAAGGTTCAATGAAGGACGGGTGGTTGTGGCTCTCAATCTTGAACACCGCTGCCAGTCCGTTGCCGATATCGACGACGCCGGCGTTCTCGCCTGGGCCCTGAATGACCTGCGGTGCCTTGGTTGGCAGGGTTCTGAGCCAGCGGCGCGAGGATTTGTACGAGCAGTGCTCCGACCACATCACCGAGAAGATGCCGAGTTCGGTCAGCGTCGGTTCACGCCCCATAACGACGAGCAGGGTATCGTATTCCTCATGCGTCAGCCCGTGCGCGGCAGCTTCCTTGGCCATCCTGTCCGGGGCTTCCGCGCCCCCCGGACTGGAGGGTGCTTCGTTGGGCGCGGGGTCGGCGGTATCGGTCACGCCAGCGCTTCCGCAAGACCGGCGACGAAGGCCAGGCCGTCGGATCCGTCCCGCAGGCCGCCGACGGCGCGGTCGGGATGCGGCATTAACCCAAGGATGCGCCGGTTCTCATCGATAATCCCGGCGATATCGCGGGCTGATCCATTGGGATTGTATTCGCCGATCCCGGATTCATTCGCTCCGGACCCATCAGCCGAGATGGCCGAGGCGGCCGGAGGCGGGGCAGTGTAGCGGAAGGCGACGCGCCCCTCACCCTCGAGGCGGTCGAGCACGGCGTCCTCGGCGAAGTAGTTGCCGTCGTGATGGGAAACCGGGATGCGGATGACCTGCCTGGGGGCGTAACCGTGGGTGAAGATGCAGTCTTTGGCCTCTACCCGCAGATGCACGGGCCGGCAGACGAAGCGCAGGCTCTCGTTGCGCATCAGGATGCCCGGAAGCAGCCCGCACTCGGTCAGGATCTGGAAGCCGTTGCAGATCCCGAGCGTCGGCACGCCGCGCCGGGCCGCCCGGATGACCGCGTCCATGATCGGCGAATGAGCCGCGATCGCGCCGGTGCGTAGATAGTCGCCATAGGAGAATCCGCCGGGCAGCACGACCAGGTCGGTCGCCGGAAGTTCGCTCTCCCGGTGCCAGATCATTTCTGTCCGGCATCCATCGATCGTGGCAAAGGCGTCGGTCGCGTCGCGGTCGCAGTTCGAACCCGGAAAGACGACGACCGCGACCTTCAAGCCTGCCCTCCGTTGTCCTTCGCCGCGCCAGCTGCGTGCATCCGCACCGCCGTCAGGCCTCGACGTCGATGCGATAAGCCTCGATGACCGGATTGGCGAGCAGCTGGCGACACATCTCCTCGCTCCGTTCCCGCGCCCGATCGGTGTCCTTCTCATCGATCCAGAGTTCGATGAACTTGCCCTGGCGCACCGCCTCGACGTCTTGGAAGCCGAGTGCGATCAGGGCGTTGCCGATCGCCTGGCCTTGCGGGTCGAGCACCGCCTCCTTCAGCGTGATGTGGATGTTGACTTTCACGTCTGCGCCCGCGGCTGCGCGCTGTCGGCACCCGCCTGGCCGACTGCGCCGTGCGCGCCGTCCTTCTGTGCGCCGGGATCCTGCCGCAGCAGGCCAAGGCGCCGGGCGATATCTTGGTGGCTGGGGGCTGCAATCCTCACCGGTGCGTCTGTTCCCGGGGCGTCTGTTCCCGGCACGTCTGTTCCCGGTGCGTCTGTTCCCGGTGCGTCTGTTCCCGGTGCGTCTGTTCCCGGTGCGTCTGTTCCCGGTGCGTCTGTTCCCGGCACGTTTACTGCATCGCCGCTCGGAATCTTCCCGGATCCATCTCCAGCAGTATTCGCAGGCGTTTGCGCGCTCTGCAGCGGGGTCACCGGGCTTTCCGGCACACTGATTTCTGGCTCTGGCGCTTCTGTGGCATTGGCCACGCCCGCAACATCGGAGCTCGTGCTGTCGGGGTCGATCTGCGCTCGGGCAACCTTGCGGGCGTTCTCGGTCTCGAGCCGGGATTCTGCGCTCCATATGAGCGCGGTGTCGGGGCTGATATCCTCGGCGATGACGAGGCGGAACTCCCCGCCTTCCTCCATGACGCGTCCGAACCGGCAGGCGTATTGGGCGAGATACAGGCCGGCGCCGTGGAGTACGCCGGAGATGAAGTCGTTAGTGCGCAGCGAGCAGGCCATGATGTCGTCGATGTCATGCGGCGAGGCCAGGCCAAAGGCGGTCAGGTGCTCCTCAGAGATCGGCTGTTCGCCGCCCCATTCGGGTGCGTGGAAATACTCGACGATCGAACGGGGAAGGGTCGTGCCCTCCTCGATGGAGAAGCGCGTGGAGAAATCGCCGGCGGCGGCATTGTGGACAACCACGGTGATCGGGAGGGTTTCGGTCTTCCGGATCAATTGTTCGCGCATATTAATGCGCTGGATGAAATGCGTGGCGATGCCGATTTCGTGCAGACCGAGCATTATGAATTCGGAGAACCGGTTGTTGATAACCCCGATCCCGGCGGCGTTGCCGTCGCCCCTGCCGTCGATGGCATGGTCCTTGAAATGCTTGACCAGGGTATGGGGCTCGGTGCCCCGGTAGATGATCTGCCTGTGGTTCTCGAAGAGCCACTGTCCGCGCACCATGCTCAAAGAAACTCCGGTTCGGGAACGCCGCGCTCGACCTGTCTGGGTGCTCACCCTGGGGCGTGTTGCGGCGGCCGGATCATATAGGAGAGACCGGCCTCTGTCATATGCTGTATGGCCGGGGAAAAAGGAGTGGTTCAGGGGGCGACGGGCGTGTAGGAAACGGGGGTGGGCCGGCCGGGGGCGAACAGGAATTCCGGCGCGCGCGCCGCGTCGGCGGGCAGGGCGAGAAGAGTGCTCGATACGGTGCCGTAGCCATGCCCGCCGTCCAGATACATGGCGCTCTCGGACCCGCTACCGCGTGTGCGGCCAGGATCGGCGAGCAGTGCCGCCCAGTCGCTCCAATCGCCACATTCCGGGTTCGGAGCGGCGGCATTGGCAAAGCGCGGCAGGTAGGCGTTGATTCGGGGGTGGTCACGATCGTTGATTTCGGTCGAGGCGAGCATCGATAGGCCTTCCGGGATCGCGGCGATTTTGATTTCCCTGGCCTCCTTTCCGGCCAACCACCAGGCGTTTTCGGCATCCGCGATTACCAGATTGAAGCCGCCATAGTCGCTGGCGTCGCGGGCGGCGATGGTCTCCGTCGCCGATGCAGCGTCATCGTGACTGAGTGCATCGAGGACGAGTTCGCCGCGGCTCCGCCGGTCGCGAAAAGGCCCGAGGCTGCCGGTCCGGTTCAGCACCATGGCAGCGACACCAGTATCGTTAAGCCCTAGCCAGCTGCCCTTGGCGAGCCGATCGCGACCTGCGCGCACCTGTGGCCGGTCGGGCCAGTGGCGTTCCGGTGCGTCCCAGGCACGGTCGCGCATCTCGTCGCGATTGGCGCCAACGATGAGGGGCCAGTCGGCTCCAGGCCGGCGCAGGATGACGACTGTACACATGAGGCGGAAATCGGAGCTGCCCGGGCAGCGAAAGCAAAAGGGGGAAGACAGAAGGGTCGGGCGTTCTAATAGAGCGGAGCCGGGCGCGCATCAAGCCGGGCACCAGGGGCCGGACAGCCCGAATCGGGGCTAGCGGGACCTGCGCAACTTGGTAGAAGCGAGGGAAAGAGGCCATGGCCGGGAAGACCGCCATTCCCGGCGATGCCGAATGGGATTAAGGCGGTGCCTGTGTAACCTGGCTCGCTTGTTCGCAGTCGCGGGCCTTTTCTGGTGGTAAATTCTGGGTGGGGGATCGGAAGTTGGCGGTACCGCGAATATAACCTTCCAGTTTGTTTGAACACCGTGCGGACCGTGCTATTTTGGCTGTCTGGGCGACGTTTTGTATGCAGCACGGTGGACGTGATGGCGATGATCCCGAATTCACTGCCCGGTATGGATTTCGGGCTGAGCGAGATCGTTGAGATGCTGCGGGATTCGGTGCGTAGCTTCGCCGCCGACGAGATCGCGCCCCGGGCCGCCGAAATCGACGAAAGCGACGTTTTCCCCCGCGATCTGTGGCCGAAGCTCGGCGCCCTCGGCCTGCACGGCATTACTGTGGAGGAGGAGTGGGGCGGCACTGGCATGGGCTACACCGAACATGTCGTCGCCATGGAGGAGGTCAGCCGGGCCTCGGCCTCGGTCGGGCTGAGCTATCTCGCGCATTCCAATCTTTGCATCAACCAGCTGAGGCGCCATGCCAATGACGAACAGAAGGCGCGCCTGCTACCCAAGCTGATCTCCGGCGAGCATGTCGGATCGCTGGCGATGAGCGAGCCGGAGGCCGGCTCGGATGTGGTGTCGATGCGCCTGCGGGCGGAGGCCAAGGGCGACCGCTATATCCTTAACGGAACGAAGATGTGGATCACCAATGGTCCCGATGCGGATGTCCTGGTGGTCTATGCCAAAACCGACCCAGGAGCCGGCAAGCGCGGCATCACCGCCTTCGCCGTCGAGAAGGACTTCCCGGGATTCTCGGTGGCACAGAAGCTCGACAAGCTTGGCATGCGCGGCTCGAGCACGGGCGAGCTGGTGTTCGAGGATTGCGAAGTGCCCAAGGAAAACGTGATCGGCAAGGTCGGCGACGGTGTCAGCATTCTCATGAGCGGACTCGATTACGAGCGCCTGGTCTGCGCCGGCGGACCGCTTGGCATCATGCAGGCCTGCATGGATGTGGTTGTCCCCTATGTGCACGAGCGTAAGCAGTTCGGGCAGGCGATCGGCGAATTTCAGCTGATGCAGGGCAAGCTTGCCGACATGTACACGACGATGAACGCGTGCCGGGCTTACACTTACACCGTGGCTGTCGCCTGTGATCGCGAGGATACCACCCGCAAGGACGCGGCCGGCGCGCTGCTTTATTCCGCCGAGCGCGCGACCTGGATGGCACTCGAGGCGATCCAGAGCCTCGGCGGCACCGGCTACATCAACGAGACCCCGACCGGTCGTCTGCTGCGCGACGCCAAGCTCTATGAGATTGGCGCCGGCACCAGCGAGATTCGGCGCATGCTGATCGGGCGCGAGCTCTTCGAGGAAACCCGGTGAGCGTCCTCACCACCGCAGTCAACGCTCGGTCGAAGGAATTCCGGGAGCGGGCCGTTGAGATGGAAGCCCTGATCGCGGACTACCAGACTCTGGCTGAACGCGTTGGCAAGGGTGGCGGAGAGGCGGCGCGGGAGCGCCACACCGCCCGCGGCAAGCTTTTGCCGCGCGACCGGGTGCGCACCCTGCTCGATCCGGGATCGCCGTTTCTCGAACTCTCCCGCCTTGCGGCGCACGAGGTCTATGAGGACGAGGTGCCGGGGGCCGGGATCATCACCGGCATTGGTTCGATCGAGGGTACCGAATGCGTGATCGTCGTCAATGACGCGACCGTCAAGGGCGGCACCTACTATCCGCTGACCGTGAAGAAACACCTGCGGGCGCAGGAGATCGCGCGCGAAAACAACCTGCCCTGCATCTATCTCGTCGATTCGGGTGGGGCCAATCTGCCGATGTGGACCGGGGTGTTCCCGGACCGCTATCATTTCGGGCGCATCTTTTATAACCAGGCAACCCTGTCAGCGGCCGGGGTGCCGCAGATCAGCGTCGTTATGGGGTCCTGCACTGCTGGTGGTGCCTATGTGCCGGCGATGTCGGAAGAAGCGGTGATCGTGCGCAACCAGGGCACCGTGTTCCTCGGCGGCCCACCGCTGGTGAAAGCGGCGATCGGTGAGGAAGTGACGGCGGAGGAGCTTGGCGGCGCCGATGTCCATTGCCGGACCTCCGGCGTGACCGACCACTATGCCGAGAACGACGCGCATGCGCTTGCAACCTGTCGGCGCATCATCGCCGGCCTCAACAGAACCAAGCAGACAAATCTGAAGATGCGCGAGCCGCGCGAGCCGCTCTACGATCCAAAGGAGATCTACGGCATCGTACCGAACGACCTGCGCCAGCCCTACGAGGTGCGGGAGGTTATCGCCCGCATTACTGACGGCAGCGAGTTTGATGAGTTCAAGAAGCTCTATGGGACGACCTTGGTGTGCGGCTTTGCGCATATCCACGGCTATCCCGTTGCCATCCTGGCCAACAACGGAATCTTGTTCTCGGAATCCTCCCTCAAGGGTGCACATTTCATTGAACTCGCCTGCCGGCGCGGGATACCGCTGCTGTTCCTGCAGAACATCTCCGGCTTCATGGTCGGCAAAAAATACGAGGCCGGCGGCATTGCCAAGGACGGCGCCAAGCTGGTTACGGCGGTGTCATGTGCGGCCGTGCCGAAGTTCACAATCATCATGGGCGGCTCCTTCGGGGCGGGGAACTACGGCATGTGCGGCCGTGCCTTCAGCCCCCGGTTCCTGTGGATGTGGCCGAATGCGCGGGTCTCGGTGATGGGCGGCGAGCAGGCGGCGAGCGTGCTGGCGACGGTTCGTCGCGACGGCATCGAGCGCAAGGGCGGGAGCTGGAGCGCGGAAGAGGAAGAAGCCTTCACTGCACCGATCCGCGAACAGTACGATCGCGAAGGGCACCCTTATTACGCTAGTGCCCGGCTCTGGGATGACGGCATCATCGACCCTGCCGAGACGCGACGGGTTCTCGGCCTTGGTATCTCGGCCTCCCTGAACGCGCCGATCGCCGAGACTCAATTCGGCATCTTCCGGATGTAAGCCGGAGGGCAGAGCATGGGCGCGGACAAGAACCGGAACACAAAAGACAACAACTCGGCGGAATCTAACGTAGCGGACTCTCATGTCCTGCTCGAGATCGACACGGACGGGATCGCCTGGGTTACCCTCAACCGGCCCGAAGTCAACAACGCCTATAACCGGGAGATGCTAGAGGGGCTGGCCGAGGTTTTCGGCGATCTTGCCGACCAGCCGAATCTCCGGGCGGTAGTCATCTGCGGCCGTGGCCGCCATTTCCAGGCCGGCGTCGATCTCGTCTTCCAGCAACGCATCGCCACCATGTCGTCGGAAGATAACGATGCGGTCTCGCGGCTGATCGTAACCCTGGTGGACGGGCTGGCCCGGTTCCCCGTTCCGACCCTGGCCCTGGTCCAGGGCGCCTGTATTGGCGGCGGTACCGGGATCGTGGCCGCCTGCGACATCGTGTTGGCCTCCCGGGACGCTTTCTTCGCGGTTGCCGAGGCGCGTTGGGGCACCCATGCGGGACCAATATTCCCGCATCTTGCTGCGGCTATCGGCGTGCGCCGGCTGCGGCGCTATGCGCTCACCGGCGAACGATTCGACGCCGAGAAGGCGCTGGCCATCGGCATGGTTCACGAGGTCTGCGCAGCAGAGGAGATCGAGGCGCTCGGCCGGGAGGTACTCGATGCGATCCTCGCTTGCGGGCCGGAAGCGGTCCGGCGCAGCAAGGAGTTGATCCTCGGTGGCTCGGGCCTGCTGGCCGACGCGGCCTCACTCGAGGTGATGACGCAGGCGCATTCTGAAGGCCGCCAGTCGGCAGAGGGGCGCGAGGGGCTGCAGAGCTTCCTTGATAAACGCCGCCCGGCCTGGGCGCCGGATCCGGACCGAAGTGCATCCCGGGACTCGTCCCGGAGCCAGGCAGAATAGCCCGGGCGGAGTCGGCTGTGTTCGAGAGAATCTTGATCGCTAACAGGGGCGAGATCGCATGCCGGGTGATCAGGGCGGCGCGGCACCTCGGCATCGCCACGGTTGCGGTTTATTCCGACGCCGACAGCAACGCCCTGCATGTGCGCCAGGCGGATTCGGCGTATCGCCTCGGTCCACCGCCGGCCCGTGACAGTTATCTCGATATAACAAAACTGATCGAGGCGGCGCAGGCCTCGGGCGCGGATGCGGTGCATCCGGGCTACGGGTTTCTGTCCGAAAGCGCAGAGTTCGCCGAGGCGTGTCGGGATGCGGGGCTGGTTTTCATTGGTCCGTCGCCGGAAGCGATGCGGGCGATGGGGCTAAAGGACGAGGCCAAGCGCATTATGGAAAAGGCTGGGGTGCCGTTGCTCCCCGGTTATCACGGTGGCGATCAGGGCGGCGACGATTCCGACAAGGCGCTGGCCGCGGCGGCGAAGAAAATCGGGTTCCCGGTGATGGTGAAGGCGGCGGCCGGCGGCGGCGGGCGCGGCATGCGAATCGTCACGGATGAGAAAGATCTCGCGGAAGCCCTGGCCGGGGCGCGGCGGGAGGCGGAGGCCGGTTTCGGCAATGGCAGCCTTCTGATCGAGCGCTATCTCGGCGATGCGCGGCATATCGAGATGCAGGTTTTCGGCGATTCCCATGGCAATGCGGTGCATCTGTTTGAGCGCGACTGCTCGATCCAGCGCCGGCACCAGAAGATCATCGAGGAAGCGCCGGCGCCCGGCATGACCGAAGCGATGCGCGCTGCCATGGCGGAGGCCGCGATCCAGGCGGCACAGGCGATCGACTATGTCGGCGCCGGCACCGTGGAATTCCTCGTCGATGCCGCGAGCATGGGCGAGGTGGACTGCTTTTATTTCATGGAGATGAACACGCGACTGCAGGTCGAGCACCCGGTCACCGAGATGATCGTCGGACAGGATCTGGTGGAATGGCAGATCAGGGTTGCGGCCGGCGAGACGCTGCCGCTTGCCCAGGAGCAGATTTCGCTCATGGGCCATGCGATCGAGGCGCGGCTTTATGCAGAGGATCCAAAGCGCGGCTTCATGCCCTCGCCGGGGTCGCTGCGGCGGTTCGCTACGCCTTACGACAAACCCTATCTTCGGCTCGAGACCGGGGTTGTGGAAGGGGACGAGATCACCCCGTTCTATGACCCGATGATCGCCAAACTCATCGCCTGGGGCCCGACGCGGGAGGCGGCGACATCGCGGCTGGCACAGGCGCTCGGGGAAACCCACCTGGTTGGGCCCGAGACCAATCTCGATTTTCTTGCACAGACCCTCACCCATCCCAGCTTTGCCGCTGGCGCGGTTGATACCCGCTTCGTCGATACGCATAGCGACGCGCTGTTTGCGGGTAGTGACGAGGGAATCATCGAGGATGCGCTCGCCTGTGCCGCCCTGGCTGAAATCCTGTGGCGGGCCGAGGACGCAACTCGCACGGCCGCATCATCGCAGGACCCGCACTCACCCTGGCGTCTCGGCGATGGCTGGCGGCTGGGCGGCACCGCCGCCTTCACGGAATTGAACTACATCCGCAGCGAGGGCGGCGAGGGTGGCGAGGGTGGTTTCTCTGTCCGAGCCCGGCAGGAAAGCGGAGCTACCGCGGACTCCCGGGACGCTATCTGGCACCTCGAGATTGGCGAGCGCGCGTTTGCAACGCATGGCCACCTGCAGCCGGATGGAAGGCTCGGGGTGATTCTCGACGGACAGTATGTCGCTGCCGACGTGGTGCGCGACGGCACGCTGCGTCATCTTCTTGTTGGCGGCGTGCGCCTACGCCTGTCGCTTGTTGATCCGCGCGCAGCGACGGCGGACGAGGCGGCCGGAGGCGGGGTGTTCAGGGCACCGCTTCCGGGACGGATTGTTTCTGTCGCTGTCGCTGTTGGCGACACGGTCAAAGCCGGGCAAACCCTGGTTGTGCTCGAGGCGATGAAGATGGAGCACATGATCAGCAGCCCCGCCGACGGGGTTGTGGAGGCGGTACACTGCGCTGAGGGCGAACAGGTAGAAGAGGGCGCAGAGCTGGTGGCGATCGGAGCGGCACAATGAATGCCCCAATGAGCATTTTTGCAGGAGAACCGCAGTGCCCCTGCACATGATGAAACTCTCGGTTGGGGTTGAGAGCATCGAGCATCTCGCAGAGAGCCAGTACCGGCGGCTCATGGAAGCGTCCAACAAGGGCGGCGAGGGGCGGCTGTGGCATCGCACCCGGTACGCACCGAAACGGACAGAAGAACTTCTTGAGGGCGGTTCGATCTACTGGGTCATCCGGGGCGCGATCTTGGTCCGTCAGAAACTGATCGGGTTCGAGAAGGGCGTCGACAATGAGAGTCGGCGGTGCTGCCGGATTTTGCTCGATCCAAAACTAATGCCGACAGTGCGCCGCCGCCAGCGAGCCTTCCAGGGCTGGCGCTATCTTCCCGCCGACGCTGCCCCGAAAGATCGGGCGGGTGCTGTTGCGATCGGGTCCGGCGGTGCAGGCGACGCTGAGAATAGTGGCGATAATCTACCGCCGGAACTGGCCGAGGAACTGCGGGATCTCGGGCTTTTATAGGAGGCCTGACGTGGCCTCTGGTATCGCTCCGGTACCGACTTTGTGGCCTCCGGTATTTTGCCGGCGTTTTGGGTATTTCGGAGGCAGTCCCGGACAGTAAAAAAAGCTGTTTAAGGGGCTTGCGCAGGGCTGGCAGGATTGATAAGTTCACCCTCCGCCCGATAGGTAGCGATCTTGTATCGATCCCTTGGGCGATGCGTTTTTTGACATTGTAGACATAAGATTGAAAGGGATGCGCGGTCGGCGATCGGACGCCCTGTCCGAGTTGGCCTAGCATTCCAATGATGCTTCGAGATGTGCGAGCGTTTGGACAACTCCCATGACGAGTGGTCGTGGTTGTCACACTCCGCTACGGCGGGGTCGGCGACTGTGATCGCAGATATGACATGAGAGTTTGATCCTGGCTCAGAACGAACGCTGGCGGCAGGCTTAACACATGCAAGTCGCGCGCTAAGCAGCACTTCGGTGCTGTGGAGAGCGGCGGACGGGTGCGTAACACGTGGGGACCTGCCCTGGAGAGGGGGACAACCGCTGGAAACGGCGGCTAATACCGCATATCCCCTGCAGCCGTGGAGGCTGCAGGGAAAAGGGTGCATGCTTGCATGTGCCGCTCCGGGATGGACCCGCGCCGGATTAGCTTGTTGGTGTGGTAATGGCGCACCAAGGCAACGATCCGTAGCTGGTTTGAGAGGATGATCAGCCACACTGGGACTGAGACACGGCCCAGACTCCTACGGGAGGCAGCAGTGGGGAATATTGCACAATGGGCGCAAGCCTGATGCAGCCATGCCGCGTGAGTGAAGAAGGCCTTCGGGTTGTAAAACTCTTTCAACGGGGAAGATGATGACGGTACCCGTAGAAGAAGCTCCGGCTAACTCCGTGCCAGCAGCCGCGGTAATACGGAGGGGGCAAGCGTTGTTCGGAATTACTGGGCATAAAGGGCACGCAGGCGGCGATGTAAGTCAGACGTGAAATCCCCGGGCTCAACCCGGGTCTATAGCCTGATACTGCATCGCTTGAGGATGGGAGAGGAGAACGGAATTCCCAGTGTAGAGGTGAAATTCGTAGATATTGGGAAGAACACCAGTAGCGAAGGCGGTTCTCTGGCCCATTCCTGACGCTGAGGTGCGAAAGCGTGGGGAGCGAACAGGATTAGATACCCTGGTAGTCCACGCTGTAAACGATGCGCGCTAGACGTCGGCAGCATAGGTTGTCGGTGTCGCAGCTAACGCGTTAAGCGCGCCGCCTGGGGAGTACGACCGCAAGGTTAAAACTCAAAGGAATTGACGGGGGCCCGCACAAGCGGTGGAGCATGTGGTTTAATTCGACGCAACGCGAAGAACCTTACCAGCCTTTGACATCCCGGTCGGGGGAGGCAGAGATGCCTCCCTTCGGTTCGGCCGGACCGGTGACAGGTGCTGCATGGCTGTCGTCAGCTCGTGTCGTGAGATGTTGGGTTAAGTCCCGCAACGAGCGCAACCCTCGTCCCCATTTGCCAGCGGATCATGCCGGGTACTTTGGGGAGACTGCCGGTGACAAACCGGAGGAAGGCGGGGATGACGTCAAGTCCTCATGGCCTTTATGGGCTGGGCTACACACGTGCTACAATGGCAGTGACAGAGGGCAGCAAACCCGCGAGGGTGAGCGAATCCCTAAAAACTGTCTCAGTTCGGATTGCACTCTGCAACTCGAGTGCATGAAGTCGGAATCGCTAGTAATCGTGGATCAGCATGCCACGGTGAATACGTTCCCGGGCCTTGTACACACCGCCCGTCACACCATGGGAGTTGGTTCTACCCGAAACCGGTGCGCTAACCGCAAGGAGGCAGCCGGCCACGGTGGGGTCAGCGACTGGGGTGAAGTCGTAACAAGGTAGCCGTAGGGGAACCTGCGGCTGGATCACCTCCTTTCTAAGAGAAGCGGATCCAGGCGACTGGATCTGCGGACATAGCGTTCGGGTTCTCTCTAACCCGGCGCGGGTTGTCCGATCCTCGTCACATCTCGAGGCGCGCGTTATTAGAACGCGAAGCCGGTCGGTAGTGTGTTCGCATCGCCGTCCGCGCATCCCTTTCATCCGGTTCCCGAAACGGGGCCGTAGCTCAGCCGGGAGAGCGCCTGCTTTGCAAGCAGGAGGTCGTCGGTTCGATCCCGATCGGCTCCACCACAGCCACTGTCACAAGACGGCGGGTGCGGGAGAGGGGCTGATCCGGGCGTCCCGGGCCCGTAGCTCAGTTGGTTAGAGCGCGCGCTTGATAAGCGTGAGGTCGGAAGTTCGAGTCTTCCCGGGCCCACCACTGGCCTGGGGAAACCCTGGCTTGATCGCAAGATCTCCCGACCCCGAGCTTCGTCCCAATCCCGACAAATATGGCAACTGGTCGAGTGCTGATTGATGCACGGCCAGAGTTACGCCGGGACTATGTCCCTGGGAACCGTCCTGATGAAAGGAAAACGTTTTGCCGTCTGGCTCCAAGATGCCGGCGGTTGTTGTTTGACGGATGTGAATCAAGATACGAATGCATTCGCGGCATAAGAGCCCGCGGTGCCAAGCCGGGAGTCGTCCCGGTTCCCGGGATTCTTAACCCGGTTTTTGGCACCGCATCGGGATCTCGCCGCGATGGATATATGCTGGCGCTCCGTCGGCGTGTTGCCAATCGGCCGGTCATTCCGGTTGTGCGGCGGGATACCTACGGTGCGCATCAAGCGCTGAAGGGCATTTGGTGAATGCCTTGGCGTCGAGAGGCGATGAAGGACGTGGTACGCTGCGATAAGCTGCGGGGAGTTGCGAACAAACTTTGATCCGCAGATTTCCGAATGGGGAAACCCGGCCCGCAAGGGTCATTCTCCGGTGAATCTATAATCGGAGGAAGCGAACCCGGCGAACTGAAACATCTCAGTAGCCGGAGGAAAGGACATCAACCGAGACTCCGTTAGTAGCGGCGAGCGAAAGCGGACCAGGCCAGTGGCGATATTGTGGCAACCAGAATGCGCTGGAAAGCGCGGCCTTAGAGGGTGACAGCCCCGTACGGGTAGAGTTGCGATATCGTCCTTGAGTAGGGCGGGACACGAGAAATCCTGTCTGAACGTGGGGGGACCACCCTCCAAGCCTAAGTACTCCTCGACGACCGATAGTGAACCAGTACCGTGAGGGAAAGGTGAAAAGCACCCCTATACGGGGAGTGAAATAGTTCCTGAAACCGGATGCCTGCAATCGGTGGGAGCCATGCCACAATGGGCCGCAAGGCGCGTTATGGTGGGTGACCGCGTACCTTTTGCATAATGGGTCAGCGAGTTAATCTAGCGAGCAAGCTTAAGCCGATAGGTGTAGGCGTAGCGAAAGCGAGTCCGAATAGGGCGTTTGAGTTCGTTGGATTAGACCCGAAACCGAGTGATCTAGTTATGGGCAGGCTGAAGTGTCGGTAACACGACATGGAGGGCCGAACCCTAGGATGTTGAAAAATCCAGGGATGACCTGTGACTAGGGGTGAAAGGCCAATCAAACTCGGATATAGCTGGTTCTCCGCGAAAGCTATTTAGGTAGCGCGTTGCGTGTATGCCCACGGGGGTAGAGCACTGGATGGGCTAGGGGGCCGCGAGGCTTACCAAACCTAACCAAACTCCGAATACCGTGGAGCACTGCGCAGCAGACAGGCTATGGGCGCTAAGGTCCGTGGCCGAAAGGGAAACAGCCCTGACCGTCAGCTAAGGTCCCCAAGTGGTGGCTAAGTGGCAAAGGAAGTGAAAAGGCCAAGACAGCCAGGAGGTTGGCTTAGAAGCAGCCATCCTTTAAAGAAAGCGTAACAGCTCACTGGTCTATCAGCCGTTTCGCGCCGAAGATGCAACGGGGCTTAAGCCACCCACCGAAGCTGCGGATTCATGCCTTTTTCGGAAGGTGTGAGTGGTAGCGGAGCATTCCGTATGCCTGTGAAGGGAGTCTCGTGAGAGCTCCTGGAGGTATCGGAAGCGAGAATGCTGACATGAGTAGCGACAAAGAGTGTGAGAGACACTCTCGCCGGAAGTCCAAGGGTTCCTCGGCAAGGCTAATCCTCCGAGGGTAAGCCGGCCCCTAAGGCGAGGCCGAAAGGCGTAGTCGATGGGAATGCGGTTAATATTCCGCAGCCTGCTGGGATGTGACGCACGGTAAAGCTTGTTCACGCTTAACGGATTGCGTGGGCTCGTGAGCCGTGCCAGGAAACAGCCCCAGCTTTAGACCGTACCCTAAACCGACACAGGTGGACAGGTAGAGAATACCAAGGCGCTTGAGAGAACGATGTTGAAGGAACTCGGCAAAATGCCCCCGTAACTTCGGGAGAAGGGGGCCCGGGCTGTGGGCAACCATGGTCCGGGGGCACAGAGTTGGGGATGGCGACTGTTTACTAAAAACACAGGGCTCTGCGAAGCCGCAAGGCGCGGTATAGGGTCTGACGCCTGCCCGGTGCCGGAAGGTTAAGGAGAAGGGTTCACGCTCTGAACCGAAGCCCCGGTAAACGGCGGCCGTAACTATAACGGTCCTAAGGTAGCGAAATTCCTTGTCGGGTAAGTTCCGACCTGCACGAATGGCGCAACGACTGTCCCACTGTCTCCAACATCGACTCAGCGAAATTGAAGTCTCCGTGAAGATGCGGAGTACCCGTGGTTGGACGGAAAGACCCCGTGCACCTTTACTGCAACTTTGCACTGGTGCAGACGGCCGGATGTGTAGGATAGGCGGGAGCCTTTGAAGCGTTGGCGCCAGTCAACGTGGAGGTAACCTTGAAATACCGCCCTTTCGGTCGTGTGCATCTAACCGCGGCCCGTGAATCCGGGTCCGAGACCCTGCATGGTGGGTAGTTTGACTGGGGCGGTCGCCTCCCAAAGAGTAACGGAGGCGCGCGATGGTGGGCTCAGGCTGGTCGGAAATCAGCCGCTGAGTGCAATGGCATAAGCCCGCCTGACTGTGAGGCCGACAGGCCGAGCAGAGACGAAAGTCGGTCATAGTGATCCGGTGGTTCCGCGTGGAAGGGCCATCGCTCAACGGATAAAAGGTACGCCGGGGATAACAGGCTGATACTCCCCAAGAGTTCACATCGACGGGAGTGTTTGGCACCTCGATGTCGGCTCATCACATCCTGGGGCTGAAGCAGGTCCCAAGGGTTTGGCTGTTCGCCAATTAAAGTGGTACGTGAGCTGGGTTTAGAACGTCGTGAGACAGTTCGGTCCCTATCTGCCATGGGTGTACGAGACTTGAGAGAAGCTGTCCCTAGTACGAGAGGACCGGGATGGACGTACCTCTGGTGTACCGGTTGTGACGCCAGTCGCAGCGCCGGGTAGCTAAGTACGGAACGGATAACCGCTGAAAGCATCTAAGCGGGAAGCCGGTCTCGAAACTAGGTCTCGCATGAGAGCCGTGGAAGACCACCACGTTGATAGGCTGGAGGTGGAAGCGCAGCAATGTGTGAAGCTGACCAGTACTAATCGCTCGATTGGTTTGATGCACCCCGTTCAATCCTGTCCGCACAGCCGGAATGATCGCAAGGTCAATGATCAAAAGATCTCCGGATCGCCGGACGCCAGCAAAATCCTGCATTCGTTCTTGAAACCGTTCGCACGGACGTTCCCGCAAAACATTGCGGGCCCGTTCCGTCCGAACGCACCGTTCCGTTCGGACCTGGTGGTTACAGCTAGGGGCTCAGCACCCGATCCCATTCCGAACTCGGCCGTGAAATCCCTCAGCGCCGATGGTACTGCGTCTTAAGGCGCGGGAGAGTAGGTCGCCGCCAGGTCCGAACGGAACGGTACATTCATCAATCAATCATGCCAGGTCATGCCGCGGGACAACCGGACATAGCCCGGATCCGGTCCACAGGATCCAGGCGCGGGGTCCAAGTCGGTACATGACAACCCCTGTTGCGGGGTGGAGCAGTCTGGTAGCTCGTCAGGCTCATAACCTGAAGGTCGCAGGTTCAAATCCTGCCCCCGCAACCAAAATTACCGATATAAATCAAAATATTACCAGAAACGCCCGCCCAACTCAGGTGGGCGTTTCTGCGTCCGGGTACCACATAGGTGCCACTCGAAATCAAACTCAAGCCAGGCTCGGGCAACAAACCCAGTCACCCAACCATCGCCCAAGCGCTCTTGCAGACCTTCCGGTTTGTGAGTTTGTCGCTCAATGCGCGCGAGCGCCTGACTTCGTAGGATTTCGCCTGTAACATATTGATATTATTGGCCTGTTTTTCCACAGGGCACTACATCGCGGATTTCAGGCGATGGATTCAACGGTTGGAAAGTGTTGATCAGGCCTTTTCAGGTCTGGGCTTGCGCGTTCGTTGGGGCGGCATCCTGAATGGTGCTTCGTTCCACGACAGGCCAACACAGCGCAGGATGCGTTTGGCGTCGGTTGTGGCCGGGCTGGGCATGGCATATTGCTCGCTGGTGCCCTTGCGCTTCAGGATGGATATCTGAAGTCGGTCGAGTTCCCGACGGATGCGGGCCGGGCTCATCGGATGGCCCAGCATCTGCAGGCGTTTGCGCAGGTGTTGCAGGCAACAGAAGGCCATGTAGCAGAGGGCGATATGGGCCTGTATTCGCCGCGGCGCCCAGTGATAGACGGGTCGGATTTTCAGGTCGTGCTTGTTGGTACGAAAGCAGGTTTCGATCTGCCAGAGCTGGTGATATTGGGCGATGGCCGCCTCGGGTGCGAGATCGTCCTTGCCATGGATAGTGATGGCATGCAGCCCATCCCATTGGGCCGCCGCGTCGATCTTGTCCTGATCAAGTGTGATCCCGCCCGTATCGGGAAACGAGAGGAACCGGGCATATCCCCGCTGACTGACACTGGCAGGGCTCCGGGAGCGCCGAAGCTTCGTTTGCAGACGCTCAAGGGCCCTCTGGCGCTTGTGGGCATCCTTGCGGGCGCGGGTGGGCGAGAATGTGACGATGATCCGGGCACCGTCATGCTCAATCACCTTGTAGCGCCCCGCCTCCGCCGCGCCCTCTGTCGCGCCCTCTGCCGCGCCGTGTCCGGCCCATGGCTTGTAACCACCCGTGTCCAGGGCCTTGCCTTTCACGCCCGCCGGGGCCGACTTCAGGCGATAGCCCAGAATGAACGGCAGGCCTTTGGTGCGCAACATATCCTGATTGGTGGCGCTGAGCATCCCGGCATCTGCCACCAGCGTGATCTTCCCAAGCTTGTAGCGCTCTTCAAGCCCCTTGATCGCGGCCTCAAGCGTATGGCCTTCCCACATATTGCCGGGGAACAGGTCATAGCCGACCGGCAAGCCGTCGGTGGTGACCATCAGCGCCAACACCACTTGACTGCGATGGGATTTCCCGTCCTTGCTGTACCCCTTGGCCAGCAACCGGTCGGAAGCATCCTGCGGATCCTCCCGATCGGTATCGAATGCCAGTGTTGTGCAGTCGTAGAAGAGGACATCGACCGGTCCCGCCAGAAGCGTATCCGCCGCCTCGTGTGACATCCGACAGACCCGGTTGATCGTCGCCGCGTCCAGGTAGTCCATAGCCTGGTAGACCCGGTCCAGATTGAGGGTGATCCCGACCCTGTGGGCCAACGCATCCACCGTTGCCCGCTTGCTCTCTGGCTGCGACAGGCGCGCCAGCACCAGTTCGCGCAAAATGCGATCGCTGCTCTTGCGCCGGGAGCCCGGAAGACCATTCCAGCCCAGGCCGGAATAAACCTCCCCCATCACATCGCGCAAGCCAAGTGACAGGCGGGATTCTTCGCGGCAGTCCCCAAGGTCAACATCCAGCTTGTCCGGACGCGGAGCGGTGCGCACAAGCGTCGCCAGATCGGCATATTCCGTTGGGGTGAACAGTTCCATCTGCGGGAACTGTGCGGCGCGTAGTTCTTCCATGATCCTGCCGGCCAGGCGCTTGAGATCCTCAACCTCAGTGTCGTTATGCGCGATGCCGACATGCCGGACGACCTTCTGGCGAACCTTCTGACCGGTGCGCACCGACTGGACGATCTGGATGCGGGTGCGCTTGCGTTCGGGATCATGTTTGGTGCGGATGAACATGTGCGGGAGTGTAGCGGAGTTTCCAGCAACCGCAACCCACAACCGCCACTGGGGGCACTACTTTGCCCTCCCGGAAGCCAGGGCCTGAAGTTAAACAAAAAAACACCCGACAAGCCGACAAAACCTACGAACTCAGGAATGCGCGCGAGCTGGTCGACAGAGAATCAACCCTTGCGTAGTCGAATTCCTTTTGGACAAAGTAGACCAAATGGCTCTTTGGGATTCGCCATGAAATCAATGTCCGCGAAGGAAGCCAAGAACGGCTTCGGTTTGCTCTTGGATACCGCCCGAGCGGAACCCGTGACGATCGAAAAGCACGGGCGGCCCGTCGTCGTCGTCTTATCCACCGAGGAATATGAGCGATTATTGAGCCGCTCTTCTCGCACAAACGAAGGGCCGGCCAGTCGCGCTGGTGATGACCGCCAGCCAAAATCAAAACGGATCAGAATTGGAAAAGCGCGAGCGCGATGACCGAGACATTTTACGAACAGCCAATTCTGAACTCTCCCTATGCGGAACCGACGCGACATCACGCGTTGGACGAGGATGGGCAGCCTACTGACAATCCCCCGATCGCCGGCCGGCGGCGCTCCGAAAGAATTTCTCCTGTTCCGAAATCAAGAAAACAACGCGCCAAGACCGATAAGAATCAGAAAGCGCTCGACTTGAACGTCGATGACGGCATTTCCACGGAGGAGCAGGAATACGGCAGGCCGGTTATCAACGAAATCAGGTCGCGCGTCGCCGCCTGGCGCGGGCTGCCGAGCCAGACCGATTGGGGCGTGACGCCCGCCACCGCCCGCCTCTTGCAGCATTGGCGGCACCACGATTTTCAGGGCGTTCGCCCCTTCTTCTGCCAGGTCGAAGCGGTCGAAACGGTCATATGGCTCACGGAGGTCGCCCGAAACCAAAAGACCCACAAGCGCTTTTGGGACCATATCCAGGGCGCGAACGAGCAAGCCAATCCGGAGTTGATCCGCCTTGCCTTGAAGATGGCGACCGGCGCCGGCAAGACGACCGTGATGGCCATGCTCATGGCGTGGCAGACCGTCAATGCGGTGCGTTCGCCGACGAGCAAACTGTTCACGCGCGGATTCTTGATCGTGACGCCAGGGATCACGATCCGCGACCGGCTGCGTGTTTTGCAGCCCGACGATCCGGACAGCTATTACAAGACCCGTGAGCTCGTCCCTGCCGACATGCTGGAGGAAATCAACAAGGCAAAGATCGTCATCACCAATTACCACGCCTTTCAGCTTCGCGAGCTAATGGACACCAACAAGGTCGGCAGGTCCCTGCTGCAAGGCCGTGGCGACGCACTCAAGACCCAGGAGACCGAGGGCCAGATGGTTCGCCGGGTCGCCGTAGAACTCATGGGACTGAAGAACATCGTCGTCATCAACGACGAAGCCCATCCGTGCGACCTTCGAGCGACGCCAAACGGCTATCTCCAATGCGACGCCGCAAGGCCTCGACAAAAACTTTGCGGAGGATCAGGAGAAGCAGCGCCAATGGGCAGCGTTCGTCAGCCGCGAGCCGCTGCTTATTGCGGCACCGAGTCTCAGGAAGGCGACAGAGGAAATCCGCGAATTCGCACTGCCGCCGCTCACAGCAGCAGCTTCGGTGAGTACATTCGACGCCAGATGGGGGGACGGCGGGCCATGGATACGGAAGGGTTAAGCTATCGATGAGCGAAACCTGCTCAGGACCTTATCAGCACCAACGATGATCAGATGCGTGCGCGCCCGTGACAGGGCGACATAGGGCAACTCCGTGTCGATCACAGTGTCCGGCGTCGCCGCGATCACGACGACCGGGCGTTCAAGACCTTTGAAGCGCCTGATGCTGTCAACAACGATCCGGCCCTCGGACTGTTCATCACAGCGTATGGTACGAAATTCGCCCAAGCGACTGTCCGGCACGATCTTGTCGATTGCCGCCTCGGTGGAGACGAGAACTGCGATGTCATCGGGCGGCACGCGTTCGAGTGAATTCAGGCGCGCAACGCTGTCGGAGATTTTTCGCGCGAGCGCGCCCGGTGTATCCGCCTTGATCCAGTGAACCTCAACGCCTTCGGGACCGACGGCCTTGATCTCATGACCGGTGTAGTGCTGGCGCACCAGCTCGTGGATGCGCCGCGTGTTGCGCAGATTCAGTGTGAGGCGAATCGGAACCAGGTCGACGTCTTCGGGGACTTGGACCGCGCTCGCGTATACGCGCTGGTTGTTGTCGTAGAATATTCGGAACATCCCCCGGCCCTCGGGATCGAGCCCCGACTCGACTGCCGTCCACCACAGCGGCAGGAAATCCTGTCCCTCATCGACGATGATTGCATCGAATTTCTCATCCGGCAGGCGCTCGAATGCCTGCATCAGGAGTTCCGGCAAGATATCTTCGAAGAGTTGTCTCTCTGGGATGCCTTCCGGATGCGGAATGCCCGCACGCCGAGTCATCTCCGCGCACAGCTCATGAAAGGTCATGACCGCCACCGGCGGGCCGTCCTTGAGACGGCGGCGAGTTTCGGTCGCCAGACCGTGGTTGTAGCAGACGAACAAAGTGCGGAGGCCGCTTTCCGCGCAGCGCCTGGCTTCCTCCATTGCCAGTACCGTCTTGCCGGTGCCGGCCCCGCCGCTAATGGCGGCACGCGGCACCGCTTCTATCGCACGCAGGATATGAAACTGCTGCTGCGTCAGCACTTGCAGGGCGGCATCGTCACGGGACAGCACCGTGCCGAGCGGCGTGCGGAGCTGGAACGGTTTCGCGAGGATTTTTTCGAGCACCTGAATTCCGTCCCGGCCCAGCTCTTTGGTCCGCCCTTCATCGGGCGGCGCATCGCCGAAGCGTTCGAGAATCCAATCCCGGAACCCGTCCTCGAACCGTTCGGCGAAACAGAATATGCGCTGCGGCATGTCCGCGCCGAGATCGCCTGATGGCGCGGACGAGTGAGGCAACACGACGCTATGCCGCGCCCGGATGCGCCGCGCGTTCCAGTGCGGCGACGCGTTAAGCTTTCTCAAGAGCTCGTGTTTCGCGCTTCTGGCCTGCTGCACCGGGTTCTTGATGTTATGCGTCACCTTCCAGCGATCGCGGCTCGTCCATCGATCGGTACGCGGATCGTAGGCGACCGAGCCGCCTTTCACTTCAAGCGTCAGCATCCCGAGTTCGGCGTGCGCGACGATAAAATCGCATTCGCCGTCCACTTCCTCGCCATCAGGTTTCAACCCGAGCCACGGGCGCGAATAGAACACCACGAAGGAATCATCCAGCACGGCCTCCAGTCGCCTGAACACTTCACACTCCGTGCTCCGCAGCATATTGCCCGTGACATCGGGCGGCAGCGTTCTGGGCCATATCACCGCCATGTCACGTCCTCGGAACGAGCGGTGAGAAAAACCCAACTTCGGGCGCGTCCGGCAGACCGACGAGCGCGGCCCGATCCAGGAAGCGGTTGTATTCCTCACAAGCGGTCTCCGGCGCGAGGACGCAGGCATGACATGCCGCGAGGGACAGGCGGTCGGCACCGGAAATGATGCACAGCGGGTCGGAAGAGCACCATTCCATAGCCCGGATCGCCGCTTCGACTGCACGTCCGATGCGATGGGTTTCGCCCTGGCGTTGCAGACCGCCGAGGGTGCCGTCGGAATCGGAAGTGGCGGTATAGATCAGCAGTCCCGCCATGCCGTCGGTCCCGTCGCTCACATAGAGACGTTCGCGCAACGCGGCGGTGGAGTAGCCGCATTCCAGCGTGAGTTGGCGCATGAGCGCATGAGCGAAGCTGTGCGCCAGCAAGTAGCGTGGCGTAATCGGCCAGGCGGGCTCACCTTCGCCGTACCGACGGTGGTGCCATTCGATCCGCCACGCCTCATTGACGCGTTGCGCGCGCGCCGCTACATCGTCCTGCATTTCCCAGGTGTGAAGCGTGTCCTGATTGAAGGCGAGGAAAATGCCTTCGCCGCGGACCTCGACCGCCGGGAGCCAGCCGGGATCGCCGACGGCGATCGCCGCGATGTCCGGACTGTCTTCGTCGCCAGGCGGATTGATCCGCGTGAAGCCTTTCAGGGCGCGCACCTCGCGCAGTCGGACAACGCGGACGACGCGGCTGATGAACGGGCGCAGGCTGTCGGGCACGGCCACGTTGCGCACCTCGAATTCGCGTGCGTCCCTGTCCCGCGTATCCGTGCCCGAGATCAACTGCCGGTATTCCTCCTGGCGGATGTTCAGGATGGCGTCGTCGTTGTATCGTGTCAGGCGGTCTTCGATCTGCCGCGCAAGCTTGTCAGGGCTCAGGCCGAGTTCCCGAAGAACGGGCTCAAGATCGCCTTGGGCGAGGATGCGGATGAAGGTGGCGCGATCCTCGGGCTTCGTCGTGACGATCGGGTTCCAGTAGACGCCGAGCGCTTCCTGTATCGCATCCGACCACGGAGGAATGCTGAGGGCCGACTCGATGACCGGGAAATACAGGTTCGATGCGCCGCGTTGCAGCGCCCGCGGTTCGCAATCGCATGTCTCGTTGGCCGCGGCCAGCCAGGGCCGCCGGCCACGGCAGCGGAAGCCGCGCCAGGTCTGGGCGCTGAATACGCCATCCATCGAACGCCGCGCTCCGCAATCGCCGCAGCTCAGGATCAGTCCGGCGAGGCCCGGCCGCTCAGACCTGAGATACAGATCGGCGCGTTCCTTCTTCTTGCAATCCGCCTTGTGGCCGACCCGGAAGTGCCACGGAAAATCATCCAGGTGCCCCTTGGGGCAGGCCATGACGAAACGGATGGGCACCGCGAATATCCTGCGCTGGCCCGGCGCTTTGCGCGTGCAGCCCGCGCAATAGCGACCGGCCCGGCCGGGGTCCTGCGACCAGCGGCCCGCCGGGGCGAGACGGTCGCATTGCGGGCATTGCAGCCATTCCGGAAACCGCGCCGCAACGAGGGTGCGGCCGTCAGGATTGCCCTGATCGTCCCGCCAGTTCTCATCGACGACAGGCGGCAGACGGAATCCGCCGACGGAGAGCTTCCGTTGCAAACGCGGTTCGGTGATTCTCTGCGGATTGGCCAGCCCCGCCGGCGGGAAGGACCTGTCCCATTCTTCGAGCCCGGCCGCGACCGCGGATACGGGGGCGCCGTCGGCGCGGAAGTCCACGACGGACCCTGGCCCGAAGGTTATGACGGCGGCGCTCCTGCGCAATTCTCCCAGCCGGTTATTCGCCATCGCCGTTCCCCCCGGATGTCCGTTCGCGCAGCCATTCAGCGAGCCTGAACCGCGTCGCGGCCTCGACGCTGCGCATGTTGTTCATTGTCGGCCAGGCCTCGCCCGGCATGCGTCCCATCGCCCGCAAGGTTGCGACGCGTTCCGCATCCTGGAGCAGCGAACTGCAGACCTGCCGGCTCCAGTAGCTTCGCGGCGCGCGGAACTCCCAAGTGTCGAGACAGCGCTCCAGCTCCAGCCTGACGGCCGCTTCCTGCGGATCGATCGCCGCCGCGCGTCCGACAATATCGTCTATAAGGTCTTTCGCGGCATCGATCGCATCGTCGTCGAGTGCCGGGCGGTCGATCATGCCGGGCGCCAGATGCCGCACCAGCGCCACGAGCACCGCATGCAGCGCCCGGTCGCGTGCCCGCGATGCGAAAGGCGTCACGCTGGTCGGTTCAACGTCCCGGTACAGGGTTTCGTGCCAGGTCGGGAAGCTTTCGTAATGCGACCGGTCGCGGGCCTTGGCGTTATTGAGCACGGCGATGACGAGCCCAGGCACGTCGCCGCGCCCGACACGGCTTGTCGCCTGGATGTATTCGGCGATGCCCTTCGGCTGGCCGTTCACCAGCATCAGGCCGAGACGGGGGATATCGACGCCGACGCTGAGCATGTTCGTCGCAAGCACGACATCGAGCGCCCCCTGATCGGCGGCGCGGATCGTGAGCCGGTCCAACATGTCCCGGACTTCGGCCTGCGTGCGCCTGGATGTCAGCTCTTCGATGAACTCGGGGTGACGCGCCGTCTCGCCGCGCCGTTGCGCGAGCAGCGCGAGGCTGTCGTTCACGTCGTCCTGCATCAGCACGAGCGCGCCGCCCAGCTCGCGCAGCGAGTTGAAATACGACACCAGCGTCCAGTACGGATCGCGCTCGGCGTCGTCCGTCGTGCCGCCCGAGGCGGACTGGAGAAGGGAGGCGGCTACGCCCTGAAGGATGAACTTCGCCGACCGGCCCGCCGTGGTGACGCCCGCATAGACGCGGCCCGGCGCGTCGCGATCCACCACGGCGAATGCGGAATCCGAGGCGTCCAGACACGACGGCGGGAACTGTTCCGTTTTGCGGTCGAACAGGGCGGCCACCTGTTCGGAAGCTCGCCGGATCGTCGCCGTGGAGCCGATTATCTTCGGGCGCGCGCCGCGTGCGGCAAACATCCGGTCGATCGCGACTTCATAGAGGCCGGCGACCGTGCCGAGCGGACCGGAAATCAGATGCAGCTCGTCCTGGAGGATCAGATCGGGCGGCGTACCGGTGTTCAGGCCGAACAGTCCGTTGATTTCCTTGCGCCGGACGATCTGCGCGAACTTGTCGATCGTGCCGATCAACAGCGTCGGCCGCATCCGGTACACGTCCTCGTCCACCGTCCAGACCGGGAGCGGGGTATCCGGATCGAACAGGAGGCAGCCTTCGTTCTCGCAGTGGACGTGAATCGCGTTTGCCTGTTCGTCGTGCTCCCAGGTCAGCGGTTCCCGGCAGGCCGGACAATGCACGAGCTGCTTCGGCGTCGGCTGGTCCGGCGCGCCACCGAGCGCGGCGGCGGCATCACTGACCCTGTTCGGCACGGCGTCGCCCCCGACCCAGAGACCGATCGAGAACGGGGTTTGCCCGCATTCGCGGCGGGACACGCCCGCTTCGCGGATGCGACCGCGCCGGATCGCCTCGCAGGCGAGCAGGACCGAGGCGGCGCGCGCAAACTGTTGCGTCGTGAGCAGGCGCAGCGTGTAACGCATGATCGCGGCGACGCCGTCGCCGGCGTCCGGATCGTCTCTGGCGGACAGTCTTCTGTAGAAGGTGAGGAAGGCGATAAGCGCAAGATAAGCTTCCGTCTTGCCGCCGCCCGTCGGGAACCACAGCAGGTCCATGATCCGGCGTTCTGCATGTTCGCGGTCGGCGACGGATGCAGCCGCAAGCAGGATGAAGCCGAGCTGGAACGGCCGCCATTCAAGCGGGCCGCGCCTGCTTTTCTCGGGATCCCAGCCGTGCTGCATATCCATTGCGAGATTGGCCAGTTGGAAGGCGCGGGACATCGCAGCGTCTTCGGCGATTCGCATAGCACCTCCGGCCATGCGGGTATGTACGTCCCGGCAGACCGCGGTGTTTTTTGCGGCCTGGTCCTTCAACTCTTCGGGAAGTGAAGCCACTTCCGCTTCCCTGTCCTCGATCCATTGTTCATAGGCGGCAGGAAGCTGTTGCAGGGCGTCGCCAAGGTCTTCCGGCGCGGTCGTCGCCAGCCACCGTGCCGAGAGCGGTTTGAGCTTCCCGGCCGCGCGCAGCCCGTCGAAGATTTGGTGACCGGCCGCGCTTGTCGCGGGAACGGTGGCCGTGGGAATCCAGCTTGTGGCCACCATGTCGGCTGAAGCACCGTCGGCCCCCGTGTTCCATTCGACCGAGCAGGTGTGACCGGTCGCGAACTCGTGGGCGCTGCGATACAGCAGCGCCGCGGAGCGATCGTCGTCGTCGAGCACCGCCCGCCGCGACGGCCGCGCCACCAGCACGGTGCCTGGCCGCGGGCGAATCTCAACGCGGATCTGGAACAGCGTCAGTCGCTCGATTCCGTCGCGGCCCTCGTCTTCATCGGGTTCGGCCTGATTCAGCAGCGTGACGGTGGCGAGCGTACCGCCCGACCACGGCGCGGTGCGTATGTGCAGCCTCACGCCCGGAGGTGCGCCCTGCGGTTCGAGATCGATGAACCGCGAGGCTTCTTCCAGAGTGACGTCGTCCACCGGAATGTCATGCGCCCGGCGCCGCCATTGCGTGCGTCGTCGCGCAGCGCCGCCGCCGTTACCCTGTTCGCCGTTCTCCGCCTCAGCGGGGGCGACGGGCTCGTAGATTGCGAAGCGGACCATCACGTCCAGTTTGGGGGAGCCTTGCGCCGCGCGCGCCGCAAAGGAGACGCCCGCCGAACAGGGGCGCATGAGACCGGCGAGCGAGACTTCCTCTTCCTCGCCACCGCCGCCGGTTTCGCTTTCCTCCCCACCGGACAGGCCGAGGCGTTCGTCTTCCTCCGCCCCCATGCGGGTTTCGCGCGGCCACAATATCCCCGTCAGATACACGTCCGAGGGGCGCGAGGTCAGGGTTTCGTCCGCGGTATAAGGCCCCACCAGGTCACATTTAAGCCTGTCAAGAAGACTGTCGCGCATGGTCACCACCTCCGTCGTCCGAAATATGCCGTGCTGTAGCCCAGCACCAGCGGCGCCAGCATGATTCCGCTGCTTCGCCACGGCTCGTACAGCGTCTCGCTCTCGGGCGCATCCGGCGGCAGAACGATCGTGCGCACCCCGCGCACATGCAGATGCCGGATCGTGTCGGGCGGCCGCCGCTTGCCGCCGCCGAGTTTCCTCTGCACGGCATCGGCGACGGTGAACAGATCAGTGTTGACCGCAGGGGACAGAACCGCGAGACATTGTCCCTGTCCATCCTCCTTGAGCCGATAGACGAACTTGGCGTCGCGGTCGCTTTCGGCGACCAGCGATACGGTCTCATCCGCGAAGCTGCGAATTCGGGTCTGGGCGGCGCGCACTGCGTCGGGGCTCGCAAAGAAACTGCGCCCCGCCAGGCCTTCGGCCCCGATATCGCCGTCATGTCCGATTTCCACCTGGGCACGCGGCTGATCGTTACGTGTGTGAAGGCAGTAGGCTCTGCCGGATGCCTCGACGCGACCGGCGAATTGCTGATATCCGCGGCCGATCAGCAGCCGCGACCGTCCGCGCGTCGCGCCGACGAACACGACGCGCGCCTCTTCGTCCTGATCGATATTTTTGCTGCTCGCATGCGGCAGCATCAGATGCACGGTGTCCGCCTCACGCCCCTTGGAAGCGTGAATCGTGCCGACGATGGGGCCGTGCAGCCCCAATTCGGCATGACACAGTTCGGCGGGGGGCTGTTTGCGTCCGAGGCGCTGCCGCAACAGGCGCATCTCTACAACCGCTTGCGTGCGGCCCGCGACGCGCACCAGATGCCCCCATGCCTCATCGGCATCAGATGTCGCAAGCGACGTGCCGTGCACCCTGTCGGCCCACAGGGCCATGAACCTTTCGCGGCTCAGATCGGCGTCCGTATGTTCGCCCAGAGCAGCACCGATCCACGGCGCGAGGCACACTGGCAGCCCCGACATCCGGACCCGGTGCGGGATGCCGTTCTGCGTCAGTATCGAAGTGGTCAGCAATACGTCGCAGCGCCTACGATAGAGGATGAACGCATCCTCAAGCTCAGCCAGAGCGGCATCGTCAACATTCGGCGCTTCGCCATGCGCAAGCCTGATCACCTCGTCTTTGATCTCGGCGAGCTTGTCGCCGTTCTCACCCGCAGCGGTCAGCACCTTGCGTCGCGTATCCGAGAATATCGTCAGCAATTGCGGTGAACCGGTGCGATGCACCTGTGTCAGCTCGCATTCCCTGAACGCGCCCGCCGCGCCACGCCGGATTTTCTCGGGCAATGGCGGTTCGCCGGCTTGTCCTTCCCGGACCTCCCGGTCATCCGCGAAGCCGTAGATGGCCTGTGCCTCGTCCGCGAATACGGTGACGCCGTAGCGCGGTGACAGTTTGCGGATAATCTCCACGACCAGGTCGGCGCGGATGCCGACAATATCCTGCGCCTCGTCAACGACCAGATGTTCGACCGTTTCAAGATATTCGCCGACATTCTCATCCTGCCCGACGAGATCGAGCACGCGTTCGATATTTTCTTCGTAGGTGCTGAGTATTTTCGCTTCTTCGTCGAAGCCCGAATGAATCGTCCAGGCGTGCGAGTCCAGCGTTGCGATCTTGACCGCATAAGCAGCCGATGCGTCTTCGAGATAGGCGGCGATCCGGTCCCTGATTTCGCGCACGGCGGTGCGTGTGAAACTGATCAGCCAGATGCGGCTCGGCTCCAGACCGCCCTGGTCGATCAACTGCGAGACCCGCGCGCAGGCGACGGCCGTCTTGCCCGTTCCCGGACCGGCCCCGACCAGCAAACGGTCTTCGGGCGGTGCGTCGATCACCTCCCGTTGCGACTCGTCCCACTCTATCAGGGCGGGGGGAACGACCTGAAATTCGGCGGCCGGCTCTACTTCTTCCATCCCGACCGCCTCCGCCGTTTCGGCGTCACCGGCGGGCGCGATGCCGTCGAGCCAGACCTCGCCGCCATTGACCAGCGGCCGGAATTCCTTCTTGTACTTGATAACCGGCTTCCCATCGAGATGGCGCAGGGGGCGCGTCACGCGCGCGATCTCACGTCCCTGCCTGAATATCCGTACCTCGACTTGCGCCATAACTTTGTTTCCGAATTTTTCCCCGCGCGGCCGTAAACCTCATGGTTGCATGGCGCATTCACGATGCCCGTCTGTCTATACTCTCGTATTCCGCGATTTCGGCAAAAGCCTTTCCGCTTCCCCGGATGAACGATTCCGCGCGGTCCATTACATCCGGCAGGTCTCGTCTCTGTCTTCCTTTCAGGGCGCATTCCCAGACCACAAGCACGCGCCATCCGTCTGCTTTAAGCGCTGACAACGCTTCCCGGTCCCGCTCCATATTGCGGTCGATCTTGCCCTTCCAGAACGCGGCGCGCGTCTTCGGCCATTTGAACAGCGAGCAGCCGTGACCGTGCCAGAAACAGCCGTGGACGAATACAACGGTCCGATATTTCGCAAACACCATGTCGGGTTTGCCAGGGATGCCCTTCCCGTGCAGCCTGTAGCGTAGACCCCGACCGTGCAGGCCGCGCCGCATGAGCATTTCCGGTTTCGTGTCCTTGCCCCTGATCCGGCTCATCACCAGCCGGCGCTGTTCCGGCGTCAATACGTCGGTGGTTTCGTCCTTCGCAGCAGTCGTATCGTGGGCATCAGGCTTCAACGGCCTTCTCCATCGCGGCCGGACCGCGTGCGAGGGCCGGAGGCCCGGTTTCGGACTCCGCTGCCGCCGCAACCGGTATGTACGTCGGCTGTGCAGTATGCGCGTCCACTGACGCCCGGATCGTCTTCATGATCTCCGTGGCGATCGCTTTCGCCATCAGCGGCGGGACGGCATTGCCGATCTGCCGGAATGCTTCGTTCATCGCGCCCGAGAGTACGAAACCGTCGGGGAAGGACTGGAGCCGCGCCGCTTCCCGGACGGAAATCGTCCGGGCCTGGATGTCGTCGTAGTGAATATGGCTGTACCCGTCCTTGCTGAGATGCGCCATGATCGTGCGCACCGGCTGATCCCGTGAAATCTTCCGCCATTTGTTCGGAAACTTGCCTGCGTCATAGGGCGGCACGATGGAGCTTTTCAGTTCATCGTATTCCGCCGATTTCGGTTTGACGCGGATACTTTTCCGCGCAAGCACCGACAGTTCCTCTTCGAACATTTTCAGCGCGAGCGCGTGGGCTTCCGGGTACTGATCGCCTTCCTTCATGCGGGCGAAGATCGGGTAGTCGCGCGGCAGATATCTGATGACGTGGTCATAGACGCCGTCATCGGCCAGAAAACCCGGCCAAACCTTCATCATTTCGGCATAAGCCGATACGGTGCGTCTTCCGTCGTATCTGGCCAGTTTATCGAATCGCCGCGCGCCGCGTTTCAGCACTTTTTTCCGGACCAGTTCGCGGGCGTCGATCTTCGGCAGGTCGCCGATGGCTTCGGCCGCCGTGACGGCGGGGGGCAAGGCATCGGTTGCCTCCGGCGGGGCGACGTAATCATGCGCGTCTTCGAACAACTCGCCTTTCGACAGGAGTTTCAGCGCGACCTGCCGCGAGCCTTCGTAGCCGGGCGGAAGATCGATCCAGTGCGTCGGTTCGGGAAAGGTGACTGTCTCGGCGAGTTCGCGGTGGTATGCGATCAGGAACATGCGCTCGCGCGTTTGCGGCACGCCGTAGAACGCGGCGTTCAGCAAGGTATATGCGCAGACATAGCCAAGCTCTTCCAGAACTTCGCACACTTCTTCGGGGACGTTGTGTCCGCCGAAATTCATCACGTCCGGCACGTTCTCCATCAGAATGGCGAGCGGCCGGCATGACTTCACGTATTTGAGATACGGCGTATAGAGCTTCGCGCGCGGGTCCTGTCGGAACGCTTCCGGATGCGCTTCGATCTCGCGGAGCTTCGATCTGCCGACGCGGGCGAACGCTTGGCAGGGCGGACCGCCGATGACCACGTCGAAGGCTTCCGCGATCCGTCCGAGATTCAATTCGCGGACGAGCTGGCCGGGCGTGGTCGCGGTGATGTCGCGCGCCACAGCATGCTGCGGATCGTCCGCATGGAAATTGGCGCCGTAGGAGGCTGCTGCCGTCGGGTTGTTCTCGACCGCGGCTGCGATCTCGAACCCCGCCGCGTGAAAGCCGAGAGAAAGTCCACCGCATCCGGAAAAAAGATCGAGAACCCGCAACCTTGCGCCGGTTCGAAGCCTCGAAATCTTTTCCTGGATGATGCAGCCCGTCACAACTCTTTCGACTCCCGTTGGTCCCGATTGAACAGGTCCGACTGCGGGTTAAACCCTTCGCTGTCCAGATACTCCCGGACGAGCCGCGCGATCAGCGGCGACTTCTTGTAGCCCTTCTCACGGCAGTATGCCTCGAACCGTTCGGCTTCCGCCTTCGGCATCAGCACCTGTATGCGAACCGGATCAGCCATCTGCGCCAGACTCCATGCCCGGCATGGTACGCCGCCGCCTGCACAGATATCAACATCAGTAAACCTGTTGCGCAATAGCCGATTTTCAGCGATGTTTATGGCTCAATGGAGAGTGAGGACTTGTCTATGAGGGTTTTGAAGGTTTTGCGGGGGCGCGCTGATTTGTTTTTCCGCCTTTCAGGTATCCGTCTTCAGGATTTCGAGGCATTGGTTGTTGTTCTTCATCCGATCTGGCTTGAACGTGAGCACCACCGGCTTTCACGTGAAGACAGACAACGCGCGATCGGTGGCGGGATGAACTACCGTTTGGAATTTGCCGAGCAATTACTGCTCTGCTTGATGTATTATCGCACCTATACCAGTCAGGCCTTTATGGGTCTTCTGTTCGATGTCTCGTCCCCTACGGTTTGCCGTCGGATTGCTGCCATGACAGAATTGATGGCAGGACATTTCCGGATGCCGGAGCGCAAGATCAGGCTGTCGGCGTCAGAGAGGGATGACCTGCTTTACCTGATGATTGATGGCACGGAGCGTCCGGTTCAACGCCCGAAAAAGCTCTCGCATCGCAAGGCGAAGTATTCCGGCAAGAAAAAGCACCACACGGCCTCACATCAGATCATCACCGATGACAAAAAACGGGTTCTGGCGGTTGGTCCGGCGCAACCCGGGCGCGCACATGACAAGCGTATCTACGACGAGGCGCGCGTGGATAAGCCACCGGGTGTGCTTGTACTTGGTGATCTCGGTTATCTGGGAACATCGCTTGAAATCCCGCTCAAAGCCTCAAGGAACCACCCCCTTACGGACGAACAGAAAACTTACAACGCTTGGCACGCAAAGCTGCGTATCGGCGTGGAGCACGGTATTTGCCGCATGAAAAAGTTCGGAGTATTTGCCGAAACTTACCGCGGCAACCGGCAGGAAAACATGATTGCCAAGAACGTCGGGGCGCTGGCAAACATGAATTTGAAAACAACCTGACCAAATTCGGTAAGGATACATCCGTTCTCAACTACCTGATGTTATTGTGAATCAGGTCTAGTGTGTATTTCTGTGTATTTGGTCCGACGCTTGGCGGCGGGGGCGATCCTCCCACCACACCTCGGTCGCCAAGTATTCGAACAGCACCGATCTGACCAGAATTCCGCTTGATTCAAAATAACTAACAAAATCTTAAAATATGTCAGTTGAGTGAATTTAACTCACGCGGATGAAACTAAGCGAGGACTACGGCATCCCAAACTAATCATCGAATCCAGGCGGCTTGGGTCGCAGGTCATCATCCGTTTTTGTATCAGATGGCATTGTATCTTCTCCATCACCTTCTTTAAGATTTTTCTTAGCTTCCTGTCGTGGACTCAAAACGTCCATGTCGCGCTGCATTCCTCTTCTTCCCATTGAGGTTCTGTTGCATTCCATTGCTCAAGCTCCTCGCGAAATTTTTTTTAACAATTCGTCTTTGTAAGCTGTTCGAGGCGTGGCAATCCGGCCAGCCCGAGCGGTTGGCCGCGGAGGTGCTGGAGGCCGCCGGGTATAATGACAGCGTTAATACGCTCGCCAAGGCGTTCTCCAAGCGTACCGATTGGCGTGACTTCATCGAGGAGAAACACGGCCGCTGCCGGTTTTCGCTCTGAGGGCATCTTCCTCTCAATCTGGGGCACTAGCTTGCTGATTCTGAAGGCTTCTTCACACCGTATGGGCAAACTTGCAAATTTCCATATTTGGAGTTATATTTTCTCCATTAATGGAGGATGCTATGCCGGTCACTCAAACCTATCCAGCCAGCCGCTACGAGGTCGCGCCCCTGATCGATCTGTCCGATCGGACTGAGCGCGAGCGGCTTAGTTCGGACGCCGTACGTGCCTTCTTCAATATCATGGCTCACTGGAAGATTCGTGACGACGATGCCCGTCGGCTGCTCGGGGGAATGTCAAATGGTGCCTACTACGCTCTCAAGAAAGGGGGCGACCGGACACTCGACGAGGACAAGCTTCGCCGGATTTCCTATCTCGTCGGCATCTTCAAGGCGCTGAACATTCTCTACAGCGAAGAGTTGGCGGACCGCTGGATGCAACTGCCAAACAAGAACAGGATCTTTGGCGGGATGACGCCGCATGAGTATCTCATGCAGGGCGGTTTGCCGGCATTTGCGACGGCACGCAAACTTCTGGATGCCCGGCGGGGCGGTCATTGAGTAGTCCCGCCGTAGCACGCATCCGGCAGCTCGATACGCACCGGCTCATTTCCTCAAAGTACAGTGAGGGTGGGGAAAGCGTGCTCGTTCGGATCGCCGACGATGACGACCACCTTCGTGGCATCTTCGATCTGAACCACGCGACCAATGACCGCTTGCTGGCCGAAAACGATCGACTGCCGGGCATCGGCGTCGATGAGCTGGTGTTTGGCGTTCCCTATTACCGCATCATCAACGCGGCCTTTTCGCATGCCCACCCGCTCGGCAGCCGATTCAACGGTCCAGATCGCGGCGCCTGGTATGCCGGGTTTGAGCTCGAAACATCGCAAGCTGAGGCCGCCTGGCACAAATCGGTCGAACTCACTGAAATCGACTGGATGGAGGAAAGCGCCACCTACGACGACTATCTCGCGGATTTCGGCGGGGAGTACCACGACATTCTGGGAGATGCGACCCACGAGAAGTGCCTTGATCCGGACAGCTACGTCGAATCCCAGATGCTCGCGGAGACTCTTCTTGGAGAGCGGGCGTCCGGGATCATCTATCCCAGCGTGCGCCATAACGATGGGGTCTGCCTCGCATGCTTCCGCCCCGCGCTTGTCGGCAACGTTCGCAAGAGCGCGCGCTATCGTTTCACCTGGACGGGATCGCCTGAGCCAGCGATCGAGTTCGAAGAAGCCTACATGTGATGGGTCCGTAGCGCTTCGGTGACCAGCGCCACTGCATGAATGCCGTCCCTCTGGGGAGGTTTTTTTGTTTCTCGGGCCCAAGAGTCCGATTCCTGCCCTCTCTCCTTATCTCGCTCCTCCCCGGTTCCTGCCCGCCCGATTGCCATCCTCTCCGCAGGTTTTCAACCAAGACCGAAGGAGAAGCAGATGACGGTCAGACATTTGAACCAGATCGAGCTCGTCGCTCGCTGGAACATCAGCCACCGCACGCTCGAGCGCTGGCGCTGGCCGGGGGAAGGCCCCCGTTACATCAAGATTGGCGGCCAGGTCGTGTACCGGCTCGAGGACCTTGAAGAGTTCGAGGCGACCCAGCTTCGCGAGAGCACCGCCGACCAGCCGACGCCGAAGATGGCGTGAGGAAGGCGGCGATGATTTCCAACTCTCTCACCCTCAAGGATCTTCACCGCATGCCGATCGGCGAGATCGCCGCTCTGTCCGCCGATCAGTTGGCGCTGTTGCAGGTGGAAGCTGAAGAGGTCCTGTGTGCCGCCAAGGAGACCGGGGATTGGTTCGAGGGCGCCATTGCCCAGCGCTACGCCGATCAAGCTCAGTCCTTGCGCCGAGACGCCGGCAAGGACACCGGCACCATCCGCTTCAATGACGGGCCGGTGACCGTGGTCGCCGATCTACCGAAGAAAGTCGATTGGGACCAGATCCAGCTGGCCGCTCTGGCCGAGCGCATCCGCGCCGAAGGGGACGATCCCACCGATTACGTTGACATCGGCTTCAGGGCTCCCGAACGCAAGTTCACCGCCTGGCCCGGCCAATTCGTTCGGCCTTCGAGAGTGCCGGCAACGTGCGGGTCGGCAAACCCTCCTTCCGACTCACCCTGAACAACGAGGTGTCCAAATGACCGCCAAAACCAAGCTGGATCGCTTGCGCGAAGACAATTGCTTCCTCGCCGACATTCCCGACAGCATCCGTATCCCTTCGCTCGGTGATCGCCAGGAGGAGGTGATCAAACCCATCGGGACAGCGTCGATCGACGACATCGCCTTCGCCCAGCTGGCGTTGCAAGCGAAGTCCTCGGCCCTTTACGCCGAGATCGACGCCTTGCGCCGCATCTACGACATGGCGCGCAAGAATGGCGCGGTCGGGGCCGACAACGCCCTGGACGCCATCGCCAAGAAACAGGGGGGCAAGTGATGAACCTCTCGATCATCTCGGCGGATCAGCGCCTCGCCGAACGCCGCGGCATCAGGGGCTGCATCTTCGGCAAATCCGGCATCGGCAAGACATCACTGCTCTGGACTCTGGAGGCATCGACCACTCTGTTCTTCGACCTTGAGGCCGGTGATCTCGCCATCGAGGGTTGGCCCGGCGACACCATCCGTCCACGCACCTGGCAGGAATGTCGCGGCTTTGCGGTCTTCATCGGTGGGCCGAACCCGGCGCTGCGCGAGGACCAGGTTTACAGCCAGGCGCATTTCGAGGCTGTCTGTGAGCGGTTCGGCGACGACGGACAATCTCGATGGCACCTTCGATCGCGTCTTCGCCTCGGGCGCCCAGGATATCTCGAGCTACTCCATCGAGGTCGGTCAGCCGGAGGTGCCAGCCTTCTTCATGCACACCGGCGTCAAACTCAATTCCATTACCCTCGAGTTCCAGCGCTCGGGCGTGGCAGCCGCCACCATTGGCACCGTGGCCCAAGGAGAGGCCAGGTATGGTGCGTCGCAAGGCGGCATGCCCGTCGGTAATCTCACCAGCGGATCGCTGAGCTACGCCAACAATCTGGAGAAGATCGAGGCCATCCGCTCCGATAGTCTGATCGACGGCGCCGACCCGGCCGTGGCGGCGCTCACCGGTCGTATCGACGTGCGCTTTGCCGATACCGGACTGATCGACGATGCGGCGAGCGGCACACCGGTGGATCTGGAATTCGGCTGTACGCTGAGCGCCACCGCCAAGGTTCTGTTCACCGCTCGAGGTCTACCTGCCGAAACCCAAGCTGGCCGTTGATGGCCCGGGTGGCGTGCAGGCGAATTTCGATTTCCAGGGTACCAAGAACGATGCGGCAGGCCGGATGCTGGCCGTCACCCTGGTCAACGATCTGGATGGGATCGATTATTGATGAGGACCTGGGCATGGTCAGCCTCAAACCCCAAACCGAACTCTATGAGATCGAGCTCCCTTACGGCGTGACGGTCGCGGTTAAACCTTTGACCACGGACGGCATAGCGGCGGCGCAGGCCGCCGCGCGGCGTCGGGTCGAGAGTCTGGAGGCGCAGGTCCGGGAACGCCGGGAAAGCGGTCTGCCGCTGGGGGCCCTGCCGGACCTCGATGACGAGGCGGAACGGGACGGCCTCTATCAGAACCTGCTCATCAAGGAACTCGGTACCCGGTATATCAGGGCCTGGTCGGGGGTCGAGAGTGATCCGCCAGTCACGCCCGAGAACGTTGCCGCCATCCTGGAGTTCTATCCCGTTGGCGAACGGTTCTTTCAGGAATTCACGTTGAGGCAGGTGCTCCTGAACGCGGCAAAAAACGGATGAGGGCCCGGATACTGCGAAGGCTGCCGCCGGGAAGGCGCGGCCTGTGCAAAAGGCGGCGCTCTTCACGGGATCGGCGGTGAGGTGAGCATAGCGGGCGGTCGTCTGGACCTGAGTGTGGCCGAGGAGCTTTCCGATCATCGGTAGCCCTGACCGGCAGCCATCGTGGTCGAGGCGAAGGTGTGACGGAGATCGTGGATCCGAGCGCCCTTCAGTCCGGCCCGGGCCCGAACCCTCTGCCAGAATGGCTGCAGATCGCTCAGGTGCTTTCTTTATAACGTGCCGGTGGCGACCAAGGATTATCCTTGATCCGCTCCGCGGCCCTCAGAAGCTCGACCGCCGGTTGGCCGAGATGAACGACCTTGGCGCCGGTCTTGGAGTTCGGGAAGGCGCATCGCCGTGAACGAGGTTGACCGACAGCACGGAAGATGCCGCGCGGTACGGGTCGTCCGACGGATTCAGGTTGAGATATTCGGCGAAAATCTCCATCAGGTTTTCCTGGCATTCGGCGATGTTGTCCGCCAGTAGTTCGATGCCATAGATGCACATCAGCCCGAGAAGCGCATAGTGCCGCTTTTCAAAATCGGATTTACCAAACTTTAGTCCGACGGCGGCAAGTTTCCGTTGCAGGACCTTGACCAGGAAATTCCCGCTGCCGCAGGCGGGTTCTAGAAAGCGGGAGTCGATGCGTTCGGATTCATCCTTAACAAGGTCGAGCATCGCTTCGACCATCCATGGTGGTGTGAATACCTCCCCGTGGTCGGCGACGCGCGCTTTTTATCTTATTAATGATGGGGTGGGCTTTTGTTCGTTCAGTTGCGCCATCAGTTCCCCTTGGTCTTGTTTTTGGTGTTGTTGTCGAAGCGTTCCTTGAACGCGGCGGGGGTCAAAATCGGAACCTTGAAGGTGCCCGACAGGGCTAGCAGATCCTTGTCGCCGGTAACCAGGGCGTCAGCCTTGGCGGCGGCGGCCAGCGCCAGGAAGGGCAGGTCAAACGGATCGCGGCAGTCAGGGGTCTTCGTTTTGGCCGGTACGTTGACGGTTTCACACCAGGGCAGATAGTCGCCGAGCAGGTCTTCCCGGTTCTCATTGGTCAGCTTGAGCTTCGGATAGGCCAAAACCCGGATCAGTTCTTCGGTGGTGTCCCGGCTCGCCAATGGGCGAACGGCGTCCGACTGCCAGGCATGACGCAGCCACGCCACCGAACCTTGGTGGAACAACAGGACCGACAGCAGGACATTGGTATCAAGAACAAGACGTGGCGCGGTCATTCGGGATTACGAGCCCTTCGCCATGCGTTTGGGTTCGCGGGCCCAGTTGACGGCATCGGCCACGTCATCTTCGCTGATGCCCATGTCCGCCAGCTTGGAACGCACGGCGTCGGCCTTGTTCAACCGCACCGGCGTCAGCACGATACGTCCGTTGTCTTCCGACACGTCGAAGTATTCCGTGCCCTGGCAGTGCGTCAGCACGGATTTGGGCAGGGTGATTTGGTTCTTGTAGGTTAGCTTCGCGAGCATGGGGTTGGCCTCCAGTAAGGATGTAATGTAAAAATACACTGTCGGATGCGTCGTTTCAATGATTATCCCATCCACGTCGACCTAATGACCGGCGGCGCGGGCTTTGCGGGCAGGGCGGGCGCGTCCGACCGCCGCTTCGACGCCGCCATAGCCTCGGCTTCTTCGTTCAGGCGCAACCCCATACTGATCAAGCCCTGCAGGGCGGCGGAGGCATAGACGAACGTATCCAGCGCCTCGTTCCGCTCACCGTCCCTTTTGGGTTGCCATGACCGGATCGGGCGGTCCTTCTCAAACCGGGTGACGACCCGCTCGGCGGTCAACTAACGGAAGTATTCGGCGTCCCTGTCGCGGGAGAAGTGAACGAATCCGGGGCAGGGCTCGGTCAGCTTAAGGCGCGCATAGACGGCGTCCTTGACGGAATCCACGCCGACGATGAACAGCGGGATCTTGCCCTTGTTGGTGCGGGTCGGTCGGCGCGGCCAGACCGGCACGGCGGGGCCGCCGCGCCCTTATGATGGCCCAGATGCGTCGATTGAGCCGGGTACGGCAGAACTCGTAGACCGCCTTGGTGTGGTGGCCGCCGGTGTCGATGGCGACGGCACGGATGGACAGATCCGGCACGGCCTTGGCATGGGCATAGGTCGCCTGCAGGGCCAGATCGAGATCGGCCCAGACGCGCGGGCCTGACGGGTCGCTCCAGATCACTCGGTAATCGATGACCCATCCTTCCTCGTCCCGACCCCAGCCGACGACCTGAAGTTCTAACCCGGATATTTCATGAAGACGTCCGGCGGGTTGGTTTCCCGCCTCAATTCGGCTTTTCGTGGTGTTTCTGACATAGATTCCCTGCGTATTCGGGCAGAGCCTGGAGTTTAACCGGTATATTTACCAGAAGTGCGCGAACGTGCTGTGCGGATGGTATTGGATGGCGCAGGGGAGCATGAAAGCCGTTGGGCGGCGATTGTATCGATTTCGTCGAAGATAAGCTGTGCGCTGCAGAAATCCTCGAAAAAATGCGCAGACGCATGGAACTTCTTTGCTAACGAGCCAATGCGCATAACCTCAATCACCCACAGAGACTGGGCGACGGTCACTTGAAAAAGCCGATGGTATCAGATGTCAAATCCAACACGGGCCGCATGGCACATGCGGCTGGGGCGGGCAGGGTATTGAGAAATGATCGGGCTTCGGCCAGGAATTCAGGCGTTCATGCAAAATGAGACCACCAACTGAACGGATGTGAGTTCAACCAAAGTAGCAAAACCGCAAGCAGCGGGACACCGATTGTAGCGCGACAATATTAGTCGGCTTCGTCGTCCCCCTCGACAAATTTCAGCAGGGGATCAAAGTTGCCAGCATCGGCAGAGCGCAAGGCCGCGATATAGGCTTCACGTCTTGCATTGTCGGCCTGAAGATCGAAACCGCTCGCCCATTCGATCGGGGCGTGATCGAAGTAGTCCCCCAGATAGATATCGGTGGCGATTCGAGCATGTCGCCCGTTGCCGTTCGGAAATGGGTGGATTTGCACCATACGATGATGAAACCGTGCGCCCGCTTCAAGCGGATCGAAGGTGTCATTCTCTACCCAGAAGCGCGCGTCGCCCAGAAGGATACGCAGTTGCATGCTGATCTGAAACGGCTCGATGCCGATGTTCTTTTCGCGAAGACGATAGGTTCCGGCCCAATCCCAAACCTCGCCGAACAGACGCTTGTGCAGTGTGCGCACGAATGCGTCAGTGAGTATGTCACCACTGCGTCGGCGTGACAGCCAGCGCAGGCCTTCGGTAATATTGGCCTGCTCCAACTCGTCCAACTCGCCGCGCGTTGTGATGTGGTCGAATTTCAGGCCGTTGATTTCATCGGGATCAAGCGGGGTCGCTTCTTCGGGTTCTTCGAAATTCATGACGTCTCCCAAAAGTCCGAGGGGCGTTCACGAAGAAGCTGATCCGCGAGACGCTCGATCTCTTCCCGCATTTGCTCAGAGGAAAGTGACTGCTTTTCCAGGGCCATATGCGCGCTTGCCCGCCGTACGACGGCTCCGGCCTTGGCGCGAGCCTGGTCGCGCAGGATATCTTCGATCTGGCCATCGGGTACGATGGCATAGACGAATTTGCCGCCCATGGCCTCGGCCAAGCGTTTCATATGGCCGAGCGTGACGCCACCGTCACGCTCTTTACGTTCGGCTTGATAGATTGCAGGTTTAGTGACACCCAGACGCTTGGCAAGGTCGGGCGCGGACATACCGAGCGCCTTACGCATGGTGCTAATCCAGCCCTCACGCGGTGCTTTAAGACCAGCAATCTGACTCGCGGCACTGTTCAGTGCGCGGGCATATTGTCTCTTGGCTGTTTCCTTAACACTTCTCACAGATATTTTCCCATACTCTTTTTCTTTGATTAAGATCATATATAAATTATCTATAAATATCAAAAAAGTTATTATAGATGCCCTTTATATCACATATTAGGTATGGATTAATTATCTCATGTGCTGTCACGGCCTTATCTTGATGCAAGAAAGACCCAATAGGCCAGACACACGCCACGGCCTGTTGCGGCTCTTCCTCGACAACCGGCTGAAATCCATGCAGGAAATCTGCGGCACGCTGCGCGTGGGCAGCAGCTGCGAAGATCGCGCGCTTGTTCTTTTTGAAGACCTTGAGCCAGCTTCGAATGTAGGCGGCATGATCCTCACCGGGCTCCGGTGTCAGTGCCAAATCGGCGCAAAGGAATGCCGCGCTAAGCTCGGCAACCAGTTCCTCGCGGGCATAACCTTCATCGCCCCATTCCTTCCAACCAAACTCACGAGATTGCAGCGCGACAAACAAGATGAGAGTCCAGCGTCAATCAGGATGATAACGCGGGGGTGTCTCGTAGGGAGGGCATAGCCCGACTGGAGAGATACCCCCCCCCCCAACAAAATTAACGTGTAATATCAATGTGTTATGGATTTTTGATTCTGCGTCTCAACATCAATAACTGCAATGGACTCCTCATGCACACAAGGCACTCCGTGCGCGGGAAGCGGAAGCGATCCGGGACCTTCAGAAGGTGGCCGACTCAAAATAAAACCTCAGAATTTACAGCAGAATACGGACACTATCGGGAAGAAGCTGTTTTCTATGATTAAACCTGTTGCGCAATAGCCGATTTTCAGCGATGTTCATGGCTCAATGGAGAGTGAGGGCTTGTCTATGAGGGTTTTGAAGGTTTTGCGGGGGCGCGCTGATTTGTTTTTCCGCCTTTCAGGTATCCGTCTTCAGGATTTCGAGGCATTGGTTGTTGTTCTTCATCCGATCTGGCTTGAACGTGAGCACCACCGGCTTTCACGTGAAGACAGACAACGCGCGATCGGTGGCGGGATGAACTACCGTTTGGAATTTGCCGAGCAATTGCTGCTCTGCTTGATGTATTATCGCACCTATACCAGTCAGGCCTTTATGGGTCTTCTGTTCGATGTCTCGTCCGCTACGGTTTGCCGTCGGATTGCCGCCATGACAGAATTGATGGCAGGACATTTCCGGATGCCGGAGCGCAAGATCAGGCTGTCGGCGTCAGAGAGGGATGACCTGCTTTACCTGATGATTGACGGCACGGAGCGTCCGGTTCAACGCCCGAAAAAGCTCTCGCATCGCAAGGCGAAGTATTCCGGCAAGAAAAAGCACCACGCGGCCTCACATCAGATCATCACCGATGACAAAAAACGGGTTCTGGCGGTCGGTCCGGCGCAACCCGGGCGCGCACATGACAAGCGTATCTACGACGAGGCGCGCGTGGATAAGCCACCGGGTGTGCTTGTACCTGGTGATCTCGGTTATCTGGGAACATCGCTTGAAATCCCGCTCAAAGCCTCAAAGAACCACCCCCTTACGGACGAACAGAAAACTTACAACGCTTGGCACGCAAAGCTACGTATCGGCGTGGAGCACGGTATTGGCCGGATGAAAAAGTTCGGAATATTTGCCGAAACTCACCGCGGCAACCGGCAGGAAAACATGATTGCCAAGAACGTCGGGGCGCTGGCAAACATGAATTTGAAAACAGCCTGACCAAATCGGTAAGGATACATCCGTTCTCAGCTACCTGATGTTATTGTGAATCAGGTCTATTAATTGCCAGCTGGACGCTGGAGTATTTTTTGCCAAGAGGTAGGTATTTCCCTGATACCTTAACCGCCGGGAAATGAAGCATGCCGAACGCACCCTTGGAACCCGATCTGGCATTCGAAAAATTTGCCGTTGGGCAGCCAGTCTCACGCCTGGAAGATCCCATGCTGCTCCGCGGCGATGGGATCTATACGGACGATATCAGCCTGGACGGCCAAGCATACGGATACTTCTTCCGTTCGCCCTATGCCCATGGCCGAATTCGCTCACTGGATGTGAGCGCAGCGGCGACAGCGCCGGGCGTACTTTGCGTCATGACAGCGAAGGAGCTGTCTGCGGCAGGCGTCAAACCACTGTTCTGCCGGACGAGCATGGACAGCCGGGACGGCACGCCACTGATCAAGCCGGACCGGCCCATCCTTGCGATCGACAAGGTTCGGTTCCGCGGCGAAGCTCTGGCAATGGTTGTCGCGGAAAGCCTGGGCCAGGCGAAAGATGCTGCAGAACTGATCGATCTCGATGTCGAGGTACTGCCGGCGATAACGGACGCCCGCGAGGCCCTGGCGGATGGTGCCCCGCAATTGCATGACGTGGCGGCGAATAACCGGGGGATCGATTGGGAACTGGGCGATCCAGAAGAGGTCGACCGGATGCTCGCCGAGGCCCACCATGTCACCAGCCTTACGCTCCGCAACAACCGCGTCTCAATTTCGCCGATCGAACCGCGGGCCGCCGTTGGCGAATACGATCCGGATATCGACCGCTTCACGTTGCACGTGGCGACCCAGGGCGTCTTTGGATTCACCACTGAACTTGCCGAACGCATTCTCGATATTCCGCGCGAGAAACTGCACATCCTGACCAACCGGGTCGGGGGTTCCTTTGGCATGAAGTCGGCACCCTATCCGGAATACGCCCCGGTACTGGTTGCCGCGAAGCAGCTCGGTCGTCCGGTGAAATGGTGTGACGAGCGCAGCGACAGTTTTGTTTCGGATCAGCACGGACGCGATGGCTGGGCCGACGTTTCGCTGGCCTTTGATTCCGAGGCGCGGCTTCTTGGTGCACGCGTCGTCAGTTACGGTAACGCTGGCGCCTATTTCAGCGCCGTCGGGCCGCACATGTATACCAACAATATCCGGCGGAATTTCTCCGGCGTTTATCGCCTACCCATCCTGCATGCGCGATCCTTTGCCGTCTTCACGAACACCAACCCGATCGGGGCGTTCCGCGGAGCCGGGCGACCGGAAGCGGTCTATTTCTTCGAGCGTGCGATGGATAGGGCAGCCCGCGAGATGGGCATCGACTGCATCGAACTGCGGCGCCGCAATATGCTGCGCCCGGACGAACTCCCCTACACGGCGGCGGGCGGTATGGAATACGACAGCGGCGATTTTCCTGCGGTCATGGACGCGGCGCTGAAGGCGGCGGATTGGGAAGGTTTCGAGAAGCGACGCGAAGCGTCGGCGGCCCAAGGACAATTCCGCGGCCTCGGCATAGCAACATATCTCGAGGCGACCGGCGCCCCGGCGCGCGAGATGGGCCGCATTCGCTTCGAGGAAGACGGCACTGTCACCATGGTGACAGGTTCGCTTGATTACGGCCAAGGTCATGCTGCGCCCTTTGCACAGATCGTCGGGGGCAAGCTTGGTATTTCGATCGACCGGTTCCGGTTGATCCAGGGTGACAGCGACGAGCTGATTGCCGGGCAAGGCACCGGCGGGTCGAAAACCATGATCTCCGGCGGCACGATCCTGCTGCACACTGCTGAAAAGGTCGTCGAAAACGGCCGGCAGATTGCGGGCCATGTCCTCGAAGCCGCTCCTGCCGATATTGAGTTTGGAGACGGCCAGTTCACCGTCGCAGGAACCGACCGCAGCATTTCCTTGTTTGAACTGGTAGAGAGCGCGCGCGCCGGGTTACCGGACGACATGCCGCAGAGCCTCGATGCCGAGATCGCAGAAGATCCGCCACCCTCTGCATTTCCGAATGGCTGCCATATCGCAGAAGTCGAGATTGATCCTGATACGGGCGCGGTGACGATCGACCGTTACACGATCGTCGATGATTTCGGCAATCTCATCAATCCAATGCTGGTCGAGGGGCAGGTCCATGGCGGCGTGACCCAGGGCATTGGCCAGGCGCTGATGGAAGACGTTCGTTACGATGTGGACGGGCAGCTGATCACTGGCAGTTTCATGGATTACGCCCTGCCGCGCGCGGATGATCTGCCGCATTTCGATTTCGACTCTCATCCCGTGCCGGCAACGACAAATCCACTCGGCGCCAAGGGTTGTGGCGAAGCAGGGTGCTCCGGTTCCTTGCCCTCGATCATGAATGCCATTGTGGATGTACTGGCGCGTGAAACAGGGGTTTCGCATATCGATATGCCGGCAACACCGGAACGCGTCTGGGCGGCGCTCCGGGGGGAAGCTGACTGATCGCAACGCCTGGCTCGGCATTCAGGCCCCATATCGGGAGGCACAGGCGCTACGGAAAATGCATTTAAATCTGTTCATACAAAGCCGGGGCCATCATGAGGCATCCTGGCGACATCCCAAAGCATCCCCTTTGGGTCTGGACGATATCGACTTCTACGTAGATTTGGCACAAAAAGCCGAACGGGGATTACTCGACTCGATCTTCCTCGCCGATGCCTTGGTGGTGGGCGATGACGTGGCTCATGCGGGCCGGACATGGCTGGAGCCTGTTACTGCACTCGGCGCAATCGCCCATGCAACGAAGCATATCGGGCTGATCGCCACGGCCTCGGCCACATATACGGAAGCGTTCAATCTCGCCCGACAGTTCGCATCGCTCGACCACATCAGCAGGGGTCGCATCGGCTGGAACATTGTCACGAGCTGGGCTGCCAAGGCCGGCAGCAATTTCAGTGTCAGCGAACAGATCACGCATGCTGACCGTTATGTTATGGCCGAAGAATACGTGCAGATCTGCAAGGCTCTCTGGGATAGCTGGGCAGACGATACCGTCATCGACGATCGCAAGAGTGGCCTGTATGCGCGCGATGACGGCATACGGCCGATCAATCACAGTGGTGCACATTATAGCGTTGCAGGCCCACTGAACCTGCCGCGCAGCCCCCAGGGCCGTCCGGTTCTTGTACAGGCAGGATCATCGGAAGACGGTCGGGATTTCGCGGCCCGCCATGCCGAGGCTGTGTTCACGGCGCATCTGGAAAAGGAAACGGCGCAGGCGTTCTACAGCGATCTGAAAAACCGCGTAGCCAAGCACGGGCGTGACCCTGCAGAGGTGCATATCCTGCCGGGCCTGAGCCTTCTTGTCGCGTCGACGGAAGAAGAGGCGCGGCGCCAATCTGATGAGCTCAATGCGCTTACCGATATTGAAGTCGGCCGCAAGCGCTTATCCTCACGTTTCGGCGGCCATGATTTTTCTGATCTGCCACTCGATCAGCCTCTGAGCGCAAAGGATTTTCCGGATCCGGAAACCGTGCAGGCAGCGCGTAGCAGAACGGAAATTATCGTCGGTCTGGTCAAGCGGGAAGCGCCAACCCTGCGACAATTGCTCGCCAGGCTTGCCGACGCCCGTGGGCACTTCACATTCGCGGGAACACCCGAGCAGGCCGCTGATCTGATGGAGGATTGGTACCGCAATGGCGTAGCGGACGGTTTCAATCTCATGCCGCCCGTTTTGCCCTGGATGCTGGATGTCTTCATCGATGAGGTATTGCCAATCTTGCAGCAGCGCGGACTGTTCCGGACCGCCTATGAGGGCAGCACCCTCCGGTCCCACTTCGGTCTCACCCGTCCGGCAACACCACTGTCCGGTTGAGAGTCGGCCGGTTGAGAGTCGGCCGGCCAAGGATTGTGGGAATCGTGAGGGCCTTCAGACCTTATACACCCAAGGCGTCTACAAGAGACGGGAAGTCATCGACGATGATGTCGTGGATCGGATTCGGTTCCGGATCAGGGGGACCGTCATCGCCCCATTCCTGGGGGCGCCTGACGAAGGCGGTGTTGTAGCCCCGTCCTTTGGCGGCGTCGAGATCGAAGTTGTGGCAGGCCACCATGCAGATCTGCGATGGTTCCAGCTGCAGATAGTGGGCAACAGTGTCATAGGCTTCCGGCAGGATCTTGTATTTGCCGATCGCCTCGCACGAGAACACGGCGTCCCAGGAAAGGCCGTTGCGCCGCGCAGTGTCCGTGATGATGCGGAAGCTCAGGATCGTGAAGGATGCGCACATGTATTTTTCGCGTAGCTTCGGCAACATGGCGGGGAAATCCGGCCAGCATTCGAAGTTGTGCGGGGCATCGTAAGCAATGGCGTGGCGCTCTTCTTCGGTGAATGCCCCGAGATCATGCTCGGCAATCACTTCTTCAAGCGCCATGCGGTGCGCGCCGTCGAAGTTGTAGGCGGGCGGCTCGTCCCTGCCGAGGTTCAGCATTTTGCCGAGGCCCTTGCGGCGAATATCGTTTGCAAGATCGTGCCAGTTGCGCTCAAGCCCGTACCTGGCACCGGTTTCCGCGAGAATCGTTTTGAAACCCGTGTGCCAATCCAGGATGGTGCCACCGGTATCGAAGGTGAGTGCGCGAATATCAGACAGGCTCATGTGAGTTCCTTTCTGCTGGTTTGGGTCGCAGATGAAGGCATCTTCACACCTTGCGCCACCGGCCACAAAGAACCATCACCGAAATCTCCCGGAGGTTAATCGTGGGTCAATCACGGCGGGCCGCCAGCGAGGATGCCGCGGCAGTATACTGAGCGTCCGCTCAGCGCATCGACTATCTGTCGCATGATCGGATGATCGACTTCATTGGCCTGGGTTTTATCGACGGTTGTGGCAAGTGCTGCCGGCAGCGCGTCAGCCATAGCTTGTCCTATATCCAAAACCTCTGCGGTTTGAGGGTATTGAAGGTGGCCAATACTAATCCGAGTTCGGCACGGGGTTTGCCGTGCTCAATAGCCATGATCCATTGCCGTGTGCCCCCACTCTGCGCGCAAGGTCGGCTTGGCTTAGTTTGAGTTTGCGCCGCCTGTCACGAATGACGAGGCTGAACTCTACTGGCGTTCGGATATACATAGCCTTATCCATTTGTCGTTGACTGGAGACATGACACCGTCGATGGGGTTGCCGATGAGCGGGAGAATTTTCGTTTTGCCGGTGATTTGCATCAATTTAGCTCGGGCTTAATTTGTTGAATACGACATCTATACCAAGGAAGAACGCCATCATTGCAAGGATGCCATTATCAGCCCGATGAGCGGGCCGCACCGGCGCCTCCGGAAGGGACAGGAGGAGGTATCCGAACGGGACTGATGTAAAGACCAACCCCGAGGGAGAAAACCATGACGACATTCAATAGACGCCAGACGCTGGGCATGATCGGTGCCACGGCAGCCACCGGTCTGGCCGTAGCAAGCGGTCTGGCTGTGCCGGCCATTGCGCGAAACACCAAGGTTGTGGTGGGCGCGCTTGCCTTCACCAGCCATTCCGGCAGCTTCATTGCCCTGGAGCGCGGCTATTTCGCTAAGGCCGGCCTGGATGTGGAACTGAAGTTCTTCCGAGCTGCTCAGCCCATGGCGGTTGCGATTGCCAGCGGCGATGTGGATTTCGGGGTGACGGCGATTTCGGGTGGTCTGCTGAGCCTTGCGCAGAAGGGCGCGATCAAGGTGATTGGCGGCGCGCTGTCTGAAGAGCCGGGTATTGACGGGCAGAAGATTCTGGCCTCCGATGCGGCCTTCAAGGCCGGGTTGACCTCGCCCAAGGAACTGGACGGCAAGCGTTATGGCATGACCACGGCGGGCTCGTCCTTCCACTACATGGGCTCGAGAATTGCAGAAGCCCATGGCGCCAAGCCGACATTCGTGCCGCTACAGAAGGTGGGCGCCATTATTGGCGCACTCAAATCGGGCCAGGTCGACGCCTGGTCCATTGTACCGCATATCGCAAAGGCGCTGACCCGGAAGGGCAAGATCCACGCCATCGGCAAGGTTTCCGACTATCTGCCGAACTACCAGGTGACGACCGTGTTCACCTCGGCCAAAAACGCCAGTGACGACCGCAACCTCACCCAGGCCTTCCTCAAGGGCTTCGGCAGGGGCGTGGCGGATTACAACGACACCATGGTCGATCGCCGAAACGGCAAGGGGGCGATGGACGAGATGGTGCAACTGATCCACAAATACGTTTACACCAGCCGGCCTTACGAGAAGGCCGCGCCCTCGATCATCGCCGGGTCGATGCGGATCAACCGCGATGCCACGCTCAACGTGGCTTCGGTCCGCGACCAGATGAAGTGGATGCAAAGCAAGGGGCTGGTGGACAGCGCGATCACGTTGGATACCTTCCTCGATACCTCCTACGTCAAGACTGTCGACACCTGAGCTGGGTGCAGACCGGGGCGGGGCATCCCCCGCCCCGTGATGCGAGGGAGAGATGGATCTCAGACTGGACGCGGTGAGCCATGCCTATGGCGATACCGGAGTTCTGCGCGACATCTCGCTGGACATTCCGTCGGGCCAGATCGTCTGTCTTGTCGGGCCTTCGGGCTGTGGCAAGTCCACGTTGCTGCGTTTTCTCGGTGGGCTGGAACGCCCCGCGCAAGGACAGATCCTGCAGCTGGGTGCACCGCCCGAGGGCTGTCTGAATCCTCTGACCTTTATCTTTCAGGATTTCGCGCTGCTGCCCTGGCGAACGGTGCGCGGAAATATCTCGCTCGTGCTCGAGGATCACGGCATTCGCGGCGACGCAGCCGAGGAAAAAATCGGCGACGTCCTGGCACGGACGAAACTCACAGATTTTGCCCACGCCCTGCCAAAACAGCTGTCCGGAGGGATGAAGCAACGGGTCGGCATTGCACGTGCGCTCGCGGTAAACCCGGCGGTGATGCTGATGGACGAACCGCTCTCGGCTCTCGACAGCCAGACGCGCGAGCTCCTGATCGACGACTTGATCGGCCTCTGGTCGCGCCAACCCTTCACCGCCGTTTACGTGACGCACAATCTTGCTGAGGCCGTGCGGCTGGGCCACAGGATCGTGGTGCTCTCGCGCCGTCCCGGTTGCGTGCGTGAGGTGGTAACGCTCGACAAACCCCTGGCCGAGCGCGGCTATGCCGACCCCGACCTGGAGCGTGTGCAAAAACACCTCTGGGACCTTTTGCGTGACGAGGCGCGCGCTGCAGACGAGGAACTCGTGAATGTCTGATGTTGCCCTGGATAAACCCGACGCACCGCTTGAGGGGCCGATCGAGATCCCTTTTCGCGGTGGTGGATTCGCGCCGATATCCTATCGCTGGATGGGGGTGGCGGTCTTTGTCCTACTCATCGCCTTCATCGAATGGGGCACGCGCGCGGACGTCATTTCTGCCCTGACGCTACCCAAGCCGCTGGATGTGCTGGCAACCTTCGGTGAGCTCTGGCAGTCGGGGCTCCTGTTCAAGCATCTCGGCCTCTCACTCTCGCGCCTTGCCATCGGTGCAGCACTTGGTGCGAGCGCCGGCATTGGGGTTGGCATCCTGATCGGGCTTTTCTCCTATATACGCGCCGGGCTGGTGCCGCTGGTGGCGGCGATCTTTCCGATTCCAAAGATCGCGCTTCTGCCGCTCTTCGTGATCTGGTTCGGGATCGACGAAGGTTCGAAATACGCGCTCATCGCACTCGGCACCTTCACGCCCACCATCGTTGCGACTTACGGTGCTGTGGACAATGTGGATCGTTCGCTGATCCGCATGGCGCAGAGCTTTGGTCTCTCGTGGTTCTCCATTGTGCGCAAGGTCGTTCTGCCTGGTGCGATGCCCGGCATCCTGTCGGGGTTACGCATTTCGCTTGCGATCGCGATCATTCTGCTGGTCGCCGCCGAGATGCTGGGCGCGCAATACGGCATCGGTGCCTATATCCTTGAAGCCGGCTCGCTTTATGATCTGGAACGGCTCTTCGCGGGCGTCGTGGTGCTCTCGATTTTGGGTGTCCTGACCTCCAGCGGCATCAGCTATATCGAGAAGCGCCTCCTTGGATGGCGGACGTGATGCGCAAGCCTGAGAGTGCTTATGACGTTCTGGTTGCGGGCGGCGGTGCCGGCGATGTCGGTGCATCACTCGGCGCTGCCGGCGCCAGCGCCGAGGCGCTCCTGGTGGAGAAATACAGTTTTTTCTTGGCCGGGCTGCGACCAATACACAGGTGCTGTCCTATTGCGGCTTCTTCCAGCAGGGACCGGAGCCGATCAAGGCCCGGGCGGAGTCGCCACCGTGATGCGGCCTTATATCGAGACGCTGACAGCAAATGGCCAGGGAGATCAAAAATCGTATCAATCCGCCTGTGTGGACAGCGTTCGGCTGACAGCATCGCGCCAGCCGGCGTATTTGCGCTCGCGCTCGGCTGCGTCCATTGCCGGTTCGAAGCGCCGCTTGAGTGTCCAGCGGCCTGAGAATTCCGCCAGATCGGGATAGAGGCCGACATGTCGGCCTGCCAGATAGGCGGCCCCCTGGGCTGTCGTCTCGAGGTTGAGCGGCTGATCAACCGGCGCATCGAGGATGTCGGCCAGGTTCTGCATCGCCCAGCTCGATGCCACCATGCCGCCGTCGATGCGCAACACCGTTGAATGCCCGGCAGAATGGCCGACGGAATGCCCGACCGCATGCCCAATCGGATGCCCGGCTGTCGGATGCCCGGCTGTCGAATGCCCGGGCAAACGCCCCGAATGCTCCACATTCCAGTCCTGTTGCATGGCTTCGAGCAGGTCGCGGGTCTGATAGGCAACACTCTCCAGGGCGGCACGGGCGATCTCGGCCGGGCCGGTATTGCGGGTCAGGCCGAAGAGGGCGCCGCGGCATTCCGCATCCCAATAGGGTGCACCGAGACCCACGAAGGCGGGCACGAGATAGACCGCCGCGTCCGGATCGGCAGCAACCGCCAGTTCACCGGACTGGGATGCCTCCTCGATGATTTTCAAACCGTCGCGCAGCCACTGTACAGCTGCACCGGCAACAAAGATCGAGCCTTCGAGCGCATAGGTGGGCGCACCATCAAACTGGTATGCGATCGTGGTGAGAAGCCGGTTGTTCGATGTCACGCGCTCAGATCCGGTGTTGAGAAGGGCAAAACACCCGGTGCCATAGGTTGATTTCAGCATGCCCGGCGCAAAACAGGCCTGACCGACCACTGCCGCCTGCTGATCGCCCGCGATTCCCGCAATGGGGATAGCGGCGCCGAAGATCTCCGCGGCGCTGACCCCGAACTCGCCGGCGCTGTCGCGCACTTCCGGCAGCAGGCTGCGCGGTACATCGAGGAGCTTGAGAAGATCGTCGTCCCACTGGCCGGTTTCGATGTTGTAGAGGAGGGTGCGGCTTGCATTGGTCGCGTCGGTTGCATGCACCGCGCCGCCGGTCAGGTGCCACAACAGCCAGCTGTCGACGGTCCCGAAGGCGAGCCGGTCCGCTGCGGCCGCTGTGCGGGCGCCGTCCACGTTATCCAGAAGCCAGGCGATCTTGGTGCCGGAGAAATAGGGGTCGAGCAGCAGGCCTGTTTTGGCGCGGATAGCCGGTTCGTGGCCTTCATCCCTGAGGCGCGTGCAGAGTTCGGCTGTCCGGCGGTCCTGCCAGACAATTGCGCGGTGGATCGGTTTGCCGGTTTCGCGATCCCAGACCAGCGCCGTCTCGCGCTGGTTGGTGATGCCGATGGCGGCAACGTCGGATGCCTTGATTCCGGCTTCAGCGAGCGTGGTCTGGCAGGTCAAAAGCGCGGTCTGCCAGAGATCCTGCGGGTCATGCTCGACCCAACCGGATTGCGGGAAATGCTGTTCGAACGCCTCCTGCGCCATCGCGACAATCCTCATCCTCTCATCGAAGAGAAGCGCGCGGGTCGAGGTCGTCCCCTGGTCGATGGCGAGGATGTAAGGCATGGGTGGGTGGCTGGCTGGCTGGTTTCGTCTGTTGGGGCACTGTTGCAAAATCGGCAACGCGCCACCGTCAGGCTATCATGGATGGAGTGTCGATAAATGCGGCGTCCGTGAAGGCGCGTCTGACTCGATGAAGACATATCAATGTGAAGGGCGATCAAATGCAGTCATCCACAATTCGTCCCCGGCGATCGTTCATATTCACGCCTGGGCTCCGGCCCGAAATGTTTCCCAAGGCCCTGGCCAGCGGTGCGGATATCGTCTGTGTCGAGCTCGAGGATGGAATCGCGCCCAAGGACAAGGCCGATGCGCGCAAACACGGGCTGGCGCTTTTCAAGGAGCCCCAGGCCAATGACGGGGTTGAGCGGATCGTGCGGATCAACTCGGTGCGCGAACGCTTCGGCATTGAGGATGTGCAGGCTGTGCTGGCGACCGACACGCCGCCGCCGGCGCTCATGATGCCCAAGGTGCGTACCCCCGATGAGGTCGTGCAGCTGGACAATCTTTTGACCGAGGCAGGCCATGCCACCCGGCTGCACGTGATTATCGAAACCAATACCGGTCTCGAGGCGGCCTACGATATTGCCCATTGTTCCGAGAGGGTCGACGCCCTGTTTTTTGGCGGTGTGGACATGGCTGCCGAACTGCGATGCCAGAATGCGTGGGAGCCGCTACTCTATGCGCGCAGTCGCATCGTTCACGCCGCTGCCAGCGCGGGACTTGATGCGATCGACGTCCCCTATCTCGATTTGGAAGATCCGGAAGGGATGGCGCATGCCGCGATACAGGCAAGGGATCTCGGGTTTTCGGGCAAGGGCTCCATACACCCCAAGCAGATCGCCGCATTGAACGCGGTGTTCACGCCATCAAAGGAACAGATCGAACGGGCGCGCCATGTCATCGCTGAGTTCGAGGCGGCCGATACAGGCCTCGTCGTGATTGACGGAAAGCTCATCGAAAAACCGGTCTTGCGCGATATGCACAGGATCGTCGCCATTGCAGACCGGATGGCTGCCTGAGCAGCATGTATCCGGCCCGCCATGGCGTTATTCAGGGAATGATGTGATGAAACTCACCTTGTTGGGAACGGGAGCGCCGGCGCCGTCATTGGCTCGTCAGAGCTCCGGTTATCTGCTGGAGGTCGGCGACGACGTGATCGTAATGGATCACGGGCCAGGTGCTGCCCACCGTCTGCTAGAGGCCGGGCGCACGCCGATGGATGTCACCCACACCTTCATTTCGCACCTCCACTACGACCATATGATGGACTATCCACGCCTGGTGCTTCAGCGATGGGATCACGGTGCAGGTAAAGTACCGGAGTTGCAGGTCTATGGCCCTTCTCCGATTGCAAGAATCACGGGACAGTTGTTCGACGAAGACGGGGTATACGGACCGGATATCGAGGCCCGAACGAAGCACGAAGCGAGCCTGGCCATCTATCAGGCTCGTGGCGGGGAATTGCCGCGACCGCGACCCGATCCCCAGGTGAGCGAAGTAAAGCTCGGCGATGTTGTCGAAGGGGCGAGCTGGCGTGCCACGGTTGGCCAGGCTGTTCATTTCCAGCCCTATCTTGAATGCCTTGCCTTCCGGATCGAGTCTGATGAAGGCTCGGTCGTTTATTCAGGCGACAGCGGCGGCACACCGAAAAGCATGATCAATCTTGCCATGGATTGCGATGTTCTCATTCACATGTGCCATTTCGAATCCGGAACCGAACCAAACCCGTTTTTCCGCAAAACGAACGGATCGCATATGGATATCGCGGAGATTGCCCGGCAGGCCGGCGTGCGCACACTCGTGCTGTCGCACTTTCCGCCGCCGATGAATGCGCCGGGTCTGCTCGAGCGATTGGTCCATGAAATACGCGGTGTCTATGACGGCAACGTCATTATTGGCCACGATCTCCAGGAAGTACCGATCAAGCTCGCGGCCAACAAAAAATTTGACTGAGAGAGCGGTGATGCGCGCCGCTGCAAAACCGGCGTGTTTTATGTAACGCGGTTTATGTGCAGTTGGATACCTGCTATTTCTCTTTGCAGCCCAATCTACAGCTACCACTCTGACGGGGGCAGGGGACATGACGGTGCTCACCGCAGAGCAGCGCGAACAGTTCTGGAAAGACGGATACTTGGTGGTGGAGGGTGCCGTCAGCGCAGGCCTTCTTGGTCGCCTGCAGGGCGATTTCGCGCAATGGATTGAGGACAGCCGCGGGCACGCCGATAACTATGGCGAAATGATCGATGGCCGGCCCCGATTCGATCTGCAGCCGGGCCATTCCGCCAAGGCGCCTGCCCTGCGCCGTGTCCAGGCGCCGATCGAGATCTCCGAGGCCTATTTTGAGGCCATGGCCGACAGCCGGATGACCGACATGATTGCCGATCTCATTGGGCCTTCGGTGAAACTGCACCACACGAAGATCAACTCGAAACTTCCCGGCGCCGCAACGGAAGTGAAGTGGCACCAGGATTTTCCGTTCACGCCGCACACGAACGCCGACGTCGTGACAGCGCTGTTGATGGTGGACGAGGTTACGGATGAAAACGGCCCGCTTGAGGTTGCCAGCGGATCACATAAGGGGCCGACACATCCGATCTGGCAGGATGGCGTCTTTACCGGTGCGATCGATGACGAGACCGCAGGTCGGATGCAGTCAGAGGCGGTGACATGCAAGGGGCCTGCCGGCGCCGTCTGCCTGATGCACACGAAACTGGCCCATGGCTCGGCGTCCAACCTCTCCAATCATCCGAGAACCCTGTTCATCTGCGTTTATTCGGCGGATGACGCAGTCCCGCTCACACCCAATCCCGTGCCAACGAAACATGAAGGGCTGATTGTTCGCGGCGAGGCGACCGGCCAGATCAGGAGCGAGGCCTACGAGATCCTGAAACCGCAATACCCGAAAACATCGTTTTTTGCTCAGCAGTCGGAAACCGAGCGTACGCGCCATGGCGGCTGATAACACCGTCGACAAAGAGACGCGCGAGGCCTTCGAGACGGATGGCGTCACCATCCTGCGCGGTTTGTTTATCGATTGGGTCGAGATCCTGCGGGAAGGGGTTGCCTGGAATCTTGAGAATCCGGGTCCAAGCGGCAGAAACTATCAGGGCGAGAATGGCGTCGGGCGTTTTCACAGCGACTACTGCAACTGGCAGCGGGTGTCGCAATACAGGGATTTTATCTTCAACTCTCCGGTTGCGAAGGCCGGCGCTGAGTTAATGGGCAGCAAATCCGTCCGCCTGTTCCACGAACACATCTTGATCAAGGATGCGGATGCCGATGTCCCGACACCCTGGCACCAGGATATGCCTTATTACTGTGTTCAGGGCCCGAAGACGGTGAGCTTCTGGATTCCTCTCGATGCGGTGTCGCGCGACCGAACCCTGGAGTTCATCGCCGGCTCGCACCTCGCCGGAAAGTTCTATCAACCACAGTTTTTCAACGGCACGCCGATCAACGAGGAGGACGGCATGACGCCGGTTCCTGACGTCAACGCGGATCGTGAAAACTTCGATATCCGGGGATGGGAAGTCGAGCCCGGCGATGCGATCGCCTTTGATTATCGAACCGTGCATGGTGCGCCCGCCAATACGAGTCGGATCGATCAACGGCGTGCGTTTTCACTCAGGCTTGTCGGTGATGGCGCCCGGTTTGTCCGCGAGGAAGGCCGCCAGACCTCGCCGCCATTCCCGGAGGTGACGCTGGAAAACGGCGCACCGCTGGAAGGCAAGGAATTCCCGCTTCTTTATCCGGTCTGAACGTCCGACCCGGGGAGAAAAACGTGACCCTAAAAATTGGTTACCTGCTGCCAACGCGCGAACGCGTCATGGGTGGCGTCCATGAGACCGCAGAGATTCTCAGCCTCGCCGACAAGGCGGAAGAGCTGGGGTTCGATTCCGTCTGGATCGGTGATTCCCTGCTTGCCAAGCCTCGGCACGAGCCGATGGCGCTTCTCGCTGCGATTGCCGGGCGGACAAGCCGCATCGAGATGGGCACGGCGGTGCTGCTGCCGATGCTGCGCAACCCGGTGCTGCTCGCACACCAGGCCGCCACGATCGACCAGGTCAGTGAGGGGCGCCTGATTCTCGGTTTCGGTACGGCGCGCGATGCGCCGGCAAACCGCAACGAGTTCTCGGCTGCCGGGGTGCCGTTCGAAAAACGCATTGGCCGCATGCTGGAACAGATACGCCTGTGCCGCGCCTTGTGGCGGGGCGCCGAGACAGGCAGCCCGGTCGACTGGGATGGGCTCTGGACAATGGAGCAGGCCGACCTGGCGCCGCGTCCTTACCGTGCCGGCGGGCCGCCGATCTGGACCGGAGGCAGCGTCGATGGTGCACTGAAGCGGGCTGGACGCTATGCAGACGGATGGTTCCCGTCAGGCGCCGGCGGGCCAAAGGAATGGGCTGAGGGCTGGGCGGCAGTGCAGGGACATGCCGAAGACGCCGGCCGCAATCCGGGGGATATTGTCGGGGCTGCCTATATGACCCTGTCGCTCGGGGATGACGAGAAAAAAGCTGAAGCCGCGTTGCATGAATATCTCGCCAGCTATTACCTCGCCCCGGGAGAGAAAATGGCAGCCCAGCAATACAACTTCGCCGGTAGCCATGATGCGGCCACAGAATGGTTGAACGGCTTTATCGCAGCCGGGCTGCAGCATGTCTCCCTGCGCTTTGTCGGCGACGATGCCGATCAGATGGAGTGTTTGGCGGAGATGCGCAGTGATTTGGGGTAGAGGTTAGCAGCAACATCAGGATGAAGGATGAGGAGATCCGCCAACATCACCCAGAAGGGTGTCCCAAACGGACTTCAGATCCTCGATTGATAGCCTTACGCGCTCTCTGATGGTCCGCTGCCGTGCTGGCGGCAACGGGTGTTTATCTGCGATGGAGCCGACCTGTGACAGGCGGGAAGATGTTTCTGGCCAACCTTCGGAGCGGCTATATATCCCTTGTTCATAGGATATCCCTTGTTCATAGGGTTTTTCTGAAGACGCTTTGGGGATCAAAAGAATGACGCTGCCCCTTGACGGCATCAGGGTGCTGGATCTCACACGCGCGGCCGCCGGGCCGTTTGCGACGATGATTCTTGCCGATCTGGGCGCCGATGTCGTCAAGGTCGAGCCAACGCCGGGGGGTGACCTGACACGGCTCTGGGGACCCTACAGTCACGACATCAGCGTCTATTACCTTTCCATTAACCGCAACAAGCGATCCCTTGGCCTCGATTTCAGGAGCGGCAAAGGTCCCGGGGTATTGAGCAAAATAGCTGCCGGGGTCGACGTCGTTGTCGAGAATTTCAAACCCGGCACTGCCGAGGTGATGGGTCTCGGTTACGATGACGTCAGGGCGGCAAACCCGAAGATCATCTACGCCAGCATCTCGGGCCTGGGTCGCACCGGCCCCTATGGCAGCTGGCCTGGCCTCGACCAGATCGCCCAGGGCATGTCCGGGATGATGAGCCTGACCGGACAGCCAAGCGGTGAACCGATGCGCTACGGTGTGCCGATCGGTGACTTCACGGCCGGCATGTGGTGCGCCCTTGCGGTCACGGCGGCCGTCGCCCAGCGGCATGTCACGGGCGAGGGTCAGCGCGTTGAAACCTCGCTCCTGGCTTCCCTCGTCGGTCTCCTCAGCGTGCAGGGCCAGCGCTATCTCTCGAACGGCGAGGTGCCGGATGCAACGGGAAACGACCATCCGACCATCTGCCCTTACGGTCTTTTCGAGGCGAAGGACGGGCCGATCAATGTGGCGGCGGCCCGCAACGAGCACTGGGAGCAGCTCTGCAAGGTTCTTGGTTGCGAGGAACTTCTGGCGGAGGAGAAATACAAGACGAACGATCTCCGCATGGCGAACCGCGATGAACTCCGCGATGCGCTGAACCTCCGTTTCTGCACCCGCGACGCCATCGAGTGGAGCCAGGAGCTGATGGAAAGCGGTGTGCCGAGCGGCCCGGTCTACACCCTCGACAAGGTTTTCGCCGATCCGCAGGTTCTGCAACAGGGCATGGTCGAGGAGATCGACCATCCGGTCATCGGCACGCTGAAGCTGCTCTCGAACCCGATCCGCATGGATGGCTTGGCGGACCGGGCTGTGCGCACACCGCCGCCACTTCTCGGCGAGCACAACCACGATATCTTGGGGGAATACGGCTTTGCTGCCGGCGATATTGCGAAACTGGAAGCCGACGGCGTGATCGGCGGCGAGATCCTGGGGGACAAATGAGTACGCTCGGCCAAGCCCCCGATTTGGCGTATGTCGCCCTCGTCGTCGCCGACCCGTCGCGGGCGGCGGCGATCTTCGAGCAGGATTTTGGCTTGCCGCGCCAGGATTTTCCCTGCGGCGGCATACAGACACCCGTGATCGCGGTCGGCCGCTCCGCCCTCGCTTTCTTTTCCCTAGGGAATCCGTTTCTCGAATCTGGCGCCAAAAAGGGCGTCGATCACCTCGCGATTGCCGCTGACGACCCAAAAGCAACGGCGGAAGCTTCCGGCTTTTCCACTCTGAACGACGTTTCCGGGGAAGGCCTCGCCGGTCGCTCGCAGATCGCGCTGGCGCGGGAGACGACCTGCGGTATCGGGGTCCGGTTCACCCAACCCCTCGCTCTCGCCCCGGCCTCATCGGAGATGGTCGAGCGGATCGACCATCTCGGTGTGGCCTCGTCTGACAACCAGGCGGCCCGCGAAGTTTTCATCGACAGGCTCGGTTGTGTCTATGAGAGTCAGCAGACCGACAGCGAAGTGGAGACGATCTCCGAGAACTTCACCTCGACCGTCTACAGCCATATTTTCCATACCCGCCCATCCCGGCTGGTTGGTAGCATGCGGGTAACCTTCATCACCGTCGGCGATACCGAGTTCGAGTTCATCCAGGATCTCACTGGGCATGTCGAGGCCGATGCGGCGCGTCACGACAGCGCTGGTAACACACGAGGCGATCGCAGTGCGATTGCCCGGTACATCGCGTCCCGCGGCACCGGTCTGCACCACATTGCCTTCAAGACACCGGATGTGGCCGGATCGCTCGCCAAGCTCAAGGCGGCGGGCCATCGAACGATCGACACGGTGGGTCGTCCCGGGTCGCGCCGCGCGCTGATCGGGTTCATGCATCCAACAATGATCGGTGGCGTGCTGATGCATTTCGTCGAGCGGGAAGAGGTCTGAGCCTATGGCCGGATACGCGCTCAGCTACCTCGCACTCGTGGCCCGCAACGTGGATGCGGCGTGCCGGTTCCTCGGGGACTCGCTTGGACTGGAGCGCACCGATCTGGCACTTGGGGATGTTACGCACGGGGGTTGCACGGTTCCATTCTTCGGCATCGGAAAGTCCGCGGTAGCCCTGTTCGAGCCCGAGAATCCCTATCTTGAGGAACCGCGCTATCCTGGCGTCCACCACATGGCGCTCGCAACAGAGGATCCATCGGCGACCGCCGCCGCGCACGGTCTCAGCGTAACAGAGGAGGGGGAGGGACCCGACGGCAAGCGCTTCGTGACTATCGCGCCGCAGGAAACCGTTGGCATCCGCACCCGGTTCATCAAACCGCTGGCGATCCCTTCTGTCGAGAGTCCCGCCTACAAGATCGACCATCTCGGTATCGCCACGAATGACAACGACGCCACGGTGCGGGTGTTCGTGGACAATCTCGGCTGTCCCCTCGACAGCACCCAGACCGATATCGAGATCCGGCATGTGACTGAGAGCTTCGTCTCCGACAAATACGGCGCGATCTATCATTCGCGCCCACCGGAAATCCTTGGCGGTCTTCGCGATGCATTCATCACCATCGGCGATTGCGAACTCGAGCTCCTGATGGACTACGATCCGTCGTTGACGCCGAAAGAACAGCTCGGCGAGGAGAAGGGAAACACCAAGGGCGATCAGAGTGCTATCGCCAAGTTTGTGGCCCGGCGCGGCCCTGGCCTGGCCCATATCGCCTTCGCCACTCGCGACATCGACGCTCTGCTGCCGAGGCTCGCCGATGAGGGCTGGCGCATGATTGACATCGAGGGGCGCCCCGGCGGACGCGGGTCACTGATCGGGTTTGTCCATCCGTCGAATTTCGGCGGCGGATTGCTGATCCATTTCGTCGAGCCGCAGGTCGATGGCGGCTATGCGGAGAAGTTCGGTTGAAGCCAAATGTTTTGCGGTGAATATCCTTGCCCTTGCGGAGATTACGCGGCGTAATCTCTGCAAATTGTAAGGAGGATAATAGGGAAAATGACGAGGGGGTTTGGGGATCTGGGTGTGTCTGAAGCTGCGATTGTCGCGTTCCCGCAGGACCGGAGACCGTCTGGTATCGGTCCCGAGGAATGGCAGGCACGCTGCGAGCTCGCGGCCGCCTATCGTCTGTGCGCGCTCTATGGATGGACTGATCTCAACAACACCCATTTGTCTCTGCGGGTGCCGGGAACGAAAGATCAGTTCCTGCTCAATCCCTTCGGCATGTTCTTCGAGGAAATCACCGCCTCATCGCTCATCAAGGTCAACAGCGAGGGGAAGGTACTTGGCGACAGCGACTATTCGGTAAACCCGGCGGGATTCGTTATCCACGGCGCGATCCACATGTCGGGCGACGACAGGCACTGTGTTCTCCACACTCACAGCCGCTATGGCACCGCTGTCTCGATGCAGAAGCACGGCTTGTTGCCCGTGAGCCAGAAGGCGCTGACCATCATGGGGTGGGTCGGCTATCACGATTTCGAGGGCCCTGCTGTCAACGAGAGCGAGCAGCCGCGCATCGTCCGTGACATTGAGGGCAAGACCATTCTGATCCTGCGCAATCACGGCCTTTTGTCGGTCGGCAGGACGGTGGGTGAGGCCTTCGTGTGGATCTACCGGATCGAGACCGCTTGCCGGCACCAGATCGACGCCATGGCTGGCGGGGCTGAACTGCAGGAGCTCTCCGAGGAAACCCAGGAGAAATCCATCAAGATGGGCCTTGGCATGTATGCCCCGGGAGGATTTATCGAAGCTGGCAAGGAATGGCCGATGCTGTTGCGCCAGCTCGAGCGCTCGGGGATGGACGATTACGCGCGATAAGCCCTAACGCCACCGCCAACTCCGGTCCACTGCCCCGACTTCATCACCTCTAAACCCCAGTTTTCACTGCTTCTAAACCCCAGTTTTCACTGCTTCTAAACCCCAGTTTTCATTGCCTCTAAACCCCGTTTGTTATGCGGGTTTTGTTTGACGAATCGGGGGCCGGCGGGCATATGCAGAGGTTGCTTGCATGCATCTGTGCATGTGGTTTTGCAGATGCTGTTGCCGGAGTAAGGCTATGGCGGGTCCGCTCGACGGAATACGCATTCTCGACATGACCATCGTTGTTGCCGGGCCGCTGGCGGCGATGATGCTCGCCGACCAGGGTGCCGACGTCATCAAGATCGAGACGCCGAAGGGCGGCGACTTCCTGCGCCGGGCCGCCAACCGCCGCGACGATCTATCGGCCTCCTTCCTCAACAACAACCGCAACAAGCGCTCGCTCGCCATCGATCTGAAGTCCGATGCCGGCCGCGAGGCGTTCCTGCGTCTCGCCGAGACCTGTGACGTGGTGATCCAGAACTTCCGCCCCGGTGTCCTCGAACGCATCGGTGTTGGCTACGATGCTGTCCGGGTCCGCAAGCCGGACATCATCTATCTCTCGATGAGCGGCTTCGGCGAGTCGGGCCCGTTTGCCCACAAGCCCGTCTACGATCCCATCATCCAGGCCCTGTCGGGACTGACCACGGTGCAGGCGGGATCGGACCAGGAACGGCCGCGGCTGATCCGCACCGTGTTGCCCGACAAGGTGACCGCGATTACTGCGGCCCAGACCGTGACGGCGGCACTGTTGGCCCGGGAACGGGGCGGCGAGGGACAGCATATCCGCCTGTCGATGCTCGATTCCACGCTCGCTTTCCTGTGGTCGACCGACATGAACAACCACACTTTTCTTGATGGCGAGAAACCGACACAGCGCGCGGCCAGTATCATCGATCTCATCTACGAGACCGCGGACGGCCATATGAGCGTGGCGGTAATGACGGACGCCCAGTGGGCTGGAATGTCACGGGGCACCGGCCATCCGGAATGGCTGGAGGATCCGCGTTTCGTCGACAACGCATCGCGCGAGCACAACATCGACGCCCGGCTCGAGCTGACCCAGGAGGCGCTACTCGAAAAAACGACGGCGGAGTGGCTGGAAATCCTAGAGGTCGAGGGAGTGCCTTGTGCGCCGGTGCTCACCCGGGGCGAAATCGCCGACCACCCCCAGATCATCGAGAGCGGCAGCCTCGTCGAATTCGACCATCCGACGGTCGGGCGCCTGCGCCAGGCGCGGCCACCGGCCCAGTTCACCGCCACCCCGTCCGAGTTGCGCCGCGGCGCACCCGGACTCGGGGAGCACACGGCCGAAATCCTTGGCGAGGCAGGTTTCTCTGCTGAGGAGATCACGGCTTTGCGCCAGGCCGGCGCCGTGGCCGGTTGACGGCCGCCACGCGATGCATCCGGTCCGCATGCACCCGACTCCATGAATTCCAGGAACGGTGATTCCGGAAACGCCGGCGGTTTCGGGCCGGAGGTGATGCTCGATACACCGGCCTTCGTGCATCCAACCGTGCGCCTCTATGGCCGGATCTTGGTTAGCCCCGGCACCAGCTTCTGGCCCTATGCGGTGGTTCGGGCCGAAGGCGAGGAAGTGCGCATCGGCGCGCACGTCAACATCCAGGACCACGCGATGATCCATGTCGGCTACGATGTACCGACCGCAATCGGGGATTACTGCTCACTCGCCCACGGCGCTACGGTGCATGGCGCGGTGCTCGGGGACAGCACGCTCGTTGGCATCAATGCAACGGTGATGGATGGCGCTGTGGTCGGCGACAACTGCGTGATTGGTGCCCAGTGCGTGGTGCCCGAGGGCATGCAGGTACCTGACAATTCAATTGTCGCCGGGGTGCCAGGCAAGGTCATCCGTACGCACAACTGCTTTATCCCCAATCGCATCAACGCCGCTCTCTACAGTCGTAACGCAGAAGCCTATGTCGCGGGAAACCACAGGGCTTGGGATGGCGCTGAATACCGGGCCTGGCGCGAGCAGGTCGAGGCAGAGGTCACCGCCGAGTTCCAGCGCCGCTGGCCCGGGGAAACCAGGCAATCCAAGAAATCCGGGGAATCCGGGGAATCCATACAATCCAGAGAGTTCGGGGAATGACCGCCGCGATCGTCATGGACAGACTGACCCGGAACTACGGTGCGCTGCGCGCGGTCGATAATGTCTCAATGTCGATCGAAGCCGGTGAGGTGCTCGGTTTTCTTGGCCCCAACGGCGCCGGCAAGACAACCACCATGCGCATGGTCGCCGGCTTCCTCAATCCCAGCGCCGGTACCGCCCGGGTGTGCGGCATCGATGTCCGCGACGACCCGGTCGGGGTGCGCCGACAGATTGGCTTTCTACCTGAAGGCGCACCGATTTATGGCGAGATGACTACGGGAGCCTATCTCGGCTTTGTTGCCTCGGTCCGCGGATTTTCTGGTGCTGAACGCCGTCGCCGTATCCGTCGTGTTGTCGAGACGGTATCGCTTGGCGAGGTTCTCGGGCAGCGAATCGAGACACTCTCGAAGGGTTTCCGCCGCCGCGTCGGTCTCGCCCAGACACTGCTTCATGATCCGCCGGTGCTGATCCTCGATGAGCCCACCGACGGCCTCGACCCCAACCAGAAGCGCCATGTGCGCAGCCTCATCCGCAGCATGGCCCGCGACAAGGCGATCATCATCTCGACCCACATTCTCGAGGAGGTCGATGCGGTCTGCAGCCGGGCCGGCATCATCGCGCGGGGCCGGCTTGTTGCCGACGCCACGCCCGCAGAGATCAAGGCCATGGCGAGCAACCACAATGCCGTTCTGGCATTGATTCCGGAAGGCCTTTTGCCGCGTCTCGAGACGGCGGCGGCAGGGGGTGAAATCGCGGAAGTGGAGAGAGTCAGCATCGTTGAGCGCGGCGAGAAGACAGTCCAGGTGCGCCTTGTGCCGCGCCGGGGATGCGATATCGCGGCTACGGCGATTGGCTGGCTCGAGGCGCAGGGTGTTTTCGCCACCGATATCACTGTCGAGCAGGGGTCGCTCGAGGCGGTATTCCACGAGATCACCGGAGCAACCGGACCGAATCGGCAAAATGAGTCGATCGGGCCAAGCGGGCGGGACGGCAATGGCTGACGGAACGGACGGGACTGACAGTCGCGACGGCGTTCCGGGTTCCCTTTCGGACTCCTTCCCAGGATCTCTTCCCCGACCCGGCTGGTTGCGTGTTGCCGCCGCAGTGGCCTGGCGCGAGTGGGGGAGCTACTTCGCCACCCCAGTAGCACTTGTCTTCATCGTCGTCTTTCTTGCACTCGCCGGGGCCTGCACATTCTATCTCGGCGGATTCTTTGACCGCGGTCAGGCCGATCTGCAACCCTTCTTTCTCTATCACCCCTGGCTTTACCTTCTGTTCGTCCCGGCGGTGTCGATGCGGCTGTGGGCGGAGGAGCGCAAGACCGGGACGATCGAGAACCTGATGACCTTGCCGGTCTCCGCCACCCAGGCGGTAATCGGCAAGTTCACTGCGGCCTGGCTGTTTACCGGTTTCGCCCTGGCCCTGACTTTTCCTATGTGGATCACGGTCAACATTCTCGGTGCGCCCGACAATGGCGTGATCGCGGCCAGCTACGCCGGCAGTTTCCTGATGGTCGGTGCCTTCCTTGCGATCGGATCCTGTCTCTCGGCGATGACCCGCAGCCAGGCGGTCGCCTTCATTCTTGCTGCTGCTGCCTGTTTTCTGTTCACCATGAGCGGCATCGACCTGGTGCTCGATTTCTTCCGCGCCTGGGCGCCGGAGATCCTGATCGAGACTGTTGCCTCGTTCAGTTTTCTTACCCACTTCAACGCGGTGATACGGGGCGTGATCGAACTGCGTGATGCGGTCTACTTCGCCTCGCAGATCGCTTTCTGGCTGTTTGCCAACATCGTCATCGTTGACCTCGCCAAGGCGCGCTGAGATGTCCGCTCCGCCGCCAAAATCATCCCTGCCGACATCGCCACTTCCGGGCGCGGCTTCGGGCGCGACTTCGGGCCGGATTCCGGCGCTGTTGCGGCGGATCTGGCGGCGAAATTCGCCGCGGGCGGCGCTTGGCCTGCTACTCGCCGCGGTGATCCTGTTCGCCGGCAACATTGCTGCCGATAGGGCCCTGAACGGCATCCGCCTCGATCTCACCGAACGCGGGCTTTATACGATCTCCGACAGCACCCGCGCGGTGATCGACGCGATGGCCGAGCCCGTGGTGGCGAGGCTGTTTTTTTCTGACGCGCTTGGCGAGAGCAGCCCCGACCATGCGACCCACTTCGCCCGAGTCCGCGACCTGCTCGAGCAGTATGCGGCGCTTTCGGGCGGGCGCATCCGGATCATTCGGCGCAACCCGGCGCCGTATACCCGCGACGAGGATGCCGCTGTCGCCTATGGTCTCCAGAGCGTGCCTGTGAACGCGGCCGGCGATGCCGGGTATTTCGGCCTGGTCGCCACCAACAGCACCGATGACAAGGCCGTGGTGCCGTTCTTCTCCCTTGATCGCGAAACCCTGCTCGAATACGACCTGACCAAGGTCTTCGACAACCTTAACAATCCGGTCAAGCGGGTCGTTGGCATGATCAGCACCCTACCGGTCCTCGGCCGTCACGCGCCACCCTTCGGGGCCTCGCCCCGCTGGCTCTCCATGGACAGCCTTGGCCAGGTTTTCGATATCCACCCGCTTGATGCCGAGACCCGCGCGATCCCCGAAGAGATCGAGCTACTCATTCTCGTCCATCCCAATGGCCTGGCGCACCAAACCCTGTACGCCATCGATCAGTTCGCACTCTCCGGCAGGCCGGTGCTTGCCTTTGTCGATCCGCTGGCCGAGGCCGGGGCGGCCGGGGCCTGGCGCGGCGCAACCACCGGTGCTGCCGACGTCAACCACTTGCTCCGGCAATGGGGCATTGCGCTGGTGCCGGGCATGGTTGCCGCCGATATTGACATCGCCCGCCGCGTCAACGTACAGAACGAAGGACGCCTCCAGCCCGTCGACTATGTGGTCTGGTTGGCGCTGACCCGTGCCAACTTCCTGCCCGGGGAGGCGGCGACCGAGGAGATGAGTCTCATCAACATGGCGACGCCGGGCATTCTCCAGCGCCTCTCCGCGCCTGGCTCGAGCACTGCCCAGGGTTCCGGACCTGCGGTTGCGCCGTTGATCGTCACCGGGCCGCGCAGCATGCGTATCAACGCCGCGAGAGTGGCAGTGCAAAATCCCGACGCGGTGGGGCTGTTCCGGGATTTCAAGCCTTCGGGTGAACGTCTGGTCCTGGCCGCCCGCATCTCTGGATCGACAACAAGCGCCTATGCTGACGGGCCTCCGCCCGGCGCCACTCCCGGCGGCGTACTTGCGTCCGGTACCGGACAGGAGTCAGGGCGGGAATCCGGACATCGACGCACCGGCAGCATCACGGCGATCGTGGTCGCCGATACCGATATGCTGCATGACAGGTTCTGGGCCGAACGGCGGGACTATCGCGGCAACGCGGCAATCGCGCCCTTCGCCAACAATGCCGATTTTTTGGTGGGCACTGTCGATCTCCTGTTAGGGGGTGCCACACTGGCGGAGCTGCGGGGACGCGGGAAATCGGATAGGCCGTTCGATCGTGTCGAGACGATCCGCCGCGAGGCGGAGCGCAAGTACCGCGCCAGAGAGCGCGAACTGGTGCGGGAGATCCAAGAGATCCAGATACGTATCGAGGAATTCGTCGATCGCGGTGGGGCGGGATTCGGCCATGCAGTTCCGAGTACTCGCGAGACGGCGGAGATCACGCGCCTGCGCGCCCGTGCTGTGGCCATGCGCGAGGGGTTGCGCGAGGTGCAGCGTGCACTGCGCGCCGATATCGATTGGCTCGATGCCTGGCTCAAGTTCTTCAACATCGGCGCGGTGCCGTTGCTGCTGGCGCTGGTAGCACTGGCGGTCGGTCTCGGCCGGCGGTTTGCCGGTACCGTGCGCCGCCGCTCCAGGAGCACCGCGCCCACACGAGGTGCGGCATGAGGGGGCAGGGATGAACGGGCGGCTTCTCGCCATCCTCGCCGGATTGGCCGTAGCTGCGGTGCTTGCTGCTCTGGCCTTCCGTGCCGGCGATGCCGGGGATGCGCGCTGGCGCGCTGTCGGTGAGCCGGTGTTTCCGGGGCTTGCCGAACGGATCGGCGATGCGGCCGAGCTGGCGGTGGAAAAGGACGATCATTGGTTGACCCTGCGCCGCGACGGCGAGATCTGGCGACTGGCCGAGAGCGATGGCTATCTGGCCGACCCAGCGGTGGTCGGGCGCGCGTTGCTTGGTCTCGCGGAGATGTCGTACGTGGAGCCGAAGACGCGCCGTCCCGAACTCTGGTTCAAACTCGGCCTCGGCGTTCCGGGACAGGGTGGCGAGCGCACCGAAAAACAAGCCGGCAAACAGAAACAGGCCGGTGGACAGGTTGGGGAAGCCGACGGTGATTCGCCGGCAAGGCGGGTGGTGCTGCGTGATGCGTCCGGTGCAGTTCTCGCGGATCTGGTGACCGGAAAGGAACTCGCCTTTATTCCCGGCGAGGTGATGCGAGGCGTCTATTTCCGTCTGCCCGGCAGCCCGCAGACATGGCTTGGCCGGTCGAGTCCCGGGGCTGGTGCTGCGCCCGGAGAGTGGTTGCGCCGCAGGATCGTCGATATCGATGAATCGCGGGTGATGCGTGTCACGGTGCGCCATCCCGACGGCGAGACGATGGTCGTATCACGCGACGATCCGAAAGCGCGCCTGCGCCTACACGATATGCCGGAGGGAAGGCGACTGAAATACGACTCCGACACGGATCTGATCGGAGCCTTCCTCGACAAGATCGAACTCGAGGATGTGCGCCGGAGAAAAACCGGACCCGACGGGATCCGAGACGGGGATATTTTCACCCCGGCGCGTACCACGGATATCCGGGTGGAGACGTTTGACGGGCTGACGACGTACGTCGAGACCGCCGAGACCGATGGCGAGCACTGGCTGCGCCTCGTCTTTGCGGGCAGCAATGCCGAATCGACGGCGGAGGCGGCCGAACTGGCAGCGCAGACCGAAGCTTGGCGCTATCGCGTCGGCGCCTACGAGACCGCCGCTGTGCTGCGCCGGATGGATGACCTTCTTGCCCCCGCCGGGGACCGCGAGACCGGGAACTGACGGGCGTGGCTTCGGGGGAGGCAGACTCGGAGGAAGCTTTGGGCATTCTCCCGGATCGGCACATCGCTGGCCTCGCTGAAGACGGCGCGATACAGGCGCCTGAGGGGATCCCGGATTACCTGATACAGCCCGCCAGCCTTGATCTTCGTCTCGGGCTCAAGGCCTGGCGGATCCGCGCTAGTTTCCTCCCCGGACCCGGTGCGACGGTCCAGAACCGTCTCGACAAGCTGGCGATGCACGAGATCGACCTTTCCGGCGGTGTCGTGCTCGAGACCGGCTGTGTCTATGTGGCAACTCTTCTTGAGAGTCTCGCCTTGCCGCCCGACATTGCCGGCGCTGCCAATCCGAAGAGTTCGACTGGCCGGATCGACGTCCTTGCCCGTCTGATCACCGATCGCTGCGCCGTCTTCGACCAGGCCGAAAAGGGCTATCACGGACCGCTTTACGTTGAGATTGCGCCCCGGACCTTCAGCGTCCTAGTGCGCACCGGATCGCGGCTGAACCAGATGCGCTTTCGCCGCGGTGAGGGCCGGCTCGATGCCGGCGAACAGCTGGCCCTGCAGGAGCACTATGGCCTGATCGACCGCGAGGTCGCCCAGGGAACCCCGTTTCATGGCATTCCCGTCACCGTCGACCTTGCCGGGACCGGAGGCGACGGACTGCTCGGTTTTCGCGCCCGCCGGCATGCGAGCCTGATCGATGTCGACGAGACCGGCCATTATAATCCGGCCCTTTACTGGGAGCCGATCCACGCCAATGGCGACAATTTGATCCTCAATCCCGGAGATTTCCACATCTTCGCCTCGCGCGAGGCGGTTTCGGTACCGCCGGAATACGCCGCCGAGATGGTGGCCTACGACACCCAGATCGGCGAGTTTCGGGTGCATTATGCCGGATTTTTCGATCCCGGCTTCGGTGCCGGGGAAGCCGAAGGCAAGGGCTCGCGCGCCGTGCTCGAGGTGCGCTCGCACGAGGTGCCTTTCGTTATCGAGCAGAACCAGGTGGTGGGCACGCTGGTCTACGACCGGCTGCTCGCGGCGCCCGACCGCCTCTACGGCGATGGCATCGGCTCGAGCTACCAGCGCCAAGGCCTGGCGCTGAGCCGGCATTTCAAACCCTTCGCACCCCGAGGCCGCACCCGTATCTGAAGCCCTATCTCTGAGGCCCTTATCCCTGAGGCTTTATATCGGTTCCTCCAAGCCCGTAGCGCTCTGGCCGGGATGCCGGGGCGGGCTAGGTTCATTGCAGGACAATTCTGCCAAGCGGAAACGAGGTAGCCATGGCCGGCAAGGCACTGTTTTCCAAGATATGGGACGAGCATGTCATTGCTGCGCGCGATGACGGACAGACCCTGCTCTACATCGACCGTCATCTCTGCCATGACGGTTCCTTCGGTGGCTTCCAGAGGCTGCGAGAAGCTGGCCGCCCCCTGCGCCGGCCGCAACAAACCTTCGCCACGCCCGATCACTACACGCCAACGCACTCGGAATCCCTTGAGGATATCGAGGACCCCCGGGCCCGGGAGATCGTCACGGCGATCGAGGAGAACTGCGCCGAGTTCGGGGTGCGGCTTTTCGGCTGGGGCGACGAGCGCCAGGGAATCGCTCATGTGGTTGGCCCGGAACAGGGGATCACGATCCCCGGAAGCACCCTCGTCTGCGGCGATTCCCACACCTCGACCCACGGCGCGCTTGGCTGTATCTCGTTTGGCATCGGGTCTTCAGAAGTAACCCACGTAATGGCAACCCAGGCGCTCTGGCAGCGGCGGCCGAAAACAATGCGGATCAACGTCTCCGGTGCACTCGGCTTCGGTGTCACCGGCAAGGATCTGATCATCGCCGTGATCCGCAAGATCAGCGCCGCTGGCGGCGCTGGCTATGCGATCGAATACGCCGGTTCTGCGATTCGCTCGCTCTCGATGGAGGGACGGCTGACCGTTTGCAACATGACGATCGAGGCCGGATCACGCTTCGGCATGGTCTCCCCCGATGATGACACTATCGAATACGTCGCGGGGCGCCCGTTTGCGCCCGAAGGCGCGCTCTGGGACCAGGCGGTGGATTCATGGCGTGCCCTGCCTTCGGACGAAGACGCAGCCTTCGACAGCGAGGTTGCGTTAGACGGTGATGCGATCGCGCCGATGGTGACCTGGGGCAACAGCCCGCAATACGCCGAGCCGATAACCGGCGCAATCCCGGATCCGGCGTCCGAAAGCGACCCGGACAAGCGCCGGGAGATGGCCGATGCGCTCGACTATATGGATCTCAAACCGGGCACAAAGCTGTCCGACATCCCTGTTGACAGAGTGTTCATCGGCTCGTGCACCAACAGCCGCATCGAGGATTTGCGCAGCGCCGCTGAAGTGGCGCGAGGCCGCCGGGCGGCGGTGCCGACGATGGTGGTGCCGGGATCCGGCCTGGTGAAGAAGCAGGCCGAGGCAGAAGGCCTGGACAATATCTTCCGCGATGCCGGTATGGAGTGGCGCCTGCCCGGGTGCTCGATGTGCGTTGCGATCAACGGCGACATGGTCGCTCCGGGCGAACGCTGCGCCTCGACGAGCAACCGCAACTTCCGGGGTCGGCAGGGTCAGGGCAGCCGCACCCATCTGGTGAGCCCGGCGATGGCGGTGGCAGCGTCCGTCTCCGGCAGCTTCGCTGATGTGCGGACAATGGGCGATGACTGAGAGAATGGGAGAGGGTTGAGCGATGGAAGCCTTCACACAGTTCAAAGCGGTTGCGATCCCCGTCGACATCGCCAATTGCGACACCGATCAGATCATTCCGGCCCGCTTTCTGAGAACCGAAAGGATCGATCCCGGCTATGAGCGCTATCTGTTCCACGACCTCCGCTTCAATGAGGACGGCTCGGAGAAACCCGGATTCATCCTCAACCAGGAACCGTTCCGTGACGCGCGCATTGTCGTCGCAGATCTGAACTGGGGCTGCGGATCGTCGCGCGAGCATGCGGTCTATGCGCTGGTCGCCAACGATATCCGCTCGGTGATCGCACCAAGCTTTGGCGACATCCACTACAACAATTGCATGAAATGGGGTGTGCTGCCGGTGCGGTTGTCACGGGAGACCTGCGACGGGATGCGGGCGGCGCTGCATGATGCGCCCGGGGCCGAGATCGCTGTCGATCTCGAGAGCCAGACCGTGACCGGGCCTGATGGCGCGGCGCACGGTTTCGAGATCGATGCGTTCGACCGCTACCGGATGCTAAACGGTCTCGACGACTATGGTGTGACCATGCAGTACGAGAAGGATTTCGAGGCTTTCGAGGCAAAACACCGCAAGGCCCGGCCCTGGCTGTATACGGCCTAACGCTCGATACGCATCGACACCCTGATACGGCGTGGTATCCGGAAAACAAGCCGGCAGGCGCGCCGCCTCAGGCGGAGGCGCTCGGCCTTTCGCTGCACCGCTTGAACCAGCCCTGGAGTTGCGGGTGGCTGTCATCGAGGCCCTGGCCGACCCGCTCACCAAAAACGAGGAAGCAATAGAGCAGGACGTCGGCAAGCGTGAAGCGGTCACCGGTGATCCAGGTTTTCCCAGTCATTTTCTCCTCAAGCCAGGCCAGATTGTCGCGGGCGATCGCCTTCAGCCCGTCGGCGGCTTCGGGCAGACAGCGGATGCGGTTTTCGAACATCTTCAACCCGTCGGAAAACCGGAAGCCGGCGCCCATCGGCTCGCAGATCGTGAGATCAATCCGCCGCACCCACATGCGTGTCTCGCCGCGCTCGTCCGGGGTGGTTCCGATCAGCGGTGGGTCGGGCTGGATGTCGTCGAGATATTCACAGATCGCGGTGATTTCGGTGATCACCTGGCCATTGTCGATCTCGAGAGCTGGGCACTGCCCGCGGGGATTGACCTTGAGATAGGCGCCTTCGCGGTTCTCTCCGCTGCGCAGATCGACGGTTTGTTTTTCCAGCTCGATGCCTTTTTCGGCCATGAACATACGCACCGTGTGAGGATTCGGTCCGATTGAGTCGTATAGTTTCATTTTGATCGCGCTCCCGATTGTGCCTGGTTATGACAATGCCGGATTTGGCAAAGGGACCGGCTTTTCACAATATAAATGCCCGCCCGATGCTGGGTAGGGTCGGCAAGATCGGCCAGGCATCAACAAAAAACAGCAATCAGGAAGGATGTGGTGATGAGCAGTGAGCAAGGTGGCGCACAAAGCTGGCCGGTCCCCGGCGATGACGGTGTTTTTCTCGACCATATCGGGCATTTCGTTCCGGACATGGACGACGCGGCGGCTGCACTCGAGCGCCTCGGCTTCTCGCTGACTCCCTATTCGGTGCATGTCGACACCGACAACTCGGCGCGTGAACCGCAACCTTCCGGAACTGCCAACCGGTTGATCATGCTTGATGAGGGCTATCTCGAGATTCTCGCCGTCCATGGCGATGCGGAGACGCCAGTTGCCGGCCAGTTGCGCAAACAGATGGCGCGCTATGTCGGCGTCCATCTCACGGCGTTCTGCTGCAGGGACCCCGAGGGGCATCGCGATCGCCTGGCTTCAGCGGGATTCCCCATGGGCGCACCGGTTCATCTGCGCCGCGAGACCGAGGACGAGGCCGGCAACAGCGACATTGTGGCCTTCACCGTCATCCGGCCCCGGGCGGGAGCGATGGCGGAGGGGCGGATACAGTATCTGCGTCACGAACGCCCGGATCTGATGTGGCAGAAACGCTGGATGACCCAGATCAATGGGGCGGCCGCGTTGATCGATATCATGGTCTGCAACGACGATATCGATGCGGCGTCGGAGCGCTGGCGCCGGTATTTCAATCGACCGACCCGACCTTGCGGCGAGGGCGCAGCCATCGATTTCGAGCGTGGCCAGATAACTATCCAGCCGCACGCGGCCTGGGGTGCACTGTTTTCTGGTTGTGTGATCGCGCCGTCGCCTGGGTTGGTGGGATATGCCATGCGGACAAAAGACCTGGCCGCCACGCGGCAGTTTCTCGAACAGGCCGGGTTCGCGCCCGTGGCACTCGGTGACGGAGCCATGGCTGTTGATACACCGGCGGCGCTCGGTGGGGTTCTGGTTTTCGCCGAATCAAGCCAGAGTCTTCCCTGGTCAGGCACATAGGTACATAGGCGCATAGCCGGGCCGCTCTATCTCCGTATTTGGCCGGCAATATCTGGCCACGGAATCTGGCCACCAATCGGGCTTGCACAATCGGGTCCAAGGGGAGCGAACAGCATGAATGAACGCAGAATGCCGGACAGGGATCTCGAAGCCCTGAAACGCTGGGGCGGAGATAGCCAGGATCTCGACGATTCCATCGCCGCACCCGACGACATGCTGGCCGGTATTGCCTATACCGACGATGCGGTGCGCACGGCATCCACCTCGCTTCCCTTCGAGACCGAACCGTCGGGCTTCGCCCGGCTTCTCGATCATCTGGGCGAAGCGGCAACGAAAACTTCGACAGCCAAGGGTGAATCCAAGGGCAAATCCGGGGCCGAAGAAGCGTCCACAGGTTCGGTGTCGGGCGCGGACGAGATCGCGGCGCTGTCTCTGGTCGATGTCGCGGCGCGAATTGCCGCGCGCGACCTGTCCTCGGTCGAGGTCACCGAGGCGGCGCTCGATCGCATCAGCCGTTTCGGGGCACAGCTTCACGCCATCGCAGAGTGCGATCCTGAACAAGCTCTCGACCAGGCGCGCCGGGCCGATGACGCGCTCGCTTCCGGCGATGCGGCGGGCCCGCTGCACGGCGTCCCGCTTGCCCACAAGGACATGTACTACCGGGCCGGGCGTGTCAGTGCCTGTGGCTCGTCGATCCGCGCCGATTATGTGCCCGAAGTCACATCAACGGCGCTGACCAAGCTGGACGCCGCCGGAGCTCTCGATATTGCCCGGCTCAACATGGTCGAGTTCGCCTTCGGTCCGACCGGCCACAATTCAGTGGTCGGCACGCCGCGTAATCCGTGGAATACCGATCACATCACCGGCGGCTCGTCGAGCGGCTCCGGTGCCTCGGTTGCGGGCCGCCTCGTCTATGGCGCGCTCGGATCCGATACCGGCGGTTCGATCCGTCTGCCCTCCCATTGCTGCGGACTCGTCGGGATGAAGGGCACCTACGGGCGCGTCAGCCGCTACGGCGCCATGCCGCTCTCCTACAGTTTGGATCATGTGGGTCCGTTGTGCCGGACCGTCACTGACTGCGCTGTTGTAACCGGTGCGGTCGCCGGCCACGACCCCAACGATCCGACGACTAGCCGGCATCCGGTGCCGAACTATCGCGACGGCATCGAAGACGGTGTACAGGGGATGCGAATCGGGGTGCCGGAGGAGTTTTTCTACGACGATGTCGATGACGAGATCGCGTCCCTGCTCGAGAACAGCCTGCAGGTCTACCGGTCCCTTGGCGCGGAGATTATCTCGGTGCCGGCACCCCAGATCAATCTCGCCAGCCGGGTGGCCAACGTCATTATCGGTGTCGAGGCGGCGTCCTTTCACGGCCGCTGGATCCGCGAGCGACCGCTGGATTACGGCGACCAGACCCGAAACCGCATACTGCCGGGCTTCTATTATCCGGCGTCGCGCTATGTCGAAGCCCTGAATCTTCGCGCTGCGATTTTGAAGACCTTCTGCGATGAGGTGTTCGACAAGGTCGACATGGTGCATGCGCCGGTGATCCCGTTCGAGATACCGCGTATCGATGAATCTGATATCGGCGCGCAGCCAGCCTTCCTGCGCTATCTCGCCTCGATCACAAGATGCACGCGGCCGGCGAACTGCCTTGGCCTGCCAACGCTCGCGATGCCCTGCGGTTTCACCGCCGCCGGTCTGCCGACCGGGTTCCAGCTGATCGGACGCGCCTTCGATGAGAAGACCTTGTTTCGGGCCGGCAGAGCCTATGAGCGGGAGACGGAATGGAGCACGCGCGCGCCCGCGCTCTGATTCCCCCTGATTTCAGCAGGGATCGGCGCCAGCAAAGATCAGATCGGGCGGCTCAGCTCCAAATCGTATCGGTGAGCGGCAGGCCGGCGATACAGCCGCCTGACAGCGAAAAGCGGTGCTGGTGGCATCGTTGCGGGGCTTTGCCGTATCCTGTTGGCATGCGGTCCATGAACATGCGATCCATGAAAAAGACATCAGGGGAAAAGACGTCAGGGGAAAAGACGTCAGGAAATTCGCCTGGCCCTGTTCCGCTGTGGCCGGCTTTCGCCCTGCTGACGGGCCTGGCCGTGATGGGCCTGGTTATGATGGGGCCTGTTTTCGCCGCCGGCAAAAAACAACCTCCGGCGCCTGATCTTTTCGTGCCGTCACCCCAGGCGCTCAAGGTCGAGACATGGGTCTCGGGCCTCGAGGCGCCATGGTCGCTGGTTTTTCTGCCCGAAGGCGGTGCGCTGGTCAGCGAGCGGCCGGGGCGCATCCGGCGTATCCTTTCCAACGGGGCGCTGGCCGAGGGCGTCTATGCGTCCTTCGATTCTCGCAGTACCCGCAAGAACGGTTTTCCTGCCTTGCGTGCCCGAGGCGAGGGCGGGCTGATGGGCCTCGCCCTGCATCCGCGTTTCGCGGAATCCCCCTTCGTCTACGTCATGTACACGGCTCGAACATCCGATGGGACAAGCAATATTATCATCCGCTTCAAGCATCAGGGCGAGCAGGGTGGTGAGCGGGGCGTCTTCGATAAAATCATCCTGTCCGGCCCGCCCGGTGCCCGGTACCACAATGGCGGTCGCATCGCGTTTGGACCCGATGGCATGCTTTACGTTACCACCGGCGAGATTTTCGAGCGCGATCTCGCCCAGGACCGGGCCTCGCTCGGTGGCAAGATCCTGCGCCTCACTCCTGAGGGCGCGGTGCCTGACGACAATCCCTGGCCCGGCTCTCCGGTCTATTCTCTTGGTCACCGTAATCCCCAGGGGCTGGCCTGGCATCCCCGGACCGGCGCACTGTACGCCTCCGAGCACGGACCCTCGGGCGAGGTTGGGTTCGGTGCCCATGACGAGGTCAATCTGATTCGCCCCGGTCGTAATTATGGCTGGCCCCGCGCTATCGGTGCGGTTGGCAAGGCCGGATTCGAGGATCCAATCGCCGTCTGGCCCGAATACACGACTCCGCCGTCCGGCATGGCTTTCTGGGACGGGGCGCTGTTCGTGGCGACGCTGCGTTCGGAGGCACTGCTGCGTCTGGCACTCTCTGCTGAAGGCGATCGGGTGATCTCGGTCGAGCGCTGGTTTTCGGAGTATTCCAGCAAGGGGCGTTTCGGCAGGCTGCGCGACGCCGTAGCAGGGCCGGACGGTCGTCTTTATGTGCTCACCAGCAATCGCGGCGGACGCGGGGATCCGCGGCCGGGGGATGACAGGATCCTGCGCATCTCCCGTTGACTGCGCAGTTTTGGCTATCCTTGGCCGGCTATCCCCGGTCAGCTGTCCTTGCTGCGCTCGATCGCCTCGGCGATCACGGTGTGGTAGCGCTCGCCGAAACCCATACTGTCGGCGCGCTCGAGCATCTTCCGGTTGGTGTAACCACCCTCCATGACGACACCGCAGGCCTCGGCCGCGGCGATGGCGTAGTTGACGTCCTTCAGCATGTAGCTGATGCGGAAGGAGTCGATCGGGTGGTTGTCCTTGGCCATGAATTTCAGGCCGTGGTTACGCAGCACGAAACTGTCGGCAGATCCCGTCGCCATAGCTGAAAACAGCGTCTCGCCGTCGACCAGGTTCGATTCCCGGGCCACGGCGAGGCATTCGGCGAGCGCATGCGTGATGCGGGCGACCATGAGATTGTTCATCAGCTTGACCAGCTGTCCGGCTCCGGCCTGACCGCAATGATTGATCTGCTCGCCCATGCGCTCGAGCAGGGGCGTGATTTGCGCAATTTGCTTGTCGCCGCCGCCGACCATGAAGGAGAGCGTGCCGTCGCGCGCCGCCTGGGCGGTCCGTGTTACCGGGGCATCGATCCAGTGCAAGTCCTGCTGTGCAACCGCTTCTGCGATCTCCTGCGTCATCGTCACTGGCGCGGTGCTGCAGTCGACAATAATTGTGCCAGGCTGGAGATGGGTGGCGATGCCGTTAGGGCCGGATACCGCTGCGCGGATTTCCGCTTCCCCGGGAAGCGAAAGGAACACGATGTCGACAGCGGCGGCCAGCGCGGCGGCGGATTCAGCACGCTCGACGCCGTCGAGCTGGTCGACGACTTCGCTGTTGAGGTCGTAGCCGATGACCCGGTTGTCGCCCTTACGGGCAAGATTGGCGCACATCGGCCCGCCCATCACCCCGAGTCCGATGAAACCGATCACCGCATCCTGCGCCATGTCATGCCCCTGTTTTGTTGCTTGTTGTGCCTGTTTCTGTCTGTTTCCACTTATCCCCGACCGCGTGGTGGGCAAGCGGCCCCAGTGGCTCCAGTGGCTCCAGTGGCGTCAACGACCCTGAAAGCGAGCCGGGCGTTTCTCGCGGAATGCCGCCGTGCCCTCGGCGAGATCCTCCGTCTCGCCGAGGTCGCGGAAGGATCGGGATTCGAGGCGCAGCGCGTCTGCGAGGTCTCGGCCGTAGGATGCGAGCACGATCTCCTTGGCTGCCCGCTGGGCGAGTGGTGCCCGCTCGGCAAGCCGTGCGGCATAAGCCATGCTTTCCTCGACGAGCGTGTCCCCGGAATGGATCCGGTTGACCAGCCCGATCCGGAAAGCGTGTTCGGCGTCGATCCGGTCGCCCGAGAGGATCATTTCCATGGCGTGACCGAGGCCGACGATATGCGACAGGCGCACGCAGCCGCCATCGCAGGGATGAAAGCCCCATTGGACGTCCTGGTGGGCGAAGACAGCATTGGGTGAGCAGAAGCGGATGTCGCAGGCGAGTGCGAGCTCAAGCCCGCCAGACATAGCATAGCCGTTGATGGCGGCGATCACCGGTTTGCTGACCTCGAGACCACGGGTGATGCCGGCAAAACCGTCGCCGTTGGTGCGTTCCCTGCGGAAAATCATGGCCGGCTCGTTGGCGAAATCCATGGTGTAGGTCTTGAGATCGGCGCCGGCGCAGAAAGCGGCATCGCCGGCGCCGGTGATCACGGCGACGCGCGCTGCGTTGTCTGCCTCGAATTCCCGCCACAGTTCAGCAAGCCTATCGCTTGCGGTAAAATCGAGGGCGTTCATCTTGTCGATCTGATCGAGGGTCAGGAGCCAAACGGGGCCGTGTTGTTCGAGGCGGATAGGGTCTGTCATGGAATTCTCGCTCTGGTGTTCTGTTACGGGGCTGGGTTGCCCCGATGACTGCGGGCGATTGTGCCGGGGTCGGGGTCGGGGCTACAATCACTTCGGGTAATAAGAGTAAGGATTCAAACCAGCCGATGCTGAAAATGCCCAAGGCAGATTCTGCGGTGCTGGCGCGCCGGGATGAGATCGCGGCCGCGCTGCAGGCAATCGTGCCCGGAGAATCCGTCATCATCGACGCCGAAGAGCGTCGGGTCTACGAGAGCGATGGCCTGACCGCCTATCGCCAGTTGCCGATGGTGGTGGTGCTGCCGGAGACGACCGCCCAGGTGAGCGAGATTCTCCGCTACTGCAATCGCGAGGGAATCCGGGTGGTCCCACGGGGGGCGGGAACCTCCCTTTCGGGCGGGGCGCTACCGCTTGAGGACGGGATCCTGCTCGGTATGGCCCGGTTCAACCGCATTCTCGAGATCGATTTTGACAACCGCTGCGCTGTCGTCCAGCCCGGTGTCACCAACCTCGCGATCACCGATGCGGTCCGTGACCGCGACTTCTATTATGCCCCCGATCCGTCTTCCCAGATCGCCTGCACGATCGGTGGTAACGTCGCCGAGAACTCCGGCGGCGTGCACTGTCTTAAATACGGCCTTACCACCAACAATCTTCTCGGCGTCGAGTTCATCACCATGGACGGCGAGGTCATCCGGCTCGGCGGTCGTCATCTCGATTCCGCGGGCTACGATCTGCTCGGTGTTCTCACCGGTTCGGAAGGATTGCTCGGGGTGGTCACGGAGGTCACGGTGCGAATCCTGCGCTCGCCCGAAACGGCGCGGGCGCTGCTGATCGGTTTTCCCTCCGGTGCGGCAGCCGGACAGTGCGTCAGCGACGTGATTGGCGCGGGCATCATTCCAGCCGGTATGGAGATCATGGACGGCCCGGCGATTCGGGCGGCCGAGGATTTCGTGCAGGCAGGTTATCCGGTCGATGCCGAGGCCTTGCTCATTGTCGAGCTCGACGGTCCGGAATCCGAGGTTGACGACCTGATCGGGCGGATCAGGGTGCTGGCCGAGAAAAACGGCGCCGATTCGGTCCGGATTTCGAATAACGAAGAGGAGCGGGAGCGGTTCTGGGCCGGGCGCAAGGCGGCTTTCCCTGCTGTCGGGCGCATCTCGCCGGATTATTACTGCATGGATGGAACCATTCCTCGCCGGCGGCTGCCCGAGGTGCTTAAGCGGATGCGTGAGATGTCGGAGCAGTACGGGTTGCGCGTCGCCAATGTCTTTCATGCCGGCGACGGCAATCTGCATCCGTTGATTCTCTATGACGCCAACAATCCCGAGGAACTCGAGACGGCTGAGCGCATGGGCGCTGATATCCTGCGCCTGTGCGTCGAGGTCGGCGGCGTGCTGACCGGCGAGCACGGGGTTGGGGTCGAGAAGCGCGACCTGATGGACACGATGTTCACCGAGGAGGATCTGCGCCAGCAACAGCGCCTCAAATGCGCTTTCGATCCTCAAGGCCTGCTCAATCCCGGCAAGATGTTCCCGGTTCTCCACCGATGCGCCGAGCTTGGGCGAGTGCATGTGCACGGGGGCCACACCAGGTTTCCCGAACTGCCGCGTTTCTGACCGGGGCGCGCAGCGCAATTCCCGCGATGTCGGACGTTCTTCGCCCGCAAACCCACGAGCAGGTATGCGAGGCGGTGCGCTGGGCTGCCGCCGACAAGACGCCGCTTGACGTTGTCGGCCAGGGCAGCAAACGCCGCCTCGGTCGCCCCGGTAACGCCGCTTACGCTCTCGATTTGTCGGCGCTCTCCGGCATCGGCCTCTATGAACCGGACGAGCTCGTCCTCGGCGCCGCTGCGGGCACGCCACTTTCGGAAATCGCCACCACGCTGGCGGCAAGCAACCAGCATTTCGCTTTCGAGCCGCCGGATTTCGGGCCGCTCTTGGGCCAGGAGGCGGGGCAGGGAACGCTCGGCGGACTGATGGCTTGTAACTTCTCCGGGCCACGGAGGATTCGCGCCGGCGCTGCGCGCGATCATTTTCTCGGTTTCAATGCCGTGAGCGGGCGCGGGGAAACCTTCAAATCTGGCGGACGAGTGGTGAAGAACGTCACCGGCTACGATCTCTGCAAGCTGCTGGCCGGATCCTGGGGCACGCTCGGGGTGATGACCGAGCTGACGATGAAGGTTTTGCCGGCGCCGGAGGAGACACGCACCGTGTTCGTGTTTGCACCGGACTGGGAGCATGGTGTGGCGGCACTCACCGCGGCCCTGCACAGCCCGCACGATATCTCGGGTGCTGCCTTTCTTCCGGCCAGGCTGGTGGTGGCCTCACCCGCGCTCGGCCCGTTCGCCGGGGAAATGTTCGGTGGGGAAACAGTCGGCGGGGAAACAACCGGCGGGGAATTGGCCGATGTGAGAGGTGTTGCCGCGCTACGTATTGAGGGGCCGGTATCCTCGGTTGCGCATCGCTGCCAGGCGCTTTCCGCTCATCTTTCCGGAATCGGCAGCGGGGTGGCGGAAGGCGACAGTGCGACTTCCATAGCGCTGTGGGAAGAGATTCGCGACATCCTGCCTTTCGCCAACGCCGGCGACCAGCGACCGGTATGGCGCATCTCGGTAGCACCTCAGGACGGCGCCGGAATCACCCGGGAAATCGCGGCATGGAAGGGTGCGGATGCGTTCCTCGACTGGGGCGGCGGGTTGGTTTGGTGCGCGGTGCCGGAGACTGAAACCGAAACGCTGCCGGGTCTGGCTGCATCCCGGGGCGGCCATGCAACCTTGGTGCGGGGCCCGGAGGAGATGCGCGCCGCCGCCGGCTTTCATCCCGAGGCGCCGGGTCTCGGCGCCCTGACGCGGCGCATCAAGGAAGGTTTCGATCCGCTCAGGATTCTCAATCCTGGGCGCATGTATGCGGGGGTGTAGCGGTGCAGACGAGCTTTACCTTGGCCCAGCTTGCCGATCCGGAGATTGCCGAGGCAGACCGGATCCTGCGCAGTTGCGTGCATTGCGGCTTCTGTGTCGCGACTTGTCCCACCTATGTCCTGCTCGGCGACGAGCTCGACAGCCCGCGGGGGCGGATCTACCTAGTCAAGGGCATGCTCGAGGCGGAAACACCGCCGACACCCGGCACTGTCAAGCACATCGATCGCTGCCTCTCCTGCCTCTCCTGCATGACGACCTGTCCGTCCGGTGTCGATTATATGCACTTGGTCGACCAGGCCCGCGCCCGCATCGCCCGGACGGTACGCCGGCCTCTTGGCGAACGCCTGCGGCGCTGGCTCCTGCCGGGCCTGATCTCGCGCCCGGCGCTGTTTCGCTTGGCCCTTATCCCGGCATCATGGCTGCGCGGGTTTTTCCGCCGGATGCCCGGCCTGGTCGGGCGCATGGCAACACTCGCGCCAACATCCATCCCCAAGCCCGCCCGCACCGACCGGCCGGGGATTTTCCCCGCCGAAGGAACGCGTCGGGCCCGGATCGCGCTCCTTCCGGGATGCGCCCAGAAGGTTCTGGCACCAGAGATCAATGCGGCGGCAGTGCGGTTGCTGACCAGGCTCGGTATCGAAGTGGTGGTGGGGCCAGGGACGGGATGTTGCGGTGCGCTCGATCACCATGCGGGACGGACCGCAGCGAGCCGCCGGCTGGCGGTGCGGAATGCGGCTGTGTGGTGGCGCGAGTTCGAGGGCGAGGGCCTCGATGCAATCATCACCACCGCGAGCGGCTGCGGGGTCGTGGTCCGGGATTACGACCACATGCTTGCCGGAGATGACAACTTCGCTGCGGCGGGAGCGCGGGTTGCCACAGCGGCGATCGATATCGCCGCATTCTTGTCTTCTTATGAAGCCGACATTGCTGCACTGCGCAAGGACGAGGTTCCACCCCTGCGGGTTGCCTACCACGCGGCCTGTTCGCTTCAGCACGGACAGAAAGTCACGCAGGCGCCGAAGGATCTCTTGTCCGAGGTCGGCTTTACGCTGCCGGAGATCGCGGAAGCGCATCTCTGCTGCGGGTCTGCCGGTACCTACAACATCCTGCAGCCGGAGATTGCCGCCCAGCTCGGAGCACGCAAGACGACGCATCTCGATGCCACCGAATCTGCGGTGATCGCCACCGGAAATATCGGCTGTATGACCCAGATCGCCGCCGGCACGAAAACCCCGGTTGTCCACACGATTGAGCTTCTCGACTGGGCGACTGGCGGGCCGCCGCCCCCGGCGCTGACCGAGATTGCCTCAGGGGGATGAAACCGCCGTTTCGGATGCTTGCCTGCGCGTTCAGATTTTGCAGTTGTGGCCTGGCAGTTCTGGCCCGATTTGTTGGGCTTGGCCAGGTTTCGGGAGGGTGGCGCGAGTGTTATAGTCTTGTTTTGATCGTGCTTTCCATGGAAACCGGCGCGCAGAGAACACCGGTATGAGGGAGCATTGGCACAGGGCATGAAAAATGGGTTTTTTTCGGGTTTCCATTATCGCGGCGGCGTTCTCCCTGATGACGGCTTTTCCGGCGACGGCCGGTAGTGGAGAAAACATGCTTCATCTCGAACTTTCCAACGGGCGCGTCGTCATTGAGATGCTGCCCGATTTGGCGCCCGGGCACGTGGCCCGGATCAAGGATCTCGTTGGCCAGAAGTTTTATGACGGGTTGGCCTTTCACCGGGTTATCGACGGTTTCATGGTCCAGACCGGCGATCCCAATGGCAACGGCACCGGCGGGTCGGGCCAGAACCTGCAACCGGAGTTCTCCCGCGAGCGGCATGTCCGGGGCATCGTGTCGATGGCGCGCGCCTCCGATCCGGCCAGCGCCGACAGCCAATTCTTCATCATGCTCGGTGATTCGTCCCATCTCGACGGCCAGTACACCGTCTGGGGACGCGTGATCGAGGGTATGGAGCACATCGACAAGATCAAAAAAGGCGATAGCGCCAACAACGGGATGGTCGACGACCCCGACCGGATCGTCAGCATGCGTATGGCGGACGGCAAGAAGTGAGATCGCCCCGAGTCGCCGCCCGGGGCCAGCAATACAGACAAGAACACCCGGGAAACCCGGGGTTTGGGCCAAGCCAGGATTCCCGATCGGGGATTCAAGGCAATGAGGAGTGAACAATGCGTCTTCTGACCTTCGACAAATCCGGCGTGCCGACCCTCGGAGTGCGTCACGGCACCGCCGATATCGTCGATCTGTCGATCGCCCTGCCGGATCTTCCGACTGACGTACCAGGGTTGCTGGCCGCCGGCGATGCAGCTCTCGACACCGTGCGCGGTGCTGCCGAGAATCCCGATTCGGGTGCTGTCCTGTCCGCGGAGGGCTTGGTCTACCACCCGGCGGTGTGGAATCCGGGAAAGATCATCTGTGTCGGGCTGAACTACGCCGCGCATGCAGCCGAAGCGCAAAGCGACACCTCCAGGGTCCAGGAATACCCCTCGCTGTTCCTGCGCGTGTCGACGACATTGGTCGGACACGAACAGCCGCTGCTGGTTCCAAAACAGTCGATACAGCTCGATTACGAGGCCGAGATGGTGGTCGTGATCGGTAAGAGTGGCCATGACGTTACGCGCGACAAGGCGCTCGACCACGTTGCTGCCTATTCGGTATTCAACGAGGGGTCGGTCCGCGACTACCAGTTCAAGTCAACCCAGTGGACGACGGGCAAGAACTTCGACGGCACGGGCGGCTTCGGCCCCGATCTGGTCACCGCCGATGAGCTTCCTCCCGGCGCATCGGGTCTGCGCATCCGCACCCATCTCAATGGCGATACGCTGCAGGACGCCAACACAGAGACCATGATCTTCGATGTTCCCGCACTGATCGAGATCATCACTGAAGCGATAACGCTGCACCCTGGCGATATCATCGTGACCGGCACCCCGGAGGGTGTCGGTTTCGCCCGCGATCCGCAGGTGTTCATGAAGCCCGGGGATGTCTGCGAGATCGAGATCGAGGGAATAGGGCTGCTACGCAACCCGATCGACGGGGCGACATAGCCTCATCGCGCGGCGACACAACGCCGTGCTTGATGCTTGAAAGACGTATTCCTGTCGCGCGCCTCTGCGTGGCTCAGCCGCGCAGAGCCTCGATCTCCCGGCGAAGGTCTTCGGGCAGAAGAATGCCCTCCTGGGCCAGGTGTTGGCGGGTCTCGAGGCGACGTGCGCCCGGCAGGCGTGCCCCGGGCTGTGTGAGCACTGCCTCAATGAGGGTTTCGAGACGATCCTGAAAGGCGCCGTCGGAAAATCCCCCAGGCGCGATCGCGACCAGGAACTGTCCCGTGCGCGGCGGTTCCCCCTCGGCATCGAAAAAAGACGTCGCCTCGTATCCGAAATTCGAGGATGTGAGAGCGACAGCCAGGATTTCCACCATCATCACCAGCGCAGCACCCTTGGCGTCACCCATCGGCGCCATGGTGCCCGCCAGAGCAACCTCGGCGTCGGTCGTTGGTTTCCCCTCGGCGTCGAACGCCCAGTCCTCGGGAATTGCCTCGCCTTTTCGTGCCGCCACCATCACCCGCCCGCGCGCGACTTTCGAGAGGCTGAGATCGATGACTAGCGGGTTCGCGTCGCGTCGCGGTGCGGCAAAGGCGATCGGGTTGGTGCCGAACAGGCCGCGATTACCGCCCCAGGGCGCGATTGCATGTGGGCTGTTGCCGAAACAAAGCCCGATCAGGCCGTATCCGGCGAGGCGTTCGACATGGTAGCCGGCGGCGCCGAAATGATGCGAGTTGGCGATCGCTGCGGCCGCAATAGCGTGGGTTTTGGTCTTAGCCGCAAGGGCTGCGATGGCGGCGCTGATCGCGGGATAGGCAAAGCCCGTGCCGGCATCGATACGGAAGCCAGCCTCACTGATTTCGGCCACCACCGGCACGGCGTGTCCGTTGACCTTGCCGCTTTTTGCCTGGGCGGCATAGGCGGGCAGGCGGGCAGCACCATGCCCGGACAGCCCGTCGAGTTCGGCTGCGAGAAGCGCATCGGCCACCTCCCCGGCATTGGTGGGAGAGGTATTGCTGGCGATCAGAGCCTCGATGAGAAGCGCGCGCAGCGCATCAGGCATAAGCCGGTTGGCAGCAGGCCGGTCGGTGGTCACGAGCCCGTGCTCCCACCTGCATTTCTGTTTGCCGCCGATGACGCCGCCTCGAGGGCCTGACGGACGCTGGCCGCCGTCACCATGCCTGTGCGTTGGTTGGATTCCTCGGTGATGCCGGCAATATGCGGCGTCAGGATCAGATTCGGGACACCAGCGAAGACACCGCCGATCGCCGCATCGAGAGGTTCCTGGGTAAACACATCAAGCGCCGCACCGCCGAGATGGCCGGAGCGAAGCGCCTCTGCCAGCGCCGGTTCGTCGACGATGCCGCCCCGGGCGGCATTGATCAGTATGGCGCCGGGTTTCATGATCCCAATCGCGGTTGCGTCGATGAGCCCACGGGTTTCCTTGACCAGGGGGACATGCAGGCTGAGGACGTCCGAGCCCGTGATCAGCGCATCCATCGTGGCGCGCTCAACACCTGCCCAAGCCGGGTCGTCGGGGGCGAGAAGGGGATCGAAAGCGGCGATCGTCATGTCGAGTGCCGCCGCCCGCTTTGCAACGGCGCGGCCGGTGGCACCGAAACCGGCGATTCCAAGACGCCGTCCCGCCGCCTCGCACCCGGTGAGGGCGGCACGCGGCCATTCGCCGACGATAACCCGGTCGCTTGCCCCGAAGGCGCCGCGCAGAAGCAGAAGAAGAGATGCAATGACGTATTCGGCCACGGAAACGGTGTTGGCGCCGTGAGCCGGGAACACGGTTACGCCGCGGGCATGGCAGGTATCGAGATCAATGTTCTCGAGGCCGACTCCGAGCCGTCCGACGGCCACCAGTTTGGGAGCCGAATCAAGGAGTGCCGCATCGACCCGCGTGCGATTGCGTACGATCAGGGCGCGGGCGTTGGCGAGCAGACCCGCCAAGGCCGCCGGATCGTCGACGAGATCCGGGTCGTAGTGGACGTTGTAGTCGCGCTTGAGATCGGCGACCGATTCTTCGGTCGTGAACTCGCAGATGACGATCTCGGGCAAGGAATTCTCGAGCAGGGCATTCGACCGCCCTGACGCCTGGGCGCCGGACGGTCGGACGCTGAGATCAGGCGCTCTGGTAGAGCTTGGTCATGACGAACTCCCGGTGACCCAGCGCCTCGGCGCAGGTCAGGCGTCCGTTGCAAACCCGCATTGCAATATCGATGAGCTGGTCGCCGGCCTCGTCATAGTTCATCTCGCGCCTGAGAATCCCGGAAACGTCGAGATCGACATGTTCTCCCATCTCGCGTGCGGTGCGCGGGTTGGCGGTCAGCTTGATCACCGGCTCGATCGGATTGCCGATCACATTGCCCTGCCCGGTCGGGAACAAGTGGACGACGAACCCGGCGGCCGCCTGAAGGGTCACGCACTCCGCTGCAGCGGAGGAGGTGTCCATGAAATACAGACCGGGGCCTTTTTTCGGCTCCTCGGCCGGTTTGAGGACGTCGATGTAGTTCGTCTGCTTGCCGATCTTCTCGAGATTGCCGAAGGCTTTTTCCTCGATCGTCGTCAGGCCGCCCTCGATGTTGCCCTTGGTGGGCTGGCTCTCCGACAGATCGTCGGTCTTGTGGCGCTCGATCATGTCGTTATAGGCGGTCCAAGTGTCGAAAAACTTCTTCGATGCCTCGGGTGATGCGCCGCGATCGCGGCAGACTTGTTCGGCGCCGGTGATCTCCGAGGTTTCGCCGAAGCACGAGGTGATGCCGATGGGGTCCATCTTGTCGATGAAGTTGCCGACGGTCGGGTTGGAGCCGATACCGGAGGTGGTGTCCGACTCGCCGCATTTGACCGAGACCCAGAGTTCGCTGATCTCGCAGGGTTCGCGGTGCAGTTCGGAAGCATCCTGCAGCATGGCTTGGGCAACGCGGCTGGCATCGGCGACGGTCTTGATTTCGCCGTTGCGCTCGAGGGCAAACCCCTCGACCGGCTTGCCGACTGCAACGATGCCATCGACCACGCGTCCGGTCCAGCCCGGTTCGATCCCGATGACGATGACGCCGGCGACATTCGGGTTGCGTCCGGTACCGATCAGGGTGCGGAAATGAAGCTCGAGATCTTCGCCGAACTGCAGTCTTCCGTAGTGATGGGGCAGGGCGAGGGTGCCCTTGACGTTGTGGGCGATTTTTTCGCAGGCGGTATTTGAGAGATCGTCAAGCGGAAGGATGATGACGTGGTTGCGGATTCCAACGCGACCATTCTCGCGGCGGTATCCCATGAATTTCTGAGGCTGCATGATGTTTCCTACCACTTCTTCGTCTTGAGATTGTGCGTATGAACGTGACCGCCCTGGGCGACGTTAGCGACGATTTTCCCGATGTCGTGGCCGTATTTAAGGACGCTGTCGCCGTCGGAAAAATCGATCAGGGCGACCTTGTGGCCGAGCGGGATATCATCGAGAGCCGTGATGGTGATGGTCTCGTCCGATTCCATCTTCCAGCCGGTCATCTGGGTGTTGGTTGTTACACTCTCAACGACGATAACGCCGACCGTGTCGGTATCGTTGTGGATAACGAAATGGGGTGCGGACATGGGGTCCTCCTTGGCAGTCCGGTATGGAGCAATCCGGCATGGCATCCGGTGCCCCTCGATCGGGCCGCGCGGGATACCGGCAGCACCGCGATGAACATTGGCCCACATGGCCGCGAGTCAATGATTACCGGAGGGATTACCGGAGGGATTACCGGAGGGATTACCGGAGGGATTACCGGAGGGATTACCGGAGGATATTCCGGGAGGGTATTCCGGGAGAACCATGGGTGCATCTGCGTGGCTTCAGCGTGGCTTCAGCGTGACTTCAGCGTGACTTCAGCGTGACTTCAGCGTGGCTTCAGTTTTGGGTAGCCGGGCGCTGCTGGTCCTGGCGCTTCAGGATGTGGCCGGGCCGTCTTCCAGTCACGGCGCCATCGCGCCACACGGGCTCGCCATTCACAAAGACGGCGTCGATTCCCGCCGCCGGCTCGGTCGGGTTCTCGAAATCGGCCCGATCGATGACCGTGTCCGGATCAAAAATCGTGACGTCGGCCCAGTAGCCTTCCGCCAGCAGACCGCGCTCGGAAAACCCGAAGACACCGGCCGGCTTCCCGGTCATTCGGTGAACGGCGTCCGCCATCGACAGGGTGCCGCGCTCCCGGCTGTAGCGACCGAGAACCCGCGGGAATGTTCCCCAGAGCCGGGGATGCGGGTGGATATCGTTGGGCAGGCCGTCGGAGGCGATGATCGCGCCGGGATGGGCGATGATGCGTTCGACATCGGCCTCGTCCATGGCAAAGTAGATGGCGCCGGCGGGCTGGAGCCGGTCGATCGCCTCATCAACGCTGCATCCCATCTCCTCGGCCAGTTCTGAAAGATCCCGCCCGGTGGCCTCGGGATGCGGTATCGACCAGGTGACGAGGACCTTGCGCGAATCTGCGACCCGGGATTTCTGGAGAACGGTGGAGGCGGCGTCGTAGGGGTAGACGTCGAAATCGACCCGCTGTTCCTTCGCGACCCTGTCGATAAGCGCCAGGGTCTCCTCGCTGCGGCCGAAATTCTCGTGGCCGATCACCTTGTGGTGCGAGAGAAGAATCCCGGCCCCGCTCTCGCGGCCGATACGGAAAGCCTCCTCCATTGCGTTGACGATATCGTTGCCTTCGTCCCGTAGATGGGTGGTGTAGAGCGCATCCGCCGGACCCAGGAGTTCCGCTAGCTGCAGGACTTCCTCGGTAGGCGCCTTCTCGGCAGGGGGATAGGCGAGGCCGGTTGACATGCCGACGGCACCGGCATCGAGCGCCTCGGCCAGGTTATCCTGCATGATTGCGATCTCGTTCTGTGTTGCCGGGTGCTGCAGGTTGTCCATGGCGCCGACGCGCAGTGTTGTGTGCCCGCACAGGACGGCGGCGTTGGTGGCTGCCGGATCTGCCTCGGTTGCAGCAAAGAAATCGCGCATGTGTGGAAACTTGAAATGCTCGCCGAGAAGATCGAGCGGCGGCGGTGGACGATCGCCTTCGAATGCAAGCGGCGCGAGGCTGACGCCGCAATTGCCGACAACCACGGTGGTCACGCCCTGGCTCGTCTTGTAACCCATATCGGCTTTGGCCAGCAGGGAATTGTCGTCATGGGTGTGCACGTCGATAAAACCCGGCGCCACAGTTCGGCCGGCGGCGTCGAACTCGATGTCGGCTTCGGCCTCTTCGAGCGGACCGATGGCGGCGATGCGCTGATCGCGAACCCCGATATCGGCAGAAAACTCTGCCGCGCCTGTACCATCGAGCACCGAGCCGTTACGGATGACGAGATCGAAGCGGGCGTGTGATGTATTGGGCATGAAACGGTCCCGTGTGAGAGAGTATTGGGTGGGAGAGTGCGGGAATAAAAAGATAAGGGCGACCGTCCATCGCCGCCGCAGGCTGTCATCATTGATTTTTGAGACCGTCAGGGCAAGGATTGAGCCGCAAATGGGCCTGATCTTAATGGGCACGATATGGGCACGATCCCGAAGCGCGGACGGGAAATTGGGGTGCCGGCGGGGACAAGGCGATGGGAATGCAGCGCTGGGTCGATCTCAAAACCACGGATTTCGCGGATGTCAGCCGGGATTCGATTGTGGTGCTGCCCCTGGCCGCGATCGAGCAGCACGGGCCCCATCTGTCACTCGATGTTGATCTGAAAATCTGCGATGGGCTGCTGGCGGAGGCGCAAAGGCGCATCCCCGATACCCTGTCCGCCCTGGTCATGCCAACCCAGGCGATTGGCTACAGCCACGAGCACAGAAATTTTGCAGGAAGCCTGACCCTTGAGCCCGAGCTGTTATTGCAGCAGTGGTGGAATCTTATCGATCAGGTGCAGAATCTGGGTTTTCGCCGTCTCGTCATGTTTAACAGCCATGGTGGAAACTCGGATCTGATGCGCACCCTGGCGCGCCGGGCTCGGGTGGCCTGCAACATGCTTGCGGTTGCGGCCAGCTGGTACCGCCTGGTCGATTGCAGCGATCTTCTCGACAGCGAGGAGCTGATCCACGGGATCCATGGCGGCGCGCTCGAGACCTCGGTCATGCTCCATCTCGCGCCCGAGATGGTCGATATGTCGAAGGCCGGCAATTTCGTGTCTTCTGCGGTCGCTATGGCGCGGGTGAACCGGCATCTCTCGGCGACCGGGGCAGTGCAGTTCGGCTGGATGAGCCCGGATCTCCATCCCTCCGGTGCGGTTGGCAATGCGAGCCTGGCAACATCTGCCATCGGTGCCGAGATCGTCGAGCGTGCCACCACCGGCTTTCTCGAACTCTTGCAGGAGGTGGAGGCGTTCAACCTGGAGGGGCTGTCTGACATAACCGCAGAGCCCGAACGCCACGCCGCCCTGCGGGCTGATTGATGGCCTGGCGGATGGCCTGGCTGGTGGCCTGACTAACCTCAGTCAAATCGAAGCTAAGCGCCTCGGGGCCTGACTCCGGGGCGGTTGCGGACTAACTCATTGCACAGACGCCGCTTATGCGAAGCGAGAGCGTCTGTTTAGCGAGGAGATATTCCGGCATGATCTATGAAATGCGCACCTACAGCTTCCGGCCAACCGACCTTCCGGCTTATCTGAAGCTGGCCGAGGAAGTGGGACGCCCGATTCGTGGCAATGACTACGGCGTCAATTGCGGCTACTGGACCAGCGAGATTGGCCAGCTCAACCAGGTCTGGCACCTGTGGCAGTACGAGGGCCTCGATGCGCGCCAGGAATCACGCAAGGCACTGTCGCAGAACAAGGACTGGACGGGAAAGTACGTTGCCAATATCAGGCCGTATGTCATCCGCCAAGATATTCGCCTGATGCATGCGCATGTCGATTTCACGCCACCCGAGGGCGAGGGCAATATCTACGAGTACCGCTACTATCGCACCGAGACGGTCGGCACGGCCGGCGAATGGATCGGCCATTTCAAAAAAGGCCTGCCGGCGCGCGAGAAGTACTCGAAGATCGTCGGCCTCTTCCACACCGAAGCGCCGCAGCCGAACGAGGTTTCCCATCTCTGGGCCTACCCCAGCCTGAATGCGCGCATGGAAGCGCGGGCCGCGTCGTCGGCGGATCCGGACTGGCGCGCGTTCCTGAAGGTCGGCGGCCCCTATCTGCGCGAGATGCACTCGGTGATCATGGTTCCGACCAACTACTCGCCGGCCAAATAGCAACCGAAGCCGACAACCAACGGCCGTCAGCCCCAACTCGGGGCTGAGGCCGGGATCGGATCAGGGTAGAAATCAGGCCGAGACGGCCGCCTCGACCGTGCCGAGTCCCTCGACGGTGTAGGCGACGGTATCGCCCGGCTCGGGGTGCCTGGTGGCCAGGGTTGAGCCCGTGATAACGGTCATTCCGGGTTGCATCGGCCAGCCCCGCTCGGCGGCGAGGTTAGCGAGCCAGGCCAAGGATTCTAGCGGATTACCCATGGCAGCGCCGGTAACGCTCTCCTCCTCAAGCTTGCCGTTCCAGGACATGGCAACCGGCGTCGTGACAAAATCGAGACTTTTCCAATCACCGTCTGCGGGTCCGACCACCACGCCGCCGCACCACACGTTATCGGTGAGCATGCCGATGGCGCTGAGATCTTTGTACTCGGCGTTGCGGTCATCGATCAGCTCGAAGGCCGGAAAACAACCATCGATGAAATTGCGGACGCTGTCCGCCGTCCACGGCGCCTTGTCGGCCGGCATCTCGCGCCCGATGCGGACTGCAAGCTCGAACTCGAAAGCGAGTCGGCCGAAATTCGCCAGCGACAGCTGTGCCGGTGACGGGTGAATCGTGCTGGCAAAAACGAAGCCGCCGCAAGGTTGGTCGACGCCGACGAGTTCCTGGATTGGCTTCGAGGTCAACGCGATCTTGTAGCCACCGATCGGACCGCGCCCGCCGGCAACCCAGAGATCCCGGAGCTGTTCCATCGCGGCGTAAGCCTCGTCCAGCGAGTCCGGGGCGAGTTCCGCCGGCAGGGGTTTATATTTACGACCTTCCTGGTTTTCGATGTAGCGGTGCGCGGCAATTTTCTGGATCCTGTCTGCGGTCATTCCTGCCTCCGTTTTTTCAGTTCTCTTTTCGCGTCTTATTTCCGGACGATGGCGAACAAGCGGCGGAAGGGGAACAGGGTGATGCCGTCGGCTTGCGGCGGATAGATCTTGAGAACCCGGGCCCGGTACTCTGTCTCGAATGATGCGGAGTCTGCGTCGTCGAGCGCATCAAGGAGCGGTTTCAGGGAACTGCCTTTGACGAATTCGGGAATTGGGTTTTCCCCCTCCAGGCAGTGAACATACTCGGTCTCCCAGATGTCGAGCGCAGAGGCCAGCGGCCTCAGAAGATCATAATAGAATGCCGGCGGTTCCGGGTTCGTCAGCACCAATGACGCCAGCCGGTCGCGCCAGCGTTCTTCCTGCGCCATATCAGCGAAGGTCTTGTGAGAGGGCGCGGTGAAGTTGCGCGGAATCTGAAAGGCGAGAACGCCGCCGGGAGCAAGCAGGGAGAACAACGCGGGTAGCAAGATCTCGTGGTCGTCGACCCAGTGAAAAACGGCGTTGGAGTAGATCAGGTCCGGGGCTGTGTCCGGTCGCCAGTCGAGGAGGTCGGCTTCCACCCATTCGATCTTGCCGCCAGCGTCGTCTCCGGCCTTGCGCGCCTTTGCGAGCATTTCCGGTGAATTATCGACGCCGATAAGCCGTGCTGCGGGCCAGCGCGACCGGAGATGCAGGGCAACGTTGCCGGCACCGCATCCAAGATCGACGACGGTGCCGGGATCATCGAAGAGGATGCGGGCCAGCAGGTCGAGCGCCGGCCGCACACGCTGATCATCGAACACGAGATATTGTTCGGGATTCCAGCTCATGCCGCCACTCGCTTGCCGTTATCGGGTTTGCCACTATCGCGTTTGCCACTATCGCGTTTGGGCAGACCGCAGACCTCGGCCAGAAGTTCATAGGAGCGTTTTCGAGCGTTGAAATCATAACAGTTCGACAGCACGACAAGCTCATCGACGCCATATTCCCGGGCCAGGGAGAGAAGATGGTTCTGCACGGTTTCCGGTGTTCCCCAGATTGAGCGCATGCGATTGAATTCCACCTGTCGGCGCTCCATTGGGCTGTATTCATAGGCCTGCGCCGTCTCGGGGCTTGGCAATGGGCCGATTTCGCCGCGGTCGGCACGCAGCCGGTGCAGATCGCGGCTCGAGAGAATTTTTTCGGCTTCTTCAGCGGTGTCGGCGCAGAGTACGAATACGCCAAGGCTGCTGAGCGGTGCTGCGAGGCGATCAGAAGGTTTGAATCGCGTGCGGTAGTAATCGAGACAGGGTTTGGTGTGTTCCGGGGCGATAAAATGCGCAAAGGAGAGCGCAAAGCCGAGTTCGGCAGCGATCGTGGTGCTGCCGGCACTCGAGGCAAGCATCCAGAGCTCGGGTTGGGTTTCCGTTGTTGGTGTCGCGCGCACACCGCCAAGCGGATGGTCGGCGGGCAACGCACCAGAAAGAAAAAACGAAAGGTCACGCACGCGTTCCGGGAAATGTTCGATGCCGAGCTGGTTGCCATAGGCGAGCGCGGCGGCCGTACGGAAATCGCTGCCCGGGGCTCGGCCGATGCCGAGATCGATCCGCCCCGGAAACATGTTCTCAAGCACGAGGAAATTCTCGGCCACCTTGTAGGGGCTATAGTGGCTCAGCATGACGCCGCCGGAGCCAACTCGGATGGACTCGGTTGCGGCCGCCACGCGGGTTACCATGATTTCCGGCGCTGGCCCGGCCAGCCCGTCGGTGCCGTGATGTTCGGCAAGCCAGTAGCGTGAATAGCCAAGGCGGTCGACATGCTGGGCCAGAGCGATGGTTTCCTGCAGCGCATCGGCCGGCGTGCCGCCCTCGCGCACTGGCGACTGGTCGAGAACGCTCAGACGGAGTTCCGGCCCATCTGTTCTGGATGTGCCGGCTCCGGAAGTGCTGGAAAAACTCCCTGCCATGGGACGACAATATGCCGTTGGCGACCGGTATGTGGAAGTCGAAAAACGAAGAGGCCGAATCGATGGAACGCGAACAAGCTGAAATCCTGGGGTTGCATGCGCTCGGCTACATTGCCGGCGGTGAGTTCGTGGAGCGTTTCCTGGCCCTGAGTGGCCTGACGCCGGAAGGCCTGCGCGATAGCGCCGGGGACGCCGCGACGCTGGTTGCCCTCCTTGATTTCGTGCTGTTCGACGACGCGCTTGTCGTGGCCACCGCCGAGGCGATCGGATTCACGCCGGAGGATCTGGTTGCAGCCCGGCGTGCACTCATTGCAAATGATCGCCCCGCCGCCGGCGAATTCTGACCGGCAAAATTTCTGATGATTCCTGTGAATCCTGAAACTTTCCTGACGGCGATGCTGAAAGCGGCGATCGCCGCCGCCGATCCGGCATACTGTCTTGCTGCGCACCTGCCGTTGCCGCCATCGGGACCATCAGGGCGGACCGTAGTTCTCGGCGCCGGCAAGGCGGCGGCGAGCATGGCTCGTGCGATCGAGCAATCCTGGCCCGGCACTATTGATGCCGGTTTGGTCGTTACGCGCTACGGCCACGGTGTTGCGTGCAATGCCATTGAAGTCGTCGAGGCGGCACATCCGGTGCCGGATGAGGTCGGTTGTGAGGCGGCGCGGCGGATTCTCGATCTTGCCTCGGATCTCGGCGAAGGGGATCTGGCGATCGTACTGGTCTCGGGCGGCGCCTCGGCGCTGCTCGCCATGCCCGGCGGGACTCTCAATCTTTCCGACAAGCAGGATATCAACCGCGCTCTGCTTCTATCCGGCGCCGACATCCACGAGATGAATTGCGTGCGCAAACACCTGTCTGCCATCAAGGGTGGTGGTCTCGCCCTTGCCGCCTGGCCGGCCAGGGCGGTGACACTGGCGATTTCCGATGTACCAGGTGATGACCCGGCGGTCATCGGTTCCGGGCCGACGGTGCCGGACCCGACAACTCTCGCCGATGCGCAGGCGATTCTCGAAAAATACGACATCGCGCTGCCGGAAGGAGTCGCCCGGCACCTGGCCACAGCGGAATCCGAAACCCCGAAACCGGGAGACACTCGCTTCGCCGATGCTGAATACCGCATGGTAGCGACACCGCAGGATTCTCTTGAAGCGGCGGCAGATGTTGCTCGAAAAGCCGGCGTCACGCCGGTTATTCTCGGTGATGCGATTGAGGGAGAAGCGCGCACGGTGGCCCGCAAAATGGCGGAAATCGCCCTGCGGGCGGCGCGCAAGAATGAACCGACAGCACCGCCGGTGGTGCTGCTGTCTGGCGGCGAGACAACGGTGGCAGTACGGGGGAGCGGCCGCGGCGGGCGCAACAGCGAGTTCCTGCTCGCGCTTGCACTTGCGCTCGACGGTGCGGCGGGGATCCACGCCCTTGCTGCAGATACCGACGGTATCGACGGGGTCGAGGACAATGCCGGTGCGATAATCCGCCCGGACACGCTCATGCGTGCTCGCGCTGCCGGAATCGATCCAGCGGACAGGCTTGGGGACAATGACGGCTACGGGTTCTTCGAGGCGCTCGGGGATTTGGTGATAACCGGCCCGACCCTGACCAACGTGAACGATTTCAGGGCGATACTGGTGCTGCAGCAGGCCTAACCGAGCGGCGAATCAGCGTAAATCAGCGTAGACCAGATCAACGTAGACCAGATCAACGTAGAATAGAAATCAGCGCAGGATAGGCAGCCCGGCCTCGAACCACGCCTTGATGCCGCCCATCAGCCGCCAGACCGTGCCCGGATGGCCGGCAGCGGCAAGTTGCTCGGCGGCGACACCGCAGCGGATGCCATGGGCGCAATGCAGGACTAGGCGGCGTCCCCCGTGATCGGGATCAAGATCGGGAATGGAAGCGGGGTCGAAAACGGAGAGCGATAGTAGCACGGAACCCTCTATGTGCGCTTGTTGGTGCTCATGCGATTCACGCACATCGACGAGTACGGCCGATCCCTCGTCAAGCCAGCCCTGCAGGGTGTGCGGATCAACGAATTTGCTGGAAGTCATTGCCAGAATATCGCCGGGCCGGCTCGCACAATGGCGAAACCGGCCCGGAAAAGCCGTTCTGATATTTGCCGGAACGCCGGTTGGGCGGCTTAGCGCCGGAAGTCGGTGCCGGCTCTGTCGAGCTGTCGGATCAGTGCCGTCCATTCGCGCTCGCCAGGCTTGTTGTTCGCAAACCGGGCCGCGCGCTGCTGGCCGCTTTCCTCGAGCACTGAATCGGGAATCATGATCATCTTGTCGCCGGTGGACTGGGTGGCGACCTGGATGGCGCAGGATTGCTCAAGGTAATAAGCGTTGCGGAACGCCTCGGGGATCGTGCGTCCGACCGAGAGCAGGCCATGGTTGCGCAAGAGCAGATTGTCGACATCGCCGAGATTGCGCCCGAGGCTTTCCCGCTCGTCGAGGTCGGTAGCCGGCCCCTCATAATCGTGATAGGCAAGATTCGGGTACACGTAGAGTGAGTGCTGGCTTAGCGGCAAAAGGCCGCTCTCGGTTGAGGAGACGGCGATACTCGCCTTGGTGTGGAGGTGGATCACGGCACCGACGTTCTCGCGGGCGAGATAGCAGGCGCTGTGGATGGTGAAGCCGGCCTCGTTGAATTCACCCTCTGTATTGCCGACGACCTCGCCGTCGAGGTTCATTTTCACCAGGCTCGAGGCGGTGACCTCGTCAAACAGCTCGCCGTACTGGTTCATGAGGAAGCAGTCGGGTTCGTCGGGAACCCGGGCCGAAAGGTGGGTGTAGATGAGGTCGGTCAGCCGCAACTTGTCGAGGATGCGATACAGAGCGGCGAGATTGCAGCGCGTCTCCCATTCAACGTCGCTTATTGTCTGTCGATCTGCCAGTGCGATTACGCTCATGGATTCGGTTTCCTATAGCTGTCTTGCGCGGCCGGAACACGCCCGTGTCCCGAAACACGCATATCTGTGATTATCTGCCCCGGCGGGGCGATCGGTCAATCTTTTCCGGGTTTTCGGGAGCCGGAACTTTTCCGGATTTCTCCGGAAGGCTTGGTGCGGACGGCGGGGCTCGAACCCGCACGGCCTTTTGGGCCAACAGATTTTCATACCCGCCACGGCTTTCGCCGCCGGCACATTCCGCCGTTCGGGGTCTGGACTATCCCTTCATCCTATCGCGGCCTGGCCTCAAGCGGTCCCGGCCATGACTTAGATGCTGCCCGTCTAGTCTCTACACCTTCCTGCGGGTCGCCTCCCGCGGGCTTGGCTCGGGATTGGCATGGGCGTCAGAGCCCGGCAGCTTTCCCCGAATTTGAGCAGTTCTGCTCCCGGCGTTTCCGCCGGGGCACCCAAGTTTTTCTCAAGTCTGTTGCGTCTACCTATTCCGCCACGCCCGCATCCAAAGTATGCCCGAAATACCGGCCTGTTGCATGTCCTGTGCGGAGGGCAGGGGATGCGGTAGGGAGAGGTTAGGCGATTGACCGGCGCGGATGCGCCCGATAGTTTGGGCTGATGGCCTGGCGATGTCTGTCGCCATGCCCCCGAGGCGAGGCCGTGTCAGCCAGAACCGATTTCCAGTCGCTGATCCTTGCGCTCCATCGGTTTTGGGCGGAGCAGGGGTGTGTCGTGCTTCAGCCCTACGACATGGAGGTCGGCGCCGGTACCTTCCATCCGGCGACAACCTTACGCGCCCTTGGCCCGGCGCCGTGGCGATGCGCCTATGTGCAGCCCTCACGCCGGCCGGCCGACGGCCGCTATGGCGAGAATCCAAATCGCCTGCAGCACTATTACCAGTACCAGGTGCTCCTGAAACCTTCGCCGCCGGACAGCCAGGAGCTGTATCTCGAGAGTCTCACTGCCGTCGGCATCGAGCCTCTCGAGCACGACATCCGCTTCGTTGAGGACGATTGGGAAAGCCCGACCCTGGGCGCCTGGGGGCTGGGATGGGAGGTTTGGTGTGACGGCATGGAAATCACTCAGTTCACCTATTTCCAGCAGGTCGGAGGCTTCGACTGCCGGCCGGTTTCGGTCGAGCTGACCTACGGCCTCGAGCGCCTCGCGATGTTCGTCCAGGGGGTGGAGAACGTCTACGATCTGGACTGGAACGGCCTGCCGGCGGAGGCGGGCGGTATCCGTTATCGCAATGTCTTCCATCGGGCCGAGGTCGAGTACTCGCGGCACAATTTTGAATTCGCCGACACAGATATGCTACGCCGCCATTTCGACGACGCCGAAAAAGAGTGCGGTGCGTTGCTCGCTGCCGGTCTTGCCCTGCCGGCCTACGACCAGTGCCTGAAGGCGAGCCATTTATTCAACCTGCTCGATGCTCGTGGCGCCATCGGCGTTGCCGAGCGCCAAGCCTACATCCTGCGGGTGCGCGAACTGGCGCGCGGTTCTGCCGAGCAATGGCTCGCAGGTGAGGACATTCCAGCCGGAGATAGTCCGGCCAAAGACAGCTTGGCTGCGCCTGTTTTGGAACAGGATAACCCGGAACAGGGCGACAATGCCTGAATTCCTGCTGGAGATCGCCAGCGAGGAGATCCCGGCCGGTATGCAAGTGTCGGCGGCGGCCGCGCTGCGACAACGCATCGGCGAGGGGTTCACCGAAGCGGGTCTACCCTTCGGCGAAACCTTCGAGCTGGCCGGGCCGCGCCGTCTTGCCGTGGTGGCCCGGGACGTCGCCGAGCGCCAGCCCGATCTTAGCGAGGAGAGGCGGGGGCCGAAGGCGGATGCGCCCGAAAAAGCCGTCGCCGGCTTCCTGCGTTCCTGTGGCCTCTCTTTCCGCGAGGAACTCGAGGAGCGTGACACGCCCAAGGGCCGTTTTCTATTCGCAATCATCGAGCGCAAGGGCCAGGCCACCACCGACATCCTGCCCGGGATTATCGCCGGCGCCATGGCCGGAATATCTTGGCCAAAATCCATGCGTTGGGGAGAGGGTGAGTTCACATGGGTGCGTCCCCTGCGCTCGGTGTTCTGCCTATTCGATGGCGCGACGCTCTCGGGTCCTGTGCCGTTGACGGGCACCGATATCGCGTTTTCGGATTCGGTGTCTGGCCACCGCCATCTCAGCACCGGCCCTGTCAGCCCCCGCGATTTCGAGAGCTACAGTGCAGAGCTGGAAGCGGCGAAGGTGATTGTTGACCAGGCGGTGCGGCAGGAGCGGATTGCCGAGGATCTCGCGACGCTGGCGACGGCAGACGGTCTGGCACTGCGCGAGGACCCCGCTCTCCTGGATGAAGTTGTCGGGCTGGTCGAATGGCCGGTGACGGCCCTGGGAGCGATCGACGCTAATTTCATGGCTCTTCCCGAAGAAGTTTTGGTCGCCTCGATGCGCACGCACCAGAAATACTTCGCGTTGCTGGATTCCGGCGGCGCCATGGCATCCCGCTTTGCCGTGGTCATGAATACCGAGCCGGCCGGAGGCTCCGCCACCGTTGTCGCCGGCAACGAACGGGTGTTGCGGGCCCGTCTCACCGACGCCGAGTTCTTCTGGAACCAGGATCGGGGCATACCCCTGGCTGACAGGGCGACGCGGCTCAAGGATGTGGTGTTCCATGCAAAGCTGGGGACGCTGGACGAGAAAACCGACCGGATGCAGGCGCTGGCAACCAGGATTTGCGGCTGGGTGCCTGGCGCCGACCGCAACGGCGTGCGCTCATCCGCCCGGCTTGCCAAGGCTGACCTTGTTTCCGGCATGGTCGGCGAGTTCCCCGAACTCCAGGGTGTGATCGGCCGGTATTATGCGCTGCATGACGGAGAATCGGCGGAGGTCGCCACCGCCATCGCCGAGCATTACGCGCCGCAGGGCCCCGACGACATTTGTCCCGCGGCACCGGTTTCAGTCTGTGTCGCGCTCGCCGACAAGGTCGATACCCTGGTCGGCTTCTGGAGCATCGACGAGAAGCCGACTGGCACCCGGGACCCTTATGCCCTGCGACGGGCGGCGCTCGGCGTCATCCGGCTGATCACCGAGAACCACATCCACCTGCCATTATCAGAGCTGCTAACCCACGCCGCTGGCCTCTATCGCGAGGTGGGGCAGGGTTTCGATATTGACGACCTGATGGCGTTCATTGCCCGCCGCCTGGAGGTCTACCTGCGTGGCACGGGGGCATCGCATGATCTGATTGACGCGGTCTTTGCGCTTGATGGCGAGGACGATCTCGTGCGCCTGCTGGCCAGGGTCCGTGCCTTGGGTGCGTTCATCGAGACCGATGACGGGGCTAATCTCCTGGTCGCCTATCGACGGGCCGCCAACATTGTCGCCATCGAGGACGGCAAGGATGGCGTGGCCCGCAGCGGGCCCGCTGACCGAGCGGCCTTTGCCGGCGAAGAGGAAACGGTTCTCGCCGGGGCGCTGGACACGGCGTCCGAAGAGATATCCGGAGCTCTTGGTGGCGGGGATTTCGAGGGCGCGATGGCGGCGATGGCGCGGCTGCGCCGGCCGGTCGATCGATTTTTTGACAAGGTCACGGTCAATGCCGAAGACCCGGCGCTTAGGGACAATCGCCTGAAGCTTCTTGCCGAGATCCGCGAGACCATGAACCAGGTCGCAAATTTCGGTCGTCTCGAGGGATAGGTACGGCGATAAGCATGGGGACGGGCACAGGCATGGGCCGGAAAACGCCAGGGAGCATGTGATGGCAAAATGGGTCTACCTCTTTGGCGGTGACGCCACCGAAGGCGAGGCTGGTATGCGCGATCTGCTCGGTGGCAAGGGCGCTAATCTTGCGGAGATGGCGCGTATCGGCCTACCCGTGCCGCCGGGTTTCACCATCACGACCGGGGTGTGCTCGCACTATTACGGGCATGACGGCGCCTGGCCAGACGGTCTTTCGGACGGGGTTGCTAGCGGGTTGGGCCATATCGGGGGCATTGCTGGTAGCAGCTTCGGTGATGTCGAGAATCCGCTGTTCGTCTCGGTGCGCTCCGGCGGGCGTGTGTCGATGCCGGGGATGATGGATACCATCCTCAACCTCGGCATGAACGACCGCACTGTCCTCGGTCTCGCCAGCCGCAGCAACAATGCCCGTTTCGCCTATGACAGCTACCGGCGGTTCATCCAGATGTATGCCGATGTCGTCATGGGGGTGCCGCACGAGACGTTCGATGCGCTGTTGCAGACGCGCCGCGCCGAGGCCGGCGCGGCAACGGATTCAGATCTCACCGCCGGCCATCTCGAGGCCTTGATCGATGACTACAAACGCCTGATCGAGGAACAGATGGGGGAATCCTTTCCCCAGGACCCCGAACAGCAACTCTGGGCCGCGATCGCGGCGGTGGTCGAGAGCTGGATGACGCCGCGGGCCGTCACTTACAGATCCCTGCACGACATTCCCGAGGAGTGGGGAACCGCGGTCAACGTCCAGGCCATGGTGTTCGGCAACATGGGCGATGACTGCGCGACAGGTGTCGCCTTTACCCGGAATCCATCCTCCGGCGAGGATTTGTTTTTCGGCGAGTATCTGGCCAACGCCCAGGGCGAGGATGTGGTCGCAGGCATTCGCACACCCCGCCACCTCACCACCCAGGCGCGCAAGGTGCACGGTTCCGACCTGCCGTCGCTTGAGGAGGTCATGCCGAAGGTTTTCGGGAAACTCGAACATCTGCGCCGGGTGCTCGAAGGGCATTACCGGGAAATGCAGGACATCGAGTTCACCGTCCAGCAGGGCCGGCTCTGGCTCCTCCAAACCCGCACCGGCAAGCGCACCGTCGCCGCCGCCCTGCGCATAGCTGTCGAGATGGAGGCCGAGGGTTTGATCGACCGCGCACAGGCAGTAGCGATGATAGAGCCGGCTTCGCTCGACCAGATGCTGCATCCTCAGCTCGATTCGGCAGCCTCGCGCGACGTTCTCGCCCGCGGCCTCCCGGCCTCTCCGGGGGCCGCTTCGGGGCGGGTCTTTTTCAGCGCCAACGAAGCCGAATCCGTCGCATCGCGCGGCGACCCCGTGATCCTGGTGCGCATCGAGACCAGCCCGAACGATATCCACGGCATGCATGCGGCAAAAGGCATCCTGACGGCGCGCGGCGGCATGACCAGCCACGCCGCAGTTGTCGCGCGCGGAATGGGCCGGCCATGTGTGGCCGGTGCGGGACAGTTGTCGATCGATTACGAGGGACGGGTGATGAGCGCCGGCGGCCGTATCGTCGAGTCCGGCGACACCATCACTATCGACGGCGGCACTGGTGAGGTAATGATAGGCGAGATGCCGACGGTCGAGCCGGCACTGTCGGGCCATTTTGCAACGGTGATGGGATGGGCCGACGAGATACGCCGCCTTGGTGTTCTCGCCAATGCCGACACTCCCGCCGACGCCCGCGCGGCGCGCCGCTTTGGCGCCGAGGGCATCGGCCTGTGCCGCACTGAGCACATGTTCTTCGAGACCAGCCGGATCGTTGCCATGCAGGGGATGATCCTAGCCGAGGACGCCAGCGGCCGTCGGGCCGCGCTTGAAACTCTGCTGCCGATGCAGCGCGCGGATTTCACCGATCTGTTCCGCATCATGAAGGGCCTGCCGGTCACGATCCGACTGCTTGACCCGCCGTTAAACGAGTTTCTTCCCACGGGTGAGGCCGAGATCGCGGAGGTCGCACGCACCCTCAGAGTCGATCTCGCTCGGGTCAAGGAGCGTGTTGCCCGGCTGCACGAGATCAATCCGATGCTCGGCCATCGCGGCTGTCGCCTCGCGATCACCTATCCCGAGATATGTGAGATGCAGACCCGCGCCATTCTCGAGGCCGCGATTGAGGCTGCGGCGGAGACCGGCGAGCCGGTTCATCCCGAAATCATGATTCCGCTGATCGCGACGCGTCGCGAGTTCGAGATTCTCAAAGCGGTGATCGACCGGGTCGCCGGCGATATCCGCGACGAGCGCGGCGAATGCCCCGCCTATGAAGTCGGCACGATGATCGAGCTGCCGCGGGCGGCGCTACGTGCCGGCGAAATCGCAAAGGAGGCAGAGTTCTTCAGTTTCGGCACCAACGATCTGACCCAGACCACCTTCGGAATCAGCAGGGACGATGCAGCGGGATTCCTCTCTGTTTACGAGCGCAACGGCGTGCTGCCGGAAAACCCCTTCGCAACTCTCGATATCGACGGTGTCGGCGAGCTGGTGGCGCTGGCAACGGCGCGGGGGCGGGAAGTGCGACCCGAAATAAAGATCGGGATCTGCGGCGAGCATGGCGGCGATCCGGCCTCGGTCGAATTCTGCCACCGGTGCGGCCTCGATTATATCTCGTGTTCGCCCTTCCGCGTGCCGATCGCCCGTCTGGCAGCGGCCCGGGCCGCGATCGCGGAATCCCGGGCAACCGCCAGCAAGGAATGAGATCGCTATTGCGCCTACTATCGCGCTTCGGCTATTGCGCCCCGACGGCGCGAGAACCATCTTGTCCTTTAGTTATGGTGGGGCAGACGGCAATGACGGATCGGGAATGATGACGGGCGGACAGTTTCTTCTTCTTGAGGATCGCGGCGTGGTCACGGTCGGCGGCGCCGATTGCCGAGCGTTTCTCCAGGGGCTGATCACCAACGACATCGCCAAGGCGACGCCGGATTCGGCGATCTGGGCCGCCTTGCTCACACCTCAGGGCAAGTACCTCCATGATTTCTTTATCGTTGATTCCGGCGATGCGTTCCGCATCGATTGCGAAGCTGAGCGGCTGATGGATCTCGGCGGCCGGCTGAGCGGCTACAAGCTCAGGGCCGAGGTTGATCTCGGGATCGGTGAGGGTCTGTGTGTCGTGGCGCTGTTCGGCAAGGATGCCCTCGCCATGGCGGATCTCGGGACGAAGCCTGGGGAGACGCGTGCGCTCGCCGGTGGCGCGGTCTACTGCGACCCCCGCGATGCGACCGCCGGGGCTCGGGCCATCCTGCCCGCCGCCAATGCGCAATCCGCTCTCGAGGCTCTCGGGTTCACGCCGGGATCGAGGGAAGACTATGACGCATCCCGGATCGCGCTCGGGCTTCCTGACGGCAGCCGCGATCTCATGGTCGGCAAGGCGATTCTACTCGAGAACCGGTTCGATACCCTGAATGGCGTCGATTGGGACAAGGGCTGCTATGTGGGACAGGAACTCACGGCCCGCACCCATTATCGCGGTCTGGTCAAGAAGCGCCTGACGCCTGTCGTCATCGAGGGTGCAGCACCAGCGTTCGGAACGCAGGTCACCTGCGATGGGCGGGATGCGGGCGAGATGCGTTCCTCCAGCGGAGAAATGGGCTTGGCCCTACTCCGGCTCGACGGTATCGAGAGGTCGACGGCCGACGGCACGGCGCTCCTGTCCGGTGATGCGCGCCTGGTGCCCTGTCCGCCGGATAACGCCTGAGCGCCATCCCGGGCGTTCACCGATACGTCTGCCCGGACGCTTGGAATGGGTGCCCGGCACTTGCCTGGCCGAGTGTGGTCTTCGGTCGGCGACCCTTTTATAATCTCACCCAGGATTCACGAGTGCTGGAGGCGTTGTCATGACAGGTTGCATTGTGGGCTGGGCCCATTCCCGATTTGGAAAACTCGAGGGTGAAGACATCGAATCCCTGATCGCAACCGCGGCATGCGACGCGATGGCGGATGCCGGAGTCGGCCCTGACGATATCGACGCGATCTATCTCGGGCTGTTCAACAACGGCTTTGCACCCCAGGACTTTCCGTCCTCGCTGGTGCTGCATGCCGAGGGCGGCCTGCGCTTCAAGCCGGCGACCCGGGTTGAGAACGCTTGCGCTACGGGGTCCGCTGCCATCCATCAGGGTCTCAACCAGATCGAGGCCGGACGTGCGCGCATGGTGCTTGTCGTTGGTGTCGAAAAAATGACGGACACTGCCGGCGCCGATATCGCCGGCATCTTGATGAAGGCGAGCTATCTCAAGGAAGATTCTGAGATCGAGGGTGGCTTCGCTGGGGTCTTCGGACAGATCGCCCAGCAGTATTACCAGAAATACGGCGACCAGGGCGACGCGCTGGCCCGCATCGCGGCCAAGAACCACCGCAATGGTGTCTCCAATCCATGGGCCCAGCTGCGCAAGGATCTCGGCTATGAGTTCTGCCGCGAGGAATCGGAAAAGAATCCCATCGTCGCCGGGCCGCTGAAGCGAACCGACTGCTCGCTGGTTTCTGACGGTGCCGCCGCGGTGGTGCTGGCCGATACCGAAACGGCCCTGTCGATGGATAAGGCGGTGATCTTCCGAGCCCGCAGCCAGGTCAACGATTACCTGTCGATGAGTCGCCGCGACATGTCGTTTCTCGACGGTTGCGCACAGGCCTGGTCCTCGGCGCTCGGCGAGGCGAACCTCTCGATTGGCGATCTCAGCATGGTCGAAACCCATGATTGCTTCACCATGGCCGAGTTGATGGAATACGAGGCCATGGGCTTGACCGAACGCGGTCAGGGTGCCCGGGCAGTGCTCGAGGGCTGGACCGAGAAGGACGGCCGTTTGCCGGTCAATCCCTCTGGCGGCCTCAAGGCTAAGGGCCACCCGATCGGCGCTACCGGTGTGTCGATGCACGTGCTCGCTGCCATGCAGCTGCGCGGCCAAGCCGGAGATATGCAGGTCGACGGCGCACAGCTCGTCGGCACTTTCAACATGGGCGGTGCCGGCGTGGCTAACTACGTCAGCATCCTCGAACCGCTTCGCTGACCGTGCCATGAGCGACGGATTTTCTGCTCTGGTTCTTCGCCAGGGGGACGAAGGCAAGGTCACAGCCGGGGTCGAGGAGATTACGGCTGCGGATCTTTCCGGAGGCGATGTTCTCGTTGATGTCGAGTATTCGGACGTCAACTACAAGGACGGAATGATCATCAGCGGTATGGGCCGTCTGGTGCGGGATTATCCGCATGTTCCCGGTATCGACTTCGCTGGCAAGGTCCTCGAATCGCACCACGAACGCTACAAGCCCGGCGATGAGGTCGTTCTTACTGGCTGGCATGTCGGCGAGACCCACTGGGGTGGGTACGCCCAGCGCGCCCAGGTCAAGGGCGACTGGCTGGTGCCCCTGCCGGAAGAGATGACGCCCTACAAGGCAATGGCGGTCGGCACCGCCGGATTCACGTCCATGCTTTGCCTGATCGCCCTGGAGGAGCACGGTCTTTCCCCGGATGATGGCCCGGTGCTGGTGACGGGAGCCGCCGGTGGCGTTGGCTCGGTTGCGGTCACACTCCTGGCGGAGCGTGGATACGAAGTGGTGGCGTCCACGGGGCGCGCCGAGCTCACCGATTATCTGAAAGGGCTGGGTGCGTCGCGCATCTTGCCTCGCAAGGATCTCGCGGAGTCGGGCAAGCAGCCTCTCGAATCCGAAAAATGGGCCGGTGCCGTGGATACGGTCGGTTCGACCACCCTCTCGCGGCTCCTGGCGCAGATGGCCTATGGCGGGTCGGTTGCCGCCTGTGGGCTTGCCGCCGGGCCCAATCTCAAGACTACGGTTCTTCCTTTCCTGCTGCGCAGCGTCAACCTGCTGGGCATCGATTCCGTGATGCAACCTTACGAAAACCGCATCAAGGTTTGGGAGCGCATCGCCGCCGAGCTGCCGCACGACAAGTTGGAAAGCATGACTGGGACCATCGGCCTGGCCGATCTCCCCGAGATTGCAGCCGAGATCCTCGCCGGCCATGTGCGCGGCCGTCTCGTCGTCGATCTCGCCGCCTGACCCCAGATTTTCTGTCGTTCAGCACCTCGGCCGGCCCGGTTCCGGGTCGGCGGGCTAGCCCGGATATTTCATGAAGACGTCCGGGCTAACGCGCTGAATGCGTTCTGTTGAACGCCGCCTTCAGGCCGTACTATCGCGTTGGAAACACGGTGACGAAGGGATAACCAGTGACAAGCGAAGATGAGGACACGACCCTACCGGTAAAGCCGACCCATGATGCGCTGTTCCGCGCCATCATTGACGACAAGGACCGCGCGGCAGCCCTTTTGCGCGATTACCTGCCGGAGCGGATCAGCGCGCAGATGGCGGACACACCGCCCAAGCGCGTTGCGGGCAGCTTTGTCGACGAGGATGCCCACCTGAAGCACAGCGACGGGCTTTTCGAGATTACGCTGCAGGGCGGACGCCCGGCCCTGATCTACGTGCTTTTGGAACACAAATCGGTTTCAGAACCGGCAACACCCTTGCAAATCCTTGGATATATGCTGCGGATATGGCTTCGCTACGGCGATGGACAGGCGGCAAGGTTGCGCGCCCTGCCGGTCATTGTGCCGCTGGTGTTCTACCATGGGAGCCATTCCTGGAATGTGCCGCAGGTGTTCAGTGAGCTGTTTGATGCGGGTGAGGATATGGCGCGCTATGTGCCGTCGTTCACTTACGAGGTCCATGATCTCGGCAATATCCCGATGGAAGAGCTGTCGCATAATCCTCACGTGATGGCAGGATTGGCTGTGCTCAAATTCGTGAAGCACCGCTCCGATATGACGCGCGAACATATGGAGGAGATACTGCGGCGGCTGCCGTTTGGTACGAATTTTGCCGGTATCGTTCTGCGCTATTTTGTGGCACGATACGAATGGACGCAGCCGGACATGGAGGCGGCCCTGGACGGAATAGACGATGAAGGAGGCAAAGCGCTGATGGGAACACTCGCAGAAACATGGAAAAAAGAAGGCGAAGCCAAGGGGCTTGCCGCCGGGGAAGCGCTTGGCCGTGAAAAAGGGCTTGCGGAAGGCGAAGCCAAAGGCCTTGCGGAAGGTGAGGCCAAATTGCTGATGCACCTGCTGGTAAAGCGGTTTGGCCCCCTGCCCGAACCCGTGATCGCACAGATCGCGGCGGGAAGCATTGATGATCTGGATCGCTGGGTGGACCGGGTGCTTGATGCCGCTGATCTGGCGGCCGTGTTCGGGGAACGAAGGGATCATTGAGGGTTTGAAGCGACGGTCCATGCTCATCACAGCCAACCAGCCCTTCGGAGAATGGAATGCAATCTTCCCCGATCCGGCAATGACGCTGGCAGCCGTCGACAGGCTCGTCCACCACGCGACAATCTTCGAGATGAACGTGGAAAGCTACCGGCGCAAAGCCGCTGAACACGCCAACGGCCCCGGCCGCCAGGCTCGAGCTCAAAGAGCAACACCGGCAAACATCAAACCGGATTGACGCTCTGCGACAATCAAAACCCGCAAAAACCTTGATTGTGGCGGAAAAGCCCGCCACCATCTCAAACGTCGCGGCTAAGGATTCTCATCCTGATTGACGCGCACCTCTCACCCGGATTGTCGCGCTACACATGCAGCGCGGCCCTCGAAAATATCCGCAAGGTGCCGTAGCGCCAGAACCTGCCTTTGTCGGAAAGCCCCAGCGCTTTCATCGATCAAAATGGCCGACCGAAGCCAGCCAGCTACAAACCCGGCGCGGCCATCGACCTCAATATCGGGATGGAGACCGGCACGGGCAGGACCTGTTGTTATATCAAGTCCATTTTCGAGATGAACAGGCTCTATGGCTGGTCCAGGTTCATCATCATGGTGCCGTCGACCGCCATCCGCGAAGGCGTGGCCAGGTCGCTGGAGATGACGGCCGGGCGTTTCGTTGAAAGCTACGGCAAGAAGGCGCGGTTCTTCATCTACAACTCCAGGAGACTGCACGAGCTGGAGAGCTTTTCTTCTGACGCGGGAATCAACGTAATGGTGATCAACGGGCAGGCCTTCAATGGGACGGGTGCCGACAATCGCCGTATCCATGAAGAGCTGGACGGCTTCCAATCATGGCCGCCCCATCGATGTGATCGCCAGGAACCGGCCGAGCCTGGTCGTGGCGCAGGGCGTCGTGGTCGTTCAGGTCCTCGTAACCCAGGGGCAGGCTGTAGATCCGTTGCCGCAGCATATCCCGCAAACTGTGCTCAACCTTGCCCGCCTGCCGGTCGTCGGACAGCCGCCGGGCAAGCGATGCCGTCAATCCCGGCAGGTGATCCGCCCCGCGCAGCAGCAAAACGCCGCCGTTGCCCGTCACATGACCTCCATCGAAGCCGGTGGTTACCCGGCGTTTACGACAGGCTGGAAATTCCAGCTGATCGGGGGTACAATCTGTCACCGCTGAATCCTTGTGTTTGATCATTTCAAGTAACTGAATCACAACACGAATACGGGATTTAACGGTGCCTGTTCATGAAATATCCGGGCTAGCCCGGATATTTCATGAAGACGTCCGGCGGGTTGGTTTCCCGCCTCAATTCGGCTTTTCGTGGTGTCTCTGACATGGATTTCCTGCGTATTCGGGCAGAGCCTGGCGTTCAGCCGGTATATTTGGCGGCTGAGCCGGTCTTTTTGCGGATTACGGGCAGGCGGAGCACCTGCGCCGCATGCGCCCTGCACATTTCCCTGAACGGTGAAGCCGGGGTTTTCCCCGGCTAGTCTGGGACCAGCCTGCTGGCGACGAGGCGGAACAGGTCCTCGTCGGGGCAGGCACTGGACATCATAAAGCGGACCCGGCGGGTGTTCCGCTGGATGATGGCGCCGATCTTCAACAAGCGCAGGCGAATGGTTCCGCACTGGGCGCGGGCCATGCGGGTGCCGGTGAGGCCGATCCGGCGGATGGCTTCCATGAGGGTGTAGGCGAGAGCGGAGAGCAGCAAGCGGAACTGGTTGGGCCACCATTTGTGGCAGCTGGTGCGGTCGGCGAAGAGGTCGAGTTGCTGTTCCTTGATGCGGTTTTCCATCTCGCCGCGGGCGCAGTATCGTTCCTCGTACAACGCCTGTGCGTTGCCCGGAAGGCTGGTGACGATATAGCGGGGGTTGGCCCCTTTGGCCGAATGCTCGATCCGCGCGATGACCCGGCGTTCGCTGCGCCAGGTGCCGGCGGCGTAGGTAAATTCGCCGAACAGGCGCTGTTTCTCCCCCGACGCCTCAAAGTCCCGGGCCGACCGGTCCAGCCACGGCGCCGCCAGAGCGTTCAGGCGGGCGTTCCTGGCGATGCCGACGACATAGTCCACATCATGCCGGTCGCACCAGTCCAGCATGCGGTGGCGGCAGAAGCCGGAATCCCCGCGCAGGATGATCCGCACCTTCGGCCAGACCCGGCGCAGGCGCCGCACCAGCAAGGCCAGGATCGCCCAGGCGTGTTTGGCGCCGTCGATGTTCGAGGGCCGCAGGTAGCTGACCAGAAGCTGATCGCCACAGAACACATAAAGCGGCAGGAAACAGTCGTGGTCGTAATAGCCCTGAAAGAAACGGCCCTCCTGGTGGCCGTGAACCGCATCGTCGGTGGCGTCGAAGTCGAGGACCAGCTCGTCGGGCGGGTGTTTGCACGAGGCGATGAAGGTTTCTATCAGGACCTCGTGCGCGACCCAGGCCACCTGGCGGTCGGCCGTGTTCTCGAACCGGCACAACGTCGACGGACTGGCTGGCGGCCGATCCCGATCGGCCGCCGTCTGCAATGCCTGGTCGTGGCGCAGGGCGTCGTGGTCGTTCAGGTCCTCGTAACCCAGGGGCAGGCTGTAGATCCGTTGCCGCAGCATATCCCGTAAACTGTGCTCAACCTTGCCCGCCTGCCGGTCGTCGGACAGCCGCCGGGCAAGCGATGCCGTCAATCCCAGCAGGTGATCCGCCCCGCGCAGCAGCAAAACGCCGCCGTTGCTCGTCACATGACCTCCATCGAAGCCGGTGGTTACCCGGCGTTTACGACAGGTTGGAAATTCCAGATGATCGGGGGTACAATCTGTCACCGCTAAATCCTTGTGTTTGATCATTTCAAGTAACTGAATCATAACACGAATACGGGATTTAGCGGTACCTGTTCATGAAATATTCGGGCTAGTTAAGGGCGGCTAGTTGAGGACGTTGACCGGATTGCCGTCGAGGAAGGCGAGAATTGCCTCGATACTCCCCCGATACATGACCGCGAGGTTTTTCTCGGTGACGTAGCCCGTATGGGGTGTGAGCACCACGTTCTCGAGCGATCGGAGAGGGTGATCTGCCGGAAGCGGTTCGGTGCCGTAAACGTCGATTCCGGCACCGGCGATGCGACGCTCGCGAAGCGCTGCGAGCAGCCCGCCCTCGTCGATGATGGGGCCGCGCGAGGTATTGACGAGGAACGCCTGCGGCTGCATGCGGGCGAGGTCTTCGGCGCTGACGAGCCCGCGCGTGCTGTCGCTTAGGATCAGATGGATCGAGAGTATGTCGGCGCGCTCGAAGAGCGCCTCCCTGGTGACCGCTTCAGCCCCGTGCTCGCTGGCGCGATCGGCGGTCAGATTCGGGCTCCAGGCGATCACCTTCATGTTAAAAGCCGCGCCGATCCGCGCTACCTGGCTACCGAGCTTGCCAAGGCCGAGAAGGCTGAGCGTCTGTCCGGCGAGCTCTCTGTCGAGGATAGTTTGCCACTGCCCATGCTGCATGGCGTAGGCGTGCCGGGGAATGTTGCGGAACAGGGACAGGATCAGGGCCCAGGTCAGTTCGGCCGTTGGTGATCCGTGGGACGGGGTGCCGCAGACGGTGATGCCCTGGCGTCGTGCCACCTCCATGTCGAAGGACAGGTTGCGCATGCCGGTGGTGATCAGCAGGCGAAGCGCCGGCAACCGTGTGATCAGGTTCTCCGGGAAAGGCGTGCGTTCGCGCATTCCGACGATGATATCGAAATCCGCGAGTCTGGCCGCGGCATCGTCTTCATCCGCGAAAGGCTCAGAGAAGACGGTGATTCCGTCGATCCGATTTACAACCGAACCCCAGTCAACGAGGCTCATCGCCGCCTCAAGATAGTCGTCGAGAATGGCTACATGCATGAACAGCGTTTCCTTTGTCTCTTTGGGTTATTGCCCCGGATTATTCCTGGCTTTCGGGGTTATCTCTCGCCGGTTTCGGCAGCGCGCTTCGGTAGACCTGATTCACAATAGCATCAGGTGATTGAGAACGGATGTATCCTTACCGAATTTGGTCACGCTGTTTTCAAATTCATGTTTGCCAGCGCCCCGACGTTCTTGGCAATCATGTTTTCCTGCCGGTTGCCGCGGTGAGTTTCGGCAAATATTCCGAACTTTTTCATGCGGCCAATACCGTGCTCTACGCCGATACGCAGCTTTGCGTGCCAAGTGTTGTAAGTTTTCTGTTCGTCCGTAAGGGGGTGGTTCTTTGAGGCTTTGAGCGGGATTTCAAGCGATGTTCCCAGATAACCGAGATCACCAAGTACAAGCACACCCGGTGGCTTATCCACGCGCGCCTCGTCGTAGATACGCTTGTCATGCGCGCGCCCGGGTTGCGCCGGACCGACCGCCAGAACCCGTTTTTTGTCATCGGTGATGATCTGATGTGAGGCCGTGTGGTGCTTTTTCTTGCCGGAATACTTCGCCTTGCGATGCGAGAGCTTTTTCGGGCGTTGAACCGGACGCTCCGTGCCATCAATCATCAGGTAAAGCAGGTCAGCCCTCTCTGACGCCGACAGCCTGATCTTGCGCTCCGGCATCCGGAAGTGTCCTGCCATCAATTCTGTCATGGCAGCAATCCGACGGCAAACCGTAGCGGACGAGACATCGAACAGAAGACCCATAAAGGCCTGACTGGTATAGGTGCGATAATACATCAAGCAGAGTAGCAATTGCTCGGCAAATTCCAAACGGTAGTTCATCCCGCCACCGATCGCGCGTTGTCTGTCTTCACGTGAAAGCCGGTGGTGCTCACGTTCAAGCCAGATCGGATGAAGAACAACGACCAATGCCTCGAAATCCTGAAGACGGATACCTGAAAGGCGGAAAAACAAATCAGCGCGCCCCCGCAAAACCTTCAAAACCCTCATAGACAAGCCCTCACTCTCCATTGAGCCATAAACATCGCTGAAAATCAGCTATTGCGCAACAGGTTTGGTATAAACCGGCGGATGGTGAACTTCACTACCGGCAGGACGAACAGGATGATGGCACAGGTGCAGATCAGGGCTGAAATCGGTCGCTCGAAGAAGATGATCGGGCTACCATGGTTGATCAGTAGGGACTGGCGTAGCGAGGTTTCCACGGGGGACCCGAGCACAATGGCGAGAACCGCCGGGCCATCGGGTAGTCGAGCTTGCGCAGAAGATAGCCGGCGATGCCGGACGGGATACCTGCTGCGGGGAGAGGCAGAGCGGGGCGGCCCGTCACCACCTCATCTCGATACCGGCTGCTCTGTTTCGGGTGCGTCAAGCATCTGGCAGAGCGGCGCCGGTGTTGAATTGCGGCGTCAGATCTCTCCGATCCGTTTCAGCCGGGCCATCTTGTCGGCCCCACCACCCTTGCCGGCCATAATGACGAAGTCGACGGGTTTCTTGGGGTTTCAGGCTGTGACCTGTGTCGGCATGGCGATTGCGGCGAGTAACATCGCCGCGGCACTGACCTGGCCAAGCCTTGCTGTGTATGCGGGTTTCATGAATATTTCTTCTCTGTAGGTTTGGTTGCGACAAGAATGACCCGCGACATGCGAAAATCTATAGGGTTGCGAGGCAGGATGAGTCCCGGGGAGGTGGCAATCCGCCAATCGCGGCCGTTGTTCCGCTGGCCGGCGGGACTATATGCAGACAGGGCCGATGAGAAGCCGATTTTGCGTATTTGCACAGGGCATCCAGAGCATTCAAGGCATTACCGGGGAAGGCAGAACAATGGCGATGAGTGACATCGAAATCGCACGGGCGGCCGACCTCGCGCCCATCGGGACAATCGCGGACAGGCTCGGCATTCCCGAGGACACACTGGTCCGCTACGGGTCCAACAAGGCCAAGATTCCGTTCGACTACATCGATTCCCTGGAGGGACGCCCGGACGGCAAGCTGGTCCTGGTCACTGCGATCACACCGACGCCGGCTGGCGAGGGCAAGACAACGATGACGGTTGGCCTCGGGGACGGCCTCAACCGGATCGGCAAGAACACCGGGATCTGCCTGCGCGAGCCGAGTCTCGGCCCGTGTTTCGGTATGAAGGGCGGGGCCGCCGGTGGCGGTTACGCCCAGGTCGTGCCGATGGAGGACATCAACCTCCATTTCACCGGCGACATGCATGCGATCGGCGTTGCCCACAACCTGCTCTCAGCAATGCTCGACAACCATATCTACTGGGGCAACAAGGCGAACCTGGATGCCCGTCGCGTCCAGTGGCGCCGGGTGGTCGACATGAACGACCGCGCCCTGCGCGACGTTGTCTGCTCGCTCGGCGGCGTTGCCAACGGCTTTCCGCGGCAGACCGGCTTCGACATAACGGTCGCCTCCGAGATCATGGCCATTTTCTGCCTGTCGACCGGGATCGAGGATCTTAAGCGCCGGCTCGCCGCCATCGTCGTTGGCTTTACCCGCGACCGGAAGCCGGTAACTGCTGGTGATCTCCAGGCCGACGGATCGATGACGGCCCTTCTGCGCGACGCGTTGATGCCGAACCTCGTCCAGACTCTTGAACACAACCCGGCTTTCGTCCATGGCGGTCCGTTCGCCAACATCGCCCATGGTTGCAACTCGGCAGTCGCCACCCGCGCGATGCTCAAGATGACCGATATCGTGGTCACCGAGGCCGGCTTCGGCGCCGATCTCGGGGCCGAGAAGTTCTTCGACATCAAATGCCGGAAGGCGGGGCTGGCGCCAGAGGCCGTGGTTGTTGTCGCCACGGTACGGGCGCTGAAGATGCACGGTGGTGTTGCCCGTGACGCTCTTGGCGAGGAGAACACCGAGGCCGTGACCAAGGGTCTGGCCAATCTCGACCGTCATCTCGAGAACATTGCCAAGTTCGGAGTTCCGGCGATCGTCGGCATCAACCGTTTCCACGCCGACACCGAGGCCGAACTCGCCCTGGTGCGCGACCACTGTGCCAAAAACGGCGTCCCGGCCCATATCTGCAACCACTGGGCCGAGGGCGGTGCGGGCACCGAGGACATCGCGCATGAGGTGGTGCAGGCGCTCGACAGTGGCAAGGCGTCGTTCAGCCCGCTCTACCCCGATTCCATGCCGCTGCTGGAGAAGATTGAAACGGTGGCGCGGGAGATCTACCGGGCCGACGGAATCGCCGTCGACAAAAGGGTGCGTGGACAACTGCGTGATTTCGAAGAGGCGGGGTTTGGGGATCTCCCGGTCTGCATGGCCAAGACCCAGTACAGCTTCTCTGCCGACCAGGCCCTGGCCGGCGCGCCGACCGGCTTCACCATTCCTGTCCGCGAGGCGCGGCTTTCGGCCGGCGCCGGTTTCGTGGTGGTGATCTGCGGCGAGATCATGACCATGCCGGGTCTGCCCCGCACGCCTGCCGCCCACAGCATCTTCGTTGACGAACAGGGACGGATCGAAGGCTTGTTCTGATTCGGCCGATCTGATTCAGGGCGCATCCGCGCTCATATCTGCGCCCAGGCGCCTTGCGGCCGGGATCTTCCCAGCCGGAACTTATCTCAGATGGCAGGCCACCACGTGGCCGGGGGCGATCGCTTTCAGGGGCGGCTCCTCGATGCGGCACCGTTCCTCGGCATAGGGACACCGTGTGTGGAAGTGGCATCCCGGCGGTGGGGTGACCGGGCTCGGGACGTCGCCCTGGAGAATTTTCTTCTCGCGCCGGATCCTGGGATCCGGGATCGGTACCGCCGACAGTAGTGCCTCCGTGTAGGGATGCTGGGGATCGGTAAACAGCGTTTTTTTATCTGTGTATTCGACAATCTTTCCGAGATACATCACGGCGATGCGGTCGCTGATGTGCTCGACGACGGCAAGATCGTGAGCGATGAACAGATAGGACAGCTGGAACTCGTCCTGCAGGTCCATCAGGAGGTTGATGACCTGGGCCTGGATCGAGACGTCGAGGGCTGATACCGGCTCGTCACCGATGATTAGCTTGGGATTGAGGGCGAGCGCGCGAGCGATGCCGATGCGCTGGCGCTGGCCGCCGGAGAACTCGTGCGGAAAGCTCTTCATCTGCGACGGGCGCAGGCCGACGCGGTCAAACAGTGCCGCTACCATGTCGCGCCGTTCCGCCTTATCGGCGACATGGTGGATGCCCAGCGATTCGCCGACGATTTCGCCGACCTGCATGCGCGGATTGAGCGAGGAGAACGGATCCTGAAAGATGATTTGCATCTGCCGGCGATAGGGCCGGAGCTCATCCTTGCTGAGCGTGGTGATGTCATTGCCGTTGATCTTGATCTCGCCCTCGGTGGGATCGAGTAGGCGCAGCACGGTACGGCCGACGGTGGATTTGCCGCAACCACTCTCGCCGACCAGCCCGAGAGTTTCGCCCTCGTTGATCGAGAAATCGATTCCGTCAACGGCGTAGATATGGCCGACGGTACGGGAAAACAGCCCCTTGCGGATCGGGAAGTGCTTCTTGAGTCCGGTAACCTCGAGTACCGGGGTGTTCGCCGGCCCGGCGCCATCCGTTCCAGGTGCACCCTCATCTGCGCCCGCGGGTGCAGGCGTTTGCCCGGCTACTGGTGCGTCAGACATGGCGTCCTTCCAGCTTGTCGGTATGCCAGCATGCCGACCAGTGCCCGGGTATCTTTTCCTCATAGGGCGGGTAGGCGGCGGTGCACTGGTCGTCGGCGAAGGGGCAACGGGGTGCGAACGCACAGCCTTCGGGCAGATGGTTGAGGGCGGGCACGATGCCCGGGATCTCGGTCAGGCGCTTCTCCGCCTCGCCGGCTTTGCCGGCCATGATGCCGAGGCTCGGGATCGACGACAGCAGGCCGTGTGTATAGGGATGCAGCGGGGTCTCGAAGAGCGCCTCGACCGGTGCCTCTTCGACCTTGCGCCCGGCATACATGACCACCACCCGCCGGGTGGTTTCGGCGATCACGCCGAGATCGTGGGTAATGAGAATCACGGCGGTGCCCAGCCGCTCCTGCAGCTCGACGATGAGATCGAGGATCTGCGCCTGGATGGTGACGTCGAGTGCGGTCGTGGGTTCGTCAGCGATCAGCACTCTCGGATTGCATGAAAGCGCCATGGCGATCATTGCCCGCTGGCGCATGCCGCCCGAGAGCTGGTGGGGATATTCCTGGACCCGCTGTTCCGGCTCGGGGATATGGACCAGGCGGAGCATCTCGATCGACTTTTCCAGCGCCTCCTTCTTGGAGAGATTCTGGTGCAGGATGAGGGCTTCGCCGATCTGCCTGCCGATGGTGATGACCGGATTGAGCGACGTCATCGGCTCCTGGAAGATCATCGAGATGTCGTTGCCCCGGATGTCGCGCATCTCTTCCTCGTCGAGGTCGAGCAGGTTGCGGCCTCCGAGTTTGATGGAACCGTTGACGATTAGGCCCGGCGGGTCGGGGACAAGGCGCATGACCGAGAGCGCGGTGATGCTCTTGCCGCAGCCTGATTCACCGACGATGCCAAGGGTTTCGCTTTTGCCAAGCTGGAAGGAGACGTTGTCGACGGCTTTGACGATACCTGCGCGCGTGTAGAAATAGGTCTGGAGTCCGTCGACCTCGAGCGCGTTCTCGATTGCAGCAGCGGATGCCGTGACAGGAGGCGTTCCGGTCGAGCCAGCCGCGCCCGGCGAGCCGGCCGATCCAACCGGTGTTGTCCCGGCGGGCGGTGTTGTCCCGGCGGGCGGTGTTGTCCCGGAGCTGGCGGAGTTCGATTTCATGGCGTTCAGCAGTTCCTCTGGCGGTCCGGCGGGGTTTAGCTGCGCTGTCTGGGATCAAGTATGTCGCGCAGTGCATCGCCGAGCAGGTTAGTGCCGAACACGGCGAGGCTGATCGCGATACCGGGGAAGATCACGAGCCAGGGCGCCGTGCGGACGTATTCGGCCGCCGATTCTGACAGCATCCGGCCCCAGGATGGGTGGGGTTCGGGGATGCCGAGGCCAAGGAAGGACAGCGACGCCTCGGTCAGGATCGCTGAGCCGAGCTGGGCGGTCCCGAGCACGATCAGCGGCGCCAAGGTGTTGGGCAGGATATGGCGCATGGCGATCCGACCCTCGCTCATGCCCAGTGCCCTTGCCGCCTCGACAAAGGGCATCTCGCGCAGGGTCAGTGTGTTCGCGCGGATCACCCGGGCAACCTGAGGCACCAGCGGGATCGAGATGGCGATGATGGTATTCTCGAGCGACGGCCCGAGCGAGGCAGCCATCACCAGAGCCATCACCAGCAGCGGCAGGGCTTGCATGATGTCGATGATGCGCTGGATGATCAGGTCGAACCAGCCGAGCAGGTAGCCGGACATCAGGCCGATAACCACGCCGATGAAGCCGCCGAGCAGGGTTGAACCAATGCCGACGGCGAGTGAAATTCGCGCCCCGTGGATGATGCGGCTGTAGACGTCGCGCCCCATGGCGTCGGCGCCCAGTATCATCTTCGGATTGGGCGATTGAAGCGCGTCGTCCGGGCTTGTCGACAACGGATCATGGAAGCTGATCCCCTCGGCGAACAGGGCGGCGAGGACGAACAGAATGAAAATGATGCCGCCGATCGCGCCCAGCGGATAGCGGCGGCAGAAAAACAGCAGGTGTCCGAATGCGCTGTCGACATGCGCGCCGGCCCGGGCGAGTTCTGCGTCGTGATCAATGACGGCCACGATGTCTCTCCCTGTTGTTCCGTTCCTGTCCCTGGTCCGTCCGCTCAGTCGGCATAACGGATGCGCGGGTCAAGAACCGCATAGAGAAGGTCGACGATAAAGTTCATCACCACCACCACAACCGCGATGAACATGACCAGGTTCTGCACGATCGGGTAGTCGCGCATCAGGATCGCCTCGACCAGGAAGTGGGCGACACCCGGGATGTTGAATACGGTCTCAGTGATGATCAGCCCGCCGATCAGGAAGGCGGCCTCGATGCCGATAATCGTAGTTACCGGCAGGACTGCGTTCTTCAGCGCGTGGTGGTAGTTGACCGAGTTCTCCGAGGCTCCCTTTGAGCGCGCCGTGCGGATGTAGTCCTGGCGCATGACCTCGAGCATCGAGGAGCGCGTCAGGCGCATGATGATCGCCGAGGCGCGAAAGCCAACCGCCGCTGCCGGAAGCGTATAGAGCAACAACTCGTCCCCGAGACTCTCGGGCGTATCCGTATAGATCGGGATCTCGCCGAGCCAGGCAACGCAGGCCATCAGGATTAGCAGTGCTAGCCAGAATGACGGCAACGACAGGCCGGACAGGCTGATCACCCGCAATGTGTAGTCGAGGCCGGTGTTCTGCCGCACCGCGCTGATGACCCCGAACGGGAGGCCGAACAGTACCGAAAACCCGAGCGCCATCAGCGCCAGCTTGATGGTGATTGGCAGGCGCGGGCCAATCTCGTCGATCGCCGGCATCTCCGACACATAGGAGAAACCGAGATCGCCGACAGAGAGACCGCTGATCCAGTGCCAGTACTGCACCGGAATCGGCAGATCGAGACCGAGCTCCTTCTCGATCTGAGCTTTTTCCGCCGGATCGATGAAGCCGGCGGAGTCGAACATGATGTCGGCGATATTGCCTGGCACGAGGCGCAGCATGACGAAGATGACGATCGACATGCCGACTAGGGTCAGCAGCATCAAAAGGAAGCGCCGGGTGAGATAGGTCGTCAAATCCCGTCTCCGTGCATGCCCAGCCAAAAGAAGGAGGGCCGCCCTGATTCTCCGGAGATCCAGACTCCAGGTTCTAGACCCCTGGCTCCAGCCCTCAACTCTCAGCTTTCAGGCTTCAACCTCCGGGAAAAATAAGGCAGTGGTGCCGCCCGTTGTCAGGGAGGCGCCACTGCCGGTACGCGATTACTTGTCGAGCCAGACGTCTTCGAGACGCCAGCCGTTATAGAGACTGTTGGTCATCATTATGAAACCCTTCACATGGGGATGCCAACACTGAGCGGCGACGCCGTTGAAGATGATCGGGCGGGCCGCGTCTTCCTGCAACCTCTTGTCGATGTCCCAGACCAGTTTCTTGCGCTCGTTCTGGTCGTCCATCATCGATTGCTTCTCGAACAGCTTCTCCATCTCCGGCTTGCAGTAGCCGGTATAGTTGCGCTGTGAACCGCAGGAGTAGTTCTCGTAGAACTGGGCGTCAGGATCGTCAACGCCGATCCCGGTCAGGTTGAGACCGACCGAGTAGTCCTTGCGGCCGACCTTGGCGTGCCAGTTGCTGGTCTCCACCGTCTCAAGCTCGGCGGCGAAGCCGATCTTGTTAAGGTGATCGATCAGGATGACCGCCGGATCACGGTAAACCGCGATGTTGCGGGTCGAAACCTTGACCTTGAGCGGGTTGTCCTTGTCGTAACCCTTGCGCTTCATGATGGCCTTGGCTCTGTCCCGGTTCGCCTCGACGTCGGCGCCGTAGCCGGCGACGTTCGCGAGTACATTCGGAGGCATGCCCCAAACCCCGCCCGGCGGCGGCAGCAGGGCGCCACTCTTGATGGTCTTGCCGTGGCCGAGAATCTTGATGAAGGCATCGCGGTCGATGGTCAGCACCATCGCCTCGCGAATATCGGCATCATTGAAGGGTGGCTTGTCCTGGTTGACGATCAGGTTGGTGCTCACATTCGTGGTGACCAGCGAGCACTGTGCATCCGGTGCCTGCTCACGGACATCCTTGAGCAGCGGGATCGTCACGTCCGCGTTGAAGGTCATGTCGAACTTGCCGGCGACGAAGGCAAGAACCCGGGTCGACCGGCTCTTGATGATCGTCCACTCATGGCCATCGAGATACGGCTGGCCCTGCTTCCAGTAATCCTTGTTCTTGGTGAACTTCACAAACTCGTTCTGCTTCAGTTGAACGAACTTGAAGGGCCCGGTGCCGATCGGACTGGTGCGCATCTTCTTGGGCGGCACGTGGCAGGGATAGACCGGCGAGTACCCGGAAGCGAGAAGGGTCAGGAAAGCCGGCTGCCGGCGCTTGAGGTGGAAGGTGGCCTGGTAGTCATTGTCGACAGTCACCTTGTCGAGGTTCTTGTACCACGCCTTGCGCGGGTTCTTGCGCAACTTGGGTGTCTTCTTGCCCTGGAGAAGATCCCAGGTGCATTGAACGTCCTTGGCCGTGAACGGCTTGCCGTCGTGCCACTTGACGCCCTTGCGCAGCTTGAAGGTGAGCTTGGTCTTGTCATTCTTCCATTCCCACGAGGTCGCAAGGTCGGGGATGATGGTGTCCAGGCTGTTGGTGGGCTTTTGGTGGTCGTACATGATGAGGTTGTTGAACACTCCCATATACGGCGACAGGGTCGAGTTGGTCGCCTCTTCGTGGATCGATCCACTCGGCGGCGTCCCCCGGTGATAGAATTTGAGTACGCCGCCCGATTTCTGGGCCAGCGCGGCTGGCGCGAACGCCACGACCGAAAGCAGGGCCGCAACGGCTGTCAGCATGCGAAGATTCAGCCTCATGATTTTCCTCCCTCTTATGGACGGTCTTGGCTTTACCGTCTTGGCGTACCCTCTCGGCCGAATGCCGACCGATCAGGATTTCCTGAAGGTTATAGGTCAGATATGGGCTTTTTCAATCACCGCCGCCCGGCAGTCGGATGTGATTGACGCGATGCGGCAGGATTTCAGCGGGCGGTGACCGGGAAGGTGAGAAGCCCGCGGAAACGGGCCCGGTTGCCGCGCTTATGGGGGCCGGCGGCGCGCAGGCCGGGAAAACGGCGCGTGATCCCGGCTATTGCGGCCCGCCCCTCCATCCGCGCGAGCTGCATCCCGGCGCAGGCATGAATGCCAAGCCCGAAGGCGAGATGGCGGTTCGGCCGGCGGGCGAGGTCAAGGCGGTCGGGGTCGGGGAACTCGGCCGGATCGCGGTTGGCGGCACCGATGCAGAGGGTCAGCATCGTGTTCGCCGCAACGGTGACGTCGCCGATCGCCATTTCCTCGGTGGTGAGGCGGTTGCCGAGCTGGTTCGAGCTCTCGTAGCGCAGGAACTCCTCGATCGCCGAGTCGATCATCGCCGGATCCTCGATGAGCCGCCGGTGTTCTTTCGGGTTGGCCAGGAGCGCCATCACCCCGTTGCCGATCAGGTTGGTCGTTGTCTCGTGACCGGCATTGAGTAGGAAAATGGCGTTGTGGATCAGCTCCATCTCGGTGAGCGGGTGGTCGGGATCGGTGGCAATCAGAAGACTAAGCGGATCGCTGCCATCGAGAACCAGTTTCTCGCGACGTGCGGCAATGAGGCCGGCAAGATAATCGCTGAATTCGTCGACCGCCTGGTTTGCCGCCTTGAGGGTGGCATTGTCGATCGTCGGCTCGAGCGCGCTCAGGATCGCCAGCGACCAACCTCTGAGCGGTTCGCGCTCGTCCCGCGGCACGCCGAGGAGATTGCCGATCACCTCGATCGGGATTGCGGCCGCAAAATCCTCGATCAGGTCGAATTTCTCCTCGCGTGCATCGATCTCTTCGGCGCGGTCGAGAAGGCTCTCGACCAGCGCTTCGAGGCTCGGTGCGAGCGCGCGCAGAGCTCGCGGGATCAGGGCACCCTGGATCGCCTGGCGCACTCGCGTGTGATATGGCGGATCATTGAAGACGAGGCTGGTTGTGTGGTGGGTATAGGCCGATCCGTCGCCGAGGGTCGGGCGAAACATGACCCTCTTGTCGGAGCTGGTGGTGCGGCTCCGGTAGACGTCCGAGACATCGGCGTGCCGGGTCAGGAACAGCGAGCCGTCGGGACAGCGATGGACTGGCGCTACGCGCCGCAGGTCGTGATAGAAGGGATATGGATCGTCGAGAAATCCTGCGGGCAGGTGCCGGGGATCGAAGTCTTCAGGATCGAAACCTTCGGCAGCAAAACCTTCGGGGTCAAAGCCCGAAATCCCGGCCATTACCGCCCCGCGCCCGCTACCGGTGCTTCGGCAGCATCCCCGGCAGTATCCCCGAGGGCGTCTTCGAGGGTCGCCATGATTTTGTCCAGCCAGTCGAGATGTTCGGGCTTCATCAAGCACGAGCGCAGACAGGTGACCGCCTCCACCCCATCGAACGTAACGCCGGGCCAGTGAGGGCGCAACAGATCGGCCGGAAGCTCGATCAGGGCCAGGTGCAAATCGCGCCGGGCGGCCGCCTCGAACACCTGGCGCGACGCCGCCGAGATCGCAGTGCCATCCCTGCCGGCAGGCGCCCAGACGAGGATATCGAGCTCCGGCGGGATCACCACCAGCCAGTTCGGGGAGGTGTCGAGGCGGGTATGAAGGCCGCGTGCAGCGCCGAGGCAACGCGCAAGGTCGTCGGCGAAGGCGCCGCCGGGCTTCGGCGGCAGAACCTGGTGGGTCGTCCACAGCGCGACCGCCGCAGCACCCGGGCGCGAGCATTCGAGGCTGATCTCGCCGAGATGCAAGGTGTTGGAGGTGAAGTAGGTATAGGGGGAATCGTGCCGGTAGAGGGCGCCGACAGCGGGATCGCGGAATAGTACGCATCCGCAGCCATAGGGCTGGAGGCCATGCTTGTGCGGATCGATAACGAGCGAATCAGCTTCGCCCATACAGGCGAAGGCGGCACGGGTCTTCGGTGTGAGCGCATCGCCGGTGAGCGCGAAATAGCCGCCATAGGCGGCGTCGATATGGAGGCGAAAACCATGATCCGCGCGCAGGGCGAGGATATCCTCGAGTGGATCGACGGCGCCAAGTCCGGTGGTGCCGAGGGTGACGATCACGGTGCCGATCCGCCCGCCGTCCCCGTTGTTTTGGTCCAGCAGGCGGCCAAGCGCGTGTGCATCCATTCGCCCCCTGTCGTCGGTTGCAACCTCGATGCAGTCGAGGCCGAGCACCTCGCCGATCCGCCGATGGGTGTAGTGCGCCTGTGCAGAGACTGCGATCCGACCCGGTGCCAGTTGTCCGGCGGCCCACAAAGCCTCCATGTTGGCCATCGTCCCGCCGCCGCAGAGATGGCCGAGACAGGTCTCCCAGCCGACGATGCGGGCGAGATCGGCGACGGCCTCTTTTTCCATTGCCGAGCTGGCACGGCCGCCGTCGAGGGCGTGGTTGTTGGGGTTGATCCACAGGCTGAGCGCATAGGCGAGGCGGGCTGCGGGATGGGGTGGTTTCAGCATCTGTCCGGCATAGAGGGGGTGGTGGTAAGGATAGTTATCGCGCATCCGCGTCGCTGCCGCGCCCAAGGCCTCGATGAGCGCCGCGCGCTCCAGCGCATTGCCGGGCCCTTCGCCAGCGAGAGTGCTGGATCCGGGGGCGCCGGATCTGGGAGCACCGAATCTGGGAGCGCCGGATTCGGGATCGCTCTCCGGCAGGTCGGCAAAACCCTCGGCGAGCTTCGCCAGCGCGTCAGTCAGGATTGCGAGTTCCGCCTTGGGGCCCCTGCCCTCCAGGGTCACACCGATCTCCTTAGGTCACGCTGCGTAGCGACAGGCCACCATCGACGACCAGCTCGACGCCGGTGACGTATTTCGCCTCGTCCGAGGCGAGGTAGAGCGCGGCATGGGCAACATCCCAGGCATCGCCCATCTTGCCGGTCGGACAATGGGAAGCGCGCACCTGGATCATTTTCTCGATATCGCCGTCGCCGAAGACTCCGGCCAGCCCCTGATGAACCATGGGCGTGTCCATCAACCCCGGCAGGATCGTGTTGCAGCGGATATTCTTGGCGGCGTACTGGGCGGCGATCATCTTCGTGAGCTGGACTATTGCCGCCTTGCTGCTGGCATAGGAGAGAAAAGGTACACCAATCCAGCGGGTGCTCGCGATCGAGGAGATGTTGACGATGGCGCCGCCGCCCTGGGCCTCCATCACCGGGATTACGGCTTTGCAGGTCAGGAACATGCTCTTGACGTTGACCTCATAGACCTTGTCCCACTCATCGATATCGTGGTCGACCGGGCCGCCGAGGCCAAGGATTCCGACATTGTTGTGGAGAATATCGATACGTCCGAAACGCTCGCGGCAGGTTTCGATCATGCCTTCGACTTGATCGAACAGGGAGACGTCGCATGTGACCGCCACTGCCTCGCCGCCCTCGTCGCGGATGATGTCGGCGGTTTCTTCGGCCGCCTCGAGGTTGATGTCGGCGCACAGCACGCGCGCCCCTTGGCGGGCGAACAGCACCGCCGTGGCCTTTCCGTTGCCCCAGCCCGGCCCCGACGAGCCGGCGCCGCTGACAATCGCGACCTTGTCCTGCAGGCGCGCGTCCGCATTCTCGCCCTCAGCCATCGTCACCTCCCGGTTTCTGGGCTGTCTTTTCCGGAATCGCCCCCGGAATCACTCCCGGAATCACTCCCGGAATGAAGACCGAGGACGGTTTCGGCGTCCTGTTCCCGCAACGCGGTTTTCAGTACCTTGCCGTAGTTGTTTTTGGGCAGGGAATCGACAAACCGGTAGTCCTTCGGCCGCTTGAAGCGGGCGATATGATCGAGGCAGTAGGTATCCAGAGCGGCCGGATCCGGCGGTGCCTCGTTTCGAGCGACAACATAGGCGACGACGATCTCGCCCCATTCCGGATGCGCACGCCCGATGCACGAGATCTCCGCGACCTCCGGATGCTTGAGCAGCACCTCCTCGATCTCGCGGGGATAGATGTTGGTGCCGCCGCTGATAATCATGTCCTTCGATCGATCCTTGAGGGTAAGAAAACCATCCTCATCGAAACTGCCGACGTCCCCGGTATGGAGCCAGCCGCCGCGCAGCGTCTCTGCCGTCGCTTCCGGGTCTCCCCAGTATCCGAGCATGACGGTATCGCCGCGCACCAGCACCTCGCCGGTTTCTCCCGGCGGCAGGGTGACGTCGTTGGCATCGACGCATCGCACCTCCACCGCGCTCTGGGCGACCCCTGCCGAGGCCAGCCGCTCGTGCCAGCGGGGATGGTCGCACATAGCGTGCATCTCTCGGTTGAGGGCAGTGACCGTCATCGGCGATTCGCCCTGTCCGTAGAGTTGAGCGAACTTGTCGCCGAAGCGCGCGATGTCGGCGTGGAGGTCCTCGACATACATCGGCCCGCCGCCGTAGATGATGAGCTTCAGATTGGCAGTGTCGGCGTCCTCCCGGTGCTCGATCAGCCGTTTGGCCATGGTTGGGGCGGCGAAGAAGGAGAGACCGGGCCAGGCCTGGATCAGGGTGAAGATCTCATACGGATCAAACCCGCCGCTCTCGGGGATCACTTGGCACGACGCCTTCATCATCTGGGCGACGCCATAGAACCCCGAACCGTGGCTGAAGGGTGCGGCGTGCAGGATGCAGTCCCAGGGCGGTTCGGGGTCGACGTCGATGAAATAACACGCGCAGGCGGCAAGAATGTTGCGGTGCGAGAGCATTGCGCCCTTGGGCCGGCCGGTGGTGCCGCTGGTGTAGAACAGCCAGGCCGGGTCCTCGGGCGCTGATTCGGCGAGTGGGACCGGGTCGCCTGATGCAAGTGCACGGTATTCCGCGTCGTCGATCACGATCAGGCGCTCGATGTTGTCCGGCGCGGTGCCAGCAACGCTTTCGGCGAGGTCGGCCGTGACCAGGCAGGCTCGGGCGCCGCTGTTCTCGAGGATGTAGCGAAACTCGGCCGGATGTAGCCGGGCGTTGATCGGAACCGCGGCCATCCCGGCATGCCAGATGGCGCCCAGTGCCTCAGGATATTGCAGGCAGTTGCGCATCACGAGGCCGATGCGGTCTCCGGGAGAGAAGCCAAGCCGCCTAAGGCCGCCGGCCAGCCGCGCGATCCGGTCGGCAAGGCCGGCATAGTCGAGATAGACGGCCTCACCATGGGCGACGGCCGGACGGGTCCCGAAGCTCCTTCCCGCTCTTTCCATCCAAGCGGCGATGTTCATTCGTCCTGATTCTCCCTAAATGCCCCGGAAACGCCCCGTGCTGTGCAATCCCGACCTCAAGCCAATATAAAACACGGGTACGGGGCGGGACAGGTCTGGCCGGGTGCTGCACATCGCACCGGCCCGGAACCTCCCGGCTGGAATATCGAGGCCTTGCCGGCCCTTCGAAGATCATCGGAGATCGTTATGGAAGTCATGGAAGCGTTGTTGTCGCGGGTGTCGGTGCCGCCGCGCTTGCTCGGAGAGCCGGCGCCGGAAGGCGCAGATCTGGACGCCATTCTCACGGCCGGCCTGTGCGCCCCGGATCACGGGGCGCTGCAGCCCTGGCGGTTCGTGCTGGTGCGCGGCGAGGCTCGCGAGCGCCTGGGCTCGGTGTTCGTCGAGGCGTTGCGCACACGTGACCCGGAGGCCGATGAAGAGGCAATCGCCAAGGAGCAAGGGCGACCGTTGCGGGCACCGCTGGTGATCGCCGTCTGCGCGAAAGTGTCGGACGAGAAGCCGAACGTGCCGGCGATCGAGCAGGTGGTTGCTGCCGGTGCAGCAGCTATGAACATGATGACGGCGGCCCAGGCCAAGGGCTATGGCAGCATCATGCTGACCGGCACCAATGCCTACGACCCCCACGTCAAACAGGCGCTCGGTCTCGATGAGGTAGACGAGATTGTCTGCTTTCTCTATCTCGGAACCCCGGTCAAGACGCTGAACAGAAAGCGCCGTCCGGCGCCGGATGAGTTCGTCTCTGAATGGACGGGTCCGCCCTCGGCCTGATCACTTGGCTGGGCCTGATCAGAAGAACAGCCACCAGACAAGAACACCGAGGATGGCGGCACCCCCGAGGAGCGGGAGGAAACCGCCACTCCCCTCGAGCTCTTTGTCGAATTCTTCGTTTTTCGGCCACGCTTCGCCGTCTTCCACCCGGTCTCCGGGCATGACGTTCACATCCCCGTTCTGCTCAATGATGATTTCAGAGCTGCCCAGGAAGGTGGCCTGCGTCCGATCGAGCAGATCGTCGATGGCCATGGAGGAGTCGATGGCGAGGTCGTATTCGACACCGAGATCAATCGTGGCGTTCTCGATACACTCGTGGGTATAGCCGGTCGGAGAGCACCTCCTCGCCGAGCTTTATCGTAGACCCGATAGGGCGTCCCACCGTTGCCTGCGTAAACCCACTCGGCAAGCTCACTCGTTTGTGTAGCCCGGCACCGGTGTTGCACCGGGTGTGCCGACGGTAGCCGCTTTATCGCGACCACCGAAGCGCTTCACGAGTTCCGCCTGGTCATCCTTGGCTAGCCGGTCCACGGCCTCCGGATCGATCATTCCGCGCAACTGCGCCTCGAATGCGGCAGTCACCTCCGCATAGTCCGGATCATCGGCTCGGTTGGAGGTTTCCCCGGGGTCGTCCTCAAGATTGAACAGTTCCGGCGGGTATCCGACATAGTGGTGGTACTTCCAGTTGCCCCGGCGCAGCATGAAGGCGGCGCTTGACGAGCCGACGGCATGGTATTCGCTGAAAGTCGTCCGCTCGGGATCCTCGTCACCCCCGGCGAGGGGAATCAAAGAGCGGCCCGGCAGTTCGCCATCCTCTTCCGTCTCCGCCTGGCCCGCGCTCTCGAGGGCGGTCTGGTGCAGATCGATGAGGTTGACCGGAGTTTTCCGGATCTCGCCGCGGGGAATGCCGGGGCCAGTGATAATCATCGGTATCCGGGTGCTCTCCTCGTAGAGAACGGATTTTCCCCACAGGCCGCGGGTCCCGAGATTGTCGCCGTGGTCGCTGGTGTAGACGACCCGGGTGGTCTTATCGAGGCCGGTTTCCCGGAGCGCGTCGAGCACGAGGCCGATCTGGGCGTCAACGAAGCTGCACAGGCCGAGATAGGCGGCGATCGCTGCCAGCCGTATCTCGTCACTCTCGAAATGGCGATCCTGGCCGGAATAGGCATCGAGTGCCGCGATCCAGGGATGGTGCGCGTGGCCGTCGCGGGGAAGGAGCCGAGGCAGGGGGATATCGTCGAGGGGATAAAGATTGAAATACTCGCTCGGCACTACGAAAGGGAAGTGCGGGGCGACGAATCCCGTATAAAGCACCCAAGGCTTGTCGTCGGTTTGACTGGCGCGATCCTTCAGCCATTGGCAGGCGGAATTCGCGGTTCGCCGGTCGTAGAGGTTGTAGTTGGATACGCCGGCGCCGATCCGGTGGAAAACCTTGCCGCGCTCTCTTTCGGGCAGCGGATCGCGGATCGATCCCCAGATCATGCCGATGTTGTCCATGAGGTGCATCGGCTCGTACTGCTCGCTGAAGCCGGTGGGGTCATCCGGGCTACGGTAGTGCAGCTTGCCGATCGAATCGACCCGGTGCCCGGCGGACAGGAGCTGGTGGCCCCAGCCCTCGGGCGCGCCGGTGTAGCCCATGGCGTTGTCCCAGTAGCGGATTTCGTGCACCCAACGTCCGGTGGCGAAGCTGGCCCGCGCCGGCACGCAGATCGGCGAGGGCGTGTAGGCGGCGGTGAAACGGGTGCCTTCCTCGGCCAGGCGATCGATGTTTGGCGTCTTGGCGAGCGGATGACCTTCATGGCCCGCGATGCGCGGGTCGTGCTCGTCGGACATCAGAATCAGGAGATTGGCTGTTTCCATGGCGGCGATGTTCTCGGCTGTAATGTCGGGTGCGTTTAAGGGGTGCGTTTGATCTCAACTGCGTTCGAATCGTCGCGGCGCGAGGCCGGCATGGAACCAGGTCAGGAAGCTCACTACGTCATAGACGGGGATCCCGAGTTCTGTGTTCAGAGCATAGGCGTATGGGCCCATATTGGTGCATTCAAGCACCAGCGCGCCGATCTCCGGATGACGCGCGAGCAGGCCGTGTCCGGCCTCGAGGAGATCCTCGCGGGCTGCCGCGTCGTCGAGTTTCGCCTCGTCATCGAGAATGACCCGACTGAACTCCCGACCGCCTTCGGTTCCCGCGATGGGGATATCCACGGGCACGCCGATCGCCTCGAGATGGGCGGGGGTGAGGCTCGCGGCGGATATCGTCAGCACGCCGACCCGCCGGTCCGGCGGGAGTAATGCCTGGACGGCGGGAACCTGCATCAGCGGCGATGCGGCGACCGGTACGCCGGCGGCGGCGGTGAGATCCTTCTGGAAGAGGGAGAGAAAGCCGCAGGTTGTGGAAATGCCGTCAGCACCGAGGGCGACGGCCTCGCGGGCTGCATCACAGAAGGCGTCGCGAAGCCCCTCGGCGCCGCGGCGCACGACCCTGTCGGCGCTCGCACCGTCGACGACCCGCAAGTCCACAGGAAAGGGCCAGGTTTCGGGATTGCCGATATCGCCCGGAATGCGGGGGAAGTTGGTATCCAGCATGAGAATGGTGAGGGTTGCGGCATGCTGTTTTCCGGAGTCGGCCCGGAACGCAGTGGCGGGCGCTGTCGCTGTCGGCATCGATGCCTCCTGGGGGTCTGCTTGGAATCTTCCTTAGGGCCGGGCGTTCCCTGGCGGATCTTCCGGTCGATCTTCCGGTAAATCTTCCGGGGCGAATATAACCGGTGGCACCATTGCGGCAATGCGGCAGGAAGCCAAATCGGCTATTCTGGCTGCGTTTCCTGCTTTATGCAGACGGGATAAAGAGGCAAAAACCGGAAGCGACGCCATGCGACAGATCAGGATACCGGCGGTGTTTATGCGCGGCGGCACCAGCAACGCGTTGATGTTTCTCGAACGCGACCTGCCGGAGGACCGCGCGTTGTGGCCGGCGCTGTTCCGTGCTGCCATCGGCAGCCCGGATCCCAATGGGCGCCAGCTCAACGGGATGGGTGGCGGTGTCTCCTCGCTCAGTAAGGTTTGCGTCATCGGGCCTCCAAGCCGGGAAGACGCCGATGTCGACTACACCTTCGCCCAGATCGGCATCCGCAACGACATGGTCGATTTCGGGCCCAACTGCGGCAACATGTCTTCGGCGGTGGGCCCTTTTGCGGTCGACACGGGCCTTGTCACCGCAACCGGCGCCGAGACGCTGGTCCGGATCCACAACACGAACACCAACAAGCTGATCCACGCCAGTTTCGCCCTCGAGGACGGGGAAGCTGCGGTCGAGGGTGACTGGACCCTGGCCGGCGTCGCCGGAACCGGTGCGCCGGTACGCCTGTCCTTTCTCGATCCCGGTGGCGCCGATACGGGACATCTGCTTCCAACCGGCGCCGTGGCCGAGATTCTGGAGGTACCCGGCCTCGGCGCGATTGAGGTTTCAATCGTCGACGCCGCGGCCGCAACCGTCATTCTCGAGGCATCCTCGATCGGACTCGTTGGCACCGAGCTTCCGGAGGCGCTGGAGGCGGACGCCAAAACCCTGAATGTGCTCGCCGGCATCCGCTGCGCGGCGGCGGCGCGAATCGGCCTGTTTCCGGATTACGCAACGGCGCAGAAGGAGATCGGCAGCGTGCCGCGGATCGCGTTCGTATCTCCTGCCGCCGCCGCAACAGTGCTGACCAGCGAGACAGTCCCTGCCACGGCAGGCGACGTTACGGCCCGGGTTATTTCGACGGGCGATCCGCACCGGGCCCTGCCGCTGACTAATGCGATGTGTCTCGCCGCTGCGGCCCGGATCGAGGGGACACTGATCCATCGCAACACTCGCCCGTCGGCGGATTCGACGGACCCCGTCCGGCTTATGCACCCTTCGGGCGTGCTGGAGGCAGCCGCTGAAGTTATCCGGGATGAAGATGCTACGAGAGAAGAGGGCGCGGAGGCGTGGCGAGTTTCGGGCGTCAGCGTCCTGCGTACCCAACGCAGGTTGTTTGAGGGCAGTGTATGTGTGCCGGTGCGGGCGGCGCCCGAGCTGGCTGATCTGGCCCTGGCTGCGGAATAACAGCGAAGTCAGACAGTCGGATCAGGCAGCGGGGGGGGTCAGGCGGCTAGGTCAGACAGCGGGACTCGCTCTAATACCCCGTCGGTCGATGGTGATTTTCGAGTCGTCATAGAAGAGAACCTCCGCTCGACCCGCCTGGTTGTTTCTATCGATGTGGCAAGCAATGCGGAGCGTCAACGCTGTTTTCCTGATGGCGTCGAGGGTATCCTTGGTGTCCTTTGGAATCCGCTGCCCGTGGAACGCCGCGTAGATGCGATGGGCATCGAACGCTTCAGGCTTCGGTGCCCCAAGCGTCGGTGATATCGCCGGTATCAACGCCTCAGGTGCCGGCTCTGCAGAAACCGGTTCTTCATAGATCGATTCTTCGGGCTCCTCGGACGTCGATGACTTCCAGTTTATGTAGAGATCGTTGTCGCGAATAACCATCTCCGAGCTATCGTCGAAGTTGATCTGGTATCCGTTCAGTTCGCCATCTGCGTTGAAAATCTGCTGAATATCGCCATCGACACCGAGTTTGCTCGCCAGGCCATCGAGGGTTGCAAAAAACTCCTTGGGGCTTGCGAACACGTTGCGCTCAAGCTTTTCGCAGACACGCCTTGCGTCGCATTCCGGGATGGAGTCCGGGATTACTATGTCGTCGATCTTCGGTTTCATTTTTCTCTAGCCATAGTGCTCTTTTTTCCACCCGTTTTTCTGGTCGCTTTGCTGTTCTCTTAAGCTCGGGCGCTTCAGAGTGCCGCGCCGGGGCGCAGAATCTGGCGGATCACCTTGCCGTCAGCAAGGCGGTCGAATCCCTCGTTCAGCCCCTCGAGATTGAGAAAACCGCTGAGCAGCTTGTCGACCGGGATCTTGTTGCGGCGATAAAGGGACAAGAACCGGGGAATGTCGCGGCGCGGCACGCATCCACCCATGTAGCATCCCTTCAGGGTTTTGGCGTCGTCGACCATGGCTGTGATTGGTACTGACAGCGTTGCGTCCGGTGCTGGCAGTCCGGCTGTCACGAGAGTACCGCCGCGACGGCACAGCGCCCATGCGGTCTCGAGCGCGGCTGGCACGCCAGCCAGCTCGAAAGCGTAGTCGACGCCGCCGCCCGTCATTTCCCGTACCTCTCCGACGCAATCCGGCGAAGCCGCATTGACAGTATCGGTGGCGCCGAGCTGGCGGGCCAGCGCCAGCCGTTCGTCGTTGATGTCGATGGCGATGATTCGCTCGGCTCCGGACAGGATTGCGGCAAACATGGCGTTCAGCCCGACGCCGCCGAGGCCGATCACGGCGACAGTGGCGCCGGCCGGCAGTTGTGCCGTGTTCACGACGCTGCCAACGCCGGTGATCACGGCGCATCCAAACAGTGCGGCGTCCTCGAGCGGGATATCCTTGTCGATCCGGATTACCGAGGCCTCCGCCAGCACCGCGTATTCGGCATAGCAGGATACACCCGAAAAATGATTGATAACCTCGTCATTGCGGGACAGGTGCTGGGATCCGGTAACCAGGCCGCCGGCGCTGCGGGCCTGGTAGGCAGTATCGCAGATGAAAGGCTCGCCTCTGTCGCAGGCGGGACAGTTGCCACAGCTGGGCACGAAATACAGCACGGCGTGGTCGCCGGGCGCGACCCGGGTTACGCCGGGGCCGATCTCCCGGACGATGCCGGCTGCCTCATGGCCCGGAACATAGGGTACAGGGCGGGGGCGAATGCCGGTGACCGCGGAGAGATCGGAGTGGCAGAGGCCGGCGGCGGCGATCTCGACGAGAACTTCGCCCGGGCCCGGCCCCCCGAGCTCGATCTCCTCGACGGAGATGGGCTGGGATTTTGCGAAGGGGTGTTTGTGTCCGATCTCGCGGACCACTGCGGCGCGGATTTTCATAATCGTGCGTTTTCCTTTTCTATCTCTTTGTCAGTGTCCTGTGACGATTTGAGAGCCTAGGCACCGATACTGTAGGGCAGGGCGTGATCCATGACGGAAACAATCGAGCATGTGCCGGAAATCTGAACCTTTTTCCCCGGCGCTTTGGCGTCGGGCACGAATATGATGATTTTTGGCTATTTGCATGAGTGGGCTCCCTTTTTAAGGCTGAGGAATTGGCTGATATGAGTTTGACGCGCCGACTACTGTGATAAACCGCCATTGCAGGCGAAGTGACAGACTTGAGCGTGTCTCATGGTCAACAGCATTAAGCTAGAAGCCGTACAAGAAGTCGTAGTATAGGCACCCTTAGAGTTGTTCACTGCAGCACTTTCACAGGATACAGGCGACTCGTAGATATTGAGCTGTCGTGCAGCTGCAATTGCGCTGTTGAGGCTCTTTAGGTCGGAGGAAAGCTGCAGTTTAGCTGCTTCACAGTACGACCCGCCAAAGCTGGCCGCTTCACTGGCGGCGTCCGACTGAAGCCTTCTGTCACTAATGAGTGTTTCCGTGGCGCCTCGAACACGGCTAATGTCGCTCACCCACTTTTGCCGCGCTTGTTCATTAGAGGCCGAGATAGACATGCCACAATCGTCATCAAAGCTTACGCTAACGATCTTATCACCGGGGCTTACAGACGAAATAGCTACGCCACTGCCTGACGCGCCAAACGACTGAGAGGTCACGTCCACGCCTGCACTCCGCATTTCAGCTTCAAGTGCATAGAGTTTTCCTTTGGCTTTTTGCAGCTGACCCTGACGTATCTGCCCGGCAATGGCTGCACCGAGCGCAATAATCGGCCCTAGTGCGGCATCTTCTTGGCTTGCCTCAATGGCACCTTCGATTGCAGCGATTTCTGCCGTCAAATCGTTATGCCGAGCCAGCAGGATTTCCCCCTGCGTTTTTTGGGGTTGGGATATTGTCAGCGTGCATTCGACAACGCCACTTGCGATGACAAATTGACCTTGCGCTGATATGGATGGTGAGAAGCCTGAAGCAGTTGAGCCAATACTGGTGCATAGCTCAGAAGCTCGACGGACGGCTCCGCGGCGAGCGTCTGCTGCTGAGGTGCCTGTGTAAGATACGTCCCAAGAATTGTCTGACACGCGACGGTCGTCAAATCCATACGCAGAGCCGATGAAGCCTTCTCCGCGAGGGCCATATCCGTCAGTGGTTACTGGCGAACAACTTGCTACGATGGAAATCGCAGTTGTTAAAAGGATGAATTTTTTCATATTTCCAACTCTAATTGCAAACATGTGCCCAGTACCTGATCGCTCTACCAGAGGAGACCGTATAGCTACTGCCAGAAGCTATTCCCCAAAATTGAGGGGCAGTTTCCCGGATTTGTCTCCTCCCGGACCTGCGGTTTAGCTCCCGGTATCTTCGGTATCTTCGGCACAGATATGGCCGGCCAGCCCGGCGAGGAACGCCTCGCACCTGTCGATTTGGTCAAGGGCAACGAACTCGTTCGGCTTGTGCGCCTGTTCGATACTGCCCGGACCGCAGATCACTGTCGGGATACCGGCCCGGACGTGAAACAGGCCGGCCTCGGTGCCGAAAGCGACCTTGGTGTGGTCGTTGCGCCCCGCCAGGCTCTTGACCAGGGTGACGACCTCCTCGCTGGGGTCGATGTCGAGGCCTTCGATGACACTGCTTTGCTCGAAGGTGAAGCCGCATTCAGGCGCTATTGCCTTCATCTCCGGTTCCAGGACCTCGTGAGCGTGGGTTTCGACCTCCGCGAACAGGGCATTGCCGTCATCGCCGGCAATGCAACGGAACTCGAACTGGAAGTTGCAATCCTTGGGCACGATGTTGAGCGCGGTGCCGCCTTCGATAGTGCCAGTATGCACGGTGGTGTGCTTGATGTCATAGAGATCGTCGAAGGGGCCTTCGGCGATGATGCGCCGGGCCATTCCCTTAAGATAAGCGATCAGCTCGGCTGCGAATTCAACCGCATTCACGCCCTGCGGAGCGAGGCTCGAATGGGCCTCGAGGCCACGGACGCGGCAGAGGTAGCTGTGCTTTCCCTTGTGACCGATCACCACGCCCATATCCGTCGGTTCGCCAACGATGCACATCAGGGGTTTTGGCGAGATCTCGTTGCCGAGCTTTTCGATCAAGCTACGCACGCCAATACAGCCGACCTCCTCGTCATGGGAGAAGGCAAGATGGAGCGGAATTTTAAGGCCGCGTTCGAGAAATATCGGCAGGGCTGCAAGAGTGACGGCTATGAAGCTCTTCATGTCGGAGGTGCCGCGGCCGTAGAGTCGCCCGTCGCGCTCCTCGACCTGGAATGGATTAGTATCCCATTCCTGTCCGTCGACCGGAACCACGTCGGTGTGTCCCGAGAGCATGATACCGGGACGGGTGGGGTCACCGACCGTGGCGTAGAGGTTGGCCTTGGTCCCGGTTTCGTCGGGAATCAGCGTGGACTCGACCCCGAGTTCAGCGAGGTGATCGCGGATGAAATGAATCAGTTCGAGATTGGAGTTGCGGCTCGTGGTGTCGAAGCCGATAAGCTTGCGGATCAGATCGATGCTGGTTTTTTGGGCCACCTGGATTCTCCGTTAATGCAGGCAACCTGTATACCCGGCGGCGGCCTTGCGGGCCAATCGGCCTTCAGCATCCATGTCCTGTTTTCCTATGGCCCCCGGATGCTGATTTATCGTGACTGAATGTGGCTGAATCCCGAGTGAAAATAGCCACACGACAGAGGGCGGGATGAACGCCGGAACGAGTGCCAAGATGGATGATGGGGTAAATTCTGGGATGAACGCGGGCGATGTTATGGCCGGAATTCCCGGGGTCTACGCGGTAACCCGGCCCGCCGGCGGTGCTGTGCCACTGGTGCTGGATTCGCCGCATAGCGGCAACGCCTATCCCGCTGACTTCCGGCACCGGGCAGCGCCGGAAATCCTGCGCCGGTCCGAGGATATGTATGTTGACGCTCTATTTGCCGGGGGTGTTGTGCATGGGGCAGGGATGCTGAGTGCCCTGTTCCCACGCAACTACATCGATCCTAACCGGTCGCTCGCCGATATCGATCCCGCCCTCCTTGCCGGAGACTGGCCGGGCCCGATCGTACCGAGCGAGAAAACGCGTCTCGGCCACGGGTTGATCTGGCGCCTGTGCCCTTCCGGCCAGCTCCTGTACGAGGATCGCCTTGCCGTGTCCGAGGTTCAGCGGCGGATCGAGCGGTTCTGGCAGCCCTATCATCGGGCGCTGGCGGCGATGCTGGATGAGGCGCATGGACGTTTCGGTGCGGTCTGGCATCTCAATTGCCACTCGATGCCTTCCGATACACAGCCCGGCGGTGCACCGATGCCCGATTTTGTGCTCGGCGACCGCAACGGCGCCACCTGCGCGCCGGCTTTCCGCGACCTGGTGCGCGATATCCTGGTTGGCTTCGGTTACAGGGTCGTGCTCAACAATCCCTACAGGGGGATGGAGATCGTTCGCCTCCATGGCCGCCCGGCCGAGGCCCGGCATAGCCTCCAAATCGAGATCAATCGCGCCCTGTATATGGACGAACGAAGTTTCGCCAAACGGCCCGGTTTCATGACGTTGCGCCGGCACATGGAGGATCTGGTCAGGCTGCTCGGACGCCATGGGATCGATAGCCTCGGCGCTCGTGCCGCTGAATAGCCGACATCGGGGACACGCGCCGCGACCTATCACGGCAGACTGAAATACCGGCCTAGGCCGTGAACTGCTCCTTGAGAATGCGTTCGTTCAAATCATGCTCCGGGTCGAACAACATGGTGACTGTCGATTCGGTGTCTTCGGCGACCGCGATGCGGACCACATTGCGAACCTCGTGACCGTCAGCGGTGGCGCTGACCGGCCGCTTCTCGGGGTCAAGGCACTCGAAGATAACTTTTGCCGAATGCGGCAGCAGGGCGCCGCGCCAGCGCCGCGGCCTGAAGGCGCTGATCGGGGTGAGCCCGAGAATTCCCGAGGAGATCGGCAGGGCTGGCCCGTGGGCTGACAGATTGTAGGCAGTGCTACCGGGTGGGGTGCAGATCAGCACGCCGTCGCAGATCAACTCCTCCATGCGGACGACATCGTCGATCAGGATGCGGATCTTCGCCGTTTGCTGGGTTTCGCGCAGGAGCGAGATGTCGTTGATGGCGTGGGCCTCGTGGTGTTCACTCGCCATGTCCTCAGCCTGCATCTTGAGTGGATGCATGGTGAATGGCTCCGCCTTCTCCAGTCTCTCGACAAGGCTATCGGTGCTGTACTGGTTGAGGAGGAAGCCGATGCTGCCCAGGTTCATTCCGTAGATTGGCCGCCGGTCATCCCTCAGAGCATGCAGGGTGCGGAGCATGAAGCCGTCGCCGCCGAGAGCGACGACGATGTCTGCTTCGCTGGCCTCGCCGACCTCGAGTTCCGCATAGCATTCGCGCAGCGCATGCAGGGCGCTCTGGGCTTCCGGTGTATCAGAAGCCGTAAAAGCGATACGTCTGGCAGTCATGGCGGCGGTAGGAAAGATGGACAGGAAGGATGGACGTGAAAGCAGAGGGGTAGAGACGGGCGAGCAGGGTAGTCAGGCAGGGCAGGGCGGTGCGAACAGGGCGGTGCCGGCAAGGGGATCGGTTTGCGGCCGTCAGCCGCCGGTGACACTCATGTGGCGCTGGACGCTGGGCTGGCTCACGCGCCTGTCGATGATGAAATCATGGCCCTTGGGCTTGCGTCCGATCGCCTCTTCGATGGCGGCGTCGAGGGGTTCGTTGTTCTCGTCGGCGCGCAGTGGTCGGCACAGATCAGCGGCGTCTTCCTGGCCGAGGCACATGTACAGTGTACCGGTGCAGGTCAGCCTGACGCGATTGCAGGATTCGCAGAAATTATGCGTCAGCGGCGTGATGAAGCCGATCTTCTGTCCGGTCTCGCGGCATTCGGTGTAGCGCGCCGGCCCGCCGGTCCTGTAGTCGGTGTCTTCCAGGGTCCAGCGTCCGGCGAGTTCGGCTCGAACCAGGGAAAGCGGCCAGTATTGGCCAACGCGCAACTCGTTGCCGATGTCGCCCATCGGCATGACCTCGATGAAGGTCAAATCGTAGCCGCAATCGCCGGCCCAGGCGACGAGGTCGTGGATCTCGCCGTCATTGACGCCTTTCAGGGCGACGCTGTTGATTTTCACCTCAAGACCGGCGGCATCGGCCGCCGCCAGGCCGGCCATGACCTTGTCGAGGCGACCCCAGCGGGTGATTGCCTGGAATTTCTCCGCATCCAGCGTATCCAGCGAGACGTTGATTCGCCTGACTCCGGCTGCACGCAGATCCTCGGCATAGCGCTCGAGCTGGCTTCCGTTGGTGGTCAGGGTCAGCTCGTCGATGCGACCGTCGCGCGCCTGGGCCCCAAGCCGTTCGATGAGCCACATGATATTGCGCCTGACAAGCGGCTCGCCGCCGGTCAACCGAAGTTTCCGCACGCCCCGCCGGATGAATGCGTTGCACAGCCGATCGAGCTCCTCGAGCGTCAGCACTTCCGCCTTGGGCAGGAAGGTCATGTCCTCCGACATGCAGTAGACACAGCGAAAATCGCAGCGATCCGTCACGGAGACGCGCAGATAAGTGATTGTCCGTCCGAAGGGGTCGACCAGCGCCGGGCCGGCGCTGGTGAGGGCATTGCCGCCGACAGGGGTGCTACCGACAGGGGCGCGATCGGAAGAATTGGGCGGGATAGCGTGGATGGTCATGCATCTCGCTCCGGGCGGTGTCCGAATTCCGGCTCAGGTTCAAGGTCTGGTTCAGGCTTAGCAATGGCTTTTGGCGGGCCAGTCTTGGGAATCTAGCTTGCCAAGCGCATAGTATACCACTTTCCCGCCCTTCCGGAACCGGCTTGTCAGGTAGGCCGAATTCCCGGTCAGGCAGGATTCGCTGCGCCGGAGTCTTTGATGGCCCGAAAGCCCACTTCCCGTCTGTCTGCATTGCCGGCTGGCACGCCCGAATCCGGCGGACTTCAGCTCGGACCCGACACGGCTGATTCCCGTCTGACCGAGCGAATCACCGGGCTCGACCATGAGGGCGGGAAAACCGAGGTGTCGGTTGTCGTCGAACGGCCGCTGACGCTGTTTCTTAACAAGCGCGAGATCGTCACCATGATGACAATCTGCGACTACCCGGAATATCTGGCGGTCGGCTACCTGATCAACCAGAACATGCTGCATTCGGCCGCCGACATCACCGGCATCGACTACGAGCCGGATATCGAGACGGTGGTGGTGCGCACCCGGGAGACGACGGATTTCGAGCACAAGCTACGCCGCAAGACCCTGACCTCGGGCTGTGCCCAGGGAACCGTGTTTGGCGACATGATGGAGCGGTTCGACGAAATTGCGCTGCCCGAGGATGCGGTGATCAAAACCTCCTGGTTGTATGCGCTGACCCACGCCATCAATACCACGCCAAGCCTTTATCTCGAAGCCGGAGCGATTCACGGATGCGTCCTCTGCGAGGAGGACCGGCCGCTCGTTTATATGGAAGATGTCGGGCGCCACAACGCCGTCGACAAGATCGCCGGCTACATGGCCATGCAGGGGATATCATCCGAGGGAAAAATCTTCTACACCACGGGCCGGCTGACCTCGGAGATGGTCATCAAGACGGTGCAGATGGGGATCCCGGTTCTCGTCTCGCGCTCCGGGTTTACGGCCTGGGGCGTCGACCTTGCGCGCAAGGCCGGCCTCACCCTGATCGGCCGAGCCCGGGGACGGCGCTTCCTGGCGCTTGCTGGCGATCATCGGATTGTCTTCGATGCCGGCGATGATGCAGCCGAGGGCTCGGATTTCCCTGATAGCGGATCACCGGGGGAATGAATGGGATTGCTGCTGTGCTGCTGGCCGGCGGACAATCCCGGCGCATGGGCGGCGGCGACAAGTGCCTGCAGACGCTCGGCGGACAGACCATTCTCGAGAGAATAATCGATCGAATGACGCCCCAGGTCGAGCGGATGGTGCTGAACGCGAACGGAGATCCGGCGCGGTTCCACCCCTTCGAGCTTGAGGTTGCAGCCGATCTCGTCGAAGGGTTCGCCGGCCCGCTCGCCGGGATTCTGACCGGGATGCGCTGGGCCGAACACAATGCACCGGATCTACCTTGGTTGCTCAGCGTGCCGACCGACGCGCCGTTCCTGCCCGGAGATCTTGCGGTGCGCCTGCAAGAGGCGGTGAACGACGCTGTCATCGTCCGCGCCGCCTCGGGCGGTCGGTCGCATCCGGTGGTGGCGCTGTGGCGGGTGAGCTTGGCCGACGATCTCGAGGCGGCGCTGGCCGGAGGGATACGGAAGATCGATCTGTGGACGGCCCGCCACAACCTTGCCGAGGTCATCTTCGACGACCAGCCCGTCGATCCCTTTCTCAATGTCAATCGCGCCGAGGATCTGGAGGAAGCGGAAGCACTGCTGGCGCAGACCGAAGACTGACGCGAACGAGATCAGCACCTGCCCGAGATCAGCACGGCCCGGGATCAGTATTCGGCTGATGCCGCGGCCGGTTGCATCAGGGTTATGAAACGGAGATGCGGGCGAAGCGCTTGCACGGTGCCGCCCTCGCCGACAATGCGGAAGGCACTGTCCGCCTGATTCTCATCTGTTGCAACCATCCCGCCGAGAATATCGATGCCGGCTTCGAACATCGCCGGAGCCAGCGGTGCGGACGGTCCGACGCAGAGCACGAAGGCGTGGCGGCAAAGCGGGAGAAGCCGCGCCAGCGAGCCATTGGCCATGGCCGAGGCGGTGATGACGACCGAACGGGCTTGTGCCAGCAACGCCGGGGCTTCTTCCTCGGGGTGGCAGTCGGAGCGGGGTTCGCGCTCGATGATCGGGGCTTGTGGAAACCGCCGCCGGAAACCCGGGAACAGGCCAATGGCAACGGCGCCTTCTCCCTTGTCGGGCACATGATCGAGGGCGTTGGCGTCGAACCGCGCGGGGTTTTTTCCGAGATCTTTCCCGAAACCGTAGCGATTGTGATGAGCGTTGATTGCAGCAAAGCCGATGGCTTGCTCGAAAGGGTTGGCGCTGTAGCGATACCGGGCCAGGTCAGCGAGCGGTCGGCCGGCATAGCCTCCCGGATCCGGTAATTCCGAGCACCCCGCCGTACCGCGCACCGGAGAGTGACAGAAGCCGATTCCGGCTCCACCCCGCACCAGCGTCCAGTTCAGACCGACGAGAACTTCCTTGGCATCTCCCTCGATGCCGGCGGCGAGCCGGTCACCAAGATCATTCCGGATTCCGGAGTGATCCGACATCTTCGGGGCACCCAAGGCCTCCGATCCTGTCAGCACCCCAAGCGGTTGGCGAGCTCGCCGAAATCCCCGGCGACCACCTCCCAGTCTTCCTCGGCCTCAAAATCGCCACTCTGATCGGGGCCGTATTCGAGGGGGCGGGCAACGAAGGCGCATGCAAGACCGCAGGTCCGGGCCGCCCGAAGATCGCCATTATGGGCGGCAACCATCATCACCTGTTCGGGCCTCAGCCCTAGCACCTCGCAGCATCGAAGGTAGGTTTCCGGCTGCGGCTTGTACTGGCGCGCGATGTCGGCTCCGAGAATAACGTCCCACGGCAATCCGGCATTCTTGGCCATGTTGACCATCAGGGCGATATTGCCGTTGGAATGCGGCCCGATGATGTAGCGCTGCTTGAGTCGGATCAGGCCATCGACCGAATCCGGCCATGGCGTCAGGCGGTGCCAGAACAGAACCACCTCGGCCAGCACTTCCTCGCCGAGGGCGGCCAGGCCGTAGCGTTCGGCGATCTGGTCAAGGTTGCGCCGGTGCAGGGTATCGAGCGGGACATAGTCTTCCTGCCCGTTGCGGATCGGAGCCATTGAGGGCTGGTAGAGGCTACGCCAGTCGCGGGCGAACTGATCCCAGTCGGCATGGGCGAGATTGCTCTGTTCGGTGAGGGCAGCGGCCTGCGCGGCGATGCTGCCGCGCCAGTCGACCACGGTGCCGAAGACGTCGAAAATCAATGCTTTAACAGCGGATGCGGGGGATTCAGTGGCGATCATGGTGTATCCGGAAGAGTTTGCTGTGTTGAGGCGTGTGGTTGTGTGAGATGCCGTGTGATTGAAGCGGCCTGTTTGGTATCTATATGGCGTTGCGCCAAATAATACGTAGCATCGTTGAACGATATTCGATCGCACTTCCCGAATAAATAATGGAGTCGGACGGCCGAGATGGCCCGCCCAGAAGCAGAAATGGTTGCAAAAGTGAAATCTGGAGCAGGGTCTCGAGCCAGGCCGGGCGCCATGGCCAGGACGACATCCACGGCAAAATCACCTTCCCGCTCCCGGGCGAAGCCGGCACTCGGGAAAATGGCGGCCAAGCGTGTAGCGCCCGGGAAAGCAGCGGCCAAGAAGATTTCACCCAAGAAGAGCACGACCCGGAAACCGGCGCCCAAGAGGGTGGCGTCGAAACCGAGGCCGCACCTTCCGAAGAACTACCGACCCACGGAAGAAGAAAAGTTCATGGGGCCGCGCATGCTCGAGTATTTTCGCCTACAGCTCGTGCAGTGGCGGGCAAATCTGCACACGGAGATGGATGAAACCCTGCACCATCTGCAGATCGAGAGTGGAGCCCAGCCTGACATCGCGGATCGCGCCTCCCAGGAGGCGGACCGTGCTCTCGAGCTGCGAACCCGCGATCGCCAGCGCAAGTTGCTCAACAAGATCGACGAGGCACTCACGCGTATCGGGGACGGCTCTTATGGGTATTGCGAGGAAACCGGGGAGCCGATTTCACTGCGCCGGCTTGAGGCCAGGCCAATCGCGGCGCTGAGCCTCGAGGCCCAGGAGCGCCACGAAAGGGAAGAGCAGACCCGCCGCGATGATTGAGGGGCGCTCTTTATGAGGCGCTCTTCATGATGCCGTTCTGTATGAGATGCGGGCCTGGTGCAGGATTGGCGACGGCAGTCGCCGTTCTCGAGCCACCGGTTGCATTCCGGCCGGGGCCTGTCCAGGTCGTTGTCATTCGCCCGCCAGGTCACCCGCGCGGTGCCTTACCGTTGCCGTGCCGGTGATGCGGCTGCTACTGGCGTTGCAGGCGAGCCCGATAGTGGCCAGCGCCACGCGATTGTTGCCACTGTCCAGAAAATTGTAACTCAGGGCTCCGTGTCGCCGCCAGTGGCCGCCGGTGGCCGTCGCTCCCCCTCTGTGCCTCCTGCGCTTTCTGTGCGCCATGTGCTCTCTGTGTCTGCAGGTTTTCCCCCGGGGGTGAGAGCGTCTGGAAAAAGAACAAAAAAAAGTACTTGTGCTATGGAACAAAATATGTACAGTGCTTTCCAGGCAGGACAAACGGCAGGGTTTTCAGCCTTGCCTCGATTGGAAAGGGAAAGCACTATGAGCAAAGGACTCCACATTGTTGAGAAGGACACTATGGACAAGGAGAAAGCACTCGCGGCGGCGCTCGACCAGATCGAGCGTTCCTATGGCAAGGGCTCCATCATGAAGCTCGGCCAGAACGAGCAGGCAGTCGACGTCGAGGCGATCTCCACCGGTTCTCTCGGTCTCGATATCGCGCTTGGCATCGGCGGACTGCCCCGCGGCCGCGTCGTTGAGATCTACGGGCCCGAGAGTTCGGGCAAGACGACCCTGGCCCTGCACGTCCTTGCCGAAGCGCAGAAGAGCGGCGGCGTCTGTGCCTTTGTGGATGCCGAGCACGCTCTTGAGCCGTCTTACGCCAAGAAACTCGGGGTCAATCTCGACGATCTTCTGATCTCCCAGCCCGATGCGGGCGAGCAGGCCCTGGAGATCGCCGATACGCTGGTGCGGTCGGGCGCAGTCGACGTCCTCGTGATCGATTCCGTCGCCGCCCTGGTGCCGCGAGCCGAGCTCGAGGGTGAGATGGGCGACAGCCATGTTGGCCTGCACGCCCGGCTGATGAGCCAGGCACTGCGCAAGCTGACCGGATCGATCTCGCGCTCGCGCTGCACGGTCGTCTTCATCAACCAGATCCGCATAAAGATCGGCGTGATGTTCGGAAGCCCCGAGACCACGACCGGCGGCAACGCCCTGAAATTCTATTCCAGCGTCAGGCTCGATATCCGCAGGATCGGCGCGATCAAGGAGCGCGACGACGTCGTCGGCAACCAGACCCGCGTCAAGGTGGTCAAGAACAAGATGGCGCCGCCTTTCAAGGTCGTCGAGTTCGATATCATGTACGGCCGGGGTATCTCGAAATCGGGAGAGCTTCTTGATCTCGGTACCGCTGCCGGCGTCGTCGAGAAGTCGGGGTCGTGGTTTTCCTATGACGGCGAGAGGGTCGGCCAAGGTCGCAACAACGCCAAGACATTCCTTGAGGAGACACCGGAGATCGCGGCGGCGATCGAGCACAAGATCCGTGAGAGCGCCGGGTTGATCTCTGAACGGATGCTTGATGGGCCAGCCACCTTCGGCGACGAGGGAGAGGATGAGGCGGAGGAAACGGGAACGTTGGCCCAGGCAGGCTAGCGCTTTCGGGACCTTTCGGTCCTTCATCCGGACAACATATTGCGGCGCCCTTCGGGGCGCTGCTTTTGTTCCGGCGGCCGTCCCGACACTTTGACAAGCTGGGAACGGCACAGCATATGCCAAACCATGACAAGCGCTAACGATATCCGCTCTGGATTTCTCGAATACTTCCGGCAGAACGGACACGAAATCGTACTGTCCTCGCCGCTGGTGCCGCGCAACGATCCGACGTTGCTCTTCACCAATTCGGGAATGGTGCAATTCAAGAATACTTTCATCGGTGCCGAGCAGCGCCCCTATAACCGTGCGGTGACGTCGCAAAAATGCGTTCGTGCCGGCGGCAAGCACAACGATCTCGAGAATGTTGGCTATACCGCTCGTCATCACACTTTCTTCGAGATGCTCGGGAACTTCTCCTTCGGCGATTATTTCAAGGATGTCGCCATCGATCTCGCCTGGAACCTAATCACCCGGGAATACGGCCTCGATCCCGGGCGGATTCTGGCCACGGTCTATATCGACGATGACGAGGCGGCCGAATACTGGCGAAAGATCGCCGGCCTGCCCGAAGAACGGATCATCCGCATCGCCACCTCCGACAACTTCTGGGCCATGGGAGACACAGGTCCCTGCGGTCCCTGTTCGGAAATTTTCTACGATCACGGTCCCGGGATACCCGGTGGACCGCCGGGCAGCGCGGATGAGGACGGGGACAGGTTTATAGAAATCTGGAATCTGGTTTTCATGCAGTTTGATCAGAAGACGCTGGAAGAACGTGTCGCCCTACCGAAGCCGTCGATTGATACAGGCATGGGGCTCGAGCGCGTTGCCGCCCTGCTCCAGGGCAAGCACGACAACTACGATATCGACTTGATGCGCGCCTTGATCGAGGCCTCGGCCGAAGCCAGCGGTGCTCCCGCGGACGGTGAGGGTAAGGTTTCGCACCGGGTGATCGCTGACCATCTGCGGGCCGGCGGTTTTCTCATCGCCGACGGCGTGCTGCCCTCCAACGAGGGGCGGGGATACGTCCTGCGCCGGATCATGCGGCGGGCGATGCGGCATGCGCACATGCTTGGATGCGAGGAGCCGCTACTGTGGAAGCTGGTGCCGGCTCTGGTTGCGGCGATGGGCTCGTCGTTCCAGGAATTGATCCAGGCCGAGGCGTTGATCACGGAGACCATGAGACTCGAGGAAACCCGCTTCAAGGACATGCTGACTCGCGGTCTCAGGCTCCTGCAACGGGAGACGTCGCAGCTTGGCGACGGGGAGACCCTGCCAGGCGAGGTCGCCTTTCGTCTCTACGACACCTACGGATTTCCCCTCGACCTTACCCAGGATATCCTGCGCGGAGAGAGCAGAGCGGTCGACACCGGGGGCTTCGATGAGGCAATGCAGCAGCAGCGCGCAGCTGCGCGCAAGGCGTGGACCGGTACCGGCGAGAGCGCAACCGAACAGCTCTGGTTCGATATCCGCGAGATCGCCGGCGCAACCGAGTTCCTTGGCTACAGTACCGAGGCGGCCGAGGGGATCGTTGCGGCGATCATCACCGGCGGCGAGAGCGTCGATGCGGTAGCGGAGGGAGCGGAAGCGATGTTGGTGGTCAACCAAACTCCGTTCTATGCGGAATCCGGCGGGCAGGAGGGCGACACTGGCGCTATGCGGTTCGCTGGCGGCGCGGAATTCACCGTCGAGGATACCGTCAGAAAACTCGACGACATGCATGTTCACCGAGGCCGCGTGGCTCGAGGCGAGATCACCTGCGGTATGGCGGCAACCTTGGAGGTCGACGGCGACAGGCGAACCGATCTCCGGGCCAACCACTCTGCGACCCATTTGCTGCACGCGGTTCTGAGGAACTGGCTCGGACCGCATGTCACCCAGAAAGGATCGCTGGTGGCGCCGGGCTATCTGCGCTTCGATTTCAGCCATCCAGGAGCGATGACGCGGGAGGAGGCTGCAGGGATCGAGACCGAGGTCAACGCACATATCCGTTCCAACAGCGAGGTCCGCACCCGTCTGATGACGCCGGATGAGGCCCAGCAGGCAGGGGCGCTGGCGCTGTTCGGTGAAAAATACGGCAGTGAGGTGCGGGTCGTTGCCATGGGTTCCGGGCAAACGGACTCCGGGCAAACGAGCTCCGAACAAGAGAAACCCGTTTCAATAGAGCTCTGCGGCGGCACCCATGTGACGCGCACCGGTGATATCGGGTTTTTCAAGATGACCGGAGAGTCTGCGGTTGCCTCGGGTGTGCGGAGAATCGAGGCCGTTACCGGTCGCGCTGCGCTCGACCATGTCGTAGCCCGGCAGGAGGTTATCGACTCCCTGACCAATCTTTTGAATGCCGCGGCCGGCGACATTCCCGAACGCGTCGATGCCCTGCTCCAGGAGCGCCGGGAGGCCCAGCGGGAACTCGCCGACCTTCGCCGCCGGCTCGCCGAACGCGGCGATGGCGCTACCGGACCGCAGGCGCGGCTGGTCGAGGGGGTCAAGCTTGCGACCAGAATCCTCCAGGACGTGCCGGCAAAGGAACTCAAGCCCTTGGTCGACGGCCTCAAACAGCAGATTGGATCCGGCGTTGTTGCCGTCGCTTCGGTCAACGAGGGGCGGGCGTCGCTGGTTGTCGGCGTCACCGGAGATCTTACCGACCGCTACAATGCCGTCGACTTGGTCAAGGCGGCGGCGGGTAAGGTCGGCGGCAAGGGTGGTGGCGGCCGACCCGATATGGCCCAGGCCGGTGGTCCGGACGGAGACGCGGCGAAAGTGGCTTTGGAAGCTGTCGAGCAGGAGATGACGACTGCCGCTGCATCCTGACGGGGTGTTCCTGCCTAACGAGATGTTCCCGCAGCGGGTCATTTCCCTGCAGCGAAGCATTCCCGACAGAGCATTCTCCTTGACGCTTCAGGGTCAATTGCTAGGGTGCCCGCATTCGAAGGTTTTCCCGAAATCTGCCAAAACATACCCGCTCAAAACATGAATGCGCCGGTTTGGCCGCACAGCACGATTGGGCGTTAGAGGCAACCAGCGCAACACAATCAGGGGATGTGGATCAAACAATGAGATTTGAAGGCACCGACAGCTATATCGTGACTGAGGATTTGATGGTCGCGGTCAATGCATCCATCAGCCTTGAGCGACCGTTACTCATCAAGGGCGAACCGGGTACCGGCAAGACCATCCTGGCCCACGAGATCGCGACTGCCCTGGATGCCCCGATATACGAGTGGCACGTCAAGTCGACCACCAAGGCGCAGCACGGTCTTTACGAGTACGATGCAGTCCAGCGCCTGCGCGACAGTCAGCTTGGCGACGACCGTGTCCACGATATCCGGAACTATATCGTCCGCGGCAAGCTGTGGGAGGCTTTCGTCAGCGATCAGCGCCCGGTGCTTCTGATCGACGAGGTCGACAAGGCTGACATCGAGTTCCCCAACGATCTCTTGCTCGAACTCGACCGTATGCAGTTCCATGTCTACGAGACCCGGGAAACAATCGATGCCGCGCAGCGGCCGATCGTGGTGATCACCTCGAACAATGAAAAGGAACTGCCTGACGCCTTTCTGCGCCGCTGTTTCTTCCACTACATCCAATTCCCCGACGAGACGACGATGAAGCAGATCGTCGATGTCCACTTCCCCGGTATCCAGGCGATACTCGTCCGCGACGCTCTCAAGCTGTTTTATGAGATTCGCGAGGTGCCAGGCCTCAAGAAGCGTCCGTCGACCTCCGAGCTACTCGACTGGATCAAGCTCCTGATGATCGAGGATGTGCCCCTCGAAGCGTTGCGGAGCAACGATCCCAACAAGCTGATCCCGCCGCTGCACGGAGCTCTTCTCAAGAACGAGCAGGACATCCAGCTGTTCGAGCGTCTGGCCTTCATGGCGCGCCGCGAGCAGCGCTAGGCGCAAGGCTAGTCCGGCGTAATCCGATACCCGGCACATTTTCGAAGATCCGGATCCGATGTTTAGCCATTTCTTTCTGGAGTTGCGGAAGGCCGGCGTTCCGACCTCGTTGCGCGAGTATCTCATCCTGATTGAGGCGATGGAGCAGCGCGTTGTCGAGTTCGACATCGACGATTTCTATTACCTGGCGCGCACCTGCATGGTGAAAGACGAGCGCCACATAGACAGGTTCGACCGGGTTTTCGGGCATGTTTTCAAGGGTCTCGAGCCGGCTGATCCCACCGAGGCGGTGGAGATTCCAGAGGAGTGGTTACGCAAGATGGCGGAGCTTTATCTGAGCGAGGAGGAGCGGCAGAAGATCGAAGCTCTCGGCGGATGGGAAAAACTCATGGAGACTCTCCGCGAGCGCCTCAACGAGCAGAAAGGCCGCCACCAGGGCGGCGGCAAGTGGATTGGTACCGCCGGAACCTCACCTTTCGGCGCCTACGGCTACAATCCGGAAGGTATCCGGATCGGCCAGCACGAATCCCGCCACCGCAAGGCGGTCAAGGTGTGGGATAAACGCGAGTTCAGGAACTTCGACGACAGCATCGAGCTTGGTACTCGTAACATCAAGGTCGCTCTCAAGCGTTTGCGGCGGTTTGCCCGCGAGGGGGCGGACACCGAAATCGACATCCCCGACACCATCCGTTCGACGGCGCACAATGGCGGTTATCTCGATCTCAAGATGGTTCCCGAGCGCCACAACACCGTAAAGGTGTTGCTGTTCCTCGATGTCGGCGGCTCGATGGACGATCACATCCGGGTTTGCGAGGAGCTGTTCTCCGCTACCCGGACCGAGTTCAAGTATCTCGAGTATTTCTACTTCCACAACTGCCTTTACGAGAGCGTGTGGAAGGACAATGCGCGTCGCCACAACGAGCGCACCGATGTCTGGGAGGTGCTGCGCACCTATCCGAACGATTACAAGGTGATATTCGTCGGCGATGCGACGATGAGTCCCTACGAGATCGTCTATCCCGGCGGCAGCGTCGAGCACTGGAACGAGGAAACCGGAGCGACTTGGATGCAACGGGTCATCGCCACCTATCCCAAGGCAATTTGGATCAATCCCCAACCTCACAAGGTATGGGATTACTACGAATCGATACGGGTCATGAACGATCTGATGGACGGCCGCATGTTCCCGATGACCCTTGAAGGCCTCGATGCGGGGATGTGCGAACTCGGTCGCTGAGCGGCCGCAAACTTCGCTACCGCCATTACCATATCACCGTCGCACCACCATCGGACTGCCGTGCCGTTTTGCGCCGTCACGGTGTCGCGACGTTGTCACGACTTAACCCGAATATTTCATGAACAGGTACCGCTAAATCCCGTATTCGTGTTATGATTCAGTTACTTGAAATGATCAAACACAAGGATTCAGCGGTGACAGATTGTACCCCCGATCAGCTGGAATTTCCAGCCTGTCGTAAACGCCGGGTAACCACCGGCTTCGATGGAGGTCATGTGACGAGCAACGGCGGCGTTTTGCTGCTGCGCGGGGCGGATCATCTGCCGGGATTGACGGCATCGCTTGCCCGGATTGTCGCGCTACACCCGGCGGCTGTCCGACGACCGGCAGGCGGGCAAGGTTGAGCACAGTTTGCGGGATATGCTGCGGCAACGGATCTACAGCCTGCCCCTGGGTTACGAGGACCTGAACGACCACGACGCCCTGCGCCACGACCAGGCTCGGCCGGTTCTTGGCGATCACATCGATGGGGCGGCGTGATTGGAAGTCGTCCAGCTCTTCATGGATACGGCGATTGTCGGCACCCGTCCCATTGAAGGCCTGCACGTTGATCACCATTACGTTGATTCCCGCGTCAGAAGAAAAGCTCTCCGGCTCGTGCAGTCTCCTGGAGTTGTAGATGAAGAACCGCGCCTTCTTGCCGTAGCCTTCAACGAAATGCCCGGCCGTCATCTCCAGCGACCTGGCCACGCCTTCGCGGATGGCGATCGACGGCACCATGATACGGCACCATGATGATGAACCTGGACCAGCCATAGAGCCTGTTCATCTCGAAAATGGACTCGATATAACAACAGGTCCTGCCCGTGCCGGTCTCCATCCCGATATTGAGGTTGATGGCCGCGCCGGGTTTGTAGCTGGCTGGCTTCGGTCGGCCATTTTGATCGATGAAAGCGCTTGGGCTTTCCGACAAAGGCAGGTTCTGGCGCTACTGCACCTTGCGGATATTTTCGAGGGCCGCGCTGCACGTGTAGCGCGACAATCCGGGTGAGAGGTGCGCGTCAATCAGGATGAGAATCCTTGGTCGCGACGTTTGTGATGGCGGCGGGTTTTTCCGCCACAATCAAGGTTTTTGTGGGTTTTGATTGTCGCAGAGCGTCAATCCGGTTTGATGTTTGCCGGTGTTGCTCTTTGAGATTGAGCCTGGCGGCCGGGGCCGTTGGCGTGTTCAGCGGCTTTGCGCCGGTAGCTTTCCACGTTCATCCCGAAGATTGTCGCGTGGTGGACGAGCCTGTCGACGGCTGCCAGCGTCATTGCCGGATCGGGGAAGATTGCATTCCATTCTCCGAAGGGCTGGTTGGCTGTGATGAGCATGGATCGTCGCTTCAAACCCTCAGTGATCCCTTCGTTCCCCGAACACGGCCGCCAGATCAGCGGCATCAAGCACCCGGTCCACCCAGCGATCCAGATCATCAATGCTTCCCGCCGCGATCTGTGCGATCACGGGCTCGGGCAGGGGGCCAAACCGCTTTACCAGCAGGTGCATCAGCAATTTGGCCTCACCTCTGGCTTCACCTTCCGCAAGGCCTTTGGCTTCGCCTTCCGCAAGCCCTTTTTCATGGCCAAGCGCTTCCCCGGCGGCAAGCCCTTTTTCACGGCCAAGCGCTTCCCCGGCGGCAAGCCCCTTGGCTTCGCCTTCTTTTTTCCATGTTTCTGCGAGTGTTCCCATCAGCGCTTTGCCTCCTTCATCGTCTATTCCGTCCAGTACCGCCTCCATGTCCGGCTGCGTCCATTCGTATCGTGCCACAAAATAGCGCAGAACAATACCGGCAAAATTCGTACCAAACGGCAGCCGCCGCAGTATCTCCTCCAGATGTTCGCGCGTCATATCGGAGCGGTGCTTCACGAATTTGAGCACAGCCAGGCCTGCCATCACGTCAGGATTATGCGACAGCTCTTCCATCGGGATATTGCCGAGATCATGGACCTCGTAAGTGAACGACGGCACATAGCGCGCCATATCCTCACCCGCATCAAACATCTCGCCGAACACCTGCGGCACATTCCAGGAATGGCTCCCATGGTAGAACACCAGCGGCACGATGACCGGCAGGGCGCGCAACCTTGCCGCCTGTCCATCGCCGTAGCGAAGCCATATCCGCAGCATATATCCAAGGATTTGCAGGGGCGTTGCCGGTTCTGAAACCGATTTGTGTTCCAAAAGCACGTAGGCCAGGGCCGGGCGTCCGCCCTTCAGCGTGATCTCGAACAGCCCGTCGCTGTGCTTCAGGTGGGCATCCTCGTCGACAAAGCTGCCCGCAACGCGCTTGGGCGGTGTGTCCGTCATCTGCGCGCTGACCCGCTCCGGCAGGTAATCGCGCAAAAGGGCTGCCGCGCGGTCCTTGTCGTCAATGATGGCGCGGAACAGCGCATCATGGGTCGGCTTTACCGGTAGGGTTGTGTCCTCATCTTCGCTTGTCACTGGTTATCCCTTCGTCACCGTGTTTCCAACGCGATAGTACGGCCTGAAGGCGGCCGGACATCTTCATGAAATATTCAGGTTAACCACAGCGACGACGCCCCGGGTGACACAATCGCCCGCCAGCCTTCAGGCCATCGCCGCCTGCAGGTTTTCGTCCAGTTTGGTCAGGAAATCGTCGGTATTGAGCCAGTCCTGGTCCGGGCCGACGAGGAGGGCGAGATCCTTGGTCATGTGCCCGGACTCGACCGTCTCGATGCAGATTTTCTCCAGGGTTTCGGCAAACTTGGAAACTTCCGGCGTGTTGTCGAACCGTCCGCGATAGGTCAGTCCGCGCGTCCATGCGAAAATCGAGGCGATTGGGTTGGTCGAGGTCTCGTTGCCCTGCTGGTGCTGGCGGTAGTGGCGAGTAACGGTGCCGTGGGCAGCTTCGGCCTCGATGGTTTCCCCGTCGGGAGTCATCAGGACCGAGGTCATCAGGCCGAGGCTTCCGAAGCCCTGGGCAACGGTGTCCGACTGGACGTCGCCGTCGTAGTTCTTGCAGGCCCAGACGAAACCGCCCTCCCATTTCAGGGCTTGGGCAACCATATCGTCAATCAGGCGGTGCTCGTAGGTAATGCCTTTCTTGTCGAAGGCGTCCTTGAACTCGTGGTCGAAGATCTCCTGGAAGAGATCCATGAAGCGGCCGTCATAGGCCTTGAGGATAGTGTTCTTCGTCGATAGATAACATGGCCAGCCGAGATCCAGGGCGTAGTTGAAGCAGGATCGCGCGAAACCGCGGATCGACTCGTCAACGTTGTACATCGACATGGCGATGCCGCCGCCGGGAAAATCGTAGACTTCCCGTTCGATCGTCTCGCTCCCGTCTTCCGGCTCGAACCGGATGGTCAGCCGGCCCTTTCCCGGGACGACGAAATCAGTGGCCCGGTACTGGTCGCCGAAGGCGTGACGGCCGATCACGATTGGCTGGGTCCAGCCGGGAATCAGACGGGGAACGTTGCTGCAGATAATGGGTTGGCGGAACACCGTGCCGTTGATGATGTTACGGATCGTGCCGTTGGGGGATCGCCACATCTCCTTCAGCCCGAATTCCTCGACCCGGGCTTCGTCGGGCGTGATGGTGGCGCATTTGACGCCAACGCCGTGTTCCTTGATAGCGTTCGCCGAATCAATCGTGATCTGGTCATCGGTCTTGTCCCGCGCCTCGATCCCGAGGTCAAAATAGACCAGGTTGATGTCGAGATAAGGCAGGATCAGACGTTCCCTGATCCTCTCCCAGATAATCCGAGTCATTTCGTCCCCGTCGAGTTCGACGACGGGATTGACGACCTTTATTTTAGCCATGAATATCTCCTGAAGAACCGCTTCGGCGGTGTCTGGGACAGGGTGGCGGACCATATCACCCGTATCCCGGATCGCAAGCGGCGCTTGCCTGTTGCATTTTCCTGTCGCATTCAAGAACACCATGCTGCGGTATCTTGCGGTATCATGGGCAGATGCCGATGCTTCGTGAAGCCTGGCGGATATTCGGTCAACAACCTGGCGGGAACACGCGGTCTCTGGCCGCAAAATGTGGCCACTGGTCGCTAGGATGCGGCCGTCGGGCACGGAGAGCCTTCATGCAAGACATGCAAAACGCCCTGCGCAGACTCCGGATGCCCATCCATCCCGTGGGGTGGCCCTTCATCTGGATTTTTGCCGGCGCGACCGTGCTCGGCGGGTCTCTGCTGTGGTCTCCCCTCTGGATCATCGGCGGAATCCTGACCTGCTGGTGCACCTGGTTTTTCCGCAATCCGGATCGGTATCCGCCGGTGGCGCCGGGGGTGGTTGTCAGCCCTGCCGACGGCGTGTTCGAGGCAGTCGTCGAAGCGCTGCCGCCGCCGGAACTCGACATGCCGGATACGCCGATGATGCGGATCAGCATCTTCATGAACGTGTTCAACGTCCATGTGAACCGGATACCGGTGACCGGCACCGTAAACGGTCTCGCTTATCGCCCGGGGCGCTTCTTCGATGCCTCCCTCGACAAGGCCAGCGAGCACAACGAACGGCAATCGATCAAGATGCGCAGCTCCGGGGGTGCCGACATCGCCGTGGTGCAGATTGCCGGCCTGATTGCCCGTCGTATCGTGTGCAACCTCGCCAAGGGGCAGGGGCTGCAGCTTGGGGAGCGGTTCGGGATCATTCGTTTCGGAAGCCGCGTCGACGTATACTTGCCCACGGACTCAGACCTGAAGGTTCAGGAAGGCCAAATCGCGATAGGCGGAGAAACCGTGATCGCCGTACTCGACAAGCGATTCGCCGGCGCTGCGGAAACAATTAGCGCAGAAACGCCCAGCGCGGAAACAAACGGCGCAGAAACGGCCGGAAAGGCCGAGTGACATGACCAAACGCGCCAACAAGCGTCGCTTGCCCCGGCTCAAGGGGCAGACGATCAATCGCCTCCTGCCGACGATCGTGACGATCGGCGCGTTGTGCGCCGGAATCAGTAGCATTCGTTTCGCGATCGAGGGCGACTGGCGGTTTGCCGTCCTGGCGATCTTTATCGCTGCCGTGCTCGACGCGCTCGACGGCATGGTCGCCCGTCTTCTGAAATCGACAAGCAATTTCGGCGCCGAGATCGACTCGCTCGCCGACATCGTCTCCTTCGGGGTGGCACCGGCGCTGACGGTGTATTTCTGGGGCCTTACCAAAGCCGGCGGGCTGGGCTGGATGGTGGTGGCGTTCTTTATCGTGTGTTGCGGATTGCGGCTGGCGCGTTTCAACAGCCGGGTCAATGCACTGCCTCACTACGCTTCGGGGTATTTTAGCGGCGTGCCGGCGCCGAGCGGCGCGATCCTGGCCCTTCTTCCGATGATTATCTCTTTCGAGTTTGGCTCCGATGCAATCGCCCAGCCCCTGGTTCCCGCCATCTGGATGGTCGTGGTCTCGCTATTGATGGTCAGTGCGCTGCCGACCTACTCCCTGAAGCGACTCAAGGTTCCGCATGGGCATGTGCTGAGCATTCTAGCTCTGGCCGGTCTGCTGGCGGCCGGTTTTACCGCCGCGCCATGGCTGATGGTGATCCTGTGCGCGTGTCTCTACATCCTGAGCTTCCCGCTCTCGATGCGCTCTTATCATCGACTGCGCAAAGAGGCGGTGCGCCTTGCCGGGAAAAATCCGGATTCGGGCCAAGCTTCCGAACAAGGCTCGGGTGAGGAAAACCCGGAAGACTGGCTAGAAGATCCGTCACAAGACCAGCCACAAAACCGGTCAGAAGGTCAACCAGAAGACCGGAAAACGGAAGAGGGCGGAGACGACCGAGATTCTTCGGCGGCGGAGGACACAAAGGACCGGTCACATCTGCGTTCGGTTTAGTCAGTCGAGAACGTAGCCTTCCGCTTCGAGCTCCTTCTTGGAAAATCCGAGGTGGTCGATGAGAACCTCCCGGTTGTGGTGACCGAGCGGCGGGCCGGCATGGTGGATCCGTCCGGGCGTGTCGGACAGCTTGCCGACGATATTCTGCATCCGGATCGGACCGCCGAGCTCCTCGTCCTCGATCGCGACGATATTCTCCCGTGCAGCATAATGAGGGTCGGCAAAAATCTCGCCAATGCTGTAACAGGGCGCGACAGCGGCTTCGGCTTTTTCAAAGCGGGTCATGACATCATCGAAATCAAACTGTCCGATCGCGGTCTGCAGGGCCTCGTCGAGTGTGTCGGCGTTCTGGATACGGAGACGGTTGTCGAGAAAACGTTCGTCCCGGGGTAGTTCCGGCACTTCCAGGGCTTTGCACATCCGCTCGAAGGTTGACTGGGCGCTGCCGGAGATCGACAGCCACCGTCCATCCCGGGTGCAATAGGTATTGCGCGGTGCGGTGAAAGATAGGCGACTGCCGTTGCGCTCCTGCACCAACCCGAGCTGGTCGTAGTCGACTACCTGGGGACCAAGCAGGGTGAACAGGGGTTCGTAGATGGCGAGATCCACCATTTGCCCGCGGCCTCCGTTCACCTGCCGGGCCTGTAGCGCCACCATAGCGAGATAAGCCGCCATCAGTCCGGTCGAATCGTCGGCCAGGCCGAAACCGGGCAGAAGCGGCGGGCGGTCAGGAAAACCATTGATATAGGCAAAGCCGGAGAATCCCTCGGCGAGCGTGCCGAAGCCGGGACGGTTCCTGTAAGGTCCCGTTTGGCCGAAGCCGGTAACCCGGACCATGATGAAGCCAGGGTTGATCTCGCGCAGCGTCTCGTAACCGATACCCCATTTCTCCAAGGTGCCGGTGCGGTAGTTTTCGATCACGATATCCGCGTCGCGGACCAGGCGTTTGACGATCTCGACTCCCAGCGGTGTGCGCAGGTCCGCCGTTACCGACCGCTTGTTGCGGTTGATGAACTTATACATCAAACCGACGCCGTTCTTGTTGTTGCCCCAGTACCTGATCTCGTCCCCGCTTTCGGGGCGCTCAACCTTGATGACGTCGGCGCCGAAATCGGCCAGGAACATCGAGGCCAGCGGCCCGGCAAGGAAATTTGCCAGATCAACGACCTTGACCCCTTCAAGGGGCTGCGCTGCCGCTTCGTTATCCATACTGCTCTTTCCTCCAAATTCCCGTGAGTTTCTACAAATTTCTACCCGTAAATTTAGGCTGGGCGCCTCGTCGATCATCTCTGCTTGGCGTAGCTGATTGCTAGAATTTCCATCTCTGACCTCAGAACAACTCAGGTAAATTGATGTACCGAACCTTCAGTTTTTGCACACATAAGGGATATTGGGGCTAGTTCCGCTCCCACCAGTTTTCTGAGAAAAAGGCGGCAGGCTCTATCGCTATTACACCTGCGAACATTACCGCAAAGGCATCAACCGGGATTGTAAAGTGCGTAACGTTAGCGCGAGTGAGATGGAAGCCTTGATCCTGACAGCTGCAAGCCGTTTTTGCCTCCCCGGAAATGATCGTCGAGACATGGCGTGAGGTATATAAGGAAGATGACAGCGTGACCGAGACCGAAGTTCGGGATGCGCTTGGCAATATCGTACCGATCTGGAAGGAGCTTTTTCCGGCGGAACAGTAGCGTATTCTTGAGCTGATGATTGAGAAAGTCATCGTCAATTATGAATATGTCGATGTGCGTATTCGCGCTGATGGCATGCTCAGCCTTGCCCGAGAATTAGACGAACAAGAGATGCGCCGCCCCCATTGCAGCTTGCTGGGAAGGGGCGGTGTCAGATCAGATCGGAACTAATTCACATCAAGACGCAGACCGTGCTGCCGTCCCCAGAGACCGTGCTGCCGTCCCCAGAGACCGTGCCAATGCTGTTCTGGGCTCTGATGGCCTCCAGGCAGATCCGGATGCGCAAGGTCGGTGGCTGGGAAACCCTCGATCAACCGCTCGACGAAATCCATGACCTCGCCGCATAACCGCGCCAAACATCAAACCGCTCGGAGACGCCATCGAATAATTTCCACCACTTTCGAGACACAACCGGCCAATGGTAGCTTTGTATATCTATCGCTGGAAGAAATGCTTTGTAGCGGAGTGATGGCAATCTGATCGCGGACCCTAGGCATGTGTTCTCCGGTGGTCCGCGATAGAGAGAGATTAATCCCGAACGGTCATAACCGTGCAATGCGCATTTCTGACGACACGCGCGAGGTTTGGGCCAATTTCGTAGTTTGGGAAGTCGCCTTTTGACGAGGCCATGACAATCATGTCGAAACCCTCTTTGTGTGCGAGTTTCAAAACTTCACGATAGACGCTGCCTTCTTCGATGTGAATTTCGAGATCATTTGCACCGTTGTGATCCAGTATTTTTTGCACCGACGCCTTCACGTGGTCCTTTGCACCCGCGCCGTAGTTTGCGGGCAAATTAGGCAGAAGGATGATCTCGGGTATGACCGACACAACATGTAGTTCAGCCCGATAGAACTTTGCTTGTTCCATTGCCACGGGAAGTGCCGATTTCCAGGATTGTTCATCACTGTGATCAATCGGCAAAAGAATTTTCGTTGCCATCTTCTTTTCTCCTAGAAGAGTGGATTTTATACGAGAAGTCAGGGGGCCTAAATGGCCCCCTGATCCGGTTTATTCAGCGGCTCCGCCGGGCTCTTCAGTCTTGCCGTCTGAGGCAAAAAACTCGCGTGTCAGCTTGAATACAATCGGGCTGAGTAGCGCCAGTGCGATCAGGTTCGGTATCGCCATCATCGCATTTAGCGTATCTGCCAGCAGCCAGATGAAACCGAGATCCGCCGTTGCGCCAAAGTAGATCATGGCGATCCACAAGACGCGGTAAGGCATCAGGGCTTTGGATCCAAAGAAGAAGCCTACGCATTTTTCGCCGTAGAACGACCAGCCGAGGATCGTGGTGAAGGCAAAGATCGACAAGGCAACTGCGATGAGCGATCCGCCAATACCTGGCAGCGACAGCTCGAACGCATGTGAGGTCAGTGCAGCACCGGATTCACCCGAAGTCCAGGCACCAGATGCGATGATCGCAAGGCCGGTGATTGAGCAGACGATGATCGTGTCGATGAACGTACCCAGCATGGCAACCAGACCCTGGTTGACCGGGCCTTTGGTCGACGCGGCGGCATGCGCGATCGGAGCCGAACCAAGACCGGCTTCATTCGAGAAGACACCACGTGCCACACCGAAGCGGATCGCCGCCCAGACGGCTGCACCAGCAAAACCACCTTCGGCAGCTGATGGTGTGAAGGCATGGGTGAAGACCAGGCTCAACGCATTACCGATGCCGCCGATGTGGATCAGCAGAACCAGCAGCCCGGCAACGATATAAGCGACCGCCATGAACGGGACCAGCTTACCGGCGACAGTACCGATCCGGCTGATACCACCCAGGATAACAGCAGCAGTCAGAACCATCAGAACGACGCCGGTAACAGATGCGTTCACGCCAAAGTTCGATTCCAGAACACTGGCAACGCCGTTGGCCTGAACACCGTTACCGATGCCAAAGGCCGCGATGGCGCCGAACAGGGCAAATGCAGGTGCAAGCCAGTACCATTTCTTGTCCAGGCCGTTTTTGATGTAGTACATCGGGCCACCAACGAAGTTACCGAGCTCGTCGGTCTCGCGGTATTTCACCGCACAGACGGCCTCGGCGTATTTCGTGGCCATACCCACGAGGGCTGTCATCCACATCCAGAACAGAGCACCAGGCCCACCCAGGAACACGGCCGTTGCCACGCCGGCGATGTTACCGGTACCGATGGTCGCCGAGAGCGATGTCATCAGAGCGTTGAAGGGGCTGATCTGCCCGTCGCCCTGTTTCTCGCGGCCACTGAACAAAAGCTTGAAGCCTGTGCCCAGCTTGAGGATCGGCATGAATTTCAATCCTACCTGCAGGAAAAATCCTACACCCAGAATCAGAACCAGCATCAGGGGCCCCCAAACAACCCCGTTTATCTGTCCTACTATGTTACTTAACGCTTCCATTGATTCCCTCCCAATTGCGTTTGGTTATGCCCCTTTGGCCAATGCCTGTTGGCGAGCCATCTTGAGGGCTGAAAAGTCTTCGTCCGCGTGAAAAGACGAACGTGCCATTGATGTTGCCGAAACGTGTGAGAAGCCCTTGCTTCGTGCGATTTGTTCCAGTTGTACAAATTCCTCCGGCGTCCAGAAACGGTTGATCGGGTGGTGTTTCGGCGTTGGTTGCAGGTATTGCCCGACCGTCAGAAAATCGACTCCCGCAGCGCGCAGATCATCCATCACCTGACGCACGTCATTTAATGTTTGCCTAACCCTACCATCAAACCGGATTTCGTAAACACTTCGGGATTGGTCCATTTTGCATCATCCAGTAAGCGGAAAGAGGTATAGTAACGCGCGCTCGGCCGTACCGACTGCCATCCGTTCGACCTACTTGATGCCTCGCCGCAAGCCAAAACCGAACGCGCGCGCGCTTCTGGACTTGTTCCACGGTATGTCGGATGAGCAACAGGACGCGTTTTTCCAGGCAACTGCTGCGCTGGCGAAACCGGTGAGCCGGGAGGAAGGTGATGATCAGAAACGGGCATGATTGCCCGTGAGCGCCATCGGTTCAGGTTGCATGTTTCGTTTGCCGCCATTTCTCCAAGTGGATTTCTTTAAGTTTTACCTTGCAAAATTGGAATGAATATCCAATATTGCAATAGTGATTGAAAGAGAGAAATATCACGAAGTCACTGAGCTTCTGGACAGTTTTCCTGCTGTTGCCATCATTGGTCCGCGCCAGGTTGGCAAGACGACCCTTGCTCGCGAGATCGCCGAAACGCGGCCTTCCGTCTACCTGGACCTGGAATCCGAGCGTGACCGCGTCAAGCTGAGCGACCCCGGGTACTATCTTCGCCAGCACAGCGACAAACTGATCGTGCTGGATGAAATCCACAAAGTTCCGGAAATCTTTCAGGAAATGCGTGGTGTGATTGATGAGAACCGCCGCAAGGGGCGTAAAGCGGAGCAATTCCTGATCCTCGGCTCAGCGGCCATAGGCCTGCTGCGTCAATCCGGCGAAAACCTTGCCGGGCGCATTGCATATTGCGAAATGTTTCCACTGAATATCCGGGAGGTTGGGTCTGATCGGCAAGAGCAACTCTGGTGGCGCGGCGGTTATCCCGACAGCTTTCTGGCAAAAAATGACCGCCTGAGCGATGTCTGGCGCCGCGATTTCATCCGCACGTATCTGGAACGCGATGTGCCGGAATTCGGCCCGAGGATTTCGGCCGAGCGCTTGCGACGATTCTGGACCATGTTGGCTCACCTCCATGGCGGGCTGTTGAATTCCGCCAATCTTGCGCGCAGTCTGGAAGTGGATAACAAAACCATCACCAATTACCTTGATTTGTTGGCGAATCTTCTTTTGGTCCGGCGCTTGCAACCGTGGCACTCCAACGTCAAGAAACGGTTAGTGAAATCGCCAAAGGTCTATCTTCGCGATAGTGGGATATTGCACACGTTGCTGCAAATACCCGATTTCGAGGCTTTACTGGGCAACCCGAAGCTTGGCGACAGTTGGGAAGGGCTTGTTATCGAAAATGTCGTTTCCGCCCTGCCTAGTGGCGTTCATCCATATTTCTACCGTACCTCAGCGGGGGCGGAAATTGATCTGCTGCTGGATTTTGGGCAGGAAACATGGGCTATTGAAATCAAGAAAACGACAGCACCGAAATTGTCCAAAGGGTTTCATATCGCTTGCGAAGATCTGAAGTCGGCACGCAAATATGTCGTCTACGGTGGAGACGAGGCGTTCGGGTTGACCCAGGACATCACGGCGATCCCACTGTTGGCGCTGATGGATGAAATCTCCAGATTGCGAAAATAATGTAAGGCCTTCCATGCGGAAGTTCTGCCGAAAAACCGTTGGTAGCACTGCGTCCTCGATGGCGCGCTTCAGATGCCCATTGGGGCTCTCGATGGAGCCGTTCTCATGGGCAACGCCCTTGTTGTTGCGCGTTGGCGTCATGCCGTAGTGCCGACACAAGGCATCGAAGCGGTCGGCAAGATCGTCTTGAGCCGCCTTGTTCAGGTTCTTGAAGGCCGCCGACAGGCTGTCGGTGCGGTGGTCGTGAGGAGCGCCACCAAGCGTCCAGAGGGCATTCTGCAATCCCTCGGCCGGTGCCACATAGCTCTCGCCACCCAGAACCACATGGGCGTGCTGGAATCCGCTGTAGGCAAGACGGAAGTGATACAAGCGATGATCCAGCGGCTCACCGGCGACGGTCACACCCAATTTGCCCATGGCGGTGAAATCCGAAAGGCCCATCCTGCCCGGCTCATGGTTCTGCCGGAAAATCACCTCTTGCCCGGGACCGTGCTCAGCGTTCCAGGCCCGTATCCGCCGTTCCGGAGTGCGGCGGATACCGGCCCCAGGCTCGGGGTGACGACGAAGGAGTTCCTCGTAAACGGCGACCGGGCGGATCCCCGGTGAAGACCGCAACATCGGCACAACATCACTGTCAAAAATACCTGCCAGCGGGTCGGGGCGACGGCGGCCGCGCGACTTCTTCTTCTGTGATGGCAACGTTGGGTCGGCTTGAAGCCGATAGCCCGTGGCCTGGCTGATCCCCGCCTTGGCGGCGGCCACGGGAACGGTATGGGTTTGTCCAAGCGTCATGAAGAACCTCATTTGTTGGTCAGTGACATGACGGCCCGGCATAAACGATCCCCCTTCTGTGGAAAATCAATCCATATCCGAGCCGGCCACGACCGTCAGGCCCGCCCGATTGGGGCGAAACGCGGGGGGGGGGTCTCTCCAGTCGGGCTACGCCCTCCCTGCGAGACCCCCCCCCCCCCCCCCCGCGTTATCATCCTGATTGACGCTGGACTCTCATCTTGTTTGTCGCGCTGCACCGCCGGACGTTTTCATGAAGTATCCGGGTTAGAACCTTGATTGAGAACGCAACGACGCTGGGCTTCATCGACAAGTCTATCAAGTGATGGGCAGCAGGGAATCATATGTGTTTACGGCTATCCGCACCGATAGCATCAGCCCCCCTCCCACGTGGGGGCGTGGATTGAAACCGCCAAAATCCACGCCTGATCGCTGAATTGCAGCCAGTCTGTCAACGGCTTATTGACTTTTAGAAAAACATATCTTATTTTCTGACAAAGAGTACAAGCATGATTACGTCAAAGATCAAGCAACGCATTATCGGCAAGGGGCGCGGAGCAATCTTTGCACCGACCGACTTTCTCGACATCGGGTCCCGCGCAAGCGTGGATCAGGCATTGTCGCGTCTGGCCGATCAGGGTGTAATCCGACGGCTGACACGGGGACTATACGACTACCCGAAGAAGAGCCTGCGCTTCGGGGTTTTGTTGCCGTCCGCAGATGACATCGCAAAGGCAGTTGTCCGAAAGGACGGTCAGATCTTGCAACCCTCACCATCAATGGCCGCTAATCAGTTGGGTATTTCAACTCAGGTGCCGTCCAAGCCCACCTATATGACCGACGGCCCTACACGTACCAAAAAAGTTGGGCGGCAAGTTATCCAGTTCCGGAACGCGTCCCCCAAGACACTCGTCGGCGCAGGACACAAGACCGGGGTTGTATTCCAGGCATTGCGTTATGTCGGCAAGGATCGTGTAAGCGATCAAATCGTCGACCAGCTTGCTCGCACACTGGATGACAATGACCGGAAGCTTCTGGCCAAACAAAGCAGGCACGTCCCCGCTTGGATGCATCCAGTCGTGCAACAGATTGTTGCGCACGCGTAAGCATGGAAAAGTTTGCCAACGACGCACCCGAACTCAGAGACGAGGCATTTCAAGAAACTGCAGCGAAGCTTGGAATGTCGAAGGCAATCATCGGAAAGGACTTTTGGGTTTGCTGGTCGCTCAAGCAGCTATTCGCATAGCAATACAGTTTTTTGAGATAATCCATCGGGAACAACAGTTTATATACCTACGGTGAATTGCACTGCAGAATATGCGAAATGCTTGCGCATTTTGATGGCATACACTAGGCAAATACAGCAAGGCCTTCGTAACCGCCCTCACGGACCACGTGTGGGGAACGATTGAATATCTTACGAGTCTCCCAAACACTAATATTATCTATGCAGAATAATCGATTGCCAGAGCCGGATTTATATCGCCTGACCATCCCGGGCGAAATGTTGGAGCGCGGTTTCTGGCTCTACGTCTGGGATATTTATATCGATGACAAAAGGATGTTATATGTGGGGCGGACAGGGGATGAGAGTAGTGCAAATGCTGCAGCGCCATACAACCGTTTTGGCCAGCATTTAAACACCGATAGTAAAGCCAACGCGCTGCGACGCAATTTGCAGAAGGCCGGTTACGAGCTTGCCGATGTCTTGCGATATAACTTCCATTTTTACGGTCCAATTTTTGCCGAAGCAAATGATTTTGAGAAGCACAAACCCCTCCGTGATTGCGTGGCCGCATTGGAAAAGAAGCTTGCTGATTCCTTGACCTCAACCGGATACACCGTTTTAAACAAAGTATATTGCCGCCGAGACATAAATAAACAAGAATGGCAGAAGGTAAAAGGCCGTTTTGCAGAGATTTATCCGGAGTTACTGCCTTAGGATTTTGAAAGTTATTTCATGAAAGGTGCAGACACCAATTCACTTTCCTTTATAAGCAGCGCGCCTCAGTTCGTTATTCCGATCTATCAACGCACATAATTCTTGGGCCAAGCGGGAATGTCGGCAACTGTGGGATGATGTGTGCCGTGCGGGCCGCAGCGATCATATTCCGGTGCATTTTCTGGGCTCCGTCGTCTATATCGAAGAAAGCCTCTCGAACATCTCCAACCGCTCTTCCCTACTTGTCACCGACGGCCACCTCAACCGACAGCCTGGCTCGCTTACGGGCCCACTCCAGGACCTCCGGGTTGATATCAGCGCGTGGTCAGCCAAGCATGATCAGCTTCCTGTCTTCCTACCTCGTCCAGGGGTACTAGCCGTCGCGGCGATTACACATCCACGTTGGCAACTGGCGGCTATATGCGCATGTGTTGCGCGAACTCAAGCCACGTCCGGGATTGGAGGGATAAGCCGTAATACCAGTCTTGGGACATGTGGTTGCGGATGCCAAACGTCTAAACCCCGGCTTTCTGCATTGAAATCAATCACGGCACGGCTGTTTTGCCGGTTCAATCGGCTCTTAGTTTGCTGGCCTGGGCGGTTGCGCGCTTTACCGACCGGCGACACCTTCTATCATAGGCATCCAGGCAACCGCCCCGGATATGTGGGTGGCTAGGTATTGTATTAAGGAGAAATCCGTTTGCTGTTTCCCGAACCGCTGGTGGAGGGCGTCCTGATCAGGCGTTACAAGCGCTTTCTTGCCGATATCGAACTCGACGGCGAAACAATCCTCGCCCATTGCGCCAATCCCGGCGCCATGACTGGCCTCGATGCGCCCGGATCGCGTGTCTGGCTGTCGGCCAACCGCAATCCGAAGGCCAAGCTGGACTGGCGCTGGGAGCTGGTGTGTGCCGACGGCGTGATGGTCGGTATCAACACCGCCCACCCCAATACGATCGTGGCTGGGGCCCTCGCGCAGGGCCAGGTCGGGGAGCTGGCGGGGTATGCGGATATTCGGCGGGAGGTGCGTTACGGCGCCAAAAGCCGGGTCGATTTCCTGCTCGAGGATGACAAGCGACCGCCGTGCTACCTGGAGGTGAAGAACGTGCACCTGAAGCGCAATGACATTCCAGGGAGCGGCCCGGGTGACAATCCGGGGGTGGCGGAGTTTCCGGATGCAGTGACCAAACGCGGGGCAAGGCACCTAGAGGAACTGGCCGCGATGGTGCAGGAGGGCGCCCGGTCGGTCATGCTGTATCTGGTGCAACGGGGCGATTGTGATAGCTTCAGGCTTGCCGCCGATATCGACCCTGTCTATGCGGAAACCTTCAAGCGGGCGCAGGATGCGGGTGTCGAGGCGTTTTGCTACGACTGTCGGGTGACCACCGAAGGCATTGAGGTGTCCCGCGCCTTGCCGATCGAAACCTAAAAGCCTGCTAGAACCAAACGACCGCTAAAAGTACTAAAAGTAGAAAGCCACTATGGAAGATGGTGCTACGGCTGTGATGCGTGATCCCGAGAGCGGTATTGCGCTGTACAGTACCGAGGAGTTCGCGGCGATGCGGCGGGCCGGCCGGCTTGCCGCCGAGGTGCTCGACTACATCACGCCGATGGTGGAACCGGGGGTGAGCACCGGGAAACTCGACCGCCTCTGTCACGACTTCATCCTTGCGGCAAACGCGGTTCCGGCACCGCTTGGCTACAAGGGTTTCCCGAAATCAATCACAACTTCGGTTAACCACGTTATCTGTCACGGTATTCCGGATGACGGGAAGCGGCTCGATGCGGGCGACATCATCAATCTCGATGTCACCGTGATCGTCGATGGCTGGCACGGCGACACCAGTCGCATGTTCTATGTCGGCGAAGTCGGTCGGAAGGCGCGCAGACTGGTCGAGACGACCTGGGAAGCGATGATGCGCGGCATCGAGGCGGTCAGGCCGGGCGCGACCCTGGGTGACATCGGGAACGCCATTCAGACCCATGCCGAGGCCCTGCGCTATTCGGTGGTCCGGGATTTTTGCGGGCACGGTATCGGCAGGATTTTTCACACCGAACCGCAGATCCTGCACTACGGGAAGCCGTCCGAGGGGGCGGTGCTGCGGGAAGGGATGTTTTTCACCGTCGAGCCGATGATCAACGCTGGCCGCCCGGACGCTAAGATTCTGAAGGACGGGTGGACGGCGGTTACCAAGGACAGGTCGCTCTCGGCCCAATTCGAACACACAATCGGAGTGACGGCCGAGAGTTGCGAGATTTTCACGTTGTCGCCGCAGGGCTGGGAAAAACCACCTTACGGATGAGTAAACCTTCGGGTGGTGTTATAGGATTTGGTATTGGAAGGGAATCCCGGCCGGTGTCGGGTGCGGTCTTCAAAACCGTTAGGGGGCGTAAGACGGTCCCGGTGGGTTCGACTCCCACTCTCTTCCGCCATTTTGCAGGTAGGTAGAGAGTTTCGTGGCCGATACACACACTCAAGCGCAGGCGCAGGATGTTCCGGCCGGTAGCACCGGAGCCACCGCTGTCGATGCGCCCGCTTTTGATGCGGTTGAATGGTATTACGAGCAGGGCTATTCCGACGGTCTGCCGGTCGTCCCACCGACACCCGAAAAACTCGCAGCCATGCTGGCGGCGCTTGGCGGTGATGCCGCCTATATCGAGTGCCGGGTGCCGCCGCGATGGGGCAATCTCACCCGCGAGGTGCTGGCTGTAAACTGTGTCATGGCTGGCTGCCTGTCGGAATACGCGCCTGTGGTGCGGGCGGCGATGCTGGCGCTGGCGGACCCGTCTTTCAATCTGAACGGGGTTCAGGCGACGACTCACATGGCGGCACCACTCCTGGTCGTCAACGGCCCGGTGCGCGGGCAGATCGGGATGAATGCCGGTGGCAATGTTTTCGGCTCAGGCAACCGCGCCAACGCAACCATCGGCCGCGCCATACGACTTATCCTTCTCAATGTCGGCGGCGCCTGGCCCGGCGAGCTCGACAAGAGCACGCTCGGCCATCCCGGGAAATACACCTACTGCATCGCCGAGAACGAGGAGGCGAGCCCTTGGGCGCCGTACCATGTGGAGAAGGGCTACGGAGAATCCGATTCAACAGTGTTCTTGATTGCCGCCGAACCGCCGCACAGCGTGACCAACCATGTCGCCGACGACCCCGAGGGGATCTGCGAATCCCTGATCTCGGCAATGTCGACCATCGCCCATAACAACGCGGTCTCAGGCGGTCATTGCGCCGTGGTGATTTCGCCCGAACACGCCGCCGTCTTCGGCAAGGCGGGGTGGAGTCGGCACGATCTACGTATGCGCCTCTGGTTCTATGCTCGCAACAGCTTCGATGAGGTCGCCTTCCACCATCGTTACGGCAAGGTCTACAACCGGAACCTGCCGAAATGGTACGGCCGCGGCAGCGGTGACGAGATTCCGGTGGTGCCGGACCCCGACCAGATCCATCTGTTCGTTGCCGGTGGCAGCGCCGGCCGGTTCTCGGCCGTTATCCCCGGCTGGGGCCATATGAGCAGCCCGGTGTTGCGGGCTGTCGATGGCGCACCGCCGGCCGCCGGTCCGGTTTGCGTGGACGGAACGTGCCGGCTGTAATCGCCGGCAACCATTGTTTGCCTTGAAGCAGCCATTGTTTGCCTTGAAGCAGCCATTGTTTGCCTTGAATCTGACAGGAGGAGTTTTGATGTCGGTGGAATTCACGAATAAAGACCAGACGCTCTACGATCCGAGAGGTGTCGTCGAGGCCGAACAGGCGCCGCTCGCCGCCCGAGTGGCGGCGTTGGAAGGCCTGCGTCTCGGCGTTCTGGACAACAGCAAGTGGAATGCCGGAAAGCTGCTCGGCCGGGTGACGGCCCGGCTCGATGAGGAGTGCGGTTTCACGACCGTGAACCGGTATTGCAAGGAAACCTTCTCGCGCTCGGCGACGGAAGCGATGATCTCGGAGATCATCGCGAAAAACGATGTCGTCGTCACCGCGATTGGCGATTGAGGCTCTTGCACGTCGTGCTGTATGCATGACGGAGTTAGCCTCGAACTCAGCGGCCGTCCAACAGCGGTCATCATCACCGAGGATTTTGTCCAGGAAGCCGAGGTCCAGCGGCGCGCACTCGGCATGGACGAGCTTCTTCCGGTTGTTATCGACCACCCCCTGAGCACGCTTTCGGATGAAGAGATCGACGCCCGCGCCGGACAGGCGGTGGCGCAGATCAAGGGGATCCTGACCGGCTCGAACTAGGATCGGACGTTCGGGCCGGAGCCGGGCGTTCTGTGAGTTAGGGGTTTTTGTGGGTCAGGTGCTCTTGAGGGCGAAGGCCAGGGCGCAGACATAGACGAGAACCACGAATCCGTCGCTCTCCGCATGGCGATCGACGAGTTCGCCAAGGTCGCGCTCGACCACTTCCCGTCCGGCGGCCCGCATGGCGTCCTGTGTTCGTGACGAGGATTCGGCCATCGCCATGAAAGCCTCCGGCTTCATCGGCCGCATCCATGTTTCCTGCAGGGATTGCACCTCTGACGTCCAGTCGAGCGCGGCGAGCTCGCTTTCGACGTCGAATTCCCGATATGAGCGGGAATAGTCGGGCGAGTGGCGCTCGAGAATTTCCTCGTAGCCTTCGGCGAAGGCGCATTCGCGCCAGTCACGGTTGTTGTTCAGGCACGCCAGCATGCCGCCCGGTTTCAAAACCCGCCCGGCATCCCGATAAAAGCCCGGCCGGTCAAACCAGTGCAAAGCCTGGGCGGAAAGCACGAGATCGAGTGTCGTGTCAGCGAAGGGCAGGTGCTCGGCAATGCCATCCCGATAGGTGATGCCGGCATCCTCGGGCGTGGCCTCGAGGGCCTGTGTGCGCATGCCCTCGCTCGGCTCGATACCGGTGATCGACAGCCGTTCGCCAAGCGCGCGGGCCACGGCGCGGGTCGCGATCCCGGTTCCGGCCCCGACATCGATGGCCTCCAACGGGCCTTCGGGAAGAAATTCGGAAAACCGGGCGACGAGGCGCGGCGGGTATTGTGGCCGGGCTTTCTGGTAGACGCCGGCGATGGCGTCGTATTCGGAACGTGCGGATCCCGTCACTGACATATCATGCGATCATACCACAGGATGATCTGCAGGATGAGAGCAGGATGCGGCGCGAGGTGCAGGAACGGCGGTTGAATCCCGGGGTTGGCGGCCCATCCTTATAGCCTTCTTGAAGTGCGGTTGTGGCCAGTGATTCCCGGGTCCGGGTTTTCATGTGCTGGCCGATGACGGATCCCGGACAACAGGCGGCAGGCGACGTAATGGCGACTACTCCTGATCCACGACAGACGATCCTTGGTGTCATCGGTGCCGGTGCGATGGGGCGCGGCATCGTGCAGGTAGCTGCTGCCGGCGGCTGTGCGGTACGGCTCTTCGACATCGACACGACCCAGGCCGCCGACGCTGTCAATTTCGTTGCCGGCATGCTCGATCGCGCGGTCGAGCGGGAACGCATGAGCGCAGAGGAAGCGACCGGGGCCAAGGGGCGGATCGAAACGGTCTCGTCTCTCGGTGATTTCGGGGATTGTGGCATCGTGATCGAGGCGGCGACCGAGAACACCGAGATCAAGCGCCAGATCTACGCCGAGTTGGAATCCGTTCTCGCCAAGGACGCGATCATCGCCACCAACACTTCGTCGCTTTCGGTGACGACGCTCGCTTCCGACCTCAAGCACCCGGAACGCTTCGCCGGCATGCATTTCTTCAACCCGGTACCCCTGATGCGGCTGGTCGAGGTCATTGACGGCGAGCTGACGGCGCCCGAGATCGGCGATGCGCTGATGGTGCTCGGCGAGATCATGACCCGGGTTCCGGTTCGCATGCGGGATGCGCCGGGCTTTCTCGTCAACCAGGTCGGCCGCGGCTACAACATTGAGGCGGCGCACATCAATAGCGAGCAGGTTGCGGATTTTGCCGCTATCGACCGGCTTCTGACCGAGGGTGCAGGTTTCCGCATGGGACCCTTCACCCTGCTTGATCTGACCGGCCTCGATGTGACGCATCCGGCCACCGAACTGATCTACCGGCAGTTCTTCGAAGAGCCGCGCTACAGGCCGAACGTGATGATGCGGGCTCGGATGGAGGCGGGGGTTCTGGGCCGCAAGACCGGACGGGGATTCTATGACTACCCTGACGGCAAGCAGGATTTTCCCGAGGAGGCACCGCCGCCGAAATACGACGGAAAACCGGTCTGGATCAGCAAGGCCGAGGAAGTGGGCCACAAGGCGCTGGCAGAGATTATCTCTGCGGCCGGGGCTCCGCTGGATGACGGCGATCGGCCGGCAGCGGATTCACTCATTCTGGTAACGCCGATCGGCGGGGATGTCACCGATGCCGCAGCCGGTCAGGGCCTTGATGCGCGGCGCTGCCTTGGGGTTGATACCGTGGTCGGCCTGTCGACCCGGCGCACGGTGATGACCAACCCTGCAACGACGGCGGAATACCGGGATTCGGCGCATGGCTTGCTCACTGCGGACGGCGTCCCGGCGACGGTAATACGTGACTGCCCCGGCTTCGTGTGCCAGCGGATCGTCGCGATGATTTGCAACATTGGCTGCCAGATCGCCCAGCTCGGGACGGCGACCCCGGAGGATATCGACAGGGCGGTTGTTCTGGGGTTGAATTACCCGAGTGGCCCGCTGACCCTCGGAGAAAGCGTTGGCCCGAAAACAATCCTGCGGATCCTCGAGTCCCTGTCGCGGCTGACCGGTGATCCGCGCTATCGACCGAGTCCGTGGCTGCGTCGGCGGGCGCAGCTCGGGTTGTCACTTCTTGACGCTGAAATCTAGAGTTTCGCTGGAATCGGAATTTTATGACGGTAATCACGACGGTAATCACGACGGTAATCACGACGGTAATCACGACGGTAATCACGACGGTAATCAGGAGAGAATACGATGCTTGACGCCTATCTCTATGAGGGTAAACGCACGCCCTTTGGCCGCTATGGCGGCGCGCTGTCCAAGGTGCGCTCTGACGACCTTCTTGGTGGCGTGCTTCGCGCTGTTGTCGAGAAGGCATCGTTCCGGGCCGAGGATGTCGACGATGTCATCGTCGGTTGTGGGAACCAGGGCGGTGAGGATGCGCGCTGTGTCGCCCGCCACGCCTTGTTGGCCGGTGGCTTGCCGGAGACCATCCCGGGCCAGGTGCTGCAGCGCAACTGCGCCAGCGGCCTTTCGGCGGTCGTGTCGGCGGCCCATGCCGTGACTGTCGGCGAAGGCGATCTGTTCCTCGCCGGTGGCGTTGAGAGCATGAGCCGGGCCCCTTTCGTGATGGGCAAGGCGCAGGATGCGTTTTCGCGCAATATCGAGGTCTATGATTCGACTATCGGCTCGCGTTTTCCCAACCCCCAGATCAAGGAAGAGTACGGCGACTGGGCGATGCCGCAGACTGCCGACAATCTGGCCCAGGATTACCAGATCACGCGCGAGGCGGCCGATATCTTTGCCCATGGCTCGCAGTCGAAATACACGGCCGGACACGAGAGCGGCTTCTTCGCCGGCGAGATCGCGCCGGTCACCGTTCCCGGCGGTCGGCGCCAGCCTGACATCGAGATCGCCGAGGACGAGCATCCGCGTCCCGGAACCAGCCTCGAGGATCTCGCCAAGCTGCGCGCGCTGTATCCCGACGGCGTGACCACCGCCGGCAACGCCTCCGGCGTCAATGACGGCGCCGTGGCGATGTATATCGGCAGTCGCGCTGCCGGCGAAAAGGCCGGTGCCGCGCCGAGGGTTCGTATCCTGTCCTCGGCTTCGGCCGGGGTGCCGCCTCGGATCATGGGCATCGGCCCGGTTCCGGCGTCCCAGAAGGCGCTTGAGCGGGCAGGGCTCTCGATCGAGGACATGGACGTGATTGAGATCAACGAGGCCTTCGCGGCCCAGGTTCTGTCCTGTCTCAAGGGCCTCGGTCTCCCCGAGGATGACGGCCGGGTCAACATGAACGGCGGCGCCATCGCGCTTGGCCATCCGCTCGGTGCGTCAGGCCCCCGGATTTTCCTGACCGCGGCACGCCAGCTTGAGCGTGTCGGTGGTCGCTATGCCCTTGCGACACTGTGCGTCGGTGTCGGGCAGGGAACGGCCGTGGTGATGGAGAGAGTCGGGGGCTGAAAAGCCCGAGACTGACAAATCCAGGGGCTGACGGCATGTCAGGGTTTGTCTGGGAGGATCCGCTTCTTCTGGAAGATCAACTGACGGGGGAAGAGCGGCAAATCCGGGATACTGCGCGGGAATTCGCGCAGATCGAGTTGACGCCGCTCATCCTCGAGTGGAACCGCAGCGAGCGCTTCGATCCCGGCATCATGCGGGAATTCGGCAATCTCGGATTCCTCGGCGCCAATATTCCCGATTACGGCTGCGCCGGCATCAGTTTCGTGTCCTATGGGCTGATTGCCCGCGAGCTTGAACGCGTCGACACTGCATTCCGCTCGGCGGTCGGGGTCCAGTCGGGCCTCGTCATGGCGCCGATCCACGCCTATGGTTCGGAAGAGCAGAAACAGCGGTTTCTGCCCGGGATGCGGGACGGCGAGATCATCGGCTGCATGGGGCTGACCGAGCCCAACCACGGATCGGACGCCGGCGGCATGGAAGCGCGGGCCAAGGCGGTCTCGGGCGGCTACAGGCTCACCGGGACCAAGCAGTGGATCACCCATTCGCCGATCGCCGATGTCATGCTGGTCTGGGCCAGGGATGAAGCCGACACCGTCAGAGGCTTTCTCCTCGAGCGCGGCGCCGAGGGACTCGCGACACCCAAGATCGAGGGCAAGATGTCGGTTAGGGCTTCGCCGACCGGTTTCATCATGATGGACGAGGTGTTCGTCCCGGAGGAAAACGTCCTGCCCGATGCGGTCGGTCTCCGCGCCCCTCTTTCGGCGCTCAGCAACGCCCGTTTCGGCATCTGCTGGGGTGCTGTGGGCGCAGCCGAGGATTGCTGGCACAGGGCGCGGGATTATGTCATCGAGCGCAAGCAGTTCGGTCGACCGCTCGCGGCCACGCAGCTGGTGCAGAAAAAACTCGCCGACATGCAAACCGAGATCGCCCTGGCTCTCCAGGCCTGCCTTCGTCTCAGCCGGATGCGGGACGACGGCAAGGTGACACCGGAAGCGATCTCGCTGGTCAAGCGGAACGCCACCGGCAAAGCGCTGGAAATTGCGCGTGTCGCCCGCGACATGCATGGCGGCAACGGCATCGCCGACGAATACCACGTGATTCGCCACATGATGAACATGGAGACGATCAACACCCTCGAGGGCACGCACGACATACACGCCCTGGTTCTCGGGCGCGCGATCACCGGCCTGCAGGCGTTTTCCGGATAAGGCCGTCGGATTGCTGCCATGACAGAATTGATGGCAGGACATTTCCGGATGCCGGAGCGCAAGATCAGGCTGTCGGCGTCAGAGAGGGATGACCTGCTTTACCTGATGATTGATGGCACGGAGCGTCCGGTTCAACGCCCGAAAAAGCTCTCGCATCGCAAGGCGAAGTATTCCGGCAAGAAAAAGCACCACACGGCCTCACATCAGATCATCACCGATGACAAAAAACGGGTTCTGGCGGTCGGTCCGGCGCAACCCGGGCGCGCACATGACAAGCGTATCTACGACGAGGCGCGCGTGGATAAGCCACCGGGTGTGCTTGTACTTGGTGATCTCGGTTATCTGGGAACATCGCTTGAAATCCCGCTCAAAGCCTCAAGGAACCACCCCCTTACGGACGAACAGAAAACTTACAACGCTTGGCACGCAAAGCTACGTATCGGCGTGGAGCACGGTATTTGCCGCATGAAAAAGTTCGGAGTATTTGCCGAAACTTACCGCGGCAACCGGCAGGAAAACATGATTGCCAAGAACGTCGGGGCGCTGGCAAACATGAATTTGACAACAGCGTGACCAAATCGGTAAGGATACATCCGTTCTCAATTACCTGATGTTATTGTGAATCAGGTCTATTATCCCCCCCCCCCCCCCCCGCAAAAATGTTGAACAAGCCGTTGAATCTGATAAGCTACAGGAGGAGTTGAGTGCGCACTGTAAAGCAAGGGACGTTCATGACTATCTCAAAGTCTTATCCGGCGGCACCCCACTTTCTGGGGCCGGTCTTCATGGCCACCGCGCGGTTTTGTGCGGTGGCGTTGCTTGCTTTGCTGTGGGTGGCGCAACCGGCTAGTGCCCAAATGCCTGACCTGAGGGGCACCACAACGCCCCTTCCGGTCACGCCGGGGGGTGATGCGGTGGTGGTCTTTCCCGATTTGACCGTGAACGATGAAGATAGCGACCCTGTTGTCGTAAGAATAAGAATCGAGAATCCGGATGACTTGAATGCTGCCGATACCCTGGCCTTCCAAGGTACTCCGGATACGAGCGGGTTTCAGGTGCAGTTTTTTTCCGGCGCCGAGATTTTAGGTACTGGTAATGATACATTGTTTGGCGCTTTGGCGGGGTTGTCGGGGGCAGTCGCAGAAAAATGGCATGGTGTGCTCAGGAACATCACCTTTGCGGCACCCGCCGGTAGTGGCGGACGCGAGCTTCGATTATTCGCTGAGGTGCGATACGATACTACTAATACCTCCTCCGACACCCTGACCCGAACCCTCAACATTGCGGCGGCGCCGCCGACGAACAGCCCGGCGACGGGAAATCCGACGATCAGCGGCACGCCCCGGGTGGGGCAGACCCTGACGGCGGAGACCGGGGCGATTGCGGATGCTGATGGCCTTGCGAACGTGACTTTCACCTATCAATGGCTGGAGGATGGCGTGGCCATTAGCGGGGCGACCGCGCAGACCTTGGTCCCGACGTCGGCGCATGTGGGCGCGGATATTGAGGTACAAGTCAGCTTTACCGACGATGACGGTAACAATGAACGCCGGACCAGCGACTTGGTCAGCATTGCAGCAGCGGCGGCGGCGAACAGCCCGCCCACCGGATTGCCCACTGTGCGTGGGCTGTTCGCCCAGGGGCGGGAGCTGACGGCGGATACCGTGAACCTGGCCGATGCCGATGGCCTGCCTGCGGCGTCCACCTTCCGGTACCAATGGCATACCAACGACGGCACGGGAAGCGAGCCGGGTACGAACACGCCCATTGGCGGCGCGACCTCCCGCACGTATACCCTGACCGAGGACGAGGTCGGCCTGCGGATCGGCGTTACGGTGAGTTACACCGACCTTGGCACTCCTCCTACGGATGAAAGCGTAACCAATACTTTCATCCCGCTGGTGACTGGCCCCGCCGCTCCGCTGGTCGCCGATGCGGGGGCGGATCAGGTGGTCGACGAGGGCGAAATAGTCACCCTTGACGGCAGCGGCAGTTCCAGCCCTGCCCCCGGGCCTTTGAGCTACCTTTGGGGTCAGGACGACAACAGTGGCCATGACATTCTTCTGCCGAATCCCCTCACCGCCCAACAGACATTCCCCGCGCCAAGCGGGCTGACTGAAGATGCCGAGCTGGTATTTCTCTTGGGGGTGTCCGATACGATCGGTGGATTTGCCTCCGACCAGGTTCGGGTTCGGGTTCGCGCCGCCGCATCGGGCTCCAACAATCCGCCCACCGGTCGCCTGACCATCGATGGCGATCCCCGTTCGGGCCAGACCCTGACGGCGGATACCAGCGCCATTGGCGATGCCGATGGCCTGCCCGATGCGGGTACATTCACCTATCAATGGTTTGCAGACGACGGAACCACCAATGCGGCCATTGGCGGCGCGACCGGCTCCACCTATCTGCTGACCGATGCGCAGATCGACGCCAGGATTAGCCTGGTGCTCCGTTACACCGATAACCTGGGGGTGGCTGAGCGCGTGACCAGTTTGGCCGTGGGGCCGGTGGTGCCGGTGAACTCTGCGCCGGTCGCCGTGATAGCGCCTATTGATCCGGCGCTGTTGCTCACCGAAGGGAACCTGACCGGCCTGGACGGGGGAATCGACATCACCCTGGACGGCAGCGGCAGCTCCGACCCCGATGGCGATAATCTGACCTATCTATGGTCTCTTTCGAGCGCGACCACCGGCACCCCAGGGGGGACCCTGGACAATGATGGCCTCTCCACCCCCGTACTCACTCTATTCGAGCGGCTATCAATTGCGGATACTCTGACCATCTCTTTGACGGTGACCGACCCTGACGGTGAGGAGAACACCGCGACGGCAGAGTATACCCTCTTGCCTGAGGCGCCTATTCCCAATCGTGCCCCGGATGCTCTGGTCGGCACTGGGACCGCCACTGCCAGCCTGACCGCCTTTTCGGGCGAGACGGTCACCCTGGACGGCAGTAGCAGTTCCGACCCCGATTTAGGCCAAACCGCGACCCTGACCTATCGCTGGCGGCATATATCAAATAGTTTCTTTGGCGAGATTCCCCTGGACGGAGCCGGCACGCCCACCGCAAGCTTCACGGCGCCGCCATCAACATCTGATACCAATATTAATACGAATAACGAGTTTGAACTGACGGTAACCGACACCGCCGGCGCTTCCGACACGGCCAGGGTGCTTGTCAACATACGGCCAAACTCCCCGCCCACCGGCGCGGTGCGCATCACCGGCATCCCGCTCCTGGGCGTGACCCTGACGGCGAACACTGACACCCTGGGCGACCCCGATGGTCTGCCCGCTGCCTCCACCTTCGGTTATCAATGGCAGCGCAATGGCGTTGGTATTTCCGGCGCCACCGAGCGCAGCTACCTCCTGACGGCGGACGATGCCGGCCAACTCATCACCGTCACGGTCAGCTACGAGGATACGGCTACCCCCGCTGGTGGCAAAAATGAAAGCCTGAGGAGCGACCCCGTCGGGCCGGTGATTGGCGCACCGGTGGTCATCGCGGGCACGCCGACCCAGGGCGAGGTGCTGACGGCGGATACCTCGGCCATTGACGGTAACCCGCAACCGGGGGCGGCATTCGCGTATCAATGGTTCGCAAACGACGGAGCCACCAACGCGGAAATCGCCGGCGCGACCAACCGCAACTACCGACTGAGCCAGGCCGAAGTAGGCCGGCGAATCACCCTGCGCGTGAACTATATCGATACGGATGGCACGGAAACGGGGCCACTGACCAGCGCGCCCACGGCGGCGGTGGCCGATGCCAATGTTGGCCCCAGCGGCGTGGTGCGCATCGACGGCAGGCCGACCCAGGGCGAGACCCTGACGGCGGATACCACGGACATTGCCGATGATGATGGCCCTGCCAGCCTGACGTTCACCTATCAATGGAATACGCGGTCTGGATCCACCGACACGGCCATCAGCGGCGAGACCTCTGCAACCTACCTCCTGAGCGCGGATGATGTGGGCGATCAAATCACCGTGAGCGTGCGCTATACCGATGCCGAGGGCACCGCCGAGGGGCCGCTGACCAGCGCGCCCACGGCGGCGGTGGCCGGGTTTAACCTGAGCGGCGCCACAACGCCCCTTGCCGTCCTGCCGGGGGATGATGCGGTGGCAATCTTTCCTGACCTGCGCATAGACAGAGGGCGGCCCGATACCTTTAGACTAAGAGTCGAGAGTACGGCTGATCTGAACCCTGGCGATATGGTGGCGCTCGCTCCTACTGCGGAGAGGAGCGGTTATACCATTGTATTTGTACCCATCGCCAATATTGCTGGACCGCTAAACACAATAGTCGGTGTTAGTACCCCCAACAACGATGACGAAGCCCCAGAGCGGTGGCATAACCTGCTCCGGCACTTCACCTTTCAGGCACCCGCCGGTAGTGGCGGACGCGAGGTTCGATTCATCGCTGAGTTAACGATCCCGGACCTTGTTAACGGTACTGACGATATCGTTGAAACCCTGACCCGAACCCTCAATATCAGCGCCAACAACGCGCCCACCTCAAGCGGGCTTACGGCCACGCTGGACGAGGATGACCGCCATACCTTTGCGGCTGACGAGTTTGATTTTGAGGATGCCGACAGTGGCAATACCCTGCAACAGGTGCGCATCGATACCCTGCCCGACAACACCAACGGCAGCCTGGCGCTGAACGGCGCGGCGGTGACCGCAGAGCAAGTGATTGCCGTTGCCGATATTCCGACTCTGGTCTATACCCCGGCGGCCAATGTCAACGGCGAGGCGACTTTCACCTTCAGCGTCTCCGACGGCACTGATTTCAGTGCCGCGCCCGCCACGGCAACCCTGACCGTGGACGCGGTCAATGACCCGCCCACCGGCACGGTAACCATCGCCGGCACCCCGGTGCGGGGCGAGAACCTGGCCGCCAATACCTTCGACATCGAAGATGTTGAAGGCCAGAATGTCCTGCCATTCACCTATCAATGGAACCGCGGCGACGGCACCACCAGCGAGGCCATCAGCGGCGCGACCTCGGTAATCTACACCCTGACCGCGGACGATGTGGGCGAGCAAATCACCGTGAGTGTGCGCTATACCGATGCCGAGGGCACCGACGAGGGGCCCTTAACCAGTGCGCCTACGGCGGCTATCCTCGATGAGTTCCATACGATATCCGTGACCGGGGAGAGCGGTACGGTGGACGAGGGCGATGATGCCTTCTTCACCGTAACCCTGTCGGCATCGCCAGTGGACACGATCCGAATAGCCTATAGCACCTCCATTGAGGACGACGACAGCGCCCAGGAGAATGATTTCACGCCGACCAGCGGCGTGCTGTCCTTTGCCAGCAATAACAACCTGACCGCGGGCATCACAGTGCCCATAACGGCGGATAGCGAGGTGGAGGGCAACGAGACCTTCACGCTAACCCTGACGGTGGCCGACGGTTTCACCCTGCCGCCAACTTTCATCCTCAACCCGTCCGCCACCAGCGCCAGGGCGACCATCGCAGGCAGTGCGGGCAGTAATACCCCGCCCACCACCAGCGGGCTGGCGGTCAGCACAAACGAGGATATCGCCCACACTTTTGCGGCCGGCCAGTTTAATTTTGCCGATACCGACAGCGGCGATAACCTGACAGCGGTGCGCATCGATACCCTGCCCGCCGGCGCCAACGGCAGCCTGGCGCTGAACGGCACGGCGGTCATCGCAGGGCAAGAGATTGCCGCTACCGGTATTCCGAATCTGGTCTATACCCCGGCCACCAATGTCAACGGCGATGCGACCTTCACCTTCAGCGTCTCCGACGGCACTGCCTTCAGTACCCCGCCCGCCACGGCAACCGTGACCGTGACCGCGGTCAATGACGCGCCCACCACCAGCAATCTGACGGCCACCATTGCTGAGGACAACACCCATACCTTTGCGGCGGCGGACTTCACCTTTAACGATGTGGACAGCGGCGATACCCTGCAACAGGTGCGCATCGATACCCTGCCCGACAGCACCGACGGCAGTCTGGCGCTGGGCACGGGCACGAGCGCTACGCCGGTTAACCCTACCCAGGTGATTGCCGTTGCCGATATCCCGACTCTGGTCTATACCCCGGTGACCAATGTCAACGGCGCTGCGACCTTCACCTTCAGCGTCTCCGACGGCACTGACTTCAGTGCCACGCCCGCCACGGCAACCGTGACCGTGACCGCGGTCAATGACCCGCCCACCATCAGCGGCCTCCCCGACAAAACCGTGGTGCAAGGGGAGGATTATAGTTTCACGCCGCGCGGCGATGATGCGGATGACGACACGCTGGAATACGCCATCACCAATATGCCAAGCTGGGCCAGTTTCGACGAAACGACCGGGGCCTTGACCGGCACGCCTGCCAGCACCGATGTCGCCAACTACGAGAATATCGTGATCAGCGTCACCGATAACATCATCACCACGCCGGTAGCCCTTAGCCCCTTCGCCATCGCAGTCACCGCCACCGCCACCACCAATATGCCGCCCATCGCAAATGCCGGTCCAAATCAGAGGGTGAGCAAGGGCACGGAAGTCACGCTTGATGGCACGGGCAGTGACGATCCTGACGGCGATAATTCGGCCCTGATCTACCTTTGGGAACGGGTTTCCGGTCCCACCGAAGTAACTTTAAGCAGTGCGGCAGTCTCACAGCCAACCTTCACCATTCCAACCGTGATACCGACTAATCCTGCCTCGTACACTTTCAGGTTGACCGTTAATGACGGGCAGGAATCGTCCGCCCCGGCAACCGTCAGAATCTTTATCAGACCGCTGTTTCAGGCCACCATCGCGAATCAAACCTTCAGCGCGGGCAATGCAATTACGCCTATAACTTTGCCCGAGGCGCGGGGCGGGCCCGATTCATTGCCGAGTGCCAATACCTATACGCTGACGCCTGTTCCTCTGCCGGCTGGACTGGCTTTCAATGCTACCAGCCGAATACTGTCTGGTACGCCGACACAAGCCGGGACCTTTGACCTGACCTACACCGCGACGAATGAGTTCAATGACACGGATTCACTGGGCTTTAGCATTACAGTGACCAGCGCCGCCAATAACCCGCCCACCACCAGCGGGCTGACGGTCAGCACAAACGAGGATATCGCCCACACTTTTGCGGCCGCCCAGTTTAATTTTGCCGATACCGACAGCGGCGATAGCCTGACAGCGGTGCGCATCGATACCCTGCCCGCCGGCGCCAACGGCAGCCTGGCGCTGGGCACGGGCACGAGCGCTACGCCGGTTAACATTGCCCAAGTGATTCCCGTTGCCGATATTCCGACTCTGGTCTATACCCCGGCCACCAATGTCAACGGCGATGCGACCTTCACCTTCAGCGTCTCCGACGGCACTGACTTCAGTGCCACGCCCGCCACGGCAACCGTGACCGTGACCCCGGTCAATGACGAACCCAGCGGATTGCCGACGATCAGCGGCACGCCCCGGGTGGGGGAGACCCTGACGGCAAACACCGGCGGCATCAGCGATATCGATGGCCTTACCAACACGACTTTCACCTATCAATGGCTGGAGGGTGGCGGGACCATTAGCGGGGCGACCGCGCAGACCCTGGTCCTGACGCCGGCGCAGTTGGGCGCGGATATCGAGGTACGGGTCAGCTTTACCGACGATGCCGGCAACGATGAAAGACTGACCAGCCAAGCGGTCAGCGTTTTAGCGGCGATTTCGGAGACGGTGTCGATCTCGGGCGGCGGCAACGTGGCCGAGGGCGCGGATGCCACCTTCACAGTGACCCTGTCGGGCTCACCGGGCGCGGCAGTGGTGGTGGACTATGCGGTTGCATCGGGCACGGCCACAGCAGGGGATGATTTCGGGGATCCGAGCGGAAGCGGCACGCTGACCTTTGCGGCGAACACGACCGATCTGACCCAGACCTTCACCGTGCCGGTGTTAACCGACAGCATTGTGGAAGGCAGCGAGACCTTCACGGCGACCCTGAGCGCAAACGCCTCGACCCCGCTGCCGACAGGCTTCAGCCTGGGCACGGCAACGGCAACGGCGACGATTGCAGCAGCGGGTTCGGCGACGGTGTCGATCTCGGGCGGCGGCAACGTGAACGAGGGCGATGATGCCACCTTCACGGTGATTTTGTCGGGCTCACCGGGCGCGGCAGTAATGGTGGATTATGCCACCGTGGCGGGCACGGCGACCGCGGGTGATTTCACAGCAAGGAACGGCACGCTGACCTTTGCGGCCGGCGTGACCGGGACCGCCCTGAGCCAGACCTTCACCGTGCCGGTGGAGAACGATAATCTGCTGGAAGGGGACGAGAGCTTCACTGTGACCCTGAGCGCGAACACTGTCAGCCCGCTGCCGGCAGGCTTCGCCCTTGTCACGGCGACGGCAACGGTAATCATCGCGGAGAACGATGTGGAGGAGAGGCTTGCCGATCTGAATAACACGGTTCTGCCTGAAGTGGCGCGTGCCTTTACCGACCAGACGGTGGGAGCGATAACGAAACGTATTGGTCAGGCCAGGGATGGTACGACCCGTTCTGTCGCCATCGCCGGGCAATCCACATTGGCCGGGGCGGCATCTGTCCACGGTCAGGCCATAGCCGATGGTACGCTGAGTTTGAAGGATGTACTGGGTAACTCCGATTTTGTACTGCCGCTGGATAGTGTGGACGGCGGTATGGATGATGGAATCATGTCCTCCCTGACTTTATGGGGCGGAGGCGGTTACCGTAATTTCGAAGGTTCCGACGGAGATGTAAGCTTCGATGGAGACCTGTTCAGTGCCCATCTGGGACTGGATGCCCGACCCCGTGACGACCTGTTGATCGGTTTTGCTGCGTCCTGGGGCCAGAGCGATCTTGACTACAAAGGAGTCTCTGACCTGAGCGGCGATCACAAGCTGAATATTACCAGCGTCCATCCTTACGCGAGTTGGGAGGCTCTGGCCGGACAACTGGACCTGTGGGTCACCGCGGGTTACGGCTGGGGTGAGCTTGAGATCGCCAATGACGGGATGAAGCGTGTATCGAGCGATGTCAAGATGCGGACTGTGGGTGGCGGTAGCGATTATCAGTTGCCACAGATAGGGGCGACCAAATTCAAGCTGAAGAGTTCAGCCTTGCTGACAGAGCTGGAAGTGGAAGGCGGCGACGATATAGAAGCCCTGGATGTGGAGTCCAGCCTGTTGCGGATGGTTCTGGAAGGGTCGCATAAGCTTATGTTGTCTGACAGGGCTTATGTAGAGCCGAGCCTGGAGGCCGGAGTGCGGTATGATGGCGGTGACGGCGAGACCGGTTTCGGGGCTGAGCTGGGTGCCGGTTTCCGTTACATCGACCCGATTGCCGGCCTGACTTTGGAAGGCAGGGCGCGGACTCTTGTGGGACGGGACAATTATGAGGAATGGGGTGTTTCCGGCCTGATCCTCCTGGAGCAGGGCAGAAACGGGCGGGGACTGTCATTCAGTCTGAGTCCCGGCTACGGCATTACAGACAGTAGCAGCACACAGGAGCTATGGCGGGAGGGTCTGCGTAACGAGATCAGTGATGACCGGGATTACGGCGCACGGTTGGACACCCGTCTTGGTTACGGTCTGACGGCTCCTGGTGGACAGGGGCTACTGACTCCTTACAGTGAGATGACCTTCGGTGGCTCTTCCAGGAGTTATCGTCTGGGGATGAGATGGGAACTTGATTCGTTGTTTAACCTGAACCTGACCGGTGAGCGCAGTGAAAGCGACAACAACGCCACTGACCACGCCATCATGCTGAAAGGCGATATCCAGTTTTAATGCTGGTTTGTCATCACGGTTTCGCAGGGGCAATTCAGGTTCGACCCGACGGTCTCGCGGCGGTTTCTGGGCGGCAATGGCTTCCGCTATGAACCGACGCTCACGCTGGATGCGATCTACAGCCACGCTTACACCCGTCTCCATGGGAACACCCGTGGCGTCGTCACCTTGACCACCGCCGGGGATGGCGATGGGGATGGCTGGCGGGCGCGGGTTGCGCCGGGGATCAGCATGACCAGCCCCGAAGGCGCCCGGCTGTCGCTCACCGGCAATTATGCTGTCGCTCACCGGCAATTATGACGACATCGCTTGCCCGGCGGCTGTCCGACGACCGGCAGGCGGGCAAGGTTGAGCACAGTTTGCGAGATATGCTGCGGCAACGGATCTACAGCCTGCCCCTGGGTTACGAGGACCTGAACGACCACGACGCCCTGCGCCACGACCAGGCATTGCAGACGGCGGCCGATCGGGATCAGCCGCTAGCCAGTCCGTCGACGTTGTGCCGGTTCGAGAACACGGCCGACCGCCAGGTGGCCCGGGCCGCGCACGAGGTTCTGATGGAGACCTTCATCGCCTCGTCCAAACACCCGCCCGACGAGCTGGTCCTCGACTTCGACGCCACCGACGATGCGGTTCACGGCCACCAGGAGGGCCGTTTCTTTCAGGGCTATTACGACCACGACTGTTTCCTGCCGCTTTATGTGTTCTGTGGCGATCAGCTTCTGGTCAGCTACCTGCGGCCCTCGAACATCGACGGCGCCAAACACGCCTGGGCGATCCTGGCCCTGCTGGTGCGGCGCCTGCGCCAAGCCTGGCCGAAGGTGCGGATCATCCTGCGCGGGGATTCCGGCTTCTGCCGCCACCGCATGCTGGACTGGTGCGACCGGCATGATGTGGACTATGTCCTCGGCATCGCCAAGAATGCCCGCCTGAACGATCTGGCGGCGCCGTGGCTGGACCGGTCGGCCCGGGACTTTGAGGCGTCGGGGGAGAAACAGCGCCTGTTCGGCGAATTTACCTACGCCGCCGGCACCTGGCGCAGCGAACGCCGGGTCATTGCGCGGATCGAGCATTCGGCCAAAGGGGCCAACCCCCGCTATATCGTCACCAGCCTTCCGGGCAACGCACAGGCGTTGTACGAGGAACGATACTGCGCCCGCGGCGAGATGGAAAACCGCATCAAGGAACAAACAACTCGATCTCTTCGCCGACCGCACCAGCTGCCACAAATGGTGGCCCAACCAGTTCCGCTTGCTGCTCTCCGCTCTCGCCTACACCCTCATGGAAGCCATCCGCCGGATCGGCCTCACCGGCACCCGCATGGCCCGCGCCCAGTGCGGAACCATTCGCCATCATCCAGCGGAATACCCGCCGGGTCCGCTTTATGATGTCCAGTGCCTGCCCCGACGAGGACCTGTTCCGCCTCGTCGCCCGCAGGCTGGTCCCACTATAGCCGGGCAAAACCCCGGCTTCACCGTTCAGGGAAATGCGCAGAGCGCATGCGGCGCAGGTGCTTCCGCCTGCCCGCAATCCGCAAAAAGACCGGCTCAGCCGCCAAATATACCGGCTGAACGCCAGGCTCTGCCCGAATACGCAGGAAATCTATGTCAGAGGCACCACGAAAAGCCGAATTGAGGCGGGAAACCAACCGGCCGGACGCCTTCATGAAATATCCGGGCTAGAAATACCCGGGTAAGAATGCTCGGGTGGACGCGTTACTTGTCGGGGTTTATCGGCTGGTCTTGCGTCCAGTCATAGGTGCCTTGGTCGCCCTGGTCCCGTTCGCGAACGGCTTGCTTCCAGCCCGCTTCCTCGGCGTAGGTGGCAAGGTCATAGCCGGTGCAGAAGGCCGGCCGGTTGCCGACGAGAACCATGATGAGAACCATGACGTGAACCATGACGTGAACCTCCGGGTCCGCATCGGCCCTGGCTGCCGCATCCGACAGGGCGCCCGGCATGGCGTCGTCGACCGCGTTCATGATTTCGGGGCGGTTCAGGGTGATGCACCCGATCTACCCATCTCTTTCGTAGAGCACACTGCCCATGGCTGGTTCCGGAGGCTACGCGCTTCGGGATTGCGGCACCGGGCCGGGCCTGCCGTTCCGTCTGCCAAAACGCCGGGATCAGCAATCGTATCAGCAATCGCAATGACGATTGAGAAATCCTGACAGGGCGGCGTTGAAGGGCTCGAGTGCCTCGACATTCGCGAAATGCAGGGCGTTCGGCAGAATGACCAGTTCCGAGCCGGCGATTTCGGCATGGATGACCTCATGCGCCTCGACTGGTGTCCCGGGGTCGTCCTCGCCGACGATGATGATCGTTGGTGCGGTGATTGCCGAGATCTGGTCGGTCAGGTCAAGATTCCGGATTGCCGCACAGCAACCGCAATATCCGTTCACCGGCGTATTGCGGATCATGTCGCGGACCTTGTCGCAGGCCCCGGGATTGCTGGCCATGAACGCTGCCGAGAACCAGCGCTGGATCGTCGATTCAACGAGAACCTCCATGCCGTCGCTTCGCGCCGTTGCAATGCGCTCGTCCCAGAGAGGCTGCGCGTTCTTCGGAATCCGGCTCGAGGTGTCGCAGAGTGCGAGGCTGAGGAACCGGCTCTGGTCCATGAGCGCTGCGGTCTGGCCGATCATGCCGCCCATCGACAACCCGACATAGTGCGTCTTGTCGATATTGAGGGCATCAAGCAGTCCGAACAGGTCGCCAGCCAGTATATCGAGGGTGTAGTCGCCTTCGGGGGCGTCCGATCCACCATGGCCACGCGTATCGAAACGCAGCACCCGGCACTTCTCAAGGATCGGCATCTGCGGATCCCACATCGCAAAGGTGGCGGCCAGCGAGTGGCTCATGGTGACCACGGGGGCATCCTCGGGGCCGGAGAGCTCGTAGTTGATGTTGATTCCGTTTACTTCGGCTTTCATCGTCGCTGCTCCTTAACTTGGGATTTTGTGGGGATTCTGTAGGGATTCTGTAGGGTTTTGTTGCCGTGCACTGGGGGTTTTGTTGTTGCGCGCCGTGTGTTGCGGCTCGCGCGGCGGACTACATCTGCTCCCAGTATTCCGCCGGGTCGATGACCGCGTCGATGACGGTCAGTCTGTGTTCGGACACCGCTTCGGCAAGAGCGTCGGAGAATGCCTGGATGCTGTCGACCCGGACGCCCTTTGCACCAAAACCCTGCGCAATAAGGTCATAGCGCGGGCTCGAGAAATCGACGGCCCGGCGCGCCATCTGCATCTTGCTCTGCTTGAGCTTGATCAGGGCCAGCGCGGCGTCGTTGATCACGATCACGACCAGCGGCAGGTCGCGTTCGGCGGCAATTGCCAGCTCCCCAATCGTCATCAGGGCACAGCCGTCCCCGACCAGGGCGATAGTTTTCTTCTCCGGCGCCGCCAGGCCGGCCCCGATGGCCGCGGGAATGGCGTAGCCCATGCAGCACAACCCGTTCGACTGGACCAGCTGGCCCGGCGTGCGGCAGCGGATGGCGTGATTGGCGAGGATTCGATGTGCGCCGACATCAACGGTCAGGATCCAGTCCTCCGCGACCATGTCACTGACTGCGCCGAACAGGGCCGCCGGAGAGATCGCGTCGCGGGTTTCGCGCGGGCGCACGATATGCGCAACCGCACCGCGGAACTCGGCTAGTTGGCCCTCAGACCAGCCATCCTCGTCGCCAGCTGTGGGGGAATTGGCTGCAGGCGCATCGGGAGTCAACTGCCGGAGAATGGCGGGCATGTCGCCGATGGCCTCGCGATCGACCGGGAAGACCCGGTGGGTCTGCGCGGTTCGGTCGATCGTGGTGACCGGGCGGGCATCATCCCAGGCGTCGGTCCATGCATTGCGGAGCTCGATCGGATCAAAACCGACCAGCACCAGATGGTCGGCCGCGTCGACGATCTTCATGTTCTCGGCGTCGACCACCGGGCTGAGGCCGACGGCGCCAAGACACAGATCATGATATTCGTCGACGATACCCTTGGCCTTGTAGCTGGCGAGGAACGGCATGTTCCAGGCCTCGAGAAAACTTTGCAGTGCTTCCGGTATCTTTGTATCCAGCGCACCGCGGCCGATCAGGGCGAGGGGTCGCTGTGCCTGTGCGAGCCGCTGGCGCAATGCTTCGGCGTCCTCGGCGGCGATGCAAGCTTGTGCACTGGAGCGCGGCTGGAAGGCCGTGTCGTGATCGGTAGCCCGGGTACTGAAATCGGCCGGACAGTTGAGAATGACCGGGCCCGGCGGCCAGGAGGTCGCGATATCGAGAGCCTTGGCGACCTGCTGTGCGGCCCGCTGCGGGTTAAGCCTGTCGGCGTGCTTGGCCAGTGGCCGCGCCAGCTCGATATGGTCGAAAACCTGGTGTGTGTAGATTCCCCCGTCATCGCTGCCAATGTCGCCGGTCAACACCAGCATCGCCGAGCGCTCCATCAACGCGCCGCCGATTCCGGCCATCGCGTTGGCCATACCCGGTCCCATCGCCGGGATGAGGGCTGCCGGGATCCCCGTGAGCTGGTAGACCGCATCGGCCATGAAGCCGGCCGCGGGCTCGCTCTTGGCGAGCGTGAATTCGATGCCGTGCTCCTCGCAAGCCCGGATCAGCTCGAGCACGTCATTGCCGGGAATTCCAAACGCGTGACGCACGCCCCAGGCGGCCATCGTCTCGGCGATGGCGTCGGCCACCGAACGGGGTTTTGTTTCAGGTTTGGCAGCTGTCTGCGTTGGCGGCATTGCGTGGTTTCCCGATCTTCAGCTTGTTGCTATGACAATTCAGAACATATGCCGGTCAGAACAGTTTTCCCGGGTTCATAAGCCCTTCGGGATCAATGGCGTCCTTCACTGTCTTCATCAGGTCGAGTTCGGTATTCGACTTGTAGCGCGTGAGCTCATGCTTCTTCAACTGGCCGATACCGTGTTCAGCACTGAAGCTGCCGCCGAGATCGACCGCGATGTCGTGGACCGTGGTCTCGATAGCGTGCTGCTTGTCGAACAGCGTGGCGCCATCGGTTGCCGGGTCGCGGCTGATATTGAAGTGAATATTGCCATCGCCCATGTGGCCGAACGGAATGACGCGGGCGCCGGGAACCGCTATTTCGGTTTCGGCTGTGGCGCGCTCGAGAAACGTTGCCACCGCAGTCAGGGGTACCGAGACGTCGTGCTTGAGGCCGGCGCCGGCGTTCTTTTGGGCCTCGGGGATCGTTTCCCGCAACCGCCACAGGGCGTCCGCCTGCCGGGCGCTCGTGGCGATGGTGGCATCGAGGATCTGTCCGTCCTCAAAGGCACCAGCGAGAGTTTCCTCGATGCGGGCGGTGAGGTTCGTTTCCTGCCCGCCGACACCGCATTCGAACAGCGCATAATGCGGGTGTACAGCCTCGAGAGGGTCGGTGGTGTCCTCGACATGCTCGAGCACCAGATCGATGCAGTGACGGTGGATGTATTCAAAAGAATCGACACTGTCTCCTGTGGCCACCCGCAGACGCGAGAGAAGAGCCAGCGCCGCCGCCGGGTCGGGGATGGCAACAAGCGCGATGACGCTGTCGCCGGGTTTGGGAAAGAGCTTGAGGACGGCGGCGGTGATGATGCCGAGCGTTCCCTCAGCGCCGATAAACAAATGCTTCAGATCATAGCCGGTGTTGTCCTTGCGCAGTCGCCGCAATCCATTCCAGACCGACCCGTCAGGCAAGATCGCTTCTAGTCCCAAGACCAAGTCGCGCATGTTGCCGTAGCGCAGGACGGCGATGCCGCCAGCGTTGGTCGAGAGATTGCCGCCGATCTGGCAGCTCCCTTCGGCTCCGAGGCTGAGCGGGAAAAGCCGATCGACCGCCTCGGCGGCTTCCTGGACAGAGGCGAGCACGCATCCGGATTCGACCGTCATCGTGTCGTTGGCAGGATCGACGTCGCGGATACGGTTCATTCTGCTGAGCGAGAGCACGATCTGCTCGCCGTTGTCATCAGGGATGGAACCGCCGCAATAGCCGGTATTACCGCCTTGGGGCACGATGGAAACACCGGCCGCAGCACAGGCAGCAACGATATCTGCTGTTTCTCGGGTTGTCCCGGGGCGTAGCACGATCGGTGTTGCGCCTTCATACAGGTCGCGCGCATCCCTGAGATAGGGCTCGGTATCGGTGCCCTCGAGATATCCCCTGTCGCCGGCGATGGCGCGGAGCCGGTTGAGAAGGGCGGCATCGGGCATTGCGGAGATCACCATGGCGAGCACCGCTTCGCAGTGCGGGACCGGCGGGGCCGGGGTTGTTCCGGGAGCGTGTCAGGATACCATGGAGAAAGGTCGTTTTCCAAAACGTGAGGCGGGGAATTGCAATGAAAATCGCGGTTGTCGGGGCCGGAGCCATGGGGTCGATCTATGCGGCTCTGATGGGCGATGCCGGCCATGAGGTTTGGGCTGTCGATCAGTGGCGCGAGCACATCGATGCCATCAATGTGAAGGGACTCCGCGTTGAGGGTGCAAGTGGTGACCGCACGGTTAAGATCAACGCCACGACCGATGCCGGCGAGGTCGGGTCGGCTGATCTCGTCATCATCGCAACCAAGGCGTCGGCCGTCGCCGCTGCGGCCGAGGCGGCAAGGCCATTGCTCCATGACGACACGGTCGTACTTGGTATCCAGAACGGCCTTGGCAGCGCGGAGGCCATCCGGGCGGCGGTCGACCGGGATGCAGTTCTCGTCGGGGTTGCCGGCGGTTTCGGCGCCTCGGTGAGGGCGCCGGGCCACGCCCATCACAACGGCATGGAGCTGATCCGGCTCGGCGAGGCGGCCGGCGGCGGTATCACCGAACGGCTCGAGAAGGTGGTTGCGCTGTGGGAGAGCGCAGGGTTTCGTGCCAAGGCGTTTGGGGATATCGATCAGCTGATCTGGGAAAAATTCATCTGCAATGTCTGCTTCAGCGGCAGCTGCACGGTTACCGGTCTCACCGTTGGCGGCGTTCTCAACGATTCCGAGGCCTGGAAGCTGGCCTCGATATGCGCGACAGAGGCTTTTCTTGCGGGCCGGGCCAGGGGCATCGCTTTTGGCTTTGATGAGCCGGTCCGTTACGTACGCGAGTTCGGAGAGAAGATCCCGGGATCGCAGCCCTCGATGCTGCAGGATCATCTCGCCCGCCGACACTCCGAGATCGATGCCATCAACGGGGCGGTGCCGCGGGTTGCAGCCAAGGTCGGCACTACTGCACCCTTCAACGAGGCGGTCACGGCGATCGTAAGGGCGCGCGAAGCGGCCTTCGACGCAGGGCGCTGATCGCAGATGGAGTCGGGCATGGGGCGAAGCATATGACCGGAAAACCCGATCCCGGCGTCGTCGTCATCGACGAGGCGGAGACCCGCAGGCGGCTTGCATGGCGCCCCCTGGTCGAGGCTCTGCGTGACATCTTCGCCGGTGATATCGAATCGCCGCCGCGCGTCTATAACGCGGTGGATGTGCCCGGAGAGCCGCCGGCCAAGGCCATCCTGATGCCGTCCTGGCAGCCGGGCGGCTATTACTGCGTCAAGCTCGTCAATATGTATCCAAGCAACGCCAGCCGCGATCTGCCAGCGGTGCACGGCGTGGTTGTCCTGTTCAGCGCGGTGACCGGCCAAGCGCTGGCCTGGATTGATGGCGGCGAACTCACCGCCCGGCGGACCGCGGCTGCGTCAGCGCTGGCTGCGGACTATCTCGCGCGCGATGATGCCGCTTGCCATACCATCATCGGAACCGGACGGGTTGCAAGGAACCTCGCCTTTGCAATGGAAGCGGTGCGTCCCGTCAAGCACACGCTGGTCTGGGGCCGGAATGCAGACAGGGCCCGCAACATGGCGGCGTCCTTGTGTGATGAAGGCCTGGCCGCCGAGGCGGTGGCGGACAGGGAAGTGGCTGTGTGCGAGGCCGATATCGTTTCCACGGCGACGTTCTCGGCCGAGCCTCTGGTTCTCGGGAACTGGATGCGCCCTGGGACCCATCTCGACCTGGTCGGCAGTTACAGCCCGGATCTGCGGGAATCCGACGACGACGCCATGCGCCGGGCCACCGTGTTCTGCGATACGATTGGCGGCGCCCCCGTTTCCTCGGGCGACCTGGCGATCCCGATTGCCGACGGCGTGATCCGCCTGGAAGACATCACCGACCTTCACAGGCTGGCGCGCGGCGAACATCCCGGGCGCCAGTCGGCGGAGGAAATCACGGCGTTCAAGTCCGTCGGCGCATCGCTCGAGGATTTCGCGGCGGCAGTGCTGGCCTACGAAAACGGCTGAGTGCGGCGGGCGGTTGTAGCGGGCAACCGGTATGTTGATGCCGCGTTGAAGATATCGTGCTGAGGCGCCGTATCGGGGGCGTCACTCCCCCTCGTAGACAATCAGCGATCTGACCGGAACGTTGAGGGCGGCGCGACCGTTGAGATATGCGAGTTCGATCGCAAACACCGCGGCGGAGATCTGCCCGCCGAGCTTTCGGACCAATGTAGTCGCCGCGGCCGCAGTGCCGCCGGTCGCCAGCAGATCGTCGATGAGAACGATATTGTCGTCGGAACTGATTGCATCGGCCTGCATCTCGATACACGCACTGCCGTATTCGAGGTCGTAGTTGTGATGCGTAACCGGGCCGGGAAGCTTGCCTTTCTTGCGGGCCATCACGAAACCGCAGTCGATCTCCATGGCGATCGCGGCGGCGAAGGGGAAACCTCGCGCCTCGATACCGATCAGCTTGGTCGGGCTGAAGATGGTGATCTCCTCGGCCATGCGTTCGACCGCGTGCCGCCACGCCTCGGGATGCGCATATAGGGTGGAGATGTCGCGGAACATGATACCCGGTTTCGGGAAGTCGGGAATCGTGCGGATGTGGTCTTCAAGTTTCATGATAGAGGTTCAGTCAGTCGCTATGGTTGGCAGTCGATGCGGTGGTAAAATTCGCGCGCAATACCCATATGTGGCCAGCTCCACCTTTTGAGGCAAAGATCATGGCTGAGAACTCTCCGCAATTTTCCCCGGACAATCTCCCGGACAATACCGACAGAACGGCCAACTGGGTGCCTGCCTGGCTGACGGCGATGCGACCGTTGCAGATCCATCTTGTGGTGTACCTCTTCTCCAACGGGCTGGCGCTTTTCCTTGGCCTGTGGACGCCGCTACTGCCGATTGTCTGGGGCCTGGTTCTTCTGGCGCATTATCTTGCCTTCAAGACTGGGTCTGTCGACGAGCAGTGGGGGGAGGCATGGATGAACCGGATTCGTCGGCAAAGCTACGACCACCGGCATATCACGGATATCGTCGAATCTACCGAGCACGACAACAAGGACGATCCGGCAGCGCCCCGCCGAGAATAAGGGGCGCGAACAGAAGCCGCGAATAGAGGCCGTGAACAGGAACTACTATAGTGGTTCCGTTGCTGATAAGGGCTGCAAACGGCTCCGCCCGGTCAGACCGGGCCACCTTTTACCTTGGGTTTGATATCGCCTTCCGCCATCGCTGGATAGCGGCGGGTGATGCGGATCACGCGCACGGTGTAGCGCAGCCACAGCATCAGGAACACGAGAAGCAATCCCTGCTCGATGGCGTGCAGCTTCGGGGGGAAGCCGCTGGTTATGAGGTAGAGCAGGATGGCCAGCGGCGCCGTCGCACTCCACATGGCGGCGAGGGGATGTTTGGTCCCGTTCAGAAGGAACACGGCCATTACGATCGTAAAGGCGTAGACCAGGACGAACAGATAGGCGATCCCGCCCGTCTCGCGGGTAACGGCGACAAAACTCATCACCGCGACCAGGGCGAAGGGGGTCGCAACGAAGATGACGAACAGGAAGAGTTCCTTGTTGGCTTGGGCCTTGTTGAGCTGGTCAACACGGAAAAAGTAGGGCGTCCGGTCGTCGTCCCAGACGTACTTCCTGACGTATTTCTCCCAGCTTGCCTTGCTACGCTGTGGCTTTTGCATCACCAGTGTTGCGATGCGGGGGACATCCCCCGCTTCACAGGTTCCTCTGCATTAGAGAGAGCCTGAATGCAGAGCGCCTGAATTCAGAACTACTGCACGCGAAGCCCTGCATCACAAAGCCTTTATTCAGATCAACCAACTCCAGAAGTCGAAGGTGTGAAACACCAGTATAATGATGACAACCATGACACCGAAGCCGAAGTAGTAGAAGAACTTCTGGCCCTTGCTGTCACCGGCATGCGCAAAGGTTTCTGAGTCTATGTTGCGGCTCATCAGCTTGCTGCTGTCTCCGCGCTTGGCCTCATTGGAGCCATCGGAGAACGAATCATCGATGTCCTCCAACAGCATCTTTTTCTGTTGTCTTTCCTCTTCACGCTCGACGGTGTAGCACTGGAAATTCTGCTGGCTCGTGGAACCAAACAGGGCGAAGGCGACCTGCAGCCAGTTGGCGATTCCCGCGATCGCGGCGATTCCAAGGCCGAACACCAGGACCGACTTGATTGCCCAGCGGTGGGAGAGGCCGACGAGGGAGGCCGATTGTTCGTTCACGGCCCAGGCATCGGCCGCATAGATGATGGCGAACCACCCGACGACAAGGCAATAGGGCACCATGAACAGGGTGCAGCCAATCAGCTCGATCCAGGCCTGTTTGCGGAAATGCAGCTTCTCGCGGACGAGATCGACGCGAACATGGCGGTTGTAGATGTAGCCGTAACCAAGAACGAGGACGAACATCGCTGTATGGAAGTGCCATTCGAGCTCCTGGAGAAGAGTCGAGCGGAACGGGATCCAGTTGAGAAGGTTTGAGTACATCCAGTCCCGCGCCTCGATCATACCCTGCGCCAGCATGACGTCGCCGACCATTTTCATGAGCTTGCGCTGGAGGACATCCCACATGGTGATGAACACCAGGGGAAGCATGAACAGGCTCCCCCATTTGCCGATCGTTTCGGCAAACCTGCCCAGGGTCGCGCTCCAGCGGATCGCTGCAGCGTGTTCCGCGGGAGGCGCGTCAAGCGTTTGGGCGGCGTCTTGTACGGTCATGATCCGGATTCCTCTTTACCTCAGATCCGTCCTTGCCCCAAATCGATCGTACATCGATCGAACCTTTGGCCATCCGGTTCTGGCTACTGGGCCAGACCGGGGAGCCAGAGGGCGATGTTCGGATAGGCGATCACCAGGGACAGTATAGCAAGCTGGAGGATAACAAAGGGAATAATGCCCTTGTAGATGCTTGACAGCTGGATTTCCCGTGGTGCGATTCCCTTTAGGTAGAACAATGCGTAGCCGAATGGCGGGGTCAGGAACGAGGTCTGCAGGTTGATCGCCACCAGAACTGTGAACCAATATAGCATGGCCCGGTTTTCGTTTGAGACATGCGCGCCGAAATCCATATCGACGACGATCGGCGCGAAGACGGGAAGGATAATCAGGGTGATCTCGACCCAATCGAGGAAGAACCCGAGAACGAAGACCACGCCCATAATCAGAAACAGCAATCCCCAGGTGGTGAAGCCGCCTTCGAGGAGCAAATGCTCGATGATGTCGTCGCCGCCGAGCGACCGGAACACATACGCAAAGCAGGTCGCACAGATGATGATGAAGAAGATGAAGGAGACTGTCAGACCCGAGGAGTGACAGACGCCGACAACCATTTCCCGCTTGAGGCGACGATTGATGAGAGCCAGGAAGGTGGCGCCGAAAGCGCCGACGGCTCCGGCCTCCGATGGCGTCGCCCAGCCCAGCAGGATCGAGCCTTTCACCAGGGCGATCAGAAACACCGGCGGGAAGAAGCTTCGCAGTAGGAGCGGCCCCATCTCGTTGCGCGGCACGGTGAGCAAATCGGGCGGCAGGGGCGGCGCGAGGTCTTTCTTGATACCTGCGGCGACAGCGATGTAGATGACGTAGAGGGCGGCAAGTGCGAGGCCCGGCATGAGGGCGGCCAGGAACAGATCACCAACCGAGACCTGCATCAGGTCGGCCATGATGATCAGCATGATGCTTGGCGGGATCAGGATGCCGAGCGTGCCCGAGGCGCAGATTGTCCCGGTCGCCAGCTGGTGGCTGTATTTTTGGCGCAGCATCGTCGGCAAGGCCAATGCCGTCATCATGGTGACGGAGGCGCCGATGATGCCCGTCATGGCAGCGAGGATCGTGCCCATGATGGCAACGGATATCGCTAGGCCACCCGGCACGCGCTTGAGCAGCACCTGGCAGCAATAGAGCATATCGTTGGCAACCCCGCTCCGTTCCATCATGACGCCCATGAAGACGAAGGTCGGGACCGCAACCAGCACGAGGTTTTCGGCGGCCTGGCCCCAGATCCGGGGCAGGAAGTTGAAGAATTCTATGAACGAGAAGATGTCGAACAGAAAGCCGAGAAATCCGTAGAGCAGAGACAGTCCGCCGAGAATGAAAGCCACCGGATAACCGGTGAACAGCAGGGCGGCGAGTGTGCAAAACATCAGGATCGGCAGGAAGTCGATCACGAGGTCGGTCAGTTCGACGAACATTCCGTAGCTCCGTTAAATTGTGCGGGGCATATCAATTACGCGAATGACGCCGGCATCGTTCGGATAGGATCGCCGAGGCGGGCGTTATAGGAAAACGTTTCTGCCCGGTAAATCACACGGCAAATCACGATAACATGAGACAAACCGCCGCCGAAACCTCCCCCGTATAGGGGAGGTTTCGGCGCACTGGACCAAGGGAGGAGGTCCGACTTTTGCGGCTTGCTTTAGGCTTACTTCAGGTAGGTGCTGTCCAGCATTTGGGCATTGCCCCAAAGGCTGTAGTCTTTGCGGAACGCGTAGTAGCTGTCGGCAACCTTCTTGAACAGCGCGTCTTTTGCCGATTCCTCGGCGACAACCTCGTTCCAGGCCTTCTCGAACTGGGCCAGCTGGCTATCTTTCCAGCGCTTGATGGTAACGCCGTGCTTGTCCTGCATCGTCTTCATGGCGCCGAAGTTCTTGGCTTCGGTCTCAGCGTAGGTATGCATGATGCTGTAGCCGAGAGTCATCTCGATGGCGCGCTTGTGTGCTTTCGAGAGCTTATTCCAAGACGACTTGTTCATCAGGAGCTCGGAGACCGAAGTTTGCTGATGCCAGCCCGGGAAGTAGTTGAACTTCGCGATCTGGTGGAAGCCGAGGTTGATGTCCATGGTCGGCATCGAGAACTCGGTGGCGTCGATGACGCCGCGCTCAAGTGCGGGATAGATGTCGGCACCGGCAAGCAGCTGAGTCGCCGCGCCCATCTTCTGCATCACCTTCGCACCAAGACCGAAGAAACGCATCTTCAGGCCCTTGAGCTCCTCAAGCGACTGCACCTCGCCCTTGAACCAGCCGGAAGTCTCCGGGCCGATCGCAAAGCTGTCGAGCGAGTAGAGGTTGTGCTTGTCGTAGATCTCCTGACGTAGGTCGTTGCCGCCGCCGAAGATCTTCCAGGCCATGTATTCGCCAAAGCCGGGGCCGAAGGGTACGGCGGTGAAGAACGACAGGGCCGGATACTTGGCAGTGTGGTAGCCTGGCGTGGTCCAGCAAGATTCGACCGCCTGCTTGGAGGCAGCGTCGAAGCACTCAAGGGCCGGGATAAGCGCGCCTGGCTCAAAGAACTTGATGGTCAATGTTCCACCAGTCACGTCCTTGATGTTTTGCGAGAACCTGACTCCTGATTCGCCCAGGTGTGGCAGTTTGCTTCCGAAGGCAGATTGCATCTTCCAGCGCACCTTCTGGGCATCGGCTTCACCAGCCATGCCCATAAAGAGGCCGCCGGCAATGGCAACAGCCAAAGCAGCCGAAAAGAATTTGAACTTCATTGGGGGACTCCTCCCGTTAGTTTGCCGGCCGCCACTTGAGGAAGCAGCGACACGGCGCATTCGCGCATCTATAACACCGCCGCCGCAGGGATGGCAAACAAATATAGGCAAATACAGGGTGAACCAAACCGGGGCGGGACGGGTTGCCGACCCGGGTTTTGGCTTTGGGTTTCCCCTGGGACGCGGCGCGCCTCGCCTCGCCGCGCCTCACCTCACCTCACCTCACCTCACCTCACCCCTCAGCCGAGCAGCGGCAGATTGAGGGTGCGGGCGGCCCAGCGGGCGGCGGCGAAAAGATGCGCCTCCGAGCCCTTGCGAGCGACCATCTGGACGCCGAGCGGCAGGCCCTTCGGCCCTTTGCCGACAGGGATCTGCAGGCAAGGAAGGTGAAGGGTAGTCCAGAAGCGATTGAACTCGGCGTTGCCGGTCGATCCCAAGCCTTCCGGCGCCTCTCCCGGTGCCGGGAGCGTAAGCAGGATCTCGTCCTTGGCCACGATATCAGGAAAGGCCTTACGGCAGGATTCGGCCAGGGCGGCGGCGCCGTCGAACGCCTCGGCGCTGTGGCTCTGGCCGATCTCGATCAGTTCCTGGGTCGATGAGGGGATATCGTCCCAGTGGTTTTCGATCTCCCAGGCCAGACCTCTGACGGCGCCCGCGCTCATGAGGATGTCGTGGGCGGTGAATATCTCCGGGAACGGGTCGGGAAGGACCAGGTCCTTCACCTTGGCGCCGGCCTTGCCGAGTGCCGCATGGGTGTCCTCGAGGATCGCCTTGCCTTCCGGCTCCGCCTGATCCCAGCTGACGGTCTGCACCAGGGAGAGTTTTGGCGGCTTCGTGTCGTCGGCCACGGCCAGGGGCGTATCGAGGCCTTGTAGCGCTGCGCCGGCCAGGGGTAGGTCGTCCAAGCTGCGCACATAGAAGCCCAGCGTGTCGAGGAGCTTGGCGAGCTCCTTGGTGCCGGCGATCTCGATGGCATCGAAGACGGGCTTGTAGGCAAGCACGCCGCAATAAGCGCCGGGTCGCAGCACCGAGCCTCCGGTCTGGGTGCCAAGGGCGAGCGGCACCATGTTGTCGGCGACCGCCGCTGCCGAGCCGCTGGACGATCCGCCCGGAGTGTGCGCCGGGTTGCGGGGGTTGCAAGCTGGCGAGATGTTGCGGTGGGCAAAGGTGGTGGTGTGGGTCTTGCCCATGATGAAGGCGCCGGCGCGCTGGAGGATGGGAACGCAGGCGGCGTCGCACTCGGGCACATGGTCGGGATAGATGATCGAGTTGTAGCGGGTCGGCATCTCGGCGGTGTCGATGATGTCCTTGAGGCCGACGGGAATGCCCCCGAGGATCCCCTTGCATCCGGCCGCATCCGCCTTGGCTGCCGCGGCGATCGCCTGGTCCGGATCGAGATGGGCCCAGGCATGGACGGTGCCCTCCCGTGTCGCGATCCGCTCGAGACAGGATCGGGTGAGGGTTTCCGCATCAAGGGTGCCATCAACAATCGCGCGTCGCGCGGCCGAGATTGAAAGTGTTGCCGGATCCGTCTGTGCCACGCCGCTCTCCCGTTCTGTCTCGTATTGTCACGTTTCGCTGGTTGCGATATAAGCCGCAACCTGCAACCGGGGAGTAGCTCAGCCTGGCAGAGCACTACGTTCGGGACGTAGGGGCCGGTGGTTCGAATCCACTCTCCCCGACCACCGCCGGTCTCCGATGACAGCCGGCGAATGGCGCGAATTGACTGCGCAGGTTGCGGAAAGGGCCCGTAAACATGAACAAAATCGACCTTGAGGGCCGTCGCGCCGTGATTACGGGCGGCGCCCAGGGCATTGGGCGCGCCATCGCCGAGCGCTTTGTCGCCAGCGGCGCAAGTGTCGCTCTCTGGGATATCGACAAGGATCTCGCCATCACCGCGGCGGCCGAGATCGGCGCCGAGGCGTCCTGCCGTGTGGTCGATATCACCGACCCCGGAGCCGTTGAGGAGGCAGCCGCCGCCGAAGCGGCAGAATCAGGCGGCGGTGTCGACATTCTCGTCTGCAATGCGGGGATTTCCGGGCTGAATGTTCCCGTCTGGGATTACCCGATCGAGGAATGGCAGCGCATCATCGCCCTCGATCTGAGCGCGGTTTTCTACTGCTGTCGCGCCGTGGTGCCGCAGATGCGCGCCCGGGGCTACGGCCGCATCGTCAACATCGCCTCGATCGCCGGCAAGGAGGGCAATCCCAACGCGGTTGCCTACAGCGCTGCCAAGGCGGGCGTCATCGCTCTGACCAAGTCGATCGGCAAGGAGCTGGCGGACACCGAGATCCGCGTCAACTGCGTCACCCCGTCGGTGGCCAAGACGGCGATCTTCGAGCAGATGACCCAGGAGCATATCGACATGATGCTCTCCAAGGTGCCGGCCGGGCGGTTCGTGCGCGTCGACGAGATCGCCGCGCTGGTCGCATGGCTGGCATCGGAGGACTGCTCGTTCTCCACCGGCGCCACCTTCGACATCACCGGCGGTCGCGCAACCTACTAGACCGGTCGCGCGACCTGCTGAGGATAGGCATCGGCAGTTAGGCATCGGCAGTCCCCGTCGGGATACCCAATCGCCTCATCAGGCTTCATTCCTGCTGAAGCCCCGCAGCGACAAGCACGAGGTTGAGCGACGTTCGACCAATCCCGTCCGTCTCGGATGAGGGCGGAGAAAAATTCAGCCCGGGTGCGACGTAATACGCCCCCTCCCGGAACTTCGGGTGTTTCTTGAGGAACGCCCGCAAACCTGTCAGGGGATGTCGGAGGCTGCTTCCCACTTCAAAGAGTAAGAGGGTGCGCGGGATCATCCTAGACAAGGTTCACTTCATTTTGACCTTCGCGCCAATGATAAAGGCGGATATTTCACTGCTCCCCGAGCGAACGAAGATGTGCGGCCAGTGAGGCCGAACCCTGTCTCCTTATACCAACGAGCAGGGCAGCCTTATGAATAAGGGGTATATTTGAGGCAGGTCACAGAAGGGGGCGCCGCCCGAGAGTCCCGGGCAGCGTCCCATTCAAAAAATGACCGGTAAAAAACCGGGGTGGTCAAGCGGACATGATCAGACCGGGCAATCCGGTGTGAAGTTCGGCGACCGCTTCTCGAGATGCGCGCTGAGCCCCTCGCGGACCTCGCTGCCGGCGAAGCCGAGCATCTCCAGCGCCGTGGAGGCGTCGTAGGTCGGCCCCATCATCCGGTACCAGTTGTTGAGGGCGTATTTGGTCCAGCGGATGGCGCTGGGCGCACCGTTGACGAGGCGGGTTGCGATCTCGAGCGACTTCGCCTCGAGCTCGTCATCCTCAACACAAAGCGAGACGAGACCATATTTCTCGGCGTCCTCGCCATTGATCGGATCGCACAGCATCAGCAGGTACTTGGCCTTGGCCATGCCGCATAGCAGCGGCCAGCAGATTACCGCATGATCGCCGGCGGCGACGCCGAGGCGGGTGTGCCCGTCGACGATCTTCGCTGATTTTGCGGCGATCGAGATGTCGGCAAGCATGGCAACCACGAGACCGGCGCCGACGGCGACGCCGTTGATGGCCGAGATCACCGGCTTGTTGCAGTCGATGACGTTGTAGACGAGATCGCGCGCCTCTTTCCAGGCGCGGATGCGGTCCATTTCGTTGTTCATGTTCTGCTCGATCATGCCAAAATCGCCACCCGAGGAGAACGCCTTGCCAGCGCCGGTAATGATAACAGCGCTGACAGTGTCATCGGCGTCGATCTCGCGCCAGATATTGGTCATCTGGGTGTGCCCCTTGGCGTCGAGCGAGTTGTAGGTCTTCGGGTTGTTCATGGTGATGCGCAGAACCCGATCGGCGGGTCTGTCGATGTCGAAAGCGTCGTATGCGGCGTAACGGTCGGCCATATCCTGGAACTCCTTACGGTTTGGCGTTTTTTAGCGATTGTAGCGATTGCGTGGTTTTGCTTGAGAGGGCCGAAGCGCGTTCGGCAGCGTGCGCTAAAGAGATAGGCGCAAATCTCCCGCCGTCGATTCGCTTTACAGCGCCTGCTCGGCGGCGAGCAGGAACTCGACATTCCCCCCGGCACCGGTCACAGGGCTTTCCACGATGCCGAGCACACGCCAGCCAGGTTGCGCCGCCACCCATGCCTCGGCCTCTTCGCAGACCCGCGCATGCACCGCCGGATCGCGGATCACGCCGCCCTTGCCGACCTCCGCGCGGCCGGCCTGGAACTGTGGCTTGACCAGCGCGATGAGTGTCGCGCCGGGAGCGGCGAGGGCCATTGGCGCCGGCAGGATCTTCTCGAGGCCGATGAAACTGGCGTCGCAAACTATAAGCTCCGGCGCCTCGGGAATGTGCGCGGCGGTGAGATGGCGGGCGTTGGTGGCTTCGAGGACCACGACGCGGCCATCGTTGCGCAGCCGCCAGTGCAGCTGGCCGCGGCCGACATCGACGGCGTAGACCCGTGTAGCGCCAGCCTGGAGAAGAACATCGGTGAAGCCGCCGGTCGATGCGCCGATATCGAGGCAGATCCGGTCCGCCGTGCCAATCCCGAAATGCCGCAGCGCATAGTCAAGTTTGAGGCCGCCGCGGGAGACCCAGGGATGGTCGGGCCCGCGCAGATCGAGTGGGGCTTCGCCATCCAGGTTCTCGCCGGGTTTGTCGATTCGTCTTTCGCCGCTGAACACCCGCCCGGCCATGATCAAGGCCTGGGCTCGGCTGCGGCTCTCGGCGAGGTCGCGCGCGACCATCAATACGTCAGCACGCTGTTTGGAGGCACGTTGTTTGGGAGCGCGTTTTTGTTTTCCGGATCGGGCGGTGTCTGCGGGCATAGGCGGCGGCTGTGGCTCAGTAGTCCCGCGCGATAGCGAATCGGGCCAGTTCGCGTAGGTTGTCGGCGGCGGCACCAAAGCCCGAGAGGCTGTCGGCGGCGCTCTCGGCATAGCAATGCGCTTCTCGGCGTGCCTCCTCGATGCCAAGCACGGAGACGAAGGTGGCCTTGCCGGCGGCGGCGTCCTTGTTGGCGGCCTTGCCGAGGGTGGCGGTATCGCCAACAGCGTCGAGCAGATCATCGGCGATCTGGAAGGCGAGGCCAAAATCACGCGCGTAAGCGATCAGAGAGTCTCGTTCGGCTTCGCCGGCGCTGCCGAGAACCGCGCCGACCTCGCATGCGAAGATAAACAGGGCACCGGTTTTGTGCCGCTGAAGCTCGATGATCTGTTCGCGGTCGAAAGGTTTGACCTCCGCCTCCATGTCGAGCATCTGCCCGGTGATCATCGCGCCAGCGGCGTGCGACAGGCTGGCGGCCATGGTGTTGCGCAGCGCGGCGTCGGGATGCGTCCCGGGGTCGGCCAGGACCTCGAAGGCGAGGGAAAAGAGAGCGTCGCCGGCGAGAATCGCGGTCGCTTCGTCGAAGGCGACATGGACGGTTGGCTTGCCGCGTCGCAGATCGTCATCGTCCATGGCTGGAAGATCGTCATGGACGAGGGAGAAGCAGTGCACCATCTCGAGCGCGGCGGCGGCGCGCAGTGCATGGTCCCGCGATACCCCGAACAGGGCGGCGCTCTCAAGCAGAAGGAAGGGGCGCAGGCGCTTGCCGCCGTTGAGAACGGCGTGGCGCATGGCGGCACCAAGCCGGTTGCCGGCATCGGGGAGCAAGGTGGCGAGAAGGCGTTCGGTGTCGGCCGCCGCGGCCGCCATCGCCTTCGGCGGGACAGCGCCGTCGGTCATTGGCGCGTCGGTCATTGGTACAAACGGGGCGTCAGCTACTGTCGGGATCAAGGGGTGCTGCGGACGGCTTGCCCTCGCCGTCGAGTGTGATCTTCTCGATCTTGGCCTCGGCCTCCCGCAGCTTCGCCTCGCAGTGTTTTTTCAGGGCGACGCCCTTCTCGTAGAGGGCGATCGCGTCCTCGAGGCGGCTGTTTCCGGATTCAAGATCCTGCACGATCTCCTCAAGCGCACCAAGCGCTTCCTCGAAGTCGAGCTTGGTGAGTTCGGCAGATGTCTTGCCCTCGGAAAAGCCGGTTTTGCGTGCGGGCATGCTCTCTATCCTCGGTAATCCAGAAAACCAGGATCAGATCGGCATTAGGCCCCAATCAGGCCTGCATCAGGGTCATGAGATGGACGCCGGCGCTGGCAGCCAGCGCCGGGAGATTGTAGCCACCCTCGAGAGTCGAGACAATGCGGCCGGCGCAGAACTTCCGCGCGACGGCGACGAGTTCTTCGGTAATCCACATATAGTCGTCCTCGCGGAGCTGAATCTGGGCCAGCGGATCGTTGGCGTGGCCATCGAACCCGGCCGAAATAAACAGGAATTCCGGCGCAAAATCGCGCAGGGCCGGCAGGATCTTGTGTTCCATTGCTTCCCGGAATTCCGCGGATCCATCGCCCTCGAACATGGGCACGTTGACGATGTTGTTGTGGGCGCCGCGCTCATCGGCGCTGCCGGTACCGGGATAGAACGGTGCCTGGTGGGTCGAGGCGAAAAACATACCCGGATCGTTCCAGAACATGGTCTGGGTTCCGTTGCCGTGATGCACATCAAAATCCACCACCGCGACCCGATCCATCTCGTGGGCAACGCGGGCATGCGCGGCGCCGACAGCGATATTATTGAACAGGCAAAACCCCATTGCCCGGTTCGGTTCGGCATGATGCCCGGGTGGCCGCACCGTGCAGAAGGCGTTGTCGGCTTCCCCTGCTATCACCGCATCAACGGCGGCGCAGTTTGCGCCGGCCGCGCGCAGCGCCGCCGCACCCGAGGCCGGTGAGATGTGGGTGTCGTTGTCGAGACTCCGGTGCCCGGTTGCAGGGATGGCATCGAGGATGAGGCGGACATAGAGGTCGTCGTGGACGCGGGCGATCTGCTCGACCTCGGCGAGGGGTGCCTCGCGGCGCTCGAGCGCTGCAAAAGCCGGAGTTGCAAAGGCCTCGCGCAGTGCGATCAGCCGGGCCGGGGATTCCGGATGTTCGCTGCCGGGATCGTGCCGCTCGCAGACAGGGTGGCTATAGAGGATGGTGGTCATGGTGCCCGAAAATGCCAACGAATGCGCATACTGTCCAATGCGCGCGCTATTGAATATCCGTTCCCGTCGCTGTCTCTGGGCCAGACAGTGTCTCAGCGAGTTTGTCGCCCCTCCTCCCTGGGGCTGATTGCGGCGATTCTCGGACGATTCTCGGTTGCGTTCGATTCCGCCCGAAGGCAGTCGCCTGAGCCGTGGGCCTCTTTATCACGGCGGGATACTAGTTCACCTCCTCGCCCTCCTTCGCCAATCCGGCCGTGACGATCACCCCCTCGCTGACCGACACCTTCACCGGCATCAGGTCGGAAGATGCGCCGTTCTTTATCGCCGCCCAGCTAGTCGGGACGCTCGTCGCCACCGCGATTTTTGCTTGGTTCACGCCGCGCCTGGAAGCCGCCAGAGAATCAGCTAAAAAACTGGACGATGCGGTGCAGGAACAGGCCTGAACCGCCGGGAACGGCTTGTTCTGCAAGCGCAAAACTTAATCTATAAAGCCATACGAACCTGCGGTCGTAGGTGACGCCTACCGGGACCTCCAATCCACGCTGTATGCTCGTTAGATAAGCGTATTAAGGCTAAATTTCTTTAGCATTCAGGCTGATTGTGCCTATATGACTTGGCCATGCATTGGCCGCACCACACATTGCAGAAGCGATACGGGCGACACGCCATTTCCGTGGGCGTGGGTCTTCCTCTGCTCGCCATGGCGATTCTGTTGGATGCCGCCGCCCAGCCGGCGCCGAAGCAGCCGGCCATGCAGGTGGGCGTCGATGCCACCCGCATCATTCGGATCGAGGACACCTTCGCTGTTCTCGGGCGTTTTGTTTCCCTGCAGTCGGGTCCAGTCGCCGCTGCCGTCAGCGGCCCGGTCGAGGATGTTCTGGTCCGGGTCGGCGACCGGGTGCGCAAGGGCGAGACCCTGGCTCGAATGGTCACCGCATCGCTGCGGGCCCGTCGTGATTTGATGAAGGCGCAGCTGTCCGGGCGGTGGGCGGCGCGCGTGACGGCCGTGCAACTCCTCGAACGGGTCGAAGGCGAGCTTGCACGTCTGCGCCGGCTGCGGGATTCGGCGGCTTTCCCCAAGGCGCAGTACGACGACAAACTCCGCGATGTCAGCAAGCTCCGCAGTGAGGTCAGCGAGGCCGAGAGCGCGATCGCCCAGGGCAAGGCCAATCTGGAGATCGCCGAGATCGATCTCGACCGGATGGAGATTCGCGCCCCCTATAACGGCGTCGTGACCGAACGTGCGGTTGCGGCCGGTGCCTATCTCAGGGTGGGCGACCCGGTCGTTTCCATCGTCAACAACCACCAGATGGAGGTCGAGGCCGAAGTGCCCTCGAACCGGCTTTCGGGATTGACCACGGGGCGCAACGTGCGCGTGGAGGTCGAGGGATCCGATGCGATCGATACGCGGCTCCGCTCAGTGTTGCCGGCAGAAGATGTGGCGACCCGGACCCGCCTGGTCCGGCTAACCTTTTCCGATCCAATCGCCGCCAATGCCGGACAGGAATTCGCGGCCAACCAGTCGGTCACCGTGATGGTTCCGGCCGCAGCGGCGCGGAATGTGCTCAGCGTCCACAAGGACGCCGTGATCCGGGGGACGAAGGGCACTACGGTTGTCGTCATCGTTGACGGCAAGGCGGAATTACGGCCGGTCAGCCTTGGACCGCCCGCAGGCAACCGCTTTACAGTCCTGAAGGGTCTCAAAGAGAACGAGGTTGCCGTCGTTCGGGGTAATGAGCGTCTCCGCCCGGGCCAGGCGGTGCGCTACGATCCGCTGCCGGCGCATAGCGGCACCCAGGGCGGCACCCAAGGCGGCAGCACCCAGAGCAGAACTGGGAGCGGCACCCGGAGCGGCGGATGAACCTGATCTCGCTCGCCATCAACCGGCCGACGGCGGTCATTGCCGCGGTGCTGATAACGGTGCTGTTCGGCGTTCTTGCCCTGAACGCGATCCCGATCCAGCTGGCGCCCGACGTTACCCGCCCGGTCATCGACATCCGCACCAGCTGGGTGGGTGCGGCGCCGGCCGAGGTCGAGCGCGAGATCCTGGTTCCTCAAGAAGATCAGCTCAAGGGTGTCAGCGGAGTCGAGCGTATCACGGGGCGTGCCTTGCAGGGCGAGGCCCGGGTCCGGATCGAGTTCACTGTCGGCACCGACATGGATAAGTCGCTGCTGCTGGTCTCGAACCGGCTTGACGGCGTCGTCGGATATCCCGAGGAAGCCGACGAACCGCGCTTCAAGATCGCCGGTCCGGAAGATAACCGGATCGCCTGGTTCCGGCTGGCCAGGATCGAGGGCAACACAACGCCGGTTCATCATTTCGGGGATTTCGCCGATGACGTTATCCGTGACCGGATCGAGCGGGTGCCGGGGGTGTCGACCGTCAACATCTATGGCGGCGGCGAGCGCGAAATCCAAATCGTCATCGATCCGGCACAGATTTCCCGTTACGGGTTGACGGTCACAGAGGTTCTCGAACACCTGCGGGCGGCCAACATCTCGACGACCGGAGGTGATGTCGAAGAGGGCAAGCGGCGTTACGTGGTTCGCACCGAGGGCGAGCTGAACACCCTTGATGCGATTCGCTCCGTGGTCCTCCGGTCCAGCGGTGCTGCCGCCGGTACGGCGGCCAAGATCGGCCATGTCCAGGTTGGCGACATAGCGACTGTCCAGTATGGCTACAAAACGCCATCCGCGCGTGTCCGCACCAATGGTGAACCAACACTCGCGATCAATGCGACACGCGAGGTCGGCGCCAATGTGATCAACACGATGAGCGGAATCCGCGAGGCGGTTGCCGAACTGAATGCCGGCCCGATCGCCCGCGAGGGGCTGCACATGACGCAGCTCTACGACGAAACCACCTACATCAATTCCGCAATCGACCTGGTGATCCAGAACATCTGGGTTGGCGGTGTGATCGCCGTCATGATTCTGCTCCTGTTCCTGCGTTCGGCGCGGGCAACCTTCGTCGTCGGCCTGGCTATTCCGGTTTCTGTGGTCAGCGCCTTCGTGGCCATGGCCCTGCTCGGTCGTTCGATCAATGTGGTGTCGCTTGCCGGTATCGCGTTTGCGACCGGTATGGTGGTCGATGCAGCGATCGTGGTGCTGGAGAACATCTACCGATTGCGCCAGCAGGGCAGGGAAGCCTCGGTTGCAGCGTTGCTGGGCACGAAGCAGGTCTGGGGAGCGATTCTTGTCTCGGCCCTGACCACGGTGGTGGTGTTCATTCCCATCCTGGTGATGGAGCTTGAGGTCGGCCAGCTGTTCCGCGACATCGCGGTGGCGATCTCGGTTGCGGTGGTGATGTCGCTGCTGGTCTCAATCACGGTCATCCCGTCGCTGTCGCGCCGGGTTCTGTCGGGTACGGTGCCGTCGCTGGGGGACAGGGTGAAGATCCCGGGCATAGACGAATTCGCCCGACGTTTCTCCGATGGCGTGGTCACCGCCGTTACCGCGATGGCGCGCAGCCGCACGGTGGCGCTCAGTATCGTCGGTGCCGCCGTCGCGATCGCTCTTGGCATCAGCGCACTGTTGCTGCCTCCGCTTGAATATCTTCCAGCGGGCAATCGGAACCTGGTAATCAACGCCGTGTTTCCGCCACCCGGCTACAACCTCAAGACGATGGACCACATCGCGGAGAAAATCGAAACCGCAGTTCTGCCGCACCTGTCCCCGGAAGGCGAAATCAGCCCGCCGGATCAGCCGCCGAAGATTCAGCGTTTCTTCTTTGTTGTCTGGCGGAACCAGACCTTCTTCGGTGCAAGCAGCACCGAAAGCTCACGCGCCTCGGAAATGGTACCACTACTGAGTCGCCTCGCCCGGCAGGAGCCGGGAACCTTCGTCTACAGCTATCAGCCCTCGATCTTTGGCCGCGGCATTGGTGGCAGCCGGTCGGTTGATCTCGATATCTCGGGTGCCGGTCTTGAGGAGATTTTTGGTGTGGCGCAGCGGGCCGCGCAGAAGGTGCTTTCGATTCTGCCGCCCAACGAAGGCAACAGTTTCCGGCCGCGCCCCAGCCTCTCGCTTGGCGAACCGGAAATCCGGATTATTCCCGACCGGGTGCGATTGTCCGACGCCGGGATCTCGGCACGGGAACTGGCGCTCTCTGTCGACGCCTTCAACGATGGTATCCGCATCGCCGAGGTCACCGAGGGTGGAAACCAGATCGATCTCGTCCTCAAGGGTCCCGAAGACAACGTCGGCGAGACCCAGGGCATCAGTGCGCTCCCGGTGCTGACGCGTTCCGGAACGGTTCTTCCGGTGTCCTCGCTCGCCGATGTCGGTGTTACCGTGGGGCCAACCGAAATCCGCCATGTCGAGCGGTTCCGCACCGTCACCCTGCAGATCCGCCCGCAACCGCTGATCGCTCTCGGCGACGCTCTCGATCTCCTTCAGACCGAGGTGATCGACAGTCTGGGGGCGGAGGGGCTTCCGCCCGGGGTGCGGATGCGGCTGTCGGGAACCGCGGATAAACTGGTCGTGACCGCCAACGAGATAAAGTGGAACCTCGTTGTTGCGCTGATCATCGTCTATCTGGTGATGGCGGTACTGTTCGAGAGCTTCGTCTATCCGCTGATCATCGTGCTGTCGGTGCCACTGGCGACGGCAGGCGGCGTCCTTGGCCTGACAGTCCTCAACTTCTTTCAGTTCCAGGCCCTTGATATGCTCACCCTTCTGGGCTTCGTGATCTTGATCGGCATTGTCGTCAACAATGCGATTCTGATCGTGCACCAGACCCTCCATCACATTCGCGAGGAGGGTATGGACCACACCAAGGCGGTGGTCGAGGCGACGCGCAACCGTATCCGCCCGATTTTCATGTCGACGCTGACCAGTATCGGCGGCATGCTGCCGCTGGTGCTGTTCCCGGGTGCCGGTTCCGAAATCTATCGCGGCCTCGGCTCTGTCGTCGTTGGCGGACTCGGATTGTCGGCCTTGCTGACCCTGGCCCTCGTGCCAGCCCTGCTGACGGTGTTTGTGGGTGTGATGGAAGACCGCAAGGTTGCCGGCCACCGAAAAGCCGCAACGCTCGCCGGCGAGTGATATCGTGGCAGGCTCACCCCGGATGGCAGACAGCAGCGGTGGGTTGATACGACCGTGAATGTCGATGCCTTGATTATCGGCGGAGGTATCGCCGGAGCGTCGGTTGGCTACCGGTTGGCCGAGCATGGTTCGGTATTGGTGCTCGAGATGGAGCGGGAGGCTGGTTACCACAGCACCGGACGCTCGGCCGCACAGTTCACGATGCTCTACGGCAATCGCGTCATCCGCAGCCTGGCCCGGCTGAGCAAGGGTTTCATGGCGGAGCCGTCCGCCGATTTCAGCGAAGCGCCGATTCTTGCGCCGCGCGGCGTGCTTTTCGTTGCGGATGAATCCCAGCGCGATGCACTCGACGCTATTGCGGGATTGAGTGACGCGCAGAAAACCGCACCGATGCTGCTCTCCACGGAAGAAGCCTTGCGCCTGGTGCCAGTCCTGCGACCTGAGGCAGTCGCAACGGCGCTACACGAAGCGGACTCAAAAGAGATCGATGTCCATGCGCTCCATGAGGGATTCCTGCGCGGGCTGAGGCATCGCGGCGGCGAGATCGCGCTGGATGCCGAGGTCCAGAGTTTGCGGCGCCCTGAAGGCAAAGGGCAAAGCTGGCGCATCGAGACGGCGGATGAATCCTATGAAGCACCGGTCGTGATCAATGCCGCCGGTGCCTGGGCTGATGAGATCGCAAAAATGGCCGACCTTGAACCGGTTGGCCTTACACCGAAACGGCGGACAGTAATTCTCTTTGATCCGCCGGCGGATACGCCCATCGAAGATTGGCCGCTGGTGATTGCAGCCGATGAAAGCTGGTACTTCAAGCCCGAGGCAGGCCGGCTCATGGCCTCGCCGGCAGATGAGACACCGACATTGCCTTGCGATGCGCAGGCCGAAGAGATCGACATGGCGCAGGCAGCACATCGGATAGAGACGGCAACGCATATGGCGATCGGGCGGATTCTCCACCGCCGGGCCGGGCTTCGGATATTTGCTGTCGACAAGACGCCGGTGGTGGGATTTGCGCCCGAAACCGAAGGGTTTTTCTGGCTTGCCGGGCAGGGCGGTTACGGCATCAAGACCTCGCCGGCTATGTCCGAGATGGCGGCGAGCCTGATCGTCAACGGAAGCCTGCCGGCACACTTCACAGCCGAGGGTCTCGACGCCAGGGATTTCGCGCCGGATCGCTTTGCGACATAGGTCATTTGCGACCGACCACGACTGGCGCGATTGAGCGAGCGTGGTTGATTGCGCCCTTCTGGCATCCATCTTACCGCTGATACGACAACTTCCCCCCGGCAGCGGTGTCTTCGCCGTTTCGGCGTGGGATTCAAACCAAAGACAGCAAACCAGAAAGGGCGGCAGACAATGGCATCGCCAGAACGCAAGAAGGTCCTCATCAACGGGGGTGTCCATGAGAGCGCCATGGCACTGTTCGCCGCCCGCGACGACATCGAGGTTGAGGTTGTTCCCCTCGAAAATGAAAACGAAATGCCGGATCGGATCCGCGGGGCCAACGCCGTACTCGCGCGTTCGGTGCTGGTCACGCCGGAGATGATTGCCTCAGCCAACGGCCTCCAGGTGGTTTCGCGCCATGGCGTCGGCTACGACAGGGTCAATGTCGAGGCACTCACCGCACGCCGGATTCCGCTTACCGTGACCGGCACCGCGAATACGCCGTCAGTGGCGGAACAGGCGCTGATGCTGATGCTTGCGGTGGCCAAACAGGTCCTGCCCACAGATCGGGAAACCCGCAAGGGGCAGTTTCTCGACGCCCGTGGCGCCCTGTGGCGGACCGAACTCCTGGATAAGACCGTCCTGATCATCGGTTTTGGCCGGATCGGAAAGGTGGTTGCAAGGCGCTGCCAGGGCTTCGATATGGAGGTCATGGCCTGTGATCCGTATCTCGACGAGAAGGTGATGCGCGATGCCGGGGTCACACCGGTTACGGATTTCCGCGACATACTCGAGGATGTCGACTACCTGACCGTGCACACACCGCTCACCGACGAGACGCGCGGCATGATCGGCGCTGCGGAGCTCGTAAAGATGAAATCCACCGCGATCATCGTGAACTGCGCCCGCGGCGGGATCATCGAGGAGGACGCCCTCTATGCGGCGCTCAGCGAGAACCGCATCTTCGGTGCCGGGATGGATGTTTTCGTCGAGGAGCCGACTCCCGGCGATCACCCGCTGTTCTCGCTCGAGAACGTGGTTGTCAGCCCGCACGCTTCGGCCTCGCCCGTTGAAAGCATGGAGCGCATGGGTATCCAGGCAGCGCAGAACATTCTCGATGTCTTTGATGGCACCATCCCGCCCGAGATGGTTGTCAATGCCGAGGTCCTCAGCGACTAATCCACCTCCTGGCAATCGGCCTGGTCGCTACCACACGAGGGAAAACTTCAAACGATGATACCTGATTATCAAACGCTGATGCTGCCGGTTCTCAAAGCATGCTCTGAACGTACGGTTTCGGTGAAGGAGGTCCTGCCTTTGCTTGCTGATCAGTTTGGTCTTTCTGAAGAAGAGCGTCGACAGCGTACTTCTAGTGGGGGACAAACGGTCTTCAACAACAGGGTTCATTGGGCAAAAACCTATCTCAAGGAAACTGGCTTGATTTGTTATCCGGCACGTAGCCGATTTGAAATTACTGAAGAGGGGAGGAAGGTTCTCCGATCAGGGGCTGAGCGCATCGACAAAAAATTTCTGGAGCGGTTTCCCGCTTTTCATGAATTCAAGGCGAAGAAAGGAACGCGGCCTCGCCGGAATCAAGAATCAGAAAATACTGAACCGGAATTGGCTGCTACCCAAGACAATGACGTAATGCCGGGTGAAACCTCAGTCGTCGTATCTCTTGGGGGCGCACCTCAAAGTGATCGTCCTAGCGTAACCAATGTCGAACAACCGGCAGCAATAAGGGGTAACGCCAAAGCGGGAGTGCCTAACTTTCAAACGTTTATGTTGCCGGTGCTCGAAGCATGCTCAGAGCATGCAGTTTCAATGAAGGAGGTTGTGCCTCTGCTTGCTAATCGGTTTGGTCTTTCTGAAGAAGAGCGCCAACAGCGTACTCCTAGTGGGAGACAAACGGTCTGCTACAACAGGATTCATTGGGCAAAATTCTACCTGCAGCAAGCTAGTTTGGTTCACTCCCCGTCGCGTGGTCAGTTTGCCATTACCGAAGAAGGGGCGAGGGTTCTCCAGTCAAAGCCTGAGCGCATCAGCATCAAGTTTCTGGAGCGGTATCCATCCTTTCTTGAGTTTAAAGAGAGAAGGGGAACACAGTTTCGCCGAAATCAAGAATCAGAAAATACTGAAGAAACTACTTCTGAAGATGATAAGGCAACTCCGGATGAGAGACTGCAGTTGGCATATAAAACGATCCGGGCAGGGCTTGCCGCCGAATTACTGGATCGGGTCCGGGATGCAGAGCCTTGGTTTTTTGAGCAACTGATCGTCGAGCTTTTGCGCCGTATGGGATATGGCGGAGATACTGTAGATGCTGGACAGGTACTGGGCGGTAGTGGCGATGGCGGTGTGGATGGTGTGATCGAGCAGGATCAACTTGGGGTAGATCAGGTTTATTTTCAGGCAAAGCGTTATAAAGAAGACAGCAAGGTCGGCGCTGCAGCAATCCGTGAGTTTGCTGGGGCGCTTAGCCAACACAAAGTGCAAAAAGGTATCTTCTTTGCCAGCTCAGGGTTTAGTAAAGGGGCTGTTGATGCAATGGAAAAATCAGGGGTTAGGATTGTCCTCATTGATGGTCAGCACCTCGCCGACCTTATGATTGAGCACGATTTAGGCTGCCGAAAAGAAAGTACTCTTGATCTCAAAAAAATCGATGAGGAGTTTTTTGATCAGGAAGCAAACTGAGCTGACGCCCGATAACGGGGGCAGGGAGGACACGCTATGGAGAATATTCTCTACGAGAAGAAAGGCCCGGTTGCGTATGTGACGCTGAACCGGCCCGACAAGCTCAATGCGCTTTCGGTTGATCTTCAGTATGAGGTTCGCGAGGCCCTGGAGGATGCTGGCTGGGTTGACGATTCCATCCGCGTCATCGTGCTCAAGGCCGCAGGACGCGCCTTCAGCGCCGGTTTCGATATTTCGGCACCCGAGAGGCTTAACGCAGTCGATCAGCGCGAGCAGTTTTTGAAGGGAAAGAGCTTCAGCGGATCGACCTGGTGGGATGTTTTCTGGGATAACCCCAAACCGATCATCGCCCAGATACAGGGCTTCTGCATCGCGGGCGGAATGGCTACGGCCACCTTCTGCGATCTTCGGATTTGTGCCGATGACGCTAAGTTTGGCGCGCCCGAGATCCGGACCGGCGGGCCGTACATACCTGCGGTCTGGCCGTGGGTTGTCGGTATGACAAAGGCCAAGGAGCTGCTTTTCACAGGCAATTTGATCGATGCTGAAGAAGCGCTGCGCCTCAACTTCGTCAACGAGGTCGTGCCTCTCGATCAGCTCGATGAGGTTGTTGAGAAGCGTGCAGCGACGATTGCCAAGCTTCCGAAGGCGACCGTTGAGTACAATAAGAAGCTGGTCAACATGGCCTACGAGCAGATGGGCATCCGGCAGGTGTTCGAACGCTCAATGGAGCTTGGGGCTATCGCGCTGACCAGCCCTGAAGCATCCGAAGAGATCGCAGAGTTCAATCAGACCAGGGAAACGCAAGGCCTCAAAGCTGCGCTGACTGAAAGCGCAGCCAAGTTCGCCGAGGAAGATGCCTGGTTCAAAAAGGCACGGGGCGCAAATAATCGGCGCAAATGAAAGCGACACCGAGATCGCTCCCGGCGGCTATAATTTTCACGCGTCGGTCAGTTCGGTCAGTTCGTCAGAACGGCTTGTCACCCTTGACGGTGACGCGGTTGCCAGAGCGCACCTGGGGGAAGTAATCCCACATCGCTATGTGTTGGACGCAGCGATTATCCCAGAACGCGATCGAGTTATTGCGCCACTTGAAGCGCACCTGGAACTGCGGCCGGTTGTTGTGCCCATAGAGGAAGTGCAGGATTGCGTTACCCTCGTCATCGGGCATATCGCGTAGCCCGATTGTGAACACCGGGTTGACGTAGATTCCCTTGCGGCCGCTCACCGGATGGGTGCGGATGACCGGATGCTCGGCACGCGGAAACTCGCGCTTGTCGTCTATTCCCTCAATGGCGGCGCGACGGCGATAGTTGGGCCCGCCGTCATGAATGGCGACCATGCCATCCAGATAATCCTTCATCCTGTCCGACAGGGCGTCGTAGGCGGCATACATGCTGGCGAACAGCGTGTCGCCACCCGTTGGAGGGACGGTATGAAGGTGCAGGATCGAACCCATCGGCGGTTCGGCATCGCATGACACATCGGAATGCCATCTGTGACCGGCGATCTGCTTGGAGTTTTCGTCGGTGTGGATTGGGAGTATCTCGGGGTGCCCCTCGGGTCCCGACCTGCTGGGATGGATGTGCAGGTCGCCGAACAGTCGACCAAAGCTCTTTTGCTGCCCGATCGTGATATCCTGGTCACGGAAGAAGATGACCTGGTTCTCGACCAGCGCGTCATGAACCTCCTGTGATTGCTGGTTGCTGAGCGGCTTTGAAAGATCAATGCCGCCGATTTCCGCGCCGAGCGTAGGCGTGAGCTGGTTCACTTCGATTGTTTCGTAAGTCATCACAACTGTCTCCGTTGAATAGGCCTGCCGTGCTGGTTACTGCCGCGTTTACGTTGCCATTATTTGGCAAAATCTCATGCGCGCCGTGCCAGCCCACTTTCTCCTTGCAATCAAGATTATACCGAAGTGGACCGAAGGGAATAATAGGCTCCTGCCGCCTGCGTTGCTATCGCGTCTGACTTGCTCCGAATATGCCTTCACTCACAAGTTAGCGTTATCCTGCTCTTGATCATTTGGAGCCGCTCGGTGTCGGGGGCGGGCCTTTTATAGCGAGATGGATGTGGAAGGAGACGGCTGGAGCGCCGATACGAGCCTGATCGAGAAGATGGTGGTGTATGGCGTCGGACTGTGGCTGGCGATGGAGGCGTCGCGGATGGAAACCCTGGCTGTAGCGCGACAATCTGGGTGAGAGGGGCGCGTATTACGCCATCGGCGGAGATGGGTGTGCGCTACGGTGATGGCGACGGCCAGACAGGCAGGGGCATGGAAGTGGGGCTGGGCATCCGATACACCAACCCCTCTCGGTTCACGATGAGTGGTTGGGTGCGAAGCCTGATTGCGCATAGTGCTGGGCATCGGAATTGGGGTATTCATGGCCGCTTCGCCCTGGACCCGGAAGCGGACGGGCAGGGACTGTCGGCCAGCATGACCTCTGGATACGGCGATGTCTCAAGCGGTGTGCAGAAGGTCTGGCAGCAGGGCCTGTCCAATGAAGGTGCGGCCGGGACGTCAGATGACGACAGGGATGAAGTCGCGATACAGATGGAGGGGCATCTGGGTTACGGCCTCATGGTTTCCAACCAGGCCCGGGGCCGGCTGTATCCTTATGTCGGGATGATCGCTCGCGGTGCCAGCCAACGCTATCGTCTCGGTGTGGATTTGCGACGGGATTCGCGCTTCCATCTGGATCTGGTCGGGGAAACTGACACCGGCATGGGCGAACATTCCATCATGCTAAAAACCGCGCTGCCGCTTGATTAGGTGCGCCTAATTAGATGCGCTTCTATTGATCAGGCGGGCGCCTGTCCGGGTTGGACGGCCTCGCGGGCTAAGGCGGAGGGTTGCGTAGTCCGGCCTTGTGCATGAGTGGCAGAACCTCTGCGATGAAGTATTCAAGGTCGGGCGCGAAATCGAAGAAGTTGACCTGAACGCCGTCGACACCGGCTGCCTTGAGTCGGAGCATCCAGTCGACCACCATCTCCGGCGAGCCGACGATATGGATGTTGCCGCCAACAGCCCAATCATGCGCGCCATGGGCGATCCAGGAGGACTGGTCGCCGCCGGCAAAGCCGCCGAAGAAGTGTTCCAGCGCCTCCTCGTCGCGCTCTTCCAGGATACGGTCGCGCCAGGCCTTCGCTTCCTTTTCCGTCGGCCGGCAGATCACATGTGGGTTGACGATGATCCGCACATCTCGGCCTGCGGCCTTGGCCCGCGCGCGGATGCCGGCGATGCGTTCGGGCAGGGATTCGCAGGCCTTGTCGGGGTCGGCGCCGGTGGTCGTGGTTGCGAAGATCAGGTCGGCATGGGCGGCGGCATAATCCATGCCGGCAGGTGATGATCCCGCGCTGACCATGACCGGCATACCGTTGACGGGTTTGGGGGCAACGAAGGCGCCTTCGGTGTGGAACCAGTTACCGTTAAAATCGAGATTCTTATCCTCGGTCCACAACCGCTCCATGATGGTGGTGAACTCGCCGGCCATCGCGTAGCGCTCGTCATGAGGAACCTGCAAATTGCCGAACATCAGGGCCTCGCTGGCCTTGAATCCAGTAACCACGTTGATACCCCAACGGCCACCGCTGATGTGATCGATGACGGCGCCGTATTTGGCGATATGCAGGGGATGCCAGCGGTAGAGAACGTGCACGGTCGAGATCAGCAGCACGTTGCGGGTCAGTGGCGCCAGCGCGGCGCTGGCGATGAAGGGGTCGATGGAGTTCTCCCGAAAGCGGATGGCACCGCCATGGCCGCCCTCGCCGAGCCAGGTCGCCAGGGCAAAAACGAGATCGAAGCCGCTTTCCTCGGCGCGGATCGCCAACTCGGCGTTGTAACCAAACTCCCAGGATGTCTCTCGCGGTGCCTTTGACGGAGTCCAGGCGCCCTGCTGGTGGGGAAGGAACAGCCCCAGCATCAGCGGCTGGCGCCAGGCTCGCTCAATCGAGGTCAGCCCGTCGATGGCCTGCAGGTCGGGGGCGCGGCTGATCCGGAAGCCGGGCCGTGTGCCGGTACTGGCGGCGGGACCGGCCGTCAATGGAAGACTTCGGGGGTGCCGCGCACGCTGATTCGCCACAGGGTGCGGCGTGTTCCGGTGCCGCCGGGGGCGTCGATGGGAACGCCCGAATGGAGGGTCGCGGTCGTGTCGTAGATAAGCACGTCTCCGGGCTCGTAGCGGTGGCTGTAGATGTACTGCGGCTGCAGGGCGTGGGTTTTCAGGCGTTCGAGGAGATCCGCCGACTTCTCGGCTGCCAGACCGTTCACGCCGGTCGGCGTGCCGGCGACGGCATAGAGGGCCTTGCGACCAGTCATCGGATGGCGCATCACCAGCGGGTGGACGACCTCGGGTACAGCCTCGATCTGCTCGGTGGTCCTGAGCGGTACGGCGACCTTTTCCGGGCCGCGTCCGCTTGCTGCGCCGTAGAGGTGGCTCACCTCGAGTGCGTCGAGCGCCTTCCGCTCCTCGGCGGGCAAGTCGTCCCAGGCGCCTGCCATGTCGGCGATCAGGGTCTCGCCGCCCTTCTCCGGCACCTCGATGGCGTAAAGCATCGTCGCCGAGGACGGAACCGCCTCGTAGGACTGGTCGGTGTGCCAGAAGACGGCGCCGTTGCGCACGCTGTCATGGGCCTTCTGTTCCGTGGTGGTATTGCCGACCTCGAAAATCTCCGGATAGCCCTTCATTCTGAGATGGCTGATCACGTGCGGAATCGGTTCGCCCCAGCGCTTGCCAAAGGCGCAATAGGCGTCCTTGTCGAGCGACTGGCCCTTTACGACCACGACGCGGTTGGCATAAAGGGTTTCCGCAAGCTGGCGGAGAAGATCGTCGTCACCGGTCGCCGCGATGAGATCGCAGCCGTGCACTTCTACGCCATAAGATCCGTCAATCGGGGTAATTTTCATGGGCTCGTACCTTCGGAGGTCCTCTCTTGAACCATTTCCCTGCCAGATGGTGTCATGTCAGTGATGTTACGCCAGATGATGCTACAGGTTAGGGAATGTTACACGATTTTGCGGATCGTTCCCGCACCCGGTCTTGTGTCTGGTCCCGTGCCGGGTCTTGTGCCGGGCCGGAATCCGGCTGCCGAGCCTATGCGTCCGGCACCTGACTTCGTAGGATTTCGTCTGTAACACATTGATATTATTGGCCTGTTTTTCCACGGGGCACTACATCGCGGATTTCAGGCGATGGATTCAACGGTTGGAAAGTGTTGATCAGGCCTTTTCAGGTCTGGGCTTGCGCGTTCGTTGGGGCGGCATCCTGAATGGTGCTTCGTTCCACGACAGGCCAACACAGCGCAGGATGCGTTTGGCGTCGGTTGTGGCCGGGCTGGGCATGGCATATTGCTCGCTGGTGCCCTTGCGCTTCAGGATAGATATCTGAAGTCGGTCGAGTTCCCGACGGATGCGGGCCGGGCTCATCGGATGGCCCAGCATCTGCAGGCGTTTGCGCAGGTGTTGCAGGCAACAGAAGGCCATGTAGCAGAGGGCGATATGGGCCTGTATCCGCCGCGGCGTCCAGTGATAGACGGGTCGGATTTTCAGGTCGTGCTTGTTGGTACGAAAGCAGGTTTCGATCTGCCAGAGCTGGTGATATTGGGCGATGGCCGCCTCGGGTGCGAGATCGTCCTTGCCATGGATAGTGATGGCATGCAGCCCATCCCATTGGGCCGCCGCGTCGATCTTGTCCTGATCAAGTGTGATCTCGCCCGTATCGGGAAACGAGAGGAACCGGGCATATCCCCGCTGACTGACACTGGCAGGGCTCCGGGAGCGCCGAAGCTTCGTTTGCAGACGCTCAAGGGCCCTCCGGCGCTTGTGGGCATCCTTGCGGGCGCGGGTGGGCGAGAATGTGACGATGATCCGGGCACCGTCATGCTCAATCACCTTGTAGCGCCCCGCCTCTGCCGCGCCCTCCGCCGCGTCGTGTCCGGCCCCGTGTCCGGCCCCGTGTCCGGCCCATGGCTTGTAACCACCCGTGTCCAGGGCCTTGCCTTTCACGCCCGCCGGGGCCGACTTCAGGCGATACCCCAGAATGAACGGCAGACCCTTGGTGCGCAATAGATCCTGATTGGTGGCGCTGAGCATCCCGGCATCTGCCACCAGCGTGATCTTTCCAAGCTTGTAGCGCTCTTCAAGCCCCTTGATCGCGGCCTCAAGCGTATGGCCTTCCCACATATTGCCGGGGAACAGGTCATAGCCGACCGGCAAGCCGTCGGTGGTGACCATCAGCGCCAACACCACTTGACTGCGATGGGATTTCCCGTCCTTGCTGTACCCCTTGGCCAGCAACCGGTCGGAAGCATCCTGCGGATCCTCCCGATCGGTATCGAATGCCAGTGTTGTGCAGTCGTAGAAGAGGACATCGACCGGTCCCGCCAGAAGCGTATCCGCCGCCTCGTGTGACATCCGACAGACCCGGTTGATCGTCGCCGCGTCCAGGTAGTCCATAGCCTGGTAGACCCGGTCCAGATTGAGGGTGATCCCGACCCTGTGGGCCAACGCATCCACCGTTGCCCGCTTGCTCTCTGGCTGCGACAGGCGCGCCAGCACCAGTTCGCGCAAAATGCGATCGCTGCTCTTGCGCCGGGAGCCCGGAAGACCATTCCAGCCCAGGCCGGAATAAACCTCCCCCATCACATCGCGCAAGCCAAGTGACAGGCGGGATTCTTCGCGGCAGTCCCCAAGGTCAACATCCAGCTTGTCCGGACGCGGAGCGGTGCGCACAAGCGTCGCCAGATCGGCATATTCCGTTGGGGTGAACAGTTCCATCTGCGGGAACTGTGCGGCGCGCAGTTCTTCCATGATCCTGCCGGCCAGGCGCTTGAGATCCTCAACCTCAGTGTCGTTATGCGCGATGCCGACATGCCGGACGACCTTCTGGCGAACCTTCTGACCGGTGCGCACCGACTGGACGATCTGGATGCGGGTGCGGTTGCGTTCGGGATCATGTTTGGTGCGGATGAACATGTGCGGGAGTGTAGCGGAGTTTCCAGCAACCGCAACCCACAACCGCCACTGGGGGCACTACTTTGCCCTCCCGGAAGCCAGGGCCTGAAGTTAAACAAAAAAACACCCGACAAGCCGACAAAACCTACGAACTCAGGAGATGATGCTACAGGTTAGGGAATGTTACACGATTTTGCGGATCGTTCCCGCACCCGGTCTTGTGTCTGGTCCCGTGCCGGGTCTTGTGCCGGGCCGGAATCCGGCTGCCGAGCCTATGCGTCCGGCAGCCCGGCTCTCTGGAGCGCGCGTTTGCGGGCCTCGCCATTTTCGCGGTCGGAGACGTAGAGCAGCCCGGTGATGCGGCGCATCAGGTCGGCTTCGTAATCGTGCACGGCACCGTCGGCGAAGACCACGTCCCAGAGCATATCGATCATTTCCACTCTTTCGGCAGCGTCGAAATGCGCCCGGATTTCGCGGGTAAATATGTAGGAATCGATACTGTCGGCCTGCTCCGCTTCGGCGGCCTCGACCAGGGCTGTTGCGTCTTCCGGTGTCAGTGAAAAGCGTTTCTCGCACAGATTCAGGATGCGCCGGCGCTCAGCCTCGTCGAAATCGCCATCAAGAATCGCAGCCTCGACCAGCAGGCTTGCCGCCGCCCGGTGCAGCGCCTTCGAGGCGTGCTTGCCGGGGGCGCGCTCGGCTTCTTTCTCGCTGCCGAACAGGAGTTTTCTGAGATGTCCCTTGAGGGGCATGGATTACCTTATCCCGCGAGTGATTCGCACCTGACCGCCCATGCTACACTGCCGGGCACGCCGAGGTCCGCCGGATGCGCCAGGCCAAGCTGGATGCGCCGGGCCAAGCCGGATGCGCCGGGCCAAGCCGGCCTGGAGCACACCAGCCTTGATCAAGCCGGCCTGAACACGGGGATCTTTTCCCCGCCCTCGGCGTCGCGAAAGACCAACACCACTTCCTGGTCGACCGCCAGCGAATCCGGATCGCAGTCGACGATGTTGGTCATCATCGTGATGCCTTCCTCGAGCGTCACATAAGCGATGACATATTGGGGGTCGGAACGGCGCATCACCGAGAAGGTATATATCCGGCCCTTTCCCGAGGCTTTGTGCCACTCGACGTTGTCGGACAGTGTGAACGGGCTGATCTTGCGCGGATACCAGAAGAATTGGCCAGTATCACCGCAGCGCGGAAGCATCAGCTTGCCTTCCTTGGTGGCAGCCCAGAAATCCTCGTACTCCACGTTCGCCGGTGGCGACGGGATTTTTCTTTCCGCGCTCATGCGCCGTCCCTCCCCAGTATTACGGTTGAACTTCCCATCCGACTTCCGAGCGAACCGCCGGTGCCGTGGGCAAGCGCGATCTGGCAGTCGGCAACCTGCACCGCCGGATGCGCCTCGCCGCGGAGCTGGCGCACCGCCTCGAGTACCTTGGTCAGCCCGCCGCGGTTCATCGGATGGTTGTTGCACAACCCGCCGCCGTCGGTGTTGAAGGGCAGCTTGCCCTGGCCCGCGATCAAGTTGCCGTCGGAAACAAAGGCGCCGCCTTTTCCCTTCTCGCAGAAGCCGAGATCCTCGATCGTCTCGACCACCGTGATGGTGAAGGAATCGTAGATCGACGCATAGTCGATGTCGCCGGGTTTGACGCCAGCTTCCTCGAAAGCGCGCGGGCCGGACCAGCGTGCGCCGGTGAAGGTCAGGTCGACCTGGCCGCGGTTGATGTGTTTTGGCGCTTCGCCATGACCAAGGATGCTCACGCAGTCACGCTTGAGGGACTTGGCGATCTCGGCCGAGACAATGACGAAGGCACCACCGCCGTCAGAGATTACGCAGCAGTCGAGGCGGTGCAGAGGATCGGAGATCATCGGTGATTCGACCACATCCTCGACCGTCACCAGGTCGCGCAGCATCGCGTGTTCGTTGTGCTGGGCGTGGTGGGATGCGGCGACCTTGACCCAGGCGAGCTGTTCGCTGGTGGTGCCGTATTCATGCATGTGCCGGCGCGCCGCCATCCCGTACATGTTGACGACCGTGGGCCCGTATATGAATTCGAAGGGCACGTCGGGCGCATCCGCACCGTAGTTGCGCGGACGGGTGCCCGTTGCCATGCCGTCGGCCCGCGGCCGGCCAGCAAGGGTGATCAGGGCCACGTTGCATTTGCCGAGCGCGATCGCCTCGGCGGCATGCCCGGCATGGACGACGTAGGACGATCCGCCGACATCGGTCGAATCGAGATGGCGCAGGTTGCGCAAGCCCATGTAGTCGGCCATCGATAGGGGGCCGAGCCCCGGTGCGTCGCCGGCACAGAAATAGCCGTCCACATCGTCGGGGGTGAGGCCCGCATCGGCCAGCGCCCCGGCCGCGCTCTCGGCGTGGAGTTGGGCAACCGACTTGTCGATCGCCTTGCGTGTCGGATGCTCGTAGATGCCGGCAATCGAAGCTTTGCCCTTGATACTCATTAGTGTCGGTCTCCTGGGATGCTGATCTTCGGGGGTATCGGTTTCCTGGTTGGCGAACCGTTCAAAAATATGGCGCGCAAATCCGGCGCGGCGAGTGGCTGCCGGCGGGCAAAACCGGGTGTCGGCCAGCGCAAACCAGAGGACCGAGTGCCGGGTCGGGGTGCTGCTGCGTTCAGAGACCCTTGGCCAGCGGAGGAATGTCGCGGCCGGTGGCGTCACGGTAACGCTTGCGGAACCGGGGCCAGACTTCCGGATTGACGATGCGGGGTGGTACCTGGCCGGCTGCAAGCGCTCGCCACTGATTGGCCGCACCAAGCGCGGTGGTGACCCTGGCGTCATCGGTGATGCCGGCGGTGTGCGGTGTCAGGATGACGTTGTCGAAGGTGAGCAGCGGGTGGTCGAGGGGTGGCGGTTCGACATTGAACACATCGATCCCGGCCCCGGCGAGAGGGCCTTCGGCGAGCGCCTCGACCAGTGCAGCCTCATCGACAATACCGCCGCGCGCGGTAATCAAGAAGTATGACCCTTCGCGCATGGCGGAGAACGCCTGGCGCCCGAACATGCCTCGAGTTTCGTCGTTCAGCGGACAATGAACGGACACCACGTCCGATGCGGCGAGAAGCGCATCGAACGCAGCTGGTTCGGCGTGACGGGAGCGGATCTCGGCTTCGGTGAGCAGCGGATCGTAGGCAAGCACCCGCATGCCGAGCGGACCGCCGCAAAGCTCGGCGACACGCTGGCCGATATGGCCAATGCCGACAATACCGAGGGTCTTGCTGCGAAGATCGCGGCCGCGGAACTGCTCCCGGCTCCAGTTGCGGTTGCGGCGCATCAGCAGGTTGGCCTCGTGGATGTGCTTGGATAGCGAGAGCATCATGCCGAGCGTATGCTCGGCGACCGCTTCGGCATTGCCCCCGGCCTGGTTGCAGACGACAACGCCGGCAGCCGTGCAGTCTCCAAGATCGAGCGTGTCATAGCCGGCGCCATGGGCGCAGATCGCAAGCAGCTGCGGCGTCCGGGCGAGAAAGGCGTCATCGGCCCAGTAGCGCTCCGGAAGTTCGTCCTTCGCCGAGCCGATCTGATAGCCAAGCGCAGCCTCGATCATCGGCCAGACACTGTCCTCGGACGCGTTCGAATCGAGCAGGGTCAGGGCAACGCCTGAATCCTGCGCCTCGAGGGCACTGACACCGGTCGGATCCTGCCAGCGATCGAAGTAGAAGACCGGAAAGCCGGTTTTGTTTTCCGTCATGGCCTTATATTGCTTCCTGTCTAAACCGCTTCCTGCTCGTTGCCGAAGGGCACGATGTCGCGTCGGTCGGTGAGCAGGTGGATCAGGGCCGGGCCGTCATGGGCGAGGGCTTCGCGGAAGGCGGGCACGAACTCGTCCGTGGCCGCAACCCGGAACGCCTTGGCACCGTAGGCTGCGCCAACGGCCGCAAAATCGGGGCTGGTGAGCGCCGTTGCAAATTCGGCACCTTCGCCGAAAGCGTTGCGCTGTCCCTGCATGATCGAGCCATGGGCAGCGTTGTCGCAGACCACGACCTTGATGGGGAGGCCCTGTTCGACGGCCGTAATCATCTCCTGTCCGGTCATCACGAAACCGCCATCGCCGACCCAGGCGACAACGGTTTGATCGGGCCGGGCGATCTGGGCGCCGACGGCACCCGGCACCGCATAGCCCATCGCTCCCGACATCGGTCCTGCGGTGCTTCGTGGGGTGTCGAACCGCCGATAGCGATTAACCCAGCGTGCCATACTGCCGGCGTCGGTAACGAACGTCGCTCCAGATGCGGCCCCGGATTTGGCCTGAGCATCGAGGTGGCGCGTCGTTGTATCCACCACCTGGGCCATATCGACATCCCCGTGGACGGGGAAGTTGCCAGGCTGGGAGAAAGCTAGGAAGCGTTGGTGCAGTTCCTCCTGCCGCTGGCGGCGTGCCGGCGGTGCCGGGCCCACCGCATCCGTGAGCGCCTCCAGCGTGGGCGTCATGTCGGCTTCGATCGCCGGCCGGCCAGAAAAGCGGGCGAGCACTTGTGCATCGGGATAGATGTGGATTAGCGCCGCCGCCTCGGGTAGGGCGGTGTTGTCGGCTGTGGTGATGGCATCGAGCCGGGAGCCGACGGCGATCACAAGGTCGGCCTCGGCGATTGCGGCGATCTGCCAGTCAGGTCGGTTGATCTCGAGATGGCCGGCATAGGCGCCGTTGGCATTGGCAAGCGCGTCCTGTCGTCGGTATGCGGCCATCACCGGCAGCCCGGCCTTTTCGACGAGCACGGCCAGCGCCGGCGAAGCGTCCTGGTTGACGATCATTTCGCCGGCAATGGCGAGAGGGCGCTCGGCGGCATCGATCAGTCGCGCCGCCTCGGCGATTGCGGCCGCATCGGGTGTGCGCGCGGTCGGGGTTTGCGGCGACACGATCGTATCTTCAGTGTCGTCAGAGGTGACGTCGCGAGGTAGCTGAACCACGACCGGCCCTGGCCGTCCCGAGGTGGCGAGGGTGACGGCCTCCGCGGTGATGTGCGAGATATCCCCGACGCCCTCCGGTTCGAGCACCGCCTTGGCGACGCTGCCGAAGAACAGGTGCTGGTCGATCTCCTGGAACGCCTCGCTGCCCTTCGACCAGGAGTTCACATGTCCCGTGAACATCAACAGGGGCGTGGAATCCTGGCGTGCCGTATGGACGCCGATGGCGGCGTTGGAGGAACCCGGCCCGCGGCTAACGAACACGGCCGCCGGCCGCCCGGATATTTTAGCAAAGGCCTCGGCGGCGAAGGCGGCACCGCCTTCCTGCCGGGTCGGCACGAGCCGGAACCGGTCGCTGTGGCGTCGCAAGGCATCGAGGACGTGCAGGAAGCTTTCGCCGCTGACCGTAAACCCGATATCGACGCCGTGGGCAATCAGGGTTTCGACGAGAACTTCTCCGCCTTTCATCGGCCGGCCTGTCCGGTTATTCGAACTTCTCGCCGCATTGTGCTCTGATCCTGGCTCAGTGACCGGTGAAACTCGGCTGCCGCTTCTCCGCAAAGGCGACGACGCCTTCCCGGAAATCCTGCGAGGCGGCGCATTCGGCGAAGCATTCCGCCTCCATCTGCAGCTGGCGTTCGAACTGGCTCTCGAGCGAGGCGTAGATCAGTTTCTTGGACTGGGCATAGGCGAGGGCAGGCCCCTTGGCGAGACGCTTGGCCATCGCTTCTGTTTCCTCGCCCAGTTTTTCTGTGGGGACCACCCGGTTGACGAGGCCCATGCGTTCCATTGTCGCCGCGTCGTAGCGGTCGCCGAGCAGGGTCATTTCCATCGCCTTCTTGACGCCGATGGCGCGCGGTAGGGAGTAGGTCGCCGAGCCGTCCGGGCTGATGCCGATATGGCAATAGGCGAGGGTGAAGAAGGAATTCTCGGCCGCGATCACCAGATCGCAGGCGGCGGCGATGCTTACCCCCGCTCCGGCGGCAGCGCCGGAAACCGAGGCGATGATGGGTTTGGGGAAGCGCCGTATCGAGCCTATCAGGCCGTGCAGATCGTGAATCCGGCGCAGGAAGTGCGCGCGGAGCTCGTCCGGTGTCATCTCCGCCGTCAAATCAACGAAGCTCTTGACGTCGCCGCCGGCGAGAAAATGGTCCCCGGCGCCGCGAAGGATCACGCAGCGGACCGTGTCGTCGCGCTCATGGGTGTCCAGAAAATCGTGCATCGCCTGGCGCATCTCCAGCGACAGTGCATTGCGCGCTTCCGGGCGGTTCATTGTCAGGGTTGCAACGCCGTCGGCGATTTCGAACAGCAAGTCAGCCATTACATGTCTCCTCACATATCTCTTGCGGTTTTATCTCTTGCGGTTTTTTCATCCGGCCATCCGGCCTTTACACCGCCGTGTCGGCGAGCGCGGTCTCGATTTCTGCGGCGAGGTCGGCCTCGATCGGGCCAGCGGCTTCGGCGGCAAGGCAGTCCTGCAGCTCCTCGCGGTTCTTGATGCCGAGCACCACGGTGTCGATACCTTTCATGGAGAGCGCATAGCGGTGAGCGAGTGCCGCAGCGGAGGCCTTCTGCCGGGCGGCAAGCTTGCGGAAGGGTTCCGCATTGGCGTATTCCATCCACACCGGATGGTTGGCTGCGAGCTCACGGTCAAGCGAATCGACCAGGGCGCCGCCCTGGACCGCGCGGATTCCCATGACGCCGCAACCGTGCGCCCGGCTCTTGGCGATAATCTCTCGGGCTCGGGTTGGGCCCTCGTAGTGGCGTAGCTCGCTCGCGGAATCGGTCGGGTTGGCGAGACACTGAATCACGGCCGGAAGCGAGTCGAGATCAAGGGCGTCGAGCACAGAGCCAGGCATGCCGATACCGGTGATGCCCCAGGCGCCGATGCGGCCCTGGCGGACGAGTTCCTCAACGGCCGGCCGGAACGCGTCGATATAGACGCTCCAGCGGGTCGCCGGACGTTCGTGATAGGCGCTGGCGTCGTGATCGTCAGGAATGATGTTGGAGTGGAGAAAATAGATGTCGATGCGCTCGAGCCGCATGCGCTCGAGACTCTCCTCGAGGCTCTCGACCAGGCGCCCCGCCACCGCCTCCGGATCAGGTGTACCGAGACGGTGCTTGGTGGTCACCCTGACGTGATCCGGGAGTTTGCCTTCGAAGGCCTCGCCAATGACCCGTTCGGCCTCGCCGTCACCGTAGGCTGGCGCCATGTCGAACAGGGTAATACCGCCGTCGACTGCCGCACGGACGGTGGCAACGCACTCTTCTCGCGTGGTTGCGCCCCAGAGTTGGCCAATGCCGCCGCCGCCAAGGGTAAGCGTGCTGACCGGCCCGAGGCTGCCGAGTTGCCGCGTCTCCATAATTCTGCTTCCTCTTCGGCATGGGTTTGCGACCGGGGCCGTCTTCGGTCTATCCCATCATCTATTCGCCGCACCGTTTGTATAAAGGCGTCGACTCACGGAAAGCCAGCCTGGCCGGAAGAAAACAAGCGTGGCCGGTAAATGCACAGTGCCTTTGTGTTATGTAGAACAGAATCTTGGCGGCAGGGCATGGACAGGGCAGAAACAGGACGGAGCGATGCGACTGTGTGACCAGGAACAGGCAATGCTGGCTGGCGAGATGGGCGAACCGCGGCGCCGCGCAGTCGAACACCAGCTCCGGGTCGGCGACTTCTTCGATGCAGAAGATACGGTCCCCGTGGGGCAGGTCCACATCATGGCCGATACCGAGGCTCTGGGCGAGGCCGGCGTGCGGTTTCTCGAGGAAACTGCGGACGCCCCGGTGGAAGACCGCCAGGTGCAGGTGCCGACAGTGACCGATCCGCGTGGCACCGATTTCACAGCCTGGCAGGATCTGCGCCAGGAGGAGAGTTTTGTCGATCTCGAGCGGCGGACAGTGGCCGCTTTTCGTGCTCTTGATGTAATGATGACCGACACTTGCATCAACTATCAGGTGTTCATGCCGCCGGTGTTCGGCGAGCACATCGCCTTCGGGGATACCGGCTCGAGTATCTATGCCAACAGCGTGCTCGGCGCGCGCACGAACTTCGAAGGCGGCCCCTCGGCGCTGGCGGCGGCGCTGACCGGGCGGACGCCGCGCTACGGTTTCCACCTCGATGAAGTGCGCCGGGGAACGACCCGCTTTCGCGTCGACTGGCAGCCGCAGACCTATGACGATTGGGGTGCGCTTGGCGCGATGGTCGGCCGCGAGATGACGTCTTATTTCGAGGTTCCGGTGATCGAGGATATCGAGGGCAGGCCGGGCTCCGACGCCCTCAAGCATTTCGGCGCCGCGCTCGCCTCTTTTGGATCGACACCACTCTTTCATATGGTCGGAATCACGCCCGAGGCGCGGCGTCTCGAGGACGTTATGGATCCCTCGGCACCGGTTGCAGCGGTGCTCGATGCAGCCGCGATGCGCGAATTTCGCGCCGCCTATATGCCGAAGGACGATGCGCTCGACGTGGTTGTGTTTGCAGCCCCCCAGCTGTCACTCGACGAGATGCGCCGTCTTGCCGGCCTGCTCGCCGGCCGCAGGGTCGCTCCTAGGATTTCCCTTGTTGTCTGCACCGCACCGGCGGTGAAGGTCTCTTGTGATGCGCTTGGAATCACCGCCGATATCCAGGAAGCGGGCGGTCTCGTGCTCGAGGGTGTCTGTTTTTACAACATGCATGCCCGCGAAATCGGGGATGCCAATGGCTGGCGGCGGCTGATGAGCAATTCAGCAAAGATCGTCAATATTCTCGGTGGCTACGGCTACGATCCGGTGCTCGCCTCGATGGCACACTGCGTCGATTCCGCCTGTGCAGGAAAAATCGTCCGATGAGGGCGGACCGATGACGGGCGGGCCGATGACGGGCGAGCCGACAAATGGCGGAAAGGGAACCGCCGACGGCCGGGTCATCACCGGCCATCCGGGAATCGGTAACCCCGTTGCGGGGCCGGCACTGGTCGCCCGCGACAATTTCAGTGCGCGCTACGATCTCGACCGCATCGCCGGTACTTTCTCGCGGCCGGCCCACAAGCTCTACGGCGAGAGCTATCTCGACATGATTCTCGTTCTCGATGCCGCCAAGGGCGGCGTTGCCACCGCCTGGATGCTGGAGGCGATGCGGGCGATGGAGCGGGTGCCGCTGGCGCTGTTGTTGAACGTAGCCAACCCGATCATCGCCCAGGGTGCCGCGCATGCGGATTTCCCCCTGATCGACCGCTTTCATACCGATCACGTTCCTGTCGACATCACGGCCGAGATCCGCACCGGCGACTGGCTCGAAATCGATCCCGCCAAGGGCGTGGTTGTCGTCCACGACCGCAAACGGTGATTGGCAGGCGCAAGCCATGATTGGCTGGGAGAACAGGAGCAGGATGACGGCTACGGGTTCTTCGCGGCGCTCGGGGAGGCGCAAGCCATGATTGGCTGGGAGAACAGGAGCAGGGGCGGGAACAAGGCCGGGCAATGACGAAAGCAGCGCCGCGCTGGCATACGGCACTGATAACCGGCGCGACCTCGGGCATCGGCACGGCTTTCGCCGAGATTCTGCCGGAGATCACCGGTTTGCTGCTGACCGGGCGCGACGAGGCCCGGCTGGCGGTGCTTGCCGAGCGCTACGCCAAGCCTGGCCGTATCGTCGAAACCCTGCCAGCCGATCTTGCCGAGGCGTCCGGTCGGCGCGCCGTGGCGGAGGCGGCCGAGGCGTTTGGAATTGATCTGTTCGTCAACAATGCAGGGCTGGGAATCTTTGGCCCGCTGGCAAAGAACGACGCGGCGCAGGAGGCAAGGCTGGTCGCCGTCAACGTGACCGCCGTCCACGAGCTTACCCGGGCACTGCTGCCGGGGATGATCCGGCGGGCCCGGGAACGGGGCAGCCGGGCAGGGGTCGTCATCGTGTCCAGTGTTCTTGGCTATGTACCGGCGCCGCTGATGACGAGCTATGCGGCAAGCAAGGCCTTCGATCTGTTTTTGGCCGAGGGATTGGCGGAGGAACTCGCCGGGGAGCCGGTCGACATCCAGGCGCTGTGTCCGGGACCGGTGGCAACGGAATTCGCCGAACGCGCCGGTGTGCCGGGAACCGTCATGCCGAAGGGGGTTTCCGCTACCAAGGTTGCCCGGCGCTCGCTGGCGCAACTCGGTCGCAAACGGGTTGTGATCGTGCCGACCGCATCAGCGATCGCACTGGCCCCGTCGCGGCTGTTCCACCGCCTTGCCGGGTCCGTGGTAGGAAGAGTGATGCGCAGCCGCAACGTCGACAGCGATTGAGCGCAGCTCCGCCTTTTGTAACTCCCGGCTATTTCCCGCCCAAGGAGAAGTTCGTCGCATAGTCCGGCGTCGGGATGCCGTCGGGCATCAGGGGATCGGCGATGGGCTTGCCGATGACGGTCCCGATCGGCACCACGCCGGCCCAGCAGGACAGGGCGTAGTCCTCTTCATCGTCGATCGGCGGTCCGCTGCGGATCTTGGCCGAGAGTTCGTCGAGTTCAAGGCGCAGTACTGTCGTCCCTTTCATTTCCTGGTCGTTGGGCTGGCGGATCTCATCCCAGCGCCCGGGCGCAACCCGCTCCATGAGCCCGATCAGGGCAGTTGTTTTTTCCTCGATATCCTCGATCAGTACGGCGGTGCCGAAGATCATCACCGAGCGGTAGTTGAGGGAGTGGTGAAACGCCGAGCGGGCGAGCACGATTCCGTCGAGATGGGAAACGGTGAGGCAGGCCTCAATGCTCTTGGAGAGCGAGCGAAGCGCAAAACTGGCTGCGGAGCCATGCACATAGATCCGCTCGCCATCGCGCCAGTAGGCGGTCGGAAAGCCGAAAGGACGACCGTCGACGGTAAAACTGAGCGTGCAGATCAGGCCCTCGTCGAGGATGCCATGCACCGTCTCGCGGTCGTAATGTCCACGGTCGTGTTTTCTGCGCACGCGCGTGCGCTCGGTTCTTGTGTAGTCGTTCATTATTTTTCCAGTTTTCGGAGTTTTTGGCCAGGAAACGGTTTGGGGAAAAGGCCTGACGCGCTTTTGCCGCCTGTGATGGCGCAGCAGCCTCGCCGCCTGTCCTGACCCGCCTTGCGTGGATGTCTATCTTGCGCGGGTGTCTGTCTTGTGTGGGTGTGCGCCCTTAGACTACGATCCGCATGGTTTCCGGATGCCGATTCGGCATGTTGCGGGCGTAGCTCAACGGTAGAGCAGGAGCTTCCCAAGCTCAAGACGGGGGTTCGACTCCCCTCGCCCGCTCCAGCCTCTCCACTCTAAATTTTCATGCTCGCAGACAGCCATGCCGGCGGACGACAGGCGCGCGCTCGCCGCCGCCGCAAAAACGGCAGGGGCCGGGTTCCGGTTCGGAATTCCGGTTCGGAAATCGTCTGTTTGCTGCTTGTTCTACTTGAAGCGGTAGGAGATGCGGCCCTTGGTCATGTCATAGGGCGTCATCTCGATCGTCACCCGATCACCCTGCAGGATGCGGATGCGGTGCTTGCGCATCTTTCCGGATGTGTGGGCGAGAATCTGGTGTCCGTTGTCCAATTCCACCCGGAACATGGCGTTCGGCAACACCTCGGTTACCGCGCCATTGAATTCGATCGGCTGTTCCTTGGCCATGAAGGCTCCCGTCTGTTGTTTGCCGCGGCGCGCAAAAATTTCCCCGCATCCTCGAAAATACCCGGAAACGCGGAGAATTCCAAGAATCTCCGGGGTTATATGCTGCAGGGTCAGCGTTTGAGGCTGGTCAATCGGGGGTATCGGAGCCTACCCGCTCACGTGAGCGGGCAGGCCTGCTCGTGTGGGCGGGGGGGGGGGTGCCGGCTTACGTGATTGTTTCGTTCCAGCGGCCCTGCAGGCCCCGCAAAAGCGCTTTCTTGGTGACCACGCCGATAGTCTTGCCGTTGTCCTGGATGACAACCGGATGAGGCGTGTCGATCACAAGATCGGTCAGGGTATCGAGATCGTCCGCCGGTTCTCCTGTGGGGCAGGCCTCGACATTGAGAGTGCCATCCCGCTGCTCGTAGGCGGCGATCGGCTCCATGACGCAGGAGGCCGTCACCAGGTGCAGATTCGAGAGGCCGGCCACGAAGTCGGCCACGTAGTCGTCGGCCGGGTTGATCACGATCTCTTCCGGCGTTCCGATCTGTACCAGGCGGCCATCCTTCATGATGCCGATGCGCTGGCCGATGCGGAACGCCTCGTCGAGGTCGTGAGTGATGAACAGCGTCGTTTTGTGCACCGTCTCCGATAGTAGCATGAACTGGTCCTGCAACTGGCGGCGGATCAGCGGATCGAGCGCCGAGAACGGCTCGTCCATGAGCAGGATGCTGGGGTTTGGCGCCAGGGCGCGGGCAAGGCCGACGCGCTGCTGCATGCCGCCAGACAGTTCATTAGGATAGGAATCGCCCCAGCCTCCGAGCTCAACGAGGTCGAGCAGGTCTTCGGATGTCTTGTAGCGCTGGTTCTTCGCCTCACCTCGCACTTCGAGCGGGAAGGCAATGTTGTCGCGCACGGTGCGGTGCGGCATCAGAGCCATGCTCTGGAACACCATGCCGATCGACGAGGAGCGCATGTCGCGCAACGAGCGTTCGTCGAGCGAGTTGACGTGAACACCGTTGACCCAGATATCGCCGGCGGTCGGTTCGATCAGGCGGTTGAAATGCCGGATCAGGGTCGATTTGCCCGATCCGGAAAGGCCCATGATGCAGAATATTTCGCCCTCGGGGACGGAGAAGGAGACGTCCTGGACGCCGACCACGCATTCGTAGCGCTCCTTGACTTCCTCCTTGTCGAGACCTTCATTGAGAATCGCCTGCATGGCGTTGTCGACGTCGTCGCCGAATATCTTCCAGAGGTTGTCGCAAGCGATCGTCGTGTCGCTTCCGGCTTTGCCGTTGCTCTTCACAGGCTCTTCCACAGACGGTGCGTCGCCACCGTTGATTTGCCTCGACATGCTTGCAGTCTCTCCCGGCCCGAATCCTGGGGCCCGTTTCCTTTTGCTCCACGACAGAAATCCAGCCGAGGCCAAAACCGGCGATGGCTGCTCCGGGCACGGGCCGGCCGATGGGCCGTGCGCTCGGTGCGTCCGGCGCGCCCAGTGTGCAAGGGAGGCCGCTGTAGCCTCCCCGGCTCGGTGGCATGCACAATCCTTCCCGATGCGTCATTCCACCTCCTGCTAGAATGGCAATTCGCGCCCGCAGAGGCAAATTGCAGGGGCGCCGCGTACCTCTGCTAGCCCGAATATTTCATGAACAGGTACCGCTAAATCCTGTATTCGTGTTATGATTCAGTTACTTGAAATGATCAAACACAAGGATTTAGCGGTGACAGATTGTACCCCCGGTCAGCTGGAATTTCCAACCTGTCGTAAACGCCGGGTAACCACCGGCTTCGATGGAGGTCATGTGACGAGCAACGGCGGCGTTTTGCTGCTGCGCGGGGCGGATCACCTGCTGGGATTGACGGCATCGCTTGCCCGGCGGCTGTCCGACGACCGGCAGGCGGGCAAGGTTGAGCACAGTTTGCGAGATATGCTGCGGCAACGGATCTACAGCCTGCCCCTGGGTTACGAGGACCTGAACGACCACGACGCCCTGCGCCACGACCAGGCATTGCAGACGGCGGCCGATCGGGATCAGCCGCCAGCCAGTCCGTCGACGCTATGCCGGTTCGAGAACACGGCCGACCGCCAGGTGGCCCGGGCCGCGCACGAGGTCCTGATAGAGACCTTCATCGCCTCGTGCAAACACCCGTCCGACGAACTGGTCCTCGACTTCGATGCCACCGACGATGCGGTTCACGGCCATCAGGAGGGCCGTTTCTTTCAGGCCTATTACGACCACGACTGTTTCCTGCCGCTTTATGTGTTCTGTGGCGATCAGCTTCTGGTCAGCTACCTGCGGCCCTCGAACATCGACGGCGCCAAACACGCCTGGGCGATCCTGGCCCTGCTGGTGCGGCGCCTGCGCCGGGTCTGGCCGAAGGTGCGGATCATCCTGCGCGGGGATTCCGGCTTCTGCCGCCACCGCATGCTGGACTGGTGCGACCGGCATGATGTGGACTATGTCCTCGGCATCGCCAAGAATGCCCGCCTGAACGATCTGGCGGAGCCGTGGCTGGACCGGTCGGCCCGGGACTTTGAGGCGTCGGGGGAGAAACAGCGCCTGTTCGGCGAATTTACCTACGCCGCCGGCACCTGGCGCAGCGAACGCCGGGTCATCGCGCGGATCGAGCATTCGGCCAAAGGGGCCAACCCCCGCTATATCGTCACCAGCCTTCCGGGCAGCGCACAGGCGTTGTACGAGGAACGATATTGCGCCCGATACAAGCGACGATCCATGCTCATCACAGCCAACCAGCCCTTCGGAGAATGGAATGCAATCTTCCCCGATCCGGCAATGACGCTGGCAGCCGTCGACAGGCTCGTCCACCACGCGACAATCTTCGAGATGAACGTGGAAAGCTACCGGCGCAGAGCCGCTGAACACGCCAGCGGCCCCGGCCGTCAGACTCAAAGAGCAACACCGGCAAACATCAAACCAGATTGACGCCCTGCGACAATCAAAACCCACAAAAACCTTGATTGTGGCGGAAAAGCCCGCCACCATCACAAACGTCGCGACCAAGGATTCTCATCCTGATTGACGCGCACCTCTCACCCAGATTGTCGCGCTACATCTATGTCAGAGACACCACGAAAAGCCGAATTGAGGCGGGAAACCAACCGGCCGGACGTCTTCATGAAATATCCGGGTTAACCCTTTTTGCCGCGCGAAGTGCGGCCTCGCAAAAATGACCGTTTTTGCAACAAAAAGAGGACGATTGAAACAAAACTGATTATTTGTTGCAAAAGCCTGTTGCGAAATAGTTAGCTCCTTGGCCCCAAGAAACGGTCGCCATTATAATGGATCATGTGATCCGGCGTATCGCTGAGCCACACCTCGGTGTCCCATGCGATAGCATTCATGTGCTTGCGGAACTCGGCGAAGTCTGGGAACGCGCTCACATAGACAGGCCCGGCCTTGCACCCGGACATCATCTCTTCGAGCTCTACAATGCGTTTAGGCGACATTGGTCCATGGGAAGTGACAGCCTCAACCAGAAATAACCAGTTGCGCTTGCCATCGTAGAGAACCACATCGGGCAGCTTGTCGTGATCGGTGATGGGTATGCCGAGCCGCGCCAAGCCTTCCTTATCAACGAAGAGGTTCTTTTTGGCAGTGTCGCCAAGATACAGAAGGCTGGCGCCGGGCGAGAAGCGCGGTGCGAAGTCCTCAACGATGGCCTTCTGCACCTCGTTGTGTTTTCCAGGAGAAAGCTGTAGCTCCTGCCCGTCGGGCAATTTGATCGGTACCATGTTGTGGTTGCGCTCACGATCATACCGTTCGGTCAGTGCGCCCTGCTCCCGCTTGAATTTGTCTACCGCAGACTCCCAGCCCTTAGTGCCATAAAGCCGAACCGTCTCAATGGCGGCCTCAGTAATCGCATAGTGGGCACGGGGACTGTTTGTCGGTAGGTCGGGATCGAAGGGGTTGTAGTCTGCGATACGCCCTTGAACGAACTGGTGCAAAACCTGCCGCCTGAACGTCTCTCGGGTGTTTGGTGCGTACTCAGTGCCGTAGTGCTCTCGCAGATAATCCATAACGCCCTTGGTGACCGTGCAACGGTCGCGCTGAGCTTCTGACCAAGGCTTAGATGGCGTCAGGCCGCAGAGAGCAATCAGCGTCATGCTGGCCATCTGATTGTATTGCGCAGGCAGCATTCCAAGCGCCTTTAGAATGTCTTGAGCTTCTTCAACGCTAGCCAACGGCTGCCTCCTTCATGTCGGGATGGGCAACCAGCCGCATCACAAGGTCGTCGAGACCATCTAGGGGGCCTGACAAGTTCTTCACCCGTCGGCCAAGGGCGATAATTGTCTCGTTTGGAGGTAGCGACATTGCCCGTAATTCGGTCGCGCTGACTTGCGTGTTCCCGTTGACGGCACGGAAATAGGTGTCGAGAAGGCGGCTATTATACAGGGCAGCGAGACCCCATGCTTCGTCTTCGCTCAAGGAGCCGCTTGGCCGGTGGATGTAGTTGAGGTGGTTCTCGAACCCTACCTCGGAAATATCAAAGCCCGCCGCTATGTATGGCGCTGCGGTTAAGCGACGGGCCTCCTCCTTGGCGCTGAAGCGCCTCAGAAGTACGTAATTTTTGTTGAGCAACAGGAGTGCTTCTGCACCTGAGCGTTTGATGTACTCCGGCTTGTGCCGATCCAGCGGCCAGGTGACGGCCATCGGCTTGACGTGGTTCATCCACAAGAGAGGCACGTGGTCGTTTGGTACCGTACCTTCTTTGCCGATTAACTCCGTGGCGCGGAACGGCACAACGGGACCGGTAGAGATGTTCAAGCCTAGAGAATGGAGGGGATTTGGCCAGGAATCGACAAGGGCCAGAGCCGCATCGTCCTCATCCGTCAACGGCAGCCTGAGCACTTTGTCGGTCGTCTGGAGGTCCAAGGCAGTCTGCATGGGCAGAAGCCGCTGATCCGGCTCACCGATGTCTCGGACACCACGGCTGGACGATACCGACAGCGCGGTGTGATGACGTCGGCTATGCCAGTGATCGTCTCTAATTCCCGAGAAGATGATGTTCTCCTGCAGCACCTCGTCTCGACTGAAGGCGTCACGGCGGGAGCCGAAGACATGGACTTCCGTCGGGCAGATCATGTCGAAGAAGACAGACCTGAACTGACGGAAATACGGGCCGGACGCAAAGCTGCGGGGCACGATAAAGATGAAATCACCCTTGGGTTTCAGGATGGCGGCGCTTACCGCCATAAAGAGCCCGTAGATGTTCGGCTGCCCATGAACAACGCTGGCCGCAGCGACCGCACGTGGATCAGCTTTGCTGATTTTGAAATAGGGCGGATTGGAGATGACAATATCGAAGTCGGTGTCATCGCCCTGATAGGGAATGAAGCCACCGAAAAGCCTAAGCGCCTCGGCATGAGCCAAAACAAAGTCTGTAGCCTCTATGCGCACTTTGAGGGCAACCTCGTATCCAGTGCGGCACCATGAAACCAGATAATCAAGAACGGCACGGAGCGCCGGTATGATGTCGGGATCGACTTCGTAGGCCACGATTTCGATGACCATTGGTTTGGTCGGCCTCGAAATCAGCGATTCGACAGCGACGCACGCCAGAATTCCCGCGCCCGAGGCAGGATCCAGTACCCGCAGACGTTCCCCGGTTGCCTGAATCTGCTCGGCCATGAAATCGGCGGCGAGCACAGGTGTGAGGTAGAGACCGTGGCCCTTGCGGTGCTCAGCAGATTTTTGCGCGACATACCATTCGCCAACCCGGTCTGCGTAGAGCGTCGGACGCTCGCCCGCTTGTGGTTCTGGCATTGGACCAGCTTGCGCGATCTCAGCCTTCGGCTTGCGCCCTCGCTTCTTGGGTTCCTGCTCACTCATCCCCGTGATCCCTCCCGTTTGTTGCTATGCCCGGCTAGCGTCAGTGGCAACTCCGGGTGGGCACCGTGTTCTTGGACGAACCGATGAATGGCTTGGCGGATCACCCACGACAATGAGACGTCACTCTTTGCGGCGATAGCCGCAAGCGCTGTGTAGTCTTCATCATCCAGACTCACTGTCAGCCTGGTGGTTTTTTTCCGCCGCTCAGTCATGGGACGTCCTGCTTGTTTAGCAGAATGTTACCCGCTCATGCACCACAAGGCAACAAAGTGATGCAGTTTTCATCGCTTACAAATCAAACCCCAGCCCTCGGTCGCGCTCGCGGGCACGCTCCAGCTCACGCTGCCGTTCCCGGTACTGCTTGTAGGCTTTGTTCAGCTGTTCCTTGCGGTCTTCCGCAAGGGATGAGCGCTTCAGGGCCTTCTCGGTCAGGCGGTTCAGCGCACGGGCGCGCGCCTTGATCCGGGCCATGAGCTTGACCTGTAGCTCTTACGAGGTACCTGCGATCTTCTGGATCATCTCGAAGTCACGCACAGCCTGTCGGGTGCGGCGCTGCGCAATCTCGATCTCGGTGCGGATCAGCTCAACCCGTCTCTTGGAGTCGCGGAGCTTTCGCCGCCGTTCGACCAGATAGCGGAAGGTGCGCCGCGCCTTCTCGCGCTCCGGCGTGCGGACATTTCCGGTCCGGATGCCGCGTACAGCGCCCAACAGGAACGGGTCTTTTGTCACCGCTTCCTCGGCCTCGCTGATGCCAAGGGTTTTCTCAAGCTCGTCCCATTTGGCGCGGGCCTTGGCCGCGTCCTTGTAAACGGTGGCCAGCCCTTCCATGAAGCTGCGGTCGCGCCGGTTGAGCCAGGCTTGGTCACGGGCCTCCTGCTTGGCCATAGCCCTCTCCCGATGCTCGGCATAGCGCACGGCCCCTTGTCGGCTGCGATAGGTCGTCTCGATCTGGGTCTAGCCCGGATATTTCATGAAGACGTCCGGCGGGTTGGTTTCCCGCCTCAATTCGGCTTTTCGTGGTGTCTCTGACATGGATTTCCTGCGTATTCGGGCAGAGCCTGGCGTTCAGCCGGTATATTTGGCGGCTGAGCCGGTCTTTTTGCGGATTACGGGCAGGCGGAGCACCTGCGCCGCATGCGCCCTGCGCATTTCCCTGAACGGTGAAGCCGGGGTTTTTCCCGGCTAGTCTGGGACCAGCCTGCTGGCGACGAGGCGGAACACTGGTTGGGCCACCATTTGTCTGGTGCGGTCCGAAGAGGCAGGCTGGTCCCAGACTAGCCGGGGAAAACCCCGGCTTCACCATTCAGGGAAATGCGCAGGGCGCATGCGGCGCAGGTGCTTCCGCCTGCGAACGCCAGGCTCTGCCCGAATACGCAGGAAATCTATGTCAGAGAGGTGCTTCCGCCTGCCTGCAATCCGCAAAAAAACCGGCTCAGCCGCCAAATATACCGGCTGAACGCCAGGCTCTGCCCGAATACGCAGGAAATCTATGTCAGAGACACCACGAAAAGCCGAATTGAGGCGGGAAACCAACCCGCCGGACGTCTTCATGAAATATCCGGGCTAAGGGTTCCCCGCCGGCCCTCCGGGTGATCCTTCTGGGATCTCTCTGGCGATCCTCTGGCGATTCGACCGACTCTGAGCGGGCCGGTATGATGTCCGGCGCAGGATTAACGGGCGCGGTGTTCGCCGTGGTGTTTTTGCGGCGATTCTCGGCGCACTCCGGGCAGAATGCGGTCAGGGCACGGAGTGCGTTTTGGACATTCTCCACGTACGCGATCTGAAGGTCGATTTTCGGGTTCATGACGGCACCGTGCGTGCGGTCGACAGGACGTCTTTCCGTATTCCCCAGGGCCGCACCGTGGCCTTGGTCGGCGAATCCGGTTCCGGAAAATCCGTCGTTTCCCAGACCATCATGCAGATCCTGCCCCGTACGGCGCAGATAACCGGCGGCGAGATCCTGTTCCACGACCCCGCCGGCGGCCCGGTCGTCGACCTTGCCGCCCTCGATCCCGATGGCGGGCAGATGCGCGCCATTCGCGGTGACCGCATCTCGATCGTATTCCAGGAGCCGATGACGTCGCTGTCGCTCCTGCACACCATCGGCGACCAGATCGGCGAGACGGTGCGTCTGCACCGCAATGTCGGTGGGCCTGAAAGCCTCGAACTTACCCGCGAGGTGCTGCGCCTGGTCGGCTTTCCCGATCCGGTTCGTGCCGTCGACACCTATCCCTTCGAGCTGTCTGGAGGGCTGCGCCAGCGGGCGATGATTGCCATGGCGCTGATTTGCCATCCGGCACTGCTGATCGCCGACGAACCGACCACCGCCCTCGATGTCACCATCCAGGCCCAAATACTCCAGCTTATCAACGAGCTTCAGGATGAGCTGAAGATGGCGGTGCTGATGATCACCCACGATCTCGGTGTGGTCGCCAACGTCGCCGACGAGATCGTCGTGATGTACCGGGGCCGGGTGATGGAGAGCGGTACCCTCGACCATATCTTCCGCGATCCACGCCACGACTATCTCAAGGCCTTGCTACGTGCCGTCCCGCGATTTGGCATGGAGCCGGGCGAACGCCTCACCCCGCTGCGCGAGATCACCCATGAGACCGGTCATCTGCTCACGCCCGAAACGACGGCGCGAAAGCCGCTCGACCGGCCAATTCTTGAGGTCAGAGGCCTGACCAAAAGCTTTGGGCTACGCCGTAGTGGCTTCGGCGTGCGTGGCGGCAACGAGAGTATTCTCGCGGTTGATGGCGTTGATCTGCATGTCCACGAGGGCGAATGCCTCGGCCTTGTTGGCGAAAGCGGCTGCGGCAAGACCACGCTGTCGAAAATGATCATGCGCGCGCTCACCTCCGACCATGGCGAGATACTGTTCAATGATGGCGACAGGAACGGCGATAAAATCGTCGATCTTGCCAGCCTAGAGGGGAGCCAACTGCTGCCCTATCGCTCGAAGATCCAGTTCATCTTTCAGGACCCGTTCGGCTCGCTCAATCCGCGCATGCCGGTCTACGACATCATCTCGGAGCCACTCATTATCCACGGTATCGGCGACGCGGCCTACCGGGTCGAGATGGTGAAGGAACTGATGGCGCTGGTCGGACTCGATCCGCGCTATCTCAACCGTTATCCCCACAGTTTCTCCGGCGGTCAGCGTCAGCGTATCGGCATCGCCCGGGCGCTGGCCCTGAAGCCGCGATTGCTGTTGTGCGACGAGCCGGTTTCGGCCCTCGACGTCTCGATCCAAGCCCAGATCCTGAATCTGATGAAGGATCTCCAGAGCGAGCTTGGCCTTACCTACCTGTTCGTTTCCCACAACCTTGCCGTCGTCGACTATGTCGCTGACCGAATTGCAGTGATGTGCGCCGGTCGGATCGTCGAGACGGCGCCGCGTGATATCTTGTTCCAGGCCCCGATCCACCCCTACACCAAGGCCCTGCTTGCGGCCGTACCCGAGCCAAATCCGGATTCTCGCCTCGATCTCTCCGCTCTTTCCGGCGGCCGGTTTGCCTCGCCGGCGGACTGGCCGGCGCCGTTCACCGTCATGCCGAGCCAGAAGATTGCGATGCGAGATCTCGGCGACGGGCATTTTGTGTGCGTGGCGCCGGAGGCTGATATCACCGCCGCCATCGAGGCTGGCCGTGCGACCATAGCCGGGAGTCTGCGCGCGTGAGAGGCTTGCTGGGATCTGGCGGATCGGTGACCGATCCGGCCACGGGGCCGGTTGTGTGGGCGTCGATTGTTGGGGTACTGGCCGTCGGGGCGTCGGCCGCGTGGGGCGCAGACCGACTTCCGGCAATGGTGGAAACCCCCATGCTGGCGCCACTGGTCAAGAGCGGCCGGATGCCGCCGGTCGCCGCGCGGATACCACAGAAACCGGCAATCACTCGCCCGGCCCTGCCGGGCCGGCATGGCGGCGACCTGACGCTGATCGCCGGGCGCTCCAAGGACACGCGCCTGATGACCGTCTACGGCTATGCCCGGCTGGTCGGTTACGACCGCGGCTTCCGCCTGCACGCCGATATTCTTGAGGGGTTCGAGGTGGAGGAAGGGCGGCGCTTCACCCTGCATTTGCGACCGGGCCACCGGTGGTCGGACGGCCATCCGTTCACGGCCGAGGATTTCCGCTATTACTGGGATGACGTGGCGGGCAATTCGGATCTGTCACCGACCGGACTGCCGCGGGCGATGATCGTGCGCGGCGAGAAGCCGGTCTTCGAGGTGCTCGGCCTGAACACTGTCCGCTACAGCTGGTCACGGCCCAACCCAGCCTTCCTGCCGGCTCTGGCTGGCGCGCGGCCTCTCTATATATACCGGCCGGCCCACTATCTGCGACGCTTCCATGTCCGCCATGCCGAGCCGGCCGCGCTGGCGGTGCGGGTCGCCGAGACCCAGCGGCGCGACTGGGCCGATCTCCACAACGCCATGGATAACCAGTACAAATCCGACAATCCCGATCTGCCGACGCTCCAGCCCTGGGTAGTGGAGACTAAGCCCCCGTCCAAGCGCTATGTGTTCGTGCGCAATCCCTTCTATCACCGCGTCGATTCGCAGGGACGCCAGCTTCCCTATATCGACCGCGTGATGATGAGTATCGTCTCGTCAGGCGTGATTCCTCTGAAAACGGGCGCCGGGGAATCCGACCTGCAGTCGCGCGGGTTGCGCTTCAGCGACTACACTTTCCTGAAGGCTGGCGAGAAGGACCATGGCTATAAGGTCCGTCTTTGGACGACGGCCAAGAGCACCCATCTGGCGCTGTTTCCCAATCTCAACGCCAGCGACCCGGAATGGCGCCGCCTTCTGCGCGACCGCCGGTTCCGCCGGGCCTTGTCGTTGGCCATCAACCGCCACGAGATCAACCAGGTGATCTATTACGGGCTGGCGCTGGAGGGCAACAACTCGGTGTTGCCCGCATCGCCGGTCTACCGCCAGGGCTTGCGCGAGAGCTGGGCCGCATTCGATCTCAAGCAAGCCAACGCGCTGCTTGATGAAATCGGACTGATCCAGCGCGATTCCCGCGGCATCCGCCTGCTGGCCGATGGCCGTCCACTCGAGGTCATCGTGGAGACTGCCGGTGAATCGACCGAACAGACCGATGTTCTCGAGTTGATCAGCGATTCCTGGTCCCAAGCCGGAATCAAGCTCTACTCGCGCCCGACCCAGCGCGAGGTGTTCCGCAACCGGATCTTCGCCGGCTCGACGACGATGTCGATCTGGTCGGGCTGGGAAAACGGCCTGCCAACGGCGGCCGACGTGCCTGGCGAACTCGCGCCGACCCGGCAGGTCCAGCTGCAGTGGCCGAAATGGGGTCAGCATTTCGAGACTCGCAGCCGTTCCGGCGAGGCGGTCGATATGCCGGCGGCACAGGAGCTGCTCGCTCTCTATCGGCGCTGGGTCGACACCGATGACAGCACCGAGCGGGCCCGCATCTGGAACCGCATGCTCCAGATCCACGCCGACAACGTATTCATTATCGGCCTCATCGCCGCCGTGCCGCAGCCGGTGGTGGTCGGCGACCACTTGCGCAACGTGCCTGGAGAAGCGGTCTACAACTGGAATCCGGGTGCCCAGTTCGGCATTTACCGGCCCGACACCTTCTGGCTCACCGACGCGCCGGGCCGGGAAAGCTGACGAGGGCTGCCATGCTCACCTATTGCGTTCGCCGGATCATGATAATGGTGCCGACTTTGGTGGCGATCAGCGCGATTGTCTTCGTCATCATCCAGCTTCCGCCCGGCGACTACCTGACCACCTATGTCGCCGAGCTCGAGAGTCAGGGCGAAACCGCCAACCAGGAGAAGATCGCCTTTCTGCGCGAGCGCTATGGCCTCGACCGGCCGCTCTGGGAGCAGTACCTTTACTGGCTCGGCGGCATGCTGAAGGGGGATTTCGGGTTCTCCTTCGAGCATAATTTGCCGGTCACCGATGTCGTCGGCGACCGGGTCTGGCTGACCCTGGTGGTCTCGGTGTCGACGATAATCTTCACCTGGGTGCTGGCTTTCCCGATTGGCGTGTATTCGGCCACACATCAGTACAGCTGGGGCGATTACGGGCTGTCCTTTATCGGCTTCCTCGGCCTGGCGGTGCCGAACTTCCTGCTCGCCCTGGTTCTGCTCTATCTCGCCAATCGCTGGTTCGGTACCTCGATCGGCGGGCTGATGGATGACCGTTTCATCGGCGCGCCGTGGAGCTGGGACAAGATGGTTTCGATCCTCGAGCACCTCTGGGTTCCGGTCGTGGTCATCGGCACCTCGGGCACGGCCGGGATGATTCGCCGCCTGCGTGCAAACCTGCTCGATGAGCTGGAGAAGCAGTACGTGGTCACGGGGCGAGCCAAGGGCCTGCCACCGGGACGGCTGTTGATCAAGTATCCGCTGCGCATGTCCCTCAACCCGTTTATCGCCGATATCGGCAATCTCCTGCCGCAGGTGATTTCGGGCGCTGTCATCGTCTCGGTGATCCTCTCCCTGCCAACCACCGGCGAGATGCTGCTGGGCGCCCTGCAGAGCCAGGACATGTACCTGGCCGGCGCGTTCCTGATGTGGCTGGCGATGCTCACCGTGGTTGGCGTACTGCTCTCCGATTTGGCACTGGCGGCGCTTGATCCGCGCATCCGGCTCGGTGGCGAGGCGTCGCGATGAGCGCGCAGGACGGACATCCCGAAGCGACATCCGGGGCGGCCCCAGGGACAGGGTCGGGGGTGGCTTCGGGGGGCGCTCTCGAGCATTTCATCTCGCCGGAGCCGTTCGATCCGAGCGGTGCTGAGACGCTGACCGCCGAACAGGAGCGGCACTATTTCGCTTCGCAGTGGCGGCTGATGTGGCTGCGTTTCCGCCGCCACAAGCTCGCCGTCTGGTGCGGTGCCCTACTTGCCGTTATCTACGCCTCGATTCTGTTCAGCGAGATCATCTCTCCCTACAACCTGCATTCGCGCCATACCGACTTCATCTACGCGCCGCCCCAAGGCATCCATCTGTTCGATAGCGAGCAAGGGTTTGTCGGCCCCTTCACCTACGGCCTCTCCTATAAACTCAACATGGAGAACCTGAAGCGCGAATACACTGTCGATTCGACACAGATCCACCCGGTGCGTTTTTTCTGTTTCGGTGACGCCTATGAGTATCTCGGGCTGGTGCGGATGCGCTTCCATATCGTGTGCCCCGGCGAGGGCGGGACCCTGTTTCTGCTGGGCACCGACCGGCTCGGCCGCGACGTCTTTTCGCGCATCGTCTCCGGGGCGCGGATTTCCCTGACCGTCGGATTGATCGGTATCACCATCAGTTTCGTCTTCGGCATGTTCTTCGGTGGTCTCGCCGGATACTACGGAAGCTGGGTCGACAGCACGGTGCAACGGGTCATCGAGATCATTCGGTCGTTCCCGGAGCTGCCGCTGTGGATGGCCCTGTCGGCGGCCCTGCCGGTCAACTGGAATCCGATTCTAATATATTTCGGGATCACCGTGATTCTTGGCCTGCTCGACTGGACCGGCCTGGCACGCGCCGTGCGCTCCAAGCTTCTGGCGGTCCGCGAGGAGGATTTCGTGGCGGCGGCGCGGCTCATGGGAGCACGGCCGCCGCGCATCATCTGGCGGCATATGATGCCGTCCTTCATGAGCCACCTGATCGCCTCGGCAACGCTCTCGATCCCGACCATGATTCTGGGCGAGACCGCACTCTCCTTTCTCGGCCTTGGCCTGCGTCCGCCGATCACCAGCTGGGGCGTGCTTCTCGCCGAAGCCCAGAACGTCAATGTCGTGGCGCTCTATCCTTGGCTGATGCTGCCGGTGGCACCGGTGATCATCGTCATCCTGGCTTTCAATTTCCTCGGTGACGGCCTGCGCGACGCAGCCGATCCCTACAAATAGACTCGGCAGATAGACCCGGCCGACAAATAGATCCGGTAAATGAGGCCGGAAAACAGGGCCGGGCGATGACGGCTCCAGATGGGAATCAGGGTTCCCCGATCAGGGCGCGAGAACGGCGATGTCGTATTTTTCATCAACGCCGTCGATGGCGACTCCGTCACGCCGGTCTATCGCGCCCTCGTGACGATAGCCCTGGGTGACCGCTGCCTCGAAGGTGGCCTGGTCGGTGACCGCGGAGACCCCAAGCACCTTATTGGCCTTCTCGAGCTTGGCCGCGAGGTTCACTGAATCTCCGATCACCGTGTATTCGAGCCGGTCATCGCCGCCGATGGCGCCGAAGATGATGGAGCCGTAGGCGATCGCGGTGTTGACGCGAAGGGTGGGTTTTCCGGCTGCGGCGCGCTGGGCGTTCCACAGGCGCGCCGCCTCGAGCACTGCGGGAACAGCCCGGGCTGCATCGGCAGCGCAGCTGTTGCTTGGCACCGCGGCACCGAACGTTGCCATGATGCCGTCACCCATGAACTTGTCGATGGCGCCGTTGTGCTTCTGGATCGCCGGCAGCAGCGCCTGCTGGTACTCCGAGAGCATGGCAACGACAGCGCTCGGTTCCTCGGTACCGGCGAAACTGGTGAAGCCGCGTATGTCGCAGAACATCACCGCTGCCAAGCGCGCCTCGCCGGTGCCGGGTCTGGCTTCCTGGTCAGCCTCGGTGATCTGACGGGCGATTTCGGGGGAAAAGAACCGGGACAGTTCGGCCGCCGCGGCACTCTCGCTCACTGATTGGATAAGCAGGTTTCGGGCCCGCAGAATGGCGACCGCAATAATCACGGTGACGACGAGAACCGTGAATATCTTGTCGAACTCGGCTCCGATCAGGATCGAGTTCGAGGTCATATATTCGGTGTAGTTATTCGTGATCATCGCGTCGCCGTCGGGAGCGCGGATCGCGTAGATGACAAGAAAGGCCCATCCGACTATCGCTGCAACGCCGGCCAGAACCACGTAGCGCGCCTGGAAGCTGAGTGCCCGCATGGCGATGAAGATGAACACATAGAGTGCCGCCGGCGATTTCAGGTAGAACGAGGGAGGTTGCTGGTACTGCAGGTGAAAGCTCCAGATGACTCCGAATAGAAGCGCCATGTCGACGATCACTGAGGCATAGAGGTGCCACGGGCGGAGGCGACCGCGATGAGCCTGGTACAGCCGCGACAGAGTAAGCACCGCATAGCAGCCGAGTGCCACGGGCACCGGTTCGAAGGTGACATGGTCAAGATAGGGCAGATTGAGGACCTGCCCGTAGATGAAAGCCTTCGGGGTAAGGGTGTAGAGTGTCCAGAACGAGACCACGATGGCGAATTGGAACCATCCTATCATCCGTTCGCTGGCTATCTGCTGCTGGTCGATCGCATCGTGGACGCGGGTTGGCAGGGCAGCGTAGTGTTTGCGCCGGGCAGAAAGGATGCTGGTGATTTTCTTGATCATCGGTGCGTTTCCATGGCCTCAGGGCGTCAGCGTCATTCCTTCCCTGGCGACAACGCTGCCAGGGAACATCGCTTCCGCCGCCGCCGCGATCTCGTCGAGCGCCGCGTCGTTTCGCTCCGGAAGATGGTGAAAGATGACCGGGATTCTGACGTTGGCCTCCCGGCACAGCCGTAGGGCTTCTTCCCAGGTAGAGTGCCCCCAGCCCTTGTAGGAGGGGTATTCGGCGTCGGTGAACATCGAATCGTAGATGACGATGTCGGCGTCGCGGATGAGTTTGAGGATATTGGCATCGAGCGCAGCCGGATCATGCTCGGTGTCGGTGATATAGCAGACGGCCCGACCGTCATACTCGATGCGATAGCCGGTCGCGCCATCGGGATGGACGAGGGGCGCGGTGCGCAGGGTTACGCTTGGCTTTGGCGTCAAGGTCTCGCCGGCGTGGAAAGTTTCGTAGGAAACTTCGGCAATGAAGATGTCCGGTTCGATCGGCAGCAGGGGCGGCTGCATCAACCGGGCGATGCCATCCCGGGTAGTCATGCCGTCGGGCAGGTGTCCTGACCAGATTTTCAGGCGCTTGTCCGGGACGTAGGCAAAGGGAAAGAAGGGCAGGCCGACGACGTGGTCGAGGTGGGTGTGGGTGAGAAACAGGTCGATCTCCTCGAGACCGCGTTGCAGAATTTCTTTACCGAGCTTCCGGATTCCGCTGCCGGCGTCGAGGACCAGGAGATGCTCACCGCAACGAACTTCGATACAGGAAGTGTTGCCGCCGTAGCCGGCCATGTTGGGGTCCGAGACCGGGATACTGCCGCGGACACCCCAGAAGCGGACTTCCATTCCAATCTCTCCGAAATCCGCCCGTCACGGTAAATCTGCAAATTCGCCCATTGTGGCAAATTCGCCTGCGAATTCGCTTATTGTAGCGATTTTCAGGGCAAGCCCTAGCACATTCCGGCCTGCGGTGCCATGACGCGCGACATGGCGGTGTCTTGCCCGACTCGGGGGCGGCGGGTAGAGAGTGGCGGAACCATGTGCGGACGATATACGCTCCTTGCTCCCGAAGACGCGGTGGCCCAGCTGTTTTCCCTTTCGGAACTGCCGGCGCTTTCGTCGCGCGCCAATATCGCCCCGAGCCAGCAGGTGCTCATCGTCAATGGCAGCGGCCCAGCCTTCCGGCGCTGGGGTTTGATCCCGTCCTGGCGACGGGATGCGCCCCCGGGCAGCGGACACATCAACGCCCGGTCCGAGACGGCACCGCAAAAACCTTCCTTCCGGGACGCCTTTCGTGCCCGCCGGTGCCTGATTCCTGCCGACGGCTTCTATGAGTGGCAGAAGCGGCCCGGCCAATCGGCGCAGCCCTGGCACTTCGCCTGGCCGGACAGACGGGTTTTCGCCTTCGCCGGATTGTGGGAGGAAGGCGGGACTAACCCGCCGGGCGGCAGTTGCGCTATTCTCACCACCGAAGCCAACGCCGCCCTGCGGCCAGTGCATCACCGGATGCCGGTGATTCTTGCTCCCGAGCACTTCACGACGTGGCTTGATGCGGACGCATCGGAAGCCGCCGAGCTTCTCGGTCCGCTGCCGGCGGAATGTGTTGTCGGGCATCGGGTCTCGACTCGCGTTGGCGATGTTCGCGAGAACGATGCCGGGCTGATCGCACCACTCGAATCCGGAGACGGGGAAACCGACAGGTTTGGGAAGGATTCGGCTTCCGATTCTGCCTCCGATTCCGCCTCAGATTCTGCCGACCGGCAGATGCGGCTGTTGTGACAGGATCAGGCATGGACAAGCTCGTCGCAGTGGGTGCGGTCGGCGAGGACGGCAACCCCCGGCCGATCTGGCTGGACTCCGACGGTTGGTCGGTGCGGATCATCGACCAGACGCGATTGCCGCACGAACTCGTGGTCCGGAATCTTCGCAGCCTGGAGGATGCGGCCGAGGCGATCATGCAAATGCAGGTGCGCGGCGCGCCTCTGATTGGTGCAACCGCCGCCTATGGGGTGGCGCTCGCCCTGCGGGAAACCGATTCCGGGAACGGCGCGCCCGGGGATGGCGCGCCCGGGGATGGCGCGCCCGGGGATGGTGTGCTCGACGAGGCCGTCGAAAAACTGACCGCAACACGGCCAACCGCGGTCAATCTGCGCTGGGCCCTGGAGCGGATGCGCGATGCCGTGGCTAGGAAAAGGGAAAAGCGGGAGCGAATCACCGCCGCCTATCGCCTGGCTGGCGAAATTTGCACCGAGGATGTCGCGATCAACCGCGATATCGGCGGGCATGGTCTGGCGCTGATCCATCAGATTGCCGGGTCCAGACCCGGCGGCGACCCCATCAACATCATGACCCATTGCAACGCAGGATGGCTGGCGACGGTCGGCCTGGGCACGGCGACCGCGCCCATCTACCGCGCCCATGCAGAGGGAATCCCGGTCCATATCTGGGTCGGCGAGACCCGCCCTCGCAACCAGGGCGCGGGCCTCACCGCCTGGGAACTCACCCAGGCTGGAATCCCACACACCCTGATCGTCGACAGCGCCGCCGGGCACCTCATGCAGCGCGGCGCCGTCGATCTCTGCCTGACCGGAGCCGACCGGGCCACCACTTGCGGCGATGTCGCCAACAAGATTGGCACCTACCCCAAGGCGCTGGCGGCGCAGGACAACAATGTACCGTTCTACGTCGCCCTGCCGTCGCCGACCATCGACTGGACGATTGCTGACGGGGTGCGGGACATTCCGATCGAGGAGCGCGATGCGGCGGAGGTGATCTGGGTTGCCGGAATGACGGCGGAAGGTGATATCGCACAGGTGCGCGTGGCACCGGAGGAGAGCGTGGCCGGAAACGCAGCCTTCGATGTTACGCCGGCGCGCCTGGTGACCGGGCTGATCACCGAGCGGGGCATCTGTGATGCGTCCCGCGAGGGGCTTACGGCGCTGTTTCCGGAGCAAGTCCAGGCATGAGACACCTGACATGAAGCACCTGAAGCTCCGACGTGCGGTTATCGATACGGCCCGCGCGCTCAATCGTGACGGTCTCAGCCGAGGTACGTCCGGCAACGTTTCAGCCCGGACCCCGGAGGGTTTCCTGATCACCCCTTCCGGCGTGTCCTTTGAGACGCTGCGCCCGGGCGACATCGTGCCGATGGATGTAAAGGCGGAGACGGACGCCGGAGAAAAAACGGGAGGCGGGGGCGGGCGCCTGCGACCATCGAGTGAGTGGCGTTTCCATCACGACCTGATGGTCCGGCGCCCGGAGGTCGATGCCGTCGTTCATGTCCATTCGCCCTTTGCAACGGCGCTGTCATGCCTGCGCCGGGGGATCCCGGCCTTTCACTACATGGTTGCCGTGGCTGGAGGCGATTCAATCCGCTGCGCCGACTATGCAACCTTCGGCACCGCCGAACTCTCGCATAACACGCTTGCCGCGATCGAAGATCGCAAGGCCTGCCTGTTGGCCAATCACGGGGTCGTCGCGGTGGGGGAAACCCTCGATACGGCGCTCGATATTGCGGGTGAGGTCGAGTCCCTAGCTATGCAATACACGATAGCGCTCCGGATTGGCGATCCGGTTCTTCTCGATCGCGAGGAGATGGCGACGATCCTGGCGCTATTCAAGGATTACGGTCCCCGGAGCTGAAACTTCGCCCAGACCATGGGCTGGCTCGGCGCTGCTCCTGCTGGTTCGGAACGGCCGGCTCAGCGCCGGCCGGCTGAAGGGGAGGGTGACGCAGATCGCGCCTTCAAGGTGGAAAGGTTCCGGAAAAACCAGGTTGCGTCCGGCTCGGCTATCATCTCCGATGCCGCCCCCAATGGCGCCCCCGGCGCCGCAGGGATCCCGTCGCGGCGCGGGGACGCCGTGCCGTGCCCTGTCGGCGTCCGACCACAGGGCGATCATGGCGATTTCTTGATCCAGTGCCGGATCGTCTTCCAGGGAGCCTCGAAGAGCGAGTGCGAAACCGCCTCGGCCCGCATCATGTGAGCCCGCTGCTGCGCCCAGTGTATCTCCGCATCGGAGGGCACGATTGCGGGGATCGCGCCAGCGGGTCTATTCGCCGTATCGAATCTGTACATCGTTTCCTTACCTTTCCGTCGCCCGGTCGAGCCGGTTAATTTTTCTGTTGACCCGAAAAGTTCTTGTGTCTGACGATGGTGGAACTTGTCGGTTTCTTCGCGTTATATATGGGTATAACCGGGAATCTGGCGAAGGATCATTTTTCATGGTTAGATGAGGAAAACTTATCTATAGAGAAACGTCATGCTGCCATCCCTGAATGCGCTGCGGGCTTTCGAGGCCGCAGCCCGGCATCTGAGCTTCAAGAAGGCCGCCGAGGAACTGTTCGTCACGCCGACGGCGATCAGCCACCAGATCAAGGCACTCGAGGGATTTCTCGGGGTGATGCTGTTCAGACGTTTGCATCGGGGGCTGATGCTAACGGATCAGGCCCAGCTCATTCTGCCCGAGGTGCGCGGCGGCTTCGACTGTTTCGCTCGCGCCATGGAGAAGCTTGCGAACGACCGGCAGGCCGGTGTTCTAACGGTGGCTGCTGCGCCGGTTTTCGCCGCCAAGTGGCTGGTGCCGCGCCTCGACCGCTTCAACCGCACCCATCCCGGCATCGAGATCAGGATCTCTGCCGGCATCCAGATCGTCGATTATGCGCGCGATGGAATCGATATCGGTATCCGCTATGGCGTCGGCCGCTATCCAAATCTGCGCTCAGAACCGCTACTCACGACGAGCAAGGTCTATCCTGTCTGCAGCCCGGCGCTCGCCGCGAGCGAAAGCGCACTCTTGCGCAACCCCGAGGATCTCGGGCGGGTCACCCTGCTGCACTATACAGATGAGGGCGACCCCAAGGCCTATTTGAACTGGGCGATGTGGTTGCATGCTGCTGGCGTTGCCGATATTGACTTTGCGCGCGGACCTCGCTTCAACCGGATCACCGACGTCATAACGGCTGCGATAGAGGATGCCGGGGTGGCATTGGTGCCGGAATCTATGGCTGAGGCGGATCTGCAGGCCGGGCGTCTCGTGCGCCCCTTCGATATCGGCGTGCCGGTCGCGTTTTCCTTTTACCTAGTTTACCAGCCCGAGGCGTTGGCCCGGCCGGAGGTGGCGTCCTTTCGTGAATGGATCCTTACCGAAGCAGGCAAATCGCCCGGTGAGGAGGCGGATACGCAGACGGGGAGAAGGCTCAGCGCACGAGGCGAAGCCGCAGCATGTTAAGCAGGCTGACCACCGCGAGATCGCGCGCCTGGTCCATGCGTCCCGGGAGATGCACTGCCGCAATTTCAGGATCGCCGCCATCGGCAACGGCGGCGTAGACCGTTCCGCGCTCCCGGTCGGCCTCATCGGCGGGTCCGGCGCAGGCCAGCCCGATACTGGTGTTGAACATCCGACGCACGGCATCCGCCATGGTGGCGGCCGAATCGTCGCCCACGAAACTGTCGACGCCATCCAGAACCGGCGTTTCGGCCATCGGCGAGCAGGTGACACCGCCGGCGAAGACGCGCCCCTCGCGGTCGGCCTGGCTGAGACGGGCGGCGGCAAGGCCGCCGGTCGGCACTTCGGCGACAGCCAGGGTCAGACCGCGCTCTGCGAGCAGGGAGAGGATCGTGGTCTCCATGGTGTCGTCATCGATGGCGAAGACGGTTTCGCCGAGCATGCCGCGGATGCGGGTTTCCTCTTCGTCGAGAATCATTCTTGCATCGTCTTCATGGGCAGACTTGGTCGTGATCCGGACCTTGATTCCCTCGATGCCACTGGCCTGGAAAGCGAGGGTGGGGTTGCCGGTGCGGTCGAGCTCGGTAATGCGGTCGCCGAGAATCTCGGCAAGACCCGATTCGCTGTGACCCCAGGTACGCAGCACCCGGCTACGGATGACTCCTGGATCGCCTGCGCGCCGCCGCAAATCGGGAAGAATGGTTTGCAAAACCATCTCGCGCATCTCCCGGGGCACGCCCGGTACGGCATAGATCATCTTGGCGCCGACAGGGCAGACGAGGCCGGGGGCGGTGCCGGGCATCTCCGGAATCAGCGAGGCGCCTTCCGGTACATCGGCCTGGCGCCGATTGTTGTCGGACATCGTCCGGCCGCGTCTCTCGAAGCGTTTGCGGATACGCTCGACGATGGCTTCGTCGCGGACCAGGGCAACGCCCATGACTGCAGCGATCGCTTCACGGGTGATGTCGTCCTGGGTCGGGCCGAGGCCGCCGCAGAGGATGACTGCATCGCTGCGCCCGAGCGCCAGGCGGATGGAGTCGACCATGCGGTCGAGATTGTCGCCGACCTTGGTTTGGTAGTGGGAATCGATGCCGGCGAGTGCCAGCTGCTCGCCCATCCAGCTCGAGTTGGTGTCGACGATCTGGCCGAGCAGCAGCTCGGTGCCAACAGCGACGATTTCGCAGCGCATGGTTTTCCGGAGGGTTGCGGATAAGAGGCGAGAGTTATCTGCGGCCCGTTTCCCCGTCGGCAAGGGGAGCCTGCGGAGGGCATCGGCAATTTTGCCATCCTGCGCAGGTCGTGCGATTCTCATGCTATTGAGGCAGCGTAGGCAGGAGGGGTCATGCGCATCGACTCTCCCTATCTTTTGTTCCTTGGCGATGTGCCTGACCAACTGGCCGCCAAGACGGCGTCCGGAATCGCCCATTGGCGTCCGGAGTGGTGCTTCGGGCAGCTTCGCCTCGAGGGTTGCAAGGCCGATCTCGGCTTGCCGGACCTCACTACGGCCGAGGCCGCAAAAGCTGGCGTCCGTACGCTGATCGTCGGGGTTACCAACCAGGGCGGAACCTTCTCGGAGGCCTGGACCCAGGCCATCTGCGAAGCGGCCAGGCTCGGCCTCGATGTTGCCAGCGGCATGCATGCCCGTCTTGCAGAAGTGCCGGGGCTTGTTGATGCCGCTTCCGCTGCGGGTGTGCAGCTTCTCGACGTTCGCCACACCGACCAGGTTTTCGACATTGGCCGCGGCCGCTCCCGGCCGGGCAAGCGACTCCTGACGGTCGGCACCGACACCTCGTGCGGCAAGATGTTCACTTCGCTGACCATCGAGCGAGAGATGCACCAGCGCGGTATCGCGGCGACCTTCCGAGCAACCGGCCAGACCGGCATCTTCATTGCAGGAGAGGGCATCTCCATTGACGCGGTGATCGCCGACTTCATCTCCGGCTCCGTGGAATGGCTAGCTCCCGACAACGATCCCGGGCACTGGGATGTCATCGAGGGGCAAGGGTCGATCTTTCACGCCGGCTATGCCGGGGTGACGCTGGGGCTGATTCACGGTGCCCAGCCCGACGCCCTCGTCCTGTGCCACGATCCGGGCCGGCCGCACATGCGCGGCACACCCGGTATCCCCGTGCGCGGCCTTGGTGAGACCATCGAGGCCTGCCTTGCTGCGGCGCGGGTCACCAATGCCGATGCGCGTTTTGTCGGAGTTGCCATAAACACCTCGCAGCTTTCCGAATCCGAGGCGGCAGACGAGATCGCCCGCGCGGCCAGGGAAACCGGGCTGCCTGCCGTCGATCCGGTCCGGCACAGTGTGGCTCCTATCGTGGACGCAATCACTGGGTAATTCGGCGCCGATGACCTGCAAACTGACCTGGCGGGCCGAAACCTGGTCGTTGGCGACACCGTTCACGATCTCTCGCTCAAGCCGGACCGAAGCCGAGGTGGTGGTCGCCGAACTTGAGGAGGCAGGTGTGCGGGGTCGCGGGGAATGCCAGCCTAACCCCCGCTATAACGACAGTCCCGGCAAGGTGATCGCGGTGTTCGAAAGCCTGCGCCGGGAGATCGAGAGCGGCGCTCTCGACCGCACCGGACTGCAGCAGGCACTCGATCCGGGTGCTGCCCGGAATGCGCTTGATTGCGCTTTCTGGGATCTCGAGGCCAAGAAAAAAGGCGTGCGGGTCTGGGATCTGGCCGATCTGCCCGCGCCTGGGCCGGTGCAGACCGCCTATACGCTCAGTCTTGGCACACCGAAGGAGATGGCCGAGGCCGCTGCGGCCAATACCGCCCGACCGCTGATCAAGCTCAAGCTCGCCGGCGGCGAGGATCTGGAACGGGTTCGCGCTGTTCGCGCGGCCCTGCCGGAAACCGCGATCATTGTCGATGCCAACGAGGGCTGGCGCGCGGAAGAAACCGAAACCCTTGCGGGTGAACTCGCGGCGCTCGGGGTGCGCATGATCGAGCAGCCGCTTCCGGCTACCGAGGATGCGGCACTTGCGGGAATCCGCGCCCCGGTGCCGTTCTGTGCCGATGAATCATGCCATGTCGGCAGCGACGTCGCGGCGCTGCGAGACCGCTATGGCATGGTCAACATCAAGCTTGACAAGACCGGCGGGCTGACCGGTGCATTGGAACTTCTGGCACAGGCGCGGGAGGCGGGAATGGCCGTCATGGCCGGGTGCATGGTGGCAACCTCCCTGTCGATGGCGCCGGCGATGCTGGTGGCCCAGGAGGCGGTCTTTGTTGATCTCGACGGACCGTTGCTCCTGGCTCGCGACCGGGATCCGGGGCTGCGCTACGAGGACAGCATGGTGTTCCCGCCCGCCCCCGATCTTTGGGGTTGATCGCCGGGATTCACCGGGATTCACCGGGATTGACCGTCTTCCCTGCGCCAATCGCTGTGCCGTCATCACGTCATCATCGATCTGACGGGCTTCAAAGTGCCCGCAAAATATCGGCGGCGCTTGAAATCAACAAATATGCAAGAACGACTTATTCAGGAGGTTCGGCGCAGAGAGCGTGTCATCAGGGTATTCTCAAACGAAGAAGCTGTGCTCCGTTTGATCGGTGCGCTCCTTGCCGAATTCCACGAAGACTGGCAAAGCCGAAAGTACCTCGACATGGCATATTTCCACGAATGGAACGCCCAGAGACAGGCCCGGGAAAAAGAGGAAAACGTGGTCTCAATCTGAAAAATACGCCAAACCTGCAAACTCAATTTACAGCAGATTATGGACTTGACCGAGATCTACTTTGGGAATGTGGGTTTGGGTGTCGCTTTAGGTTGCATTTTGCGTCCTTTTGGCGTATATTTGCGCTAGGCTAATTTTCCTTAGGAGGCTGAGTTAATATGCCAATGTCTGTGAAACTCTCTGACGAGCTGATCAACCAGGCACGCCAATATGGCGGCGTTTATCACCGCTCGATCCCGAAGCAGATTGAGTACTGGTCAATGATCGGCAAAATTGCTGAAGAAAATGCTGATCTACCCTACAGCTTTATCAAAGATATCCTTCTTGCTCAGCAGGAAGCGGCTGATGACAACGTCACTCCATTTGAGTTTGGTTGATCACTATGAACGTGGTTCAAACCGGTCTTTTTCTGAAGGCTGTCAAGAAATTGCATGCCAATCAAAAAGCTGATCTGGACTTAGCCGTTAAAGCCATCATGAATGAGCCGGATATTGGTCAATCCAAGACCGGCGACCTTTCCGGTGTCCTTGTTTATAAATTCAAGATGGTCAAACAGCTGACGCTATTGGCCTACACCTATCACGACCAAACGATCACTCTCACACTCCTTGCGCTTGGAACGCACGAAAACTTTTACCGCGATATCAAAAAGTCCATTTAGCCCGGATATTTCATGAAGACGTCCGGCCGCCTTCAGGCCGTACTATCGCGTTGGAAACACGGTGACGAAGGGATAACCAGTGACAAGCAAAGATGAGGACACGACCCTACCGGTAAAGCCGACCCATGATGCGCTGTTCCGCGCCATCATTGACGACAAGGACCGCGCGGCAGCCCTTTTGCGCGATTACCTGCCGGAGCGGATCAGCGCGCAGATGGCGGACACACCGCCCAGGCGCGTTGCGGGCAGCTTTGTCGACGAGGATGCCCACCTGAAGCACAGCGACGGGCTGTTCGAGATCACGCTGAAGGGCGGACGCCCGGCCCTGGCCTACGTGCTTTTGGAACACAAATCGGTTTCAGAACCGGCAACCCCCTTGCAAATCCTTGGATATATGCTGCGGATATGGCTTCGCTACGGCGATGGACAGGCGGCAAGGTTGCGCGCCCTGCCGGTCATCGTGCCGCTGGTGTTCTACCATGGGAGCCATTCCTGGAATGTGCCGCGGGTGTTCGGCGAGATGTTTGATGCGGGTGAGGATATGGCGCGCTATGTGCCGTCGTTCACTTACGAGGTCCATGATCTCGGCAATATCCCGATGGAAGAGCTGTCGCATAATCCTCACGTGATGGCAGGATTGGCTGTGCTCAAATTCGTGAAGCACCGCTCCGATATGACGCGCGAACATATGGAGGAGATACTGCAGCGGCTGCCGTTTGGTACGAATTTTGCCGGTATCGTTCTGCGCTATTTTGTGGCACGATACGAATGGACGCAGCCGGACATGGAGGCGGCCCTGGACGGAATAGACGATGAAGGAGGCAAAGCGCTGATGGGAACGCTCGCAGAAACATGGAAAAAAGAAGGCGAAGCCAAGGGGCTTGCCGCCGGGGAAGCGCTTGGCCGTGAAAAAGGGCTTGCGGAAGGTGAAGCCAGAGGTGAAGCCAAATTGCTGATGCACCTGCTGGTAAAGCGGTTTGGCCCCCTGCCCGAGCCCGTGATCGCACAGATCGCGGCGGGAAGCATTGATGATCTGGATCGCTGGGTGGATCGGGTGCTTGATGCCGCTGATCTGGCGGCCGTGTTCGGGGAACGAAGGGATCACTGAGGGTTTGAAGCGACGATCCATGCTCATCACAGCCAACCAGCCCTTCGGAGAATGGAATGCAATCTTCCCCGATCCGGCAATGACGCTGGCAGCCGTCGACAGGCTCGTCCACCACGCGACAATCTTCGAGATGAACGTGGGAAGCTACCGGCGCAAAGCCGCTGAACACGCCAACGGCCCCGGCCGCCAGGCTCAAGCTCAAAGAGCAACACCGGCAAACATCAAACCGGATTGACGCTCTGCGACAATCAAAACCCGCAAAAACCCTGATTGTGGCGGAAAAGCCCGCCACCATCACAAACGTCGCGACCAAGGATTCTCATCCTGATTGACGCGCACCTCTCACCCGGATTGTCGCGCTACACATGCCTACATCGACGGCCCTCGAAAATATCCGCAAGGTGCCGTAGCGCCAGAACCTGCCTTTGTCGGAAAGCCCAAGCGCTTTCATCGATCAAAATGGCCGACCGAAGCCAGCCAGCTACAAACCCGGCGCGGCCATCAATCTCAATATCGGGATGGAGACCGGCACGGGCAGGACCTGTTATTATATCAAGTCCATTTTCGAGATGAACAGGCTCTATGGCTGGTCCAGGTTCATCATCATGGTGCCGTATCATGGTGCCGTCGATCGCCATCCGCGAAGGCGTGGCCAGGTCGCTGGAGATGAAGTCGCTGGAGATGACGGCCGGGCATTTCGTTGAAGGCTACGGCAAGAAGGCGCGGTTCTTCATCTACAACTCCAGGAGACTGCACGAGCTGGAGAGCTTTTCTTCTGACGCGGGAATCAACGTAATGGTGATCAACGTGCAGGCCTTCAATGGGACGGGTGCCGACAATCGCCGTATCCATGAAGAGCTGGACGACTTCCAATCACACCGCCCCATCGATGTGATCGCCAGGAACCGGCCGGGCCTGGTCGTGGCGCAGGGCATCGTGGTCGTTCAGGTCCCCGTAACCCAGGGGCAGGCTGTAGATCCGTTGTCGCAGCATATCCCGCAAACTGTGCTCAACCTTGCCCGCCTGCCGGTCGTCGGACGGCCGTCGGGCAGCCGTCGGGCAGCCGTCGGGCAAGCGATGCCGTCAATCCCGGCAGGCGATCCGCCCCGCGCTGCAGCAAAACGCCGCCGTTGCTCGTCACATGACCTCCATCGAAGCCGGTGGTTACCCGGCGTTTACGACAGGTTGGAAATTCCAGCTGATCGGGGGTACAATCTGTCACCGCTAAATCCTTGCGTTTGATCATTTCAAGTAACTGAATCATAACACGAATACGGGATTTAGCGGTACCTGTTCATGAAATATTCGGGCTAGAGGGTATCGGATCCCGGAGAACCGCGCGCCGCGGGCGCCAGCGCTTGCGCTAGAAGTCGCGTAGGGTGCACCAAACCGGCGTATGATCCGAGGCCTTCTCAAGCCCTCGTGGACCGGAATCGATGCCGCAATCCTCGAGCATGTCGGCAGCCTGCGGCGACAGGAGAAAATGGTCGATGCGCAGACCTTCACCGCGCTGCCACCGGCCGCGCTGGTAGTCCCAGTAGCTGTAGCCGACCTCGTCGGGATGCAGGGCCCGCCAGGCCTCGGTCAGCCCCATATGGGTCAGGCTCGCAAACCGTCCTCGTGATTCGGGACGGCAGAGGGCATCGTCACTGAAACTTTCCGGAGAATACACGTCGAGGTCGGTCGGGCAGATATTGTAGTCGCCGCCGAGAACGAGCGGCATTTCGAGTGGCAGCAACGTGTCGCGCACATGCGCCGCCATCCGGTCCATCCAGGCGAGCTTGTAGTCAAATTTCGGGCCTGGCGCGGGATTTCCGTTCGGCAGGTAAAGCGAGGCGACGCGAACGCCGTCTATCGTGACCTCAAGCCAGCGCGCTTGCTCATCGGAAGAATCCCCAGGGAGACCTTCCCGGACGTCCTCGATAGGCTGGGTCGAGAGGATGGCGACGCCATTGTAGGATTTCTGGCCGTGTGCTTGGACGCGATATCCGCAATCCTCGAATTCCTGGACCGGGAACTTGTCGTCGGTGGCCTTGGTTTCCTGCAGTAGAACGACTTCGGGTGAAGTCTCCCCAAGCCATTCCAGGATGCGAGGCAGACGGGTCCGCACCGAGTTGACGTTGAAGGTGGCGATCTTCAAGACAGCCAGCCTGCTAGGTGACTTTTAAAGCGAAAAGGAGGTGCCGCAGCCGCAGGAGGAGCTGGCGTTGGGGTTTTTCACCTGGAAGGCAGCGCCGACAAGCTCGACGGCGTAGTCGATCTCGGACCCGGCGAGCAGGTCGAGCGAAGCATCATCGACCACGATCTTGACGCCGTCGCGCTCGAAAATGGAATCCTCTTCCTCGGAACTGTCGGCGAAATCAAAGCCGTACTGATAACCCGAACAGCCGCCACCGGAGACTGTGACCCGAAGCATCAGGTTTTGCCGGCTCTCGGCCGTGAATATCTCGTTCAGGCGAGTGACGGCCGATTCACTGATCGTGACGACCCGGTTTTCGGGCCGGATGCGATGGCTGGCGAAGGCGTCCATGGCGTCGAAGAACCTCGTGAGGTTGTGTTTTCCGGCGTATTTTTTCGAGCATTTCCCAAGGTGATGGACTGAATCTAGGCATTTTTTCGTGTTTTTACCAGCCCAGCAACTAGATTCGTGTGATCTTATTGCCGGATTTTACGGGATGCGCACCTTCCGTGCCACAAAATATAGTGTTGAAAAGAACTTAGCATAGAAGATATAGTGCATCCGCAGAGTCACTTCAGGGCTTCGGGCGGGGATTCCCTGCCGGGGGATTGCTTGAGGAGGGGATGTGGCTGGATCAGGCTCGAAGAGGGCCGGAAGAAACCTGCTATAGCGAGCGTCGTGGATATCTACAGCGAAATCCAGCGTGCCGTCACCGACGCGCTCACCGCTATCGGAGCGGAAGAGCTCACGGGCGAGGACGGGAAAGTTGGAAACTTCGAGGGTTTTGACTTCACCAGGGTTGCCGTCGATTCACCCCGGGAAACCGCGCATGGCGATCTTGCAACGAACGCCGCCATCGTGCTCACCCGGCAAGCCAGATGCCCGCCGCGCAAACTCGCGGAATCCCTGGCCGAGCGTCTGCGTGCGAACAGCCTCGTATCCTCGGTCGAGGTCGCCGGACCCGGCTTCGTCAACATCACCCTGTCGGAAGAAGTCTGGCACCGGGTTCTGACCGGAGTCCTTGCAGCCGGGGCGGATTACGGTACTGGGACCTCCGGGGCGGACCGGAAAATCAACGTTGAATATGTCTCCGCCAACCCGACTGGGCCGCTCCATATCGGCCATGCGCGGGGTGCGGTATTCGGCGATGCCCTTGCTGCGCTGCTCGAAAAAACCGGCCACGACGTCTGCCGGGAATACTATGTCAACGATGCCGGGGCCCAGATCGATACGCTCGCCCGATCGTTGCACCTGCGCTACCGGGAGGCTCTCGGCGAGAAGATCGGGGGAATTCCCGAGAACTTCTATCCGGGCGTCTATCTTGTCGGGGTCGGACGCGATCTTGCCGAACGCGACGGGGATCGCTGGCGCGCCGCACCCGAAGAGGAGTGGCTGCCTGTGCTCCGCGGTTTTGCCGTCGAGGCCATGATGGAATTGATTCGCGGGGATCTCGCCAGTCTCGGGGTGACCCACGATATTTTCATCTCCGAGCGCGCCCTCATCGAGGATGGGAAGGTCGATGACGTAGTGGCGTTTCTCCAGGCCAACAACCTACTTTATGCGGGTGTGCTCGAAGCGCCGAAGGGTGGCAAAGCCAACGAAGAATGGGAAGAATGGGAGGCGAGACCCCAAACCTTGTTCCGCGCGACCGCCTTCGGCGACGACGTCGACCGCCCGATCAGGAAATCGGACGGAAGCTGGACCTATTTTGCCTCCGACATCGCCTATCACCGCGACAAGTATCGCCGCGGATTTTCGGAGCTGATCGATGTCTGGGGCGCCGATCATGCCGGATACATCAAGCGGCTGACAGCGGCGACCAAGGCGGCGACGAAAAGCAGAGCTGGGCTTGACGTCAAAATCTGCCAGATGGTCAGAGTGATGAAGAACGGCAAGCCGTTGACGATGTCGAAGCGGGCCGGAACCTTCGTTACTGTGCGGGATCTTGTCGACGAGGTCGGAGCAGACGTTGTCCGCTTCATGATGCTGACACGTAAAAACGACGCCGCCCTCGATTTCGACCTGGCTCTCGTCATGGAGCAGTCGCGCAACAACCCTGTTTTCTACGTCCAGTATGCGCATGCCCGGTGCTGTTCGCTTGAGCGCATAGCCGCAGAAGCGATTCCTGACATCGACCTTTCCGCCGAGGCACTCGGCAACGCCGATCTCGCGCGCCTTGGCCACCCGGCGGAGCGTGACATGATCCGGATTCTTGCCGCTTGGCCGAACCAGCTCGTCCGAGCGGCGGCAGCGCACGAGCCGCACCGGATCGCATTCTATCTCGGGGATCTTGCCGCATCCTTCCATCTTTTCTGGACCCAGGGCGGTCGCGAGGACGCATCCCTGCGCTTTGTTGTTGCGGATAATCCAGAACTCACCCGGGCACGGATGGCGTTGGCCTTCGGAGTTCGCGCCGTGATCGCTTCCGGCCTCGGCATCTTTGGCATCGAGCCAGCCCAGGAACTCTGATGCGGGAACTCTGATGCGGGAATTGTGATGGCGGCAAGCAAGAACATCGCGGGACAAGCTGCCGGCGCAGGCGAGCAACGGCGCGCCTTCTTCCGGCGGCCAGCCCTGCGTGCCGCGGCGGTGCTGGTGTCGCTGGGCTGCTTCGCCTGGCTCGTTTGGTACGCCTATGGCGATGGCGCCGCACATCTCCACGCTTCGACGGTTCCGGTACTCGCACCGCCGGAGAATCAGAAACAAAAAACCGAATCGGCCAGTGCAAACACCTCTCGCGGAAAAGCCGGTGATGACCGCACCAAGCGCCGGATCTTCAGAGTCATGGAGCGACCGGAGAAGGCTCTTTTTGAAGTGTTGACACCCTCGGGCACGAAATCCAAGGCATCGGCGTCTGCCAAGAAGACAGCCGACAAAACGGCAAAGAAAACGACAAAGGCGACAATCAAGGAGGTTGCAAAAGCACCGGTGAAAGAAACCGGAAAGAAAAGGGCGGGTGCTGTCGGAGGTGCGGGAAAGCCGGCAGAAAAAACGAAACCCGAGAAGAAATCGGGGCAGAAAATCGCGAAAACCGGGACGGGCGGGAAAGGCACCTCGACCACGCAAGCTAAGGTGCATTTCGTCCAGCTTGCAGCGTTGGGGCTTCGGAGCAAGGCCGAAACCGGCGCCCAGCGCCTCGCCAAGAAACATGCGGGCGTCATCGGCGGCGCCCCCGTGCAGGTCCGGCGCGCAGTGATCCCCGGTGTCGGAGAGATCTTCCGGGTGGTGATTGGCCCCTATTCAGACCGCGCCAAGGCGCGGGGTGTGTGCACTGCGCTCAACAAGCGCCAGCAGGATTGTTTCATTGCCAGCTACAACTAGCACCAACGGCATAGCAAACAGTGCTCGGGCGAACAGCGCCCGGGCAAGCAGTGGCGCGCGCCGGCCCCTGGCGGTGATTTTCGGTTGCGCGAGCACCGTGCTCTCGCCGCAGGAGAAGGCATTCTTCCGCGACAGCAATCCCTTTGGCTTCATCCTGTTCGCGCGCAACATCGAGACCCCGGACCAGACGAAAACCCTAGTTGCAGAATTGCGGACCACCATCGGACGCGATGATGCACCGGTGCTGATTGACCAGGAAGGTGGCCGGGTGGCACGCCTTAGACCGCCGCACTGGCGTGCGGCGCCGGCAGCCGAAATCTTTGGCACTCTGGCCATGCGCGATCCCGATGCAGCTAAATCGGCGGTTGTTCTGAACGCCCGCTTGATCGCCTGTGAACTCGATGCCCTTGGCATCAACGTTGATTGCGCACCGGTGGTCGATCTGCGCCACCAGGGCGCGCACGCGGTCATCGGTGACCGCTCCTTCGGCGCCGATCCGGGGCTGGTTGCAACCCTGGGCGGCGCCTTCGCCGAAGGTTTGCTGGCAGGCGGGGTGGTGCCAATGATGAAACACATCCCCGGCCACGGCCGCGCTCGGATGGACAGCCACAAGGCGCTGCCGACGGTGTCCTGCGGCCGTGACAGCCTGACAGCTGACTTCCGGCCGTTCCGTGAACTGCGCTGGGTGCCGACAGCGATGACTGCCCACATCCTGTTCACAGCCCTCGATCCCGATAATCCGGCCACCGTCTCGCCCGCCATCGTCGAGGGGCTTCTGCGCGACGAGCTCGGCTTCGAGGGGTTGCTGGTCAGCGACGACATCGCCATGGAGGCGTTGTCGGGTGACTTTCGTGCCCGCGCGAAGGCGACGCTTGTAGCCGGTTGCGATGTCGTCCTGCATTGTTCTGGTGTGGAAGAAGAAATGCGTGCCGTTGTCACCGGATGCAGACCCCTGACAGCAGAGGCCGTAGTGCGATGGGAGCGGGCGCTGGCCGCGGCTCGGGAACGCCGGGAAAAGGCGGATCGGAAACCCGAAGCTCTGGAACGCCAACTCGAAGAGATGCTCGTCTAATGGATTTCCTGACCGGGGTCGCCGAAAGCCTCTACATGGCATCCGTCTGGGTATTGCCGGTGCTGCTTGCGGTTACTCTGCACGAGGCCGCGCACGGCCTGGTCGCCTGGCGCCTCGGTGACAGCACGGCGAAAGAAGCAGGTCGGCTGACACTCAATCCGCTGCGCCATATTGATCCGGTGGGGACGGTCGTTCTCCCCGTAGCACTGCTCCTGATGCGCGCACCATTCCTGTTTGGCTGGGCCAAACCGGTGCCGGTCGATCCCGGAGCCTTCGCCAACCCGCGGCGCGACATGGCCTTTGTCGCTGCGGCCGGACCGGGCGCCAACCTGCTGTTGGCCATCATCGCGGCAGCCTCGTTTCACCTGGTGTTCCTGTTGCCGAACGTGGCCGCTGACTGGACCGCCCTGAACCTGATTCACTTCATCCAGATCAACCTTATTCTGGCGGTGTTCAACATGCTGCCCCTGCCACCTCTTGATGGCGGACGGGTCGCCGTCAGCCTCCTGCCACCGCGGCTGGCGGTGAGACTGGCAAGATTGGAGCGCTTCGGCGTTGTGATTCTTCTCGCTGTCCTGTTTGGCGGCGAATTACTGGCCGATTTTTTCGGGGACGGGAGAGGGCCGCTGACCTACCTTGTCGGCGTTCCGGTAGCCTGGCTCGCGGAGATGTTGCTGCACGCGACGGGAGTATTCTGAGACAATGGGCGAAATGCAGAAATTTACTGACAAGTCTGCAGAATTCCCCGAAACCAACAGTTTTGAGGAGGACGATCCGCGCCGCGAGGCCCGGGATGGCGCACTGGTGCTTGATCTCCAAGGCTTCGAGGGGCCGATAGATCTTCTGCTCATCCTGGCGCGCAAACAGAAGGTCGATCTTGCGCAGATCTCCATTCTGGCCGTGGCCGAGCAGTACCTCGCCTTCATCGAGAAAGCCCATAAGCTGCAGATAGAGTTGGCAGCGGATTACCTGGTGATGGCCGCTTGGCTCGCCTATCTCAAATCCCGGCTGTTGTTGCCCGATGATCCGGGAGACGAGCTCGGTGCCGAAGCGATGGCCGAGCGCCTTACCCATCATCTTCGTCAGCTCGATTCGATGCGCGAAGCCGGGATTGCCCTGTTCGAGCGACCGCAGAAGGACAAGGCGTTCTTCGGCCCGGGCATGCCAGAACATATTCCGGTCCTGCGCCGGCCAGTTTACGCGCTTGGCCTCTACGAGATGCTTGCTGTCTATGGTGCCAGCGTCCAGCGCGATGCTGCCGAGGATCTCCAATACGGACGCGGCGAATATCTCTCGCTGGAAGAAGCGATGGTGCGGTTGTCACGAATCGCCGGCCGGCTTCCTGAATGGCGGGCGTTGGTGACGTTTCTGCCCGAGAGCATGCAGGGGCCGTTCGCCTACCGCTCGGCGATCGCCACGACGCTCGCGGCCGCACTCGAACTGGTGAAATCCGGGCGCATGGCTCTCCAGCAGGGGCAACCGTTTGCGCCGATATATCTGAAATCTTCTCCTGAGGAGTTATCAACCAATGGATGACCTCGGTCACATGCGCATCTTCGAGGCGTTGATTTTTGCTTCCACTGTACCGGTGAAGGAAAGCTTGCTGAAGGCGCATCTTTCCGAAGACAAGGATCTCTCCGAATTAATGGAGAAGCTTTGCGTACAGTATGAAGAGCGCGGGGTGAGGCTGGTTCGCATTGGGGATGGATGGGCATTCCGGACGGCCCCCGATCTTGCTGATGTCCTGCGGATAGAGAAGAAGGTCCGGCGCAAGTTTTCCCGCGCTGCCACCGAAACTCTTGCCATAATCGCCTATCACCAACCTATCACCCGGACCGAAATCGAGGAGATTCGCGGTGTGACTTTCAATCCAGGCACGCTCAGCTTATTGCTGGAAACCGGGTGGGTCATTCCCATGGGGCGGAGGCCGGCCCCGGGCCAGCCCATGCTTTGGGGCACGGGTGCTGCGTTCCTCGACCACTTCGGACTTCCCAACCTCGACGCCCTGCCGGGCAGGGAAGAGTTGAAAGATGCCGGGCTGCTCGATCGCTGGCACCTTGCCGCAGAAGGCGCCAATGACGAGAGTGCAAATGGCGAAAGCACGCATGGCGAAAGCTCTGACAGCAAGAGCGCTGATGATAAAAGCTTCCATGGTGAAAATCCGGACATTGAGGAATGGGATAGCGTCCGTAATGGCTCGGGCAATGGTTCGATTGGCCATACCGGCGAGGATCCGGGACACAACCTCGAAAGCGACAACGAAGATGCATCGGATGCGGGCGCGTTCTTCGAGGAACCGCGCGCGAGATCTGGATCCCGCTGAGCTTGCCGGGGCTTTGAATCCGCCGGGGCTGGTCCCGTTGAGCAGAACTGGTCCCGTTGAGAGCGTGCGGCGGATAGCACGGCCATGACAACCGAGCAGGCACCGATAGCGGCATCGTCTTCGGGCGGTCCGGATGCAACCGCCTCACCGGACGTTTCCGCCTCGGCTCTGGCCTACGAGGATGTCTCGCATTCCTTTGGCAGCATCCAGGCGGTTCGCAATTTCGACCTCGCCCTGGCGCCCGGCGAAGTGCTGTGTTTGCTTGGCCCTTCCGGTTGCGGCAAGACGACGACCCTGCGGCTGGCTGCCGGGCTCGAAAAACTCCAGCGGGGATGCCTGCGCATCGGCGGCCGTATCGTTGCCGACGCCCGGGGCAGCCTACCGCCGGAGGATCGGGGCGTGGGGCTGGTGTTCCAGGATTTCGCCCTGTTTCCCCACCTGACCGTACAGGAAAACGTCGTGTTCGGACTCGACAAGCTTCATCCCAGCGACCGCCGCAGCCGTGTCGAACAAACCCTCGACCAGGTCGGCATGCTGGATGCCGCAACCCGTTATCCCGGCGGCCTTTCCGGTGGTCAGCAGCAGCGGGTTGCGCTGGCGCGGGCGCTGGCGCCGCATCCACCGGTCATTCTTCTCGATGAGCCGTTTTCCGGTCTCGACGGGCGGTTGCGTGACAGGGTGCGCGACGAAACCCTCCACATCCTCAAGGAAAGCGGCGTGGCAACCCTGCTGGTCACCCACGATTCGGAAGAGGCGATGTTCATGGCCGACCGGATCGCCATCATGCATGCCGGGTCACTGCTCCAAACCGGAACGCCCGAATCTCTCTATTTGAAACCCCTCAGCGCCCGCGTCGCCGAGTTTTTCAGCGAGGTCAACCGTATTGCGGGCGTGGTGCGGAACGGGGTGGTCGAGACGCCGCTCGGTGCTGTGTCAGCACCAGGCATTGCCGACGGCACTGAGGTCGAGGTTCTGATCCGCCCGGAAGCCTTGCGCCTTTCCAAGGACCACGGCGCCGCTGCCCGGGTCATGGCGGCGCGGATGCTTGGCCGGTCAAGCCTGATTCATCTCTCGCTCGAGGGCGATCCCGAGCTGCATCTGCACTCCCGCATGGCCGGACCCTATCTGCCGGCCGAGGATGCGGTTCTGAGAATTGATCTTGATCCCGACCTATCTTTTGTTTTCCCGACAGATCAGACACAGGGGCAGGCGTAGAAAACCAACGAAGCCAGGTAGGCATAGGCAACAGGCGTGCAGGTTTCATATAGGGCGGATTGGCTTTATAGTGCACTGCTCGATCTAAAACCGGGATTTGACCAGGATTCGGTAACGTCGGCAGCGACCGACGGAGCATAAAATTGGCGCGGGATACAGAGGCGGAGTATTGGCAATGGGAACGTTTAGCCTCTGGCACTGGGTCATCATACTCATCGTGGTGGTTCTTCTTTTCGGCGGCCGCGGCAAGATTTCCCGGCTGATGGCCGATGTCGGCAGAGGCTTGAAGAGCTTTAAGCGGAACGTTCAGGACGATGGTGACATCGCTGGAACGAATACCCCCAAAGCCAAAGTGCTTGACGGCAGTTCTTCGCCTTCCCGCGACCGCGAAGACTCCCGCTGAAAACCATCCCGGCCGCATCCCTGCGGACACACCGCGGGAGGAGATGAGGCATGTTCGGGATCGGCTGGCAGGAACTTTTCGTTATTGTCCTGATCGCGATTCTCGTGGTCGGACCGACCCAGATGCCCCGGGTTGTACGGGGTGTTGCTGCGGGCATGCGCAAGATGCGCAGCATCGCTGGCGAGTTTCAGGCGGGCGTCGATGAGGTCATCCGCCAGGCCGACATCGAGGACATTCAGAAGACAATCGGACAGTCGGTTGATCCCGAAGATGAAATTCGCCAGATGATCGACCCCAACAGAGAAACTGCTGCTGCTCTGCAGGGTCTTGCCGACAATCCGGAAGAGGATTCCGGAAAAAACGCGGCCAAGGAAGACGGCAGCAGGGGAGACGGCGAAGATGAAGGCAAGAGTGAGAGAGCAACCGAAGCATGAGTGGGCCGGATGAGGCCACTGCGCCCGAAAACGCTGCAGACAACACCGGGGAAAATACTGGGGAGACAGGCGACGACCGGATGCCGTTGCTCGATCATCTCGTCGAACTGCGGCGCCGACTGCTCTATTCAGCGATCACCTTCGTTGTCTGCTTCATCGGATCTTTCGCTGTCGCCGGGCCGATCTTTGACTTCCTGCTCCAACCCTTGGCCGAGATGTGGCAGGCGGAAGAAGGCCGGCGGGTGATCTTCACTGCCATGCATGAAAAATTCCTGACCGAGATTAAAGTCGCGTTTTTCGCTGGTGCCTTCCTGTCCTTTCCCCTGATCGCCATCCAGATCTGGATGTTTGTCGCACCGGGGCTGTACCGACATGAAAAAACAGCTTTTCTGCCGTTTCTCATCGCAACGCCGGTGCTGTTCGCTTTCGGTGGCGCCTTCGTCTACTGGCTCGTCCTGCCAGTGGCCTGGGAATTCTTCGCCGCCTTTGAGCAGCCGGGCGGCAACGGCGGGCTGGCGATCATACTGGAGCCCAAGGTCAACGAATATCTGTCGCTGGTGATGCGGTTGATTTTCGCTTTCGGTATCGCATTCGAACTGCCCGTGGCGTTGACTTTATTGGCGCGGGTGGGAATTGCCTCCAGCGCCGGCATGCGGCGCCAACGCCGCTATGCGATCGTGATTGCCTTCATTGCAGCCGCTATCCTCACACCGCCGGATCCGATCAGCCAGATCGCTCTGGCCGTGCCGATAATTGTGCTTTACGAGATTTCAATCCTTTGTGCACGCATGGTAGAGCGCAGGGCCGGGCGCACTGACGACGAAGAGGAAAGCAAGGCATCCGCCTGACAGGTTCTGTCTTGCGATCCGGAATCAGAAAAAAATGCACGATATGAAATGCACGATCTAAGAGCCATTCGACAAAATCCTGACGCTTTTGATGTAGCGCTGGCGCGGCGTTCTGCCGATCCGGCTGCAGCGAGGATTCTTGAACTCGACGCACGCCGGCGCGCTGTTCAGACCGAGATCCAGGCGGCGCTGGAGCGGCGCAACACGGTCTCGCGCGAGGTCGGCGAGGCCAAACGCCGGGGCGAGGAAGCCGACGACCTGACCGCAGAGGCCCAGATGCTGCGCAAGACTATTGCCGGGCTCGAAAATGAAGAGCGAGGCGTCGGTAAAAAACTTGAGGAGATACTCTCGGACCTTCCAAATCTTCCGGCTGCTGATGTGCCGGAGGGTGGGGATGAATCCGCGAATCTTGAAATTCGCCGTGTCGGCGCGGCACCCGCATTCGATATCTCGCCGAAGGAGCATTTCGATCTAGGCGGTGAGATGATGGATTTCGAGGCCGCGGCCCGGCTTTCCGGGTCCCGCTTCGTGGTGCTGCATGGTGCATTGGCGCGGATGGAACGCGCGCTGGCAAATTTCATGCTGGATATTCACACCGGGGAGTTTGGCTATACCGAAACGATGCCCCCAGCGCTGGTTCGTGACGAAGTTCTTTACGGCACTGGGCAACTTCCGAAATTTGCCGACGATCTCTTCCGCACCACCGGAGACCACTGGCTGATTCCGACCGCCGAGGTTCCTCTTACTGGTCTCGTCGCCGGGCAGGTCCTGAACGAGGATTCTTTGCCGCTGCGTCTCGCCGCCTGGACGCCCTGTTTTCGCTCGGAGGCCGGGGCTGCGGGCACGGACACTCGCGGCATGATCCGCCAGCACCAGTTCAGCAAGGTCGAGCTAGTCAGTGTCACCCATCCGAGAGATTCGGAAAACGAACTCGAACGTATGACCGAATGCGCCGAGGAGATACTGAAGCGCCTCGATCTGCATTATCGGGTTGTGATCCTGTGCACGGGGGATATGGGATTCAGCGCCAGCAAGACTTACGACATCGAGGTCTGGCTGCCGGGACAGGAGCGTTTCCGCGAGATATCGAGCTGCTCGAATTGCTGGGATTTCCAGACCCGCCGCATGCAAGCACGGTTCCGCCCCAAGGCTGGCAAGGGCACGCAGTTTCCGCACAGCCTCAACGGTTCCGGGCTCGCGGTTGGGCGAACTCTGATCGCGGTGCTTGAAAACTTCCAGAATGCCGACGGCTCGGTCACCGTACCGGAGGCGCTCCGGCCTTACATGGGCGGGATCGATAAAATCAAGGGAGACACAGCGTGAATGACACTGCATCGACGATAGCGCGGACTCCGCCGCAGAGTCTGGAAGGGGCGCGGATCCTGCTCGTAAACGATGACGGAATCAAGGCGCCAGGTATCGCCGTGCTGGAGAGGATTGCGCGGCGTTTTACGTCGGATATCTGGATCGTTGCCCCGGAAAGCGAAAAAAGCGGAACCGGCGCCGGTATTTCAATGTTTTCCGCGGTCCGCGCGCACCGGCATGGCGAGAAAACCTACGCCGTGGGCGGCACTGCTACCGATTGCGTCTTGCTCGGTCTCGTCGAAATTCTCCGCGATTCACCGCCTGATCTCGTGCTCAGTGGCGTCAACAGGGGCGCCAACATCGCCGAGGATCTGCTGATGTCGGGAACGGCAGGCGCGGCCCTTATCGCCGGTACGCTCGGCGTCCCGGCCGTCGCGCTGAGCCAGCAATACGCTGACCATAGCGAGGCGATTTCTCTTTTCGATGCCGCGGAAACCCACGCGCCGGAAATTCTTGCCCGGCTTGCAGCGGCAGGATGGCCAAAGGACACGATTTACAACGTCAATTTCCCGTCCGTTCCGCCCGAAAACATTGTCGATGTCGTGCCAACCCGGCAGGGGCGGCGTGGGGTCACCTTTGAGTTGCCCAGGATGGACGATCCGCGGCGGGATAATCATTTCTACTTCTTCATCGGACCGGTCGGACCGGTCGGCCCGACCGGCATGATCGGAAATCCTGCATCCGACACCGACCTCGCGGCACTCGCTGATAAGTGCATCTCGGTCACGCCGATTTCCTGCACCCTGACAGCCACCCCCGCGCTCGAATCCCTGCGCGATACGCTTTCAACGATTTCGCTGCAGATGGTGGAAACAAACCAGGAGGATCGATGAGCAAGCAGGCCCCACAAACCGCTGGGAAGGAGGACAACCGGCGCGCTGTCGAGAAGGCTCGCCTCCTGCTCGAGTTGCGGCGTAGCGGTGTTACCGACCAGCGGATCCTGTCGGTTTTTGAAGCCGTGCCGCGCGAAGAGTTCGTGCTGCCCGTTTTTCGCGGCCGCAGCTATGACAATACAGCACTGCCGATTGATCATGGCCAGACAATCAGCGAGCCGGCCGTGATCGCGATGATGCTGGCGGCGCTGGACGCGCGCGCGAACGAAAAGGTGCTCGAGATCGGCACCGGCTCCGGTTATCTGACGGCGCTGCTGTGCCGTCTTTGCCGGCGGGTCTATTCGATTGAGCGCAAAAAATTGCTTCTGGAGGATGCCCAGGTGCGGCTGCGGCAATTACGCTGTCACAACGTGACTGCAGTTCATGGCGACGGCATCAAGGGCTGGCCCAACCAGGCGCCGTTTCCCAGGATCATCGTCAGTGCCGCCGCCGAGGTGGTGCCGGAAAATCTTGTCGATCAGCTGGCTCCTGGTGGGGTAATGGTTATCCCGGTTGGTCGCACGCATGATATGCAGCGCCTATTGAAAGTCACGCGCCAGGGGGATGACATCATCGAGGAAAATCTGGGTGATGTCCGCTTCGTACCGCTGCGTCCGATCCGCCGCAGCCTGAAAGCCAAACGGGATGGTGGCAGAGAAGAAATCACCGCTGACACCCCGCAGTGGCGATCGACAAACGCAACCGACAAGCCGCAATCGACAACGCAACTGGCGAACGATAGCTGATAAAGGACAATTGGCATACGGCGATTGAGATGGGATCTCGGAAATCAGAGAGCTTGTTCGGGCCAGAGAGTCTGCCCGGAAGAGGAGAGAGGCTGCCCGGAAGAGAGCGGGGGATGATATCGCTCCGCCTTGCCTGTTGCGGTCTTGCCTTATTGCTGACTGCCTGTGGTACGCCGGAAAGCATCAGCATCTACGGCGACGGAAAATCTCCGGCGGCGGTCTATCACAGTGTGGTTGCGGGCGACTCCGTGCACTCCATCGCCCAGCGCTACAGTGTCTCTAGGCGCGCCCTGATCGTGGCCAATCGCCTTGAGCCGCCTTACAGGCTGCGGGCCGGGATGCGGCTTGCGATTCCCGAACCAAACTTTCATCGGGTTGTGCGTGGCGACACCGTCTCGGAAATCGCCGAACAATATGGTGTGCGCATGCAGGCGCTCATCCGCCTGAACAACCTCGCGCCGCCTTACCTGATCCGCACCGGCGAGAAACTGCGTTTGCCAAGCGTGATCGAGCCGCTGGTTGCGTCCCGTGTACCGGCAAAAACAGGTGGCAGTACACCGAAAGGTCTCCTAGCCACAAAACCGAAGACGCCAGCGAAGACGCTCCCGAAAACATCCAAAGCGCAACCTGGAGCGCAACCTGGATCGGCAAAATCGTCCACGCACCAGGCTACCCCGCGACCGAAACCTTCCGCTTCCAAGGCAAAACTGGGGGCAAAACTGGGGGTGAAACCTTCGGCGAAACCCTCCCTGACGTCGCAGCGACCGGCGCGGGGCGGCCGCTTCATCTGGCCGGTGGAGGGTAAGGTGATCTCGGGCTTCGGCGTCAAGGGCAGCGGGATCCGCAATGACGGTGTCAACCTTTCCGCCAGGCGCGGCACGCGGGTTCGCGCGGCGCAGGGTGGAACGGTTGCCTATGCGGGGAACGAGTTGCGGGGTTTCGGCAATATCGTCCTGCTGAAACATGCCGACGATTTCATGACCGTCTATGCCCATAACGAGAAAAACCTCGTCCGCGACGGCGATAAAGTTCGCCAAGGACAGCCGATCGCCTTGGTCGGAAGCTCGGGCTCGGCGGCAAAGCCGCAGCTCCATTTCGAAATCCGCAAAAAGCAGAAAGCTATGAACCCGCTTCGTCTTCTCGGCCGATCGTCCTGAACGGATCCCAAAGCCGGGTGCGCTAATCCCTGGAGCGGTTATCCAGGGTTTCAGTCGAGGGCCTTGCCCTTCCGGCCGGCGAGATCCTGCACGAACTGCCAGGCGACGCGCCCCGAACGGGCCCCGCGGGTTGCGGACCATTCGATCGCCATCGGCGCCCAGGTCTTTTCGGCAACATTGATGCCGTGCCAGTCAAGATAGCCACGGATCATGTCCAGATAGGTTTTCTGGTCGCAAGTGTGGAATCCGAGCCAGAGGCCAAACCGGTCCGAGAGCGAGACTTTTTCGTCAACCGCTTCGGAGGGGTTGATTGCCGTCGACTGCTCGTTCTCAATCATGTCGCGGGGCATCAGATGCCGGCGGTTGGAGGTGGCATAAAAGAGAACGTTTTCCGGGCGTCCCTCGATGCCGCCTTCGAGCACCGCCTTCAGCGACTTGTAGCTGGTATCGTTGCCATCAAAAGAGAGGTCGTCGCAGAACAAAAGACAGCGAGTTGCGCTCTGGCGCATATGGCCAAGGAGCACGGGCAGACTCGGGATGTCCTCGCGATGAATCTCTATGAGCTTCAGGGATCCCGGATCGCGCTCGGCGATCTCGGCGTGCACGGCCTTTACGAGCGAACTCTTGCCGGAACCCCGCGCGCCCCAGAGGAGGGTGTTGTTGGCGGGCAGTCCGCGCGCAAAGCGTTCGGTGTTGTCATGAAGGGTTTGGCGCTGCAGGTCGATGCCTTTGAGCAGGTCAATGGTGACCCTGTTCACCTTCTCGACGGGCTGGGCCCATTCCCCGTCGGCATGCCAGATGAAGGCGTCCGAGCCGTCGAGCGAAAAACCCTTTGATCCTGCCGGGCGCATACCCTCAAGGGCATCAGCAATGCGCCCAAGCACAGCAAGCACAGGCGCAGGCACAAGGTCTTCCAGCCGGTTTTTATCCGTGTCTGAGTTCATGGCCGCATCTGAAGCCTTGGGCTGTACAAGAGGTCGCCGCAGGGCCGTCGATGGGGTCTTCGATGGGGTCATCGATGGAGCCACTGATAGCACCTGGGAAAGCGCGGATCCTAATAATGCCAGTCTTTCGGGTCAATCTACCCACGAATTGATAGCGCCGATCGATGGCATCTCATAGGGCGCCTCATAGGGCATCGGCAGGGGCGAGAACCGGGGCGAGTAGGGAGCCGGGAATGTTCTGAATTGAATTTTCCGGGGCGGTTCGTATAGTCCGCCGCACCTCGGAGGCCGCCGATAAAAATCTCTATCGGGCAGAGCCGGAACAAGACGGAACAGAATCGGGGCAGGGAGTTTGGAATGCTGATTTCTCAGGCATGGGCGCAAGGCGGTGGCGGCGGTGGCGACATCTTCCAGGTGATGATGCCGCTGGTTCTGATTTTCGCCGTGTTTTACTTTCTGTTGATCCGCCCGCAACAGAAAAAAGCCAAGGAACATCGGTCAATGCTCGACGCCGTGCAGCGCGGCGACAAGGTCGTGACCGGCGGCGGCATCATTGGCACCATCGCCAAGGTGGTCAGCGACGAGGAAGTGCAGGTCGAAATCGCGGAAAACATCCGCATTCGCGTCGCCCGGAGCACGCTGGCCAGCATCCAGTCGAAAACGAAGCCAGCGGGCGGTGATACCGAAAAGCAAGCTGCCCAGTCTTCGGCACAGTCTGTTCCGACGGCAGGCGAGGCCAAACCGGTTGGCCTTGTCGATCGGCTGCTCGGCAAGCGCAGCTGAACGAACGCCGGATCGCGGTCGATGATCAATGTCCCGCTCTGGCAACGGATTCTGGTCGTCGCGATCTGTGTTTTCGGTGTGCTCTATGCGCTGCCGAATTTTCTGGGGTCACGTATGTTCGAGGATCTCCCCGACTGGATGCCGGGGAAAACAGTCAATCTCGGCCTTGATCTCCAGGGCGGCTCGCACCTGCTTCTGCAAGTCGATTTCGCGGATGTGCGGGCCCAGCAAATCCTGGCGATCGGCGATGTAGCCAAGCAGTCGCTGATCGAGATCAAGGCCCGCTGGCGGGATTTCCGGGAAGGTTCTGATACCGTCACCTTTGGCTTGCGCGACGAGAGTAAAATCGAGGCGGTGCGTGAGAAGCTGGAAGCCCTTGGTCAGGGGATCACGGTCGATCAGGACTCAAACGGGATGTTCGTGCTGGGTCTGAGCGAAGAAGCACTCATCGAGCGTCGCAACCAGGTACTCGCGCAATCCATCGAGATCATCCGCCGCCGGATCGATGAACTTGGCACGCGGGAACCAGTGATCCAGCGCACTGGCACAGATTGGATCCTGGTCCAGGTGCCTGGCGTCGATGATCCCGAGCGGCTCAAGGACGTCATCAGCGCGACGGCCAAGCTCACATTTCATATCGTGCACTCTTCAATCTACGCTACCGAGAGCCGCCCGCCGCCGGGCTATCTCGCCCTGGCTTCGGCGGACGAACTCGGCCCTGAGGGCAAGCCGTTGCGCTACCTCGTGCGTCGGCGCGTCGCCCTCAGCGGGGAAAGGCTGACTGACGCCCAGCCTTCCTTCGAACAGAATGCGCCGGTGGTTTCTTTTCGCTTCGATTCCCTGGGCGCCAAACAGTTTGGCCGCCTGACCACAAAGAACGTTGAGAACCTTCTCGGCATCGTGCTCGACGGCAAGGTCATCAGCGCACCGCGCATCCGTGAACCCATCGTCGGCGGAAGCGGCATCATTACCGGCAGGTTCTCGGTGCCGGAGACCCAGGATTTGGCACTCCTGCTGCGGGCCGGCGCGCTTCCGGCCAAGGTCCATTACCTCGAGGAAAGAACGGTTGGCCCCGGGCTTGGCAGGGATTCGGTTGAGGCCGGGAAGATTGCTAGCATGATCGGGCTCGCCCTGGTCATTGTCTTCATGATTGTCGTCTATGGACGATTCGGATTGATGGCAGACGTTGCCCTGCTTTTCAACGTCACCCTGGTGCTGGCCGTGCTATCCGGATTGCAGGCGACACTGACACTGCCCGGAATCGCCGGCATCGTTCTCACCATGGGCATGGCGGTCGATGCCAATGTCCTGATCTTTGAGCGCATCAGGGAAGAAATCAAAACCGGGCGCAGTCCGATCAGCGCCGTCGATGCCGGCTACAGAAGGGCGCTGACGACGATTATCGATTCGAATCTGACTACACTGATCGCCGCAGTTCTCTTGTTCATCTTTGGCTCAGGGCCGGTGAAGGGGTTTGCGGTAACGCTCTCGATTGGCCTCGTTACGTCAATGTTTACAGCCATCATGGTGACCCGCCTTTTGGTCATCCTGTGGCTGCGCCACCGCCGCCGGGCGACGCTTCCCATCTGATGAAACGCCGTTCCAGCGTTCCGGAGAGTTCGCAGTCATGAAGACACTGAGGCTGATACCCGACAAGACCGAGTTCCGCTTCATTGAGAAGCGGATGATTGCGCTTGTCTTTTCCATTATCCTTGTCGGGCTTTCGGTAGCACTGACAGCGGGGCGTGGACTCAATCTCGGAATCGATTTCCTTGGCGGGATCTTGATCGAAATCAGGACTGACGGGCCGGCGGATCTTAGCGAACTCAGGACGCGCCTTGGCGAGCTTGGTCTCGGTGATGTCTCATTGCAGGAATTCGGCGCTCCCGACACGGTGCTTGTGCGTGTACAGCGCCAGGAGGGTGGGGATCAGGAGCAGAAACGCGCTGTCGACCGAATCAAGCAGAAGATCGGCGGCCTGGCGCAGGAATACCGGCGCACCGAGTTTGTCGGACCGACGGTTGGCGAGGAGCTCAAGATGGCGGCGATCTGGGCCATTCTCGCCGCCATCAGCGCGATCCTTCTCTACATCTGGTTTCGTTTCGAGTGGCAGTTCGGTGTCGGCGCGGTGCTGGCCCTGGTTCATGATGTACTGACGACGCTCGGGCTGTTTTCCCTGTTCCAGATCGAGTTCAGCGTGTCCACGGTTGCAGCTGTGCTGACCATTGCCGGATATTCAATCAATGACACCGTCGTCGTCTACGACCGGGTGCGCGAAAACATGCGACGGTACAAAACAACTTCGCTGCCCGATCTCTTCGACCGATCGATCAACGAGACCCTGTCTCGCACGGTGATGACCAGTGTGACCACGCTGCTGGCCTTGCTAGCTCTGTTCTTCTTTGGCGGCGAGGTGCTGCGCGGCTTCGTCATCGCCCTGATTTGGGGCGTGGTGATCGGCACGTACTCGTCGATCGCGCTCGCGGTGCCGATGCTTCTCTATCTCAAGGTCGACCGCGGCGTCGCCAGCGCGCCTGAAGCGGCCAGCTGAACCAATACTTTCGTGAATATCACCCCCGTCGCCCCGGCCGGGCGACAGATCATCAAGAGTTATGGAAGCGGCGGCTTCAAGGTTTCCGAAGAAACCTACGCATCCTCTGTGCTGGTATTTCCCGAGTACACGGTCCTCTGGCCCGTTAAGGATATTGTTGCGATCACGATCCCGACACTGAATCCAGTGTTTGAAGAACAACCGCCAGTCGAGGTCCTGCTGGTTGGGTGTGGCGAGCGGATGGCGATGCTGCCTCCGGACGTCACCAGCGCCTGCCGGGAAAACGGCATCGGGATCGACGCCATGGATACCGGCGCGGCATGCCGGACGTTCAATGTTCTGATCAGTGAGGAGCGCCGGGTTGCTGCCGCCCTGCTCGCTCTGGCGTGAAACGCAGCCTTATAAAAGGCCCGGAGACGGGGCGCATGGCGCACCGTCCCCGGGATCTAAAAATCAGCCGGTCCAGTTCTGTGCCGAGACCATGGCAAACAGCATCGGTAGAGAGAGCAGCGTGTTGGTGCGGGAGAACAGCATTGCCCGCCGTGCCGCCGCGGCCTTCTCGTCATCGGCTACCTCGACCATCCCCAGTGCCTTCTGCTGAGCGGGCCAGATGACGAACCAGACATTGAACCACATGATAACACCGAGCCACATGCCGATGCCGATCATCATGTGCTTGCCAACGCCATCGGTGAGGCCAATCGTGATCGCCTGCAGCAGATAGCCATTGAGCCAGGCAAGCAGAATGCCGGTGACGATGGTTGCCATGGCACCCCAGCGGAACCAGAACAGGGCGGCCGGTGCGATAACCTTGCTGATCGCCGGCTTTTGGTCGTCAGGGATATTGGGCATGTTGGGAATTTGGATGAAGTTAAAATACCAAAGAATGCCGATCCACATGACACCACTCAAAACGTGCAGCCAGCGTACCAGGAAAGACCAGAAATTGAGATCGAGAGCGGCATCGTGGTGCAGCATATTGATGAGGAACATGACAACCGCGAGCACCACGCCCACAATGATTGTCCGGTTCAGGGATGTCAGAATGGCAGCCATGGTAAGGAGTTTCCTCTGTTGCCGATAGGTGCCGCAAAAGCGTACGGCTCGCCTGCCTCGCGTTACGGTAATGCTCAATGTTAGCATATTTCGGCCGTTTTGTTGAATCCATGCAGGCGATTGGAAATCGCCGTATTTTTATCGCCGGAGCAAAACCGCGTGAAACCGGGACATGGAGGTGCAGGCAATGAGCGCGGGTGAAATGCCGGGCGGCGTGCCTCCCGATCCGGAATCAAATCCCAGACAACGCGGCTCGCTGAGCTACTGTGCGGTGGAAGCCCGGCGGCACGACCCCGAACGGTTCCGCGCCATCCTGTTCACCCCGCCGGACCGGCAGGAGGCTCAGTTTGCGCTGTGCACCTTCAATCACGAAGTGGCGAAGATCCGGGAGACCGTTTCCGAGCCGATGCTCGGAGCGATCCGTCTCCAGTGGTGGCGTGAGGCAATTGAAGAGATCTATTCCGGACGAGCGCGTCGCCACGAGGTCGTCCAGGCTCTTGGCGTCGCCGTGGCCAAATATGGCCTGCGCAGGGAGCATTTCGATCGCCTTATCGATGCCCGAGAATTCGATCTCAAGGAAGCGCTGCCGAAATCGCTCGACCAGCTGGAACAATATGCCGAAGGAACGTCTGCCCCGCTGGTTCGCCTGGGTCTCGAAGTGATTGCCGGGAACCCGGAAAAAACCGAGGGGGAGGCGGTGCAGGCGGCAGCGCGTGGTGTTGGCGCGGCCTGGTCGCTTCTAGGCCTGGTGCGGGCCCTGCCGGTGCATCTGAGCCAGGGCAAGATCTTTCTGCCGGAAAATCTCTGTTCTGCAGCAGGACTGGATCGACGCGATCTCCTCGAGTTCAGGCAACCGGAGAAAACTGCGGAGGTCGTCGCTGCCGTCCTGGACAGGGTCGAGGTATTACTGGTGGAGGCACGTCAGTATCGCGGCGACATCGCGCGCCCGCTCCGTCGTGGCCTTCTGCTCGCTTGTCTGGCCGACCATCATCTGAAGGGACTTCGGAAACCGGGCCGCGCAGTTTTTGCCATGCCGCTGCACACAAGGCCGGGCAGGGGACTCCTGCGGCTATCCTTTGCGGTGATGCGGTACCGCTATTGAGCCTGCCATGCCCCGTGACTGATATCGGTGCAAGTAGAACACGATCAAAAAACGCATTAACCCAATGACGCAATAAAGGCAGGGAATGCCCGAATGAAACTCTTTGATCTCACGAATAAAACTGCCATCGTCACTGGCGGCAACGGGGGTATCGGCCTCGGTATGGCCGAGGGTCTGGCTGCGGCCGGCGCCAAGATCATGATTGCCGGGCGGAATGCCGAAAAGAACGCCGCTGCCGTGAAAAAACTCTCCGGTCTCAGCGAAGCCGTCGCCCTGGAAGGCGACGTGACCGAGGAGGCGCATTGCCAGGAGCTGGTGGAACAGGCGGTGGCGCGCTTCGGCAGCCTCGATATTCTCGTCAATAATGCGGGGATCAACATCCGCAAGCAGCCCGAACAGTACGCGCTCGAAGAATGGCGCACCGTGATCGAGACAAACCTCACCTCCGCCTTTCTCTGCTGTCAGGCCGCGCACCCCCGCATGCAAGAAGCCGGCGGCGGTAAGATCATCAATATCGGATCGATGATGTCGCTCTTCGGTGCGCCTTTCTCGGCACCCTACGGTGCGAGCAAGGGCGGTATCGTCCAGATGACGCGGGCCATGGCGACGGCATGGGCACGCGACAATATCCAGATCAACTCCGTGCTACCGGGCTGGATCGATACCGATCTGACCCGCCGCGCCCGTGATGAGGTCGAGGGCCTGAACGAACGGGTTCTCGACCGCACACCTGCTGGGCGCTGGGGGTTGCCAGAAGATCACGCGGGCGTGGCTGTGTTCCTTGCCAGTGCCGCTTCGGATTTCGTGACCGGCACCGCGATTCCCGTTTGCGGCGGTTTCTCGATCAGTTCCTGACGCAGAAACAATCGAGGGGGGGGGGATCTGTCGCGAAAGCGTTGACAACGGTCGCATTCAAGAACGCCACGGATATCTTTCATCGTTATCGGAAAAAATATCTGACGGCCGTCTACACACACATCGATACCATCCGTGAGGGTAGCCTTTATCAAAATATCAAAACGCCGCGGAAGCCCTGAAATTTCTGGCTTATCGGAGCGTGCCTCAAAGGAATTTCCATGAGTCTTTCCCAAGTATGGCCCGGGCCATGAAAAAATATGGCCTGGAGGGCGCTGATCGTCGACTGACGCTGGCGAGGCGCGGAATTCTTAAGGCGTACGGTTCAGAAGCAAAGCCAGATTCCAAATCCTGACACCGGCGCGAAGTCGTTGACTTCGGAAAATCAGGCGGATTCCTTGTGGCCGGCGGTGCGCTGGCCGATGCCCGTGGTGGCAAGAAAAGCCCCGGTGTGGCTGCCGGTATGCGTAGCGACCTCCTCGGGCGTTCCAGTCACAACGACCGCGCCGCCGGCCTCGTCACCACCTTCGGGGCCGAGATCGATGATGTGGTCGGCGGTTTTCACGACTTCCATGTTGTGCTCGATTACGACCATGGTGTTACCCTGCTCGACCAGTGCGTGCAGGACCTCAAGGAGTTTGCGGATATCTTCGAAATGTAGCCCGGTGGTCGGCTCGTCGAGAATGTACAGTGTCCGCCCGGTCGCTTTGCGGGACAGTTCCTTGGACAGCTTGATGCGCTGGGCCTCGCCGCCGGAGAGCGTGGTAGCCGGCTGACCGATGCGGATATAGCCAAGCCCGACCTTCTCGAGCGTCGCCAGCTTGCCCCGGATCGCCGGTACTGCCTTGAAGAACTTCCAGCCTTCCTCGACCGTGAGTGCGAGTACATCGGCGATCGAATGGTCCCGGAACTTGATCTCCAGGGTTTCCCGGTTGTAGCGCTGCCCCTTGCAGGTGTCGCACTCGACGTAGATGTCGGGCAGGAAGTGCATCTCGATCTTGATAACGCCGTCGCCCTGGCATGATTCGCAGCGCCCACCCTTAACATTGAACGAGAAGCGGCCCGGTGCATAGCCGCGCGCCCGTGATTCGGGCAGGCCAGCGAACCAGTCGCGGATGACCGTGAAGATGCCGGTGTAAGTGGCGGGATTGGAGCGTGGCGTGCGGCCGATCGGGGATTGGTCGATGTCGATGACCTTGTCGAGATGCTCGACGCCGTGCAGCGCCGTGAACTCCCCGGGTACGGCGCGGGCGCGATGCAGATGACGGGATAGCGCGGGATACAGGGTTTCGACCACCAGGGTCGATTTGCCGCTGCCCGACACACCGGTCACACAGGTAAACAAGCCAAGCGGAATGTCGACGTTGATGTTTTTAAGGTTATTGGCCCGGGCGCCCTTGATTGAAATTTCCATATTCCGGCTGCGCTGGCGGCGTTGCCTCGGGATCGGAATCTCGCGCTTTCCGGACAGATACAGCCCTGTCAGGCTTTGCCGCGCGGATATCACCTGCTTCAAGCTTCCCCGAGCCACCACGCGGCCGCCATGGATGCCTGCGCCGGGGCCAAGATCGATGATGTAGTCGGCCGCCCGGATCGCCTCTTCGTCGTGTTCGACGACGATGACCGTGTTGCCGAGGTCACGCAGGCGCTGCAGGGTTTCGAGCAACCGCACGTTGTCCCGCGGGTGAAGCCCGATCGAGGGTTCATCGAGAACATAAAGCACCCCGGCCAGGCCGGAACCGATCTGGGAGGCGAGTCTGATGCGCTGGGATTCGCCGCCCGACAGGGTGCGCGAGGAACGCTGCAGGGTCAGGTATTCCAGCCCGACATTGCAGAGAAATCCGAGACGCTCGTTGATCTCCTTAAGGATCCGGGTCGAGATTTCCTTCTGCTTGTTGTTGAGCGCCGTCGGCAATTCGGTAAACCATTCTCGGGCTTCGTCGATCGACATCTGCGCCACTTCGCCGATGTGGAGTCCCGCGAGTTTGACCGCAAGGGTTTCCGGCTTGAGGCGATGACCTCCGCAGGCATCGCACGGATGCAGGCTCTGGAATCGCCGCATTTCCTCTTGCATCCAGGTTTTGCGCGCTTCCTCGAACTGCCGCCGCATGTTCGGAATCACACCCTCGAAGGGCTGATTGGTCGTGTATTGACGCTGCCCGTCATTATAGGTGATGGTGATTTTTTCCCCGTTGCTTCCCTGGAGAATGGCCTGCTGTACCTTGGCGGGGAAATCCATGAAGGGTGTCTTCATATCGGCACCGTAATGCTTGGCGATGCCGGCAAGCGCCTGGCGGTAGTAAGGCGAGTTGTTCTTGCTCCAGGGTTCAATCGTGCCCTCAGCGAGGGAAAGGGCAGGGTTGGGGACAACCAAATCCTCGTCGAACTCGAGATGCGTGCCGAGACCGTCACAGGCAGGACAGGCACCATGAGGATTGTTGAAGGAGAACAGCCGCGGCTCGATCTCATCGAGAGTAAATCCAGAGACGGGGCAAACAAAGCGGGCAGAAAAGACTGTCTGTTCTTTCGTGTCGGCGTTTTCTGCAAAGGCCAAGCCTTCGGTCAGCTGCAGTGCGGTTTCGAGCGAATCCGCGAGTCGGGATTCAATACCCTCGCGAATAACGACGCGGTCGACGATAATCTCGATGTTGTGCCGGCGGTTCTTGTCGAGTGGCGGCGCGTCACCGATTTCGTAGACTTTTCCGTCGATCTTTACCCGCTGGAATCCACGCTGGCGGAAATCGCCCAGTTCCTTGCGATACTCGCCCTTGCGTCCCCGGACGACCGGAGCGAGTAGATAGATTCGGGTGTTTTCCTCCATCATCATCAGCCGGTCGACCATCTGGCTGACCGTTTGGCTTTCGATCGGCAGGCCTGTCGCTGGCGAATAGGCGATCCCGGCCCGGGCGAACAGCAGGCGCATGTAATCGTAGATTTCGGTCACGGTGCCGACCGTGGAGCGGGGATTACGGCTGGTCGTCTTCTGCTCGATCGAAATCGCCGGTGACAGGCCGTCGATCGAATCGACGTCCGGCTTTTCCATCAGCTCGAGAAACTGGCGCGCGTAGGCTGACAAGCTCTCGACGTAACGACGCTGCCCTTCGGCGTAGATGGTGTCGAAAGCAAGCGAGGACTTGCCCGAGCCTGACAGCCCGGTCAGGACGATGAGGCGATCCCGGGGGAGATCGATATCGACGTCCTGGAGATTGTGCTCCCGGGCGCCGCGTATTGAAATCTTTGCTGCCATTCGCTAGTTCGGGACTGTCACTGTTATGCTGAAAATCGATCGAACGGCACTACGCCGGACGCCATCGTGATCGATTTACTATAGAGACCCGGGAGGCGTTGCGCGAGACCGCACATCCCGGTTTCTGAAGCAATCGGGGCGATCCTCGGCAAGTTTTCAGGCCATCAAATCAGTGGCCAGACCACCCGGATTCCATTATATTTTGGCGACCAGCCCGATAGGCGCGAAACCTCTTCCGCCGGGCGTTGAAAATTGATGGGGGCACGGCGATGGCAGGTAGCGTCAACAAGGTCATTTTGATCGGCAATCTCGGCCAGAATCCCGAAACCCGCACGATGCAGAACGGCGGTAAGGTCTGCAATCTGAGCGTCGCCACTTCGGAACGCTGGCGCGACCGCAACTCGGGTGAGCAAAGAAGCCGGACCGAGTGGCACCGGGTGGTCATTTTCGACGAAAAGCTGGTCGATATTGCTGACCAGTACCTCCACAAGGGGAGCAAGATCTATCTCGAAGGCGAACTCCAGACCCGCAAGTGGCAAGATCAGAGCGGCGCTGACCGCTATTCGACGGAAGTCGTCCTGCGTCGCTTCAGGGGGCAGTTGACAATGCTTGACAGCCGCCGTGACGACGATGACGGAGAACCCCGCAGGGAGCGGCAGGAACAGGCGTCGGCCAGCGAGGGCAACCAGGGTGGTGGTGGCAGGGATCCGATGCCGCAATACCAGCCCTCCAGCGACGCTCTCGACGACGACATTCCGTTCTGAACACCGCGAGGCAAAAGCCCCGGCAACAACCCGGGGAAATCTCAACAGCAGCGCTGATACAGCCCTGGCAACAACCTCGGCGCGACAGCGCTGCTGGCACCCGTTTTGTGCCCTGTTTTATCGCCGTTTTGGCCTCTCCGCAGGGTCTTCCAACTAGCTGTTTGATGTTGTGGTAACCGCTTGGAAATGGTAGATTTGACCATCGCAATACATCTGAGGGCTGGGGCCGCAAAGACCGCCTGGTGACCTTCGGAATCGTTCTCAGAATCGCCTCCAGAATCAGCCCCAAAACCAGGCTTCAGTATAGGCCCTAGAGACCTTGAGCACCGCCCCCCCGGAACAACCCGCACAGCCACCCGCTGTATCTCCGCCGTCGCCGCCGTCCTTCGGACAGGTCGCGATCGAAGAGGAGATGAGCCGCTCCTATCTCGATTACGCCATGAGCGTCATCGTCAGCCGGGCTCTTCCCGACGTGCGCGACGGCCTCAAGCCGGTGCATCGCCGCATTCTCTATGCGATGCACGAAAACGGGTACGATTCCCGGCGCCCGTACCGCAAATCGGCGCGCATCGTCGGCGACGTGATGGGTCGCTATCACCCGCATGGCGATCAGGCGATCTACGATGCCATGGTTCGCATGGCACAGGATTTCTCAATGCGCCTGCGCCTGATCGACGGGCAAGGGAACTTCGGTTCGATGGACGGCGACCCTCCCGCCGCCATGCGCTACACCGAAGCCCGTCTCAGGACAGCCGCCGAAACCCTGCTCGAAGATATCGACAAGGACACGGTCGATTTCCAGCTCAACTACGACGAGAGCGCCCAGGAGCCTGAGGTACTGCCAGCCCGGTTCCCCAACGTACTGGTCAACGGCGCCGGGGGCATTGCCGTGGGCATGGCCACCAACATACCGCCGCACAATCTCGGCGAGGTACTCGACGCCTGCCTGGCCTTTATCGACAACCCGGATATCGGTCTCGAGGAATTGATGACCCACATCCAGGGGCCCGATTTCCCCACCGGCGGTGTCATTCTCGGCCGAGCTGGCATCCATGCCGCCTATGCGACTGGGCGCGGATCAATCGTTATCCGCGCGCGTACCCATATCGAGGAGATCGGCGGCAGGGAAGCGATTGTCGCTACGGAAATCCCCTATCAGGTCAACAAATCCCGCCTGCTTGAACAGATCGCGGTCTTGGCTCGCGAGGGTCAGATCGAGGGGATTGCCGAGCTTCGCGACGAATCCGACCGGGACGGAGTCCGCGTCGTCGCCGAACTGAAGCGCAACGCGATGAGCGAGGTCGTGCTCGCTCAGCTGTTCAAGCACACACCGCTGCAGGTCAGCTTCGGCGCCAATATACTGGCCCTGAAAGACCGGAGCCCGCAGATGCTCACCCTGCGGGGGATCATCGCCGCCTTCATTGAGGCGCGCGAGATTTTCATCACTCGGCGGACCGTTTACGAACTCGCCAAGGCACGCGAACGGGCGCATATCCTGGCTGGACTCCTCGTCGCCATCACCAATCTCGATCCCGTGATAGACCTCATTCGCAAGGCGGCTGATCCGGCGGAAGCGCGTGGGGGCTTGACCGCACGCGACTGGGAAGCGGGCGAGGTGGCCGAGTTCATCGGCCTGATCGACGATCCGGGCCACGCCGTGAGCGACGATGGCAAATACCGACTGTCCGATCGGCAGGCGCGGGCGATCCTGGAGCTACGGCTGCAACGCCTGACCGGGATGGAACGCAACAAGCTTGCTGCCGAAACCAAGGATCTGTCGACACATATCGCCGACTGCCTCGATATTCTGCAGTCGCGGGAGCGGCTGTTTTCCGTGATGTCTGAGGAGCTGCGGGCAATGCGGGAAGAATTTGCCGATGAGCGGCGAACGGGGATCGAGGATATCGAATTCGAGCACGATATTGAGGATCTCATCCAGCGCGAGGAGATGGTGGTCACCGTTACCAACGGCGGTTACATCAAGCGCGTTCCGCTTTCAACCTACAGCACCCAGCGTCGTGGCGGCAAGGGGCGCGTGGGTATGAATACGCGCGAGGAGGATTTCGTCACCAAGGTTTTCGTCACCTCGACCCATACGCCGGTCCTGTTCTTCTCCTCCAAGGGGCTGGCCTACCAGATGAAGGTCTACAAGCTGCCGTTGGGCGCACCCCAGGCCCTCGGCAAGGCCATGGTCAACCTGTTCCCGCTGGAACCCGACGAAACCATCGCCACGGTGATGCCGATGCCCGAGGATGAGGAATCCTGGAACGACATCTTTGTCATGTTCGCCACGGCCCGGGGCCAGGTGCGCCGCAACAGGCTTGCCGATTTCGCCAATGTCAGGGCCAACGGCAAGATCGCGATGAGAATCCCGGACAATGAACGCCTGGTCAATGTGCGGGCCTGCAGCGAAGAGGATGATCTGTTTCTGACGACACGCAACGGCATGTGCATTCGCACACCTGTCTGGCAGAAAAAAATGAAGGGCGGCGAAGAGATTGGGGCAGGAGTGCGGATCTTCTCCGGCCGGACGTCTGCTGGCGTCCGCGGCATCCGTCTCGCCAACAATGAAGACGAAGTCATATCCCTCTCCGTGCTGCGCCATGCGGATATTGACGCCACGGTTCGCGATGAATACCTGCGCGCCTCGGCCGCCTACCGAAGTATGGAAAACAGCAAGGACGAAGATAGCGAAGTCGGGGAGAATGGGGAGGACGGGACCCAAACTAAAACCACGGCCGAAACTGAAACCGATGCGGGAAAAAGCGGAACTGAGGCGGATGCAATCGCAGGGGGCGCAATCGACGAGAGTGCAACCGGCGAGGACGCAGTCCTGGAGAACATTCCCGAAGCGCATCGCAAGCTGTTCGAGGAAGAGCAGTTCATCCTGACCGTGACGGAAAATGGCTTCGGTAAACGAAGCTCGAGCTACGATTACCGGACTACCGGCCGGGGCGGGAAGGGCATCGGTAACATGCAGATCACCGAGCGCACCGGGCCTGTCGTCGGTTCTTTCCCGGTCGAGGCTGACGACCAAATCATTCTCGTCACCGATGGCGGTCAGATGATCAGGATGCCGGTCAACGACATCCGCATCGCCCGACGCAGAACCCAGGGTGTTACCCTGTTCCGCATCGGCGAGGATGAGCGGGTGATTTCGGTGGCGCGGTTGCGCGATATCGAAGGCTCTGAAGAGGATTTTGGCGAAGATATTGGCCAAGATCCCGGTGGGGATTCGGGTGGCGATCAGGCCGAAGGTTCGGGCGAAGATCAGGATCCGGTGTCGGTTTCCGAAGCAATCGAGGACTCCGGAGGAGTTGAACCCTCTGAAGATTCCAGTGATAACGCCGAACTGGAGCCGGAAACGGACGAAGGGTCTGAAAACGGCCTCGATGAAAACGGCCTCGATGAAAACGGCCTCGATGAAAACGGCCTCGATGAAAACGGCCTCGATGAAAACGATCCGGATGAAACCGAAGACGAGGAAGGGGAGACCGAGCGATGAGTGCCGATTCCAGGGTTGGCATCTATCCGGGAACCTTCGACCCCCTTACCAACGGCCATATCGATATCATCACGCGGTCGCTCGACGGTGTCGTCGATCGCTTGATCATTGCGGTTGCAATCAACATCGGGAAAGGTCCGTTGTTTTCTGTCGGCGAGCGTGTCGCGCAGGTGCGCACGGAGCTGGGCCATATCCCCGCCGCCGGCGGTGATCGTGTCGAGGTTATGCCCTTCGACAATCTGCTCACGGATTTCGCCGGCTCGGTTGGCGCAGGCATCATCATCCGCGGTCTTCGGGCCGTTTCGGATTTTGAGTACGAGTTCCAGATGGCGGCCATGAATCGGAAGTTGTGCCCGGAACTCGAGACCGTATTCCTCATGGCGTCCGACCAGAACCAGTTCATCGCCTCCCGCTTCGTCAAGGAAATCGGGATGATGGGCGGGGATGTATCCCATTTCGTGCCGCTGGGGATCGCGCGACTGATCAAGGATAAATTCTCCGGTCGCACCAAAGCGGCTGAGTGATCACAGCGGCGTAATCGCCGGAAAAATTGCAGAAAAGCGAACGAGGGGCCATATTGCGCCCCGTCAAGGAGGGGCCCGTAGCTCAGTTGGTAGAGCGGCTGACTTTCATCATGGGAGCCTCGTTGGGAAACCGGCGAGTGAACAGGCGTCAAATTCGGGGAACCCTTCCGCTTGCGGGCCAGTGCCGCAGCGATGGCAATCCCGAGCCAAACCCGGTTCCGCCGGGAAGGTGTAGAGACTAGACGGCGCCCGCCTAACGCCCCGTCCAGGGACATGGCGAAGGGATAGTCCAGACCACGAACCTCCATATTGGAGGGCGGCGAAAGCCGAGGTGGTACGTAATCAGTAGGTCACAGGTTCGAACCCTGTCGGGCTCACCACCCCTCGTTTTCATGAAAACTTCCAAGGCAAGGCCCAAAGCCTCCAAGGCAAGGCCCAAAGCCTCCAAGGCAAGGGGCAAAGTCAACGCCCAGGGGGGCGGAACTCCCAGATCATGGACATCAAACCGCGCAGAAGAGGACGAGGTTCAGCCTGGCGCCGCCGCGCAAGGGCGACCTTCCGCATCAGCGTTCTTCACAGAATCCGCGCCTATTTCTTCGCCGGCATTCTTGTCACGGCGCCGGTTGCGATCACGCTCGCTCTTGCCTGGTGGTTCATCAACTACGTCGACGAGCGAATCGTTCCGCTGTTGCCGGAAAAATGGAATCCCAACACCTATCTCGGTGATTATTTCGGCTTCGATGTCGCCATTCCGGGCATCGGCCTGCTCATACTGATCCTCGGTGTCACGCTCGTTGGTGCTCTTACCGCTGGCCTCATCGGCCGTATTTTCCTGAGTGTTGGGGAAACTATTGTTGCGCGGATGCCGATCGTGCGCTCCATCTACAGTGCTTCGAAGCAGATCATGGAAACCGTTCTGCGCGACCAGTCCGATTCATTTCGCCAGGCAGTTCTCATCGAGTATCCGCGACGGGGAACCTGGACTCTCGGGTTTGTTACCGGCCAGACCACCGGAGAGGTGGAGAAGCATCTTGGTGACAGCACGATCAACGTTTACGTACCGACAACACCCAATCCGACCTCGGGGTTTCTTTTGTTCGTGCAGCCGGACGATCTCACTCCGCTGGAGATGGACGTCGAGGACGCTTTCAAGATGCTGGTGTCTGTCGGCATGGTCACGCCATCGGGAAAAGATGCTGCGACCCTGGCTGATGCCTCGCCGGTCTCTTCTGACGCTCTGGAATCAGAGGTGCTTCCTGAAAGCAAAACGTCGCCCGTCACCCGGAACGAAGCGTAAGCACCGCAGTGTTTCTCTCGAACAGATAGAGCAGGACGCGCAGGGCTTCGCCCCGATCGCCCTCCAGGCTCGGATATTGCTTGAGAAGGCGATCCGCCGCTTCCGTAGCCGCGACCAGCAAACCCTGGTGGGCACCCAGCTCCGCGAGCCGGAACTCCGGCAGACCGCTCTGGCGTGTGCCTAGAACCTCGCCGCCGCCACGCAGTTTCAGATCCTCCTCGGCAATCAGGAAGCCATCCGTGGTGTCCCGGAGAATCCGAAGGCGCTTGAGCGCCTTTTCGCCGCTGTTCTGGTCGTAATGGAGAAAACAGGTCGACTGCCGGTCGCTGCGGCCAACCCTGCCGCGCAGCTGATGAATCTGGGCGAGACCAAAACGTTCGGCATGTTCGATTACCATGACGGTGGCTTCAGGCACATCGACCCCGACCTCAACCACCGTGGTGGCAACAAGCAGGCGCGCTGGACCCTCGGCGAAGGCCGCCATGGCAGCATCTTTCTCCTTTGTTTTCATGCGCCCGTGGACAAGCGCGACCGTTTCCCTGCCGAACCGCGCCTGGAGTTCTTCATGTCGGCGTGCGGCCGCCGCAAGGTCACTCTTTTCGGAATCCTCGATCAGGGGGCATATCCAGTAGACCCTGGCTGTTTCGAGCACCCGGCCGATGGCTTCGAGCAGTTCATCCGTGCGATCCAGCGGCACCGCCCTGGTATCGATTTCCTTTCGGCCTGCGGGTTTTTCCTTAAGCCGAGAAATATCCATGTCGCCATAGGCCGTCAATTCCAGGGTCCGGGGAATCGGCGTCGCCGTCATCACGAGGGTATCGACGGTCTTTCCCTTGGCTGCGAGCTGAAGGCGCTGGTGGACGCCGAAACGGTGCTGTTCGTCGATGATCGCGACCATCAGGTTCTGCATTTGGACAGTTTTCTGGAACAGCGCATGGGTACCGACAACGATATCGATCTCGCCGGAAGCGAGCTGTGTTTCCACTTCACGGCGCCGTCCCGTCCGCGCACCACCGGTAAGGGAGGCCACGGTGACGCAAGTGCCTTGAAGGAACTCCCGCAATCTTGTTTCGTGCTGGTGCACCAGGATCTCGGTCGGCGCCATCAGGGCCGCTTGCCCACCGCATTCAACCGCATTCAGCATGGCGAAAAGGCCTACCAGGGTCTTGCCGCTTCCCACATCTCCCTGGAGCAGCCGCAGCATCACTTCCGGTTTCTCCATATCACTGGTGATGTCCCGCAGGGCCTCTTCCTGGCCCTTTGTCATCTTGAAAGGCAGGGCATTCCGCACGATCCGGCGCATGCGACCATCGCCCTTGACCGCATAACCGCCGCGTCTGGCCCGATCGATCCGCATCAACCCGAGTGCTAGCTGGTTGGCGAGCAGCTCATCGAAGGCCAGGCGCATGCGTGCCGGCGTGGAAGGCAAGAGAGATTCCATTTCTTCCGGCGCGTGGGAAGCCTGCACCGCCTCGAGCCATCCCGGCCATTCCCGCCGCACAAGGTCATCGGAATCGAGCCATTCCGGAAGCGCAGGCGCGGTCTCAACGGCATTGCGGATCACCTTTCCAAGTACGCGAAGCGACAGGCCGGCGGTTAGCGGATAGACGGGTTCGACGCGCGGCAGTTGCGCGAATTCCTTTTGAGTCAGGACATAATCGGGATGCGTGATCTGCAACTCCCCCCGGAAGGTTTCGATTGTCCCGCTGACGATTCGCTCCGATCCGGGAGGCAGGATGCGTTCAAGGTAATCTGTTTTAAGATGGAAAAAGTTTAGCGTGATTTGGCCGGTTTCATCGTGGCATTGCACTCGATAGGGCTGTCGCTTGTTGGCCGGGGGGCGGTGTTCGTCGACAAAGGCCGTGATAGTGGCGATATCGCCATCCACTAGGGCGTCGATTGTCGGGCTGTAGCGGCGGTCAATAATACTGCGCGGCAGATGCCAGAGCAGATCGACGACGTGCTCACCGGCGAGTTGCTCGAGCCGCTTGCCGATCCGGGGGCCGATGCCCGCCAGGCTGGTAACCGGGGCAAATAGGGGCGAGAGGATGTGTGGCCGCAAGAGAATAATCCTGTCGAATGGACGCAACGTGCAAATGGACGCAACGTGCAAATGGACGCAACGAGGTGCCGCCGTTTACGAATCCGGACGAGCGACCTATACCCTGCGCAACACCATATACAAGGCAGCCATAATGGATGAAAACGCAGCCACGATCAGGAAAAAGCGCATCCGTTTCCGCAGCTGGCATCGTGGCACAAGAGAGATGGACATCCTGCTGGGGGGATTCACGGATACCTGTATCGAGGAGATGTCGGAAAGAGAAATCGAGCATTTCGAGGCTCTGCTCGAGGAGGCCGATGATGATCTCCGCATCTGGCTTATGGCAGATAAGCCCTGGCCCCTGGATATCGACGAGACTCTGGTTCAAAAACTAAAAATTTACATGAGAAAGAGGCTATAAGATATTGATTTCTAACCTTGATAAAATTTTTTCTGGGGGGAATTCCGTTGCTGCCGGCGGGACACCCGAGGGCTTCGATGCGCTGGTTATCGCCGCCATGGCCGAGCGCCAGCCGGTTCTCCATGTCTGTCGGGATGACAGCCGGATGTCGGCACTTACCGAGGCTCTCGGCTTCTTTGCGCCAAACCTCGAGATCGTCGGTTTTCCCGCCTGGGACTGTCTGCCCTACGACAGGATATCGCCTAATCCCGCTATTGCCGCGCGGCGCCTCGACTGCCTGATGCGCCTCGCCCTTGGCTTGCGGCCCGATGTCCTCATTACCACGGTCAACGCCATCCTTCAGCGTCTGCCGCCCAGGACGGGGTTTCACGACGCCCTGTTCATGGCCGAGCCCGGGGAAACCGTGCCGCTGGAGCGTCTACAGACGTTTCTCGAGATGAACGGGTATCACCGCGCCTCCACGGTCCGCGAACACGGCGAATATGCCTTGCGCGGGGGTATCGTAGACCTTTTCCCGCCAGGGTCGGAGGATGCGATTCGCCTCGATTTCTTCGGCGACGAGATCGAAAGCCTCCGCCGCTTCGATCCGGTCAGCCAGAGAACCATCGGTCCGGCTGAACGCCTTACCTTCGGGCCGGTCTCTGAATTCACCCTCAACGAGACGACGATCGCCCGGTTCCGCAAGGAATACCGGGTGCTGTTTGGTGCCCGGGCAACCGAAGATCCGGTTTTCGAAGCCGTCAGTGCCGGGGTCCGCCATTCAGGCGTCGAACAATGGCTACCGCTGATGCACGACCGGCTCGAGACCGTTTTTGATTACGCACCGGAGAATGCGGTTATCGGCCTTGATTATCAGGTGCCGGAGATCGTGACGATCCGTTGCGAGACCATCGAGGACCACTACGAAGCGCGCCAGGAAATCCTGGCTGGCGCCTATGGCACGGATACCAGCCAGTTCTGCCGTCCGCTGCCTCCAGCCATGCTGCATCTCGATGAGGGCGAATGGCAACAGCATACGAAAACCCGCCGCCTCATCCAGTTCGGTCCGTTCGCGGCCGAAGAAAACCCGGAAAAGAGCCCACAAAACACGCAAGCAATCGATTCACTCGATTTCGGCGGGCGCCGGCCGCCCGGGCTGGCCGAAGCCCGGCAGCGTCAGGATGCCAACCCCTTTGACGAGGCACGCAAACGTTTTACGGAAAGCGACCGCATCGCGGTTCTGTTTGCCCGGAATCCCGAATCAGCCAAGCGCCTGGCCGGCCTCCTGAGAGAGCACGGTATGGAAGGCGCCGAGGTCGTCGAAAGCTGGGCTGCAGCGCAGAAGCGTCGCCCGCCTGCAATTTCGGTTGTGGTGCTGGAAATTGAACAAGGGTTTGTTTTTGATGCTTGCTATGCGCTGAGCGAGCAGGACATTCTTGGCGAACGCCGGCCGAGTTCAGCCAGAGGCCGCCGCAAAGCTGAACAAGTGATCTCCGAGGCGTCCAGCCTCGCCGAAGGCAGTCTCGTCGTCCATCTCGACCACGGCATCGGCCGCTATCGTGAGCTCGAGACGCTGGAGATCGACAATCTAGTTCATGACTGCTTGGTGATCGAATACGCTGACGAGGATCGCCTCTCCGTGCCGGTTGAAAACATCGAACTGCTTTCCCGCTTCGGCAGCGAAGAGGCACTCGCACGCCTCGACAAACTCGGCGCTTCCGGCTGGCAGGCCCGAAAGGCGCGGGCGCGTGAGCGGATCCGGGAGATTGCGGAAAACCTTCTGCGCACGGCCGCTGAGCGGGCGGTCAGCTCCCGGCCCGAGATTCATCCGCCTTCCGGCGGTGAGTTCGCAGAATTCTCCGCCGGTTTCGCCTGGACCGAGACCGATGACCAGCTCCAGTCGATCGAGGATGTGGCCGAGGACCTTGCCCAGGGGCGCCCCATGGACCGCCTGATCTGCGGCGATGTCGGCTTCGGCAAGACCGAAATCGCGCTCAGGGCCGCCTATCTGGTCGCCATGGATGGCTATCAGGTCGCGGTGGTCGTGCCGACGACATTGCTGGCCAGACAGCACTTCAACCTGTTTGCGGAGCGCTTCCGCCGCACCCCGTTCGAGGTCGGCCAGCTGTCACGAATGGTATCGTCCGGCGAGGCGAAGGTAGTCAGGCAGAAGATCGCTTCCGGTGATGTGCAGATCGTCATCGGCACCCATGCCCTGCTCAGCAAAGCGGTTTCCTTTGCCAATCTCGGGCTTCTCGTGATCGACGAAGAGCAGCATTTCGGGGTTGTCCAAAAAGAGTGCCTCAAGCAGATGCGCGCCGATGTCCACATTTTGACACTGACCGCAACTCCGATTCCACGCACCCTCCAGATGGCCCTGACCGGCGTGCGAGACATGAGCATCATTGCCACGCCCCCGGTTGACCGGCTTGCGGTTCGAACCTTCGTGGCACCTTACGATCCGGTCGCCATCAAGGACGCTATTCTTCGCGAGCAGGCCCGGGGCGGGCAAACCTTTTATGTCTGTCCGAGAATATCGGACCTCCCCCATATCCGGCGGCGACTCGAGCGTCTCGTCCCCGATATCCGTATTAGAATCGCGCACGGTCAGATGTCGATCGACGAACTCGAGGAGACGATGAGCGGGTTCATCGACAAAAAATATGACATTCTTCTCTGCACCCACATCGTCGAGGCGGGCCTCGATATTCCCGCAGCCAATACCATCATCGTCCACCGGGCCGACCGTTTCGGGCTGGCTCAGCTCTACCAGCTGCGCGGGCGGGTTGGGCGATCGAAGGTTCGCGCCTACGCCTATCTCACTCTGCCGCCTGGCCAGAAACTTTCGGAATCAGCGACCCGCAGGCTCGAGGTCATGCAGTCACTCGATACGCTCGGAGCCGGATTCACGCTGGCTAGCCACGATCTTGATATACGCGGTGCGGGGAACTTGCTCGGGGACGAACAGTCCGGGCACGTGAAGGAAGTGGGGGTTGAGCTCTACCAGCACATGCTGAAAGAAGCGGTGAGCGAACTTCGGGTGGCTTCGCAGACGGCAGCCTTGCGAGGCGCACAGGGAGCGAAAGGGGCATTCGGTGAAGATCCCTTCAGCGAATGGGTACCGCGGGTGTCACTCGACATGTCGATCCAGATTCCGGGCGACTATGTCGCCGACCTGTCGGTGCGTCTCGGCCTTTACCGGCGCGCGTCTCTGTTGGTCGGGCAGGCGGAGATTGACGGATTCGCCGAGGAGCTTGCCGACCGCTTCGGCCCCGTCCCCGACGAGGTTCGCAATCTGCTTGGCGTCGTCGCTCTCAAGCATCTGTGTCGGCGCGCTAACATTGAGCGCCTCGATTCAGGATCCGGCGGCACCGTGCTGATTTTCCGCAACAATGCCCCGCCGGATCCCCAGCGTGTCCTTGATTTCGTTACCGAAAATACGGATGTGGCTCGGATTCTCCCGGGCCAGAAACTGCATCTCCAAAAAGATTGGCCAGCCACCAGAGACCGGCTCACCGGGATGCGCCGACTCATCGAGGAGATCGCCGGAATCACGGAAGAAATGGGGATGGGGGAGATGTCAGGAATGCAAGACGCCCTGGGAGCTGGAGAAGTGTCGGGAATCCGACAGGATTCAGGCGCCGCTGGCCTCTAACCTCTCCTGTGTGGAGAGAATGTCGAACAGCGGGTGGAACGCTTCCGGTTCCTGGGCGCCGGATATCGCGTATTGCTGATCGAGAATGAAGAAGGGAACGCCCTGGATGCCGAGTTGGCGGGCACGCATGTCTTCAAGACGAACGGCATCGCTTTCCCCGGAGTCGTTCTCCAGGCAATCCCGGGCCGCATCTTCGGGCAATCCGCCCTCAACAGCGAGACGGATCAGGACAGCCGGATCGCCGATATCCTCGCCTTCGAGGAAGTATCCTTTGAACAAGCGCTCCACCAAAGAGTCTTGATACTCATGAGTTTCTGCCCGTCGGATCATCTTGTGGGCGAGCAGGGTGTTTGGGGTTCTGTCGATCGCCTCGAAAGCAAACGGGATACCGCAGCTCGCCCCGACCATGCGAATGTTCTCGTATATTCCGCTCGCCTTGTCGTCGCCGCCAAACTTCGCCGTCAGATAGGTTTGGCGGTCCATTCCCGAGGCCGGCATATCGGGATTGAGCTGGAAAGGACGCCAGTGCAAACGGGTCTCGAGGTCGGGGCGAGCGGCGAGGGCGGCCTCAATCCGGCGCTTGCCGATGTAGCACCAGGGGCAGACAACATCCGAATAAACGTCGATATCAAGCATGGTGTTCCCTGGTCATGGTGTTCCCTGGCGCGGCCCTGAGATGTTGGGCCTTGATATCGGATCTTGGCGCCGGACTCTGGTGGCTGGGCCAGAATGCCTACGAATACGTACAGTCTAGCTCAACCGACTGTGCTGCGTCGAGCGGTGCTGGTCTTGCCGAACCGGGCTGAAGCGGTACCATCAAGCTCGGATTTCCGCGAAGTTTTCTGTGGTTTTTCGCGGGATTGCCGGTGGAGTTTCCTCCAGTTTTCCGGGCGGGGAGCGCATTTATCCGATGCAGCCGACGATTTCACCCTTCGATAGCAATCTGGATGCAAACGCCGCCAACTACACGGAGTTGAGTCCACTCTCCTTCCTGCGCAGGACGGCGGCCATCTATCCCGACAAGATCGCCGTGATTCATGGCGATCTGCGCCGCAGCTATCGGGAAATGGACACGCGGGTTCGGCGCATGGCCTCGTTTCTGACCAAACGCGGGATCGGCAAGGGCGATACGGTGAGCATCATCGCACCCAATATCCCCGAGCTCCTCGAGGCCCATTACGCGGTGCCCATGGCGGGCGCGGTTCTTAACGCCCTTAATACCCGCCTCGATGCCGGAACCATCGCCTTCATCCTTGACCATGCGGAAACCGAGATCCTACTGGCCGAACGCAGTTTCGCCGGCGTCGTCAAGGAGACCCTCGAACGCCTCGGTCGCAAACTACCCATCATCGACATCGAGGATCCGATGGAGCCTGCCGCGGATCCGATCGGCGATCTTGGCTACGAGGACGTCTTGGCCGAAGGTGACCCCGACTTCATGCCCGCCGGGCCATTAAACGAATGGGACGCCATCAGCCTCAACTACACCTCGGGGACCACGGGCAACCCCAAAGGTGTCGTCTACCATCATCGCGGTGCCTATCTGAACGCGGTCGGCAATGCCATCGCCTTTGAGCTCGGGCGGGACAGCGTTTATCTCTGGACCCTGCCGATGTTTCACTGTAACGGCTGGACCTATCCTTGGGCGGTGACACTGGCAGGAGGCACCCATGTCTGTCTGCGCGAGATCGACCCGGCCATGATCTTCGAGCTGGCAGCGGTCCATGAGGTGACGCACATGTGCGCCGCCCCTGTCGTCCTGACCATGCTGATCCACGCGCCCGAGGAGGTAAAACGCAGCTTTGCGCATAGCCGCGTCGCAATCGCGACCGGTGGCGCCTCGCCGCCAAGTGCTGTGATCCGCGGCATGGAGGAATGCGGTTTCGATGTTACGCATCTCTACGGCATGACCGAGTGCTACGGACCGGCTGCGCTTTGCGCCTGGCAGCCGGGTTGGGAGAGTCTCGATGACGAAGCGCGTACCGGGATGATGGCCCGGCAAGGTGTCGCCTATGCGACTCTGGAAGAACAAACCGTCCTCGACACCGAGAGCGGCAAACCGGTGCCTGCCGATGGCGAAACCATCGGCGAGCTGGCCCTGCGGGGGAATACGGTGATGCGCGGGTATCTCAAGAACCCGACGGCGACCGAAGAGGCCTTTGCCGACGGCTGGTTGCATACGGGCGATCTCGCCGTGATGCATGAAGACGGGTATGTCGAGATCAAGGATCGCGCCAAAGACATCATTATTTCCGGCGGTGAGAACATCTCCAGCCTCGAGGTTGAGGAGGTGCTCTATCGACACCCTGCAATCATGGAAGCGGCGGTTGTCGCCCGTCCCGACGAAAAATGGGGTGAGACTCCGTGCGCTTTCGTCACTCTCGTCGATGGTGGCACGCTTGACGTCGAGGGGGTGATGGATTGGTGCCGCGAAAACATGGCAAACTTCAAGATTCCGAGAACGGTTGTCTTCGGTGATCTGCCGAAAACCTCGACGGGAAAGATTCAGAAATTCGTCCTCCGGGAACGTGCGGAGAGCATGTAGATGACGGAGGCGCCCCTGGCCGGGAAGGTGGCGTTCGTCACCGGTGCTTCCGGCGGACTCGGCGAGCATTTCGCACGAACCCTGGCGCAGGCCGGTGCCGCCATCATGCTGACGGCCCGTCGCGGCGATCGCATCGAGGCCATCGCCGCCGAAATCAACGACGAGGGTCACAAGGCTGCCGGAACTGTCCTCGATGTCAGCGACGCCGACGCGATCCCGCTCGCCTTCGATGCCGCGGAAAAAGCTTTCGGCACTGTCACCGTGCTCATCAACAATGCAGGCATCGTGATACCCGGCAAGGTCGAGGCTATCTCCGAATCGGACTGGGACGCCGTACTCGACACCAATCTCAAGGGTGGCTGGCTGATGGCACAGGAAGCCGCGCGGCGTATGCTCGCAGCGAAGCTTGAGGGTAGTATCATCAACATTTCCTCGGCGGTCGCGTTCCGGGTGCAGAAACAGCTTTCGACCTACGCGATTTCGAAAGCCGCTTCCGCCCAGATGACCCGCACCCTGGCCTATGAACTAGCACCGCACGGAATTCGGGTGAATGCACTGGCACCCGGGTACATCGCAACGGAGATGAACCGGGAGTTCCTGGTCTCACGCCGCGGTCAGGAAATGATGCAGCAGGTGCCGCTCGGCCGTTACGGTGAGCCCGAGGAACTCGACGAGCTTCTCCTTTTGCTCGCTGGCGACCGTTCGCGCTACGTCAACGGTGCCGTCATCCCCGTCGATGGCGGCCACATACTCGGCATACGGGATTAGATTCCGACATATCGATCGGACCAGGAAATAAGGAAGGCAACATGGATTTCGAGCTGACCGAAAAGGTCGAGGATTACCGGCTGCGGGTTCGCGAGTTTGTCGAGACCCGCATCATGCCGCTCGAAAACGAGCCTGATGCCTATGATGCCCACGAGAACATCAAATCCGGGCACCTGAAGAGCATCCGAGAAAGCGCTCGTCAGCAAGGGTTGTGGGCCTTCCAGATGCCGGAGCATCGCGGCGGGCAAGGCCTCGATATCGTCGGTATGGCGGCGTGCTACGAGGAGATGAACCGTTCCATCTTTGGGCCGGTCTGCTTCAACTGCGCGGCTCCTGATGACGGCAACATGATGATCCTCGAGAAAGTCGCGCGCGATGACCAGAAGGAGCGGTGGCTGCAGCCGATCGTCGACGGGCGGGTCAATTCCTCCTTCGTGATGACCGAACCGCATCCGGGATCCGGCTCGGATCCCTCGATGATGCTGACCCGGGCCGAAAAGAAAGGCGACCGGTGGATCGTCAACGGGCGCAAGTGGTTTATTACCGGCGCGGAAACCGCGCAGCACTTCATCCTGATGGCCAAGACTTCCGATGATCCGCGCAAAGGGTTGACCGCGTTTCTCTATGACGCCGAGAGTCCGGGTTGGCGCATCGACCGCCGCATCGAAATCATGGGGCCGGAAGAGCATGGCGGGCACTGCGAACTCGTCTTCGAGGACATGGAAATCCCGGACAATGACCGGCTCATGGAGGTCGGGGACGGGCTGAAACTCACCCAGATGCGCCTCGGCACTGCCCGGCTGACTCACTGCATGCGCTGGCTCGGCCTGTGCAAGCGAGCGCTGGAGATCGCCGCCGAGTATGTCGGCGAACGCGAGAGTTTCGGCATCAAGCTTGCTGACAGGGAAGGGGTCCAATGGATGATCGGCGAGGCGGCGATGTCGATCCACACCGGCCGGCTTCTGGTGATGCATGCAGCATGGAAGCTCGACCAGGGCGATTTCGCTCGCAAGGAAGTATCTATGGCTAAGATCCATGTGGCCGATACGCTCTGGAAATGCGCCGACACGGCGATCCAGTTGCTCGGCGCCCGCGGCTATTCGAAGGACACAGTGCTCGACTGGATCTATCGTTATGCACGCCAGGCGAAGATCGTCGATGGCGCATCGGAAGTGCATAAAATGGTGCTGGCCAGGAACTACAGGCAGGAGGGCGGGGAGTTCTGGAACTGGGGTGTATAACGCCGGAGTGGGACCAGAACAGGCGGGCGAATGGCCGATAAACCGAAACCCACACCGCGCGAAAAACGCCGGGTCTATGTGGCGGCGTTTTGCCTTGCCCTGCTCATCGACCTCATCATCGCCATCGTTAACGACACGAGCTACCGACCGACGATGATTGGCCTCGCTATCATGATTGCGGCGGGGCTTTTCTTTCTCTACTCGCTGATCAGGGATCGCTGAGCGCGAATAAACGCGAATCCGCGGACAGAAAACCGCTGGATCCGCCCCCTCGAAAGCCCTTGCGGGGCAGAGTGGTGCGTTCATATCACAAAGGGAGGATCGCAGTGCCTGATCGGGTGCGTGCGCCCGCCGATTTCCGAATGAGGAACGACAAACCATGAACGTGAATATCAGCGACAAGCGAACGGGTACTATTCTTGTCGGCGACCTTGTCGCGGAATTCCTCCAGAGGCTGGATGTGACCACTGCTTTCGGCGTGGTTTCCGTCCACAACATCCCGATGCTTGATGCCATTGGCCGCCGCAACAGCCTGCGCTTTGTAATGGGACGCGGCGAAGCCGGGGCAGGGCACATGGCCGACGCCTATGCGCGGGTTTCCGGCGAACTCGGCGTCCTGTTCACCAGTACCGGTCCCGGTGCCGCCAATGCCGCCGGTGCCATTGTCGAGGCCAACTTTGCCGGCACGCCGATGCTGCACCTGACCGGCCAGACGGCCACAGCTCATCTCGACAAGGGCCAACGGCCGGTACACGACGTTCCCAACCAGCTCGGCATGCTCGAATCCATCGGCAAGGCAGCCTTTCGCATCCGTAGCCCGGAAACCGCTTTTGGAACCCTGGTCCAGGCGGCGACCGCGGCGCTCACACCGCCAACGGGCCCGGTAAGCGTTGAAATCCCGATCGATGTTCAGCGCACCGCTATCCCACGACCGGCCGGCCTCGAGACCCTGCAGCTGCCAGTTCCGATTCCGGATCCGGGGCCATCAGCGGCACTGGACGCCATCGCTAAACAGGTTGCAGCGGCGAAGCGGCCGCTCCTGTGGACAGGAAACGGCGCCAAGTTCTCCAAGCCTGCGGTTGCCCGGCTGGTGGAGCTCGGTATTCCCCTGCTGACCAGCTGGAATGGCCGCGGCGTCATGCCCGAAAATCACCCCATGGTTCTCGGCCCGATGGCGACGATGAAAGAGGTGCGGACGTTCATGGAAAGCGCCGACCTCCTTCTGATTTCCGGCTGCCGCCTGCGCGGACACGAAACCGGTGATATGAGCATGGTCCTGCCAAGCCCACGAATTCAAATCGACGTGGATGCGGCTGCCGAGGGCAGGACATATCCCTCCGACATGTTTCTGTGCGCCGATGCCGGCGCGGCACTCGGCGCCCTGGCCGACAGGCTTGAGGGAAAATCACTATCCGTCGAAAGCGGCATCGCCAGAGAAGTCGCGGATGTGAAGGAACGAGCTCGAGAAAGCTATGTGGAGTTTCTCGGCGCTTACGGATCCTTTCCCGCCCAGATGCGGGCTGCGATGCCGGATGACGCCGTCTGGGTGCGCGACATCACGCTTAACAACAGCACCTGGGGCAACCGGATATTTCCGCTCAACGATCCGCGTAACAACGTCTACCCGATCGGCGCCGCGATCGGCCCGGGTCTGCCGCTGGGGATTGGCGCCGCGCTTGGCGCGGGTGGACGCAAGGTCGTCTCGATGTCTGGTGATGGCGGCTTCTGCCTCAGCCTTGCCGAGTTGTGGACGGCGGTGCAGGAGCAGGCAGATATTGTGTTCGTGGTCATGAACGACCGCGGTTATGGCGTGATCCGGCACATCCAGGACGCGCTCTATGGTGAACGGAACTACTACGACAAACTGCTTGCCCCGGATCTGGCTGCGGTCTCGATCTCGGCCGGCGTCGGCTATACGAAGGTCGACAAGGCCGACGGGCTTGAAGCTGCGGTCGCCGAGGCGCTCACACAACCCGGCCCCTCGATCGTTGAAGTCGAGATGACGGCGATCGGTCCCTATCCACGTTTCTTCAAGGCGCCGCCCGCCGACGCCAAGAATACCAGCGTGCCCCAGCGGGACTAGGGTAGGGCTCGTGCGTGGTTATACAAGCGCATGCATGGGCACGCGATGGTGCCACCGCTGCCGGGGCGTCGCGCGGCAAGCGTCGGCTCAGTAATCCGGGATCAGCGGTTCTGGAATTTGCCGGGGCGTTTTTCGCGCCAGGCGGCGATCGATTCCTTGTGATCCTCGCTCGAGCGGGCCAGCGTCATGTGTGACGATACCATGTCTAGCGCACTTTCCATATCCATATTGAGTCCGGCATACATAGACCGCTTGATTAGTCGGATCGAGATCGGCGAGGAGTTGACGAGGCGGCCGACATAGGCGCGTGTCTCCTCCATCAGCTTGTCGTCGGGCACCACCTTGTTGACGAGACCGATCTGGAGAGCTTCCTTGGCATCGACAAAATCCGCACTCCACAGCATCTCGAGCGCCCGGGGAATTCCGATGATGCGGGGCAGGAACCAGGCGCCGCCATTGCCCGGCACGAGGCCGACCCGCACATAGGTCTCGGCGAAACGGGCACTTTCCGCAGCGATGCGGATATCAGCATGCAGACTCATATCCATGCCGGCGCCCACAGCAACGCCGTTCACGGCGCAGACGACCGGTTTATCGATCTGGCGGATCTTGAGCGAGATGCGCTGGATCAGGTCCCAGAGATTGGACTTGATTTCCAGCGGGGTCGGCGGCGCATCCGTTCCCATGCTGCCGGTATCGCCGCCCGCGCAGAAACCGCGCCCGGCACCGGTCACGATGATCGCCCAGATATCGTCCCGGGTTCTGGACTCCTCAAGACGGTCCACATAAGCGCCCAGCATTTCGGTGGTGAAAGCGTTCAGTTTGTCGGGATTGTTGAAAGTGATCGTTGCGATCTTGTCGGCAACGTCGAACAGGAGTTTCTCAGTCATCTCGATCTCTCCAAAATCTGGAGCCACCGGCCTTGGCGGCGAAGGGCAGGGAGGAAAATACCCCTGTCTGCGTTCATCTGCGTTTCAGCAGATACAGCTAAGCACAGAAAGCGTGCGGGCAAGGCGCGCAGGCTAGGAACGCAGGCTAGGCTCAGAGCAGGACGCGGCTTGCCGGAAGGGTGCGCGGTCGTATCTCATAAAGCCGAGTGCATCCCGGCCAAGCCAGCTCTAAAGCCAGCTCCAAAGTCAGCCAAAGAGAAAACGTGCGAAGGAGAAAAACAGCATGAGTCTCCCCCTGGAACAGGGTATGAAATTCGGTGTTCAAACGCGCCTGCCGACTCCCAATCTTGCCCGGAAAACAGTTGAAACGCTGGACCGGCTCGATTTCGATTCGATCTGGGTCGGTGATCACATCGCCTTTACCAGCCCGATTCTGGACCCCTTTGTTCAACTCGCTCACGCCGCTGCGTATTCCAAGCGCCTCACCTTCGGCACGGGCGTCTATCTTCTCCCCATGCGCCATGCCGGACCCGTGGCCAAACAAGCCGGCAGCCTCGATCACCTGACCGAAGGTCGATTTATCTTCGGTGTCGGTCTTGGCGGCGAATTCCCGAACGAATGGGCGCTTGCCGGCGTTCCCACATCCGAGCGCGGCGCGCGCATGGATGAGGCCATCCCGGTCCTGCGGAAACTGTGGCGTGGAGAGCCGGTGTCCCATGAAGGCAGGTTTTACTCTTTCCCGGAAGTGCACATGCAGCCGGCCAGCTACCAGGAGGGTGGCCCTCCGATCTGGTGCGGCGGCCGCACCGATGCCGCGCTGCGTCGTGCAGGAGAACTGGCCGACGGGTATTATTCCTACGTGGTAACCCCTGAGATGTTTGCCGGTGCGCTCGAGAAGATTGAAGCTGCCGCAGATGTAGCTAGCCGCAACCTCACATCTTACGGAACCGGACATCTCCTGTTCTGTTGCATCCGCGACAGCTACGAGGAGGCCCTGGACCGGGCGACAGAACTCCTATCCGAACGCTATGCGATGGATTTTCGTGAGCCGGCCAAGCGGTACTGCGCCCTGGGTACGCCCGAGGATATCGCTGAAAAAATTGCCGCATTTCATGCAGCCGGCGTCAGGCACATCGTGGTCGATTTCCTTGGCTTTCAACCCGAGCGGCTGGAGGCTACCGAACGCTTCGGTGTCGAGATTCGCCCGCTCCTCAAGAATCTCTAGCCCGGATATTTCATGAAGACATCCGGCGGGTTGGTTTCCCGCCTCAGTTCGGTTTTTCGTGGTGTCTCTGACATAGATTTCCTGCGTATTCGGGCAGAGCCTGGCGTTCAGCCAGTATATTTGGCGGCTGAGCCGGTCTTTTTGCGGATTGCGGGCAGGCGGAAGCACCTGCGCCGCATGCGCCCTGCACATTTCCCTGAACGGTGAAGCCGGGGTCTTGCCCGGTTAGTGTGGGACCAGCCTGCGGGCGACGAGGCGGAACAGGTCCTCGTCGGGGCAGGCGCTGGACATCATAAAGCGGACCCGGCGGGTGTTCCGCAGGATGATGGCGCCGATCTTCTTGTTAGCTACATGCACGCGGCACGCTGATCTTCTCTGAACCAAATGTTCCAATGATCTGCAATGATCTGGCAATGATCTGGCAATGATCTCGCGTTCACGGTGCCCGTTACGATAGCCCTGCTGGCTCGCGCACGACCGTCCGTAGCGACAGCGGCCAAGGAGATCCTTCAAGCTCTGCTTCAAAAACTCCCTCGATCGTCGACCGAATGTTCGCGCGAAGCCGATCCTCAATCGGATCGTAGCCGTCTTCATGCACAAGTAGCGGAAAGGCTGAGGTTGCTGTAGTGTTCGTCATGGCGTGATCTCCTAAGGCGGCTCCTACCGCCAAGTCGGGTGGTTCAAATGCACCCGGAGATTATGCCAACTTCAAATTTCCACCATTTTCGAGACACAACCGATGATACGAGGGATTTGGATTGCGGGCGTAATGCTTCTAATGGTGGGGATGGGCGTTGAAGCCGCTGCCCAGTCAGCGGAAAATCCCAATGCTGCGGCGGTCGAAAGCCTGATTGAGCAGGCCGGTGAAAACGGCTCCACCATCATTATTATCGGGGGGCCTGAACAACCGGCAATGGCAGATCTCGGTGCCCGAACTCCCTATGAAGAACAAGCGGTCGAGATTCGCAACAATTTGCAATCGATTATGCTGGAAAGCCCCCTGCTCCTGGAACGGATCGAAAATACAATCCGGGCCTGGGACAAAAGTAACTCCCTCGCCTGGCCCTTCTGGGCCATTCTATTTGCAGCATTGTATTTGCTGGTCGGCTATGGTGTTGAACACCTGTTCCGCGGCTGGTCACGGCCGCATTTCACCTATTTCTGCAAGGAATATCCGGAAAATCATCAGGAAAAAATCGCCTACCTGCTGTTCCGCGGGGTGATGCAGGCCATGGCCTTGTTGATGCAAGGCATCACGGCCGCGCTTTTCGTGGTTCTGTTTGACCAGGATTCAGAGACTTTCCGCAACCTACAATTCATCGTCATTTTCGGTTTTATGTCCTATCGGCTGGCGCTGATTTTCATGCAGAATTTTCTGGCCCCCGACAGCGCAACGCATCGGCGCGTTCCCCTCAATGATGAACAGGCCGACCGCCTTTTTCGAACTGTGGTTATCATGAGTGCCATTCTCACTGTGCTGATCACCACCAATATCTGGTCAGAAACCCTTGGCATGGATGAGCAATCCTCGCAATTCGTGACCATTATCCTGACCCTGGCGACCATGATCGTCAAATCCGTGGCGGCCTTTTTGCGCCGCGCCGATGTTGCCGCTCTTATAATTGGCGGGAGTAATCCCGTTTTTGTCTGGAAGCCACGCTTGTTGCTGGGTCGTATTTGGCATGTCCTCGCCATTCTCTATTTCGCCATCGGGGCGGTCCTGACCATCGGCTGGATCGCTCAGGGACAACCTAATGCCTTGAGCTTAACCAATCTGCCGATCCTTGCGGTTTTCTGTGGGATCGCCGGTTATGGGGCGGCCTTGCTGGTGATCGAATGGATGTTCGAACCCCGCCGACCCTTACCGAGCAGAGCCGAAGCAGAGGCCGTGAACGCTGCCGAAGAGACAAACCCACCGCTCCCCTCTGAGGATGAGGCTGAAGAGGAGCTGGCGCCCATGAAGCCTCAGAAATCCTTCAAGGGCCTGGCCGAAAAAGGGGCCGGCATTCTGATATCGGCCTTTGTCGCCTGGTGGGTTTTCCGGCTCTGGGGGATTGACCTGACCGAGCAGGGCAGCTTCCTCAACGATTTCTGGGAAGTGCTGCTGATCTTCTTCTTCTGTTATCTTGCTTATCAGGCCGTCAAGATTGCCATCGACCGTAAGCTTGAAGAAGAAGGGATCGGTGACGAGCCAGAGCCAGGCGAAGAAGGCGGCGCCACCGGCGCTTCCCGTCTCGCCACTTTGCTACCGCTATTCCGGAATTTCCTGCTTATCGTCATCGTCGTGATCGGCGGGATGATCATGCTTTCCGAGTTGAGGGTTGATATTGCTCCGCTGTTTGCCGGCGCCGGGGTGATCGGACTCGCCATCGGGTTCGGGGCGCAGACCTTGATCCGCGATATTTTCTCCGGTGCTTTTTTCCTGATGGATGACGCTTTTCGCAAAGGTGAATATATCAGTCTCGGCTCCGTAAAAGGCACAGTTGAGAAAATCTCCATTCGCTCCATGCAGTTGCGCCATCATCTCGGGCCGCTCAACACCGTTCCTTTCGGGGAAATCCAGCAAGTGTCCAATTTTTCCCGAGACTGGGTGATGATGAAGCTGCCGCTGCGCCTGACCTATGACACCGACGTCGAGAAAGTGCGCAAGCTGATCAAAAAACTCGGCCAGGAACTGATGGATCATCCGGAAGTCAGCGGTAAATTCCTGCAGCCGCTGAAATCCCAGGGGGTTTTTACCATGGAGGATTCGGCGATGATCATCCGGGTCAAATTCATGACCAAACCCGGGGATCAGTTCGTTGTTCGCAAGCTTGTCTATGCCCGGATCCGCGAGCTGTTCGAAGAGCAAGGCATCAAGTTTGCTCATCGTGAAGTGACCGTGCGGGTTGCCGATAATGAGGAGGAGCATATGAGCCAGGAGCGGAAAGAAGCCATCGTCGGGGCCGTGCAACCGGCCATCGAAGCCGCCGCAACCGACAAGCCCAGCAGCGGCGGCGGGGATCGCTAAACCGCTATGCGCTGCCGCCCTGAACAAGCTGACGATTTCCTGGCGATCCGAAATCTTCTCACCCTTGCCTTCGGTCACCCCGCGTCTGGACGATGATCGTCAATGTATGTTGGTTATTATCGGCGCTGACGCGTATGGCGAGAAGGACGTTCCGGCCATCATGGACGGGTTCCGGGAGAATGCGGACAGCTGGCGCGACCTTCTGAAAGGGCTGAAGAAGCGCGGCCTGACAGTGCCACCCGAGCTGGTTGTCGGCGATGGCGCCCTTGGGTTCCGGACTGCGCTGCAGGATGTCTTCCCCGAGACGCGCGAGGAGACGCGCGAGCAGCGGTGCCGGGTTCACAAGGCGGCCAACGTCACCGGCGCGATGCCCAAATCTTTGCGTGAGAAAGCCAAAAGCGGCCCGCGGGATATTTGGATGGCGGAGACCGGGAAGGAAGTGACGTGGCTCCCTGAATTTCCTCCATATTAAGGTAGAGTCCGTCGCTTGAGAGGAGACGGAGGAATGAAGCGCAGCAGGTTCAAGGAAGAACAGATCATCGGGATTCTGAAGGAGCGGGAATCGGGAATGAAGACGGCGGATGTTTGCCGCCGACATGGCATTTCGGATGGCACGTTCTACAGATACAAGTCGAAGTATGGCGGGTTGCAGGTGTCGGATGCCAGGCGGCTTGTCGCGCTGCAGCAGAAGGGCGAGAACGCGAAGCTGAAGAAGATTCTGGCAGAGGCGATGCTGGACAATGCGGTTCTCAAGGACATCAACGCAAAAAACCTGCCTCAACTGCGGCGTAACCTATTTTGGGCAAGCAACTAGAATTACGCGCATTTTTGAATGCGCCTCGATTTGGGTGAAGGGCGGGTGAAAGGAGACGCGAGGCGTTCAGAGACCGATTTCGGGCCAACGGCCAGTCTCCGAAAGTCGGATGGCCTCACTAAACCTCTTTGAAACAAAAAGAAAAAGGCCCCGTTAGGGACCTCATATCGGTTTCGCGAATGGTTTGTGGCGGATGGGGTGGGATTCGAACCCACGGGACGTTTCCGTCCTCCGGTTTTCAAGACCGGTGCTTTAGACCACTCAGCCACCCATCCGGAATGCAAGGGATCATAGCCGTAGTCATGCCAGTTCAAGGCATTTCTTATAACCGGAAGTGCACGACAACCCCTGCCAAGGGATACCCACAGAGCCGTCTGCCGTCGGAAGGCGGCAGGAGTCTGAGTCGTTGCGAGCCGGTAGCTGGCAGCGGTTACTGCGTTCGGAGCTTGGGATCGAGCGTGTCTCGGATCGCGTCGCCGAACAAGTTGAATCCGAAGACCGCGATGGTGATGGCGAGGCCCGGGAAGACCGGAACCCACGGCGCGCTTTCAGCATATTCCTCGGCACCACCCTGGAGCATCAGCCCCCAGGCCGGTATCGGCTCCTGGACGCCAAGGCCCAGATATGAGAGCGACGCCTCGAGCAGGATCGCCTGGCCGACGGCCGCTGTCAGCATGATCAGGTACGGCGCCATCACGTTCGGCACCATGTGGCGCATGATGATCCTCATATGCCCGAAACCGAGAGCCCGCGCCGCATCCACATATGGAATCTCGCGGATTGCGAGCGCATTCGCGCGAACCACGCGCGCGCAACGCGGGATGAACGGGATGGTGATCGCGATGATGACCTTCTCGGTGCCGGTGCCGAAGATGGCGACGATGGCCAGCGCCATAATGATCAGTGGGAAAGCCATGAAGACATCCATGACCCGCTGGAACAGCAGATCAAAGGTGCCGCCGAAATACGCACTCGCAACTCCGAGAACGAGTCCGACCGAGGCGCCGATGACCGACGAGGTGATGCCGACAAACAGCGCCGTCCGTGCGCCATAGATGATCCGGGTGAGAATGTCGCGCCCGAGCTGATCGGTGCCGAGCCAGTAGCTCAGATCAGGCCCACGCAACATAACTGAAAAATCGTTGGATTCGGAATCGTAGACGGTGATGACGTCGGCAAAGATCGCCGCAATGACCATCACCACGACAATGACGCCGCCAAAGGCACCGAGCGGGTTCTTCCGGCAGAGTTCTAGGCTTTTCTCCCAAAAGGATCTGCGATCCCCGATTTCTTCAATTTCACTTTTGAGAAGATCGTCCTGGGTGATGCTGCTCATGGACTTTCTCCTAGCTGTATCTGATCCGTGGATCGAGCCACGCATAGATCAGATCGACCACGAAGTTGGTGAGAACGAATATCAGCGCTACCAGCATAACCAGAGCCTGGGTCATAGAGTAGTCGTGATTGAGGACCGATTCGACAAAGAGCTTGCCGAGCCCGTTGAGATTGAACACCTGTTCGGTCACGACGAGTCCGCCCATCAGAAAGGCGAACTCAATGCCGATGATGGTGACCACTGGCAGCAGTGAATTCCGCAACGCGTGGCGGTTGATGATGACCTTCTCAAGCAATCCCTTGGCGCGTGCGGTGCGGATGTAATCTTCGCGCAGCACCTCGAGCAGGGCCGAACGGGTCATGCGAGTCGCCACCGCCGAGTATCGATAGCCCGTAGCGATCGCCGGCCAGATCAGCTGTAGCAGGTTCTCGCCCGGATTTTCCCAAATCGGTACGTATTCGATCGGCGGCATCCATGGTTCACCGAGCCAGGCCTGGGTCGAGATCAGGAGGCCGAGGATGATGAGAATGCCGAGCCAAAAAGACGGCATCGCGATACCGGCAATCGAGAACGCACGGACAACGTAGTCGGCCCAGGTGTTGTGCTTGATGGCCGAGATTGTGCCGAGAGGCAGAGCGATGATGACGCCGGTCACGGTGGCGAGAATGGCGACCTCAAGCGAAAGCTGGAAGCGAAGCTCTATCTCATGGGTGATCGCCTGGCCGGTCCACATCGATTCGCCGAGATCAAAGATGAAGAAGCCGAATGCGAAATCCCAGAACTGCTTCAACAGCGATTGCTGGAGACCAAGCGCCTGGCGGCAGATATCAATCTGCTCCTGGCCGACGCTCGCGCCTTCCCCGACCAGGCGAAGCTCGCAGATGTCCCCGGGGATGAGGCGCATCAGGACGAAAATCAAAATCGCCGCTCCGATCAGGGTCGGAACCATCAGAAGGAGACGTTTGACGGTGTATTTGTACATGGATGTTTTCCGTTGTTCTCTGTGTCCGCCCGGATCGTTCCCTGTTGGGGTCGGTTCGCCCGGGCTTTATCAGATTTCTACCCGTTCAGACTTCCGTGCAAGCCACCCAGTGACCCGGCAAAATCTCCCGCAGTTGTGGGATTGCCTGTGAGCATCCCGCAACGGCAATCTCACAGCGCGGGTGAAAGACGCAGCCGCTTGGCGGGTTCATCGGGCTTGGAATCTCGCCCTTGATGATCTTGTGCGCCCGGCCGCCTTCGAGCACCGGGTCGGGCACCGGGACCGCCTCAAGCAACGCCCTGGTGTAGGGGTGTTGGGGATTGTCGAACAGCTCGTCAGTTGCGGCGAGTTCGACCACCTTGCCAAGATACATCACCGCGACCCGATGGCAGATATGGCGCACCACGCTGAGATCATGGCTGATGAACAGGTAGGTGAGACCGAGCTCGTCGCGCAGATCCTCGAGCAGGTTGATGACCTGGGCCTGGATCGAGACATCGAGAGCCGAAACAGCCTCGTCGCAGACAATGAACTCCGGATTCATGGCGAGCGCTCGGGCAATTCCAACCCGCTGACGTTGGCCGCCACTCATCTCGTGCGGGTAACGGTCGGAGAAACGCGGGCTGAGGCCGCATAGTTTCAGCAGCTCGAGCACTCTTTGATCACGCTGGCGCTCATCGGTAATGATCCCGTGGACGTGTATCGGCTCGGAGATGATATCGCCGATCTTCATGCGTGGATTGAGTGAACTGTAGGGGTCCTGGAAGATGACTTGGATTTTCTGCCGATAGGGGAGGAGCTGCTTGCTGTTGAGCATGGCAAGGTCGACGCCCTCGTAGAAAATTTCTCCGGCGGTCGGAACCTCGAGCCGCAGGATGCAACGCCCCGTTGTCGTCTTGCCACAGCCCGACTCGCCAACCAGACCCAGTGTTTCTCCCTTCCTGATCATGAAATTGATGCCGTCGACTGCCTTCACGTGGGCAACCGTGCGGGGCATGATGATTCCCTCAGTTACCGGGAAGTGCATGACCAGGTTGTTAACTTCGACCAGGGGAGAATCGGAAACTGGCGGAAGGACGTGGCCCTCCTGTACGGCGGCGCTCATAGACTTGCCCTCGCGGATTCAGCGACGGCCTCGCGTTCGAAACAGGCCGTATAGTGATTCTCTTCAGCGGATTGGAGATCCGGGATGGCTTGGGCACAGCCGTCCTGGCTAAAGCGGCAGCGCGGCCGAAAAGCACATCCGCTGTCCAGCCGCGCGAGATCGGGCGGCTGCCCCTCGACCGGATCAAGCTTGGACTGGCGCGGTTGGTCGAGCCTGGGCACCGATTTCAGGAGTGCCAGGGTGTAGGGGTGCTGCGGGCGGTGGTAGATGGCCTCGGCGGTGCCCGATTCGATGATCTTGCCCGCATACATGACATTGACCCGGTCCGCATAGCGGGCGACAACGCCAAGATTGTGGGTGATGATGATCATCGCGACGCCCATGTTGCGGGTCAGGTTTTTCATCAACTCCAGGATCTGCGCCTGGATCGTCACGTCGAGCGCTGTGGTCGGCTCGTCCGCGATGATCAGCTTCGGATCGCAGGCAAGGGCCATCGCGATCATCACGCGCTGGCGCATCCCGCCGCTGAAGTGGTGGGGGTACTGTTCAAGGCGACGCTCCGAGTCGGCGATTCCAACAAGTTGGAGCAGTTCAAGCGATTTGGCAGCGGCTTCGGCGGTCGTCATGCCGAAATGCGTCTCCAGGGTCTCCCCGAGCTGCCGGCCGATGGTCAGGACGGGATTCAGGGAGGTCATGGGTTCCTGGAACACCATGCCGATGTCCCGACCCCTGACCTTGCGCATATCGCTCTCCGGAATCTGGAGCAGGTTTCGGTCCTGGAAGTGGATCTTGCCGCCAACGACACGTCCGGGCGGATTGGCAACCAGCCGCATCACCGAAAGTGCGCTGACCGACTTGCCGCAACCCGATTCGCCCACCAGGGCCACGGTTTCGCCTTCCTCGACGGCATAGGTGATGCCGTCGACAGCCTTAACCGTACCGGCCGAGGTGAAGAAATGAGTCTGCAGGTTTTCTATCTCAAGAAGCGCCATTGATCCCCCCAACGCTTGCGGTCCCGGCTATCTCGGCATCCTTGTCGCCCGTATTCTTGGCGATCCGGGTCGTACTGGTCGCAGGCCGAATATAATATCTTGGAGCCGCAGATGTTTCCTACCAGACCACCGGAGCACTGCCAAGCATCGACCGCTCCCGGCCAGCCACCCACGGGCTCCCCAAACAAGATCCCGAAAATCTCCGAACGAACCTTCAGGAGGCCAGCAGAGGCGGCGGAACATCCCTCATGGTAGTCGTCTGGCCCCAGCACATTCCGTGATTGCCGTTGTAATCCGTAGACGATACCGTCAAGTCGTCTTCGTGGGCGCGGTTTTCTCTTCGACCTCTTTTCTGCACGTCCCCTCCCAAACCATCTCTCTGGCATCCCGATCTCCCTGACATCGTAGCCTGGCCGCCATGGAATATTTTCTCCAGCAACTCATCAACGGCCTTGCGCTGGGATCGATCTACGGCCTGATCGCTATCGGCTACACGATGGTTTACGGCATCATCGGCATGATCAATTTCGCCCATGGCGAGATTTTCATGATCGGCGCCTTTGGTGCGCTCATCGTCTATCTGCTGCTCGGTGTATTGGGTCTGACTTTCCTGCCTCTGGTGCTGCTTTTGATGCTTCTGATACCGATGGTGCTCACCCCATTTTACGGCTGGGCGCTGGAGCGCTTCGCCTATCGCCGGCTACGCCAGTCGCCACGGCTGGCTGCGCTGATCACGGCGATCGGCATGTCGCTGTTTCTCCAGAACTTCATCCAGCTTTCGCACGGCGCCCGGATCAAACCTCTTGAGCCCCTGGTCGAGGGCGGCCTGGTGCTGATGCGGAGGGGCGACTTCACCGTGCTTCTAAGCTATCTGCAGATTGCCATCATCGCCACAACCCTGATCTTGATGGTGGTGTTTTCCCTGATTTTGCACCGCACCGCCCTTGGCCGAGCCCAGCGCGCCTGCGCCCAGGACCTCGGCATGGCGGCGCTGGTCGGCATCGATGTCGACAGGACGATTTCCGTCACCTTCGTAATCGGGGCTGCGCTGGCCTCGGTCGCCGGGCTGATGTTTCTTGTCTATTATGGAGTCATCGATTTTTATATCGGCTTCCTGGCAGGCCTCAAGGCGTTCACAGCCGCCGTACTTGGCGGCATTGGATCGATCACCGGCGCCATGTTTGGCGGGTTACTGATAGGCGTCATCGAGGCCTTCTGGTCCGGCTACTTCACTGTCGAGTACAAGGATGTCGCGACCTTCGCCATCCTGATCCTGGTGTTGATTTTCCGCCCGAGCGGACTGCTCGGAAAACCCGAAATCGAGAAAGTTTGAAGGGGCAGCTGCGCGCAATGTCCGAGCCCGCCCAGACCGCGCCCGAGCGTCCGCCCGAGGCTCCGGCAGTGCCGATCGCCTGGGGCGCGATTGCCCGAGAATCCGCCTTCGCCAGCTTTGTCGCTTTTGGCCTGACAGCCCTCGTCATCGCCTTTAAGATCGCCGACGTTTCCGGCGGTATCGTCCTGCAATACCGCTTTCGCGAGGCCATTCTCGTCATTGCGGGCGCCGCGCTTGGACGCGCCTGGGTGGCGCTGTTCTCCGCCGGTCATCCGACCCCGGTTCTGGTGACCGCTGGCCCGCTGGCGCTGCTTGCCCTGGCCGGCCTTGTCTCCGGCCTCGGCGCCGACGACGCCACAATCGGGTTTTTCCTGTTCTCCGACACAGTCCTGAATGGGCTCGTAACCCTGGTGCTTCTTGGTTTCGCGATTCATGCGGCAGCCCAGACGGTCATGAGAAGGCAGGGCCATACGCGCCGTCTCGAACTGGAAGCGACATTCGCACGCCTGCGCGATCGGGCGGCGCCGACTACGAACGCGCTTGGACTCATCCTGCTGGCGGTGGCGGTGATCTTTCCGTTTCTGCCTTTCACCGACCGCAGGCTGCTCGACATCGGCGTCCTGATCCTCACCTACATCATGCTTGGCTGGGGGCTGAACATCGTCGTCGGCCTCGCCGGGTTGCTCGACCTCGGCTATGTCGCCTTCTATGCCGTCGGCGCCTATTCGTTTGCCCTTCTTGCCACTTATTTCGAACTCTCTTTCTGGGCCTGTCTGCCCTTTGCCGGAATCATGGCCGCCTTTGCCGGCATCTTGCTTGGCTTCCCGGTGCTGCGTTTGCGCGGCGATTATCTCGCCATCGTCACCCTCGGCTTCGGCGAAATGATCCGGATCATCCTGTTGAACTGGTATCAGTTCACCAAGGGGCCGGACGGCATCGGCGGCATCCCGAGGCCGAGCTTCTTCGGCCTCGTCCTCCGGCGCTCGGCTCCGGAAGGGGAGGCGACATTCCACACCTTCTTCGGCATCGAGTACTCGCCGATCCAGAAGGTCTATTTTCTCTATTTCCTTGCACTTCTCCTGGCCCTGGCCACCAATCTGTTCACCCTGCGAATTCGCAAGCTCCCGGTTGGCCGGGCCTGGGAAGCGCTACGCGAGGACGAGATTGCCTGCCGGTCGCTCGGTATCAACCCGCGCAACACCAAGCTCACTTCGTTTGCCATCGGCGCGATGTTTGGCGGTTTCGCCGGAGCTTTCTTCGCCACCCGGCAGAGTTTTATCAGCCCCGAGAGTTTCGTTTTTCTGGAATCCGCGATCATCCTTGCCGTGGTCGTGCTTGGAGGTTTCGGAACCCAGCTTGGCGTCGTTGTCGCCGCAATCTTACTCATCAGCATGCCCGAGATCTTCCGCGACCTGCAACAATACCGCATGCTCACCTTCGGCGCCGCCATGGTGCTGATCATGCTGTGGCGGCCGATGGGGCTGTTCGCGCGTCGCGACCCGACGGTGCTGCTGCACGGAAATAACGGAAAAGCGGCAGGTTTTCCCCAGGGGGACGCGCTGTCAGATGCCCCAACAGATACCCCGGCAGATACTCCGGCAGGCGCACGGGAAACACGGCTATGATCCCGGCTGGGTCCGCATCCGTGCCTGCGTCCGACGGCGAGCAGCCGCTGTTGCGGGTTGATCATTTGAGTATGCGATTCGGCGGCCTTGTTGCCGTCGACGATGTGTCCTTCATCGCCGAAGACAGTCGGATCACCGCGCTGATCGGCCCCAACGGCGCCGGCAAGACAACCGTGTTCAATTGCCTCACCGGCTTCTACAACCCTCAGATCGGCCGCATTCTGCTCAACCGCGAGGGCGCGGCCTACAACCTTGAGCGTATGGAAGGTTTCCGTATCTGTGCCCAGGCCGGAGTTGCCCGCACCTTCCAGAATATCCGTCTCTTTCCGAAGATGAGTCTGCTCGAGAACCTCCTCGTAGCCCAGCATAACAAGCTGATGCAGGCCTCGGGCTACTCGGTGGCCGGACTGTTCAACACAAAGGGTTATCGCGCGCAAGAGGCGAAGGCCATTGATCTCGCGCGATTCTGGCTCGATAAACTCGGCCTGACCGACCGCGCCGATCTCGACGCTGGCACTCTTGCCTATGGCGAGCAACGCAAACTGGAAATCACGCGGGCCATGTGCAGCGAGCCGGTGCTGCTCTGCCTCGACGAACCAGCGGCCGGGCTGAACCCGCGCGAATCAGCCGAATTGAATGAACTCCTCATCTTCATCCGTGACGAGTGCCGCATCGGCCTGCTTTTGATCGAGCACAACATGGGTGTGGTGATGGGTATCTCGGACCACATCATCGTCCTCGATTATGGCCGCAAGATCTCCGATGGAACGCCGGGCGAAGTCGCTTCCGATCCTGCTGTCATCCGTGCCTATCTTGGCGAAGAGGGGGAAGCGTGACGCTGTCGGTGCAGGGGCTCTGGAGTCGATATGGAAGTGTTGAGGCCCTCCGGGGTGTCAACATCGAGGTCACACAGGGAGAGATTGTCGCCCTGATCGGCGCCAATGGCGCCGGCAAGACGACCCTTTTGATGACGATCTGCGGCGATCCACGGGCGGTGCGCGGCGGCATTTTCTTCGAGGGCAACAACATTACCGAGTTGCCGACATTCCAGATCGCCCGGCTCGGTATCGCCCAGGCTCCTGAGGGACGGCGTATATTCCCCCAGCTGACCGTCGTGGAAAACCTGCATATGGGCGCGGTTGTAGCGCCACAGGAGTATTTTGACGAAGATCTCGAGATCATCTTCGAGCTGTTCCCGATCCTGCGTCAGCGCGCAACGCAAAGGGGCGGCACACTGTCCGGTGGCGAACAGCAGATGCTAGCCATCGCCCGGGCCCTGATGAGCCGACCCCGTCTGCTGCTCCTCGACGAGCCGTCGCTGGGACTGGCGCCGATGGTGACGCGGCAGATATTCGCGGTTATCGGCGAGATCAACCGCACTCGCGAGATGACCGTGCTGCTCGTCGAGCAGAACGCCAACCAGGCCCTGCGCCTGGCGCATCGCGGCTACGTCATGGTCAATGGCCAGATCACCCTTGAGGGCAGCGGGGCTGAACTACTGGCCAACGAAGATGTCCGCAGGGCCTATCTGGAAGGAGGGTAGGGGAGGTGGTGCTGGGTGCTCCTCTCGAGGATGGTCTTGGCGTGTTCCTCGGCCTCACCGTCGTGACCGCCGGCTTTGCCGCGGCGATGACCGGACGCGGCCTTGCGACGACCTGGCAACCGCGCTGGCTGGTTATTTTCTACTGTCTTCTTCTTGGTCTCGCCGAGCGTTTTCTGGCCTACGCCCTGTTCGAGGGGAACCTGCTTTCCCTTAGCGCCTACCTGGTCGATTCCGTTATCCTGTGCCTGATTGGTATGGTAAGCTATCAGGCAACGCGGGTCGGTAAATTGACCACACAGTATCCATGGCTCTACGAGCGAGCCGGCCCTTTGACCTGGCGTGAAAAATCCAGGTAATTAACACAGGTAATTAACAGGTGTCCGAGCGAGATAAGCACCAGGAAAATGGGCCAGCGTGCCAGGATGCGGTGGTCTCGTGCCGCACTGCGAACCAAACACAAACTCAGGAGGGTTTCTCTGATGCAAATACTTCGAAAAACACTTGGGCTGCTGACCGCCTTTGTGGTTGCGGCCGGATTTGCGGGTATGGCTCGGGCCGATGTCACCATCGCCACCGTCGGGCCGATCACGGGGCAGTATGCCGCCTTCGGCGATCAGATGAAGCGTGGCATCGAACTCGCGGTAAAGGATATCAACGCTGCGGGCGGTCTCCTCGGAGAGAAGGTCAAGGCGGTCATTGAGGATGACGCCTGCGACCCCAAACAGGCTGTCGCCGCGGCGAACAAGCTGGTTGGGCAGAACGTGGCCCTGGTCGCCGGGCATTTCTGCTCCGGCTCCTCGATCCCAGCCTCGCGGGTTTACGCCGAAGAGGATATTCTCATGATTTCGCCAGCCTCGACCAATCCGGCGCTGACTGACGCCGCCGCCAAGAGCGGATGGAAGAACGTCCACCGCACTTGCGGCCGTGATGATGCCCAGGGCATCGTCGCCGGCAAGTTCCTTGCCACTAGGTACAAAGGCAAGAAAATCGCGATCCTCCACGACAAAACCGCCTACGGCAAAGGCCTTGCCGACGAGGTGCGCAAGAACCTCCAGAAGCAGGGTGGCAAGGAAGCCATGTACGAGGCCTACACCGCTGGTGAGAAGGACTATTCGGCACTTGTCTCGAAGATGAAATCGGCTGGCATCGATGCCTTCTATGTTGGTGGCTACCACACCGAGGCGGGGCTGATGATCCGCCAGGCCCACAGTCAGGGCTGGAAGCCGCAGCTGCTTTCGGGCGATGCGCTGGTTACAGCCGAGTTCTGGAAAATCACAGGATCTGCTGGCGAGGGCACGATGATGACCTTCCAGCCTGATCCGCGCGACAAGCCCCAGGCTGCCTCGGTCGTGAAACGCTACCGCGACGCGGACTATGAGCCCGAAGCCTACACGCTTTATACCTATGCAGCCGTGCAGGTCTGGGCCGCAGCCGTGAAGAAGGCCAACTCCTTCGAGATGCCCAAGGTGTCGGCGGCTATCCGCGGCAACACCTATACGACGGTCATCGGCGATCTGTCCTTCGACGCGAAGGGCGACGTCAAGGATCCGGAGTACATCTGGTACGTGTGGTCAAACGGCGATTACAAGCCGGAACGCTGATCCGGTCCGATTGACAACCGATCCGACTGACAGGATGCGGGGTGCGACCAAACAAAACCGCCTCGGGGGTAATCCCCCGGGGTGGCGGTGAGACGCACCGCGTGTCCCCGATAGTGCAGGGCAGGCGGCGCGTTCGCTATCGCGCTGGCGGGATTCTGCTCTCGTTTCTGCTGCTATTCATGCTCGCCTTACCGCTCACGCTCTTGCCTGCAGGGGCGGCGACCCAGACGGCGAGCTTCGATGAGTGGCTGGCCACGTTCCGCACAGAAGCTTTGTCCCAGGGCATTTCTGAAACAACGCTTGATGCTGCGCTCGCCGACATTGCGCCGATTCCCCGGGTAATCGAACTCGACCGGCGCCAGCCCGAATTCACGATGACCCTGGACCAATACATGTCCCGGGTCGTTTCCAGGAATCGTATTGCCAAGGCGCGGAAACTCTATCGCGAAAATCGGGTCCTGCTGGCGAAAATCCAAAAGACCTACGGCGTGCCGTCGCGTGTTATCGTTGCGCTGTGGGGCATCGAATCCGATTTTGGTCGACTGCTGGGCTCTTTTGGCGTCATTCCCTCGCTTGCGACGCTGGCATATGACGGGCGCCGCGGCGCCTATTTCCGCAAAGAACTGCTGAACGCGCTGAAAATTCTCGACCAGAAGCACATCACGCTTGAAGCGATGAAAGGCTCGTGGGCTGGGGCCATGGGGCAGGTCCAGTTCATGCCCTCGAGCTTCCTGAATTTTGCCGTCGATTTCAGCGGCGACGGCCGCAAGGATCTCTGGGGGACACGTGCCGACATCTTCGCCTCGGCCGCCAACTATCTCTCCCGTTCCGGCTGGAACCCGGCATGGACCTGGGGCAGGGAGGTCAAGCTCCCGCCGGGTTTCGTCCTGTCGGAAAAACCGAAAAAGACCCGCAAAATCCTTGCCGAGTGGCAGGAGCTCGGCGTGCGCAGGGCCGATGGAACCGATCTTCCCAAGACCAACCTTCGAGGCGCCGTCATTCGCCCGGGTGGCAAGGACGGCCCTGCCTATCTTGTCTACGGGAATTTCCATGTGATTCTAAAGTGGAACCGGTCAAATTTCTTTGCCCTCGCGGTCGGGCACCTGTCGGACGCTCTGCGCGATTTGGACAAGCATCTCTGACGGGGCTTCAGCCATGAGCTTCGAGGCAATAAACCCCATAGTACAACAAAGGGCTGCAGCCGGTTTTGACCGCGCGTCCCACCTGTCCCGTACACCGCAACTGGCTCTTCCGCTGGGTATCATTCTGGCAAGCGGACTGCTCCTGCTGCTCTCTGCCTGCAGCGACCCCCTCCGGATTGCCAGCAGCCCGGGCGGGAAAACCGCTGGCAGCACTGGCGCTAGCGCCAGTATCGGCGCCTCCAGCTACAAGATCGGCAAGCCTTATGCCATCAAGGGTACCTGGTATTATCCTAAAGTTAATTATAATTATGAAGAATCTGGTATAGCTTCTTGGTATGGAAAACAATTCCATGGCAAAAAAACTGCCAATGGTGAAATTTTTGACATGGAAGAGATCAGCGCGGCACACCGGACCCTGCCGCTTCCATCTCTCGTCCGTGTTACCAATCTGCGCAACGGGCGCACCCTGACAGTCCGGATCAATGACCGTGGGCCCTTTGCTCGGGGCCGGATCATCGACCTATCGCGGCGAGCAGCGGAGTTGCTCGGCTTCGAGCGCCAGGGAACAACCCCGGTCCAGGTGCGGATACTGGCTAGGGAAAGCCGGCAAATGGCTTCGGCGCTGGGCGCGGACGCCCCGCGACCGCCGTCCACGCCGGTTGTTGCCGTCACGACCGAGCCGCTACCCGGCATCACCAGCGGGGTTTCTTCTGCGCCAAAACCTTCCGCTGCCGGCTCAAAAACCTTGACGGAGCAGGGGACGACTCTGGGGAAAACGACAGAACGCGTGGCGGAAACAGCGGGTGGAACGGGCGCAGGCGCCCAATCCGATAGCAAGGTTTCCATCACGCCTGTGGCCGGCCCACCGCAAATGTTCGTTCAGGTCGGCGCCTTCACGCATTTCAAGAACGCCCGGCGTATGCAGGCACGCCTGAGCGCCCTGCAGCCGGTCGGGATTACGCAGTTCAAGGAGAGCGGGAAGATTTTCTTCAGGGTCCGCATTGGCCCGTTTGACGATGTCGACACTGTAGACCGAATGCTCGCCGCCGTGCTCAATGCCGGGATCAAGGCCCGGACGGTGATCGAATGAACTCCCGCCTGGCCGGGTGCACCAGGCCGGCAATACCGCCGAAACAAGCCGGAAGGGCAACAATAACAATGATGACAATACCCATGATGCTCTTTTCCGGCCGCAGGAACGGTCGGCGCAGGAACAGGAACGGCTGGCACAGGATCGCTGCGGCAGCGCTTTTCTGCCTCACACTGGCTTGGGCGACTGTGGTCGGGATGACCGCTGCAGTTGCGGCCGACTCCGCGCCTGTCTCCGTGGCAACCGGGCCCGGGGTCGATCCCGGAATAAACTTCAACACCATGGCACGAAACGTCGTTCTGCTCGATTATGAGACCGGCGCAGTGCTGTACGAAAAAGAAGGCCACACCTCCATCGCCCCGGCCTCGATGACCAAGATGATGACCATCTATCTTCTCTTTGCGGCGCTGAAGGAGGGCAGCCTGTCGCTCGACGACTCCTTCATCGTCAGCAATGAAGCCTGGCGCAAGGGCGGCTCGAAGATGTTCATCAAGGTTGGGGATGCGATCCGCATCGAGGATTTGCTTCGGGGTATCGTGGTGCAATCGGGCAATGACGCCTCGATCGCCCTCGCGGAGGGAATCAGCGGTTCCGAAAAAGCTTTTGCCGAGGCTATGACGGCGCGTGCCGAAGCGCTTGGCATGAAAAATACTGTATTCCGCAACGCCTCGGGCTGGCCGGATCCGGAACACAAGACGACTGCCTATGACCTGGCCCTGCTGGCATTTTCCCTGATCCGGGATTTTCCCGAACTGTATCCGTATTTCGCCGAGACTACGTTCACCTATAACGGCATCCGCCAGAACAACCGGAATCCGCTTCTCTACCGTGATCTCGGTGTTGACGGCCTCAAGACCGGATACACCAAGGAGGCCGGCTACGGTCTCGCCGCCTCGGCAGTCGCCGACGGACGACGTTTGGTACTCGTCGTTGCCGGTCTCAAGAACGAGCGTGAGCGGCGGGTTGAAGCGGAACGGATACTGAACTGGGGCTACAGGAGCTTTGACAATTATGCGCTGTTCACCCGGGGCGATCCAGTCGCCGAAGCCGATGTCTGGCTCGGCAAGGAAGCCAAGGTGAACCTCGTCGCCGGGAGCGATTTTCTTCTTCCTGCATCAAAGCGCCAGCGTGCGGGCATGAAAGTAACCGCGTATTACAAGGAACCCTTACCTGCGCCGCTCGCCGAAGGCGACAAGGTAGGCAGGATCGAAATCATTCTCCCCGATACATTGCCCATCGAGCTGCCTCTTGTCGTCGGAAATTTGGTCGCCGAGGTCGGCTTCGGGATGCGGACCTTCCATGCCATCCGCTATACCCTGATGGGCGAATAGAGCGGGCAACTGAAAACAAGGGTGGGGCGCTCAAGCAAGGTGCTCAAGCAAGGTGCTCAGGCAAGGTGCTCAGGCAAGGTGCTCAGGCAAGGTGTTCAGGCAAGGTGCTCAGGCAAGGTGCTCAGGCAAGGTGAAGGTGCAAAAAGGTTTCATCACCCTTGAAGGCTGTGACGGTGCCGGCAAGACGACACAGGCGACGCGTCTTTGTGCGCATCTGCGCACGCACAGTCAGACGGTGGTCGAGACCCGCGAACCCGGCGGTGCTGCCGGCGCTGACGAGATCCGGAATCTTCTCGTCTTCGGCGACACCGAACGCTGGAGTCCCGTTGCTGAAACGATGCTTTTCTATGCCGCGCGCGATGACCATCTGAAAAATACCATCCTGCCCGCGCTCGCTCGCGGGAACTGCGTGGTTTCCGACCGTTTCGATGATTCGACTCTCGCCTATCAGGGCTATGGCCGCGGCGTCGACCGTGACTTTATCGAGCGGTTGCGCCAGGCCATTGTCGGCGATGCCATGCCGGGCCTGACCTTCATCCTCGATCTCCCGCCGGAGCAAGGGCTGGGTCGTGTTGCCACCGAAGAGAAATCCGGGGTAGACGCGCAGGAAACCGGCAAACCGCTTCCCCACGACGATCGATATGAGCGCATGGACAAAAGTATGCATGAGCGCGTGCGCCAGGGTTTCCTTGAAATTGCAGCCACCGCGCCGGAACGATGCGTTATCATTGATGCCGATCAACCGGAGGATGTGGTCGCGGGTGCCATCGCTAAGCAAGCCGATCGTTTCCTTGCCGCCAGTTGCAGTGGATGATGGAAAACGAAGATATCCTCGCGCCGGCGGCCAATCCCGATCTCATCGGACACACTGCTGCTGAAAAAACGCTCCTTGCCGCTTGGAACAGCGGCAGATTTCCGCACGCAGTGATGCTGGTTGGCCGCAGGGGCATCGGCAAAGCGACACTGGCCTATCGGCTCGCGCGTTTCGTTTTCTCCCAGGGCGGTGATGCAAGCGGGCTTTTCGCCGCGGAAGCACCGAACACGCTCGCAGTGCCAGTCGACAGCCCCGTCTTTGCCCAGGTGGCGGCACGTAGTCGTACCGACTTTAGGGTTGCTGACCTGCTAGCCGACTGGGAAACCCAAGCATACGACGCGACCATCGGCATCGATAAAATCCGCGAATTCTCCTCGCTGTTCCAACTGACGGCGGGCCAGGGGGGCTGGCGCGTAGCCGTGATCGATGCGGTCGACGACATGACTCTTCCCGCATCAAACAGCCTCCTTAAAATACTCGAGGAGCCGCCGCCGCGATGCCTGCTGATTCTTGTCTGCCATTCCCTGGGAGCAGCCTTACCCACCATCCGGTCCCGGTGCTTTCGGGTCTCGTTGTCGGCGCTGTCGGCCGAAGATGCCGGCCGGGTTGTTGACTTGGTGCGCAGTGGCGAGGTTGAAAGCGGCGAATTGGAGGCCGCTCTGGCTCTTGCGCAGGGGAGCCCCGGGGACGCCCTGTCGCTCCTTGTAGGCGGCGCTATCGCGCTGCACAACGACGTACAGGATCTCATCAAAAGCACCAGGAAATTCACCAGCGTCGACATTGGCCCAATCATCCAGCGCGTCGCCGACCGCAACCGCCCCGGAAATTTTTTACTGTTCTGCCGGCTAATGCGCGATGTGCTTGAACGCGATGTCTTGCGTTTGACGCGCGAGCAACAGACAGCCGACGCTGGTGAACGTGCGCACCTTGCCCGATTGCTTGAGGTGTGGGAAGAAATCAACCAGATGCTGGGGCAGACCGATGCACTCAACCTTGATCGGGGCCAGGCCGTCGTCAAGACGCTGTCGATCCTCGGCACAGCGGCGCGTTGAAATCGCGTTGGAGCCCAGGCAAGAGGGAACGCTCGAAATCTGCAGGGTTTTCGTGCGGGTAACGGCATCCATCGCCACCCGCGCGAATCGAAACATCCCCTTGCGATGAGCAGGCTTTGTTGACATCGGGATCGATGATGGCTGATCAACCCTGCTATTACCTCACTACGCCGATTTACTACGTCAATGACGTCCCGCATATCGGGCACGCCTATACATCTCTGGCCTGCGACGTGCTGGCCCGGTTCAAGCGCCTCCAGGGATGCCGGGTTCTTTTCCTGACCGGCACCGATGAGCACGGTCAAAAAGTTGAGAAAGCTGCCGAAACAGACGGCGTCCCGCCCCAGGAATTCGTCGACCGAATGGCGGCGGCTTTCGCTGATTTATCCGGCGTTATGGATTTTTCCAATGATGATTTCATCCGTACGACCCAGTCGCGCCACAAGCATGCGGTCCAGACTCTCTGGAAGGCACTCGAGGAAGCGGGAGAAATCTATCTCGACACCTATGCGGGCTGGTACGCCGTGCGGGACGAGGCGTTTTACGCTGAAAACGAATTGATAGAAGGCGAGGGAGGACGCAAAGCGGCTCCCACGGGTGCGGAAGTCGAATGGGTGGAGGAGCCAAGCTACTTCTTCCGGCTCTCGGCCTGGCAGGACCGCCTGCTCGAGTTCTACGAGCGCAACCCGGAGTTCATCGGCCCCGATACACGCCGGAACGAGGTCGTCAGTTTCGTGCGCGGTGGGTTGCGGGATCTCTCGGTTTCCCGCACGACCTTTCGCTGGGGCATTCCTGTACCCAACAACGATGACCATATCATGTATGTCTGGCTTGATGCGCTGACCAACTACGCCACCGCCGCCGGTTACCCCGACAAGGATTCGGAAAGATTCCGCGATTTCTGGCCGGCCGATCTGCACATGGTCGGCAAGGATATTATCCGGTTCCATGCGGTCTACTGGCCGGCTTTCCTGATGGCGGCCGGTGTGGATCCGCCAAAGCGGGTTTTTGCCCATGGCTGGTGGACTAACGAAGGTAAGAAGATATCCAAGTCCGACGGCAACGTGATCGACCCGCTCCAGCTCGTTGATACCTACGGGCTCGATCCGATCCGCTATTTTCTGATGCGGGAGGTTCCGTTCGGCAATGACGGAGATTTTTCCCACAGGGCCGTGGTCCACAGGATGAACGGCGACCTCGCCAACGACCTTGGCAATCTCTGCCAACGCATCCTCTCCATGATTGCCCGGAATTGCGACGGTGCGGTGCCCGAACCCGGCCCGTTCACGGTCGAGGACGAGGCGCTGATGAAGAGTGCGGCCGATCTCCCGACGGAAATCACCCGCGACATAGAGCGCCAGATGTTCCACACGGCCCTGACGACCATCTGGCGCGTGGTCGGTGATGCCAACCGCTATACCGACGCACAGGCGCCCTGGGTCCTTCGCAAAAGCAACCCCGAGCGGATGGCGACCGTCCTGTACACCCTGGCCGAGGCGATCCGTTGCATCGGCCTTGTTGTCCAGCCCTTCATGCCTGCCTCGGCCGCGCAAATCCTGGATTTACTGACTGTGGAGGCCGGCGCACGGGATTTCGATGCAACCGAAACCCAGCTTGCTCCGGGCACGGCTTTGCCGAAGCCGAAGCCGGTATTCCCGCGCTTTGCCGAGGATGACGCCGAGAATGGCAAAAGTCCCGAGAAAGACAGGAAAGATAACGGCATATGAGCGGCAAATGAGCGGCAAATGAGCGCAAAAACCCCCCAGGCGAGCCCGGGAGTCGTCGATAGCCATTGCCATCTTGATTATCTCGAGCGCTCGGGCGTTCTTGAGGACGCGTTTTCCCGTGCCGAGGCGGCGGGTGTCCGGCACATGCTTACAATCTCGACCCGTCTCGAGAGCTTCCCCGAAGTGCAGCGGATTGCCGCGGGCAGGGACGGGGTTTGGTGCAGCGTCGGGGTCCATCCCCATGACGCTAAGGACTACCAGGGTCTGGAAGCAGGCACACTGGCCGAACTGACAAAAGGTCCCGCAGTCGTCGCCATCGGCGAGACCGGCCTCGATTATCACTATGACAACAGCCCTCGGGAAGCCCAGCGCCAATGCTTCCAAACCCATATAGAAGCTGCGAAACAGACCAGTTTGCCGCTGATTGTCCACAGCAGGAGCGCCGAGGAGGACACCGCAGCGATGCTGAAGGCCAGTGCCGGAAGCGGTGATCTCTCAGGCTTGTTGCATTGCTTTAGTTCTTCTCCGGAACTTGCTGAAAAGGCACTGGAAATAGGCTTTTATATCTCGCTTGCAGGAATTTTGACTTTCAACAACGCCCAGGGACTGCGCGATTGCGTCGCTGAAATCCCGGAAGACCGCCTCCTGGTAGAGACTGACGCGCCATATCTGGCCCCGGTACCAAAGCGCGGGAAACCCAACGAACCGGCCTTTATCGTCCATACGCTGGCCCGGATGGCAGAGCTGAAGGGGCGCAGCTACGAGGATATGGCTCGAATCACCACGGAAAACTTCTTTCGCCTGTTTTCAAAGTGCCAGATGCTGTCCTGATTCATGTCGTCCTGACCGGGACCGTTTTACGCTGAAATTGTCGGGTTTTTCTCTGGCGTCGGGGGCGCCTATGGCTTCCGTGACAGCCGAGGCGCGCCGGCCTTTGTGTTTTGCCTTGGCTTGCTGGGTTTTCTTCCTGAGTTCGTAGGTTTTGTCGGCTTGTCGGGTGTTTTTTTGTTTAACTTCAGGCCCTGGCTTCCGGGAGGGCAAAGTAGTGCCCCCAGTGGCAGTTATGGATTGCGGTTGCTGGAAACTCCGCTACACTCCCGCACATGTTCATCCGCACCAAACATGATCCCGAACGCAAGCGCACCCGCATCCAGATCGTCCAGTCGGTGCGCACCGGCCAGAAGGTTCGCCAGAAGGTCGTCCGGCATGTCGGCATCGCGCATAACGACACTGAGGTTGAGGATCTCAAGCGCCTGGCCGGCAGGATCATGGAAGAACTGCGCGCCGCACAGTTCCCGCAGATGGAACTGTTCACCCCAACGGAATATGCCGATCTGGCGACGCTTGTGCGCACCGCTCCGCGTCCGGACAAGCTGGATGTTGACCTTGGGGACTGCCGCGAAGAATCCCGCCTGTCACTTGGCTTGCGCGATGTGATGGGGGAGGTTTATTCCGGCCTGGGCTGGAATGGTCTTCCGGGCTCCCGGCGCAAGAGCAGCGATCGCATTTTGCGCGAACTGGTGCTGGCGCGCCTGTCGCAGCCAGAGAGCAAGCGGGCAACGGTGGATGCGTTGGCCCACAGGGTCGGGATCACCCTCAATCTGGACCGGGTCTACCAGGCTATGGACTACCTGGACGCGGCGACGATCAACCGGGTCTGTCGGATGTCACACGAGGCGGCGGATACGCTTCTGGCGGGACCGGTCGATGTCCTCTTCTACGACTGCACAACACTGGCATTCGATACCGATCGGGAGGGTCCGCAGGATGCTTCCGACCGGTTGCTGGCCAAGGGGTACAGCAAGGACGGGAAATCCCATCGCAGTCAAGTGGTGTTGGCGCTGATGGTCACCACCGACGGCTTGCCGGTCGGCTATGACCTGTTCCCCGGCAATATGTGGGAAGGCCATACGCTTGAGGCCGCGATCAAGGGGCTTGAAGAGCGCTACAAGCCTGGAAAGATCACGCTGGTGGCAGATGCCGGGATGCTCAGCGCCACCAATCAGGATATGTTGCGCACCAAAGGCCTGCGGTTCATTCTGGGCTATCGCCTGAAGTCGGCCCCGGCGGGCGTGAAAGGCAAGGCCCTGGACACGGGTGGTTACAAGCCATGGGCCGGACACGGCGCGGCAGAGGGCGCGGCGGAGGCGGGGCGCTACAAGGTGATTGAGCATGACGGTGCCCGGATCATCGTCACATTCTCGCCCACCCGCGCCCGCAAGGATGCCCACAAGCGCCGGAGGGCCCTTGAGCGTCTGCAAACGAAGCTTCGGCGCTCCCGGAGCCCTGCCAGTGTCAGTCAGCGGGGATATGCCCGGTTCCTCTCGTTTCCCGATACGGGCGAGATCACACTTGATCAGGACAAGATCGACGCGGCGGCCCAATGGGATGGGCTGCATGCCATCACTATCCATGGCAAGGACGATCTCCCACCCGAGGCGGCCATCGCCCAATATCACCAGCTCTGGCAGATCGAAACCTGCTTTCGTACCAACAAGCACGACCTGAAAATCCGACCCGTCTATCACTGGACGCCGCGGCGGATACAGGCCCATATCGCCCTCTGCTACATGGCCTTCTGTTGCCTGCAACACCTGCGCAAACGCCTGCAGATGCTGGGCCATCCGATGAGCCCGGCCCGCATCCGTCGGGAACTCGACCGACTTCAGATATCCATCCTGAAACGCAAGGGCACCAGCGAGCAATATGCCATGCCCAGCCCGGCCACAACCGACGCCAAACGCATCCTGCGCTGTGTTGGCCTGTCGTGGAACGAAGCACCATTCAGGATGCCGCCCCAACGAACGCGCAAGCCCAGACCTGAAAAGGCCTGATCAACACTTTCCAACCGTTGAATCCATCGCCTGAAATCCGCGATGTAGTGCCCCGTGGAAAAACAGGCCAATAATATCAATGTGTTACAGGCGAAATCCTACGAAGTCAGGAGCTGAAGGGGCGCAGCTACGAGGATATGGCTCGAATCACCACGGAAAACTTCTTTCGCCTGTTTTCAAAGTGCCAGATGCTGTCCTGATTCATGTCGTCCTGACCGGGACCGTTTTACGCTGAAATTGTCGGGTTTTTCTCTGGCGTCGGGGGCGCCTATGGCTTCCGTGACAGCCGAGGCGCGCCGGCCTTTGTGTTTTGCCTTGGCTTGCTGGGTTTTCTTTGATTTATAATTTCCCATAATATTCCTTATGCGACAAATTACCTGCGCTGGAATAGCCTGAATCTGATCCGGATCAGGCATAAATCTGGCCAGGTGAACGGATCTCCCCGCGCCTTCCGGCATCCAAAATTTCAGGGTTTTTGCTAGATCGGTTCGTGGGCCGAGCCGAGCACGGATTCGCGGAAGCGCAGCGTCAGCGCTGCGCCGTGGCGCAGTTCGGGCCTAGTCGTCGGGCCGTAGCTCTTCATCGGCACCTTGGCCACGATCATCGCGGGCCCGTGGCCGCTCTCCAGCAGCAGCTTACGGCAGTCATCGTCGAATTCACCCCAGCTTCGCACCGTGCGGGTATTGCGGAAACCGGCACCCTCGGCGATCTGCGCAAGATCGACCGGACCCGCCGTGTGCGTCGGTTGGCCACCCGTCTCGGCATAAGCGCCATTGTCAAGCACCAGAATGGAGAAATTCGCCGGCGTCTCGTTGGCGACCGTCGCCAGGGATCCAAGCGCCATCAGGAGTTCGCCATCACCGGTGATGACCAGAACGTGGTTATCCGGCCTGGCTGTAGCCAATCCGAGGCCGACGGGAACGGCTTGCCCCATCGCGCCCCAGAGATAGAAATTCTGCGGATGCTCAGATGTCTCCATAACGTCGAAACACGAGGATCCGAGGCCACAGATCACGAGATGTTTGTCCCCGCGCTCCTTGAGGAGCGAGGCGACGAGCTCGGTACGATCGAAATCCTCAGCCATCTGTCTTCTTCTTTCTGAAATCCTTGGCCCCGATCAGCCGTTGCGACAGCAACAGGGCAACCGCATTGCCCGTGTCGTAGGCCAGCTTGAACGCCGAATCCGTCATCTCCCGCACCTCTCCGGGCTGCTCGGACCGCATGATGCGCACCCCCATCGCCTCCAGAACGGCCGGGGTCGCCTGCCCCATTGGCACCTGCCAGGGAACGAACTCGCCCCATTCTCCGCGCATGGAGACAATCATCACCAGGGGCATCCGGCATACATTGGGCATGGCAAGGGCGTTGATGATGTTGCCAACACCGCTGCTTTGCATCAGCACCACGCCGCGATCGCCGCCGAGCCAGGCGCCGGCCATGAGGCCGATGCCCTCCTCTTCGGTGGTCAGCGTTACAACGGTCATGCTGTTGTCTGCCTCGCAGCTCCGGATCAGCTGCGAATGCCCAGCATCCGGGACATGGCCGACCTGGCGCACGCCGTGTGATTGCAAGGTTTCGTATATGTCGCGGGGCCAGTCCACCGCAGCGTTTTCAGCCATCGTCACCCATGCCGGTCAAATCATTCCCATATCGGATTTCAGTATTGCGCATTTTGGTATGCGCATTTCGATATCGCGGTTCAAAACCCGCCGCGACCAGAATTCTGCGCCATTTGCATCGCCAAGGTCCAAAAGGGTAAATGACCCCTTGCGGACAGGGAAAAGATAACCCTCCCTTCTCTGCAAACAACCCGCCCGCCCAACACCAGAAGCCAGGAAATTTCCGATGACGGATACCGGTATCGACTGCCTACTCGGGATCATGGAGCGTCTCAGGGATCCGGAATCCGGCTGCCCCTGGGACATTAAGCAGAGCTTCGAGACGATCGCGCCCTACACCATCGAGGAAGCCTATGAGGTTGCCGATGCGATTGACCGCAAGGATCTCGAGGGGCTTAGCGACGAACTCGGTGATCTTCTCCTGCAGGTGGTGTATCATGCCCGGATGGCGGAGGAAGCTTCCGCATTCGCCTTCCCCGACGTCGTTGCCAAGATCTGCGACAAGATGGTTCGGAGGCATCCGCACGTGTTCGGAACCGAAGAAGCCAGTACAGCAGCTCTCCAGATGCAAAACTGGGAGGCCTACAAGGAACACGAGCGCCGACAAGCAGCCGGCGGGAATCCGCTCGGCCTGCTCGATGACATTCCGCTCGCCTTGCCCGCGCTCATGCGGGCCGGCAAGATCGGCAAACGCTCAGCCCGGATCGGCTTCGACTGGACCAGCCCAGACGAAGTGCTAAAAAAAGTCGACGAGGAGATCGGCGAACTGTGCGACGAAATTGCCGCAGATGCGCCCGACAGGGCCGCTATCGCCGAGGAAATTGGCGATGTTTTGTTCACCGTGGCCAATCTCGCCCGGCATCTTGGCATTGAGCCCGAAGAAGCCCTGCGCGCCGCGAACGCCAAGTTCTGTCGGCGTTTTGGCCGGATGGAGGCCGCGGGAAGGCCGCTTGATGAGAAAACCCGGCCCGATCTCGAGGCGCTGTGGAATGATGCCAAGCGCGTCGACAAACAAGCCAGCGACGGATAGCGGAAGCGTTAAGAGGGCTTGAGCCGGGCTTAATCCTTGGCGAGAAGGTGGATGAGGCTGGACGTGTCCCAGCGGCGCCCTCCCTTCGCCTGCACCAGCGCATAGAACTGGTCGACCAGGGCCGTGACCGGCAGCCGCGCGCCATTGCGCTCCGCCTCTTCAAGGCAGATCTTGAGATCCTTGCGCATCCAGTCGACGGCAAAGCCGAAATCAAACTCGCCCTGGCACATGGTCCCGGCCCGGTTCTCCATCTGCCACGAACCGGCAGCGCCCTTGTCAATGGTGCCGATGACCTTGTCCATGTCGAGGCCGGCCTTGAGACCGAAATTGACACCTTCGGAAAGACCCTGGACCAGCCCGGCAATGCATATCTGGTTGACCATCTTGGTCAACTGTCCGGATCCCGGGCGGCCAATCAGGGTGGCGGTCCGGGCATAGCACTCGATTACCGGCCGTGCCTTCCTGAAATGAGCGGCGTTGCCACCGCACATTACTGTCAGGACACCGTTTTCCGCGCCAGCCTGGCCGCCGGAAACCGGCGCGTCGATGAAGCCGATCCCCTTTTTCTTCGCCGCGGCATGAAGCTCGCGCGCGATATCCGCAGAAGCTGTCGTGTTGTCGACAAGAATGGCGCCCCTCTTCATGCCCCGGAGCGCGCCCTTGCTGCCAAGGATAACTTCCCGAAGATCGTGGTCATTGCCGACGCAGACAAACACGAAATCCTGACCACGTGCCGCTTCAGCCGGCGTCCGGGCCGTTTTCCCCTTGTGCCTGCTTGCCCAGCGGCGCGCCTTGGTCGCGGTGCGATTATACACGGTAACGGTATGCCCGCCCCGCTGCAGATGCCCGGCCATCGGAAAGCCCATGACCCCGAGACCGATGAATGCAACTTTCGCCATGATTTCCTCACCTTGTGACCGGTTTATCCGGTTCTCTCCCTCAGAGTGCCGACCGGGTTTTCCCAGCTGGTTTCCCGGCCAGCGTTTTCCGGTCGGCCTTATTTCAAACTACCAACCCAGCCTGGATTGCATGTACGAGAGCTCTGCCGGGGGCAGGCCCGCGATGTCGAAAATCTCAGGCGTCGACGGGCTGCTTGCTGCGGGGAGTCCGTCGCCTCTCGACTTCAATAAGCGCCTCGTCCAAGCCTTCGATCTCATCGCTCAGATCAATCGGCTTGGCCGGCATAATTGTAGAAATCGCATGCTTGTAGATCAGCTGTGAATGCGAGTCCCGGTGCAGCAGGACGGAGAAAGCGTCAAACCAGATGATGTCGCCCTGGAGCTTTACACCGTTTACCAAAAAAACTGTCACCGGAATCCGCGATTTCCGGACATGATTAAGAAACTTGTTCTGCAACGTGCTCTTTGCCGCGCTACTTGATTGCTCAGGCGACATGATCGCCTCCCCCACATTATAATTATTTTTGAGTCGGAAGCCCCTTCCCTAATCGGGTCGGCCGGCATTGTTATCGCTTGAGGAAGTATATGCTGATCACAAGGCCGGGCCATAGTAAACCCGGGCACGGGGACAGCCTCTCGGGATAAGAGATCAGGAAGCGTTCGCTGAATAACGGAGATAAGCCTCCAGAAGCCCACAGCTCAGTGTGCCCGGCTTTCCGTTGGCCACCACCGCATCGTCGATCTGAACAACCGGGGTGACGAAGGAAGTCGCGCTGGTGACGAAAGCCTCGCGGGCCATCTTTGCCTCTTCGACAGTAAATTTCTTTTCCCTGTAGGTCAGCCCCTGCTCCTCGGCGATGGCAAGGATTGTCTGGCGCGTAACACCCCGGAGAATTTCATGCCCGGTGGGACGGGTAAGCAGCTCGCCGGCAGGCGTCACGATCCACGCGTTCGAGGATGTCCCTTCCGAAATATAACCCTCCCGGTCGACCTGCCACGCCTCATAGGCGCCGGCCTCGAACGCCGTCTGTTTGCCAAGGCAGTTAGGCAGAAGCGATATCGACTTGATGTCGCAGCGCTCCCAGCGAATGTCGGGAATCGTCACCACCTTGACTCCGTCATCGAATTTTGGATCGCGGATGATATCGATCGGGCGCGCGGTCATCACCAGCGCCGGTTTTACCGGCACTTGCGGGAACTTATGGTCTCGCCGGGCTACACCGCGGGTGACTTGGATGTAGATGAGGCCGTTGCGGAGCCTGTTCCGCGCGACCAGTTCCTTAAGCAGCAGGGCAAGAACCCGGCGCGAAACTGGCCATCCGATCCTGAGTTCGAAAAGCGAGCGATCGAGGCGATCGAGATGAGCCTCTTCATCGACCGGATTCCCGGCGAAGATCGTGACCACCTCATAGACACCGTCGGCGAACTGATAGCCGCGATCCTCGATGTGCACCTGAGCATCGCGATGGGGATACCAGCGTCCGTTAACATAAGCTTGTACCGGCATGTTCTCCTGCCCTTTCCGCGGCAATACTGCCCGCTCAGAAATACTGAACGTCGGCGCCGATCAAGCCCTCGGTCTTCCGCACCGAATCCTTCAGCGCCAGCAACACTACCCTGTCCCTCTCGCTGATTAGGCTGTTTGGCCGGGCGACCGTGACGGAATCCTCGTGCAGGATCGCGCCGACAACAACACCTTTCGGAAAATCGATTTCTCGAACCGTCGAGCCGGCAAGCGAGGAAGTTCCGAGAACATCGAACTCCATGATCTCGGCAGCACCGTCGGCGATCGCGTGCACGGATTCGATCGAGCCTTTCCTGAGGTGATGGACGATCGTAGAGGCGGTGATAGCTCGCGGATTGACCAGGATATCGATTCCGAGCGTGGCGGCGAGCGGCGAGTAACTGCTCTGGTTGACCAGCGCGATGGTTCGTCCAACTCCCCGCCTTCTGGCCAACAGGGAGGCAATGATATTGGTTTTTTCGTCGTCCGTTACCGCGACGATCGTGTCGGTCTCTCCAATGTTGATCTCGTCAAGAATGGCAGCATCGAGCGCATCACCGCGGGTCACGCGCGCATCGAGAAAGCGCTCGGCTATGGCATGCGCCCGGTCAACGTCGCGCTCGACAATCTCGGCCGACAGCCCGGGCATCTCCTCGATCAGCTCGAGCAGGTTGGATCCGATATTGCCGCCGCCGATGATTGCCACCTTGCCGGCTGTCTGTTTTTCCTCATAGCCGAAAGCCGCGATCGTCCGGGTCATATCACTGGCCTGCGCCGCCACGTAAACTTGGTCGCCGGCCATCATCTGCTCCGTGGATGTCGGCGCGATGGTTTTCTCGTCTCGGATAATCGCCATAACCGTGAGCATCAGTTCCGGAAATAGCGCTGTCAGCTGGCGTAGCGGCGTGTTGATGAGGGGGCAGCTCTCAGTGCAGCGCAGGCCCATGACCGTAATCTTGTCCGTGGCGAGAGCCATCGTCTCGAACGGACCGGATACGCCGAGATTTCTGGCAATCGCCGCCGCGACCTCCCGCTCGGGTGAGATAATCACATCGATTGGGATATGATCCGCAGTAAACAGTTCGCGTGCGAACTGTTTCTGGTAGGACTCGGCTCGGACGCGGGCAATCTTGGTTTCGACCTGAAACAGCGAATGGGCGACCTGACAGGCGACAATGTTGATTTCGTCGGAGTGTGTGACTGCGATGATCGTGTCGGCATGTTCGATGCCGGCGCTCTCAAGGATCTGTGGATGCGATGCATGACCCCGTATCGCCTGGACATCGAGGGTTTCGTTTATTTTGCCGATCAGTTCCGCCGACTGATCGATGACCGTGACATCGGCGTCCTGCTCGGACAGGTATTTAGCAATGCTGAAGCCAACCTGCCCCGCTCCGCAGATAATGGCCTTCACCGAACCGATTCCTGCATTCGCTTGTTGCGTTGAGGCGGCCCGTTCGCCTGATCCTGTTTCTCCTGATCCTGGTCTTCAGCATTCCCGCTACTTGCAACGCTTGCACTGCTTGCACCGTTCGTGCCGGCGAGGCCGAGGGATTTCAGCTTGCGATGCAGAGCCGCCTTATCCATGCCAACGAACCCCGCCGTTTTACGGACATTGCCGCCAAAGCGTTCGAGGTGCAGGCTGAGATACTCCTTCTCGAACCTGGCCCGCGCTTCCCGGAGCGTCTCAACCGTGAAGGCGCCCGAGAGATTCCGCTCCCGGGTTTCTTCCTGCTCGGTGACCCGGCCGAGCGCCTCGACGGCCTCGTTCTTCGTCACCTTTTCACAATGCCCCGGAGGAACGGCGAGCAGGATCCGATCGACCACGTTCGACAATTCCCGGACATTCCCCGGCCAGTCATGCCCCTGCAAGGCGATAATCGCCTGCGGTGTGAACGGCCGCAGCTGGCGGCCTAACTTCATCGCCGAATGCGCCATTATTTCCGCAAGAAGTTCCGGCACATCCTCTCGTCTTTCAACCAATGGCGGGATATTGACAGTGACAACATTGAGACGGTGAAACAGATCTTCACTAAAGCGTTTCGCCGCAACCTCGTCCTCGAGTGTCCTGGCCGTCGTCGCCAGCACCCGTACGTTGACACTAACCTCGTCGGCGTCGCTGTCGGCTCCCAGTCGTTGAAATGCGCCCCTGTGCAGCACCCGAGCCAGCCTCCCCTGCACCGCCAGCGGCAGCTCCTCGACCGTGGTCAAGAGCGCAGTGCTTCCATGCGCTTGCTCGAGCACGCCAGCCTTTCTTGGTGCGCCGTTGACCGGTTCGACGCCAAACAACTCCTGTTCCGCCTCCTTGAGGCTCATTCCGGCGCAGTTCAGGATGATCAGCCGTTCTGCGCTGCGCCGGGATTTCTCGTGCAGCAGGCGCGCCACCAGGCTTTTACCCACTCCTTTTGGGCCCGCGATCAGCACCCGGCTCTCTGTCGGTCCTGTCGCATCGATCATCCCGCGGAGCGCCTCGACAGCCAGCGAACTGCCAAACAGGGCGTTGCGGGCAGCTTCCGAGACTTTCAAGAGGCCAGTGTTCTCCTCGCGCAGCCGGTGCTCCTCGATCGCCCTGGCGACGGTATGCAATAGCACCTCGGATTTGAACGGTTTGGTCAGGAAGTCGTGCGCACCTGATTTGATCGCCTTAACGGCCATGTCGAGCGTCGCATGCCCGCTGATCATCACGATCTGCTGTTCCGGATTTTCCTTGAGAATGATGTCGAGCATCTGCAGACCGTCGAGTTCACTATCCTGGAGCCAGATGTCGAGCAGGATCAGGTTCGGCTGGCGTCCGCGAATCGCCGCGAAGGCCTCGTCACTGTTTACCGCCATGCGGGTTTCGTAGCCCTCGTCTTCGAGGATCCCCGCCACCAAGCTACAGATATCAGCTTCATCGTCGACAATGAGAATGTCACGACTCATGGACAACCTTCACATTCTCGCCAAGCGGAGTCTCTCCGGCATCTTCGGCAGAAGAAACCTCTGTTACTGCGTTATCCATGGCGCTTCTCGGCCCGTCAATCGGGAAGATCATCTTGGCCACAGCGCCGCCCCCCGGCGCATCGCTTATGACCAACCGACCGCTGTGGTCATCCATGATTTTCTTCACCATCGCCAGACCCAGCCCCGTACCGGCGGCCCTGGTCGTGTAATAGGGCTGGGTCAGGGCGTTGCGCTGACCGAGCGGGAAACCCTTTCCATTGTCCTCAATCGTGATCATTATTGAGTTCGCGTTGCTCGTCAGAAAAACGGTGATGCGCCCCTGGACACCACCCGAATCCGGTCGTTCCTCAATCGCCTCGATGGCGTTCTTCAGGAGGTTGATCAGCGCCTGGCGCACCTGCCGACGATCACAGCGGATTGTGACGGGTTCCTCGTCCATCTCAACAGTGAATTCGATCTCCGGGTGGCTGTTGCGATGGAGGAAGGCAGCTTCGCGGCACAAAGCCCCTACATCCTCCTCCGCACGCATGACCGGCCCAGGCTGGCGGGCGAAATGCGAGAACTCGTCGACCATACGTCCGATGTCTTCCACCTGGTGGATGATGGTGTTGGTGCACGTCAGGAAGGTTTCCCGATCGTCCTTGATCTCACTTTCGTATTTTCTCTGCAGGCGTTCCGCCGACAGTAGAATCGGGGTTAGCGGATTCTTGATTTCGTGAGCAATTCGGCGGGCTATGTCGGACCAGGCGGCCAGTCGTTGTGCACTCAGAAGGTCGGTGACGTCGTCATAAGTGACCACATACCCGCTGACGACCGTACCCCCCTGCCCGCCGGTAGACGCGCCGCCGCGTTCCGTCGCCACCCTGACCTGCAGAGTACGCATCTCCATGTCGCGGCTAAAGATAATTTCTCCAATCGTGGTCGCGCTTCCGTATGACGACCGGGCTTTTTCGAGGATGGGCTGTATTTCCGGCACCACTTCGTCAAGCGGCCGTCCGATCGATTCATCCAGGTTTATTCCCAGAAGTTCTGAGGCGCGGCGGTTGGGCAGGTTGATCCGCCTGGCGCTGTCGAGGCCGATCACACCCGCCGAGACGCCCGAGAGAATCGTCTCGGTAAATCGCCGACGTTGATCGAGCTGATCGTTTGCATCTATCAACTCCTTCTGGCTCGCCTCGAGAGCGCTGAACATGTCGTTCGATGCCTGTATGAGCGGGCTGATCTCGTCAGCTGTGGTTTCGATGGCTCGTGTCTCGAGGTTTCCAGTGTGACGGATGTTATCGAGCGTGGAAATGAGATCCCGAATCGGCCGTGAAATCTGCCGCGCAAAGATCAATCCGGCCCATATCGCCGCCAATAGTAGGAGAATGCCGATGATGGCGAAGATCAGGACGAAGCTCAGTTGGAGATCCGCGCGCTTTAATTCAAGTTGTTCAAATTCGGCAACGGCGTTCTCAGTCCGCTGCATATGCCCAAGCACGATTGGGTCGACGAGGCGGCCAACATAAAGAAAAGCGTTGGGAAAATCGCTTAACCGCAAAAGCGCGCGGATCCGGTCATCATTCTTGCTTGTCAACGTCGCTATCTCGCCTGCCCTGGCCGCGGTCATGGCGTCCGGTGAAATTCGCTCGGATTCAAGAAAATAGCTGAGGCCGGCGCGGGCGAGAATGTTGCCCGTTTTATCCTCGAAGATAATCGCTTCGGTGAGTTCGCGCACGGTCGCCTGGATATTGAGAGCCTCGTGGAGCTTGCGCTGGTTGGACTGAAGGATTGCGGCATCTCGGTTCAGGTCACTGGCCATGGCCGTTGCATCGAGGCGGATGTTGTTCTTGTGCTCGTTGAGATAAATCTCGGCTGCCGAGCGGGATTCGTTCAGGGCGATCCGGACCCGGTCGCTGAACCATGCTTCGACACCGAAATTGAAAAACAGGACGCTAATCGTGCTGAGCAGGAGTGCCGGCAGTATGGCCAGCAAGCTGAAGATTGCGACCAGCTTGATGTGGAGTTGCGATCCGGCCGACCCTTGCCGGCGCTCAATCCAGACTGCGATGACGCCGCGGGCGATTAGGAACACCAGCAACAGCAACAGGCCGATGTCGAGATAGAGGGCCAGCAGCAGGAGATTCGGGTTGTCGCCGAACGGCGCGATACCCGTCAATTCCGCATAGGTGATCAGGCCCAACACCAACGCCGCCGCCGCAAGGGATACGGCGAGCCTGCGCTGCATACTCCGGTCGACAGCTAGATTATAGATCGTGCTGAGGGCGGCCCTGCCCGGGATTGCGTTGCCGACTCCTTCGTCATCGTGCCGATTGTCATCGCGCTTGCCGATTGCCGGATTCCTCGACTGTCCCGGACGCATCAGCAGGCGCATCAGCAGGTGCACCGATTTTTTATTTTCTCTGTCATCGCGTTGGCCGATTGCCGGATTCTCCGGCCTTCTCGGACGCATCTGTTTTTCTGTACCGCTTCAGTATTCTGATGTCGTGCGAACGGATCTTCTTGCGTAGCGTGTTCCGGTTTAGCCCGAGAATCTGCGCTGATTTGAGTTGATTGCCTCCGGTCGCATCCAGTGTCATCGCAATCAGCGGCCGCTCCACCTCGGCAACGATCGTCCGATGCAGGTTGGTTGCCGGCAAGATACCCTCCCCGTTGCTGAAATAACGCGCGAGATGATGCCGAAACGCTGCTGCAAGCTCGCCTTCCTTTTCCTGCCCTGCGTTGTCTTTACCGGCAGTTTCATCGGCGTGATTCTGGCCTTCCCGGGCATTCTGCGCCAGTTCGCGGGCGACGATGTCGGTGCCGATGAGGTCTTCACCATAGAGTACCACGAGGCGGCGGATGAGGTTCTCCAATTCCCGCACATTGCCGGGCCAGTCATATTGCTGGAGGTGTCTGACGGCGTCCCGGGCCAGTATTTTCTCGCCCGCTCCCTCGCCCGCGGCCTCGCGTAGGAAATGGCTGACCAGATCGGGAATGTCGGATATCCGCTCCCGGAGCGGCGGAATCTGCATCGGCACGACGCTTAGGCGATAATAGAGATCCTCACGAAATACGCCTTGGGCGACGAGCTGGCGCAGATCGCGATGCGTGGCAGCGATGATCCTGGCCTGGGCGCGTTGCACCGTCCGCCCACCAACGGCCGTGTATTCCCCGTCCTGGAGAACGCGCAGGAGCCGGGTCTGAGCCTCCGCGGGCATGTCGCCGATCTCGTCGAGAAACAAGGTGCCCCCAGCGGCCTGGGCGAACCGGCCGGGATGGCTCGCAACTGCACCGGTGAAGGCGCCCTTGGCGTGGCCGAAGAGCTCGCTCTCTATCAACTCGCGGGGAATCGCAGCCATGTTGAGTGCCACGAATGGCTCTTCCCGGCGTGACCCATAGTCGTGCAGTGCCCGCGCCACGAGTTCCTTGCCGGTACCTGATTCACCACAGAGTAGCACCGTCAGGTCAGTGACCATCAACCGAGCCATGACGCGGTAGATTTCCTGCATCGCCGGCGATCGTCCGATCAACGGCGTCCCTTCCTCCTCGAGTCCGATGGCCGGCTCGACTCCGTTTGCCGGCGGCTGCGACAGTGCGCGGGCAACCGCGTCGAGAAACACCTCGATATCGAAGGGTTTGGGCAAATACTCGAAGGCACCCCTCTGAGCAGCTTTCACGGCTGTCAGCAGCGTGTTCTGGGCGCTCATCACGATAACCCGGAGATCACGCCGCCGCTTTCCTATCTTCGAGGCCAGGTCGAGACCGTTTCCATCGGGGAGAACAACGTCGGTAATAACCAAACGACCCTCTCCAGCCGCAATCCACTCCCAAAGCGTCGCGCCCGTGCTGGTTGCTTTGACGGCATACCCTTCCCGTTCCAGGGCCCGGGTCAGCACCTGGCGCATCGCGCGGTCATCCTCGGCGATCAGGATCACTTCACCCGGCATAGGCCCTGTCTTTGTCAGCTGGCTCGGTATCTTCATCTTCTGTCCCAGCACTTTCGGTTTCAGCCGGCATAGCCTGCATTATCGGCAGCATCACCTCGAATGCGGTTATGCCGCCCTCGCTGCGCAAATCAATCGTGCCGCCATGATCCCGGACCAGCTTGGCAACCAGCGCGAGACCGAGGCCAGTGCCGCCCGGTTTCATCGTAACGAAAGGATCAAATACCTGCCGCCGCAGGGTCGCGTCGATACCGACACCGTTATCCTCGACGGTAACCGACAGCGGCAGCGCCATGTGGGTACCAACCGTCGGCATAGCAAGACGCATGCCATGCCGGAAGGCGGTGGTGATTCGGACCTGCCCGCCGGTTTCAGCCACAGCCTCGCAGGCATTCTTCGCTAGATTTAGGAACAGCTGGATAAGCCTGTCCTCCTCGCCGAGCAGGGGCGGCAGAGATGGGTCGTAATTTGTGATGATCTCGGTATTCTTGCCGAAACCGTTCTTCGCCACCATCACCACCCTGTCGAGAACCCGGTGGATGTTTACTTCGGTGCGATTCAGTTCTGGCAGATCTGAGAAAACATCGAAGCGGTCGACCAGGCCGAAGATTCGGTCCGTCTCGTCGATAATGAGGCCCGTGAGATCGCGGTCCTCCGGCGCCAGGTTCTGCTCGAGAAGCTGGGCTGCACCGCGAACGCCGGAGAGCGGGTTTTTCACCTCATGGGCAAATACCGAGGCCATGCTCGCGAGAGGAAGTGCCGTGTTGCGCACGGAAACCAGGTTTCCCAACTTCTCGGCGGCAGTGTTCTCCTGCAAAGTCATCACCACCGCGCCGGAATCCCCGCCCAGGGGCGAACAACCGACGCTGATTTCAATCCCTGCGATGCGGGGTGTCGAGAGCAGGATGCCGTGTTCTTTGACGACTCCGTTGAGCCGGCGGGCCTTTTGCACAAGGGCGATGATGGGGCTGTCATAGGAAAAAACTGCCGTCATCTCACCGTCCAGCAAGGTTGCCGCACTGACGCCGAGCAGACCTTCGGCTGCCGGATTGGCATAGGCGATGGCGTTGCTTTCCCCGACGACGAGCACGGGCACTGCCAGCGCCGAGAGTACGCTCTCAAACCGTCCGAAACCTGTCGGCGTTCCGGAGCATTCCATTGTCATGTGCTCCTGGGTCATGCACTCTGAGGCTCAGCACGTCGTCGCCCATATCCCGGCAGGCCCATGCCTTGCACGCCGCACCCTGCGGCCCACATCCTGTGAATCGACCGAGTCAATGTGCGATTATGCGCCCGATAATACGGCAAAGGAAGAAAACCTGCTAATTTTCTGGCTGATTTTTCTTATTTGCACGAAATTTATACACTTCCTGCCCGCCGCAGAAGTGACAGACGCCAACACAGGATGCAGATTGCGGCCATGCCGAAAACCCTCGCATTGATACTGGCGGCCGGGCAAAGCGCCCGGGCTGGCGGCGATACACCCAAGCAATACCGGCCAATCGCCGGGCAAACTGTGCTGCGCCACGGGCTCAGGACCTTCCTCGCCCATCCCGGAATCGATGCCTGCTGCGTGGTCATCAATCCCGCCGATCGGAATCTCTATGATGCCGCCGTCGCCAGGTTACCGCTCCTGGCCCCGGTTGATGGGGGAGAGACCCGACAGGATTCAGCGCGTCGTGGCCTTGAAAGCCTTGCTGGTGAAAGCTTCGACAGGGTTCTCGTCCATGACGCCGCACGGCCGTTTGCCGGAACAGGCATCATCGACGCCGTCATTGACGCGCTTGCCCAGCACCGCGGAGTGGTTCCGGTTCTCCCCGTCACCGACACGCTCAAACGCATCGGCAATCCCAGCAATGGCGACGTCGGCGGCAATACGGTTCTCGAAACCGTCGACCGGTCCAGCTTGGTCCAGGTCCAGACGCCGCAGGGCTTCGACTATGAAATCCTTCTCGCTACCCACCGCCGCCATGCCGGCGCAAACTACAGCGACGACGCAGCGCTTCTTGAGGCCGAAGGGATTCCGGTCGCTGCGGTTCCGGGCGGTTGGGAAAATCTCAAATTGACCCATGCGGAAGATTTCGTCCGGGCCGAGCGCCGGCACTTCGGCGCGATGGCCGTGCGGTGCAGCACCGGTTTCGATGTCCACCGGTTCGGCTCCGGCGACAGTGTGACTCTTTGTGGTGTTGCGATCCCCTGCGATGCCGCCCTGATCGGGCATTCCGATGCCGATGTGGCGCTCCACGCTCTTGCCGATGCTATTTTCGGCGCAATCGGGGCCGGGGATATCGGCCAGCACTTCCCACCCGGCGATGAACGCTGGAAAGACGCCCCCTCTTCCCAGTTTGTTGCGCACGCACTTAGCCTGGTGGCAGAGCATGGCGGGTTTATCGAACATGTCGATCTCAGCATCATCGGCGAACAGCCGAAAATTACCCCGCACCGGGAGAAGATGGTGGCGGCATTGTCGGAACTGCTTGAAATTCCAGCAGCAAACATCGGTCTCAAGGCAACAACCACCGAGGGTCTCGGCTTCACGGGCCGGGGCGAGGGGCTGGCCGCGCAGGCCATCGTCACGCTCAGGACACCGAGAGCGTGAACGCCCGGGCAAATGAGCCAGCGAATGGGCCAGCGAACGACCTGCGCCGCACGACGGCCCGCATGATTGCAACTACGTGCGGTATTGGCCGCTTGCCATGGATGCCGGGAAGCTGGGGATCGGCGGCGGCCCTTCCCTTCTGCGCCCTGATCGAACTTACCCTTGGCCCGACCCTCGGGTCGATCGCGCTGTTGGCTTGCGCGGCAGCGCTGTTCGTCGTCGGTTTCTGGGCCAGCCGGGTCTATCTGGAAAGCGCCGATAGCAGCGATCCGCCGGAAATCGTTATCGACGAAGTCGCAGGACAGACCCTCGCCCTCGCTTTTCTGGGGGGCGGGCTCATCGAATACGCCCTTGGTTTTGCACTGTTCCGGATTGCCGATATCACCAAGATCTGGCCTGTCGGCCTTGTCGAACGTCGCCTGCCGGGTGCTGCCGGGGTCATGTTCGACGATATCGTTGCCGGACTCTATGCCGGCATTTGCGCTCTGCTTCTCCTGAAAATCATCGTCCCTGCCCTCCTGGCATAGGTTTCCTCGTATAAGATAGCGGCCATGTATTCACCGAACCTCCTCAACCTCGCGCGTGATTTCCTTGATCTCTGCCGTGCGCAGGATCTGACCGTGGTGACGGTTGAATCATGTACCGGAGGTTCGGTTGCGGGCTGCCTCACGGAAATCCCCGGATCCTCCGACGTGCTGGACCGGGGCTATGTGACTTATTCCAACCAAGCAAAACAGGAGGAAGTGGGCGTTCCCGCCGACACGCTCGAAGAATTTGGAGCTGTCAGCGCCGAAACGGCCCGCGCGATGGCGCTCGGTGCTCTCGCCAGGACCGGAAACGGGGTTGCCGTAGCGATAACCGGAATTGCCGGGCCTGGAGGCGGCACGGCGGAAAAACCCGTCGGCCTCGTCTTCACGGCCACGGCCTGCGGCGACCATGTGGCCGTTGAACAGCATATGTTTCCGGGGGACCGGGCCGCTGTCAGGGAAGCGACAGTGGTAGCGGTGCTGGAGAAAGCGGCCGCCTTTGTCAGCAAGAGTACTGATGCGGCCTGACGCAGCAGATTTACTGGCCAGGTTTGATGGCGGGGTTTGGCGCGTGGATCGGTTCAGGATCTGGTTGCTGGCTGGATGCCGATTTTCATAGTCGCGGCCCTGTTTTCAAAGGCGGTAACGATCCTCTGCATTGCCTGGTCGAACAGGTGCCCGATCAACCTTTCGAGGATATGGGAGCGGAATTCGAAGTCGATGCCGAAATCGACCTCCGTCTGCTCGGCTCCCCGCGAGGCAAAATACCAATGATTGCTGAGATGGCGAAACGGTCCGTTCCGGTAGCCGACATGAATCTCCAGCGCTTCTCTGTCGAGCTTGACTTGACTGGTAAACTTCTCGCTTATTCCCTTGAAACCTATTGATGTTTCAGCGACAAGCCCATCCGGCAATCGCTCGATGATTCGGCAGCCGGTGCACCAGGGCAGGAACTCGGGATACTTCTCCACATCGGCGACGAGGTCGAACAACATCGCCGCCTCATAGGCCAGTACCCGCTGCTCATGATGTGTTGGCAAGGATAGCCCGTTCAGCTCGGGGTCGCCGCCATGCCCGCCCATTCCTTTTTCCGGTTTCGCTTCAGCGTGGCGAAATCCTCCGCCGCGAAATAGGACGACCGCGTCAGGGGCGAAGCTGAAACCATGGAAAACCCTTTGCTGCGCGCGTGTTTGGCCAACCCGTCAAATTCCTCGGGCGTAACGAAGCGGTCGATCGGCGCATGTTTGCGGGTTGGCTGAAGATACTGACCAATGGTCAGGAAATCGACCTCCGCCTCCCGCAGATCATCCATGACCTGCAGGACTTCTTCGCGAGTCTCCCCAAGGCCCACCATAAGGCCTGATTTCGTGAATCCAGCGGGCGCCGCTTCCTTCGCTGATTTCAGGAGATGGAGGCTGGTGAAATACCGCGATCCCGGGCGAATCGAGGGGTAGAGCTTCGGCACCGTCTCGATATTGTGGTTGAACACATCCGGCGTGGCCGCGAGCACGGTATTGACGGCATCGCCTTTGTGCATGAAATCGGGCACCAGCACTTCAATCGTCGTGTCCGGCGCCTGTTTGCGAATAGCGTTGATCACAGCTGCGAAATGATCGGCGCCGCCATCGGCGAGATCGTCTCGATCCACCGAGGTGACCACGACATGTTCGAGCGACAGCTTGCGCACCGCAACGCCGATCCGGGCCGGCTCACCCAAATCCAGGGCGCTGGGTTTACCTGTTGTCACGTTGCAGAAAGCACACGCCCGAGTGCAGACCTCGCCCATGATCATGAAGGTTGCGTGCCGATTCTCCCAGCATTCGCCGATATTGGGACAAGCCGCCTCTTCGCAGACCGTGTTCAGCTGCGCGTCGCGAACGATACGCAGGGTCTCCCTGTAGCCCGCCGAGGTCGGCGCCTTGACCCTAAGCCAGGGTGGCTTGCGCAGGATTGGCGAATCCGGCCGCCCCGCTTTTTCCGGATGTCGCAATTTCTGTTGCTGTTGCATCGTTTCATCTCCCAGTCCCTCCGGACCGGGAACTCCAGAAGTAGCCCGGGAAGCGGTCCCAGAAACCGCCCTAAGAGGTGGCTTTAAAAGTGGATCGCGCGTCCATAAGCTGCAAGCACCGATTCATGCATCGCTTCTGACAGAGTCGGATGCGGGAAAACAGCATGCATCAGTTCCGCCTCCGTCGTCTCCAGGGCTTTGGCGATGCTGTACCCCTGGATTAGCTCGGTGACTTCCGGGCCAACCATGTGGGCGCCGAGCAGCTCGCCCGTCTTGGCGTCGAATACAGTTTTTACAAACCCTTCCGGATCGCCAAGAGCGATCGCCTTGCCGTTGGCCTGGAAGGGGAAATTCCCGACCCGCACCTCACGCCCGTTCTCGCGTGCCTTCTCTTCGGTCAGTCCGACCGAGGCGATCTGCGGTATGCAGTAGGTGCATCCCGGGATATTTTCCGTCTTTAACGGCGCAACGCCTTCGATTCCGGAAATCTTCTCGACACAGATTACACCCTCGTGGCTCGCCTTGTGTGCAAGCCAGGGCGGGCCGACCAGATCGCCAATGGCGTAGATGCCGGCCTCTCCCGTACGGAGCCACTCATCGACGACAACATGCCCTTTCTCGACCTTGACGCTGGTTCCCTCGAGGCCAAGCGTCTCTGTGTTGCCGGTAATCCCAACAGCGAGAATGAGTTTCTCCGCCGACAGGTCCCAGGATTTCTTGCCGCTCTTCAAGGTTACCGTGGCTTTTCGTGCGGTCACCTTGGCGGTCTCGACCATAGCGCCGGTAACGAACTCGATACCGTCCTTCTCGAAGGCCGTCTTTGCGAACTTCGACACATCCGCGTCTTCAACCGGCAGGATGCGGTCAAGTGCTTCGATCACGGTGACCTTGGCGCCAAGCGCGCGATAAAAGCTCGCAAACTCGATGCCGATTGCGCCCGAGCCGATGATTAGAAGCGAGGCCGGAAGCTTCTCGGGAACCATCGCCTCTTTGTAGGTCCAGACTGTCTTACCGTCGGGTTTGAGATCCGGCAGCGACCTGGCCCTGGCGCCGGCGGCGAGGATCACATCCTTTGCGACCAAGGTGGCTATAGCCTTGCCACCCTTTTCGACGGTAACACCATGCCCGCCATCCTGTTTTCCGGCTAACTTCCCGAAGCCGTCGAAAACCTCCACCTTGTTCTTCTTCAGCAGATAGCTGACACCCTTGTTGAGCTGGCTTGCCGCCTTGCGCGAACGGGAGACGACGCCGGCCATGTCGATATCGACTTTCCCGACCTTGATACCGAAATCGCCGGCATGGGCGATACTGCGGCTGATCTCTGCAGTGCGAAGCAGGGCCTTGGTTGGGATGCAGCCCCAGTTGAGGCAAATGCCGCCGAGATGTTCGCCCTCGACAAGCGCGACCTTGCGGTCGAGCTGGGCCGCACGGATCGCCGCCACATAGCCGCCGGGGCCACCGCCGATCACAACAAGATCAAACTTGGCAGTCGTCATCGCACTTCAGCCCCGGGCTGCGAGCGCGTCATCACAACATCATCGCCAGCGGGCGCTCGATGAGACGCCTGAAGGCACCAAGAAAATCGGCGCCAATAGCGCCGTCCACGGCCCTGTGATCGGTCGACAGGGTGCAGCGCATGACAGTCGCCACGACAACCTCGCCATTCCTTGCGATTGCCCGCTCCTTGCCTGCGGCAACAGCGAGAATGCAGGCTTGCGGTGGATTGATGACGGCTGAGAATTCATCGATCTCGTACATCCCAAGATTAGAGATGCTGAAACTACCGCCCTCGTATTCAGCGGGTTGGAGTTTGCCCGCTTGCGCCTTTTCCGCGAGTCCCTTCATTTCCTTGGAGATTTGCCGGAGACCCTTGCGTTCCGCCTTACGAACAACCGGCGTAATCAGTCCGCGCTCAGTGGCAACGGCAACGGAGATGTCGGCCGAGCGGTAAAGCTTCACAGCATCGCCGGTCCAGGCAGCGTTGGCCGCCGGAATTTCCCGGAGTGCTAGCGCTACGGCCTTGATGACCATGTCGTTGACCGAAATCTTGTACTCGCCGCCGGCTTGTTCGTTGAGCTCCTTGCGCACCTCGAGAAGCCTGTCGATGACGCAGTCGACTGACATATAGAAATGCGGCACGGTCTGTTTCGATTCGGTAAGCCGGCGCGCAATTGTTTTGCGCATTGTCGTTGCCGGCTCCAGCGTATATGCGGGCTCGAACGGGGAATCTCCGGGCAGTCGCACTGCCGGATGATCGCCTACCTCTACTACTGGTGCTGCGCCGCTGAGGGCGGCCTCAACATCGCGCTTGACGATACGTCCGTTCGGCCCCGATCCGGCAAGGCCGGCGAGGTCGAGCCCGGCCTGTGTTGCCATGCGGCGGGCAAGCGGTGAAATAAAGATCCGTCCCCCAGCATGGCCGTTCGTCGCCGGCGCTGCTGCCGGCGCTGCTGCCGGTACGGCCAGTGCTTCGGTCTCAGGGGCCGTAGGTGCTGCAGGTGCCGGGGCTGCAGGTGTCGGGGCTGCAGCGGCGGTATCAAAGTCGGCCAAGGCGGATGCGTCCTCGCCCTCTTCCAAAAGCACGGCGATCACGCTGTTCACGGGAACGGCGCCGGTGCCTTCGGGAAGAAGAAGCTTTCCGATTTTTCCCTCCTCAACGGCCTCGATCTCCATCGTTGCTTTGTCGGTCTCCACCTCGGCAATGACGTCTCCGGCAGAAACATCCTCACCTTCCGCGACAAGCCACTTGGCAATCGTTCCCTCGGTCATCGTCGGCGACAAGGCAGGCATCAGAATTTTGGTCGGCATTGAGGTCTCCGTCAGCGGTAGCAGACGCGCATAGCTACTTCGTGAATTTGTTCCGGTTGTGGCAACGCCAGTTGCTCTAGATTGGCGGCGTAAGGCAGAGGTACATCGGCCATCGCAACCCGGGCGACCGGCGCATCGAGCCAGTCGAACGCACTCTCCATAATCCGGGCGGCAATCTCCGCGCCGATGCCGGCACTCGGCCAGCCTTCCTCACAGTTCACCAGCCGGTTGGTTTTTTTCACCGATTCAACGACGGTTTCCACGTCGAGCGGCCGCAATGTGCGCAGATCAATCACCTCCGCCTTGATGCCCTCAGCCGCCAGAGTTTCGGCCGCAGCGAGCGCCTTGCCGACCATGATGGAAAACGCGGTGATCGTTACATCGCTACCCTCACGCAGGACATTTGCCTTGCCGATGGGGACGGTTACGTCGCCGACTTCCGGCGGTTCGAACCGATGGCCGTAGAGAATCTCGTTCTCCAGGAAAACCACCGGATTGGGATCGCGGATCGCAGATTTGAGCAACCCCTTGGCGTCGACCGCCGACCACGGGGCGATAACGATCAGCCCTGGGCAGTGGGCATACCAGCTTGCATAGCACTGCGAATGCTGGGCGGCGACCCGCGCGGCGGCACCATTCGGTCCCCGGAACACGATCGGACACGTCATCTGTCCGCCCGACATATAGTGGGTTTTCGAGGCCGAGTTGATGATCTGGTCGATCGCCTGCATAGCGAAGTTGAAGGTCATGAACTCGACGATCGGCCGCAGGCCGGCAAAACCGGCACCGATCGCAAGACCGGCGAAGCCCTGCTCGGTGATCGGAGTGTCGATAACCCGCGCCTCACCAAATTCCTCGAGCAGTCCCTGGCTGACCTTGTAGGCCCCTGAATACTGAGCAACCTCTTCGCCCATCAGGAAAACCTTGTCATCCCGGCGCATTTCTTCGGCCATCGCATCCCGCAAGGCCTCGCGCACGGTCATCGTTTCCGCCTGTTCGGCCGCTGCGGTTACCGCTGCCGGCGAGGCTTCCCCTGCTTCGGGAGCTGTAGATGTACCAGTCGCCGGCGCCCCAACAGCTTCCGCCCTGCCCGCCTCCATGGTTGCTGTTTCTCCGTTTGCCGCCGCCTCGGCGGGTGTGGGCTCAGCAGCTGCTTCCGGTTCCGCTGCCGGTTCGGGAACCGCGCCCTCTTCGCCTTCCGGGAGGATGGTGGTGATCGGTGTATTCACCAGCACATGCTCGGTGCCCTCCGCCACCAGGTGCCTACCGAGCGTTCCACCCTCGATCGCCTCGATCTCCATCATCGCCTTGTCGGTCTCGATCTCGGCGATGACATCGCCAACCGACACCGCCTCGCCCTCAGCCTTCAGCCAGCGGGCGAGTTTGCCTTCCTCCATAGTCGGAGACAGCGATGGCATCAGGATTTCAATCGGCATGTTCTGCATCCGCATAAACATCGGTAAAGAGTTCCGCCGGATCGGGCTCGGGGCTCTGCTGGGCGAACTCGGCCGCTTTCGTGATCACCGTCTTGATTTCTTTGTCGATTTCCTTCAGCGCTGCCTCGTCGGTGTGCCCGCCCTTTACGAGCGCCGCGCCAAGCCGGTCGATAGGATCGCGCTCCTCCCGCACCTTGCGGACTTCCTCCCGACTGCGGTACTTGGCCGGATCCGACATTGAGTGTCCGCGATAGCGATAGGACAGCATCTCGAGAATGTAGGGGCCTTTCCCCGCACGGCAGTGCGCAACGGCCTTCTCGCCGGCCTCTTTGACCGCTAGCACGTCCATGCCGTCGACCTGCATTCCGGGAATCCCGTAGGCCTTTCCGCGCAGGTGGAACTCGGTGCCGGCCGAGGCCCGCTCGATGCTCGTCCCCATGCCGTATTTGTTATTTTCGATGACGTAGACAACGGGAAGATCCCACAACGCCGCCATATTGAAGGATTCGTAAACTTGCCCCTGATTGGCGGCGCCGTCACCGAGATAGGTCAGGCAGACGCCGCCGCTTCCGGAGTACTTGTGCGCGAACGCTATACCTGAGCCGATCGGCACTTGGGCCGCGACGATCCCGTGCCCCCCGAAGAAGTTCTTCTCCATGCTGAACATATGCATCGAACCGCCCTTGCCGCGGGAGTAGCCGTCGCTGCGGCCCGTCAGCTCGGCCATCACGCCCTTGGGATCCATGCCGGCGGCGAGCATGTGCCCGTGATCGCGGTAGCTGGTGATGACCGCGTCCTTCTCGTTGAGACAGGCCTGCATGCCCGTCACAACGGCTTCCTGTCCGATATAGAGATGGCAGAAACCGCCGATCAGCCCCATCCCGTAAAGCTGGCCGGCCCGCTCCTCGAAGCGCCGGATCAACAGCATGTCGCGATAGAAAGCGAGCAGATCCTGCGCGCCCGCCTTTGCGGTTTTCTTGGAAGCCTGAGCCTTGGCGGCTTTCTTGGAAGCCTGAGCCTTTGCGGTTTTCTTGGCGGTGGATGTTTTGGTTGCCTTCGTCGTGGCAGCTTTTGTCTTGGCGCGCCCTGCGGCGCTGTTTGTTTTCTTCCGCACGGTCGCGTTACTGGATTTGCCGGCTCGGGCGCTGCGGGTCTGCAACCGTTTAGTATCTCGCTTGCCGGAAGCCTTTCTGGCGACCATGTCGTGCTCCGTTACGAAAAAATTCCAACGGGCACACTATACCCGGCGTATTGCCGTAGATAAAACCACAGAGGCGGCATGCTCTTCCTCTGCAACAGATTGATTCCGTATTATGGATCGCGGACAGTTCTGGGGTTTGCTGTCGGGGCACGTCGCGCCTGTCTGCAGTTGGCGTTTGCCTGTGCCCGAGGCGTTCGACAGGCTTTTATCAAGCGTTCAGCGCAGGGATGCGCTGGGCTGCAACGCGCTCGCAGAATCTGCCTCCCCGGGCAGATAGATCACGAACTCGTCGGTATCGGCCAGGCTGAGAACGGCACGCACGCGCTCGTCAAGAAATTCGAGGTCAAGCCCGTCGCCTTCCGGCGACAGACGGGAGACACGCTGCTCCAGTTTGCTTGAGGTTACCTGCAGTTCCGCAAGCTCGTCTCTCGCCTGCTCCGTGAGAACTGCAAGATGGCTGTAGGCTGTCAGTCCCCGCTCACCGCCAATAGCACTGTAGATGAAATTGCCCGTGTGATAGAGGATATAGCCGGCGAGCAACACGCCAGCGGCAAGAGTAAACCCCTGTCTGGGTCGAATCTGGATGGTGCGCGGAAACCGCATGACCGCATCATCGCACAGCCCGATAAATTTTCAAAACACGGCAGTCTTTTTCGCAGTCTTGTTGTGGGCGCTACATGAAGCTCCGGCAGGTGCAATTGCTGCAAATGCAACCGCCTGTGCAACCGCCAGCGCAACCGGACATACAACCGCAGAAGGCTGTCTTCCTGTGCAGAGTGCCGGAAAACCTCGGTGCAGCGCCATCGAAGATTGCCACCAATGCAACAACGGAGACCGTGCTCATGGTACTGACTGGCGCAAAAGGCTCGAGTGTTCTCGTTCTCGACAAGGACAGCGGTCTCGCCGGAATCGTTACCGAACAAGATATCATGCGTAAACTCGTCGACCGGAATCCCGCTGCCATGCTGCCATTCCTGTCTCTGAGATCATGGCGGCGCCGGTCCGGGTTATCTGGTGCGACGACCGGCTGTTCCACACCATCGCGCGGATGCGCCGGGCCGAACTGCGCCACATGCCGGTTGTCGACGCCAACAGCCGCCCAGTCGGGCTGCTTAATCTTGATGAGGTCTTGCCGCCGCGACCCCCGGGGTGATTGCATAGGTCGACCGGCTGACCCCAGACGACACCTTCGAGGGCATGCGCGAGATGCCAGTCGCGCAGACCCAAACTGGCATCCTCCCCCTGGTCAGCGCGGCCCGTGCCTTCGCCCTGTACAGTGGTGTTGGTGAAACCGGCACGCTGGCGTGCATCGAAAAACTCCGTGTGGCCAGTGTCTTCAATTTAGACGAGATGGATTACCTCCAGGCCGGGTTCCACCACATTATCGGACTTCTGCTCCGGAGCCAGACAGATGCGCAGCTGGCAGGAAACCCCCAGGGAACTACGTCCACCCGCTCTCTCGATAAGCCGGCGGGAACGGGAAGTGCTGATCTCTTCCTTCATCTTCCTTCATCTTCCTTCAAGGCCACCCGAACCCTGCGAGAAAGGCTGAGGAGCGAACTGACCGGCGATATTTTCTGACTCGCTCTCCCGGCCTCCCGGGCTTGCGGTCAGAACGAGGAAACTACTCGGCGGCGAGCGCCTTTGGTTTGGCACCGTCCACCAGAGGTGCGATCCGCTCCATAATCAGGCGCATGGCCGAGCGCGAGTTCTCCGCCGACATGCCGCCGATATTGGTCCACAGAACAAACTCCGTGATGCCAAGCTTGTCGCGCATATGGGACAGCCTCTCGGCGCACTCTTCAGGATTACCGGCGATCGCTGCGCCATGCTCGAGGAGTTTCTCGAAAGCGAGGTATCCTTCTGCCATGGTCTTGCGACCCTCGGCCATCGTCAGTTCGTAGCCCTTGATGAGTCCTTCGGAGCGCCCGAGCTTCAACTGATTCTCGGACACCTTATTGTAGAACCACTCGACATGGGTTTTGAGGATTTCCCGGGCCTTGTCACCATCCTCATCAACGAAGAACGGAATCAGGAGCATCCGCTCTGATGTCTTGGGATCCTTTCCATACTTCCTGCACGCCTTTTCATATGAAGCAAGGCTGTCAGCCAGCCGGTCAATCCACTCCTCGCGATAGGTGCGATAGGTGAAGGGCGCCGCCATTTGGATGTTGAAGCCTTTTTCAGCTGCGGTCTCGAAGCTCTCGGGCGAGACGCAGGCTTGATAGACCGGCGGATGCGGCTTCTGGAGCGGCTTCGGCAGCATCTCCACCGGATCCGGGATCTGCCAGAACTCGCCCTCAAAGGAAATTCTGTCCTCGGTCCAGGCCTTGAGGACGATATCGAGACCCTCGGCGTACATCTCGCGGCTCTTTTCAATCGGCACACCGAGTCCGGTGAACTCGTGGGGTTGATAGGCGCGCCCGACGCCAAACAGAAGACGTCCGCCGGACAGGATGTCGACCAGCGCAAAATCAGAAGCGGTGCGCAACGGGTGGTTGAAGGGGATCACCACTACGGCGCTTCCGATCTTGATGTTCTTGGTTCGCTCCGCCACGGCGGCGGCGATGACCTGCGTCGAGGTGACAATCCCGTAGTTCGAGAACAGATGCTCGGCGAGCCAGATGGTGTCGAAGCCGAGTTCCTCGGCAAGTTCGAATTGACCGAAATCCGTGGCAAAAATATCTGCCGCACGCTCGACCTCGGGCATCTGGCTAAGACTGAAGGTTCCCCATTTCATCGCCCTGTGTCTCCTTGGTATTTTCCTGGCCGGCTGGCCACTTCACAATCTCGTGGCAGCTCTCGCTGCCAGAAATAAACTATACCTCCACTGCAGATCACCAACGTGTGACCTGCCTGTGACTAGAAGGAGCGCTGCCTGAAGCGGAGGCGCCGGGCCCGCATCTGTTCGCGTACCGCCCCGCCGAGGGTCTTAACCCCCACGACCCTGCAGCACGGTCAGGTGGAAAAGTGGGGTTTCCGCAGTTGCCAGCGCATCGCCGAGTGCCCTGTGCTGGCAGGAGATATACCCCCCCCCCCCGCCCCAACGCTGGGCAATGCCGTCGACCGAGTGATTGTGCCGCGTCGCTCGAGCATCCGCGAAAGGAACATGGCATCGAGCACGGAACCATCGAAGTGTGTTTTCGTTTCCGGTTCCTTGAGATCGAGGAACCGCGGATCGAAGGTCGCATTGTGTGCGGCCATGACCGCATCGCCGCAAAATCCCCGGAAATCCGGCAGTAGCGCAGTGGCGTCCGGGCCACGGAGACCATACTCTCGGTGATCCCGTGAAAAGAGATCGAGGTATGCGGAATCGGACATCCGGGATCGATCGGCTGATCAAAAACCTCTTCCCGCAGGATTTCGTTGTGGCGGCAGTTTTCAGTGTCGATCTGATGTCGACCTGATGCCGTCCGGACTGCCTGGACGGCCCAGTCCGTGTCAACCCGCCGCTCAGGTTCTAACCCGCGCTAGCTCCCCGCCGCTTTGCAACGCGTGGTGATTATCGCGCCGGCGTATCGGGCCGATGAACCGAGTTCCTCTTCGATCCTGAGGAGCTGGTTGTATTTTGCCAACCGGTCCGAGCGCGACAGCGATCCCGCCTTGATCTGACCACATCCGACGGCCACCGCGAGGTCCGCGATGGTTGAATCCTCGGTCTCTCCGGAGCGGTGCGACATCATTGCTGCATAGCCGCTGCGATGCGCAAGGTCGACGGCGGCCAGGGTTTCGGTAAGCGTCCCGATCTGATTGACCTTGATCAGGATTGCATTCGCAGCGCCATCCCTGATGCCGCGCTGCAAGCGTTCGGTGTTGGTGACGAACAGATCGTCGCCGACCAGCTGTACACTGTCACCGATCTGCGCCGTCAGCACCTGCCAGCCTTCCCAATCATCCTCGGCGAGACCGTCCTCAATCGACGCAATCGGATAATCGACGGCCAGTTCCCCGAGATACGCAACCATGCCTGCAGCATCCAGGCTCCTGCCCTCTCCGGCGAGGTTGTAGTTCCCGTCGGCAAAAAATTCCGTGGCCGCACAGTCGAGAGCGATCACCATCTCCTGTCCGGGCTTGAAGCCCGCTGTCTCTATCGCCTTCACGATCAGATCAAGCGCTTCGCGGGCCGATTCCAGATCCGGCGCAAAACCACCCTCGTCGCCGACATTCGTGCTTCGACCCGAACGTGCCAGGGTATCCTTGAGGGCATGGAAGGTCTCAGCGCCGGCGCGCAATCCCTCGGCGAACGACTCCATGCCGACAGGCGCGATCATGAATTCCTGAAAATCGACGCTGTTGGCGGCGTGAACGCCGCCATTAAGAATGTTCATCATCGGCACCGGCAGGAGATTGGCCGCAACCCCGCCGACATAGCGATAAAGCGGCTGGTCACGCGCTGCCGCTGCGGCCCGGGCCACCGCCAACGAAACCGCCAGGATGGCGTTGGCGCCAAGGCGTGATTTGTGATCTGTGCCATCGAGAGCGCAAAGCATGGTGTCTATTTTTGTCTGTTCCTCGGCATCAAGGCCCGAGATCAATTCGAAAATTTCCGTTTGAGCCGCCGCGACAGCTCTGCGGACTCCCCGGCCGCCAAACCTGTCATCCCCGTCGCGGAGTTCGGCTGCTTCATGCGCACCCGTCGAAGCGCCTGACGGAACCGCCGCGCGCCCAAAAGAGCCGTCCTCGAGCACGATGTCGACCTCGACGGTCGGATGGCCGCGGCTGTCGATGATCTCCCTGGCCTTCAGATCGATAACCGCCGTCATTTCTGCGTTGCTCCCTTGTAGTTCGTTGCCAAACCTGCCGCGTCCCCATCGGGGAACGGGTGCGGCAAGGGTGTGCTCTTGGCGTGGCGATCCAATTCGCACAGATCCTTGAGCAGAGTCTCCAGCGCATCGAGAGGCCACATGTTGGGGCCGTCCGAAGGTGCGCTGTCGGGATCCTGGTGGGTTTCAACAAAGACAGCGGCAACACCAACCGCAACCGCAGCGCGCGCCAGCACCGGCACGAATTCCCGCTGTCCGCCGGAAACGCCGCCCTGGCCGCCCGGCTGCTGAACCGAATGAGTGGCATCGAACACAACCGGACATCCCGAGCGCGCCAGCACCGGCAAGGCTCGCATGTCACTGATCAGCGTGTTGTACCCGAAACTCGCACCCCGTTCACAAAGCATAACGCGGTCGTTGCCGGTAGCGAGGATCTTGGCGGCAACGTTGGCCATGTCCCAGGGCGCCAAGAACTGCCCCTTCTTCACGTTGATTGCGCATCCGGTTTCTCCGGCGGCGACGAGCAGGTCGGTCTGGCGGGAAAGAAAAGCCGGAATTTGCAGGATGTCGACGGACTCGGCGACGCGTGCGCACTGTTCGGGTGCGTGAACGTCGGTCAGCACCGGGCAGTTATGGGTCTCCCGGATTTCGGCAAAAATCGGCAGCGCCTTCTCCTCGCCAATTCCGCGCGGGCTTTCCAGCGAGGTCCGGTTCGCCTTGTCGAAAGACGTCTTGTAGGCAAAACCGATACCGAGACGATTGGTGATCTCGCTGATCGCATGGCTAGTTTCGAGCGCGTGCTGCCGGCTCTCCAGGGCGCAGGGCCCGGCGAATAGGACCAGCGGGCAATCATTGCCAATCACCAGATCGCCGACAGTGACATGGCGGGGTGGAGTCTCCCCCTCCCCTTCAGTTCTCTCGGCCTGCCTGGACAAATGAGATCTCCTAGACAAGGCGTGACTGCTCGAGCGTGGCCTGGATGAAGCCGGCAAAGAGTGGATGCGGTGCGAAAGGTTTGGACTTCAGTTCCGGATGGAACTGAACGCCGATGAACCACGGATGATCCGGGAATTCAATGATTTCGGGAAGACGTCCGTCCGGCGACATACCGGAGAATTTTATCCCACTTGCCTCAAGTTTTTCCTTGTAGTCGAGATTGACCTCGTAGCGATGGCGGTGGCGCTCCTCAATCTTCTCCGCCCCGCCATATATCCCTGCAATCTGGCTGCCTTGTTCAAGCAAGCAGGGATAGCTTCCAAGCCGCATAGTGCCGCCGAGATTCGATTTTTCGTCACGGCGGGTCAGCTCCTCGCCCTGGAGCCACTCTGTCAGCAGGCCGACCACAGGCTCTGAGCAGGGTCCGAATTCCGTCGTTCCAGCTTCGGTGACGCTGGCAAGGCTGCGCGCTGCCTCGATGACCGCCATCTGCATGCCGAAGCAGATACCGAAATAGGGAATCTTCCGGGTGCGGGCATAACTCACGGCCCGGATCTTGCCTTCGGCGCCGCGCTCGCCAAAACCACCAGGGATGAGAATTCCATGGCAACCCTCGATATCGTGCACATACTCCTCGTTCTCGAAGCGCTCGGAATCTACCCAGCGCACCGCCACCTTCACCTTGTTCGCGATGCCGCCGTGGGTCAGCGCCTCGAACAATGATTTATACGCGTCGATCAGGGTCGTGTACTTGCCGATCACCGCTATATCGACCTTGTCCTCGGGTTTCTCGATGATTTCGGCGATGCTGTTCCAGAGCGAGAGGTCGACCGCGTGTCCGTTCTCCTCGAGGAGCCCGAAATGCTTCAGTACCTCAACATCGAAACCTTCGGCGTGATAGGAGACGGGAACCTGGTAGATCGAGGCGACATCGAGGGCCGGCACCACCCTTTCTTCGCGAACGTTGCAGAACAGCGCCAGCTTCTTGCGCTCGTTCTCCATGATCGGATGCTCGCTGCGGCAAAGCAGGAGGTCGGGCTGTATGCCGACGCTGAGCAGTTCCTTCACCGAGTGCTGGGTCGGTTTGGTCTTGATCTCTCCTGCCGCCTGCAGATACGGAACCAGGGTGACATGAATGAACATGCTCTTCTCGCGACCGACCTCGTTGCCGAGCTGTCGGATCGCCTCGAAGAAGGGCAGCCCCTCGATATCGCCAACGGTCCCGCCGATCTCGCAAATGATGAAATCCTCATCCGCCACTTCGGCGGTGATGAACGCCTTGATAGCGTCGGTTACATGCGGGATGACCTGAACCGTACCGCCGAGATAGTCGCCCCGGCGCTCGCGTGCGAGGACATCAGAATAGACCTTTCCCGCTGTCACGTTATCGCTGCGGCGGGCGGAGACCCCGGTGAACCGTTCGTAATGGCCAAGGTCGAGATCAGTCTCCGCACCGTCGTCGGTTACGAAAACCTCGCCATGCTGGTACGGGCTCATGGTACCCGGGTCGATGTTCAGATAGGGATCGAGTTTGCGTAGCCTGACCGTGAAACCCCGTGCCTGCAGGAGCGCCCCGAGAGCGGCCGTGGACAGGCCTTTGCCGAGTGAGGAAGAGACACCGCCGGTGATGAAAACATAGCGGGTCACAGCGCCCTGTCCGCTGTTTCTGCCGCACCCGATATCTCTACCGCGCCTGGCGTTTCTTTTGTGCCCGGTGCATCGGGTCGGGGTCGGTCGTCGTGGCGTTCTTCTTGAAGCGCGAAATCCTGGGGAATAGAGACTGCTTTCGGCACTATTTTGTTCAGTACTATTTTGAAAGCGGTACCCGGGAGGCGTCGCTGTCAGCCGGTTGGGCAGGCGCCGCAACCGGTGTCGGATTGCTGTCGAGGATCGATTCCTGGTTGCCGCTCCGGCTCGCAAGAATCGCGAGCGCCAGGCTGGTCAACACGAAGGCCACGGCCAGCACCGCCGTGGCCCGGGTCAGGAGATTGGCTGTGCCGCGGACGCTCATCAATCCGCCGGCCGTGCCGGAACCCCCGATACCGAGACCGCCGCCCTCGCTGCGCTGAAGCAGAATGACACCAACCAGTGCCAAGGCGAGCAGCAGGTGCACAACCAGAATGATCGTCGTCATGAGAGCAATCCGCCGGAGAAAATCCACGCAACAGGCCGACGCGGCCAACCCACGTGGTCAGAATCCGCAACGCCGTATCTATACCCGTTCAGGGCGCTTCTGGCCAGAGTTAGTCTTGCCTCCTTGGCCGGTCTTTGTCCGTTTTTATCTGCCTGTTCCCGTCAGGCCGGCGCCGTCAGGACGGGCCTTGGGCCGCCGGGTCAGGCTGGCGCCAGACAGCTTTGGCCGATGGCAACGAAACCCGCAGCGTCCAGACTGGCCCCGCCGATCAGCGCCCCGTCGACATCCTCGCAGGTCATAACGGCTGCTGCATTGTCAGGTTTGACCGATCCGCCATAAAGAAGCCGGACCGCGTCCGCTGCATCGCCGAATTTCATCATCAGAAGCTCCCGGATGTGGCTGTGCATCTCCTCGACCTCCTCCGGGCCCGCAGCCTGTCCGGTGCCGATCGCCCAGACCGGTTCATAGGCGATGACCGTATTCTCCGGGTTCGCAGAATCCGGCATGCTGCCCTCGAGGCTTGCGCTCACTATGGCCAGTGCCATCCCCTCATCGCGCTGCGCGGCGATCTCGCCAACACAGATGATCGCGGTGAGCCCCGCCGCATGAACGGCCGCCGCCTTGGCGTTCACGACCTCATCACTTTCTCCGTGCCCCGCCCGCCGCTCGGAATGCCCGACAATCACATAGCGGCAGCCGAGATCGGCCAGCATCGCCACCGATATATCGCCCGTGAAGGCGCCCGAAGCCTCGCCATGGCAGTCCTGAGCGCCGAGGGCGACGGCGCTATCGTCAAGTTCCCCGCCTATCGCATCGAGGAGGGTAAAGGGCGGGCAGAGGAGGATTTCACAGGACAGATCCCCGCACGCTGCGACAATGGCCCGGGCGAGTTGCCGCCCGTCCTCTGCGAGGCCGTTCATCTTCCAGTTTCCCGCAAGCAGCGGGCGCCGTACCGCAGTCATTGTCGAATTCCCCCTGCTGTCACCCTGTGCCGCCCTGATTACGGGACGGCGTACGGGATGGCGGCATCATAGCGAAGCCGGCAAGCAATCCAACCGCAGCCAATCCAACTGCGGCCAACCCAACCGGGGCCATTGGGTTATTCTTCAGATGTTCACGGCCATTGGTAATCGTTTGCGGGTGACTGCCTTGGATACTATCATCCCACGCCCTGCCGCCCCTCACCCCGTCATGCCCACCTCGCTGTCCGAATCTGGCGTGCGAGAAAAGAATTCCGATGCTTCAAGCGCTCAGAAAATCTGTCGCCTCGATCTTCATCAAGATCCTGTTCGGTCTGCTGGTCGTCAGTTTTGCCATATGGGGCGTCGGGGATTTCGTGACCGGCGGGTTTTTCGACGATCCGGCGGTCAAGGTCGGCGAAGTCGAGGTTAGCGCCACCGAGCTGGATGTTCGTTACCGCAACCGGCTCAACAATCTGCGCCGGCGATTCAACATCAACGAGGAACAGGCACGCCAGTTCGGCATCCCTGAACAGGTGCTCCAGGCGCAGATCGCCAGGGCAGCTTTCCGGGCCGAGGCCCTTGCGCTCGGTCTCACGGCCAGTTCCGCCACTATCGCCAGCAACATCCGCTCCGATCCCGCCTTCGCCAGCACACTTGGCGTTTTCGACCGCGCCCAGTTCGAGCAAACCCTGGCCGCAAATGGCCTGAACGAAGAGGCTTACACGACGCGGTTGCGCTACGACATCTCCCGCAATCAGTTGCTCGATGCCCTCGCCGGCGTTATCCCGCCGCCGAAGGCCTTCGCCGACACACTTCATCGCTGGGAGCGCGAGCAGCGCGAGGCGAGCTACGTCAAGATCCCCGTCGACCAGAAACTCGCTGTCGCGGATCCGGGCGATTCAACGCTTGGGAAATTTCTCGAGGAAAACAGCGGCCAGTTCCAGGTGCCCGAGTTGCGCACCGTCAGCTTCATTCACCTCACACCGGAGAGATTCATCGACCTCGATGCGATCAGCGAAAGCGCCCTGCGCAAGGCCTATGACGAACGGCTCAATGACTACACGGTGCCTGGAAAGCGGACTGTGCTCCAGCTCCTTGCAGATACAGAGGAGAAGGCCCGCCAGGCGATCGAAGAACTCGCCGACAGAAAATTCGATGACGTGGCCAGGGAGTTTTTGAACCAGTCCGGGGATTCGGTCACGCTCGGCGAGATCACCCGGGAAGATCTGCCGGCGGAGCTTGCCGATGCTGTTTTTACCCTCAAGAAAGATGTGATTTCCGAGCCCATCAAGGGCCCTCTGAGCTGGCATGTCTTCAAGGTCACAGCACTCACGCCCGGCAAAACGGCCTCTTTTGAGGAAGTCAGCCAGGCCCTGCGCCGTGATCTCGCCCAGGAAGCGGCGGTGGACGAAGTCTTTCGTCTCTCCTCCGAACTCGAGGACCTCCTCGGCGGCGGCCAGACACTGGAGGAAGCGGCCTCAGCTCTGACGGTAAAGATCGTGAAAAAGACGACGAGTCATTTTGGTCGGGACGCTGACGGCAAATCGGTCGATGATCTGCCCGGAGCACCCTTCTTCGACATTGTGTTCGAAGCGACTCCCGGCGAAGTCAGCGACATGGTGGAAACCGAACAAGAAACCTACTTTGCGGCCCGCCTCGAGCGCGCGATTCCGGAAACCCTGCCGACGCTTACCAGCATCAGGGGCCGGGTCGTTGAAGCATGGAAGGCGGAGCAGCGCGTTAATAAAACCCGCAAACGCGCCGAAGGGTGGCGCGAGAAACTGGAACATGGCGAGAATCTCGCCGACCTGGCCAAGCAGAACGACCTCACTGTCCAGACCGACAAGCCGGTGTTCCGCGACGGGCCGCCGAATCGCGACGGGCTACCGCAACCCGCAATCACCGCCCTCTTCGACCTCCCCACGACCGGAAAGACGGCAACGGTACAGGCCGGGGATACATTCTATCTACTCCGTCTCGACCGGATCATTGAGGCCGACGCAACCAAAGATTTCGATTCTTTCCGCACGATCGCCGACCGTCTGCGCAACGGAATGTCTGCAGATCTGACATCTGGTTTCGGCGATAAGCTACAGGAAAAGCACGGGGTTTACGTTAACCGGCGTATCACAGAAAGGGTGTTCAATCCCGATGCTGGTTATTCCGGACGCTGATTCCTTCACCGCCGTTTACAACCGCGGCACACCGCAAATTCTGATGACGACTATCGTCGCCGATCTTGAGACTCCGGTCTCGGCGATGCTCAAACTCGCTGACGGCATGACCAACGCCTTCCTGCTTGAATCCGTCGAGGGCGGCGCCAACCGGGGGCGCTACTCCTTCATCGGGATGCAACCGGATTTGGTCTGGCGTTGCCGCGGCGACAACGCTGAAATCTCCAGGGGCATCTTCGAAGACGAGGACGCACGCAGTTTTTCGCCCTGTCCGGGCAGCGCCCTCGATTCGCTTCGCGGCATCGTCGGTGAATCAACCATCCCTCTCCCCGACGATATTCCGCCGATGGCCGCCGGACTCGTCGGCTACATGGCCTACGACATGATCCGGCTGGTGGAGAATATCCCTGACGAGAACCCCGACCCCTTCGATCTCCCCGACTCAATTTTCCTGCGCCCGACGGTGACTGCAATTTTCGATGATTTGAAGGACACCCTGACCGTCGCCACCCCGGCAAGACCGGAAGACGGCGTCTTAGCGGAAGACGCCTATACCCAGGCACGCACCCGCCTCGCCGGTGCTCTCGAGGCGCTTGGGCGGGCAGTCCCGCATGAAGTACCCGATTCGCAGGCCCGCATCGCAAAGCCTGAACCGACATCCAACATGACACCCGAGCAATTCCACAACATGGTCGAGAGAAGCAAGGAATACATACTCGCCGGCGATGTGTTCCAGGTGGTCGTGAGCCAGCGTTTCGAAATCCCCTTTCCGCTTCCACCCTTCACGCTCTACCGGGCACTGCGCCGGCTCAACCCCTCGCCGTTTCTGTTTTTCCTTGATTACGGCAATTTCTCCATCGTCGGCTCGAGCCCGGAGATTCTGGTCCGTCTGCGCGACGGCGTGATTACCATTCGTCCGGTTGCCGGGACCCGGCCCCGGGGCAAGGATGCCGAGGAAGACGCCGCCTACGCCGAGGATCTCCTATCGGACCCCAAGGAGCTCGCCGAGCATTTGATGCTACTCGATCTCGGACGCAACGACGTCGGCCGCGCGGCCCGGGTGGGCACCGTGTCCGTTGTTGAGCGTATGGTTATTGAGTACTACAGCCATGTCATGCACATCGCGAGCCATGTCGAGGGCAAGATCACGGACGAGCATGACGCGCTGTCAGCACTGGCCGCAGGCTTTCCCGCCGGCACCGTATCGGGGGCCCCGAAAGTACGGGCAATGGAAATCATCGACGAACTCGAGCCAGAGAGGCGCGGAATCTACTCCGGCTGCATCGGCTATTTCGGCGCCGACGGCGACATGGATACCTGCATCGCGCTCCGCACCGCAGTGGTGAAAGACGGCAAGATCTATGTCCAAGCCGGCGGCGGAATCGTCGCCGACAGCGATCCGGCAACCGAGTGGCAGGAAAGCTGGAACAAGGCGATGGCGGTAATGCGTGCCGCCGAAGAAGCAGTCCGCTACGCAACGGCAACCAGCCTCTGACGCAAATAGATCAGCAACACAAGATTGATATAAGGCGGTGAGATAACGAACGGTGCACCGCATCTCCATTACACCTCAAGCAAGGATTCAGGATATTATGAAAGACGACACCATCGTCACCCATTCTGGACGCGCGCCTTTCGAACATCACGGGGCCGTGAACACGCCAGTCTACCACGCCTCCACGATCCTGTTTCCCAACATTGAGGAATACATGGATCGGGCCGGCACCACCCGGATTCGCTATGGTCGGCGTGGCACGCCAACCATCTTCAGTCTCGAGGATGCGCTGACCGCGCTCGAAGGCGATGCCGCCGAAGGAACGGTGATCTGTCCTTCCGGCATGGCGGCGATCGCCATGGCCATGGCATCCTTTGCCGAACAAGGTGGCCATTTCCTGATTACGGACAGCACCTATGCCCCGGCACGGAACTTTGCCGAGCAAACCCTGTCCCGGTATGGAGTCGAAGCCGAGTATTACGATCCCTGCATCGGTGCCGATATTGAGCGCCTAATCCGGCCGGAAACCCGCCTGATCTGGCTCGAATCTCCCGGATCACAAACCTTTGAAATCCAGGATATCCCGGCAATCACCGCTGTTGCCCGTGCCAAGGGTGTGCCGACCGTGATCGACAACACCTGGGCTGGTGGCTACTTCTTCAAGCCGCTCCAACATGGAGTCGACATCTCGGTTCAGGCCGGCACCAAATACGTCTGCGGCCATTCCGACGTCATGATCGGCTCAATCACCGCCAATGCCGAGACCTTCGAACAAGTCCAGGAATCGACCCAACGCTTCGGCACCTGCTGTGGTCCGGACGACGTCTATCTCGCACTGCGCGGTCTGCGCACCATCGGTATCCGTATGGCGCGCCATCACGAGAACGGCCTCAAGGTCGCACAATGGCTGGAACAGCAACCTAGCGTTGTGCGCGTGATGCATCCCGGTCTAGCCAGCGATCCGGGACACGCGCTGTGGAAACGGGATTTTTCCGGTGCTGCCGGACTCTTCGGATTCGTCGTCGACACCGAGGATCGCAACCGGGTTGCCGCCCTGGTGGACGATCTGCGCTTTTATGGAATTGGTTCGAGCTGGGGCGGCTATGAGAGTCTGCTGATCCCGGTGCAGCCGCAGAAAGCACGCACAGCAACCAAGTGGGAACCCGGTGGATTCACTCTGCGAATCCATGTCGGTCTCGAAGACTGCGGCGATTTGATCGCGGACCTCGCCGCTGGTTTCGTGCGCTATGCAAAAGGAGCCTGAAGTGGGCGTAAAAGATAGCGGGAAAACAGACGCTGGGGAAAAACCCGCTGCAGAAATTCTCGAGGCTGTCACCTTCGATGCGGATGGACTAGTTCCGGCCATCGCCCAGCAGCATGACACGGGCGAGGTACTGATGGTCGCGTGGATGAACGCAGAGTCCATTCGCGAGACGCTGGCGGAAGGATCCGTGAGCTACTGGTCCCGGTCCCGCGGCAATCTCTGGCGCAAGGGCGAGCAGTCGGGCCAGATCCAGGCCCTTGTCGAAATGCGCCTGGACTGCGACGGCGACACTATTCTTCTTTTGGTCGACCAGAAGGGCGTGGCCTGTCATACGGGCCGGCGCAACTGCTTCTTCAGGGCCGTGCGCGACGGCCGCCTCGTTGAGATTGCCAAACTCGAGGTCGACCCCGCGGATCTCTACACGCGGTGAACTCCGTGACGAAGCGCATCCGCAAAACGTGCATCATGCGGGTTGCGCGCGCGACCGCCCCCCTTCTCGCCGTTGCGGCGATCCTTCTTGCGATACCGCAAGTAGCTCAGTCCCGCACGCCGATTGTGCTAGCCGCAGCAAGCCTGACCCAACCGCTAACCCTGATTCTCGATGTGTTCGAGAAAGAGACGGGCATCCACGTCGTGCCCGTTTTCGCAGCCAGCGGCACCCTCGCCCGGCAGGTGCACCAAGGCGCTCCCGCCCTGATCTTCATTTCCGCCAGCGTCGAATGGATGGACTGGTTGGACAAAGACAGATTGATGGCCAGCGACACCCGGATCAACCTGGTGAGCAACTGCCTCGTTCTGATCCAACCCCAGGGCCGGAGCGAAAAATTTTCCCTGCAGGAAGCCGTCGCCGACCCCAGCCTCGAAAACAGGATCGCCATTGGCAATCCATCCTTCGTTCCGGCCGGAACCTATGCCCAGCAGGCGCTCCAGAATATGGGGCTATGGCAGGCACTCGCGCCGAAGCTCGCGCGGCTGCCCTCGGTACGCCATGTTCTCGCCTTCGTGCAACGCGGTGAGGCTGCGGGCATCGTTTATTCCAGCGATGCCGAGATGGCCGGGAACGTAGATGTGACGCAGATGATCGACCCCCGCAACCATCCGCCGATCGTCTATCCCTTTGCCATCATCGCCGATAACGATACACCGCTGGCACGACGTCTCCATGTCTTCCTGCAGAGCCCGGAAAGCACGGCCATCCTGCTCCGCCACGGTTTCCAGAGTCCGGGGACGTCATGTTCGTCCTGACTCCCGTCGAACAGACGGCTCTTCTGCTGAGCCTGAAAGTTGCGACAGTCAGCGTCACTGTGTGCTTCCCGATCGGCCTGTTTCTGGCCTGGCTCCTGGCCCGTCGTCGTTTCTTTGGCAAAACCCTGTTGAATGGAATCATTCATCTGCCGCTGGTGCTGCCGCCTGTGGTGATCGGTTATCTCATGCTCATCATACTCGGACGCCGCGGACCGGTCGGCGCCTGGCTCTACGATGTCTTCGGCGTGAGCATTGTGTTTACCTGGGAGGGTGCGGCGCTGGCTGCCGCCATCATGGCATTGCCGCTGATGGTGCGCGCGATGCGCCTGTCACTTGAGGAGATCGATCGCGGTCTCGAGGCCGCCGCCCGCACACTTGGTGCGAGTCCGAGGCGGGTCTTCGCCACCATCACCCTGCCGCTGATGGGCCGCGGCATTCTTGCCGGGCTGATTCTGGCCTTTGCCCGCGCGCTTGGAGAGTTTGGGGCCACCATCACGTTTGTTTCAAACATTCCCGGTGAAACCCAAACCCTGCCGCTGGCACTGTTCACGCTTGCCCACATGCCCGGCGGTGAGGCCGGCGCGGGCCGGCTCGTGATCATCGCGGTCGTTGTCTCGCTCGCCGCGCTGATCGCCTCGGAATGGCTGGCGCGGCGCTTCGCCCATTCCGGCAGCGCCCTGCGATAACCGAAAACTCTGCCATGATCGAAGTCGATATCCAGAAGGATCTTGGCGCGTTCCGGATCGACGCCAAATTCGCGGTGCCGGCCCGGGGCGTGACCGCGCTGTTCGGGCGGTCCGGCGCCGGCAAAACCACCCTCGTCAACCTCATCGCCGGTCTCGAGCGTCCCGATGCAGGACGGATCACGGTCCAGGATCAGGTACTCTACGATTCAACACAGGGGATCGCTCTTCCCGTTGAGAAGCGGCATCTCGGCTACATCTTCCAGGAGGGCCGGCTATTCCCGCACATGTCGGTGGAACGGAATCTCACCTACGGGATGCCCGGCGGCAGCACTGCAGACGAAAAGAAAGCGACGCTCGGGCGGATCGTCGACATGCTCGGCATCGAGAAACTTCTCGAGCGCCGCCCCGCGACCCTGTCCGGCGGCGAGAAACAACGCGTGGCGATCGGCCGGGCCCTGCTCAGCGATCCTAAGATCCTGTTAATGGACGAGCCTCTCGCTTCTCTGGACGCCGCTCGCAAAGACGAAATTCTATCCTTCATCGAGCATCTTTCCGGCACGCTCGCCCTGCCCGTCATCTATGTCAGCCACGCTATGGACGAAATTATCCGTCTGGCCGACACCCTGATTCTGCTCTCCGAGGGGACGGTCGCTGCCGCCGGTGATGCCGAGGAAATCATGAATCGCCTCGATCTGCGGCCCCTGACCGGGCGCTATGAAGCCGGTGCCGTTCTCGAGGCAACCGTCGAGGGGCACGAGACCGAAGAAGGGCTGACCCGGCTCACCTTCGCCGGCGGCACACTGCGGGTGCCTGCGATCGACATGCCTGCGGGCCGGACAATTCGCCTGCGGATCCGTTCGCGCGACGTTTCCTTGGCTCTCACACCGCCGGAAAATATAAGTATTCTCAATGTGTTAAAGGGAGTTATTCGCGAGATAGGGCAAGAGACAGGCCCCCAGCGCGACATCGTCGTCGATGTTGGAACACCCATCTGGGCCCGCATCACCGCGCATTCGGTCCGCCGTCTTGGCCTTGTGCCGGGAACCCGGGTGCACGTCCTCATCAAGAGCATCGCCATCGACAGTCGTAGCCTTGGCCACCGCCCCCAGGCCGGTGCCTTCCGGCCCTCGGAAGAGCCCGAGGCTGCGAAGCTCGACAAAATGGCTTTTTGATTCTCGCCGCCCCGGCATTGTGAAATTCCGGCGGAATTCCAGCCGCATCCCAGCCAAATGCCGGCAAGCTTGGCGGCCAGGGCGTCAGGTCATTTGTTGGGCAGCTTGCTGACCACCGCGTCGACGTAATAGCCCATCGACAGCATATCGCTATCGCTCATCTGCTGCCCCTCGGCAACGCGGATGCGGCCGGACTGATCGCGCACCGGCCCCTGGAAGGGATGCAGGCTGCCGGAGGCAATTTCCGCCTTTGCGGTCGCGACCTGACGGCGCACATCCTGCGGTACCTTGGCTGCGAAGGGCGCAAGGTCGACCATACCGGCAGCAATGCCAAGCCAAGCGTCGCTGCTCTTCCAGTTACCGGCCAGCACTGCCTTGGCAGCCTTCACATAGGACGGGCCCCAATTGCTGACGACAGCCGTGAGGTGGGCGGCCGGACCGTATTTCTTCATGTCAGAGTGATAAGCGATGACATGAGCGCCTTTCGCTTCGGCCGTCTGCACCACCGCAGCCGAATCGGCATGGAAGCTGAGCACATCCACGCCTTGGGCGATCAAGGTTTCGGCAGCCTGGCGCTCCTTGGCAGGATCGTGCCAGCTGTTGGTCCAGATCACCCGCACCGAAATTTCCGGATTGACGTTGCGAGCACCTAGTGCAAACGCGTTGATGCCCCGTATCACCTCGGGAATCGGGTGGGCAGCTACCATGCCGAGCACGTTGCTGCGAGTCATTCGGCCGGCAACGATGCCGGCAAGAAAGCGGCCTTCATAAGCGCGCACAAAAAGGGTCGAAACGTTGGTTGAGCGCTTGTAGCCGCTGATATGTACGAAGGCGACGTTGGGAAAACTCTTGGCCGCCTTCAAGGTCGGGTTCATGTAGCCGAACGACGTGGTAACGATCATCTTGTGGCCGTTGCTGGCGAGCCTGCGTATGACCCGCTCGGCGTCGGCGCCTTCCTTGACGTCCTCCACATAGCTGGTCGTGACCTTGTCGCCGAGAGCAGCCTCGAGCGCGAGGCGCCCTTGATCGTGCCGATAGGTCCAGCCCGCGTCGCCGAGAGGAGACGGATAAATGAAGCCGACCTTGAGCGGCTCTGCTGCTGTCGCAGTCGGAAGATGTGGAAAAGCGGTAGCGAAAACCGCGATAGCCACAGCGCAGGTTGCGGCGATGCGGGATTTCTGCATGCGAAAAACCCTCTTGTGAACAGACCTGAAGATAACAGGGGAGATAGCAGCGGAGATGACAGGCGTGAGAGCGGGAATACAGGATAAAACCCCCGAACGGCTGGTGCGCTCTATACACGGTCAATATCGGGAAAGGTAGGGTTTTCCGAGCGATGCCGGGGCACCGAGGCGGATCTTCACCGCATCGCGGGAGATCAACACAAGCACCAGAATCGTGGCCAGATAAGGGACCATGGCCAGCCACTCCGAAGGAATGTCGATGCCGCGCCCCTGGCCGACGAAATTGAGGATGGTGAAAGCGCCAAACAGCCAGGCGCCGAACAGCACTCGGCCGGGACGCCAGGTCGCGAAAACGACCAGGGCCAGTGCGATCCAACCCCTTTGCGCCGTCATTCCTTCCTGCCAGTGCGGTGTGAGCACAAGCGACAGGTAGGCGCCGCCGAGGCCGGCCATCCCGGCACCGAACAGGACCGCAAGCCAGCGAGCCAGAAACACGTGATGGCCGAGCGCGTGTCCGGCATCCGGTGATTCTCCAACAGCGCGCAGGATCAGCCCGCCCCTTGTGTAGCCCAGGAACAGAACCACCACTACGAACAACGCCAAGGCCAGATAGAAGAGCGGATCATGGGCGAACAGCAACGCCCCGAGCACAGGGATGTCGGACAGGAATGGAATCTCGAGCGCCGCCATCCCCTTATAGGCCAGGCCGACATAGGGTTTACCCATGAATGCACTGAGGCCGGTGGCAAAAATGGTCAATGCGAGGCCGGCGGCGATCTGGCTGGCGCCGAGATTGAGCGCAAGGAAACCAAAAGGGAGCACCGAAAGAATCGCCGCCACTATCCCCGCGCCAACGCCGATCCAGAGATTGCCTGTGGCAACGGCGCCGATACAGCCGGCGACAGCCCCCATCAGCATCATGCCCTCGACGCCAAGGTTGAGAACTCCGGATTTTTCTACAACCAGTTCGCCAAGCGCGGCGAACACCAGAGGTACAGCACCCCTCAGGGTCATGATCAGCAGATCGATGAGTTCTGTTTCAGACATTTATTCGCGCATCTGCTGAGTTCAGGATTCAGGATTAACCGCGACGCTTCGCACAACGCGCAGGCGAAACTGGATCAGAGCCTCGGAAGCGATGATGAAAAACAGAAGCATTCCCTGGAACACGCCAGCGACAGCCGAAGGCAGGTGCATCTCTATCTGGAGCGCCTCGCCGCCAAGATAGGTTAAACCCAGGAGCAGCGAGGACAGTGCGATACCGAACGGGTGAAACCGCCCCAGAAACGCCACGATGATGCCAGCAAAACCGTAGCCGACAGGAAAACCTGTGTTTAGCTGGCCGACCGGCCCGGCGACCTCGGCCATACCGGCAAGGCCGGCAAGACCGCCGCTAACGAGAAAGCCAATCCAGACGATGCGCCCGAATCCAAACCCGGCGTAACGCGCAGCAGCCGGGGCAAGGCCCGTAACACCAATCCGGTATGAAGCAAAACTCCGGGCCACCAAAAACCAGGCTACGGGAACCGCGAACACAGCGAACAGAACGCCGGTATGCAACCGCGTTCCCTCAACCAGAATGGGAAGTAGCGCCCAGTCCTCAAACAGGCGTGATTCAGGAAATCCTCGCCCGGCGGGATTCGTCCACGGACCCCGCACCAGCCAGCCAAGAAACTGCAGGGCGATATAGACCAGCATCAGGCTTGTGAGGATTTCATTGGCATTGAATCGAGCGCGCAGGAAAGCCGGGATCGCTGCCCAGCCGGCCCCCGCAAGCGCACCGGACAGAACCATCAGCGGCAGAACCCAGACGCCGCCCCCGTCGCGAAACGCAAGCGCCACGCCGGTAGCGCCGATGGCGCCCATGACAAACTGCCCTTCGGCGCCGATGTTCCAAATCCCGCCCCGGAAACCAATCGAGAGCCCGAGTCCGCAGAGCAGTAGCGGCGCTGTTTTAACGGCGAGTTCGGTAAGGCCTTCCCGGCTCAGAAACGGCTCAAGAAAAAAGAAATAAAGTGCGGCTCCGGGTGGTTTGCCGAATGCTGCAAACAGAAGCGCGCCGGCAATCCCGGTCGCTGCCAGCGCAGCAACTGGCGCAAACAGGCGCATTGTCGGATCCGGAACCCGCGCCTCCAAGCTAAGCCGCATTGCCCGATGCTTCCGGCGCAGACATGCCCTGCCCCGTGATCCAGAGACCCAGCTCCTCCACCGTGGCCTCGGCTCTGTCGCGCATTGGCGAGAGGCGACCCTCGGAAATAATGCTGATGCGATCGCAGATCTCGAGTAGCTCATCAAGGCTTTCGGAGAAAACGAGAACTCCAACACCCTCCTCCCGCAGGTCGACGATCGCCTGGCGTATCCGGGCTGCTGCGCCCACATCGAGGCCCCAGGTGGGATAAGAGAGGACCAGTGCCCGAGGGTCCTGTTTGAGTTCCCGGCCCAGAATGAACTTCTGCAGATTGCCGCCGGAGAGCGATCCCGCCGCCGCAGTCGATCCCCGCGCCCGGATCCCGAACTCCTCAACGATCCGCGTTGCGAGATCCCGCACCTCGCGCCACCGGATCAATCCCCGGGCCACCAGCTCTTCGCCGTGGCTCGTCAGGAGAGCGTTCCTAGCAAGATCCATCTCGGCTATAGCACCACGCCCGAGTCTGTCTTCGGGCACGAAAGCGAGACCGCGCTGGCGTCGGTGCGCCGGTCCTCTGCGTCCACATGCAAAACCCTCGACGACAATCGCTTCGTCACTTGTTGTCCGTCGTTCGCCCGACAGCGCCATCGCCAATTCCCGCTGGCCACTCCCGGCAACGCCCCCGATGCCAACCACTTCACCGCCACGCACGATGAGATCGATCTCGGAGAGTGCGGTCCCCGTAAATCCGTCCGATGGCATCGACAACCCGCGCACCTCGAGCACCGGAGCTGTTGCTTGCTTGTTGGTGGTGCGGCCGCTGACTTCCTGGATCCGGTGGCCAATCATAGCGACGGCAAGTGCTTCCGGACTCTCTTCAGACGGATTGCAGACAGCCGCAATCCGGCCGTCTCGCAACACAGTTGCGACCGTGCACAAATCACGGATCTCAGCGATCTTGTGGCTGATGTAGAGAATACTTCGCCCTTCACTGGCGAGACGCCGGAGCGTCGCAAAGAGCGCCTCTGCTTCCGGCGGCGCGAGCACGCCTGTCGGCTCGTCCATTATCAGCAGTTCCGGCTCCTGAAGCAGACAGCGGAGAATTTCGAGCCGCTGGCGCTCGCCGGCTGAAAGCGTGAACACGCGCCGATCGGGATCCAGGGGTGCTGCGTATCGCTCGGTGAGCGCATCCAGCCGCTCGGTCAGTTCTCGGCGGTCCGGCGGATGGTCCATCCCCAGGACAAGATTTTCCTCGACGGTCAGGCTATCGAAAAGATTGAAATGCTGGAAAACCATGCTGATGCCGAGCCGGCGTGCGGCAGCGGGATCGGTGATCGAAACAGGCTCGCCCTGCCACAGGATGCGGCCGGAATCAGGCGGCACCGAGCCATAGACAATCTTTGCAAGTGTGCTCTTGCCGGCGCCGTTCTCTCCAAGCAACGCGTGAATGACGCCGCGTTCGACCGCAAGATCAATGCCGTCATTGGCAACGGTGTCGCCGTAATGCTTGGTGATACCTTCGAGAACCAGACGAAAATCGGAGCACATGCAGAAAAAACCTGCCGACAGGAATCCGTGCACCGAAGCACGCCTTGACACCCTGCCATACGCCGCAGGGTGGAGAAGTTCAAACCGCTACCGGGTCCAATATCTCGGACCAAAGCATGACCCCAATCTTGCAATCAGGCCGGCGAGCGGCAAACTCGGAATGCGGGAACCCGAGCTCCCGTCGGTCGGGGAGTAGCTCAGTCTGGTAGAGTATCTGCTTTGGGAGCAGGGAGCCGCCGGTTCGAATCCGGCCTCCCCGACCACCCCGGCACGCTCTCGTTATTGCATCGACATTGCATCCGCGTCTCAGTCTGGCGCATAGTTGCCCCCGCCCAAACCTGGCAATGAACCCGCGCTGCAAGGGTTTGAAGTCATGCAACTAGATCCAAGCCAAATTGAGCACTTCGAGTGTGATGGCTTTCTGATTTTTCCAGGGTTATTCAATCCCGAGGAAGGTCACCCGGGTTTCGGTAATTGAAAACGAGTCCATCTTCCGCGAAGACGAAGCCCACTCCACCAAATCAATATTTCGGCTGCACAAGCCGGGTGGTCCGGCCGGAACGGGTGCGATCTTCCACTGCAACCTGCTCCACGCTTCCGGCCACAATCTTTCGGCCGAGGATCGCTGGCAGGCCTATTTCTGCTTCAACCGGCGCGCCAACAAACCAGCCAGTGTGGAAAATCCGAGGCCAGACTACGTCCGCTCATGAAACTGGAAACCGATGGAGATCGAGCAAGAGGAAAGCTTCCTCATTTCTGTCTGACACCACCGCCTAGACGTTGTGTTATAAGAAACCTGGCGGCCGGGGATCCCTGAATTCGGAGAACGACGCATGCATGTCAGAATATTCAAGCCGGCAAAATCGGCGATGCAGTCCGGCCGCAGCAAGAACGATTGCTGGATACTCGAATATGAGTCTGCGGACCGCTCCGCGCCGGACCCCCTGATCGGATGGAACGGCAGCGCCGATACTAGAAGACAGATACGCCTTTCCTTCGATAGCCCAGAGCAGGCCGTTGCGTACGCCCGCGAAAAAGGATGCACCTACACGGTCCACAAGCCGCACGAGAGGAAAATCAAGCCGAAGGCTTATGCCGACAACTTTTCTTATTCCCGCCCCGAGCCCTGGACCCACTGAGCGCTCCAGACAAAACGCAAGGCCAGCCGCCAAACCAGCCGCCAAACCAGCAGTCAAGCCAGCAGCATTGTGGCCGGCGAAATATCCACGCCTCCGTAGCTCAACCGGATAGAGCACGGGATTTCTAATCCCGGGGTTGCAGGTTCGAGTCCTGCCGGAGGCACCATCCCGCTTCTATTGCCAAAACACTGAAGATATTTCAGAGTCGGCAACGCCCAATGCGGTCAGTCCTGGAAAAGTTCGGATTTATCTGCGCCGACCGCTGGATGAAGAACAAGCACGGCAAAAAGCTTCACGAGCCACAGCGCTGCCAACCACCGCTACGAGAACCTGAAGCATGGCGCCCTGCGGGGTATTCGCGCCTCTTCTCCCATTATGTTTGTCGTATAGGACATGGCGCAGAACTCCAGTGTTAGGGTAGACTCGAAACAGACATTGATACGGCGTGGTAATCTAACAGTACCGGCAAAAATCGATCCGCGGAGAGGAATCCACATAATGACAATGCAGATTGGCAATACCGCGCCTGACTTCGAGGCGCAGACCACCGAAGGCACGATCAACTTCCACGACTGGCTTGGCGACAGCTGGGGCGTGTTGTTCTCGCATCCCAAGGACTTCACCCCAGTTTGCACCACCGAGCTCGGATACATGGCGAAGCTCAAGCCCGAGTTCGACAAGCGCGGCGTCAAGATCATCGGTCTCAGCGTGGATCCCGTTGACGACCACGAGAAATGGATCGGCGACATCGAGGAAACCCAGGGCGCGAAGGTTACCTACCCGCTGATCGGCGACAGCGAACTCACCGTCGCGAAGCTCTACGGCATGCTACCGGCCGACGAGTCGGGTACATCCGAAGGCCGTACGGCGGCGACCAATGCGACGGTGCGCAACGTCTACATCATCGGCCCGGACAAGCAGGTAAAGCTCATGATCTCCTACCCCATGAGCACCGGCCGGAACTTCGACGAGATCCTGCGAGTCATTGATTCCATCCAGCTGACTGCGAAGCACCAGGTCGCGACGCCGGTTAACTGGAAGGACGGCGACGATGTCATCATCGTACCGGCCGTTTCCGATGACGACGCGAAAAAGAAGTATCCGGACGGCTGGGACGCCCCCCGCCCCTATCTGCGGATAGTACCCCAACCCAAATAAACGCGGCCAAAACAGGCGCTGCCGAAATAAGCGCTCCTGACTTCGTAGTATTTCGTCTGTAACACATTGATATTATTGGCTTGTTTTTCCACGGGGCACTACATCGCGGATTTCAGGCGATGGATTCAACGGTTGGAAAGTGTTGATCAGGCCTTTTCAGGTCTGGGCTTGCGCGTTCGTTGGGGCGGCATCCTGAATGGTGCTTCGTTCCACGACAGGCCAACACAGCGCAGGATGCGTTTGGCGTCGGTTGTGGCCGGGCTGGGCATGGCATATTGCTCGCTGGTGCCCTTGCGCTTCAGGATGGATATCTGAAGTCGGTCGAGTTCCCGACGGATGCGGGCCGGGCTCATCGGATGGCCCAGCATCTGCAGGCGTTTGCGCAGGTGTTGCAGGCAACAGAAGGCCATGTAGCAGAGGGCGATATGGGCCTGTATCCGCCGCGGCGTCCAGTGATAGACGGGTCGGATTTTCAGGTCGTGCTTGTTGGTACGAAAGCAGGTTTCGATCTGCCAGAGCTGGTGATATTGGGCGATGGCCGCCTCGGGTGCGCGATCGTCCTTGCCATGGATAGTGATGGCATGCAGCCCATCCCATTGGGCCGCCGCGTCGATCTTGTCCTGATCAAGTGTGATCTCGCCCGTATCGGGAAACGAGAGGAACCGGCATATCCCCGCTGACTGACACTGGCAGGGCTCCGGGAGCGCCGAAGCTTCGTTTGCAGACGCTCAAGGGCCCTCCGGCGCTTGTGGGCATCCTTGCGGGCGCGGGTGGGCGAGAATATGACGATGATCCGGGCACCGTCATGCTCAATCACCTTGTAGCGCCCCGCCTCCGCCGCGCCCTCTGCCGCGCCCTCTGCCGCGCCCTCTGCCGCGCCGTGTCCGGCCCATGGCTTGTAACCACCCGTGTCCAGGGCCTTGCCTTTCACGCCCGCCGGGGCCGACTTCAGGCGATAGCCCAGAATGAACGGCAGGCCTTTGGTGCGCAACATATCCTGATTGGTGGCGCTGAGCATCCCGGCATCTGCCACCAGCGTGATCTTTCCAAGCTTGTAGCGCTCTTCAAGCCCCTTGATCGCGGCCTCAAGCGTATGGCCTTCCCACATATTGCCGGGGAACAGGTCATAGCCGACCGGCAAGCCGTCGGTGGTGACCATCAGCGCCAACACCACTTGACTGCGATGGGATTTCCCGTCCTTGCTGTACCCCTTGGCCAGCAGCCGGTCGGAAGCATCCTGCGGATCCTCCCGATCGGTATCGAATGCCAGTGTTGTGCAGTCGTAGAAGAGGACATCGACCGGTCCCGCCAGAAGCGTATCCGCCGCCTCGTGTGACATCCGACAGACCCGGTTGATCGTCGCCGCGTCCAGGTAGTCCATAGCCTGGTAGACCCGGTCCAGATTGAGGGTGATCCCGACCCTGTGAGCCAACGCATCCACCGTTGCCCGCTTGCTCTCTGGCTGCGACAGGCGCGCCAGCACCAGTTCGCGCAAAATGCGATCGCTGCTCTTGCGCCGGGAGCCCGGAAGACCATTCCAGCCCAGGCCGGAATAAACCTCCCCCATCACATCGCGCAAGCCAAGTGACAGGCGGGATTCTTCGCGGCAGTCCCCAAGGTCAACATCCAGCTTGTCCGGACGCGGAGCGGTGCGCACAAGCGTCGCCAGATCGGCATATTCCGTTGGGGTGAACAGTTCCATCTGCGGGAACTGTGCGGCGCGTAGTTCTTCCATGATCCTGCCGGCCAGGCGCTTGAGATCCTCAACCTCAGTGTCGTTATGCGCGATGCCGACATGCCGGACGACCTTCTGGCGAACCTTCTGACCGGTGCGCACCGACTGGACGATCTGGATGCGGGTGCGCTTGCGTTCGGGATCATGTTTGGTGCGGATGAACATGTGCGGGAGTGTAGCGGAGTTTCCAGCAACCGCAACCCACAACCGCCACTGGGGGCACTACTTTGCCTTCCCGGAAGCCAGGGCCTGAAGTCAAACAAAAAAACACCCGACAAGCCGACAAAACCTACGAACTCAGGAGAAGTATCCGGACGGCTGGGACGCCCCCCGCCCCTATCTGCGGATAGTACCCCAACCCAAATAAACGCGGCCAAAACAGGCGCTGCCGAAATAAGCGCTCACTGAAGCGATCCCGTCACGCCGGCATTCCGCCAGCGTGACCTTTTCGCTCAGCTACCCCCGCCCTTAAACAGCGCGTGCTCGGCCCGAGCGCCGACTGCGATACCGAGCCGTGCCGCGGTACCGCCGGGAAGTTCAATGACGGCCCGCACCGGGTCGCCCGAGGAAACGATCCGGCGCGAGCGGGGTTGTCTGCGCGGCGCGATCTTGACGATGCGCCCGTCGGCTGCGACGAACAGCATGTCGAGAGAGATCAGTGTGTTCATCATCCACATCGTCATAACCCGCATGCCACCAAGGTCGAACAGCATGCCGCCATCCTCGGGAAGGCTGGTCCGGAACATCAGGCCACGCTCCATCTCCTTCGGCGTCCTGGCGATCTCGAGCCGGAAGTGGTGCCGCTTCTCTTCGCTGACGATATAGACGTCGGCTTTCGGCTTGGCCGCAGTGTCGGTGGCGCCGACAGCTCCCAAAATCACAGTGAAAACCACAGCCAGAACGAAGACGGCCGCCGGTATAGTGCGACCCTGCAGGCGTGCACAGCTGGTCATAAGTAGTAATAAAGCGCGAGGCACAGGCCTAGGACAACCATGATCCAGAGCATGGCCGCCCCGACATCCTGGCTGCGCCCCAGCGCCGCATTGGGACCATAAGAACGGACGGCCAGCGCCAGGAAGCCTGTCCAAACACGCAGGGAGCTCTGGCCCGCCGCATCCAGCGCCCGGCTTGTCCATCCGGCCAGCATCCGCCCGCCCGGGCCGAAGAGCTTCCTGTAGAACCAGTCCACATCGAGCGAAATCGTCAGGGTCCGCCTCATCAGCGGCAGGCAGATGAAGAAGGCCAGCCCGGAGAACAGGAGAAGCTGGAGAATCTCCAGCACGTGCACGGCGGTATAGGGCTTGTATTCGACCGGGAATGGCAACAGGGCGTAGAGGGTTCCCGGGAAACAGCCGATCAAGATGCAGAGCGCAGCGAAGAGCACCATTGCCGCCCGCATGTTCCAGGGCGGTTCCGACGGACGTAAACCGGAATCTTTCTGAAAGAACACGAACCACGGAAACTTGATGCCGGCATGAAGGAAAACGCCGGCCGAAGCGGCCGCGAGAAGCAGCCAAACAAGCATCATGTGTTCATCAATAGAAGCTTGCGAAATCATTGACTTACTTATGAACCCTGATGTCAAAGGGAAAGATGAGATTGAGATCGCCCCAATGATGCCGCAAACCGTGGTCAATGGCATGGTCCTGAACAATCCGCCGAGATGGGTGCACCGCCGCTCGCCGGTCATGGTGAGCACCGAGCCGGCGGACATCAACAGCAACGCCTTGTAGATGATGTGGGTAAAGGCGTGGGCGGCAGCGCCATTGATTGCCATGTCGGTACCGATTCCAACCCCCGTCACCATGAAACCGACCTGGTTGACGATGCTGTAGGCCAAAATCCGGCGCATGTCGTTCTCAAGCAACGCATAGATGATGCCGTAAAACACCATGAACAGCCCGATAAACACGAGCAGTTCGGTGCCCGGAAATCCTCGGATCAGGACGTAAACAGCAGCCTTGGTGGTGAAGGCCGAGAGAAACACCATGCCGGCCGGAGATCCCTCGGGGTAGGCGTCGGGAAGCCAGGCCGAAAACGGCGGCGCGCCGGCATTGATGAGAAAGCCGGCAAGGATCAGCCAGGTTGCCGGTTCGCCCAGCTGCATCGGCTCGAACGCCACGCTTCCGGTGCTGTGGATATAGGCGATGATCCCGATCATCAGCACGACGCCGCCAAACAGGTGCATCAGCGCATAGCGCATCGCCGCCCGCCCCGACCGCTCCGTTCCCGCCATCCACAAAACCACGGTCGAGGCGATGGCCATCACCTCCCAGAACAAGAAAACCGTGATGAGATCGCCCGCGAAGGTGACCCCGACAGCTGAACCGGCATAGACGAAAGCAGCCGATATCTCCGCGATCTTGGATTGACGCAGCGCGTAGATGCCGCCGGCCAGCGCCATCAATGCAAATACCGTGGCGAACAGACGGCCGAGAACGGTGCTTTCGACCGGTGCGAGCGTATAGGCGAGGAAAGACAGCTCGAGAACCGTGCCCTCGGGGATGGCCCAGATCTGGACCAGCGTCAGGGCCGGCACCGCAACGATCACCAGCTCGCGCAGGTGGCCGGCAGGGATCAGCGGCAGGGCCAGCCCGCCCAGAATCAGAATCACTGCGGGCGGCAGGAGCTCAATCATCGTAGTAATTATCCCGCCGCTTGAGGAACAGGCCGAGGAGTTTTGCCCCCAGCACCATCAGCACGCAGGTGCCAAAGCCGTACCAGGCATAGAACCCGAAGATGCCGTCGACGCCGAAATGGACATAACCGGGGATGGCAAACTCGAGCAGAACACAGATCGCAAGAATCCCGACGCCGCCCACGCACAGGCCGAGAATGGCTCCCGGGCGCACCAGCCAGTGACGTTGGGGCACCTCAAGCCGAACCCGGCTGGGCCTGGATTCGGCTTGGCCAGTTTGGGATTTATCGCTGCCAGCCATCACAATCTCGCCTGCAACAGACTCGAAAGGCCGTAGAACACGTCAGGCCAGAAGAACAGCGCCACCGTTACCGCGGCGGTCGCGGTGAGGGCGATCACCATTGGCAACGGTGCTTCACCATGGGTTTGGTGCGATGCGTTCGATCCCGATCCATGCGATCCGGATGCGCCTGCCCCGGATACGCCTGTTTCCGCCTCACACCGTGTGCGGAAAAAGGCGCGGTACAGGATAGGCAAGAAATAGGCCGCATTCAGTAGCGTGCTAGCGACGATCACAGTCAACGCCATCCAGTGTTCACGCTCAAGCATGCCAACGACAATGAACCACTTGGAGACGAACCCCGCCGTCGGCGGCAGGCCGATCATCGACAGGACGGCGATACCAAAGGCGCCCATGGTCCACGGCATGCGCCGGCCGATGCCGTTGAGCTCGCTGATCTCGGTCTTGTGGGCGGCCGTGTAGATGGCTCCTGCGGCAAAAAACAGCGTGATCTTGCCGAATGCGTGGGCGGCGATGTGGAGAGCAGCGCCAACGATCGAGAGTGGCGTCATCATTGCGGCTGCAAAGATCACATAGGCAAGCTGGCTGATCGTCGAATAGGCAAGACGTCGCTTCAGATTGTCGGCGCGCAGGGCCACCACCGAGGCAGCGATGATTGTGAACCCTGCCATCCAGGCGAGCCAGTCGGTGCCGGGGGTGACGGTGAGCAGGTCGATCCCGAAAATGTAGATCAAAACCTTAACGACGCTGAAGACCCCGGTCTTCACCACGGCGACAGCATGGAGGAGCGCGCTTACCGGCGTCGGCGCCACCATCGCTGCCGGCAGCCATTTGTGCAGGGGCATCAGCGCCGCCTTGCCGATCCCATACATGTAGAGCACCAGCAGCACCGCCACCACCGGCCCCGAAGCTTTGCCCGCGAGCACACCGCCGGCGACAAAATCGAGGGTGCCGGCCACATGCCAGGTCCAGATCATGCCGAAAAGGAGAAGACCGATCGAACTCGAAAGAAGAAAGCCGAGATAAACCCTCCCTGCCCGCCGCGCCTCATCGTTGCCGTGATGCGCGACCAGCGGATAAGTCGACAGCGAAAGAACCTCGTAACCGATGAACAGCGTGAGCATGTTGCCGGAGAGCGCGACCAGCATGGTGGCCGCTATCGCGACCGCAAACCAGCAGTAGAACCGGGTTTGATTTCCCTCTCCGTTGCCCCGCATGTAGCCGATCGAATAGATCGAGTTAACGATCCACAGCGAGGACGCGATCAGCGCGAACAACATGCCCAGAGGTTCTACCTCGAGCGTGATCGTGAGGCCGGGCAGGATCTCGAGCAGGTCGACCCGCAACGGCACCCCTGCCCCCAGCGCCTGAAGATGGAAGAGAACCAGGATGAACAGGACCGCAGTTCCAATCAGAGTCGCGGCCTCGCGCAGATTGGGCCATCGCCCCGCGATCAGCACCTGCAGCGCCGTGATTAACGGCAGTGCTACCAGGGCCGGAAGACTAAGTTCCGGATCCATGAGCTCAGCCTCCGAACAGGTGTCGGGCCGCCGCTTCCGCGACGCCGAGGCTGAGGCGCGTATCGATGCCGAAATAAATTCCCGCAATGGCCAGGGTCCAGGCCGGCACCAGCAGGCTTGCCGGCGCACGCTCGACAGGCGCCGCTTCTTCCCCGGCCGGTGCCGGGCGCAGAAACGCGACCTCGAACACCTTCCATATGTAGATAACCGCCAGCAACGAGGAGAGCAGGATCAATGCCACCAGCCACCACCAATCCTTCTCCAGGGCGGCGAGAACGAGATACCACTTGGATACAAAGCCCGCGGTCAGTGGAACGCCGATGATGCCGAGGCCGCCAAGCAGGAAGGCACTCATGGCGGCCGGCATGCGCCGGCCGAGGCCGGCCAGAGCATCAAGGTTGTTGCTGCCGATGCTGTAGAAGAGCGCACCGAGGGCCAGGAACAGCCCGCCCTTGGTAACCGCGTGATTGAACAGGTGCAGGATTCCGCCGGTGAAACCGGTCACGGTCGCCATGGAGATGCCGAGCACCATGTAGCCGATTTGAGCTACGCTCGAATAGGCAAGCATTCGCTTGACGTCCTGCTGGAATACGGCGACCGCTGAACCGATGAACATCGCGAGTATCGCAAGCACCAGCAGGAGCTCACCAAGCGGCATGACCTCGAAGGAAAACTCGATCCCGAACACGCTCACAATCATGCGGATCAGCACATAGAGCGCGGCCTTGGTTGCCGTCGCCGCCAGGAAAGCCGTGGAAACCGATGGCGCCTCCGTATAGGCGCCGGGCAACCAGAGATGGAGCGGGAACAGGGCCAGCTTGATGCCGAGGCCGGCGATAATGAAGGCCAAAGCGGCGCGCACGGCCAGGCTGTGGCTGTGCCCTTCAAGGCGTACGGCCATATCGGCGATGTTGAGGGTGCCGGTGACCTGGTAGATCAAACCAACACCGATGAGATAGAAGGTGGCGCCAACGGTGCCGAAAATAAGGTAGCGATAGGCGGCGGTCAGCGCCCGCGGCTGCAGGTTGATGGCGATCAGCACATAGGATGAAAGCGACGATATCTCGAGGAAAACGAAAATGTTGAAGGCGTCGCCGGTGATGACGACTCCGAGTAGCCCGGCGAGGCAGAGCAGATAGGCGGTGTAGAAATAACGCAGACGCTCCTTGCCGATCTCACGCGCAAGACTGTCGCGCGCAAACAACGCCACCACCGCCCCGATACCGGCCACGACCACCAGCACATAGGCGTTGAACGGATCAACCGCGTATTCAATGCCCCAGGGCGGCGCCCAGTTGCCGAGGTGATAGGAGATCGGCCCGTCTTCGAGAACCCGCGCCAGGAGCAGACCGGCGATCAGCAGGCATAGTCCGGAAACGATCGTCACAAACAGATGCGAAATCCGTCGGCCGCCGAACAGCAGGCACAAGGGCGCACAGAGCAGCGGCAGGACCACCTGCAAGGCGGGAAGATGGACCGCCATCACGCCGGCCCGGCCTGTCTGTCAGATTGATCTTCCGCCTCTTCCCGCTCGTGTTCGATGCGCTGGATCTCGTCGTCTTCGATAGTTCCGTAAGCTTCGCGGATGCGCACAATCAAGGCCAACCCGACGGCCAGGGTGGCGACGCCGACGACGATGGCAGTGAGGATCAGCGCGTGCGGCAGCGGATTGGAATAAGCCGCGGCACTTTCGGTGATGATCGGTGCCGTGCCGCCCGCAACCTTGCCCATCGAGATGTAAAACAGGGCCACCGAGGCCTGGAACACGCCGACGCCGACCATCTGTTTGATCATGTTGCGGCGCGCCATGACGATGTACAGCCCCGACATCATCAGGAGGATGACGATCCAGTAGTGGTAATGGCCAAACCACGACACGGCGGGTCAATCCTCACGACTGTCGAGGCCGTGAGTACGGCCGGCAAAGGAGAAGAAGATCGCCAGCATGACCGAGCACACGGTGATGCCGACCCCGAGCTCGATCAGCAGGATGCCGAGATGCTGGCCCGCCACCGGATCGCTGCCCAGAACGTTGTAGCTCAGATAGTTGCTACCGAGCAGCAGCCCGGCAATACCGGTCAGGCCGTAGAGCAACAGGCCGAGGATCATGCCGAGATGCACGACCCGGGTCGGTAGCACCCGTCGGGCATTGTCGAGGCCAAAAACCAGTGCGTAGAGAACGAAGCCCGCAGCGAAGATGACGCCGGCTTGAAAACCGCCTCCCGGCCCGTAATCGCCGTGGAACTGCACATACAGACCAAACAGGAAGATAAACGGCAGCAGGAGTTTGGAGACGACACGAACGACCAGATGATGGCTCATGCGCGCCTCCTTCCCGATTCTGATCCACCAGCAGAACCGCCATTGGAATCACTGTCATTACTATCGGGAGAATCGTCCCCGGGGCCAGTTTCGGAGGCGCGGACCACAGTGCTGCCGCGGAACCGCCACATCAGGGCGAGAACACCGGTGCCCGCGGTGAAAATGACCACCGTTTCGCCAAGCGTATCGAAGCCGCGATAACTGGCCAGGACCGCGGTCACGATGTTCGGAACCCCGGTGTCCCGCATGCCCTCCGAGAGATAGTAGGGGACAACGTGGGTGTGCATCGGCGCTGTCGGGTCGCCATAGACCGGCATGTCTGTGGTCGCAAGCATCAACAGGACTCCGGCCACACTGACCACGAGCAACGGTATCGCCGACAAGGTCGGGCCCGGCGCTTCCTCGCGCACCGTCAGCGCCAGCGTGGCCAGATACAACACCGTTGCGATGCCGGCGCCAACCGAAGCTTCGGTGAAGGCAACGTCGACGGCATCGAAGATCACGAACATCAGCGCCGCGAGCAGGCTGTACATGCCGCCAAGTATGACCACCACGAACAGGTGCCGCTGGCGCAGGATCAGAAACACCGTTGCCACCATCGCGGCCAGCAGGATTACGTTGAGGATATTTGCGGTCATGACCGCTCTTCCCCATCCTCTTCCGCGTTACCGGATAGTCCGGCACCGCTGCTCACCACCGGCTCCAGGCCCTGCGACAGCGCCGCGTTGGCGACTGCGTAGGTCGCGGTCGGACTGGTGAAAAACAGGAAGATGCAGATCAGGAACAGCTTGACCGTCACCAGCGACCAGCCACCTTGCACCGCCATGCCGGCGAGGGTCAGCGTCGCGCCTAGCGTGTCGATCATCCCGGCCGCGTGCATCCGTGCGTAGACATCCGGCAGACGCAACACGCCGAGACTTCCCGTGAAGATGAAGAAGGCGCCGCCGGCAAGCAAGAGCCAGCTGACCGCATGCAGCAGCGTTTCAGTCATCGCCGCCGCCTTCCCCAGCTGCCTGGACCCGCTTCGCATGAGTCCGGCCGGCCTGGGCGAAATTGCCGTAGCGGAAGAATTTCAGTACCGCCATCGTGCCGATGAAGTTGATCATGGCATAAAGCAGGGCGATATCGAGGAAATCCGGACGCTCGGCGAGAAAGCCGACAAGGGCAATCATTAGTACCGTCTTGGTGCCCACGGCGTTGAGCGCCAAGATGCGGTCATACAAGGTCGGCCCTAGATAGGCGCGCACCAGCACTATCAGCAAACAGACGACCAGTGCTGCGGTGGCGGCGAAGAACATCAGCCGCGGTTCTCGACTGCGACTACCCGGCGGTTCATCTCACCCGCGACGAGGTCGTCGGCGAAAGTTTCAGCGACTGCGTGGACGAGAAAGCTTCCCCGGTCGATATCCATCGTGACCGTGCCGGGGGTCAGCGTGATCGAGTTGGCGTAGATCACCTGGCACAGCTCGTCTTTCTGACTCGCCTGGACCCGCACGAGGCGAGGCGAGATCGGCAGCGAGGGCGAGAGAATAAGGCGCGCCATGGCGATGTTCGAGAGCACCACCTCCTTGGCGAGCCAGAGCCAGTAGACAAAGACACCGGGCGTGAGATGGATGGGATGGGTCTCGTGGTCGCGGATCTCCATTCGCTGGATCAGGTACACAATCAAGATGCAGGACAGAACACCGAACGAAACCGGCAACGGTGTGTAGTGTCCCGACAGCAAGAGCCAGGTGCCGAACAGCGTCAATCCGAGGCAGATCGCATGCATCATGATGAAGACTTTCCCTTACCCCTAAGCCTTATCTGTCCAGCGCTGGGCCCAACCCGGATCCAGCGCCGGTTTCTGGTCCCGGTCGGCTGAATCCAGTGGCTAACCCGCCGAATCCACGGACAAAGTTATTGCGCAGATGTGCCCGGTCAATTAGAAACTCGGACAGTTCCGCAGACCTGCCCAATAGCCGAGGGAGCAGGCATTTGTGCAAAGCCGCCTGTCAAGTCGCCGGTATTTGGCGAGGCCGCCAGATTTTTGTTCGAAGGAAACAACGGATGCGCATTTTGCTCTGGGCAACACTCTGCACTGCAATCCTGACCGCCGCTCCCGGTCTTGCCGGCCCAGCGCTGGCTGCTGACGAGCTGAACGGCGCCGACACAGCCTGGATCATTACCGCCACCGCCCTGGTCTTGTTCATGACCCTCCCCGGGTTGGCCCTGTTCTATGCCGGCTTTGTCCGTGCCCAGGCTGTGCTCTCTGTCATCATGCAGTGCTTCGCGATCTGCTGTATCGTTTCCGTACTGTGGCTGACCTTTGTCTATAGCTTGGCCTTCGGCGAGGACATCGGTGGCATCATCGGCGGCTTTGACAAGGTCATGCTCCTCGGAATCGGCCCTGATGTGCTCAGCGGCACGATCCCGGAGGTTCTGTTTTTCGCATTCCAGATGACCTTCGCCGTCATCGCCCCGGCGCTGATCGTCGGCGCCTATATCGAGCGCATGCGTTTCGGCCCGGTCCTGCTGTTCTCCGGTCTCTGGGTAATCGTTGTCTACGCGCCGGTCTGCCACTGGGTGTGGGGCGGCGGCTGGCTGGCCGAGCGCGGTATCATGGACTTCGCCGGCGGCATCGTCGTCCACGCAACCGCCGGAGTCTCCGCCCTCGTGCTCGCGGCCCGGCTCGGCGCCCGACGCGGCTTCCCCGAGCAGGCCAGGCCGCCACACAATTCCAGCATGGCTGCAACCGGTGCAGCAATGCTGTGGGTCGGCTGGTTTGGTTTCAACGGCGGCAGTCAGCTGGCCGCCGATGGCGGTGCCAGCATGGCCATCGTGGTTACCCATATCTCGGCCTCGACAGCGGCTATCGTCTGGGTCGCCATCGAGTGGATCAAGTTCGGCAAACCGACTCTCATCGGCGCCGTCACCGGCGTCATTGCCGGCCTGGCCTCGATCACGCCAGCATCGGGCTTCGTTGGCCCGGTCGGCGCCCTCGTCATTGGCGCTTTGTCCGGCGCCCTGTGTTTCTGGTCGGTCGGGCTGGTCAAAGCCCGTTTTCGCATTGACGATTCCATTGATATCTTCGCGGTTCACGGCGTCGGCGGCATTCTCGGCACGCTGCTGGTCTCGGGTCTGGCCCTCAGTATCTTTGGCGGCGGTGGACTGGCGGATGGCGTCACGCCCCTCGGGCAACTCGGTGTTCAGACGCTTGGTCTGGTTGCCGCTATCGCCTGGTCGGCGCTCGCAACTTTCGTTCTGGTAGAGATCATCTCCCGTGTCTGCGGCGGCCTGCGTATTGACCCCGACGAGGAGATCGAGGGGCTCGACATCCACGCCCACGGCGAACACGGCTACTACATCTGACGCCAGGCGGAAGCATCACGGAAGGCGCCCATGGATTTTTCAGGCGAATACCGCATCGATGCCGACCGTGAAGTCGTCTGGCGGGCCCTCAACGACCCCGAAATCCTGCAAGCCTCGATTCCAGGATGCGAGGAAGTCACCCGCACGGCCGAGGACGAGTTTTCGGCCCGGATGACTGCCAAGGTGGGGCCGGTCAGGGCGAAGTTCAGTGGCAAGGTCGCCCTGTCAGACGTTGACCCGCCGAATGGCTACACCATCACCGGCGAGGGCACAGGCGGTCCTGCGGGCTTTGCCCGGGGCAGCGCGAGCGTCGCCCTCTCCGATGCCCCGGGAGGCGGTACCCTCCTCACCTATCAGGCCCAGGGCACCGTCGGCGGCAAGCTGGCGCAGATCGGAAACCGCTTGATCGATGCGACGGCCAAGAAGATGGCCAGCGAATTTTTTGGCGCTTTCGTTGACCAGGTTAACCTGGCGGCCGCAGAATCGGCGACGGCAACGCCCGAAGCCCCGGCTCCCGAAGCCGCCCCGGCGCCTGACGAAGCACCGCCGCCCACAGTTTCCCAGGGTCTTTCGCCCGCGCTGTGGATCGGCGGGCTGATCGTAATCACCGTCCTTCTCCTTATTGCCTTCGCTGCCTGGTCCTGAACCGCCCGCGTACTTGCGCTTGTATACCGATCCATGCGCCGGACCAGAACGCGATCTGCCACATAGCTTCTGCCGGCAGAATTAGAGCCATCCTCCCCTGTACACGACTCATGTGATTTTCTGCTTGATTTTGGGCCAATGTCGGAAGGCTTGTTCGGGCTGGGTTCGTAAGAACCTTCTGATTTCATCGAGGCCGATACGGAAGATGGATTTTGCGTACCTCCCGTGAGATTTTCGGGATCTTTTCTGACTTCCGGGTTTGGCAGAAGCGATCTTTGCGGCCCATACCTTTGTGGCCCATGCCATGGCCAGGGCAAGGAGACCGATCAGCAAGCTCAACTTTTTCGCGATTGAGAGGCGCGCATCCTCCAGACTGAAGCCCTTGGTTTTTGCTTCGGCGAACAAGCATTCGGTGGCCCGACGTTTGCGATAGGTGGTCAGGGCGTGATGAGCCGGTTGGTTGCTCACCATGATGAGCAGTTCCTTCCCCTTAATGCGCTTGGCTGCGAAGTTCAGCCAAACCGGCGTGGTGTCCCCAGCCGTTCCGAAGTGGGCGGTGACTGTTCGCGGGCCACGACAGGTGCGCGGCAAGGTCCTCAAACTTTGGCCGACGCCACCTTCGCCTTGAACTCAGGCGTGAACTTCCGTCTCCTCGTCATTTCGTATCCCTCCCTAACCAGTGGAATACGCCTTAACCAACTGTCCGATTTTCCGGGGCCACTCACAATGTTGCTTTCGTCAACTTTGGTTGCTTAGAAGTTCCTGGACGACAGTAGGTTTGCGCGCGATCAGAGCCAGGAGCACCTGTGCTGGCCCATTCGGCGTTCTGCGTCTGTGTTCCCAGTTCAGCAACGTTCCTTTTGAAACCCCTATGCTGCGAGCAAACTCCGCTTGGGACAGGCCAGTCTTGGCACGCACTTCTGCAACATCGATTTCTGGAACTGCTATCTCGTGAACACGGGTGTCAGCCCCCTGCCCTTTCGAGAACGCTTTCGCTTCTTCGAGACCTTGCTTGATACTTTCAAACGAACTCACTGTTTCTCACTCCACATGTTCACGATCTCCTTGCTCAACTCGACAGCCATAGCTTGTTCTTTGGGTGTTAGGTTCGCCTTCTCGTTTTTGGCGAAGACCGTAACTAGGAAGATCGGCATGTGTCGACCACCAAAGACGTAGGCGGCTATTGCTCAGCGCCAGGCCGTCAGATAGCTCCTCACAGAGGGTGTCGATCACTGTTCGGATCATGGGATGCTCCAGCGTTACTGAAGAATCCTAACCAAAATCACAGATCAGCGCCCTCAACCACCCCTACTGTCGTGTACAGGGGCCATCCTCAAAAATTCCCCGGCACTCCGGATGCCGATTGACGCTTTCCCTGGCAACGTGCACACTGCTACCTAATCCGGCTCCATGCCGGTGCAGACGCTGGGCAATTCCTGGGGAGGAAGGTCTCATGGCGAAAACCGTTGCAATGACGGTAAACGGCATACACGTTTCCGGTGATGTCGAGAATCGCACGCTCTTGGTCCAGTACCTGCGCGAAGGCCAGCGGCTGACCGGGACCCATGTTGGATGCGACACCAGTCAGTGCGGCGCCTGTGTCGTCCATGTGAACGGGCAATCCATCAAGAGCTGCACCGTGCTCGCCGTCCAGTGCGAGGATTCCGAGGTTACAACGATCGAGGGCCTCGCCGATGGCGATGTCCTGCACCCCATGCAAGAAGCTTTTCGCGACCATCACGCGCTGCAATGCGGCTTCTGCACCCCGGGCATGGTGATGAGCGCCATTGACCTGGTGAAGCAAAATCCGGATCCGACCGACCGGGAAATCCGGGAATGGCTGGAGGGCAACATCTGCCGTTGCACCGGCTATCATAATATCGTCAAGGCCATCAGTGCCGCAGCCAAGGTGATGCGCAGCGGCTAAACCAGCCTGACGATATCCAAGAGGAGGCAAGCCATGACAGAAACAGGGATCGGCGCCTCGATCAAGCGACGGGAGGATTTCCGTTTCCTCACCGGTCGCGGCACCTACACCGACGACATTGACCGCCCCGGGCAGACGCATGCCTGGATCCTGCGGAGTCCTCATGCCCACGCAGCGATCACGGGGATCGACACCGCGGCTGCAGCCGCAACTGAAGGCGTTGTTGCCATATTCACGGGCGATGATATGGCGGCCGACGAGGTCGGCAGCTTGCCCTGCGGCTGGCAGGTCAACAACAAGGATGACAGCCCGATGGCCGAACCGCCGCATCCACCGCTCGCTGTCGGCAAGGTTCGGCATGTCGGCGACGCTGTCGCCGTGGTCATTGCCGAGACCCTCGCCCAGGCGCGCACTGCGGGCGATCTGATCACAGTCGGATACAACGAGTTGCCGGCCGTGGTTTCCATGGAGGCTGCTATCGCCGATGGCAGCCCCCAGGTTCACGACGACCTCGCCCCTAACAACACCTGCTATGACTGGCATATCGGCGATCCCGAAACCGCCGCCGACGCCTTCGCTAACGCCGCCCACGTCGCCAAGATAGACATCGTCAACAATCGGCTTATCCCCAATGCCATGGAGCCGCGCGCGGCCACCGCCGAGTTCGATGTCGCTTCGGGCCAGTACACGCTTTATACGACCAGCCAGAACCCGCACGTCATTCGTCTTCTGATGGGCGCCTTCGTGCTCAGCATTCCCGAGCACAAGCTTCGCGTAGTTGCCCCCGATGTCGGCGGTGGTTTTGGCTCCAAGATCTATCACTATGCCGAGGAAGCCATTGTCACCTGGGCCTCGGCCAAGGTCCGGCGGCCGATCAAATGGACCGCCGAGCGCGCCGAGTCCTTCATTACCGACGCCCATGGCCGCGACCACATCACCCATGCGGAGCTCGCGCTCGACAGCGACGGACGGTTCCTCGGCCTCAGAGTCTCGACCATGGCCAACATGGGCGCCTATCTGTCGACCTTCGCGCCCTGCGTGCCAACCTACCTCTACGCCACGCTCCTCGCCGGCGTCTACACCACCCCGGTGATTTTCTGCGAGGTTCGCGCCGTGTTCACCAACACCGTCCCCGTTGACGCTTATCGGGGTGCCGGGCGGCCGGAAGCGAGCTACCTGATCGAACGGCTCGTCGACCGGGCGGCGCGGGAAACCGGCCTCAGCCAGGTCGAGATTCGGGAGCGCAACTTCGTCCCCAGCGACGCCTTTCCGTATCAAACTCCAGTGGCGCTGGAATACGACAGCGGCGACTACCAGGGCACGCTGGCCCAGGCCCTGAAAGCAGCCGAATATGACGACTTCGAAAAACGCAGACAAGAATCGGCTGCCGCCGGCAAGCGCCGCGGCATCGGTCTCTCAACCTATATCGAGGCCTGCGGTATCGCCCCCTCGGCAGTTGCCGGCTCGCTGGGCGCCCGCGCGGGGCTGTACGAATCAGCCCAGGTCCAGGTCCACCCGACCGGGTCTGTCTCGGTTTTCACCGGCTCCCACAGTCACGGCCAGGGACACGAGACGACTTTTGCACAGCTGGTTTCGGAGCGACTCGGGATTCCGATCGAGAGTATCGAGATCGTCCATGGCGACACCAACAAGGTATCCTTCGGTATGGGCACCTACGGTTCGCGCTCGCTTGCGGTCGGCGGCGAGGCCATCGTGCGTGCGCTCAATAAAGTCACCGAAAAGGCCAGGAAGATCGCCGCTCATATCCTCGAGGCGTCGGAAGAAGACGTTGAGTTCAGCGACGGTCAGTTCACCGTCACCGGCACCGACAAGGCGCTGGCCTTCGGCGAAATCGCCCTCGCCGCCTATGTGCCGCACAACTTCCCACACGAGACGTTGGAGCCCGGGCTTGATGAATCCGCATTCTATGATCCGGCGAACTTCACCTTCCCCGGCGGCTGCCACATCGCCGAAGTCGAGATCGACCCGGAGACGGGCGTGATATCGATAGAGCGGTTCACCGCCGTCGATGATGTCGGGCGGGTGATCAACCCGATGATCGTCGAGGGTCAAATCATGGGCGGCGTGGCCCAGGGAATCGGCCAGGCCCTGCTTGAGCAGTGCGTCTACGACGATTCCGGGCAGCTCGTGACGGGGTCCTACATGGACTACACGATGCCGCGGGCTAGCGACCAGGCGCAGTCGATTTCGGTTGGCACACATGTGACGCTCTGTACCCACAATACCCTTGGCGTTAAAGGTTGCGGTGAGGTTGGCGCCATCGGATCACCGCCGGCCGTGATCAACGCCGTTGTCGACGCGCTCTGGGAGAACGGCGTTCGGGACCTGCCGATGCCGGCGACGCCTGAAACCGTGTGGAACGCGCTGCAAGAGGCCGCTGCCTGATTGCGCTGCCCTGAAAACGACAAAACCCGGAACACGAGACCGAAAAGCGGAAGAGCCAGGAGAACGGGACATCATGTACGATTTTAACTATCAGCGAGCGGCGTCGGTCGCCGATGCTGCGGCAAAGGTCAAAGCGGCCGATGACGGCGTCCTGATCGCAGGCGGGATGACCCTGATCCCTACCCTCAAGCAGCGTCTCGCCAACCCTTCCGACGTCATCGATCTTGGTGACATCGAGGGTTTCGACCGAATCTCGATCGCCGATGGTGCCGTTGTCATCGGCGCCATGAGTCGTCACAAGGCTGTCGCCGAATCCAGCGATGTACAGAAGAATATTTCCGCCCTCGCCGCCCTCGCCGATGGAATCGGCGATCCCCAGGTCCGCAGCTGCGGCACTATCGGCGGTTCGATTGCCAACAATGATCCGGCTGCCGACTATCCGGCCGCCTGCCTTGGCCTTGACGCTACCATCGTCACGGACAGCCGCGAGATTGCCGCTGATGATTTCTTCACCGGATTGTTCGACACCGCGCTTCAGAACGGCGAGATAATCACAGCCGTGAAGTTCCCGATCCCCTCGCGGGCCGCCTACATGAAGTTCCCCAACCCCGCCTCGCGCTACGCGCTGGTCGGCGTGTTTGTCACTGACACCGGCAGCGGTGTCCGCGTCGCCGTAACCGGAGCCGGGCAAAACGGCGTGTTCCGGGTCGCCGAGATGGAGAAGGCCCTTGATGACAATTTCTCCGCCGATGCGGTCGCTGGTATCTCGGTTTCGGCTGGCGATCTGAACTCAGATATTCATGCAAGCGCCAAATACCGGGCGCATCTCATCACCATCATGGCCAAGCGCGCTGCTAGCCAGGCCAACTGACCGCAAGCCGGACAAAACCGAAAACCGATTGGGAAACCAGCCGCGCGCGCATCCGCCGCGTTACGCGTTACCTCAACACGCGTTACCTCAACGATTCCCGGCGCCGCGCCGGAGCGCACCTGCCAATCGCCGGGAAACCTCATGACTCCAATTCCTGATTCGGTCGACGCAACCTGCGAACTGCTCGAACAGGGAACCTATGTAGCCGATCGCGATCTCGGCACTGCGGTGTATCTCGCCCTTGCGATGGGCCGCCCTCTTTTCCTTGAGGGCGAGGCCGGTGTCGGCAAAACCGAAATCGCCAAGGTGCTTGCCGAATCTCTCGGCAGGCGGCTGATTCGCCTTCAATGCTACGAGGGACTCGACGTCTCGGCGGCGGTCTATGAATGGAACTACGCGCGCCAGATGATCGAAATCCGCCTCGCGGAAGCCACCGGTAGCGATCGCGAAGCTCTGGAAAAAAACATCTTTGGCGAGACGTTTTTGATCCGCCGTCCCCTGCTCCAGGCACTCGAAGAGGATCCGACCGGACCATCGGTGCTTCTGATCGACGAGCTCGACCGCACCGACGAGCCTTTCGAGGCGTTTTTGCTCGAGGTTCTCTCCGACTTCCAAATCACGATTCCCGAGATCGGCACCGTGCAGGCGGAAACACCGCCGATAGTCGTTATCACCTCGAACCGCACACGGGAGATCCACGACGCTCTCAAGCGGCGTTGTTTCTATCACTGGATCGATTATCCGAACGCCGAACGGGAGCTAGCGATTCTGCGGATCAAGGTGCCTGGGGCCGAACAAGCGCTGTCACGCCAGGTTGTGGGCTTCGTTCAGCAACTGCGCCGTATGGATCTTTTCAAGTTGCCGGGAATTGCCGAGACGATCGACTGGGCCCATGCCCTGACCCAGCTCGATTGCATGATTCTCGACGCCGCCACCATCAACAACACGCTTGGCGCCCTGCTCAAATACCAGGACGACATCGCCAAGATCCGCGGCAGCGAGGCGAGCCGCATCCTCGCCGAAGTCCAGACCGAACTCTCGGCAGGCGCCGTCCGGTGACAGGAGTCGCCGGATGACAGCGCAAACTCCGGGAAACAACCCAAGTCGAGGAAACGGCGCAGACCGGGACGCATCAGTCACCCCCGAGCCTACTCTCCCCGACCAAACCGCCGACCTTACCATCGGCGCGGAGGGGGGCCGCATCGCCGTCAATATTCTGCATTTCGCCCGGATACTCCGGACTGCGGGCATCCTGATCGGCCCCGGTCGCGTTCTTGATGCGATCCGGGCCGTCGAGACGGTCGGCCTTGCCCGCAAGGACGATTTCCACGCTGCGCTATCTGCGGTCTTCGTCAACCGGCCGGGGCAGAGAGAGCTCTTCGATCAGGCTTTTTACATTTTCTGGCGCAATCCCCGGATGCTGGAACGCATGATGTCGCTTGTCCTGCCGCAATCGAAAATCACGGATGAGAAGAATCCGACAGAGGAGCTGTCGCCGCGACTTGCCGCCGCGCTGGCCGCCGAAGATGTGCCAACATCAACCGAGCATCAGGAAGAGGTCACCTTTGATGCTGCGCTGACTTGGAGCAAACAAGAGGTTTTGCGCAGCAAGGATTTCGAGAAAATGACCGCCGAGGAAGCTGAGGCAGCCAAACAGGCGATCCGGAATTTGCGCCTGCGCATAGAAGACGCTCCCACCCGTCGGTTCCGAGCTAGTCTGCACGGATCGCGCATCGACATGCGCGCCACTCTGCGCGAGACGCTGCGCGCCGGCGGCGCTTCGATTCCTCTGCGCCATCGCCGATGGCGGCGCCGCACGACGCCAGTCATCGTGCTCTGCGACATCTCCGGCTCAATGGAGCGCTATGCCCGCATGATGCTCCATTTTCTCCACGCCGTGACCGGAGATCGCGACCGGGTTTTCACCTTTCTCTTCGGCACCCGCCTCAGCAACATCACCCGCCACCTCCGCTACCGCGATCCCGATGTGGCGCTGGAAAAGATCGGCCAGGCGGTGACCGATTGGTCTGGCGGCACCCGCATCGGCGCATGCCTGCACGAGTTCAACCGGTTCTGGAGCCGCCGCACCCCGACCCAACAGGCGCTCGTGCTCCTGATTAGCGACGGGCTCGATCGCGATGGCGGTGATAGGCTTTCGCTCGAGGCCGAGCGCCTTGCGCGATCGTGCCGCCGGCTGATCTGGCTCAACCCGCTTCTGCGCTACGAGGGATTCGAGGCCAAGGCCCAGGGCATCCGCGCCTTGCTTCCCCATGTTGACGACTTCATATCGATCCACAATCTGGACAGCATCGACAGGCTTTCCCACATATTGAGCCATGCACCGGTCGCACCGGAACGGGAATCCGCGCGAATCCAGCACTCCGCAGCCCTGCAACAGGCATAACCGCGCCGCGACAGATACGGAGCGGGACACAAGGAGCCCAAGAAGATGGATACACAGGACAATGTCCTCGACATCGCCGCCGAATGGCGCCGGGAAGGCCGCGAGGTCGCCCTCGCCACGGTGGTCCGGACCTGGGGATCTTCGCCCCGCCCCACGGGAAGCCAGCTCGCGGTTGATGCCGAGACGGCCATGGTCGGATCAGTTTCCGGCGGTTGCATCGAGGGCGCCGTTGTCCATGAAGCTCTCGCCACGATCGCCAACGGAAAGCCGCGCCTTCTCAAATTCGGCGTCACCGATGAGCAGGCCTGGGAAGTCGGTTTGGCCTGTGGTGGCGAGATCGAGATTTTCGTTGAAAAGGTCGAGTAGACCTCCTTGGCAATGACACCGCACAGATTGCGATCCTTTCCGGCATGAAAAGCGCGCTTCTCCAACGCCTGCTTAAGGCCAGGGCGGAAAAACGCCCGGTGGTTCTGGTCACCGACATGATCTCGGGCACCCAGAGCCTGATCATCGACGGCGTGCCGACCCGGATTCCCGGTACTGATTCCGGCGGCGATTCCAACACCGATGCCGATTCCAGTCCCGCCGGCAATCCCGATACCGCCATGCTGGAGGCCGCCGCCGAAGTACTCCTGCGCGACAAGGGGGAAATCCGCGAATTCCAGGGGCAATCCTGTTTTCTCCAGCCTTTTGCACCGCCGCGTCGGATGATCGTGGTTGGCGCCGTTCACATCGCCCAGAGCCTTGTTCCGATGGCGCAGATTGCCGGCTATGAGGTGATCATCGTCGATCCCCGGGGTGCGTTCGCGACCAGCGAACGATTCCCCGATACAACCCTACGTGAGAGCTGGCCTGACGAGGCGCTCGAGGCCCTCGCGCCCGACCGGGGAACGGCGGTCGTAACGCTGACCCACGATCCCAAACTCGATGATCCCGCACTCACCGCAGCCCTGACATCCGAGGCGTTCTATATCGGCGCTCTCGGCAGCAAGCGTACACATGCACGGCGTCTCGAGAGACTGCGGGAAAATGGCCTTGGGGATGATGCTTTTGCGCGCATTCACGCCCCTGTTGGCCTCGATATCGGCGCGATTTCTCCGGCCGAAATCGCGATTGCCATCATGGCCGAGGTCACCCACGCGCTGCATGCGCGCCAGCAGTCAAATTCACAATGAAATTTGGCGATATGCCCGTATCGGAAGCTGTCGGCGCGATCCTTGCCCATAGCCATCGAGTTGATGGTGGCGCCCTCAGAAAAGGCCGGACGCTCACCGCCGACGATGCTGGGAAGCTTTCCAAGGCAGGCGTTGCCATCGTACGCGTAGCCCGCCTCGAAGATGGGGATCTCGACGAACAAGAAGCTGCACAGCGGATCGCCACCGCTCTCGCAGGCAATTCCGGTATCACCCCAGGCACACCTGGAACCGGGCGGGTCAATCTGTTCGCCGAAACCCACGGCCTTCTGCTCGTCGACACAACCCGACTGATCGCGCTGAATGCGGTCGATGAAGCTGTTACGGCATCCACCTTCCCGCCCTTCCGAGCAGTCAGCCCCGGACAAATCATCGCAACGGTGAAGATCATTCCCTTCGGAGTCGCCGAAACGACGGTGGCACAGTGCGAAACACTCGCCCGCTCCATAGCATCGGCCGAGACATCATCGACCGAGACATCATCGGCCGAGACATCATCGACCGAGACATCATCGACCGAGACATCATCGGCCGAGACATCATCGACCGAGACATCATCGACCGAGACATCATCGGCCGAGACATCATCGACCGGTACATCACCAGGCGGCGATATCATCACGGTCGCGCCTTTCATCGCCTCGCGCATCACACTGATCCAGACGACCCTGCCCCACACTCAGGCTGCGCTTCTGGAAAAAGGACGGACAGTGACAAACGCTCGTCTACGGGCGCTTGGTGTTGGCCCGGCCGAAGGTCAGAAATGTACGCATGACGCCGGGGCAATCGCCAAAGAACTTGAGAAAGCCCGGGCCGAAGGCTGCGATATCGCACTCGTTCTCGGTGCTTCAGCCATCACCGACCGGCGCGATATCGTGCCCGAGGCGGTAAGCGCTGCCGGAGGCAGCATCACCAGGCTCGGCCTTCCGGTCGACCCCGGCAATCTGACGCTTCTCGCCAAGCTCGGAGAAATGCACATTCTCGGTGTTCCCGGATCCGCACGGTCGCCGCGTGAACACGGCTTTGACTGGGTTCTGCAGCGCCTGATGGCCGGGATCCCGCCCGCAGACGAGGATTTTCCCGCCATGGCGATCGGTGGTTTGCTCAAGGATATACCTGGCCGTCCGACGCCGCGCAGACAGGCGAGCCGAATGCCGACTGCAGCAAAAACCCATCGGCAAATCGCCGCTGTCGTGCTCGCCGCCGGCCAGTCGCGGCGGATGGGAGGATCGAACAAACTTCTGCACGAGTTTGATGGCGAAGCGATCGTGGTGCGCACCGCCGACACTGCGCTCTCAACACAAGCCGATCCCGTCGTCGTCGTGCTCGGACACGAGGCAGACAGGGTCAGGACCGCACTTGCCGGACGCCATCTCGCCTTTGTCGAAAATCCGGATTACGCCTCAGGTATGTCGACATCGCTGGCCTGCGGTCTTAATGCCCTGCCAGAGAGCGTCGAGGGTGCGGTGATCTGCCTTGGCGACATGCCTCTCGTTGGCGCCGGAGAGATCGACCGGCTGATCGCCGGTTTCGATCCGGATGGCGGCCGCATGATCGGTGTGCCGACCTATCGTGGGAAACGCGGAAATCCGGTTCTGATCGCGCGGCGTCTGTTTCCCGAAGCACTCGCCATAGCCGGTGACATCGGCGCCCGGCATCTTCTCGGCACCAATCCGGACTGGGTCTATGAAGTTGCGGTGGAGAGTCACGGTGTCCTTACCGACGCCGATACCCCGGAGGCACTCAAAGCGCTTGTCGGCGCGGCGGCTCAAGACCCCGCAGCAAGCGCTACTGATTCCGATCCCAAATAAGCTTCAACGCCGGGCGTTTTCCCTGCCTCCGAAGATTTTCCGCCTGGCATCGAAGCCTTGATGAACGCGACCACAAGCGGGCCGGCGCCGTGCTCATAAAGATCGATGTGTCCGGCCTCGGGCAAAGTATGAATTACCTTCGGCTCCGGCGCCGCCGCAAACAGGCGCCTGGAGATCCGCGGCGGGATAATCGTATCCCGCGCGCCATGTACGACGAAGATCGGGATCTTTACGGCGCGGATCTTTTCCATCATCTCGAACTTGTCATGAAGCAGCGTTCCGGTGGGGATGTACCAGTAATGCGTCCGAGCGACATCGGCGATACTGGAATATGGTGATTCGAGAAGCAGCAATCCTCCCGCCCGGTCTTCCCCGGCCAACGTAATCGCCACCCCGGTGCCGAGCGATTCTCCGTAAAGGGCGACCCGTTGTGTATCGACGCTCTGTTGTTCCAGAAACCGCATCGCCGCGCGACCATCCGCGTAGAGATTTGCCTCGGAAGCTTCCCCGCCGGCACCGGCGTTGTAGCGCCAGCTTACCGCCAGTACACCGAAACCGGCATCGATAAAGGCGCGAAACTTGGTGGCGCGGCAGCCGAGATGCCCGGCATTGCCGTGCAGGTAGAGAACGACCGGCGCATCCGGTACTGGCGGCGGCCTCCACCAACCGAAGAGCGCGATGTCATCACCGGCGTTAATCCTGGTCGGGCTGAACTCCGGGAGACTCCACTCGGCCGGATCCGGCGCCGCCTGATCCGGGTGATAGAGCAGACCTCGCTGGAACAGCCACAAAAGTGCGGCAAGCGACAGCCAGGCCAGCAACGGCACCAGCAGCCAGTTCAGCCAATACACCCGCATTCTCCCCGCCGCTTCATGTAATTCTCATCGTTAATCGAACCGGGGCCACATCCATTGACCTCACAGAGGCCACATCTAAATCCATCTCCGCTCGATTTTCCACAACGGAGCGATTTTTCCGCCCGGTTTTCTGACGTGCCGCACAGCCCATCTCTCGACGGTATCCGGGTCTTTGAACTCGGAACCAGCGTTGCTGCGCCCTATGGTGCCTGGATCCTTGCCCAGCTCGGCGCCGAGGTCATCAAGGTGGAACGTCCCGGAGAAGGCGACGACGCGCGCAAATGGGGTCCGCCCTTCTGGCACGGCGCCGCGGCTTATTTCCAGGCCCTGAATCGTGACAAACGATCGATCGCGGTCGATCTCAAGAGTGACGATGAGCGCCTTCGCCTGCGGCGCCTGATCATCGAGACCGCAGATGTCGTGCTGCAGAATTACCGGCCCGATCTCCTTGCCACATACGGCCTATCGGCCGAGGAACTCCTCGCCGAAAACCCGCGCATCGTCTACTGCAACATCCGGGCCTTCGGCGCCGCCGGACCGCTCCGGGAGCGGCGCGGCTACGACCCCCTGATGCAGGCCTGCGGCGGATTGATGAGCGTCACCGGAGAGGGCGGAGACCGGCCACCGGTTCGTGTCGGCACCTCGATCGTCGACATGGGAACCGGCATGTGGACGACCATCGGCATCCTCAGCGCCCTGCGCAACCGCGAGGAAAGTGGCCAGGGCGGCATCGTCGACGCCTCCCTTTACGAGACGGCTCTTGGCTGGATGACCTATCATGCGGCGCATTTCGATGCCTCGGGCGAGATACCCTGGGCCGCCGGCTCCGGCGTGAACGCGATCGTCCCCTACCAGGCCTATCCGTGTAGCGACGGCTATCTCGTCGTTGCCGCCGGGAGCGATTCCTTGTTTGGCCGCCTGTCGCAGGCCCTGGGATGTCCGGATTGGCCGGAGGATCCGCGCTATCGCGACAATCCCGCCCGCGTCACCAATCGCGAGACGCTTAACCAGGCGATCGAAGACATCATGGTCAAGAAGCCGCGCGCCCACTGGCAGGAAGTGCTGGATGGCTACAGCGTGCCGAATGCCCCGATCCAGCATATCGGGGAAGTTCTGGAAGACGCCCAGACCGAGGCTCTTGGGATCGTCCAGAAGGCCCCCGACGGATCCGATATGCGCCTGATCGGACTACCTCTAGCCTTTGATGGTGAACGGCCGCTCTACCGGAACGTGCCGCCGCCGCTCGGCGAGGCCAACGACGATATATTCAAAAAGGAAAAGGGATGAACCGGGATTTCGAGATGCTGTCCTGCGAGATGCGGGGGGATCACCTTCTGCTGGTAACCCTCAATCGGCCCGAAGTCGGCAACGCGATGAACACCCGGATGGGCGAGGAACTGCGAGCCCTGTGGAGCGATCTCTATGTTGACCCGGAGGATATCCGCTGTGTTGTCTTGACCGGCACAGGCGAACGAATTTTCTGCGCCGGTGCCGATCTGAAAGAGCGCAACAACATGACCGACGTGGACTGGCAGCGCCAGCACGCCCTCTTCGAGCAGATGCTCCTCGCCCAGAGCGATGTCCCGGTCCCGATTATCGCCGCCATCAATGGCGCGTGTTATGCCGGCGGCTTCGAGATGAGCCTGGCCTGCGATTTTATCTACGCCGCCCGCCGTGCCCGTTTTGCCCTGACCGAGGTTACGCTTGGCATTATGCCGGGCGCCATGGGCACCCAGAACCTGCCTCGTGCCACAGGTAGCCGGCGGGCAATGGAGATCATTCTCACTGGCGAGCCCTTCTCCGCCGAGAAGGCGCATGAATGGGGTATTGTCAACAAGCTCTGCGAGGATGACGCGCTGCTCGATAATACTCTTGCGGCGGCCGAAAAAATCTGCGGCAACGCCCCGATTTCCGTGCGCCAGGCCAAAAAATCGATCCGGATGGCCAACCTCGTCGATATCCGGAGCGGCTACATGTTCGAGCTCGAGGCCTACAGCCGCATGATCTCGACCGAGGATCGGCTGGAGGGCATCCGCGCCTTCAACGAGAAGCGCAAGCCCGCCTTCAAGGGTAAATAAAACACTGGCGACAAGACGGGGATGACAAGGCGGAGGCGATAAGACAGGCCTGGCTAGGTCCCTCAGCTGCCGACCTTCAGGGTCGAAACCAGCCCGCGTAGCGCCGCGATGGTGCTCGGCGCCGTCAACCGGCCGGTCCGGGGGTTTTCCTCTGACGGCACGTTCTCGATCGTCATCGAAAACCGCACCGTGTCGGCCTCCACCGTAATCAGGTGGGTGTTGCGCGTAACTTCCGGGTCGGCCCAGATCTCGATCCGCGTTTGGTCTGGTCCGATGCCGGCCAGGCTCAGGGCCACTGCAACATTGACGTTAGCCGGGAAGGCCGCAATCGCTTCCCGCGCGGATCCCTCGAACAGCAGCCGGGCCTCCTGCAGGCCTTCAAGAGAAATACCGTTCTCCTCCAGCCAGGGCGCACCAGCCAATCCCGAGGGCGGTTTGCGGGTCGTGATGCGCACCTCGTGAATCGTGCTCTCGGCCGCACCGCGCACCGCATCCAGGCCGAGGAGAGCGCCTGTCGGCACCACGATGCGCGCACCCGTTTCCTTCGCCCGCTCGACCAAATCCATGTGATCGAGCAACTGGCCGCAAGACAAAGGTATCAGGACCCGCCCCTGTTCGATGGCCGGCTCGGCCACATCCCGGAATACCTCGACCGGGGCGCATTCAACGATGATATCGGCCGCCTCCGCGAGCGCCTCCAAGCCCAGGATCGACGCCGGTTTCTGGAACCCCGCCATCCGACGCATCGCCTTCTCGTGGTCCCGCGCCGAGACAGCCGTCAGGACGAGACCCTCGATGCCGTCGTCGAGCGCCTGGGCCACGGCCAAGCCAATGGTTCCAAGCCCGCCGATCGCCACCCGGCGAACAGCGCTATCCGGCATTTCCGTCACGACCGCAATTCCCCCCATTCCGCATTCAGCCCGCATTCAGCCCGCATTCAGCCCGCATTGGCCCATATTGTCCCCACTCCCCATTAGCGGCAATCGCACCTGCAATAACCGGCAGGTCTGGAAGAGATCATCCGAGATGGCTATTCTCGGCTATTTCCCGCAAACCACACAAACAACAAGATAAGGTGCAGAAAGACATATGAGCGATGGCGATTGGCGAGAAGCCGCAAAAACCGATGAGCTGAAGCCTGACGAGCCCATCCGGGTCATAATCGACAGCGAGGACATCGCCTTGTTCCAAATCGACGAGGCCTATTTCGCCACGGGCGACATCTGCACGCATGCCTACGCCTCCCTGTCCGATGGGTTCCAGGAAGGGGAGGAAGTTGAATGTCCCCTGCACGAGGGGCGCTTCAACATCAAGACCGGTGAGGCCCTGTGCGCGCCGGTAACCGACGCGATCCAGACCTACGAGACGAAGCTCGAAGGCGACACTATCTTCGTGAAGATGGATAGTACCGCCCCCGAACAGGCTGTCGAACAGAGCGAGGCTTCAGAAGCATGACAATCAGGGATGGTTTCGTCGATTCGGTTGGGAACACCCCCCTCATCCGCCTGAGGCGCGCCTCGGAAGAAACGGACTGCGAGATTTTCGGCAAGGCCGAGTTCCTCAACCCCGGCGGATCGGTCAAAGATCGCGCAGCGAAATACATCATCCTTGATGCCGAGGAGCGCGGCGACCTCCGCCCCGGCGGCCTGATCGTCGAGGGTACGGCAGGCAACACCGGAATCGGCCTCGCCCTCGTCGGCAACGCCCGCGGCTATCGGACCGTCATCGTCATCCCCGAGACCCAATCCGAGGAAAAGAAGAACATGCTCCGGCTCTGCGGCGCCACACTTCGGGAAGTACCCGCTCTGCCCTACAAGGATCCCGGAAACTACGTTCACGTCTCGCGGCGTCTTGCCGAGGATCTCGCTGGCGAGGAGGAGAATGGCGTGCTCTATGCCGATCAATGGGACAACACCTCGAACCGGACGGGGCATTTTCGCTCGACCGGCCCTGAAATCTGGGATCAAACTAATGGTAAGATTGACGGGTTCACCTGCGCGATCGGTACCGGCGGCACCCTGGCCGGCACCGGTATGTTCCTCAAGGAACAGAACAGCGCTATCACAATCGCTGCCGCCGACCCGGAAGGGGCCGCGATGTTCAGCTACTTCAAAACCGGAGAGCTGGCCTCAGAGGGAAGTTCGGTGACCGAAGGCATCGGCCTTGGCCGCGTTACCGGCAATATTGACGGCGCACCAGTCGACGACGCTTATCAGATTCCCGACAGTGAGGCGCTCCCCATTGTCTTTCAATTGCTCGCAGAGGAAGGGTTGTGCCTTGGCGGGTCGAGCGGCATCAATGTCGCTGGCGCCATCCGCATGGCCAAGGATCTTGGCCCCGGACACACCATCGTCACTGTGCTCTGCGATTCCGGAACGCGGTATCAGTCGAAGCTCTTCAATCCGGTTTTTCTCCGTGAAAAGGGATTGCCGACACCGGAATGGCTCGAAGGGTAAGACTCTTGGATTCCGAAAGCCTCCACACCGAAAAACTCTTTGTCGAGGACGCCTACGTAAAAGATTGTGAGGCCACCGTCCTCTCGGTAAACGACCGTGGCGGTATCCTTCTCGACCGAACCGTATTTTACCCAACCGGCGGTGGGCAGCCCGGCGACAGCGGCTATCTCGATCTCGGCAACGGAACCCGCGCCGAGATCGTCACGGCCGTCAAGGACGGCGACACCGTCGTCCACGTTGCCGCCGAGGGCCAGACCCTACCGCAGCCTGGCAGCCTGGTTTCTGCCACCATTGACTGGGATCGTCGCTATCGGCACATGAAGATGCACAGCGCCCTGCATCTTTTGTCAGGGATCGTTCCTCTTCACATTAACGGCGCACAGGTGGGCAGCGAGAAAAGCCGGATCGATTTCGGCGCCAAGTCGCCGACTGAAGGCGGGGCAGACGGTGAAACGCCGCCAGCGTCTTATATCTTCGACAAGGAAGCCTTGGGCGGGAAACTGAACCGGATCGCCGCGGCGGCGCACCCCGTGACTCCGGAATGGATCACCGAGGAAGATCTTGTGGCCCGCCCCGAGCTGATCCGGACGCTGAGCATCAGGCCTCCGTCCGGCACCGGCACGGTGCGGCTGCTGCGGATCGGCGAGATCGACATCCAGCCCTGCGGTGGTACCCATGTCGCCAATACGGGTGAAATCGACCCCTTGCGAATCTCCAAGATCGAGAGCAAGGGAAAACAGAACAAGCGCGTCAGCATCGTCTTTGACGCCTGAGTGCAGCTGGCGCGCCTAGGCGCAACCGGGTGCAACTGCGCAATTGAGGGAGATATCCATGGCGTCCAGCCCCCTGCCCGGTCCGCTAGTGGAAACGGACTGGTTGGCAGACCATCTCGATGATCCGGATTTGCGCGTAATCGACGCCTCGATTCCGCTTCTCGGGCAAACCGATGACATGCGCACTCTGTTCAAAGAGAGCGCAATACCCGGTTCGGTTTTCTTTGATATCAACGATATCGCCGATCCCGAATCAAACCTACCCCACATGATGCCCAACGTCGGTATTTTTACCGCCAAGGTCGGCATTCTCGGTATCAGCAATGACTCAACCATCATCGCCTACGACCGTCACGGGGTTTATTCGTCGCCCCGGGCCTGGTGGATGTTCCGGGCCTTCGGCCATGACCGAGTGGCTGTACTCAATGGCGGACTTCCGAAATGGCTCGAGGAGGGGCGGCCGGAAGCACCCGGCGGCGATACAGGCAAACGCGCCGAGTTCTCGGCGCAGCTCCGACCCGGCCTCCTGCGCCTCGTGGAACAGATGCAGGAGAATATCGACAGCGGCAGCGAGCAGGTGGTGGACGCCCGCGCTGAGGCACGTTTCATGGCGCGCGAGCCGGAGATTCGACCCGGACTGCGCGGCGGACACATCCCGCACTCCCTCAATGTTCCCTTCCCGGAGATCCTTGCCTATGGCCGCATGATCGATACGGCAGAGATCAAGGCCGCCTTCGATGCCGGGGGCGTCGATCTCACAAAACCGATAGTGACCTCCTGCGGCAGCGGCATCACCGCCTGCATCCTGGCGCTCGGGCTGCATCTCTGCGGACACGAGAATGCGGCCGTCTATGACGGCTCCTGGACCGAGTGGGGCAGCCGGGAAGATCTTCCAGCGGAGAGCTGAGTTGCTGTTTGGCGGCGCCAACAATCGGAAAAACCGGCCGTCGCGCAGGCGCACGATTCGCGTCGACTACACCTATCTCGAGATGCTGGCCGCACCGGAGCAACCCGCCGCCGGAGCGCCTGAATCCGATCTCCTGTTAGTCCATCTCCGCAACCCGAGCGTTGCCTTCTACCGCTATCTCTACAACACCGTCGGCGAGGATTTTCTCTGGTACGAACGTCGCATCATGGAGGACGGGCCCCTGCGCGAGATCATCGAGAACCCCGCCATCGAAATCTACGTGCTTTATCGCAACGGCGAGCCCGCCGGATTCGCCGAACTGGATTTTATCGATCCGGTGAACGTGAAACTGGCCTATTTCGGGCTGCTGCCGAACGCTATCGGCCATCGCCTTGGGCGCTACCTTCTGGAGTCGGCCATCGATATGGCCTGGTCTCGGTCAGCGACGAAACGGCTCTCCCTGCACACCTGCAGCCTCGATCATCCCGCTGCGCTCATCAATTACGAGAAACGCGGCTTCAAGGTATACCAACACCGCTCCGCCGATATCGTCGACCCCCGGACGATTGGTATCCTGTCGGCCGACGCCAGCATCAGGCCTTCGCCGCCCTGAGTGCGGCTTCGGCCAGCGGCATCGAGGCCGTCAGCCCCGGCGATTCAATGCCGAAAAGATTGACCAGGCCAGCAACGCCGTGTTCTGCCGGGCCTTGGACGATGAAATCCCCGTCCGGCTCCCCGGGTCCCACCACCTTCGGGCGGATACCCGCATAGCCGGGCGTGAGCATGCCGTCGCCGAGACTCGGCCAGTAGCTTCGAACAGCCTCATAGAAACCGTCAGCGCGGGACAGTTTGACCGTGTAGTCGATGCTATCCAGCCACTCAACATCGGGTCCAAAACGGGCTTGGCCGGCAAGATCGAGGGTGATGTGCACGCCGAGCCCGCCTGGCTCCGGCACCGGATAGATCAGCCGGGTGAAAGGCGCGCGCCCCGTCAGGGAGTAATAGTTTCCTTTGGCATAAAAGGCCTTGGGAAGATGGGCCGTCGGAAACCCCTCCAGCGAAGCCGCAATCCGAGGCGCATGGAGACCGCCGCTGTTGACGAGAATCCGGGCCTTCAGCTGCATCGGCTCAGCGCCACCAACATCAATCACGATACCGTCGTTCTCGATCCAGCCACCCTCGACCGGACTATGAAAGGCGATCATCGCGCCGCGATCCTCTGCGTCGCCCTGATAGGCCAGCATCAGCCCATGGCTGTCGATGATTCCGGTCGAGGGAGATAGCAATGCCGCCGCACAACGCAGTTCCGGTTCCAATTTTCGCGCCTCTGTGCCCTCAAGCCAGACCAGGTCATCGACTCCGTTTGCCTCGGCCCGGGTCCGGATCCCGTGCAAGGCCTTCGTTTGGGCGTCCTCGGCCGCCACGATCATCTTCGTACAGCGCCGATGGGGAACGCCGCGCTCTTCGCAATAGGCATAAAGGGCCTTTTTGCCAGCGACGCAGAAACGCGCCTTGAGGCTGTCTTTGGGATAGTAGATTCCAGCGTGGATGACCTCGCTGTTGCGGGAACTGGTTTCGGTCCCGATGGCCTCCGCCCCCTCGAGCACGATGACCTCGTGTCCCGCTTGGGTGAAAGCCCGGGCCACGGCAAGGCCAATCACCCCGGCCCCGATCACAACGCAGTCGACGGTTTCCGTCATCGCCTGGCTTACACGCTCGGGCCAATCGGTCGTATGTCAGCTACGCATCGGAAAGCGGCTCGCGCCGCGCAGCGATTCCAGAACCGGCCGGGTCCGCGCTGCCCATTCGCAGAGTAGCGGCCGCGTTTCCCGTGGATCGATCATTTCGTGCATCGCAAAGGACTCCGTGCGCGGGAAAGGCGATTGCCGCGCCGCCATGTCATCCTCCAGCTCCCGGCGCATGGCATCAGGATCTTCTGCCGCCGCGATCTGGCGGCCAAAGGCCACCGCAACGCCTCCTTCTACCGGCAAAGCGCCCATCTCCGCCGAGGGCCAGGCCAGAACGTAGGCATTGTTGCCATAATGGGCGGCGGCCGCCACGCCGTAGGATTTCTTCACCACCACCGAGGCCCAGGGTATGTCGCAATCGGCGACTGCGAGAACGGCTGCAGTTCCGGCGCGAATCGTGCCCAAGCGCTCCGCCTCGCTGCCAATCATAAAGCCCGGCTCATCGACAAAGGAAACCACCGGTAGGTTGAAGGTTTCGCAAATCTCGACGAGGCGCCTGACCTTGCGGGAGCCGTCAGCGGTCATCGAACCGGCGTAATAACGGGAATCATTTCCGAGAACACCCACGGCGTGACCGCCAAGGCGGGCATAGCCGACAATCTGTCCGGGACCGAAGCGGCGCCCGGTTTCGAAAAAACTGCTCTCGTCCACGACGAGGTCGATCAGCTTGCGCATATCGTAAGGTTTCCGCCGATCCGACGGCACGATGCCGGCCAGTGCGTCCTCGCAGCGATTGATCGGATCCGCGCAATCTACAACAGGGCTCAGTTCCCATGCGTTCTGCGGCATATAGCCAAGAAATCGCCGGATCTGCGCCATCGCATCCTCTTCGTCGCTTACCGCATTGTCCACGACTCCGTTGCGGGTGTGTACGGCGGCACCGCCGAGCTCCTCCTTTGTCAAGGACTCCCCGAGGGCGCGCTGAACCACCGCCGGCCCCGCAACCAAGACGACCCCGGTTTTCTCGGTCATGACCGAAAAATGGGACGCCACCAGTCTTGAAGCTGGCAATCCGGCGACCGGGCCAAGCGCCGCTGCGACGACAGGGACGGCGCCGAGGGTGCGTGCTACCGAACGGAAACGGTGCGGTTCATAGACCGGGGTTCCGACTGGCGCCGAGGTTCCGCCCTTCCCGCCCGCGCCTGTGACACTGCCGCCACCGCCCTCATGCACGCGGATCAGTGGCAGGCGGAACTTCAACGCCAGGGTTTCCGCATAGATGCTCTTGCGCAGCCCGGCAGCGTTGGGCGAACCGCCCTGCAGGGTGAAATCCTCGCCGCCAATGACACAAGATCGGCCGTTGATACCGGCAAATCCGAGTACGAAATTCGCCGGCGAGAATGCTTTCAGTTTTCCCTTCTCGTCGCGCTCGGACACGCCGGCGCCCATGCCTTGTTCACGGAAACTGCCCGCATCGACAAGAAGATCAATTCTTTCCCGCACCGTCAGGCGGTCCTTGGCGTGCTGGCGAGCGACGTTCTCGGCGCCACCGAGTTCCCGCGCCAGCTTTCGCTTGCTGTGTATCTCGTCGATTTGCCGATCCCAGTTCATCGCCGCCGTCCTGTCATCTATCAAAACTTCCATATTATCGAAGCTGTTCCTTAGTATCGAACCCGTTATTTGCCGAAACTCGCCGCTCTATGCAACACGGGCACTGGGGGCAACACGACCGTCCGGCAAACCCTACAAAGCGTGCCGTCGCTTTATGCAACAAAGGGGGTCTGGTATAGAAACGCCGGATTCAGATGCGTTTTGAAACCAGGCGAGAGCGGCAATGTTCCTCTTGATCGACAACTATGACAGCTTCACCTACAACCTCTTCCACTTTCTGGGAGAGGTCGGTGCCGAAGCCGTTGTCTACCGTAATGACGCGATTACGCCCGAGGAAAGCCTCGCCCTGGCACCGGAAGGAATCATCGTCTCTCCCGGACCCTGCACACCCGACAAAGCCGGAAACAGCCTCGATATCGTTACTGCCGCGACCGGGCGCCTTCCCATCCTTGGCGTCTGCCTCGGCCACCAGGTCATCGCACAGACGCTTGGCGGCAAGATCGTGCGCGCCCCAGTCCCGATGCACGGTAAGCTCAGCCCCGTGAATCATGACGGTTCGGGCGTTCTTGGCAATATCCCGCCGGGTTTCTCGGCGGCGCGCTATCACTCCCTGATCGTCGAGCGGGAATCCCTGCCCTCCTCTCTGCACATAACGGCCGAGACCGAGGATGGATTGATCATGGGCATCCAGCACCGCGAACTGCCTCTGTTCGGTGTCCAGTTCCACCCGGAAAGCATTGCGACCGAGCACGGGCATACGCTGTTGAAAAATTTTATCGCGGCCGCACGACCGGGCCAGAACAAGAAAGCGGCATGACAAACGACGAGCCGCAGGATTTGAGACATTCGATCTCCCTGATCTCAACCGGAGAAACCCTGAGTGAGGAACAGGCGGCAGCGGCGTTCGACATCATCATGTCGGGGGATGCCACTCTGTCGCAGATCGGGGCTTTCCTAATGGGACTCAGCCTGCGAGGAGAGACCGTCGCCGAAATCACCGGCGCCGCCCGAATCATGCGCGCCAAGATGATACCGGTACGCGCTCCGGAAAACGCCCTCGATGTCGTCGGTACCGGTGGGGATCGTTTCGGAACGCAAAACATCTCGACGGCGACCGCCTTTGTGGTTGCCGGCTGCGGCGTCCCTATCGCCAAGCACGGCAACCGTGCCGCGTCCTCGAAGTCAGGAGCCGCCGACGTTCTCTCCGCTCTCGGCGTCAATCTCGATGCCGGGGTTGAGACCGTCGAGCGCGCAATCCGTGAAGCCGGCATCGGTTTTCTGATGGCCCCGTCCTATCACGCTTCGATGCGCCATGTCGGGCCAGCACGGGCTGAACTCGGCATCCGTACCATTTTCAACATCCTCGGCCCGCTGGCGAACCCCGCCTCGGTGCGGCGCCTGCTTGTTGGAACCTTCGATCGGAAGTGGGTCGAACCGATGGCCAGCGTTCTGAACAATCTCGGGGTCGAGCGCGCCTGGGTCATCCACGGCGACGGCATGGATGAACTGTCGACGACGGGGCCCTCGCATGTCGCCGAGCTCAGGGGCGGAACAATCTCAACCATGGAGATCACGCCCGCTGATGCCGGCATACCGACCGCCCGGATCGACGATCTCCTCGGCGGTTCCCCCGACGAAAACGCGGCCGCCATCCGGGCCGTGTTCGATGGCAATCCCGGCGCCTTCCGCGATATCGTTCTCTATAACGCCGCGGCGGCGCTGCTCATTGCCGACATCGTCGAAGATCTCCCGTCCGGCGTTGCACGGGCAACCGAAGCCATTGACAGCGGTGCTGCTGCGGGGACTCTAGCCAAACTTTCCAAGATCACCCAGCAGAACGAAGGCACTCCGTGACCGGTGACCGCAACACCGCACACGGCAGCAGTACCAGCGGGGATGTCCTGGCGAAAATCTGTGCCGACAAGCGGGGCGAGATCGAGGTCAGAAAGGCTGCATGTGGCCAGGCCCAAATCGAGCGTCGGGCCGCCGCCGCGCCGCCGCCCCAGCCGTTTGCAAAAAGCCTGCAAACCGCCCTCGATGCCGGCCGGACCGGGCTGATCGCCGAAATCAAGAAGGCTTCGCCCAGTAAGGGGCTGATTCGCGAGGATTTTGTACCCGTTGATTTGGCCCGTGCCTATGAAAGCGCCGGCGCGTCATGTCTCTCGGTGCTCACCGATACGCCCTATTTCCAGGGCAGCGACACCTATTTGGAGGCGGCGCGCGCCGCCGTGTCGATTCCGGTCTTGCGCAAGGATTTCACGCTCGATACCTACCAGGTCTACGAGGCCCGGGCGATCGGTGCCGATTGCATCCTCCTGATCATGGCTGCCCTCGAAGATGCAGCGGCCCGGGAACTGGCCCGCCTAGCATCCCGGCTCGGCATGGACGTTCTGGCCGAAATTCACGACGAGGCCGAACTCGCCCGGGCCGTTGAAATTGACGAGGCCCGGCTCATCGGTGTCAACAACAGGAACCTGAAAACCCTGTCCGTCGATATCGCAACAGCAGAATTCCTTGCGCCTCGCGTTCCCCCGGACAGGATTGCCGTGGCCGAGAGCGGCCTGCACACACCCGACGACCTCCAGCGCATGGCTGCGGCCGGTGCGCGGTGCGTTCTGGTCGGTGAATCCTTGATGCGTCAGCCGGATGTCGCTGCGGCCACCCGCGCCCTGCTCGGAGAGACAACCAATATTTCGGCCTGATGCCGGTGGCACGACCAGACGCTGATCCAAGCATTGACCCAGATACCGACCCAGATACTGACCCAGATACCGACCTAGATACTGACCCAGATACTGACCCAGATACTGACAAGGAGAAACCCGTGGGCGACCTCAGTCACACCGATGCGCAGGGACAGGCAAGAATGGTCGACGTGTCGGGCAAGGACTCAACCGTGCGCGAAGCCGCGGCCGCTGGCCGCATCCTAATGTCGCCTGAGACGATTGAGGCCATACGCGCCAACACGATCAAGAAGGGCGACGTCCTTCCGACCGCCCGCCTTGCCGGCATCATGGCGGCCAAGAAGACGCCCGACCTCATTCCCCTGTGCCATCCCCTTCCTCTCGCCTCGGCGAAGGTCGAGCTTGTCGTCAACGCGGAGGAAAACGCCGTCGAGATATCCGCAATCTGCAGAACCGTCGGGCAGACAGGCGTTGAGATGGAGGCCCTGACCGCAGTCGCGGCCAGCGCTCTCTGTGTCTACGATATGTGCAAGGCGATCGATCGGGGCATGACGATTGCTGACATCCACCTGATCCGCAAGACCGGCGGCGCTTCGGGCCGTTGGACTGCCGAAGGGCAATGATTTCTGTCGCCGAGGCGCGCGAACGCATTCTCGCCCATGTACGGCCGCTTCCCGCCGAACAGATTCCCTTGTCTGACGGGCTTGGGCGCGTGCTTGCACGGGACGTCGTTGCCCGACGCACGCAACCACCAGCGGCGGTTTCGGCGATGGACGGATACGCGGTGCGCGCGGCCGATGTCACGACCACGCCGGTAACGCTGAAGGTGGTCGGCTATGCTCCCGCCGGCAGCGCTTACGACACCCCGCTGCAGGCCGGAGAGACGGTTCGGATCTTCACCGGAGCGCCGGTTCCCGACAATGCCGACGCCATCGTCATCCAGGAAAACACTGAACTCGAGGGTAACGCGGTTGTGGTTCAGACCGGGGCGGCGCCCGGAACCTTTATCCGTCCCGCGGGGCTCGATTTTTCAGAGGGCGATACCGTGCTGTCTGCCGGCAGGGTGCTCTCAGCCCGTGACATCGGTCTCGCAGCGGCGATGAACGTGCCGTGGCTGATGGTGACCCGTCAGCCGCAGGTGGCGATCCTGTCGACCGGCGACGAGGTCGTCATGCCCGGTGATCCGATCGGCCCAAATCAGATCGTCAGTTCCAACGCTCTCGCTCTCGGCGCCCTCGCAGCAGTGTTCGGTGCAAGACCCCTACAGCTCGGAATTGCCCCGGACGACAAGGGAGCGCTGGCTGAAATGGCTGCCGGTGCAGCCGGAAGCGATATCTTCGTGACAACCGGCGGTGTCTCGACTGGCGATCACGATCTCGTGCGCGACGTTCTCGGTGAGCACGGCATGAGGCTCGATTTCTGGCGCATCGCCATGCGCCCTGGCAAACCGCTGATGGTTGGCGAGAACGAGGGTACCCTGGTCCTCGGGCTGCCGGGAAATCCCGTTTCGACGGTTGTCTGCGCACTGGTGTTCCTGCAACCCGCTCTTGCGGCCATGCAACGTCGCGCACAGGCGGTGAACACGACGATCAAGGCCCGGCTCGCCGTTCCCGCACCTGCCAACGACCAGCGGGAAGACTATCTGCGCTCTGTGCTCTCGCGCAACGAAAACGGCGAGATGGTGGTCGAGCCCTTCGAGCGCCAGGACAGCGCCATGATGGCCTTGCTCGCGCGCTCCGACTGCTTCGTGATCCGCCCCCCTCATGCCCCGGCAGCGGAAGCCGGTGAAATCGTCGAGGTGCTACTCCTGCCTGCCGGAATGGCCAGTGCCTGAATCCAAGGTGTCTGGCTGCCAATATCTGACCCGGGGCGCATGAATCCGGGCCTCAACGGGCTGACTTGACACGTATTGGGAACGCGCATAGAACAAACAGGCGCCATATTTACCGGCACCCTGCCAATTTGTACCCTGGGTCGACCCGCCTGTAACAAAAGCATCGGAGCGAGCCGAAACGGGGCCGGCGCAGGAACAAAGAAATAACAGGTGACAACGATGCTAACGCACAAACAAAATGACCTCCTTCGCTACATAGACAAATACAATCGCGAACACCGGGGCGTCTCGCCCTCCTACGAAGAGATGCGGGATGCCATGAATCTGAAATCAAAATCGGGCATCTTCCGACTGATCCAGTCTCTCGAGGAAAGAGGCTTTCTCGAGCGCTTAAAATACCGGGCGCGCGCCATTCGGATCGTGCAACTCCCCGATATCTCGTCCAAGGCGCTGCCTCCGTCACAAGGCGCTGCCCCAGCCGAAGCTGCCAACGTCCTGCACGAAATCGTGGAATCGATACAACTGCCGCTGCGTGGCCAGATCGCCGCAGGAACGCCTATCGAGGCCCTGCAGAACGAGAGCGACTCCATCGAGGTGCCGGCCACGATGCTCGGCGGCGGTGAGCACTATGCCCTAAAAATCGAGGGCGATTCGATGATCGAGGCTGGCATCATGGACGGCGATACGGTGATCTTGAATCGTTGCAACACTGCCGAGAACGGTGCCATCGTGGTCGCCCTGATCGACGACGAGGAAGCGACGCTGAAGCGCTACAGGAAGAACAAGAGCTCGGTCGCGCTCGAACCCGCAAACAAGAATTACGGAATACAGATCTACGGCCCGGCTCGAATTGCGATTCAAGGCAAGCTCGTTGGCCTCCTCCGGCAGTACTGATAGAACACTCGATCTTGCAGAACCGGTGCGGCCTCCTGGCCATCCGGGTCAGCAATGGCTGCATGAAGGGCTGCCTTGATGACGGTCGTCACCCGTTTCGCTCCCTCCCCGACCGGTTTTCTCCATATCGGCGGTGCCCGCACGGCGCTGTTCAACTGGCTGTTCTCCCGGCATCACGGCGGCCGGTTCCTGCTCAGGATCGAGGACACCGACCGGGAGCGCTCCACCGAGGCGGCGGTTGCAGCAATCATCGATGGCCTAACCTGGCTTGGCCTCGACTGGGACGGCGCAGTCACTCGCCAGACCCAGAGCCTCGATCGTCACGTCGCCGTCGCCCAAAGCCTCATTGAAGAAGGCAAGGCCTATTATTGCTACTGCACGCCCGAGGAACTCGCAACGATGCGCGAGCAGGCAAAAAAAAAGAAGCGCCCCATCGCCTATGACGGCCGATGGCGCGACAGGGCCCCCTCAGAGGCACCAGCCGGTATTCAACCGACAGTCCGCATCAAGATGCCACGGGACGGAGAAACCGTGATCTACGATCATGTCCAGGGAGAGGTCAGGATCAACAATCGGCAACTCGACGACTTCATCATCCTCCGCGCCGATATGACACCCACCTACATGCTGTCTGTCGTTGTCGACGATCATGATTCCAAAGTCACGCACGTCATTCGAGGCGACGACCATTTGAACAACGCTTTCCGACAGCATCACCTGTTTCTGGCCGCCGGCTGGCCCGTCCCGGAATGCGCCCATCTGCCCCTAATCCATGGCCCTGACGGGAAAAGGATGAGCAAGAGGCACGGCGCCCTGTCCGTGCAGGAGTACCAGGGGAGCGGATACCTCCCGGACGCCCTCAAAAACTACCTGCTGCGCCTGGGCTGGAGCCACGGGGATGACGAAATCATTGATACCGCACAGGCGGTCGCGTGGTTCGATCTCAATGGTGTTGGTCGCTCACCGGCCCATTTCGACTGGGACAAGCTAGCCAACCTTAATTCCCATTATCTCCAGGCCATGCCCGAGGATGCGCTGCTTCCTCTCCTGGAAAATCGCATTACTGAAAAGACCGGCATTGCGCTGAACGAGACCCTGAGAGAAAGATTGCGCGCCTCCCTTCCGGAGCTGACCGTGCGAGCCAAAACCCTGAGGGATCTGTGCAACAGCGCCCTGTTTCTCGTCCAAGCGCCGAAATTCCCTCTTGCAGACGCCAAGGCCGCCAAGGCTCTCGGTGAAGAGAGCACCGAAATTCTTTCCGTCGCCGGCGACAGGCTTGGCGCATCCGAAGATTGGACAACCGCCGGGCTCGAAGCACTCATGCGGGATCTCACGCAAGAGAGGGATCTCAAGCTCGGCAAGCTCGCCGGTCCCTTGCGGGCCGCGCTGACAGGATCCTCGGTCTCACCGGGTATTTTTGAAGTCATGTCAGCACTCGGGCGCGAGGAATGCCTTGCCCGCATAGCCCGAGCCGCTACAGCTTCCCGCGCCGCCACAGGCTGTTGAGATATTTGCCTGAAAACCTGTTTTTTAAGTCGTCTTTCAGGCCGCAAACCATGCTTCCGGACGCTCCCGCACAGCGTCTGCCGGTTTGCCGATGACCCTTTCCGGCCTATATATAAGCTAGGTACAGAACCAGCGGTAAAGGATGTCGGCACCGCCTGAATCGTCCTGAATCCCGCTACTACAGGTGAAAGAAGAAGTTCAAGTATGCCCCAGAAGTCAGCAGCCAAGAAACCCGAACAGACCAACGCTTATGCGACGCTTACCGACCATACCACCGGTGAGAGTGTTGACCTCCCGATGCGTAAGGGGTCAGTCGGTCCCCAGGTCGTTGATGTCCGTCGCCTTTACAATGAACAGGGGATCTTCACCTACGATCCGGGGTACACCTCAACCGGATCCTGTGAATCAAAAATCACCTATATCGACGGCGAGGAAGGCGTCCTCATGCATCGCGGCTACCGGATCGAAGATCTGGCCGAAAACAGCGATTTCATGGAGGTTTGCTACCTGCTGTTGAACGGCGAGCTGCCGAACCCCGCAGAAAAGGAAAAATTCGAGACGACCATCACCTATCATACGATGGTCCAGGAGCAACTGCAGTATCTCTATCGAGGCTTCCGCCGCGATGCGCATCCCATGGCCGTTCTGGTCGGTGTAGTCGGCGCCCTATCCGCCTTTTATCACGATTCCACCGATATCAACGATCCGACCCAGCGCATGATCGCTTCCCACCGGCTCATCGCCAAAATGCCGACGATCGCCGCAATGTCCTACAAGTACTCAATCGGGCAGCCCTTTATATATCCACGCAACGATCTCAAATACGCAGAGAACTTCCTTCACATGCTGTTCGCTGTACCATGCGAGGAGCACAAAGTCGCGCCAGTCGTGGCCGACGCCATGGACAAAATCTTCATTCTCCATGCTGATCACGAGCAGAACGCATCGACGTCCACCGTCCGCATGGCCGGATCCTCCGGCGCGAACCCGTTCGCCTGTATCGCTGCCGGAATAGCCTCCCTGTGGGGGCCTTCGCATGGCGGCGCAAACGAGGCAGTTCTCAGCACGCTTGACCAAATCCAGTCCGTCGACCGTATTCCAGAATTTATCAAGAAAGCCAAGGATCCAGACGATGCGTTTCGCCTGATGGGCTTTGGGCATCGCGTCTACAAGAACTATGACCCTCGGGCCAAGGTCCTGCAGGCCAGTGCCCACGACGTTCTCCAGGCTCTTGGCATAGAGCGCGAGCCACTCCTGGAAATCGCTCTTGAACTCGAGCGCATCGCCCTTGAAGACGAGTACTTTGTCGAGCGCAAGCTTTACCCGAATGTTGATTTCTATTCGGGCATTATCCTCAAGGCGATGGGCTTTCCGGTCTCGATGTTTACCGTCCTTTTCGCCATAGCTCGAACGGTCGGGTGGATCGCGCAATGGCAGGAGATGATCGAGGATCCCGACCAGAAAATCGGCCGGCCTCGGCAACTCTACACCGGCCCGAACATGCGGCCTTATGTGATGCTGAAAGACCGCAAATAAGCGTCACCCGCAAGCCCGCCTCCCAAGCCTCGACCCGCAGCCGTAACTTCATTCCAAATCCACACGGCTTTTTCCTGCCATCTCGGCTGTGGGCGGGTTCTGCCACTCGTCTGCGCTGGGTTTTGGCAACCGGGTTTAGCCGGATCTATTGGTTCGGCGTAGTGCTGCGCCTTTTCGCATAGCCCATGACCACCTCGGCGGCACGTCCGCTCGGCGGCTTTGTATCGCCGAAGCCGATCTGACGAAGAGCCGGCGCGAGCGCCTGCAACTGTGCCCCGCCGGCCGGCCCCAGAAGTGGCAGCAGATGCTTGGCCAAAGCCTCCGGTGTGCAGTCTTTCTGCAGCAGTTCGGGAATGATCTCGATGTCCAGCAAGATATTGGCCAATGCCGCGTATGGTGTTCTGATCATCCGCCGAAGCAGAAACGCTGTTACCGGCGCGACACGATAGGCGACGACCATCGGTGTACCGGCCAGGGCCAGTTCAAGGGTTGCCGTTCCGGAAGCGACAATGGCCGCATTGCCGGCCGCCATTGCGTCGTATTTTTCCTGTGTGTCCTTGATGACCAAAGGTGTGCCGGGCCAGGCCTGGACGCTGTTGCGGACCAACGTCGCCATTCCCGGCACGGTGGGAACGACAACCCGGAAGGCCCCTACTTGGCGCTCCAGGATATCCAGCGCTTCACCAAAAACTTCCGCAAGCCGGGTAATTTCTCCCCGCCGGCTACCCGGAAGGATGCACAGAACCGTTTCCTCGTCGCCAATACCCCGGCTGCGGCGAAAACTCTTCCCGGATCCACCCACGGCATCGCTCTCGACAATCGGATGACCCACAAACCGGCAATCGAGGTCAGTATCTGCGAAAAACGCTGGCTCGAAGGGGAGTAGCGTCATTAGGCAATCGAATAGCCGCGCGAACTTGCCTGTCCGCCAGGGTCGCCAGGCCCATACCGTCGGGGATACATAGTGGATCTTTGGCACCTCGAAATCCCGAAGCCTTCTCGCAACACCGATCGAAAAAGAAGGAGCATCGATGGTGATGACAACGTCCGGGCGTGTGTCGCGCACATCGCGCGCCACCTGCCCCATCCGGTGCAGGATTCGCCGCGCATGCGGCAAAACCTCCACCAGCCCCATTACTGCCAGCTCTTCCATCGCAAACAGGCTCTCGAGCCCCTGCGCGCGCATCGCCGGGCCTCCGACTCCGCGAAAACGCACCTGGCTCCCCGTTTCCGCGATTAGTTTCCGCATCAACCTATCGCCCAGAAAATCACCCGACGGTTCGCCGCAAACCAGATAGATCGACAGGGTTTCGGTCATTCCCCGACCGGCAAGGCAACAACGAAGAGACCGAGGTTGTTGGCAATCTTCGTAACCTCGCTTTTATCCACGACCAGGGTTGCCTCGGCAGCAACGGCGATACCTCGTAGCCTCGCACGGTGTGCGTTACGGACCGTTGCAGGGCCAATCGTCGGTAAATCGGCTTTTCGCTCCTGCCCGCGCTTCGGTAGTTTGATCAAAACCCCGCCGGGGCCGTCCCGGCTCAACGCTCCGCACCGCTCCATCAATGCGTCTGTCCCCTCGGCGGCCTCGATACCGAGAACGATGCCTGACTGAACGACGACCGCCTGTCCGATATCGGCCGAAGCCACCTCGTCGAGCACCTGTTTTCCTCTCTCGATATCGTCCTGTGCGCTTTGATCCGGTGCATGTCTCCCCATGACTCCGGCCGGCGGCAGCAGATCAATGAGTATGTCCTCCGGCCCGAGCATGCCGAATCCCCGGCGTTCGAGATTCTTGATGATTATCTTCAGAATACCGTCATCCCCACGAAGTGCAGCCCGGGCGAGGAGCCGGACAGCCAAACCGTCGGGTCGTAGTTCTGCCAGGGAAGGTCGCCGGATATTCCCGGCAAGGACGATATCCGTGATTTTCCGGTTCTGGGCGATTTGGAGGATATTCTCGGCAGCTCCAAGACGGACCCAGTCATGGTCAACCCCGTCGATCGTCTCAGGATCGGCGTGTCCTTCCAGGGCAATGACATGAAAGGTGCAGGCCGAGGAGCGGCAGGCCTGGATCAGTTTTCCCGGAAGGTTTCCGCCACCGGCAATGATGCCGATTTTTTTCGCCATGTTCAGGAGAGGCGAGCCCCGACATATTGGCGGGACGTCTCACCCTTAAGGAAGGAAAGTAGATCCGACATTGCGCCCTCGGAACCGAAACGCTCCCTGATATCCTCAATCCGATCCTCGGACATCGAGCTTCCCGACACTAAGAGGTCTATGGCGCCTCGCACTGCCTTGATCTCTTCCGGCGTAAATTTGCGTCGGCGCAGGCCTACTATGTTCGTGCCATGCAACCAGGCCCGGCCACCCTGTACTAGTCCATACGGGATGACGTCTCTCTCCACACCTGAAAAACCGCCGATCATGGCATGCGTTCCGATACGGCAATGCTGATGTACGGTCGCCAGCCCTCCGACGATCGCATAATCATCGATGCGGACGTGACCACCAAGAGTCGCGTTATTTGCCAGGATGATTGAATTACCGATCTGGCAATCATGGGCGACATGACATCCGACCATCAGCAAATTGTTGTCGCCAATGCGGGTTTCCATTCCACCGCCGCTGGTACCCAGGTGGAGCGTGGCATGCTCGCGCACCTTGTTGTTCCTGCCGATGACCAGGAAAGATTCCTCGCCTGCATATTTCAAATCCTGGGGCGCGTGGCCGAGGACGGCAAAAGGGAAAATTACCGTGCCCTCGCCAACAATCGTATTGCCGGTGACCACGACGTGGGAATGCAGAATGACGTTGTTTTCGAGACGGACGCTCTCACCAACTACACAGAAAGGTCCGACAGAAACGCCAGCGCCGATTTCCGCTCCAGCACCGACCTCGGCCAAAGGGTGAATACTGCTCATTCCGCGTCTGCCAGCATGGCCGAGAAGACAGCTTCGGCAACAATCTGCCCATCGACTTTTGCCATGCCCTTGAACCGCCATACGTTCCGGCGGCCAAAATCCTCGGTGATATAAAGATAGAGAACGTCGCCGGGCACGACCGGTTTGCGAAACTTAGCGTCCTTTATGGACATGAAGTAAACGATCTTTCCATCATGCTCGAGCCCCAAACTGTACATGATCATCACAGCTGCGCTCTGCGCCATCGCCTCAATGATGTAAACACCCGGCATGACTGCCTTAACCGGAAAATGGCCCTGGAAATAGGGTTCGCCGATCGTTACGCACTTAATTCCGGTTACCGACTCGTTCGGTATTAAATCGACAACCCTGTCGATCATCAGAACTGGATAGCGATGGGGAATTAGTCTCTGGATGCCGTCAAGATCAAGCGCGATCCCCGGCTCCGAAGCTACCTTCTTGCGCGAAGCCATATCGATATCCCTGTCTCAAAGCCCTGTGCTGCGCTTTCCGGAAAACCTTGTCCGCGCCTTCTGAGCGCCTTCTAGAATCGTGTTCCCAACTGAAACAGGAATGTCTCAGTCAGATCATAACGTTCCTTTAGGATCGGTTTGGACACATCGAGCCGCAACGGCCCCAAAGCGGATACCCAGGCAAAGCCCACGCCGATCGAGGCACGCGCCGATTTTGAACTCTCAATCACCTCCCGGGTCACTACCCCGGTAGCCGCGTCCGTAGATACCACCCTGGGTGTCACATCCGGATCAAATAGGGTTCCCACATCGGTGAAAATAGCCCCCGAAATTCCGAGTTCTTCGGGCAAGCCAAGGGGAAATTGCAGCTCAACCGTACCCTTCGCAAGCTTTGTACCGCCAAGTGCATCTTCGGATCTCTGTTCCCTTGGACCAATACCGGCATTGTCAAAACCGCGCAGACTCCTGCCGCCCAGGAAAAAACGGTCATTCACGGAGGTTTCCTTGCCAAACCCCAGGATATGTCCGACCCGGCCGCTGGTACTTAGAACCCAGCCATCGGTAATCTGGAAATAGTACACCCCTCTCACTTCGGTATTGAGATAGCGCACGTCACCGCCCAGTCCGGCAATATCTGTCGACAGACTGGCCAGCAGACCTTTGGTCGGCGACAAACGGCTGTTGCGTGTATCGTAGCTTACAGTCTGGCCAATAATCGATCTGAGTGTTTTCCCTCGCTCGTCCTGAATAGCGAGTGATGCATCAGCTTCAATGTCAGTGACATCCCTCTGGAGAAGCGTATAGCGGAGACCCTGCCTCCATTCCTCATTGTACCGGAAGCCTGCATTCAGACTGATGCCGATATCCTCGCTTCTGAAGGAGCTTGTCACAGTATTGTCAGTCCGGACATTGAATATACTGAAGCCGCCAGCAAGTTCACGGCCAAACAGATAGGGCTCGGAAAAGCTGATCCTGTAGTTCTGCCTGCTCTTCGACAGCGTGGCACCGAAGGTCAGGGTTTGCCCGCGTCCCAGGAAGTTCTGCTCGCTGAGTCCGAAATCAAGCAATCCGCCGTCGGAATTTGAATATCCAAGACCGAGACTAAGGCTTCCGGTCACCTGCTCTTCGACCTTGACCTCAACGACGCTCTTCGTCGAATCGCTCCCCGGTTTAGCGTTAACCGCGATCTGACTGAAATAACCAAGATTCTCGATGCGCTGGCGGGAGCGTCGCAACTTGGCACTGTTGAAGGCATCTCCTTCCGCCATCAGCATCTCGCGCCGAATGACGGAATCAAGCGTTCTCGCATTATTGACGATATCGATCCGTTCGATGTAAACTTCTGGGCCTTCTCCGAGCTCGAAGGTGATATCGATCGTCGCATTTTCCCTATCGCGTGTCAGGATAGGCTCTGTTTTGACGAAGGCGAACCCACGCTCGCTAGCGTAGTTCGTTATCGCGATAGACATATTCTCAACCGTATCGCTGTCGTACCAGTCGCCGGAATCGAACTCGACGAGTGGAAGCAGATCCTCCGACGGTATCTCCTGGATTCGCGAGGTTGTCTCTATTTTCGCGATCTTGTAGCGCGCGCCCTCCTCAACCGTGAAAGTGACAAAGAACTGTTCCTGGTCGGGCGACAGTTCTGCCACGGCGGAGACGACCCGGAAATCGGCAAACCCTTCGTTCAGGTAAAAGCGCCGTAACGTATCGTTGTCGAAGGTTATGCGATCGGCATCGTAGGTGTCATTGCTGCCCAGGAACCGATACCACCGAGATTCCTTCGATAGGATCAGGTCTTTCAGATCATTGTCGGAAGCGTAGTCGTTGCCGATGAATTTTATCTCCCCGATTTTTGTCTCTGGCCCTTCGCTAATCTCATAGATCAGATCGACGCGATTCTGTGTTTTCTCGATGATCTTGGGCGATACCGAGGCGGCGAAATACCCGCTGCGGCGGTACAAATCCAGGAGACGCTTGACGTCCTCCTGCACTTTCTCCGCCGTAAAGGGCAGTCGCTTGCGCAGCTGTATCTCAAGCTGCAGTACATCCGTGTCGAGTTCGTCGTTGCCCTCAAAGACAACCGTGTTGATGACCGGATTCTCTTCAACGGAGACCACAAGCTTCTCTGCTTCACGGACGATCGTCACATCCGTGAACAGACCCGTTGCATATAAGACCTTCAGAGCTTCGTTAATCGTTCCCGGATCGAAGAAATCACCAGGTTTGACCGGCATGTAGGCGCGAACTGTGTCGGCATCGATCCTCTGTACGCCTATGACCTCGATCTCGGTTATTACCGAGCCTCCGGCGGACTGGCTTTGGGCCAGGGTCGGTCCGGTCAGAGCAGTCACAAAGCAGGCTGCAGCCAAGGCAAATCCGGCCACGGCAAGACGGGTCGATGTCGTTTGTGATGGTGTCATCTTCATTCTCGAAACCACCTGCCGATTGTGGCCCGGGTCGTCGTCATTGCCGAAAAATCGAAGCGCCCACGCTCATTTTCAGTTTTTCAGCCAGGTTTTCCTGGCTGGATGCGCGAGTCTTTCGCCGAAAGGGCCCATCGATCAAAAGAGGCCCAGCCTGAGAAGGTCATTTGCGGTCGCGAAAATAACCAGGGCCAGAAGCAACGCAACACCGACCTGCATGCTCTTCTGTTCAGCTTTTTCGCTAAGTCGGCGGCCGCGAACAGCTTCGATACCCAAAAAGACAAGATGCCCTCCGTCCAGAATAGGCACGGGAAGGAGGTTGAGCAAGCCAAGGTTCACCGACAGGAAGGCCATGAACCACAACAGATTGGAAATTCCCGAAGCCATGATATCCCCAGATAGCATGGCGATGCCGGCCGGTCCTGACAGCTGATCCGCACCACGGTCTCCCGTCACGATCTCGCCAAGAGTGGCCAGTATCAGGTCCGTCATGCGCCAGGTTTCCGTAACCCCAAGGGCGAACGCAACCGCGGGATTGCGGCGGATGCGTTTCTTTTCCTCGCCGACGATGCCGATGCGCCCAATCGTATAAGTCATCCCCGACGGCGCGGACACTTCGAACGATCGGGGTACAATGGCGAGGCGGATATTCTCGCCGTCTCGCTTCAGTGTGAATTGCAGGCGCCGGTCCGGATTCGTCCGGACGACCTCCTGTACCTCCTCCATCCGCTCAATCGTCTTGCCGCCAATGTCGACGATGACATCCCCAGGCGTCACACCCGCAGCTTCCGCAGCACCGCCTTCGACGACCACCCCGACCCGGGCCGGCGTGTAGGATTGTCCGAAGGTGGCGTACAGGATGGCGAGCAGAAAGAAGGCGAGGATAAAATTAGCCAGCGGGCCGGCCACCACGATCGCCGCGCGTTGCCAGAGAGTCTTGTGGTGAAAACCTTCGGTTCGCATCAAATGGTCGAAAGCGGCCGAATTTTTTGCCCTCAGCTGGACGAGCGCATCACTCTCCAGATCCTTCTCGTCCAGCATCTGGATATAACCGCCAAGAGGGATCATCGAGATCTTCCAGCGGGTTCCCAGGCGATCGTTCCACCCAATCAGTTCCGGCCCGAAACCGATCGAGAACACCCTGACCCACACGCCGTTCCACCGGGCCACAAGGTAGTGACCCAGCTCATGTCCAAAGACGAGTAGCGTGATAACGGCGATGAACGAAGCGGCGTAGCCAGCGATCAAAACCAGAGTATCAATCATATTTCTCTAAATTCCTACCGCCTGGAACGGATGATCTCGCAGCATTCTCTGCTCTGCGGCCTTGCGCGCCCTGCGGTCGATTTCGAAGACATCGTCAAGGGATTGCGGTTCTTTCGCCTCCAGCGCGCCCATGACATCTTCAGCGACCTCCGCAATTTCCAGAAAGCCGATGCGCTCCTCAAGAAATCCCGCAACCGCCACTTCATTTGCGGCGTTCAGAACAGCCGGCATCGCGCCGCCGCTGCGCAAGGCTTCTCGCGCCAGCCTGATGGCGGGAAAACGCAGAGGATCCGGCGCCTCGAACGCAAGAGTGGCGATTTCCACCAAGTCGAGCCTTACGCCCGGGACCGACAGCCGTTCCGGCCAGGCTAGTGTATAGGATATCGGCACGCGCATGTCCGGAAGTCCGAGCTGCGCGAGCACCGACCCATCCGCATAACAGACAAGCGAATGAATGATCGATTGGGGGTGAACAACGATATCGATCTTATCCTCGGCCATACCAAAGAGGTAACTTGCCTCGATAACCTCGAGCCCCTTATTCATCGCGGTGGCGGAATCGACCGAAATCTTCGTGCCCATCGTCCAGTTGGGATGCGCCTGGGCCTGGGCCGGGGTCACATCACGCATCGCCTCACGCGACCAGTCCCGGAAAGGGCCTCCCGACCCTGTCAGAATCAGCTTCTCGACACTCTCCGGCCGGCTGGAATCAAAAACCTGGAAGATCGCGTTGTGTTCGGAATCGGCGGGAAGCAGGACCGCCTTGCTGCGCTCGACTTCGGCGAGGAGCAGGCTTCCGGCGCAAACCAAACATTCCTTGTTGGCGAAAGCCACCTGCGCACCGCGGCGAACCGCCACCATGGTCGGACCCAGGCCGGCGGCGCCGACAATACCCGCCATGATCCAGTCCGAGGGGCGCGCCGCCGCCTCGAGCACCGCCTGTGCTCCCGCGCCGACCTCGATGTGTTTCTTGGCAGACAAGGCGTCTTTCAGAGGTTCGTAACAGGCCTCTTCGGCTATTGCGACAAAGGCCGGTTCAAGGAGCCTCGCCTGCTCGGCGAGGCGTTTCACATTGGTATTGCCCGTCAAAGCTTCGACTGTGTAACGGTCGCGGTTTTCAAGAATCAGCTCGACCGCCTGACAGCCAACGGAACCGGTCGAGCCGAGGATGGATACGGTTTTTGAAACCCCGGCCTCCGAAATACCGATCCCCGAAGAACTATCTTTCTGGCCGGATGGCCGCCAGCACCGCTTCGCCGCGATTCCGTGAACACTCATGGTGCAAACGGCCCCCCGCCGCGTAGCAGCACCCAAAGTGCCGCAACAGGTATCGCCGTTATGTAGCCGTCGACCCGGTCGAGAACGCCACCATGCCCCGGGATCAGACCGCCTGTATCCTTGACGCCGCTCTGGCGTTTGACCGCCGATTCAAGGAAATCCCCAACCTGCGCCACCAAGGCGAAGATCATACCTGCAGCGACAATCTCCCGGATACCGATGCTGGTCGAAAACTGAACCGCGGCAGCGCTCACGAGCCCGGCCGCGGCGACGCCGCCAATCAGCCCGGCCCATGTCTTGTTCGGGCTCACGCGCGGGGCGATTCGCGGTCCACCAATCAGCCGTCCACAGCAATAAGCCGCCACATCAGTCGCCGCGATCACAACACACAGCCAAAGAATGGTTTCGCGGCCATCCGGCAGGGCAGCGCGCAGCCAGCCCACGGACAACAGCACCAGAAAAACCATGGCCATGCCGATGAACGCCACGACCGGAACGGCGCGACCACGCACGATTCCGTCGACCGCAACCCATAAAACCACGAGGGCGGCCAGCCCCCAAGCTTCACTGATCGACAGGCCGTAGTGAATGACAGGTATGGCAGTAGCGGACAATACAGCCAGAATCCGTACGAATTTTCCCTCCGGCCAAACCAGCCGAAGAAACTCGAAGCCCATGAGTCCGCCGAGAAGAGCGAACAGAGCCACAGAAAACCATCCGCCAAGCCACAGAAGAACAAGAACTGACGGCAGCAGGATTGCAGACGAGGCTATCCGCAGTGCCAGTTCCCTGGCGTCAAGCCATCTCGGCAACGTCGCCATAGCGCCTGTCCCTCCCCTGATACTCCTGGATCGCCGCCTCAAGCGCGGCACGGTCAAAATCAGGCCAGAGCATGTCGAGAAACACGAACTCGCTATAGGCCAGCTGCCACAGCATGAAATTGCTTATTCTCTGCTCCCCGCTGGTCCGGATCACCAGATCCGGCTCGGAGATACCGCCAGTCCATAGATGCGCTTCCAGGGAGGTGGCATCGATGTCTTCCAGGCTGATCTCACCGGACAGCGCCTTTCTGGCAAGAACCTTCGCTGCCGCGGCGATTTCCTGCCTGCCGCCGTAGCTGACAGCGACAATCAGCGTCAGCTTCGTATTGTCCTCGGTCATCTTTTCGGCATGCTGGATAAGATCGATGACATCGGCAGGCAGCCGTTCCCGCTCCCCGATAACGCGAATCCTGATGCCATTGGCATGAAGTTCGGCAAGTTCCGATTTCAGGTAACGCCGCATAAGATGCATCAGGTCGTCGACCTCAGTGCTCGGGCGCTTCCAATTCTCGGCCGAAAAGCCGAACAATGTGAGATAGGACACGCCAAGGGCGGCGGCTGCCTCGATCGTCCTCCTCACCGCCGAGGCCCCGTATTGATGCCCAGCGGCACGGGGCATTCCCTGGGCTTTGGCCCAGCGTCCATTGCCATCCATGATGATGGCTATATGGGCAGGCATCGGGGATAAATCGTTGGCGAAAGTCGGTCGATCCATGCCTAGACCTGAAGAATTTCCTGTTCTTTGGCTTCAAGCATCGCGTCGATTTTCTTGCTGTAGTTGTCGGTCAGCTTTTGGATAAGCTCCGCCTGGGTCCGGTGCGTGTCTTCAGAGGCCTCGCCAGAACGCTCCATCTGTTTGAGAGTGTCCATGCCGTCTCGTCGCACGTTGCGAACGGCTACCCGGCCCTGTTCGGCGATCCGCCCTGCTACTTTGGTCAATTCCTGGCGCCGCTCCTCGCTGAGATCTGGCAGAGGAAGCCTGACCAGATTGCCCTCAACCTGGGGATTCAGCCCGAGGTCGGAAGCACGGATTGTCCTTTCCACGGCGCCCACGAGCTGTGGGTCCCATACCTGGATGGTAAGCAGGCGGGATTCCGGTACACTGATGCTGCCAACCTGGTTCATCGGCATCTCGGAGCCGTAGGCATCGACAGTGAGTGTTTCAACAAGCGCCGGAGAGGCGCGGCCCGTTCTCAGGCCGCCGAGTTCTCTTGTCAGTGCCTCGATAGCGCCGGACATTCTGCGTTCAAGATCGTCCAGATCGATTTCGGACATTTCAGCCATGGCTTTACCCTTCTCGGCCAATAAGCGTGAACTTGCCCCTGCCCTGAACCGCTTCCGCGAACATGCCCTTATTGTATATGGAGAAAACGATAATCGGTATATCTTTGTCCCGCGAGAGCGCAATTGCCGCAGTATCCATGATCCCGAAATTGGCCGATAGTACCTCGCCATAGGTTAAAAAAGGCAGAAATTCCGCCTTTTCATCAATGACCGGATCGTCGCTGTAGACGCCGTCAACCTTGGTCGCCTTGAGAATCACGTCGCAATCGAGCTCTGCGGCCCGCAGCGCGGCCGCGGTATCCGTGGTGAAAAAGGGATTCCCGGTTCCAGCGGCACAAATAACGATGCGCCCCTTCTCCATATGCCGGACGGCACGGCGGCGAATATAGGGCTCGCAGACTTCCTGCATGCCGATCGCCGACAGTACGCGAGCCTCAGTCCCATGGCTCTCAAGCGCGCTCTGCATCGCAACCGCGTTAATCACGGTCGCCAGCATGCCCATGTAATCTGCCGAAACCCGCTCCATGCCTGCTGCAGCACCCGACACGCCCCGGAAAATATTCCCGCCCCCGATCACGACGCAAACCTGAAGGCCGAGCGCGGTGACGCTACTGATTTCGGCTGCGATGCGGGCAACAGTGTCCGGATCGAGCCCGTAATCCTCACCGCCCATCAGGGCTTCACCGGAAACCTTTAGGAGAACGCGCCGATATTGGTCCGATGAGGCGTTTCCAGTTGTCCGGTCCTGCGAAGGCATGGTTTCTCCGGTCACGAGACCTCAGCAGCTTCGCCCAGTGCAAATCTCGCGAAACCAGTGATCTTCACCGGCGCTCCGAGTTCCTTGCCCGCATCTTCCGCGGCTTTGGAAACCTTGCTTTCGTTGTCGATGACGTAGATCTGGTCGAGTAAAACAATCTCTTCGTAGAACTTGCGCAACCGCCCCTCGATCATCTTCTCGATGATGTTGTCCGGCTTGCCGCTCTCGCGCGCCTGTGCGACAAGAACCGTTCGCTCGCGCTCGATGATGGCGGGCGAAAGGTCGTCGATGGTAACGGATTCCGGCCGCGACGCTGCGATATGCATCGCGAGTTTCCGTCCAAAAACATCCAGCGCGGCTGGATCGGCGTCCGATTCCAGCCCCACCAACACACCGATCTTGCCGAGGCCATCGGCCAGAGCACCGTGCACATAGGTCGAAACACACCCCTTGGAAACGGACAGTGCCGCAACCCGACGCAGGTTGATGTTTTCGCCGATTGTCGCGATGTTACGGGCGAGCTCTTCCTCCACGGTCCGCTCGGAATCCGGATAATTCGCGGTTTTCACGGCATCGATATCGCCCTGTTTTTCCAGGCCAATGCCAGCGACGGCGCGGACAAAGCTTTGAAAGGTGTCGTTGCGAGCGACAAAATCGGTTTCCGAGTTGACCTCGATCACTGCCGCTGAATACCCACCAGCGGCAATGCCGATAAGGCCGTCCGATGCGACACGACCGGCTTTCAGGTTCGCAGCACTCAGACCCTGCTTGCGCAGAAGATCGATTGCCTGGTCGATATCGCCATTCACTTCTATCAAGGCGTTTTTGCAATCCATCATGCCCGCGCCGGTTCTGGTTCGCAGATCCTTGACCAGCCCTGCCATAATCTCAGCCATTCCTTGTCTTTCCTTATGTTCGCTTGCCCGTTATCCGGGTTTCTGTCTCGCCCGGTATCTCTTGGTCTGCCCCCGGTCGGTTTACCGCACGCCGGTTATATCTTCGATTCTTGTGCCGGATCTTCTTGTGTAGGCTATGCGGGAGCCGCTGAATCCTCCGCAGCCGATGTCTCCGTGGATGCCGGTTCGGCAGCCCCGGCTTCAGGCACCGCAGGTTTGGCCGGTTCGGAGGCCGGCGTTTCGGAGGCCGGCGTTTCGGAGGCCGGCGTTTCGGAGGCCGGCGTTTCGGAGGCCGGCGTTTCGGAGGCCGGCGTTTCGGAGGCCGGCGTTTCGGAGGCCGGCGTTTCGGAGGCCGGCGTTTCGGAGGCCGGCGTTTCGAGGACCGGCGCTTCAGTCACCGACGACTGTTCGGCGGGAGTCTCGGCGGGAGTCTCGGCGGGAGCCTCGGCGGGAGTCTCGGCGGGAGCCGTTGTCACAACAGGAATTCCTGCCCGGCGGCTGCTTCCTTTGGGGTTTTTTCCGGTAAGGTTTCCGCCGTTGGCGTAACCGATGCACCGACATCTCCGCCACGTTCCTGCAGTCCACGCTCCAGACCGTCGAGGACGGCGTCGCTCATGAGATCGCAATAGAGCTTTATGGCCCGCATCGCGTCATCGTTGCCGGGAATGGGATAAGTGATGTGCTCCGGCTCGGAATTGCTGTCAACGACCGCAATGACCGGAAGCGAAAGCTTTGCCGCCTCGCTGACCGCAATCGCTTCCTTGTTGGTGTCAACGACGAACAAGATGTCCGGCAGGCCACCCATTTTCTTGATCCCGCCGAGGGCACGTTCGAGCTTACTGCCTTCGCGCTGCAAGCTGAGCAGCTCCCTCTTGGTAAACCCGCCCTGCATTTCCTCGAGCTGCTTCTCGATGGTGTGGAGGCGGGTGATTGAATTAGAGATCGTCTTCCAATTCGTCAGCATGCCTCCAAGCCACCGATGGTTGACGTAGTACTGGCCGCAGCGGGTTGCCGATTCGGCAACAATCTCGGACGCCTGGCGCTTGGTTCCGACGAACAGGATGCGGCCGCTGCCCGCGGCGATATCGCGAACGGCCTCCATCGCCCGATAGAGCATTGGCACCGTCTGCTCGAGATCGATGATGTGAACGCCGTTGCGCTCTCCGAACACATACGGCGCCATACTGGGATTCCAGCGCCGGGTCGTGTGCCCATAATGCACGCCCGCTTCGAGAAGCTGGCGCATCGTGAATGTCGGCATAACCATTTGTCTTCCTTTTCCGGTTGGCCTCCGCGAGTCGCTACCGTTTCCGGCACCGGAAGGGAACATCCATAGGATGTCGCCCAAGACCCGCGTGTGGATTTGCAGAATGCGCGCGAGGTATACTCTCAGGAGCCGCCCAGTTCAACCTTATTCCGAAAAGCCAAACCTTCCGGAATTCCCCGAACTGGCTACACCTCCATGACGTCGAGCACGCCAGGAGACGCCTTGATGGCGGCCCGGAATTCCGTCGTGAGACTACAGGTGACGGCAAGGTCCATCTCGACCTCGCGTTCCAGCCCGTCGACAACGAGATTGAGATATCCACCACCGGCCGAGCCGTGCTGTTCGATGACCCGAGCGATATGGTCCACTGCTACCGCCTCCCGGATAACGATTTTAAGGCCCTGCGCCGCCGAGTTGGCAGTCACGGCACCATCCCCTTTCGGCGCCTCCAGGCTGGAGATCCTGCCTGCGGTCAATTGCGTCGTGCCGTCGTCCCGCGTCGAGATCTCGATCTCCACCAGAAGGCGGGGCTCATCCTCAAGCAGATTCCGGCTCCCGCTGAGAAACTCCGGGAAAACCTGGAAGGTGAAGGTTCCCGAGGGATCGGACATCGTCACCGTCGCCATCTGCTCGCCTGACCTCGAAGAGCGGAACCGCCGCTTCAGGACGACGCCGGCAAGAAGATGCCGGGATCCAGTGATTTTACCGGAATTGATATCGGACCAACTGACGACGCCGAGCTGGTCGAGTTGCGGCTTGGCCAGTTCGAGCGGATGTCCGGATAGATAACAGCCAAGCGCCTCGTATTCCTGCGCCAGACGCTCGTCCTCAGACCAATCAGCGACCTCCGGCAGAAGCGGCCGCATCGCTGAGGCGGAAGCGTTGCCGTTGCCGAATAGATTCGCCTGGTTGTTATCGCGATCTCGCTGCAGGCTCGTTGCGTATTGCGCAAGGATTTCCGCCGCATCGCTCGCCTGGCGCCGATTGGCGAGCAGGCTGTCGAAAGCGCCAGTCTTGGCTAGGTACTCGATATAGGATTTTCTTATCGCGGTGCTCTCGACGCGCTCGACCATCTCAAAGATATCGGAAAAGGGGCCGTTTTTCTCACGCTCACGAACCACTGCCTCCATCGCCTCCGCGCCGACACGCCGGATTGCGGCCAGGGCGTAGCGGATAGATTTCGCGCCATCCTCCTGCCTCTCGACCCTGAAGGCGACTCCCGATTTCTGGATGTCCGGAGACAGCAGCACGGCGCCGCGGTTCTTCAGCTCGGCACGAAACTCCTCGACTTTCTCGGGCTGTCCCATCGCCATCGTCATCGAGGCCGCTATGAACTCGACCGGGTAGTGTGCCTTCATATACGCGGTCTGCCAGGCAATCAGCCCATAGGCTGCGGCATGGGATTTATTGAATCCGTAGCCGGCAAACTTTTCGACCTGCTCGAATATGTTTCGCGCTGAACTGCCGGAGATACCATTCTCCGTGGCTCCGGAGATGAATCTCTCCCGCTGCGCCTCCATTTCGGATTTTTTCTTCTTGCTCATTGCCCGCCGCAGGATGTCAGCTTCGCCCAGCGCATAGCCTGCGAGTACCTGGGCGATCTCCATCACCTGTTCCTGATAGACGGCAAGGCCGTAGGTCGGCGCGAGAACCTCCTCGAGTATCGGATCAAGGAAGGAGATCTCTTCCTGCCCGTGCTTGCGCCTGATGTAGCTCGGGATATTGTCCATCGGCCCCGGACGGTACAGCGCAACAAGGGCGATGATGTCCTCAAAGCGGTCGGGTTTCAGCTTCGTCACGACCTCCCGCATGCCAGCGCCCTCAAGCTGGAACACGCCAACCGTCTCGCCGCGACCCAGCATCCCCAAAGTTTTCTCGTCGTCGAGGGGAATGCTCCGCAGATCGACCATCTCGTTCTGCTCGGCCAGGAGCGCCGTCGTCCGATCAAGGATGGTCAGCGTTTTTAGACCGAGAAAGTCGAACTTCACCAGCCCCGCCGCCTCGATCGCCTCCATATTGTACTGGGTGACCGGCATGTCCGACCGGGGGTCCCGGTAAAGCGGCACCAGCTCTTCGAGAGGCCTGTCGCTGATGACGACACCGGCAGCGTGAGTCGACGCGTGCCGATACATGCCCTCCAGCTTCAACGCCAGGCGAACGAGATCCTTGATATGCTCCTTTTCCCTGATCAGGGTTTTGAACTCGGGGCCTGCGGCGGCTTCCTTCAGTTTGACCGGGGCGGCGGGATTGATCTCGACCAGCTTGCAAACCTGATCGACCTCGGAGTAGCTGACGCCAAGAGCCCTGCCAACATCGCGCAGCACGGCACGCGCCTCCATCTTGCCGAAGGTGATGATCTGGGCGACCCGGTTGCTTCCGTATTCGTTCTGCACGTAGCGGATGACCCTGTCCCGACCTTCGGCGCAGAAATCGATGTCGAAATCCGGCATGCTGATGCGGTCCGGATTGAGAAATCTCTCGAACATCAACCCCCAGCGAAGAGGATCCAGGTCCGTAATCATCAACGCCCAGGCTACGGCCGAACCGGCACCGGAACCGCGGCCGGGACCGACCGGTATCCCTTCGCCCCGGGCCCAGCCGATGAAATCGGCGACAATCAGGAAGTATCCGGCGTACCCCATCTTGGCGATGACGCCGGCCTCGTATTCGCAACGCTCGCGATAGGGTACCGCCGCCTGCTTGCGTTCGGCTTCGTTCATTCCTTCCTGATAGACATGGTCCTCGAGGCGTTTTTCGAGGCCAATCATCGTCATTTCGCGCAGAAGTTCTTCCTCATCGCGCCCTTCCAGCTTCGGATAGGGCGGCAGGATCGGCTTCTTTTTTCCCGGCACATAGGCGCAGCGCTGTGCCACCGTGATCGTGTTGGCGATCGCCTCCGGAACATCGGCGAAGAGCGCCTGCATCTCCTGCGCCGATTTGAAACGATGATCGATCGTCAGCCGGCGGCGCTCCTTCTGCGCCACATGCGCGCCTTCAGCGATGCAGAGCAGAATGTCCTGTGCCTCGTGCATGCTCTCATCAGCAAAATAGGCATCGTTGGCCGCGACCAGCGGGACATCGTGGCGATAGGCGAGATTGATGAGGATATCCTCGATTCTCCGGGCAGTCGCGCTGCCCTGGCCATGCCGCATCAGCTCAACGTAAAGCCGCCCCGGGAATGCCGAGGCGAGGCGTTCCAAGAGCGCTTCGGCCCTATCCGCATGCCCCTCTTCCAGAAGCCTGTTAACCGGGCCGCCGGTCCCGCCGGTAAGCAGGAGCAGGCCTTCGCTGTGCTCCTTCAGATCCCGTTCGCGTAGCTGGAATCCCTCGGTGGAATCCGTGCTCAGATACCCGTTGCTGACGAGGGCAAGAAGGTTCTTGTAACCGGTTTCCGACTGCACCAGCAGGACAACGACAGGCAGGGTCTCTGTCCCAGCATGACTGCCATTGCCATTGCCATTGCCATTGCCGCTGGCGCCGTTAGCGCGCCGCCCGCCAGAACCTTCATTGTCTTCCTTGAACGAAACCTGGCAGCCGATGATCGGCTGGACACCCATATCCCGAGCGCAATCGACGAATTCAAGGACACCAAACAGGTTGTTGGTGTCAGTGACCGCGATCGCCGGCATGTCGGCATCCCTCGAGAGGGTGGCCACATCCTTGAGGTGAAGCGTGCCTTCGGCGAGCGAAAACGACGAATGGACGTGGAGATGAACGAAGCCGGCGTGGGACATGGGATACACCTGCACTGCAAAGGCAAAAGTCGATCCTAGGGCACTAACAAAATACCCGGTTCATTGGGTGCAAGGGAAGGTATGCAACACAATATCTTGTGGGCAACTCCGGAATCCCGAAAAATTCCGTGATTTCGGATTCGGGGCTGAATTAGCCCCTTTCCGCCTTCAGTTTGCCCTCGCCCAAGCTCAGAACCCGATCGGCGCGGCTAGCCAGCGCCTCGTTGTGCGTTGCGATCAGGGCCGCAAGCCCAGCTTCACGCACCAGTTGCTCGAGAAGCGCAAAAACCTCTCCGGCCGTTCGCTCATCCAGATTACCTGTCGGCTCGTCGGCAATAAGAAGGTGCGGGCCGTTGGCCAGCGCCCGCACAATAGCGACCCGCTGACGCTCCCCGCCCGAGAGTTCCGCCGGGCGATGTCCGGCCCGGTCAGCCAGCCCCACAGCTGCCAGCAGCGCGTCGGCCCGCTCGCTGGATTCCTGACGGTCGAATCCCGCAATGCTCAATGGCATGATTACGTTTTCGTGAGCGGAAAACTCGGGCAGCAGGTGATCGAACTGGTAGACGAACCCGACCGCTTCCCGCCGCAACCGCGTCCGGACCTTGTCGGAGAGATCACCGCAGGCCATTCCATCCAGCATGACCGCGCCCGCATCCGGTGGCTCGAGCAGTCCTGCGATATGCAGAAGGGTCGACTTGCCGCTACCGGACGGCCCTATCAGAGCCACGAATTCGCCTTTTGCAACCGTACAGGACGCACCCCTGAGAACCGGCACGGGATCATCATTATGCCGATAAATCCGGATCACATCCGTCAGCTGCAACACCGGATTCTGCACCGGATTCGGCCGGCCCCCGGCTACATCGGCCATCCCTTCACTCATAGCGCAGCAACTCCACCGGATTGAGCCGAGCTGCCCGCCAGGCGGGGTACATGGAGGCCACAAACGAGATAACAAGAGCCATGACTACGACCACGGAGATCTCGACAGGATCGATTTTGGCCGGAAGCTTCGATAGGAAATAGATCTCGGCCTGAAACAGCTCCACGCCGGACAGGGATTCGAGCCATTGCCGGATTCTCTCCACATTATCAGCGATGGCGATGCCGAGAAGCCCGCCGACCAGAGTACCGATGCTTCCGACGCTGGCCCCGATAGCGAAAAATATCCTGAGTATGGAACCACGCGATGCACCCATCGTCCGCAGAATGGCGATACCCTGTTCCTTGTCGTGGACGAGCATCACCTGGCTCGATACCACGTTGAAAGCAGCCACCAGGATAATCAGGGTCAGAATCAGGAACATCACGTTGCGCTCAACCTCAAGCGCGGTCAGGAAAGTGTCGTTGATGTCCAGCCAGCTTCGAATACCGAAGGACGGACCGAGATCCTCGGCGATCCTTTCCCGCAACGCCGGCACCGCATTTTCGTGCGTGGCCGTGACCTCGATGTGAGAAACCCTGTCCCCAAGCTTGAAGAAGGTTTGCGCGGCAGCCAGCGGCATATACACGAAACCGGAGTCGTACTGCTGCATGCCGACGTCGAAAACGCCGGCGATGCGGAACGTCTTGAGACGCGGCAGGATACCGAAGGGCGTCGTGTTGCCTTCGGGGAGCAGAAAACCGAGTCGATCGCCCGCACTAACGCCAAGCTGGCGGGCCAGCCTCCGGCCTATGAGAACGCCCGATTGCGCGTCGAAATTTCCGAGACCGCCCTCAGCAATGTTGTCACGGAGACGTGGCTTCGCGTCGATTAGGCGCGTTGTCAATCCTCGCACCAAAGCGCCCGAGGATTGATTACCGGCAGCAAGGAGCGTCTTTCCGACCACGACTGGTTCGGCTGAAACCACGCCCTCGATATTCCGTAAATGCTTGGCAAGGGTTTCATGGTCACCCACGCCACCTCTTTCCGCGCTGATTTCCAGATGGCCATTGAGGCCGAGGATTGTACTGATCAGCTCCTGGCGGAAGCCATTCATCACCGCCATCACGATGATTAGGGTCGCAACCCCAAGTGTGATTCCGAGAAGGGAGAACCAGGCGACAAGGGAGAAAAAACTCTCCTTGCGTCGGGAACGCAGGTAGCGAAACGTGACCAGCCGTTCGAAGGAAGACAGCATCTAACCGGTCAGGCGGGCCATCGCCGATTCGAGGGAAACTTCCTCGCGTTCGCCGGTGCCTCGGCGCTTGAGTTCAACTGTCCCTTTCTCCAGGCCCCGGGGACCCACCACCACCTGCCAGGGCAAGCCGATCAGGTCCATCTCGCTGAACTTTACGCCTGCGCGTTCGTCCCTGTCGTCGTACAGAACCTCCACTCCGGCCGCTGCCATCCGGTTGAAGATATCCTCGCAGAACGCCGCACAGCCGTCGTCCTTGGGTCCGAGATTGAGGAGGCCGACCGCGAAGGGAGCGACACTCTCCGGCCAGAGAATTCCGTCGTCATCGTGGCAGGCCTCGATGATGCCGCCGACAAGGCGGGAGACACCGATCCCGTAGGATCCCATCTGGACCGCGACGTCCTCGCCCTCGGGGATGGCCACAACAGCGTTCAGGGGTTTGGAATACTTGTCGCCAAAGAAAAAGATGTGGCCCACCTCGATACCGCGGGCCGTGATCCGGCTACCTTCCGGGACCGCCTCGTGAAACCGATCCTCGTCATGCTTCTCGTCAGTTGCCGCATAAAGCAACGTCCAGCGGGCGACGATCTCCTCAAGCGCCCCGATGTCGCTGAAATCAACATTTTCGCTGAGCACATCAAAATCGAGATAGTCACTGTGGCAGAAAACCTCGCTTTCGCCGGTTTCAGCCAGGACAACGAATTCATGGCTCAAATCACCGCCGATGGGGCCGGTATCGGCCTGCATCGGAATAACCTTGAGGCCCATGCGTGCGAAGGTGCGCAAATAGGCAACGAACATCTTGTTGTAGGCGATTCGACCCGCCTCGGGGCTGACATCGAAGCTGTAGGCATCCTTCATCAGAAACTCCCGCCCCCGCATGACCCCAAACCGCGGCCGGATCTCATCCCGGAACTTCCACTGGATATGATAAAAATTCATCGGCAGATCGCGATAACTGCGGACATGAGCCTTGAGGATATCCGTTACTAGTTCTTCATTGGTCGGACCGTAGAGCATATCCCGACCGCGCCGGTCGACGATGCGCAGCATCTCCTCGCCATAATCGTCGTAACGGCCGGATTGCCGCCACAAATCCGCCGACTGGATCGTCGGCATCAGGATCTCCAGCGCGCCGCTGCGATTCTGTTCCTCGCGCACGATCTGTCCGATCTTGTTCATTACCCGCAAGCCCAGGGGCAGCCAGGAATAGATGCCTGCTGCGGCCTGCCGGATCATGCCAGCCCGCAGCATGTAGCGGTGCGACACGATCTGCGCCTCGTGCGGCACCTCCCGCATGGTGGGGATGAAATAGCGCGACCAGCGAACGGCGTCGGCTGTAGCTGCGGTTTTTGAAGATTCAGGCCCCATAAATGCAGTCATTTTTTATCCATTCCGGCAATCACGCGATCGCAAAAAACGCGCATAGCCGCCCGGTGCCCAGAGGACAGGTGATACCGCATGGTGCCCTAAACTTCCACGACCAAAAGTGACCAATCCACCAATGGCAGCGGATAACCTCACCAGGCAATCGCACCGACTGATCTCACCGGACAATCTCACCGAATACCCGTGCCTGGCTTTATCCGCTTGCCTTCCGGATCAACAGTTGCTTCCAGGCTTGCCGTACCTGGATGCGGCACACCGGCAAGATCGAGCGTGACCCGAACGCCGCCTTTCTTCATCGCCCTGCCCATGGTCCCGGCCATCACCCCACCGCCGATAATCACGACGCCGGCCGAAGAGGGAAAAGGGTTTCTTGTCGAGTCCGCCATTCGGGCTGTCACCGGCACCGTTGCCGGGTCTATCACTGACCCTGTTTCCGCGACCAAAATCTCGCCGGCGCGCCTCGCCATGGTGGATCAAGCGCCAGAATCTCCGCCTGTACGGGACAGTGGGAATGATGGGCGCCCGGGAGATAACCGGTGCTCATCAGGAACTCCCCGGTGATTTCTGGGCCGGTGAAACGGAATGTCTTGCGAAACAGCTTCACCCAGCCCGGTTTCTGCATCGGATGGTGTGCATCGAGCCAAGTCCGAAAACTGCCAAACTCCTCGCGCAGTTCCTGGATCGTCTTGGCATTGGCGATCGCCGCATCCACCTTCAGGCGGTTGCGGATGATTCCCGCATCGCCGAGCAGACGCCGTCTATCGCGGGCGCCGTAAGACGCAACCGTGTCGATCGCAAATTTTCCATAGGCCTTCCGGAACGCATCGCGTTTCTTCAGCACAGTCAGCCATGACAGGCCGGCCTGGTTGATTTCAAGAATCAAACGCTCGAACAGAACCGCATCGTCAGTGACCGGAAAGCCATATTCCGTGGCGTGATAGGGACCGTGAAAAGGGTGTCCAAGGGCACTTTTGCAGTATCCGCTCACGGGTCCAATCCACAGACGCCTGGATGTACAAGCTCGCTTGCCTGCATTTTATGTTTCTTGCTCGGCATTACCGGCGCAACGTGATTTGGCCGCTCTCCATCACGGCCCAAACGACAAGAAACAGGATCAGCGCGATCCCCGTGGTTGCGAGGAACTTGCGCCCGAGCCTCGGATTGGCCGGTGCGCTCGGCGCGTGGCCCGGAGCGACCTTGTCGGCCGCCTTGTTGCCCCAGGGGAGCACGCAAAACAGGACCAGCCACCACAGCAGGATGTAGATGACGATTCCGCCGATCAGGGTCACTCAGGTCTGCTCCAGCTCGATCAGCGTACCGTCGAAGTCTCCCGGATGAAGAAACAGCACGGGTTTTCCGTGCGCTCCGATCGATGGTTCGCCGTCGCCGAGAATCCGCATCCCCTCGCCCTCCAGCCGGTCGCGGGCAGCGTGGATGTCGTCGACCTCATAGCAAATATGGTGAATGCCGCCACCGGAATGGCGTTCGAGGAACCCTGCGATCGGCGAATCCTCCCCGAAAGGGTGCAGCAGTTCGATTTTGGAATTCGGCAACCGCACGAATACCACCGTCACCCCGTGCTCCGGCAGGTTTATCGGTTCCGAGACCTCGCTCCCCAGCACCGTTCGGTAAATCCGTCCGGCAGCCTCAAGGTCGGGGACCGCGATAGCGATGTGATTCAGACGGCCAATCATCGCTGCTCCTCGCCTCCTCGGGGTCGTGCCGCTCAAAGGCGGACCAGGTGAATCTCCGTCTCCGGATGCTTCCCGCAGATATCCCGGATACTGCGCCGCAGCGCCCGCCTCAGCCGTTCCGACAGAATATCATTATCCATCCGGTCCTGCTTTCCCAACCTCTCGGCAGCGTGAACGACCGCATCGGCGACCGCATCGGCAACGCCGCCTTCCTCTTCCTCGTCATAGACGCCGTTGGCGGTGATGAGGGGTGGATCGCAGAGATAGCCCGCAGCATCGACGACGATTGTTGCAACGACCGAACCGTGAAAGGTTGCCCGCCGGCGGGCACGAATGGCGGTTCCCTCAAGCGGCACCAGGCGCTTGCCATCGAGAGCAAGCCTTCCGGCATGAACCTCATCTAGAATCTCTGGATTCCCCGGTGCCAGGCGAAGGACATCGCCATTGCGCACCACGCGTGAATAGCGCACCTGGCAGTCCCGCGCCAGATCGGCGTGTTCGCGCATGTGACGCATCTCGCCGTGCACGGGAACGGCGATCTCAGGGCGTATCCACTGATACATCCGTGCCAGCTCATCGCGCGCCGGATGGCCTGAGACATGGATCGTTCCGGCGTTCTCACCGGCACCGGCACCGACCATCCGCACGCCCATCGTCGCCAGCTGGTTCTGCAGGCGGCCAACGGATTTCTCTTTACCCGGAATAACCCGGCTCGAGAACACCACCGTGTCGCCGGGATCGAGGGCAACGTCGCGATGATCCCGGGCGGCGATCCGCGCCAGCGCCGCCCGCGGCTCTCCCTGGCTGCCGGTGCAGATCATCAGCACCTTCTCCCGGGGCAGTTCCGATGCCTCGGCGGGGGTGAGGAATCCCGGTATATCGGTCAGGTAGCCATTCTCCCGGGCCACCTCGTATATCCTCCACAGCGAACGGCCAACGAGAGCGACCTCCCTGCCATGGGCCTCTCCAACCCGCGCAATACTGTCGAGGCGGGCGATGTTCGAGGCAAAACAGCCAACCGCGACCCTGTGTTCACACTGGCCAACCACCTCCATCAAGGCTTTGCGGACAGTCGCTTCCGACCCCGCCTCGCCTTCGACGAACACGTTCGTCGAATCGCAGACCATCGCTAGCACCCCCTCCCGGCCGATCTCGGCCAGGCGCTTCTCGTCGGCGATTTCCCCGATCAACGGATCAGGATCGAGTTTCCAGTCGCCGGTATGCATGACGGTGCCCGCATCGGTACGGATAATCACTGCGTTCGGTTCCGGAATCGAGTGGGTGAGCGTAACCAACTCAAGCTCGAACGGCCCAACCGAAAAGTACCCCGACAGGGGTACTTTGTTGATCGGAACCTTGTCGGCAAAGGATGTTTCCGTAAGTTTTCGACGTAGCAGGCTGGCAGTGAAGGAAGTGGCGTAAATCGGACAGCGGAGTTGCGGCCACAGATGCTGGACCGCACCAATGTGATCCTCATGGGCATGAGTCAGAACCACCCCACAAAGAATGTCCCTGTACTCGGCGATGAAAGTCGGATCCGGTGTGATCACATCGACGCCGGGGGTGGTATCGTCACCGAAGGTGATCCCGAGATCGACCATCAGCCATTGCCCCTTGTGGCCGTAGAGATTGAGATTCATGCCAATCTCGCCGGCACCGCCGAGAGGCAGAAACAGGAGCTCGTCGTCGCCGGGAATGCCGGTGTCGAGATAGTTTTCCGTCAATTTTTGTTCCGCCTGTAAACTTCCATGAGCCCGCGAATGGTCATGTCAGGGTCTGTGTGCTGAATCGCGTCTGTCGTTTTGGCAAACATATCCGCAAGCCCGCCGGTCGCCACCACCTCTATGGTGCCTTGCCCCTGTTCGCGGCGGATACGCTCGACGAGGCCTTCGATCATGCTCACATACCCCCAGAACATTCCCGACTGCATGGCCGAAACCGTTGTCTTGCCGACCACGGATTCGATCGGCTTGATCTCGACTCGCGGCAGTTTTGCCGCCGCCATGTGCAAGGCATCGAGCGCAAGGTTTATGCCCGGGCAGATAACGCCGCCGAGATAGTTGCCATCGGCGTTGATCGCATCGAAGGTCGTCGCCGTCCCGAAATCGATGATGATCAGAGGCCCTGTGTAGCGACCCTGGGCCGCCACCGCATTGACCAACCTGTCAGCGCCGACCTGTTCGGGGCGATCGATCAGAATCTCGATGCCGAGGTGGCATTCCGGATCACCGACGACGAGCGGATCGCAGTCAAAATAGCGCCCGCACAGATCCCTCAGATTGAAATCGGTCTCCGGAACCACGCTCGAGAGGACGGCCGCCTCGATCTTCTCCTTCTCGAGATCGTTGGCTCGCATCAGATCAAGCAGCCAAACCGCATATTCGTCGGCCGTTCGCGGCGCTTGGGTGCCGCAACGCCACACGCCGCGGCACTCCTCACCATCATAAACAGCAAACACCGTGTTGGTGTTGCCTGAATCGATTACCAGCAACATCGTCAGTTTCCCGCCGCAAAGACGTCACCCACAGACACGGCTTCAATGCCGCCATCTGGGGTGGCAAGAATCAGGGTGCCAACGGAATCGAGAGTCTCGAACACGCCATGGATTTCCCGATCAGGAAGCCGGATCGTGAGATCCCGTCCAATCCGCCAGGCCCGGGCCAGCCAAGCCTCGCGCACCGACGCAAAGCCGTCTTCCTGCCAGCGATCGAACAGGGAACCGAGGCGCTCAAGGAATATCCCGAGCATTTCCTCCGGTGGTGGCGGCAACGCCCCCGCATCGCCGAGGTTTGTTGCCGGAAAAGCCGAATCAGTGGGATGGGAGACCAGGTTCATACCACAGCCCGCAATGACCCAGTCGACGGCGCCGTCATCAGCAAGGGAGGATTCCAGCATGATTCCCGAGAGTTTACACTCATCGAGAAGGATATCGTTTGGCCATTTGTGGTGCACACGCTCCTCAGCCGTGAGTGCCGCAACCGTGTCGCCCGCAGCAACAGCCAGGACAAAGGACAGTTCGGCTACCCGACCAGCGGGGCAGTCGGGGCGCAACAGGACGGAAAAATACAAATTGCCCGGCGGCGATGACCAGTTTCGCCCCCGGCGCCCGCGCCCAGCAGTCTGCTCGTCGGCCCGGACCGCTATGCGGCCGGCTGCACCGGTAATGGCAAGCGCACGGACCGCGTCGTTGGTCGAGCCCACAACATCCATGGTCTGCACGATAAAGCCTCCCGGCTCAGCCTCCTGTCCGGGCTCGCGTCCGGATCCGGGGCCGGGTTCGGGTACGGCCGGGTCGCAGCGCTGCGCCGCCGATTTTTGCATGGCGGTTCGCTCAGTTCACGAACAGGGACGACGCCGCGGCCCCGGCCATATCGAGCGCCGGTGCAAGCACAACAAAGAAGAATAGCGTGATGACGGCGGTAACGGCAAGCACGCCACCGAGCGCCCGCCCCGCGGCCGGGTCGGTCTCCTCCTCCGCGTCGTCGAAATACATCACCTTGACGATTCGCAGGTAATAGAAGGCGCCAATCACACTGGTCACAACGCCCAGAATCGCCAGCGCATAGAGGCCGGCCTCGACGGCGGCGAGGAAGATATAGAGCTTCCCGAAAAAGCCTGCCAGCGGTGGTATTCCGGCCATCGAGAACATAAATATCAGCATCGCCGCGGCAAGACCGGGCCGGGTTTTTCCCAGGCCCGAGAACTCGGCGATGGCCTCGAGTTGCGTGCCCTTGCGGCGCATGCTCAGGATGCAGGCAAAGGTGCCGAGCGTCATTGCGAGGTAAATCGCAAGATAGAGCAGGATTGCCTGAACGCCGCCAACACCGCCCGCAGCAAGACCGATCAAGGCATAGCCGACATGGCCGATGGAGCTGTAGGCCATCAGCCTCTTGATGTTGGTCTGGGCTATCGCGGCAAAGGCGCCAATCACCATCGACAGGATCGAGATGGCGATGATGACCTGGCGCCATTCCCCAATCAACCCGCCAAAGGGGTCAACAAGGACGCGGACGAACAGCGCAAGCGCCGCGATCTTTGGTGCCACCGCAAAGAAAGCGGTGACCGGCGTCGGCGCACCCTCGTAGACGTCCGGTGTCCACATGTGGAAGGGCACGGCGGACACCTTGAAAGCAAGGCCAGCGATGAGGAATACCAGGCCGACGACCAGGCCCGGTGCGGCTTCGCCCGAAAGTTCGGCCGCCAGGGTGGCAAAAGAGGTTGTGCCGGTGAAGCCGTAGATCAGCGAGCAACCGTAGAGAAGCAGGCCCGATGACAGCGCCCCCAGAACGAAGTATTTGAGGCCTGCTTCCGAGGACCGCATGCTGTCACGCCTGAAAGCAGCCAACACATAGAGTGCCAGGCTCTGCAACTCGAGCCCGAGATAGAGCGCGATCAGGTCGTTGGCCGAGATCATCATCATCATGCCGAGGGTCGCGAACAGCACGAGAACCGGATACTCGAACCGGTCCATGTCTTCCCTCTCGTCGTAGCTACGGCTAATCACAAGCGATAAAAGGGCGCCCAGGACAGCCAGCATCTTGGCGAAAACGGCGAAGTCGTCGGTTATGAAATGGCCACCGAACCCGGTCAGCCGCCCGGTGCCAAAATACCGCAGCGCAAGCAAACCAAGCACTGCAACCAGAACAGCTATCGAGAGCAGGTTGACGACCCGGCAGGCGTGGCGCTCGGGCATGAAGGCACCGCCAGCCATCAAAAAGGCGGCGACGCTGGCGAGAACGATTTCGGGCAGGGCCGGAAGCAGTTCCTGCCATCCGAATCCGGCAATCATCGCGCTGCTCCTGCCACGGCGCTGGCGGGTTCGACACCGGCCCTGACCAGCGCGTCAGTGTAACCGGTGATCAGGTTTTCGACCGAAGCGCCCATCAGATCAAGAAAGAACGCCGGATAAACCCCCATCCAGAGCACCAGAACGATCAGTGGCAGGAAGACAGCGATTTCCCGGCGCTCGAGATCCGCAATCGAGAGCAGGTTTTCCTTGGTCAGTTCCCCGAACACGATGCGGCGGTAGAGATAGAGCATGTAGGCGGCCCCCAGCACCATGCCCGTGGCGATCAGGGCCGCAACCAGGGTGCTCACCTTGAAGACGCCGACCAGGATCAGGATCTCGCCAACAAAACCGCTGGTCCCCGGAAGGCCGACGGAAGCCAGGGCGAAAAACATGAACACGAAGGCATAGGCCGGCATCCGGTGCACCAAGCCGCCATAGGTGTCAATCTCGCGGGAATGCATCCGGTCGTAAATCACGCCGACACAGAGAAACAGCGCGGCCGAAACCAGGCCGTGGCTGAGCATCTGGATAATCGCGCCACCGATCCCCTCGGTATTGACCGAGAAGATGCCGACCGTCACGAAGCCCATATGGGCGATCGAGGAATAGGCAATCAGCTTTTTCATGTCGGTCTGCGCCAGCGCCACGAGCGAGGTGTAGATCACGGCGATGCTACTGAGAACAAAGATCAGGGGCGTGAACAGATCGGAGGCCAGCGGAAACAGAGGCAGGGAGAATCGCAGAAAGCCGTAGCCGCCCATTTTCAGGAGCACGCCGGCAAGAATCACCGACCCCGCCGTCGGTGCCTCGACATGGGCGTCGGGTAACCATGTATGCACCGGCCACATCGGGATCTTGACCGCGAAGGAAGCGAAAAACGCGAGCCACATCCAGATCTGCAAGTCACGGTCGAAGCTGTGCTCCATCAGGGTGGGAATGTCGGTGGTGCCGGCGTCGATATAGGCAACAAGAACGGCGATCAGCATCAGGACCGAGCCGAGCAGGGTGTAAAGGAAGAACTTGAAAGCCGCATAAACCCTGCGGTTACCGCCCCAAATGCCGATGATGATGAACATCGGGATCAGGACGCCCTCGAAGAAGATGTAGAAGGTGATGAGGTCGAGGGCGCAGAACATGCCGATCATCATCGTCTCGAGGACGAGGAAGGCGACCATGTATTCGCGCACCCGGTTCTTGATCCCCTTCCAGCTGGCCAGCACGCAGAGCGGTGTGAGCAGGGTCGACAGCCAGATGAAGAACACCGAGATGCCGTCGATGCCCATGTGGTACGAAACATCGAGGCCAGGCAGCCAAGGTGTTTTCTCGACCAGTTGGAAACCGCTTTCGGCAGGGTCGAAATAGGCGCCGATGCCGAGCGAGAACACGAAAGTGAAGCCCGAGGTCCAGAGCGCTCCCCACCGGGCGTTACGCGTGGCAACCTCGGGGTTGCCGCCGGCGAGTAGCAGAATCGCCAGCACGCCGACAAGCGGCATGAAGGTAACGATGCTCAGAAGCGGAAGTGTGTCGGGCATTCGCCTACCCCGCCGCCAGATACCAGCTGACGAGGGCGACCACGCCGATCAGCATCGCGAAGGCGTAGTGGTAGATGTAGCCGCTCTGCAGCAGGCTTATTCTTCCGGCCGAACGCCTGACCAGAGTCGTAATCCCGTCCGGTCCCAGCCCGTCGATCACCGTGCCGTCGCCCCGTTTCCACAAGGCCCGCCCGATCGCAAAGGCCGGCCGGACAAACAGGCGGTCATACAGCTCGTCGAAATACCACTTATTGAAGCTCATCAGATAGAGCGGCCGCAATGCGGACGCCAGTCGCGGCGGACAGCTCCTATAGCGAATGTACATCAGCCAGGCCAGAATAATGCCCGCAAGCGCGACACCCAGCGGCAGGGCCTTGACCCAGAACGGCACATGATGCGCCTCGAACGGGCCGCGATGGTGTTCGAGAACCACCAGCGACTGCCCCCAGAAAGCTTGCCAGTTGTCGCCGACAAAAGCGTTTTGGGCAAGCATGCCGGCGAAGATCGCGCCAAGGGCAAGCACGCCAAGCGGCAACGTCATCGACAGTGGCGATTCGTGCGCATGGGCATAGGTTTTCTCGTCGACCGAGAACGGTCCGTGGAACGTCATGAACAACAGGCGCCAGGAATAGAAGGCGGTCATGAAGGCGGCCAAAATCCCGAGCCAGAACGCATAGGTACCAACGTCAGTGGCCGCGGCATAGGCCGATTCGAGAATAACGTCCTTGGAATGGAATCCGGCGAAACCGACAAGACCCGGAATCCCGATCCCGGCCAGCGACAGGCTGCCGATCCACATGAAGATGTAGGTGAGCGGGATCAGTCGGAAGATGCCGCCCATGCGACGCATATCCTGCTCGTCGGACATCGCATGGATGATCGAGCCCGCGCCGAGGAACAGTAGCGCCTTGAAAAAGGCATGAGTGAAAAGGTGGAACATCGCCGCGCCATAGGCCGAAACCCCGGCGGCGAAGAACATGTAGCCGAGCTGGGAGCAGGTCGAATAGGCGATGACCCGCTTGATGTCGTTCTGGGTCAGGCCGACCGTGGCGGCGAAGAACGCGGTCGATGCGCCGACCACGGTGACAACCATGAGCGCGGTTTCCGAGAGTTCGAACAGCGGCGACAGGCGACACACCATGAATACGCCTGCGGTCACCATGGTCGCGGCGTGGATCAGGGCCGAGACCGGCGTCGGCCCCTCCATCGCGTCCGGCAGCCAGGTATGCAGACCGAGCTGCGCTGATTTGCCCATCGCGCCCATGAACAGCAGCAGACAGATCGCGGTCAGTGCGTGGACTTCCACCCCGAACAGCACGATGACGCTCTCCGCCTGGCCCGGGGCGGCGGCGAAGATCTCGCCGAGGACGACCGTATCGAACATCAGGAAAACGGAAAGAATGCCAAGGGTGAAGCCGAAATCTCCGACCCGGTTGACCACGAAGGCCTTGATTGCCGCCGCATTGGCCGAGGGGCGTTTGTACCAGAAACCGATCAGCAGGTAGGACGCCAGGCCGACCCCTTCCCAACCGAAGAACATCTGCACCAGGTTGTCGGCAGTCACCAGCATCAGCATGAAGAAGGTGAATAGGCTGAGATAGGCAAAGAAACGAGGGATGCCTGGGTCGTGGTGCATGTAGCCGATCGAATACCAGTGGACCGCCGCCGAGACCGTCGTCACCACGACCAGCATGACGACCGAGAGCTGATCCACCACCAGCGACCACGAGACCGAAAATGCGTCGACCTCGATCCACGAGGCGATGTCGACGGTGCGCGGGCCGGCGCCATAGATGACGTCGTAAAATAGCCACCAGGACAGAACCGCCGACACCGAGAGTAGGATGCTGGTCAGGAACGCAGACCCCTGGTCGCGGAGCACGCGGCCGCCGAAGCCCGCCAGGATCGAGCCCAGAAGGGGCAGGAAAACCGTTGTCAGTTCCACCGTTCAGCCTTTCATGAGGTTGACGTCTTCAACCTCGATCGAGCCGCGGTTGCGGTAATAGGTAACGAGAATAGCAAGACCGATGGCGGCCTCGGCTGCGGCGACCGTGAGGACAAACATCGCGAAGATCTGCCCCGTCAGATCCTGAAGGAAACTCGAGAAGGCGACGAGGTTGATATTGACGGCGAGCAGCATCAGCTCGATCGACATCAGGATGACGATCACGTTCTTGCGGTTGAGAAACACGCCGAACAAACCCAGGGTGAACAGGATTGCCGCGACGGAGAGATAATGCGCGAGGCCGATTTCGATCACGGGATGCCACTCCCCGTCTCGACCGATACCGTCGTCACCGTTTCTTCCCGCCGGCGCCGGAGCTGGGTTGATATCCGCTGCCGCTTGACGTCAGGCCGGTGCCTGAGAGTGAGGACGATGGCGCCCAGCATGGCCACCAATAAGATCAGCCCAGCTGCTTGGAACAGATAGACATGGCGGGTGTAGATCAGCCGGCCGAGCGCATGGGTGTTGGATATCTCGGAGGTAGCAGGCGGCGCCGTTTCCTGCAGTCCGGCCCAGCCGCCGAAGGTGACTAGGAGTTCGGCCAACAGAACCACGCCAATAGCGGCGCCGACCGGCAGATAGCGCATCACGCCCCGCCGTAGCTCGGCGAAGTTGATATCGAGCATCATGACCACGAACAGAAACAGCACCGCGACTGCCCCGACATAGACAACGACCAGGATCATCGCCAGGAACTCGCTCCCCATCAACACGAACAACCCGGCGGCGTTGAAGAAGGTAAGAATCAGGAACAGCACAGAATGCACCGGGTTGCGGGAGAAGATCACCATCGACCCGGCCGCAACCGCAACGAAGGCGAACATGTAGAAGGCGAGAGCGTGCACGATTGTCGCCGCCATCAGCGCGTCTCCACGAACCAAGTCACAGCGTCACGGGCCACAGCGTTACAGAACATCGAGATTTCAGCGGTACGGAACATCAGCGGCAATGTTATCGGCGATCTGCGCTTCCCACCGCTCGCCGTTCCGCATCAACCTATCCTTGTTGTAAAACAGCTCCTCGCGGGTTTCCGTTGCGTATTCGAAGTTCGGCCCCTCGACGATGGCGTCGACAGGACAGGCTTCCTGACAAAAACCGCAATAGATACACTTGGTCATGTCGATGTCGTAGCGAGTGGTGCGACGGCTTCCGTCTTCGCGCGGCACGGCCTCGATGGTGATCGCCTGGGCCGGACAGACGGCTTCGCACAGCTTGCAGGCGATGCAGCGCTCCTCACCGTTGGGATAGCGGCGTAGCGCGTGCTCGCCACGGAAACGGGGCGAAAGCCGGCCCTTTTCATAGGGGTAGTTGATCGTGTGCTTGCGCCGGAACATCGTGCGCAGAGTCAGACTCATGCCGGTCAAGATTTCCGTTAGCAGGAAGTTGCGCAGCGCGCGTTCAAAAAAGGCCATGGCTCAGGCAAACCTTGCTTGCCGCCGCATCAGACGCCGCTGGCCGACGGTATCGAGTCGGTGATCATCAAGAATCCCGCCGTGAGCACAACCCACAGCAGCGACAGCGGCAGAAATACTTTCCAGCCCAGCCGCATCAGCTGGTCGTAGCGATAGCGCGGCAGTGTTGCCCGGACCCACAGGAATACAAACAGGCAGAAGGCGATCTTGAGGGCGAACCAAACCGGTCCGGGAATCAGGGTAAAGGGCGCAATATCGACCGGCGGCAGCCAGCCGCCAAGGAAGAGCACCGAGATCATCGCGCTCATCAGTATCATGTTCGCGTACTCGCCAAGAAAAAACAGCGCGAAGGTCATCGCTGAGTACTCGACATTATAGCCGGCAACGAGCTCGGCCTCGGCCTCGGGGAGATCGAAGGGAGCCCGGTTAGTCTCGGCGAGCGCCGAGATGAAAAACACCACGAACATCGGCAGCAACGGCAGGGCGTGCCAGTGCCAGAAACCTCCGCTCTGGGCCAGCACGATATGCGAAAGATTGAGCGAGCCGACGGCGAGTAGCACGGTGATCAAAACGAAGCCAATCGAGACCTCGTAGGACACCATCTGAGCCGCCGAGCGCAGGGCTCCAAAGAAGGCGTATTTCGAGTTCGAGGCCCAGCCAGCCATGATGACGCCATAGACGCCAAGCGATGATATGGCGAACAGATAGAGAATGCCGACATTGAGATCGGCCAGCACCAGACCCTCGCCGAAGGGAATAACGGCCCAGGCAATGAGACTGACGATGAAGGTCACCATCGGCGCCAGAAGGAAAATCGCCGGACTGGCGACCGACGGCACGATGGTTTCCTTGAAGAACAGCTTGATGCCGTCGGCTACCGGCTGCAGCAGCCCGAAGGGCCCGACCACGTTCGGTCCCTTGCGCAGCTGCATCCAGCCGATCACCTTGCGTTCGGCATAGGTGAGGAAGGCAACGGCGATCAGTAGCGGCACGATGATCGCCAGGATCGAGAGAACGATCCACAGGGTCGGCCACAACCAGTCGGTCCAGACCCCGGTCATGCCACCCGCTCTGCCCGGCCCTCGGGATCCTCCGGCCTTGTGATCTCGGCAATGCAGCGCGCCATGGTTTCCGAGGCGCGGCTGATCGGATCGGTCATATAGAAATTGTCGACCGGGGAACGAAACGCCCCGTCGGCGATGCTTCCCGGCGCGCCGAAATTTCCCCAGCTGGCCCTTTCGACGGTGTCAATGGCAAGGAATCCAGGCGAAGCCACGCCCATCGCCCCGCGCAGCGCGTCCAGGGAATCATAAGGCAAGGGTTTGCCGAGCACGCCGGACAGCGCCCGGATGATCGTCCAATCCTCGCGCGCTTCACCCGGCGGAAACACTGCCCGTTCGGCGCGCTGCACGCGCCCCTCGGTGTTGGCGTAGGTGGCGCTCTTCTCGGTGTAGGCCGCACCCGGCAGAACCAAATCGGCACGATGCGCGCCGGCGTCGCCGTGATGACCCTGATAGATCACGAAGCATCGACCTGGGGCCGGCATCGCGATTTCATCGGCGCCAAGCAAATAGAGAACTGAAATGCGCCCCGTATCGGCCGCGGCGACCATGCCGGCAGCATCGAGTCCTCCCGGGCCTGGAACACAGCCAAGCTCCATGCCTCCGACCCGTGCGGCAGCGATATGCAGAACATTAAACCCGTTCCAGTTTTCGCTGACCATGCCGGTCTTTTCGGCAAGCCTGCGGGCGGCGGCCAGTACTGCAGCACCGTCCTCGCGCGCCAGTGCACCCATCCCAAGCACCAGCATCGGCCGCTCGGCCCGGGTCAGTATCTCAGCGAAAGGATGACCTCCGGCGGCCAGCGCCTCAAGTACAGCACCACCTTCGCCGAGCCACTCGCAGGGATAGGCGAGGTCGCAAGGTGCACCGATGCCGGCAACTGGGAACCCGCTGGCGAGCCAGCGCTTGCGCAGCCGCGCATTCACCATCGGTGCCTCGAGGCGCGGGTTTGTGCCGATCAGCAGGCAGGCGTCCGCGTCCTCGATGCCGGCGATCGTGGTGTTGAACTGCCATCCGGCGCGGCAGGCTGGATCGAGTTTGGCCTCATCCTGGCGGCAATCTAGATGCGGGGATCCAAGGTCGGCGAACAGCTCCTTCAGGGCGAACATCGATTCAGCGCAGGCCTGGTCGCCGATGATGCCTCCGACCCCGACCCCACCGACCGCCTTGATACGCTCGGCTGCCGCTGTCAGGGCCTCGTCCCATCCCACCGGGGCAAGCCGCCCGTCGGCGCCGCGGAGATAGGGTTTGTCGAGGCGCTGGCGGCCGAGACCGTCGCAGGCAAACCGGGTTTTGTCCGAGATCCACTCCTCGTTGATATCTTCATGCAGACGCGGCAGCACGCGGAGCACCTCGTTGCCGCGCGCATCGATACGAATGTTGCTGCCCACCGCATCCATCGCATCGACGCTTTCGGTTCTCAATAATTCCCAGGAGCGAGCGGTGAAGGCGTAGGGCCTGGATGTCAGCGCGCCCACCGGACAGAGATCGATGACATTGCCCGAAAGCTCGGAACTCACCGCCTTGCCGAGGCTGGTTATCTCGGCATTCTCGCCGCGGTTGATCAAGCCAAGATCATCGACCCCGGCGATCTCGCTGGCAAAACGGACACAGCGCGTGCAGTGGATGCAACGGGTCATCTCCGTCTTGATCAGCGGACCCATGTACTTGTCCTCGACCGCCCGCTTGTTCTCGCTGAAGCGGCTGCCAGAGAAACCGTAGGCCATGGCCTGATCCTGCAGATCGCACTCACCGCCCTGGTCGCAGATCGGGCAGTCGAGTGGGTGGTTAATCAGGAGGAACTCCATCACGCCCTGGCGTGCCTCGCGGGCCATATCGGAAGCGGTTAATACCTCCATGCCGTCGGCCGCCGGCATTGCACAGCTGGCTGCCGGCTTGGGTGGCCCCGGCCGCACCTCGACAAGACACATCCGGCAGTTGCCGGCGATCGACAGTCGGTCGTGATAGCAAAATCGCGGCACTTCCTTGCCCGCCGCCTCGCATGCCTGCAACACGGTCGCGCCGGGTTCGATCTCAACGTCGATGCCGTCAACCTTCAGGCTAGGCATGGGATGCCACCTCCCCTATCGCTTCGCTCTCAGAAGAACCCTCGCTTCCGGCAGCGCTCGCACCTTCTGTGGTCGCGCCTTCTGCGGTCGCGGCGGTGCTTTCCGGCACAGCCGAACTGTCGCTTCCGATCCGCCGGGCCAGAATTCGGTCCTCGATCTCGTCGCGGAAATGGCGGAGCAAACCCTGCACGGGCCAGGCCGCAGCATCACCGAAAGCGCAGATCGTATGCCCCTCGATCTGCTTCGAGACATCCCACAGCATGTCTATCTCAGCGATATCCGCATCGCCCCGGCTCATGCGCTCGAGTACGCGCCGCATCCATCCGCAACCCTCGCGGCACGGCGTGCACTGCCCGCAGCTCTCATGCTGGTAGAACGCAGCGATCCGGGCCATCGCGGCAACCAGATCGGTGGACTGGTCCATGACCGTTATCGCCGCGGTACCGAGGCCGGAACCCGCCTCGACAAGAGCGTCGAAATCCATCACCAGGTCATCGCATATCGCCTTGGGTAGAAGCGGCATCGAGCTGCCGCCCGGAATGACCGCCTTGAGGTTGTCCCAGCCGCCACGCACCCCGCCGGCATGCTTCTCGATCAATTCGCGGAGCGGGATCGACATCTCCTCCTCGACATTGCACGGAGTCTCAACATGGCCAGAAATACAGAACACCTTGGTGCCGCGATTGTTCTCGCGCCCGAAGCCCGAGAACCACGCTGCCCCGCGACGCAGGATTGCCGGCACCACGGCGATCGTCTCAACATTGTTGACGGTGGTCGGACAGCCCCAGACGCCGACGGCCGCAGGAAAGGGCGGTTTCAGCCGCGGCTGGCCCTTCTTGCCCTCGAGACTCTCAAGCAGCGCGGTTTCCTCACCGCAGATATACGCCCCGGCGCCGCGATGGAGGAAAATGTCGAAGGAAATACCCGAGTCGCAGGCCTTCGAGCCGAGCAATCCAGCTTCCCGCGCCTCCACGATTGCCGCTTGCAGAATCTGGGCCTCGCGAAAGAACTCACCGCGGATGTAGATATAGGCAGCTTCCGCGCCCATCGCTGCACCGGACAGAAGACAACCCTCGAGCAACTTGTGCGGATCGTGCCGCATGATGTCGCGGTCCTTGCAGGTACCCGGCTCGCTTTCGTCGGCGTTGATCACGAGATAGGCCGGCCGGCCGTCCGATTCCTTCGGCATGAAGGACCATTTGAGACCGGTCGGGAAGCCTGCCCCGCCACGACCGCGCAGGCCGGACTCCTTGATTTCCTCGATCAGCGCGTCCCGTCCCCGGGCCAGAAGCGCTGCGGTCCCGTCCCAGTCGCCGCGCCGGCGCGCCGCCGCGAGGCTCCAGTCCTCCAACCCGTAAAGGTTGGTGAAGATGCGATCCTTGTCCCCAAGCACGGCTCAGCCCCCCGTTCCAGGCATTACGGATCCGGATAGGTCAGATCCCGTGGGGTCAGATTCGGTGGGCGCAGACTCAGGGGTTGCCGTCGTGCCGGTCAGGACCCGCGGGCCACCGGCCGGCGCCGAAGTTTGACGTCCTGTCTGCGAGCCGGGCTGTGGGCGCTCACCCCGCGCCAGTGCATCGACAAGCGCAACGGCATCGACGGGACTGAGATCTTCATAATAGTCGTCATTGATCTGCACGACCGGCGCATTCACGCAGGCGCCGAGGCATTCGACCTCGATCAGGGTGAACTGGCCGTCCTCGGTGGTTTCGCCAGAATGGATCCCGAGGCGCTCCTTGAGCGCCTCGCGTACCGCCTCCGAGCCACGCAGCCAGCACGGTGTGGTCCGGCAGCACTGCACCAGGTGCCGGCCGACTGGTTCGAGATTGATCATGGTAAAGAAAGTCGCCACCTCGACGACCCGGATACGCGGCATATCCAGTATTTCCGCGATCCTGTCGATGGCGGCGTCGGTAATGCAGCGGCCTTCGGTGTTCTGGCGCTGGGCCAGATCAAGGAGTGCAAGCACGGCGCTCTGACCGCGACCCGGCGGATACTGCGCAATCGCACGGTCTGCGGCAACGCGGTTTTCGGACGTGAACTCGAAGTCGCCGCTCATGGCCGGATCACCCGCTGTCCGCATATCATCGGTCGATCTCCCCGAACACGACATCCATCGCGCCGAGTACCGCGACCGCATCGGCCAACATATGTCCCTTGCAGACAAAATCGATTGCCTGCAAATGGGCAAATCCGGGCGCCCTGATCTTGCACCGGTAGGGACGATTGGTGCCGTCGGCGACCAGATAAACCCCGAATTCCCCCTTGGGCGCCTCGACCGCAGTGTAGGTTTCGCCGGCGGGGACGCGGAAACCCTCGGTGTAAAGCTTGAAGTGGTGGATCATCGCCTCCATTGACCGCTTCATGTCGCCACGCTCCGGCGGGGCGACCTTGCCGTCATCGGTCATGTGCGCCCCGTCAGGCATGTTCTCGATCGCCTGGCGGATAATACGCAGGCTCTGCCGCATCTCCTCGATGCGCACCAGGTAGCGGTCGTAGCAGTCGCCGCTCTTGCCGATCGCTATGTCGAAATCCATCTCCGCATAGGCGTCATAGGGCTGCGCCTTGCGTAGGTCCCAAGGCACGCCCGAAGCCCGTAGCATGGGGCCGGTGAAGCCCCAGGCGATCGCGTCTTCGCGAGACACTATGCCGATATCAACGCTGCGCTGCTTGAAGATCCGGTTTTCCGTGAGCAGCGTCTCCATATCGTCGATGAAACGGGGAAACTCTTCGACCCATTCGAGGATATCCTCGCTAAGACCAGCCGGAAGATCCTGGTGGACCCCGCCGACCCGGTAATAGGCGGCGTGCAGCCGGGCACCACTGACGCGTTCATAAAACGCCATCAGGCGTTCGCGTTCCTCGAAAGCCCACAGCATCGGCGTCATCGCCCCGACATCCAGGCCGAAAGCGGGCACGTTGAGAAGGTGGTTGAGGATCCGGGTGATCTCGTCAAACAGCACGCGGATGTACTGTGCGCGGCGCGGCACCTCAACGCCGATAAGCTTTTCGGCGGCAAGCACGAACGCATGCTCCTGGGGCATCGGCGAAACGTAATCCAGCCTGTCGAAATAAGGAATGGCCTGGAGATACGTCTTGTGCTCGATCAATTTTTCCGTGCCGCGGTGAAGCAGACCGATATGAGGATCGATGCGCTCGACGACCTCGCCGTCCATCTCCATGACCATCCGCAACACGCCATGGGCCGCAGGGTGCTGCGGCCCGAAATTAATCGTGACTGTTTTGAGTTCAGTGGCGCCGTCGGCGGTCATCGGTCATCCCCGTCCGTCTTGCTCGCCGCGACCGTGTCGCTCATATCGCCGGCCTTTCCTTTTTCTTCTTCTTTCTCTTCGGGTCTCTCTTTGGGCTCCTCGTTTTCCCGGATCGCCTTCTCGTCCCCCGGAAGCTCCTCCATGGCACCCTCCCAGGGGCTGAGGAAATCGAAGTTGCGGAATTCCTGGGGCAGCTTCACTGGTTCATAGATCACCCGGCGGCTTTCATCGTCATAGCGAACCTCAACGTAGCCGGTTAGCGGAAAATCCTTGCGAAAGGGATGACCGTCAAAGCCGTAATCGGTGAGCAATCGCCGCAAATCGGGATGATCGGAAAAGAACAGCCCGTACAAATCCCAGCACTCCCGCTCGAACCAGGTCGCGGTCGGAAACATCGCCGCCAGCGACGGCACCGGGGTCGATTCATCAACCGGCACCTTGAGCCGGACACGCTGGTTGTGACGCATGGACAACAGGTTGTACACCACCTCGTAGCGAGGGTTGCGTTCAGGATAATCGACACCGCAGATATCGATCAGCATTTCGAACAGGCAGTTGGTGTCGGATTTTAGAAACCGCGCGACCTTGACCAGGGCTGACACCGGTACTTCGAGATTGAGCTCGCCGAAACTGACGCGATAGCCCGTGATGTCCGTGGCATGGGCGGACTGGATGTAGTCGCCGAGTTCACGAAGCGTCCCGTCGCGCATCTCTGCTTCGGGCGTCTCTCCGACTTCGGGCGTCTTTCCGACTTCGGTCGTCTCTCCGGTCACGTCCCGTATCGCCTCCGGCGTTGCGCTCAGCGCGCGATTGTGCCGGTGCGGCGGATTTTCTTCTGCAGTTGCAGAATGCCGTAAACAAGCGCCTCTGCCGTCGGCGGACAGCCGGGGATGTAGATGTCGACGGGCACAATGCGGTCACAACCGCGCACGACGGAATAAGAATAATGATAGTAGCCGCCGCCATTAGCGCAGGATCCCATGGAAATGACCCAACGCGGCTCGGCCATCTGGTCGTAAACCTTGCGCAGGGCTGGCGCCATCTTGTTGGTCAGCGTGCCGGCGACAATCATGACGTCTGACTGTCTGGGGCTGCCCCGGACAATGACCCCAAAGCGATCGAGATCGTAGCGCGGCATGTAGGCGTGAATCATCTCGACGGCGCAACAGGCCAGGCCGAAAGTCATCGGCCAGAGTGAACCCGTTCGAGCCCAGTTCACCAGCTTGTCTGCCTGGGCTACGAGGAATCCTCTATCAGCCAACGTGTCGGTGATCGTGTCCAAGGCTGTGGTATCGGCTGCACCGGGTTGCAGCGGAGCATTCGAACTCGAGAACGGAGCGCTTGAAGATACGGGCATCATTCCCAATCCAGAGCTCCCTTGCGCCACTCATAGGCGAAGCCGATGGTCAGCACGGCAAGAAAGACGAACATTGACCAGAAACCGAACACGCCGATGTCGCCGAACGCGACCGCCCAGGGAAAGAGGAAGGCAACCTCAAGGTCGAAGATAATGAACAGGATCGCCACTAGATAGAAGCGGACGTCGAAACGGCCGCGGGCATCCTCGAACGGTTCGAAACCGCATTCATAGGGCGCAAGTTTTTCTGCGTCCGGCCGCTGGGATGCCAGCACGAGGCTGGCGACGACCATGGCGAAGGAGATCCCCGCCGCCAGGCAGATGAAAACGAAAATCGGCAGATATTCACGTAGCAGGTCGTCCATCGCTCAGGTACTCTGTTGAGGATCCCGGGTGTTCGTACCGCTCACCCCCGTCACCCGACGACACTGACGGCAGGCGGGGAGATGGAAGAAATCGCTCGAGGCGATACCTTACGCGCCACTATGCAACACTCAACCTTATTATACCCGCCATGCGCCCCGAAAACGCAACGGAGGACGACACCGCCCCCGGAATGACATTCAGCCCAAGCCAAATCAGGCCCAAAATCAAATCCGACAACAGCAAAATTGGCCGGAGCATGGCGGGAGTGACGGGACTCGAACCCGCGACCTCCGGCGTGACAGGCCGGCGCTCTAACCAAACTGAGCTACACCCCCGTGCAATCGGCGGCTTCATTTAGGCGGATGGTGCAGTTCTGTCAAGAAACCAGCCCCTTCGTCAGCGCCTTATCAAAGCTCTCCGGAAAAGCTTTCCGAAGCCTTCCGGCAGTCAGCCGGGAGCCATATATCAGCGGAAAAGGGACAACTGGGCACCGGGGCGGTCCGGCACCCGGAACAGGGAGACATCGAGCGGCCGGCGTTGGCTGTTCAGTCCGAGTCGTCGCGTCGCTGCCTGGAAACGCTGGCGGATCAGATCGGCATAAGGGCCGCTCCCTTTCATCCGGGTTCCCCACTCCGATTGATAGAGACTGCCCTCCCTGGTTTGGCGAACAAGGCTGAGAACATGCGCCGCCCGGTCAGGAAAATGCTCTTCCAGCCATTCCCGAAACAGATCAGCTATCTCCAGCGGCAAGCGCAGCAATACGTAACCGGCGCCTCTGGCACCTGCTTCGGCGGCGGCCTCGAGAATCGCCTCCATCTCACTGTCGTTCAGGGCCGGAATGACAGGAGCGGACATCACTGCGGTCGGAACCCCCGCCTCGGAGAGGCCGCAGATCGCCGCCAGCCGTCGCGACCAAACCGGCGCTCGGGGCTCGAGCAGACGCCCAAGTCGGGAATCGAGGGTCGTCACTGACACGGCGACCTTCGCCAGTCCCTGCTCCGCCATGGCCCCGAGAATATCGCGATCCCGGAGGATCAAATCCGACTTGGTGATGATCTGGACGGGATGCTGGAATTCGGCGAGCGTCTCGAGAATCCTCCGGGTCAGTTCGAGATAGCGTTCGGCCGGCTGGTAGGGATCGGTGTTGGCTCCGAGCATGATCGGTTCGGGACGATAGCCCGGCTGGCTGAGTTCCCGGGCCAGCTGCTCCGGCGCATCGGGTTTGTGAAATATCTTTGTCTCAAAATCGAGGCCCGGTGACAGGCCGAGATAGGCGTGGGTTGGCCGGGCATAACAGTAGATGCAGCCATGCTCGCATCCCTTGTACGGGTTGATCGAGCGATCGAAACCGATGTCAGGCGAATTGTTCCTGGTTATGGCCTTGCGCGACTTGTCGATATACAGGGTGGTGCGCAGAGGCGACGGCTCCTCCTCGTTGTCAACCTCCGGCATGCCCCAACCGTCATCGACGGCGATTCGCTCCTCTGGCTCAAAACGGCCGGTGCGGTTGCTAACCGCTCCCCGTCCCTTCCGAGCCTTGTTCGGTGATTTCCACATGGCAGAAGCATACAGAACATAAAAAGAACATGCAACTGGCCCGGTCCACGCCGCGGCCATGGGAATGCCTCTGGGAGTGCCCCTGGCGCACGTTATGTTCGTACGTTGCGGCATCGGGCTAAAAAGATACTTTTCCCGGCAGGATTTCATGCGGGAAAAACCTTGAATTCAATGAGCTGAGCGAAAAACCAAAAATACGCCAAGCCTGCAAACTCAATTTACAGCAGATTATGGACTTGACCCGCAGACGCATGGAACTTCTTTGCTAACGAGCCAATGCGCATAACCTCAATCACCCACAGAGACTGGGCGACGGTCACTTGAAAAAGCCGATGGTATTAGACTGCGGGTTTACAAATCATGTTTGAATTTCCGTGTTTAGTGCCGATATTTGAGCTTGAATTGAACTAAGCGTCAAAATCATATTGAAAAATCCGCTCTAAAAGCGGATAACAAAGCATGGTTCACGATCAGCGCTCAGCTCTGTCAAGCTATGTCAGTAGCCTTCTCTCGATAGGCCAGACGATCTTCACGGCCGAGGAGGCTGAGCAGTCTTTGGACGTCGGGCGCGGGGCGTTTCTGGACTCCGCCGAGCGGCTGCAGCGCCGCAAGGCTCTACTCAACCCGCGGCAGGGCTTCTACGTGGTCGTTCCCCCGCAATTTGCATCGTGGGGCGCGCCGCCACCGGCCTGGTACATTGATGGGCTCATGCGCTACGAGGGCCAAGCGTACTATGTCGGGCTCCTCAAAGCCGCGGAGCTGCATGGGGCGACGCATCAGGCTGTCATGGAGTTTCAGGTCGTCTCGGCCAAGCGCCTTCCGAAGATCCGCGCCGGCCGCAACCTGATCGTCTTTTACTTCCGCAAGGATATGGAGGCAGTCGCGGCGGGGATCGAGGACCGTAAGACCGATACCGGCACGATGAAGATCTCGTCGGCCGCGCTCACCGCTCTCGATCTGCTGCGCTATCCGCAGGCGTCCGCTGGGATCGACAACGTCGCCACGGTGCTCTCCGACCTTGGCCAGAAGATCGATGCCGACCAGCTCGCCGCCCTGTCCGTCACAATAGAGCGGCCGGTTGTTCAACGCCTCGGGCACCTGTTGGATCGTCTCGGGCATGTGGCTCTGACCGGCCCCATGCTGAGCGCGCTGCAAAAGCGGGGAATGGCGTCCTGGACCGAGCTCGATCGCCAGGAAGCCCGGGACCCGGATTTTGCACCCGAGCCCCAGGAACGCGATGCCCGCTGGCGGGTGGTCGTGCGGCGCGCACCGGAGGTCGACGAATGATTCCGGCGCAGAACATCGTCGCCTGGGGCAATGTCGTCCCCTGGGCGGATCAGCGGCAGGTCGAGCAGGACCTGATCATCAGCCGCGCGCTTGTCGAGATCTTCTCGAACGACATGCTGCGCGACGCGTTGCGGTTTCGCGGCGGCACAGCGCTCAACAAGCTGCACTTCCCTGAACCGCTGCGTTACTCGGAGGACATCGACCTGGTTCGCACGTCGGCCGGCCCGATCGGTCCGATTCTCGATCAGTTGCGCGTCGTTCTGGAACCGTGGCTCGGGCGCGCGCAATTCGACCAGAGTCGGGTTGCGCCGAAGTTCCGCTTTCGAGTCGAGGCCGAGGACGGCAGTGGCGTGCCGATCCGGCTTAAGACCGAGATCAACACGCGCGAGATCGGGGCATTCGATGCGCCGACGGCCTTGCCGCTCGAGATCGTGAATCCATGGTTCTCCGGCGAGGCGGCGATTCCGACATTTTCCCGGGAGGAAATGCTGGCGACCAAGCTGCGCGCGCTGCTGCAGCGCGACAAGGGGCGCGATCTTTACGACCTTGCGCATGCGCTCGACGTCTTCGAGGGGCTCGAGGTCGACCGTATCGTGGAGATGCTGGGGCGTCATCTCGGCCTTTCCGGCCAGGCCATCTCGCGCGCACAGGCGCAGGAGCGGATGTTCGCCAAGCTGGCCAACCCACGCTTTCTGCTCGACATGCGGCCTCTGCTGCCAGCAGCCCAAGTGGAAGCATGGACGCAAGAGTCGACAGAAGAGGCGTTCCGCCGCGTGTTCGCAGATCTTGTCGATCGGCTGCCCGGTGATCCCTGGGCGAGGACGCCGGCCATGAAAGAAAGGTTCGGCATTACATGGTGAGAGGCGTGACGAGAATTTCTGCAGGTTTAACAGATAGGCTACACTCAGGGTTGTATGCGTTGGGAGCGTTTGGTCTTCGGTGGCGTCTGACTGCCTGAAAGAGGCTTGCCGCGATGGAGGGAGGTAAGTGGCAATATACAAGAGTTAGTGCGACAGAACGGAACAGGCGGACGGCAAGAAGCGTTACTGGACTCTTGCCGTCGCGTCGAGCAGCGATCGCGGCCGTCGAAAGCACGGACGCGTTATTCGTGTCTCCAGCTGAAATGCGCGCATGGCTTGAAACCAACGAGATCGCAGCCTTTACGGATCAAGGTGACTGGCCTACCCCGGACACTGCCGCGTTATGGGCGCGTTTCCGACGAGATGCGCTCGCCGGTGGGGCTCAGAAATGGAGCGTGTCGACGTTCAAGAGACGACGGCTCGACACTGCTCCGGCAGTGTCGGCGCCCGCAAAGGGGCTGTATCGCGTGCTCACCGAGGCTGATGCAGAGGGACGGACATGGCTTGCGAACCCTGACTATAGGTATGTCTCTCCATTCGTTAAGCCAATCAGCGACCCGAAGCCAAGCCTGCTGTCTGCATGGTTGTCAGGAGATTCCAAGGTCGTTGAAGCGCTACGGATAGGAGGGGGAAAGGCCAGATGGCCGCTGGCGAGGGAATCGTAGAGAGTGACTGTCGCGCCACCCTGATAACGCGCCATTCAGATGATGAGTAGCCGGACGTCGGAATCGGCATCCTGAATGCGTCGCATGCGGCCATCGGCGGTAACGAGCAGGGGACCGGTCGATGCCTGACCCGGCGCAAGCGGCCGGGGTTTTTGTCCCGTCAAGAGTCCGACGGCTATGCGAGCAACCGGGCGCAATGATCGAGTCGTGAAGCCAAATAGCCCTTGTGCTCTTCGAGAAACGCTAGCTGGTCGGGTAACGTGGCCTGAATCAGTGCTTCTATCTGTTCAATCGCCGTTGGCAAAGTCAGCCACGAAACTACACTCACCGAAACACTTCCTGTGCGAGATAATCCAATGGCCGTGACCATTTATCACAACCCGCGATGCACCAAGAGTCGCCAGACCCTGCAGATACTTCAGGACCATGGCCATGATCCGGATATCGTCGAGTATCTGAAAACGCCACCGGGCGCCGACCGGATCAAGGAAATCCTGGACATGCTCGGGATGAGTCCACGGGATTTGATGCGGAAAAAAGAAGCTGCCTATAGCGAACAGAAGCTGGATGCGCCCGGGCTGGACGACGATGCGCTGATCGAGGCAATGGTTCGCACACCAATCTTGATCGAGCGCCCGATCGTCATCAAGGGCGGTGCCGCCGTCATCGGACGCCCGCCCGAGAACGTCCTGGTCATCCTCTAATCTGCGGCTTTATAGAGCTTTAGGGTTTTAAGTTAAGGCTTTACGGGGGTTTCAGGGCTCTGTGGTGGGCGGTGACGGACTCGAACCGCCGACCTTCCGGGTGTAAACCGGACGCTCTGAGCCAGCTGAGCTAACCGCCCGTGGGATATAGGCCACCCGAGCCTGCAACGCGGATAGCTTACCCCATAAACGACACCGGTGTTCCGGGGGATCCCCGGAACACCGGCTAGAAATCGCTAAACGGTCGGTATCAGTTCAGCTGCTGCTTCAGCGTGGAGCTGGCCTTGAACTTCAAGTAATTAGAGGCGCTAATCTGGACCGACGCACCGGTGCTCGGATTGCGTCCCATCCGGGCGGCACGGTGGCCCTTGCTGAAAGTTCCGAACCCATTAATGCGCACCGTCTCGCCCTCGTTGACGGCATCCACGATCGCCGCAAAAGCAGCGTCGATAGCATCCTTAGCGTCGGCCTTAGTGACTCCAGCCTGGCTGGCAACCTTGGCGATAAAGTCGTTTTTTATCACTTGATCAAATCCTTTCGAATGTGAGGGTTTCAGGATAAAAATTTGGAGGAGTAATGTCTCGATTTGTAAGGGTCAGAGTTGCAAACCCATAAGTAACATACACCAACTCTTGCGGTGAGACTATACAATAAGACAGATTCCGGCATTTTTCGGGGGCTCTTCCCGGGAAGCCCCCTGTCCGTCCCGCCGGATTTCCCGGGTTGGTAGCCCGTGGCGCATCATCGCCCGCGCCGCGTAATCGGTTTTGCACTATCGGCTACTATCGGCCAAGGTTGTCGACCCAGAGTGACCGCCTAAAGTAGCCGCTCAAAGTCGTCGCCTGGAGCAATCGTTCGGGACGGTTATCCGAGGTTTCTGCAGGATGAACGGATGAATACCCGGAACGATCCGGGCGACACCCGACTGTCGTGCCAGCCAGGTCAGTGCCCGGCCGGCCAGTACCCGAACCGGGTCAGTGGGTGACGGCTGGGCGCGCGTCCTCGGTGCTGGATGCAGGCGCCGGGGTTGTTTCATTTTCGTCGGACCACTCGATCGGCTGCACCGGCTCGACCAGCGCATGCTGCAGGACCTCGTCGACGTTCGTAACCGGAACAATCTCAAGAGCTCCCTTGATATTCTTCGGCACTTCCTCCAGATCCTTGACGTTGTCATGGGGGATCAACACCGTCTTGATACCGCCGCCGAAGGCAGCCAGCAACTTCTCCTTCAGCCCGCCGATTGGCAAAATTCGCCCGCGCAGGGTGATTTCACCCGTCATCGCCAAATCCTTGCGTACGGCGTTGCCAGTAATGGCTGAGACGATGGCCGTCACCATGCCAATCCCGGCCGAAGGCCCGTCTTTCGGAGTCGCCCCCTCGGGCACATGGACGTGCATGTCGATTGTTTCGAATAGGGTCGGCTTGATGCCGAATGCCGGCGCCCGACTCTTCACGTAGCTCTCAGCGGCCTGAACCGATTCCTGCATGATCGAGCCAAGTTTCCCGGTCTTCTGTATCCTGCCTTTGCCGCGGACCAGTACCGATTCGATCGTCAGCAATTCGCCGCCGTATTCCGTCCAAGCCAGCCCGGTGGCCACACCGACAAGATTCTTCTCCTCGGTCTCTCCAAACCGGAACTTTCGCACACCCGCATATTTGCCGAGGTTGCGGCTAGTAACCGAGACACGGTCAAGCTTCGCATCCATCAAGATATCACGAAGCGATTTCCGCGCCAGATTGGCAATTTCACGTTCCAGATTACGCACCCCGGCCTCCCGCGTGTAGTAGCGGATCAGATCCCTGAGCCCGCCGTCGGATATCGACCACTCCTTCTTCTTGAGGCCGTTCTCCTTGAGCTGTTTGGGAATCAGATGGCGTTTGGCGATCTCGACCTTCTCGTCCTCGGTGTAGCCGGGGAGACGAATCACCTCCATGCGGTCAAGAAGAGCCGGCGGCATCCGCAACGTGTTCGCCGTCGTCACGAACATCACGTCGGACAAATCGTAATCGACCTCGAGATAGTGATCGTTGAACGTGTTGTTCTGCTCCGGATCCAAGACCTCGAGCAGAGCCGAACTCGGATCCCCACGCCAATCCGAACCGAGCTTGTCGACCTCGTCGAGGAGGAACAGCGGGTTCGAGGATTTGGCCTTTTTCATGCCTTGGATCACCTTGCCCGGCATGGAGGCGATGTAGGTCCGCCTGTGTCCGCGGATCTCGGCCTCGTCCCGCACGCCGCCAAGCGACATTCTCACGAAACTGCGGCCGGTCGCACGGGCGATCGACTTACCTAGCGAAGTTTTGCCGACACCGGGCGGTCCGACCAAACAGAGGATCGGCCCCTTGACCTTGCGCACCCGCTGCTGAACAGCGAGATACTCAATGATCCTCTCTTTGACCTTTTCGAGCCCGTAATGATCTACGTCGAGGACCTTCTGAGCTGCCGCAAGATCGCGTTTGACCCGGGACGGTTTTTTCCAGGGAATCGAAAGCATCCAGTCGAGGTAGTTGCGCACGACCGTCGCCTCGGCGGAAAGCGGGCTCATGGAGCGTAGCTTCGTCAGCTCTGCCTTCGCCTTGGCCTTCGCTTCCTTGCTCAGCTTGACCTTCTTGATCTTCTCCTGGATCTCCGCAAGGCCGTCGCCGCTGTCCTCCTGCTCGCCCAGCTCCTTCTGAATCGCCTTCAACTGCTCGTTGAGATAGTATTCCCGCTGAGTTTTCTCCATCTGGCGCTTGACGCGACCGCGAATCTTCCGCTCCATCTGGAGAACGCTGATCTCCCCTTCCATGGCGGCGTAGATCGCCTGTAGACGCTCGACGATATCGCCGGTTTCGAGTAGATTCTGGCGATCGGCGATGCTGACGTTGATGTGGACCGCGATCCTGTCCGCAAGTGCTCCCGGATCCTCAACATCAGAGACCGAATTCAGCACTTCCGGCGGCGCCTTCTTGCTGAGCTTGATGTAGCGCTCGAACATCGACAGCACTGCCCGCGCCGACGCCTCTGCTTTCTGGGCGTCCGTTACCTCTTCGGCGACATTCTCGGTTTCAGCCTGGAAGAAACCGGTAGCGTCGTCGATGGACAGGATTTTGGCCCGGTCGACGCCCTCCATCAGAACCTTGACGTTCCCATCGGGAAGCTTCAGCAGCTGCAGGATCGAGGAGACCGTGCCCGTCTGGTAGATGTCGTCAGCGCTCGGATCATCTGCCTGGGCATCCTTTTGAGCGACCAACAGGATCTTCTTGTCGTTCTTCATCACATCTTCGAGCGCCCGCACCGACTTCTCGCGACCAACAAACAGCGGCACGATCATGTGCGGGAACATCACGATGTCGCGCAGGGGAAGTACGGAGTAAATCTGCTTTTTCTGAGGGGTGTTTTGCGGTTCGTCAGACATCGTTTTCTATGCTCTTGCAGGTTTTCTGCGTTGTTGTGCCGCTGTTGTCGCTGCTGTTTCCGGCTGTGGATTTGTAACCGGCATCGGATATCTCGGAAGTGGGGTGCAAACGGCGCTACCTCAAGCTGTGCAGAAGATTCAGGATGCTGCCGAAGCCGGTGTGTCCATATCCTTGCCCCTGTCGCTGTAAATATACAGAGGCTCGGCCCGACCTTCGATGACTTCGCCGTTGATGACGACTTCCTCGGCTCCCGAATCGGGAAGCTCGAACATCGGATCAAGCAGTATGCTCTCCATGATCGAGCGCAGGCCGCGTGCGCCAACCTTGCGCGCAACCGCCTTTCTAGCGATTGCCGTCAGGGCATCGTCGGAAAAATCGAGGCGCGCACCCTCCATATCGAAGAGCTTCTGATACTGCTTCACCAGGGCGTTACGCGGTTTGGTCAGAATGTCTTTCAGCGCCGCCTCATCGAGATCGGACAGCGTCGCCATGACTGGCAGGCGGCCGACGAACTCGGGGATGAGGCCAAAGCGCAGAAGATCTTCCGGCTCGACACCCTTGAGAACTTCCCCGACCTCGCGCTCGTCCGGCGCGCTGACATCGGCTCCAAAGCCGATCGAGGATCCCTGGAAGCGCCGCGAGACAATCTTCTCGAGACCGGAGAAGGCGCCGCCGCAGATGAACAGAATGTTCGTCGTGTCGACCTGCAGAAATTCCTGCTGGGGGTGCTTGCGCCCGCCCTGCGGCGGAACGCTTGCGATCGTGCCCTCCATGATCTTCAGCAGGGCCTGCTGCACACCCTCGCCCGATACATCGCGGGTGATCGAAAGGTTGTCCGACTTGCGACTGATCTTGTCGACCTCGTCAATGTACACGATGCCGCGTTGCGCACGCTCGACACTGTAATCCGCGGCCTGGAGCAGCTTGAGAATGATGTTTTCGACGTCCTCGCCGACATAGCCGGCCTCGGTCAGGGTCGTCGCGTCGGCCATGGTGAAGGGCACGTGTAGGATACGGGCCAGCGTCTGGGCCAGAAGGGTCTTGCCGCAGCCCGTCGGGCCGACCAGCAGGATGTTCGACTTCGCCAGCTCGATGTCGTTGCTCTTGCCGCCGTGAGCAAGGCGCTTGTAGTGGTTATGAACAGCGACCGAGAGAACACGCTTGGCATAATCCTGGCCGATTACATAGTCATCGAGAACCTGGCCGATTTCACGCGGCGACGGCACACCATCGTCGGGCTTCGCGACGCTTGCCTTGTGGTCCTCCTTGATGATCTCCATGCACAGTTCGACGCATTCGTCGCAGATGAACACTGTCGGGCCCGCGATCAGCTTGCGGACCTCGTGCTGGCTTTTGCCGCAAAACGAGCAATAGAGCGGGTTCTTCGCGTTATCCTTGCCAGATTTAGCCATCAATCTCGTCTCTCACTGTGCCGTGCCGGAGATGCCATGTTAGCAACTTCGCTCTCCGCAACAAATATCCCCATAATCCTAACCGATAACATCCCTGTGGTCGCAGGCGTCTAAATCCGGAAGATCAATCAGGGAGATGCAGACGACAAAACACCAGTGCATCCACCCGGCAGAACCGGCCTTGTCAACTAGGCTGCCGCCTCTTCTTCCGGCACCTCGGGGCGTTTCTCGACGATCTCGTCGATCAGGCCGAATTCCACAGCATCCTCGGGCGAGAGGAATTTATCGCGCTCGACCGCATCCTCGATCACTTTTGGCTTCTGTCCGGTATGCTTGGCGTAAAGGTCGTTGAGTCGCTCCCTCAGGGAGATGATCTCGCGCGCATGGATCTCGATATCTGTCGCCTGACCCTGAAACCCTCCGGAGGGCTGGTGCATCATGAGGCGGCTGTTGGGCAAACAATGGCGTTTTCCGGGCGCACCTGCGCACAACAACAGCGAACCCATCGATGCCGCCTGGCCGAGACATACCGTGGAGATGTCCGGCTTCACGTACTGCATGGTGTCGTATATGGAGAGGCCCGAAGTGACGTAGCCGCCCGGCGAATTGATATAAAAGGCAATGTCCTTCTTCGGGTTTTCCGATTCCAGAAACAGCATCTGGGCGGTGATCACACTGGCCATATTGTCGTCGATCGCCCCGGTCACGAACACGATGCGCTCCTTGAGCAACCGCGAATATATGTCATAGGAACGCTCGCCCCGGGCGCTCTGTTCGACGACAAATGGAATCAGCGTATTCGTATTCGATACGTTCATTATGACACCCGCCCTGCATTCTGCTCAGACGCGCCCTGTTCGGGCGCGTCTGCTGTCTCGTCCTTGCGCTCCAGAAATTTCTCAGCCTCGGTTTCGAAATCGAGCCGCGTCTTCCCGACGAGCTCGCCCAAATCATCCTCCGAAACCTCGACTTCCGCAATCTTGACGTTCTCAAGGAGCCAGCCGACAACCTTCTCCCTGACAAGACGCTCCCGGACCGGCATCAGAATTTCTTCGTAGCGCTCAGGGTTCTTCTGATAATCCTCCGCGAACTGCTTCTGGTCCATATTCAGCAACATCAGTCCACCGGATTGCACGAACATCATCGCCGCTTCCGCCTGCTGGACCACAATCCCGTTGGAATCGGCGACCGCATGGACCAGCCTGTCGAGAGTCGCCTGCGCCTGGGAAACCTTGCTGACCAGAGCCGTGCGGGTAGGATCTTCATCCGCGCCTGCCACAACAGCCCCGCCCGCATCGCCGTGGCTGTGGTCATGCGCATGATCACCATCACCGTGGCCGTGGCCATGATCTTGGTCGTGGTCGTGATCGTGATCGTGATGATGATGCTGGCCGGCCGGACCGCCGGCGCGGGCCGCAGCTTCCCGGCTCCAAGCCTCAGTGTAACGGGCGATAGTCCTGTCGGAAATGGTAATCCGGTTTGCCGCCACAAGTGCGTTCAGCGCCCGCATTCCCGCAACGTTGCGGCCGGCCGCATCGCACTGCTCGCGAATCTTCTTTTCGATACGGGTGCGGAGATCCGTGAGATTTTCGGCTCCGGCCCTGCGGGCAAGCTCGTCATCCACCGGAGTTTCGTCGGCCCGCTTCTCCAATCCGAGAACGTCAATCTCCAGGACCGTCTTCTTGCCGGCGCTTCCGCCAGCGCCTCCAACAAGGTCGGGAGATGGCATGTCCACTGACACATGATCCCCGGGTTTGGATCCGATTAGGTTTTTCAGGACCTGGCCCTGTCCGCGGCTAAGAGTCTCGGCATCGATTTCGACCCGAAAATCCTTGAGCTGCTCGCCGACCTCCTTGCCACCAACGAATGCCTTCATATCGATCCGAACAAAATCCTTTGTTGCCGCCGGGCGCTCTTCCTCGATTGGCACAGTTGCCGGGAACACCTCAGCTGTCCGTTCCAGCTGTCTGTCGACAATGCTGTCGATATCGCGCACCACCGGCCGCTCAACCTCGAGCGCCTTGAGCGCATCGCGATCGAGATCGGGAAGCAGGTCGAGGGCAACGTTGATCTCAACATCCTCGCCAATCATGGCTTTGCGGATTTCGATTTCCGGAGACGCGGCGGGCCGCAGATTTTCTTCCTGGATAGCGCCGGAGACAACCTTCAGAATGGCCTCGCCGAGGCTTTCCGACCATGCGGCATCGCCATAACGGCTGCGCACCACATCGAGAGGTGCCTTTCCCTTCCGGAAGCCAGGCAACTTGGCGTTGGCCTGGAATTCGGTCAACCGCGCATCGACAGCCTTGGCGATCTCCTCGGCCGGAACGACCAGGTCTCGCTGCCAGAGCAGGACGCCTTTGTCCTTCCCGGTGACCGTTTTGACGAGGGTTTGCACGGCACCGGACAGGGATCGCGAAAGACTCACCGACACACTCCTCTGGGTTGGTGCGGATTGGCATGGTGCGGGCGGAGGGACTCGAACCCCCACGGATTTCTCCACATGATCCTAAATCATGCGCGTCTGCCAATTCCGCCACGCCCGCGACCATCCAGCATCACGGCAAGGAACATGTACCAAGCGCATCACCCAATGTCCCGAGCGTGTATAGAAATGCCGCGCCGAACGGTCAAGCGCATAGGGCTGGTTGCCGGGACGTCGGAGAGGTCACTTCTGTCCTCTTCATGCCTATTTCGCGCCGGTTTACCGGGACTCGGAAAGAGGTTATCAGTCTCCGGCGAGGCGCCGGATTGCGGAGGATGCGACAACCTCCCCGCCGGCGCGATAGGCCTCATGGTTCTCCTCGATTTTATCGAGACGGTAGCTGTAATTCACCATCAGGCCGAAGGAGGCACGGATTCCGGACCGGGCGAGATTACCCGCCCAGCATAGTCGTTCCGCGCGCGCGCCATTGTTGAGATGGAAGCGCGCAACCGGATCAAGCGCGCGTCCCGACCGCGCCTTCGCCGACAAGAGATAAGACGCACAGAGCCGCATCAGCACCGGCTCCAGCGCAGCAGTGAGTGCCGGATTGTTCTGCCACTCCTCCAAGCCGCTGATTGTCTCTGCCGTAACCTCTTCCGCCGGACAGTCGAGTGCCTCAGCCAGCGCACTCTTTTCTTCTTCGCGCAGGCTCACCTGTCCGCTCTCGATACCGCGCTCGAACCAGGTGCGGAATCCGGGGATCGGCGACAGGGTTGAAAAGGTCTTCAGCCCGGGGAACTCCACGGCCAAAAGGTCGACCACCCGCTTGATCAGGAAAGCACCGAAGCTGATGCCGTCGAGCCCCCTCTGGGCGTTCGAAATCGAATAGAAGATCGCCGTATCGGCCTGCATCGGATCGATCAGTGGCGCATCCTCGTCGAGCAGTTCCTGGACGTTGCCGGCAAGGCCGTTGACGAGGGCGACCTCAACGAAAATAAGCGGCTCTTCCGGCATCCTGGGATGGAAGAAAGCAAAGCATCGGCGGTCGGAATCGAGCCGGTTCTTGAGGTCCTCCCAGCTGCGAATCTCGTGCACCGCCTCGTAGGCAATCAGTTTCTCCAGCAATAGGGCGGGAGAGTTCCAGGTGATCTGGCGCAGTTCCAGAAAGCCGACATCAAACCACGAGGCCAGCAATGTCTTCAGATCCCGATCGAGGGCAGTCAGAGCCGGGTTGCTGCGGCTGCACTCCAGCAAAACGACCCGGAGGTCGACCAGGAACTTAACCCCTTCCGGCAGGCCGTTGAACTGGGTGAGCAGCTTGACCCGGCGCGGCTGCAAGGCGTCGCGCAGATCCGCACAGGCCGCGCGGTAGGTATCTTCGCCGGCCTTGCCCACCGCCTCCATGGCCATTGCGACTGCTTGCCTGTCGATATCGAAATCTTCCGCCAGCAGAGCCAGGAACTTCTCGCGGCCGGCCATGTCGAGGCCGAGATAGGTGCGCCCCATCTCCACCGCCCGGCTGCGCGCCAGCACCTCGCCACCCGAGGCAACGAAGCAGGACTCCATCTGTTCCCTGAGCCGGGCGAGATCCGTCGGATTTGTCGGATCGAGATCGCCGTTGTTGCTGAAAATACCAGTCAGGTCGAACCAGGTGCGCCGCAGGCGCCCGAGGAACGACTTGTTCAGGTCCATTTCCGCTCCGGTTACTGAATCATTCATTGGCCTTCAGCCTTCCGGTCTTTTTTGTGGCGACGAGACAATAGCGGAATCGCAGCCATAAAGTCATCCGCTGTTTCGTCACCCCTGGCCTGCAGCGCCGTCAAAACCTGCGGCAACAAGGCCGGCAGGTCTTCCGCCACTAGACCAATCCCGGCTATTCGACCAGCCCTACCATGCATCCAGACTGCCGCGCAGGCGGCCTCGAAAGGCCCCATACCCTGGGCCAGGAGGCCGAGCACCATGCCGGCGAGCACATCGCCGGTGCCTGCCGTTGCCAGCTCGGGCGGTGCTGTATCGGCAATCACCGCACGCCCATCCGGTGCTGCCACCACCGTATCGGTGCCCTTCAAAACCACAACCGCACCCGCCTCCCCGGCCGCGCGACGGCAACTTTCCAGCTTGTCGGACCCGCGTTCGAACAGGCGCTGGAACTCGCCTTCATGCGGTGTGAGCACCACATCCTCGCGGAGGCGGGAGAAAAGATCCTTGCCATGGTCGGCGAACACGCTCAGCGCATCGGCGTCGAGAACAGTTGGCAGGCCTGAATCGAGCGCCGCGACGGCAAAGTGCCGGGTTCTGGCACCAAGACCGTTTCCAGGGCCGACCAGGCAGGCAGCAACGCGCCGCTCCACGATCAGCCGAGACCATGCCGCCTTGCCGGCCACGACGCGCGTAACCGCGTCGGGCAAGGTTACGCGAAACACAAGCGCGGCCTGCTCCGGCGACGCGAGCGTCACCATCCCGGCGCCGATGCGTCGGCAGGCTGTTGCGGCAAGTATCGCCGCACCCGTCATTTCGCCGCCGGCAGCAATCGCCGCATGCCCTCGGGAATATTTATGGTCCTTCGCCCGGGGCCAGGGAAACCCGTTACGCCAGTGCACCGGGTCATTCCTCCACTGACAGGGCGCGATCGTGTCCAGAACGGCATCCGGTATTCCGATATCGGCGATTTTGGTCTTGCCGCACAGATCGCGGCCCGGATACAGAAGATGGCCGGGTTTGCATCGAAAGAACGTCACGGTCCTGTCCGCCCGCGGCGCATAGCCGAGGATGGCGCCGGAATCGCCGCGCACCCCGCTTGGCAGGTCGACGGCAACACAGAACCGGTTGCCGATCGCCCCGAGCACCTCGCGGGCCGCGCCCTCGACATCGCGGCTGAGACCGGCGCCGAAAACTGCATCAATAACGCAGCTGCTGTCGCCAAGAACCGCCGTCGTCATCGCTTCCACAGGCCCTTGCCAGCGTTCGGCGTTCAGAGCGGTATCGCCGCGCAACGCGGCGCGGGAGCCAAGCAGGGCAAGCCTGACCGTGCGCCCTTGTTCAGCCAGGATGCGGGCCGCAACGAAACCGTCGCCGCCATTGTTGCCGGGGCCGCACAGCACTGTGACCTGGCCAGACGGTCCATGCGCGATCACAGCCTCGGCCACCGCCCGTCCCGCCGCCTCCATCAGGGTTTCGCCGGAAATGCCGCCCGCGATGGTCAGGGCGTCTGCCCGGCCCATTTCCGCGACGGTCAGCAACGCTGATTTATCGCGGGCCACATCTCCAGATCTATCTGCCGTCATCAAGGATTCCGTTCCGTAGCTTCTGTGATTCTGTGATTCTGTGATTCCGTGATTTCGTTCTGTTCCCGTTTACGTTCCGGCTTTGTTCCGGCAGTATGGAATCGTATTTTGAGCGTATTCCGGATGTATTCCAGATGTATCATGGGCGTATTGCGCGGCTATCGCCGTGCATATGATAGCGCATTTCTTTTACACAACAGCGACAAGCCCTTTGTATAACAATGGCAAAGACGGGGATTACACAGTAGCGACAAGTCGCAATGAGAACAGCAAACGAGCCTGAAATACCTTGCACCAAACGCCTGACAGCACTATCCCGGCGAACCGACCAGAGACAGCCTGCGATGAATTGCGTATGAATTCCGTATGAATCATACAGATCTAACACTGGCGGATTTTGACTTCGACCTGCCGGCGGACAGGATCGCCCAGCATCCCGTCGAGCCTCGCGACACCTCCCGCCTGCTTGCCGTCGAGGGCAGCGAGCTCAAGGATCGGACAACCCGCGACCTTCCCAGCCTTCTCAGGCCGGGGGATCTCCTCGTCGTCAACAACACCCGCGTCATCCCCGCGCGTATTCGGGGCCGGCGCGTTCAGGGCCAGCGCATCCAGGGCGGCGAAGCAAAGATCGAGGCAACCCTGCATCTGCAGGAATCCGACGATATCTGGCGCGCCTTTGCCCGTCCCGCACGGCGCCTGCAGGCCGGCGACCGGATAGAGATCGCGGAAGGCTTTCACGCCGAGGTGCTCGACAAGCTTGCAGGTGGGGAGATCAGGATTCGGCTTATGGCCGACGACGCCCCGGTCATTGAGGCCCTGCAACAGCACGGCGCTATGCCTCTGCCCCCCTATATTCGCCGGAACGGGCCCGACAGGCGCGACCTTGATGACTACCAGACCATCTATGCCCGCCATGACGGTGCGGTTGCCGCCCCGACCGCCGGCCTTCACTTCACGCCGGATCTCTTCAAGGCCTGCGCCGCACAAGGCCTGGCGTGGACCGAAATCACCCTGCATGTCGGCGCTGGCACGTTCCTTCCGGTCAGGACCGACCGCCTTTCCGAGCACCGCATGCATGCAGAGATCGGCGAAATCGACGCCCACGCCGCCGACGAAATCAACGCCGCCCGAGCCCGCGGCGGTCGCATCATTGCTGTCGGATCAACAGTGCTGCGTTTGCTCGAGACCGTCGCCGAAGAGGATGGAACGGTGCGACCGATGCGAAGCGAGACAAATCTTTTCATCCAACCAGGATACCGGTTCCGGGCGATCGATCTCCTAGTGACCAATTTCCATCTGCCGAAATCGACCCTGTTTATCATGACCGCCGCGTTTTCCGGCCTCGAGCGCATGCATCACGCCTACACCCACGCCATCGCCGCAGGTTATCGCTTCTATTCCTACGGAGACTGCTGCCTTCTGCATCCCGCCCAGGATGAATCTGCCTGAAGCGAACAAGCATAACTTCCAGCACTATTGTATATTGGGAGCCGATCCGGGCATCGGCGCCACCGGTGCATCGCGGGTACATTGTGGGGATATCACGGAATGAACGACGACCGCCACGCAAACCTCACGCAACTCGGCAAGCTGACCCGGATTCCGGAGTCTCCTGAAGAGGCGGTACTTGAAAGCGTTGCCGATCCGCATCCGGACACGCCCTATCTGGTGCGCTTCGAATGCCCGGAATTCACCTGCCTCTGCCCTGTCACCGGACAGCCGGACTTCGCCCGATTCGTCCTCGACTACGTCCCGAAGGCGCACATTCTCGAAAGCAAATCCCTGAAGCTCTATCTCGCCTCGTTCCGCAACCAGGCTGCCTTCCACGAAGACGCTACCCTCTCAATCGCCAAGCGCATCGAGGCGGCGATCGCGCCGGCTTGGCTGCGCATCTGCGGTTTCTGGAACGCTCGGGGCGGCATCCCGATCACCGTGTTTTACCAAACGGCAGAACCGCCGTCGGGCGTATGGATTCCGACACCTGAAACCGCATCCTGCTGCTCAGCTTGATGGCCGAAACGGCGGGACCGCGAGAGGCGATTCGAGACCGGGCCCTTGCAACAGGTTTTGACGCCATCGGCTTCTCCGATCCCGAACTCGGCGACGCTGCCCGTGACGCCCTCACCGGGTTTCTCGCTGCCGGAAAGCACGGCGACATGGGCTGGCTCGCCGCAAATGCCGAGCGTCGCAGCTCACCCAGACATTTGTGGCCCGACACCCGGACCGTAATCTCCCTCGCCGTCAATTACGGCCCAAGCCACGACCCCCTTGGAGAACTCGAGCCACTGCGCCGCAATTCACGCGGCAACATTTCGGTCTACGCCCGCAGCCGGGACTATCATGATGTACTTAAGAGCCGCCTCAAGGCGCTCGGCCGCTGGATCGGCGAGAGTTTTTCCTGCGAGGCAAAGGTCTTTGTCGATACCGCGCCAGTGATGGAAAAACCGCTCGCTGCCCGAGCGGGGGTCGGCTGGCAGGGCAAACACACCAACCTTGTATCCCGGGACTATGGCTCGTGGCTATTCCTTGGCGAGGTTTATACCGATCTTGCGATCACACCGGACGATCCGGAAATCGACCACTGCGGAAGCTGCCGCCAGTGCCTCGACATCTGTCCGACTGACGCCTTCCCCACGCCCTACCGGCTCGATGCGCGGCGCTGCATTTCCTATCTCACCATTGAGCACAAGGGGCACATCTCGCAGGAGTTCCGGGAGCCGATGGGAACCAGAATCTACGGGTGCGATGACTGTCTTGCGGTGTGTCCGTGGAACAAATATGCACGCCCCGCAACCGAACCCGCCCTGGCACCGCGGACTGAACTCGAGGCGCCCGATCTCGCGATGCTGGCCGGGCTCGACGATGCGGCATTCCGCAAGCTGTTCTCGAAATCCCCGATCAAGCGGACGGGACGGGATCGGTTTCTGCGCAACGTTCTGATCGCTGCCGGAAACACCGGCGATGCCCAGCTTGCCGCGACCGCCGAAGCCAATCTTGGCGACCCCTCGCCGCTCGTCCGCGCCATGGCTGTCTGGGCCCTGGGACGCCTGGCGCCCCGGGAAACCTTCCGACGTCTGCATGAACGCGAGGTCGCAACAGAGACGGACCCCGCGGTGATCGAGGAGTGGCGGGCCGCCTCAACCGGCGAGGCGGCACCCTAGGTTTTTTTCCGGCCAGATTCTCTCCGTGCGGATTCCAGACCCTCAACCCGCGCGACCAAGTGCCGAAGTTCGGTAGCGAACTCGCCGATACGGGAAAGCATCGCCAGTTCTCTCATCTTGCGAGCCTTAGGCGCCGCCGGCGTTCCGTAATACACCGCCCGGCCCTCGAGATTGCCGATGACGCCGGACTGCGCCGCCACCACCACGTCGTCCCCGATCGTGGCATGGTCGACAACACCGACCTGTCCTGCGAGCACGACCCTGTCGCCGATCACCGCACTGCCTGCGATGCCAACTTGGCCGCACAGCATGCAGTTTTCGCCGACAGAAACGTTGTGGCCGATCATCACCTGGTTATCGATTTTCGTGCCCCGTCCGATCCGCGTTCCACTGATCGTTCCGCGGTCGATCGATGTATTGGCGCCGATCTCGCAATCCTCGCCAACAATGACGGTGCCGATTGAATTGATCCGCAGGATGGTCACATTAACCGCCTCGACCTGCCCCGTGCGTTTCGCCGATTCCACACTGCCCGGCTCCGGCGTCACGAAACTGAAGCCGTCCGCCCCGATGCTGGCGTTGTGATGAACGATGCTCCGGTCGCCAATGATCACCCGTTCACCGATACGCGCCCCCGGATGCAGCAGACAATCGCTTCCGATCTCCGCGCCGGCCCCGACCGTCACCTGTGGCATCACCGTGGCATCGTCGCCGATTTTGGCGTCCGGGCCGATATAGGCGAGCGGCCCGATTGAAACATTCTTGCCGACAACGGCACCGGGCATCACCACGGCCAATTCGTGGACACCTTCGGTGCGGTACTCCGGTTTCTTGAACAGGTCGGTGATCCCCGCCATCGCAAGACGTGGCCGCCCCACCTCTATCCAGCCGGCAACGGCACCCTCGGGCGGCGTGCATCCAGCTGCCACCACCGCGGCCCGGGCCTTCGAGGCAGACAGCAGCGGGAGCAGTTTCGGAGCCATGGCCAGCGCCAGGCTTTTCGAGGTTGTCGCCTCCGCCGGATGAGAGACCTCGGCGATCTCCAGATCACCATCGCCGTGCAGGACGCCTTCAAGAGCGCCGGCAACATCGCAAAGCCTCATTTGGACTCTCCCGGCAGCCACACCCATCCCTACAGATACACAGTGCCACCGTCGACCATGATGGTTTGGCCCGTAACAAACCGGCTGGAGTCACCCGCCAGGTACAGAATGGTACCGGCGAGGTCCTCTGTCTCCAGATTGCCCTTCAGGGTTTGGCCATCGCTGATGACGGCCGCCGCCCGGTCGAGCTTGTCGCCGAAAAATTCGGACGTTCCTTCAGTCATGACCGCGGTCGGCGCGACCGCGTTGACACGGATCCGGTCCGTGCCCAGCTCCCGGGCGAGACTCCGGGTTATCCCGATCACCGCTGCCTTCGAGACCGCATAGTGCAACGCGTAGGGAAGGCCGTAGACGGCGGCGAGCGACGAGATGTTGATGATGCTGCCGCCACCCGTCTTGCGCATGGCGCCAACTACCGCCTTGCAGCAGTTCCAGACGCCGTTGACGTTGATCGCCATGCAGTGGTTCCAGTCATCCTCCGGAATGGTCTCAAAACGACCGCCCTTCAGCCCACCATAAAGCGCAGCGTTGTTGACCAGCACGTCGATACGGCTGAAGGCATCCTCGGCCGCCTTTGCCGCCGCTTCGCAGGACACGGCATCGCCGACATCGAGCGACACCGACAGCCCCTCGCCGCCGGCGTCCTGCATGGATTTGAGAGTCTCGTCGCAATCGCGAATGTCGCCGACGACGACCCGGCATCCTGCTGCGGCCAGCTGGATCGCATATTCCCGACCCAGTCCCCGGGCCGCTCCGGTGACAATCGCCACCTTGCCTTCGAGGCCATCAGCCATCTTCGGCGTCCCCTCATCCTCGGTGTTCGAAAAAACTGTAACCCCTGCCCAGAAACCGGTGTGCCAGAGGCCCGTGCCAGAGGCCCGTGCATCCGGGCGGCACAGGAAGTGAGTGGGGTGGCAGATGGGAATTGAACCCACGACCCCCAGATCCACAATCTGGTGCTCTAACCGACTGAGCTACTGCCACCGCAGAAAGCATCCTGTCTTTAGTCTTGCCCTGTTGTTCCGTCAAGGAGTTCAGCCTGTGAAGTGCCCCGGGAATACCCCGGAATCTCTTTAGAATCGATTGCGGATCGAGCTGTAAATTGAGGCGCGAACGCCCGTATTCCCCAGATATATTCCCTGGGAATTCTTGACGGAAACGAGTTCGGGGACGATCTTGCCGCCAGCCGAAAACATAGGGCCAAGAATATTTAAGGCCGGAACACAGGGGTTTTCATGCACATCGTCGACAATATGGGCCGCCTCGGTACAGAGACTGCTTTCGAGGTTCTCGCCCGCGCAGCCGAACTCGAGCGCGAGGGCCGTAACATTATCAACTTGGGAATCGGTCAACCCGATTTCCGAACCCCCAACCATATCGTCGAGGCCGCCGTCAAGGCGCTACGGGACGGCCATCACGGCTACACCCCGGCCAACGGCATCCTGCCCCTGCGCGAAGCTGTCACCGCCGATCTGCACCGGCGTCACGGCGTTGCGGTCAACCCCGAGAACATCGTGGTGGTACCCGGAGGCAAAGTGACGATGTTCTTCGCCATCCTGACGTTCGGGGAGCCGGGCGCCGAAATCATGTATCCCGACCCCGGTTTTCCGATCTACAAGTCGATGATCGACTATACCGGTGCCAAGGCGGTGCCGATCCGCCTGCGCGAAGAGAACGGCTTTGCATTCAGCGCCGAAGAAATGCTCGCCGACATTACAGAAAACACCCGCCTCATCATCATCAACAGCCCGGCCAATCCGACCGGTGGCGTGACGCCGAAAGAAGAGATCGACAAGCTCGTCGAGGGGCTCGAGCGCTACCCCGACGCCGTTCTCCTGTCGGACGAGATCTACAGCCAGATGCTCTACAACGGAAAGCAACACACCAGCCTGCTGCAGTACGAATCGATGCGGCAGCGCACCATCATGCTCGACGGCTGGTCCAAGACTTACGCCATGACCGGATGGCGGCTCGGCTTTGCCGTGTGGCCGGACCGCCTCGCCCCGCTGGCAACCCGCCTAGCGATCAACTGCCACTCCTGTGTCAATGCCGCCACCCAGTATGCCGGAATCGCGGCTCTCGAAGGCTCCCAGGACGAGGCCCGCGACATGGTCGCTACCTTCGATGAGCGCCGGAAAGCGATTGTGCCGGCCCTCAACCAGCTGCCGGGCGTCACCTGCGTCGACCCGGACGGCGCTTTCTATACCTTTGCCAACATCACTGGCACCGGGATGCCCACCCATAAATTCCAGGACAAGCTCCTGAACGAGGCTGGCGTGGCGGCCGTCGCGGGCACGAGTTTTGGGGATTTTGGCGAGGGCTACATCCGGTTTTCCTACGCCAACAGCATCGAAAACATCACCGAGGCCATCGCGCGGATTGCCCGCCTCCTGAACGACTGAGAACGCGCTTTGGGCTGCATCTCCCGTCCATCTCGTCGCGCACCGCCTATATAATAGACCTGATTCACAATAACATCAGGTAGTTGAGAACGGATGTATCCTTACCGAATTTGGTCAGGCTGTTTTCAAATTCATGTTTGCCAGCGCCCCGACGTTCTTGGCAATCATGTTTTCCTGCCGGTTGCCGCGGTGAGTTTCGGCAAATATTCCGAACTTTTTCATGCGGCAAATACCGTGCTCCACGCCGATACGCAGCTTTGCGTGCCAAGTGTTGTAAGTTTTCTGTTCGTCCGTAAGGGGGTGGTTCTTTGAGGCTTTGAGCGGGATTTCAAGCGATGTTCCCAGATAACCGAGATCACCAGGTACAAGCACACCCGGTGGCTTATCCACGCGCGCCTCGTCGTAGATACGCTTGTCATGTGCGCGCCCGGGTTGCGCCGGACCGACCGCCAGAACCCGTTTTTTGTCATCGGTGATGATCTGATGTGAGGCCGTGTGGTGCTTTTTCTTGCCGGAATACTTCGCCTTGCGATGCGAGAGCTTTTTCGGGCGTTGAACCGGACGCTCCGTGCCATCAATCATCAGGTAAAGCAGGTCATCCCTCTCTGACGCCGACAGCCTGATCTTGCGCTCCGGCATCCGGAAATGTCCTGCCATCAATTCTGTCATGGCAGCAATCCGACGGCAAACCGTAGGGGACGAGACATCGAACAGAAGACCCATAAAGGCCTGACTGGTATAGGTGCGATAATACATCAAGCAGAGCAGCAATTGCTCGGCAAATTCCAAACGGTAGTTCATCCCGCCACCGATCGCGCGTTGTCTGTCTTCACGTGAAAGCCGGTGGTGCTCACGTTCAAGCCAGATCGGATGAAGAACAACAACCAATGCCTCGAAATCCTGAAGACGGATGCCTGAAAGGCGGAAAAACAAATCAGCGCGCCCCCGCAAAACCTTCAAAACCCTCATAGACAACCCCTCACTCTCCATTGAGCCATAAACATCGCTGAAAACCGGCTATTGCGCAACAGGTTTAATAATAGACTTGATTCACAATAACATCAGGTAGTTGAGAACGGATGTATCCTTACCGAATTTGGTTAGGCTGTTTTCAAATTCATGTTTGCCAGCGCCCCGACGTTCTTGGCAATCATGTTTTCCTGCCGGTTGCCGCGGTGAGTTTCGGCAAATATTCCGAACTTTTTCATGCGGCAAATACCGTGCTCCACGCCGATACGCAGCTTTGCGTGCCAAGTGTTGTAAGTTTTCTGTTCGTCCGTAAGGGGGTGGTTCTTTGAGGCTTTGAGCGGGATTTCAAGCGATGTTCCCAGATAACCGAGATCACCAAGTACAAGCACACCCGGTGGCTTATCCACGCGCGCCTCGTCGTAGATACGCTTGTCATGTGCGCGCCCGGGTTGCGCCGGACCGACCGCCAGAACCCGTTTTTTGTCATCGGTGATGATCTGATGTGAGGCCGTGTGATGCTTTTTCTTGCCGGAATACTTCGCCTTGCGATGCGAGAGCTTTTTCGGGCGTTGAACCGGACGCTCCGTGCCATCAATCATCAGGTAAAGCAGGTCATCCCTCTCTGACGCCGACAGCCTGATCTTGCGCTCCGGCATCCGGAAATGTCCTGCCATCAATTCTGTCATGGCAGCAATCCGACGGCAAACCGTAGGGGACGAGACATCGAACAGAAGACCCATAAAGGCCTGACTGGTATAGGTGCGATAATACATCAAGCAGAGCAGCAATTGCTCGGCAAATTCCAAACGGTAGTTCATCCCGCCACCGATCGCGCGTTGTCGGTCTTCACGTGAAAGCCGGTGGTGCTCACGTTCAAGCCAGATCGGATGAAGAACAACAACCAATGCCTCGAAATCCTGAAGACGGATACCTGAAAGGCGGAAAAACAAATCAGCGCGCCCCCGCAAAACCTTCAAAACCCTCATAGACAAGCCCTCACTCTCCATTGAGCCATAAACATCGCTGAAAATCGGCTATTGCGCAACAGGTTTAATCACTGGTGATCAAAAACACGCCTTTCCGCCAAGAAGCTGCTTTCCTGCCGGATCCGGGGTCTCGCCTTCCGGCTACAATACCGCCCTTAGCACAGAATTGTGCGTTTTAGGTTCCTGCAGGCGGCGAGTTTCCGGCTGCGGGTTGGCTGGATTCCGGTGGATTTTGGCAAGGGCAAGGACGAGGAGGCATTCTGAGTTTGCGATTGGCGGACAGCACACTCCGTCCTTGCGAAATGCGGCAGCTCCAGCAATAATCCCGGGTTGTTGCACGAGGCCGAAAATAACAGAATCCGGACGCAATCGATGAAAAAAATCGAAGCGATTATCAAACCTTTCAAGCTCGATGAAGTGAAAGAGGCTCTCCAGGCTATTGGGGTTGAAGGCATGACTGTCATCGAGGCTCGGGGCTATGGCCGCCAGAAGGGCCATACCGAGCTCTATCGTGGAGCCGAGTACGCCGTCGACTTTCTGCCCAAGGTCAAGCTCGAGGTGATCCTCGAGGACTCCGATCTCGACCGCGCCGTCGAGGCTATCGAACAGGCAGCCCGCACCGGACGCATCGGCGACGGCAAGATTTTTATTACCGCCATCGACACGGTGGTACGGATCCGGACAGGGGAACGCGGCTCCGAAGCACTCTGAGCGGACCGGAAATAACGGACAAATACAAGGAATAATGCCATGGCAGATGACACCCAGCAGGTTCTAGATCTCATCAAGGAACACGACATCCAGTACGTGGATTTCCGGTTTACCGACCCGAGGGGCAAATGGCAGCACACCGCCCAGCATGTCAGCACTGTCGATGAAACCCTCCTCACCGAGGGAATCATGTTCGACGGTTCATCGATTTCCGGCTGGCAGTCGATCCATGAATCAGACATGTCGCTGCTTCCCGACCTGTCGACAGCCGTCATGGACCCGTTCACGGCGCAGCCGCAGCTAATTCTCTTCTGCGACGTCATCGAACCGTCGACGGGTCGACCCTATGGACGCGACCCGCGCTCGGTGGCCAGGCTTGCCGAGGCCTATCTCAAGGCCAGCGGCATTGGCGACACTGCCTATTTCGGACCGGAAGCCGAGTTCTTCGTGTTCGACGACGTGCGTTTCGACGTCAGCATGAACCAAACCTTCTACGCCCTGAATGCCGACGAAGGCGCCTACAACTCCGGTTCTGTCTTTGAGGAAGGAAACCCCGGACACCGCCCTGCGGTCAAGGGAGGCTACTTCCCCGTGCCGCCGGTTGATTCGGGAACCGATCTGCGGGCCGAGATGGTTACCACCATGAGCCGCATGGGTCTCGCGATGGAAAAGCATCATCACGAGGTTGCGCCCTCGCAGCATGAGCTCGGTCTCCAGTTCGATACCCTGCTGCGCTGCGCCGACAACATGCAGATCTACAAATACGTGGTTCACATGGTGGCCAACGAGTACGGAAAGACCGCCACCTTCATGCCCAAGCCTGTCGTCGGCGACAACGGATCAGGTATGCACATCCACCAGTCGATCTGGAAAGAAGGCCAGAGCGCTTTTTCCGGTACCCAGTACGCCGACCTGTCGGAAACCGCGTTGCACTATATTGGCGGCATCATCAAGCACGCCAACGCTCTCAACGCCTTCTCAAACCCCACCACTAACAGCTACAAGCGCCTGGTTCCGGGCTTCGAGGCGCCGGTCCTGCTCGCCTATTCCGCGCGCAACCGCTCCGCGTCCTGCCGTATTCCCTACACGGCGAGCGCTGCCGCCAAGCGTGTTGAGGTGCGGTTCCCCGATCCCGCGGCGAATCCCTACCTCACCTTCTCAGCGATGCTGATGGCTGGGCTTGACGGCATCGAGAACAAGATCCATCCCGGCGACCCGATGGATAAGGATCTTTACGACCTGCCGCCGGAAGAGCTTGAAGGTGTTCCCACCGTCTGCGGATCCCTACGCGAAGCTCTTGCAGCCCTCGACGCCGACCGCGATTTCCTCAAGAAGGGCGGCGTGATGACCGACGATATGATCGACGGTTACATCAAGCTCAAGATGGAGGAGACCGTGCGCTTCGAGATATCGCCGCATCCAGTCGAGTTTTCGATGTACTACAGCGTCTGAGCACGCATGCCGCAGTCCGCGGCAACCAAAGACACGACAGGGCGGCCCTCCGGGGCCGCCCTGTTTGCTTCCCGGCCTCGGTCAGAACGGTCTGGCCGCCCGGAAATACCCTCGAAATACCCGGAAATACCCCGGCATAACGTTGCAAAACACTATATTTTGTGGCATCTGGGGCTGGTGCTACTATCTCTGCACGGAATCGGCTTACAATGCCGGCCGATGATGCACCCAACGGGGACACGCCCAGCATGAACGACCTGTTCTCCGCCGCTCCGGCAAGGCGGAAATCTACAGAGTCGAAGAAAAAGCGCGGGGGCCAATACACCGCCGAGGACATCGAGGTTCTCGAGGGTCTCGATCCTGTCCGGCGCCGGCCGGGCATGTATATCGGCGGCACCGACGCGCACGCCATGCATCACCTCGCCGCCGAGGTTCTCGACAACGCCATGGACGAAGCGGTGACCGGTCATGCCGGCAAGATCTCCTTGGAGCTGGGTGCCGACAGTACCCTGACCGTCACCGACAACGGGCGCGGCATTCCCGTCGACCCGCATCCGAAGTTCCCGAAAAAATCCGCCCTCGAGGTCATCCTCACCACTCTGCACAGCGGCGGGAAATTCTCCGGTAAGGTCTACGAGAATGCCGGTGGGCTTCACGGTGTTGGTATCTCTGCGGTCAACGCGCTGTCAGAATTACTACTCGTCGAAGTCGTCCGCGATCGGAAACTGCACACCCAAACCTATGTGCGCGGCGTGCCCAAGACGACGCTGAAAGCCACCAAAGTGGCCCGCAAACGCAAAGGCACGCTGGTGCGCTTCCGACCCGATGGAAAGATCTTCGGCGCCGACACTCAGTTCGATCCAAGCCGCCTCTTCGCCATGGCGCGCTCGAAAGCCTACCTGTTCGGCGGTGTCGAGATTGCATGGCAGTGTGATCCCAATCTGGCTAAGGGAGATGTTCCGGAAAAAGCCGTCCTGCGGTTCCCGAACGGTCTTGTGGATTTCCTCACCGAGACGCTCGGCGACACACCGCCGGAAAACCTGTTCACCGGGCATGCCGAGACCAAGAGCGGGAAACTCGACTGGGCGATCGCCTGGCTCGAGGGGAACAGGGGCTTCATCCACTCCTACTGCAACACCATCCCCACCCCTCTTGGCGGCAGTCACGAGGCGGCCCTGCGCAGCGCGCTCGTCAAGGCAGTCCGCGCGCATGCCGACCTGGTCGGCGACAAGCGGGCCCGCAAGGTAAAGGCCGAGGATGTCGCCGGCGATGCCGGGATCATGCTCTCGGTGTTCGTTCCCAACCCGGAGTTCCAGGGCCAGACCAAGGAGCGTCTCAATTCCTCCGCCGCAGCGAAACTGGTGGAAACCGCGCTGCGGGATCATTTCGAGATCTGGCTGTCGAACGACCCGGAGACAGCAAAAGCCCTGCTCGAGACCTTCGCCGACCGCATGGAAGAACGCGAACGCCGGCTCTCCGACCGCACTGTCCGGAAAAACCCGACACGCAAGATGCGCCTGCCAGGCAAGCTCACCGACTGCAGCAGCGAATCGGCTGAGGGAACCGAGATCTTTATCGTCGAGGGGGATTCAGCTGGCGGATCCGCCAAACAGGCGCGCGACCGCCGGACTCAGGCGGTGTTGCCCCTGCGCGGGAAAATCCTGAACGTGGCCAGCGCATCGACCGACAAGCTTGCCGCCAACCAGGAGCTGTCCAACCTGATTCAGGCCATCGGTTGCGGTACTGGCAGCAATTTCGACGCCGCAAAGCTCCGCTATGAGCGCATTATCATCATGACCGATGCGGATGTCGACGGCGCCCATATCGCCTCGTTGCTGATGACGTTCTTTTATAGCGAGATGCCCGAGATCATCGCACGGGGCCGGCTGTTCCTCGCCATGCCGCCGCTTTATCGGCTGTCCCAGGGCGGCCGCACCGTCTATGCGCGTGACGATGAGCACCGCCAGCAGCTTCTCGAGACCGTCTTCAAAGGACGTGGCAAGGTCGAGATCAGCCGCTTCAAGGGCCTTGGCGAAATGCCGGCGATCCAGCTCAAGGACACGACGATGCAGCCGGAGAACCGCACCCTGCTCCAGGTCGAGATGCCCGACGGCAAAAACGGCAAATCGTCCGACAAGCGGCAGGATGGCGATCGCCCGGGGGGAACGGAGACGGCGTGGCTGGTTGAAACCCTTATGGGGCGGAGACCGGAAAAACGCTTCGATTACATCCGCAAGAACGCGGAGTTCGTCACCGACATCGATGCCTGACGCCGCGCGTCACGCCCATTCCGGCGGATGCGCGCCAAGCGGCATCGGCGGACTGGGCCAGAAACCCGGTGTTTCCGAGAGAACGGCGACTGGCGCGAGATGCCGAATCAAGCCGAACGGCGATGGCGTTTCCATCATGAAGTCCGGCACATCTTCCGGCCCGGGGTCCGGCAGGTCGCGCGCATCTTCCTTGGCACCGAAAACACCGAGGCGCCGGATCCAGTGCGCCGTCTGCGCCAACGACACCCGAACATGCCAGCTGCCGCCCTCGAGACTGCGCCGTCTTAATGCCTCCATGGCGCCATATGCTGCAATGTAGCCGGTCGCATAGTCTAAGACCTGGGCCGGCAGGTGATGCGGCCCATCGAGCCCCGCACTTTGTGTGTGCACCAGGCCGCTGCAGCACTGGACCAGGCTGTCGAAACCGCGTTTCTCGGCCCAGGGTCCGAGCCGGCCATAGGCTGACAAGCTGACACAGACGATCCCCGGCTTGCGTTCGGCGAGATCCGCGGTCGCGCAGCCGAACCGGTCGAGAGCGCCGGGGCGGAAGGACTGGTTGAAGACGTCGGTCTCAGCGAGGAGGTTGTCGAAGGCCTTCCGTCCATCCTCCTGCCTGAGATCGATCTCGGCATTGCGCTTGCCGTTGCCGGTATCCATCAATAACGCCTCGACGAAGGGCAGATGCGGCGCACTGATCCGCAGCACGTCCGCGCCGTGCTCCGCCAACGTCCGCCCGCAGATTGGCCCCGCGATCACACGCGTCAGATCGAGAACGCGAACATCTGAAAGCGGGCGCTCGGCAGGCGCAAAGGGGCGTGGCGGTGCATCGCCGATCCGGTCGATCTCATAGAGAGGAAGAGAGTCGATCGCCGCGGCTTGCGGATGCGCATTCCATTCCTCGGGCGAACGGATTGCCGCGACACAAAGCCCGGCGTCGCTGCAGGCTTCCTCTACCGCCAAAGCCTCGCGCTTCGCGAGTGCGGCGGCGACAGCGTCCCTATCGTTGTCACAGCCGAGAATCCTGAGAACTCCGTCGCGATGGTGGGGGAAATTGCAGTGCAGTTGGACCCAGCGCGCGTCGCCGGTTTCATAAAAACCGGAAATCGGTCCCCAAACACTCGTCTTCTCCCCATCGCACCGAATCAGCCTGTCGCTTCGCATCGCCATTGCCGCATGGCGCACATCGACCCATGCGCTTTGCTGCCGGCCGGTGCGCAATTCCCATATGCTGGTCGCACCGAAGGCGGTGGCCGCCACTGCCGCGGCGCCAGCCGTACCCAGGAAGGCGTTGGTTGCCAGTACGGGATCGGTCCCGACGATTTGGATTCTATCTCTCGGAGCCCGATCGGGGACGGCCAGGGACAGAATGTCATCCAGCGCCGCAAAGGCATTGGGCATATACCGAATTCCCGTTATACAGCTCTTATACCGGTATACAGCTCTTATACCGGGGACAGGCCGGTTGCGTAATCGGGCGACAGAAACCACGGAACCCATATGGAATCAACCTGCTTGCACATTGCCTTTGCAAACAACATATGTAATGATACCAGGATCAGTCGGCGGTTTGTGCTGGCGAATACTTTTGTTAACTTGAGAACATCGCGCCTTGCCGTTTGAACAAACGCTCGTCAAGACGGTGCTGTTGGCGCTCTCACCAGCCAAATATCTGTGATTTTACTGACATCTTCGCAAGCGCCTCGATCTGGGCGATGCCGTTGGCAACAGCGAACACCGACGCGCGCCTATGAGTGATGCCAGTTTCCAGGATCTCGGCCTCGGCGACAGCCTGCTCCAGGCAATCGATGATGCCGGCTACACGGAACCGACGCCGATCCAGGAAAAAGCCATCCCCTACATGCTGATGGGCCGCGACGTTATGGGCTGTGCCCAGACCGGTACCGGAAAAACGGCATCCTTCACATTGCCGATGATTGAGATTCTCGCCCAAGGCCGGGCCCGGGCGCGTCTTCCCCGATCCCTGATTCTTGAACCCACGCGAGAGCTCGCAACCCAGGTTTCCGACCAGTTTAATATCTACGGAAAATACGCCAAGCTGAGCCAGGCGCTGCTCATCGGCGGTGTCCAGTTCACCGAACAAACCCGCCTGCTCGAGCGCGGCGTCGATATCCTGATCGCCACACCCGGCCGTCTTCTGGACCATTTCGAACGCGGCAACATCCTACTGTCCGACGTCAAACTTCTGATCATAGACGAATCCGATCGCATGCTGGATATGGGCTTCATGCCCGATGTCGAGAAGATCACCTCCCGGCTCCCGGCAATCCGGCAGACGGTGATGTTCTCGGCCACCATGCCCCCGGAAATCCGCAAGCTTGCCGAGCAGTTCCTCATGAATCCGAAGGAAATCGCGGTCGACCCACCCGCAACCGTGGCCGAACGAGTCGATCAATTTTGCATCATCGTACCCGAGTCACGGAAAAAGCAGACCTTGCGCGACCTTCTACGTATCGAGAATGTCCGCAACGCGCTGATTTTCTGCAACCGCAAGCGCGATGTGAGCTCCCTGCACCGGTTTCTTGAGGAGAACAAGTTCAGTGCTGGCGGACTGCACGGCGACATGGACCAGTACTCCCGCACGGAGACCCTCGATAAATTCAAGGGCGGCCAGATCCAGATGCTTGTTTGCTCGGATGTCGCAGCCAGGGGTCTCGACATCGCGGAGATGAGCCATGTCTTCAATTTCGACGTTCCGATCAACACGGACGATTACGTCCACCGCATCGGGCGGACCGGTCGCGCCAGTCGGCATGGGCGAGCCATAACGATCGCGACAGAGGAAGAAAGCCGCTATCTCGACGCCATCCGGAAAATCTCCGGTCGCGGACTCCGCAAGATTTCCATCAACAAAGGCGCCAAAAGCCACACCGAGGAGCAAAGCTCCGCAAATCAGCAACGCGACAAAAACATCTCCGAAGCGCGCCAGGATGACAGGCGACAGGAGTCCGGCAACGGTCGCAGGAACAGATCCCAGCGCAGTAATGGACGCAGTGAGGGGCGTGGTAACGGACGCGGTGATGAATCGGACAGACGACAGGACACGCACGGAAACGGTATTACCCCGGCAGAACAGTCGGCAGAACAATCGAGAGAACAGAGTGCACCGGAATTCGAGCGCCGGGCGGAGCGCGACCGCACGCCCCAGACAGAGCCCGGATTTCCGGCAGAACGCACATCCCAGGCAGAACGCACATCCCAGGCAGAACGCACATCCCAGGCAGAACGCACATCCCAGGCAGAACGCGCATTCCAGGCAGAACGCACATCCCAGGCAGAACGCACATCCCAGGCAGAACGCACATCCCAGGCAGAACGCGCATTCCAGGCAGAACGCGCATTCCAGACGGATAGGGCGGCCAGAGAAGCCAACAATACCCGAAAACAGGATAAGCCTGGGCGGAAAGAAAAAGCCTCGGCTTTCGGCGACGAGAGCGACATCCCGGCCTTCATGCGCCAACCGGCGCGCTAGCAGCCGGCACTGTCACTGTCACTGGCGCTGGCACTAGAACAGCGCTGCAACCCCACTATGATTACGGTCCCGCACTTTCAATCCCAAAGACCCGCGCGGCGAAACCCGGATAGGTTTCGGCCAGTTCCTCGGCGATCGGCCCCCGCATGAGTTCCAGTGTTTCGGCATCGGGGAGCGGCGTCTCAGGAACGATTTCGGGTACGTCGAAGTCGAATCCCGTGTGCTCCTTGATGTCGTCGAGAGTCTGGCCGGGATGCACGCTCTCAAGGGAAAATCGTCCTTTGGTGCGGTCGAAAGCCATCACGCAGCGCCCCGTCACCAGAGCATACGGCCCGCCCGGGCGGTAGATATTCGCAGGGCTGACACCGGGCGCGCTGATGAAGTCCACCTTTGGAACGAACACCCGCGCGCTGTGTTCTTCGCGGAACAGAATCACCTTCGGCACGACGAAATACAGATAGGCCGACCCGAATGATCCCGGGAACCTGACTTTCTGCTTCGGATAATCGCCAATGCCGACAAGATTGATGTTGGCCTGGCCATCGACTTGCCCGCCGCCGAGGAAGAAGCAATCCAACCGTCCCTGCCCCGCGCAGTCAAACAATTCTCGGCCGCCATCGCTCCACGGGTTGTGGCGCTGACTTCCGAGCAGCGAAAGCCGCAGCCGGCCGCCGCTCCGCCGGCGCACCAGCAACGCTGCAGCGCCCGGGATCGGAGAGGCATTGCCGACTGCAACGTGGCCGAGGCCCTCGATCATCCGGGCAAGAACCCCGATCAGGATCTCTGCAGTTTTGATATCTCCTGTTCCGGAAGATCCGGTTCCAGGCTTCCCGGTTTGTTGGGAATCGCTCATCCTGCGGCAGAAACGCCAAGATACTCGGCGAGATAGCGCACGAACCCTTCTTCGGTCCGGGCCAGTTCCGCATAGAGGGCGTAATGTCCCTCATCCCGCCCGTAATCACCGTACAGTCCGGTCGGCCAGGCGCCGTTAGGGATTTCGGCCAAGGCCGAGACGTAGATTCCGGGAATGGTGCCGGCGGCATGTTTCGGATCTGCCATCAGGTCTTCATCGATGATTTTCTCAACCGTCACGAAAGTTTCCCGGGCGGCATGGGCCATCGCCATCAACTCGCGCCGGACGCCGATCCAGACATTGCCGGCGGTGTCTGCAAGGGGAGCATGCAACAACGCGATATCCGGTGCGATCGCGGGAACAACGAGAATCGGATCATCCTCTGCAAAGGGATTGTCGACAACCTTCCAGTCCTCTCGCGTCCGTTCGATATCGGATCCAATGATTCCCCTTATCGGCATGAAGGGGATACCCTTCTCCGCCGCCTGCAACCCTGCGTGAATGGCCGGACAGGTGGCGTCCTTGATGGCGACCCTGCCGTCCCGGACAGCAGCGGAAAACCGCGGCGCCGGGCCCTGCTCGCCGAGCGATACCGCCGCCGCCTCGACCGAGGCGACGCAACCGGCGCCGATCAGGAGGTCCGCCTGCAATCCCATTGTCGGCACGCCAAGGAGCTGGAGGCCAGAGATCGGGCGCGCAACCAGTCGCCGGACGATCTCGAGCGCACTTCCGCCATAGTAATCGGCGACTAGTGCCAGCCTGGTGCCATCGGGAATACGGTTGACGATTTCGTCAGCATCCACAACACAACCGGCTCCCGGCAAAGACCGGATATCGGCAGGGACAGCAGAGTGCCTAACGGCAGAGGCCGCAACCGAATCTGTCATGATGAAATTCTCCCGTGAAAACCGGCGGCCATGTATCGCCATCCGGAGAATTGCTTTTGGCAGATATCCCTGCCAGTCCGTTTCCGGGCCAGTCAGTTCCCGAGCACAGCCGGCCAATTCTCTTCCGCCGCCGCGATATTGCCGGGGATGTTCTGCTTCCACGACGCCCGGACGCTGAGCGAGTAGTTCAGATAGAGTCGGCCATCAACGATACTCCAAGCATCGGGGGCGGTTGAGGCCGTATAGCCGCGGCTGACCGCCCAGGCGCAATAGCCGCCAAAGCGGGGCGCGTAACGCTCGGGTGCAGCCGCAAAGCTATCGCGGTTGGCCGCGCTGCTGAAATGCCAGGTCGCGCCTTTCCAGCTGTGGCTGAACCGGGCATCACCGGATACCGGGCGTCCCTCGGTGAAATAGGCCACGGGGTCGGTGCCGCGGATCGCAACGCCGCCCCGGCTGTAGATCTCGGGCTGGGCGGCGGCGGCATCCGCTGGCATGAGCGTGGGCGCAAGCACCGGGGCAAGCAGCAATGCGAACAAGGCCGCCGCAATCAGGGATGCCGGGATGCGGGTATTCCGGTACATGCAACGATGCGCTTTCATGCGGTGTTAGTCTCTGCCTTGTTGGTCAGTTTCCAAGCACGGCCGGCCAGTTCTCATCCGCCTTTGCGATATTGCCGGGGATATCCTGCTCCCAGCGCGCCTGGACTTCGGGCGAGAAGTTCAGGTAGAGCCGGTCATCAACAATGCTCCAGGCTTCGGGAACGGTTGGGGCCGTCTGGCCGTGGCGAACCGCATAGGCGCAATAACCGCCGAAACGGGGCGCATAGCGCTCGGAATCGGCCACAAAGGCATCGCGGTTGGCCGCACTGCTGAAATGCCAGGTCGCGCCCTTCCAGCTGTGGCTGAACCGGGCATCACCGGATACCGGGCGTCCCTCGGTGAAATAGGCAACGGGATCAATGCCGCTGATCGCAACCCCGCCTCGGCTGTAGATCTCGGGTTTTCCAGCAGCCGCGTCTGTGGCTGCAAGTACCGACGCAAGCACCAATGCAAACAAGGCCGCCGCAATCAGAGATGGCGTAATGTGGATATTCTGGCGCATATAGAAACTCGCCTCCATAGCCAGGGAATCAACCATGAAACCGATATGACGCTCAACCTTGCGCCTGTTGCGTCGGCCTCCCGGGGCGCTGCGGATGCCGCAACGCCAGCCGGGGTCAATTGTGCATCAGGCTCGGCAGCCAGGTGATGATCTCCGGAAAGGCCAGGAACAGCGCCACAGTGGCCACGTCGGCGCCGAAAAACGGCGCGATTCCACGGAACACATCACTGAGCGGTATATCTGGTCGTACCGCGCTCACAACATAACAGTTCAGCCCTACCGGTGGGGTGATGAGGCACACCTCACACATCTTGACGACGATAATACCGAACCAGATCGGACTGTAGCCGAGTTCGATCACCGCCGGGAAAACCACGGGCAGGGTCAGCAGCAGCATGCCGATCGCGTCCATGAACATGCCGAGGACCGCATAGCCGAGCAGGATCATGATCATGATCACGACCGGGGGCAAGAACTCCCTCAAGCTGACCGTCCACTCGGCGAAGGCCTGCGGCACACCGGAATAGCCAAGGAAACGAACGAAGATCAGAACGCCCCAGATCAGGGCGAAGATCATGACCGTGAGCTTGGCCGTCTCGAGCAGCGCGTCCTGCAAATTGTGCCACTTCATGCCGTGCCAGAACGCGACCACCAGAACGATGAAGGCGCCGAGCGCGCCTGCCTCGGTCGGTGTCGCCTTGCCCGTATACATGGCCCAGAAGATCACGCCGATGACGAAGAAAATCGGCAGGGTTCCAGGAATGGTCTTGAATCGCTCCATAAGCGGCGGCGAAGCCACGGGGCGGCCAAGCGACGGATTGATCCAGCATTCGCCAATGATCAGCGCTGCGTAGATCAGTGCCGACACGACGCCCGGCAGGAATCCGGCGATAATCAAGGCCCCGACGGACTCCTCCACGATAATCGCGTAGATGACGAGAATTGCGCTTGGCGGGATCAACGAAGCCAGGGTACCGCCCGCAGCCACGACACCGGCGGCAAGCCGGGGGCTGTAGCCGTATTGCAGCATGTGCGGGATCGCCACCCGGCTGAACACTGCAGCCGTTGCAGTACTCGCACCCGAGACCGCCGCAAAACCGGCTGTCGCGAAGACCGAGGCGACCGCAAGTCCCCCGGGAACCCATCCGAACCACGCGCGAGCCGCGCGGAACAGGGCGTGGGTCAGCCCGGCGTGATAGGCGATGAAGCCGATAAGAATGAACATCGGCAGGACACTGAGCACGTAGTTGACCGACTTCGAATGCGGGATGGTACCCACAATACCAGCACCGGCCTGCCAGCCGATGATAGCGATGGTGCCAAGCAAGCCGACGATCGCAGCGGTGATAAAAACGCGGACACCGAGAAAGACCATCACCAGCAGCGCGCCGGTGCCGATCAGGCCGATTGTGAATTCATCCATCGGCCCGCCCCCCGGTCTGGTTGTCGCCGGTGATAACCACTTTCTCTTCCTCGCCAGCCAGACCGACTTCGATCTCGTGCTGGGCGATTTCCTCCACCGTCTCTATCTCCGGGATACCGATATGCACCGCGTCAGGCTTTACGCACAGCCGCAGGAAGCCGGCCAGCTGGATCAGCAGCCGGATAAGGAGCATCAGGAAAGCAAAGGGGACAATGATTTTGGAGGGCCACAGGGTGATCTCGATGTCGATCGAGCTGTCGCCGATAGTCCAGGCCCGCAGGAAGTGGGTCCATCCATAAATCATCAGGACGGTGATGGTGAAGATCGCAATCAGCGTGCCGCAGACCTCGATCATCCAGAGAAAGCGCCCGTGGAATCTGTTGAGCAGAAGCTCCATGCGGATATGGCCGCCAAGTCTCTGGCAGTAGGCAAGCCCGAGAAACGCGAAAATCGTCATCGCCACCTCGACGATGTCGACATAACCACGCACTGGCTCGTTGAAAACAGAACGCCCGATGACCTGCACGACACCGAGCATCATCAGGCAAAGGATAAACGATGCCGCCAGGAAATTGCAGGCGCTCTCGACCTTGAAGTACCAAGTGTCGAAAGTCTTGAGGAGGATTTCACCCCGCGTCAGCTCGTTTGCGTCAGACGCAGATACCATACGTCTTCTCCCTTCCCGGTCAGGAGATTTGGGAAATACCCGAACGGAGAGGCCGCAAGCGGCCTCCCCGTCCGGTTTGGTTCAGGTCTTTGGGTTCAGGAACCCGCAGTCTTCAGAACGAGGTCAAGAAGTTCCTGGGCGGGAAGCTCGCCTTTGTTTTCCGTCACCCACTTATCCCAGAGCGGCTTGCCCGCAACATCGCGGAACCGAGCCATCTCGTTCTCGGGAATGACAATCGGGGTCATCTTCTTCGGCCATTCCGCGAGGTTGACCTTGTCCTTCTCGGCATAGGCAGTTTCAAGAGCCTTGTAGGCGCCGTCCTTCAGCTCGAGAAGAAGCTGTTTGTACTGCTCCGGAAGCTTGGCCCAGGCGGCTTTGTTGAAGACGATCGGGCAGTTCACGGTGCCGAGCTTCATGTTGGTGGTGTACCACTCGGCAACCTCGTCCACCTTGTAGGCGCGGAAGGTGTAGGTGAAAGGGAAGCCAACGGCATCAACCGTACCACGGGAGATGGCGTTGTAGACCTCCGGAGCCGGCACTGTGGTCGGCACGGCGCCGATCGCCTCGGCCGCACGACCCATTCCACCAAGAGCCCGCAGACGCATGCCCTTGAAGTCGGCAACGGTGCGTGGCGCCTTGCCGCGGCCCATGTACTCATACTGGGGCAGCAGCATCGACATGTAGATAACCGCATTCCACTTACCGAGAGCGGCTTGCGAGGCCGGATGCGCGTAGACTGCATCATGAACCCGACGCATCGTGTCGAAATCCTTCAGCGGAAGGAACGGCAGGTCGAGCACGTTCAGCGGCGCGTTCTTCTTGGGATGATAGGCGGCGCAGAAGCTGGCCGACTCAAAAGCGCCGACGGAGATACCATCAAGGTTCTCCTTACTCTTCGACAATTGCTGTCCATAGTAGAGCTGCAGGGTGAATTTTCCCTCAGTACGCTTGGCAACCTGCGCGGAAACATATTCCGGTGCTTCGGTGAAAGCCCGGCGCTTGCCCCACAGGGACATCCGCCATTTAATCTTCGGGCCATCGACCATCTGGGCGTTGGCCACTCCCATTCCCGGCAGGGCGGTGCTCATGGGAATGGCGAAGGCCGCAGCCACAAGCGCGGCCGCGAAAATCGTCATCATTTTTTTCATTGGGTTCTTACCTCCCCGTTGGGTTGGATTGGCTTGTTGTTTTTACGTCGTTGCAATGTCCAGGGCGCCGGACAGGTTTTCGATTCTATCCGTATCGAGACCGAATCTCTAGCGATATAATCCACAAGCAATTTCCGACAACATTTGAAATGCGCTCCCGCTTCCTGAAACCCCTGCCGTGAATCACGGTTGAGCGCCCAAAACACGCCAACGGGAACGCGCCGGGGAAACCTTGGCGCCCCTTCAGCGGCCCCTTCAGCGGCCGCGGAACACCGGTGCTCGTTTCTCACGGAAGGCTGCAATGCCCTCGTCGCCGTCTTTACTCGAGTTGACGCGATCAACCCGCATCCGGGCGATACCGGCGATTTCGCTCGGCCCCTTGGGAACCGTGTCGTTGGCCCACTGCTTGAGCATCGTGGACGGTAGCGGCGCCGTCGCCGCAATCTTGCGGGCGTATTCCATCGCCACGGCCTTGTGCTTGCCCTCGGGCACAACCTGGTTGGCGTATCCCACTTCATAGGCCCGCTGGGCGTCGATCGGATCGCCGACCAGGACCAGTTCCATGGCAATCTTGTGGGGGATTCGCACGGCAAGGGTTGCAATCAGCCCGCCGCTGTAGCCGACCTTGACCTCGGGATAGATGAACCGGGTATTTTCAGTGATCACCAGAATGTCGCACATCGTGGTCAACACCATGCCGCCGCCAACGCACCATCCCGTCACGGCACCGATCACCGGCTTGTCAACGGGAACGCCGACACCGGGAATGCCGCGAAAGAGATCCCGCGGCATAGAGTCGAGATCCGCGCCGGCGGTAAAGGCGCGATCGCCTGAGGCGGTCAGCACCGCAACCCTGTCATCGGAAGCCATGAAACGTTCCCAGGCTGCGTGCAGCCCGTCGACGAGTTCCGTATTGAGTCTGTTCATCGCATCCGGCCGGTTCAGGGTTATCGTGGCAATGCCCTGGGAGGACCGATAGAGCACCGGGCGCCCTGCCCTTTTTGCCGGCGCGGTTTTCACCCGGATTGTTTTTGCCGGCTTCGATCGCGCTGTTTTTGCCCGCGTCGTTTTCGCCGATTTCGGCCGGGCTTTTGTACGGGCGGCTGTCGCTTTTTTTGCCTTCGCTTTCGCTACCATCGCCTTGTCTCCCTGTGCCTTCGTGTTTGTGCGCGTTCCGGTTTGCGCTCGTTTTTGTTATCGAATTGCCTTGGCGGCTACAGGGTCCACGCCGCTGCCGCGAACCGTGTCGATCTGCGCCCGGGTGGTGATGTTTTCGAGCGGGAAGCGCAATTCCAGCACCGCCGCCCGGCCGACACCCAGCGCTTTCTCGAAGGCTGGCGCGAACTCCTCGGTTGTTTCGATCACGGTGCCGAAAGCACCGAAACTTTCGGCCCACAGCGCATAGTCTGGATTGGTCAGATCGGTGGCAATCTTCCGGTCCGGATAATCCCGCTCCTGGTGCATGCGGATGGTTCCATAAGAGTTGTTATTGACGATCAGGATCACCGGATCGATGCCGTAATGAACCGCCGTGGCGAGTTCCTGTCCCGACATCATGGCGCCGCCGTCACCGACAAAGCAGATCACCGGGCGGTCCGGATAGATCAGCCGGGCGGACACCGCGGCCGGGATGGCGTAGCCCATAGCACCGCTGGTCGGTGCGAGCTGGGTGCCGGGTTTGCGATAGCAGTGAAAGCGCTGCGGCCAGCCGGAAAAGTTGCCCGCATCGTTGACAATGATTGCGTTGTCCGGCAGGCGGGCATCGATTTCCGCCATCACCGCGTGCATATCAAGCGGCCCCGCAGGTACGAAGGACGGCTTGAGATTCTCATGGTAATCCCGGTTTGCCTGCGCCGTCCAGTCAGCCCAGGCGCCGTTGGCCGACACGACAAGGCCTCGGGCGGCGGCAGCGAAACTCTCCATCGAGGCGCAGATTGCAAGATCCGGTGCAAAGACCCGCCCGAGCTCGGACGGATCCATGTAGATATGGACAAAACGCTGTTGGGGTGTCGGGGTCGTCATCAGGCTGTAGTTCTGGGTCGTCTGTTCGCCCATGCGCGGCCCGATCGCCACCAGAAGATCCGCTTCCCGGATTCGCTTCGCCAGGGCCGGGCTGGCGCTGGTGCCGAGTTCACCGGCGTAGTTCGGATGCGCGTTGTCGAACAGATCCTGGCACCGGAAGGACGCGGCAACCGGCAGATCGGTCGATTCGGCGAAGGCCTGGATGTCGGCGCAGGCGGTCTCGCTCCAGCCGGCGCCGCCGAGAATCATCAGCGGCCGTTCCGCACCCTCCAGCATGGCCTGGAATGACGCCACCGCGGCATCGGAGACCTCCGGGCGCACAACCTGGAAAGGCCGGGCGTCCTCGACCGCCACCATGTCACGTTGCATGTCTTCGGGTATCGAAACGGCCACCGGCCCCGGGCGGCCGGACGCGGCCCGATAGAAGGCCTGGCTCACTAGCTCTGGAACGCGTTTTGCGTCGTCTATCTGCACCACCGCCTTGCAGAGCGCGCCGTAAAACTGGTGGTAATCGACCTCCTGGAACGCCTCGCGATACTCCTGCTCACGGGCGACCTGCCCGATGAATACCACCATCGGCGTTGAATCCTGCATCGCCGTGTGAACGCCGATCGAACCGTTACAGGCGCCCGGACCTCGCGTCACCATCGCGACCGCAACCCGCCCGGTGAGCTTGCCATAGGCCTCGGCCATGTTGGTCGCCCCGCCCTCCTGCCGGCAGGCCACGGTGTGGATACCATTGCGAGCGTCATGCAGGGCGTCGAGAACGGTCAGAAAGCTCTCGCCGGGGACACAGAACACGGTATCGACGCCATGCACCTTCAATTGGTCGACCAGAACCTGGCCGCCGCTACGCAGATCGGGACCCGTTGCCATACTCTCCGCCATGCTCTCTGCCATGCTCCCTGGTGAAATTAAGTGTAGCGGAATGCGCGCCGAATTCAGAAATACCCGTCGCCGATCGCGTCGCGGACCCGCCGGAACACATCGAGATGCGCATCTATGGAGGGAAGGCCTGCATCCATGGTGCGCACCGTGACGTGGGTCGCGCCGAGGCCGATCCACTGCTTCAGCTCGTCGGCCAGCTCCTCGGGCTCGCGGTCGCCAAGCAGCAGGGTGACATCAATGCCAATCGATGCGGGATCGCGCCCCGCCTCCTGTGCCGCCTTCTGCATGACGCCGATCTGCCGCGCCGATTCATTGCCGGCCGGCACCCGGGGGTTGAGAAACCAGCCATCGGCGATGCGCCCGGCCCGGCGGATCGCCGGATCCTCGAAGGCGCCGATCCACAGCGGGATCGGCTGCTGGATCGGCAGCGGGTTGATGCCAGTCTGCTTCTGGTTATGCCATTCGCCGGAAAAATCGCTATTGCGGCGGGTCCAGAGCTGCCGCAGATAGGCGACCTGTTCCTCGACCCGGCGGGCGCGGGTCGAGAATTTCTGGCCGAGAACGTCGTATTCCATGGCGTTCCATCCGATCCCGACGCCGAGGCGAAGACGGCCGCCGCTGAGCAGATCGATCTCCGCCGCCTGCTTGGCGACCAGCGCCGTCTGGCGTTGAGGCAGGATCAGGATGGCCGTTGCCATCTCGATGCTTTCGGTAACCCCGGCAAGGAAGCTGAACAGGGTGAGCGGCTCGTGGAACATGTTGTCGAGCGAGTAATAGGAGCGCCAGTCCTCGATGCTCTCCTGCACTTCCTGCACGACATGGTCGATGCAGGTCAGATGCTTGTAGCCCATGCCCTCGATGGCCTGGGAAAAATCCCGGATGACCACGGGATCGGTACCGATCTCGGTGGTCGGAAAAGCGATGCCAATGCGCATATGTGCTACCCTCCGCACCCTATATGTCTCTTTGACCCCGTATCCGGGTATAAACCCTGCGACGAAGCTAAGTCCGGCCTGCCCGCAATCAACCGGATTTGCCGGATTCCAGCCCAGGGTTATCATCGCCCGCATGTCGTTCACTCCTTCCTCCTCCGATAATTCCCGACCCGATCCCCGTACCCATGCCTGGCGCGCGGATCTTGCCGAAGAATCCTTGCGCGGAATCGTGCCCGCGCCGCGCTACACGGCGGGCAGGCCGTGTCGGGTAAGGTCCGGCAGCCTGCCCCTGCGCCGGAATCCCGAACACACGGCGCCGCTCGACAGTGAACTGTTATTCGGCGAAAACGTTCATCTTTATGACGAGGACGGCGACTGGGCCTGGGTGCAGAACGATCGCGACGACTATGTCGGCTATGTCGAGAGGCTCGGTCTCGCTCCCCTCCAGGAGAACGAGAGCTCGCCAAACGGGGAATCGCCAACACACAGGGTTTCCGCCTTGCGGACGTTTCTCTATCCCGAACCGGACATCAAGGCGCCGCCGGTGGAACTGATCAGCATGAACGGGCTGCTGCGGCTTCGCGGAGAAACCCCGGACGGTTTCGGCGTGGATCCCGGGGGCGGTTGGATTTTCATGGCGCACACGGCAGTGCTCGACGGCCCCGGGGCAACCGCCATTGCCGGGACCGCCCTCGCCTTTCTTGGCACACCCTATCTCTGGGGCGGTCGGACCAGCCTCGGGCTGGACTGCTCAGGACTGGCGCAGATGGCACTTTTTGCCTGCGGCTATACGAAGGTTCCCCGCGACACGGATCTGCAGGAGGCGATCGGCAACGAAGTCGACTGGCAGGGTGATACGGATGCGCTGCAGCCCGGCGATCTGGTTTACTGGCGCGGCCACTGCGCGATCCGAGGCAATGAAGACGTGCTCATTCATGCCAACGCCACCGCCATGGCGGTCACGGCCGATCCCGTTGCGGATGCGCTCAAATGGATTGCGGACGCAACCGGCGACGACAGCCCCCGGCTGCGGCGTCTTTAGATTCCAACCAAAGGCGAAGACGAGAGAGGCACGGCTCATCCGTGCATCGTCAATCCACCGGAGACACTGATCGTCTGCCCTGTGATATAGCCCGCATCGTCGCTGGCAAGGAAAGCGACCATGCCGGCATAGTCCTCGGGCTGACCTAAACGGCGCATCGGAATCGCGCGCTGAAGGCCATGGCGGATCTTCTCGCCAACCTCCTTGTCGACCGAAACCGCAGCAAAGAGCGGCGTGTCCGTCGGGCCGGGGCAGACTGTGTTGATGCGGATCTTCTTGCGTGTGAGTTCGCGCGCGAGGGTTTTGGAGAACGCGATCAATCCACCCTTGCAGGCGGAATAGACCGATTCGCCGGACGACCCGACCCGGCCCGCATCGGAGGAGATATTGACGACGACGCCGCTTTCCCGATCGACCATCCCCTTGAGGACGACGTGATGCATGTTGAGCGGGCCGTAGAGATTGATATCGACGACCTTGTTCCAGAACGCGACATCGCTGTCGATGAAGTTCCGGAGCTGATCCCAGCCGGCATTGTTGACCAGGATGTCGGTCGGGCCGGCCTCCGCCTCAAAGGAAGCGACGGCCTTTTCGACAGCCTTGTAGTCGGTGATGTCGCAATGGCGGGCCATGCCGCGGCCACCAGCAAGCGTTTTTGCCGCGCTCTCGGCGCCATCGCCATTGAGATCGAAAATGCCAACGGTGCATCCCTCCTCGGCAAGCCGTTGGGAAACCGCCAGGCCGATACCACTGGCGCCGCCGGTCACGATCGCAACCTTGTCCTGTAAACCGCGCATCCTTGCATTCCTCCTGTCGAGTGTTGCCACCCCTGTTGTCGGCCCGGTGCTATCGGATTCCCGGGTTACAGGAAACAGAAATTGGCCCGAAACAACAGAGTCAAGGGATAGGTCGGAGGGATAGACCGGGAAGGCCGGCCAAAAGGCCGGCCAAAGGAATGAGTCGATCCCGGCCACGCTAGCCCGGATATTTCATGAAGGCGTCCGGCCGGTTGGTTTCCCGCCTCAATTCGGCTTTTCGTGGTGCCTCTGACATAGATTTCCTGCGTATTCGGGCTAGGCCAGCTTGATGCCCTCCCCGCGCCAGACCCGCATCAACAGCAGCGCCGTCACCGCACCGCCAAGCGACAGCCCCGCCATCACATAAAACGTGTCTCCGCCCCAACTTTCGAAGAGCAGCGCTACCAGGGGCAGGCAGATGGCAAAGGATGCGCTCATGGCGAGCGCGCTGTAGAGGCTTTGCGCCGTCGCCGTCTGGTCGGGCGGCGCGGCCCTGGCAATCAGCGCCATGCCGCCAAGATGCGTAGCGCCGAAGGTCAGCGCATGCAACAGCTGGCACGGCACCAGTACCCACAGATCCGACGACAGCCCGGTCAGGCACCAGCGCACGACACCGGCCGCCGCGCCCAACAACAGAAGCCCACCGGGACCCAGCCGGCGCACCAGATAGGTGCCGAACGCGAACAGGACCACCTCGGCAAACACGCTTATCGCCCAGAGTACGCCGATGACCGTGTCGCTCAGCCCCGCTGCCCGCCAGTGAATGCTGCCAAACGCGTAGACCACCGTATGGCTGCTTTGAATCAGTCCGACGGTCAGAAGAAACAGGAGAAAAATCGGGTTGGCGGCAAGGCGCAGCCCGTCGCCGAAACGACGCTTGGAAGGCGTGGGTTTCGTGCCGGGGAGAAACCAGAAAGCGGCAACGACCAGGCAGGAACCGGCGGTGACGGCCCACAGGATCACGTCCTCCGAACGCCCCTCGAGCAAAAACCCGCCGGCGAGGCTGGCCGCGATAAAAGCGATCGACCCCCACAACCTGACCCGCCCGTAATCGACTTCGCTGCGACGCATATGCGCCATGGTGATGCTGTCGTTGAGCGGCATCACCGGGCCCTGGAGTATTGATGCGATCAGAGTGACAGCGAAGAACTGCCAGAGCAGGTCGATCGTGCCGAACAGGAAATAAGCCCCCGCGACACCGGCTGAGAGCAGGATCAGCATGCGTCGACGCTCGCCGGTCCGGTCGGCGATCTGTGCGGCAAGCGGGCTGGTGAGGACCACGGCCCAGCGCCCGGCGGCGATTAGGATTCCGATCTCGACCGCATCCAACCCCCGGCTCTGCAGCCAAACCGGCCACCACGGCATCAGTAGACCGATGAAGAAGAAAAACGCGGCGTAGGAAAGCGCAAGACGGAAGGCGAGTGGCATTAAAACCTGCGGGAGAGAGCCGTTTGTTTTGCCGCCACCTTGGCCTAGTATTTTCGTTCTGCCAAACAGTGGAACCAACAACGGACATCAACGGGGGACAGTGCCATGGCGCGGGTCAGAGATATCGACATCAGCGAGGTCGCCGAAGACCTTCAGCCGATCTACCGCAGATACGCCGAGGAGTACGGCCCTTTTCTGAATCAGGTGAAGGTGTTCTCCCACCGAGGGCCGGCGCTACGCCACGTGATGGGGCTGCTCCTCGACCTCGCCGGCGAGGTCGTTCTTCCCAAGCGCTATCTCGAGATCGCCCTGGTCGTCGTCTCGAAGATGAACGAGTGCACCTATTGTGTCGCGCATCATGCACCGAGGCTGGCCGAACAGGGGTTGGCACCGGAGACTGTCGCCAACATCCTTGAGGATGACTGCCCCGGCCTGGATGAGGTCGATCGCCTGGTGCGCAACTATGCGATGATGGTCGAAGGTCGGCCGCAGCAGATCCGCGACGCCGTGTTCGACGATCTCAAAAAGCACTTCAGCGAAGAGCAGATCGTCGAGCTCACGCTCAGAATCGCGCTCTGCGGATTCTTCAACCGTTTCAACGACGCCCTGCAGATCGGCATCGAGGACGGCGTGATCGAGGACATGCTCGCCAAAGGCGGCTCTCTCGAGGGCCTCCCCGAGCACCGCGCTGCCGCCGAGTAGATTTACTTTCCGCCGACAGGGCCGCTCCAGCTCATCATCCCGCCGCCGGTGGTGATGACGCGGATTGCGCTCTCCCCAGCTGGAAGGCTTCAAAAAGGGCTGACTTGTCCAGCCGAACACCGCCTTGATGGCGTCGAGAGAACCCTCCTGCCCGATTAATCCTTCCAAAGCTCGGCGATTTTCCCTCTGCCGCAGTCGGCGCGGCGGATGGATGCGGTGAGCACAAAACTGCGTGGTTGTAATGAGTATCAAGCATCCACATCTGGATATCTTTCTGCTCCTTCCAACGGGCCATTCCGGTGATCAGATTGAACTCGTTCCAGCCCATCACAGTGCAGACGAACTAGCCATTTGCAGCAGATTCGATTTTGACGGCAGGCTCTGCAATCAGCACCAGATTGCTGGCGCCGGCAGCGTCTTGTAAGCCACGGGTTTCTGCCGGAGCGTGAGATGATGACCGGGGTCGGGCCTGTAGCCGTCCAGAGTACCGCGCGCGCGTGATCGTGGCGCCAATGAGGATGGCAACAAGATCAAGTTCACGTCGAAGATTGTGTTGCCGTTCATCTGCGCAATTCGGATGTCTCTCTTTACAAATCTCTTCTTGCGGCTTATCCGTGTAGCCATCAGCCAAAACAACATAAATACTCGCTACCCCCCCCCCCCCCCCCGACAACCATTTCCAACGAGATTTGCAAAAAAAATCGCGCTACGGAGTTAAACAGCATTCATGAGCAATTCAAAACCTTACCTGTTGCCGTCTCTTTTTCTTGGGGCGGCCTTGATGTTTGCCCTGCCGTGGGACGCGGCAGCACAAACCACCGTTATTGTCGATGATGATAGAACGAACACAGTGAACAACTCGGCCGATAACGCAACAATCATCGTTACCGAGTCGGGAGCAATCAGAACAACGGGAGGCCCCCCCACCCAATCCCCCCAACGCGGCATTTCCTCGGAGGGCGAGAACGCAACAATCGCCAACAATGGCACGATCACAACGGACGGTCCTAGCGCCATCGGCATTCGCGCAACTGGTGAGGGCGCAGAAATCACCAACGATGGCACGATCACAACAAACGATAGTACCTCGCACGGCATTCTCCCAGATAGCAATAATGCGATGGTCAGAAACGATGGCAGGATCGAAACGTCCGGAGAGCGTTCGGCAGGTATCCGTTCGACCGGCAACAACGCGATAATCATCTTGGGCGAATCCGGCACGATCACGACCCGCGGCGAAATCTCAGCCGGCGGCAGCGGCGCGCCCGGCATTTATTCAAGCCACGAGAACGCAGTGATCACCATCAATGGTGCAATCACAACAAGTGGTAAGGCGGCCCACGGTGTTCAATCGACTAACCCGCCCCTCGACGATGGAGTTCCCCGTAACGCGAATATCACCGTTGGCGCGAGTGGAATAATCTCAACGGAGGGTGATGAGGCGCACGGCATTTCCTCGGAGGGCGAGAACGCAACAATCGCCAACAATGGCACGATCACAACGGACGGTCCTAGCGCCATCGGCATTCGCGCAACTGGTGAGGGCGCAGAAATCACCAACGATGGCACGATCACAACAAACGATAGTACCTCGCACGGCATTCTCCCAGATAGCAATAATGCGATGGTCAGAAACGATGGCAGGATCGAAACGTCCGGAGAGCGTTCGGCAGGTATCCGTTCGACCGGCAACAACGCGATAATCATCTTGGGCGAATCCGGCACGATCACGACCCGCGGCGAAATCTCAGCCGGCGGCAGCGGCGCGCCCGGCATTTATTCAAGCCACGAGAACGCAGTGATCACCATCAATGGTGCAATCACAACAAGTGGTAAGGCGGCCCACGGTGTTCAATCGACTAACCCGCCCCTCGACGATGGAGTTCCCCGTAACGCGAATATCACCGTTGGCGCGAGTGGAATAATCTCAACGGAGGGTGATGAGGCGCACGGCATTTCCTCGGAGGGCGAGAACGCAACAATCGCCAACAATGGCACGATCACAACGGACGGTCCTAGCGCCATCGGCATTCGCGCAACTGGTGAGGGCGCAGAAATCACCAACAATGGCACGATCACAACAAACGATAGTACCTCGCGCGGCATTCTCTTAGATAGCAATAATGCGATGGTCAGAAACGATGGCAAGATCGAAACGTCCGGAGAGCGTTCGGCAGGTATCCATTCGACCGGCAACAACGCGACAATCATCTTGGGCGAATTCGGCACGATCACGACCCGCGGCGAAATCTCAGCCGGCGGCAGCGGCGCGCCCGGCATTTATTCAAGCCACGAGAACGCAGTGATCACCATCAATGGTGCAATCACAACAAGTGGTAAGGCGGCCCACGGTGTTCAATCGACTGACCCGCCCCTCGACGATGGAGTTCCCCGTAACGCGAATATCACCGTTGGCGCGAGTGGAATAATCTCAACGGAGGGTGATGAGGCGCACGGCATTTCCTCGGAGGGCGAGAACGCCATGATCACCATCAATGGCACGGTCATTGTCAGCGGTGAGGGATCCTATGTGGTGCACGGTGGTGATGATACCAATCAAACTCTGACCCTGTCAGCTAGCGCGGAAACGCAGGGGGAATTCGATCTGGGAGACAGCGAAGGCGATAATGATGTTGCCAACGTCGGGCTGGATACTACTACAGTCATCTCGTCGACCGTCACTATCGGCGGCGCCGAGATCATTAACCTGATAAGTGCAGATCCAGACGCCCGGATACTCCAATTACCCAAATTAGTGAGTGAATCAGGCGAAAGCATGGCTATGATTGACTCTACGGGGGCGGCCGCGACGCGTCGGGCACTGGGCGCAACCACGGGCCAGCTTCATCGACAGGTGTCAAACCGTCTGGCCTTCGCGCCGCACGTTGGGGACAACGCAGGAGACGCGCGTGATCGAGCCGCATGGGGCGCTTTGTTTGGCCGCCAGTCCGAGCGCGATGACGACGGGCTGGCGCTGGCTTTTGATCACAGCTTTTATGGTGTGGTCGGAGGCTACGATGCTTACATAGACAGCGGCCAGCGGGTCGGCTTTTTTGTCGGGTTTGGCAAGGAAGACATCAAAACCTCCAACATCGCGTCCATCACCGACGCCGCAGACCGCGCGTTTGCCGGGGTTTACGGGCGACATGTGATCGGTAATCTGAGCCTGGATGGATCGGTGGTCCTCGGATATGCCAGCCACAAGGCCACCCGCGCCGTGTTTGACAACACAACAGGGATCGAAACCGCTAACGGAAAGTACAACAGCAGCAGCCTCAGCCCATCGTTGCGCCTGAACTGGTCCCACGCCTTGGCCAACGGGTTTGAACTGCGACCCAGTGCGCAAATCGCCTATACTCACGGGGCTTATCGCAGTTACACCGAAAGCGGCACCACAAACTCCAATATAAGCTTCGGAAAGCGGAGCGTGGGCATTGCTGATGCGCGCCTGCAACTGGCGTTGGCGCAACCGTTTGCCGCTGACAGGGGAGAGGTCGAGTGGCGTATCGGGGCCACGTCCACGCATTATCGCAAGGACAGTGCCAACGCTCAACTGGGCGATAGTGCAAGCACGTCTTACGCGGTGCCGGGCGACAGAACGATCTCTGGCGGCTTTGTTGGGGCTAGTCTGCACTACGCCATCAAGGATCGTGTCAACCTGGACGGCACGATCGAATATGCCCGGACATCGGGCGACGCTTCTGGTGCGCTATCGGGGCAGCTGGGGCTGGTGTTCAAATTTTAGGGACATAAGCCCGGACATCTCGCTTCGAGGTTTTGGTCGATAGCCGCCCGGAAGAGCAAGAGCGGTCATCGACAGCGGTTTCCCCCGTATACGTATACGGGGGCTTGGGAACGTTGCAGAGAAAACATTGCGGAAGCTCTTGTCAGGACTTCGAACTCAGATTGAACAGCACAAGAAGACGGGAATCTAATACCATCGACTGTTTCAAGTGACCGTCGCCCAGTCTCTGTGGGTGATTGAGGTTATGCGCATTGGCTCGTTAGCAAAGAAGTTCCATGCGTCTGCGCATTTTTCGAGGATTTCGTCATAGGTATCGAACACTGTGATTGCGAGCTTGTTTGCGCGGAGTGAGATAGGCCCAGACGTTTTCTATTGAATTTAGTTCGGGTGCATAGGCTGGTAGCTTTAAGAGCGAGATGTTGTCCGGCACTTTGAGCGCCTTGGTTCCATGCCATTCAGCACCGTCCAGGATCAGGAGCGCGTGTGTACCGGGCGCGACTGCTTTGGCGATTTCATCGAGATGCAGGCCCATCGCTTCCGCGTTGGCATAGGGCAGGATCAGCCCGGCGGCGGTGCCGCGGGCCGGACAGGCTGCCCCAAAAATGTAGCTCCACTTGTAGCGTGTGTCGCGGGGCGCACGCGGGCGCGCACCTCCGCTTTGCCCAAATGCGGGTGAGCGTTCCCTGCTGGCCGAGGCACGCGTGACCGCCACGAAGCGTTTGATGCCAAGCGGTATTTAATTCAGATACTTGGAAAGAAGTGGCGTCCCCTAGGGGACTCGAACCCCTGTTTCCGGCGTGAGAGGCCGGCGTCCTAGGCCACTAGACGAAGGGGACTCCGGAACGCAACGCGCCCATATAGCCCGCCGACACGGAGAATTCAACCGGCCCCAGTTAGGCAACAATATCTGCGAGATGCCGGGTATCAGGGCGTGCAGAGCGCGGCCAGCTCGGATAGATCTTCCATGGCCTCAAGGTTCTGTACTGCCTTGAGGATGGCATCCGCCTTTGCCTCCCCGACCACCGGGGCAGCGCAGCCCTGGAATTTATCGGCAAGCCTGGACCATTGCTGGCCGAGATCATCAACCGGCACGCCGGCATCGTGCGCTTCCTGATGGATGACACCATCCGTGGTGTGAACGGTAACCTCGGCTGCCCACCCGCCCAGGTTTTCCTTACCAGCAACGGTGGCCTTGTCGCGCAGTACAACAAGCGGCGGCGAGCACACGTTCTCGTCGCTGTACGAACTGAGTCGGGCGGTGTCCTCTCCGGCCAGCGCCATAGCGACACAGAAACGCAGACTGAACTTGCCCTCAAGGCCTGTTGTTGGTGACAGGATGTTGCAGACATTGAGCCAACTTGGTCCCACCGCGATGTCGATCCGCTCGATTTGATTGGGATCAAGTGTACTCCTGTCCCGGATCTTCGATGCCGCCTCAATCGCCGCATGGGTGCCGTAACAGGCAGCATGGTACTTGAACAAAGAGCTACACACCTCGTATGTCTCGCCCATCTCGGAAAGCGCGGCGGCGAGATCCTGCGTATCAGCTTGGGTGAAAGCGAAACCCTGATGCGTCTCGAGCACATCTGGTCGGGAAGTGAAGCCGCGCCCGGCCAGTTCGGCTGCAAGCAACCCGTTCTGCGCGGCCTTGCCGGCGTGCAGTGGCTTGCACATGGTTCCAAACATCGATTTGAGGCCAGCTGCCTGGGTGCCGGCGATGCCCATCGCAGTGGCGCATCGCTCACCGTCGAGACCAAGCATGGACGCCGCCGCAACGGCGGCCCCGAAGGTTCCGATAGTGGCTGTTGCGTGCCAACCCCTCTCGTAATGGCTTTTGCCTACATACGCTCCGACACGGCATTCAGCCTCGAACCCGGAGGCAAAGGCTGTAAGTACCTGCCGTCCGTCACGGCAATCCCGCTCAGCCAGCGCCAGCACCACCGGCGCCACTGGTACCGTCGGATGTCCATGCAGCCGTGACTGCACATCGTCATAGTCGAGAGCGTGAGCGGCGCTGCCATTAACCAGCACCGCCTGGGATGCGTTTGTCCGCAGGCCAGTGCCAAAGATCGTCGCCTGGGGAGATCCGCCTTCTATCCCGACCTGCTCGGCAAGAATCTTCGCAAGCAACTCCTGCGATCCAGCCAGGGTGACACCGATGCCATCCAGCAGGCAGTGCTTGGCCCATGTGACGGCTCTGTCCGGCAGGGTTTCGATCGTCATCCCCATGCAATGGTCGGCCAGAACCCTGGTCACGCCGGATTCGCTCTCGTGATATTTCGGTGCTTCAGACATCGCTATTCCCTCACGCTTCAATCAGTCCTGTCATCATGCCACGGCCGGCACGGGCTGCAAGCCGGCCTTCTCCCGTGAATGCGTTCACTCGCTGTGAAACGTTGTGATCAGGCGGTTGACCTCGTCTGCCCCCTCAAACATCGCCCAGTGCCCAGTATCCTCGATGACGTGCAGCGCCAGTTCCGGAAATTTTTCACGGATAAGGACCGCCCGCGCTTCGATCGAGGGCCAGGCCGTCACGTCATCCGCCCCGTAGATCAATTGCACCGGCCGACCCGCCTGACCAAGATTGGTGGCGAGACTTGGCTGCATACTGACCTTGCGGCTGTTGAATCGGGTACGCCTGACATTCGCATCCTGCATATCGAGTACGTCGTCAGTTACCGATTTCGGATGTTTGAGCATCAACGCCAAAAGGTTGTGCCGCAGCGTCTTGCGCCAGAGATCGGGATTTCCGTCGGCCTGCCGATAGCTCATGGTCTGCAAGGGCGGGCGACCGTCTGAGGAGAAACCACCCGGGCCAATCACCGTGATTCGATCGACCTGGTCGCGAAACCGAGCTGCCATGGAGCCGGAGATGGCTGCACCGAAGGAAAAACCAACAAACCCGAAGCGCTCTTCGGATGCAATCACGCGCCGCAGCGATGCCTCATAGACATCGAGATATTCATCCGGGCTTAGGCCATAAGGGATTATCTCTGATTCACCGTATCCCGGCGCATCAATCGCACGAACCTCGAAACGCTCCGCGAGCACATCGATATTGCGGATCCAGTGGGTCCAGGAGCCCATGCCGCCATGCAGCATATACAGCACCGGGCCGGACCCCTTCCGGTGGATATGCAATGCCACGCCGTCTTTCCATTCGGCATCCTCACTGCCTCCTTGATCTATGGCCTGACCCATTCTGTCCCGTTCTCCTCGCAACCTTATGCTACTCCGCAGTACAATAGGGATTTCACCACATACCAACACAGATTCAATATCCACTTACTGCCACGATCCGCATCCCGCCATATGGCAAAACCCGCCGCTCCAGCGTATAGAGTCCGCCCTTCCTTCTCTCCAACCGAACCAGATAAATTCCCATGACCAGCCAGCTTTTTTCGCCGCTTTCCCTGCGCGGCCTCACACTCGACAACCGCGTCATCGTTTCGCCGATGTGCCAGTACAGCGCCAATGATGGCACGCCCGGCGACTGGCATCTGATGCATCTCGGGCAATTCGCCAAATCCGGCGCCGCACTCGTCATCGCCGAAGCCGCCGCGGTTGAACCGCGGGGCAGGATTTCACCCGGCTGCCTCGGTATTTATTCCGATGAGAACGAAGAGGTGCTGGCCTATGTCGTGGCTTTTTGCCGCAGCGCCGGCAATGCCAAGCTCGGCATCCAGCTCGCCCATGCCGGGCGCAAGGCCTCGACTCACCGGCCCTGGGAGGGACGCAATCCGCTGGCCGCTGCCGAGGGCGCATGGGAAACGCTCAGCAGCGCCACCAATCCCCATGACGATGGTTGGCATCGCCCGACCGAAATGACCGAAGCCGATATGGACAGCTTGGAAGCTGCCTTTGTTGAATCGGTACACCGGGCCGACCGGATAGGTTTCGACATGATCGAGCTGCACAGTGCCCATGGCTATCTACTCCACCAGTTCCTCTCACCCATCGCCAACACCCGCTCGGACGCCTATGGCGGTAATCTGGAGAACCGCATGCGTTTCCCGCTCAAGGTGTTCGAGGCGATGCGGGCCGCCTGGCCGGAGGAGAAATGCCTCGGCGTGCGCATCTCGTCGACAGACTGGGTCGACGGTTCCTGGGACACTGATCAGGCGGTCGTCTATGCCGGAGCGCTCCGAGAGCGCGGTTGCGACTATATCTGCACCTCCAGCGGCGGCGTCTCAGAAGAGCAGAAAATCATCCTTGGCGAGGGATACCAGGTCGCCTTTGCCGAACGCATTCGCCACGAAGCCGAAATCCCGACCATGGCGGTCGGCATGATCTTCGATCCCCTTCATGCCGAGAGTCTGGTCGCTGAGGAAAAAGCCGATATGGTGGCGCTCGCCCGCGGTCTCCTGTTCGATCCGCACTGGCCAGTACACGCGGCCGCAGCACTCGGAGTTGAGGCAACAAGCCCGCCGCAATATGCGCGGGCGTACAATTTTGATTTCCTTCGCGACATGGAGGCGGCCCGCCACATGCCCGAACGGAACGACAAACAGGCGGCCAAATAATCCCGGGGTGATGCGGAGCGCGATCCAAGACGCGGTCCAACTGTGGCCCGTTTCGTTCTCGTTCACGGCGCCTGTCACGGTGCCTGGTGCTGGCGCGACATCGCTCCCCTTCTGCGCGAGCACGGCCACGAAGTCCTGACACCCGACCTGCCCGGTGCCAGACGGGGTCTCGAGCAGGATGCCGCAGTGGGGTCTACGGAGCATTGCCGGAATTCAGCTAACCCCCTGCCCGCCGACCCTCTTTCTTCCTGCATTAATCATGTCGCAAAGATCATCGACATGAGCGACACGGCGGCTGCGGCTTCAGAGCCGGTCGTTCTGGTCGGCCACAGCATGGCCGGCGTGGTGATCTCCGGTATCGCCGAGCGCATGCCCGAGCGCATCCGCCTGCTCGTCTATCTCACCGCCTATCTGCCCCGCAACGGTGAGTGTCTTTCGGATCTCGTCCAGCGCGACACCGAAAGCCGCGCCAAAGCCGAACGCATACAGAACGGGACTGGCGAGTGTTTCCGGATCAGGGATGATTCCCTGCACGATGCGTTCTACCAGGATGCGGATGCCGACACTCTCGCTTTTGTGTCGTCGCACCTGGTAGCCGAGCCGACAGCAATGTTCCGCACCCCGGTGGCACTCAGTGCCGCAGGTTTTGGCTCGGTTTCTCGTGCCTACATCCTCTGTCGTAAAGACCGGGCTGTCACCCCCGCATTTCAGCGGCAGATGCTTGCGGATTCGCCCTGTAATCCGGTTCTGGAGATCGACAGTGGGCATTCTCCCTTTTTAACTCAGCCACGAGAACTGACAGCGCTGCTCGCCAGTCTCGTCTGAAGAGCGGGCGAGAAACTTAAGCATGGCCTCCACCGCCGACAGTATCCCGGACCTGTTCGAGCGCTACGGTCCAGCATACAAGTGGTGCGCCACCATCACCTCGGTGCTTGGCGGGATGACCGTCATCCTCGCCAGTTCTACCGTCAATGTCGCCTTCCCCGACATCATGGGCGCCTTCGGTATCGCCCGTGACCAGGCACAGCTGATGTCCACGGGGTATTTCGGCGCGATGACGATCGGCATGCTGATCAACCCCTGGCTGGTCAACAATTTCGGCGAGCGCTTCACCTTTCTTGTCGCCCTCGCCCTGTTCCTGACGGGCTCGGCCATGAGCGGCCTCGCTGCAAACGCCGAGATTCTGACCATCGGACGCGTCATGCAGGGTACCGCCGCCGGCGCCGTCCAGCCGTTGGCCATGGCGATTACCTTCAGCGTCTGGCCTGCAGACCGCAAAGGCCTCTCCATGGGCATGTTTTCCATGGGTATGGTGCTCGCACCGACGATGGGCCCGACCATGGGCGGATTCGCAATCGAATTTTTCAACTGGCGCTATGTGTTCCTGCTGACTCTGCCGACGGCCGGCCTTGCCTTTGTAATGGGCATCCTATTCATGCCCAGCCGACGCTGGCCGGGGCGCATCCCGGTTTTTGATTTCACCGGACTGGGGCTGAGCACGACCGCGCTTGCAGCAGCCCTGCTCTCCTTCAGTTATGGCCAGCGTCTGGGCTGGGAATCAACCTCAATCCTGTCCGGCTTTCTGCTCGCCTCGATTTGCGCCGCCGCCTTCGTTTTTCAGCAACTGCACAGTCCGCACCCGCTCGTCGACATGCGCCTGTTCGCCAATGCGCGCTATTCAGCAGCAACCCTGATCGCTTTCTTCACCGGTTGCGCCTTTCTGTCCTCTACCTTCCTGCTTCCGCTCTTCGTCCAACAGATCCAAGGCTATTCCCCGCTCCACGCCGGGCTTTTGATGATCCCTGGCGGCCTCTCGCTCCTGATCTGGTTTCCGATCTCGGGACGGCTTACGGACGCGGTACCCGCCCATTACCTGATCTATGTCGGCCTGATCTCCTTCGGCGCCGCCTTCGTATTGCTGTCCGGCGCCGACACTGCCACCTCGTTCTGGAGCCTTGTCTTTTACACCATCCTCATCCGCATCGGCACCGCCTTCATCCGGCCCGTCACCAACACGGAGGCACTGAAATCGCTGCCGGAACATCTGGTTTACCACGCCTCCGGTACCCTCAATTTCATACGGATGCTCGGCGCCGCGCTTGGCACCAATATCCTGGTCGTTTTTCTCGAGCTTCGCGTACCCTTTCACGGAAACGCACTGATCGGCACCCAGGTTGCAGAGGACCAGGCCAGCGGAGCATTTCTCTCCGGAATCTCGCGCCTGCTTTCGCGCGGCGGTCTTGATCCCTGGACGCAAGAATCGGGCGCCCTGCACTATCTCGGCGATGTCATCATGAAACAGGCCAATATGTTCGGCTTCCAGGATACTTTCCTGGTGCTTGGGCTGTTCGCCTTTTGCGGGCTGGTACCAGCGCTGTACATGGCCCTGCTCGAACGCCGCCGGCGCCGGCAGCCGGCAGATGCCGAATGAAGCCCGCGATGGCTGGAACCGGTTCCTGCCACGGGCTAGATTAATCAGTAGGAGCTCCCGCATAGCGGGGGATGACGGGCGCATGACAGACAAAGAACAGACAGACGGCGGGGAGCAGGTCATGGAACTGACCCAGGAACAAACGATGATCCGTGACATGGCGCGGGATTTCGCCACAACCGAGATTGCGCCCAACGCCGAGGAATGGGAAAGCGCCGGCACAGTGCCACGCGACGTGCTCGAGAAAATGGGCCAACTCGGCCTGCTCGGCGTCGTTATCCCCGAGGAATACGGTGGTGCCGGCAGCGACTTCATCAGCTATACGCTCGCGCTCCAGGAGATCGCGGCCGGCGATGCGGCAACCTCCCTGTTCATGAGCCTCAACAACTCACCGAACGGTCTTGCCTTACTTAAATACGGCTCAGAGAACCAGAAGGACCGTTTCCTTCGGCCGATGGCGGCCGGCAAAATGCTGTCCGCTTTCTGCCTGACCGAACCCCATGCCGGATCGGATGCATCCAACCTAAAAACCACGGCGCGTAAGGTCGGAAACCGCTACGTGGTCAACGGCCACAAGCAATTTATTTCCTCCGGGGCCACCGCTGACATCGCCATCCTGTTTGCATCCACAGACCCGGAAGCCGGCAAAAAAGGCATCAGCGCCTTTATCACCCCGACCGATGCGGTCGGCTACACCGTGCTGGCCAGAGAGAGCAAGCTCGGGCAGAAAGCCAACGATCTGTGCCAGATTGCGTTCGAGGATCTTGAACTCACCCCCGACATGATGCTCGGTGAGGAGGGCGAAGGGTACCGGATCGCGCTTGCCAACCTGACCTCCGGTCGCATCGGCGTTGCCGCCCAGTCTATCGGTATCGCCCGGGCGGCCTTTGCCTGCGCTCGCAACTATGCGCTCGAACGCGAAAGCTTTGGCAAGAGGATCATCGAGCACCAGGCGGTCGGCCACCGGCTCGCCGATATGGCAACATCAATCGAGGCGGCCCATCACCTGGCGATGCATGCGGCCGGAGAATTCGATGGCGGGGCACCGGCGATCACCGAGGCCAGCATGGCCAAGCTGTTCGCCTCGGAAATGGCCGAAAAGGTCTGCTCGGATGCGGTTCAGACCCTGGGCGGTTATGGCTATGTCGCCGGATTCCCCGCCGAGCGCTATTACCGCGACGTCCGAGTATGCAAGATTTACGAGGGTACTTCGGACGTTCAGCGCATGCTGATCACCCGGTCCCTGGCCACAGACTGAGCAAAAGCCCAGCGGCTCAATTATCAGGCGCGTGACCTGCAGCTTCCGGCCGGGCCACGAGTTCACGTCCCTGCTTGGCGAAGATCTTCTGCATCCGTTCCGCCGGATACCCCATCATCTCGAGGCCGGTGGCAGTATTCGCGACCTCAGAATAGTGCTTGATCAGTCCGTTTTCGAGATCCACAACGCCCACACCTTCGAACATTGCGCGCTTGCCGCGGGCGTCGTCTCGGGTCGATTCATAGCTGAAGACATAACGCACATAGCCGTGCTTTCCATTGTCAATCGGATCATGAAGATCCCATCGGAAATCTTTGGCATCACGGTGAAAATAACCCTCGACCATCTCCTTGATTCGGGCATGCCCCTGGAAGGCGCCGTAAAAGACATCGTGATAGATCCCGTCCTCGCAGAAGCACGAGGCAACGCCATCACCATCGCCTGCGCAGACCGCCGAGGTCATCTTCTTCATCAACGCACCGAATTCCATAAATCGCCTCCTTGGGATCGCCTCCTTGGGATCGCCTCCCTGTCCTGCCGGGCAGGTTATCTGGCAGGTTTGCCCGCTATTCCAAAATCCAATCTAATCGCCGATAAGCAGTCGACAACCGATGCCTCCCGGCCCGTAGAGTGGAGATATGGGGAAACGGAACGATGGCAAACCTTCTGACTGACGCCGAAATCACCGCCTATCACGAGCGCGGCTATGTGGTCGCACGCGGCGTGATCACCGGCGAAAAGCTCGAGGCCCTGCGCCGGGAGACTGACACCATTACCGCCTCGGCGGCTGAAATCACCGAGAACGACAATGTCTACGACCTTGAGGACAGCCACAGCCCGGCCGAGCCGCGCCTGCGCCGGATCAAGGAGCCGTTTTTGCGATTTCCGTTTTTCGATGCGCTCGCCCGCGATCCCGCGATCATCGACATCGTCGCCCAGCTGCTCGGACCCGATATCCGCCTCTATGGCGGCAAGATGAACATGAAGTCGGCCGGCTACGGCGCGCCCGTCGAATGGCACCAGGACTGGGCCTTCTATCCGCACACCAATGACGGCGTGCTCGCAACCGGCCTGCTGCTCGACGACTGCACGCTCGCGAACGGGCCACTGATGGTGATTCCCGGTTCCCACAAGGGACCGGTCCATGACCATCATTATGACGGCGCGTTCTGCGGCGCCATCAATCCCGAGACCGCAGATCTGGATACCTCCGTAGCCGAACCTCTGACCGGTGCTGCCGGCGACATGACGCTCCATCATGTCCGACTGGTGCACGGATCGCGGCTGAATGCGTCAGGCCGGCAGCGCCGTCTTCTGCTGCACGAATACGCGGCCGCCGACGCCTGGCCGCTGGTCGGCATGAAGGGGGAGTTCGATCATTTCTACCGGCATATGATGGTTCGCGGTGAGCCAACGAATGTTCCGCACTGCGAGAATCTTCCGGTCCGCCTGCCGTACCCTCCTGCCCGCAGCCAGGGATCGATCTACGAAAACCAGAAAGGCGCGGGTCGGAAGTATTTCTCGACCTTGGCCGATGAGGCCGAAGCCCAAAAGCAGGTCGCCGAATAGATTTTATTCGCCGATCCAGAGCGACAGGTATTCGGCGTAAACTGCTGGCCGATCTATGCTTTCGACTTCCAGAAGATGGGTCGTGCGCGTAAGCAAACCCTTGTCCCGCCACTCGGCAGAAGCCAGGCCAATCCGATCGCGAATCCGAAACCCGTCACCGATCACCACCGGTGCTATGAAGCGGGCCTTCTCAAGGCCGTAGTTCAGCCCGAAAGTCGAATCCACCGGCCGCAGCCCGCAGGCGTCGATGCAGTGCGTCACCATGCTCAGCATCAGGAAGCCGTGCGCGATCGCACCCCCATAGGGACCTTCAGCCGTCGCGCGAGCCGGATCCGTGTGCATCCAGTGTGTATGCAGGGTGGCCTCCGCGAAACTGTTCACCGTCTCCTGGTCGATATCAAACCAGGGGCTGACCGCAAGTTCTTCGCCCACCATTCCCTCGAGATCGGCCAGCCGGAGGCCTTTCAGGGCTGCCGTCTCAGCGGCCGCTTTCTGCAACACTGCACTTTTCATCGATCTTCACCCTGATCTGAACCGCGCTGTCACAGCAGGATCTAGTATGTCGATCCCGGAGGTTCTCCTGCAACGCAGCTGAATAGGAACAATGCGGTCAACAGGACCGAAAACACCTTGGCATACAGCGCGGGAAGCGTCGTATTCGGGTTGTCTTTCATAGCAATTACCCCTCTTGGATTGTCCTGCAGTTATACCCCAGGAACAGGCAAAGATTACCTCTTCGTCAGAACTTGTGATAGCCGCCGTCGATCAGGAAGGTGTCGCCGGTGTGATAGGCACTGGCATCAGACATGAGATAAACGGCGATGCCGCCGAAATCCTCGGGCTGGCCCCAGCGGCGCATCGGCACCCGGGCCTTCACTGCAACGGCAAACTTTTCCCAGTTAAAAGCCGATTCTGTCATCGCGGTCTCGATCCATCCCGGCAGGATGCTGTTGACCGTAATGCCGTGGCGCGCCAGTTCCACGGCCATGGCCAGTATCATCGAGATCATGCCACCCTTGGTGGCAGCATAGTGCTCGTTCTGGGCCGCACCGGAGACCGCAGCAAGGCTCGCCGTGCCCACCAGCCGGCCGCCATCGCCTCGCTCCACCATGTGCCGGGCCGCCTCGCGAAAGGTAAAGAAAGCACCGTCGAGATTGACGCCGACAATCTGGCGCCATGATTCGGTCGTCATCTCAATGAAAGGCGTCAGCGAGCCGCGACCGCTGACACCCGCATTGGCAAAACAGCCATCAACCCGGCCGAGACGCTCCAGGGTTGCAGCAAAACTCTCCTGCACCGCCGCTTCGTCTGACACATCGCAACGTAGCGCCATTACCTGCGTGCCGTGTTTTTCCAGTTCGGTCAGGGCGGCGGCATTCTTTTCCTCGTTCGTACCCCAGATGCAGATATTGCCGCCGGCTTCGGCGATTGCATGCGCCATGCCAAGCCCGATGCCGCTGTTGCCGCCGGTGATCAGGGCTACCTTGTCCGCAAGATCGAATGCCTTGTACGCCATGCTGAAGCGTCCTCCTGAAAAACTGCGTCTTCCAAAACTATGCCCCTGGTCCCTGTGCACCAAGACCTGATGGCATAGCGGCGCCCGTTGCCTCTATTCCGTGACGTAGCCCTGCTCGCGGTCATGGACCCGCAGGTCTGCATCCCGTTCAGCCGGCGCACCAGATCCGCCGCCGCCCGGTAGCGCCATCAGGATCCGATCGCCTGATCCGACAATATGCTGCGCCTTGGGATCGACCGCTGCATCGTTGATCACGACTTGCCCCAAGGCCCCGGGCTCGCCGCCGGCCATGCCCGGTGCTGCATGCCGGGTGCGCTCGGCCAGAAAGGACGCTGCGAGCGGCGTTTCGGACAGAATCTCGAACAGGATTTCCTGGCCGAGGCCGCCGCGCATCTTGCCCTCGCCACCGGAACCGGGGCGCAGGCGACGGTGATGAACCCGCAATGGCGACAGCTGCTCAATGACCTCGGTCGGGGTGGCAGAAATGTTGGACGGCCAGCTCATGCAGGATTGGCCGTCGGTGCGATGTGTCGCCCCCATCCCGCCGTTGAAGAAAAACAGGTTGGCAAAGGACCGCCCGGCGTCGTTGACGCCTGCGACAGTGATCGCCCAGAGGGGTGACCCGACCCCGGCCATGATGCGTTCGGGCACTACCTCGGCCAGGGCGCCGAAAATCAGCGGCGGTACGAAATGCCCGATCAGTGCCCGCGATCCACCGGAAGCCGGGAACGCCGGGTTGATGATGCAGCGTTCCGGCGCCTCGACGCGGATCGGCGCCACCGCGCCCTCGTTGTTGGGAAGATCGGGTACCGTGGCGCATTTGATGGCGTAGGCCGCCATCGCGTAAGTGTAGCACATGGCACAGTTGATAGCTCTGTCGACCTGCGGGCTGCTGCCTTCAAAGTTGATGCATATCTCGTCGCCATCAATCGTCACCGCAGCCTCGAGATCGACCGGACGATCAAGGCCATCGGTCGGCATCCGGTTGCGATAGACACCGTCCGGCAATTCACGGATCGCTGCTCGCATCGCCTGTTCCGATCGCTGGTGGATCTCGCCGGCGAGTACATCGAGATCGGTGAGCCCGTGTTCGCGCATCAAGGCGACAACCCGGTCCTCGATCAGATCGAGTGCGGCAAACTGGGCATAGAGATCGCCGACGACCTCGTCGGGAGTCCGCACATTCTGGCGCAGCAACCGGAAGAAGGTCTCGTCACGACGCCCCGCCTGCAGAACTTTCATGATTGGGATTTGGAATCCTTCCTCGAACACCTCCCGGGGTTCCGGCGAGCGGATCTTGCCGCCGATATCGGGGGCGTGCGCGGTCGAGCCGGAGAACCCGACCACCCGGCTATCGAAGAAAATCGGCTTGGCCACGGTGATGTCAGGGAGATGGCCGGTCCCCATCCAGATGTCGTTGGTGATGAGGACGTCACCCGGCTCAAGAGTGTCGACCGGGTATTCGCCAAGAAAGTGCCGAATGGTGGCCGGCAGGGTTCCAATAAAGGACGGAATGCTGTCGGTTGCCTGGGCCAGGGAACGCCCGTGCCGGTCGGCAACGATGCAAGAGAAATCATGGGAGTTACGCACCACCGTCGAGAACGAGGCGCGCACCATGGCCGCAGCTGCCTCGTCGACCGCGGAAACCAGGCGTGTCCAGAGAATCTCGAGCCGGATCGGATCGAAACCGCCTGTTTCCGTGCCATCCGCTTCCAAGTCGCCTGGCCGTTTCCGGGTCATGTCGCCTCCTCCGCGAGATCGATAATCAGATTCCGCTCTTCGTCGATGTGCACGGACGCGCCCGGCGGCACCACCACCGTCGATTCCGCCTCCTCGACGATGGCAGGCCCGGGAAAGGATGTACCCGGTGCGAGATCGCTCCGGCGATGGACCGATGTGTCGATAAACTCGCCCGTTTGCGGGAAATAAGCCGGACGCGACCCGCTGTGCCCACCCTCGCCACCCTTGCCACCCTCGCCTCCTGGAACAGAGACGATAACCGAAGGCGTCTCGGCAGTGAGCGAAACACGGATGTTAATGATCTCCGGCTCTACCTCCGGTGGAGAGCGGGAGTATTTTTCCTGGTAAGCTTCCTCGAAAGCCTTGGCGCACATCTGTTCCGATCCGGCCCCGTAAGGACCCGGCTGCAGGCTGACCGCAACCTCAAAGCCCTGTCCGGTAAAACGCATATCGGCAAGTCGCGCAACAGCGGCTGCAGCGGGATCGAAGCCGGTTTCAGCGATCACCGAGGCCGCATCCGCCTCCAATGCCTGGAACTGCACTTCCAGTTCATCCCAGTTCACGATTCCAAGCCGGGACGCCACGGGGGAAACACGATCGACACGGGCCGGCGCCACCAGCAGGCCCAGCGCCGATGCGACACCGGCCGAAGCCGGACAGATCAGGTGTCGGATGCCAAGCTTGCCGGCCACAGCACAGGCGTGCACCGGGCCGGCACCGCCGGTCGCCAGAAGCGCGAAAGCGGAAGGATCCCGTCCCTGTTCGGCAATATGGATGCGTGCCGCCGACGCCATGTTCTCGTTGACCACATCATGGATGCCCCAGGCAACCTCGATGGCGGGGAGACCAACCTCTCCGGCAAGATTTTCCAGGACTTCTGCGGTGGCGTCGCCATCAAGCGTCATGCTGCCGCCGGCAAAGAAACCGGGATCAAGGTAGCCAAGAAGCAAATCGGCGTCTGTTACCGTCGGCTGCGCCCCGCCCCGCCCATAACAGACGGGCCCTGGTTCCGCTCCGGCACTGTCGGGGCCGACCCGCAAGAGTCCCATGGCGTCCGTGCGTGCAATGCTGCCGCCGCCGGCACCGATCTCGATCAGCTCGACGGTCGGAATCCGGATCGGAAGACCGCTTCCGGCAACGAAGCGCTTTTCCCGCGCCGCCTCGAAACCATAAGCGATCTTCACCCGCCCCTCCTCGATCAGCGCCAGTTTTGCCGTGGTGCCACCCATATCGAAGGCAAGAAGATTCGATACCCCGGCACGCGCTCCGAGATGCGCGGCGACCAGAGCGCCGGCCGCAGGTCCGGATTCCAGTAGATGCACCGGCCGCCGCCGCGCCTCGGCGAGATGGGTGAGCCCACCATTGGACAGCATCATGAAGAACGACCCGTTGAATTCGAGAGCATCGAACTGGACTGCAAGATTATCGAGATAACGGCTGGCCAGGGGCTTGACGTAGGCATTGGCAACGGTCGTCGAAGCGCGTTCGTATTCCCCGATCTCCGGCGCAACTTCGCTGGAAGCGGACAGAAACAGTCCGGGATAAGCCGCTTCCAGCGCTACAAGCGCCCGGGTTTCGTGCTCGGGGTTGGCATAAGCGTGCAGAAACACTACCGCCAGGGACTCTACCCCCGCCGCCGCCAGCGGCGCGGCGGTTTCGACCAGACGCTCTTCGTCCAGAGAAATAAGCACGGCGCCATCCGGAGCCATACGCTCCCGCGCCTCGATGCGCAGCTTGCGCGGAACGAGCGACTCCGGGCGTGCAATGAAGATATCGTAGAGTTCGAATTTGCGCTCGGTTCCAATCTCGAGCGCATCGCGGAATCCTTCGGTGGTTACGAGGCCTGTTGAGGCGCCATCGCGGGTGATCAGGGCGTTCGCGAACAGGGTCGTTGCGTGGACGATGCGCCAGGATTCACCCGCAGCGAGCACACCTCTTTCCCGTAGATCGCGCAACGCCGCAATCACCCCGGCGGCCGGATCTCCCGGAGTGGTCAGCGTCTTTACCGTTGCCGTCCCGCCTTCGCCGAGATGAACCACGACGTCGGTGAAGGTGCCGCCGATATCGATACCGATGGCACGCTCGCTGGTCGTCATGCCCTCTTTCGCCGCCATCCGGAGTGGCTCCACGCCTGTTCCGGATCTATTCCGAAACCATCTCCGCGTCAGGCTGGTTTACTCTGCCATAGCGCCGGACGCGGAGATCGGCCTGCGCTTTGTGTCCCCAGAAACCCTCCAGTGCACAGAGCCGCGAGCAGTACCTGCCGATGCGGGCGGTCGCCGAGGGCGCTACTCTCTGATAGGTGCAGGTTTTAATAAATTTGCCGACCCAGAGGCCTCCGGTATAGCGGGCGGCACGGCCCGTCGGCAGGGTGTGGTTGGTGCCGATCACCTTGTCGCCATAGGCGACATTGGTTTCCTGGCCCAGGAACAGGGCGCCGTAGTTGCGCATGTGCTCAAGGAAATACCCCGGATCCCGTGTCAGGATCTGGACGTGCTCGAAGGCGAGTTCGTCGCCGACACGGACCATCTCCGCATCGTCCTCGCACAGGATGATCTGGCCATAATCGGCCCATGACTTTCCGGCGGTCTCCGCCGTCGGTAGATCAACAAGCTGACGCTCGATTTCGCCCGGCAGTGCCTCAGCGAGTTCCTTGCTCGTGGTCACCAGCACCGCCGGTGAATCATAGCCGTGTTCGGCCTGACCGAGGAGGTCGGTTGCCGCCATCTCGGGATCGCAGGTTTCATCGGCGATAAGAAGGGTTTCCGTCGGCCCGGCAATCAGATCGATACCTACCCGGCCGTAAAGTTGACGCTTGGCTTCGGCAACAAACACGTTTCCCGGCCCGACGACGACAGCGACCGACGGGCAGAACTCGGTACCGAGTGCGGCCGAAGCGATCGCCTGCACACCGCCAAGGCAGTAGATCTCGTCGGCACCGCCAAGATACATGGCTGCGACCACGGCGGGGTTCGGGCGACCCTCGAAAGGCGGTGACATGGCGACAATGCGCGACACCCCCGCGACCTTCGCCGTCACCACTCCCATATGGGCGGATGCCACCAGCGGGAACTTCCCGCCCGGCACATAACAGGCAACACTCTCGACCGGCATGTTCTTGTGGCCAAGCACGATGCCGGGCTGAGTCTCGACCTCAAGATCATGCAAGGACGCCTTCTGCGCCTCGGCAAAACGGCGAATCTGCTCCTGGGCAAAGGTGATGTCGGCGGTCTGACGCGCGGTCAATTCGTCCAGACAAGTGGCGACCTCGCTGTCGGTGAGACGGAAGCTCTTCGGGTTCCAGCTGTCAAACTTTTCGCTGTACTCCCGGACCGCCTGCTCGCCACGGGCCTCGATATCATCGATGACGCCGACGACGGTATCCCGCACCTGTATCTGGTCCACAGCCTTCTGCTCGCGACTGCGCCCCTCTTTTAGAACGATGGCCATGCCCTGCCCCTGCCTGTATCCGGTTCGCAATCCGGCGCGCATCTGGTTTGCGTCCCGGTTCATGCGTGGTTTTGTATTTAGTTTCATCGCAGAAGCACTGGGGCAAGACAACGCTCGATCACACGCCAAATCCACATGAATGAACGGATCATGGTCTGGCGCCAGTCACAAGAACCAGTAGAATGCCGCATTTGCTATTCGTTCCACCCCAGCGCCATTACTTCAGGAGTGCTTATCCGTGATCGTCGAACAAATCTGGACCGGGAATGCCTATCGCAATTTCAACTACCTGATCGCCTGCTCCGAGACTGGCGAAGCCGTTGCTGTTGACCCTCTCGATTATGAAAAATGCCTCGCGGCGGCGAAGGACAGAGGTTGGACCGTCACCCAGATACTCAATACCCATGAGCATGGCGACCACATCGGCGGCAACGGGCCGATGGTCGAGGCAACAGGGGCGAAGATCCTGGCCCACGCCAATGCAAAGGAGCGGATTCCCGACATGGATGTCGGGCTCTCCGCCGGCGACGTGGTCAAAATCGGCAATACCGTTGAACTCGAAGCTCTCGACACCCCCGGGCACACGATGAGCCATGTCTGCCTGCTGTCGCGCACGGACACACCGGCACTCTTCTGCGGCGACACGCTCTTCAATGCCGGCGCCGGCAACTGCCACAATGGCGGCCACCCCGAAGAGCTCTACCAGACCTTTGCCGAGCAGCTCGCGCAGCTTCCCGAGGGAACCCAGATCTACCCAGGCCACGACTACATCGTGAACAACCTTGAATTCACTCTGTCGCGCGAGCCGGACAACAGCAAAGCCGAGAGTCTGCTTGATTCGATCCGCGAACAGGATCCCGACCGGGCTATGGTAACCACGCTGGCCCAGGAGAAAGAGGTCAACACCTTCTTCCGCCTGCAGAACCCGACCATCATCGCCCGCCTCCGCGAAGAATTTCCCGACATATCCGACGCCCCGACCGCGCGGGATGTTTTCATCAAGCTGCGGGAACTCCGCAATTCCTGGTAAGGCTACCAAAGCCACAACACGTACCAACAGCACTCGACGACACAATGACTCTCGCTCCCGACGCAATGACTCTCGAGCTCTTCATCGAACGCTGGTCGAAGCCCGGCGGCGGATACGCGTATCCGTGGTCAGTCTGGCGGAACGGCAAGCAGGTGCATCACGGCGAGCAGCACGACGATCCGGAAGAATCCGAACGTGAGGGTATGCACTTCTGCCAGCATATTCTTGAAACGGCACCGGACCGGATCACCCGACTCTGAGGCCGCTCTGAGGTCGCTCTGAAATCGCGACCCGGGATTCTCTGGCCTTGGGTTTTCAAGCGCCCCAGACGTCCTTGAGAAACCGCACCCAGTTCTCTCCCATCACCTTGCGAATCCGTGACTCAGGCCAGCCGCGCTTCTCCATGGCCCCGGTCAAGTTCGGGTAATCCTCGAGCGACCGCAACCCCTTCGGCATAATCGTCACGCCGGTTCCGGGCCGCTTCGGTACCAGACGCCGCCCCGATCCCTTGTCGAGCGACAGGTAATCGAAAAAGGCGCCGTCCTGATCCTGCGTGAAATCGGTACCGATACCGACGCTGTCCTCGCCGACCAGGTCGACCACGTACTCGATCGCCTCGACGCAATCCTCGACCGTCGTCTTGTCCTCCTTGGGCAGGAAGGGCGGATAGGTGGCAAAGCCGACAAACCCTCCGCGATCGACGATGAGTTTGAGTAGATCGTCGGATTTGTTCCGGGGATAGTCCTTGAGTGCCGAAGGACAGCAATGGGTAAAAGCGGTCGGTTTTGCGGAATGCAGGATCGCCTCCTTGCTGGTCATGTTGCCGACATGCGAGAGATCGACGACGATACCGAGACGGTTCATTTCGTCAATCACGTCGCGCCCGAAATCCGACAGCCCGTTGTCCCTGCTCTCCCAGCATCCGGTGCCGACCAAATTCTGGGTGTTGTAGGTCAGCTGCATCACGCCGACGCCGAGTTCCTTGTAGAGCCGCAGATACTCGATCCGGTCGTCGATACCGGATGTGTTCTGCCAGCCGAGGATGATGCCGACCCGCTTCTCGCGCCGGGCACGATGAATATCTTCGGTGGTGTAGACCTGCGTGAGGATATCGCTGTTCTCCTCGATCCAGCCCTTGAACCGGGACACGTTGGCCATGGTTTCCCGGAAATCGTGCCACACACAGACCGTGCAGTTGGCCGCGGCCAAGCCGCCCTTGTGCATCGCCTCGAAGACGCTCCTGCTCCAGTTCGATATCACCAGCCCATCAACAACGAGCAGATCTTCATGAAGGTTGGACATCGCGGTCTCCCCGGTTTTTCCCTAGCCCTGTCTACCTTGGTTCTATCTAGCGGTCACTGCTATAATTCCCATATCATGGGGTGTTACCCTGCACCGCAAACAAAAGGATTTCGCCGTGTCGAGCCTCAATTCCGTTGCCTCCGCCGAGACCGTCTATACCGCGCGCGCCGCCTACTGGACGCCTGAGAATGCTTTTCGCTACAAGCAGGAAAACGTACCTTCCCACATCTTCCTCGAGGAGTGTGACAAGGCTTTCGATCCCGCCACTGGAACTGCGGAAATCCCGCTCGATCTCGCGCCTGCATTCGGCGGCCAGGGACCGGCCAGCACGCCCAACATGCTCGCGCGCTATACCCGGATCGCCAACGGCGACACCATGAAGCTCCAGCTGCGGTCCAGCGGCGAGACCTGGTATGTGCTCGAGGGCACTCCCGTTCTCACCAAGGGCGAGGATGTGGTGATGGCTGGCACCGGCGACGTGATCGTGCTTCCCGGCGGCGGCGAAACGACGCTCTCGGCCAACGGCACGGACGCCGTTCTGCTGGCGATCACCGACGAGCCTGCCCTCGCCCATCTTGGCGCCCAACCTCCCGCACCCGGCGAATCCCGGATCCAGACTACGCATTATCCGGCCGGGGAGATCCAGCGCGCACTCGACGCCGTTTGGCAGGATGTTGCCGATCAGGACAACAGCGACCGGGCGGGCAAAGCCGTCCTCTTCACCTCCGAGGGTGTCGATGACACGCGGACGACAACAGCCACCATCGCGCTTGCCATCAACTCGCTCGAGCCTGGCGGCGACCAGACGCCGCATCGCCACAACGCAGCTGCGCTCACTCTCGCTCTTTCCTGCGACGACGTGCATTCGCTGGTCGACGGCGTGCAGAAGGACTGGCAGAAGAATGCGGTGATGGTCACACCACCCACCTCGCTGCACTCCCATCATAACCGGGGCAAGGAGCGCATGGTGAGCATCGTGGCCCAGGATGGTGGCTTGTTCTACAACGCCCGCGCTGTCGGATTCAGTTTCGGCGAATAGCCCATCTGCCGCCGGCGCATACCGGTAGCACACGCGGTTTTAATTCAGCGTCAATCTTTGCGGATACTACCGATGCCGGCCTTGCGATAGGTCTGGCCGTCTTCGTGATAGCCCTGCGGTATGGCTATCATGTATGCGCGCTCGGAATCCTTGAGCGGGCGCATCAGCTTGGCCGGCGAGCCGCCCCAGAGTTCGCCTGACTTCACCACGGTATTTGGTGTGACCAGCGCCCCGGCGGCGACCATCGCGTCGCTCTCAACCACCACACCGTCCATGATGCAGGCCTGCATCCCGATAAAGGCGCCATCCTGCAACTCACAGCCATGAATGAGGGCCATATGGCCGATCGACACGCGTGATCCGATCGTGGTCGGATGCGTACCCCGGCTGACATGAACGACTGATCCGTCCTGGATATTCGTTTTCTCGCCAACGCGGATGCTGTGCACGTCACCGCGCACGGTCACATTGAACAGGATCACCGACCCGGCACCGATCTCGACGTCGCCGATCACGGCCGCCGTCGGCGCGATAAAGACATCCTCGGCAATCCGGGGCCAAGTTCCTTCCCAGGGAAGGATGATTCCCGGCTCGAAGCCGCGCCCCACCGTCATGCGCACCCCGCCGTCATGCGCACCCTGCTGTCATCCGGTTCCTGCGCGCAGTGCTGCGGTCTCTACCCCGCATCTTGTTTGGGGTCCCACCGCCAAACCTGCCTCTTCCGGCAAGCCGAGCATGATATTCATGTTCTGCACCGCCTGCCCTGAGGCGCCCTTGCCGAGGTTGTCGAGAAGACCCGCCACCACCGCTTGCTCTTTGTCGTCATTGCCGAAGACATGCAGGCGCAGTTCGTTCGTGTTGTTCAGATTCTCCGGATCGAGCAGACCCGATGCGGGAAGATCCCCAGCATCGGCGACGGTAATAAAGGCCTCGCCGTTATAGTGCCTGGCGAGAATCCGGTACACATCCTCCGGCGTTGGCCGGCCCGGCAGCGCGCCAAGCTGGAGCGGCACCTGGACGATCATGCCCTTGTAATAACGACCGACGCTCGGCACGAAGAGCGGACGGGCGGCAAGACCACTGTGCAACTGGATTTCCGGGACATGCTTGTGCTCAAGGCCAAGCGCGTAGAGCCGGAATGCGGTCTCAGTGAAGGTTTCACTCGCCGGGTTCTCGAACTCGGCGATCAGCGCCTTGCCACCGCCGGAATACCCGGACACCCCATTGATCACGACAGGCCAATCCGCGGGCAGCAAATCCGCCCGCACCAGCGGATGGAGGATGGCTATCGCCGCAAGTGCATAACAGCCCGGATTGCTCACCCGTGTTGCTTCGGCAATGCGCACCCGCTGGCCAGCATCGTATTCGGGCAGGCCGTAGATCCAGCTTTCGGCTACCCGGTGCGCCGTGCTGGCATCGATGACGCGCACTGCCGGGTTCTCGATCATCGTTACCGCTTCCCGCGCGGCATCATCCGGCAGGCACAGGACAACGAGATCGGCGGCGTTCAGAAGTCCCCGACGCCGGTCGATATCGTGCCGGTCCTCATGCGCGAGACCCAGGAGAGTGATATCCGAACGGCTTTCGAGGCGGCTGCGTATCTGCAGGCCCGTGGTGCCGTGTTCACCGTCGATGAATATTTTTGCCGTCATGGGATGTCCCCCATGGGAAAATTCCGCAAGCCGCCGCCAACCGTAGCGGCGGTGGAATCGTTACTGCGGTCGGTCGCAAAAGACAGCGGCCGTGGATTTCGAATTTAGCGTTTGGAGAACTGGAAGCTACGTCGCGCCTTGCGCTTACCGTATTTCTTGCGTTCTACCACGCGGGAGTCCCTGGTCAGAAAGCCGCCTTTCTTCAGGGTTGGCCGCAGATCGGGATCGTGGAGCGCCAGCGCCTTACTGACCCCGTGGCGCACGGAGCCCGCCTGTCCCGACAGACCGCCGCCCTTTACGGTGCAGAAGACGTCGTACTGGCCGGCCCTGCCCGCCGCCTCGAAAGGCTGGTTGATCATCATACGCAGGGTTGGGCGCTGGAAATACACCTCGGAGTCCTTGCCGTTGACGATGATTCGCCCCGGGCCAGGCTTGATCCAGACGCGGGCTATGGATTCCTTGCGCTTGCCGGTCGCATAGGAACGACCTTGCTCGTCGAGCTCCGGTTCGGCTGGTGGAAACATCGTTTCGGCCGCAGAAACGCCCATCGCTTTATCGAGATCGGCAAGACCCGCAGGCTCGTCCGTCGATTCGCCTGCCACACCATCGGTCGCGTCATTGCCGGATTCTTCGGCAACCTCAACTGCCGCCGTTTCGATGGTCGATGTCTCGGAGGCCGCCTCCTCAGGAACCGATTCCTCGGAGGCCGCAACCTCAGGAGTCGCCGTTTCGGCGCCTGACGTTGCAGAATCGCCGCTCTCGGCAGCTTCCGGTTTATCGTCTTCCGCGGTCATCTGGCGCTCCGTTTGTTTTTCGCGTGCATCGCTCCGATATCGAGCGGCTCGGGTTTTTGGGCCTCGTGAGGATGATCCGGCCCTGCATAAACCCGCAAATTCTTCATTTGCTGCCGGCCGAGCTTGCCCTTGGGCAGCATCCGCTCGACAGCCTTGAGCACAACTCTCTCGGGATGCTTGCCCTCGATAAGCCCGCCTGCTGTCACCGACTTGATTCCACCGGGGTATCCCGTGTGGCGGTAATAGATCTTGTTCTCCAGCTTACGCCCCGTCAGATGGATTTTTTTGGCATTGACCACAATGACGTGGTCGCCGCAGTCCATATGCGGCGTGAAAGTCGGTTTGTTCTTGCCTCGGAGAATCTTCGCAATGATCGACGCCATCCGCCCCAGGATGAGGCCGTCGGCATCGACGACATAATGCTTTTTGTCGATCTCCGAAGCCTTCATGGAATAGGTCTGCATCAGACGGTTCCCGGCTTCGCGATGGTCGCGGAGTATTATCTCCCGGCTCGCCTCTGTCAATACACGGGAATCATGCGGAAATCGGCTTTGCCACCAGGCAAATTTCGGCCTGGGTTGAGCCCTGACAGCGTTCAGTCCTGCGGCGTCGCATAGGTCGCCATCACATGGGCGATCTCATAAGGCCCCGCCTTTGCCTTTCTGCCTTCTTCTGCGGATTCTGCAGATTCTGCGGAATCGCCCTCGGTGGCCAGCACGACTTCCAGATGCGCAAGAAACCGGTCATTCCCGACCACCCGAGCCGCAGCGAGGATATCGGCCCGGGGCGGAGCCCGGAGGAAGCTGATGTTGAGATTGGTCGTCACCGCCATGCGGATCGGCCCGAGTTGCCCCATCAGAGCCGCGTAGGCGGCGAAATCGGCAAGCGCCATCAACGACGGCCCGGCCACGGTTCCCCCGGGGCGTATATGCTTGATATCGAAAGGCAGGCGCATGACCGCGGTTCCGTAGCCGATTGCCTCGGCGTAAAAACCATAAGTGTCGACGAAAGCGCCGCCGTCGCGGGCCAACGCATCGAACTTTGCCGCCGTTATCAGCCCTTTGGGCGACCCGGACTCAACCCTGGACCAGTGCCAGGAAACCTCGTGCCCTCCCCCATTGCCAGCCGTTTCTCGGTCCCGGGCCGGGCCGTCGGGTCCGAAGGGCTGGCTCCACGAGTATTTCGCTGAGTATCCCGTCATGCGGCGACGGTGTAATCAACGGCAGTGCTGTAGGCCGGGTCATCGTGCAGGTTCCAGTACATCTCGCGGACACGTTCCGTGACCGGCCCCGGCGTTCCGTCGGCGATGGTGTTCCCGTCAACGCTGGTTACCGGGATGATTCCGCCGGCGGTCGTGCTCAGGAAAACCTCCTCGGCGCCACGAAGCGCGCCTTCGGACAGTTTGCCGAGCCGGGCGTCGATATTCATCTCTCCGGCCAACTCGAGCACCGTTTCCCGGGTTATTCCTTCCAGCACGCCATCCTCTGGCGAGACGAGCACGCCGTCCGACAGGGCAAAGATGTTCCAGCCGCGGCCTTCGGTGACATTGCCCTCGCCGTCGAGCAGAACGGCGTAGCGGGCATTCCGGTCATAAGCCTCGAACAGGGCGCGGACGAAATCGAGCCGCCCGAAATTCTTGACCGTCGGATCGACCGCCTCGGGCGGGATCCGTATCGTCTCGGCGACCACGATGCCGCAGCCGTTCTCGGTCTCGTCTTCCGACACCACCGAATGGTAAGGCAACGCCCAGGCAAGCAGACGATTACTGCAGGTTCTCAGATCCTTGTGCGTGGATTGCGGGGAGCCCCGGGTTGCTACAATGGTGACCATCGAATCCTGGAGGCCAGCCCGTGCAACGCAGCCGTTCAGGACCTCGGTATAGCCGTCCCTGTCGAACCCGAGTGTGTCATAGCGGCGGCTCTCTATCGAGCGTTCCCAGCGATCGAGATGATCATTGAGGCGGAAGAAACGTCCCTTCCAGACATGGATTGCGTCGTAGCACATATCGGCGAGCTGGAAGCCCATGTCGGTAACGGGAATCCGCAATTCCTCGATCGGCATGTATTCGCCCTCGCTATAGCCGAAGCCCCCGCTCCCGTATCTCTCTGCGTCAGTCATTCCTTGTGTCCTCAAAATTGATCATCCGCGCGCAGGCGACCCTGTGGCCCACCGGATCCTACTCTATATTAAGACATAACGCGCCTTCCCGACATCCGACCCAGGCAAAATTCACCGGTAAATTTGCGGGGTATCTCGCGGAGATTCCAGGAAAGTTGCAGGAGTGTTAATTTCGGGGGAGGGTGGAATCCCGAGAGGATTTCAGCGGATTAAGCTTGCGATACCCCGGCAGCTTGGGCATTCTCCTGCCCGGCCATCGCGGCCAGCCGGCATCCGGGTGCGTTTTACTAAAATCGAGCGCCGGATTGCCTCGAATGTAGCAAAAACATCCGCCGCAGGCTCCAGTTCAGGGAGGACGAAACACTTCATGCAAATCATGCAGTACGAAGCACCCAAATCCGCAAAGGACGCAGCCAAGCTGCTTGCCAGCGCCAAAGGCGTGGCCAAGGTATTGGCCGGCGGCACAGATCTCCTGGTGCAGATGCGGGCCGATATGATCGAGCCGGCACTGATCGTCGACATCAAGCACATTCCGGAGACCCGAAAGATTGTCGCCGAAAAAGGCGGATTCAGAATTGGCGCCACCGTCGCCGGCGCAGAACTCAAGGAACACCCGCGGGTATCCAAGGCCTGGCCTGGCATCGTCGAAGCCTTCGATTTGATCGGCTCAACGCAGATCCAGGGCCGTTGCACGCTTGGCGGCAATCTCTGCAACGCCTCACCTGCAGCTGACAGCGTCCCGGCGATGTACGCCGCCGACGCGGTCGCCCGCATCGCCGGCCCGAGAGGTGTGCGCGAGGTGTCGGTCGAGAAGATCCCGACCGGACCCGGCAAGACCTCGCTGAAGAAGGGCGAGTTCGTCGTCTCCTTTTTTCTGCCCAAGCGACCACCGCGTTCCTCTGACGCCTATCTCCGGTTCATTCCGCGCACCGAAATGGACATCGCCGTTGTCGGCTCCGGCGTCAGCCTGACGCTCGACAAGTCAGGAATCTGCACTGACGCCACGGTTGCGCTCGGCGCAGTCGCCCCGACGGTCATTCTCGTTCCGGCCGCAGCCAAGGCCCTGATCGGCACATCGCTCGACGATGCAGCTCTCGACAAGGCTGCCAAGGCCGCCAGTGCCGCCGCCAAACCCATCAGCGACAAGCGCGGCACCATCGAATACCGCGTCAAGGTCGCCGGCGTGCTGACACGCCGTGCCGCCAAGATAGCTTACGAACGCGCGAAAGGTTGATCTCTATGTCCAAGATTCACGTCAATACCACCATTAACGGGGACCGCACCGAGTTCCTGTGCGAAGCCGAGGATACCCTCCTCGACGTCCTTCGCGACGAACTCAACATGACCGGTAGCAAGGAAGGCTGCGCGTCGGGTGACTGCGGCGCCTGTAGCGTGATGATGGATGGGCGCCTCGTCTGCTCCTGTCTCGTGCTCGGGGCCGAGGCCAACGGGAGCGCGGTCGAGACCATCGAGGCGATGGCCGAAGGCGAGGATCTGCATCCCCTTCAGAGGCATTTCCTTGAGCATGCCGCGCTGCAATGCGGCATCTGCACGCCGGGGTTCCTGGTTGCCGCCAAGGCATTGCTGGAAAAAAATCCCGACCCCACGGAAACCGAGATCCGCTACTGGCTCGCCGGCAATCTCTGCCGGTGCACCGGGTACGACAAGATTGTCAGGGCCGTTCAGGACGCGGCCGTCGAAATGAGAGGAGCCTGAACCATGGCTACAAGCAAAAAAGCGAACGGCAAGAGCAATGGAGCCGATTCCGGCCTGAAGTGGGTCGGCACAAGGCCGGTCCGCCCCGACGGCGTCGACAAGGTCACGGGGCGCGCGAAGTTCGGCGCCGATCTCAGCGCGCCCAACATGCTCATCGGCCGGGTTCTGCGCAGCCCGCACGCCCATGCCCGCATCAAGTCGATCGACACTTCCAAGGCCGAGGCCCTGCCCGGCGTCAAGGCGGTGATCACCCGTGATGACTTTGCCGACATGCCCTCCGAGTTCTCCCCGGCCGGCGAGATGCTGGTCAACTACCGCGACATGCTCCGCAATGTCATGGCGCGCGAGAAGGCGCTTTATGATGGACATGCGGTTGCGGCCGTCGCCGCCACGAGCAACAACATTGCCCGCAGGGCACTGAAGCTGATCAAGGTCGACTACGAGGTTCTGCCGCACGTCATCGATGTCGTCGAGGCGATGAAAAAGAATGCCCCGGTCCTGCACGACAATATGATCACCGAGGGTGTCGACCCGGCGCCGAAGAAAGCCTCCAACGTTGCCAAGCGGATCGAGTTCACGCTCGGTGACATCGAGAAGGGCTTCGCCAAGGCCGACTTCATTGTCGAACGCGAGTTCAACACCAAACCCGTCCACCAGGGCTACATCGAGCCCCATGCCTGTCTCGCTAATTTCTCCGAGGATGGCAGCGCCGAACTCTGGTGCACGACCCAGGGCCACTATGTGGTTCGCGGACATTGTGCGCGGCTTCTTGGCCTCGACGTTTCGCGGCTTCGCGTCACTTCCTCCGAGATCGGCGGCGGCTTTGGCGGCAAGACGGTGGTCTATCTCGAACCGCTCGCCCTTGCGCTTTCGCGCAAGTGCCGCCAGCCGGTGAAGATGCAGATGACCCGCGAAGAGGTCATGCGCGCGACCGGCCCGACCTCGGGCGCCAACGTCAAGGTGAAGATCGGTGCCACCAAGGACGGCAAGATCACCGCTGGCGAAGCCGAGCTCAAGTACCAGGCCGGCGCCTTCCAGGGGTCACCAGTTCAACCGGGCTGCATGTGCGCCTATGCGCCCTACGACCTCGAACACGTCAAGGTCGTCGGTTTTGATGTGGTCGTTAACCGGCCCAAAGTTGCGGCCTACCGGGCCCCGGGCGCGCCGATCTCCGAATATGCCGTGGAGTCAGTGATTGACGAGGTCGCCCACAAGGTCGGTATGGACCCGATCGATCTGCGTCTCAAGAACGCGGCTACAGAAGGTACCAAGGCCGCTTACGGGCCGAAGTTCGGCCCCATCGGCCTGGTCGAGACGCTGAAGCAGGCCAAGGCCCTGAAGCACTACAAGATACCGCTCGGACTCAACCAGGGCCGCGGTGTTGCCTCGGGCTTCTGGTTCAATATCGGCGGTGAGACCTGTGCCACCCTGACTCTGAACGAAGACGGAACCCTGACCCTCGTTGCGGGCACGCCTGACGTCGGCGGTTCGCGCGCATCGCTTTGCCTGATGGCAGCGGAAACCCTCGGCATTGAATACGAGGACATCCGCCCAATCATCGGCGATACCAGCTCGCTTGGTTACACCTTCCTCACCGGAGGCAGCCGCGTGACCTTCTCCAGCGGCAAGGCCGTCTACGAAGCTTCGCAGGAGATCATCAAGCAGGCCTGCAACAGGGCGGCCCAGGTCTGGGAGATCGAGGAGGATGCGGTCGAGTGGGATGACGGCGTCGTTCGCCCTGCCGGACCAAATGCCGGTGAGTTCGAGCCGATGACCCTCGCCGACATCGCCAAGAAGGCCAACAAGACCGGTGGGCCGATTGTCGGCCACGCCCAGATCAACGCCCAGGGCGCGGCGCCGAGCTTCGGCACTCACGTCGTGGACGTCGAAGTCGACAGGGAAACAGGCCGGGTCGACATCCTGCGCTACACGGCACTGCAGGACGCCGGCAAAGCGATCCATCCGAGCTATGTCGAGGGCCAAGTCCAGGGCGGCGCCGTCCAGGGCATCGGCTGGGCACTAAACGAGGAATACATCTACGACGACAAGGGATGCCTCGAGAATGCCGGGTTCCTCGATTACCGGATCCCGGTCTGCTCGGACGTTCCGATGATCGACGCGGTCATCGTCGAGGTGCCAAATCCGAACCATCCCTACGGCGTGCGCGGTGTCGGAGAGACTCCAATCGTACCGCCGATGGCCGCGATCTCGAACGCCGTTTCGGCCGCAACCGGCATCCGTTTCAGCAGCCTGCCGATGTCGCCGCCGAAGGTACTCGAGGCCATCGACAAGAACGAAGGCGGCGACGACTGACCGCCCTGTTTCTTCCCCCGGCATCGCTGGCCCGGGATAATTCTGATCTGCGGGCGGACCTCCGGGTTCGCCCGCGATCTTTCCGCTCCCTTCCCCGGGTTTTCCGTTGGTATTTCCATCCCCGAATTCTCTTTTGGGGTTCTTGTCCTGAGTTCTTGTCCTGAGTTCTTGTCCGGGGGTTCTTGTCTCGGGCGGCCTGCTTGGCAATCATAATCGCACCATGGCACACGTCGTTCTCACTCCCGCTCTTGCCCGCTTCACTGGTGGTCAAACCGATTTTGATCTCGATGTCGGTTCGATCAACCAGCTAATCCGGGCTCTGGCCAAGATGCATCCCGAGATCAAACCCCATCTTGAGGAAGGCGTTGCTGTCGCCATCGACGGCCAGATCTATCAGGACGCGCTGTTAACCAAGATCGAGCCCGACAGCGAGGTCCACATCCTACCCCAGATCGGCGGTGGTTGAGCGCCGTGGCCAGATCCTGCGGCCAGATCCTGCGGATAGTATCGGTGCTATGAGTATCGGCGGCTTCGATTACATCATTGTTGGCGGCGGCAGCGCGGGATGCGTGCTCGCCAACCGCCTCTCGGTAGATCCGGAAACCCGAGTTCTCCTGCTCGAGGCCGGCGGCCGTGCCAACTACATCTGGGCCAAGATACCGGTTGGCTATCTTTATTGCTTCGGCAATCCGCGCGTCGACTGGAATTTCGAAACCGAGGCCGAGGACGGACTGAACGGCCGCAAGCTGGCATACCCTCGCGGCAAGGTCCTCGGCGGCTGTTCGGTCATCAACGGTATGATCTACATGCGCGGCCAGGCTCGCGACTACGACAGCTGGGCGCAACTCGGCAATACCGGGTGGAATTGGGATTCGATCCTGCCTTATTTCACCCGTTCGGAAGACAATATCGCGGTCGAGCCGGAAGACGGCATGCACGCCCGCGGCGGCGAATGGCGCATCGAGGAACCGCGCCTCTCCTGGTCCATTCTCGACGCCTTCCGCGAAGCGGCCGCCGAGGCTGGAATCCCCAAAATCGAGGATTTCAACCGCGGCAACAACGAAGGCTGCGGGTATTTCCACGTCAACCAGCACCGGGGCTGGCGGTGGGATGCCGCGCGCGGCTTTCTCAAACCCATAGCGCGGCGGCCCAATCTCCGGATTGTCACCGAGGCGCACGCAGCCGAGGTGCTGTTCCGCGACGGCCGCGCCTGCGGCATGACCTTCTATCGCCATGGGAAACGCCAGACCGCCGATGCGGGTGAGGTCATCCTCTCCGCCGGCGCCGTTGCCTCGCCAGCAATTCTCCAGCGTTCGGGTATCGGCCCCGGTGCCCTCCTCCAGGAACACGGGATTCCAGTCATCCATGAAGGCAGCGGTGTCGGCGAAAACCTCCAAGATCACCTGCAGATCCGCTGCGCCTACAAGGTGCACGGTATCGAAACCCTGAACGAACGCGCCAACAGACTCACCGGAAAGATCGGGATCGGGCTTGAATACCTGCTGCGCCGACGCGGCCCGATGACGATGGCGCCATCACAGCTCGGCGCTTTCGCCAAATCGGATCCGTCTTTCGATACCCCGAATCTCCAATACCACGTCCAACCACTCACCCTGGAGAAGTTCGGCCAGCCGCTCGACGCCTTTCCCGCCTTTACCGCCAGCGTTTGCAATCTGCGCCCGGAAAGCCGCGGCCAAATCCAGATCAACAGCACCGATGCCCACGCCCCGCCGGTCATTCGCCCGCGCTATCTTTCCGCATCCCGCGACCGCCAGGTGGCCGCCGACGCGATCAGGTTGACTCGGAAGATCGTCGCCCAACCCTCGCTCCAGCGCTACCAACCGGAAGAATTCAAACCCGGCCCGGAATACGACACGGACGAGGTGCTTGCCACTGTCGCCGGCGACATCGGCACGACAATCTTCCATCCCGTCGGCACCTGCCGCATGGGCAGTGATTCCCAGGCGGTCGTTGATGCGCGCCTATGCGTGTATGGCGTCAAGGGCCTGCGCGTGGTCGATGCCTCGGTCATGCCAACCATCACCAGCGGCAATACCAATTCACCGACCATGATGATCGCCGAAAAAGCGGCCGAAATGATCCGCGAGGACCGACGCGGCCCCTGAGCCGCCAGATCGACCCTCGCGAACCAAAACTGAACCGCTACAAAACTGAACTACATAACAATCCGGTCGCCAGACGACCGCACAAAGAATAGGAGAGGACAATGGCAACCGTAGGATTTATCGGCCTCGGCCAGATGGGCAGCGGTATGAGCCGCAATATCATGAAAGGCGGTCACGATCTGCAGGTCTTCGACCTCAACGCAGAAACGGTCGCAGCCGTCGCAGCCGATGGCGCCAAGGCGTGTGCCACTGCTGCCGAAGCCGGCGATGGCGCTGACTTCGTGGTAACGAGTCTTCCCATCGGCGCCAATGTCGAAGCGGCAATGTTTGGCGAGGACAGCGCCGCTGCGGCGATGCCGAAAGGCTCCATTCTTATCGACATGAGCACGATCTCTCCGGAAGAGACCAAGAAGATAAGCGCACGTCTTCAGAGCATGGGGCTTTCGATGGTCGACGCTCCCGTCGGGCGCAGCTCGGCCCATGCCAAGGAAGGCAAATCAGTCTTCATGGTCGGTGGTGAAAAAGATGACGTTGCACGCGCAGAGCCCATCCTGATGTGCATGGGCGAGGCCGTCACCCATTGCGGTCCGGTCGGAGCTGGCGCCCTGCTGAAACTCGTCAACAACTACATGTCGGCAATGATCAACCTGGTGACGGCGGAGGGCATGACCCTCGCGCTGCGCGGTGGCATCGACCAGGATGTCGCCTATGAGGTGCTGTCCAAAACTCCCGCCGGCTGCGGCCAGCTTACCACTCTCTGGCCGAACCTTGCCTTGAAGGACGTGATCGATCCCGTCTTCATGCTCGACCTCGCCCACAAGGATCTCGGTCTCGCGCTCGAGGTCGGATCCCAGTACAACGTGCCGCTCACTTCCGGCGGCGCCGGCCATGCCATCTACGGTATCGCCCGCACCCAAGGGCGCGGCCGTCATGACTGGACGACGGCCATGTATCATACGGTCAGGAAACTGTCTGGCGAGGACAACATCTGATCGCAAACCGAGGATCAGAGACACGACTAAAACACGCAAAACACCATGAAGGCCGCCAGCTGGCTTCTTTATCAGGGCACTTTTATCGGGGCACTGGCCGGATGCAGATATCACGAGGTGCGCCAGGCGCGCACCTGGCGGATGGCGCGTCTATCGCCCGCTTTATCCTGAAAAGCACATGTTCTCCATGAAGGGTGAGGCGGCCTATCGCGAGTAGTATGCCGACATTCCGGCCGCTCTCGATCCGCAAGCCGTGCGGGATGATCTGCACAGCCTCTTCGATGAGGCGGAGTTGGTGCTGATGTGCTTTTAGAAACCACCCTTCTCACCCGGAAATTTCTGCCACCGCCACATGGGGGCGGAATGGTACGAGGACAAGCAGGGCCACGCGGTGCCGGAGATCGATCTGGAAGTTTGAGATCGCAAACCGGACTGAGAACGAACGCCCTGCCCGGCGTGTGTCAGGCGATGATCTCCATCCGCACACCGGCCACCCCGGTATCGTGGTCAGCCGAGCCGTAGCTGATTTCCCGGCACCGCGCGGCGCTGCGGATCGATCCCTCGAGACTGCGCACCAGATCCTGCTGTGTTGAATCAGCGCGGTCGAGATCGAGACAGAGCCGCTCGAGAACCCGGGTCTGGGAGATGTTGCGCTGTGAGCGCAGCTCGCGGGTCGCGCTCAGAAGATCAAGGATAACGGCGATTTCCGCCGGAACGTCACTGGCCAGGTCCGGATCGGGTTCCGGCCATGACGTGACATGTAGCGACGCCGTACTCTCCCTGGCAGCATAAAGCCGGGCATAGATGGCCTCCGTGACAAACGGCAGATAGGGCGCGAACAGGGCGAGTAGGATGCGCAGGGTTTCGTGCAGGGTCGCCTGAGCGGAATCCCGCAGCTCCTGGGCGTAGCTCTCCGGGTTCCAGAAGCGGTCTTTCACCATCTCCAGATAGTTGTCGCAGAAGATATTCCAGAAGAAACGCTCAAGGGCCTCGCGCCCATAGGCGTAATCGTAGCGCTCGAAACCCTCGGTAACCCGGGTGATAGTCTCGTTCAACTCGATCAGGATCCACCGATCCTCAACCGAGCGTTCTTCGATCAGAATCTTTGATCCCGCAGCGGGATCGAAGCCGTCGAGCAGGATCGCGCAGAGCCGGGCCGCGTTCCACAACTTGATGACGACCTTGCGCCCGGTCCGCACGTCTTTCTCGTTGAAGCGCAGATCGTGGCCAAGATGGCTGCCGGCCGCCCAGAAACGGAGCGCATCAGCCGAATAGCGCTGAATCACCGAATGCGGATCGTAGCGATTGTAGCCTTCCTTGTCAGTGAAATTCTCGAGGTCGCGCTTGCTGATTTTCTTGCCCTGCTCGTTCAGTCCCCAGCCCGAGATCATGGCGTCGCGCCAAGGCAGGCTGTCGTGGTGGAAATGGGATTTAACGACGCTATAGAACAGCCATGTGCGGATGATCTCGAAAGCTTGAACCCTGAGCGTCATCGGGTAAATCGACATATCACCCTTGCGACCCTCGGTTCCGGCCCAGTTGGCATTGATCAGCGGCGTCAGGGACGAGGTCATCCAGGTCTCGAGCACGTCGCTCTCGCCGGTGAAGGCGGTTCCCCCGCAAGCCGGGCAGGTCTCATGCGGGTACGGATTTTCCGCCGGATCGACCGGGAGATCCTTCTCCTCGGCCAGCACCACCTCGCCGCAGTCATCGCAGTACCAGATCGGGAACGGCACGCCATAGAAGCGCTGGCGAGAGATGTTCCAGTCGTATTTGAGCCCGTTAATCCAGTCATCGTGCCGCACCTTCATGTAATCCGGGTGCCAGCTCAGCTCGCCGCTGCGCTTGAGGAACTCTTCTCTGAAATCGAGCAATCTGATGAACCATTGCGGTGCCATGACAAACTCGATCGGAACACTCGAACGCTCGGAGATCGACACGTTCTGTTTGACCTGCTTCGAGGCAAGGATAAGGCCCTTCTCTTTCAACTCACCAACAATCGCCTTGCGCGCCTGGTCGACCGTCTTGCCTGCGAGCGAACCCGCAAGTTTCGTCATCTTGCCGTCGGGAGCGATGCAGATCCGCGTATCGAGGTTATCGTCCTTCCATTTGCGGACATCCTCGCCGTCGCCAAAGGTGCAGACCATCATCAGGCCTGTTCCGAATTCCATATCGACCTCACGCGAAGTCCGGATCGGAACCTTGTGATCGCTAATCGGCACCAGCACTGCCCTGCCATCGAGATGCTTGTAGCGTACGTCTTCCGGATTGAAGTACAGCGCCACGCAGGCCGGAATCAGTTCCGGGCGGGTGGTTGAAATCACCAGCGCATCACCGCCATCGGCGGGCGCAAAGGCGATGTCGTGCAACTGCCCGTTCCGCTCCAGGGTATCGACATCAGCCTGGGCCAGCGCTGTTTCGAAATGGGTGTCCCAGATCACCGGCGCATTGTCGCGATAGATCAGCCCCTTACGGTACAGATCCATGAACGACATCTGGGCGGTCCGCTGGCAGTGCGGATCGATCGTCGAGTAGCGCAAACTCCAATCGACGGACAGGCCGAGCGAGCGCCACATCTCCTCGTAGACCTTGGCCCCGCGGGCGGTCTCCTCGATACACAGGCGCCGGAATTCTTCGCGCGTGATCTTGTTCTTGTTGACCTTGTGGACTTGCTCGACATAGCGCTCGGTCGGCAAGCCGTTATCGTCAAAGCCCATTGGGTAGAAAACGTTGAAGCCCTGCATTCGCTTGTAGCGAACGACGAACTCCGCCTGAGCATAGGACATTGCATGCCCGACATGGAGATGCGCGGCTGACACGTAGGGCGGCGGCGTATCAACCGAAAAGGTCTCGCGCTTGGGATCCGGGGCATAGTCGTGGATCCCGGTCGCCTCCCAGAGCTCCCAGCATTCACGCTCGACCGCCTCGTGATCGTAATCCTTGCCGATGGCGTCTCTGCTGATCATCACTTCTCTGTCAAGCTCATTGTTACGGATCCGTCACTACAGGCCGTCGCCGCCAATTTTTCCTGTTTGGAACGACGCTTTCATAAGGATGCCCCGCAGCGGAAGCAAGCCGCGACGCCCGATACGGGTCCGATACGGAATTCTTCAGATTGGCCTTCTTAGACCGGTTTCTTGGGCCGGATTTCTTGGGTCGGGCTTCTTGGGCCGGGCTTCTCAGACCGGGCGATGCCCCTTGAGCAAGATCCGCTGGTGTCGGCGCTCCTCGCCAACCGGAAAGTCAACATTTACCGAATGTACGAGGCAGCGATTGTCCCAGAGCAGGATGTCGCCGCGCTGCCACTCATGATGGTACTGGTAGCATTCCCGGGTGATGTGATCATAGAGATCGTCGAGCAGCGCATCGCTTTCCTCGCGCTCGAGATCAACTACTGAATCGGTCCTGTTCGGATTGAAGTAGATCGCCTTTTTCTTCGTATCTTCATGCGTCCGGATAAGAGGGTGAACAACATCGGGGGTTTCAGCGATTTCCTCCGAGGTTCGCTTTTCCGGACGTCCCGGTGCCCGGCGAGTGTCGTAGCTATGGATTGCCTCCATGCCATCAAGCCTACGCTGGCGCTGTTCCGGCAGATCCTCAAAGGCGCGCCGGGTATTGCAGAAACGGGTTTGCCCGCCCGAGCTGGGAATCGCCAGCGACTGGAGCATCGTTCCCTTGGCAGGAATCTCGAAGTAGGAATCGTCAGTGTGCCAGCCCGACAGCCGGACCATCTGCAGATCGTCCGGCTTGTCCTCCGGCTTCTTGTAGGTGCTATCCAGGAACGACACCTCTGGCGCCTCCTCGCTCCGACGAGAGCGGATGAGCTGAATCTGTGGGTCACCGAAATAGCGCCCCATGGCCGCGAACTCGGTCGGAGCCAAGGGATCCGATCTGAAGCACAGCAGGTGGTAATCCAGGAACGCCTGCGTCACCCGTTTTTCTTCATCAGCCGAAAGCGGTTGTTCAAGATCGGCCCCGACTACTTCGGCGCCGAGAGCCTTGCCCAGGGGATTAATCTCAAGAGTCATCGTTGTTCTTCTCCGGTTTCACGCACCACCAGCCACCAACATTGTTAGATGATGCCGCATTCGGGGCAACGGCCGCAACCGCACCCCGTGGCGGCCTTGCCACGGCAACACAGCCCCGTATTCGCGGGGTTATGGAATGATTTATGCGAAAAACCGATACGGAAAACTGGTCGAGGCCCTTGTGTTTGGAAACCCTGTGCCCGGAGATCCTGTCTGGCCGGAGATCCTGTCTGGCCGGAGATCCTGTCTGGCCGGAGATCCTGTCTGGCCGGAGATCCTGTCTGGCACGGCATGCCTTGCGGGATATATCGAGATTCGCCGGAATCACGACACCTCCTGAATCTTCAGGGAAAACCTCCATGAATCATCTGCTTTCGCGAGCAGGAAGGGCACAGGCACATCATGAAAATTACCGGATGCGAAATCCTTCACTGCAATGCCGGATGGCGCAATTTTTCCTTCCTCCGCCTGAACACCGATGACGGGTTGACCGGAATCGCCGAATACAACGAAAGCTACGGAAGCAAGGGCCTCACCGGCGTCATCGAGGCATTGTTCGAGATCATCAAGGGCAACGATCCCCTTACCCACGAGCTTGTCTCCCAGAATCTCTATGCGGTGACCCGTCAGGCGCCCGGCGGGCTCAACCAGCAGGCTATCGCGGCGATCGAGAACGCCATGCTCGATATCAAGGGTAAGGCGCTCGGTGTCCCTGTCCACCAATTGCTCGGCGGTGCCTGCCGCGACAGGCTGAAACTCTACTGGTCACACTTCGGAACCTATTGCATGACCGCCGATGGTGCCGCCGCCATAGGGCGTCCACAGCTGCACTCGCTCGCCGATCTCACCGAACTCAGCGTCGAAGCCCGCGAGCGTGGTTTTCATGCCATGAAAACCAACATCCTGCTGTTCGGCGAAGATCCTCCAACCTACTTCCCCGGCTTTGGCCGGATGGAGGGTTGGCCGGCGCTGAACGTCGACCGGGCGCTGATCGCCAGCCTGCGCAACCAGCTCACGGCGATGCGCGAAGGCGCCGGCCCTGATATGGGGATTCACCTTGATCTAAACTTCAACTTCAAGACCGAGGGCTATCTGCGCATCGTCCGGGATCTCAACGATCTCGGCCTCGACTGGTTTGAGATTGATCTTTATCAGCCAAGGGACCTCGCACGCATCCGGAATGCCACGGGGACGCCAATCGCGTCGTGCGAATCCCTTTTCGGGCTACGCGAATTCCGCCCGTTCCTGGAAAGCCGTGCCATGGATGTCGCCATTATCGATGTGCCCTGGAACGGCGCCTGGCAAGCAATGAAAATCGCCGCCATGGCCGAGGCCTTCGAGATCAACGTCGCGCCGCATAATTTCTACGGTCACCTTTCGACGCTTATGAGTGCGCATTTCTGCGCTGCCGTACCGAATTTCCGGATCATGGAAATCGATATCGACGATGTACCGTGGCGGGACGACCTCGTTACCTCTGTGCCCGAGATCAAGGATGGCCACTTGATCGTTCCGCAGGAACCAGGCTGGGGTGTCGAGCTGAACGACGAGGCGATCCGCGCCCATCCGCCGAAATAAGCGTGGTCGGGGTTTTCAGAACAGTATCGGTAACACGGGCAGCACCATGAAATTTGTAATTCTCGGAGCCGGCGCGCTCGGCTCCATCCTGGCCGCCCACCTCACCCGCGCAGGCCACGACGTCACCCTGATCGCGCGCGGAGCCCGGGCGCAGTACCTGGCCGACAACGGCATCACCCTTACGGGGGTGGAGTCCTTCATCGCCAAGTGCAATGTCGCCACCGATGCCGCTGCGGTCGGCGCGGTCGATTACCTCGTTCTTGCGGTGAAAACCTACGATACGCCCGGCGCGCTCGATATCGTAGGCGATGTCGATACCGGCGCAGTTCTGTCGCTCCAGAACGGGGTTCTGAAGAACGAGCAGCTCACCGAAACCTTTGGCAAAGATCGCGTTCTCGGATCCACCTGCATGACCGGTGGCAAGGTCGAGCAGGACGGTTCCATCCTCTATACCGTCAAGGCGCCGTTCTATGTCGGCGAGCTTTCCGGCGCGGCGAGCAAGCGATGCGATGATTATGCAGCCGCGCTCGCGGAATCAGGCCTGGCCGCCGAGACGACCGACGAAATCCTGTCGATGGAATGGACAAAGTTCGTTGGCTGGTCCGGCTTGTCAGTCGTCTCCATTCTCACCCGGCTTGACACCTTCCGGTTTTTAATCGATCCGGACGCGGCGCGTATCGCTGCCCGCATCACTCGCGAGACGGCACAGATTCCGGAGAAGCTTGGTATTCCTCTGACCCGGCGCGTTCATATCGCCGCCGCCAATCTTGTCGGATGCCCCGAGGACAAGGCGGTCAAGCGCCTGATACGAAGCGGCGAAGTGATGCGAGAGCAACCTGTTCCCCACAGGCAGTCGATGCTGCAGGATCTCGATCGGGGCCGCAGGATCGAGGTTGAGGAGACAATTGGCTACACCGTCGCCAAGGCCGCCGAGATGAAAATCGCGATCCCGACCGTCGAAACCTGCTATCGGATCATGTCCGCGCTTAACCGCACACTCGGACAGGCTGCTTCCTGAATTCCCGACGCCTGCCCCGCCGAGCTTGCCCGGCGGCGCCTGCTAAAGCTTTGTACGCAAATTGCCCGCTAGAGTTTTGCGGTGTCGGTGTCGGCGCCGTGATAGACGATATCGTGCACCGCCTGTGATGCTCTTGCATGGAAGGCCGCAATATCGATCTTCGGATCGCCGAGACGCGGCGTGTGAGTGAAGTTCTCGAAGGCATCCTTACCCCGGACGAGTGCAGCACTGTCCCATGAACCGATCCTCTGCTGAGTTGAAGGCGGCATGAAGTGCATGGAGACTCCGATACGTCGGTCGTTCGATTGATTCGGGCCCGAGGCATGGGCGGTCCGCACGCTGTGCAGTGACATCTCGCCCGGCTGAAGCGGCATCAGCACCACCTGCGCCTCGTCGATCTCGTCTGAAATCTCCTGGCCGCGGGTAAGCATGTTGGCCTCGTCGTAGCGATCCTCATGCGTCATCTGGATCTCGTGGCTGCCCGGTTTGACCCGCATACATCCGTTTTCTTCCGTAGCCGGCGACAGGGCCAGCCAGGCGGTGATCACCTCGCCGTTTTCCAGTCCCCAGTAGTGTTTGTCCTGATGCCAGGAAACAAAGGTCGGCGTGTTCGGTTCCTTGATCCAGAACAGCGTGTTCCAACACAGGATGTCAGGCCCGATAAGCGATTCAATCGGGTCGAGTACGCGGGGATCACGGATGAGATCGTCGAGCCAATCAAAGAGCAAATGCGCCTTGTTGCGCTGGGCCGGCAGGAGTTTGCCACCCTGTCCCGCCTCGAAACTCTCCACCCGAGCGCGCAACCCTGCCACCTCCCCAGCCGGGAGTACCCGGCAGGGCGAACAATAGCCCTGGTTCCAATACTGCTCGACTACCGCAGGCGAAAGCATGCCTTCTTCGGTCTGGCTTGCAGATTTCGATGCCATGATTCCATCCCCCAGAAAGTTGGTTTTTATCGTATCAATCCGTGCTCAAACGATGCCGAAAGTTTGTCGGCCAGGCAACTGAAATCAAGTCGGCGCAATCCAGCCGGCGAAACTAGCTGCCCATCTCCACACCAAGCGTGCGGGCGCGTTCTTCGGTCCAGGGCAAGTGCTCGGGCGGCATCCGGCAATTGCGGCACACGCCGCTGCGGCGCCGGTGCCCGGTGGTTACAAAACAGCCGTTCGGACAGCGCAGGATCCAGCGCGGCGGTGTAAAGGAGAGATCATGACACCGATCTCCCGAACAGCCGATCGCCCGCGCCTGGACCCGCCATACGGCGTCATGATTGTGGTCGGGGCCCACCAAGGCATGTGCGATTTCGTGCAGAATCGTATCGATGATCGCTTCTTCACCGGCCCTGCGTACAAACAGTCGGGACAACGATATCCTGCGCCGGCTGTAATCGCAGATGCCGGCCCGCTGCTTGGCATCATCGAGGCCTGCACTCCAGTTCCAAAGACCGTAACGAAGCATGAGGCCCCGGCAGGTAGCCAGGGTTTGCTGTTCCCGCTCCCTGTGGTCCACAACAGGCTCGAGAGATCGCAGCACGCCGTAAGGCACGCGATACTCCACACCCTCATCGGTCCGGATGGACGCCCGTCGCGGCCCGAGATTGACCACAACGCCCTCGATCGATCGCCTCCGGTGTCCAAAAACAATCCGATCGCCAGGAGAAAACCGGGCTTTCAGTGCATCCTGTGTTTCTGCCGCCGACAGGGGCTCCGGCCCCGAGTCGCCGATATCGGTTTTCCGTTTTCTCGCAGGCTGACGCGGTACAGGGTGGGACAGCCATGATGTCGGGCTAAGCCGACGGCCATCATCACCGGTAGCGTCCCTTCCGAACGGAAAAGCAATCTGGTCGCCCAAGCCACTGTCGGTCTCGGGGACGTCATGTCTATCTGTCAGCACTGATCGTTTCATGGATCCCGGAATCCGTGTGTGCACCCAGAGCGATGCGTCCATTCTTCTGCGCATCGCCTTAAGTATAGCCATATTTGAGATGCTTTTCTGCTATATATTGTGGTTATTCGTCTACCGACACCTACTAGGGTGTCCCGGCTCGGAATTCAGGTACCAGTTTTGGCCTGCTTCCCCGCCACTTTCCCCTGCTCTTTCCCCTGCTCTTTCCCCTGTCCTTTCCTCCGCCGCAACGTCGCAATGACGCGCTCCGTTCTTTCCCGCATTCGGGCTTTTTGCTACCATTTTACCCTGCCGTCACATCTCTCGCACCTTGTACCTGGCTCTTGTTTTACCCGGAGACCACATGCCTCACGCCAAGCACCTGGACGCCCTCGAAAAACGCCGCAAGAAGGCCTCGGGCCTGGGCGGGCCGGAAAAACTCGCCAATCGGAAGGCACGCGGCAGCCTGAATGCACTCGAGCGACTCGACCAGCTCGTCGATCCGGACAGTTTCGTTGAAACCGGCCTCCTCGGCGCCTCGTCCTTTTCGCGCGAGGATGCAGAGGCCACGCCCCGGGACGGCAAGATCGTTGGTTTCGCCAGGATTGACGGCCGTGACGTCGCCGTCTGCGTCAATGATTTTACAGTCAAGGGTGCTTCAACCAGCGCTACCAACGCCCGAAAACTCGGCCATGCCCGTGCCACGGCCACGGCGAAGGGATTCCCCTTTGTCCATGTCGGCGAATCCACTGGCGCCCGCCTACCTGACGCGATGGGATCCCGGGGCATGGGTCAGTTGCTTGGAAACGATACGACCCAGTTTCGGCGCATGCGGGACACGCCCTGGGCCGCCGCCGCTCTCGACACCGCCTTCGGCTCCTCGGCCTGGCTCTGTTGCTGTTCTGATTTCTCGGTCATGAAAAAAGGTTCAGTGATGTCGGTCTCGAGCCCGCGCCTGGTCTCAATGGCAATCGGTGAAACTGTCGATCCCGAGGATCTTGGAGGCTGGCGGCTACACGCCACCCAAACCGGGTTGATCGACCGCTTTGTCGACACTGACGAGGAAGCGATGGCCGAATTGCGGCGTTTTCTTGGCTACATGCCGGCCAACAACACACTGTTGCCGCCTGAATACCATCCGGTCAAGGATGCCGGACAAGACCAGGACGCCATCCTCGACATCCTTCCCGAGGAGCGAACCAAAGTCTACGACATGAAGAAGATCGTCGAAACCATCCTCGACAAGGACAGCCTGTTCGAGATCAAACCCTTGTTCGGAAAGGCAGCCCTGGTCGGCCTTGGTCGCCTGGACGGCAAGAGTGTTGGAATCGTTGCGAGCAATCCGATCTTCGGTGGCGGCGCGCTTTCGGCCGAGGCGATCCGCAAGATCATTGATTTTCAGGTGATGTGTGATTCCTTCAACATGCCCATCATCCGCTTCATGGATACCCCCGGTTTCACTGTCGGTACCGAGGCCGAACGCAAGGGCGCGCCGGGATGGATCATGAACTTCATGAACTGCTCCTGCCTCATCACCGTGCCAAGCATTACCATCATCGTGCGCAAAGCTTACGGACGCGCCTACGTTGCCATGGGCGGCGGCCGGCACAATGACGAAATGATCGCCTGGCCCGGCGCCGAGGTCAGCTTCATGGATCCGGTCTTCGCCACCAGCATCGTACACGGGCTTTCGCCCGAGGATGACAGTTTCGACGAGGCCTTCGACGATATCCGCAAGGATACCGAGGTCTGGGATATGGCGACGATCTATTCGCTGCAGAACGTGATCAAACCGCAGGAAACCCGGGATTACCTGATCCGCATGCTCGACGTCTATCGTCTTGGCAGGAACGGCGGTGTTGGCCAACACCTGATGCAGACATGGCCGACAAGCTACTGACGCCCGAGGCGGCGCCCGGTGCATTCCGGGCGTTGCGCGAGGCCGGCAGGAGCGCCGTCCCCGAAAAATCTGCAAAGAGCCTTCTTTCCGCTTTCGGCATCACCATTCCGCAATCGGTCATCATCCATGACGAGGCCGAGATTGCAGCCGCCACGGTAACGCTCACGCCGCCCTTCGCCCTCAAGACCGCATCGGAAAAGATTGCCCACAAACACGCCGCTGGCGGCGTTCGGCTTGGACTCGACCCCGAGGCGCTGGCCCCGGCGCTGGCCGCGATGGCCGCATTGCCGGAGATCAATCCCTATCGCAAGGACGGGTTTCTGATCGAGGAGATGATCCCGTCCGGGCCCGAGATCGTCATCGGCGGTATCGTCGACCCTCGCTTCGGCCCGATGGTCATGCTGGGCACCGGCGGCGTTTTCGTAGAAATCATGCAGGATGTTGCCTTTCGCTTCTGCCCGCTTACCCAAAACAGCGCTGCGGCAATGCTTAATGAGCTCCGTGGCCGCAAGATTCTCGAGGATGCAGCAGGCCCAGGCGACGCCTTCCCCGATGTAATCATCGAGGCGCTGCTTGCTGTCGGCGGGCCCAAAGGGTTTCTCACGACTTTCACCGACGAAATTTCTGAACTCGACATCAATCCCCTGATCCTTTCCCACAACCGCGCCGTGGCGGCCGATGCAAGGATCGTCCTCACCGCACCATCCGGCAGCGACAACGCGGCCGACAGTGACAGTGCGCCCCTACCCCCAATGCGCTCACTCCCGGCTGGAGTCTCCTGGGGCGCGTTCCTGCAACCACTGTTCGCACCCAAAACCATCGCCGTGGTCGGCGCCTCGAGTAGCCGCAGCCTGCACGCTAACACCTTCATCCGGCGCATGAAGGCTTTCGGCTACAAGGGCGAGGTATATCCCATCCACCCCGAAGCTCCTGAACTCGAAGAGCTGCCGGCCTGGTCCAATCTCGCATCCACACCCCAGCCGGTGGACTACGCCTACATTGCCACGCCGGCGGCGCGTGTGTCGGAAGTGCTCGCTGCGTCAGGCGGCAATGTCCGGTTCGCCCAAATTATCTCCAGCGGTTTTCGCGAAATCCCCGCCGGCGCCGCCCTTGAGCGCGAACTCGTGGCGGCAGCCCAGAAGGCCGGCTGCCGGCTCATCGGGCCCAACTGTCTTGGCCTGTATGCACCCGGCGGCGGTGTCACGTTCCCGGTTGCAGCACCGAAGGAAGCCGGACATGTAGGCGTTGTTACCCAGAGCGGCGGGCTCGGCACCGATATCATCGGCCGGGGTGCTGCACGGGGTTTGCGCTTCAGTAGCCTGGTAACGATCGGCAACAGCGCCGATCTCGGTCCCGCCGATTTTCTCGAATTCCACCTCGAGAACCCGGAAACACATGTGATCGGGTTCTATCTGGAGGACATCGGCGACGGTCGCCGGTTTCTTGAATGCCTGCATCCGGCGCGCAATCCCAAACCAACAGTTATTCTGCGCGGTGGCCGTTCCGCGCCCGGACGGGCCGCAGCAGCTTCCCACACGGGCGCACTGGCCGGCGACGACCGCGCCTGGCAGAGCTTTGCAGCACAAAGTTGCTGCGTTCTTGTTGATACGCTGGATGCTTTCGTCGATGCACTGCTTGCCTTCCAGATGCTACCGCTGCGCAGAGAGCGACCAACCCGGCAAGTGGTTCTGTTCGGCAACGGCGGCGGCACCGGCGTTCTCGCCACCGACGCTCTCGCCGAGTGCGGGCTGACCGTCGGTCTCCTGCCCGAACAGGCCCTGGCGCACCTTGAGATCCTCGATCTTCCACCCGGGACGGCAATCACCAACCCGATCGACACGCCGGTCGGCACCCTACAGCAGGACGAGGGCCGCGTCGCCGGAACGATTCTCGATATTGTTTACGATCATGCCGCACCGGATGCGGTCATCATGCATCTCAATCTCGCGTCTTTTGTCGGGCGAGGCGATTCAGACCCGGTGGATCGGATCGTCGATGCCGCCCTCAACATCCGCGAAAAACACCCCGAAGGCGGGCATTTCCTTCTGGTGCTGCGCTCGGATGGCACTGCGGAAACAGATAAGCGCAAACGGCGCTATATGGAGCGCGCCGCCGAAGCCGGCATTCCTGCCTATGATGAAGTCGAGGATGCTGCGGCAGCCCTTGCAGCACTCGCTCATATCGAGAGCCTGATGGCTGGCCAATCGGGTTAACGGATCAGCTGGCAAATTAGAAATCTGCCCAGGCGAGACGCGTCAGGTCTCCGCGGCGCCGTTGCTGGCAATCATCTGGCCCGAAACGAAACTGCCGGCATCCGAGATAAGAAATACACACAGGCCGGCGATGTCGTCCGGCTTGCCGATATGGCCGAGCGGAATGCGCGAGACTTGCTCCTCGATATGTTTTGCCATCGAAGCGTCGGCGTAGTCGCCGCCGATCGGGCCCGGGGAGATCGCATTGACCGTCACACCTTTCGGTCCGAACTCCTTGGCCATCGACTTGGTCATTCCCCACAACCCGTGCTTGGACACGGAGACCGGGCACCGGCCGCTATAGCCATGCATCGCGTTCATGCCCGTGATGTTGATGATCCGACCCCACCCCTTTTCGATCATTCCAGGCAGGAAGGCCTTGCTGGTATAGAAGGCCGAATGCATGTCAACTCCGATGACCTTGTGCCAATGTTCCTCGGTCATTTCGAGAAACGGCATCGAGGGGCGAATCGACGCATTGTTGATGACAATGTCAACGCAGCCGAACTGCGCCAAGGCCTGCTCCCCGAGTTTTTGCACCGCTCCGGAATCGCTGACATCGGCCATCGCAACCAGCGCTTCAGCACCGCGTTCCCTGACCTCGCCAGCAACGCCTTCGCAAGCCTCCGAATCGCTTGAGCCGTTGAGTACGACATTGCATCCCGCATCAGCCAGGAGCAACGCGATCGCCCGGCCAATATTGCGCCCGGATCCCGATACAAAAGCTGTCTTTCCCTGCAAACTCACTTCGGCATCCTTCCCAATGTCTTCACTTTGTCTTCACTTCAGTATTTTGCAGTGTCCCCTTGATTTTTATTCGCGTCTCATGACGCCGTGGGATCTTCGGTCACCTCGATAACCACCTTGCCAAAATTCGCACCCCGCAGCATGCCGATCAGGGTCTCCGGCGCCTTTTCGAGTCCGGCCACACGGTGTTCGCGATACTTCACCTTACCGTCGCGCACCCACTCGCCCATGTCGCGTAGGAAATCATCCCGCATATCGGCAAAATCACCGACAATGAAGCCCCGGATATTCACCCTGAATGTGAGAACAGCACGCATCAGTTCGGGCAAACGGTTCGGCGCTTCGGGCAACCCCTGCATGTTATATTGGGAAATGAGGCCGCAAACCGGCATCCGGGACCAGAAGTTCAGCAGCGGAATGACCCCTTCGAGAACTCGACCGGCGACGTTTTCGAAATAAATATCGATGCCGTCGGGACACGCCTCGGCAAGCTGCTTCTCGAAATCCTCGGCCTTGTGATCGACGCAGGCGTCGAAGCCCAGTTCATTGACGACATAGGCGCATTTCTCGGGTCCGCCGGCGACCCCGACCGCACGACACCCCTTGATTTTCGCAATCTGGCCAACGGCCGAGCCAACAGCACCAGAGGCCGCGGCCACTACGAGCGTCTCACCCGCCTGCGGTTGACCGATCCTGAGCAGGCCCGTATAGGCCGTCATGCCGGGCATGCCGAGAACGCCGACAGCAGTCGAGATGGGCGCGACAGCCGGATCCACCTTCCGCATACCGGTGCCGTCAGAGACCGCGTATTGCTGCCATCCGAGCCGGCCAACGACGATATCGCCCTCGGAGAAATCGGGATGCTGTGAGGCCTCGACCACACTCACCGTACCGCCTTCCATCACCTCTCCGATTTCCACCGGATCCGCATAGGAACGGGCAGCGTTCATGCGGCCTCGCATATAGGGGTCGAGTGACAGGTAGGCCGCACGGCCAAGAAACTCGCCCTTGCCTGGCTCGGGAATGCCGTCTTCGACGATCTTGAAATCATCGACTGCTGGCTCGCCCATAGGACGGCGATCAAGCAATACGCGCTTGTTCATGAAACCACTCTCTTCTTTTTATCTCGTATCTCTTGATCTCTTAATCTATCTGCCTTCCCGCCCCTGCAAAGGCACAGCAAAGGTGCGGAATTTTCACACCCAGGCAACGATATATGCAAGATAGCCGTATTGAGGTTGCGGCTTCAGGTCACCCGCCGCAGGGGAAGCAGGAACGGGCAGTCATCGATCATGCCGATATGAGCGTCGATGCCGTAATAGTGCTGGAGATTTTTCGGCGACAGCACCTCGGTTACTGTCCCTGATGCCACAACCAAGCCGCCGGCCATGAGCACAAGACGGTTACAGTAGCGGATCGCCAGCGACAGATCGTGCATCGCAACCACAACACCGACCCCCGATTGCGCCAGCTTGCCAAAAGTTTCCATCACATCAAGGCGATGCGCCGGATCAAATCCGGAGACCGGTTCGTCAACAAGAAAGATTTCAGGCTGGCCTGCCAGCGCCCGCGCCAACAAGACACGAGCCCGCTCTCCGCCGGAAAGCCTGGAAACCGGGCGATCTGCAAGGTGCGCGACATCGCAGGTTGCGAGTGCCGCGGCAATGGCTTCTCTGTCCACCGCCGCTGGTCCCCGCCAGGGGCCCATATGTGGCAGCCGCCCCATCCCCACCAGCGTTTCCACAGTTACCGACCAGTCGCTGGTTCCCCCCTGAGGCAGATAGACGATTCGGCGCGCCCGCTCCCTGCGGTCGTGGGATTCCAGCGGCGCGCCGTCGAGCAGGATTTCGCCGGAATCCGGTGCGAGGAGTCCGGCAAGCATCCGTAGCAAGGTGGTTTTACCGGCTCCATTGGGCCCGATCAGCCCCGTCACCTCGCCCGCCGCAACCATAAATCTCGCATCCGACAGAATCGGAGTACCACCAAGACGCAGGCTGACCGCAACAGCGGCGAGATTACTCATGCCAGCTGCCTGCGCATCTGCAGCAGCAGGAAGAGGAAAAACGGCGTCCCGACCAGCGCTGTCAGAACGCCAAGCCTAATTTCTCCGAGGCCGGACAGAAGCCGCACAGCGATGTCGGCCGCGCAGAGAAGAAGCGCACCGCCGAGCGCACTTGCCGGCAGCAGAAGATCCGGGCGGTGTGCCACGAGCGGCCGCAAGAGATGTGGCACAACAAGACCTACAAAACCGATCGCGCCGGCGACAGCGGTTGCAGCGCCAACAGAACAAGCAGTGCCAATTACCAGCACTATGCGGATCCGGCGCAAATCAAACCCCAGGGTCTCGGTAACATCCTCACCCAAGGTCAAGGCGACAAGCGCGCGATGCAGGCTGAATAGAAACGCCCAGCCGAGAAGCATAAACGGCACTGCCAGCCAGACATGTTCAATACTGCGATCGGTGAGAGACCCCAGCATCCAGAATACAATCTCGAGCGCAGCAAAGGGGCTCGGTGCAAGGTTCAGTGCAAGCGAGGTCAGTGCCGCTGCAAAGCTTGTTATTGCAATGCCTGCAAGGATCAGCGTCAGGGTGCTGGAATCCCGGCCGGCCAGGAACTGCATTGCGAGTACCGCCACAAAAGCCCCGAGCATGCCACCCGCCGGCAATGCAAAGGAAAACATTGCGGCAAGCCCCGTATGGAGTGCAAGCACTGCACCGAAGGCGGCCGAAGCCGAGATCCCGATCAGGCCCGGTTCGGCCAGAGGATTGCGCAAAAAACCCTGAAGGGCAGCACCGGAAAGCCCGAGCGTGGCTCCGATTGCCAGGGCGAGAACGGCGCGCGGAAACCTGATTTCCCAGAGAATCACTGCTGCCGGATCTCCCGCCCCGGCACCAAGCCCGCGCAGGACGAGATCGATACCCACACCTCCAGCACCGACAAGAAGCGACAGCAGGAAAATCGCCACAACGCCGACAGCCAGCAGCAGGAGAGTAATTCCTTGTTTCGACAATCCGCCTGCCTGCCCCACAGCCATCTCCCTTACCTTTCGGAAAGGCGGTCGCGCGCGGTACGCAGAAGTGCGACAGCCTCAACCATCAGCGGCGTACCGCAGAGCCGAAAACGATCCGGTATGCGAGTCCGCGATGCCTTGGCGAACACCTGCCGCAAGGCCGGGTGATACCAGGATTCATAGGCCAGTGCCGGCACTCTCGGGGCGGATCCTCCTACCAGGAGATCGGCGACGGACAGGACCAGGATCTCCAGCGGCAATCGCCGCCCCTCCTGCCAGCCCGCGATCCCGGCAAGGTTGCGGAGCCCGGCGGCGCGCAGGATTTCATTCGGCAAGGTATCCCGGCCGGCTGTCTGGCCGCCCGCCAGATATAGCGCCGCCACCGGCCCCTGATCGGCAAGCTGCGTCGGTACGATTTCGTCGCGGAACGCAGCAATAAGGTGCTCGCCTCTATCCACCTCTCCGAGCGCTGCGGCGACAGTTCTCAGATTGCCAATGACATCTTCGACGGTGCGCGCCGCCGGCAGGGTGAGGACACGATAGCCCAGACGTTTCAAAAGATGCGTCGTGGCCTTGGTTGAGAAAACACCTGTCAGGACGAGATCGGGACCAATGCGGACGACATCTTCGGCAAAACCATGATTGAGATGGTGCCCGGCCGCCTCAGTCGCAATGGCTGAAACCGACGAATTGGCGGCGAGATAGCTGATTGACGCGATGCGTCCGCGCGGTGCGACCAGCATCAACAATTGATCGGTGCAGAGGTTGAGCGACATGACCCGCTGCGGCGCTCGCCCCTGCTGCTGGGCAAGAGCCGGATCAGCAAAGGACAGAAACATAAAAACCACAAGAGCCACAGGGGCCGCAAAGATGGCCGAGCGGCGCCGGAGTAGCAGGTTAAAACCGGCAAACCTTGCTTGGTATGCCAGGAACATCCTAACCGCCCTTTCCGCCCAATCGAACCCGGATTCCGCCATAGACGCCGACGCCCTGCACGCCGTAACCCCTCACCTCCTCGTAATCCTTATCGAGCAGGTTTTCCGTGCGCAGGAAAAGCTCCACGCCATCGCTCACCTCGAACGTGCCCGACAGGTTCACCAGAATGTAACCACCGAGCTTGACCTGCGCCCTGGAAAAATCCGCCAGAAAAATATCATCATGCTGACTGCCATTGATGCGGACAGCGAGATTGGCGCCGGCGGGCCGGCCCGCTACCTGGAAACGGGCATCGGCGCCAAAGCTGGCGATGTGGCGCGGCCGCCGGATGGCTTCCCGTTCATCGGGACTGCGAGTTGCCGTATAGGTGTAGGCTGCCCGCAAGGTCATATGGTCGGTGACACCCGCACGCAGGGAGAATTCGAGGCCGCGCGCTCGGGTCTCGCCCGGCGTGTTTTCTGCCGTTGTGCCCGTGGACTGGATTGCATCTTCAACCTTGTTGTAAAAACCAGTGAGGTCGACGATGACGCGCCCGTCCCGGAAACCCTTCTCAACGCCGATATCTCCACCCAGTGACTTCTCGGGCCGCAGATCGGGATTGGGCATGAAGGAGGCGGTAAAGCCGGCCAGTTCAAACAGTGTCGGGTTCTTGAGACCTCTGGCGAGACTGCTGTGGATGCGAAGATCCGTTTTCCGGTCAAGCCAGGCCGCCGTGGCACGCCAGGTCGTAGCATCGGCCGAATGCAGAAACCTGTCCTCAGCAAGATCATCCCTGCGCACGGCAACGGAAAGAAAGAGGCTGTCGTGAAAACCTGACTGGAGCTCTCCGACATAGCTGCGCGATTCCAGAGCTGCCGTTCCTCCCGAGCCAAGTCGGGACTGCTCCTCTTTTTCCTGTTCAACAGCGAGAACGAGAACGTGTTTCCCGTCAGCAAGCTTTGGGGAGGTAAAGCGAATGTTGTTCTGATAACTGTATTTCGTCCGCGCCGCCGTACTGTTGGAAGAAAAACTTCCGAAGAAAGACGATTTTACGCGCGACCGGGCGACGTCCAGGCGATGCTCCCAGAGGCCGTCGAGCAAATCAGCGCGAAGGCCGATCCGGCCATGCTCCTCGCGAACTGTCTGGTATTCCCCGGTAGCGTCGGTAGGACCGGAAGCATCGTTCTCAGTGCGGTTGTCCGTTCCGATGCCAACGAGATCGATTCCAACTCCATGACCGAGTTCAAGGCCGGTTTTCAGATGCAGGCCGGTATTTCTGTGCCCGTCCTTCTCGGCACCATCTTTGGCGACCGACACACCTTCGGTACGGAACCGATTGCCTGATGCCGAGAGGTAAAACTCCTGATTGGCCGCAGACACCCCGAAAACACCATTCCCTGTACCGGAGGAGCCGCCTTCAACCAGGCCGAACACACGCACGCCTGGAGAGGGGCGTTCCGTGATAACATTGACCACGCCGCCAATGGTGTCGCTGCCATAAAGGGCGCTCTGGGGTCCACGCAGAACTTCGATGCGTGTCGTTCCCCGATTGACCAGATTGGCAAAATCGAAGCCGGACCCGGAAGGGTTATTGACCTCGATGCCATCTATCAACACTAGCGTGTGGTCGGCTTCTGCACCCCGGATACGCAGCTGTGTAAATCCGCCGGTCGACCCCGACCTGCTCACAGCAAGGCCAGGTACGTCGCGCAGCACATCCGATATGACACGCACCTGCCGTTTCTCGAGATCCTCGCGCGTAAGCGCGGAATACGCGCTGCCGACCTCTTCTGCAGAGATCGCTATCCGGTTTGCCGTGATGTGAATCGATGGGATGTTTTCGGATCCGCCAGCGACTCGTTCAACAGATTGCCCGACAGCGAGAGCCGGAAAAGCCACCACTGCCCAGATCGCCAGGAAGGCGATCGCCGGAGTCGTGCTGGAAGTAAGGAAAAGCATTGCGGTCGACTTCGTTGCAGCACCGTGAACAACACGTCACCACAAACGAGATCCGCTCCCGCAAGACACACCCGGCCCACGGCTGGCAACGCTCGCGACGGCAGGTCTCCTGACTCACGGGTCATCGCTTGCACCCGACCTTCCCGGAACATCCAGTGGTCATGCGTGGGTGCGCGCTCGCCGCCTACAGTTGCGGGGGCAGTCGGAGCTTTGGTGGACCACCGAAAATCGATGAGATCACCGCACCCCATTCCCTTTTGCTTCCAAGGCAAGGAACCGTCGCTGGCAATGAGTTTAGGATTCGAATACGCACCGCGCAACGGCGCATATTTGCCCCGAAGCACCTTGCCCTGAGGTAGCTCGATCTCGCCTTGGGTGTCCCGTTTCGGGGCACTATTTTGCTTCAGAAGGCGTATCGCTTCAGAATCGTTATCTCTGCTGGTTGCCGTGTCAGGCGGCTGCCAGGGCGGTGAGATCTGGGATCGGCCGGCGCAGATCCGTCATGCCCGAGAATGCATCCTCGAGCGCGGCCGCAACGGAGAGCACGAAACTGTCCGAGTGGCGCTTTGGCCCAACGATCTGGATGCCGAGCGGCGCGCCGGTGTGGTCGAGGCCCATCGGCAACACCGTGACCGGATGGCCAGTCAGCGTCAGCCCCGAGGTGATAGCCAGCCATTCCACGTAGTTTGCGGTCTTGCGGCCGTTGATTTCCTCGCACCAGAGCTGCTCGACGGGGAAGGGCGGCACCGAGGTGGCCGGGCAGATCAGCACGTCGAAATCATCAAAATAAGTCTGGAAGCTGTCATGCAGGCGTTTCTGCTCGCCGGTCGCCCAGGCAACCTTCTCCACCGGCATCTTTATTGCCGCCTCGTAATTCGAGAGCACATTGGGGCCGAGTTCATCCTTGCGATCTCGGTAGCGCTCGTGATGGGAAGCGATGAAATAGATACCACGGAGCAACCAAAACACCTCCATCGCCGTTTCCAGAGCCGGATCTTTCCGTTCGCAGACGTTGAACAGCGAGGCCGCCTGCCCCATCCGGTTGGAAAAAATCCCGGCGATCGTGTCGTCGACCGGAGCGAAACCGAGATCCGGACTCCAGCCAACCCGAAGCGATCCCAGATCGGCCCGCTGAACCTGGGCCAGAGCGGATGCATCAATCGGCGGTCCCGACAGAATGTCACAATTGTCCTCACCGGCCAGAGCCGAGAGCATGAGTGCCGTGTCATCGACGGTGCGGGCCATCGGTCCCTGAACATTGTAGGTCGTCATCGCAACGGCCCGCTCGTTCGAGGGCACCAGACCCGTGGTGGACCGGTGCGAGACCACGCCGCAAAAGGCAGCCGGCGTGCGCAGACTGCCGCCGGTATCCGACCCCGTGCAAAGCGGCGCCATACCGCAGGCCAGAGCCACCGCCGATCCGCCCGAGGAGCCGCCGCAGATACGAGCTGTATCGAACGGATTACGGGTCGGACCATAAACGGCATTGGTGGTGTTGGCGCCAGCACCGAACTCCGGCGTGTTGGTTTTGCCGATCACGATCGCGCCGGCCTCGCGCAGGGCACGCACGATACGACCGTCCTTATCGGGCACGTTATCGGCATAGAGCGGCGAGCCCATGGTCGTACGCAGACCCTCGGTGGCATTCAGATCCTTCACGCCGACTGGAAGTCCGTGCAGAGCTCCGAGTTTTGCACCCTTGCTCACCGCCTCTTCAGCTTTGGCGGCAGCGGCCAGCGCACGATCAAAATCACGCGCCACCATTGCATTCACCGCGCCGTCAACACGCTCGATACGGTCGATGCAGGACTGCATCAATTCCTTTGGCGACAGGCGCTTAGTGCCAATCATCCGGCGTGCATCGACGGCAGTCAGGTCACAAGCTTCGGTCATGGTTTTATTCTCTCCATTTCTCAATATCGGGAACGGGTGCTGCGAGATCGGCGTCACCTGCAAACAACCGTTCGAGCGTAGCCGCCACAGCCAGGGTAAACATATCTCGGTTCTTCGGGCCGACGATCTGGAATCCGAACGGCGCGCCGGTGTGGTCATAGCCGCAGGGAACGGCAACAGCCGGGTAGCCGGTCAGGGTGATCGCCGAGGTGATCGCCGAGGCCTGCATGTAGTTTTCCATCGGGATCCCGTCGACTGCGGTGACATTGCGTTGTTCGACCGGATCCGGAGATACGCCCTGGCCCGGCGTAATCAGAAGATCGTAACTCTCGAACCAGGCCTCAAACGCCCTGTAGAGCCGCGCATGTTCGGCATGGGCCCGGCCAATATCCTCCGATGTCATACCCAGGCCCGATTCGACGTTGGCGATGATGTTCTGGCCGAGCAGCTCGCGCTTTTCCTCGTAGTACTTCTTGTAAGAAGCAACAAAGGCGACGCCGCGCAGAGCCCAGAAGATATCGATCGCGCCATCGAGCGGCGGATCGCTGTTCTCGCAAGAGGCGAAAGCGTCGCTAAAACGCCCGAGCCGATCGCGGAACACGCCGCGCAAACCCTGTGCCAGTGGCGCAAAACCGTAATTCTCAGAGATCGAAACCCGCAGGGTGGACAAATCCACCGCCGGCAGGCGTGGCATGTCACCATCGACCCAACCACCACCGGCGATATCAAAACCCGCAAGCGCGTCCGGACGCGACAGCATGTCCTGCCGGCGACCGCCCAGCATGCCGCCCAGCATCAATGCCACATCCTCGGCATCTCGCGCCATTGGCCCCTGCACGCCGAAGGTTGTTAGCGGTTGGCCGCGGCCGCTTGACGGCACCACGCCGATGCTCGGGCGAATCGCCGCCACGCCGCACCAAGTCGCGGGTTTCCGCAGGCTCCCGCCGCTGTCGGAACCACTGCACAGCGGCACCATCCGGGCCGCCAGCGCCGCGCCTGAGCCACCGGAAGAACCGCCGCAGGAACGCGCAAGATCGAACGGGTTGCAGGTATAGCCATGCAGCGGGTTGACCGTAGTGTGGCCCCCGGCGCCGAACTCGGGCGTGTTGGTCTTGCCAAGAACGATGGCGCCGGCGGCACGAAGCGAAGCAACGACGCTGTCATCCGCTTCGGGGATGTGGTTTTCGAATATCGGCGATCCCCAGGTAGTCACGAGTCCCTCGGTGGCGTTCAGATCCTTGATGCCGACGGGAAGGCCATGCAACAGCGGCAGGTCATCGCCCCGGAGCAATGCCTCGGTTTTCTCGCGGGCTTCCGCCCGGGCACGGTCGCGACATTCGGCGACAAAGGCGTTGACGGTCGGGTTCACCATCTCGATCCGGGCGATGCAGGATTCCAGCAGTTCGACCGGCGACAGCCGCCGCCGCCCGATGAGTTCCCGGGCCCGGGTCGCCGACAGATCGCAGGGTTCACCCGGAAGTTGCCCGCTTGTCACACCAATACTCATCTCGGTGCTCTCCCGTCACGATCCTATGCTTTTGCGGTTCCCGCCTCGCCAATATCCCAGTAGACCCCGGCCATGATGCCGAGTGCCTCGCGGGCACGGCTCATTAACAAGTGTTCATTGGGCGCATGCTGGGAGCACGAGGCGTAGGAATGCGGGATCCAGATGCTTGGAAGTCCAAGCAGATCGGTGAATAGCTCGTTGCAGATCGAGCCCCCGAGCTGCGGCACGACGGCGGGATATATCCCGGAGGTTTCCTGGATCGAGGACACGACGCGCACGACCCACGGATTATCCGGGCTGGTTCGTGTCGAGGCGAAGTATGCGGCGTTCTCCGGAGGCGGATCGGCAATCTCGATCATCGTGAAGCCGTGTTTATCGAGATGACGGCGCAGGCCTGGCAAGATCTCCTCGCCATCGGTGTCGGCAATGAAACGTACCTGGCAATGCGCCCGCGCGACAGGCGGTATCGCGTTGACCGGGCGATCGGGATTGCCGGTGCGGAAGGTCAGGATCTCAAAACTGTTCCAGCCATAGACCTGCTCGGCGGGAGAGAGGCCCGGCTCTCCCCAGTCGGGGTCGATCGCCGGTCCGTCCTCGCCGCCATCGACCTCGAGTCCGCTCAGAGCCGCCTTGACAGAATTCGGCAGCGGGCCAGGGCGCCATTCCGGCACCTCGAGGCGGCCGGTCGACGACACGATGCAGCCGATGGCATGGGCAAGGAGAATCCCGGGGTTTGCCAGCAACCCGCCCCAGTTGCCCGAGTGGTGTCCGCCTTCGCGTGCCTCACAGACAAGATCGAAGTTTAAAGCACCTCGTGCGCCAAGAAAGACGGTTGGACGGCTGGGTGCGACCCGAGGGCCATCCGAGGCAATGAACGCATCGGCCCCGAAAGCCTCCATGTTGTCGGCGATGATCTCGCGTAGTCCCGGCGACCCATTCTCTTCGCCGGTCTCGACCATGAACTTGGAATTGAAACCAAGCCGGCCACGCTCCTGGAGTACCGAATCAAGCGCCCGCATGTTCACCGTGTGTTGGCCCTTGTTGTCCGCAGTGCCGCGGCCATATAGTCGGTCGTCCTCGCGCACCGTCTCCCAGGGCGAGAGACCATCGCGCCACTGGTCCTCAAGGCCCCTTATGACGTCGCCATGGCCGTAGCCAAGGATGGTCGGCAGGCTGTCATCCTCGATCCGGGTAGCCAGCAGCACCGGCCCCTTGCCTTCGATCGGGTTGTCGAAAACCTCGCATTCATGCCTCATCGCCCCGAAGGCCGGGGTCATTTCTTCGGCAAGATACCGGTACAGCTCCGGCAACCCTTCCGGTTTCTGGCTCTCCGTACGGATCGCGACCCGCCGCGAGAGTTCCGCCTCGTAGCCGCCGCTGTCATAAAAATCGAGCGCTCGGTCAACCGCCCTCGTGCGTGCGCCCGCTGCCTCGGCTTTATTCGCCCCAGCTTTATCAACCATGACGCGCATCCTCTCCGTAGAGATGACAGGAAACCCGGAGATCATCCGTATGGGTCATGTCTGGGAATACGTTGCTACAGATATCCATCGCCTCGGCGCAGCGAGGATGGAAGGTGCAACCCGACGGTGGATCGACCGGATTGGGGAATGCAGCACCGAGATGGGTGTCGGGAACATCGAGGGTCGGATTAGGAGTCAGCACCGAGCCGAGCAGAGCCCTCGTATAGGGGTGTTTCGGCGCACTGAATACCGATTGCGAATCTGATTCCTCGACGACGCGGCCGAGATACATCACCGCCACGCGACTGGCGAGATGTTCGACGATCGCGAGGTTGTGGGTGATCAGCACATAGGTCAGGTCCAGAGTCTGTCGCAGGTTGAGAAGCTCGTTGAGAATCTGGGCCTGGACCGAAACATCGAGCGCCGATGTCGGCTCGTCACAGATCAGGATCTCGGGTTTCATGATCAGTGCCCGGGCGATGGCTACACGTTGGCGCTGGCCACCGGAGAGCTGGCTTGGATAGTTGCGCGAAAGCCGCGGCGGCAAGCCGACCAGCGTCATCACCTCCTCGACGCGCTGCTCCCACTCCTGCGGTCCGCCGACACGATGCACGCGCAGCGGCAACGAAATGATCGAACCGATCGTCTTGCGCGGATTGAGCGAGGAATAAGGGTCCTGGAAAATCGGCTGGATGCGCCGGGCGACTGCGACGCGATCGAGATCGCGGAGATTCTCCCCGCCAATCATGATCTCGCCTTCGGTTGGCTGTTCGAGATTGAGAATCATGCGCGCAACGGTAGTCTTGCCACAACCCGACTCCCCGACCAGACCCAGCACCTCGCCGCGGCCAACCTGCAGCGAAACTCCATCGACCGCATGCAAGGGAAGTTTTCCCCGGAACAGACCTTGCCCGACCTGAAAGGTTTTGCGCAGGTTGCGAATCTCGATTAGCGGCGTCTCGCTCATGGCGCACTCGCCGGTTCATTCGCCGGTGCGCTCACCGGTGCGCTCACCGGCGCACTCATCGGCGCACTCATCGGCGCAGTAGCGAGGGTTTCGCGCGATAAATTGCAGAGATAGCTGCGGCCCACGCCAAGCGATTGCGGCGCGATCTCCTCGACGCAGTTATCGTGCGCCCGCAGGCAACGGTCGCGAAAGGCGCAACCCCGGACATCGCCAACAAGGTTGGGAACGATGCCGGGAATCGAGCCGAGCGGCTCGCCCGGCTGCGTCTTGCCTGGGATCGGAATGCAATCGAGCAGCCCCTGCGTGTAGGGATGCAGTGGCTCGTTGAATACTTCCGTCCCTGTCCCCTCCTCGACGATCTTTCCCGCGTACATCACCGCAACCCGGTCGGCGACCCGCGCAACCACCCCGAGATCGTGGGTGATCAGGATGACGCCAATGTTGAATTCCTCCTTCAGATTCGCGATCAGTAGCAGGATCTGCGCCTGGATGGTGACATCAAGTGCGGTTGTTGGTTCGTCCGCAATCAGGAGTTCCGGACCACACATCAGCGCCATGGCAATCATCACACGCTGACGAAGTCCGCCGGACAGCTGGTGGGGATATTGCCCAAGACGGCTCGCTGCACCTGTGATGCCAACCTTCTCGAGAAGGAAAACGGCCCGGTCGCGCGCCTCCCGCCGATTCACCTGGCGATGGCGCAATAACGCTTCCTCGAGTTGATTGCCGATCGTGTAGCTCGGATTCAGTGAGGTCATCGGGTCCTGGAAGATCATCGCCATGCGATCGCCCCGGATGCTAGCCATCTCGGATTCCGGCAGCGACATCAAGGCTTTGCCATCAAAGTTAAGCTGCGCCGCCCGCCGATCCGCCGAACGCGGCAGCAGGTTCATTACAGCGAGCGAAGTCAGCGATTTTCCGCAACCAGACTCGCCGACGATCGCCAGCGTCTCCCCGCGGTCGACATGAAAGCCGATACCTCGCACCGGGTGCAGGGTGCCGGCGGGGACCGGAATGTCGATTTCCAGATCTTCGACTTCCAGCAATCGCATCAGTTTCTGCTTTCCGGCGCCGTCACGTCACGGATGCCATCACCCAGGAGGTTGATCGCCAGCAGCATGATGAACAGCGCCACCCCCGGAATGGCGATTACCCAGGGCTTGAAGTACATGTCGATCTTGCCTTCCGAGATCATCAGACCCCAGGACGGTTCGGGCGGCTGCACGCCAAGGCCGAGGAAGGACAGCGCCGCCTCAAGCAGAATCGCGTGCGCCACCTCGAGGGTGGCGACAACGATCAGGTTGTTGGCGATGTTGGGCATGATCTCGGTGGTGAGTATCCGGAAGGTCGAGCACCCTGCAGCCTTTGCTGCGGCGACATAGTCGAGGTTGCGGACCTGCTGGGTCGAGCTGCGCATGACCAACGCAAAGCGTTCCCATAACAGAAACCCGAGAACCAGAATTACAACCTGAAGCGAGCTTCCAATCAGGGCGACGATGGCGAGCGCAATCAGGATCACCGGCATGGCCAGCCGGGTGTTGATCATGAAGGTGACAACCATGTCGACCCGGCCGCCGAAATAGCCCGCGGCGATGCCGATGATGGTGCCGATGACACCGGAGATCAGCATCACGGTGAAACCGATCATCAGCGAGACGCGCGCACCATAAAGGATGCGGGTATAATAGTCGCGGCCGAGTTTGTCGGTGCCGAAGGGATGCACCCAGCTTCCCTTTTCATGCCAGACCGGCGGCACGTATTTGTTGAACAGATCCTGTTCGAGAGGATCGTGCCAGCTGATCCAGGGTGCGATGATCGCGATCAGCAGGATCAGGAGAATGACTCCGCCGCCGATCATGAAACCCCAGTCGCCGAGCATCCGGCGACGCAGGACGGCGCTTGGGCTGGGCTCGAGTACCTCTTCGATCCCGGGAAGCGGCTTGGTAAAACGGCTGGCAGGCTGTCCGGCGCTCATCAATCTGGCCTTGACCCCACTGTTTCCACCACCGTTCCCGCCATGCCCTCAGGCGATCCTGATCCGAGGGTCGAGAAAAGCATTCAGCATGTCGGCGAGAAGATTGAAGAGGATGTAGAACCCGGCAATGGTCAGGACGATTGCCTGCATGACCTCGAAATCCGAACGCTGGATCGACTGCCAGGCCAGGCGCCCGAGACCGTTCAAAGTAAACACCGATTCGATCACCACCGACCCGCCGAGCATGAAACCGAGTTGGGCCGCCGACAGCGACACCACCGGTATAACGGCGTTGCGAAGCGCATGCTTGAAAAGCACCGAGGGTGCGCGCAGCCCCTTGGCGCGGGCCGTGCGGATGTAATCCGACGACAAGACCTCAAGCATGCCAGCCCGGGTCAGGCGCATGACCTGAGGTGCGGCGTAATAGCCAAGCGCGATCGAAGGCAAAATGAAGTGCGTCAGGGTTGCGCTGCCCGAGCTTGGCAGAATCCGCCAGGTCACACTGAATAGGAAAATCAAGGCAAGCCCGAAGAAAAAGCTCGGCAACGCCTGGCCGGAAACCGCGATCGTCAGGGCGATTCGGTCGATCAGAGTGTTCGGCCGCATAGCCGCAAGCACCCCGAGCGGGATTGACAATAACAGAGCAAAAGAAAGCGCGAACAATCCGAGCTTCATCGTCACCGGAGCGCGTTCCAGGATCAGCTCGTGGACCGGTTTCTGCTTGAGATAGACGGAAACGCCGAAATTGCCCTGCAGCGCGTCCGTCGCCCAGTCCCAGTACTGGATCGGCAGCGGCCTATCGAAGCCGTAATGCTTGCGGACGTACTCGATGTCCTCTTCGGTCGAGCCCTCGCCGGCGAGCGCGGCCGCCGGATCGCCGGAAAGCCGCAGCAGGCTGAAGGTGACGACCGAGACCGTGACTGCTACGAGCAACGCATAGGCCAGCCGCCGGAAGATATAGATCAGCATGGAGGTATGAAGGGCTGCAGCGGCAGCACAGGAGATGGATTACGCCGCATCGGCGCTTTCGCCAACAGAACACAAACCGGAATATCCGGGCCGCGTCTGAGCGCAGCCCGGATGGATCCGATTACTTCCAGCTTGCTGTATGGAAGCGCGGGATTTCGTCATCAGTCGGCGTGAAGTCGAGATCGTTCGAGAACGCGTAGTACTTGGCATAGGTGAACATCGGCAGCCAGCACAGCTCCTCGGAAATCCGGCTCAACGCCTTCTTGTAATTCTCCCGGCGCACACTGGCGTCGACGCTGGTGTCGGCAATATCGAGCCATTTTTTTACATCCGGATCCCGGCAATAGTCATCCTTGCCGTGTTTGAAGAAATGGCTGGTGATTGCCGAGGCGTCGGCCATCGAATACGAGCCCCAAGTCATCTGATGGAATGGCGCCTTGCCGTCCCAGACGATCCCGCGCAGTGCCTTGTACTGCATATATTTGAGGTTCGTGCTGATGCCGACCTTGGCCAGATACCCCATCACCGCCTCCGTGAATTCGCGCTGGCGATAGGCAAAGATGTCACTGCTGAAGCCATTCGGGAATCCCGCCTCGGCAAGCAGCTTCTTGGCTTTGGCCGGATCATAGGCGTAACGCGGCACGTCCTGAGTGCAACCGAACTGGGCTGGATAGCAGGCTGAGTGGATCTCCACCGACGCCTCGCCGACCAGTTGTTTTGCGATGGCGTTGCGATCGATGGCATGGGCGACAGCCTGGCGGACTTTCTTGTTCAGCCAGGGATTATCTTTCGCATCCTTGCCGGAACGGCCGGCCCGGTCCATCGCCAGATAGCTAATGCGGAAAGTCTTGGCGTTGACGACCTGGACGCTGCCGGTGCCCTTGAGATCTTCGGCCTTGTCCTTGGAAACATCCCATATCCAGTCGAGTTCGCCGGTCAAGATCTGGGCGATCTGGGCCTCGGTGTCGGGCACGGTCTTGAAGATGACAGTGCCGATCTCCGGCTTGCCCTTGGGGCTACCGGCCCAGTAGTTCCGGTTGGCTTCCATCGTGATCGATTCACCCGGCACGACCTTGGCAATCTTGTAGGGCCCGGTACCAATCTCGTCGATCGTCGCATAGTCGATCTTACCCTTGGCATCCTTCTTGGCGGTCTGCCAGATCTCGCTCGGCATGATCGGTAGAGCCATGGAGATAAACTCCATCGCCGCCGGGAAGGGTTCCTTGAGATGGATGCGTACCTTGTACTTGCTGAGTTTCTGCGCGCCCTTGATCCAGCTGACGTTGCGCTTGGTCAGAACGCCGCTGTCCGCGCGGGACACGTGATTGAGCGTACCGACCACGTCATCAGCCTCGAAACTCGAGCCGTCATGAAAGATAACGCCCTTGCGGAGCGTGAAGTCGATCGTGGTGTTATCCACCCATTTCCAGCTCGTCGCCAGCGACGGCCCGTAGCGGAAGGTCTTGGTGTCCCGGTCAACCAGGGTGTCCCACACCGCATGCGCGATGATGACCAGCTCACGAATGTTGTTGTAGTAAGGCAGGGCAACGTCGGCCTCTCGGTCGGTTGCCCACACCAGGGTGTCGTTCGATTTCCCCGCCAGGGCCGGTCCGGCGCCCAGCGCCGCAACCACCGCGAAGGCGGCAAGCAATGTAGTGAATCTCGATTGCATGGGTATCTCCCTCCCCCAAATTATCGTTGCAACCCATATAAAGCCGGTATCCAGAAGGACAGTCTGCCCGGCGGGTGCTATCGCATTGCACGCGGGTTCTTCCCCACCTGTGCAACGGCTCGCGTGTCAATTGCCTCGCATGTTATAGCCCCCCTGTGATTTATACAAAGGCACCCAGAGCCTGCACGGCCTTGTCGCCACAAGGCTTTTCCAGGTCAGACCGACACGGATCCGGGCGTCCTGAGGTCCAAATATCGCTGAAATTCAGATGTCGCCGAAATTGCCGTGGCGGCCCTTGCCGCCGGCAAACCGTGCGGCACCGTCCAGCCCGCCCGCAGCGAGTTCCGGGCGTCCGTTTCGCCATTCCTGCAACAGCGCCCCGCGCACCGGAAGACCGTGCTGAGCAAACGCTGATCGGCGATCGGCGCGCACGCAGCTCTGGGGAAAACGGGCGATATCCTGAGCCAGAGCCTCCGCTTTTTCGCGCGAACCGCCATCCTCGACGATATATTCGCAGAGACCAATCCGCGCGCATTCTTCGGCCATGATTTGGCGGCCAGTCAGGATCAACTCCAGCGCCCTGCCCTCGCCGACCAACCGCGGCAAGCGAACCGTCCCGCCGTCGATCAGCGGAATGCCCCAGCGGCGACAATAGACGCCAAGATAGGCATTCTCTTCCATCACGCGAAAATCGCACCAGAGAGCGAGCTCCATGCCGCCGGCCACCGCCGGACCCGCCACCGCGGCAATCACCGGCTTGTCGAGCTGCAGGCGGCTCGGCCCCATCGGCCCGCGCGGCGGATCGCCGCTGTCCTCGGAAAAATCTAATTCGGGCAGCGGGTTGTTCCTTCCCAGTTCGGCGGCAAGGGTGAGATCCCAGCCGGCACAGAAAGCGCCGCCCTCGCCCCAGAAGACCGCAACCGAAGCGTCGTCGTCGCGGTTGAATGCGAGGAACGCCTCCTGCAACGCATCGGCGGATTCCGGATCCATTGCGTTCCGCGCCTCGGGCCTGGAATGAATCACTGTCCACACGGGACCTGATTTTTCGATTCTGACAGTCATCGCCTTATCTCCTGCTATTGAGTCGGTGCCAATCAGCGTGCATGCGGGTCAAGTCCATAATCTGCTGTAAATTGAGTTTGCAGGCTTGGCGTATTTTTCAGATTGAGACCACGTTTTCCTCTTTTTCCCGGGCCTGTCTCCGGGCGTTCCATTCGTGGAAGTCTGCCATGTCGAGGTACTTTCGGCTTTGCCAGTCTTCGTGGAATTCGGCAAGGAGCGCATCGATCAAACGGAGCATAGCTTCTTCGTTTGGGAATACCCTGATGACACGCTCTCTGCGCCAAACCTCCTGAATAAGTCGTTCCTGCATATTTGTTGATTTCAAGCGCCGCCGATATTTTGCGGGCAATGCGTAGACGGCCAGAGCATCTTCAAGGCCGTTCTCCAGGCATTCGAGGGCACGATCCGCTCGTTTATCCATCTGTTCCGCGAGGTCAGCTGCTTTGGCGTGTGCCCCGGCGATATCCTCACAGGCAAAGATGCGCTTGAGGCCGTCCGCCATGGCCGCCTTGTGGCGTGCCGGCGTGAAGGACAGAACGTTACGCATGAAATGGACCTGGCAGCGTTGCCACATGGCGCCCCGGAAAGATCGGCTGAGAGCCTTGACCATGCCTCTGTGATCATCAGAGGTGACAAAAGCGACATCTTTAATTCCACGGTCCTTGAGCCATTCAAAGGTCTCCCGCCAGAAGCTGTCGCTTTCGCTGTCACCTATGCGAACCCCAAGGATCTCCCTGTTTCCCTCGGCATTGACCGCAGAGATCATCAGGGCCGCCCTGGAAACCACACCGTGGAAACCACACCGTCGTATTCCGTGCGGGACTTGCAGTACATCGCATCAATGATGAGGAACGGGAACGACCCCGGCGGGCGTTCATTAAAAGCGCGGACACGGGCATCCGGCGCGGAGCATAACCGGCTGACTGTCGATTTTGAAAAATGCGCCCCGCATAGTTCTTCGGTGACTTTTGTGACCTTGCGGGTAGAAACGCCGTTCAGCACCATCTCCATCAGCGCCAGAACAAAGGCCTGTCCGGAACGCTGGTAGCGACCGAATATCTCCGTTGAAAACGACCCGTCCCGAAACTGCGGCACGCGCAGCCTGACAGGGCCAACACGAGTGTAGAGCGTTCGGGCCCGCATACCGTTTCTATACCCTCCTCGCTCTTCGTTGCGTTCATAGCGCTCGGCCCCGATCTGTTCCGTCGCCTGCGCTTCAAGCACCTGGTGTAGCGCGACAATCTGGATGAGAATCCGGCGACAATCTGGTTCAAAACAGCCTCCAAAAGTTGCGCAAAACCACTGCTTTCTCTCATCAGGCTCGACAGCAACGGCTCGGGTGTCTTAATCTCGTAATCGGTCATCTCGGTACCTCCATAGTTTGACGTTTGTGTTGTCGCCAAACCTACAGAGCACAGCCGAGATGGCCGGCTCAAAATCAAACCTCGGGATTTTACAGCAGATTATGGACTTGACCACGCAGACGCAGGTCGGTCTTGTCTCCGACTACGTTCCGAGAGAGAAGGCGGTTCCGGTCCCAGTCGAGGCTGGCGGCGCCGTGATATTCAGTCCACTCACGCCACATTGCTCGTTGTCCAACAAGAGCGACGGATATCGATGGTCCTTTGACCTTCGCTACAACGTAACCGGACAGCCGACAGGCCGCAGCCAATTTCCCGAGTTCGTCGCCCGCTCCCGTTCAAATGCTGGAGCGGAGCTGCTTGATTGGCGCGTGTGGAAGGAGATGTGGCAGGAGACCCGCCTCCGTCTGTCCGCCAGCCCGCACATCGCGCAACACCGGTGGGTGTCCGACAACCCCTATTGTGCATGAAAAGGACGGGTGGCCGTCGCCAGCCGGGCAGCAAATGACAGAAATTAGCAATATCGAAGCGCGGCTCTTCCAGGTGCCGCTCAAGGAAGTGCTCTCAGACGCCAAGCATGGCGACCACACGCATTTTGAGTTGGTGACGGCAACTGTGCGAACAACCGACGGCATCGAAGGTACGGGCTACACGTACACCGGCGGCAAGGGCGGCCACGCCATCAAGGCGATGATCGAGCATGATCTTGCACCGATGCTCGTTGGCCAGGGCTGTGCCGACATCGAAACTCTTTACGAAGAGATGCAATGGCACGTGCACTACGTCGGGCGGGGCGGTGTTGCCTCGTTTGCGATCTCAGCACTGGATACGGCGCTTTGGGATATTCGCGGCAAGTCGAGCGGACGGTCGCTTGCGCAAATGACCGGTGGCGCTGGTAGCTCAACCAAGGCCTACTGCGGCGGAATTGATCTCAATTTCCCGCTTGAAAAGCTGCTCGCCAACATCCAGGGCTACCTAGACAGAGGATTCAACGCCGTCAAGATCAAGGTCGGGCGCGAGAAGCTCGCCGAAGATGTCGAGCGCGTTCGTGCCGTGCGCGATCTGATCGGTCCTGATATGGCCTTCATGGTCGACGCCAACTACGCTCTGAGCGTTGAGCAATCAATTGAAGCAGCCAACGCCTTTAAGGCATCAGACATCACCTGGTTCGAGGAGCCGACGATCCCCGATAACTATCCAGGTTATGCCGCAATCGCCAAGGCGACCGGTGTGCCACTGGCGATGGGTGAGAATTTGCACACGATCCACGAATTCGAGTTTGCCTTCGAGCAGTCGGCTTTATCGTACATTCAGCCCGATGCGTCGAACTGCGGCGGCGTCACTGGCTGGCTGCAGGTCGCGGAGCTATCGCGCAAGCAGGGCCTGCCCGTTTGCAGTCATGGCATGCAGGAGCTGCACGTTAGCCTGATGGCCGGGCAGGAAAACGCTGGCTGGCTTGAAGTGCACAGTTTTCCGATCGATGAATACACCACGCGCCCGCTGGTGGTGCGCGATCATCTCGCGATCGCACCGGACGAGCCCGGCACTGGCGTCACATTCGAATGGGCCAAGCTTGAGCCCCACGAACAAAAGTAAGAAGGCCATGCCCCAGAACTCTTCGATCCCGTTGATATGGACCGTTCCTCTGGCGAACTCATCCTTGGAATGATCCACACGGTAGTGGCCGTAGCCCAGGTCAACGAGGCCGTTGTATCCCCGCCATCCGTCTGAGTTGACGACCGTACTCGGGTCAACCCGACCTCGAATAATCCCTTGTAGCGTGGACTTTGAGCAATCCGAAACGATCTCCGTGTAGACCTGCCCGTCGCGTTCGAAGATGCCGAAGACAACAGTCTTGCCGTACGCACCCCGCCCCCGCTTTCCCTTCACGCGTCTGGCGCCGAAGAAGGGCGCTGAGCCTCGCAGGCTAAGAAGATACGCTCCCTCAAGCCGCGACAGATCCGGTTCACCGTGTTGCGGTTTACGCCACAGATTTGGGCGGCCTGGAGCGCCGTGAGGTCGGCGGCGAAGCACTCCACGACGGCCCGAATTTGGGCTTCTGAAAGTTTCGAACTCTTTGAGTATCTGTTTTTCATTGCTATACAGAGCCTTATGCCTTTCTTGGCTATGCTCTGCTAGGCAAGACCCAATACATATTATGGTAGCGGAGGAGGGACTCGAACCCCCGACACGCGGATTATGATTCCGCTGCTCTAACCAACTGAGCTACTCCGCCACACTTTCATGCGCCATGCCTGGCGGCGGCATCGGTATGGCCCGGAGCCCTTTTCCTGTCAAGCTGTGCGAAATCTCTGCCTTGCGTTTGCGCCAGAAACCGACGGATCTTCAAAGACCTTGGGCGGCCTCTAGAACCGCGTCGACATGACCCTTGACGCGCACCTTGTTCCACACGCGCTGTACCACACCCTTCTTGTCGATGAGGAAGGTCGAGCGCTCGATGCCCATATAGGTGCGGCCGTAGTTTTTCTTTTCCTTCCACACATCATAGGCAACGCACACCTCCCCCTCTTCGTCCGAGACAAGGGTAAAGGGAAGATCGTATTTGGCCTTGAAGTTGTCGTGGCGCTTTACGCTGTCGCGGGAGATGCCGACAATTTTGGTTCCGGCCTTCTCGAATTTCTTGATCGCATCGCGGAATCCCTGCGCCTCGGTGGTGCATCCCGGTGTGTCGTCCTTGGGATAGAAATAAACGACCACATTGCTCTTGCCCTGTAGCGAAGATAGGGCGAAGGACTCCCCGCCGTCGCTGGGAAGCGTGAAATCCGGAGCTTTCTTCCCGGCTTCGATCTTGGATGCCATGGCAACGTTCTCCTTGCGTTAGGCGTTCTGACCCTGTCGGGCGTCACGTTCCGGTATCAATCGGTTCGGTCACCGAAAGCGTGCTGCCGAAGGACGGAATAACCTGGGAATGGCGACCGGCACCGCCAACGACGGCGAGCATGATCTGCTCCGACTTGCTCAGTACTCGCATACCGTCCTTGCCGCCATTGATCAGTTTTTCCGGCACCCGATCTTCATAGACCGCCATCTGGGCCCGATTGATGTGCCAGGCCGGGATAATTGCGTGCTCAATGAGGAACGCTTTCACATCGTCCCGGCTCAGATTTTCGCGTGCGCAGATCTCGGCGTGCTCCGGCCCCATCGCAACGATCATCTCACCGTCGAGATAGGAATTGTTGACGCCCGGCGTCGCCATGACACCGGCGATCGTGAGTAGCACCTCCTCGGCCGTGATGCCGTAGTGATCGTTGACGTTGTGGGGGCCTTCCACGCCGCAGAGCGTCACCGCGCTGCTGCCAGCCGGCATTCCACGCTCGGCCACATGGAACGGATCCCACGGACTCGCCTCCTCGTTTTCTGCAAAGCAGAAGGCGTATTTGGCCGGCGTGCCCGCCGTCGAACGATCCAGCACACCCGGCGCTGCTCCGCCGATGTTGGTGAGGATCAGCCGCAGGGCCCGGCCGATCACCGCGTTCGCCATCGCGCCCTGCCCAAAAGCGTTGCTGGAAGCGTTGACGTCGAGTGCCTCAGCCACCGGCCCGTTCACCATGATCCCCACCGTGCAGGGATGTGTGGTTGCCTGGAGTGCCTTGAGATTCAGTCGCTCCGCCGTCAGCCCCCTGACAACGGCTTCGAGAAGCGGCAAATGTTCGGACTCGCACCCCGCCATCACCGCGTTTGCCGCAACCTTACCCAGCGTGGCCCGGCCAAAGCGCGGCGCGATCAGCCCAAGGGACGTATCCGGATTCCTTCCATCAAGAATCGCTTCGACGCGCGCCGGTTCCGGAAGAACAATCGGCAGGCCGTCGGTCCAGCCGCGCCGGTAGAAAAGCTTGTTGGCGGCATCCCAGTCATCGGGCACACGCAGAAGATCTTCGGCGCCGGGAGCGTTGAAGTTGCCCTCGAACATCGAGCGATAACGCAACCGGCCGCGCGAAGGCGGCTGTTTTTGCTTGAATTCCCGCTGTAGCGACGCCGCATCCTCGGTGCCGATCCGGACGATTTCATCAACGACGTCGCCTGCGATCTTGGCAACGCCGTCAGGCGTCAGCTTGGCAACCGGGTGCGGAACCACCGCAAGCGGCTGACCCGAGGCGCCGAGGCTTTCAGCCTCTGTCTTCGCAAGAGCGTAGAACTCGTCGGTGCAGACGACTGCCACCGGAATTCCCTGTCGTTCCATCCTGACTGAGTCATGGATACACCACGACGTGCAGGACCCTCAATCGGCAAAACAGGCGACAACAAACTCGCTGTTTTCGAGGAACGGGTCATTCTCTTTAAACGGCGCCGGCTCGCTCGCTTCCTTGCGAAAACGCACGAATTCCAGACCTTCGACGCATTCTGACAACAATTCGCTAACGTTGTCGAGGAACAAATCGGCATTGTTTTTCATATTTGAGAACAACCCAACAGTCATGCCCGCCCGCAAACCGAACCGTGGCGCGAGGTCACCGTTCTCCGGATTAAATATTCCGCATGGGTTGACGGTTTCCGTCGCCATCACTTCTCTCCCCTGATTCTGGGTTCGTCCTAAGAGTCGCCAGCCTCACTCCCGAGGCAGCGCACGGGAAACAATCTTGTCGTTTATGCCCCGGTTTCCAGTTCGGCTGCGCCAGAATCCATCCCGGCACCATCCCGGGCGCCATCCCGGGCTGCATCCCCGGTCGCGTCCCAGACCGTTTCCCGGCTGGTAATCCAACCGCCACCAAGCACCCTGTCGCTGTCATAGACAACACAGGCCTGCCCCGGCGCGACCCCGTATTGCGGCTCCGAAAACACGATTTTGGTTTTCGCCCTATCCTCTGCCATCTGAAGTGTGGCCTCGATGGGCCTCATCGCCGAGCGAAAACGAACCTGACAGGAACGCTCTCCGCTACTTTCACCGGCCTTCCAGCCAATCCAGTTGGTTTCGCCCAGTGTTATCCGGGATACAGCCAGCGCTTCTTTTGGCCCAACCGTGACCTCACGCCGGGCGGCATCCAGGTTGACAACATAGAGCGGCTCCGTATGTCCGCCGGCATCGATTCCGCGACGTTGGCCGATCGTGAAAGCGTGGATTCCCCGATGGCTTCCAATCCGCTGCCCGTCGAGATGGACGACGACGCCGGGTTCCGTTGCCTCCGGCCGCAGTTTCTCGATGACCGACGCATAGGAACCGTTGGGAACAAAGCAGATGTCCTGGCTGTCCGGCTTGTCCGCCACCGGCAGGCTGAAGCGCTGTGCAAGATTCCGGGTTTCTTCCTTGCACTGCTCACCCAGGGGAAAGCGCAGCAGGTCGAGCTGTGCATCCGTAGTGGCGAACAGGAAGTAGCTCTGGTCCTTCGTCTCATCGGCTGCACGCCAGAGTTCCGCCCCCCCGGGCCCATCGACACGGCGCGCATAGTGCCCCGTCGCCAGTGCCGCAGCGCCAAGCTTGCGGGCCATGTCCATGAGGTCGCTGAACTTGACTGTCTGATTGCAACGGATGCAGGGAACCGGCGTCTCGCCCCTGAGGTAACTGTCGGCAAAATCGTCGATCACGCTTTCTCGAAAACGGGTCTCGTAATCCAGAACGTAATGGGGGATACCGAGATGGTCGGCGACATTGCGGGCGTCATGAATATCCTGCCCGGCACAGCATGCACCCTTGCGCCCAACTGCCGCACCGTGATCATAGAGTTGCAGGGTGACCCCGACCACGTCATGGCCGGCTTCCGCCAGCAACGCAGCAACAACGGAGGAATCAACGCCCCCGGACATGGCGACAACCGTTCTTCCGGCTTCGATACCGTCGGGCCGGGGTGTTTCCGCCAATGTTTCCATGTTTCGCACTATGCCGCTCTTCGCTTGGACGCGCAACGGACGGCAGTTGCGTGCATTGAGGACAGATGACCGGTCGGAGTGGTCCGGTGCCACACCGAAACCACCTCTCACGGTCGGTACAATGAGATATCCTCAAAAGTTGGTGACGGCTGTTTTCAGGCGGCGATTTGAATTTGCTTGATGCCGTCTTTGAGCTCAACCCCCTGAATGACCTCGGGCAGACGGTTTGGCCCGGATATCTTCCGCCATTTCTTTTTCGCTGACATCATCAGCCTGAAGACCATTGCCAGCGCGGTCTTTCGGTTCAGACAACCCCCTGGTTTTTCGGGTGCGGTTTCGGACCGTGGCGAAGACGCTCTCGATCGGATGCGACACGACTTGGGCAAAGACTAAGCGCGAGGCTTAACGAAAGTCGGAATCTCTCGAATGTTGAACACCGGCATCACACCAATCGCGCGGAACGCAGCGTCGAACTGATCGATCTTTGTGCCGTGCCGGGGCTGAAACAAGCGATCTACCGAGTTGCGATTCCAGCCCAGTAGGCGGGCCAGCTCGGCTCGGTTGGTGCCTTGTTCCTCGATCTTCCATTTCAAGGCAACCTTGAGCGCGATCAGGGAAGGGATAGGAAGGCACAACAGACCATTCTCGCCAGAGGGGCGCGGGATCGGCTCAAAGTCCTCGAGACGGCTGGCGAGCGCCTCCTCGATTGCGTCCGCTGCGCGAAATGGAACATCTTCCAAGGTGTCGGCATCCGTGGTGACCTCGGGCAAATCAGGGGAGGTCACCAGAAAACCGTCACCATCGGGCTGAACGTCAAGCAGGTATTGTAACATGGCGTATCCTTTCGATGTGCCCCGGCATCAGGAGATGCCGAGGTCCTTTTTGATTTTGGCAACCAGCCCGGTCCCCAGTTCCTTCCGGTTGCCGTGAACGGGCATGGCTGTTTTTTGTTGCCCCGGCGAACGGTGATATGGTCGCCTTTGCCGCGAGCTGCTTCGACGGAACCTTTCATTAGGCTCGAGACAAAGAAAGAATTTAAGGTTATCCTTTCGTTGTCGGAATGCCAAGAAAAGGACCCTTTCTCAACCATGGCGGCAGAACAGGTGCCCTCGCGGCTCGGGCAGAAGGTGACTATCTCAACGGCCGGCGAAAAGGCGGAAGCGTTCGTTCCCCCACGCTTGCCGCCGATCCCAGCTGTGCAGATGGACGGGCTCTATCGGCGACTCGAGAGCGCGAACCGCGCGCTTGGGCGGCTCGACGGCGTCATCTCAATCCTCCCCGACACCCCTCTGTTACTCTACATGTACGTTCGAAAAGAGGCGGTGCTCTCGTCGCAAATCGAGGGTACACAATCATCGCTCTCCGACTTCCTGCTCTTCGAAAGCGAGAAGGCGCCCGGTGTGCCGCTCGATGACGTGCAGGAGGTATCCAACTACGTTGCCGCCATGAACCACGGCCTTACCCGGATCCGGGAGGGCTTTCCGGTCTCGCTCCGGCTCATCCGCGAGATCCACGACATCCTCTTGTCGAAAGGCCGAGGGAACACCAAACACCCTGGCGAGTTCCGACGCTCACAGAACTGGATCGGCGGCACGCGCCCCGGAAACGCGTTGTTCGTGCCGCCGCCTTCCGAACAGATCCTCGATCTCATGTCAGACCTCGAGGCGTTCATCCACGCCGACACGCCCGAAATTCCGGCCCTGATCAAGGCCGGCCTCGTGCATGTCCAGTTCGAGACGATCCACCCGTTCCTCGACGGCAATGGACGGTTGGGGCGGCTCCTGATCGCCTTCCTGCTCTGCACGCAGGGAAGCCTGAGAGAGCCGATCCTTTACCTCAGCCTCTATTTCAAGACCCACCGCCAACAGTACTACGACCTCCTTCAGCAGGTCCGGGAGCGCGGCGACTGGGAAATCTGGCTGGAGTTCTTTTTGGACGGCATCACCGAAACGTCGCTACAGGCAGCCGAAGCCGCCCGCGAGATTCTGGGCTTGTTCGAAGCTGATCGGCATAAGATCGAGAGCTTGGGTCGTCCGGCAGCATCAGCGCTTCGTGTCCATCAACTCCTTCAACAGAAGCCGCTCGTCGGAATCCCGGATGCATCTCAAAAGTTGGGCATCTCGCCTCCGACGATCGCGAAGTCGATCCGGCACCTAGAAGACCTCGGGGTCGTGCGGGAAGTCACTGGAAAGCAGCGCGGCCGGATGTTCATGTATAACAATTACCTGAGCATTCTCAGCCGCGGGACGGAACCACTATGATTTCATGGATCTGCCGGCTTCGGAATTTCGAGCCTCATGGGCTACGTGCTTGAGCATACCCCGGCTTCGTCAATTGGCTGCGAGGTATCGGAGCTCTGCGCATCTTCACTTCCGCTTCTTTCCGGCTCCTTGTTTTCGGACCCTTTGATTGCGTTAGTGATGTCCTCGGCCCGAAGCCATCCCGGGCTGCCTTCCGCTATCGCTCGCATCGCCGCGGCCGCATGCCGCAGGGCCACAGGAGCGTTGCCGACCAGATACGCCTCCTCGGCAAGCGCGAGCGAGGCTGCGCCTCTGCAACCAAGCCGCCCCTCGGCAGTTGCCAGCCAGCGCCAGATCGACGGGATCTCTCGTTCATGCAGAAGCACGACGCGAACATTCCTGCGTGCCTGTTCCGTCGCCTTCCGGTTGTCCTTGTCGAGCAGGAGCTTGGCCAGGCTCAGGCGTATGAGAATAGCGTTCGGAGCCAGGGCAACCGCCCGTTCATAGGCGGTGATGGCGCTATCGATCCGTCCGCCGCGAGCCAGGATATCTCCGCGCAACTCGTGCAGATAAGCATCTTTGGGCGCCTCCTCGAGAAGACCTGCAAGAACCTTCTCTGCAGATTCAATGTCCTGCTTACCCGCAAAGGCGAGCGCCCGAGCGTAGCGGGCCTCTATGTCCGGGCTGTCCGCCGAGTATTCCTGCAACGTGTCATCGGGAGTGTTCAGAAAACCCTTAAGCTTGCCTCGCATTCTCATGAATCCCACCACGGCTTCCGGCGAGGGTGGAACATCGGAAAACCGGGAATTCTCGATGTGATGGCGCACCCCCTCGATCCGCAAAGATGTCAGGGGGTGCGAGCGCGCATAGTCCGTGCTGGCGGCGGATATCAGGTTTTCTTTCTTCTGGAGCAGGATCAGAAACTCCAGCATGCCGTGCGCCGACTGCCTGGTCCGGTCGAGCAGCTCGAGCCCGGACTGGTCAGCCGCATTTTCCATACCTCTTGTATAGGCCAAAAGGGTTCTTTGACCGATCGAGCTTCCGGCCACAGTGCCCGCCACCAGGGGATCGAGGCTACCGCTGGCCGCCGCCACCGCCCCGCCGAGAAGCAACGTCAACAGCGTGGTTTTATTGGCAGCATCAAAGCCTTTTTTCAGGCGGGAGAGATGCCCGCCGCGGATGTGACCGATTTCGTGCGCGATCACGCCGATGATCTGCCCCGGATTGTCCGCAGCGATCAGGAGTCCCGTATTCAGGAACACCTGCTGCCCTCCTGTCACATAGGCGTTGATGACGGGATTCTGAACGATGTGAATCCGCACATTTTTCGGATTCAGGCCCGCAGCCTTGAAAAGTGGAACGGCGTAGCTTTGCAGCGTGGCTTCGATCTCGGCATCGCGAATCGTTCTTTGGGCCCGGGCATCCATGCCGGAGGCGACGGTGAAAAGGACAGCGAAAACGAGTGCGGAAAAGGCTCGGCGTGCCATTACAGGCGAATGTCGCGATCTCCGGAAAACGGAACATCGTCGCCTGGGGTGACGGTGTTTCCCGCCACGGCTATCAGGTTGCGCCATTTCTCATCGGAAGGTTATCGGAAGTATCGGTAAACTATTTTTCGAGAGGCAGTTGCGCAACCTGGTTACCCAGCTTGCGGAACGAAGCCTGCGACCCCGACAGATAAAAATTCCATATCCGCCGAAAGCGGTCGTCATACTTGTCATGATCGAGCTCCGGCCACGCTTCATTGAAGCGCTGGAACCAGTGCCGAAGCGTCTCGGCATACTGCTCGCCCTCGTGAATATAGGGAGTCCGGACCAGTTTGAGACCTGCCTGTTGCGCCGCTGACGCTATGTCCTCGACACGAGGGATGAAACCGCCCGGGAATATGTACTTGCTGATCCAGGCATTCGTTGTGTCGCGCGAATGCTTGATGATGCTGTGGATCAGGGCGCGTCCACCCGGCTTGAGTAGATCCCTGACGGCCTCGAAATAGCGCTGGAAATTGGCCTCGCCGACATGCTCGAACATGCCAACCGAAATGATGCGGTCGTAACGCCCAGCATTTTCTGCGGCATGGTCCCGGTAATCCTGCAGCTTGTATTCAATTTCGCCTGAAAATTCCTCGGGAAGATTCTCGCAGGCGAGACTGTATTGCTGACGGGACAGCGTGATACCGGTCGCTTTCGCCTGGCGGCGGGCGATCGCACGGGTCATCGCACCCCATCCACAGCCGATATCGAGAACCTCATGGCCGGCCGACACGCCAAGGCGCTCCAGGGAGGTATCGAGCTTGTTGCGCTGGGCGGCCTCCAGACTCTGTGCCTCGGGCGTAAAGAAACCGCAGGAATACACCATGTCCGCATCAAGGAATCGAGCATAGAGATCATTGCCGATGTCGTAGTGATGGGCCGCATTGCGGCTGCTGCGGGCAACCGTATTGGGCCGCAAATGCTCAAGCCTCTTGCGGATTGCGACAAGAGCGCGCAGAGGGAAATGATTCTGGAGCCATTGCTGGTTTATCAGCAGAAGATCGAGAATATCCGCGAGCCGCTCGGCGTCGGCGTCCCAGCCGCCTTCGACATAGGTCTCCCCGACCGCGAGATCAGAGTCGGTTATGATCCGAAAGAGGGCTTGCAGCGAGGTAAAGCGGGCTTCAAGGACCGGCTCGGATCCCTTGCCGAGAGTGACGTGGCTGTCCTTGTAATGAACCCGCAGACGCCCTTCCTTGAGCAGCGGCTGCAGGAGGCCGAGACTCATCCGAAACAGCATGACATCGAAGCCACGGGAAGAAGCAATCGCGTCCGGGTCAATCACGTTCATATTCAAACCCAAACAATTCCCGAACCGGGCTTCAGGCCGGGTCTCAGACCGAATTTCAAATTGCCCTCAAAAAAACCGACCCCAAACCAGATGCGCGGCAAAAGAAGCAGTGCTTTGTTATTTGATCCGGCGCCGGGTGAAAACTACACCCGCTTTGCGTCGGAGGTTATTTTCATAATCAGAAGCCCAGCCACCGCAACCAGCTTTTCCGCCCCTGCGTCTTCCCCTTACCGTCGGCACGGGCCGCATTCCCTCTCCTGTTGCTGTTGCTGTTGCTGTTGCCACCACCGCCCCGCCGCCGGCCGGATCCGCCTCCAGCAGCCTGGGAAGAGTCCGACCCGCGCCCCCGGCGACGCCTTCCGCCGCCATCATACCCGGATCGCGATCCTGCGCCCTCGGATTCGGGGCGTCTTCCGCGGCCACGGCCGCGGCCACGGGAGCGACGCCGGTCTTCCCCGGCTTCCCTCTGGCGCGAACCTTCCGATTCCCGCGAACCCCCTCTCGAGTCACCATCGCGTCCAGAATCCCGACCATCGCGACCGGAGTCCCGTCCGGAGTCCCGTCCGGAACCCCGCCTGCGTCCGCCGCCTCTGCTCCGACGCACCGGTTCCGCTGCACCAGGGCGTGCAAGACCCTTCTCTCCGCGGTTCGTATCCTGCTCTCGGCTTCGTGTCTTGCCGCCGCCATCGGCATCGCTCTCGATGACGCAATATCCGTTTTCGATACTGTCGTGGGTGATATCGACGTTGACCAAAATGTCATGCCGCTGCTCGATGTCAGATAGCTCGCTGCGTTTCCGGTTCATCAAATAGAGAGCCACCTCCGGCGCCGCCGAGACTGTCAGGGTATTTGCCGCACCCTGCATGCCTTCTTCCTCTATCGCCTTGAGAACCTGCAACGACGTCCATTCGGGAGTCGGCAGATATCCGGTCCCGTTGCAGTGACGGCACGGAACCCCTGTCGTTTCCATCAGGCTCGGGCGCAAGCGCTGGCGAGACATCTCAAGCAGACCGAAGCTGCTGATTCGTCCAAGCTGGATGCGGGCCCGGTCGTTCTGCAGAGCCTCCTTGAGCCTGCGCTCAACAGCGCGGTTGTTCTGAGGGTTATCCATGTCGATGAAGTCGATCACGACCAGCCCGCCGAGATCTCTCAGGCTAAGCTGGATGGCGATCTCAGCCACCGCCTCGATATTGGTCGTGAAAGCCGTGTCCTCGACCTTTCGGGCGCTCATCGCACGGCCCGAGTTCACGTCAACGGCAACCAGCGCCTCGGTCTGGTGAATGACGATGTAGCCGCCAGAGGGCAACCGCACAGTCGGGCTGTGCACGGACAGTAGCTGCTCCTCCGCCTTGTATTGCTGGAGTAGCGGCAGCGCATCATCCTCATAGTGCTGGACCTTGTCGGCATGACTCGGGAGCAGCGTCTTCATGAAGTCCCTGGCCGTCCTGTAGGCGTCTTCGCCCTGCACGAGGATCTCGTCCATGTCCTTGGTGTAGAGATCTCGGATCGCCTTCTTCACGAGATTTCCCTCCTCGTGAATCAGCGCCGGTGCGCTCGAGGCCAGGGTGCTGGTCCTGATCTCGTTCCAGAGGTTGATCAGATAGTCATAATCCCGCCGGATCTCGTTGTTCGGGCGGCCGGCGCCGGCGGTACGCAGGATGAGTGACATGCCATCCGGTAAGCCGAACTCCTCGATCGCTTGCTTCAGGCGGCGGCGATCGCTCTGGTCGGTGATCTTGCGGCTGATCCCGCCACGAGTCTCGTTCGGCATCAGGACGCAGTAGCGTCCAGCGAGGGAAATGTAAGTGGTCAGGGCAACGCCCTTGCTCCCCCGCTCCTCCTTGCCGACCTGCACCAGCATCACCTGGCGCCGTTTGATTACTTCCTGGATTTTGTAGCGGTATCGCAACCGCGACGGCAGAGACACCGAGAAAGACTCGGATTCAGGGTCCTCATCCTCGGAAGCGGAGTCGAACGCCTCACCCCTCTCGGAATCGCCCTCGTCGTCGTCATAGCCAACTTCGGAATCTCCATCGCCGTCATCGTCTTCATCATCCCGATAGCCAGAATCGGCATCGGCATCATCCTCGGACTCGTCGCCCTCGGAGTTTGCGGAATTCTTTTCGCTGGCCCGGATCTCCTCGAGAATTTTCTCGCGATCCTCGATCGGTATGCGGAAGTAATCCGGGTGGATTTCGCTGAAGGGGAGGAAACCGTGGCGCTTGCCACCGTATTCGACGAAAGCTGCCTGAAGCGAGGGCTCGACCCTCACAATCTCTGCAAGGTAGATATTGCCTTTGAGAAAATTCAGCCCTGCAGTTTCAGAATCAAAATCGGTGATTCGATCCCCGTCCATCACGACGACTCGTGTTTCTTCGTCGTGCATGGCGTCGATTAGCATTCTGTGTGTCATTGTTGCGCTCCATGATGCATCCGGAAACCGCAAAGCCGTACCTGGTACGGTTTGCGAGCCGGATGCGCGCGCGCGGCGGGACATCCCGCACCCCTGTATCTTCGATCAGTGAAGATGGAAAAGGCGAAAGCAACGGGCCTTGAGGCCCCGTTGGTGCAGGATCTATAACCATCTGAAGGCTTGTCGCCTGGAAGAGTGGTTGAATCCCGATCATCACGCGCTGTTAATCCAAAATAATTGCCGGTCTAAAGCTCGGTTCCTAGCGGTCTTAAAGCCCCGCCACACGGCATTTTGCCGACGAAATTCGAACTGGGTTTCGGAGGCCTGCATAATTATAGGTGCTAGGCGTCGGGGAACCCTGCCGGTAGATCTTAGCAGGTTATATACGGCCTCGGCACCGATAATGCAAAGAGATTTATTGAAAAGCCCGTATCTAAACCCGTATCTTTAGCCGATTCCGGCTCATTCCCCGGCCATTGCGGGCTTGAGGGAGTGTCGAAATATGGTGTATTTGTAGGTTTCCACCACAAAATATATGCACCCTCATGCTGCGGATACCACACCGTCTTGTCGTCCTGTCGATGCTGGCGCTCACCATCGTCGGCTCTATGCCCGCAATGGCGGCCTCCTCACCCAAACCTTCACTCAAGCCTTCAGCCGGACTTCCGCCCGGGTCTTCGCCCTCGATCCTCACCCTGCGCACCGGTCTGCACGGAGCCATCACCCGGTTCGTCCTCGAAACGAACCAGCCCATCCCCTATCGGGTACTGTTGCTCGCCACACCCTGGCGCGCCGTGATCGATCTGACGGAAACCGCATGGAAAGCGCCGGATGCCGAGCCTGCGGCGTTGCCGAGCTTGATCAGCGGATACCGATTCGGGCTGTTTCATCCCGGCAACAGCCGGGTCGTCATCGACCTCAAACACCCCGTCCGCCTGGTTCGCCATGGACGTCTCAGACCGGCTGATGGCGGTGACGAACGCTGGCGGATCTTTATCGACCTTGAGCCTGTGCCGGCGGTGGCCTTCTCAGCAAACAAACGCCAGTCCGCATCCGAAGATTGGAAACCGCCGCCGCCGCCACTGCCGACGCCCCGCACCGCATCGAAGACTCCGGCTGACACAGCTGGCAAAACCGGTGCGGCCGGAACGACGGGCGCGGCTGCAGGCGCGACCGCCGCAGTCCCGTTGCCAAAGGCAAGAACGCCCAGGCTCCGGCGCGTCATCATGCTCGATCCCGGACATGGCGGCGTCGATCCCGGCGCGCTGGGTCGCGGCGGCACGCGGGAAAAACGCATCACTCTGAAAGCCGCATGGCAGATCAAGCATACACTCGAGGCGTCAGGCCGCTACGAGGTCCACATGACCCGCAGCAGCGATCGCTACAGACAGCTGCGCGAACGCTACAGAAGCGCAGAGCGGATCAAAGCGGAGCTGTTTCTCTCCCTGCACGCCGATTCCTCCCCCCGGCCCGCAACCCGGGGCGCCTCGGTCTACATGCTGTCCGAAACCGCCTCCGACAAGGAAGCTGCGCGGCTTGCCAAACGGGAAAACCGGTCTGACCTGATCGCGGGCATCGATGCCTCGACCCAGCTCCAGGCAAACTTCACGCGCATCGACATGGGCCACCGCCACGCAAAGAACGAGGCGGGGTGTTTTGCCGCCAAGCTGATCCGCAGCCTTGGCAAGAGAATCAGGCTGGTCAACCGCACCCGCCGGGAAGCGGGCTTCGCCGTCCTGAAGTCACCGAAGGTGCCCTCGGTACTGCTCGAGCTCGGTTTTCTCTCGAACAAAACCGACGAGGCCCTGCTCAACAGACCGGCCCATCTCGCCCATGTCGCCACCGGCATCCTCGAGGCGCTGGATACGCATTTCGCCGGGTTGGAGAAGTGCCTGAACCAAGTCTGACTGCCCGGATACCACAGCGCCCAGCCCGAAGCGGCCAAAAACTTTCAAAAATCCATAAAACCGCCACATTTTGTTGCGATGGTGGTTCGACTTGGGGTTCGGCCCGGGATGCGACCCGGGATGTGACCCGGCGTCAGTCACCCAACGGCAGGGTAGAAGAATGATTGCGCGACTCTCCGCGCTGGCGGCCTATTGCCTTATCAGCCTGGTCTCGGTCACCGTCCTTGCGGCGACCGGGCTGTTCGCCCTGCTCTGGACCCACAGCCACGATTTGCCCGATTACAGGCAACTGGCGAACTACCAGCCTCCGACCGTGACCCGCGTCCATGCTGGAAACGGACAGCTGATCGCCGAGCACGCAACCGAACGGCGCATCTTCGTGCCGGTCAGAGTCATGCCGCGCTATGTCATCCAGGCTTTTCTTGCGGCCGAAGACAAGAATTTCTACAGCCATCCCGGGATCGATTTTTTCGCCATCATCCGGGCCACCATCGTCAACATCCGCAATATCAACACCAATCGCAGACTCGTTGGCGCCTCGACCATCACCCAGCAAGTCGCCAAGAACTTCCTGCTCGGCGGCGATCTGACATTCGCGCGCAAGACAAAGGAAATGATCCTCGCCTTCCGCATAGAAAACACCTTTCCCAAGGATTCCATTCTCGAGTTGTATCTGAACGAGATCTATCTCGGTTACGGAGCGCACGGCGTGGCCGCTGCCGCGCTCAACTATTTCGACAAATCCCTCGGCCAGCTGACTCTCGCCGAAGCCGCGTATCTCGCGGCCTTGCCGAAAGCACCGAACAACTATCATCCGGTGCGCCAGCGTTCGGCTGCCATGGCCCGGCGCAACTGGGTCATCGGGCGCATGCTGAAAGAAGGGTTCATCGGCGCCGGCGAAGCTGAAGCCGCCCTCGCCGAACCTTTCGTGATCAAGCCGCCAAGGGACATTCAGTTCGCCGAAGCAGAGTATTTCGCCGAACAGGTGCGGCGTGAACTCTCGAGCAGACTCGGCAAGCTGAATGTCTTTGAGGGCGGGTACTCCGTGCGCACGACGGTATCCCCGAAACTGCAGAAACTCGCCCGGCAGGTGCTACGCAACGGTCTTATCGCCTATGACCAGCGCTATGGCTGGCGCGGTCCGGTCGCCGAAACAACTCTCGACGGGAACTGGATTGGCCGGCTGTCATCGATCCGCAAGCCAATGGGAAGCGTCGGTTGGCGTCTCGCAACGGTTCTTGAGGTCGGCGAGAAATCCGCCAGGGTCGGTTTCGCAAACGGCAGTTCCGGAACCATTCCGCTGGAGGAAATTCTCTGGGCACGCCCCTTCAAAGGCTGGGGGCACTCAGGCACCGATCTCAAGCGAGTCGACGCCATCCTCAAGCCGGGACACGTGGTGCTCGTCGAAGCTGCCGGCAAGTCCGGGGAGAATCGCTACCGGCTACGGCAGATTCCGGTGGTCGAGGGCGGACTCGTGGCCATGGACCCTCACACCGGCCGGGTATTGGCCATGGTTGGCGGCTTCGATTACCGCCGCAGCCAGTTCAACCGCGCCGTACAGGCGCACCGGCAGCCAGGATCCCTGTTCAAGCCTTTCGTCTATCTCACCGCGCTCGACAACGGTTACACGCCATCGACAGTGATCCTCGACGCCCCCATCGTCATCGACCAAGGACCGGGCCTTGGCAAGTGGAAGCCCTCGAACTTCACCCAGAAATTCTTCGGACCGAGTCCGATGCGCATCGGCATCGAAAAATCCCGCAACCTGATGACGGTCAGGCTTGCCCAAACTCTGGGCATGGAAAAAATCGCCGCCTACGCCGAACGCTTTGACATAACCGGGCATATGCCGCGCCAGCTGTCGATGGCACTGGGTGCCGGGGAAACGACATTGCTGCGCATGACGGCTGCTTATTCAATGCTGGTGAACGGCGGCAAGCGCATCACCCCCGCCCTGATCGATCGCATCCAGGATCGGCACGGCAAGACAATCATGCGACACGACAAGAGGGCCTGCGTGCAATGCCGGGACATCGTCTGGCAGGACCAGAAACCGCCTGCCCTGCCCGATTCCCGGAAACAGATCGCTGACCCGGTGAGCGCCTATCAAATCGTGTCCATGCTCGAAGGCAACGTCGAACGCGGAACCGGACGCAGGATATCCACACTGCGCTGGCCCCTTGCGGGCAAAACCGGCACGACCAACAAAACCCAGGATGCCTGGTTTGTCGGCTTCTCCCCGGATCTCGCCGCCGGCGTTTATATCGGTTTCGACACACCGGCATCCCTCGGCCGGCGTGAGGCCGCAACGCGGGTGGCAGTACCGGTATTCAAGGAATTCATGGCCGGCGCTCTCAAGGGATCACCGGCCATTCCCTTCCGGATCCCTCCCGGTGTTCGGCACGTGCAGATCAATCTGAAAACCGGCCTGCCGGCAGTTGCCGGAGACAAGAACGTGATTCTCGAATCCTACAGGATCGGCACCGAACCATCGGCCAACGACACCCGGACCGTCATCCGGGACTGGAACAGCACCGCCGCCACGGAGACGGACGAAAAGGAAAAACCATCGTCGCGCCCGGGCGACGGGCTTTACTGAACAAGATCCCGCACACTGACAAGACTGCGATACGCCTGCGAACACGCTTGCATCCGGCGCGAACAGCCCTTAAGTCAGCAACGCTCACCCGCCCCCTCTATCCTCGCAACCTTCACCCCTCCCCATCGACCAAGGAACCGTCCGATGCGCGCCGAGACTCGGAATCGAATTGACGAAATCAGGCAGTCGCATGAACTGCTGAGGAGGCATCTTTGACTACGATGCCGCGCGGCGGCGGCTGGACGAACTGAACAGCCTGGCTGAAGACCCCAATCTCTGGAGCGACCCGGAACGCGCCCGTACCGTAATGCAGGAGCGCAACCGCCTTGAATCCCGGCTCGACAGCTCTGATTGCATCACCCGCGATCTCGACGAACTCTCGGAGCTCATCGAGCTCGCAGAGAGCGAAGACGACCCCGACCTCATCACCGAGCTGGAAAGCCAACTCGAGACCCTGGGCCAACACACCGAGCGACAGCGGCTGGAAAGCCTGCTTTCGGGCGAAGCCGACGGCAATGACTGCTATCTGGAAGTCCATGCTGGCACCGGCGGCACCGAGGCCCAGGATTGGGCCGAGATGCTGTCCAGGATGTATATTCGCTGGGCCCAACAGCACGACTACGAGGTCGAGTGGATCGAAGAGTCCGGCGGCGAAGAGGCGGGCATCAAGTCGGCCACCATCCGCATTGCCGGAGATATGGCTTATGGCTGGCTGAAGACGGAGACGGGCGTTCACCGCCTGGTACGGATTTCCCCGTTTGACGCCAGCGCCCGGCGCCACACGAGCTTCGCCTCGATCAGCATCTATCCGGTCGTCGACGATAGTATCGAGGTCGAGGTCCAGGATAAGGATCTGCGCGTCGACACTTACAGGGCCTCGGGTGCCGGCGGTCAGCACGTCAACAAGACCGACAGCGCGGTTCGCATCACCCACAACCCCACCGGGATTGTCGTGCAGTGCCAGAATGACCGGTCGCAACACAAGAATCGCGCTACCGCGATGAAAATGCTGAAGGCCCGCCTCTACGAGGCCGAGCTGATGCGCCGGGAACAGGAAGCCCGAGATGCGCACGGGGACCAGGCGGCTATCGGCTGGGGAAGTCAGATCCGCTCTTATGTCCTGCATCCCTACCAGATGGTGAAGGATCTCAGGACCGGGATCGAGGCCGGCAGCGCCAAGGGTGTTCTCGACGGCGATCTCGACACCTTTCTCGAAGCCTCGCTGGCCGACAAGATCGCCGACAGTCACGACTAGGCACCCGTCTTCCGGCAGTCAATCTCCAGGCCCGAGCCGGGGCGGTCCGCCGACGAGTTCGCCGTAGATCCCGGCTACCATTCCCGCGACATCTTCCATGTGCGCTGCGAGATCCTGCCCATCGGCAATGCCCGCGGTGGCGATCAACCGCGCCTGGGATCCCTGCGGGATATCAGTCTTGCCGGCACTTTCCAGATCAACCAGGCGGATCATCGCCTGCAGACGCTGCCAGAGCCGAAGCGCGGCGAGCAGTTCCTGCCCCGGATCATAGGCGACAAAGCCCGCATCGATCAGGTTTCTGAGTGCGCTGCCTGTATCCGGAGCCAGGATCTCCGGATTTTCATGGGCGTGTCGCAACTGGAGGTACTGGGCGATGAACTCGATATCAACCAAACCGCCGCTTCGATGCTTGATGTCCCAAATCGATTTTCCCGGATGTTCCCGGGCGATCCTTTGCCGCATCTCGGCGGTATCCTGCTGCAGCGCCTCGCTGTCCCGGGACCGGGTCAGTATTCTGCGGATACCCGTCTCGAGCGCGATGCGCATGTCGTCGCTGCCCATGACGACCCGGGCCCGGGTCAGCGCCATGTGTTCCCATGTCCATGCCGAGGATTCCTGGTAGTCGAAAAAAGCGTCGACGCGCGAGACCACCGCCCCCTTCTTGCCATGCGGGCGAAGCCGGATGTCGAGATCGTAGAGTACGCCCTCCGCCGTGGGCGCGGTTATGCCGCTGATGATGCGCTGCGTCAGTCGGGTGAAATAGAGGCTCAGGGAAAGAGGATTTTCGCCGTCAGAATCCTTGCTGATCCGGTCGTGATCGTTGACGAAGACGATGTCGATGTCGGAACCCGGCATCAGTTCACCGCTGCCGAGCTTGCCATAGGCGACGGCACCCATGGCGCCGCCAGCGATACGCCCGTGCTGCGCGACAAATCCCTCTTCAACCTTGCCGGCAAGGCAGCAGATTGCGGTCTCTGCGACCGCTGACAGCATCGGGCCGGCCGTGGGTCCATCAACGATGTTGGTCAAAATTTGGGTTCCCACCCGGAAGTTCTGGTCATTGACCCAGCGCCTGCAGGCATCGAAAACCTCCTCGATATCCTCGGCCTGGCCGACCGTCATATCGAGATCCCATGCCAGATCGTCAAAATTCTCGATCGGCTTGTCGAACTCGTCGGCCAACACGTAGTCGAGCAGTTGCGGGCGGCCACTCAGGGTTTCAGCAAGACCCGGCGAATCCCCCATAATCTGGGCCAGCAATTCCAGCACGGCGGGATTGGCGTTGAGCAACGAGAAAACCTGCACGCCCGAGGACAGGTTGCGAAGGAACCTGTCCAGCCGAAGGAGAGCGCCGTCCGGATGCGCGGTCCTGGCCATCGCTGCCAGCAAGGTCGGCGTCAACTCGGTAATGAGCTGGCGCGACCGGTCCGTGCGTGTCGCCGGATAGCGGCCGTAATGCCATCCCCGGACGATATCGACCACTCTGCCCGGAGCCTCAAAACCCATTCCGGCCAGGGTTTCTATCGTCTCCGGATGCTCCTCATTGCCGGTGAACACCAGCGACGCTCCGCCGCCAAGATCCGGCTCCTCCTCAAACAGTTCCGCATAGTGCTGTTCGACCAGCGAGAGATGCTTGATGACGGCGCTGCAAAAACTTTCGGTGGAATCAAAACCGGCGAAGACAGCAATGGCGTCGAGTTTTTCCTCGCTTTTCGGAAGCTGCTGGGTCTGCTCGTCATCAATCATCTGCAGGCGATGCTCGAGGCCGCGCAAAAACTGGTAAGCCGTCGTCATCTCTTCCGCCGTACGGGCGTCGATACGGTCGTGGTACTGCAGGGCATCGAGCACGTCGACGACCTGCCGGACACGCAGCAACGGCGTGCGACCGCCCCAGATCAACTGCTGGGTTTGGGCGAAAAATTCGATTTCACGGATGCCGCCCCGGCCCAGCTTTATGTTGTGGCCAAGGATCGCGATCTCCTTGCCGCCACGATGGGCATTGATCTGGCGTTTCACCGAATGAATGTCGGCGATCATCTCGAAATCCAGATTCCGGCGCCAGATGAAGGACCGCAACTGCCGCATGAAAACCTCACCGGCCTCCTTGTCGCCGGCTATCGGACGCGCCCGGATCAGAGCCATCCGCTCCCAGTTCTGCCCCAGCGTCTCGTAGTAGATGAGCGCGGCCTTGCCCGAAATCGCAACCGGCGTGGTTCCGGGATCCGGCCGCAGTCGCAGATCAACGCGATGAACGTAGCCATCCTGTGTCCGCTCCTCGAGAATGTGCACCAGGTTCCGTGTCGCCTGGATCATCTCCCTGCGCAGGCCGTCCTCGTCATCGTTGCCGGCGGCGGCCGGATCGTAAATGACGATCAGATCGACATCGCTTGAATAGTTGAGTTCCCGCCCGCCGAGCTTGCCGAGACCAAGGACGAAAAACCCCGACCCCACCTCCGGCGTATCGGCGTCGACCGGAGCGCCGGTACGCTCCCGCAAAACATGGCGGGTCGCCACCGCAATCGATTCCTCGGCAAACCGGCTCAAGGCTTCCGTAACCAGGGAGATATCCCACACGCCCGTGATGTCGGCGGTCGCGACCGTCAGAGCCGAGCGGAGCCGGAATCGCCGCAAATTGGTCATGAGTTTTTCCCTGTCGGTTTCACAACCGCAGATGCGGTTCATCTCGCCGATCAGGTTTTCGAAAGCGGCATCCGGGCCATCGCGGAACAATGCGCAAGCAAAACCCGTCTCGCGTTCGATGCAGCGTGCAAGGAACGGGCTGTTACCGACGATGGCATCAAGCAGGGCGCGGCCGGCGGGATCCTGGGAAAACGCCACCGTGTAGGCTTGGTCATCCTCGCTGCGCTCACCGCTCGTTCCCTCGGCCCAGCGTTCGGTGAAGATCTCCGTGTATCCCGGGTTGGCCGCTTTCGGCAGGTTTTCGGGATCGAAGGCGAAGATGCCTCCGAACACGCCGGCCCCTCCCCTGCCGTTGCCGGAACCCGGATCGGAAGTGCTGTCCTCTGAAACCCGTTCAGCCACGTTTCTTCCCTGTTGCAGCCCTGGCGCGAATCTCCGTCCGAAGCCAGGGTCGGGAGTCAGGATTGAAAGCCGGGCCGGGGCATTCTCTTTAGTTATTCAACACCCCTATTCTTTGCCATTCAACACCCCTAATTCTATCATGGAACACTGCCATCCCGAGGTTTCCCTCCCCCTGTGGTAATATTGAAAGCCGTATCATCCTTTGCCCTCTGGATTCTGGTGGGCTTGCTGGTGGCAGCCACCATTCTGCTGGGCTTTCTGTACTGGAGGCTGTTGACCGGGCCGATAGGGTTCGACCCATCCCTTTCCGAGCCAATCCACTGGGTCAGCCCGGAACTAGCGCAATTGCAGTTCCATGCTGCAAAGACCGAACTCGCTCTGGACAGCGACAGCAACGCTATTGTCATCAGGTTCCGTGACCTGATCCTGGAAGACCCCGCCTACAGTTTCCGGGCAACAGTCCCGGAACTCACGCTTGGCTTCTCCTGGCAGCCGAGCGTCGAAATCTTTCCCACCCTGAGCGCCCTGACGGCCCGGGGCGCGCGAATCGCCGTCATCGATTCCACGTCTGCCGGGAAATCCCGGTCGACACCGGAAAAAAACACTGCATGGGTCCGCTGGCTTTTCCAGATGCCGGCAGGCGCTGCGTGGCTGGCTGATTCCGCGAGGTCCGGCGCGCATCTCAATCACCTGGACATCGTCGATCTCCGGATCACCCCCATCCTGTCCGGGGACAAGGAATGGAATATCCCGGAAGCCACGATCACCCTGGCGCGGGAAACAGACGGGCTTGCCACCACCGGCAGTGCGACGATCGTCCATGGCGGCAACATGGTTCCGGTCTCGGTTCAGGGACTCTACAGCAAAACACAGAAAACCCTGGAAACAACGCTGCGGTTTGACCGAACCATCCCCAAGAATTTCTTGTCCGGCACCCTGCCCGCTTGGCTGCCTCGCGAGGCAAGGGGAAAAGTTGCACTGCGCCTGCAGGCTTCCGCCAATCCCGGCGACGGGCAGGAACGGGTCGCTTTCGCGCTGTCGACAGATCTTGGGAATGTCTCCGGAGCAGCGACAATCCGGGCCGTCGACAGCGCCTATGCGGTTCGCGGCACTCTCCAGAACCTTCCCACCGGGCCGTGGCGACGTCTGCTGGCCTACGCGGTGCCCCATGCCGCGCCTCTTATCGGCGCCGAGAAGTTTGCCGATGGCACCTTCGAGGGCGTTATCGGTGTGCAGGGAGATATCCGGCATATGGCCGTCAATCTGCCCGGAGGTCCGCAGGTCAGAACGGCTCCGTATTCCTCCCGGATTTCCTTTGCCACCGGGATCGACGGGACTCTCCAAGACGCAACCTTCGAGATCAGGACTCCCTTCGGCATCGCCGAAGGCACCGCCAAGTCCCGTACTGACGGCGATTTCGCCTTTTCAGGTGACCTGAAACACGTACAGGTCGAACGCGTCCTCGAGCGATTCCCGGCCATCGCCGACGGTACAGATTTCAGCCTCTCCGCCACCGGGACGTTCGCCGGCGTCGTGGGCGACCGCGCGGATTCGAAAGATACCTTCACCCTCACCCTGGCCGGCCTCGGCGATGAAACAGCTGCAACCGAAACCAAGAACGAAAGCAAGGAGACGGTATCGCAACAGTCAGCATCATCGCAGTCAGATCCGGTTTGCGGCCATCCTTTCGAGCCAGAACTCCGGGGCGCCACCAATCCGGTAGTGAAAGTCACCATCACCGCCAGCAGACAGAATGGCGACAGCGATCTCTCGATCAATGCCAACGCATGGAACGTTCCGGCCGGACAGCTCGGGCGTTACTGGCCCCGAACCTTCGTGCCTGATGCCAAGGATTGGGTCGCCGTCGGCTTGCGCGCCGGCATCGTCGAGGAAGCGCATCTGCGCGCCACCCTGGTTGTGCCTGCACACAGCGGTGACAACCTTTCCCTATCAGAACTCGAGGGCAGGTTCTGTTATCGGGATCTGGCAGTGGATTACTTCCCTGGTATGCCGCCGGTCACGCACGCGCGGGGTACGGCCGTCTTCGACGCATCCAGTATGCATTTCGATATCAAGGATGCTCGCGCTTCGGACATCCGCCTAATGGGCGGAAAGATCTCGCTGACAGAGATGTTTGACGATGAGTCCGCCGCAAAAATCTCCCTGACTCTGCAAGCCCCGCTACGCACCGCGCTGGGTATTCTTGCCGATCCGCCGCTAGCCGCTTTCAACAGGGATTTCGCCGAGAGGCCTGACCTGGCAGGCAATGCCACTGTTGACCTGAATATCCGCTTCCCCCTAACGAAAGATCTGACACCCCGCCAGATGATCTACGCCGGCAAGGCGAAAATCAGCGATGAAAAACCGGATAGTACATCGGATGGCACGCCAGACGGAACGGCGCGTTTCCATCTGGCCTGGGATTCCCGAAAGGGCGACCCTCCTGACCCCGCAATAGAGGGCGGGCGCAACCACTACCTCATGCGCGGCAGCGTCGATTCCCACTTTCCCCGTCACTTCGGATTCCCCGATGTCGGCGCCATATCCGGCGAGGGCAAATACGAGATCACCTTCGCTTATGGCGGCGATGCACCGCCGAAAACCGTAACTTGGATCGATCTGGACGGCATTTCCGCTGCTATCCCGGAACTGGGATGGCACAAGCCGGCCCGCACCCCCGGCGCACTGGTTTTCGATTTTTCTTCCGGTTCAACCAGCGGTTCGAGTGACGCAAGTCTGGTCCACTTTTCGGCACAGGCCGGGGAGTTCAGCAGCAAGGGGCTGCTTCGTTTCGATTCCAAATTTGCACCCGGACGGGAAAGGGCGTGGCGCGCCGTGATCGAAGAGTTTTCGCTGCCCGGAACCCACTTCATGGGCGACATCGGGCGCGACGCAAACGGTGTCTGGAAAATCGCGCTCAAGGCCGATCCGCTGGACCTTGAAACCTATCTCAAATTGCGTTCCGAAGACGAAGACGGTGCCGGAAGTGATCTCGAGAACACCTCGATCACGCTGGATCTGGAAGCGAAGAATATCCGCATCAAACCAGAGGAGGGTCTGGCCGCGCTACAGATCAAGGGCGTTCGCGAAAAGGGCGTAGACGGGAGAGGCGCGCAATGGCGCCGTCTGGAGGTCGATGCGCTTCGGGACAAACAGAATCTGCTCTCGATCCAGCTTGCCAGCGGCCCCGAAGCCGGCACCGCCGAGATTCGCTCGGCAAACCTTGGCGCCCTGCTCAAAACCCTCGACCACAGCCGAAACATGATTGGCGGCGTGCTCGCCATCACCAGCGCCCGAAAAGAATCCAGCGAATCGTGGCAGGGGACGTTTGAACTCAAGGACTACACGCTCCGTACCGTTCCCGCGCTGGCACGTCTGCTACAGCTGGTATCCCTGACCGGACCGATCAACCTCCTGTTCAAGGAAGGCCTCGGTTTCGAGATACTCAAGGGCCAGTTCACCTACGGTCAGGACAGGCTCGCATTGGCCGACGCCACCACCTATGGCGAATCCCTGGGTCTCACCGCCGATGGCTGGATCGATTTTCACGACGACACGCTTTCGCTTACCGGAACGATCCTACCGGCCTACACGATCAACAGGCTCCTGGGGAAACTGCCGATAATCGGCAACTTGCTCGCCCATGAAGAGGGAATCATAGGCTTCACCTACACCGCAAAAGGGCCGCTCGACGATATCGATACGCGCGTCAACCCGCTGTCAGTCCTCGTCCCCGGCATCCTGAAAAGCCTGGCCAAAGAAGCGCGGAAGGAAGTGCAGCCTGTGGATGAACTGAACCCCGGGAGCCCAAGCTCTTCGGAAATTCCGCCAGTAGATCCGAATGAGAAATGACGGCAACATCAGAACGACGCGCCAAAACACCCTGCCGCAACGCCCTGATGCGGGCGTTATGCCGTCATACGACACAGAGAAGTACGTGACGCTTGCGTCCGGAAGACAGCTTGATGAATCCGTCTGCGTTGACATCGCCAAGCGACAGCGCGGCATTCTCGTCACTGGCTGCAACGTTGTTGATGCGGGCGCCGCCGCCCTTGATCAGCCGTCGCGCCGCGCTACTGCTGTCTGCAAGGCCGGCTTCCCTGAGCAGAATGGACAGCAGCACGCCCTCGGAAAGCCTGGCGCGGGGAATTTCTATCTTCGGCAAGCCCTCGCCAGCCGCGCCCTCAACGAAAGTTTGCTGCGCCGTCTGGCGCGCATTCTCCGCCGCTGTCGCCCCATGACACAGCGTAGTCGTCATATCAGCGAGAATGATTTTGGCCTCGTTCATCTCCGCCCCGTCAAGTTGCTCAAGACGGGCGATCTCGTCGAGGGGTATCTCGGTGAACAGCCGCAGAAAACGTCCAACATCGGCGTCGTCGACATTGCGCCAATACTGCCAGTAATCATAAGCGCTGGTACGCTCGCTGTTGAGCCAGACGGCGCCGTCAGCCGTCTTTCCCATCTTGGCGCCGGAGGCCGTGGCCAAAAGCGGAGAGGTCAGGCCATACAGGCTGGCCCCGTCGAGCCGATGGGCAAGATCTATTCCCGCCACGATGTTTCCCCACTGGTCTGACCCACCGAGCTGGAGGCGACAATCGTAGCGGCGGGACAGTTCGCGAAAATCGTAAGCTTGGAGAACCGGGTAGTTGAATTCGAGAAAGGACAGCGCTTGCTGGCGATCGAGACGAGAGCGTACCGCCTCCAGGGCGAGCATCCGGCTGACCGAAAAATGACTCCCAATCTCGCGCAGGAAATCGATGTATTTCAGCTCGTCAAGCCAGGCGGCGTTGTTGACCATGAGCGCATCGGACGGGCCGCCCCCGAAAGTCAGGAAGCGTTCGAAGACGCGCCTGATGCCGGCGATGTTGGCGGCGATTTTCTCCGAGGTAAGCAATTGACGCTGGGTATCCCTGCCGGAAGGGTCACCGACCCGGGTCGTACCGCCGCCCATCAGCACAAGCGGCTTGTTGCCCGTCTGCTGGAGCCGGCGAAGCATCATCACCTGAATCAGGCTTCCCACATGCAGGGAATCCGCGGTCGCATCAAAGCCGATATAGCCGGTCACGCCGCTGCCACCGACGAGTTCGTCGAGCCCCTCGCTGTCGGTGCAATCCTGCAGAAAACCGCGCTCCTGCATGGTTTTCATGAATTCAGAGCGCTGGGCTGTCATCGTATTCCGGGCACGGAAAAAGCATGGAGCGAGGTATATCGCCGCCGCGCATCGACTACCATACATCCCCGGCGGCAACAATGACGACGGGGACTGTTCTTGCGCTAGGACTGATGAGCGGAACCTCCGCCGACGGCATCGATGCCGCGCTGATCGAAACCGATGGCCGATCCCGCTTCCAGCACATCGCCTTCCACGAACAGCCCTACAGCGATGCCTTCACCCGCCGCCTGCGCGATACTCTCGGCCGCACGACGCCGGATACGGAGATGCGTACGGTCGAGCGCGACTTCACCGATCTCAACGCCAAAGCCGTCGCCACCGTTCTGGAGAAGGCAGGAATTTCCTATGCCCAGGTCGCGGTGGTCGGATTCCATGGTCACACGGTGCATCACGACCCGGCGCACGCAAAAACCTTGCAAATCGGTGACGGCGCTCGGCTTGCTGCGGCCTGCGGCATCGACGTGGTCGGTGATTTCCGCAGCGCCGATATGGCGGCCGGTGGCGAAGGCGCACCGCTGGCACCGGTATTCCACAGGGTTCTCGCCGCCGGCATGGCACTGCCGCTCGCGGTCCTCAATATTGGCGGCGTCGCCAACCTGACATGGATCGGCGAAGACGAAACGCTGGTCGCCTTCGATACCGGGCCCGGCAACGCGCTACTCGACGATTGGGTTTTCCAGCAAACCGGCGCTCGGTTTGATGAAAACGGCCAGTTGGCGGATCGTGGGCGCAGCGACGAGGCGGCTCTCGCCGCCCTGATGGCCTCCGCTTATTTCGAAAGACCACCGCCGAAATCCCTGGATCGCAACGCTTTCGACATCTCGCCTGTCACCAGGCTCGATGCAGCCACCGGTGCTGCAACCCTGGTCCAGTTCACGGCTGCCGCCATAGCCCGGTCCCTCGACCACCTGCCCGCGCCGCCCAGGCAATGGCTGGTCACCGGCGGCGGCCGCCGGAATCCGGCCCTCATGGCCAGGTTACGTGAGGCGCTCAACACCAGCATCGAGCCGGTAGAAACTGTCGGTTGGAACGGGGATGCCCTCGAGGCTCAGGCCTTTGGCTTTTTGGCGGCGCGCCACCTGGAGGGGCTGCCTATCAGTTTCCCGGAGACGACCGGCGCTACGCATCCCATCATCGGCGGTGTCCGGTTTCCAGCGGCGGGACAGGACGTCCAGGAGCGGGGCGTCTAGGAACGGGGCGTCTAGGAACGGGGCGTCTAGGAACGGGGCGTCTAGGAACGGGGGCGCCTAGCGAATCCCTTCAGCTGCCGAGAGGTAGTTTCCGATCTCGCCGGCCAGCCCGTCGAGATTGTTGGCAAAGAAATGGTCGGCACCCTCGACTTCCGTGTGCTTGATCTTAATGTCCTGTTGCCGACGCAAGCGCTCGACCAGGCCCTGGATGGAATCGTTCGGCACGATTTCGTCTTTTGAACCCGACACAAACAATCCCGATGACGGGCACGGATTGAGAAAGCCGAAATCATACATGCTGGCCGGGGTGGCCACGGAAACAAAGGCGGCAATCTCCGGCCGCCGCATCAGCAGCTGAAGGCCAATCCAGGCGCCGAAGGAGTACCCCGCCACCCAGCACCGGGACGTGTCGGGGCAATTGGCCTGCATCCAGTCGAGCGCCGTCGCTGCGTCCGCCAGCTCGCCTTCGCCATTGTTGAATTTTCCCTGCGAGCGCCCGACACCGCGAAAATTGAAACGCAGGCATGAAAAGCCCCGTCCCGCAAAGACCTTGTACAGCGTGTAGACAACCTTGTTGTTCATCGTTCCACCATGCACCGGATGGGGATGGAGGATAACGACAATGGGAGCGTTGGTTTGCCGACTCAGGTTCAGTTTTCCCTCGAGGCGGCCTTCCGGCCCGTTGAAGATGACTTCAGGCATTGATTTTCCGCAGTTCTGAACAGTTCTGGGTAATGATGCGCAAGCGATCTGGCAAAGACATCGCTTGAAAGAAACCACCCGAGCCGGACAGGAAAAATCGGGCGGTTTGTTTGACCGGCAACCACCGGCGCACCTATTCTTGGCACGATGAAAACGCTCCGGTGACGCTCAGGATATTCCGGAGTTCAATTGGGGCAATTTCCTACGGTTTCGGGACAAAGCCTCGCTTCCGCCGCTAGAGATGTAGGCGAAACGGCAGATGTTCAAGGTATTGCGCGAAGATATCGCAGGCATCAAGGCCCGTGACCCGGCTGCCCGCTCGGGGCTGGAAATCGTGCTGTGCTATCCCGGCCTGCATGCGCTGATGCTGCACCGGCTCGCCCACTGGCTCTGGAAACACGGCTTCAAGCTCACCGCACGGCTGCTGGCGCTGTTCAGCCGCTTTCTCACCAACATCGAAATCCATCCTGCGGCGCCGATCGGCAAAAGTATGTTTATCGACCATGGCATCGGCACCGTGATCGGCGAGACAGCGGAAATCGGCGATCGAGTCACCCTGTACCAGGACGTCACCCTCGGCGGCGTGTCCCCGGCTGTTGATTCCGACCAGCAACGCAACGTCAAGCGGCACCCCACGCTCAAGGACGACGTAATCGTTGGTTCCGGCGCCCAAATCCTCGGCCCCGTCATCGTCGGCCAGGGTGCCCGGGTCGGCGCCAATGCCGTCGTCACCAAAGACGTACCAGCCGGCATAACCGTCGTTGGCATTCCCGGCCGAGCTGTGCCTCGCTCCGAAGGGGATATCGCGAGTCAGTTTTCTCCCTATGGAACCCCGCTCGGCGACCTTCCGGACCCGACCGTCCAGACAATCGAAACCTTGCGGGGCCAGATCGAGACGCTGCAGAGGCAGGTCACCAGCCTGCATACCCATATCGATGCCATCGAAGCGGAACACGCTCGCCCGGCGTCTGACACGGCATCTGGTGCGGTACCAGGCGCAGCACCAGACGCAGCACCAGACGCAGCACCAGACGCAGCACCAGGCGTTCTGGAAGCAGATTCCGACCCTGCCGATAACGGCCACACCGACAACGACAAAGTCACCGCATACAGGAGGTGACCGCCCAGCGGTCCCTCTCGGCCCGGTCTGCGTACACCCCGCCGCGGCGACACGGATCATGACCATCTATCTCGACTACAACGCCAGCGCACCAGTCCTTGAAGAGGCGCTCGAAGCAACGACGGAAGCACTCCGGGAATGCGGCAATCCTTCTTCGGTCCACGCTCGCGGACGCGCTGCCCGCGGGTATGTCGAACAGGCTCGCCGGGAAATCGCCGAACTCCTTGGCGTCAATCCCTCGAACGTGATTTTCACCAGTGGCGCCACCGAGGCCAACGTGCTGGCTTTGCGGGTCAGTGGCCGCAGCCGCATATTCGCATCGGCAATCGAACACGCCTCAATCCTACAGGCCGTCCCGGAAAGCCATCAGTTTCCGGTCACGCCCGGGGGAACCGTCGATTGCCTGGGTGCTGCCGCCCTGCTCGGCAACGACTGCCGAGACACGATCGTTTCGGTGATGGCAGCGAACAACGAAACCGGCGTTATCCAGCCCGTCCAGGAAATAGCGGCCATCGCGCATGAGCGCGGTGCCTTCGTCCACTGCGACGCCGTGCAGGCGGTTGGCCGGATTGACTGTGACATGAAGCACATGGGCGTTGATATGCTCAGCCTGTCGGCCCACAAGATCGGCGGCCCGAAGGGCGCCGGCGCCCTCATCCTTGCCGATGATATGCAACTCGAGCCTTTGCTGCGGGGCGGCGGACAGGAACGGGGGCAACGCGCTGGCACCGAAAACATTGCCGGCATAGCCGGCTTTGGCGCCGCAGCGCACTGGGTCAGGACACACCGCTCCAAGATGGAAAACACCCGCTGTCTTGTGGCCCGGCTTGAGAACCGCATCAACGACATATCATCCGGCGTGAAAATCTTCGGAAGCGATATGCCGCGCCTGCCCAACACCAGCTGTTTCGCGATTTCTTCCCTCGACGCCGAGACCCAGGTCATCGGGCTTGATCTAGCCGATATTGCCGTCAGTTCCGGCGCTGCCTGTTCATCCGGCAAAATCGCCGACAGTCATGTCCTCAGGGCCATGGGTGTTGGACGGGAACTGTCCGCAAATGCCATCCGGGTGAGTTTCGGTCCAGCCAACACCGAAGCCGACGTCGATCAGTTCATCAAGGCCTGGGGAGATCTCTGCCATGCATCGGGCGCCCCCGGACATGAAAATGTCGGGACATGAAGGCGCCGGGGGCATCAAGGCGCCGGGCATCAAGGCGTGGGCGTGAGGCGGCAATGCAGAAAATGACCTTCGTCCGGCCGGATGGAAAACAGCTTACCGTGGACGCCCCGGAAGGACGTTCAGTGATGCGGATCGCTCAGGAGAATGGCATCGACATAGAAGGCGCCTGCGAGGGCATGATGGCCTGCGGAACCTGCCATGTCATCGTTGAGCCAGGATGGGCGTCAAAACTGCCTGTATCCAGTGAGGAAGAGCGGGACATGCTCGATCTGATGACCGACCTTACCCGAACCTCGCGTCTCGCCTGCCAGATCATGATGATGCCGGAACTCGACGGACTTGTGGTCGGCTTGCCGGTGGAAGTGCGCAACATCCTGCTGGACTGAGGCGTCCCGTCGGGCTGAAGGATCCGCTCAAGGCGCCCTAACCTCTCAAGGGGTCGCTGGATTGCTCGCTGAAGGAGTCAGTCAGTCGGAGAGCGCGGCCAGAGCCTTCGCCCGGGTGTCGTTGATCGAGAGAATCTGGTCGAAACCGCTGACCTTGAAGACCTCGTGAATGTGCTCGGAAATGGCGCACAGTTCGAGTTTCGAGGAACGCTTCTTCAGGTCTTTAGCAATCACCAGAATGGCACGGAGGCCGGCGCTGCTGATGTAGTTGAGATGCGAAAAATCGATCACGACATCGTCGACGCCAGTGCCGATCTGTTCAAGTATCTGCTCTTCAAATTCCCTCGCATTGGTGCCGTCAATACGCCCGTCAAGCAAAACAATCAGGGTGTTTCCCTCTTTCTCGGTAGAGAATTGCATGAGCGTAGCTCCTCGAACGGCGGCGATATCAAACCCCGGATCAATCCAGGGGCAAACCCCGACGCGAATTCGGGATTATATCTTCAACCCAGAGCGTATGGCACCGCACCAAGGCGTATAATGCCACAAGATGTGGTCGACTTGGAAGGATAGGCGCATCCACCTTTCTCGGCAAGCCATCGGGCCGTTTACTCGGCCACATCCCGTGTAGCCGGTTCCTGTGCCGAAGCCGGTGCCTGACCGACTCCCTCTGCATTGATCGGGCCGCTTCGCGGCAACGAAACGGTCATCTCCGTATATTCCCCCTCGACACTGTCGACGCTGATGTCGCCACCATGACGTCTGACGATATCGAACACCATCGACAGGCCGAGGCCGGTGCCCTCGCCTGTCGGTTTGGTGGTGAAGAAGGGTTGGAAAATCTTCTTCTTGGCGTCTTCAGAAATCCCCGACCCGTTGTCATGCATCACAATCTTCACCATGTCACCATCGGCCGCAGTCGAGATATGGACTACCGGGCGGTAATCGGATTCTTTCGTTTCAGCCCGCTTCTCGTTGACGGCATAACAGGCGTTGGTTGCTAGATTGAGGATAACCCGGCTCAAATCCTGAGCCGCGCCGCGGATCGTGCCAGCTTCCGGGCTGAAATTCGACTCCAGGGCGATGTTGAACTCCGGGTCCCGGGCCCGAATACCGTGATAGGCGAGATTCATGTACTCCTCGGCGAGAATGTTAACGTCCACATCCTCAATCTGGCCGGCCTCATCGCGGGTGTGCGACAGCATGCCGTTCACGATGCGGTCGGCGCGCTGCCCGTGCTCGCGAATCTTGGATAGATTTCCCTCCAGGGTAACGACGAGATCCTCAGCATTCTCGCGGATTTCTTCAGGCATCGACGCCCCCAAATTTTCATGAATTTCACGGATCTCGCCGGTCAGTTCGACCGACAATTCGGAGAAGTTGTTCACAAAGTTGAGAGGGTTCTTGATTTCGTGCGCGACGCCGGCCGTCAGCTGCCCGAGCGCGGCCAGTTTCTCCTGCACCACGATCTGGTCTTGCGCGGCCTTCAAATCGGAAAGCGCGCCTTCGAGTTCGACGTTCTTGTCCTGGACCTCTGTTGCCAGTTTCTCGACGAGGTTCAACCGCTGAACCTCGAGGGCGTGCCGGCGAAACACTTCCAGTGCTTCGCTCATATCTGTGATTTCGTCCTGACCGTTGACCGCCACCGGCACCTCGAGATCGCCGCCAGCCATCTGCCGCATCGACTCCGCGATACCGAGGAGACGGCGGACCAGGACCCGACCAACAAAAAGCCAACCGATCAAAACAGCGCCGACGATGGCGAGCACGATCAGGGCGACGAGCACCACCTGGCTTAACTGGGCGATCCTTTGGGAGGCCATCGTCGCCTCGTCGGCGGCGATCCGGGCACCGATGACGATGTTCTCCCCAGCCGACACGAGTTGGCTGCCGACTTCCTGGTGGCGGGCAACGATGGCACTTTGCGATTCGGCGATCTGGAGTTCCTTTCGCCTTTGAGCAAAGGCGCCGGTCGGGCCATTTCCGAGCTGCTCCATCCGCTCGATCAACGCACCGGTTTTCGCGACAATGCCGATCTCTCCAAGTCGCGGCACGGCACGCCGCATGGTTCTGACCAGTGCATTGAAGCGCTCCTGGATCGTCTGGATTTCGCTGGCGTTTCTCGCGCCCAGAGCCTCGGCCAGCAGCGAGGAGCCGAGATTGCTTTGCGCCTCGAGAGTCAGGAGATCGCGATAGATGAACAGGGAGTCACCCTCGAGACGCCGCTTGACCGATACCGGCGTTTCACTGAGATCCCGAATCCCGGTAACCAGATAGAAGAACTCGTTGTCGATCGCTGCCAGCAGGTTTCCGCTGATCTCTTGGCGGATACCTGCCATATCGGCCTCGATCTTCTTGCGGGCCTCGGCCGCATTCAGCCTGGCCCCGGCCGAATACTGCAGTTCGTCGAGATTTGCCGCCAGGATCGTAGCCAGACGATCAGCGTTCTGGAAGCGCTCTTGGGAATCGAGATTTAGCCGTGTGATCGCCGTATCCAGGGCCTCGCGTTCTTTCCCGATGCCGGAGATCATTTGCGCCAACTCGTCCTGCGACAGGGCAGCACGCAGGCGCGCTGCCGCGGCGGTCAGCTCGGAACTGGCATCAGCCACGGAGAAGGCGGTGGACATGGCCGGGATGCTCTCCTGGCCCACGCGGCGCTGAAAATCACCGATGTAGACAAAGCCGGTCCAGGCAACGCCCCCCGCAAGAGCGGTGAGCACCACAGCACCACCAAGGCCCAGATATATCTTGGTCGCAATGCCGCCGCGCCTGAAAATCACTGCGAAACGGCCCTCTCCGCCTGGTTGGCTTGCCGGCTGCCGGTTCGTCATCGCGTCCGCGCACCACGCTGCTCGAGGCGGGTCGTCGGGCGGAACTGTCCCTTTTCGTCAATCACAGTCATGTACACCCGATCAAGACCTTGATTGTCGTTGGTGTCGTAGTGCATCTCGAGATTCCCGAGATCAATGCGCTTGCGTTCCCTGAGCGTCGAGAAAAAGGCCTTCCTGGTGACGTTGGGACCCATCTCCTCGAGAACCCAGACAGCGAGACGGCCGGCGATGTAGCCCTCAAGAGAGATGAAATCGGGCCGGGCGCCGGCATCAAGAGCCTTGAGTGCCTTTTGATATTGCGCCACGAGAGGCAGGGTCAGATCTTCCGGAAACGGCACAACCTGGGTGACGTAGACGCCGGCGCCGTCCTGGCCGAGTTCGCGAGGTAGCGCGGAGCTGCCGCCAAAGGAAATGCTGATAAAGACCGGATTGAAGTCAATCCGGCGGGACCAGCGCACAAAGGCCGCCGTTGGTGCATAGGTGCCAACCATCACAACGGCTTGTGGCTTGTGGCGGAAGATATCGAGCACCGCAGTCCGCACGGCCACGGTATTCCGGGAATAGCTACCCACAGCGCGAAGGCGCAGATTCTGTCGGGCCATCGCCTGGCGAAGGCTGGTCAGCCCCGCAATGCCATATGAATCGTCCTGATGCAGGATGCCGATCTGGTCAATGTCGAGATCCTTAGCGAGGCGGGTCACCATTTCCGCGGCTTCCTGGGCGTAGGACGCGCGAATGTTGACGACAAACGGATTCTCCCGCAGGAATTTAGCTCCCGTGAACGGCCCGATATAGGGCACCCCGGCACTCGAGAAGATCGGGGCGACGGCCTTTGATGTCGGCGTGCCAACGCCGCCAATCAAGGCAAAAACCTTCTCCTTCTCGATCAGGCGCCGGGTGTTCGCGATGGCTGCATCCGGCTCATAGAAATCGTTGAGTGAAATCAGCTCCAGCGACCTGCCGTGGATTCCTCCCCTGGCATTCGCCTCCCGGAAAGCTGCAAGCACACCGGTTCGCATGCCGGCGCCAAGCGCCCGGGCCGGGCCCTCGAGAGCTGCGGATTGGCCGAACAGGATGATCTGGTCCGACACCCCGGGGGCAGCCGAAACCGCCGGGGTGGCGGCAAACACCGGGGCAGCCGCCGCCAAGACCAAACAGCACGCGCCCAGAATCTGCCTGGTCAAGCGCCGCCGCCGGATCAATCGATTTTCTTGGTCAGCGTCAGACAATTGTTGCCGTCTGCGCGCTTGTAGCTCACCGCATCCATCATCTCGCGGATGAGGTGGACGCCAAGGCCGCCGAGTTTTCTCTCCTCGAGCGACAGCCCGATATCGGGCTTGGTTGCCTGGGCCAGTGGATCGTAGGGCTCACCGTCATCGACGATGTCAATCGTGAGGGAGCCATTGTCGAAAATCCCGGCGATCTTGATTTCGTGTTCTTCATTGTCGTCGTAGGAATAGGAGATAACGTTGGTCACGGTTTCCTCGACCGCAAGCTGGATCTGCAGGCATGCTCGCGGGGAAATACCGTTCTCGGTCAGGAACCCCGTCAGTTTTTCCTCAATCCGGGAAATCTCGTTGATGTCGTTCTTGAAGCAGAAATCGAATTGCTGCCCGGAACCGCTTTGCGAACCATTCCCGAAAACATCCCCAGCGCTGCTGGCAGCACCGCGGTCGGCGACGGTCTGATTTACGGTGGGCGTGGCGCCGTCCCTACAGAACAGGGTCAGGCAGGTAATGTCGTCGGCCTGCCGCACACCGGCAGCGAATTCATGCACGGCATCCAGTACGCATTGCGTGGTCGTGGTAGCGTCCTCGCGGGCTGCCGAAGAGAGCGTTTTCACGAGACGCTCTTCCCCGAACTCCTCATCCTCGCTGTTGGCCGCTTCGGTAACACCGTCGGTGTACAGGAACACCGCGTCACCGGGCTCGAGGGATACTTGGCCCTCGGCAAAATCGAGATCCTCGACGACACCGATCGCGATCCCCCGGGTGGAAGGGAGAAACTCGGTCTGTCCGCCGCTACGGACGAGGAGAGGGTTGTTGTGACCGGCATTGGCGTAGCGCAGCACCCGGCTCTCGGGGTCGTAAATGCCGTAGAACACGGTGACAAACATCTCTGCCTCATTCTTCTCCAGAACCAGGTCGTTGACCTCGCGAAGCACGGCACTGGGTGCGTGGTGTCCGATCGCGGCCGCCTTCATCATGGTCCGGCAAACCATCATGAACAGCGCCGCCGGAACGCCCTTGCCCGACACATCAGCCATGACGAAGCCGATGCGACCCTCCGTCAGGTGAAACACGTCGTAGAAATCGCCGCCGACTTCCCGCGCTGTCTCCATCGTCGCATAGACGTTGTAGTTGTCCTTGGAGGGAAAGACGTTGGTCAGAATCGATTTCTGCATCTCGCTGGCGAGGTTGAGATCGCGGCGCAGTTCGACAAGTTGGTCTCGCGCGGCCAGCGCATTGGCCATCAAGCTGAGATGATTCAGCGTCTTGTTGATGGTGGTTTCGAGATCCTCGAAATTGATCGGCTTGGTGATGAAGTCGAACGCGCCCCGGTTCATGGCGGTACGAATGTTTTCCATATCCCCATAGGCCGAAATCATAACAGCGCAGATTTCGTGATTGAGCTGGCCGATCTGCTCAAGGAGCGCCAGCCCGTCCATCTGCGGCATGTTGATGTCCGACAGGACCAGCCGAATATCTGGATCCTGGCCAAGCTGATTCAGCGCATCGAGACCGTCTCGGGCGAAGGAAAATATGAGATCGCCCTTGCGGATCTGATGGCGGAATTTTTGGGATACGAGAAGCTCTAGATCCGGTTCGTCGTCAACAACGAGAATCTTCCGGGGAGCGTCGTCTAGCGCTACTTCTGTCTCGGTTTCGGCCATTTCGACTCAATCCGCTACGCTCGAACCCTCCTGTGCTGTTACCACCGAACGCAAACAGGGCTAAATCGAGACAAAAATAAAGCCTGAATGCGCTAGAATTCAGAGCAAAGAATGCTAAAAACTTCGGTGTTAAGCAAAAAATCTCATTTCGTTATAAAGCATACGCAAAACATATTATAGGGCAATTTTCTCGAGCCGACCCAGCCTTGGAAATTCGTCGCTATCAGGTGATTTGGGCTTGACCGGCGCGTCTGCGGCGTTAGTGGTGGAGATCTCCCTCACCTACCCTGTGTGCCAATCGATGCCATCTCGCTCTCCCCTACCCGCCATCGCATCGCTTCTTGCCCTGTCATTTTTTGCGGCTGGGCTGCTGCTTTCGATCGGGCTCGTTTCTCCCTCCCATGCTACGGAAGACACCCGGGAGAACCAAGAATACATCGAATCGATCATCCGCCAGTACATCCTCGACAATCCTGAAATTATCGAGGAAGCAATCATCCAGCTGCAGAAGCGCGAGCAGGCGGCACGCGACACCACCCGCCGACAAGCCCTGGAGCGCCATCGCACGGCGATCTTCAACGATCCATTTTCGCCGATTTCCGGCAGTGCTGCAGATCAAGCCAAGGTCACCATCGTTGAATTTTTCGACTATCAGTGCGGCTATTGCCGCCGTAGCTTCTCCGCCCTGAAAAACACGCTCGACAACGATGCCGGTATTCGGGTTGTCTGGAAGGAGTTCCCGATCCTCGGGCCCGTTTCCATTATCGCTGCACAGGCCGCCATGGCTGCAAGAAAACAGGGGAAATATCTCGATCTTCACGCCGCCCTGATGAATTCGAAAGGGCGCCTGAACAGAGATAAAATCTTTGAGATCGCCGCGCGCGTCGGCCTCGATCTCAACCGGCTCCGCCTCGACATGACAGATCCCGATATCTCCGCCCATTTCGACGAGACCAGGAAGATCGCCGATGCCTTGCAGATCAATGGCACCCCCGCCTTTATCGTTGGCAACACCATCGTCGACGGCGCCCTGAGCGAAAGTCAGCTCCTGGAGCTGATCGCCACCGCCGGCAATGGATCCTAAAACGCCTCGACAGACACCCCTCCCCGTAGATGCCCTGGTAGATGCCCTAGCAGATACCCCGATAAACCCTAGGCGACGCGCTCCGCGTTGCGGAGAATCCCATGATTGATCTCTATACCGCTGCGACACCGAACGGCTACAAAGCTTCCATCGCCCTTGAGGAGCTCGGCCTCGATTACGAGGCCCACATCCTCGATCTATCGGCGGAAGACCAGAAGAAGCCAGATTTTCTTGCCTTGAACCCCAACGGCCGGATCCCTGCGATCGTCGACCGGGGCGAGGGTGGGTTCCCTGTTTTTGAATCAGGCGCAATCCTCATCTACCTCGCCGAAAAAACCGGCCGCCTCATGCCGGCCGACCGCAAGCAACGCTCCGAAGTAATCCAGTGGCTGATGTTCCAGATGTCCGGTGTTGGCCCGATGATGGGACAGGCGAATGTTTTCCACCGCTACCTCGACGAAAAGATCCCGACCGCCATCGAGCGCTACCAGACCGAAGGCCGCCGCCTGCTCAAGGTGCTGGACGGCAGGCTCGCCGGGCGGGACTATATCTGCGGGGAGTTTTCCATCGCCGACATCGCAACCTGGCCCTGGGCTCGCGGCTATAAATGGAGCGGCATCGATATCGGCGGCCTTCACCAGCTGCAAGGCTGGATCGACAGAATGTACGATCGGCCGGCCTGCATCCGGGGAATCAATGTACCGCCACCCGGGACCGCTTCCGATACCGTCGACATGGCGCGCTCCATTCTCGTCGATTAAACCACCGGAAAATACTGCTGGGCATGAAACACCGTCGGGCATGAGGGAGAGAAGGTCGTGGACGACATACTGATCGAAACGGACGGGCGCATCGCAACCCTGACGCTCAACCGCCCCGACAGCCTGAACGCGATGAACGAGTCAATGTGGCGGCGCCTCGGCGACCTGATGGCCGAATGTGATGCAGATACGAATCTTCGCTGCCTGATTCTGCGGAGCGCCGGTGATCGCGCCTTCAGTGCCGGCGCCGACATCAAGGAGTTCGAGATGTCCCGGCGCGACAAGGCCTCGGCGACCAAATACGGCCACGCCGTCCATTACGGACTCTCATCCATCGGTGCCTGCCGGCACCCTGTCATCGCCGAGATCGAGGGGCTTTGCGTTGGCGGCGGTTTTGGCATCGCCTCCTGCTGTGACTTCCGAGTCTGCGAGCAATCCAGCAAATTCGGCGTGCCTGTGAAGCGCCTGGGGTTGGTTGAGGCACATGAAGAGCTGCGCCCCCTCGTGGCGAAGTTCGGCCCCAACGCGTTGCTGGAAATTCTGCTTCTCGGCAACGTCTTTGGGGCCGAGGATGCCGTGCGGATGGGGCTGGTCAACCGGGTTGTACCGGATGGCACGGTGGCCGAAACGGTTCGCGGCATGGCCGAATCGATCGCCGAGGGTGCGCCCCTGTCCGCCCGCTGGCACAAGAAGTTCATCCTGCGCCTGCTCGATCCAAAGCCGCTTTCGCCCGAGGAACTCGAGGAAGGCTTTGATTGTTACGACACCGAGGATTTCCAGACGGGGCGCGAAGCTTTCGTCAACAAGATGGCGCCGGTGTTCCAAGGTCGCTAGAAAGCCGGTGATTTCGGAGCCGCCGATAAGGCCCACAATTTCGAAGCCTTGGTTCCGGAATCAGTCGTTTCGGGGTCGATAGTTCTGGCCAAGACCTGTAGTTTCGGGGCGCCGACGGAGAATTCGATGCCAGACAATCCCTCGATTGCGATCCTGAACGGGCCCAATCTCAACATGCTTGGTGTCCGGCAACCCGATATCTACGGGCACCAGACCCTCGACGACATCCGGGATGCTTGCGCACGCCATGCTGGGGAAATCGGTGTCGAGATCGATTTCCGCCAGACTAACGTCGAGGGCGAGCTGGTCACATGGATCCAGGAAGCCCGGGAGAACCGTGACGGGTTGGTCATCAATGCCGCCGCCTACACCCACACCTCAGTTGCCCTGTTCGATGCGCTCAGCCTACTCGACATCCCCGTCATCGAGGTTCATCTCTCGAACATCCATGCACGCGAAGAGTTCCGCCGCCACTCTTACGTCGCACCGGTCGCTGCCGGAAGTATTTGCGGTTTCGGCGTCAGCGGCTATCTCATGGCGCTCGATGCCTTTTCCCAGCTTGTCCGGCAATAGCGCAGAACGGCACCGCAACGGGTGACCCGAACGATGACCAAACTCCAGGTCGATCAAGATCTGATCCGTGAACTCAGCGCGCTGCTCGAGGAAACCGGTCTCTCCGAGATCGAGATTTCCGAAGAGGGCCGCAGCATCCGCATCTCGCGCTCAGCCACTGTAGCCGCCCCCGTTGCTGGCTCGACCTTGCCGGCAGCAGAAGACATGCTGGCGTCCAAGACCCCGCTGACCGAGGACGGTGTCGTCCACGCACCGATCGTTGGAACCGTCTATCTGTCGCCGCAGCCGGATGCAGCGCCCTTCGTCTCTCCGGGCAGCACCGTGACCGAGGGGCAGACCCTGATGATCATCGAGGCCATGAAGGTGATGAATCAGATTCCCGCACCCCGGGCCGGTACGCTCGAAACGGTTCTGGTGCAGGACGGGCAGCCGGTCGAGTTCGGCGAACCCCTGGTCGTCCTCAAGTAAATCGTCATTCTTGAGTGAATCCTTGTTCGACAAGATCCTTATTGCCAACCGGTCGGAAGTGGCGTTGCGCGTCCACCGCGCGTGCCGGGAAATGGGCATACAGACAGTCGCCGTTCACTCGACTGCCGATTCTGATGCCATGCATGTGCGCCTTGCCGACGAGTCGGTGTGCATCGGCCCGCCGCCGCCGCAGAACAGCTATCTCAACATTCCGGCGATACTGACCGCCGCCAGCCTCACCGGCGTGGATGCGATCCACCCTGGCACCGGATTCCTGTCGGAAGATCCCACCTTCGCCGAAATCGTTGAGGAACACGGGTTCACCTTCATTGGCCCCACGCCCGAGCACATCCGGAAGATGGGAAACAAGATCGAGGCCAAGCAGATCGCTGCCGAGATCGGACTCCCCGTCGTTCCGGGAACAGACGGCGCCGTCGGTGCCGATGACGACATTCATGCCGCCGCCGCGGAGATCGGCTATCCCGTCCTCATCAAGGCCGTGGCCGGAGGCGGGGGGCGCGGCATGGCGGTCGCCCGGTCAGCAACCGAGATTGAGGACGCTGCCAACCTGTGCCGCCGCGAGGCCAAGGCGGGTTTCGGCGACGATACCGTCTACATGGAACGCTACCTCGGCAAACCACGCCATATTGAGATCCAGGTTCTCGGTGACGGTCTTGGCAAGGTAGTCCACTTCGGGGAGAGGGATTGCTCATTGCAGCGGCGCCACCAGAAAGTGCTCGAGGAGGCCCATTCCCCCGCCCTTCTACCCAAACAGCGGGCCGAACTCGGTGCACAGGTGGCGGACGCGCTCGCCAAGCTTCGCTATCGCGGCGCCGGCACCATCGAGTTTCTCTACGAGGACGGCGCTTTTTTCTTCATTGAGATGAACACCCGCCTGCAGGTCGAGCACCCGATCACGGAGATGATCTATGGTGTCGACCTGGTCGCCACCCAGATCAAGATCGCCGCCGGCGACACCGCGCTGCCGGAGCAGGATTCGCTAGTCGCCCGGGGACACGCGATCGAATGTCGGATCAACGCCGAACACCCCGTCACCATGCTGCCCTCACCGGGCCGGGTCGGCGAATACCACCCACCGGGCGGCATCGGCGTTCGGGTCGACTCTGCGCTGTACAACGGATGCACGGTTCCGCCCTATTACGACAGCTTGGTCGCCAAGCTGGTGGTTCACGGCGACGACCGCGAGACGTGCCTGCGGCGGCTTGCCCGTAGCCTCGACGAATGTGTCATTGACGGCATCGAGACCAACATCCCCTTGCATCGGTCCCTGATCGAGGAACCGGACATAAAGCGCGGCGACTACGACATCCACTGGCTGGAGAAGTGGCTCGCGGACAAGCGTCCCTGAAAAGGCGGCCTGAGAGGCTTGAGCAACACTCGCATGGAACAGCAGGACATTCCCGAGGGCCTGACGCCCGAAATGCTGCTCCGGACCTACGCTGCCGGTCTTTTCCCCATGGCCGAGAGCCGCGATGACCCGGCCCTCTATTTCGTCGAACCCCGGCATCGCGGCCTGATCCTACTCGACCGGTTCCATGTGCCGCGGCGCCTGCGCAGGATCGTGCGTAGCCGGGCATTTACCGTCACCTTCAACCGGCAATTTCCGGCGGTCGTCAGGGAATGCGCGGCACATACCGAAACGCGACCGGAAACCTGGATCAGCGACCGCATCATCGCGCTCTACTGCGCCCTGCACCGCAACGGGCACGGGCATAGTGTCGAATGCTGGAAAGACGGCTGGCTGGTCGGCGGGATCTACGGCGTCTCTCTGAAAGGCGCATTCTTCGGAGAGAGCATGTACAGCCGGTACACCAATGCCAGCAAGGTTGCCCTCGTCCATCTCGTTGCCCGTCTCGTCGGTGCTGGTTTTATCTTTCTCGACACGCAATTCGTAACCGATCACCTGGCCCAGTTCGGGACCATCGCCGTCGAGCGTTCAGAATACCAATCGCTGCTCTCCAAGGCGCTCGAGCATGACGCCGATATCCTGCGCGAACCGACGCCGAACGATCTCGAAGCCGTGATGCGGAATGCGGATACGTGAAGCGCAACGCGCGATGAATGGCGCCGGTCAGCCCGACACCGGCTATCCCGATACCTCTCCGGTGCGGAAGCATTCCAGCACCCAGACATCATAAACCGGGTGTTCGAGGCCATTCAGTGCCGGACTCGAGGCAAACATCCAGCCCTGGAACACCGTTACCCGCGCCTCACCACGGCGCAGTTCCACGATTTCGAGAAACACCGTTGATTCCGGTGGTTCCTCCGGCGGGGCCCGCTCGCAGCGGCGGGCGATGATTTCCAGAGTGCCGAACAAAATTTTCTCGCCGATGGCCGCCTCGAAGACCGACACCCGCGCCGTTACCTTGTCGAGTCCCTGAAGCTTGACCGCGTTTCCGGGAAAGGCCCTGGCCGCCAAGCCCGCGCCACAGACAGCGCAGATCATCGCAACGGCTATCAGCCTTCCCAGGACACGGCCAGCCGCACCTGTATTGTCGGCAGCGCTATTTATCAGCGTTCTTTCCACTGGCAGAAAAGATTATTTGGCCCAGCAGGTCTTCCAGCGAAACCGCGTCCTTGGTTCGCGTGATTTCGTCGCCGTGCTTCAAATATTCCAATTGCTCTCCCGGCTTCAGCTTGATGAACTTTTTGCCAAAGAGGCCGTCACTGCGGATAACCGCCTGCGTATCAACAGGCAGTTTGAGGTCCGGGCTTATCTGGAGGTCAACCACGGCACGGTAGGTTTCGTAGCTCACCGACAGCGACGTCACCGAGCCAACCTCCACGCCACCGATTCTGACGCCGCTGCCAGACGAGAGGCCGTCGGCGGTGTTGAACCTGGCTTGTAGACGGTACCCGTCCACAGGCTTCAGCCCGCTCTCGAAATAACCGAACACGATGAACAATGCAGCGGTCAGCAGGACGATCGCACCGAGAATCGTCTCGAGAGAGTTTCGGGTCATAGCAAAACCTTTATATCGGGAAAACCTGCGCCGATAGTCGGGAGGGTGTTCTTGGTCGAAAGGGTGTTCTGCCGCATCGCTTCACTTCTTCCCGACACTGGCAGGCGTAATGAGTTCCAGGACTTCCTCGATCAGGATCGAATCCTGGACCATCTCGAAATGGCTATCCGGCTCCAGGAACTCCTCGGAGGCACCTGCCTCAATCCTCACATGCTTACTCCCAAGCAGGCCGGAAGTAACGATCAGGGATATGCTGTCGTCCGGGATGGGAATGCCGGTATCGATGTGCATCTCTACCAGCACATCCCGGCTCTCCGGCATGTATTGCAAATCGCTGACATGACCGACCTTCTGTCCCGCAAGCACAACATCGGAACCCGGCCTTAGGCCGGTAACGTCCCTGTGGACCGCTTCCAGCCGATAGCCGCCAGCCTCCTCGCCCGGCCTGTGCTGCATCAGCAAGCTGGTTACCAGAATGATGACCCCCAGCACCGCCGCGCCAATCACGATATGCCGAGTTTCGGTTTTCATAGCAACCTTTCCGCGTACTTCTGCCAGATTTCCAGACCGGGCTTCCTCACCGCCTCAACGAAAGCTAGTTCGGTGTCCAGGGTTCATAGTCACCGGTGGCATGATCGCGCTTGCCACCCTGGAGCGTGTGTCCGGGCGGTCGGTAGGCACTGGCGGTGCCCGTCCGGTTCGGCACATGGGATCTCTGCCAGAAACGCGCAACCGGGTACACCTCCATCGGAGTCTTGTCGACGGTGTAGTGCAGCCAAGCGTGCCAGCCCGGCGGCACGCTACTGGCCTCGTCCTCATGCTTGTAGATCACCCAGCGGCGATAGTGCTTGCCGTCCTGTCGGCTACGCGTCTCATAGTAGCGGTTGCCAAAGCTGTCGGCTCCAACCGGACGCCCGCCCAGAAGCGTCTGGAACCATGTCACCATCGTCGTCATCAAAAGACCCCTTGAATAGCCCAGCCCCACTATCGCACCGGCCAATTACCCCGTCCATAACGCCCACAACTCCCCTCGTCCATAGGCTTGCAAAGACGAGAGGTTTGGGGGCACGGGTGCTCCTGAGCGCGGCGAGTGTAGCAGAAATTTGCCGTTGTATCTTGTGATCAGCGTCCTTGGCTGGCATCTTGGCCCGGCATCTTTGCATGGATAAATACTGCGATTGCATGGGATCCAGATTTGCGGTTCCGCCGCCCCTCCAGTTGCAACCCCGACCGCGATCCAGGCACGATCCTGGCAACGGTTGCTCATCGGGAAAACAGAATATCATGAGCGGAAAAGTTTCAGCGCGCATCGCCGATCTCGGCATCGAGTTGCCCAAGGCCGCCGCGCCGGTCGCCAACTACGTCCCGTGGGCAATCAGCGGTAATCAATTGTGGATTTCCGGCCAGTTGCCGTTCCACAACGGAGCGCTGACCCATGTTGGCAAGATCGGAGATAGCCACGACGAGACGGCGGGACAGGAAGCCGCCCGCACCTGCGCTCTCAACGTGATCGCCCAGGCTCTCGAGGCCCTCGGTAATCTCGACCGCGTTACCCGGCTGATCCGGCTCACTGGTTTCGTCAACGCCACGTCGGATTTTGGCGGCCATCCCGAAGTGATCAACGGCGCATCGAATCTTTTCGTTGAGGTATTCGGCGAAGCCGGCAAGCACACGCGCTGCGCGGTCGGGATGGGATCCCTGCCCCGTGATGCATCGGTCGAAATCGATGCGGTATTTGAAATAGCGGATTAGCAGGACGGCTTCGCCAAACCGGCCGGGCGCCCAAATCTAACGAGAACAAAGCTATATGTCTGACGACCTCTCGACCTCGATGCCCCCTCGCCGTCGCTTGCCCTTCTCGGGCATGGGGCTGTTCGCCATTCTTGCCGGCGCGCTCATCGTCTGCATCGGCATGGGAACCCGGTTTTCCTTCGGCCTCTTTCTACAGCCGGTCAGCGTTGATCTCGGGATCGGGCGCGAGGCTTTCGGTTTCGCCATCGCCCTGCAGAACATCGTCTGGGGGCTGTCCCAGCCTTTCGCCGGCGCCATCGCCGACCGCTATGGACCGGGGCGCGTCATCGCCATCGGCGGCACCTTCTATGGGGCCGGGCTTTTCTTTGCTGCCCAGAGCACCCTCCCCGGAGAACTTTATCTCAGCCTCGGGCTTCTGATCGGCCTTGGCCTCAGCGGCACCACCTTCGCCGTCGTTCTCGGCGCTATCGGACGGCTGGTGCCTGAAAACAGGCGTTCCCTGGCCCTCGGTATCGCAACAACCGGCGGCTCGATGGGCCAGTTCCTCTTCATCCCGATCGGACGGACCCTGCTCGCCGAGTTTGGCTGGATAAACTCCTTCATGCTACTCGCGATCGGCAGCTGCCTAATGGTTCTGGCGGCGATGATGCTCGCCAGAAAATCGGGCGACGAGGCCAGTGGCCAGGATGCACGCCAGTCGATCCGCGAAGCGATCAAGGAGGCGCGCGGCCATTCGGGATACTGGTACCTGACCGCCGCGTTCATGGTTTGCGGGTTTCACGTCACCTTTATCGGAACCCACCTTGCCGCCTTCCTCAGCGATCAGGGGCTGTCTGCGACTATCGGGGCCACAGCGCTTGGCATTATCGGGCTCTTCAACATCCTCAGCAGCATTCTCGCGGGCGTGCTCGGTGACATTTTCCGGAAGAAATACCTGCTGAGCTGGTTCTATCTCGCTCGCTCCCTTGTCATTACCGGCTTTCTGATCATCCCGATCACCGAAACGACGGCGCTGATTTTTGCGGCTCTGATCGGCACGTTGTGGCTCGGAACGGTACCGATAACAAGCAGCCTCGTGGCGCAGATTTTTGGAGTTCGATACCTCTCGATGCTTTTCGGCTTCGTGTTTTTCAGCCATCAGATCGGCAGTTTCTTCGGCGCGTGGTTCGGCGGCTATATCTATGACGCCTACGGCTCGTACCAGATAGCTTGGGTGATCGCGATCGCCATCGGCATCCTGGCGGCCTTACTCCATCTTCCGATCGTCGACACCCCGATGGCCCGACTCCGCCGCGCCTAACGGCATAGGCTAGCGGCCATCGCTAGCGGCCATCGCTAACGGTCATCGTTAGCATCATCGCCGCGCCGCCATCACCGATATTGGCGCTGGCACTGGCGCTGGTATCGCCATAATTGCCCGAAACACCACATTAGGCGTGATAAGAAAACAACGCGCTCGGTCAGTCTGCCAGATATCCGCTTGCAAAATATCCAACAAACGAATCTTTTATTTTTTGGCTTGCTGACCGCTTATTTTTTAATTATTTTACAATATGTTCATGCTGGCATTCGCGCCCAGCGTGAATTTGCCACTTAAACACGAAGTGACATGCAACCGTTTCTAATTCTACAGGAAGAACTTGATGGTCAACATCAACATCTCGCAATACAGCCCAGCAGAACTCAAGGCTCTGCAAAAGCGCATCAAAAAAGAACAAGATACCCGCACATCGAAAATGCGGCGAACTCTTAGGGCCAAATTCAAAAAAGAAGCAGCCTTCGAGGGCATGACCCTGCGGGATGTGTTTCCCGAGCTGAGGGGAAAAGCCGCTGCCACATCCTCGAAACCGGGCCCGAAGAAGAGGAAAACCAAAGCGCAGATCCTCTATCGCAACCGGGCTACCGGCGAGACTTGGACGGGCTACGGTCGCCCCCCCCAGTGGATCAGCAATCTGATGCGGCAGAGAAATATCGACATCAAGGTCTTCAAGAACCTGCCCGAATACAAGGCTTGAATGCCTTAGTTTCGAACCTGAAAGTCTTGTGGGTGTATCCCTCTACCCCTGAATCCAGGGGCTAAAGGCGGGCCTCGTACCGGACCCCGAATACGCTCTTTATTTGTTTGAAATTGCGACACCCTGCCCCAATCGATTGAAGAATCGATTGGGGCAGGGCCGTGCCGCATCCGAATACCCGGCAGTGACGCCGGAGCAGATGTTTTAGGGCGCGCCGCCGTTTAGACGAAACCGTATAATTCAGCGGCGTTGCTGCAGATTACTTTGTGCTTCTTTTCCTCGGGCAAGTGTCCGAGTTCCCGTTCAATAAACTCCTGAGAATCCGGCCAGACACCGTCCGGATGCGGGAAATCCGAACCCCACATCACGTTTTCGACACCAAGAAAATCAAGCATTTGCGTCCCAACGGTGTCGGACTGGTACGTGGCCCGGCACTGCCGGTGCCAATATTCGGAAGGTTTCATTTTGAGCGTGAGATCCTTGAACTGGTCCTCCCACTCGAGGTCCATGTGGTCGATGATGTAGGGGATCCAACCGATTCCCGCTTCACCAATCACAATGTTGATATTCGGATATTTCTCCAGAACGCCGCCGTAGATCACTTCCATGAGAATCCGCGACATCGAAAGCTGGAAGCTGGTGATGTAGACCGCAAACGCTTGGCGTTGCTGCAGCGGCTCAAAATGCGACCAGTCCGGGCGTTCGGTTCCGATGGTGTGGAAATGCACCGGCAACCCGACTTCATTGGCAGCCGCCCATACCGGATCCCAGTCCGGATGGAACAACGGCATCAGGCTATGGGTATTGGCAATCTCGACACCCCGCACCACGCCGCGCTTGGCGACGCGCTTTATTTCCGCAACCGCGGCCCTGATGCTGCTGCTTGGGATAGCGGCCAGGCCGGCAAAACGGTCGGGATAGACGGAGCAGAACTCAGCCAGCCACTCGTTGTAGATGCGCATCACCTCGTTCTCGGCCTCCACGTCCTGGAGGCGCTGGGCGGCCCCGAGAATGCCGTAGAGAACCTCCGCCTGGATGCCATCCCGATCCTGGTCCTTGATGCGCAGGTCCGGATCGGTCAACCGGCGAATACCGCGCTTGCCGTCATCGTAGAGACCCTCGGCGGCCATGCGGTCAGAGCGATTGATTTCGCCCGGAACATATTCCCGGCCAGCTGATCCCATGCCGTTGACCAGGCCGAAATCGGCTCCTTTTTGGCTCACCCAGCGGGATTTTCCGTCATCGGCCTCCATGACATAGGGCATCCGGTCCTTGAGCGCCGGATCTGCGCTGGAAACGAACAAATCCGGTGGCAACCATATCAAATCGAGATGACAATCTGCTGAAATACACTGGTATTCCATCGTAAAACCCGCCCCCCTGGATTCAGTTCCTAGCTTTAGACGAAGACAACGTCCGGCACGATATCAAATGCGGAATACCGGGCCAAACAACCCGGCTTGCCCCAAGCCTCCTACAACGCTTCCAGCCAAGATTCCACCTTGGCCGCCCCACCGCTATGTCAACCTCCCGAGGACGAAACCAACCTTCCGTTCCAGTTCCGGAGGCGGCGGCGCTGATTTGAAAAAGCGCCTTCCAAGGACCACTCTTCAAGCCTCAGTGCAAAGCCAAATCCCGAGCCAGGTGCCAAGCGAAACCCCGGATAATGTCTGACGAAGAAAAAACCATCTCGGTGAAGGTCGTGCCCCGGATCAACGAAATCCCGGCCGCTTCCTGGGATGCATGCACCGTTCCCGACGCACAGGACACCAACCCCTTCGTCTGCCATGCCTTTCTCGATGCGCTCGAAGAGAGCGGTGCGGTCTCGCCGGAGACCGGGTGGCTGCCCCAGCACCTGGTCGTCGAGGGCGATGCAGGCGAGATCGTCGGGGCAGCGCCGATGTATCTGAAAAACCACTCGATGGGCGAATACGTCTTCGATTATGGATGGGCCGACGCCTATGAGAGGGCTGGCGGCCGTTACTATCCAAAACTCCAAGTCTCCGTCCCGTTCTCCCCGGTAACCGGACCGAGGCTTCTGGCCCGGCCGGGCCCGGAGGAGAGCACGACGCGCGTGGCGATCGCCGCCGCCATGATGAAACTGACCGACAGGGAGCAGATATCCTCGCTGCACGTAACATTCCCTCTCGAAGACGAGGCCAGGATTCTGGAAAGGGCCGGTTTCCTGATACGCAGCGGGCATCAGTTCCACTGGAAGAACCGGGAATACGATTCCTTTGATGCGTTTCTCGCAACACTGACGAGTCGCAAGAGAAAATCGATCCGCAAGGAACGGCGGGAGGTCGCAGAAAGCGGCATCGTGATCCGCAAGCTGTCAGGAACCGAGATCACCGATGCGAACTGGGACGACTTCTACCATTTCTACACCGACACCTACGACCGCAAATGGGGCCGTCCCTATCTGACACGCGAGTTTTTCGACATTATCTCGAAAACCATGCCCGATTCACTCGTGCTCATGCTCGCCGAGATCGACGGCAGATCCATCGGCGGCGCCATGAACCTGAAAGGCAGCGGCACGCTGTTCGGACGCAACTGGGGGTGCATCGCCGATCATCGGTTCCTCCATTTCGAGACCTGCTATTACAGCGCGATGGAATACGCGATCGAAAACGGTCTGCAGCGGGTGGAGGCGGGAACACGGGGGCCGCAAAAGCTGCAGCGTGGATACGAGCCGGTCGAAACCTGCAGCGCCCACTGGATACCCAATCCGGGTTTCCGGGATGCGGTCGAGCGTTTCCTCAAGGAGGAGCGGCGTGAGGAAGAGCACTACATTAACCGGATGGGAGAGGCCCTGCCCTACCGGCAGGACGACAGCGACCCTTCCTGATCTCCGGATACGGCGAAGGATGCGGTCTGCTGGTACGGCAACGCTTCAGCCGGCCAATTCGGATCAGCCAGCGGGTGTGGGTCAGGCGGCCGGTTCTGTGACGGAAGGATTCTTCTTTTTCGGGGCGGGTTTTCCGCCCCCTTTCTTGTCCCGTCCACCGGAGCTCTGGCCCGATGTCGCCGACGTGATGACGAAAGTGAGATCGTCGTTTTTCGTGGCGATGGCAACAGAGCCGCCACCAGTAAGCTTGCCGAACAGGAGCTCTTCGGAAAGCGGCTGCTTGATCTTCTCCTGGATCAACCGTCCGAGCGGGCGGGCTCCGAATTCCGGCTGATAGCCGCGCGCGGCAAGCCAGTTGCGCGCGGCCTCGGTCAGCGAGATCGTCACTTTGTGTTCGGAAATCTGCTGCTCGAGTTCCTTGATGAACTTGTCGACAACCAAGTTTACGACTCCGGGCGAAAGGCTGGAGAACCCGATTATCGCATCAAGACGATTGCGGAACTCGGGTGTGAACATCCGCAATATCGCCTCCTGATCCTCGCCGCTCCGGGTTTCCCGGCCAAAGCCGATCGGTGCGCGCGCGAGATCGGCCGCGCCCGCATTGGTGGTCATGATCAAAACCACGTTCCGGAAATCAACCGTTTTGCCGTTGTGATCGGTCAGTTTGCCGTGATCCATGATCTGCAGCAGCAGGTTGAAAACGTCGGGATGCGCCTTCTCAATCTCGTCGAGAAGCAGAACCATGTGCGGCTGCTGGTCGGCGGCATCCGTCAAAAGGCCACCCTGGTCGAAGCCCACATAGCCGGGCGGTGCGCCGATGAGCCGAGACACACTGTGCCGCTCCATGTACTCGGACATATCGAAACGCACGAGCTTGATGCCCATGATCTTGGCGAGCTGGCGCGCGACCTCCGTCTTGCCAACTCCGGTGGGTCCCGAGAACAGGTAGCTACCGATCGGTTTTTCCGGCTCCCGCAACCCGGCCCGGGAAAGTTTGATTGCGCTCGCCAGCGCCTTGATCGCGGAGTCCTGTCCGAAAACGACCGCCTTCAGATCGTTCTCCAGATTGGCCAGCGCAGCCTTGTCGTTTTTCGATACCTGCTTGGGCGGAATCCGCGCCATCGTCGCGACCACCTTCTCGACGTCGCTGCTGCGAAGGGTTTTCTTCCGCTTGGCTGCCGGCATCAGCATCTGTGACGCGCCCGCCTCGTCGATGACGTCGATAGCCTTGTCGGGGAGTTTGCGGTCTCCGATGTAACGGTGCGACAGCTCGGTTGCCGTCCGCAGGGCGTCCATGGTGTAGCGCACATCATGGTGCTCTTCATAGTAGGGCTTCAGGCCGCGCAGGATCTTGACCGTTTCCTCGAGTGTCGGCTCATCGATATCGATCTTCTGGAATCGGCGCACCAGCGCCCGGTCCTTCTCGAAGTGGTTCCGGTATTCCTTGTAGGTGGTCGAGCCGATGCAGCGCACGGTGCCGCTCTGCAGCTCCGGCTTCAGGATGTTGGATGCGTCCATGGATCCGCCCGAGGTCGCGCCGGCGCCGATGACGGTATGGATCTCGTCGATGAACAGGATCGCGCCATCGTGGTTGGTCACTTCCACCATCACCGCCTTCAGGCGCTCCTCGAAATCGCCCCGATAGCGGGTTCCCGCCAGCAGAGCTCCCATGTCGAGCGCAAAGATCGTCGCATTCTTGAGGACGTCCGGCACCTCCTCGTTCACGATCCGTCGCGCCAGACCTTCGGCAACCGCGGTCTTGCCCACCCCCGGATCACCGACATAGAGCGGGTTGTTCTTCGTCCGGCGGCAGAGAATCTGGATCGTCCGTTCGACCTCCCTTTCCCTGCCTATCAGTGGATCGATCCGGCCCGCCGCCGCCTTGGCGTTGAGATCAACACAGAAGTTACTCAGGGCATCCTCGCCCTTCTTCTTGCCGGGTTTCGTTTCCTCCTCTGCGTCACTGCCGACCTCCGCGCCGCTTACGGTGCGCGCCTCGTCGCTCCCGGGGCGCTTGGCGATGCCGTGGCTGAGGTAGTTGACGGCGTCGAAACGGGTCATTTCCTGCTTGTGGAGGAAATAGACAGCGTGGTTCTCCTGCTCGGCAAAGATGGCAACGAGGACATTGGCCCCGGTCACCTGCTCTTGGCCGGTGTGTTGGACATGGCTGGCCGCCCGCAGGAGAATGCGCTGGAAAGCTGTCGTCAGGCCGGTCGCACCGGACCTTTCAGGGTCGCCCGGAATCTCAAGTTCCTCGCTGATATACCGACGCAGATCCTCCTGCAGGGCCTCGATGTCGACATCGCAGGCCCGGAAGACGGCGATCGCGTCCTGGTCCTCGGTCAGGGCGAGGAGGAGATGCTCAAGGGTGGCTGCGGAATGCCCGTGATCCACCGCGTAGTGCATCGCCCGCCGCAGGCTTATATCAAGGTTCTCTGAAAACGCCGACATGGCAGTCTTTCCGATCCGTCTTTCTCTCTAGGTCAATCTTTTTCCATCCTGCACTGCAGGGGATGCTCATGGCGCCTGGCGAACTCCATCACCTGGTCAACCTTGGTCTCGGCGATTTCATAGGCGAAGACCCCGCACACACCGACGCCGATGCGATGCACATGGAGCATAACCGAAGTCGCCTTCTCTCTTCCCATGCCAAAGAAACGCTCGAGAACATGTACGACGAATTCCATCGGCGTGTAATCATCATTCAACAGCAGAACCTTGTACATCGAAGGTTTCTTGGTCTTCTCGCGGGATTTGACCAACACACCGGTCTGGCCTTGCCCGTTGCGGTCTGAATCGCTCATTCGTGAAACCCGGCTGTCTGATGCCTCATCCTAGCTCCAAAGGTACCACACCTGCCGCCGCAAGACCCACCTCCGCAAGGCGATATCCCGGCGCGGCGGCCTGGCTTGTGGATTTTGTGCCAAAACGCACCGAAACCAGAGGCCGGACGGCACAGGGTGGTAGAGAGATGGAGACAGTAGAGACCCCAAATAACGCGCATGCCGCAAGCGTCCAGCGGCAATCTCTGGAGCCTTTGCGGCCGTCCCTGCAGAAATCTCCGCAGTGTCGGTTCGTATTTTCAGGGGGTAGATAAAGAGAACGGCCCCGCAGGGGAGGGTATCGCGGGGCCGTTCGGAGGCCTGGTCAGACCAGGCTTTCTGTACGGGAAGCGGTCAGGAGGAGAACGTGTTCCAGGGCTTCCCGAAGACGGTACCGAAACGGGTCCGGAGGGGACCAAACGCATCGTTGACTGTCTTCATGTTCATTTCCGAGATACGGGCGCTCTCGGCGAGAAAGCTGTTGAAGCTAGCGCGCGCGTAAGCAGACTGGGCATCAGCGACGTCTTTCACCGTCTTAGCCGACATAAAGGTCATTGTCGCCTCGGCACCGGCCTCGGTCACGCCCTGCAGGTAGTCGAGATACGCTCTGCCCGCGCTTTCAGCGCCCTTGGCGAGAACGTCACTCGCCTGCGTCAAGGCCTCGACATTCTGCTTGTTGAGATCGGCAATATCCTCGTAGCCGCCAAGGACCGCAGCACTCGACTTGTCGAGCTGCTCCCGGGTCATCTCAATCGCCTGCTCGTAGCCGGCCGTCGAATTTTTGACCGCATCCTCGATGGCCTGTTTGCCAGCGGCAACGGCCTCGTTCACTTGAGCGCCGGCCATCTTGGCTCCGGCGGAAGTGGCTTTGTTCTTTGTACTCATTGGCCTGGTTCCTTTTGTTTTCTGCAGTGCCCGCCTAGTGTGCCGGCGGGTCGAGAGGGATATCGCTGCTTCGTTCCCAGAGGGGTTCCCAGAGGAAATGCTGCAGTGCAGTACGTCTATATGGCACCGCACATAATTACGTCAAGAAAATTCTTTATTTTGTTGCAGCGCAACCAAAACTTTTTGCAACGCATCCAGACCGACCGGCTTTCCGAATCCCATGGATCCCTCGCCCAGATCCTGGATCAAAGACAAGTCGGCACGGATCGAGCCCGGCAACGCGGCCGGGTTTTGCGTTGCGCACCACAGGATATTGTGGTCTACTGTCGACAAAGAACTATTTAAGGGGCGGTGCGTTCAATTCCTTCCGGCCCACCGTTCAGCATCGGATACTCCTTATCCAACACCGGATGATTGACGACGAGACGCCATGAGCCTGTCCCGCCGGTCAACGACAACTTTTCTCGTTCTGCTGCTCCTCGCTGCAGCGCTCGGGTTGCCGGAAGAGGCTCGTGCCGCACGCTATGCGTCGATCGTGATCGACGCCAAGAACGGCGATATCCTGCACGCATCCCGGGCCGATAAATACCGCTACCCGGCGTCCCTGACCAAGATGATGACCCTCTACATGCTGTTCGAGGCTCTCGACCAGGGACGATTCACCCCCGACACGCCCCTGCGGGTCTCTCGCAACGCTGCGCGCGCATCACCCTCGAAGCTCGGACTTCGCAAGGGCCAGACCATCAAGGTCAAGCACGCGATCCTCTCCCTGGTCACGAAATCCGCCAACGACGTGGCCGTGGTCGTAGCCGAGGCGATCGCGGGAACCGAACGCAAGTTCGCGCGCAAGATGACTCTCAAGGCACGAAAAATCGGCATGCGCCGGACCGTGTTCCGCAACGCATCCGGCCTCCCCAACAGGAAGCAGATCAGCACCGCGCGCGACCTGGCCACGCTCGGCCGCCGGTTGCTGCTGGATTTCCCGAGGTACTACCACCACTTCTCGACCCGAAATTTCCGTTACGGGAAAAGGGTTTTCCGAAACCACAACCGCATGCTCGGACACTATCGCGGCCTCGACGGCATCAAAACCGGCTACATCCGGGCGTCGGGGTACAATCTCGTCAGCTCGGCCAAGCGCGGCGACGTTCGCCTGATCGGCGTCGTCATGGGCGGCCGGTCGTCCTACAGCCGCAACCACCACATGGCAAAACTGCTTGACCGGTCCTTCACCTTAGCCTCTCGGAAATCTTCAGTTCTACCCCTGCCCCGCCCCCGCCCCGCCCGGAAAGCAAAGCTGAACCGGCAAGCGGTGGTGAAAGCGGCAGCAGTATCGCAATTACCAGTGCCGCGACCGCTGGTCGGCACCCGGCGGGTGGGGGTGAACAACATTCCCCCGGTGCCCGCGCCCTTGCCCACACCAAAACGGTTATTGAGCCTCGGGATCAGCACCCTGCGCCGATAACACTCTGCGGGCGCGCACGTACTTTCTGCAGCGCCGTTTGCGCCGGTTAATCGCCGGGAGTCGTGTCCGGGCGGCCTATGCTGGCATAGCGGAACCCGATCCGGCGCATTTCCTCTGGATCGTAGACATTCCTGAGATCAACCATCACCGACGCCCGCATCGCCTGCTTAATGCGTTCGAGATCGAGCAGGCGGAAGGCGTTCCATTCCGTGACCAGGACCACCGCGTCGGCGCCTTCCACCGCCTCATAGGCATCGCCGCACCAAACCACATCTGAAAACGCCTCGCGCGCCGCCTCCATGCCGGCCGGATCGAACACCCGCACCGCCGCACCCGCCTCTCGAAGGCCCGGCACGATGTCGAGGCTTGGGCTTTCACGCATGTCATCGGTGTTTGGCTTGAAGGTCAGTCCCAGGATCGCGATGCACTGACCATCGAGGGAACCGCAGAAGGCCTCGATGCGCCCCACCATCGATTTCTTGCGGCTCTCGTTGACATCGATCACCGTCTCGACGATCCGTACCGGGGAGCCCCGGTCCTCGGCCGTCCGGGCAAGGGCCAGCGTGTCCTTGGGAAAGCATGACCCGCCATATCCGGGACCCGCATGCAGGAACTTGCCGCCGATACGGCCATCGAGGCCCATCCCCCGGGCCACCAAATGGACATCAGCGCCGACCGCCTCGCACAGATCGGCCATTTCGTTGATAAAGGTTACCTTGGTGGCGAGAAATGCATTGGTTGCGTATTTGATCAGTTCCGCGGTCTCCAGATCGCAGAACAGGATCGGGGTTTCGTGAAGGGACAGCGGACTGTAGATCGTCTGCATGACCTCCTGCGCCCGTTCCGCATCGGCGCCGAAACCGATGATGACACGGTCGGGACGCATGAAGTCTTCGATCGCCGAGCCTTCGCGCAGGAATTCCGGATTGGCGACCACATCAAACAACTCCGGCGAGACCGTCTCCGCGACCAGCTCGGCAAGTTCACGTCCGGTGCCGACGGGCACCGTCGATTTCGTGATGATCACGGTGTAGCGCTCGATCGCCGCCGCAACCTCCCTGACCGCAGCGCGGACATGGTCAATATCGGCGTGGCCGTCTCCCCTCCGGCTCGGTGTCCCGACAGAGATAAACACGGCATCCGCGTCCCGCACCGTCTGTTTCAGGTCGGTCGTGAAAACCAGCCGCCCGACAGCTGCGTTGGCCTCGACCAGCTTGTCGAGGCCCGGTTCATATATCGGTATCTCGCCGCGGCGTAGCGCCGAGATTTTTCCCTCGTCCTTGTCAACGCAGGTCACCTCGATGCCGAACTCGGAAAAACAGGCACCCGAAACCAGGCCGACATAACCGGCACCGACCATCACCACGCGCATCGCTTGCCTCCTCCGCCTTCCGCGATCTCAGAGATCTTTGGCATAGCGCGCAATGATCCCGGAGGCCGCATCACGCATGTCTTCGCGCTCCAGGGCAGTCGCGACCGTCGCCTCAAAGAAGCCAAGCTTGTCACCGCAGTCAAAACGCCGACCCTCGAAACGCACGCCATGGAGGGGTTCCGTTTCAATCATCGCGGCGATCGCGTCAGTCAGCTGGATTTCGCCGCCCGCCCCGCGCTCGTGTTTGTCGAGGCAAGCAAAGATTCCGGGCTGGAGGATGTAGCGGCCAATCACCGCAAGATTCGACGGCGCATCGGCAGGATTCGGTTTTTCGACGATTCCCCTAGCCCGGACGATCCGTCCATTGTCCTCGGTGACATCGAGGATCCCGTAGCGATTAGTGTGCTCCGCCGGCACTTCCTGCACGGCAACGACATTGCCGCCGACTTTCGCATGGATCTCGGCCAATTGGGCGAGGCAGGGTGTGTCAGAGAAGACGAGATCATCAGCAAGGATTATCCCGAAAGGCTCATCGCCGACCATGCGGGCAGCGCACCAGACGGCATGCCCAAGGCCAAGCGGCGCGAACTGCCGGGTTGAGGATACCCGCCCCCCCTTCGGCAGAACGTCGCGAACAGTCGACAGCGCCTCGGTGTTGCCGCGCTTCTCGAGCAAACCCTCGAGTTCTCCGGCGCTGTCGAAATAGTCGACGATCGCGGTTTTTCCCGACGCGGTAACAAAGAAAAAGCTCTCGACCCCGGAGGCCGACGCCTCGTCAACCGCATACTGGATCAGGGGCCGATCAAGGACTGGCAGCATTTCCTTCGGTAGGGCCTTGGTGGCCGGCAGAAACCGCGTGCCCAAACCGCCGGCCGGAAACACGGCTTTTGTGATTCGCGCAACCATGCCGTCTCTTCAATACGGATAAATTCGTGCCGGCGGCAAGGCGCCGCCAACGTCCCGGCAACATCCCACAGAACGCCTGCTCCGACAAACGACCGCACTTCAACTCGCGCCGCAACCCACGACGTTACGGGGCGTTGCGAAGCCGGCCCAGGGAATGACCGGGGATGACGACACCGGAGGATGACACCGGAGGATGACACCGGAGGATGACACCGGAGAATGACACCCGGGATGACCGATGTGCGAATCAGTGCCCCAGAAGGACGTCCTTGGCTTCATTGATCCGTGCCGCAAGCCAGGCCGAGCCGCCGCTGTCGGGATGATGGCTACGGATCAGGCGGCGATGCGCCGCCTTGATCTCCGCCTCGCCCGCCTCCAGACCGACGCCAAGAATCTCCCGAGCTTCGCGGTCGTCCATCCCGCCCGGAGGTGCGGCACCAGCGTGCGAACCTCTGCCCCGGTTCTCCTGCCAGCCCGGATCCTCCTGTCCCCAGTTCTCCTGCCGGGCGTGTCCCGCCTCGCCCGCAGTGGCGTGCCATGCCGAGCCGTAGGTTCTGTCGAGATAGGCCTGGAGAACCTGGGCTGAACGCGCATCCTTGCCCAAGGCCTCGCCATAGAGCGCTATCGCTTCGGCCATCTCCAGGTCCGACAGCTTGCGCCCCGAAAACGGCCCCCTTGCAACCGTCCCGTCCATGCGCCCACTGTCATGATCGAGCTCCATCACGACAAAACGGGTGCGGACTGTCGAGCGTCTCCCTTCGCTTGGACCTCGCCCCGCCGCCCGGGTCCAGTTGCGCAGGGCGCGCATCCGGAACAGCCAGGGCAGGAGAAACGGTAGCGCCCACAGGAGGGTGAAGCCGCCATAAAACAGGAAAGCCACGCCGATCCCGACGGCGATGGCCAACCCCACCCAGCGGAAAAACTTCCAGACTGCCTTCGGGGAGGCACCGGAGATCCATTTCAGTAGAAAAATCGACCCGCCCAGCGCAATGACACCGAGGATCAGCCAGGCTGGCGACACCGGTCAGCCCTGCCCCTTGTAGCCGATTTGGCGCACCATCTGTAGCGCTCCGCCGCCGGTTTCGCCGGCATATTCGAGCATCGCCCTGCGCCCGCCGGCGGCATACACCGCAACCGCCGAGAGAAGTTCCCGCAACTGCTGGGCGCTGGCCGCATCGAAGGGGCACCAGGCGCCGCCGGTGAGGCGCGCAATCTCCCGGAAAGTTCGTTCGGCCGCCGGATCGCCATCCTCCTGGAACATGAAGGCCGGCACGCCGAGGAGGCCGATTTCGCCCGCCTTGTGGCACAGGATATCGATGTTCTCCTCCATCGCATCGCCGATAAACACCAACGCATCAACCTTTTCCGATGCCGCCGCCCGCTTGACGTGGTCGAGCACCTTGCCGATCTGGGTCTGGCCGCCGCGGCAGTGGACGCCCGCCATCAGGCGGTGCAGCGTGGGCGCATCCGAGGCCCAGCGGCTGGCCCGGCATTCGCCGAAGCCGCGATAGAAGACGAGCTGCACATCGAGCCCGCCAAGCCGCGCCGTTTCCTCGAACATCTGCGATTGCAGATGGCACGCCCTGTCCCAAGTCGCTTCCCGACTCGCCGTGGCATCCATCGCAAAAACTAGACGCCCGGATCCGCCCTCGGAACGCGGGGTCGGCACAGGTGTTTCGGCCACCTTCTGGAGGAACGAATCGACCGCATCCTCGCGTTCAACCGGCGGTTTTGCCATCTCAGGAAATCGCCCAGGCAATCGCCATGTCAGGAAATCCGGAATCCGGGCCGGGTCCCGGCCCGAGGCCGGTCAGCTCCGCTGCGGGGGCGACCCGGACTGAGAGTTGCGGAGGGCGCGCCCTCAGACAGGGCGAATCCAGATAGCGGTGTCATGGAATACGGCGCCGCCAGCCGGCAGTCCCGGATCCGAGCTGACAAGCGCATTGATCCCGACTCCCTCTTCAAATGCACTGTTCGGCCAGATGCTCTCAACCACGACGACACCGCGCTGGATGCCATCGAAAGGCTCGACCTCGATCTTGATCGAGCCCTGCCGGTTGCCGAGACGGATCATGTCGCCGCCCTGTACGCCCAGCGCCGTGCAGTCATCCGGATGCAGTTTCGCCCGAGGCCCCCTCTCGCGTTCCCGGCTGGTGGGCGTTTCGGTGAAACTCGAGTTCAGGAACTGCCGGGCCGGCGCCGTCACCATCCGATAGGGATGCTCGGCGCTCTCCGCGTCGATCACGTCACAGAACCCCGGCATCGGCGGCAGGTCTTTCCATTCGGGTCCAATCTTGGACCAGTCGGCGCGGAAATGGAATTTCTCGTCGTCATGGGCGAACCCATCGCGGAAATGCATCTTATCCTCGCCCAGCCCGCAGTCGATCCAGCGGTCCGCATAAACGGACTCGGCATCCGGCAGGCCGGACGCCTTCAGGGTTTCGTCGATGATCTCCCAGGCGCTCATCCGAAAACCCCGATGATCGATACCCAGCCGCTCGGCCAACCCGCAGAGCACCTCGTGGTTCGGGCGGCACTCCGCCAACGGTTCGATCACCGGCCGGGCAACGCTGAGATGGGTGTGCGCGCTGCCGAAGTACATATCGTCATGCTCGAGGAACATCGTTGCCGGTAGAACAATGTCAGCCATTGCCGCAGTTTCGGTCATGAACTGCTCGTGAACGCACAAGAACAGATCGTCGCGCCGGAATCCCTCAGCAACCTTGTTCAGATCGGGACAGACCATCATTGGGTTGGTGTTCTGGACAATCATGCCCATCACCGGCGGCCCGCCCTGAACCGATTCATCCTCGCCGAGCAGGATCGCGCCGAGCCGGCACATATCCAGGTTCCGGGCAGAAGGATCGAGAACATCAAGCCCTTTGATGAGGGTGAAATCAACCGGATACATGCCGGAATTGGCATAGAGCGCCCCGCCGCCGCGGTGCTTCCATTTTCCACCAACCACCGGCAGACAGCCGACCGCGTGCATCGATGCAGCGCCATTGCGCGAGCGGGCAAAGCCGTAGCCGGCGCGAATGAAGGCTCGATCGGTACGACCGTAGAGCGCCGCAAATGACTCGATTTCCTCAATCGAAAGTCCAGTGATCCCGGCTGCCCATTCCGGCGTGCTGGCGCGCAGATGCTCCTCCAGATCCTCCGGTGCATCCGTGTGGCTGGCGAGAAAATCGCGGTCGGCATAGCCGTCACGGAACATCACGTGCATCACGGCTGCGGCGAGCGCACCATCGGTGCCGGGGCGAACCAGGAGCACCCGGTCGGCGGTTTCCGCGGTCGGCGTGCGGTAGACGTCGATGACGACCAGCTCGGCATCCCGGTCCTTGCGGGCCCGGGAGATATGGCTCATCAAATTGACCTGAGTCGAGACTGGATTACCGCCCCAGACCACCACCAGATCGGATTCAGCGATTCCGCGAGCGTCGCCGCCCCGCTTCATGCCGTAGCCCGCAATCCAACCCGCATCCGGCAGGGTGGTGCAAATCGTCGTTTTCATGCGCGAGGTGCCAAAGGCGTGGCGGAAACGGTCGAGACCGTCGCGGCTAACCAGCCCCATGGTACCGGCGAAGTGGTAGGGCCAGATTGCTTCGCTGCCGTATTCCTTGGCGATACGGCGGAAGTTCCCCGCCACCTCATCGAGCGCATCGTCCCAGGACATCGGCTCAAAGGCCTCGATGCCCACGCCTTTAGGACCGACGCGGCGCAAAGGCTCGCGCAGCCGGTCGGGGTGATGCACCCGCTCGGCATAACGGGCGACCTTGGCGCAGACCACACCCAGGGTGTAGTTGTTGTCACGGGCACCGCGCACACGGCCGATCTGCGTCTCGGAGAGCTTCTCCACCTCCAGCGCGCAGGTGCTCGGGCAATCATGCGGGCAGGTCGAGTGGATGATCGGAGGCGCGGTTTGAACGTTCATTCCCATCTCTCCAGGTCGGTTTGGCCAAGGCTCCGCACCGGCAGAATACCCAGTGAAACACCCGGCAAGATACTAGGCAACAACCATGCCCGGGGCAACATGACGCGCCGGTCTCGCACCGGCACTGCACTGCGGCCGCGATTGAAGCAACGGATAAATGCGCTACCTTGCAACGGCGCATTCCGGGCGCCCCAGAGACACTCGGCACCCTAAAGACAGCCCCAGGGACGCTCTCAGGGGTACCTCCAGGACACCAAGGATACCGGCCATGCAACTGTTCGACCTTACCGGCAAGACCGCCGTGATCACCGGCTCGACCAAAGGCATCGGCAAGGCCATCGCCGAGCGCATGGCCGAGCACGGCGCCAATGTCGTCGTTTCCTCGCGCAAGCCGGATGCCTGCGAGGCCGTGGCGGCGGAGATAAACGAAAAATGGGCGAAAGGCGGCCGGGCGATCCCGACCCCCTGCCACATCCACCACAAGGAGCAACTGCAGAATCTTGTCGATGTGACCACAGCCGAGTTCGGCGCCGTCGACATCGTCGTCTGCAACGCCGCTGTCAATCCCTATCACGGACCGTCAGCCGAGATCCCGGACAGCGCCTTCGACCGCATCATGGAGTGCAACATCCGCAGCAACTTCTGGCTTTGCAGCATGGCCGCGCCGCAGATGATCGAGCGCAAGGACGGCGTGTTCATCATCATTTCCTCGATCGGCGGCCTCCGCGGCACGCCGTCGCTGGCTGCGTATGGAATCTCCAAGGCGGCCGACATGCAGATGGCTCGTAACTTCGCTGTTGAATACGGCCCCCATAACATCCGTGCCAACTGCATTGCGCCCGGCTTGATCATCACCGAATTCGCACGCGCCCTCTATGAAAACCCGGAGCGGCGGGCAAATCGCGAGGCGGCAACACCGCTTCGCCGGCTCGGCAAACCCGACGAGATCGCCGGCGCCGCCGTGATGCTGTCCGCGCCGGCAGGCTCCTATCTCACTGGACAGACCCTCGTCGTCGACGGCGGTATCATGGTTGCGCCGACAAGCTAAGTGCCAACGAGTTAGGTCAGGCAATGCTGAAGCCAGGTCCGGATTACGAGACCGTCCGCCGCGCCTTTCGCTGGCAGGTGCCCCGGCACTACAACATCGGCGTTGACGTCGCCGACCGGATCGCTGTGGACCGCCCGGGGACAACCGCGCTCATCGACACCGGCCCGGACGGGACAGTCCAGGAATACAGTTTCCGGGATTTGGTGCGGCTCTCCAACCGCCTCGCCAATGCGCTTTGCAGCCTTGGCCTTAAGCCCGGCGACCGGGTCGGTATCCTGCTGCCTCAGACGCCGGAGACGGCGATCTCGCACATTGCCTGCTACAAGGCCGGGTTCATCGTGGTGCCGCTGTTCACCCTGTTCGGCGAGGAAGCCCTCGAATACCGGCTTGCCACAAGCGGCGTTGCCGCACTGATCACCAGTGCTGCCGATCTGCCCAAGATCGCGGCGATCCGCGACATGCTCGAGGCGCTGGACCACGTTATTTCCATCGACAGCCCGCCCGCCGACAGCCCGGGAGCGGTCGTTCTCGCCTATCATGACCTCTGCGCCGCCGCCGCCGACAGCTTCCGGCCGGTCGACAGCCTGGCCGAGGACCCGGCACTACTGATCTTCACCTCCGGCACCACCGGCCTCCCGAAGGGGGCGCTGCACGCGCATCGAACCCTGCTCGGCCACCTTCCCGGCGTGCAGTTTCCGCACGAGTTTCTGCCGCAGCCCGGCGACCGTTTCTGGACTCCGGCCGACTGGGCCTGGGCTGGTGGTTTGCTCGATGCGCTCCTGCCGGCGCTACATTTCGGGATTCCCATCGCCATCCACCGCAGCGGCAAGTTCGATCCCGAAGAGGCGTTCCGCATGCTCGCCGATCACGATCTGCGCAACCTCTTCGTACCGCCGACCGCGCTCAAGATGATGCGCCAGGTCTCGCAGCCGCGCGCGCGCTGGAACTATGCCGTCCGCTCAATCTTCACCGGCGGCGAAGCGACCGGCACCGAGCTTCTCGAGTGGGGTGAGGAGGCCTTCGGCATCACCCTCAACGAAGGTTACGGCCAAACCGAGTGCAACCTCGTAGTCGGCAACTGCGCCAAGATCATGCCGGTGAAACCCGGCTCGATGGGTCGCGCTGTGCCCGGCCACGATGTCGCCGTGCTCGACGCCGAGGGCAATCCTCTACCGGCGGGAGAGACAGGTCGCATCGGCATCCGTGCGCCGGATCCCGTGATGTTCCTTGGCTACTGGAACGACCCGGAAGCAACCGAGGCCAAATTTGCCGGCGACTGGCTGACCACCGGCGATATCGGGCAGCAGGACGAGGACGGTTATCTCTGGTTTGTCGGCCGCGACGACGATCTGATCACCAGCGCCGGGTACCGTATCGGGCCGAGCGAGATCGAGGATTGTCTGATGGGCCACCCCGCGGTCGCGCTGGCCGCCGCTATCGGCAAGCCGGATCCGATCCGCACGGAGATCGTCAAGGCCTTCATCGTGCCGGCCGAGGGCGTGACCCCTGACGAGACGCTGGCCGCCGAGATCCGCGAGCATGTCCGCAATCGGCTCTCGGCGCACGAATACCCGCGCGAAGTGGCCTTCGTCGATTCCTTGCCAATGACGGCAACGGGCAAGATACTCCGCCGCGAATTGCGGGCGCACGAACGCGAATTGCGGGCGCAAGAAGAAGCGCAGGAAAACCAGGAGCGATAAACCTATGGCCAAGCACGTCGATTATTACTACAGCCACATTTCGCCCTGGACCTATCTCGGAACCCGGAAGTTCTACGACATCGTCAAGGCCAACGGGGCCACGATTGACTTCAAGCCAGTCAGCCTCGGCGAGATCTTCCCCGTCTCGGGCGGTTTGCCTCTGCCCAAGCGCGCACCGCAGCGTCAAGCCTACCGCATGTTCGAGCTCAAGCGCTGGCGCGAATACCGCGACATCCCCCTCACCCTGGAGCCGGCTTTTTTCCCAGCCGATGACACGGGCGCGGCCCGTATTGCAATCGCCGCCAAGCTCGATGGTGCAGATATCGCCGATTTGTCCCATGCCCTGCTTCGTGCGGTCTGGGTCGAGGAACGCAACATTGCCGATGAGGCGACGCTGGCGGAAATCGCTTCTAACGAAGGGTTCAACGGCAACAAGCTTCTTGACGACAGCAAGAATCCCAAGGTCCAGGAAACCTTCGAGGCCTACACCCATGACGCCATCGCACAGCAGGTGTTTGGTGCCCCGACCTACCTCATTGATGGCGAGCCGTTCTGGGGTCAGGACAGGCTGGAATTCGTCGAGCACGCCCTCGCTAGCTGACCCGCGACCACCCATATCGTCTGCATCACTGCAGAACGACCCCAAAGCCACCGGGACATCAGGCCATGGATATCACGCGACAGGAAGGAGTCGAGGGCTACGAAGAGGTGGTCCGGGCCCGCGACGAAGCTTCCGGCCTCGACGCTTACATCGCCATCCACAATTCCTCCCGGGGCCCTGGCCTCGGCGGCTGCCGGATGTGGCAGTATGCCGATGATGCCGAAGCCCTCGAGGATGTGCTGCGTCTCTCCCGCGGCATGACCTACAAGAGCGCGCTGGCCGATATCCCCTATGGCGGCGGTAAATCGCTGATCCGCGCCGACATCGCCGGCGACCGAGACCGCACGAAACTGATGCAGGCGATGGCGCGGTTTGTTGCCGCGCTCGAAGGCCGCTACGTCATTGCCGAGGATGTCGGTACCTCAACGAACGACATGGCGATCATTGCCAAAGAAACCTCCTTCGTTTCCGGGCTCGAGAATGCCGGCGGCGATCCCTCGGAGGCCACTGCCTGGGGGGTTTTTCATGGCATCGGTGCCAGTCTCGAACAGCGCCTCGGCCACCGCGACTGGGCCAGGACCAGCGTCGCCATCCAGGGTCTCGGCCATGTCGGATGGCACCTCGCGCGCATGCTACGGGAAGCCGGGGCCAATCTTTCGGGAACGGATGTGAACGAAGAACGCGTCGCGGCAGCAACGAAGGAGTTCGACCTCACCCCGGTTGACCTCGATGCGATATTCGATCTCGAGGTCGACGTGCTCGCACCCTGTGCGCTTGGCGCTATCGTCAACGACGACGCCATCGGGCGCCTCAAGGCCACAATCATCGCCGGTTCGGCCAACAACCAGCTCGCCGAGGACCGCCACGGCGATGCGCTCCAGGAGCGCGGCATTCTCTATGCACCGGATTACGCCATCAACGCCGGCGGCGTGATCAACATCCACCACAGCCGGCTTCCCGAGGGCTACGATCACGATCGCGCCTTCGAGCACACCGCGCGCATCGGCAATGTTCTTACGAGCATCTACAAGCGGGCCGAGCAGGACGGCATCTCGACCGCCGCCGCCGCCGATCGCGTCGCCGAAACCCGATTCCAGTAATTCCGGAAACCCGGTTCCAGTAGTCCCGGATCAGTTGCTCTCAGCGCGGGCTCCGAACTGGGTTCCGGGGCGCGAGCCTGCGACCGCCAGGGAGCCGACAATCACCGGCACAATTCCCGCCAGCACGATGGCCAGCGCGGCTGCAGCACTCTCTTCCAGCAATTCATCGCTCGCCCGCTGGTAGACAAAAGTTGCCAAAGTTTCGAAATTGAACGGCCGGAGCAGGAGTGTCATCGGCAGCTCCTTCATGCACTCAACGAACACCAGCAACCCCGCCACAATGAAGCCCGGCGCCATCAGCCGGACATGGATGCGCCAGAACACGATCAGCGGAGTCAACCCGAGATTGCGGGCGGCGTCGTCCATGCTGGGTGTGATCTTGGCAGAAGACGCTTCGACCGTACCGAAAGAAACGGCCAGAAAACGCACCACGTAACCGACAATGACCGCCAGCACTGTGCCGGTGACCAGAAGGCCCGTGGAAAAACCAAAGGTCGACCGCGCGAAGTCGTCGAGCGCATTTTCGAACGTGGTCAGCGCGATGATTGCGCCAACCGCCAGCACCGCGCCGGGAATGGCGTAGCCAAGCACCGCAAGCCGGGACACCGCGTGCATTATGCGCCCGCCGTGAAAGCGTATCCCGCAGACCAGCAGTGTGACGGCAATCACCGACAGGACCGCAGCGGATATCGAAAGCCCGATGCTGTTGAGGGCGAGGCCGACAAATCCGCTGGCCAAGGCTTCCTCGATATGGGTTGCCGCATAGGTGACAAGAATGCCGGCCGGGATGCCGAAACCGAAGCTGACCGGCGCCAGGCAGGCAAGCGTTGCCCCCGCCGCCCGCACACCTCGCAACTCATAGGGAACGATCGACCGGAAGCGCACACGCGCGGACTGGAATTGACGGCCGCCACGCGCAAGGCGCTCGAATACCAGGAGCACGACGATCACGATAAGCGGAATGCAGGCGAGCTGTGCTGCCCCGGCCAGGTTATTCAGGCCCAGCCAGACATCGAAGATCCCCGTCGTCAGAGTCGGCACGGCAAAGAACTCGACCGCCCCGAAATCGTTCAGCGTCTCCATCAGCGCGAGTAGCACGCCGGCGGCGATGGCCGGACGCGCCATCGGCAGGCCGATACGACGGAAAATACTCCCGGCAGATTGGCCGAGCATCCGGCCCGCTTCGAGCATCCCTGTCGATTGCATGACGAAAGCCGCGCGGGTGACCAGGTAGACGTAGGGGTAGAGAACGAGGGAAAACAGCGCGATCGCACCGCCAAGACTGCGGATTTCGGGAAACCAGTAATCACGCGCCGATTCCCATCCGGCAGTGGCCCTCAGTGCCCCTTGCACCGGCCCGGCGTATTCCAGTAGATCCGTGTACACATAAGCGATGACATAGGTCGGCACGGCGAAGGGCAAAAGCAGCGCGAAATCCAGGATCCTGCGCCCCGGAAACCGGCACATGGTGACCAGCCAGGCGCATCCTGTGCCAATGACGGCGGTGCCGACGGCCGTGCCCGCACCCAGCCACAGTGTGCCTTCGAGATAGCGCCACAGTACGCTCGAGGCGAGATGCCGCCACAGATCCAGGTCGGGGGTGAGCGCCGTCCAGAGAACGGTGGCAAGCGGTATCGCGGCGGCTGCGGCGACGGCAATGCTGCCCATGGCCCATAGCGGCCGACCCTGCCCGAGGCGTAGCGGCTCCCCGCGCGACAGCGTTCCCGTCCACAGGACTGTCATCGTGACCGTTCCGCGACCAGCACCGTTCCGCTACCAGCCGACTCGGTCAATCAGGCGCTGGGCTTTCGGCGCCAGCCGGGCGATCTCCGCCAGCGATAGATCATCGCTCCGGAACCGCCCCCAGGAGCGCAGCTCGTCGCTCCAGCCGGCATCGGGGTTCACCGGGTATTCGTAGTTCTGCGCCGCATAGAGTTCCTGGGCGACAATATCGGCAAGGAACTCAATCAGCCTGACCGCATTCTCGCGATTCTTCGCATGTTTAGCCACGCCGGCGCCGGAAATATTCACATGTGTTCCGCGATCGCCCTGGTTGGGGAACACCAGGCGCACGGATCCCGCCCATTTCTTCTGTTCCGGTTTCTTGTCGTTGAACTTCATCTTGCCGAAATAGTAACTGTTCATGATGGCGGCATCGCACACGCCTTCGTAGATCGCGCGCGCCTGGGCGCGGTCATTGCCCTGCGGTTTGCGGGCAAAATTAGCGACGATGTCACGGACCAGTTGCTCGGCCCCGGCTTTGCCGTGATGGGCGATCAGGGAAGCGACCAGAGCCCGGTTGTAGACATGGCCGCCCCGGCGGGCGCAGATGCGGCCCTTCCATTCGGGTCTGGCGAGATCCTCGTAACGCAGTAGCGTGTTTGCCGGAACGCGCTTCGACGACACCGCGACAATGCGCGCCCGAAGGGTTAGGCCGACCCAGCGTCCCTGCGGATCCCGGAACCGCGCCGGCACCGACTGCGTGATCTTCGAAGAGGATATCGGCTGGAGCAGCCTCGCATCCGCATGGGCCTGGAGCCGGGAGATATCGGCCGTGAGAACCACATCGGCCTTGGTGTTCCGTCCCTCGCGCTTGATCCGTTCCAGGATACCTTTCCTGGCGAAAATGGTTTTCACCTTGATGCCGGTCGCTTCGGTGAACTTCGCAAGTATGGGCTCGATCAGGAATGGCTGGCGATAGGAATAAAGGTTGACCTCCCCGGCCGCCGCGGACGAGGCTGCAAACGGGGCCGTGGCAAGAATACCGAAGACAAGCAGGGATAGAATGACAGCCGCTCTGGGCACGATTTTCATAGGTATGATTTCCTCCAGTTTGCCAAACGGCAAAGCCTCACAATCCTGCCCCCTGGAACCAGCAGAGAACCGGTACTCTCCGGCAACGGATATTTGAGCCACGACCGCTATGAATTGCGATCAATAATCGCTATTAGTGCAATTGATAATCATTCGCAATATATTTTTGCCGTTCTCCCCCGGTCATAATGAGCCCGGATCGGCTTGCAGAAATACTTTGCGCGACAGTTGCCGCGCCCCGAGTAAAACTGCCTTCTCTGCCAAGCAAGACGGGAACCTGTTGGTGACCGAAGCCATGCTGGCAACGCTATCGGCAAACTTGGTATCCAGCTGGCTGCGCTTGGCCGACCCACCCTCCCAGTATCACAGTATCTCTGCGGTTCTGGATTCGCCTGTAAACGCGTGAGGCTGTAGTCTCCCGCGCATGCCTCCGCGGAGCCGCATGCGCACCGATATTTTCCTGCTTGCGATCTGCCAGGCGCTGTTCATGACAACGTCATCGGCCATTATCGCCAGCACCCCGCTGATCGGCCTTGCCCTGGTTTCCGAAGGGAATACAACCCTCGTCACCCTGCCGCTCGCCCTGCAGTTCATCGGCATGATGACAACCGCCATGCCGGCTTCGCTCTACATGCGACGGGTCGGGCGCAAACTCGGTTTCCTCACCGGCGGCTTCATCGGCGTCTGTGGTACCGCCATCGGTGTTGCAGCGATCATCGCCGGAAGCTTCCCGCTGTTCTGCCTCGCCTCGCTGATAATCGGCAGCTTCAAGGGCTTCTGTCATTATTTCCGCTTCGCCGCCGCCGATGTGGCCAGCGAGCAGTACCGCAGCCGCGCCATCTCGCTGGTGCTGGCCGGCGGCGTGGTTGCTGCCTTCACCGGCCCAAACCTGGCGATTTTCACCAAGGATTTGATCAGCGCGGCAGAGTTCGCCGGCATCTATGCATCCATGTCCATCGTCTGTCTTGCCGCCGGCCTCATTCCCCTTCTCGTCAACCTGCCTCCGCCCGTCCAGGAGGAAACCACCCAGCCGATGCGGCCGCTCGGCATCATCATGCGCCAGCCCAAGTTCATCATCGCGGTTATCGCAGTCGCCTTCGGCTATGTCGTGATGTCGTTCCTAATGTCGGCGACGCCGCTGGCCATGTCATCGCATGGCTTCGTCTTCGGTGATTCGGCCTTCGTGATCCAGGCACACATTCTCGGCATGTACGTGCCGGCCTTCTTCACCGGGCATCTGGTCCAGCGTTTCGGCATCGCCAACATCCTGCTTGCCGGAACCATGATCCTGGTCGTCTCTATTGGCCTCAATCTGACTGGCGTTACCTTCGCCCACTTCCTAGTTTCGCTGATCTTGCTCGGTCTCGGGTGGAATTTCCTGTTCGTCGGCGGCACCATTCTTCTTACCAGTTGCTATGAACCGCATGAGAAAACCAAGGCCCAGGGCATGAACGAGGTCTGCGTCTGGACCTGTGTTGCGCTCGCCGCTTTTTCCTCGGGCGTCGTCCACAGCGCGCTTGGATGGGAGGCCGTTAATCTGACAATGGCCCCCTTCGCTGCGGCCGTCTTCATTTCGGTGCTCTGGCTCCGCTTCCGGCCACGCGCCCTCGAAGCCTGATACGCTTCAGATCTGACGCGAAAGTGCGTTTCGGTCTCCGCGCAAGTTAGTACGGCGTTCCGTCCTTGTGCGTGAAGACCCACTTGCCGTCGCCATCCTGCCCGGCCTTGATGTCGTCCCGGGGATATTCCGCGCCATCGCCGGGGTTCCGGTCGCCGATCTCCAGATAGATAACGTCGCTGTCTGAGCGGTTGACTAGCTGGTGTGCTGTGCCCGCAGCCGGAAAACCGGCGCACTGCCCCAGCTGCATAGCCACTTCCTCGTCCTCGGTTATGAGGGTTGGCTCGCCCTCCAAGATGAAAATAAACTCATCCTGCACCGTGTGGCGATGGAACAAGGCGGACTGCCCGCCCGGGGCCAGCCGCGTCAGGTTCACGCCGAAGCTCTTGAGTCCAAAAAAATCCCCCAACCGGCGCTTTTGCCTGGCAGTCATCAGGTTCGCAAACGGCTCCGGATAGTTCGACGTTTTTGTCTGGACAGGCACCGCTGCCGCTTCGGTCATCGTTGGCATTGTTTTATCCTCTTTAGGTTTTGGTTTTCTTTGGCTAGCTGGACCACCAGACCGAATAGTTGTTCGGCGCCAGTATCAGCGGAATGTGATAGCGACCGTCGGGATCGGGCATCGAAAACCGGATCACGACTTCATCCAGAATCTGCTGGGTTCCTGACTGCTGTTTGCGCGCAGCGAAGTAGGCCGCGATCCTAAAAACCAGTTCATAGGTCGCCGTCCCGTCGGGATCCAAAACGGTTTCCGACAGCCGGCCGCCCTCATCCATTTCTGTCCGAAACACTTCGGTGCGGGTGTCATCCACCCCGAGTTTGTACAGTGCCACGGCAATGCCGCCGGCGTGTGTGCCATCAACCGCATTGAGCGTATGTGACGATACGACTGCCATCTGTCAGATTCCCCCTGCCCCTGCGCGTCACGCCTGCGCAATCGAGGCCCTACTCAATTGACGCCCTACTCAATTGACGCCCTACTCAATTGACGCCCTACTCAATTGACGCCCTACTCAATGGACGCCCTACTCAATTGACGCTTTGTCGCGTTTGCTTGTCGTGGCCAGCACAATCGGGCTGATGACGCCCTTCGCCTTGACGTTCAGGCAAGCCGGCTTGCCACTGGCGAGCGCGCGTTTCAGCGCCGGGCCGAACTGTTCGCGACTTTCGATAAGTTCGCCATAGCCGCCGAGTCCCTCGAACATTCCATGGAAGGGAATGTCGCGAAAATCGGTCGCGAAGTGCTGGCCGTTCTTGAACATTCGCTCCTGTTGCTGGGAGATGCAATCGAGACCGCCATTGTTGTCGATCACGACCACGATCGGTATTTTTTCCTGAAACGCCGTCTCGATCCCAAGCCCGCCGGACAGGAACGCACCATCGCCGCTGATCAGGACGACATTGGAATCTGGATGCGTGTTCTTGGCGGAAAGAGCCAGCGAAACCCCAACGCCAAGCAAGCTGAAAGAGCCCGGATGCATGATCCTGGCCAGCTTGTTGCCCTGCCATCCGGAGACGTTGACGGCGATCTCCGACCAGAAATGCGTATTTCCGCCATCAAATACGAGCCAGTCATCCGCGCCGAGTTCGGCATTCACGTCGAGGGCAAGCTGAAGCGGATGAATCATCTCGCCAGCCGCTTCGATCTTGTGCGTCTCCTCGACAAGCTCCGCCAGCGTCTTGTCAACCCATTCGCCGCGCTTGATACGGTTAAGGTCAAACCATTTCCGATCGAAGGACTCCAGTATCATCAGCGCATCGAAGAACGCGCCGGGATCACTGAGCAGGATCTCGTCGGCGGAGCGGTTGAACTCCAGCTCCTCGTGCGAGCCGTTGACGCACACCAACGTGCATGTCTCGGGAAACAGCGGCGGATTGCCGAAATTCATCTGATTGTCGAGCCGGCCGCCGACCATGACGGCGACATCGCATTCCTGAAGAGCGAATTCCGAGGGCGGATACTGGTGGATATCGGCAAGGCCCATATAGGGCTCGCTGTCCTCGCCCATGAGCTTCTGGTGGTAGGGCACGTTGAAGATCGGGATATTGAGCTTAGCGCCCGTCTCCTTGAGTTTTTCCTCGTTGCCGGACCACCAGACGCCATGTCCGCCAATGAGAATCGGCCGCTTGGCGTTCACGATCAGATCGAGCACGGGCTCGAGATCGCGCGGATCCGGCCAGGCCCTGGGCGCCGGCCGGTCGATGCGTTTAAAGGGGCGTTCCTCGCGGCCCGCGTCCTCGGCAAAAGACGAGAACATGATATCGACCGGGACACTGAGATGGACGGGGCCGGGATAGCCGCTGACGGCGACCTTCCAGGCCCGGTCTATGAACTCGCCCATCCGTTCGCCGTCGGTCACACTTTCGGAATACTTCGTCAGCGGGGCGGCGATCTTGACGTCATCTATCTCCTTGAACCCGCCGGCCCCCTGCCGCTTGAGTGTGCTGGAGCCAGTGATGAAGATCACGGGCGAGCGCTCTCCCCAAGCCTCCATGATAGCGGGAAGCGCATTCGCAAACCCTTCCGGGCCGACAAGGCAGACCGCCGGCTTGCGCGTGATCCTGGTGTGGCCATCTGCGAGATGCCCGGCAATCTGCTCGTGCGGGCAGTTGATCACCGGCATCTGGCATTCCATGAAGCCCTCGAGCGCCGGGTTGCAAAACCCGCCAGCCAGGGTAAAGACGTGCTCGACGCCCTTTTCATGGAGCGCACGCGCCAGAAGATTACCGCCGCGAATCTGCCTGCTCGCGCTCATTTTTTACTCATTCTTATTATTCCTTTAAAAACTTAGATGATGCGGAAAACCTAGATAACGCATCCAACACGCCTTTACAGCACGTCGGCCCTGAGACATCCACACGCCTAATCAGGCGCAGAGCCAACGTCCGAATCACCAATCTCGAATCATGATCGAATCATGATCGAATCATGGGACGCATGAATTACCGGAACAAGCCACAGTGCCGAATCCAAGGAAGGGACAATCATGAAGCTCTATTTCGCACCAAATAGCCGTGCTGTCCGCACGGCATGGCTGCTCTTTGAACTCGACCTCGAATTCGACATCGAGCGGTATCAGCTCGGCGACAAGGCAATGCGGTCGCCAGAGTTCAGGGCGGTCAGCCCGAACGGTCGTGTGCCCATCCTCGATGATGGCGACGTGCGCATCTCGGAGAGCACCGCCATCGCACAGTACCTCGTCGCCCGTTACGGAGAGAGTCGCTTCGCGCCGGAGGTTTCTTCATCGGATTTCTCCACCTATCTACAATGGCTGCATTACGGGGAAGGAATGATCATGGGGCCGGTAAACAATTACGTTGTCGAGACGATCTTCCTGCCCGCCGAGCGGCGGTCGGAGGAACATGCAGAGCGCGCGCTGAAGCTGATGGCCCGCGCACTGGATGCGATCGATCTCCACATGAAGAGCCGCGAATATCTCGTAGGTGACTTCACCGTTGCCGACACGATCACGGGCCATGCCTGCATAGCGTGTGAGCGGCTCGGGGTTGATTTCAGCGAAATGCCCAACCTCAAGGCTTATGTTGACCGTCTGGTAGCTCGCCCGGCGCTTCAAAAGGCACTCGCGCTTTAGCCCAGCAGACCGCAGCGGACACCGAACGCCAAGCATGATCCGGACACCGGGTCCGGCCACACCCCTTCTGGCCAAGGAGAAAGGGCACGGCCATGACCGCGCCCTTCCGTCAGCATTATTCCGCCGGCGTTATTTTTGCTGATAGTTGATTGTCTTCAGCATGTCCGCGATGGCCGCCTTCGACGTCTTGGTCAATTCGGTTGCCTGGGGTGCCGTCATGTAGACGATCGGCATCTTGATCGCCGCGCTGATCTTCTTCATTGCAGGATCGGTAGATGCGACTTTCAGAGCGGCTTCCATCTTCTTGACGATCGCGGGGTCGATGCCCTTTGGAAATGCGATGACTGTCGGCGCATCGATAGCCACGCCCGTGTATCCCAGCTCGTCGAGAGTCGGGATGTCCGGATAGTTGCCGAGACGACTTGTCGACGTTGCCGCAATCGTCTTGATCTGGTCAGGATAGCGCGCCTGGATTCCACCTGAATACGCGAAATCGACCTGCTTGGAGATGACGAGCTGGACCATGCCGCGCCCGCCTTTAGTTGGGATGTAATCGACGTTGAGCCCTTCCTGTTTGGCGATGGCCTGCATCAGGATCTTCGCACCCGGGCTCAGCGATGCGTATTTCACCTTGCCCTTCTCCTTGGCGTATTTGATGAACCCGGCCATGTCATCGAATGGCGCGCTCATCGGCGCGACCATCGAAACCTGGAATTGGGTCAGGCCTCCGGCATAGACGTAGTCATCTGCGGTGAACTTCAGCGCCGAGTTGATCTGCGGGTTGAGTGTTATGCCCGAGACCGCTCCGAAGAAGAACATGTCACCATTTGGCTCGGCGTTCTTGAAACCTTCCAGCGCCACGGCCTGACCACCGCCGGGCCGGTTGACGACATTGACCTGCTTGCCGAGTTCGCGGGCCAGGACCTTCGCAAGAACGCGACCCTTGGTGTCGGTGCCGCCGCCAGCCTTGTAACCAATCAGCATCGTGATCGGCTTGGTCGGCCAATCAGTGGCCTGCGCCACTGTCATCAGGCCCAGCGAGGCCACTGCAACAATACCAGTCGCCACCGCAGTATTTCTAAAGATATGCTTCATGTTGTTTTCTCCTTGGTTGAAACGGTTTCCGTATTTTTCTCTGCCATCTCCGTTACATCTTCTGTTGTGTTTTCCCATGCGCTTTCGATTGCCTGCGCTTCACGCGCGGACATCGCTTCCATTTGCCGGCGCTGGAGTGCCGTCAACCTCCAGAGCCCGACAACGGCCAGAATCGCGAATACAATCGCGACCGGATGCTCCATCAGCTCACCGAACGTCTTCACGAGGCCAAGCGACTGGCGCAGCGACAACTCAAACGACGGTCCGATCACGAAGCCGATCAGAAATGTCACGAACGAAAAATCGTATTTCTTGGTGAAGAAACCGATCACACCGAATATCAGCATCACGCCGACGCCGAAGACGCCGCCACCCTGCAGATAGGATCCAATACAGCACAGAAACACGACGACGGGCATAACCAGCGAGGGAGAGATCCGCACGATCCGCGCGAAAATGTTCTGTCCGAAATAGCCGATGATCAGCAGGATCAAACTTGCTGCAAGCATTGAGACGTAAACGCCGAGGATGAGGTCGCGGTTCTCAATGAACAGCAACGGGCCGGGCGTGATACCCTGGATAGTGAAAGCGCCGATCAGGATTGCGGCAATCACGCTGCCGGGAATGCCGATGGCAAAGAGCGGCACCAGGGAGGCCGGCACGACGGCGTTGTCAGCGCTTTCGGCGGCCGCAACACCTTCGATCGCACCGCTTTCCTCAAAATCATTGCCGCGGCCGCTTGCCCGCCTCTCCGCGCCATAGGAGAGAAACGAACCAACACTCGCGCCCAGGCCTGGCAAAATCCCGATGACGGTTCCGATCAGGGAACCACGCACAAGCGGCCTGAGACAACGGCGCCAATCATCGAGGGTAACAACTCGGTCTTCACGCTTTGAAGAACCCATCAACAGATCGGTTTCCTGCAAGAACCGGTGCCGCTGGCCGATCTGAATCATCATTTCCGAAAGAGCCAGCATGCCGATGGCAACCGGGATCAGCGGCAACCCGTCATAAAGCTCGATCAGCCCGAAGGTGAGGCGCGGTGACGCCGTCTCGACCTCAAGACCGATACAGGAAACGAGAATGCCGAACAGGCCGGCGATCAGACCCTTGATCATCGACCGGCCCGACAGGCCGGCGATAAACACCATGGAGAACGCCAGTATAGCCGTGAGCTCGACCGGCCCAACGCCAAGTGCGAACACGGCAAGCTCCTGTGCAACCAGGATCAGTACGATCGTGGAAAACAGATCGCCGATGACAGACGCGAAGAGCCCCATCTTGAGCGCTTTCTGGGCCTGACCGGCACGCGCGAGCGGATATCCCGCCATCGCTGTCGGCGTCGATGAAGGCTCGCCCGGGGTATTCAGCAGAATGGCGGAAACGGCGCTACCCGCTGTCGACCCCTTTGATATCCCGACGAGAAAGGCGATGGCCGAGAGCGGCGACAGATAGAACGTGAGCGGTATGGCAACCGCAGTCGCCGTTCCCTTGCCAAGCCCGGGCAAGGCCCCAACCAGATAGCCGAGCGTTACGCCGAACAGAATCCAGGCAACATTGGCAGGAGCGAACGCGTCACCGGCAACGGAAAAGAGCGCATCCATGCGTTTGCCCTAGCTGATCGCCGTGCCAAGCACGCGATAAAACAAAAACCACGCACCTATCAGAAGGACCGCCGGAATGCCGATCAGCAACCAGAGCCGGCGCTCATTCATGTAAAGCATCAGTCCGACGATCAGGAACGCGGCCCCGACCGCGGGATTGATGAACTTGAACAGGACGATCGACGCCGCGACGGCGACAATGACGGCAATGGACGAGAGCCATTCGGCATTAGGAACCGCTTGGCCGGCGGCCAGTCCGCGGCGCAGCCGCCCCACAGCACGCAAGGTCAGCAGTACGGCCAGGCCGGTGATACCCACGGTACAGATCTGCGGTAGCAATGCCGGTGATATCGAAGCATCGCCGGCGGAACTCGTCTGCGTCGGAATCAATACGGACAGCGTGATCAAACCGAAAATGGTGAGCAGGACGCCAGCAATTACATCGGATTGGGGTAGATCGGACTTGAAGAACACAGCTTGATCCTAACTAAGCACCACGGCGTCACTTCGGAATGCGCCCTGGAAGACAGATTGTTCAAAAACTATAAATCTACCCACCAGATTCAAGATTTCCGGAGACGGATACCTTACTGTGTTTGAGGCTATCTAAGAGTCCAAGCGCCAATACCGTGAGATAGCGTGTGATTCATGACAGCATCATCCGCACACGCACCAGAAATTTCGACGCTGGGTTGTTCCGGTTTTGGGGGCGGTGCCGGAAACGAGAGAGAAACTGTAGAAGCCTAGGCCTTAGGCAGAGGAATCACTTGCTCTCGCACACCCGGCAGCGAGATTATCCGCCGTGGGCACGCAGGATTTCGAGTGCTTTGACGAGCTGTTCGTCACCATCACGCGACTTGTCGTCGAGGATCGCGATATCGGGTGTAAGACCGCCGGCGATCGCGCGACCTGCCGGCGTCAGATAGCGCCCCACCGTTATTTTTATGGCTGATCCGTTGCCAAGCGGGAACACCCTCTGGATCGTGTCCTTGCCATAGCTACGGGTACCAACGAGAAGGGCGCGGCCACGATCTTGCAGGGCGCCGGCGACGACCTCGGAAGCCGAGGCCGAGGCCTTGTTGATCAGCACCACCATCGGCAGGCCATTAAGCGCATCGCTGTCTCCTGCCTGCTCGCGAACGTCGCGGTGCCGCAGGCGCGTGGTCACAATCTGCCCTCCGGCAAGAAACACATCCGAGATTTCCACCGCCTCATTGAGCAGCCCTCCCGGGTTGGTTCTCAGATCGAGAACCAGGCCGCGCATGGCGCCACCGGTCTTCTCATGCAGGTCACGAATCGCCGCCGTCACCTCGTCGCCGGCGTCATCGGTGAAGCGAAGAATGCGGAGATAGCCGATCTTTCCCTCGACCCGACTGCGCACGCCTCTGAGACGGACCGTGTCCCGCACGATGGTGGCATCAAATTCGGGGTGACCGGAGCGCATGATCGTGATCACGACCCTGGTTCCGGGTTTTCCGCGCAGGTGCCGCATCGCCTTGCGCAGGGTAATCGAGCCAAGCGGGATTCCATCCGCCCGGATGATGACGTCGCCGCTGCGCAGCCCGGCGCGCGCCGCAGGCGTGCCTTCGAAAGGCGCGACAATCTCGATACCCTCCTCGCCACGGCGGACCTGGATGCCAAGCCCGCCATACTCGCCCTTGACGTTCTGCCGGAAGGCGCGCCAATCCTTCTCATCGAGATAGCTGCTATAGCGATCGAGAGAACCAAGCATGCCGTCGATCACGGCGGCAAGAATCTCCGACTCCGACACTGTCGGCGGTTCGGAATACTTCTGCCGCACCTCGCGCAGGGCTACCTCGACGAACTCTTCGTCCTCGACCTCGCGAACGTAGTCGGTCCGGATGCGTGCAATCGCCCGGGCAAGAACCTCGAGCGCGTCCTCGGAGAGCAATCTCTCCTCGTCCGCCAGGCCAGCGGTCGTTCCCTCTCCGTTGATTGCCGCAGCGAACTGCATCGCAGTCGCCCGCGACTCCGGATCGGCCTCGGGAACAAGGCAGGCGGATAAAAGCAGAAGCAGTGCAGCGGTACAGGCGACCGCACAGACGGCGCCGCCGCAACGGAGAATCTGGAGCAACGGATGGCGATTGCCTGGAGCGAGTTGTACGAATGTCACAGCCCGTATCTTCCCTGCATCTTCGATGTGTTCAATGCGCTTAATGCATTCAATGCGCGATCAGGACCGAACCGTCGGCCTCGCGTATCAGGCGGTCCGGCACCCCGCCCAGAAGCAGGCGCGCAACAGGTGAGCGCGCAGAAGCGGCGAGAGCAATAAGATCGGCATTGGCGCCGAAAATCTTGATCTCGTCGACAACGTCACCGGTCGCTACATGCTTGGCTTCGGGTCGTATACCGACAGCCTCGAGCATGCTCTCCAGAATCGTCAGCTGTTCTTCGGCTTCCCCCTTGTTCTCCTCTTCGGCGACCGTCATCACTGAAATCGGAAAACCACAATTGCGGCTGAGCAGGGCAACCTTGGTCAGAATATCGGCGGCGTACTTGCTGCCATCCGTGCACAGAAGGTGTTTCTGGTCCTGATCCTTGAACTCGCGAGCGATCAGCACCGAGCATGGCGCTATATTGACCAGCTTTCCGACCACCGGTCGGTCCCAGAACGTCTTGGATTTTCCCGTGCGCCACCGCTCGGACGCGCCGACCACGATCAGATCGTACTGCCCGATCTCCCATTGCTCGACGATACCGGACAGGACGTCTGATGCGACCTTGAGCTTGAGGCCGATCATGCGGCTGCCATCGCCGCTCGAGTAGATAATGCTGTTGTCGCCCAGGGGGTCTCCGGCAACCTCGACATGGGATGCCTTCTCGACCCAGTCGGCGCTCATCACTCCTTCCTCGATCAGCAAGTCGCGGCCTGCCGTGAGATAGCGGGTGCCGGGCAGCTCGATGCCCCAATTAAGCATGTTCTCGCGCGCCACCCGTACCTGCAGGCCGCCCGACCGCATACCCCTGTCGCCCTGCCGCACATAGAGCAGGACGATATCCGCATTGAGCCGGAGCCCCATTCGCCCGGCATAGCGGACAGCCCGATCGGCCTCTTCCGTGCCGTCCACGCAGACGAGTATCCGGTAGCGTTTTGTGTCATTGTCTGGCGGCATGGGTTTCAGGCGGTCCGGTTAGGCAAGGTCCAGGAAGGTAAGGATATAGATAAAGCCGAGGCTCAAACTTCTGCGGCGAATCACAAGGCGATTCGCTGCGGGGATTATTCAACCAAGACCGATCAAAGGCCAGTATAGAGCAGCAAACAAAAGAAGAACAATTGTCGACATCACCGCCATCCACCAGCCCACGACAAGGAAATCCGTCGTCTTCAGATAACCGGAGGAATAGACGATCGTGCTCGCCGGCGTACCCACCACGGTCAGATAGGCAAAGGCCGAGGAGATCGCGGTAACAAAGCCGAGAACCAGCGGGTTTTCGCCGGCAATGTCCGCGAGATTCAACACCAGGGGCCCGAGAACCGCGACCGCGGCACCATTCGACATCGTGTTGGTTACAGCCGTGGTCAGAAGCGAGACTGCGCCCCATAGGCCAATCCCGGAATCGGCGCCAAAGGGCGCGAGAAACCCGAGGAAGCCCTCAGCCACCCAGCGCGCCGCGCCGGTCTCGGACATGCTGACGCCGAGCGAGATCACGGCTGCATACAGGAGCACAACGCCCCAATTAACGCCGCTGTTGATGTCGTCCCAGAGGACGATCCCGCAGATCAGGAAGGCAGCCGCGCCGAGAATCGCAATGACTCCGAGACCGACAGTGCCTGACGCGAAGATCCAGCCCAGAAGCACTGCACCAAACAGCACGATCGTCAACCAGTCGGTACGCTTCATGCGCCCTTCCGCCTGCACCTGCTCGCGCAAGCGGACGACGGCGCGGGCGAGATTCCGGTATTCGGGCTTGAATGTCAGAAGCAGGATCATGGTCACCAGGGGGAGCTGGATCAGAAACAGCGGATAGGCGCTGACCATCCAGGTCAGATAATCGACCAGGAACTTGTAGGTTTCCGGGTTGGTCGGATCGTAGAAGAACTCCTTCCAGTACCCAATCATGATTGCGTTCCGGGCGCCGCCAGAAGGTGTGCCGATGCCGGCGATCGAACAGCCATAGCAAATCGAAAACAGAATAACCGCGGCCAGCTTGCGAACCTTGCGGGGATCGTCCGATGTCAGGTTGATCAGCGTCAGGCCGACGGGAAGCATCATTGCTGCCACCGTATGCTCGCCGATGAAGGAAGCGAGAATGCCGCACACCACAGAGATACCCATACAGACGTTGATGGTGCGGGTGCCGGTGATCCGGACGATCAAATAGGCGATGCGTTTGTCGAGCTTCTGCTTGACCACCGCGACGGCAAGCATCAGCGAACCCATAATGAACAGAACCGAATCGCTCATCAGGCTCCTCGCCACCTCGGTCGAGGTTTTCCCGAGCAACAGTACCTGGGCGATGATAATCAGCAACGCCACGGTGGGCAGCGGTATCGGTTCGGTGATGAACAGGACCGTCGCCACGAGCGACATAACGAGAACGACATAGCCCTCGAAGGTCAGGCCTTCGGGAGGCGGCAGGATCAGGGCGACTGCACCACCGGACATGGCGACGACAAACCACCGACGTTCCCAGACCTGGACGAATACCGGCCGCAAATGACGCGCAAGCGACCACATGCCCACCGTCGCGCCCCGTGCCGCAGCCCGGGCAGCGCCTCGGTATATGTCGATCTGCACCCGTTTTGTCCTGGTTTCCGAGCTGCGGGAAGAAGCCTCGAGCCCACACAATTCCGGCCGCAACAACAGGCCGTGAAGGCCGATGATAACAGCCATCGGACGTAATCAGAAGAAAATTATGTAATCGGGTGTCAAATGTGAGCCGGTATTTGATCGACCATGACTACCCCTCCGCGTTCTACCGATTTTTCAATCCTGCGGCTTTTCAAACTGTCAGGTTACTTGCGAATCTTGCAGATATCCCAGCTGCCTCAAAACACACCGAGGAACGCAGACTGGTAGGACTCGAAGGCCCAAAGAATCTGCGCCCTCAGTGATGATGGTTGTGACGGCGCTGCCGGACATAACACATGGGCGCGGTGTCATATAGCCAGAGCCGGGGTGCGCGTGTAGCATTGCGGCCCCGGCCACCGCCGGAGCCGCATTCCCGCCCGACGGTGCCGCCGATGTCTCATAGTTTGTCAGACTTCTCCGCCCGTCTTGCGCGGCTGCCCTTCTATTACGGGTGGGTTGTGATCGCGATCGCCTGCGTCAGCATGGCGGTCGGCGTCAATGTGCGGACCGCATTCTCGCTCCTGTTTCCCCCGATCCTCGAGGAGTTTGGCTGGGAGCGCGGTCCGACCGCCGCGGCCTTCTCCGTCGGCTTCTTCTTCAACGCTCTGGTCAACCCCCTAATGGGGGTCATCTTCGACCGCTTCGGTCCCCGCATCACCATGCCGGCGGGCTGCGTGATGATGAGCCTGGGCATGGGGCTCGCGCCCTTTTCCACCGAGCCTTGGCACCTGTTTGTAACCTTCGGGGCGCTGGTCGTCGGCGGCGGTATTTTCGTTACCTATATCGGCCATTCGATGTTTCTGCCGAACTGGTTCGTCCGGATGCGTGGCCTCGCCATCGGCATCGCTTTTTCCGGCGTCGGTATTGGCTCGATGATCATGTTCCCCTGGCTCCAGGGTATCATCGACGGGGAAGGCTGGCGGCAGGCCTGCTGGACCCTGGCAATCCTCACCCTGGTTCTGGTCGCGCCCCTGAACGCCGTGTTCCAACGCCATCATCCTCACGATCTCGGCCTCAGACCCGATGGCGACGGTGAACCCGGTGACGGCGGCCATCCGGACCCTGCCGACGCCATCGTCGACGAGGCCTGGGCCACGAAAGACTGGCGGTTGTCCGAGGCGTTGTGCACGGCCCGCTTCTGGTGGCTCACCCTCGCCCTGTCGGGCGGCCTATTCGCCTGGTACGCAATTCAGGTGCACCAGACCAAGTATCTCGGCGAGATCGGATTTTCTTCGCAGTTTTCCGCGCTTGCGCTGGGCCTGGTTGGCCTTGCCGCCATAGCCGGCCAGATCGGCATCGGGCACTTCTCCGACCGCTTCGGGCGCGAGATTGGATGGACTATCTGCATGGCTGGATTTTTTTCCTGCTATGTCATGCTCGTCCTGCTCAAGGTCAATCCCGATATCTGGCTCGTCTATCTAATGGTCAGCGCACAGGGACTCGGATACGGCATGTCGTCTCTCTATGGCGCCATCCCGGCGGATATCTTCCAGGGCCGTCACTATGGGCGCATCGTTGGCACTCTCAGCATCGCCGCTTCCTTCGGGGCCGGGCTTGGCCCCTGGCTGCTCGGCCTCATCTACGACCGTGTCGGAAGCTACGAGACCGGGTTCTGGATCTCCGCCGGTGCGGCATTCGTTGCAATGTTTGCGGTGTGGATGGCGGCGCCCCGAAAGGTTCGCGTGGTAGCCGGCCAGGCAGCGCGCAATCGGGCCCGCAAAACCGCCTGACCTCAACCGGTACGGTTTTGCGACCAGGGCGGCGGCAAAACGCAAGAAGCGGATGTCGGCTGCTGGCATGGAAACGCAACATGGCCTCGATCGCAGATTCCCGCGCCTACGCTAGCGCTTGCCCATGTCTCTTCGTCCGCTGACCCTTTCCGACCGGCTCGCCAGGCTACCCTTCTATTACGGGTGGGTTGTGATCACGATCGCCTTCGTGAGCATCGCGATCGGGGTCAATGTGCGGACCGCGTTCTCGCTCCTGTTCCCGCCGATCCTCGCCGAGTTCGGTTGGGACCGCGGCACCACCGCCGCCGCCTTTTCCTTCGGCTTTTTCGCCAACGCCTTCCTGAATCCGCTGATGGGGGTCGTGTTCGACCGTTTCGGACCCCGCGTCACCCTGCCCATCGGCTGCGTTCTGATCAGCGCCGGTATGGGGCTCGCGCCCTTCGCTACCGAACCATGGCATCTCTTTGCCACGCTCGGCGTGCTGGTCGTCAGCGGCGGCATCTCGGTGACCTATCTTGGCCACTCGATGTTTCTCGCCAACTGGTTCGTGCAGATGCGCGGCCTCGCCATCGGCATCGCTTATTCGGGCGTCGGTGTTGGTGCCATCATCCTGTTTCCATGGATACAGGACATCATTGACGAGCAAGGATGGCGCCATGCCTGCTGGACGATGGCGCTCCTCACACTCCTTCTGGTCGCGCCCCTCAACGCCGTTCTGCAGCGCCGGCACCCCTTCGATCTCGGTCTCGCTCCTGACGGAGATCCCGAATCTCTTGTAACAGACCGGCCGACGCACGCCGGCACCGTCGTTAATGCCGCCTGGGCGGAGAAGGATTGGCGACTGTCCGAAGCGCTGCGCACGGCGCGCTTCTGGTGGCTTTCGCTCGCCATGTCAGGCGGCCTGTTCACCTGGTATGTGGTCCAGGTACACCAGACCAAGTATCTCGGCGAGGTCGGTTTTTCATCGGATTTCGCAGCCCTCGCACTGGGATTGGCCGGCCTCGCCGGGATCGCCGGACAGATCGGTATCGGGCATTTCTCCGACCGCTTCGGACGCGAAATCGGCTGGACGGCAAGCATGCTCGGCTTTTTCTCCTGCTATGCCCTGCTCGTCCTGCTCGAGGCCCGCCCGGAAGTATGGCTCGTCTATCTGATGATCTGTGCCCAGGGACTCGGATACGGCGTCGCCACGCTCTACAGCGCCGTGCCGGCGGATATTTTCCAGGGGCGACATTACGGGCGCATCGTCGGTTCCCTCAGCGTCTCTGCCTCACTCGGTGCGGGCGCCGGCCCCTATCTCGCCGGCGCAATCTACGACATCGACGGAAGCTACGAGATTGGATTCTGGCTCGGTGGCATAGCGGCGCTGGTTTCGACCCTGGCACTGTGGCTGGCATCGCCGCGCAAGATCCGGCTGGTCGCCGGCCAGAGCAAGCACGCTCGACCCTAACAGCAACGACCTCCGCCAGAGCGCGCCCGCCAAACCGACGCTCGCTAGTTCGAATCCTCTTCCTGCTTGATCTCCTCGTCTTCCTCACCGGAAGACCCACCAGAAGAATCGCTGCCGGACAGGAAGTCGGCGATGTTCTGCAGCAGCACCCTCAGCCCGCCAGACGCAGAACTGGCGCCGGGCAGCGACGCAACGGGGGTGTCTTTTTCCGCCGCCAGCATAAAGGAACGCCATATCCGGGTCGGCAGGCCACCGCCGCTGATCTGCCCGGAGGGCGGTCCGGAATCCCTGCCGACCCAGACCCCGGCGACCAGCATGGAGGAATAGCCGATGAACCAGGCATCACGGTATTGCTGACTGGTACCGGTCTTGCCGGCAAGGTCCCTGTCCTCGATGAAGGCGCGATGGCCGGTACCGTCACGCAGGGCCTTCCGCAGCATGCGGTTCATCTGTCCAACCCGCCGCTCTTCGATGACCGTGCCAAGCGTGGTTCCGGCCCGCTCGTAGAGCACGGTCCCATCGGCTGCACGCACGCGGACCACGCCATGGGGAAATACACCGGTCCCTCCGTTGGCAAACGGCAGATAGGCCGAGGTGACTTCGAGCAGGCTGAGACTCGAGGTGCCAAGTGCCAGCGAAAGGTCGGGGTTCATCTTCGAGGTGATCCCGAGGCGGCGCGCCGTATCAACGATCCTGCGCAGCCCGGCCTTGCGCGCCACCCGCACGGCAACGGTGTTCAGCGACAGCGACAGCCCATCCTCAAGCGTGACATCGCCTCGGTATCTGCCGTCAAAGTTTTTCGGACGCCATCCGTCGATCTCGATCGGCGCGTCGCGCACAATCGAATCTGGGGTGAGCCCCGCCTCGAGGCCGGCGAGATAGATAAATGGCTTGAAGGCCGATCCCGGCTGCCGGCGCGCCTGCACGGCACGGTTGAACTGACCGTTGGCATAGGACCGGCCCCCGACCATCGCCCGGACAGCGCCATTGGCATCAAAGACGACCAGCGCCACCTGCTGCCCCCTGGCCTTCGCTCCGAGATCCCTGAAACCGGCCGCAACGGCATCTTCGGCAGCTTTCTGAAGTGTTGGATCGAGGGTGGTTTCGACGACAATTCCGCCCTCGACGCGGCTGACGAACTGGGGAAGCTGTGATTCGATCCAGTCGCTGAAATACCCACCATGCTGACGGGTGGGGCTGTCCGCAACGAAGGCGAGATTCCGCTGCCCGCTGGCTTCGCCGGTGGCGAGATAGCCGGCCGCTTCCATGTTGCGAAGCACCAGCCACGCCCGCTGCATCGCCAGTTCCGGGTTGGCTGTCGGAGCGTAGCGTGACGGCGCCTTGAGCAGGCCGGCAAGCATGGCGGCTTCAGTCAGATCGACCTCGCGGACCGATTTCCCGAAATACCGCCGCGACGCTGCCTCCATGCCGTAGGTTCCGGCGCCGAGATAGGCGGTGTTGAGGTAAAGGGACAGGATCTCGTTCTTGTCGAGGCGAGCTTCCATCCACAGGGCGAGCATCACCTCCCGCAGTTTACGGGGCAGCGTCCGCTCCGGTGTGAGGTAGAGGTTTTTTGCCAGCTGCTGGGAGATGGTCGATCCGCCCTGGACCACCCGCCCGGCCTGGAGATTGGCCCACATTGCGCGCGCAAGGCCGCGCAGATCAACGCCGCCATGCTCATAGAAGCGGCGGTCCTCGGTCGCCAGCACTGCCTGGAGAAGATGGGGCGGAAGTTGGTCAACGAGTACCGCGGATCCCTCATTGCCACTGCGCCTGAGTACCGAGCCATCGGCGGCAAGGACGATCAGACCCGGGCTCGAGCGGGCGCGGAGCGCCTCGACGGGGTTCGGCAGCCCAGGCGCGTCGACAAAGAACAGAAACAGCCAGATGATAGCGGTCCCAGCAAGCGACTTGGCCAGCCAGAAGAGGGAGCGCAGAATCATCGGAGAAATACCGGCATGACAGGCACCATATGCCGAGAGTACCGTAGCGATGCAACCGCCCGGCCCCCACATGACAGGCTTTCTTTACGGGTTTCCCGCCACCGAAGATGGGATAATTGATCAATCAGCACAAATCGCACCCTCAGTACAGACCGCATGCATAAGATCGACCACATGTCCGCATCAGCCATTGCCCCCGGCAGCGTGACCTTTGCCTTCCAGGCCGCGCCGACGACGGATTCTGAAAAAAGCGATCTCTCCCTTTACCGGGAAGTGATTGAGGAGTGCGAACTCGGCGCCGAGCTCGGCTTCGAGGCTGCGTGGTTCCTCGAACATCACTTCAGCGATTATTACCCGACACCGAGCCCGCTCCTGTTCATGTCGCACATCGCCGCCCGCTGTCCCACCCTTGGGCTCGGCACCGCCGTCCTCGTGCTTCCCTGGTATCACCCGGTGCGCATCGCCGAGGAAATCGCGATGGTCAATTCACTGACCGAGGGAACACTGCATCTCGGGATGGGCCGCGGCACCGCTAAATCTGAATACGACGGCTACGGTATCGACATGAACGGTGCCCGCCAGCGCTATGCGGAATGCTGGCGGATCATAAACATGGCCATGCGCGGGAAACCCTTCACCTTCGAGGGCGAGCATTATTCGGTTAATCGTGAAGTTGCGGTTCGACCCGACCCGACCGTCAAGCCGGTGAATTTCTACGGCGCGATCGGAAGCCTTGGCAGCGCCACCCTGATGGCGGATCTCGGCCTGCCGCCGCTCTGCCTCGCGCAGTTTCCCGACCATCTTCTCGAGCGCATTCTCGCAGAATGGAAAGCCCGCGCTGCGGAAAACGCCAATGGTGAAAACGCCAATGGTGAAAACGCCGGTGTCGAAGACGGTATCCTCGCCGCACCGCGACCACTGTCGATCAAGTGCTACATCGCCGACACCGATGAAGAGGCGCGGCGGATCGGCAGACGCTACCTGGCCCAGAACTTCGATATCCAGGCCCGGCATTACGAGGTCGACGCCAACCCTTGGCAGAACATTCCCGAATACGAGGTTTTCTCGAAAATGTTCGCCAACATGAAGGCGATGGCAGATCCCGACAATCTGGACCCGCTGATGGATCTCAACCTTGTCGGCAGCCCGGATACGATTGCCGCACGCATCGAGACCCTGCGCGGGCTCGGCTTCGATTATTTCATCGTCGCCTCGGCCCTGCCCGGCACGCCGCTCGAGGTGCGCCGGCGCATGTACACAATGTTCGCAGAAGAAGTGACGCCGCGCTTCGATGCCGCCTTTAGCGCATCACCGCAGCAGCCCGACCGGGTCGCTATCCAACCGGCGTAATCACACCGCTTTTCACCACCAGGAACTGGCTCGCGCCATAACCGGCGGCGGCCGGAATCGTCATGATCCGCCCGTCTTTTTGCGGTTGCGAGGTCGGCAAAACCGTCACCACTGACTCCTGTTCGGCCAAGGCCATCGCCACGTCAACATTAGCGCTGCGGCCAAGGCGCTCGAGATTGAGGCGGGTCGGGAACATTACGTTGTGCCTACCGGATTCGCCGGACTCGACAGCCTCTGCGCACCGCATCCAGGCGGAATGGACCGATTCGCCACCATCATGGATGGCCTTCTGCCGGCGCGGGGCGCGGGCCAGGAAAAAATGCGTGTCGAACCGCCTCGGGCGATCTGCAGGTGTGATCCAGTGAGCGAAATAGGCCAGTCGGTCGCAGCAGAGGATGAGATCTTCTGCCATGACAACCGCCAGCCACTCGGCCTTCCCTGCATTGAGGAGGCCGTGATAGCGCTCATAGAAGGCCGCCGCCTCGTCCTCCTCGAGGACGGTTTCGCAACCGGCACGCCGGGCGAGAATGACGCCGGATTCCTCGAAGGTCTCGCGGACGGCAGCAACCCTGAGCGCGGCCTCCTCAGCGGATAGCGAATCCAGCCCGTCGCAGCGCTCGAAGATCGCTGGCTCGCCGTCCTCGGGATCGACCTTTCCGCCTGGAAACACCAGCGCCGAGCCAAAATGCAGCCCGCTGCCGCGCTCAACGAGGAAGACCTCGATCCCCTCGGCGCCATCGCGAATCAGCAGAACCGTGGCGGCAGGAACCGGAAAAACAGGGGATGAATTATCCGTCGGCATCGCAGGCCATCATAGAAAACAGAACGGCCAAAGGCCATACGACCCCAAGGATCATCCGGGCCGGCGGAGCGTCGGCCCGGAGCGGGAAGCTCAGCCTTCGGAAACCCTGCGGAACCGGACGACTTCGTCATCCGTGCTCTCGTCCCACGCCGCTGTCGGTCCGTTCCAGGTGATCCTGCCCTCCGACAACAGGGCCAGGTGGGTCGCCATCCGCCGCGCCCCGAGCATGTCGCTGGTGACGATGACGGCGGTTGCCCGGGTTCTGGCAAGATTATCGCGAATCATCCTGTGGATGATGCTGCACATAATCGGATCGAGGCCGGCCGTCGGGTCGTCGAGGAACAGGAGATCGGGCTCGCCAGTGACAGCTCGGGCGAGGGCCACACGCTTCTGCATACCGCCGGACAGCTCGGCGGGGTAAAGATCAAGCACATCGGTGCCAAGGCCGACCGCAGCGAGGCCGGCGGCGGCGAGTTCGTGCGCCTCGCTGTGGTTGATGGCGCCCTCGATCAGCGGCCCGAAGGCGACGTTTTCCCAGACAGGGAGGCTGTCGAACAGTCCACCCTGCTGGAACAACATGCCGAAGCGGTCGGCGAAATTCCGGCGCGCCGAGGGTCCCAGATCGTGAATACCGGCGCCGTCAACCGTCACCGTCCCGGCATCGGGCGCCATCAATCCGGCCAGAATCTTCATCAGGACAGATTTGCCGCTGCCCGATCGGCCAAACAAAACGAGCGTATCGCCCCGGCCAACGGAGAGATCGATTCCCTGCAGCACACGCTCATCGTCAAAGCTCTTGGTGACGCCGACAGCGTGGATCTCCGGACCCGGACTCTCTGTCTGGCCTGCCACACCAGCGTTCTCTGCACCGCCAGATTGCAGTGTCGCGCTCATGCCGAAACCTGGGCTGGAATGTGCGTTGTCGTCACCAAGGCAATATCGCCGCCATCCTCTGCAAACACGCGCGTGCGCACGACGGTAATCCGCCGGCCGCTGCGAAGGATATCCGCTTCTGCCACCAAGGCGCCGTCCGCCCGGTTGTCGAGCATGTTGGCGTGCAGATCGACCAGGATCATGAATACGTCTGGCGATTTTGCATCTGACCTATTGGCGCGGTTGGCAGCAAGCGTTGCGGTGTTGTCAGCGAGACTGATTATCGTGCCGCTGTGCACCACGCCGGTCGGAGTTTTGTGATGATCGCGAATGACGAGACGGGCCCGGGCATGGCCTTCTTCGATAGCGACGATCTCGATACCGAGATGCTTGGCAAGGGGACTCTCAGCCGGTTTCGACATACTTTATTCTCCTACTCGGCCGCCTGGCCTGTTGCGGCATCCCTGAGCAGAAACGCAACACCGCAGGCCTCGGCGACATCCCGCACTTCACCGACTAGCGTATCGGTCATCGGAATGCCCTCCGCCAGCCTTCTTTCCCGTTCCGCATGCTCCGGACCGCCGGCGACCATCACCGGTCGCTCCGGGTCGAGAGGTGGCGTCTCGTGCAGCATGTCGATCAGATCGTCCATATGGTTCTCGAAAGCGCCCTCCTCGCGAAACGCTGCGGGGCGAAGTGCCATGCAGAAATGACCGACATTGATGTGCTGCTCCCGCTCGCCGGTTGCTAGATTATAACCGCCGGTAAAGGACCCTGACAGGACGCTGGAAAGAACCTCGACCATGACCGCAAGCCCGTAACCCTTGTGCGAACCAGATTCCCGGCTGCCGCCGAGAGGCGACAGGCGCTTGGGGACGGCGGCGAGCGCAGCCACGGGATCGGTTGTTGGCTGGCCATCCTCGTCCATCGCCCAACCCAGGGGAATCTCCTTCTCGGCCCTACGGGCGATGTTGAGTTTGCCAACAGCGACGGTGCTTGTCGCCATGTCGAGAGAAAAAGGACGATTGCTCGTAGCGGGTGCGGCAAAGGCGATGGGGTTGGTGCTGAAGCGCGGTTCGCGTGCAAAGGTGGGAACCACCGAACGCTGCGTGGTGCCGGTGGTGCAGAAACCGATCAATCTCCGCTCCACCGCCATGATAGAGTAAACCCCGGCAGCGCCGAAATGGTTCGAGCGACGCACCGCTGCCGCGCCGATACCGAATTTCTCCGCCTTGTCGCACGCAAGCTGCATGGCGCGCGTCGCCGGGACATGCCCAAGCCCGTTATCGGCGTCAAACAGGGCGACCGCGCCAGAATCGGAGATCACACGAATATCGGGCGTCATGTTGATGGCGCCGGCGAGGCGATGGATGTCGTATTGGGGCAGCATCCCGACGCCGTGTGAATCGATACCCCGGAGGTCGGCCTCGATCATGTTGGCGACCGTGGTTTCGATATCCTCTGGCCGCATGCCCCAGGCAAGCAGAATGGCCCCGAGCTGTCGGGACAGTGCCTCAGCCGTCACAGAAATCATCGCTCGCTCTCCTGCTTTCCCTCCGTTGCGGCTTTCGGTCCGTTGCGGCTTTCGGTCCGTTGCGGCTTTCGGTCCGTTGCGGCTTTCGGTCCGTTGCGGCTGTCCGGCCGCTACGGGTGCCGGGTTGGACAAGATCCCGGATGCGGACAAATATACCGGGATCGGCAGTGAATTCGAACGGCGATCGGACAGAGCGGATGCGCAACCTGACCGCATTCATCCAGTTTCGCGCGCGTCTGCATCCGGACGCCATCGCCGTCGTCTATGACGATTTACGGATTTCCTACGCCGATCTCCTCGATCGCGCCCTGCGCGCCGCCGGCTGGCTCCGCCAACAGGGTATCGGTGGCGGCGATGTGATCGCGTTGCTGATGAAAAACAGCCCGGCCATGCTTGATCTCGCCTTCGCAGCAAGCCATATCGGCGCCGTCCTGCTGCCCGTGAACTTTCGCCTCGCAGCACCCGAGATCGCACACATTCTCGACGATGCCGGCGCTCGAATATTGATCTTGGATGAGGCGTTCTCGGAGACGGCGAAGGGGTTTTCCAACGTCGTCACCGTCAACGACGACGCACAGCGCGATTTCCGGCATCTCGCCGGCAGTGCCGACAACCCGCCGATACTGGGACGGCACGGCGATGATCTCTACAGGCTGATGTATACCTCCGGCACCACCGATTATCCCAAGGGCGTGATCCACTCTTATGATAATTTCTACTGGAAGAGCGCGGACCAGATCTTGGCGCTGGGAATCTCGGCCCGGGAAAAACTTCTGATCGCCGGCCCGCTCTACCATGTCGGCGCTTTCGATCTGCCCGGAATCGCCGTGCTCTGGGCCGGTGGCACGATGGTCATCCTCAGGGAATTTGACGCCATGACGGCGCTGGGGGTGATCGAGGCCGAACGCATCACCGGAGTCTGGTTTGCCCCGGTAATGACAAACGCGGTGCTGAGCCTGCCGGACCGGGGGCGGTTTGACGTCTCGAGCCTGGAATGGTGCATCGGCGGCGGCGAGCGCACGCCAGAATCCCGAATCATCGAGTTCACAGATACCTTCGGGAACGCCCGCTACATCGACGCCTACGGCCTGACCGAGAGCGTCGGCGGAGACACCTTCATGGAACCCGGCCGGGAAATCGAGAAAATCGGGTCAACAGGGCGCGCGCTGGCCCATGTGGAAGTCGCCATCATGGACGAGGAGGGCCGGCGCGCAGCGCCCGACACGGAGGGCGAGATCTGCCTGCGTGGCCCGAAAATCACCGCAGGGTACTGGAATGACGCTGCCAAAACCGCGGCCAGCTTTCATCCCGAAAACTGGTTCCGGACCGGCGATGTCGGCCGCCTTGATGGCGAGGGTTTCCTGTACCTGACCGACCGGACCAAGGACATGATTATCTCGGGCGGAGAAAACATCGCTTCCTCCGAAATCGAGCGCGCCCTTTATGACATGCCCGAAATCAGCGAGGTAGCCGTGGTGGGACGCCCGGACCCGCATTGGGGCGAACGGGTTGCTGCCGTTGTTGTGCCCAGAGCTGACGCCACGCTCGATTTCGCCGCCGTCGACGCGCATTGCCGCAGCCGGCTCGCCGGCTTCAAGGTGCCAAGGGAGCTCCACCTGGTGGTCGAGTTGCCGCGCAACCCCTCGGGCAAGGTTCTCAAACGCGTCCTGCGTGAGACACTCGACCCGCCTGCAAAGAACGACTGACCCCAAACGCCAGCAACAAGAGAGGCTTACCCGGATGCTCTACATGGTCGAATGCAGTTTCACGGATCCGGCGCAGGTAACAAAGTGGAACGCTTGGTACAACGGCCCGAAGATCGCCTCGTTGCTGGCACTGGATCACTTCAACGCCTCGCAACGCTTTGTCGCCCTCGATGACAACCCGTCTCGCTGGCTTGCCATCCATTGTGTCGACGGCCCGGAGTTTTTCGAGAGCACTGCCTACAGTTCTGCCGGCGGCGGTACTTTCGGGGAATGGAGTGAATCGATTACCGACTGGCATCGAAACCTCTTCGACGGCATGCACATGCTCGACGAAATCAGGCCGAACCAGATGCTGGCGGTCGCCGATGACAAGACTGCGCACGCAGCGATCAACCTCGCGGGAGACGCTACCGTGGCCGGTGCCGGTCCCCATTTGCGAATGCTCGACTGCATCGGCCTCGACCAGAGCGTGCAACGCCGCGCCGTGGCCATCATTCCCGCCGGTGCCGCCCGCGCACCCCATGCGCCATGGATGCCGGCCGGGCTACGCTTCTACAGGCCGGTATCGCCCCGGATCACCTGACCCGGGCGTCTTTCTTTCATACCGGATTTTATGCTGGGTTTTATGCCGGTGTCAGCGCCTGCTCGAGATCAGCGATAAGATCGTCGGCGTTCTCGATTCCGACCGACAGGCGGAGCAGGTTTTCCGGCACCGGGCTGTCCGGACCCTCGACACTCGCGCGGTGCTCGATCAGGGTCTCAACTCCACCGAGCGAAGTCGCCGGAATCGCCAGCCGGGCCTTTTCAGCCGCCCGTAGCGCCGCCTTGCGGCCGCCCTGGACCAGAAGCGACAGCATGCCCCCGTACATGCCCTGCATCTGGCGCGTTGCCAGGGCATGTCCCGGATGATTCGGCAGGCCGGGATAGAGAACCCGCTCAATCGCCGAATGCCCGTCAAAATGCTTTGCCACCGCCATCGCCGTCTCACAAGACCGCGCCACCCGGAGATGCATGGTGCGCATGCCGCGCAGCAGGAGCCAAGCCTCGAAAGGTCCCAGCACACCACCCTCGTGGGTCCGGTGATCGCGGATGCGCTCCCAGCGTGCGTCTTTGCGGGCGCAAACCAGGGCGCCGGCGACCACGTCACTGTGGCCGTTGAGATACTTGGTCGCCGAGTGCATCACGAAATCTGCTCCCAGCGTAAGAGGCCGGGTGAGCAATGGCGTCGCCACCGTTGAATCGACGGCCAGCATCGCACCGGCATCTCTGGCAATGCCGGCGGCCTCTTCAATGTCTGTGACGTCCCAGGTCGGGTTGGCCGGTGATTCAACCAGGACCAGCTTCGTTTCGCCGGGCCTGACCGCTTTCCTGAGATTGGTGCTGTCTCCAGCTTCATAGATGGTGTGCGTAAGGCCAATATCCCGAACCCGATCGAGGACGAGCCGGCGCATACCGTGATATAGAACCGAAGGCAGGGCCACACCGTCTCCGGGCCCGACCAGGCTCATCAAGCCTGAGCCGGCGGCGAGACCCGAGGAGAACAGCGCTGCATCCTCACCGCCCTCAAGTGCCGTCAAAAGGTTCTCGACAGGGGTATAGGTGGGGTTGCCGTCGCGGCTGTAGGACGAACCGTGTTCCGGCAAGGCGTATCCAGGACCGCGGGCATAGGTGGTGGAGACCACAACCGGCGGCGTGACGCCGCCGGTCGCCGGATCAATGTAATGGCCTGCCTGGGCGAGGAGCGTGTCCGGATGGTCCGGGTGGTTCGCCCCGTCCCTGTTTCCGGCCGGTTTGCCTTTGGCGGGTTTTTTAACCGGCATAAGCCTGGAACAGGATTCCAGCGGCCAGGGCGCCAAGCAGGGACATGGTGATGTACCAGAAGAAGACCGGCCTGCGGACAAGCGCGAAAACAGCCATGGCTGCGGGTATCGAGGTCACACCGCCGGCCACCGTGAAGGCCATGGCGGCACCGGGCAACATTCCGAGATCCATCATACCGGCGACCAGCGGCAATGCCGCATATCCGTTCATATAGGCCGGCACCCCGACCACCACGCCGGCCGGGATGCTCCAGATCCCGGAATCCCGGAACAGCGCCGCAAAGGCGTCAGTCGGTATCCAGGCCAGCATCAGGCTCTCGATCAGGAAGGCCAGCGTGAGCCATTTGAACAGAAACAGAAGCGAGGTTCTACCGGTTTCCGCAAAGATCTGCCGGCGCTCATCCTCGCGCCAGAAGGCCCATGTCACGCGCTGTGCGGGACCGAGCGACGGGCCGCCGCAGGTGCCGCAGAATTCATTCGTACGAAGCGGGTTGGCAAAAGCACCGCGTGCCTCAAGCGCCATTGTCGCAAAGCCGCCGGCCGTGCCGATCGCAACCGCGGCGATCGTCTTGCCGATCGTGAATTCGAGGCCGAGCGTGCTCGCGGTGAGCACAAACATCGAGGGATCCATCAATGGCGAGGCGAGGCAGAATGCCAATACGGCAGAGACCGGAACACCCACTGCCAGCAGCGCCGCGATGATCGGGATGACGCCGCAGGAACAGAAAGGAGAGAGTCCGCCGAAAAGCGCGGCAACGAGGATCATCACCGGCAGGCGCCCCTTGAAAACGCGAGCCATCTGGGCGTCGGCGCCACTCGCCCGGGCATAACCGGACAGTCCCGCCGCCAGCAGCAGGAACGGCACGATGCCGAATACCGCCTCGCCGGTGAAAGAAATGCTCTCCTGCGCCTGGGTGAAGTCGAATGCGGCCAGGAGCAAAAGAAGAGCGACAATCACTATCCAGACACGGTCGATGCGGATCGTGACGTATTCCCAGAAAGACCGGAAATAAAGAACTGCGGTCGTCATGCGCTGTTTTCCTTGTTTTCGCCGGCACGCAGGTTCGCGGGTGTGCACTTCGGATCGCTACCCCGGCGCACGGTTGCGTGCATGCCCGGCTCGTCTGCCAGACTGCAGCATTCTTCGGTCAGATAGCCAAGCAGGCTATCCATTTTTGCGTAATCAGCATTGCAGGTAACGCCGCGTCCGTTGCGCGTCTGTTGCACCAGCCCGCTGCGAACTAGCGACACGAGGTGATGGGACAGGGTTGAGCCCGGAATCTTCAGGCGTCTTCCGACTTCCCCGACGCCCATCCCGGAAGCTCCGGCACGGACGAGGAGTCGGTAGATCGCCAGCCGTTTCTCATGGCCCAGCGATTCGAGCATGGCGGATGCGGTGCCTTCGTTCATGCTCTGCAATATAGGTCGGGTAGATAGGGATTGCAACTATAATTCTAGAAATATCGAATTGTTTTCTGAAAATCCTATCCACAAAGGGGAAATCGCCCTCAGAAAAACTGCCCCTCAGGACAGCATCCACTCCATCCAGTCGATCCGGTCCTGCCCGAAGAACAGCTCATCGCCGATGAAGAAGGACGGGGCGCCGAACACGCCGCGCGCGACGGCCTGTCCGGTATTCTCCATGAGACGGTCCTTCACCTCCTGTTCGCCAATCCAGCCCATCAACTGCTCGCCGTCGAACCCCGCCTCGGCCAGCATGGCACTGATCTCGGAAGGCTCGTTGAGGTTCCGAGGCTTCACCCACATGTTCTCGAAGCAGGTCTTCACATAGTGGTCGAAGTTTCCGTCCGGCTTCATCTGATGGGCCACAGCGCCACGCATCAGTGCCAGGGTGTTGACCGGAAAATGCGGATTTCTCTCGTAGGAAATGTCGTAGCGGCGAATAAAACGCGCCATGTCGAGGCCCAGATATTTTCCCTTCGCCGGAACTGCCATCGGCGGTACGTTACCAGTCTCCTTGAATACGCCGCCAAGCAGCATCGGCGTCCAGACAATTTCCACGCCAGTGCGCTCGACCAGGCCCGGCAGGCGAGCATAGGCGAGATAGGCAGTCGGGCTTCCGAAATCGAACAGGAACTCAAGTTGCTGCGCCATGTCTTCGTCTCCTCGTTGCATCAGAATTTCTCGGCTGTCTCAGAACTTCTCGGTCCAGGGGCGCAGGTCGAGCTCGTGAGTCCAGGCGCTCCGGGGCTGGCAATAGAGGTGCCAGTAATTGTCGGCGATGTGATCCGGATCAAGAATTCCTTCCTGTTCCTTGAGCGCGTAGCGGTCAGGAAACATCTCCCGGATCCACTGGGTGTCGATCGCGCCGTCGACGACGATGTGACCGACATGGATACCCTTGGGCCCGAGCTCGCGCGCCATGCTCTGGGCCAGCGCCCTGAGTGCATGCTTGCCGCCAGAAAAGGCGGCGTATCCCGCACCGCCCCGGATACTGGCGGTGGCGCCGGTGAATATGATGGTGCCGTGACCACGCGGAATCATCCGGCGGGCGACTTCCCGCCCGGCGAGGAAACCGCCGAAACAGCACATTTCCCAGACCTTGTAGTAGATGCGGGAGGTGGTTTCGGTGATGTCAAAGCGGACATTGCCGCCGACATTATAGACTAGAATCTCGATTGGTCCGATTTCGGATTCAATCTTTTCGATCAGTTCTTCAACCTTCTCCTCGCGGCGCGCATCCGAGCCGAAGGCATGCGCAACGCCACCCTCGGCCTCGATAGCGGCAACAAGATCGGCGAGCTTCTCGCCGTTGCGCCGGGTAACACAGACAACAAAGCCTTCGCGGGCAAAGCGCCTGGCGATAGCGCCGCCAGTCGCATCACCGGCCCCGACAATCAGTGCAACCTTGGTATCCGCCATGTCCTGTCATCCAAACTCTTTGTCGTTGCTTTACTACTAGACTTGATTCACAAGGCCTGATTCACAATAGCATCAGGTAATTGAGAACGGATGCTCGGCAAATTCCAAACAGTAGTTCATCCCGCCACCGATCGCGCGTTGTCTGTCTTCACGTGAAAGCCGGTGGTGCTCACGTTCAAGCCAGATCGGATGAAGAACAACGACCAATGCCGCGAAATCCTGAAGACGGATACCTGAAAGGCGGAAAAACAAATCAGCGCGCCCGCAAAACCTTCAAAACCCTCATAGACAAGCCCTCACTCTCCATTGAGCCATAAACATCGCTGAAAATCGGCTATTGTGCAACAGGTTTAGTACATCGCATCAATGATGAGAAACGGGAACGACCCCAGGGGGCGTTCATTGAAAGCGCGGACACGGGCATCCAGCGCGGAGCATAACTGGCTGGCTGTCGATTTTGAAAAATGCGCCCCGCATAGTTCTTCGGTGACTTTTGTGACCTTGCGGGTAGAAATGCCGTTCAGCACCATCTCCATCAGCGCCAGAACAAAGGCCTGCTCGGAACGCTGGTAGCGGACCAAATATTTCCGTTGGAAACCACCCGTCCCGAAACTGCGGCACGCGTAGCCTGACAGGGCCAACACGGGTGTAGAGCGTTCGGGCCCGCATGCCGTTTCCATAGCCTCCTCGCTCCTCGTTGCGTTCATAGCGCTCGGCCCCGATCTGTTCCGTCGCCTGCGCTTCAAGCACCTGGTTCAAAACAGCCTCCAAAAGTTGCGCAAAACCACTGCTTTCGCTCATCAGGCTCGACAGTAACGGCCCCGGTAGCTTAATCTCGTAATCGGTCATCTCGGTATCTCCGTAATTTGACGTGGGTGTTATCGCCAAACTTACAGAGTACAGCCGAGATAGCCGACTCAAAATAAAACCTCAGAATTTACAGCAGAATACGGACACTATCGAAAGGGATGTAGAATGCACGCATGGGGTAAAGTAGATAACAAAACTGGTTTGCAACATCATCTTGCGCATCATAGCGCTGATGTCGCTGCAACGTTGACCGCCCTCTTAAACATTCCTTCTTTTCAGGCGCGGGCAGAGCAAGCCGCAGAATGCGATTTAACGATTGAGAAAATTTCATGTCTTGGTGCTTTGGCTTTCCTTCACGATATTGGCAAACTTGCCCCTGGCTTCCAGGTAAAAGCACTTGCCCTAGCCGATGCCCTAGCCGATCCCCTTATCCCGACCCCGCGTGATCATATAAAATGCGGTTGGAAGTGGTATTCACAAGATCGAAAACCGGAAAACGCGCTCGCTGGTCATGCCGTGCATATTGCAAAATGGCCAAACATCAAAGATTGGTTCTCGGTGCTCTTTGCACATCATGGGCGTCCGGTTCCGCATCCGAATGAAGACTGGGGACAAGATGCCTTCCGCTCAATTCCTCATTACGACTGGGAAGCTGAAGAGTGTCAGATGGGCGAAGCACTGATTTCTTGGTTCCCGGACATCCGCGAGAATATGCCACCACCACTCAACCCAGCTTTCGCACACTTATTTGCCGGACTTCTTGCTCTCGCTGATTGGATCGGGTCCGATCGGAACGCCTTTCCATTTTTAGCGGATTTTGATCTTGGTTATTGGCCAAAAGCTTGTGAGCAGGCGCGTAAACAGCTTAAAGAAATTGGTCTCGATACTAGACTACGGGCCATGGCCGGGCCTGCGGATTGGGTCTTACTCTCTGAGCATCCTACGCCTCGCCCCGCGCAGAAAATCGTCTCAGACATTTCACTTTCTGAGCAGCTTGTGATTCTTGAAGCCGAAACTGGTTCTGGGAAAACAGAGGCGGCACTCTGGCGCTTTACACGATTATATGAGGCTGGAGTGGTCGACAGCCTGTATTTTGCAGTTCCGACCCGAGCTGCCGCACGTCAGTTGCAAAACAGGGTGAACGAGGCCTTAAAACGTATTTTCGTGCCTCCCGCCCCTGAGGCAGTCCTAGCAATTCCCGGACAGGCCCTCGCAGGTGAAGCGCGGGGCACGCGTTTGCCAGGATTTCAGATGCGCTGGGACGACACCGAAGAACATTGTGCCTCCCGCTGGGCTGCAGAACATGAAACCCGTTTCCTCGCGGCCCAAATCGCTGTGGGAACTGTCGATCAGGTGATGCTAGCTGGATTGAAAGCCAAGCATGCCCACTTGCGTGGTAGCGCGCTATCCCGTTCGCTGCTGGTAATAGATGAGGTTCACGCCTCCGATGCATGGATGACGGAAATTCAACGCAACATCCTGGACGATCATCGCGCTCTTGGGGGCCATGCGTTTCTTATGTCGGCTACACTTGGATCAAGCGCGCGCGTTGCCTGGCGCGGAGAGTCATTACCGCCGCTGGCAAACGCTGAAGCCGAAATCTACCCTGCGGTATGGACACTCGATACCAAGGTCCCGGTGCCGCAGAACAGCACCGCTCAAAAAGAAGTCTTGATCTGCGCCCATCCTGGCTGGAGCGGCGAGGATGCCTCTCATGCGGCAATTAAGGCAGCACAAGAGGGAGCGCGCGTTTTGGTAATCCGCAATACCGTAGACCGGGCCCGCGAAACCCACGCTTCCTGCTGCAAGCAGGCCGCTAACTTGGTCTTCAATCTCGATAGAATTTCCACGTTGCACCATAATCGTTTTGCCGCAGAAGACCGCGCTCGGCTTGATGCACGGGTTGAGGAATTGTTCGGCAAATGTAGCTCCGCCCAGGGAGTTGTTCTCATCGGCACCCAGACTCTTGAACAATCGCTCGATATTGACGCCGATTTCCTAGTGACGGATCTTTGCCCGATAGATGTTCTCCTGCAACGGATCGGGCGCCTGCATAGGCATGAACGCATCCGGCCAGCGGATTTTCAACGTGCAGCAACGCTAGTGCTTTGCCCTCCGGGAGAACTTTCTTTGTTAACCAAAAAACCAGCCAACGGCCTTGGTGCCTATGGCAAAAACGCCTCGCTGTCGGGCGTGTATATGGACGTATCAGGCATTTCCGCAACGCTCTCGGAGATCAAGTCAGAACCCTTATGGCGTATACCCGAAATGAATCGAAAGCTAGTTGAACGAGCGACCCACCCGGAGCGACTTGAAGAAATCGCGAAAAAGAACGGTTGGGAAGACTACCACCGCCGTGTGACGGGCAAGGCCCTCGCTCAAACACATGGTGCGAAACTTGTTACGTTAGACCGCAAGAAGCCGTTTCCCGACAGTTTTCCTGATGATAAAGCCATCCGAACACGCCTCGGTACGGACGGTATCATCTTAGCTTTACCTGAGGGTACGATGGGCCCCTTCGGCCATTGCGTCAAAACTATCTCTTTACCCCAGCACTGGTCGCGAGGGCTAACTGGGAAGGAAAAGGTCGTGATCGAAGCAGGTACACCGCTTGTCTTCAAAATAGGCGATAGACGGTTTTGCTATGACGCTACGGGGCTGCAACGAATGGAGGAAGGTCACGTATGATCGGGAACCTTTTGACTGAAAAACTAATAGAAACGGATTGCGGCATACACTCTCTGCCTGGTCTTTTCGCTGCAATGGCCCGCGGCGAGACCGCAAGTTTTCCTGCGCTTCGCCCGCACCAGCGACCTGCTTGGCACATGTTTCTGGTGCAACTTGCGGTTATCGCGCTTTCCAGGACAACAGCCCCTAAATCTATTCCTGAGGAAGAAAATGCATGGCAAGCAACCTTGCGCAGCATGACTCTGGATTTCGAGGATGGCGCCCCATGGCATCTTGTGGTGGAGGACACGGCAAAACCGGCCTTCATGCAACCGCCTGATCCAGGTGGCTTGAAATGGAGCGAGGTTGCTACGCCCGATATGCTCGACATGCTAATTACCTCGCGCAATCATGATGTGAAACGTGAGATTGCTTATGATGCCGCACCGCAAGACTGGCTTTTTGCGCTTGTCAGCCTTCAGACAATGGAGGGGTTCGGGGGCTTTGGCAACTATGGGATCGCCCGTATGAATGGGGGATCATCCTCACGGGTTATGCTCACACTCGCCCCGGCACTCGAAGGGACTACCGTTGTCGATCCCAGCGCATGGTGGCGGCGGGATGTGATGCGCCTACTTAACAGGCCGCGGGATGTGAACAAACGCAATGTGCAGTTTAGTCCCGCGCTCTTATGGTGCCTGCCATGGCCGGAAGAAAAAAAACCAAAGCTGGAACTTGATGCGCTTGATCCGCTATTCATCGAAGTTTGCCGCCGAATCCGGCTTACCGGACAGAGAGGTATGCTCAAAGCAATCCGGGCTACATCAGAAGCGGCGCGGATCTACTCGAAAGAAGCCAAAGGTGTAACTGGCGATCCATGGGCACCAGTTCAAATCAAGGAGAATAAAACTCTCACATTGGGCGAGCGCGGCGATTGGAACCACAAGCTTTTGAGTGATCTGCTCTACGGCGAAGAGTGGGATATCCCTGAACTCGCGCGAGATTTACCGGATGAAAAGGACACGTCCATGGTGCTAATCGCCGAAGCTTTCGCGAGGGGCAATTCTAAAACCGACGGTTTCAAGTCTTGCATCATCCCAGTGCCTAAGGTCGTAAAAAAGAACATGTTCGGGACCGAAACAATCAAGCTGTCGAAGGCTCAGATCGAAACTATTAGCAAGGTGGACCGTGCGCTGCGTGATGGACTGTCACTGATCGCAGCTAAGGGCCGATGGGACAAGCGCGGCAAGAAGGAATATACTCGAAGCCTCCCAGCCCGCGCCGCATTTTCGATCATCGCTGATAACCTCTTCTTCCCTACACTTTGGTGTAAACTCGCAGCAGAGTCCGAGAATGGGCGTAATACAGTGCAACTTCGTTTCACCCGGCAACTAGCGAGCGCCGCCCGTGCCGAATACACCCGCGCGGCACCTGGCATCCCTTGCTCTCGGATCATGCGTCCGCGCGCTGAGTTTCGGGGCCGGAAGGCTTTTGAAGCCGCAATACGCAGAATCTTCAAGGATATGGGCGTGGAGGAGAAAGACCATGCATGAGATAGAAAACGATGTTGCCGGCCGGGCAACGAAGATTGCCCAAGCGCTAGCCCATGTTGACAGTGGCGAACGAGCCGCTGCCCGACGAATGGGGCAAGAGGGCGCACCGGTGTTTTGGCGCTTGGCTGCCCAATTCGATATCCCTCGTACGGAGGAAGAAAAATGGCGCGGCATCACTAAGGCACTGGCGTTTTTAACTCCTGCGGGCACGGCTGAAAGCGTACATGAGGCAGGGCGTTACTTCGGTGCGGTTCTTGCGGATGGCGGTGACCCGCTGGCACGTCTCGAAAAGCCCATCATTTCAGAACAGCGCCTCGCGCGGCTCCTGACCACGCGCGGATCCGCGCGGTGCGACGCACTGGAAAGAGCAGTGCGTATGCTTGCGCGCAACCATCCCCGTATCGACGTTACCAGCCTCGCGTGGGCCTATCTGAGCAAAGACGGGCGATCTATCGCCCGGGACTATTACCAGCGTCTCGACCGGAGCGCGACATCTTCTGAAAAGGAAAGTACCGATGCCTGATCCCCGCTTCCTGCAAATCCATTTTCTTACCCCCTACACGGCTTCCCTACTCAATCGAGATGATGCAGGGCTGGCCAAACGCCTGCCTTACGGTGGTGCTCTGCGGACACGGGTGAGTTCGCAATGCCTGAAGCGGCATTGGCGTTTAGCGGAGGACCCCCACGCTCTTGCCAACATTGACGGGGCAGATGCGGCTTATCGCTCACGGGAAATCGTGGACCGCAAGGTCTTTGGTAGCTGGTCCGAGGGTGTGAATGAAGACGTGGTCAAAGAGGTTCGTAATGCCCTATTGAAAGCTATCTATGGCGAGAAAGGGACGGATAAGAAGTCACGCCAGACAATGTTGCTGGGTGAAGTCGAGATCGCGTATTTGATTGAGGAAGCAAAATCGCTCATTGAGGAGGCCGACGGCAACGAGGAGGCAGCTAAGGAGCTTGCCGCAACTTGGCTGAAGGAGCACAAAGACAACCTTAAAGCCCTCAGCAAAAATGCCAAACTCCCGGGTGGGATAATCGGTGCATTGTTCGGCCGGATGGTTACATCCGATCCGCGCTCCAACATAGACGCGGCTGTACATGTGGCTCATGCATTTACCGTCCATGCCGAAGAGGCCGAAAGCGACTATTTTATTGCTGTCGACGATCTTGCCCGGGAAGAGGACACCGGCGCCGACACTATTCAGGAGACAGAACTGACCTCCAGCCTGTTCTATGGCTATGTAGTGGTAGATATCCCCGGCCTTCTTGGCAATCTTGGAGGTGACACGAACCTTGCCGGAGAAGTCTTGCACAATCTTGTATATCTGATCGCAGAGGTTTCTCCAGGGGCAAAGCTTGGCTCCACCGCGCCTTATAGCCGTGCGATCTTCTTGTTGCTTGAAGCCGGAGATCGACAGCCCCGCTCTCTTGCTGAAGCCTTCCGCAAACCGTGCCAAGCTGAGACGGATCAGGCAATTTTTGCACTTACCGAGTATCTGGAAAACCTCGACGCTGCCTATGCGACTGATGAAAAACGGCGGGTAATGACGCTGTCAAACAGCGAGGTGCCGGGAGCTGAACGCTATTCGCTCGCGGAATTGGCCAGTTTTGCAAAGAATTTACCAGTGCGCCCGGTCGCACAAGATACGGCATGATGCGCTGGCTTCATCTGCGCTTTGCGGCGCCACTCATGGCCTTTGGCGGGGTGAGCATCGACCATATTGGCCCGACACGACACTACCCCTCCGCTTCCGCTCTCACCGGGCTTTTCGCCAATGCGCTCGGTTGGCGGCGCGAGGAACGCGAACTTCATCAGATGCTTCAAGATCGGCTGGTGTTCGGTTCGCTCTCCGTCATGCCAAAGGGGCGCATTGCACCTTTAGTCGTCACAGATAACCAAAATGCCAAGCTGGAGAAATCCGATATAGGATGGACGGTACGGGGCAAACCCGAAGGGCGCGCAGGTGCAACTTATGATAGCCCCCATCGCCGCCGCCGCGACTATCTGGCCGATCATGAAACCTGCGTCGTACTGCGCCTTACCGGTGAAAATACGCCTACGCTCGACAAACTTTCTGCTGCGTTGGATCGTCCGGCCCGTCCGCTATTTATCGGCCGCAAGCCCTGCCTACCAAGCAAACGGTTTTTTGCTGGTTGGGTCGAGGGAAACACCACTTATGATGCGCTTTGCGCACTTGGTCTGAAGGGAACTGCGCTCTGGCCTGCTGAAGACGCATCCCATGGCGGAGCTTTGTACCATGACCTGCCTGATCTGCGTAACTGGAACAATGGGTTGCATGGTGGTTCCCGTAAGGTTTATGAGGGAGAGATCGCGTGAGCCTTTATCTGGTTGATCTGCCTCTGAGCCTCATCAGGCTGTACGCTTGGGCGGGAAGGCGTGAAATCGGACGGAAGAATCTCTTCGATGAAGGGCTTGCTCTTCACCATCTATTAAGTGAGATTTTTGGCCCCGCAGTGCTTCAACCCTTTCGTCTCATGATCGCACCGCGCGCGGTTCAGGGTACGCTCTATGCCTATACCGGTCGCACCACCGATGCGTTGCGGGAAACCGCCGTGGGCGTAGCAGGGGCCGCTGAAGTTGAAGCGCTCCCGATTGACAATCTTCGGTCGATCCCGCGCTCACCCGAATTCTGGAAAGAAGGTATGCGTCTTGGATTCGATCTGCGGGCGCGTCCCGTGGTCCGACTTGCTTCGCCACTTGAGTCCGACAAGGGAAAATTTGCCAAGGGGACAGAACTTGATGTGTTTCTGGCCAAGACGCTGCGCAATGATCATTTGCGAGGACGTGAAGAAGTCTACCTTGATTGGCTTGCCGCCCGCCTAGCTCCGGCAGCAGACTTGGAACGAGATAGAACGCATTTCCACAGCTTCCGCCGTTTGCGCAGCGTGCGGCACGGTAAGCGAGTTGAAGGCCCGGACGCTGTATTTCATGGCACACTAACTGTTCGCGATCCACAAGCATTCGCTGCTTTGCTTGCACGTGGGATCGGTCGACATCGCGCCTACGGCTACGGCATGTTGCTCCTGCGCGCGCCCCAACGCAAAAGGTAACCTTATGCTCAAAGGACGTCTTGGGCTGGACAGTGCCAAAGTACCACATGCAGATCGCGCAGGCTGTCTCTATCTTGCTCGCGGAGCATTAACATCTCGGGATGGCACTCTGGCGTTTTTGCAAAAAGAAGTGACAACCGCTGACGCCCTGTCTCCCGGCGATTACGCCATCCCTTTGCAAGGTGTGTCCATGATCCTGTTAGGACCGGGCTCGACAGTCAGCCATGACGCACTTCGTCTTCTGGCTCGTGCTCGTACAGCGCTCGCTGCAGTGGGTGAAGATGGTGTCCGAATTTATACAGCACCACCGATTATTCCAGACCGTTCAGGGCTTGCCCGCGTTCAGGCCCGAATCTGGGCTGACGACGACCTGCGCATTATGACAGCACGGCGTATGTATGCCCTGCGTCTTGGTGAAGTGTTGCCCCACAGAGATATTGACGTGCTGCGTGGGATCGAAGGGGCGAGAATGAAAAAGACCTACGCGCTTTGGGCACAACGGATTGGGATCAATTGGAATGGGCGCAAATATGATCGCGGTAACCCTAATGCAACCGACCTGCCCAACCAGGGACTGAACCACGCCGCTGGCGCGGTTCAAGCCGCTGCTGCAATCGCTGTCGCCGCGACTGCAACAATTCCTCAGCTTGGTTTCATCCACGAAGCTTCTGGCCAATCCTTCGTACTTGATATTGCCGATCTCTACCGTGACAGCGTGACCATTCCTTGCGCCTTCAAGGCTTCACGCGATGTGCAGGAGCACCCAGCCAAAAACATCGAGCGTGCAACTCGCCGCTTGACCGGGCGCGTATTATCCGATGAGAAAATAATTCCTGCTATGATCGAACGTATCAAAGCGTTGATTGAGGGTCGCGACTAATGCCTCTTACCATTATTGTGACCAGAGATGTCGAAGCGCGCTACCGTGGATTTCTCACCTCCATCATGCTAGAGGTTTCTGCTGGAGTTTATGTGGCGCCAAATATGTCTTCAGGTGTCCGGAATCGGGTTTGGTCTGTCGTTAGTGAATGGTGGGAAATATTAAAGCGCGGCTCAATTGTTCTAGTCTGGCGTGACAAGACAGCGACAGGTCACCTCCAGATTTGTACTCTGGGTGAGCCTCCGAAGACCATTGTTGACGCGGACGGTATTTTACTTGTTAAACGGTGCTAACACATAGCTGACTCTTTCACAGGACGATTTACTAAAAATCGAAAAATTATTGCAAATCATACGGGTATCTGAATCTGTTCCCTGAATGACATGCAAGGAGATTTTTCATCGTGGTTTCTGGTTCAGTCAGTTTTACATCAGGTTCCTGACCCACGGGGCAAACAAGGCCGCCTGACTCTTTCACACGCTCGTTGACAATTGAATAAAATCAAAGTACTAGTTCCAAGGGGTTTCCCCGCGCTCGTGGGGATAGACCCGATGAAGGAACGGTCTGGCTGACGCATCTGCAGGTTTCCCCGCGCTCGTGGGGATAGACCCTTGGCAGCCATTATAAAACGGCATCCTTGACGGGTTTCCCCGCGCTCGTGGGGATAGACCTCAATGCGGCCTTTTCAGAGGGCAATGGAAATCGGTTTCCCCGCGCTCGTGGGGATAGACCCTCGATGTTAAAACTGGCGATCTTATCGGAATCGGTTTCCCCGCGCTCGTGGGGATAGACCCGATAAAATCTTTGAGCTCACGCAGGAGCGCATGGTTTCCCCGCGCTCGTGGGGATAGACCTGACGCCGTAGGTTGTGGTGTAAAGCGTCTCGAGGTTTCCCCGCGCTCGTGGGGATAGACCCATGGCAGCCGGACAACACAACCCCCTTTCAAAGGTTTCCCCGCGCTCGTGGGGATAGACCTGACGCCGTAGGTTGTGGTGTAAAGCGTCTCGAGGTTTCCCCGCGCTCGTGGGGATAGACCCATGGCAGCCGGACAACACAACCCCCTTTCAAAGGTTTCCCCGCGCTCGTGGGGATAGACCCCGAGTCGATTGTTCACAGCATGAAGCCACGCAGGTTTCCCCGCGCTCGTGGGGATAGACCTCAATACGGTTTGGGATTGCCGCCGCTTTTCTCGGTTTCCCCGCGCTCGTGGGGATAGACCCCGCATCGGACTCGTCAGCATCAACCGCCTGTTGGTTTCCCCGCGCTCGTGGGGATAGACCTGACGCTCACAGCATCGCAATCTGGGTAATGCCGGTTTCCCCGCGCTCGTGGGGATAGACCCTACCGAACGGGTCGCTGACTCAGGATAACGACGGTTTCCCCGCGCTCGTGGGGATAGACCCTTTCACATCGCCGCCGGTGATCCAGAGATCCGGGTTTCCCCGCGCTCGTGGGGATAGACCCGAGGACTTCCCAATGAGCCGCCTCGAAGATGCGGTTTCCCCGCGCTCGTGGGGATAGACCCCGCCATAGCACTGCTCGCCTGCAAGTTCATCGGGTTTCCCCGCGCTCGTGGGGATAGACCCGGCGCGCAGATAATGCCGATCAGCGACACCGCGGTTTCCCCGCGCTCGTGGGGATAGACCCGGAGAGAGCAATGGAACACATGAACGAAGCACGGTTTCCCCGCGCTCGTGGGGATAGACCCGCTGGCGAATGCATCGAATCCCGGGTTCTTCGGTTTCCCCGCGCTCGTGGGGATAGACCCACATCAGCCGTTTTGAGTGTTTTTCCGGCCTCGGTTTCCCCGCGCTCGTGGGGATAGACCCTGGAGGCGAGGAACAGCTACCAGACAGAGCGAGGTTTCCCCGCGCTCGTGGGGATAGACCCGTCGTCAGCCTGTGGGCCTCCGGATTCTCCCGGGTTTCCCCGCGCTCGTGGGGATAGACCCCCTAGCCTTCGTGATGATCCCGAATGCCACAGGGTTTCCCCGCGCTCGTGGGGATAGACCCGCGCGCTGACATCCGACACGGTGGACATCGTGGGTTTCCCCGCGCTCGTGGGGATAGACCCAGTGGAAATCGACAAACAAACATGGCAGCGACGGTTTCCCCGCGCTCGTGGGGATAGACCTCACGACGCCGCCGGAATCATCCGGCGGAAACAGGTTTCCCCGCGCTCGTGGGGATAGACCCAACAAATGAGGATATGCCGCTACCGAATGATCGCTTTCCCCGCGCTCGTGGGGATAGACCTCACGACGCCGCCGGAATCATCCGGCGGAAACAGGTTTCCCCGCGCTCGTGGGGATAGACCCCGAGCAGGAAGCCATGGATGCCGCCGCCAATTGGTTTCCCCGCGCTCGTGGGGATAGACCTTTCCGTGACCGCCTGGCCGTCGCGGCATATCAGGTTTCCCCGCGCTCGTGGGGATAGACCCACACCAGCCGGACAACACAACCCCTTTTCAAGGGTTTCCCCGCGCTCGTGGGGATAGACCTCAATATGCCGCCGCGTTCAAGCGAATCGGATGGGTTTCCCCGCGCTCGTGGGGATAGACCCGAGGTCGACCGTGTGCTGTGGCGCGTTCGGCGGGTTTCCCCGCGCTCGTGGGGATAGGCCTTGGCCGGAGATTTATGAGGCCGAATTCGACAAGAGGTTGTGTCTCGAAAGTGGTGGAAATTATTCGATGGCGTCTCCGAGCGGTTTGATGTTTGGCGCGGTTATGCGGCGAGATCAAGGATTTCGTCGAGCGGTTTATCGAGCGTTTCCCAGCCATCGACCTTGCGCATCTTGATCTGCCCCGAGGCCATCAGAGCCCAGAACAACATCGGCACGGTTTCGGGGGACGGCAGCACGGTCTGCGTCTTGATGCGACGTTTGAACTCCTCATTGAGGCGCTCGATGGCGTTGGTCGTCCGCGCTGATTTCCACTAACTTTGCGGCAATCTGGTGAAGGTGAAGAGCCTGTCGCCAGCTTCCTCCAGGCTGTCGGTCACGGCCCGGCACTTCAGGCGCCATTTGCGCAGAAATGCTGTGCGGCGCTTGTGCACCTCAGCTGCTGTATCAGCATAGATCATATCGCGGTAATCCTCGGTCAATTCGTCATGCATGTGGGCGGGCGCATGGGCGAGCAGATTGCGATGCTTGTGAACCGTGCAGCGCTGTATCTCCAGATCGCCCCCCAGGGTTCCGAAAGCGCGGCTTCCAGCCCCGGGGCGCCATCCACGATGACAAATGCGGGTCGCTTCAAGCCCCTTGCGTCCAGATCGTTGAGAAACTGTCGCCACGCGGCTGTGCTCTCGTCACCCATATTGCCGATGGAAAGCAGCACTTTCTGACCATCCCGTCTGACGCCAATAGTCGCCAAAACCGAGATATGGGGGGCTTTACGATCTACCCGTGTCTTGACCACCGTGCCATCCAGGATCAGTCGAACGATATCCTCATCCATCAGGCTGCGTGTGCACCACGCCTCCCAGTCCGTCTTCACCTTCCGCCACGCCCGGCTCACCACGTCTTTGCTCACAGCGCCCTTGAACAACCCATAGAGCGCGCGCTTCACCCGGCGGGTATTGGTCCCCGATAAATAAACCGCCGCAATCAGCGCTTCGGCCTTTTTCGTCAGGCGCTGATAACGAGGCAATGCCTCGGAGCGCCATTCCGTGATCCGACCATCTTCTTGTTCGATACGTGCACGCGGCACGCTGATCTTCTCTGAACCAAATGTTCCAATGATCTCGCAATGATCTCGCGTTCACGGTACCCGTTACGATAGCCCGGCTGGCCCGCGCCCGACCGTCCGTGGCGACAGCGGCCAAGGAGACCCTCAAGCTCTTCTTCAGAAACCGTTTCGATCGTCGATCGAATGTTCGCGCGAAGCCGATCCTCAATCGGATCGTAGCCGTCTTCATGCACAAGTAGCGAAAAGGCTGAGGTTGCTGTAGTGTTCGTCATGGTGTGATCTCCCAAGGTGGCTCCTACCGCCAAGTCGGGTGGTTCAAATGCACCCGGAGATTACGCCGACTTCAAATTTCCACCAGACTCACGACACCACCCCGGAAATTGCAGCTGTTTGTAGAGGTAGTCCGCCCGCTCCAGCACCGTCGACGGTTTACGGTTGTAGTAGAGCAGACGATTGAGCCAGCCGAGCCCCTTATCGGCAAGTTCCCTGTCAACCTTTATCCCCTCAATGTAGTCCGCCAGCACCTTCTCATGACGGCCCTGCTTGTCCTTGGGCGCGCCCCGGTCGGCCCAGGGGCCAATCCAAGGGTGAATCAGGAAAGATAAGGCCGGGAGAAGCGCCCGGAAAGAAGTGTCCGGGTCAAGGAAGTGTCTATAGAGTCACGCCGCCATCGACAGTGAAGGCGGTACCCGTCGCATAGGATGATTCAGAAGAGGCCAGCCAGAGCACCAATGAGGAGATTTCCTCGGCAGTGCCAAGCCGGCCAAGGGGCTGGCGGGCGATGAAGTCGTGCCGCGCCGCTTCGGGATCGTCGAACGCCGCGATCCGGTCTCCGAGTGAGGGCGTGTCGATGGTCCCCGGGCAGACGCAGTTGCAGCGGATGCCGGCGCGAATGTAGTCGGCGGCAACCGACTTGGTCAGCCCGATGACGGCTGCCTTGGTGGCACCGTAGACACAACGGTGCGGCAGCCCCCTGAGCGAAGAGGCCACCGACGACATATTGATGATGGATCCGCCGCCGGCCTCGATCATCGGCGGCAGGAAGGCCCGGATCATTCGATACATCGACTTGACGTTGAGACCGAAGCTGAAATCCCAGGCCTCCTCGTCACATTCAAGAATCGACCCGTGGTGCACGAAGCCGGCGATGTTGGCAAGAATATCGACCGCACCAACCTCGCGGGCCAGCGTTGCAACTGCGTCACCGTCCGTAACATCGAGATTGTGCAGGGAGACCCCTGGCACATCCGCCAGGCTTTCCTCCAGAGCCGCCATATCGAGGTCGGTTGCAGCCACGGTGGCGCCCTCGCGCGCGAAGGCGAACACCGAAGCCCGTCCGATTCCGCGCGCCGCCGCCGTGACCAGCGCCGTCTTGTTTTCGAGTCTGCCAGTCATCGATTTCCTGCCTTGTTACCTTGTTCCAGAGCCCCAATACCGGACCCACGCCTCGAATCCCCCACTCGGATTCCCCTCACAGTATCCGAGACGACGAGGTCAACAATGCTGCGCATCATGCTCGCGTGATCGCTGTCCGCGACCGCCATCTCGGCATGGCACTTGAGCTGATGGTCGGCGCTGGTACCTCGGTCGAAAATCTCGCGCGCGGCGTGCAGGTCACCAAGGTTGCCCCAAGCATCGGCATAGGGTTCCAGATGGCGGGTATCTCGTCGAATATCTCCCTGACCGTCGCCTTTCCACCCTTGCCCGGCATCGCGAAGACACCAGATGTACCGTAGCACTGGGTGGCCCATCGGTTACACTCGATCAGTGCCAGAGAGTGGTCAGGAAACCGCTCGCCGGCCTGCTCTCGGTCCCAGCGCCAGGCCACGTCGAGTGCCGCAGCACCCCGATGACCACGGCATCGTCGATACGCTTGCAGGCACCCCGCAGAGGCTTCGCCGAGGTGCAGACGCCAGTGGCAACCTCGATCTGCGAGCGTATCAACTCGCCGGTGACCTGGTCGCCAAGCGCCTCCTCGTAATCCTTGCGGAAGCTCCGGGGCGGGTCCGACAGCCACTCCCGCGTGGTCGGATCAATGAGGAAGTACTCTTCCTCCATGCCAACCGTGAAAGTATTCCTCGACACTACTGTCATTTCCCTGTCGTCAGGTCCCTGTCGTCAGGCTACGGCGCTCAAGCAACACGGCCACAGTTTCCCGGTCGCTCCGGCTTTCAGTTTTGAAAACCGACCGCGCCACTCCCGACGAGAGCGTCGATCTCCTCGCCGGCAAACCCCCAGGCCGCCAGCCCTTCGCGTGTGTCGACCCCTAGATCCGGGGGTGACCCCTTCACCGACCCCGGCGTGCGGCTGAAGCGCGGCGCCGGCCCCGGCTGCGGCACCCCCTCAAGGTCGACGAAGCTGCCGCGGGCCTTGTTGTGGGGATGTTCGGGAGCCTCATTGAACGTCAGGACCGGCGCGAAGCAGACGTCGCTGCCTTCCATGATTTCGCACCATTCGTCGCGACTCTTGGTCCGGAACACCGCCTCGAAGCGGCGATGCATCTCCGGCCATCCCTCGCGGTCATACTGGGCGGGGAGGTTTTCACCCTTCAATCCGGTTTTTTCAAGCAGGATCTCATAGAACTTGGGCTCGATCGAGGCGATCGACACGAAGCGATCGTCGGAGGTTTCATAACAGCGATAGAAGGGCGCGCCGCCGTCGAGTAGATTGTCCATGCGCTCATGCGACCAGTCGCCGACTGCAGCCATGCCATAGACGCCGAGCGCCAGGTAGGCCGAGCCTTCGGTCATCGAAACATCGACCACCTGCCCTTTGCCTGAGTTGCGCGCCTCGTAAACGCCAGCGAGCAGACCGAGAGCGAGCGACATCGCGCCACCACCCATATCGGCAACGACGTTGAGCGGGGGCACTGGGATCTCCTTCGGGCCGATCGCGTGCACGATTCCGGTGAGCGAGAGGTAGTTGAGATCGTGGCCCGCAGCGTAGGCGAGCGGGCCGTCCTGCCCCCAGCCCGTCATCCGGGCATAGACCAGTCGTTCGTTGCGCCCAAGGCATTCATTCGGGCCGAGGCCGAGCTTTTCCGTCACCCCCGGGCGGAAGGGGTCGACCAGCACATCGGCCTGTTCGACAAGGCGCAGCACCGTCTCTATCCCGTCCGCCTGCTTGAGGTCGACCGAGACCGACCGGCGACCGCGTCGGGTCAGGTCGGTCCGCCGGTCGCGGGGCAGGCCGAGACGAGGATCGGTGGTGCGGTCGACGCGCAGGACGTCGGCGCCGAGATCCGCCATCAGGGCGCAACAGAGTGGTGCCGGGCCGATGCCTGCAAACTCAACGATACGCAGGCCCGAAAGCGGCCCTCCGGCACCATTGGCTGTGTTCGTACTGGTCATGATCTTCTCCTTGCCCTCGATAGTGCTCTCAATGGTTTGTGCAGTGATCCGTGCAGTGGTTTGTGCCGTATGCGGTATACGCGATATGGGCGGATTGTCTGCTTGAGGAGATTGCCTGTCAGCCGGCGCAGCCGGCCGCCTCAATATCCTCCCTGGAGGGCGCGAACCAGAAAGATCCGGTGATCGGCGTCGAAAATCCGGTCAAGCGGTCATGCAGGCCGTCCTCCCAGCTGCCGAACATGCGCCTGAGCAGAACCGGGAACCGGATGATGTCGCAGGCAAAAGCAACAAAGTACAAGCCCTTCTCGCCGGCGGCACCCCAGGAGGTGCTGCGACGATAGAGCCTCAGGGTCTCGCCATCCAGCTTGAAATCGGTGCGCGCCACATGGGCGTCTTCCGGCATCTCGGCATCCGAAAACTCGATACTGTCGGCCTTGGTGCGCCCGATCACCTTCTCCTGCTCGCTGACCTCGAGCGCATGGAAGCTGTCAAGATCATGACGCCATTGCTGGGTGAGGACGAAGGCGCCCCCGGCGCCAATATTTGTCCCGTCATCTCCCTCGGGCAGGAGTGCTACCTCCATGCGCGCGCCATCGCGGGGATTGGCGGAGCCGTCGACGAAGCCGATCAAATCGCGTGAATCACGATAGACGAACCCCCTGAGATCGAGTTCCAGCGTCGCCCCGCCGGAGACGGCGGCGCGGGCAGCGGCGATCGCCGCATCGATGACGTCGTCGGGATCGTCACCCTGGAGCCATAGCAACAGGTCTCGCTGGGTTGCCGGGACGCCATCGGCGGGAGAATCGAACGGCGCCAGCGCGGCAGGAACACGCTCGCCGGCAAGCCGGCGCCAAAAGCTGTCACCAAATGCAATAACGCTGTCGACACCGCCCTGCCCCACGGCGGCGGCGCGGACGGCACCGACCTCCGGCGCGCCAAACCGGTCAGAGACTGTGCATTCGAGGTAGTGGTGAAAGCGGCAACCCTCGCGGAAGATTCCCATCTGCGGCGTCGCCATTCGGACCCCTCCTAAAACCTGCCCTGGGAATCCGCCAGAACTAGACCTTCAGCGCTCTGCAAGCACGGGCCACAACCCATCCGAGCCACTGGCGGCAATCTGCTTGCCAAGCCGAACCGCCCAGACACTCTCGCTCCCGAACTCGTCCCGCCACGACCACAGCCGGCGGGTAAATCGGTGCAGAATGTGCTCATCGGTGAAACCGATCGCGCCATGCACCTGGTGTGCGATCGCCGCGCCTTCGCCCGCCGCCTCGCCGACCCGGATCTTGGCAGCGGCAGCCTCGAGTAGGGCCGGCATGCTGGAGGGACCCTCGCGTTCAATCGCATCGGCTGCCGAGGAACTGGCGCAGACCGCCGCGGCGGTCTCGCCGGCGAGGCGGGCAAGGTTGTGCTGGACGGCCTGGAACCGGGCGATCGGCCGCTCGAAGGCAATCCGCTCGCCGGCATAAGAAACCGAAATATCGAGCAGCGTCTCGAGGGCACCGGCCATCTGCGCGGCGCGCGCCATCGCGCCCATCAACATCAATTCGTCGGCCCGTTCCGGTGTCGCATCCCCGATTGCCTCCGGCGTCACCCCGGAAAAATTCACCGTGTCCAGGGAATCGCCGGCGAGGCTGGTGCCGGGTGTCACCGCGCAGTCGCCGGTGGCCACAAGGGCGACCGCCGCACCATCGCCGCGTCGGGCCAGAACGGCGATGCGGTCGGAATCATGGGCGTGCGACACGAAACGCGCCGTACCTTGGACCAAACCGTCGCTGTCGATTTCTAGTACATCGACGTCTTGTGCGCGCGCCGGTGCGACAGCAATCGCCCCACCGGGAAACGTCAGCCCGGCCCCGGCCAGGAGCCAGCCGGCGAGCATGGTTTCGGCGATCGGTACCGGTGCCGCGAACTGCCCGGAGATGCGCAGGATGTCACCGGCGTGGTTGAACGTGATGCCGGCGCCACCAAGCGCCTCGGGGATCATTGCCGCCGTCAGACCGGCCTCCTCGAGTGCTTCCCAGAGCGGCGCTTTCCAGGCCTCGTCGGTAGCATTGTTTACGGTCTGAGGATCGCAGAGATCGCGGAAAATTCGTGTCGTCGCGTCGGCGATGATGCTGTCGGCCATGTTTCCACCGTCAATGTCGTCGAATTCGGAGCGGTCATCGGGTCGAAATAGTCGTCAAACCGGGAATACGGAACCCGGCCCGAGGGCATGACAGGATCCGGTTGTGCCCCATATCACTACTCACCGTGACACGCGGAATGATCTAGGCTTGAGCCCGCCTGCCGGCAAGCGGTGCACCAATGCCGCCCACCGGTCGCAACAGCCACTGACCGCAACAGCCCGCAGTCGCGCGACAGGAGGACAGGATGCCAACCACTTTCCAGTTCGACCCGATACGGCTACCGCCGGAGTGCGATGCATTGCGCGGCGAGGTCCGGGAATTCCTGCGCGAGGAAATCGACGCCGGCACCTTCGACCCAAACACCGGGCCGATGACCGACAGCTACAATCTCGAGTTCGCCCGCAAGGTTGGCAAACGCGGATGGATCGGCATGACCTGGCCCAAGAAATACGGTGGCCAGGAACGCAGCTTTCTCGAGCGCTACGTCGTTACCGAGGAGTTCCGTGTCCATAACGCGCCGACCCGTGTCTTTTTCACGGCCGATCGGCAGAGCGGGCCGATCCTGCTCAAATACGCCGACGAAGAGACCAAGCTCGACATCCTGTCCCGCGTCACCCGCGGAGAGTGCTCTTTCTGCATCGGCATGAGCGAGCCTGATTCCGGCTCCGATCTGTTCGCTGCCAAGTGCCGCGCCGACAAGACCGACGACGGATGGCTCATCAACGGTCGCAAGCTGTGGACCTCCAACGCCCATCTCGCCGACTACATGATCGGTCTGTTCCGCACATCACCGTCAACCGAAGAAAACCGGCGCCACGGATTGACCAATTTCCTTGTCGATCTCAAGAACACCCCCGGCATCTCGATGCGCCCGGTCCACCATCCGACTGGCAACCACGAATTCAACGAGGTGATTTTCGAGGATGCCTTGCTGCCCAAAAACGCGCTGCTCGGCACCGTCGACGAGGCGTGGAAGCAGGCGACCAGCGAACTCGCCTACGAACGCAGCGGCCCGGAGCGCTTTCTCGAGACTTTCTATCTGCTGCCGGAGCTGGTTGGAGTACTGGGCACGGAGCCCGATGCCCGCGGCGCCGAAGGCATCGGCCGGCTGGTCGCTCAGCTTCATACGCTGCGGCGGATGTCGGTTTCGGTGAACGGCATGCTGCATGCCGGCCTAGAGCCGGTCGTCGAGGGATCGATCGTCAAGGATCTCGGCACCAACTGGGAGCAGGACCTGCCTGCCCGAGTGCGCGACCTTGCCGCTTTCGTTGAGCCCGATTCCCACAACCGGGCGACTCTCGACGAGATGCTGCGCTTCGCCACTATGATCGCGCCCAAGCTCACCATCCAGGGCGGCACCCGCGAGATCCTGCGCGGAATCATTGCCCGCGGCCTCGGCCTGCGCTGACCGACCACCGATGCCCGACCTCCAGCGACTGCTCTCGCCACGTTCGGTCGCGGTCATCGGCGCATCGCCCAATCCCGACATCCTGCGCGGGCGCCTCATGAAGGTGATGACCTGCCACGACTACAAGGGGCAGATATTCCCGATCAGCCGCAGCCATGACGAAATTGCCGGTTTCAAGGCCTGGCGTTCGATAAGCGAGGTTCCCGAAACGGTCGATCTCGCGGTCGTCGTCATTCCTGCGGAATACGTCCCCGACACCCTGATCGAGTGTGGCGAGGCCGGTGTTGGCGCGGCGCACATCATCACCTCCGGATTCGCCGAGGAAACCGGTGAGGCCGGCGCCGACAGCCAGCGTCGCATCTGCGAGATCGCCGAACGCTACGACATGGCCGTCTGCGGGCCGAACTCGCAGGGTTTCGCCAATACCCTGATCGATCTGTGCCCGACCTTCAGCCCGGGCATGGACAACCCCGAGGACAGCCTCGTTCCTGCCTGGCGCAAGGACGGTATGATCGCGGTGATCGCGCAGAGCGGCGGCGTCGGTTTCTCCTTTTATGACCGCGGGCGATGGGCCAAGGAGTTGCCGTTCAGCTATGTCGTGACCACGGGCAACGAGGCCCATCTCCAGGTTATCGATTTCATCGAGTACATGCTCGATGAGGGCCGTACGGACGCCTTCATCCTGTTCATGGAGGACATCAAGACGCCGGAGCGGCTGGCGCCGGTCGCCGAGAAGGCGCTGCGTGCCGGCAAACCGCTGATCATCGTCAAGATCGGTCGTACCGAAGCCGGTGTCCGGGCGGCGGCCTCACACACGGCAGCGATGGCCGGCAGCCACGCCGCCTATCGCGCGATGTTCGACCGCTACGGCATCATCGAGGGCGACGATATCGAGCAAATCGTCGACATCGCCGCCGGATTCTCCTACTGGGGCGACCGGCTGCCAGCGGGGCAGCGCGTCGGCATCGCCACCGGGTCCGGCGGCGGCGGCGGCTGGATGGCTGACCGCTGCATGCTGGAAGGGCTCGAGGTTCCGGTGCTCGATGACGAAACGCGCGCCCATATCGACGCGCATCTACCCTCTTACGGCACCTCCCAGAATCCGGTCGATGGCACCGCCCAGGCGATCCGCGAGGTCGGCTATGCCCGGCTGGCGAGCATGGTCGGATCCTCGCCGGAGGTTGACGCCGTCATCACCATCACCTCGGCCCGCCACGGCATTACGTTCACGCGCGAAAAAGAAAACCTCGAACAGCTCGCCCGGGAGAGCGACAAGCCGATGTTTTTTTGCTCCTACACCCTGCCGCAGCAGGGCGCGTTACGCGTCCTCGCCGAGGCTGGACTACCGCTCTATACCAACATGCCGAACTGCGCCCGTGTGGTAGGTGAAATGGCGCGCTACCGCGCCCATCGCGAACGCTTTCTCAAGATTCCCGTATTGTCGAGTTCACCCATAGGAATCCAGACAACCGGGGGAACACAACCAGACGGCGCGGCGTCAAAAGAAACGGCAACAAAAGCGGCGGCAGAGGCCGCGCGACTGCTCGAAGCGGCGCCGACACCGGTGCTGTGCGAATACGAGGCGGCACCTGTGCTCGCTGCCTACGGCCTTCCCGTTGCGGCCATGCATCTCGTGCACTCCGCCGAAGAGGCAGTCGCGGCGGCCGAGACTCTCGGCGGCCCGGTCGCACTCAAAGTGCAATCGCCCGACGTTCTCCACAAGACAGAGGCCGGCGCGGTGGCGCTCGGCCTTAGGGGCGCAGCGGCGGTGCGTGCGAGTTTCGAGCAGGTCACCCAGAACGTCCGGCGCCACGCACCGAAAGCGGATATCCGCGGCGTGCTGGTGCAGCCGATGGCGCATGATGGTGTGCCGGTTATTCTCGGGATCAATCGGGACCGGGATTTCGGACCAATGCTGATGGCCGGATCCGGCGGCATTCTTGTCGAGGTGATGCGTGACGTCGCCTTCGCACCGATGCCGCTAGGTCCCGAGGAGGCCCGCGCCCTGCTCGACCGGCTCCGGGGCCGGCGCCTGCTCGACGGGGTGCGGGGTGCGGGGCCGGCGGATGTTACGGCACTCATCGAGGCGATGGTCGGGCTGTCACGGCTGGCCGGGGATCACGCACAGGTGATCCGGGAAATCGATCTTAATCCGGTGATCGTCCACCCCGAAGGCAAAGGCATCAGCATTGTCGACGCCCTCATTCTCCGGGATGATGACCGGGATGACGGTGCCGGAGAGACGAAAAGCGGAAATTCGAAAGACAAGGATGTCAAAAATCGGGCGGCTGCCGGGCAAAGCTCCGCCGCAAATGGCAAACAACTGGAGGATACGCAATGAGTGAGGAAAAAGTAGCTGCCAAGATCGATCGCAAGCAGGCAATGGACGCCCTTATTGCGTTCGGCAAGGCCTTCAACAAGGGCGATATCGACGGGATTCTCGACTGCGTGACAGACGATTTCGTATGGCGGCTCGGCGAGGGTCCGGAAACACCCGACGGCAAGGTTCTGCAGGGCCGCGAGGCGGTGCGCAAGGAACTTGAGGAGCGCGCGACGCGCTACAAGAGCATGAAGTTTACCGAGACCGAGGTATTGTTCAGCGACAACAAGGTGGTCGGGCAATTCCGCGCCATCGGCGAATATGCCGACGGAACGCCGATCGATCTGCGCGGCGTCGACGTCTATGAATTCAAGGATGGGAAGATCTCGCTGAAGGACACCTACTCCAAGGCCATCGCCAAGGGCGGGGAATAGCCTCTTTTTCTCCCCAGAGTGTGCATCGGCAAGCACCCACATCAGGGCAGCATCGCCGGAAAACGGCGATCTCTTGCCTAACAGCCCGTCTTCCCGACATACTTTCCTGGCAAACAACGCTTTTGGTTCTGTCTTTGGAGAATTCCGATGACGCCGGTAATCACACCCCATGAAGGCAAGTCGTTCGGTGCAACCATCACCGATATCGATCTCAACAACCTGACTCCCGAAACCTGGTTCCTGGTCGAGAACGCGTTTCTTGAATACGCGGCGCTGGTGTTTCCGAACCAGTTCCTCAGCGCGGATGCGCAGGTCGCGTTCGGCGAGCGCTTCGGCGACATCGAATTTCTCCGGGGAAAAGGCAAGAAATCCGTTCACATCAGCAACGTGAAACCGGACGGCACAGTCGTCGACCCTGAAGAACACCAGTACAAAGCAGTGCGGGGCAACGAAGGCTGGCACCACGACAGTACCTATATGCCTATTGCGGCCAAGGCAGGGTTACTCTCGGCACTTACCATTCCCTCTAATGGCGCCACGACCTCACTCGCAGATACACAAGCCGGCTATGACGCTCTCGATGAGGAGATGAAGGGTCGCATCTCGGATCTCTCTGCGTATCACTCGCTTTATGCCTCGCAGGCGAAGATGGGCTTCGAGATCAAGACTGGCGCCGGATACGGCTATCATGACAAGGGAGCGCCGCTGCGACCCCTGGTCAAAGAGCATACTGTTACGGGACGCAAGGCACTGTGCATCGGCCGCCACGCTTACCGCATCCCGGGCATGGACGACGCAGAGGCCCAGGCCCTTCTCGATGAATTGCTGGAAATCACCTGCCAGCCTTCCCGGGTGTATGTGCACCAATGGACCGTTGGCGACCTCTTGATCTGGGACAACCGCTGCGTGCTGCACCAGGCCGGCGAATACGATATGACCCAGCCGCGTGTCATGCAGGCGGTGCGCATTGCCGGCGATCCGGCGACCGAGCTGGCAGAGACAGGGCGCGATGAATACGCTGACGGCTTTCAGCCCTCGATGGTCAACACCTGAACAACGGATACCGGAGGCAAAGAAACCAGGATGAAAATCGCCACAGGGCACGCGTTCCACAAACAAGTTGCCGAAGCCGCAGAAGCCATCAGCCCCGGCATCGAGTGGGCGCTTATCGATCGGGACGGAAACTGGTCAATCCCGCCGGAGGGCTCCGAAATCATCGTTTATGCCAGCGACGCCTACACGAAAGCTTGGGTAGATGCCGTCACGAGCATGACGCCTCCGAAATGGGCGCACACCGAAGATGCCGGGATCGACGGCCCGTTTTATGATTCGATGCGCGCCAACAAAGTCATTGTGACGCACAGCCCGGGTGCCAATGCGCCGGAGGTTGCAGAGCTGGCCTTCTCTGGCCTTATATGGGGCGCGAAACGTCTTTCAGCGTTTCGCGAATCCCAGGCCCGCCACGAGTGGAACAAGATCGATCTCCAGGCATTGAGCGCCTGCACCGTCCTGGTTGTCGGTCTCGGCGCCATCGGCAGCCGTGTTGCCAAGTTCGCCAAAGCCTTCGACATGACGGTTCTGGGCATCCGCCAGTCCAGCGATCCGGTGGACAACATCGACCGCCAGGGCACGGCGGCGGATCTGCACGACATGCTCGGCGAGGCCGATTTCGTCGTCCTCGCCATCCCGATCTCCGGTCAGTCAGCCAATATGATCGACGGAGCCGCGCTGGGGAAAATGAAGCCGACGGCAACGCTGGTGAATGTCGGCCGTGGTGCGCTGGTCGATATCGATGCGCTGCGGGAGGCTCTTGCCTCGAACAGTATCGCCCAGGCGTTTCTCGACGTGTTGCCAGTCGAACCCTGGCCCGCCGACGATCCGCTCTGGGATATGCCCAACGTGTTCATTACGCCGCATAACGGGGCACGCACGCCACTCTACATCCAGAGAGTCGGCGACATTTTTCTCGACAATTTGCGCCGCTATGTCGATGGCAATGACCTGACCAACCGGGCGTTCTAGCCCGGATATTTCATGAAGACGTCCGGGCTAACGCGCTGAATGCGTTCTGTTGAACGCCGCCTTCAGGCCGTACTATCGCGTTGGAAACACGGTGACGAAGGGATAACCAGTGACAAGCGAAGATGAGGACACGACCCTACCGGTAAAGCCGACCCATGATGCGCTGTTCCGCGCCATCATTGACGACAAGGACCGCGCGGCAGCCCTTTTGCGCGATTACCTGCCGGAGCGGGTCAGCGCGCAGATGGCGGACACACCGCCCAAGCGCGTTGCGGGCAGCTTTGTCGACGAGGATGCCCACCTGAAGCACAGCGACGGGCTGTTCGAGATCACGCTGAAGGGCGGACGCCCGGCCCTGGCCTACGTGCTTTTGGAACACAAATCGGTTTCAGAACCGGCAACACCCTTGCAAATCCTTGGATATATGCTGCGGATATGGCTTCGCTACGGCGATGGACAGGCGGCAAGGTTGCGCGCCCTGCCGGTCATCGTGCCGCTGGTGTTCTACCATGGGAGCCATTCCTGGAATGTGCCGCAGGTGTTCAGTGAGCTGTTTGATGCCGATGAGGAGATGGCACGCTATGTGCCGTCGTTCACTTACGAGGTTCATGATCTCGGCAATATCCCGATGGAAGAGCTGTCGCATAATCCTCACGTGATGGCAGGATTGGCTGTGCTCAAATTCGTGAAGCACCGCTCCGATATGACGCGCGAACATCTGGAGGAGATACTGCGGCGGCTGCCGTTTGGTACGAATTTTGCCGGTATTGTTCTGCGCTATTTTGTGGCACGATACGAATGGACGCAGCCGGACATGGAGGCGGCCCTGGACGGAATAGACGATGAAGGAGGCAAAGCGCTGATGGGAACGCTCGCAGAAACATGGAAAAAAGAAGGCGAAGCCAGAGGCGAAGCCAAGGGGCTTGCCGCCGGGGAAGCGCTTGGCCGTGAAAAAGGGCTTGCCGCCGGGGAAGCGCTTGGCCGTGAAAAAGGGCTTGCGGAAGGCGAAGCCAAAGGCCTTGCGGAAGGTGAAGCCAAAGGCCTTGCGGAAGGTGAAGCCAAATTGCTGATGCACCTGCTGGTAAAGCGGTTTGGCCCCCTGCCCGAACCCGTGATCGCACAGATCGCGGCGGGAAGCATTGATGATCTGGATCGCTGGGTGGACCGGGTGCTTGATGCCGCTGATCTGGCGGCCGTGTTCGGGGAACGAAGGGATCACTGAGGGTTTGAAGCGACGATCCATGCTCATCACAGCCAACCAGCCCTTCGGAGAATGGAATGCAATCTTCCCCGATCCGGCAATGACGCTGGCAGCCGTCGACAGGCTCGTCCACCACGCGACAATCTTCGAGATGAACGTGGAAAGCTACCGGCGCAAAGCCGCTGAACACGCCAACGGCCCCGGCCGCCAGGCTCAAGCTCAAAGAGCAACACCGGCAAACATCAAACCGGATTGACGCTCTGCGACAATCAAAACCCACAAAAACCCTGATTGTGGCGGAAAAGCCCGCCACCATCACAAACGTCGCGACCAAGGATTCTCATCCTGATTGACGCGCACCTCTCACCCGGATTGTCGCGCTACACATGCAGCGCGGCCCTCGAAAATATCCGCAAGGTGCCGTAGCGCCGGAACCTGCCTTTGTCGGAAAGCCCAAGCGCTTTCATCGATCAAAATGGCCGACCGAAGCCAGCCAGCGACAAACCCGGCGCGGCCATCAACCTCAATATCGGGATGGAGACCGGCACGGGCAGGACCTGTTGTTATATCAAGTCCATTTTCGAGATGAACAAGCTCTATGGCTGGTCCAGGTTCATCATCATGGTGCCGTCGATCGCCATCCGCGAAGGCGTGGCCAAGTCGCTGGAGATGAAGTCGCTGGAGATGACGGCCGGGCATTTCGTTGAGGGCTACGGCAAGAAGGCGCGGTTCTTCATCTACAACTCCAGGAGACTGCACGAGCTGGAGAGCTTTCTTCTGACGCGGGAATCAACGTAATGGTGATCAACGTGCAGGCCTTCAATGGGACGGGTGCCGACAATCGCCGTATCCATGAAGAGCTGGACGACTTCCAATCACGGCCGCCCCATCGATGTGATCGCCAGGAACCGGCCGGGCCTGGTTGTGGCGCAGGGCGTCGTGGTCGTTCAGGTCCCCGTAACCCAGGGGCAGGCTGTAGATCCGTTGCCGCAGCATATCCCGCAAACTGTGCTCAACCTTGCCCGCCTGCCGGTCGTCGGACAGCCGCCGGGCAAGCGATGCCGTCAATCCCGGCAGGTGATCCGCCCCGCGCAGCAGCAAAACGCCGCCGTTGCCCGTCACATGACCTCCATCGAAGCCGGTGGCTACCCGGCGTTTACGACAGGCTGAAAATTCCAGCTGATCGGGGGTACAATCTGTCACCGCTGAATCCTTGCGCTTGATCATTTCAAGTAACTGAATCATAACACGAATACGGGATTTAGCGGTACCTGTTCATGAAATATTCGGGCTAGGCCGTATTTCCTGCCGCCCGACGCACCCAAAGCCGAGCACCCAAAGCCGAGCACCCGAAGTCAGCGCCCCGAAACTAGCGTCTTGGAGATGTTACGCGGGATGTGCCTGGCCGCATGAGTCGTCGCCGTTCCCGATAGTAGGTGTACAGCCCGGAACCGACGACGATCGAACCCCCGAGCCAAGTCAGCAGATCGGGAAAATCTCCGAACAACCAGAAACCCAGTGCGGTGGCTCCCAGAATTTCGAGATATTGGAACGGCGCCAGCACGGCTGCCTCGGCGTGGCGAAACGCGAACACAATCATCAGATGTCCGACGGTGGCAATCACGCCCGACAGGATTAACAGGCTCCATTCATAAAAATTTGGCCAGACCGGATCGGCCAGCGGAATCTCAGTCACGGTCCCGGCGAGCAAAAAGAAGCTCATGAAAACCAGCCCGGATATTCCGGCCAGCCACTGCATGAGAACCGGATCTTCGCCGCGCAGCGCCAGAAGACGGGTCAGGATCAGGTAAGCGGCGAAGCACAAGGCCGCCCCGAGCGGAAGCAGCGACACCAGACCGAACAGACCGTAGCTGGGGCGCACGATAATCAGGGCGCCGCAGAACCCGGCAATCGCTGCGAGAATACGGCGCCAGCCGATCTGTTCACCGAGGAATATCACCGAAAGCAGGGCCACGAGCAGCGGCTCCACGAAGAAAAGCGCGATGACGTCCGCCAGCGGCATCCATTTGACCGCCTCGAAGATCAGGACCGTGGTGACGGCCAGGAGAAATCCTCTCAGGCACTGCAGCAACAGGTGACGCGGCCGGTTTCGCCTGGTTACGGTGATGATAAAGGGTGCCAGCAGCAAGCACTGGACGAGAAAGCGCGTCCAGGCGACCTGCCCGGCCGGGATCGAGGCCGAGAGCAGCTTGGCAATCGCATCGATGGACGGAATGCACAGAGCGGCTACTGCCATCAGGATAAGGGCCAGTTCCGTCTTCTGGCCGAAAGCTGGCACTCTTGAGCTGAACGGGAAGCGCATGTCCCGGAGTGTCGTTTCGCCCACTTGTAAATCCAAGCGGAAATTTCTCCGAGCAGGAAATTCCCGAATTATCAAAAAAAGAGTACCGACAAGAGATCGTTCAACAACGCGGCACTCACCTGTCTGGAGTGTCAATTCATCGGGCGGACGCTAAATATCCTGAGGCGGGAAATCGCTGATGGCCCGCCGTTGTTTGCTGTCTGGGAGGCCTGAAATGGCGTTGTACGAACTGCGTACCTACACGGTTGCTGTTGGAAAGATGGGTGACGTCGTCAATCTCTATCGCGACGAAGGATGGCCGGCCCTCTCGAAACACGCCGACAAGCTCTGTGGCTATTTCACCGGCGATATCGGCGCTATGAATACGCTGACTCACCTCTGGAAGTTCGAGGATGACGCCGATCGGCGGGCGCACTGGGATCGGGTTTTTGCCGACGATGAATTCATGGCCTTTGCGGCGAAACTTCGCCCGATGCTGCTGAAACAGGAAAACAAGCTGATGTTCGATGCGCCCTGGGGACCGCATCCCTGACGCCTCGACCCGGAAGCAGGCCCAGTGGATGAAGTAGATCCGGTGGACCCGCTGCATTCTTTGCGTCAGAGAGCAACCCCGGCACAAAACACAGATATGCAATATGCAGATATGCGACCGCAAACTTCAGAGAGCCTGCAATGATCACCAAAAACAGCCTGGCATCGCCGCTGTTCCGGATGCGGGCGATTGCCCCGCAAAAGAGAAAGGGCCTCTACAAGTGCCGCCCCAAGCATCCGGGCGGCGCTTTTGATTCCGGGGCTGGTATTGCCGGGGGCTGATGTGTCGGGGCTGTTCGCCTTCAGCCGCTAGCCGGTGACGCCGCTGAAGGCGAGCAGTCCCGTTTCCAGATCAAGGCGCTGGACGAGGCGGCGGCCGACGAGATTGCGCAGGGTTTCCGTGGTTCCGCCACCGAGACTCCCGTAGCGCACGCCCCGGTAGTTGCGGGACACCAGAAACTCGTCAGTGAAACCGTAACCGCCGTGCACCTGCACTCCCTGGCTGCACACCTCGATCGACATCTCGTTGACATAGATCTTCGCCATCGCCGCGAGCACCGGATCGGGAAACGGATCGGCGCTGGCAGCGGCCCTGTATAGGAGGCTGCGTCCGGCCTCGATGTGGGTTGCCATGTCGGCGGCCTTCCACTGCATGCCCTGGAACTCGCCGATCGGCTGTCCGAAAGCCTGGCGGTCGCGCATGTACCGGACTGATTCCTCGAGCGAGGATTCCGCCATCCCGAGACAGATCGCGGGATTGAGGCAGCGCTGGGTGTTGAAGGCATCCATCAGGACACGCAGGGAATCGCTCTCGAGAAGCAGATGTTCGCGCGGCAGTTCGACATTCTCGAACCGAACATCGGAAAGATACTCGCCACCCATGGTGTGGTAGGCGCGGTTGTACTCGAGGCCCACAGTACCCTGCTCGGCAAGCACGCAGCCGATCCCGGCCGCGCCGGCAACGCCATTGATCCGGGTGAAGATGACGAAGAGATGCGCCTCGGGCGCGCGACTGATCAGCGTCTTGGCGCCGTTGAGGACAACGGTGCCGTCATCCCGCAACTCGGCGTTGGTGCGCATGCGGGGAAGATCGGTTCCGGCATCGGGCTCAGTCATGCAGATCGAGAGGATGCACTCGCCCGTAGCGATGCGCGGAAGCCACTTGTCGCGCAGAGAATCGGGGGCGAAGGTGGAGATGATCCGGCACTGGACCCCGACTTCGCCAAGCACCGCCATGGCCGTGACATAGCAACCCTTGGCAATGTCCTCGAGAACCAGAACCGTATCCAGGACCGAGGCGCCCATCCCGCCATGCTCCTCGGGCACGGTCATGCCGAGTACGCCGGCCTCGGCGAGAGCCTCCATGCAAGGGTAGGGAAAGGTTCCGTCGAGCCAGTCCCGCGACCGGGGCGCGATCACATCCCGACGGATTCGGCCGACGGTATCAAGTATTTGGCGCTGATCATTAGTCAGCCCAAACGCCATCATAGGCCGGCGTTCCGCTGGGCCGTCATCCCGTCTCCCCGCCGCAAGGCAGAGAGATCTGTGTCAGTCTCCAGCAGCAGTAGCGGCCGCCGGTTGCGTGCTCACGGTCACCGCCGAACTGTCTTCGTTCAACGATCGCAAGAGCCCGTAAGCCATCAGGATCATGATGATCGAGATCGGCATGGCTGCCGCAATTGACGCTGTCTGCAGGGCCGTAAGACCACCCAGCCACAGCAGCAACCCGGCCACGACACCTTCGCCCATTCCCCAGACGATCCGGAAACGTTGCGGCGGATTGTCGTCACCCATGGAGAGCATGGTGGTAATCACCAGGGTTCCGGAATCCGAGGAGGTGATGAACCAGGTCGCCAGCAGGATCGTCGCCAGCGCTGACACGGCCCATGACAGGGCCGAAATGTCGGTCATGCGTTCGATGGTGCCGTACAGGGCCGCAGGCAGGTTCCATGCCCGGACCAGATCGACGATCCCGGCTGTGCCCACGCCACCAGCGGCGTTCAGTTCGAGCCAGATCGCGTTACCGCCGAACATGCAGAGCCAGAAGAAGGAGATGGTTGTAGGCACGAACATGACCCCGACCATGAACTCCCGGATCGTCCGGCCGCGACTGATCCTCGCGATGAACATGCCGACGAAAGGCGCCCAGGAAATCCACCAGCCCCAGTAGAAGATGGTCCAGCCACCCTGCCAAGCGCTGTGCTGCTCGGTGCCTGCCGTCCAGAACCCGAGCGGAATGAAGTTCCAGATGTAGTCGCCAAGCGAGGTCACGAAGAAGCCCATGAGCCACTTGAACGGGCCTGCAAACAGGAAGAAAGCCAGTAGGACGATGGACAGCCATATGTTCCACTCGGAGATGATCCGGATTCCTTTGCCAACGCCGGAGACCGCCGAGAGGGTGGCGATAACGGAGATGACCCCGATCAAGATGATCTGGGTTGTAAGACCCGGGTCGACGCCAAACAGCACGTTGAGACCTGCTGCCATCTGCTGGACGCCCAGACCGAGGGAAGTCGCGACACCGAAGACCGTGCCGAAGACCGCCAGAAGATCGACGGCATGCCCGATCGGGCCATAGATCCTCTCGCCGATGATCGGGTAGAGCGCCGAGCGAAGCGTCAGAGGAAGCTTCTTGCGGAATCCGAAATAGGCCAGACACAGACCAACAAGGACGTAGATGGCCCAGGCATGGAATCCCCAATGAAAGTAGGTGATCCGCATGGAATGGACGGCGCGACTCAGATCCATGCTGGTCGCGCCGGCAAGGTCTGCCTGCGGATTGTTCGGGTAGCCGAAAGCGCCGGAGTTGTCGAAATAGAACATCGGCTCAGCAACCCCGAAAAACAGGATGCCAATTCCGACCCCGGCCGAGAACAGCATCGCGAACCAAGAAAAGTTGCTGAATTCCGGTCTGGCGTCATCATTGCCGAGGCGGATCGAACCGTGACGCGAGCACATCACGTACAGGCAAATTACCAGGATGCCCACGACCAGCAGGATGTAGTACCAGCTCAGAGTCACCTCGAGCCAACCGCGGACCGCCGAATACACAGCGTTGGCAAACTCGACATTGAGCACCGTGAAGATCACGAATGCGAGAACCATGCCTTTGGCCGCTAGGCCCATGCCCGTGTGCAGACCGCGCATCGGGCCGGATTGTGCCACCAGGCCGCTATTAGGATTTTGCGACATCGTATGTCTCCGTAATATCTCGTTATGAAGCACTCTTGCGGCGCAGACGACCGTAAAAGTTCGACACCCAGGAACAGATTGGCCCAAGAAAAGCCACCACTGCAAGAAAAATATGCAACCCGTCCAAAATACCTTTCAGCACATGTTATGGTGTTTTAGGAAGCGCGACCCACTAAATAAAGGGCTGTGATCACTTGAAAGAAAGAAGAAAATGACACAGAGACTCGAAGGAATCCGGGCGGTGATTACCGGCGGAGCGGGGGCCATAGGGCAGGCCACGGCCCGCGCTTTTCTCGACGAAGGAGCGTCCGTTTTTCTCCTGGATCTGCACCAGGACGCCATCGATTCGGCACTCGGCGATCTGGCCTCCTCCAACCGACCCGACGACCGGGCCGCAGGGCACGCCGCTGACGTTACCTCTTCGACTGCGGTCCGCGAGGCGATGGCTGCCGCCGCTGCCACGATGAGCGGGGTCGATACTTTGATAAACAACGCCGGCCTCCCCGCGCGCGGCGCACTCGTCGATATCTCGGAAGAAGAGATCGACCGCCAGCTCGCGGTCAACGTCAAGGGCGTGATGCTGTGCGCCCAGGCAGCGATCCCGATAATCCTCGAGTCCGGCGGTGGTTCGATCACCAGCACGTCGTCCCAGGCCGGCAAACGCGGCTGGCCCAAACTTTCGGTCTACAGCGCGGCCAAGGCCGCGGTTCTCGGATTCACCCGCGCGATGGCGGTCGAGCTGGCGCCCGAAATCCGCGTCAATGCGATCTGCCCGGGACACATCCGCGACGTCGGCATGGCGTGGCAGGGTTTCGAGCAACGGCTGGCAAAAGCGCAGACAGTGGAGGCGTTCGGCGAGGCCTTCGCCCGCGAATACATCCCGCTCCAGCGGCTCCAAGGCGCCGAGGATATCGCCGCCGGTTTCGTCTACCTATCCTCGCCCGAAGCAAGGGAGATCACCGGCGCCGCCCTCAACATCGGCGGCGGGGTGGCGATGGATTGAAGTGTCGTAAGGCGGGGCGCTAAAGGCGCCGGCCGCGCACCACTCCGGGTGCCTGCCCTACTGCTGCTTCAGCCTAGCCCAGCTGTCGCGCAGGGTGATCGTGCGGTTGAACACGGGCGCTGCATACATCCCTTGCGGATCGGCGCAGAAATATCCGAGGCGCTCGAACTGGAGCGTCTCCCCTGGCGACACCCCGGCCAGCGCTGATTCCAGCATGCAGCCCTGCAGGATTTCCACCGAATCCGGGTTCAGATCGTCGAACAGATCGCCATCGACGCCGGGATGCTCGGCAGTAAACAGCCGGTCATAAAGACGCACTTCCGCCTCCACGGCATGCGCAGCGGAGACCCAGTGCAGGGTGCTCTTGACCTTGCGTCCGTCGGGTGCGTCACCGCCCCGGGTTTCGGGATCGTAGACGCAGCGCAGTTCCGTTATCTCGCCCTTTGAATCCCGAACCACCTCGCGGCAGGTGATGAAGTAGGCATAGCGCAGCCGCACCTCTCGGCCGGGTGCGAGGCGGAAGAACTTGCGCGGCGGGTTCTCCATGAAATCGTCGCGCTCGATCCAAATTTCGCGGGAGAACGACACCTTCCGCGTCCCGGCCGAGGCATCATCAGGGTTGTTGACCGCTTCAAGTTCCTCGCTCGCACCCTCGGGGTAGTTCTCGATAACGACCCGGAGCGGCCGCAGCACGGCCATGCGGCGCGAGGCCGTCCGGTTGAGCATCTCCCGCAGGCAGTGATCGAACAGCGCCATTTCGACAGTGCTCTCGGACTTGGTGAGTCCGACCCGGGATATGAAATCCTGGATCGCCTCGGGAGGCACGCCCCGGCGCCGCAACCCCGAAAGCGTCGGCATCCGTGGATCGTCCCACCCCGCAACCCGTCCTTCCTCGACAAGCCGGAAGAGGTTGCGCTTGGACAGTACGGTATGGCCGATGTTGAGGCGCGAAAACTCGTACTGGCGCGGTTGCGCCGGCACCGGAAGATTGTCGAGGAGCCAGTCATAGAGCGGCCTGTGATCCTCGAACTCGAGGGTGCACAGCGAATGGGTCACACCCTCGATTGCATCCGACTGGCCGTGCGCGAAGTCGTAGGTCGGATAGATGTGCCAGTTATCTCCAGTCCGCGGATGCGGTTCGTCGACGATCCGGTAGAGCACCGGATCGCGCAGATTGATGTTGCCTGCCGCCATGTCGATCTTCGCCCGCAGAACCCGCTCGCCGGCCGCAAACTCGCCGCCCCGCATACGCGCGAACAGGTCCGCGTTCTCCCGCGGCGTGCGGTCGCGGAACGGACTGTCGGTACCAGGTTCGGTGAGCGTACCGCGACGGGTGCGGATTTCATCGGCAGGCTGGTCGTCGACATAAGCCTTGCCTACGGCGATCAGCGCTTCCGCCCATTCACAGAGCCGCTCGAAGTAATCCGAGGCGTAGCACCCCTCGCCCTGCCAGTCGAAGCCGAGCCAGCGCACATCCTCCCGGATGGCGTCGATGTATTCGTGTTCCTCTCTGGCCGGGTTGGTGTCGTCGAAGCGAAGGTTGCAGTGTCCACCGAACTCCCCGGCGATGCCGAAATTCAGGCAGATCGACTTGGCGTGGCCGAGATGGAGATACCCGTTCGGCTCCGGTGGAAAGCGGGTGACGACCGCACTGACTCGGCCCGAGTCGATGTCACTGGCGACGATTTCGCGGATGAAATCCTGTCCCGTCGCGTCGCTTCGGTGGTCGGTCATCGGCCTGGTTCTGTCCGTATTCGGGCTACGTAGACTCGCTAATATCTGACAAAACAGAGGAGAAAATGCTTCGTCGGGTCCGCGCGAACGGCGGCAATTCCTAGCCGACAAAACACCGCGCCGCAACCGCGCCGCAACCGCCCCACAACTACCCCACAATCGCGACACAGGCAGTCAAACCCGTCTCTGCACGAGCCTAGGCATTCCGCTGCCCTGCCCCCCGACGCCCTCTGGCTCATCCTGGCCTCTGCGCTTGCCGCCGGTGGCAACCCTCGGCACAATACCCCCGGTTTAGCCTCCGTTGCGAGGCTACAGAATACCGGGGGCTGCCCATGTTCCGCCGCGATCAAGTCAATTTCGTGTTCCTCAATTTTGGACATCTCTACGACCACTTCTTCATGTTGATCTTCGCGACGGCGGCGGCCCTTGCCCTGATCCGGGAATGGGGTCTGACCTATGCAGAGCTGATCCCGTATGCGACCCCTGGCTTCGTTGCTTTTGGCGTCTGCTCACTGCCGATGGGCTACCTCGCCGACAAGTGGAGTCGCCCGGCGATGATTGCCCTGTTTTTCATCGGCGCCGGCGCAACCTCGATTGCCGCCGGTTTTGCCGACACCCCGCTCCAGATCGGCGCCGCGCTTCTGGCTCTGGGTATATTCGCCGCGATCTACCATCCGGTCGGAATCGCAATGGTCGTCCAGGGCCGGAGCAAGGCCGGCGTGGCGGTCGCAATCAATGGCGTCTTCGGCAATATCGGGGTCGCTGCAGCGGCACTGGTCACCGGTTTCATTATCGACGCCGTCGACTGGCGGTCCGCATTCATCCTGCCCGGCATTATCTCGGTCATAACCGGCGTGCTCTATATATTGTTCTTGGGAATCCGGACCGGGGATTCGTCCGGCGATGATTCGCTCTATGTCCCCAGCGTCGGGGGCAAAGCGGTCGAGTATCCCGAACTTCCGCAGCGAAGCCGAATCTCGATTTTCACCGCCATTTTCGCCACCACCGCCTGCGGCGGCCTGATTTTCCAAAGCACGACCTTCGCCCTGCCGAAGGTCTTCGACGAACGGCTCGGCGAGCTCGCTGTCAACGCAACCCAGGTCGGCGCCTGGGCGTTTTTCGTCTTCATGATCGCCGCGCTGGCCCAGCTCCTGATCGGCTATCTGCTCGACAACCGTTCGGCCCGTACAGTGTTTGTCGCCGTCGCTGCCATCCAGGCCCTGTTCTTTGCCCTGATGGTCAACCTCACCGGCGTGCCGGCGCTGATCGTGTCGCTAGGCTTCATGTTTGCCGTGTTCGGCCAGATCCCGATCAACGACGTTCTGATCGGCCGGGTCGTCAGCACCGCCTGGCGCAGTCGCGCCTACGCCATCCGCAGCTTCATCACCTTTACCGTCATGGCGAGCTCCCTGCCGCTGATCGCCTGGATCCACGCCAATTGGAGCTTCTCGAACCTGTTCATTCTCATGGCGGTAATCGCCGGGGTGATAACGGTGGCGGCCTGGAGTCTGCCGCGGATTCCCCAGATCACCGGCCTGCGGCCGGTGTCGGGCACAGCCGCGGCCGAATAACCCGCCCCGGGCAGACAGAACAAGCTCCGGAACAACGGCTATGCCGCCGGAAACCGCAGCGATCCTGCCCGAAGAACGCATCCGCCAGATGCACGCCGAAGGCTGGTGGGGCGACCGGCTGATCACCGACTTTCTCGATGCGGCTGCCGACACCACTCCCGATGCGCCTGCCATCACCGGGCACAACAGCATGCGAGAGCACAACGAGACCCTGTCCTACGGGGAACTTCGGAGCCACGTCGACCGCATCGCCGCCGGCCTTGCCGCCTACGGCATCGGCCCCGGCGAGGTGGTGTCCTATCAGCTGCCGAACTGGTGGGAGTTCGCCGCCCTGCATTTTGCCTGCATACGCATCGGCGCCATCTCCAATCCGGTGATGCCGATATTCCGCAAGCGTGAACTTTCCTTCATGCTTGATTTCGCCGAATCGAAAATCTTCATCGTTCCCCGAAGCTTCCGAGGGTTCGACTATCCGACGATGGCGGCGGAACTATGCGCCGAACTGCCGCATCTCGAGGATTGCCTGGTGATTGGCGGCGAGGGCGAGAATTCCTTCGAGGCACGCATTCTCGATGCGCCGCAGACAGAATCGAGCGAAGCTCTGTTCTCAAAATGCCGGCCCAGCCCCGACGACGTCATCCAGATACTCTACACCTCAGGCACCACCGGGCAGCCGAAAGGCATCCTGCATACCACCAATACCCTCTTCGCCTGCATCAACCCCATCGCATCCCGGCTCGAGATAACGGCTGAGGATGTGATTCTTTCAGCTTCACCGCTCGCTCACCAGACCGGTTTTCTCTACCTCATGCTCATGCCGGTCATGCAGGGCGGCCGGGCTGTCTATCAGGACATTTGGTCGGGCGAGGAGGCGGCACGGCAGATCGCGACCGAGGGCGTAACCTTCACCATGGCCTCGACGCCGTTTCTCTCCGACTTCACGGATGCAGTGGAAACCGGCAAATATGATGTTTCGAGCTTGCGTGTTTTCATTGCGGCCGGGGCGCCAATCCCGCGCGCGCTCGTACAGCGAGCCATGGAAAAGACCGACATGGTGGTGATCTCGGGCTGGGGCATGAGCGAGAACGGGCTGGTGACGACGACCGCGCCGGGTATTCCCGAGCACAAGATATTCGAGACCGACGGCAAAGCGACCGACAGCACCGAGGTGCGCGTCGTCGACGACCAGCGAAACCCACTCCCTCCCGACACAGAGGGGGCACTCGAAGTCCGCAGCGCAGGCGCTTTCGTTGGGTACCTGAAGCGCCCCGAAGCCCACGACACCGACGAGGAGGAATGGTTCCGGACCGGCGACCGGGCCCGGCAGGACGCCGACGGGTACATCCGCATCATCGGCCGCACCAAGGACATCGTCATTCGCGGCGGTGAGAACGTCCCCGTCGTCGAGGTCGAGGAGATGCTCTACCGCCATCCGGCCATCGCCGAAGCGGCCATCGTCGCCATGCCGGACGAGCGGCTTGGCGAGCGCGGCTGCGCCTTCGTTGCCCTCAAACCCGACACAACGCTGAGCATGGAGGAGATGGTCGTGCATCTCGAGGCCGGCGGTATGGCGCGAAACTATTTCCCCGAGCGGTTGGAGATTCTTGATGAGCTTCCGCGCACGGCGAGCGGCAAGATCCAGAAGTTCGAGCTGCGACAGATGGCCGAATCCCTCACTCCCCAGAAACGGTAAACCGGCCCGGAGTCAACCGGGATGCAAGCGACCGGGCCATCGTCGTAATAAAATCCATGAAGCGCCGGTGAAGCGCCGGTGCTTTGCCCGCAACGGGCCGCATCTATATTAGTGAGCATCTATATTAGTGATCTGTGCTGGCGTTCACCCCATATGCGCGACCAGCCCTGAACGTAACCTTGGATAACCGATCCCAGACGGCGCCAGCGTCGACACTATCGGACGATCGGGCGGACGATCGGGCGGACGATCGGGCGGACGATCGGGAGCAAACTGATGATCAATCTCGGGTTTTTTGCGATGCCGCTGCATCCGCATGAGCGCGACTACCAGAAAGTGATCGCGGAAAACCGCGAGGCCGTTATCCTCGCCGACCGCCTCGGTTTCTCGGAAGCCTGGATCGGCGAACACTACACCTCGGTCGCCGAACCGATTCCGGACCCATGGATGTTTTTCGCCTCGGCCCTGCACGAAACCAAAAGCATTCGCTTCGGGACCGCCGTCCTTAACCTGCCCTACCATCACCCGGTGAGGCTCGGCATCCAGATCGCCATGTTCGACCAGATCTCCAACGGCCGGGCCATGGTCGGCATCGGGCCCGGCGGGCTGGTGAGCGACACCGAGATTTTCGGTATCGACCGCGACAAGGGCTACGCGATGATGCTCGAATGCGTCGACATGATGGTCGCCCTGTGGACCACCAACCCGCCCTACGACCTCAAGGGCGAGTTCTGGAACCTTGCCCTCGACGAGGCGATGCAAACCGACATCGGCGTCGGCCGTCTGCCCAAACCGGTCCAGAAGCCGCACCCGCCGATCGCCTATGCCATGCGCAGCCCGAAATCCGGCAGCGCCAGAACCATGGCCGAGCGCGACTGGATCCCGATCTCCGGAAACTTCATCCCTTCCGGCCACATCAAGAGCCAGTGGGAAGATTACGCCGCGCATCGCCAAGCCCTCGGCAAGCGGCCGGACCCGGAAAACTGGCGTGCCGCCCGCAGCATTCTCGTCACCGAGAGCGATGCCCAAGCCCAGGAATATCTCGACCGCGCCGAAACCGGATTCCGCCACTATTTCAGCTATCTGCGTACCCTGGAGATGAAGCGCGAAATCCAGGATCTGTCCTCGCTGGAATTCCAGGCCCAGCTCAGCACACGGGTCAACGAGGCGCTCGAGGACCAGGTCATCGCCGGCTCCGCCGACACCGTGCTCGACAAGCTGGTGGCGTTCCGGGAAGAAACCGGCCCGTTCGGTACTCTGCTGATGACCGGCCATGACTGGGACGATGCCGATCTCTGGCGCTCCTCCATGCACCGTCTCGCCGAGGACGTCATGCCACGCCTGAACCAGCACGCGGCCGCCTGACACGATCGGGCGGGCCCGGAACCACGGAAGGTCGTCAATGCTTTCGGAGCAACAGCAAACCTCGCCTGAGGCGGACACCGTCCGCACCACGCCCTACTGGTGGGAGGCAGCGCCGCGCTCCCGGGAACCCGAGACGCCGCTGCCGCAAAAGGCCGACATCGTCATTGTCGGGTCGGGCTTTGCCGGAACCAGCGCTGCCATCGTTCTCGCTCGGGCCGGGCGATCCGTGCACATCATCGAGCGCGACCGGCCGGGCGAAGGGGCATCGAGCCGCAATGCCGGCATGGCCAGCGGCACGCTGCGCCTCAGTTTCGGGCAGATGATAGACATGTACGGTCTTGAACAGGCCAAGTCGTATTACGACGAAGGCCGCATCGCACGGGATGACATCGCCCGTTTCATTGCCGACGAAAATATCGACTGCGACTGGCAGCCCTGCGGCCGGTTTACCGCAGCGGTGCGCCCGCACCACTACGACCGGATGGGCCGCGAAACCGACCTGCTCAACCGCCACCTCGATTTCGGCGCCAAGATGGTACCGCGCGAGGAACAGCACACGGAAACCGGCTGCGAGTCCTATCACGGCGGCGTGGTGCGCCAGGACATCGCCGCAATCCACCCTGGAAAGTTCCATCTTGGCGCTCTCGAACGGGCTCGGGAGGCCGGCGTTACGGTCCACGGCGAGACCGAGGTCACCGGCATTCGGCGCGATGGTGAAGGCCACGAGGTTCAAACGACGCGCGGGCGCATCGCTGCCCGTGAGGTGATCGTCGCCACCAACGGCTACACGGGCCGGGCGACCCCATGGCTGCAGCGGCGCATCGTCCCGGTTCCGAGCCAGATCGTCGCCACCGCACCTCTGGCACCGGAAGTCATGGACCGCATCATGCCGAAACGCCGGGTGCACGGAGAAACAAGGCGCCTCTATAACTACTACCGTCCCTCGCCGGACGGAACGCGGCTTCTGTTCGGAGGTCGGGTGGCAACGACGCTGAAGGACCCGGCGCTGCGCCACCGCCATCTGCGCAATCGCATCGCGTCCGTGTTCCCGGAACTCGAGGGCGTCGAGATCACCCACAGCTGGTGGGGCTACACTGCCTTCACCCTGGATTTCCTGCCACGGCTCGACAGCCATGACGGCGTCCACTACGTCGCCGGGTTCTGTGGTTCGGGGATCGTCTGGTCCCGCTGGCTGGCGATCAAGACCGCGCTCGGAATCGTTGGCAACCAGCCGCCCGAGACCGCGTTTTCCGGCGGCTACAGTACCAATCCACTCTATCGCGGCCGCACCTGGTTCCTACCGCTTGTCTATCTCTGGACCGGCTTCCGCGATATGATCGACCGGGGCTGACGGCCAACCCAACCAGCCGACACTGATCGAAAATCAAGAGCCGGCGCATCCCGGGATCAGCGCTTGGCGCGACTCTTTGAACGCCCCTTGCCGCTTCCCTTGCCGCGGGTAGCAAAGCGGCGGCGGGATGCGGTGACCGCAGCGCTCGAGCGAACGGCCTCGGCCTGATCGACATCCATATGCACGGCAAGAGGCGCGAGCGCACCGGCATAGGCATTGATCGACTCTTTGGTCATGCGCGCTGCGACCGGCGGCATTTCGGCCACGCGGGCAGCAATCTTGCGCGCCGCCGCCAGCGTCTTGCCGGTCGACACCACCTCGTCGACGAGTCCCCATTCAAGAGCTCGGGCGGCGTTCATACGCTCGCAGAGAATCGCAAAGCGCTTGGCCCGCGACGCACCCATCAGGTTGACCAGCCGTGGCAAAGCGCCCCATCCGAGGTTAAGGCCGATCTCTATTTCTGGCACGAGCAGAAAGGCGTTTTCGGCCATTACCCGCCAGTCGCAGGAGGCCGCAAGAACGACACCGCCGCCGATGGCATACCCCTCAATGGCCGCAACTGTCGGCGCCGGCACCTGCTCCCAGTTTCGGCACATCTCGCGACCCAGCCCCGCGGCCAGGCGCCGGGCAGCCGGCAAGGAATCATCGTTCCAGTGCTTGTTCTCCTTGAGGTCGATGCCGGCCGAGAAAGCATCCTCGGTGCCAGTCAAAATGACGGCGCCCACCGCCGGATCCACATGGAACGCCCGGGCAGTCTCCGACAACGCGCGCATCGATGCGGTATCCAGGGCATTGCGCTGCGCCCGGCGCTCGAAACGAACCGTTGCAACACCGCCGCGCCGCGTCACCGTGACGGTCTTGCCGCCGCTATGCCTGTTTCCTGCCATCAGTTTGCCTTTCTTGCCGCCGTTCGCTTCCTGTCACCGCCAGATACTGTAGCTAGCTGTCCGCTTCTGCCGCCGCCGCGCCCTGCGGCGCAAGGACAACCCGGCCAACCACCTCGCGTGCGATCACCGAATCCATGGCTTGGACGACCTCTTCGAGCGCAAAAATACGGGAGACCGTGGGCTGCATCTGGCCTTCGAGAGTCCACTTGAACAGATCATCCATCATGGCACGCACCCGGGATTCGTAATCATGGCGCATGTCGCTCGGGCTCCAGCCGACATAGTGGCCGTAATTGACGCCGCAGACGGCGATGTTCTTCAACAGGAGGATGTTGGCCGGAATCTGCGGGATCCGCCCACAGGCAAAGCCGATCGGCACGATCCGGCCCTCGGTCGCAATGCAGCGCAGGGATTCATTGAACACATCACCACCAATCGGATCGTAGATCCTGTCAGCACCGCGACCATCGGTGAGCTCAAGTACCTTTTCACGGAATCCCGGCCCGCCCTCGATCGCATGATCGGCGCCGTGGGCAAGCGCGGTGTGGCGCTTTTCACTCGAGCCCGCAGTGGCGATCACTTTCGCGCCGACGATCCGACCGATCTCCAGCGCCGCGATGCCAACACCGCCGCCGGCACCATGCACCAGGAGGGTATGATCTCCTGAGAGATCGAGACCGTGCGGCCACAGCAGCGCCACATAGGAGGTTGGATAAGACAGCGCCAATGGCACGGCACGGGTGAACGGGATCCCGTCCGGCAGAGCAAAGCAGTTGACGGCATTGGCGATTACGGTCTCGGCCCATCCGCCCCAGTCAAGAACTGCGAGCACCCGGTCACCCGATGCGAAGGCGTCGACGCCCTCGCCGACCGCAGAAACGACGCCGGCCACTTCGGTCCCGGGCACGAAAGGCAAAGGCGGACGGCGCTGATAGCGGCCCGCCACAACAAGGCTGTGAGCAAAGCTGACGCCGACGGCGTGAACTTCGATCAAAACCTGGCCCGGCCCCGGTCTTGCCGGCGCATCCACATCCTCGATGCACAGATTCTGGTACTCGGTGAATTCCCTGACCAATACCGCCCGCATATTGCTCTCCCCTGTCCGCCCCGGGTTTTTCCGGTTGGTTTTGCGGCTGACTTTGCAGTTAGTTTCCCGGTTGATTGCTCGGTCAGTTACCCCGGAAATCCGGCTTGCGCTTCTCAGCAAAGGCCGCAATGCCTTCCTGGCCGTCATGGCCCGTGAGGCGCGCTGCAATCTCCCATGACTCCCGCTCCATCTGGCTCTCGAGGCTTTCGTTGAAACTGGCGCCAAGCAGGCGCTTCACCGATCCATAGGCCGCTGTTGGTCCCGCAGCGAAGGTCCGAGCCTGGGCCTCCGCTTCTTCGGCAAGCGTATCGGCGGATACCACCCTGTCGACGATGTCATAGCCGAGCGCCTCATCTGCGGTGAGGGCGCGGTTGGTCATCATCAGTTCACGCGCACGCCGCATCCCGACAAAACGCGGCAGGTAGAAGGTTGAGCTTCCATCCGGCGACAGCCCCGCAGCGGTATAAGCGAGTGTGAATCTGGCCGAATCGGCGGCGATCACGTAATCGCCGGACACCGCGAGGCTGAAACCGCCACCCGCCGCAGCACCGTTGACGGCAATGACGAGCGGGGCGTCCATCCGGTTGAACAGCGAGATTGCCCGGTGCAGATCGCCAGTCATCTCCATCACCCGGCGCCCGCCCTCGTCGCCAGCGGAACGCAGAAACTTGAGATCACCGCCGGCGCAGAACATCTTCCCGGCACCGGTCATCAGGACCGCGCGAATCGACGAATCCCGCCAGCAATCGAGCGCCGCCTCGTGCAGCTCACGGGCGAGCACATCGTTTATGGCGTTCATATTGTCCGGACGATTCAGCGTCAGATGCGCCACACCGTCGCGCTTGTCGAGTTCAAGGGCTTCAAACGACATCACGTCTCTCCTCCTGTTGTCTCTTTTGTTTTCTTGTTCTTGCGTTCTGGCTGGCACAATCCGGGCCCGAAGCGGAGCCAAGGCCGGTGCCGCTCAGGTGGCGTTTTTCCAGCTCGCTTCAAGCAAACGGGTGCGGGCGTCATCGTCGGGGACGTAAAAACAATGCCCCCGGATCGTCTCCATTGCCTTCACCACCGGAGACAGCTCGGTGATGTTGACGAGCTCGCCGCCAGGATGCCGTTCAACCAGGATATGCTGGCCGGAATCGCCAAGCTCATAGGGGTCATAAACCAGAACGTCCTCGAGCAAATCGCCCTCGCCGGTGAACCCGAGTGTATCAGCGGCGCTTCGCACGGCTGCGGGCGTAAGGCCCGTCGCGTTACAGTCGATGCACTTGTAGAACCTACGGTCCTTGATGCCGGCAGCAAGACGCCGTAGCGCCGGATCCACCGAATTCGCCATCATCCACGTCGCTACTCGGACCATGTCGTCGTCGAGGGCGAGGTAATGCGACAGCACGGGTTCGTCGAGAAAGTAACGGACCAGGAGAAAATTCTCGGGAAGATCTATCTTGGCGCCATCGCCGGCCTGGATCAGTTCGACCATGCGCTTGAGCAGTGCCGCCAGCATCAGCTCGACCCCGCGAGAGGCCCTGTGGAGATAAACCTGCCGGGCGAGGTTGCTGCGGGCGAGCAGAAACTCCTCGGCCGCGCTCAGCCCCTTGTGCTCGAGATAGAGACGGGACGATCCAGGACGATCGCCGCAGGATGGGGATTCGATACACAGACAGTCGAGAAGCCACTCAAAATCTATGCCCCCGGTACCGCTTCCCGTCATGTAATGATCGCGACGCAGGTAATCCAGGCGGTCGGCATCGAACTCGCCGGAGACTATACCGGCATATAGATCCCTCTCTCCTTTCAGCGCGATCAACGCCGCCACATCCTCGGCGAGACCTTTCTCCGCGCCCTCGAGAATCCGGTGCAGTTCGGTGTCGCCCCGGATGATCTCGGCGGTCCATTCCTCGTGGTTGATCTCGCGGCCGCAATGAGCCTCCACCGCCTCGAAGCTGTGGCTAAATGGCCCGTGGCCAACATCGTGTAGCAGGGCGGCAAGAGCCGCGCATCGGCCGCGCGCCTCGTCATAATTGGCGCCGAGCTGGCGCTGGAAGATTCCAAGTAACCGGCGCGCGGTATGAAAGACACCGATCGAATGCAGGAACCGGCTGTGGGTGGCGCCGGGAAAGATGAAGTCAACAAAACCGAGCTGACGAATCCGGCGCAGGCGCTGAAATTCGGGCGCATTGAGAAGATCCCAGGCAATCCGGTCGGTGTCGTCCCCGAGATCGAAGGCGATCAGCCCATGGATCGGATCGCGGATGCGTTTGATCTTGGTGCAAGTCATGGCCGGTCGAGAGAGATAGGCTGCCCTGCCGGCGTGACAGCCACGCCGCTACATCGCTCACCGCCCGGCATTGCTTTCAATGCCGCTTTCAGCGCCATTGCGTGTACTGCGCAAGCAGCCCCTGCATCGAGGAATCGACCATATCTTTCCCTCCGTCCTTTCCGGCACCATCGAGCTGGCGCAGCACATCGTCCACCAGTTTTTTGCCGAACTCGACGCCCCACTGGTCGAAGGACAGGATTTCCCACAGTACGCCCTGGACGAAAACCTTGTGTTCATAGAGCGCCAACAGCATGCCGAGTCCGTAAGGATTGAGACAACGCAGCATCAGGGTCGTGCTCAGCCGGTTGCCAGGGTGGATCATGTGCCCGACCTTGCTGGCGATTTCCGCCTCTGGCACGCCGTCGCGACGCAGTGCTTCTGCCACCTCGGCGCCGGTCCGGCCACGCATCAGCGCCGTCGACTGGGCAAGGCAGTTGGCGAGCAGCAGACGATGCCCCTCCTGATACGCTTCCGGTGCGCTGGCGGCGACGATGAAATCGACCGGTACCGGCCGCGTGCCCTGGTGTAGCATCTGGAAGAAAGCGTGCTGGCCGTTGGTACCCGGCTCGCCCCAGATTACCGGGGCGGTGGCGTGAGCAACGGGTGTGCCGTCACGCGAGACACGCTTGCCGTTGCTCTCCATCTCAAGCTGCTGGAGATAGGCCGGCAGACGGGCAAGCTGCTGGGCGTAAGGCACGACGGCCAGGGTCTCGGCGCCAAGGAAGTTGGCATTCCACAGGCCAATCAAGCCCATCACGACCGGCATGTTCCGCTCGAGCGACGCGGTGCGGAAGTGCTTGTCCATGCGTTCGGCCCCGGCCAGCAGCCGCCGGAAGCCGCGATTGCCGATCACCAGCGCGAGCGACAAGCCGACCGCAGACCACAGCGAATAGCGTCCGCCAACCCAATCCCAGAGCGTAAAACGATTCTCCGGCACGATCTCGAAGGCATCCATCTTGTCTGTAGCGGCGGACACTCCGACGAAGTGATTGGCCACCGCACCCTCGCCGAGCGCCTCTGTCAGCCAGCGTCGCGCCGCTGCTGCGTTGGCCATGGTTTCCTGGGTCGTGAAGGCCTTCGAAGTGACGATGAAAAGAGTCCGTTCGGGCTTTAGGCGGTAGAGCGTCCGGTTGAGCTGCGCCGGATCGACATTCGAGACGAAATGGCAGGAAAGGTTTCGGCGCGACAGGGGAGCGAGGGCTTCGACCGCCATCGCCGGCCCGAGATCGGAGCCGCCGATACCGATGTTGACGACATCGCGGATTCGATGACCGTGTGCCCCGCGCCTTTTACCGGCACGCACCTCGGAAACAAAGCTCTCCATCCGCTCCCGCTCGGCCCGAATCTCCGGCATCACGTCGCGCCCCTCGACATGCATTGCCTCTGGCCCGGAATGGCGCAACGCCATATGCATCGCTGCCCGGCCCTCGGTACTGTTCACCGGCTCGCCGGCGAACAGCCGGGCAATCCAGCCCTCGAGATCGGCCTGTCCGGCCAGCGCCAGCAGGAGGCGCATCGTCTCCGCTGTTACGCGTTGTTTGGAGAAATCGGCAAGAAGCGCGTCCTCGCGCAGCGAGAAGGTATCGAAACGTCCCGGATCGGCGGCAAAGAGATCCCGCAGATGGACTCCCGCCATCGCCTCGACATGCGCCGTTAGTGCCCGCCACTCCGCAGTTCCGGAAATCATCGCCTCTTTCCCGTTCTCCCTATCACTACACAGTGCCTGCCGGACAATCCACTAGACAACCAGAGACGCCGTCTTCCGGCCTGTCTGTGCAAGATCACCGATCTCCACTGCTGCTTGAACCAGCGGGGCGAGATGCCGTTGCGGGTCCTTGAACAGGTTGCCTTCGGGTGGTTCAAAATCCTCGACGTAGATACGCAGGGTGGCGCCCCTGGTACCTGTACCGGAGAGGCGGAAAACTATGCGCCCGCCATCCTCGAGGAAAATTCGCACGCCTTGTTCCTCCGCCACCGCACCGTCGATCGGATCCACATAGCGGAAATCATCGGCATCGAGAACATTGCGGCCCGCAAGGTTACGGTCAGAAAGATCAGCGAGGCCGCCACGCAGGTTCGCCATCAGTGTCTGGGCCAGATCCTCCTCGATCGCCTCCCAGTCGTGGCGGGTATGATAGTGCCTGCCGAAGCGGTGCCAATGCTCTTCGAGAATCCCGGATACCGGAATCCCGCGGACAGCCAGAAGATTGAGCCAAAACAGGACGGCCCAGATCCCGTCCTTCTCGCGGACATGATCGGAACCGGTGCCTGCGCTTTCCTCTCCGCAGAAGGTGATGCGGCCGGCATCGAGAAGGCTGCCGAAGAAGCGCCAACCTGTCGGAGTCTCATAACAGGGAAAGCCCGCCGCCTCGGCAACCCGGTCGACGGCACGGCTGGTGGGCATTGAGCGGGCAACGCCGGCAACACCATCAGCATAGCCTGGAACGGCATCGGCATTGGCGACAAGAATGGCGAGGCTGTCGCTCGGCGACACCCAGAAATCCCTGCCCTGGCGATCTCTGCCAAGGATGAGGTTGCGGTCACCGTCGCCGTCCGAGGCTGCGCCGAGATCTGGTGCTGCGGTACCGCGCATCGCCACAGCCAGTTCAGGTAGACGCTCGGGACCGGGATCGGGCGCGCCACCACCGAAATCCTCACGCGGCACGGCATGCATGAGACTTTCCTCCGGGGCGCCGAGGCGACCAACAAAAATCTCATGCGCATAGGGACCGGTGACTGCATGCATGGCATCGAACAGAAAACGAAGCTTGCCGGAGCGGATGGCGGTAGCAATCCGATCGAAGTCGAACAGGCGCTCCATCATGTCCGCATATCCGGCCACCGGGTCGATTACCTCGAGATTCAAACGCCCAATCGACCGGGAGCCAGACTGCGCCAGGTTGATCTTCGGGAGATCGGCCAGGCAATAGGCGTCGACCTCGCAGGATCGGCGAAAGATGGCCTCGGTGATTCGCTCCGGTGCAGGACCGCCATTGGCAAGATTGACCTTGATGCCGAAATCCCCGTCCGCACCGCCGGGATTGTGGCTGGCCGAGAAAATCAGCCCTCCGGCAGCGCCATATTCACGGATGACGCCGCTGGCAGCGGGTGTGGAAAGAATGCCGTTGCAGCCGGCGATGATCCGGCCAACGCCGTTGCCCGCAGCGACGTGCAAGGCGGTCCGGATCGCCGAATCGTTGAAGAAGCGGCCGTCGCCACCTACCACCAGGGTCCCGGCGCACAGTTCCGGGCAGGTGTCGAACACCGCCTGCAGGAAGTTCTCGAGATAGTGCGGTGTCCGGAACCGCTCCGTCCGCTTCCGCAAGCCAGACGTGCCGGGCCGCTGATCATCAAAGGGCGCGCTGGCAACCCGCCGCACCGGCTTCACGGCCGGAGGTCCAACATCCGGAGAGCCGGGGCGGGAGAATCAAATGACGAAGAATTAGAAATCGGGGAATCGGCAGATGACATGGAGGAAATCATGAATGGTCAATCGCCCGCCTCAACCCGGCCGCAAACCGCATCGCACCCCTTATAGGTGACCAGCCCGAAAGATTCATCTCCGCGCCTGTGGTTCGGGCCCGGCTCCAGATATTCTTAGGATCGCACGGACTCAGGATCGCACGGAAAATCGTAATCGGATCGCCACGCGCACATCTTCAGAAAAGTGGGAAACTTTAGGCCTAGCCCGGATATTTCATGAAGACGTCCGGCGGGTTGGTTTCCCGCCTCAATTCGGCTTTTCGTGGTGTCTCGGACATAGATTTCTTGCGTATCCGGGCAGAGCCTGGCGTTCAGCCGGTATATTTGGCGGCTGAGCCGGTCTTTTTGCGGATTGCGGGCAGGCGGAAGTACCTGCGCCGCATGCGCCCTGCGCATTTCCCTGAATGGTGAAGCCGGGGTTTTTCCCGGCTAGTCTGGGACCAGCCTGCTGGCGACGAGGCGGAACAGGCCCTCGTCGGGGCAGGCACTGGACATCAGAAAGCGGGCCCGGCGGGTGTTCCGCTGGATGATGGCGAATGGTCCCGCACTGGGCGCGGGCCATGCGGGTGCCGGTGAGGCCGATCCGGCGGATGGCTTCCATGAGGGTGTAGGCGAGAGCGGAGAGCAGCAAGCGGAACTGGTTGGGCCACCATTTGTGGCAGCTGGTGCGGTCGGCGAAGAGGTCGAGTTGCTGTTCCTTGATGCGGTTTTCCATCTCGCCGCGGGCGCAGTATCGTTCCTCGTACAACGCCTGTGCGTTGCCCGGAAGGCTGGTGACGATATAGCGGGGGTTGGCCCCTTTGGCCGAATGCTCGATCCGCGCAATGACCCGGCGTTCGCTGCGCCAGGTGCCGGCGGCGTAGGTAAATTCGCCGAACAGGCGCTGTTTCTCCCCCGACGCCTCAAAGTCCCGGGCCGACCGGTCCAGCCACGGCTCCGCCAGATCGTTCAGGCGGGCATTCCTGGCGATGCCGACGACATAGTCCACATCATGCCGGTCGCACCAGTCCAGCATGCGGTGGCGGCAGAAGCCGGAATCCCCGCGCAGGATGATCCGCACCTTCGGCCAGGCCTGGCGCAGGCGCCGCACCAGCAAGGCCAGGATCGCCCAGGCGTGTTTGGCGCCGTCGATGTTCGAGGGCCGCAGGTAGCTGACCAGAAGCTGATCGCCACAGAACACATAAAGCGGCAGGAAACAGTCGTGGTCGTAATAGCCCTGAAAGAAACGGCCCTCCTGGTGGCCGTGAACCGCATCGTCGGTGGCGTCGAAGTCGAGGACCAGCTCGTCGGGCGGGTGTTTGCACGAGGCGATGAAGGTCTCTATCAGGACCTCGTGCGCGGCCCGGGCCACCTGGCGGTCGGCCGTGTTCTCGAACCGGCATAGCGTCGACGGACTGGCTAGCGGCTGATCCCGATCGGCCGCCGTCTGCAATGCCTGGTCGTGGCGCAGGGCGTCGTGGTCGTTCAGGTCCTCGTAACCCAGGGGCAGGCTGTAGATCCGTTGCCGCAGCATATCTCGCAAACTGTGCTCAACCTTGCCCGCCTGCCGGTCGTCGGACAGCCGCCGGGCAAGCGATGCCGTCAATCCCGGCAGGTGATCCGCCCCGCGCAGCAGCAAAACGCCGCCGTTGCTCGTCACATGACCTCCATCGAAGCCGGTGGTTACCCGGCGTTTACGACAGGTTGGAAATTCCAGATGATCGGGGGTACAATCTGTCACCGCTAAATCCTTGTGTTTGATCATTTCAAGTAACTGAATCATAACACGAATACAGGATTTAGCGGCACCTGTTCATGAAATATTCGGGCTAACCATGGATCCCGCCGCTCTGCCCCATAAGCTAACCGAATTGATCGACACTTGGGAAAACGAGGTTGTCGAATTCAAAGAGGTGTCCCATGATTATGAAACCGACAAAATCGGACGTTACTTTTCGGCCATGGCGAATGAGGCAAACTTGCGCGATGTCAGCACAGGTTGGTTGGTGTTTGGTGTCAGCAACAAGACACGTTCCGTTGTTGGCACGCTTTACCGCCCTGAGCGCGAGCGCCTTCATAGCTTGAAACACCAGATCGCCCAAGATGCCGATCCGCGAACGAGTTTTCGGCAAATCCATGAGGTCGACGTGGACGGCGCGCGTGTTGTCATGTTCGAAATCCCTGCTGCGCCGCGTGGCATACCTATCGCGTGGAAAGGGCATTATTACGCGCGCTCAGGCGAAAGCCTCGCCCCGTTGGGTATTCCAAAGCAGGATGAGATCCGCGCGCAAACCACAGATGGCGACTGGAGCGCGCAGTTAGTCCAAGAGGCCACGCTGGAGGATCTGGATCCCGAGGCTGTCGAGCGCGCGCGAGCAAACTGTGCACAAAAGCACCAGAACCGCATCGATCCGGAAGAAGTGCGAGGGTGGCCGGTCGCAACATTGCTTGACCGCGCAAAGGTGACACAACGCGGACAGGTCACGCGGACGGCGTTATTGTTACTGGGGCGGCCAGAGAGCGCATACTTGCTATCGCCGCACCAAGCGCAAATGACATGGAAACTGGTTGGTCAGGAGGCGGCATATGAACATTTTGGCCCGCCCTTTCTTTTGACTACATCTCACCTCTACCAGCGCATCCGCAACATCCAGCTGCGCCTTTTGCCCGACGATGAGTTGCTGCCGCATGAGGTGTCGAAATACGATCAGAAGGTTGTGCTTGAGGCGTTGCATAACTGCATCGCGCACCAGGATTACCGCCAGAACCAGAGGATCATCGTAACCGAAAAACCGGATCGGCTGGTACTGGAAAACGCAGGCCACTTTTTTGAGGGCCAGCCTGAAGACTATGTTCGTGGCGACAAGATCCCGCGTGGGTATCGTAACCTGTATCTGGTTCAGGCCATGGTTGAACTGAACATGATCGATCAGATGGGCCATGGCATCCAGCGGATGTATGAAACGCAACGCAATCGCTATCTGCCCATGCCTGACTATGAGGTGTCCGGAGATGCCGTTGAGATGACCCTTTATGGTGGTGTGGTCGATCCGGCATATACACGCGTCTTAATGGAAAACGGTGGGTTGCAGTTGACTGACGTGCTGGCACTGGATCGTGTTCAGAAGGGTTTGGAAGTGCCGGATGCCGCGATAAAGGCACTCAAACGCAAGAATTTAGTAGAAGGCCGCAAGCCTCGTTTCCGTGTGTCTGTAGCTGTTGCCGCCGCTTCTGCAGCACAAGCAAGATACATTAAAACCCGGGCATTCGACGACCAACATTACGCGGATTTGATACTTGAGTTCCTAAGTAAGTTCGATACCGCCTCAAGAAAGCAAGTTGACGAACTTTTGTGGGACAAGCTGAGTGATGCCCTAAACGACGCACAGAAAAAAAGTAAAATTGGCAATATGCTCAGCAAGTTACGAGCGGATGGCGTGATCTTTAATGCAGGTTCCCGACCTGCTCCACAATGGAAGAAGCGCGAATGAAACGGCAACATTCCAAGAAAGAAAATAAGAAAGAAGTTCCAAATTTAAGAAAGCGTCGCCCATGAAGATCAAGTTCAAATCACAACTCTATCAGACAGCAGCGGTTGAGGCTACGGTCGATTGTTTCGAAGGGCAGCCCAACACATCCAGCCAAGTCTACCCCGCATCGACCCGGGCCGCCGCGCACAGGGCCGCATGGACGAAGACGGCTTTCGCAACGCCGATCTAGCCATGCCTACCTCGACGGCCCTCGAAAATATCCGCAAGGTGCCGTAGCGCCAGAACCTGCCTTTGTCGGAAAGCCCAAGCGCTTTCATCGATCAAAATGGCCGACCGAAGCCAGCCAGCTACAAACCCGGCGCGGCCATCAACCTCAATATCGAGATGGAGACCGGCACGGGCAGGACCTGTTGTTATATCAAATCCATTTTCGAGATGAACAAGCTCTATGGCTGGTCCAGGTTCATCATCATGGTGCCGTCGATCGCCATCCGCGAAGGCGTGGCCAAGTCGCTGGAGATGACGGCCGGGCATTTCGTTGAAGGCTACGGCAAGAAGGCGCGGTTCTTCATCTACAACTCCAGGAGACTGCACGAGCTGGAGAGCTTTTCTTCTGACGCGGGAATCAACGTAATGGTGATCAACGTGCAGGCCTTCAATGGGACGGGTGCCGACAATCGCCGTATCCATGAAGAGCTGGACGACTTCCAATCACGCCGCCCCATCGATGTGATCGCCAAGGACCGGCCGAGCCTGGTCGTGGCGCAGGACGTCGTGGTCGTTCAGGTCCTCGTAACCCAGGGGCAGGCTGTAGATCCGTTGCCGCAGCATATCCCGCAAACTGTGCTCAACCTTGCCCGCCTGCCGGTCATCGGACAGCCGCCGGGCAAGCGATGCCGTCAATCCCAGCAGGTGATCCGCCCCGCGCAGCAGCAAAACGCCGCCGTTGCTCGTCACATGACCTCCATCGAAGCCGGTGGTTACCCGGCGTTTACGACAGGCTGGAAATTCCAGCTGATCGGGGGTGCAATCTGTCGCCGCTAAATCCTGGTGCTTGATCATTTCAAGTAACTGAATCATAACACGAATACGGGATTTAGCGGTGCCTGTTCATGAAATATTCGGGCTAGAGTCCAACAAATGATTCCCTTTCCTGGTATTCCATGCCTTGATTTCCCCGGCGAGCGTGGGAAAGTTTATTGTAGCAGAATCATACACTGAGGCCGCTGTCAGAGCCTTCGCCGATGAGCCGGGAATCGCTCCTGGAATCATCGCTGGCAGACTCCAGCACAAGGGCCATCTGCCATCGCCGCATCTTAACAAGCTCAAAGTTTCCGTTACTGCCGGGCTTATGCCTGACGGTGACATCGCAATCATGAGTCATTTCCCGAACCGCAACATCTATACGTGAAACGGGCGCTCTTCCCGGCCACGAGCTGTTTATTCGGCCGCTCATTATCCGGTTCCTGGCCCACCCCGATCCGTGACCTATCATCACTGAAAGACATACAGGGGCGATAAGACAGAACCCATAGGGGAGTTACGTTGCGATGAAGAAAACCACCGCATTCCGCGAATTACTCGCACGTGGCGAGCCAGCTGTCGTGCCGGGCTGCTACAACGCCGCCAGCGCGCGCATTCTCGATCAAATCGGGTTCCCGGCGCTCTATATGACCGGATACGGCACCTCCCTGAGCCTGACCGGCATGCCCGATTGCGGCCTTGCCACCATGACCGAGATGCACCTCAACGCCCGGTATATCGCTAACGCGACCTCGGCTCCGGTGATCGCTGACGCCGACAATGGCTATGGCAATGCAATCAACGTCATCCGCACGGTCCGCGAATACATCCAGACCGGCGTCGCAGCGATCCACATCGAGGACCAGATCATCCCCAAGCGTTGCGGTCATGTCGCTGGACGCCAGGTAATCCCGCTTGAGGAGGCGGTCGGAAAATACCAAGCCGCTGACTATGCGAGACGCGAGATCGATTCCGATTTCGTGATCATCGCGCGTACCGATTCCCGGGGCGCTGTTGGTGGCTCTCTCGACATCGCCATCGAGCGGGCCAATGCCTTCCTCGAAGCCGGTGCAGATATGGCCTTCGTCGAGGGGCCGAAGGATTTCAGCGAAGTCGAGCGAATTTGTCGCGAGGTCAACGGACCCATCCTCTACAACCAAACCGGTATCTCGCCCCGGCTCAATGAGGCACAGATGGCCGAACTCGGCATCGCAGTGACGATCCTGCCAGGGGCGGCGCTACGGGCCCAACTGAGAGCAGTCTACGACTTCGCCGCAACCCTCAAGGAAGAAGGTGCACTTGCCGAGGCGCGTCTTGATTCCGAGTTGCAGGGGCACCCGGTTGGCGATTTCCACACCTTCGCCGGTTTCGACCAGATCCGCGAGTGGGAGGAGCGTTTCCTCGGCGAGGAGGAGCTGGCAAAATACGCCGACACGCTCGGCCACATGCCGAAAGCGGCGGAATAAGCAGCGGAATAAGCGGCGACACAGGAGCAAACCAGAAGGCGGCGTAGGCTCGCAGCAAAAAGCCAGGGATTGGAGAATGGCCTCCTTCAAGATCATCGATACCGACACCATCATCGTGCCGATCTACGGCGAACGGACGAGCATCCGGCTGTCGAGGCTCGACGCACCCGAATCCGGCCCGCCGGCCCTTGATGCGATGGACCGCCAGTTCGATGCCGGCGAAGTCGCCAAACAGGCGTTCCTCGACTATCTCGACGCAATGGATGATGAAAGCTAGGAGATTGCGATCCTCAGCTCCCAGAAAAAGCGCGACAAATACAGTCAGCGTCTTGGCCGGGTGGATATCTACAAGGAGGGACACTCCAGCATCGACATCTGCGAATGGATGATCCACCAGGGATGGCCGTTGCGGAGTACGGCGCTCAGTACAGAAAAGCGGAGCGCGACGCCCGAAAGAACATGCGTCGCCTGTGGGCGGGCGAACTCGAACGGCCCAAGGACTACCGACGCGTGCCAAAAGACAGCGGAAGAAGCGTAAGCCGCAGGCGAGGCCGAAGCTCAGGCATGGGCCTGTTGCAAATGATCGGGGTCATATCCCGAATCATGCGCATGTTCCGCTGACCGGACGGTCCCCGTAAAACCGTCTCGAAGCAAAAGCCTCAAACCTCGAAGCGGTAGCTCTCGCCGTCGCGGTGCAGGTGGCCGGCCGTCGGTGTCGCGAAGTGCGTGCCGATCACCAGGGTTGGCGAATCGGCGAAGCGCGCATACATCCGCCGCCGGGTCTCGATCGCTTCCATCGGCACGGCATCCGGGGACGAACTCCACTCGGGATGCACGAACTGGCAAGGGTGGTGCAGGAAATCACCCGTGATCAGGGCTGATTTCCCATCCGATTCGATCAGCACACTGACATGCCCCGGCGTATGACCGGGGGTTGCCAGCAAACGTATTTCGGGACACAGCACATAATCGGAAGCCACGAGATCGACCAACCCGGCCTCGAACACCGGCGTGACTGAATCCGACATCACCTGGGCCTGGTCGCCTTCAGCCTCTTTCTGCCAATACTGGAATTCCTGCTCGCCCATCAGATAACGCGCCTGCGGAAAAGTCGGCACCCAGCGCTCTCCTTCGCGCATCGTGTTCCAGCCGACATGATCGACATGGAGATGGGTGCACAGAACCGTATCGATGCTCTCACGTGCATAACCCGCAGTCGCGAGGTCGGCGAGAAACGACGTCTGCAGATTGTCCCAGAAAGGCATGCTACGCGGCTTGTCATTGCCGACGCAGGTGTCGACGACAATGCGTCGGTCGGGAGTCTCGACCACGAGGGCATGAATGGCGCCCCGCATCCGGCCTTCCTTGTCGGCAAAGTGCGGTTGCAGCCAGGGGATCTCTAGCACCCGCTCGCGACTAGCGTCGGGGATGATCCGGGTCATGCCGCCGGTCGCCTCAATCTCGACAATACGTGAAATGCGCACCGCACCAATCTTCCATACCTCTCCCGTCATGCTTTCCTCCCGTTTTCCCGAGCGTCGGGACCGACTTTTGTCCGATCCGATCGCTCGGGATTGTTGCGGGCCAGCGCGGCTTGATAAGCCGGCCGGCCAGAGAGACGATCCCGGTATTCGTCGACTGCCTCCGGCAATGGCAGGCCGTAGCGCTGCGCCCAGGGCAGGCAGGTATGAAGCAGGATATCGGCGCCACTGAACCGGTCACCAAGCAGGAAAGCGCGCCCGTCGCCCAGCGTTGTTTCGACATGACCGATCTGACGGGCGAAGTACTCGCTGGCGCAATCCACCGCCAGTGGCGACTCTCCATAAATTTCCGTCAGATCGCCGTGCCGCCGGATGACGTAGAGGCTGGTAGCGTCAATCTCCATGATGATGAATGAACACCAGGAATCGTAGTGCGCCCGCTCAACCCGATCGCTGGGAACCAAAAGATCGTCAGGATCTCTTGTGCTGCCAAGCCAGGCAACAATGGCAGCGCTCTCGGTCAAGGTCAGGTCGCCGTCGACGAGAACCGGCAATTTGCCTCTTGGATTGACAGCGAGAAACCGCGCCTCCTCCATCGCCGGCGTACGTGCGCGGATCGGATCGAAATCGTATTCAACCCCGAGCTCGCAAAGTGCCCAGTGCGCCCGCAATGTCCGCGAGGTACCGATCCCCCAGACAAACGGCGCAACACTGTCGGAAGTGGGTTTTGGGATGGATGCTGTCACGTCACCATCGGACAGGAGCCTGAGCAACCGCTTGGGTGAAAGTCGGAATGAAGATCGGGGCCGAGGTCGAGATGCGTTGCGTCACGCCGCCATCCCTCCGCGCAGGACGCCACCGGGCATCTTCGCAGCATCCGGGTCAACCTGATCGACCCCGTTTTCACGCAGGATAGTGCCGTTGACGGCCACCGCGCGGATTCCGCTCGCCTGGGAGATCAGGCGATCGGCACCGCCCGGCAGATCGTAGACACGTTCCAGAGCGCCGGCGCCGACTGTATCGGGATCAAACACGACGATATCGGCGGGACGACCCTCGGCAAGAACGCCACGGTCAGCGATACCGGCAACCTCGGCCGGCCGGGAGGTCAGCATGCGCACCGCCTGCTCCAGATCGAAGCTCTCTTTTTCGCGCACCCAGTGTCCGAGAAAATAGGTCGGCAGGCAGGCATCGCAGAGCTGGTTTGCATGGGCGCCGGCGTCCGACAGGCCGATCACCGTGCAGTCGCTCTTGAGCAGGGGCTCGACCTCGTCCTCGTTATGGTTGGCGACCGGCATGCGGAAACGAGCCTCGAGATCAGTCTCAAGCGCTAGGTCGAGAGCAAAATCGCTCGGTTCGGCGCCCTTCTCCGCCGCAACCTCGAATAGCAGCCGCTCGTCAAGATCAGGACGGGTCATGCATTGCGAGATCACGGTCTTGGAGAAAGCATCGCGGAAGCTTCCGGTCAGGGTTTCCATACGCCCACGCCAGGCAGCGCGGAACGCGGGATCGGCATAGATTTTTTTCTTGCCCTCGGCATCCGCGGCCGCCACCGGCTTGAACACCGTCATCGGCTCGAACACGAAAGGCGCGAGGAACTGGTATTCAAAATTGAGAGCTCGCGGCGTGACCTGCGGGTAGACCGGGTGCCCGGCGGCAGCGATTTCCTCGGACCTGGCCAGCTGCGCCTTGTAGTCGCTGTCGCGGACCAGGGCGAGACCGGCCAGCATCGCAGTCCAGGACACGTTGCATTTAGCCTCGCGGGCGATGTCGATATACTCCTCCATGAACAATCCGCGACCGGCCGTCGCCTGGAAGAGTTTTCCGCCGGCATCGCCGAGAGCGCGGGCAAGATGGAAGATTTCATCCACTTCGCAGGCCCGGCTCGGCACCGGCCGACCCTCATAGCCGACATGGGTTCCGGCACGAGAGGTCGCAAAGCCGAGGGCGCCGGCTTTGACGCCGTCGCGGAGAATCGCGCACATGGCCTCGATCTCGTCGTCACTGGCGGCGCGTTCGGTCGCCGCCTCGCCCATCACATAGAAGCGCAACGGTGTGTGACCAAGCAGCGCGGCGACATTGATGGCGAGGCCGCGTTCCTCGATGGCGTCGAGATATTCGCCGAAAGTCTCGAACGGCCACACCTCGCCAAGCCCCGCATGCAGGGCGGCAACGCTCATGCCCTCGACCTTCTCGAGGGTGCGGACGATGATGTCGCGATGCTCGGGCCGGGTCGGCGCGACACCGAAGCCGCAATTGCCCATCACCGCAGTGGTCACACCGTGCCACGGCGAGATCGACAGCATCCGGTCCCAGATGATCTGGGCATCGTAATGCGTGTGGATGTCGACAAAACCCGGCGCGACAACGGCACCTTCGGCATCGATCACGGAATCCGCACTGTCGGGTGCCTCGCCGAGATCAACGATGCGACCGGCACGAATACCGACATCGCCCTGGAAGCGCGGCGCACCGGTCCCGTCGATCACAGTGCCGTTGACGATCTTCAAATCATACATGTCTCAATCTCCCCCGGCGGCCCCGCCTGACAGCGCCATCAACTCGGCAGCTTCATCAAACAGCGTCGAGTCCGTAAAGCTCGGTGACGTTCCGGCGCAAGATGCGGTCGCGCTCGTCATCGGTCATATCGGCCGTGTGCTCGGCCAGGAGCTCCTGGCTGTGCGGCCAGGTAGCGTCGCTGTGCGGGTAATCGTTGGCCCACATCAGCCGGTCGATATTCATGGCGTCGCGGAAACGGAAGGCCGTCCAGTCGTCCTGAAAAGTCAGGTAGACGTTTTCCAGCAAGTACTCGCTCGGCAGGCGCGCCATCTCCTCGCACTTCATCCAATAGCGGTGGCGATTGTAGATGTGGTCCATGCGGTAGCTGAAATGCGGCACCCAGCCAGCATCGGCCTCAACGCAGACGAGCTTGAGTTCCGGGTGGCGCTCGAAGACCTGGCCGAAAACGAAGGTACCGATGACGTCCTGGTTGCCACGCATGATGTTCTGGAAAGAGTTGATCTTCGGCCCGCGATGTTCCCTCAGATCATCCTGGCGCGAGGTCAAGATGTGGAAGGAGACAGGAAGCTCGAGTTCAACCAGGGTCGCCCAGAGCGGGTCATAATCCGTATGGTGGTAATCCTCTTCGTAAGCCGGGAGGCCCGGGAACATCACCCCGCGGAAGCCCATTTCCTTGGCTTCCTTCACTTCTTTGATTGCGCTCTCGATCGAGGTCACCGCTATCTGCGGCATGCCGAACAACCGGCCCGGAAGCCCGGCGCAGAACTCCTGGAGCCAGCGGTTGTAGGCCTGGAAACACGCCTGTTTGAATTCGGCATCGGGATGGTTGCAGAGCACCATGCCGACCGAAGGATAGATCACCTCGGCCTGGATGCCGTCACGGTCCTGGTCGGCCGCCCGCGCCTCGGGATCCCAGCCGCCGCGATGCAGATCCTCGAAGCGGCACGCGCTGGCAGAGATATCCTTGGGGTTCTTCCCGGCAGCGGCGATGAGCCCGAGTGGAACCGGTATGTCGAGCCCCTCAATGACAAACATGTCGCCATGTTTCTCGTGCTGGATCATGTGCGGCGCGGTGTCGCGGTATTTAGGGTCGATATAGTCGATATAGCAGTTGGGCGGCTCGGTGACGTGTGAGTCAGCGGAGATCGGAAGAGTATTCATCGAACGCATCCCTGTGTTGTGTGGCGACGGCAAGGCCTTGCAGAGAAGGATATATCCTGCCGCAGGGAAAATCATACTGACGGCCAAGCCATGTCGGTGGCTAGGCTTAGCCGGAATACTCCTGCAAAACCTCGTCGACCATTTCCTCCACGCCGGGACAGCCGCTGACCGCCGAGACCGAGTGACCGGCCGACCAGATGTCCTTCCACCGCTTCGGGCGGGTATTCGGGTTGATATCCTTGGAAACGTCGATCATGCCCCGTTCGGGAAGCGCTTCGGGGTCGAGGCCGGCGGCGACGATCGACGGCCGCAGTTTGCTGGTCGGCAAGCCGGTAAAAGCGCTGGTCAGATGAATGTCGTCCATCGAACTCGCCACCAGCATCTCCTTGTATGTCGGCACGGCCATGCTTTCCCGGGTGGCGATGAAGCGCGTGCCCATATAGGCAAGGTCGCAGCCCAGCATCATCGCCGCCCTGAGGCCGACCCCGTCGCCAACACCACCGGCAAGAACGACCGGCCCGTCATAGAACTCCCGAACGGCACGCACGAAGGCGAAGGGATTGGCCCAGCCCGTCTGGCCGCCGGCGCCGGCCACCAGCAAAATCAGCCCGTCAGCGCCGGCAGCAACCGCCTTCTCCGCATGGCGCAGGGAGGCAATGTCGGCAAACACGAGACCGCCATAGGCGTGGATCGGTTCGATTACCGGCGCCGGGCTGCCGACACTGGCAATGACCAACGGCACCCTGTGCTGGGCAACGATCTCGGTGTCTTCCTCAAGGCGGCTGTTGGAACGGTGAACGATCAGATTGGCGGCGAAGGGCGCGGCGTCGCGGGTGTCACTGGATATGACCGTGAGCCACTCGTCCAGATCCTCGACCGTGCGGCAGTTGGCGGTCGGGAAAGCTCCGATCACCCCCGCCCGGCAGGCGGCAACCACCAGTTCCGGGCCCGAGACCAGAAACATCGGTGCCGCGATCAGCGGCAGACGCAGATTTTCCGCAATACTCGCCGGAAGCACCACGTCACCCTGCCGCTCTGCCTCTCGGCACCCGCGTCAGATCAACCCGGATCCCGCGTCAGGTCGAGTAGTTGGTGAACGCCGCCGTCGTTGCCCGGGCGCGCCAGTCGGTTTTGACATTGACCAACGCCGGCGTGCCCTTAGCGACCGCCGCCGAGGCGCGCTCCAGGGCCGGGCGGATGTCATCGGGATTCTCGACGAACTCGCCATGGCCGCCGAGCGCTTCGGCGATCTTGTCGTAGCGGGTGTAGCCGAGATCACGCCCCGGCTTGTTCTGGTCCGGATCCCCCGTCCAGCCGCCATTCAGGCTGATGACCACCAGCACCGGCAGGTTGTGCCGAACTAGCGTGTCGAACTCCATCGCATTGAGGCCGAAGGAACCGTCGCCGTGCAGAACGACAACCTGCTTGTCGGGCTTCGCCGCCTTGGCTCCGAGTCCGAAGGGCAGGCCGACACCCATGGTGCCAAAAGCACCGGAGTTCATTCTGTGTCCCGGCTCGAAGCTGGGGATCACCTGGCGGCCGAAATTGAGAATCTCCTGGCCATCAACGCAGAGCACGCCATCGCGGTCGATGAAATCACGAACCTCCTTGCACAGGCGCAAGGGATGGATCGGTGTCTCGGGATTCGAGAGCACCTCTTCCTGTTCCGTCACCTTGGAGGAGTTGCGGCCGCGCAGACGGTCGCGCCAGGTCTGAAACCGGGAGGCGTCGTGTTTCCCGGCAAGCGCGGTGGTCAGCTGATTGAGCACCGTGCCGGCGTCACCGACAACGCCAACGTCGACCCGCGGGCTGGTGGCGACTTCCTCGGGATCGATGTCGATGCGGACAAGCTTCGCATCCGCGTTGAAGCGCGGTGGCGCTGCGTGGCTGATCACGTAGTTCATGCGGGTGCCGACAACCATGATGAGATCGGCCTCGCGGAAGGCTGTCGAGCGGGCGGTGAGATAGCAGTATTCGTGATCTTCAGGAATGACACCGCGACTCTGCGGCGTGGTGTAAAACGGAATACCGGCCTGCTCGACAAACGCCTGGAGTTCGGCCGAGGCCTCCGACCAGATGATGCCGCTGCCGCTGACCAGAACCGGCTGCTCCGCCTTGGCCAGGAGCTTGACGATGGCGTTGATCTGGGCCGGATCGCCGGCGGGGCGGCTGCGCTGATCGGGATTCCAGGGTTCAGGCCAGAGGATTTTCGATTCATCGACCTCCTGGTAGAGAACGTCACCGGGCAGATCGAGATAGACCGGACCTGGCTTGCCGGTCATCGCCTCGCGAACCGCCTTGTTGACCAACTCGGGTATGCGATGGGGATTATGGACCCGCTCGGCCCATTTGGTGCAGGGCTTCATCATCGACAGCTGGTCGATCTCCTGGAATGCGCCCTGGCCCGACATGGCATCGGGGGAAGCGCCGCCAAGCGCTATGACCGGGGTGCAGTCAGCCCAAGAGTGGGCGAGTCCGGTGATCAGGTTGGTCGTCGCCGGACCCGACGCCGCCATGCAGGCTGCCGGGCGGTTGCGCAGCCTTGCATACGCATGGGCGGCCATGGCGCCGGCTTGCTCGTGGCGCACATCAATGCCGCGGATTCCCAGCCCCATGCAGGCGAGCTCCACGTTCATCATCGGCGCGCCCATGATGTAGAAGAAGGTATCGATGCCCTGCTGCTGCAGCGCTTTGGCGACAATATCAGATCCGATGGCCATGCTTCTTTGTCTCCGAAGGTTCGTGTTTTCCTGAAAAAAGCTTCCGCCTCACACCCGGAGGCGATGCTGCCCAAGCGTTATTGCGCGAGCGTCCTTGCTGCACCAAGCGTCACTGCATGGTTGAGCGTGAAGTTGCAACGATACGGGTAACCACGTTCTGGTCGCGGTCGAGATAGTCGGGGATCCGCGGCCCCATGTCGTTCTTCCAGAAATCGCTCTCATAGACTTCCTTATAGAGCCGCTCGCGCTCTGCCTCGCTCTCGAAACGGCGGATCCAGACATAGACGGAATCGTCTTCCTCACCGCGATAGCTCCCGGTGACCACCATGCCCTTGCCAATCTGGAAGGGCAGGATCTCCTCTTCCATAACCCGGATCCACTCGTCCATCTTTCCAGGCTGGACCTTGTATTGGCGCAATTCAAAGAATGCCATGTCGGGGTGCTCCTTGGCTGTGTCCCGGGTCGTTGTTCCGGGCTATTGTTCCGGGTTGCCTAGCGCTCTCGCAGGAATAACGCTCTCGCCGGAAATAATGTGGCGCGCCGACAGCGCAGTTCCAGCGTGGCGGCGGCCAGGCATGCGGGGCATCCACCAGCCGACTGCCCCCGCGAAGCAAAGAAGCGCCAATCGCCCCCCGAGGCAGAAAACTGAAGCGGGAAATCGAAGCGGGGAATTCATGAAGGTGACCAAATGACGCCGGATCAATATTTCGCCGAGCTACCGGCCTTGCAAAGCACCGGTCTGTCCCAGGGCGCGCTGTCCTTCCGAGAGATCGGAGAAGGGCGCCCTTTCGTCTTTCTGCACGGGCTGAACGGCTCTTCGCAGAGCTGGGGTTATCAGTTCGCGCAGTTCGCCGATCGGTTCCGCGTGATTGCCTGGGATGCGCCTGGTTACGGCGAATCCGACCCCGTGGAGCCCACGATCCAGGCCTATGCCGATACGCTGCATGAATTTCTTACCGTTCGAAATTGTACCAACGCGATTCTCGTCGGGCATTCAATGGGTGGCATGATCGCCACACGCGCTGCCGCCAAACCGCGCAGCATGATCGCCAGGCTGGTTCTGTCCTGCACCCATGCCGGACCGGCCGGGGCGGAAAACGCGCCTATCTCCAGGCGTTACACCGATCGTGTCGCCGAGCGCGAAAAGCTCGGCCCAGACGCCTACGGCCAGGTGCGGGCGTTCAAGATGATGCCTCCCGATGCAAGCGCGCTCGCTTGCGAAATCGCCGCGAGGATCGTCGCTGGCGAGGATCTTGCACGGCAGCGCAACGCCTACCGGATGCTTCAATCCACCGATAATCGGGAGGTTTTGCCGGAACTTGCAATACCGATGCTGATCATTTCCGGCGGACGTGATCCCGTCGTTCCGGCAGAGCGGCTGGAAGAGCTGTTGGCGTTATGCCCGGCAGCGACCCACTCCGTGATCGAATCTGCCGGGCACGCGCCCTACATAGAAGCGGGAAATACATACAATGCGCGCGTCGGCGCATTCGCCGATACGGATTGACGTCTCAGATTTTCACGACCGCGCGCATCCACGCGGCATCCAACCGAACATCCGTCCGGATCAGGGCCGGACAGGTGTCAGCGTCCGGACGCATGGCGGGCGATGCCAAGGCGCAACGCACCAACACGTCATCACGTCAATGGAAACAGGAATGTCAGCAGGGTTTGGGAGAGACCGGAGGAGTGGTGGGTCCGACAAGACTTGAACTTGTGACCTCCGCCATGTCAAGACGGCGCTCTAACCAGCTGAGCTACGGACCCGATGAAAACCAGCCACTTCCGTGCGCGCTGACCTAGCACCGCGCCCGCCGTTTTTCAAGATGCGGGCAGATGAACTCAGAGGTTGCGGAAGAACTTATCCATGTCTTTTGCTGTTTTCAGGTCGATTATGACACCCTGTTATATGACACCCTGTTATATGACACCGTCATCCCGAAACTGTTGCATCTCGTCCTCGGACAGGCCGAGCATGTCGCCATAGATGCGCGCATTGGCCTCGCCGAAGACAGGGCCGAGATGCTTCACGTGTCCCGGTGTTTCGGACAGCCTGGGAACCACCCCGGGAATGGTGATCTCGCCGGCGACGGGATCCGTCATCTTCAGGAGGTTCTCGCGGGCCGCAAACTGGGGATCGGAAAAGATATCGGCGATCGAATTGATCGCGCCACACGGCACCCCACCCTCGTTGCACTGCGCGATAACTTCTTCCTGCGTCATTGAGCCGGTGAAACCGTTGACGATGCCCTCGACCTCGTCGCGTGCGGCGAGCCGATTGGCTGCGGTTCCGAAACTGTCCTCCGCTGCGAGTTCCGGGCGGCTCATGACCTCTGCGAGCCGCTCGAACATGCGATCGGAAGTGCAGGCAATGGACACCCATTTGCCGTCACCAGTCGCGAAATGACCATGCGGGCAGGCAAGGCGTGTGCCCACGCCTTCGCGCTCCCGGACCGTGCCGGCAAAGGCGTAGGCCGGAACCAGCTCGTCGAGAAATCGGAAAATCGATTCATAGAGACCGATATCGATTATTTGCCCGCGGCCGGTTTGCTCCCGGCTTCTCAGCGCCAGCATGATGCCGACCGCTCCATAAAGACCGGTGGTGTAGTCGGCGAGCGAGGTTGAGCCTGGCGTTACCGGCGGACCGTCGGGCATGCCCGCGAGATAGGTGAGACCACCGAAGGCCTGGGCGATCCGGGCGAAGCCCGGGCGGTCGCTATAGGGGCCGGTCTGCCCGTATCCCGAGACCCGCAGCAGGATCAAGCCTGGATTGGTCTTGGACAACACGTCCCAGCCGAGGCCCCACCGCTCGAGCGTTCCGGGCCTGAAGTTCTCGCAGACCACGTCCGACTGCTCGACCAGACGCAGGAACAGTTTCGCGCCTTCCGGCTTGCGCAGATCGAGGCTCGCCGAGGATTTGTTCCGGGATTCGGTCATCCAGGCGAGCGTGTCGCCGTCGCGGGGCGTCGCCGTTCCGTAGCGGCGCCACGGATCGCCGCCCTGCGGATTCTCGATCTTGATGACCTCGGCCCCGAATTCCGACAGTACCGTGGCGGCGAAGGGTGCTGCGATGAAGGTGGCGATATCGAGGATGCGCACGCCGGCAAGCGGCGGCGCGGCGGCAGGCTGCGAAGCAGCAGTATCCGGATCAGACATAACCGGTCAGGCCCTGGACTGGTGCGAGGCGGTCAGGCGCAAAATAAGCTGGTGCAAGCCCGACCCCGCCTTCCCTCAGCGTCCCCTGACGAGATAGTGCACAGCGGTGGCTCCGTCGTTTGAGACCTCGGCGCCGACGGTTTCCGTTTTGGTGCTACCGTCCCGCTTCTGAACCTCGACCATCAGGCCTTCCTCGAGCTGGCCGGCAGGTCCCCTGACGCCCCAGTTATCGCCGTCGATTCTGGTGTAGGTCACCTTATCGGCGACCATCCCGGATCTCTCGATGCGATGAATCGCAACCTGATTGTCGTCGTAAAAATGGACGCGTTCGCCGACGGTTTCCTGTTTGACCGTGCCGTCGCGCCTGTGCACATCGATGCTGGCCCCCTGCTCGAGCAGATTAACCGGACCGCGAAGCCCGTAGCTATCGTCCCTCAGCCTGGTATAGGTCACCCGGTCATTGGGTGCGCCACCCGCACGATCCGGCCCGGGTGTCGGGTTTGGCATTGTGTTGTCTTCCGAGATCACGAATCGGTGCCCCTATCGCTATTGCAGGAAGCAAAAACGCTACACCCTCGCACCCGGCAAAACCAGAAGTGGAGACGCGGCCATGGTGCCAATCCCGCATTCCAAGTAGATCTATGATTTCGCTTTCCAGGAAGCTGGAAATCAGACGCAAACAGGGAGGTTCCGGTCGCAAGGCAATTTATGTGAGGTTCTAACCCGAATATTTCATGAACAGGTACCGCTAAATCCCGTATTCGTGTTATGATTCAGTTACTTGAAATGATCAAACACAAGGATTTAGCGGTGACAGATTGTACCCCCGATCAGCTGGAATTTCCAACCTGTCGTAAACGCCGGGTAACCACCGGCTTCGATGGAGGTCATGTGGCGAGCAACGGCGGCGTTTTGCTGCTGCGCGGGGCGGATCACCTGCCGGGATTGACGGCATCGCTTGCCCGGCGGCTGTCCGACGACCGGCAGGCGGGCAAGGTTGAGCACAGTTTGCGGGATATGCTGCGGCAACGGATCTACAGCCTGCCCCTGGGTTACGAGGACCTGAACGACCACGACGCCCTGCGCCACGACCAGGCTCGGCCGGTTCCTGGCGATCACATCGATGGGGCGGCGTGATTGGAAGTCGTCCAGCTCTTCATGGATACGGCGATTGTCGGCACCCGTCCCATTGAAGGCCTGCACGTTGATCACCATTACGTTGATTCCCGCGTCAGAAGAAAAGCTCTCCGGCTCGTGCAGTCTCCTGGAGTTGTAGATGAAGAACCGCGCCTTCTTGCCGTAGCCTTCAACGAAATGCCCGGCCGTCATCTCCAGCGACCTGGCCACGCCTTCGCGGATGGCGATCGACGGCACCATGATACGGCACCATGATGATGAACCTGGACCAGCCATAGAGCCTGTTCATCTCGAAAATGGACTTGATATAACAACAGGTTCTGCCCGTGCCGGTCTCCATCTCGATATTGAGGTTGATGGCCGCGCCGGGTTTGTAGCTGGCTGGCTTCGGTCGGCCATTTTGATCGATGAAAGCGCTTGGGCTTTCCGACAAAGGCAGGTTCTGGCGCTACGGCACCTTGCGGATATTTTCGAGGGCCGCGCTGCACGTGTAGCGCGACAATCCGGGTGAGAGGTGCGCGTCAATCAGGATGAGAATCCTCGGTCGCAACGTTTGTGATGGTGGCGGGCTTTTCCGCCCCAATCAAGGTTTTTGTGGGTTTTGATTGTCGCAGAGCGTCAATCTGGTTTGATGTTTGCCGGTGTTGCTCTTTGAGCTTGAGCCTGGCGGCCGGGGCCGTTGGCGTGTTCAGCGGCTTTGCGCCGGTAGCTTTCCACGTTCATCTCGAAGATTGTCGCGTGGTGGACGAGCCTGTCGACGGCTGCCAGCGTCATTGCCGGATCGGGGAAGATTGCATTCCATTCTCCGAAGGGCTGGTTGGCTGTGATGAGCATGGATCGTCGCTTCAAACCCTCAGTGATCCCTTCGTTCCCCGAACACGGCCGCCAGATCAGCGGCATCAAGCACCCGGTCCACCCAGCGATCCAGATCATCGATGCTTCCCGCCGCGATCTGTGCGATCACGGGCTCGGGCAGGGGGCCAAACCGCTTTACCAGCAGGTGCATCAGCAATTTGGCCTCACCTCTGGCTTCACCTTCCGCAAGCCCTTTTTCACGGCCAAGCGCTTCCCCGGCGGCAAGCCCCTTGGCTTCGCCTCTGGCTTCGCCTCTGGCTTCGCCTTCTTTTTTCCATGTTTCTGCGAGTGTTCCCATCAGCGCTTTGCCTCCTTCATCGTCTATTCCGTCCAGGGCCGCTTCCATGTCCAGCTGCGTCCATTCGTATCGTGCCACAAAATAGCGCAGAACGATACCGGCAAAATTCGTCTTAAACGACAGCGGCCGCAGTATCTCCTCCAGATGTTCGTGCGTCATATCGGAGCGGTGCTTCACGAATTTGAGCACAGCCAGGCCTGCCATCACGTCAGGATCATGCGACAGCTCTTCCATCGGGATATTGCCGAGATCATGGACCTCGTAAGTGAACGACGGCACATAGCGCGCCATATCCCCACCCGCATCAAACATCTCGCCGAACACCCGCGGCACATTCCAGGAATGGCTCCCATGGTAGAACACCAGCGGCACGATGACCGGCAGGGCACGCAACCTTGCCGCCTGTCCATCGCCGTAGCGAAGCCATATCCGCAGCATATATCCAAGGATTTGCAAGGGGGTTGCCGGTTCTGAAACCGATTTGTGTTCCAAAAGCACGTAGGCCAGGGCCGGGCGTCCGCCCTTCAGCGTGATCTCGAACAGCCCGTCGCTGTGCTTCAGGTGGGCATCCTCGTCGATAAAGCTGCCCGCAACGCGCTTGGGCGGTGTGTCCGCCATCTGCGCGCTGATCCGCTCCGGCAGGTAATCGCGCAAAAGGGCTGCCGCGCGGTCCTTGTCGTCAATGATGGCGCGGAACAGCGCATCATGGGTCGGCTTTACCGGTAGGGTCGTGTCCTCATCTTCGCTTGTCACTGGTTATCCCTTCGTCACCGTGTTTCCAACGCGATGGTACGGCCTGAAGGCGGCCGGACGTCTTCATGAAATATCCGGGCTAGCCCTTCAGATATCCGCGTAGCAATGGGTCTCAACACTCGCCCCGGGATGCGTGACGGCCCCGCCGCGTGCCGAGCCAACCGTCTGCGCATAGCGCCAGATCGCGCCGGATTGATAATCGTGCTCCCGGCTTTGGTGCTTCTTCCGCCGTTGCTCGAGGATGTCATCATCGAGATTGACTTCGATCGTCCCTGCGACCGCATCGATGCTGATGATATCGCCGTTCTCGAGCAGGCCGATAGGGCCGCCGACAGCGGCCTCCGGCCCGACATGGCCGATGCAGAAGCCACGGGTGGCGCCGGAGAACCGGCCATCGGTGATCAGCGCCACCTTGCCGTCGGTTCCCTGACCGTAGAGAGCCGCCGTGGTCGCCAGCATCTCGCGCATTCCAGGACCTCCACGTGGGCCCTCGTTGCGGATGACGATTACGTCGCCTTCCTCGTAGGTGCGATCCTCGACCGCCTGATAGGCGTCCTCCTCGCACTCAAACACCCTCGCTGGACCAGTGAACTGCAGCATGTCCAGACCCGCGACCTTCACGATAGCGCCGTCGGGCGCCAGGTTACCCTTCAGGCCGACGACACCACCCGTCGGGGTGATCGGCGAGGCCGTCAAATAGACGATGTCCTGGTCACCGGGCACCTTCACGTGATCCAGGTTCTCGCCCAGGGTCTTGCCGCTGACGGTGATGCAATCCCCATCGAGATAGCCGCCGTCCAGGAGGGCCTTCATAATGATCGGAACGCCGCCGATCTCGTAGAGATCCTTTGCGACATACTTCCCGCCGGGCTTGAGGTCGGCGATATAGGGGGTGTCCCTGAAGATGTCGCAGACATCGAGCAGATCGAAATCGATCCCGGCCTCGCTGGCGATTGCGGGAAGATGCAGCCCGGCATTGGTTGAGCCACCCGAGCAGGCAACAACCCGCGCTGCGTTGATGAGAGCCCGCTTGGTGACAATGTCCCGCGGGCGCAAATTGGACTCGATCAGCGCCATCACAGTCTGGCCCGAAGCCTCGCCGTAGGCGTCGCGGGATTCATAGGGAGCTGGTGCACCGGCTGATCCCGGAAGCGCCAGTCCCATTGCTTCCGACACGCAAGCCATCGTATTGGCCGTGAACTGACCGCCGCAGGCGCCGGCCGAAGGACAGGCCGCGCATTCGATCGCGTGCAGTTCTTCGGCGGTGATGTTTCCGGCGCTGAAGCTGCCGACCGCCTCGAACACGTCCTGCACGGTGAGATCCCTGCCGTCCAAACGACCCGGCAGAATCGATCCGCCATACATGAACACGGCGGGGACGTTGAGACGCACCATCGCCATCATCATTCCGGGCAGGGACTTGTCGCATCCGGCCAGGCCAACGAGCCCGTCATAGCAATGGCCGCGCATGGTGAGCTCGACCGAATCAGCAATCAGGTCGCGGCTGACCAGAGAACTCCGCATTCCGGCATGCCCCATAGCGATGCCGTCGGTCACGGTGATCGTCGTGAATTCGCGTGGCGTTCCCTGCTGTGACTTCACGCCGAGCTTCACCGACTGGGCCTGGCGGGAAAGGGCGATATTGCAGGGCGCGGCCTCGTTCCAGCAGGTGGCAACGCCGACAAAAGGCTGGGCGATCTCCTCGTCGGTCATGCCCATGGCGTAATAATAGGATCGGTGTGGCGCACTGGCCGGACCGACCGATACGTGGCGGCTGGGAAGTTTTGATTTGTCACATGCCATGATGTGCTCCGAATTCACTGAATGTGGGGATATCCGACTTCAGGCAAGACACCTGATGTCAGGCTCTGTTTCGACAATAAAAGCCGAGAGGGTCGCATTCCAGAGGTTTTTATGGTGCCCCGGCCTCCAGAAATTGGCTCTTCGGGAATCAAATTTTCAGAAGTACTGGCGCACCGCGTTCTGCCCCACCACGACCGTTGCTTCGCTGACCATCCGGATGCTGCGGTCGGGTCGCGCATGGATTTGTACCTTTTCCACCAGCAGGGTGTGTGCTGCTTTGCGAACAGGATCCGAGAGATTTTCCCCGTTGGCCCCGGGGAAGATATGATCGAGCCAGCAACTGGCACATTCGTCGGCATCGGCGAAGGTGTGAATCACCTGCAGGGCGCGGCGTTCGACTGCGGAAAGCCCTGCCTTTTCCAGCATTCCGAAAAGTATGCCCGGTTCGATTGCGCCGCTTTCGGTGCGCGCGCGCTCCCGAAACCCTCCAAGTGCCGGATCATCCGGGATACCGGCGGCACCAGTGGCATTGAGCGCATCGAGCACGTCGAGCGCAATTCCGTGCAACGGCATCCGCCCCGACTCGGTCCAGGTACAAATCCCAAGCCATCCAACCGGATGAAGAAGCCTCGCCATGGCCAGAACGGTTTCTTCCGAGTTCGGCGCTGCGGCCAGGTTCTCGATGCAAAGCACGGCATCAAAACGCTCGGAAAACTTTAGGATCGCACTAAAATCAAGCGCCTGCGAAGTAACCGCTGAGCTTCCGGCGCATCGCGCCGTAGTCTCAGCAAGAATTCCAGAATCCGAAGCCAGGATGAGCACCCGCGTGCCCTCCCTGATCTCCGCCATTTCAAGCATCGCCTCGGTGACAGGCGCGCAGGCGACCTCTGTTATCCGGCGCCAGCGAGCAGCCGAAATCTCTTTGAAATCTGATGGGGAGGGCATCGAGTTTTAGAAATAAAAATCAAAGGTTGTGCGGAAAAGTAAACTGCCGATGCATGAGGCCAGAAAATCGGTCATCCACTCGCATCGCTGCGATCTGGCCCACTGCCCCTCGGCCCCTTGCGGCTTCGCCGGGCCAAGGCCTCTTCCATGATCCGGTCCACAAGGGGCGGCAGTTCCTTCTCGAACCAGCTTCGCAGGAGATTTCGTATCTCGTGCTCGGTCAGACCCGGTTCTTCGTCGGGAACCAGGACCAGCTCATCGACGCTACCGCTGGAGGCGTTTCCAGCCCCCGAGGTTTTTCCGGGAGGGTTTTCGTGGGTCTCCACATCGGAATCGATCACCTGGCGGATTTCCGCCACTATCTTCTCGAGATTCACGCTATCCGGCTTGTCGCCAGCGCTCATTCCCTGCTCCCCCGCAGATGCAGGTTCTCCATATCCGTCCTGCCTCAGGGCCAATACCTGCGACGGGCTTCTTTTGCGTATTTTTCAGTGTTGTAGATATCGACAGGGAGATTGCGTTTGGCTGCCGAGAGGTCGCCGACTGCTTCGAGAAGCGTGATCGACGCAACCAGCTCATCTCTCCGGGCCCGTACAAGGTTAACCTTGGCGTCGAGAAGTTCCTGCTCTGCGTCCAGCACGTCGAGCACCGTGCGTGATCCGACATTGGCCTCCTGTTGCACGCCTTCCAGGGCCAGGGCGTTGGAGGATTCTGCGACCGTAAAGGCTTCAATCCTCGCACGCGCCGATTGGAGCTTCTCCCAGGCGCTTCGTGCGACTTCAAAAGCCCCTCGCCGGGCATCTTCGAGGAGCAAGCGCCGCCGCAACGCCTCCTGCGTTGCCTGCCGGATGCGCGAGGAAACTGCGCCCTGCTGGTACAGAGGCACCTCGATGTTCAGGGTGATCGAAGCCGTTTCCCCGGAATTGATTGTCCGACTTTCGTTAAACGTTTTCCCTAGCTCCCCCCGGAGAGAAAGCAGCGGTGCCTGTTCGGAGCGGATGAGATCGATTTCCTTGTTGGCGGCCTTGAGATTGTATTCGGCCATGCGCACCGTCGGATGGTTTTTGCCTGCCAGATCGAGCGATTCACGAAAATTGGCAGGCAGCCCGGTAACCTTTCCGGGCTTGTCAGGCCGGCCCGGAGCCAATCCGACAACCCGTTCGTAGCCCGCGCGGGAAACCTCAAGGATGCTCTCGGCGAGCAGGCGCTCTGCCTTGGCGCTGGCCAGCCGAGCTGCGGCCTGGGCAACATCAGTCTGAGTCACCTCTCCGACCTCAAATCGGTCTTTTGTGGCCTCAAACTGACGGACGAGCACCTTCTCGTTGTTCTTGGTGAGCGCGACCACGGCCTGATCCCGGAACACATCGGCAAAACTGGTGGCTGCTGCCAGGAGCACGTTCTGCTCGATCGCGGCAAGGCGCTGGCGTGCCGCCAACACCTCAAAATCAACTGCCGCCAGGCCAAGACCAATGCGGCCGCCCTGGTACAGGTGCTGGTCAATAACCAGAGCGACTTCCCCTGGCGCAGAGGCATGGGATCTGTCCCGTCCGATGATGGGGGCGTTCGTGCTGGTGTCGTAGTCGAATTCTTCGTGCTCGAAGCCAACATCGCCACGCAGCGATACGTAGGGGCGTGCATTGGCGACCACCTGCTCCACCCGCTCGTTCTGAGCCCGCAACTCCGCGCGCGCGGCCATGAGCCCAGGATTGGTTTGATAGGTCTGCGCCAGAACCTTCTCGAGGTTCTGTCCTGCTGCCGGCATGCCGATAAGCAGAACCGACAGAACACATACCGACAGAACACATGCTGACGCGCTCAAGCTAGCCACGGCGGCATTGCGCGGCATAAAGTCTTTCAGGTTTACGGGCCATTCACCGCTTTTGCTCGGCGTCATGACAACAAATTCCTTTTCAACAAAATGTCGCGGCAACCGCATGCAACGAGTAGCCGTGCCTTACTCACGTCTTCGTCACGTTTCGTTTAGAACACAAAGCCGGGGTCATGGCGAAATTCGGGGAGCGTCGGCACGGTTGCGTCCATGAAGCACCGATGGGCGACGGCGCCACCGTGTTTGCAGAATAGAATCGCCCGACCCAGCCCTCCACCAGTTCCTGTGATAGCTACAAGGCGGCCTTCGTCTGCAAGCTGATCGAACAACGGTCCCGGAACCTCGGGCACCATGCCGGCCAGCAATATCGCGTCGTAGGGCGCGTCGGTTTTCCATCCCTCTGCAAGAGGCCCCTCGACCGCAACCGCATTGTCGAGCTCAAGCTCTGTAAACAGCCGGGATGCGTGTTCGGCTGAACCGGTCGCGTTGTCGAGTGCAAAAACCGGACCGGCGAGACAGGCGGCGACAGCGGCAAGATAGCCAGTCCCAGCGCCGACGCAGAGCACGGCATCTCCTGGCTCGATCGCTGCTTCCTGGATCAGGCGCCCTGCTACCATCGGCGCCATGACAAAGCGGCCAGTACCGCATTCGACATTGCAATCGGCGTAGGACAGGACCTGCTTCGATTCCGCCAGGAAAAACTCCCGCGGCACTTTCTGCATGGCGGTGAGAACGTCAGGGTCCGTAACGCCGTTGGTCCGCAACTGACTGGCCACCATATTCGCGCGGGCAGTTGCAAAATCCATTGCTACGCTCTCCACAGGACTGTACGGAATCCGGCAAAACCGAAGGTCGCGTCTATCGATGCATATAAGCCCATCGGGGCAAAGGCACAACGCAAAACGCCCTGAGACAACGCGTTGACCCCCGCCGATAGCGGCCATATCTTGGCCGGCATCCTGCCCGTCTCGACCAGGCCGCCGCGATGCTCCGGCATGCGGTCGACTGGATTATGGTCCGGTGGCAGAGTGGTTATGCAAAGGACTGCAAATCCTTGTACGCCGGTTCGATTCCGGCCCGGACCTCCAATTCCCGGATGGCGAGAACGAGACGCCATCCACAAGGCACTGACCACGGAATTTAGCCGCAGCATTGCACCACAGAGGCTCGCCGCCCATAGGCAGCGCCGCCACATGCTTGGCAGGACAAGCCGGACCCTGATATAAGCGCCCGTCCACTCTAGAGAACAGTAGAGAACAATGATCCGCGGTAGCTCAGTTGGTAGAGCAGATGGCTGTTAACCATCGGGTCGCAGGTTCGAGTCCTGCCCGCGGAGCCAATTCACAGAAAGGCCGTTGGAGACCCCTCCAGCGGCCTTTCTGTGCGTCGATCATCGCCGTTTCGGAAATAAGATCAAAGGGTTGGCTCAAGGTTACCGAGAACTCGCCGTCGGTCCATGAGCAGTTCGAAACCAGGAAATTGAGAAGCCGCCGTTTTTCGCGCGAATCCTGCTTTTCGAAAAGCCGCTGGGCGTTCTGCGCCAGTTCGATAAGGCGCACGTCCTCTTCCAGATAGGAGCGGTCGGCGCCTTGGTGGCGCTCGATATCGCGGAAGCAACGGTCCTGCTCCGCCTGCCATTCGGCGGCGATCTTTTCGTAGAAGGCCGCGTCGATGGTGCCGTCGAGCTTGTCCACATAAGCGGCGTGGATGCGGTTCTGGAGCCGGTCGTACCCGGCGCGCAGTTTCTCGATGGCTTCCTCATGCTCGCGCCTCTCGTCGGCGTGGCTATCGTGAAGGGCGTCGCGCACCCAGTCCAGCACCTCGTCGTCGAACGCCAGCCGGCCGAGGAGCGCGCCGAACTTCTCTTCGAGAACCTCTTCCCGGACATAGGGTTCGTCGCATTTCCCCTTGTAGCCGGTGCAGTGGTAGTAGATGTAGCGCTGCTTCTTGATCTCGCCGACCACCGAACAGCCGCAATGCCCGCAGGCGATCAGGCCCGAGAAGGCGAAATCATGCTTCACTCGATGGTGCTTGCTGGCGTTGCGCCCGTCCATCATGTCCTGCACCCTCTCCCACAGGTCCCGCGTGACCAGGGGTTGGTGGCTGCCCTCATAAAGACGGCCATTCCATTCGAACACGCCCATGTAGAGCCGGTTGCGCAGGATCTTGTGCACCGTGCTGGTCGGCACCGACTTGCCGCTCTTGCGATAGCCGAAACCGTCCGCGCGCGCGCCTTCTTGGCCATGTCGCGCAATGCCAGCCCGCCGGTCGCGTAGCGTTCGAACATCCTGGTCGCATGCGGCGCAACTTCGGGATCGGGCTCAATCACGCGCTTGCCGTTGGCTTCGTCCACGTTGCGGTAGCCGAGCGGCGCTGCCGAAGGCCAGATGCCCTGCTCGGCCTTTTCCAGCATGCCCTTCTTGGTCTCTTCCGAAAGGTTGTCGATGTAGTTCTTCGCCATCAGCACCTTGATGCCGTGCATGAACTTTTCCGACGACTTCGAGTCGCGCGACAGGATCGCCCCTTCCTTGACGAGATCGATCTCGACATCGAGCTCGTCGAGCATCACCCAGTCCTTGAGATTGCGGTAGAGCCGGTCGGCCTTTTCGACCAAGATGACCCGGACCCGGGGATTGGCCCGCAGAAACGCAATCATCTCTGAGAAGCTGGTCCGGCCGGTCTGCTTCGCCGTCTCCACGTCGACGTATCCTGAACGGCGGACAGCCCTTCGCGCGCGGCATAGTCCATCAGCAGCTTTAGCTACGCCGGGATCGAGAACCCTTCCTTCTCCTGCTCCTTGGAGAAAACGCGGGCACAGGGCACCGCTTGCCGCACGGTGGGCTCAATTGGATCGCTCAGGCTGTCTCGTTTCTTTATAAACCTGTTGCGCAATAGCCGATTTTCAGCGATGTTTATGGCTCAATGGAGAGTGAGGGCTTGTCTATGAGGGTTTTGAAGGTTTTGCGGGGGCGCGCTGATTTGTTTTTCCGCCTTTCAGGCATCCGCCTTCAGGATTTCGAGGCATTGGTTGTTGTTCTTCATCCGATCTGGCTTGAACGTGAGCACCACCGGCTTTCACGTGAAGACCGACAACGCGCGATCGGTGGCGGGATGAACTACCGTTTGGAATTTGCCGAGCAATTGCTGCTCTGCTTGATGTATTATCGCACCTATACCAGTCAGGCCTTTATGGGTCTTCTGTTCGATGTCTCGTCCCCTACGGTTTGCCGTCGGATTGCTGCCATGACAGAATTGATGGCAGGACATTTCCGGATGCCGGAGCGCAAGATCAGGCTGTCGGCGTCAGAGAGGGATGACCTGCTTTACCTGATGATTGATGGCACGGAGCGTCCGGTTCAACGCCCGAAAAAGCTCTCGCATCGCAAGGCGAAGTATTCCGGCAAGAAAAAGCATCACACGGCCTCACATCAGATCATCACCGATGACAAAAAACGGGTTCTGGCGGTCGGTCCGGCGCAACCCGGGCGCGCACATGACAAGCGTATCTATGACGAGGCGCGCGTGGATAAGCCACCGGGTGTGCTTGTACTTGGTGATCTCGGTTATCTGGGAACATCGCTTGAAATCCCGCTCAAAGCCTCAAAGAACCACCCCCTTACGGACGAACAGAAAACTTACAACACTTGGCACGCAAAGCTGCGTATCGGCGTGGAGCACGGTATTTGCCGCATGAAAAAGTTCGGAATATTTTCCGAAACTCACCGCGGCAACCGGCAGGAAAACATGATTGCCAAGAACGTCGGGGCGCTGGCAAATATGAATTTGAAAACAGCCTGACCAAATTCGGTAAGGATACATCCGTTCTCAATCACCTGATGTTATTGTGAATCAGGTCTTATGTTATTTAGTGTAATCTAAACACATCTTAATTGCAAGAATTGCCGTCCAGTTCATGCTGCTCGCCAATGCCGTCACGGATCAAGCCCGGAACCCCGAGTATCCAGCCTTCCACCTTTGCCACGCTGCGTTCAGGCGCGGTCAGTTTCGGCGCGAGGAACTCGGCAAGGCTTCCATCACAGTCGGCGCGAGAGAGCCAGGCGGCGATGGAATAGGCGTCGTGCTGGTCGCCAGTGCGGCCCTCGCGGGCGAAACTGCGCGACCAGAGCGCCGGATAGACCTCGGCGATGGCGGACTTTCCCGGCGGGATGTCCCAACGGTCGAACGGCCAGAAATACACCCGCTCGCCCAGTTCCCGGCGAATGAAGCGCAGCCAGGGAATCCCGGCATGGGTGGACTTGGCCACCTGGCCCGGCACGTCAAAATGGAAGACCGACTTGGCGCCACCAGCCCGTTCTTCAGTCAGGCGACGCCAGCGGGCATTGCCGGTCCGCGCCGCGCCGTTTCCAGCGGCGCCGGTCCGCACGAAATCGACGTAGGTGTGATCCTCGTCGGTCGGCCAATGGCGATGGAAATCATCGAGAAACGACAGCCAGTCGGGCTCGAGCCTGTGAACCTCGAAATAGCGCAGCGGAAAGGAAAATCCATGATCGATACCTACCAGCGTCGGCGTTTCTTCGGCCAAGCGCTCGACCAGCCAGTGGGCAATGCCCTTGCGGGTCCAGTATTTCCGCGGGCTGGGCGGTGGAGGCACCTCGACGGGCGGGTTACCTCCCTCGGCCAAATAGACGCGGATACCCTTGAGGCTCGCCGTCGGCGTTTGCGCCCCGGAATAGTCGATGCCAATGGTGCGGGCGAAGGCCGGCATTCTAAGCCACCGCCTTGAACCGCTCGTACCGCATGGCAAGCCGGTCGCGGTCCGGCCGATCCTTGACTCGGTGCGGCAGGTAGAGAGATTCGCCATTGAGCTGCTTGAGGGCTTCGAGCATCGGGCCGTCGTTCTGGCCGAGCAGCTGGTCCGAAACATACAGCCGATAGTCGGGATCGATGCCGATCAGATGGGCGTCGAAGGCGGCATGATGGATCTTGGAAAGCGGCAGGCCGTTCGGAACGATGGGCTGCCCCAACCGTTCGTTCTTGTCGGAGATGATATGCGCCGCGTCGAGCAGCCGCTGTTCGGGCAGGCCGGACAAGGCGCAACGGCCGTCGTAGGCCGTAATTACGGCTTCGCGGAATGACGCCTGATGAAGACGCTGCTTTACCGCGCGCAGAGCATATCGCCGTTCAAGGGCGCTCTCCGGCGGGAGCAGCGCATCCTGCTCCGGCACGCCGAAGGCAACGCGCGCCTTCAGGGCTTTGGCGTCCCATCCCGATATGAACGCCGGGAGCATTGCCTGGTAACGGCCCGGCGCGATGCCGAGAAAATAGATTACCGGTATCCCATTCTCGAACGCCTCGCGCAGCCATCGATTGTCGGCCGCGTTCGGATCCTGTCCCATGAAGGCATATTCGACCATCTCATCGCCTTCGAAGATCTGGCGGTGCACGTCCCGTTGATCGTCGTACCAGACCCGCGCGCCGGGTCGCGGAAAGACGGTCTTGATGGAGAGTAGATACCGCATCTGTCGGGGTTTGAAGATGCCCCGCTGGGGATTGACGAGCGGGATGCGCTCGCCCTCGAAAACGAAACCCGGTTTCAGTTCTTCAGCGGTCAAATGGTCATACACTTCGCTCAGGCTTCGAACATGCTGGAAAGCCGCCATCCGCATCAAGGTGTCCCGGTCGATATCGGTCATCGCGACATCCCCTATCCCCGGAAACAATAGACCTGATTCACAATAACATCAGGTAATTGAGAACGGATGTATCCTTACCGAATTTGGTCAGGCTGTTTTCAAATTCATGTTTGCCAGCGCCCCGACGTTCTTGGCAATCATGTTTTCTTGCCGGTTGCCGCGGTGAGTTTTGAGATGGTCCCACATTGTTGGACAGTCTGACAGCTTCGCTAAGGTGTATTCCGATTGCTGATCATGCCGTCAGACGGCCCCGGCCGCCAGGCTCAAAAAGCAACACCGGCAAACATCAAACCAGATTGACGCTCTGCGACAATCAAAACCTACAAAAACCTTGATTGTGGCGGAAAAGCCCGCCACCATCACAAACGTCGCGACCAAGGATTCTCATCCTGATTGACGTTGGACTCTCATCTTGATTGTCGCGCTACAAAGAACCCTCAACCACGGAAGTGGAACGCCTGCGCAAGGAGCGGATTGGTCAGGATGTATTCCGTCGCGCGCTGCTCACCTACTGGGAAGATGCCTGCGCCGTAACGGGCGTCACACACTCCACGCTTCTGCGAGCAAGCCACATCATTCCCTGGGCCGCCTGCGAGACCGATCACGAACGCCTGAACGTGCATAACGACCTGCTTTTGGTTGCCAATCTGGATGCTGCTTTTGATGCGGGCCTCATCTCCTTTGATGATGGCGGCGGGATCATGATTTCCAACCTGAGCAATACCCCTGTTCGATGAGGATCGGGAGTTTGCCGGAATTGGCAGCCACCTGCGGCTGATACGCGTGCACGAAGAGGTCAGAAAGCGCCTCTCCTGGCATCGCGACAACCTGTTTCAGGGGTGAAAGATGAATTTGATTGATGGAGAAATGCCGTGAAGATTTCGACGATATTGGACCACATTGATAGTGGGCACATGGCGCTGCCAGAGTTCCAGCGCGGCTATGTATGGAACCGTGACCAGGTCCGGGGCCTCTTCGATTCAATGTACCGACGTCATCCGGTCGGCGGGCTGCTTGTGTGGGCAACCGAAGCAAAGACTGCGGCCCATCGCGGTGATGGCCCTATCGCAGCAGGTATCGTCAAACTGTTGCTGGACGGGCAGCAGAGGATGACATCGCTCTATGGGGTTGTGAGGGGTCACCCGCCGAAATTCTTCGACGGCAATCCTCAAGCGTTCACCGGACTTCGTTTCCACCTCGGAACGGAAACCTTCGCTTTCTACCAGCCAATCAAGATGCAGGACGATCCGCTATGGATTGATGTTACGACCTTGATGCTGGCTGGCAATGCTGGCCTCGGCAGTTTTGTGACAAAGTTCTTTGCTGACCATGAACAGTTCGGTGACTTCATGGGCCGCCTGAACAAGCTGCTCAGCATCACTGACATCGACTTGCACATTGAAGAAGTTACCGGATCTGACAAGACGCTCGACATCGTCGTCGACATATTCAACCGCGTAAACAGCGGCGGCACCAAACTTTCGAAGGGCGATCTCGCCCTTGCCAAGATCTGCGCCGAATGGCCCGACACCCGCGACACCATGAAAGCGAAGATCAAAGACTGGTCGGACGCCGGATACCATTTCAACATCGATTGGTTGTTGCGGTCGGTGAACACCATTCTCACAGGCGAAGCGAAGTTCAGCTATCTCCACGACAAGGATGCGAACGACATTCAGGACGGCCTGAAACGAGCCTCAAAGCATATCGACACCTCATTGAATTTGATTGCCGGAAGGCTCGGCCTCGACCACGGCCAAGTGTTCTTCGGCCGTTTCGGCGTTCCGGTGATGGTCCGATATATGGACAAGAAGAACGGCAGCCTTGATGCCAAGGAACGCGACAAGCTGCTGTTCTGGTTCGCACAAGCTGGAATGTGGGGCCGCTTCTCGAGCTCAACCGAAACGGTCATAGACCAGGATCTGGCCGCGCTCGAAGGCCCCAATGGCGGCCTGGACGCACTCATAGAACAGCTGCGCCTCTGGCATGGGGGCCTGAGAGTTGAACCGGGTCATTTCACTGGCTGGAGCCTCGGAGCCCGGTTCTACCCCGTCCTCTACATGCTTACGCGCATGGGCGAAGCTTCCGACTGGGGAACGGGTTTGCCGCTCAAGGCAAACATGCTGGGGAAAAATGAGCCGCCTAGAAGTTCACCACATCTTCCCAAAAGCTCAACTTTACAAACGGGAATATCAACGCGCTGAAGTTAACGCGTTGTCGAATTTCTGCTTTCTGACCAAAGACACCAACCTGAATATCAGTGCTCGGTTGCCCGAGAACTACTTTCCCGAGGTGGAGGCAAAACACCCCGGTGCGCTGGCGTCACAATGGATCCCGATAGACCCCGCGCTCTGGAAAATCGAACGTTATCTAGATTTCCTCGAAGCAAGAAAGACCCTACTTGCCGCTGAAGCAAACAACAGATTCGAAGAGCTTCTGCACGGTGACACGCAATGGTTGGCTGGCGGAACGACACCTCCCGCCGCGGCGACTTCCAGACCGATCAGTGGAATCACCAGCGAGGCCGAAGAACAAGAGCTGGAAACGCTTAACCAGTGGGTGGAAGACCAAGGCCTGCCGCGTGGGCTGGTCGCCTTCGACTACGCGGACCCTGAAACTGGTGCGCAAAAGGCGATCTTCGATCTAGCCTGGCCAGAAGGCCTTCAGCCCGGATTGACTGGACCAGTTGTCGTATTGCTGAACGAGACTGCGGAAGTTCTGGCATTAGCTAGTTCGGCTGGATTCCGATGCTTCACCGCAGTGACTGAGTTCCAAGCATACATTAAAGCCGAGATCCTAAACTCAGAGGCTGCGTAGACGGAAATACATCGGAGGCGAGGCACCCGGTCCCGGCTTAAGGAGTGCCTGAAAACAGGTCGGCCACTGAGCGTCGGTCCCACTGCACGTGCGCGCACACACGCGATAATTATACCAAAGAGCATGAATATTGACTCTTTTCAGAATTAATCCTTTTCCAGTGCCCCTAGCCCGAATATTTCATGAACAGGTACCGCTAAATCCTGTATTCGTGTTATGATTCAGTTACTTGAAATGATCAAACACAAGGATTTAGCGGTGACAGATTGTACCCCCGATCAGCTGGAATTTCCAGCCTGTCGTAAACGCCGGGTAACCACCGGCTTCGATGGAGGTCATGTGACGGGCAACGGCGGCGTTTTGCTGCTGCGCGGGGCGGATCACCTGCCGGGATTGACGGCATCGCTTGCCCAGATTGTCGCGCTACACCCGGCGGCTGTCCGACGACCGGCAGGCGGGCAAGGTTGAGCACAGTTTGCGGGATATGCTGCGGCAACGGATCTACAGCCTGCCCCTGGGTTACGAGAACCTGAACGACCACGACGCCCTGCGCCACGACCAGGCATTGCAGACGGCGGCCGATCGGGATCAGCCGCCAGCCAGTCCGTCGACGTTGTGCCGGTTCGAGAACACGGCCGACCGCCAGGTGGCCTGGGCCGCGCACGAGGTTCTGATGGAGACCTTCATCGCCTCGTTCAAATGCCCGCCTGACGAGCTGGTCCTCGACTTCGACGCCACCGACGATGCGGTTCACGGCCACCAGGAGGGCCGTTTCTTTCAGGCCTATTACGACCACGATTGTTTCCTGCCACTTTATGTGTTCTGTGGCAATCAGCTTCTGGTCAGCTACCTGCGGCCCTCGAACATCGACGGCGCCAAACACGCCTGGGCGATCCTGGCCCTGCTGGTGCGGCGCCTGCGCCGGGTCTGGCCGAAGGTGCGGATCATCCTGCGCGGGGATTCCGGCTTCTGCCGCCACCGCATGCTGGACTGGTGCGACCGGCATGATGTGGACTATGTCCTCGGCATCGCCAAGAATGCCCGCCTGAACGATCTGGCGGAGCCGTGGCTGGACCGGTCGGCCCGGGACTTTGAGGCGTCGGGGGAGAAACAGCGCCTGTTCGGCGAATTTACCTACGCCGCCGGCACCTGGCGCAGCGAACGCCGGGTCATCGCGCGGATCGAGCATTCGGCCAAAGGGGCCAACCCCCGCTATATCGTCACCAGCCTTCCGGGCAACGCACAGGCGTTGTACGAGGAACGATACTGCGCCCGCGGCGAGATGGAAAACCGCATCAAGGAACAAACAACCCGACCTCTTCGCCGACCGCACCAGCTGCCACAAATGGTGGCCCAACCAGTTCCGCTTGCTGCTCTCCGCTCTCGCCTACACCCTCATGGAAGCCATCCGCCGGATCGGCCTCACCGGCACCCGCATGGCCCGCGCCCGGTGCGGGACCATTCGCCATCATCCAGCGGAACACCCGCCGGGTCCGCTTTATGATGTCCAGTGCCTGCCCCGACGAGGACCTGTTCCGCCTCGTCGCCAGCAGGCTGGTCCCAGACTAGCCGGGCAAAACCCCGGCTTCACCATTCAGGGAAATGCGCAGGGCGCATGCGGCGCAGGTGCTTCCGCCTGCCCGCAATCCGCAAAAAGACCGGCTCAGCCGCCAAATATACCGGCTGAACGCCAGGCTCTGCCCGAATACGCAGGAAATCTATGCCAGTGACACCACGAAAAGCCGAATTGAGGCGGGAAACCAACCCGCCGGACGTCTTCATGAAATATCCGGGCTAGAACTTTCAGGTTTTTGCTACCGTATTCAAAAACGCCATGCCATTGCTCTTGCCCAAGGACGTCCTTGCGCTCGATCATCAGCGTAAAGCGGTCAATCCCGCATTGCTTGGATGTGGCGTAATCTTCAAGTGCGTACCAAGCCTTGCGGGCCAGCGTGGTGGCCATTTTCTTGACCGTATATAAAGGCATTCAGTAGCGCTTCCAGCTCTGCGTCGGTGCATTTTTCGTTTTGAACATCCTCTGTCAATCGGCATCTAAAATTAACCCCCAATCGGCGTGCAATTTTGACCCCCTGTTGGGCGGCATTTTGAGCGGGGGCTCCCGCTCTGGTTGCAAGGCTTAGCCCTGATAGCAATTTTCGTTATGCCAGCGTAGCGCATCAGGATCCGGTTTCTTCCCGGCTTCTTTGGGTACGTTTATTTCTTGTCCGTGCAAATCATAATAGTGCCGACCGTTTTCAAACTCTTCCTTGATGCGACGGCTAACCTCGAAACGGTGGGCCGGCGTCACGGTTACATAGCCGCGGTCGAAGAGACTGTGGATGTCGCGCCGAAGTAGCAATCCGTTCCGTTCCTCGTGAACACGGACAATGCTGTATGGGCGGATATGCGCGGCATCGAGTGCCGGCAATGTCCGCTCCTGCGTTACCGCACAACGACGTTGATAGATGTCTGTCACGAGCGCACGAAAGGTGCCCTGCCCGTTACGCCGATGGATTACTTGTGGTGTACTGGGTAATCCTAACCTTTCGTCCGGGCCAAGGATGCTTGTGCTCTGCAGGCGATCAGCGACCTGTTCCCACAATGCCAGGCCTTCGGCATTTTCCGTGTTGTAGCCTTTGAACCCAACGATGTTTGGACTCCAGCTCGCCGGCACAGGCATCCATTCAGATTCCGCAAAAAAGAATGGCTGAGTCAGGATGCGGCAGCCAATCTGAAAGTCACTGTCGTTACTCGGATCGTCCCGGCGCTTGGGCAGAATACGTGCCCGCAGTTCTTCCAGGGTCGTCGCCCCGTTCATCTCGCCGAAAGTTTCCCAGGCGATCGAACAGGGCAGCCGGTTTGCATGGGCAAAAACACCACCGCCGACGATTACGTTGTGCGGCGCACGCAGTTTGAACAGAAATAACTCGCCTGGCTGAAGCGCACGAAAATTACTCTTGGCACTCGGCGCCCAGAAATTGACCTCCGGCAGGTCCGGGCGCTGGCGCAGCATCTTGAACCAGCCGTAATCGGTATTAGCGACAATCAGCTTGATGCCGGCCATGGCGTTTTACTTTGAGACCGAAGCGGTGCCTTGAAGCGCCTCGGACCAGCCCAGGGGATCGGCAATGAATGCCTCGATCTCGCTCAGGGTCTTGTTGTCGAAATGGTTCTTATCCCGGCAGACCTTGAGCACGTCCCGCCAGGTTGCGAGGTAGTGTAGCCGTAGCCCGTGCTCTGCCAGGTTCTCTCGAGTTCCGGGAAAAATGTCATAGAAGAACACGACCAGAGCGTCCGTCACCACAGCGCCAGCATCGCGGAGTGCCCCACAGAATTTTATCTTGCTGCCCCCGTCGGTGGTCAGATCCTCGACGAGGAGAACCCGCGCGCCTTCCTCGAGATCTCCCTCGATCTGGGAGCCACGTCCGAATCCCTTCGGCTCCTTGCGTACATACTGCATAGGCAGACCCGTTCGTTCTGCCAGCCAGGCGGCGAACGGGATGCCGGCGGTTTCGCCCCCTGCAACAGCGTCAAACTGTTCGAAACCAGCGTCGCGCAGGAGCATCGAGGCTGCAAAATCCATCAGGGTCGAACGGATGCGGGGATAGGAAATGAGCTTGCGGCAGTCGATGTAGACCGGGCTTGCCAGTCCCGAGGTGAGAATGAAAGGCTTGTCTGTCTGAAAGCGTACGGCGTCAATCTCCAGTAACATTCCTGCCGTCATCTCGGCCATCAGGGCTCGGTCCAGAAACGAATAGGAAGCCATTGCCTTCTCTACCTTCTCTACCCTGCAGAAGCTCTGTTTTGCGAAGGCCGCCGGAAGTCGATTCCCTGTTCCCAGAAATGCACTCTATACCACTTGCCAACGAAGCGGGAATCCGGGGTCGAACACCGTGACCGGACCCTCAGGCGTGTCTATTCCACCCGGCGATTGGGCCGGCGATTGGCCCGGCGATTGGGCCAACGATTCGCCCGCCTCCTGCTTGACCAGGCGTATCCTGGAATCATTGGGAGGAAGGCCGTAGAAGCGCGGGCCGTGCAGCGAGGCGAAACCTTCCAGCCGGTCGAGCGCCTCCTCTTCTTCAAAGACATGCACAAGACAGGACAGCGCGTTGGGGGCAGTGAACACGCCCGCGCAACCGCAGGCAGTCTCCTTCGTGGCATCCACATGTGGTGCTGAATCGGTACCAAGAAAGAAGCTTGGATTGCCCGAGATCGCGGCTTGCCGGAGCGCGAGGCGATGATGTTCCCGTTTGGCGACCGGCAGGCAGTAGTAATGCGGGCGGATACCGCCGGCGAACATCGCATTCCGGTTGATGATCAGATGATGCACCGTGATCGTCGCTGCGATGTTGTCGCCGCTCTCGCGCACATAATCGACGCCCTCGGCGGACGTCGTGTGCTCCAGCACCGTACGCAAACCAGAAAAGCGGCGTCGCATGGGATCCAGGACAGAGTCGATAAACACCTTCTCGCGGTCGAATACATCAACCTCTGCATCCACCACCTCGCCGTGAAGCAGCAATGACATTCCCGTCTCTTCCATGGCCGCAAGTACCCGATCGATGCGGGCGATATCGGTAACGCCGTTCTCTGAATTCGTGGTCGCGCCCGCCGGATAGAGCTTGGCCGCCGTAAAAACACCGTTCTCATAACCGGCCCGGAGATCCGCCGGATCGGTGTCGTCGGTCAGATAACACGTCATCAACGGTTCGAAATTATGATCCGCAGGCAGCGCGGTGCGTATGCGTTCGCGATACTCGATTGCGTCTTCCGCGGTGCGAACCGGAGGTACGAGATTCGGCATAATGATGGCCCGGCCGAAAAAAGCCGAGCTGCAGGGAAGCACCGCTTCCAGCATCGCGCCATCGCGCAGATGCAGATGCCAATCATCTGGTCGGACGATCTCGAGTTCGGCCGTTGCGGGCATGTAACGAAGTTCCTGCAAATCTGGTTGATGATATGGTCGAGAGCCCCAACCACGAATCTGGTCAATCATGAAGCGGGCCGACCACGAATCGGGATTGGCCCTACTGGATTGTGAGAGTTTTGGCTGTTCGGTGCAATCCCGCACTGTTGCCCGACAGGTATCGACGGCATAATCAATGTTCCATGCAGGATGAAACTCATGTTGTTATTGGCTCCGGCCATTCCGGCGGCCGGGCCGTTGAGGCGATGCGCATGGTGGGCTGGCAGGGGCGCATCGCTCTGATCGGCGCTGAACCGCACCTTCCCTATGAGCGCCCGCCTCTCTCAAAAGAGCTTCTTCAGGCTGAATCCGGCTTTGATCCCGTCTTCATAAGGCCCCGGGAGTACTACGCCGAACAGGAGATTGCCCTTCATCTCAACACCCCTGCCCTCAACCTCGACCCCGGTGCACGGGAAATCTCTCTCGCCGACGGCGTCATTCTTGCCTATGACCGCCTGCTGATTGCAACCGGGGCCCGGATTCGCCGCCTCGATATTCCCGGTGCCGAACAGGATCGCGTTTTCTATCTCCGGACCCTCGATGACAGCCGCGCAATTGCCAGCTTGCTTGGCCCCGGGCAGCGCCTGGCCGTCATAGGTGGTGGCTTCATCGGTCTCGAAACCGCTGCAAGCGCGCGCCAGCGGCGTGCTGAGGTTACCGTTGTCGAATTCGAGAGCCGGCTGATGTCGCGCGGCGTCCCGGCAATCGCCTCTCAGCGCTTTCTTGACCTCCACCGGGGTCGCGGAGTCGATATCAGGCTCGGTGTTTCCGCTGAGGAAATCCGCAAGAACGGCGCAAATCTCGAAGTTGTCCTGTCCGACGGAGCTGTCCTGACCGCCGACCTCGTTGTCATCGGCATCGGCGTGATCCCCGATACGGATCTCGCAGCAGAAGCCGGGCTTTCGGTCGATGACGGAATCCTCGTCGATGAGTTTTGCCGCAGCTCGATTGAAGACATCTATGCCGCCGGCGATGCAACCCGTCATCGCACCTCCCTGCTTGACCGGCATCTTCGCCTCGAATCCTGGCAATGCGCACAAAACATGGCGATCGCCGCCGCGAAGATCATGTGCGGCAGCGATGAGCCCTATGCTGAAATCCCCTGGATGTGGTCAGACCAATACGAGGCCAATCTCCAGATCGCGGGCGCGCCCGAAGCCTGGCCCGAGAACAAAGATGCCATGATGTGGCGCGGCGATCCGGATTCCGGCGCCTTCATCGGATTCTTGCTCGGGAAAGAAAAAATCGAGGCCGCTGTCGCCCTCGATATGCCCCGTGACATGCGCTTTGTGCGCCGCATCATGGAGAGCGGTGCGATGCCAACCCCTTCAGATCTCGTCGACGAAGCCGTTTCGATGCGTGATCTCGCCCGCAGTCTTTCGCGAAGCTGATGGGAGGGAATCCACGCAATGTCCTCCCAAGAAGGACCTGCTGACAAGAACTATCCTTTCGCGACGTATCTGCTTGCGGCCGACAAAAGGCCTCATGTTGCCGCTCTTTACGCCTTCGCCCGTGTCGGTGACAACATCGTCGACGATCCCGAACTCGATACAGAAGAAAAGCTTCTGCGCATCGAAGCGATGGAGCGCGGTCTTTCCGGATCCACTAACGGATCCACCAAAGCGACAGTCCCGGAGGCGGCCCTGCGCATGCATGACAGCCTCCAGAAGAGCGGCGTCTCCGATGAATGCTGCCACAAGCTTCTGGCTGCTTTTCGCCAGGATACCGTCAACGCGCCGTGCCAGAGCTGGCAGGACCTGCTTGACTACTGCGCCCTCGCCGCTGTTCCAATCGGCCGATACCTGATCGAACTGCACAACCTCGACAGCCGGCGGTGGGCCTTTGCGGATCCGTTCTGTCATGCCCTGCAGATTCTGAATTGCGTGCAGGGTTGCGGCGATGACTGGCGCAGCTTGCATCGACTCTACCTGCCGGAGACATGGCTGACAGAGGCCGGGGAAACTCCGGAATCCCTCGCCGCCACCAGTGCCAGCCCCGCCTTGCGCAGCGTGATCGACCGGTGTCTCGATGGAGTCGATGATTTCATCCATGCCGCGCGTCAGGGACGCCGCTACGCCACCGGCACTCTTGGTCTGGAGGCTGGGGGCATGCTGGGCATTACCGGGGCTCTGGCCACCCATCTCCGCAATCACGACCCCCTCGCCGGACACATGGCCCTGTCCCGCTCAAAAAGCATTGTCGCAACTGCCAGCGGTGTTCTGGGTGTCCTGCCATGGGTTTTACGCAACACTACTATCCGCGCGCCACGCCCAGCCGGGAATACTTGACCTGCCGCTGTTTCGGGAGGATTCTCTGCCTGTATCCTGAGAGTTTTTGATGACTGAAACACCGCTTCTTGACGGCATTTCCACACCTGCCGATCTGCGAAAGCTCCCACTGTCAGACCTGCCCGCTGTGGTCGACGAACTACGGCACGCGACGATCGACGCCGTCTCGCGGACGGGCGGGCATCTCGGTGCCGGCCTCGGTGTGGTCGAGCTGACCGTCGCTCTGCATTACGTTTTCGATACGCCGGATGACATCCTGATCTGGGATGTCGGTCATCAGTGCTATCCGCATAAAATCCTGACCGAACGACGGGACAGGATCTACACCCTGCGCCAGGAAGGCGGCCTCTCCGGCTTTACCAAGCGTGCTGAAAGTCGCTACGACCCGTTTGGTGCGGCACATTCTTCGACCTCGATCTCCTCGGCCCTGGGTTTTGCAACGGCCCGCGATCTCTCGGGCAGCGGGAACAACGTCATTGCTATCATGGGCGACGGCGCGATGTCTGCCGGCATGGCTTACGAAGCCATGAATAATGCGGGCGCTTCGAAATCGCGAATGATGGTCGTCCTGAATGACAACCGGATGTCGATCGCGCCGGCGGTCGGCGCTCTCAACAACTATCTCACCCGCCTGCTTTCCTCCCGCTCCTATCTCAGCCTGCGCGGATTTGGCCTCAAGCTGAGCACCTATCTGCCGAAAAGCCTGGCGAAGTTTGTCCAGCGGGTTGATCACCAGGCGCGTGGTTTCGTCACCGGCGGCACGCTATTCGAGGAAATGGGTTTTTTCTACACCGGACCGATCGACGGCCACGATGTCAGGCTGCTGGTTCGAATTCTGCGCAATCTGCGCGACGGTGACGCCGACGGCCCGATACTGTTGCATTGCGTCACCGAGAAGGGAAAAGGCTATGCGCCGGCGGAACAGAGCACCGACAAGTATCACGGAGTCTCGCGCTTCAACGTCATTACCGGCGATCAGGAAAAGGGGAAGGCCGGGCCACCCTCCTACACCGGCGTCTTCGCCGACGCACTGTCGGAAGCAGCCAAGCGTGACGAGCGGATCGTTGCAGTGACCGCCGCCATGCCCGACGGTACCGGTCTCGACCGCTTTGCAGACATGCATCCGGGACGCTGTTTTGATGTTGGAATCGCTGAGCAACATGCGGTGACTTTCTGCGCTGGCCTTGCCGCCGCCGGACACCGGCCCTTTGCGGCGATCTATTCGACCTTCTTGCAGCGCGCCTACGATCAGGTCGTCCACGACGTCGCCATCCAGAAACTTCCGGTTCGTTTTGCCATCGATCGCGCCGGTCTGGTCGGTGCCGATGGCGCAACCCATGCCGGGGCGTTCGACATCGCCTATCTCCGCTGTCTTCCGGGGATGGTGGTGATGGCGGCCGGCGATGAAGCCGAACTGGTCCACATGGTCCATACTGCGGCCGCCCATAACGAGGGCCCGATCGCTTTCCGTTACCCGCGCGGTTCAGGGACGGGTATTGCCCTCCCGGAAACGCCCGAGATCCTGACCATCGGCCGTGGCCGGATCCTGCGCGAGGGCAACCGCATCACGCTGCTCTCGCTCGGCGGACGCCTCAGCGAGGCGATAAAGGCAGCCGACCGGCTGGCCATGGCGGGCTACCCGGTAACCTTGGCCGATGCGCGCTTTGCCAAACCTCTGGACACCGAGATGATCGAACGCCTGGCGCGCGAGCACGAGGTTCTCCTGACCATTGAGGAAGGCGCGGAAGGCGGCTTTGGCAGTGCTGTGCTTACCCACCTCGCCAGCCGCGACATGCTGCAGCGCGGACCGAAGCTACGCACCATGCATCTCCCCGACAGGTTCCAGGATCAGGCTTCGCCCGAGCGGATGTATGAGGATGCCGGACTCGACGCCAAAGCTATCCTGCGCACTGCGCTCGACGCCCTCGACGTCGACAGCACGCCCTACATAGAGAGCAAGATTGGCTGATTGACGGCAATAAAGATGACAAGCGTATCGACAGTACCGATGCAGACAGAGCGTGCCGCACAACGCCACGTCCTGCAGGTTTGCCGGCAATCCAAAAGTTCGTTTCTCCTCGCCATGCGCACCATGCCGGCGCAGCAGCGCCAGGCGATATATGCGATTTACGCCTGGTGCCGGGAAGTCGACGATATCGCCGATGGTGATCTCGCCAGGGATGAAAAAATCGAACGCCTGGCGGCTTGTTACAGCGAGAGCGAGGCACTCTATGAGGGCAGACCGGGAACGCTCTCAGGCATCGCCCTGCGTGCGCCCGTTGCCGCCTATCGCCTCGAACAGCAGGATTTCATGGAAATCCTTCGCGGGATGGAGAGCGACGCTGCCGAAGAATTCCGGTGCGCGCCCGAGCGCGAACACCTCGAGCGCTACTGCGACCGGGTCGCCGGCTCTGTCGGCAGACTGTCGCTTGCGGTCAGCGGATACAGAGAAGCGTCCGCAGACCAACTCGCCTGCCATCTCGGGCGCGCCCTGCAGATGACCAATATTCTCCGCGACATAAACGAAGATGCAGCCCGAGGCCGTGTCTATATCCCCGCAAATCTCTTTCATACCAGCACTGCTGGCGACGATAGTGACGGCAGCAGCATGGATGGTGCGCGCAGCGAGATCACGGCCGACAACATCCGCGCCCACCCGGCCCTTCCCAGGGCCTGTGCCGCGCTCGCCCGGATTGCCGAATCCCACTACAGCAAAGCGGCAGAGATTCTCGCAGCACCCGAGACGCCGCGGATGCCTCTCATTGCGGTGACGGTAGCTGTCTACGGCGCGCTGTTCCGGAAGATGAGCTGGCGCGGCTGGGATGAATCCGGTGAGCGTATGCACCTTTCGAAGATAGTGCGAATTGGCCTTGCCATTCGCCACGGGTTGTTCTGATTCACGCAGAAATCGGTTTCGCGGTAGTTGGCGCACACCGCCTTTTCAGGAAGCGCATTCCCTCTGGCCCGCATCCAGGCGTTGGTCCGTATCTTGAAGTTCCCGGGGCAGCTTGAAGATGACGTTTTCCTCAACCCCGTCGATCTCGGCAACGCTCTCGGCCCCGAGTTCCCTGAGCCGTTCGACCAGCTTCTGGATCAGTGGCTCCGGCGCCGATGCACCGGCGGTGATCCCAACCGTCTCGATACCCTCAAACCATGCAGGATTCACCGACGCCGCGCCTTCCACGAGGCGGCTCGGCACTCCCATCTTCTCGCCAAGTTCGCGCAGGCGGTTGGTGTTCGAACTGTTGGGAGAACCAATGACGAGCAGGAGATCGACGGTGTTGCAGAGATCGCGAACCGCCATCTGGCGATTCTGGGTTGCATAGCAGATATCGCGAAACTCTGAACCTGTCGCTTCGGGGAAACGCGCTTTGAGCGCCACGATGATCTCCCGCGTGTCATCGACGCTGAGCGTGGTCTGGACCGAATAGGCGAGCTTGTCGGGATTCCTGATTTCCAGTCGCGCGACATCATCCTCGCTCGATACCAGGTGCACCGGTCCCGAAATTCGTCCCATGGTACCGACGACCTCGGGATGGTCGCGATGACCGATCAGGACCACGTCAAATCCGGCCTCGGAATATCGTTGCGCAGCCCTGTGAACCTTGTCGACCAGGGGACAGGTCGCGTCGATTACTGGCAAGCCGCGCTCTTTTGCATCGTTCTCCACCTCCTGCGAGACGCCGTGGGCACTGAATATAGTGACGGCGCCATCGGGGATCTCCTCAAGTTCATCGATGAACACGGCACCTTTGTTTTTGAGATTTTCGATAACAGTGCGGTTGTGGACAATTTCGTGCCGGACGTAGACAGGCGAACCGAACTTGTCGAGCGCACGTTCCACAATCTCGACGGCGCGGACAACACCCGCACAACTGCCCCGTGGATTGGCCAGCAAAACCTTCATTGGTGTTGATCTCCTGCTGATATCCGCCTGTTATCCAATTGGGTACTCATTGAGTGCCTCATGGCTACCGACCAAACGCGTTGTCTCTTGCCCGACGCTGCAGGTCATAGATAACCGCAAAGGCGAACAGGGTAAGCAGACTGTTGGCCAGGACGTCAGGATAACAGACCAGCGCAACCAACGGGGCTAGAATCAGCAAGCCGGCAAAGACAGTGTCGACGAGTATCTTCAACGGCTTCCCCATGCGCCAGATTTCCTAGCCGAACCGCAACGAATGTGGGGATTATGGCAGGGATATATGGTGGGATAAACTATACCCGCAAAGACCCCGTCTCGCTTTTTGACCGCATCGTGCCCCCTCACAAGGTCATGGAGTGTCATGCCATAATCAAGCTTTGCATTGTGATTTCAGATGTCACCCTGACTCTCGACTGCCATGATACGCCAACCGCGCGGGCGCTGTGCACTGCGGCCCCCTTCGATTCGCGTGCGAATGTCTGGGATGACGAGGTTTATTTCACTACGCCCATCACCGTTGAGCGTGAAGCCGATGCCCGCTCCGTCGTCGAGGCAGGGGAAATCGCGTTCTGGACCACAGGCAATGCCATCGCCATCAGCTTTGGGTCAACCCCGGTCTCAGGGTGACGAAATCCGCCTCGCCGAGCCCTTGCAATGCCTGGGCAACGACGGCCGACGATGTCCGCAAACTCGCAACGATTCCCCCCGAGATGCCATTCAGGTGGCGGTCGCAGATGACTCCGCCGACTAGCTGGCGACTAGCTGGCGACTAGCTGGCGACTAGCTGGCGACCAGCCCCGTCCGCGTCTCAGTAGCCGCTGAGAATCTCGGTCAGGGTTCCGAAGATTTGGTCGAGGTTTTTCTCGGTGCAGATAAAGGCCGGCGCAATCAGCATGCAGTCGCCGGTCAGTTTGGTCAGCACGCCCTTTTCATAGAGATCCATGACGGCGCGATAACCTCGTTTTCCAGGCGTGCCATCCGTCGCGAGATCGACTGCGCCGAGCAGGCCTATCCCCCGAATGCCCGTGACAACCGGAAGCTCGCGAAGCGCGAACAACCGGTCGAGGAACGGCTCCGAGAGAGCGCGGGCCTGATCGAACAGACCCTCGTTCTCATAGATGGACAGCGCCGCCAGACCAGCCGCGCAGGCAGCCGGGTGGGCTGTGTAGGTGTAGCCGTGGAAGAAATCGACACCCTGCGCCGGCGCTGCATCCACAATCGTTTTGTAGATAGTGTCGCTGACCGCAGTCGCACCCATCGGAATCGCGCCGTTGGTGAGCGCCTTAGCCATCGTCATAATGTCAGGCTGAACGCCAAAGGTCTCGGCGGCAAAATTCCCGCCCGTGCGGGCAAAACCGGTGATGACCTCATCGAAGATCAACAGGATGCCGTTGTCGTCGCAGATCTCCCGCAGCCGCTGGAGATATCCCTGCGGCGGGAGATAGGCACCGACCGAACCACCAACCGGCTCGACGATGCAGGCTGCGATGGTGTCGCCGCCATAGACGTCACAGAAACGCTGCAAGTCTTCGGCCAGCTCGATACCGCTCTCGGCGATATTCCGGGCATAGACGTTTTCAGGCGTGAAAGTGTGGCGCATGTGGACAACCCCGGGAACTCCAAGGCCGTACATCTCACGATTCTTGACCATCCCGCCGACCGAGAAGCCGGCAAAATTGACGCCGTGATAGCCGCGTTCCCGGCCAACCAGGCGGAGACGCTGCCCCTCTCCGCGCACCCGGTGGTAAAGCAACGCGATCTTGAGTGCCGTCTCCACCGCCTCAGAGCCGGAATTGCCGAAGAAGACATAATCGAGATTGCCTGGGAGCATCTGCGTCACGCGTCGGGCAAGTTCGAAAGCGCCTGGAAAACCGTGCTGGAACGGCGGGCAGTAAGACATTTCCCGCAACTGAAGATTGACCGCATCGGCAATTTCGGGCCGTCCGTGTCCGGCCGGCGAACAAAATAGGCCGGAAACCGCATCGATGATTTCATGGCCCTTGTGGCTCTTGTAGCGGATGCCCTGCCCCTCCACCATCAAGCGCGGATGTTCGGTCTTGAAATGCTTGTTCGAAGTGAACGGCATCCAGTAAGCCTCAAGGTCGTTCGGCATGATTTGCTGCATGATGTGGTCTTCCTGTGCGGGTCTTTACCGTAAAACTATAAGCAGGGTGCCCTTTGCGTCATTGCCGGCACCGTATCCTTGGCACTATACATCGTAATCTGAACTCATGGCCATACATCCCCCGCCTGGCTACCGGCCCGTTCTGGCCGCTCCGGACGCGCTGACTGCCCTTTCTCTCTGCCCACCCTGAATCGGCCCCGATAAGGTTATCCGGTAATGGATCCCACACTCCTGGTCGCCGTCGCCACGCTCGCCCTTTTCGTCGGTGTGATGGCCGGATGCACCGGCGTTGGCGGCGTTCTCGCTCCGCCAGCGCTTGTCGTCCTCCTGGGCATCGAGGTTCATCATGCGGTTGCGGCGGGCTTTACCGCCTATGTCTTCTTCTCGATTACGACAGTGGTGCTGTACACAAGGGAAAACACGATCCGCTGGAAGATGGCTCTGCCGATCTGCCTGGCTGCAGCGCCAGCCGGATTTCTCGGCGGAATCGTGGTCTGGTGGCTCCCGGGCCAGTTTCTGATGCTGGCCATCGTCGCGCTGGTTCTGTTCGGCGTGTGGCGCGCTTTCCATCCCGACACCGCCGCCGCCACCGAAGACAAAACCATCTCGGCGCCACGCCTGGTTTTTTATGGCGGTGTTGCGGCCTTCCCCTCAACGCTCGGCGGTGCCGCTGGCCCGATTATTCTCATACCCCTGCTGTTGATGGCCGGGGTGACGCCCCTGACAGCAATCGGGCTTGGGCAGGTCGTATCGCTGGTGGTCTCGATGACGGCCTCGGCCGGGCATTTTGTTGCCGGCGAGATCGACTACCTTCTCGTCCTGATTCTGGCCTGCGGCATGGTCGTCGGGACCGTCATCGGTAGCCGCCTCGCGCATGTCCTTCCGCTTGCCATGGTCCGGAAATTCCTCGGCTTCGCCATGCTCGCAATCGCGCTGATGATGCTTGTGCAGGTTATCCGCGATTTTCTAGCCTAGCGAAGGCCCGGCCACCGGCACCGGTGCCGATGAACGGCACCGAGCCGGAATGCGGCCAGAATACAGGTCGAGATTGTCAGAAGTGTCAGGTTACCGTATAGGCTTCGTACTTCTTCAGCTCTCGAACCGGCTTCTTCAGCGCGTCGCGCCGGAAAGGATCGCCGAGTTCCTGGTTCAGCATCAGCTCGAGCACCGTTACGCGCTCGTTTTTTACCGCCTGCTGAAGCGCGTCCCCGACCTGGTCGGGGTGGTCGATGGTGATGCCCTCGCCGCCCATGGCCCGTGAGATCTCTGCGAAGCTCGGATTCTGCAGGTTGGTGCCGATATAGCGATCGTCGTAGTAATCGATCTGGTTCTTTTTCTCCGCACCCCACTGCCCGTTGTTGAAGACGACCGCGACGACCGGGATCTCGGAACGCACACAGGTCAGGACCTCGTTCAGGCTCATGCCCCAGGCCCCGTCACCTACATAGGCGATTGCGGGCCGGTCCGGTGCGGCAATCTTCGCGCCCATCGCGGTCGGGAAAGCGTAACCGCAATTGCCGAAACTCATCGCTGCGAACATACTGTTTGGCTTGTCGAACTTGAGGTAGCTGTTCGATATTGAGCAGACATTGCCGATATCGGTAGTCACCATGGCGTTATCCGGCATTGCGTTCTCGAGTTCCCGCAACGCCCGGCGCGGCACGATCGGGGTGCCCTCCCGGTTCGACATATTGTCGAGTTCCTCACCCCAGGCGCTCTTTTGCTTGTCGAGCTCCGACATGCGGGCGCCCTTGTTGCTGCGGGAAGCAACTTCCTTGTTGGAGGTTTCAAGGAGCCTGAGAATCTCGCGCGCGCCGCCCTTGGCGTCTCCGTTGACCGCAACATCCACATCCTTGACCAGCCCGAGGACGCGATGGTCGCTGTCGACCTGGATGATCTTTGCGTTCTTCGGCCAGTAATCAATCTCATACTGCGGCAAGGTTCCGAATGGCCCGAGGCGCGTGCCGAGAGCCAGCACCACATCGGCCTGGGCGATAATGTTCATCGCCGCTTTCGACCCCTGGTAGCCGAGCGGTCCGCAGGACAGCGGATGGCTGTTCGGGAAGGAATCATTGTGCAGATAGCTGTTCACAACCGGCGCCGACAGGTATTCGGCCAGAGCCTGCGCCTCGGCACCGCCATCCGACATAATGACGCCGCCACCGGCCACGATTACCGGGAACTTGGCTTCGGCGAGCAGCGCGGCTGCCTGCTCAAGATCGGCAGGGCCGCCCGAAGAGCGCTCGAAAGCCATGGGCTTTGGAATATCGACGTCGATATCGCCGTAGAAATAGTCACGCGGGATGTTGATCTGGGCCGGTCCGCGCTCGAGCATCGAGAGCGTGAAGGCGCGGTGGGTGAGCTCGGCGATGCGGTTCGGCTGGTTCACATGCACCTGGTATTTGGTGATCTTCGAAAAAATCGGCATTTGTTCAGTTTCCTGGAAACCGCCGAGGCCCATGCCGCCAGTGCCGGATTCCGGCGTGATTGCGATCACCGGAGAGTGGGCCCAATAGGCCGCCGCGATCGCCGTCACGAAGTTGGTAATGCCCGGGCCGTTCTGTCCGATACAGACGCCGTGGCGCCCGGAGACCCGGCTGTAACCGTCGGCCATATGGGCGGCGTTCTGCTCGTGGGCTACGGACCAGAACTTGATCCCTGCCGGCTCGAAAATATCGAGAGCGTCCATATAGGCGGAGCCGACGATTCCGAATACATCGGTTACGCCGTGCGCGACCATCGTTTCAACAAAAGCCTCGCTCGGAGTCATGCGTGTCATTGATATTTTCTCCCCTTCAGGGTCTATAGGCCAAATTGGCGCCCTGAAGATTTTCTCCTTGTCCCGCAGAACAGGGGGATAGGTGCGCCCGTATTCGGCACTCCTAATAGCACAGGAGGGCCGCGACCGCTAACCTCACCTTGCCCCACAGACTAACCTGCAAACCCCTCCGCAGATCTTCCCCCATACACTTCTCCGAACTCTTTCCGCCACAGCCCCGCCATGCTCTCCAGCAAACCCGTTACCTGTCCGCTCGATCTACTCAAACGCGCCCGGGCCCTGCCGTCGGTACGCATGGCTGTCGCTGCCGCCGATGCGCTCCTGCCGCTCGAAAGCGCCCGGGCCGCGGCCGAAGCAGGCATCGCTGAACCTGTCCTTGTTGGCAATGCTGAAACCATCCGTCGTCTTGCGGCGGATTTGGAATGGGACCTTGCCGGGGTTGAGATTCACGACGCCGAAGGCGAAGCCGCGGCTTGCGAGAGGGCGGCCGAGATCGCTGCCGAGGATGGCATGCTGGTCAAGGGCCATACCCACACTGACATCTTCGTTCGGGCCATTCTGAAACGAAAGAACGGCCTCTTTGACGACCGTCGGCTAACCCACTGCTTTCGCATGACCGTGGCGAACAGCGACACCGCGCTGATCATCACCGATGCGGCAGTCAATGTCGCGCCTGACGAAACACTGAAGAAAGAAATTATCCTAAACGCCGCGGCACTCGCCAACGCGCTTGGCAACCCGATGCCGAACATCGCTCTTCTTTCAGGCACCGAGGAAGCAATCGACAGTATGCCGTCGAGCATCGAGGCGGCGACACTCGCCGGCTGGGCCGAAAGCGCCGTGCCCAATGCCCGGGTGTTCGGTCCCCTCGCCTTCGACAACGCAGTCTCGGCGGAGGCGGCGAAAATGAAGGGCATCACTCATCCGGTCGCCGGGGCAGCCGATATTCTTGTTGTTCCCAACATCGAGACCGGCAACGCACTCTTCAAGATGATGGTTTATTTCATGGGCGCATGCGCCGCCGGCGTGATTTCCGGAGCCCGGGCGCCCGTGGTCCTGACCAGCCGGGCTGATCCGCCCGAGGCCCGGCTCGCCTCCATTGCCATTGCCGCCATCCAGGCCTCGATCCCGGCAGACAGTTGATTCAATAAAACAGGAGAATGCCGTGCCTCAGGATAGCTTTCCTAGCAATACAGCACAGATCGGCGACATCGCCATGCACTCGCGGAGAATTTCGAGATCTGGCCTGACAACTTCATGCAACCCGACGCCCTGCGGGGCGGATCTAACTGGTATCGGGCCATGGACGTTCAACGTCGCCGGGTGATCGAGGGGAAGGGTCACCGGATCTCGCCGCGACCACCGCACCCACATATGCCCTGTGGGGACGGCACGACGCGGTACTCCGCGCCGAGTGGGCCGAGGGTCTGCGTGGCTGGTTCAATGATATCGAGATCAAGGTCGCGGAGAATATCGGGCATTTCGTCCATTACGCGCAACCCGAACTGGCCAACGCCCGCATCACGATCTTCTTGGAGGCCAAGTGAGTGGCCAATGGAGGTTAGTGAGAAGCTAAGTCGCCGCCATTGATGCCGCAGATCCGGCCAGACGGGCCGCTGTGGCCAGAAAGGCATCGACATCCTCAATGCGGGTATCGAACGCCGTCACCAGCCGGATGAGGGTGCCCTCGGGCTCCCAGCGATAAAACGCGAACCCCTCTGCCAGCAAACCCTCGATCATCGCCTCGGGCAGACGCGCGAATATCGTATTGGCGTCGACCGGGTGTTCGAGCGCAACACCGGGAAGCGGTGCCAGCCCCGCTGCGATGCGCGCTGAGGCTATGTTGGCATGGCGCGCATTGGCGAGCCAAAGATCGTCTTCCAGATAAGCGGCGAACTGGGCCGAAATGAAGCGCATCTTCGAAAACAGGTGCCCGGCCCGCTTGCGCCGAAAAGCCGATTCTCTGGCCAGTTCCGGATCGAAGAACAGGACCGATTCGGCACAGGCCGCCCCGTTCTTGGTCGCCCCGAAGGCCAAGGCGTCGACGCCCGCCCGCCAGCTGATATCCGCAGGGGTGCAATCGAGAGCGACCACCGCATTGCCGAACCGCGCACCGTCCATGTGCAGCTTCACGTTATGGCTCCGGCAGACATCAGCGATGGCTGCGATTTCTTCCGGCGTATAGAGCGTGCCGGCTTCGGTGGGCTGGGTGATGCTGACCGTCGCCGGCTGGACGTGATGGACCACGCCGGCACCGGCACGACCCAGGGCTTCGGCCAGGACATCCGCCTCGATTTTCCCGTGCGCACCCGGGACAGGCACAAGTTTGGCGCCACCGGTGAAGAACTCCGGGGCCCCGCACTCGTCGCTGTTGACATGACTCTCGGGATGGCAAAAAACCGACCCCCAGGGTGGCGTCATGCAGGCTACTGCCAGTGCGTTGGCCGAAGACCCCGTCGCCATGAAGCGGATTTCGGGTCGGTTTTCGGTGCCACATTCGAAAACCTCGCAGAGCTTTTCCGACACGTCTTGGGTCAGCGGATCGTCGCCATAGGGCATGGCCGGGCCAGCAGCCACGCTGCGCATGGCTTCGAGAATCTCTGGCGCCGCGCCGGTGACATTGTCGCTGCAGAAGTTCATGTCTTTCCTTTACCTGGCCCTGCCCGGCACACTTTTGACATGCACTCGGTATGCTCAGCGTTTCCGATCGAGATGGATCGTAGTCTGTCGCTTGCCGGTCAGCGGATCCAGCACGATGAGCGCGCGCGCCTGTCCGGGCGTCTCGATTCGTAGGACGATATACCCGCCGCCAACCGTGGTTTCGAGAATCCGCGCCTCGGAAGGTAGCGGCATCACCGTTTCCTGGGTCGGCGCATCGCCGGAAAGCCCGGCCATGCGGGTGCCGATTCCATAAGCCAGGGCCAGGAGGCCAAGGAAAATGAGAATCCCGAGGATGATGACGAGCGTGACCGCGACGCGCATAAACCGGGACCTTCTCTCCCGCTGTTCGCATCCGGCATCTCAGAATCCTGGGTGGATCCCATAGCGCCCGAAAGAAAATCAGACGGGAAGTTTATCAGTGGCGGAGCGTTGATGCGTGAAGCCGGGGCGATAATCAAGCCTTTACCCCGGGTTTGCCAGAATCACCGGCATCCAGAATGATAGCCCCCCTTGACGCCCCCACCCTCATGTATCGCGTAATGACTTCATCCGATCGGGACTACCAGGTCGAGGTGTCTAAAACTGAGATCGGTCAGCGTCTCGACCGTTTTCTCGGTGATGCCCTCTCCGACCTGTCGCGCAGTCGCATCCAGCGCCTGATCAGGGACGGCTGCGTGAATCTGGCCGTTCCGGTGGATACCGAGGGGGATGCCGAGACCACCGCCGAGATAGGCGCCGAGATAGGCACCGAGGCAACCGCGGTCACCGACCCTGCATACAAGGTCAAGCAAGGCCAGAGTTTTTCCCTGCATCTTCCTGAGCCCGAGGAAACCACACTTGCGCCCCAGACGATGGCGCTCGACATCCGCTACGAGGATGACGCCTTACTGGTGCTCGAAAAGCCTCCGGGCCTGGTAGTTCACCCGGGCGCCGGGCGCAGCGACGGTACCCTCGTCAACGCCCTTCTTGCCCATTGCGGCGACAGCTTGTCCGGCATCGGCGGCGTTCGCAGGCCCGGTATCGTTCACCGTCTCGATATCGACACCAGCGGCCTGATGGTTGTGGCCAAGACCGACGAAGCCCATGCCGGCCTCGCAAGGCAGTTCGAGACCCGTACCGTCGACCGCGCCTATCTCGCGCTGGTCTGGGGCCTACCAATCCCGACCGCCGGCGAGATCGCCGGGAACATCGGACGCAGCCCGCGCAACCGCAAGAAAATGGCGATTCTATCCGCTCCGAAGGGGCGTACCGCCCTCACTCGCTATCGGGTACTCGCCAGCAGAGAGAGCCAGGTCAGTCTTCTTGCCTGCACCCTCGCCAGCGGCCGCACACATCAGATCCGGGTCCATCTCGCCCATCGAAAACATGCGGTGATCGGCGACCCTCTTTATGGCCGCAGCCGCAATGCGGTGCTTGAATCCCTCCCTGATGCAGCCCGGGATGCAATCACCGCGCTTGATCGCCAGGCTCTGCATGCGGGCCGGCTTGGTTTCCACCACCCGATGCGCGACGAGGACATGACATTCACAAGCGCTCCACCCGCGGATTTTTTGGCGGTGATTGACGCCCTCGACCTCACTGAAGCGATGGGGAAACTCTGAGCCTCACCTTGCGTTCACCTTGAGTCTCAAAACCTTTCTATGCCTCTGTTTACAGGCGGTTTTTGCGAACAACTCTTGAATTTTAGGCCGAAATTCCCAACATAGAAGCAGAAGTCGCCATTGCGACACCATACCAACCAGGGGCAAGGGCCAAGGCCAAAAATTGCCGGACGCCCTCAAGTCAGCAGATGGGTAACGTAGCAAACTTCACCACACTCAGCCCAACGGACAACCTGCACCGCTATCTGCAGGAAATCCGGCGCTTTCCGATGCTCGAGCCGAACGAGGAATACATGCTGGCCAAGCGCTGGCGTGAGCATGACGACACCGAATCTGCCCACAGAATGGTGACCAGCCACCTCCGCCTGGTTGCCAAGATCGCCTCTGGCTACAAGGGTTATGGCCTGCCGCAGGCGGAGCTGATCTCGGAAGGCAACATTGGCCTGATGCAGGCAGTCAAGCGCTTCGATCCGGAACGCGGTTTCCGCCTCGCCACCTACGCGATGTGGTGGATTCGCGCCGCTATTCAGGAATACATCCTGCATTCCTGGTCGCTGGTGAAGATCGGCACTACCGCAGCCCAGAAAAAGTTGTTTTTCAACCTGCGCAAAATCAAAAAACAGATTGCCGCCATCGAGGAAGGCGATCTGACGCCTGAACACACGACCGAAATCGCGGACCGGCTACAGGTTTCCGAACAGGAAGTGGTCACAATGAACCGTCGGATGTCCGGCAACGACTACTCACTGAACGCGCCTATCCGGAATGACGATGATGGCGAAAGCGAATGGATGGACTGGCTCCAGAGCGATGAAGAGGGCCAGGAGGACCGCCTCGCCAAGCACGACGAGTTGGCAATGCGTTCTCGGCTCCTGCACGAAGCCATGGCTACCCTGAACGAGCGCGAGCGCGATATCATCACCCAACGCCGCCTCGACGAAGATCCCAAGACCCTCGATCAGTTGAGCCAGGTTTACGGTGTCAGCCGAGAGCGGGTGCGCCAGATCGAGGTTGCCGCCTTCGAGAAACTCCAGTCAGCGATGCGCGATGCCACCAAGCGCATGCTTCCCTCGCCCACGGCCTGACACCCCTGACCGACAATTCCTGCCGGCAAGCCTTTCATCAAATCTCTAGCGGGCGCCTGAATTCATAGCGAGCACCTGCATCCTTAGCGGGAGAACGGGTCGCGCACGACGATTGTGTCTTCCCGTTCCGGGCTCGTCGATAGCAGTGTCACCGGCGTTTCGATCAGTTCTTCGATTCTGCGGATGTACTTGATTGCCGTTGCCGGTAATTCCGCCCAGGACCGCGCACCACAGGTGCTCTCCCCCCAGCCTTCAAAGGTTTCATAGACCGGTTCAGCAGCCGCTTGTTCCCTGGCCAGGGCCGGCAAGTGGTCGCAATCCTCGCCGTTAATTCGATAGCCAACACCGATCTTGATAATCTCAAAGCCATCAAGAACGTCGAGCTTTGTGAGCGCGATCCCGTCAATCCCCGCGATCTTGACCGCCTGGCGGACGAGCGTTGCATCGAACCAGCCGCAGCGGCGCTGCCGGCCGGTGACCGTACCGAATTCGTTGCCTCTCTCCCCGAGCCTTTGGCCATCGGCGTCGGGAAGCTCGGTTGGAAACGGCCCGCTGCCAACCCGGGTGGTGTAGGCCTTGGTAATGCCAAGCACGTATTCCAGTGAGGATGGCCCAAGCCCAGTGCCACTGCCGGCGGTTCCGGCAACCGTGTTCGAAGATGTCACATAGGGATAAGTGCCGTGGTCGACATCAAGCATGACGCCCTGGGCACCCTCGAACAGAACTCTCTCTCCCTTGCGACGGCTCGCGTCCAACATCTGCCAGACCGAAGTCGCGTAGGGCAGCAGACGCGGTCCAATCTCGCGAAGTTTTGCGGTCAACGCTCCGGCTTCGACTGGCTCTTCGCCAAGCCCACGCAACAGCGCGTTATGGTGGCGCAGTAGCGCCTCGACCTTATCCTCAAGACCCGCCTCGTCGGCGAGGTCGCAAACCCGGATGGCCCGGCGCGCCGCCTTGTCCTCGTAGGCCGGGCCGATCCCACGGCCGGTCGTGCCGAGCTTGTTCTGGCCGCGCTGTTCCTCGCGAACCTGATCCAGCCGCACATGCAGGGGCAGGATCAGCGGTGCGTTTTCCGCGATCTTCAGGCGTTCGGGATTGATCGTCAGCCCTTCTTTCTGTACCCGTTCGATTTCCTCAAACAAGGCCCAAGGATCGATGACTACACCGTTGCCGATGATCGAAAGCTTGTTTGGTCGTACGACGCCCGAAGGCAGCAGGCTCAGCTTGTAGGTATGCCCGTCGACAACCAACGTGTGCCCGGCATTGTGTCCGCCCTGAAAGCGGACGATCACATCGGCGCGCTCGGACAGCCAGTCGACGACCTTGCCTTTGCCCTCGTCGCCCCACTGTGAACCGATAACCACGACATTGGTCATGATCCGACATCCTTCTTCTGGGCCACATCCTTCAGGGCAACCGATCCCTTCTCCGTCAGCACGTGGCTGCAGGCAAGCCGCTCCATTTCGGCGGCAACCGGCGCTTGGCTGAGGCCGCGCACCGTAACCCAACCCTCGGCACGAAGTGCCTGTGCTTCCTGGTCGTATTTGCCCGGCGGCAGATAGATTCGTCGCACCGCATCCGGATCCGGAACGGCCCGCATGATGGTGTCAAGAAACAGCGTGAATCCTATCGCCGGCTCGTTCGCATCAGGCGTCCGGTAACGCCCGCCACGCCCAAGAGATCCGCGAATTCCACGCCCGAAAAAGGTGAAGCTCAGCCCTGCGTAATAGCCGAATCCCCGATGTTCGAGGGGATCGACGGTAACGGCGAGGCCCGGCGAAGCCTCGGCGAGACGGTCAACGACGGCGCCAAGGGCATCACACTCCTGTCGCGCTTCTTCCGGGAGTTCCACCCGTTTCAGTCGCGCCAGGGCCTCGCCTGCCGGTCCCGCCACCGCCAGCACATCGCCGAATAGTTTCGCCGCCTCGCCGTCGAGGTTCCCGATGGCTGTAAAATCCTTACTGTCGAGTGCTGCAAAAACGTTCTTGCGTGCCTTGCCTACAATGTTGAAGAAATCGCAGAGCATGTTGCGCAGGCGTGGCAGGGCCAGGTCGACCGAGAGAATCTCCACCCCAACACCGGCATCGGTAAGCGATTCAAAAGCAAGCGCGATCACCTCGGCGTCCGCCTCGGTGCCATCAGCCCCGATAAGTTCGACACCGGCTTCGAAGAACTGCCGCTCGGGGCGCAGCTGATCTCCGCGAACCCGCAGCACATGCCCGGCATAGGACAGGCGCAGGGGCCGCGGCGCTTTGGCCAATCGGCTCCCGGCGATACGGGCGACCTGCGGCGTCATGTCGGCTCGCACCCCCATCATTCGCTGGCTGACCGGATCCATCAGGCGGAACGTCGCCAGCGACAGATCCTCGCCGGTCCCCTCGAGAAGGTGCTCCTCAAATTCGATCAGCGGCGGGTCGACCCGTTCGTAGCCCCAGGCGGCGGAAACAGCGACAAGGCGGTCGATCACGGCTGCCTCATGAGCCGCGTCCGGAGGCAAGGCATCACCGAGTCCGTCGGGCAACAGGGCCCGGTTGTTGCTTGCAGTCATGACGAAAAAACCGCTCGAAAGCTGCCCGGCCATTGCCGGAGGTGCTTCGGTTCACGACGGGAGGCAGGATCGCGACCGGTACCAAGGATAATGTGAAGGTCGCCACCCGTCGAGGAAGCGCCCGCATGCTTCTTAATTCATAGCACAGGACGCCCGCGAAGACATTCCCAACTTCCTCTGAATGTCGGGCCCAACTTCCTCTGAATGTCGGGCCCAACTTCCTCTGAATGTCGGGCCCAACCTCCTCTGAATGTCGGGCCCAACCTCCTCTGAATGCCCGGCGTTCAGAAAATCAGGCCGCGCGCGCGGGTGATATTGGGTAGCCCCTCGAGATCCGCAATCAGTTTTTGATCGACCGGCTGGTCAACCTGAAGCAGGGCAATGGCGTCGCCACCGGATTCAACGCGGCCGAGATGGAAAGTCGCGATGTTGATGCCGGCATCGCCGAGGAGGCGGCCAAGATCTCCTATCACCCCCGGTTTATCCCGGTTGGTTATGTAGAGCATGTATGGCGCGCACTCCGCCTCGATCGGGATGCCCTTGATAGAGACCAACCTGACACGGTTGCCACCAAACAGCGTGCCAGCGACCTCGCGGGTCTGCCGCTCGGTCGTTACCGAAAGCCGCATCAGGGTTTCATAGTCGCTCACCCTCTCGTTGCGCGTTTCGGCAATTTCAATGCCGCGTTGAGCCGCCAATTCGATGGCATTCACAGCATTTATCCTCTCGAGCTGCGGCCGCAGCAGCGCCGCCAACGCAGTTGCAACCAGCGGCCCGGTGTTGAGCCCCGCCGCATGGCCGTGAAATTCAATACCAACACGCTTGATACTCGTCCGCGTCAGTTGGCCAGAAAAGCTCGCGAGTTTTTCTGCAAGCTCGAGATAGGGTTGCAATTTTGGCAAATCCTCGGCGCTGATCGCCGGCATGTTGACGGCATTTACAACCGTTCCGGTAAGCAGGAAGCCCGCCGCCTGTTCGGCGATCTGCAACGCCACCTTGGCCTGGGCCTCGCTGGTGGCGGCACCGAGATGCGGCGTGGCGACCACCTCCTCGAGGCCGAACAAGGGGCTTTTCCTCGCCGGTTCCTCTTCGAAAACATCCACGCCTGCGCCCGCGATTTGGCCTGACAGGATTGCGTCCCTGAGATCTTCTTCGACGACAATACCGCCGCGTGCGCAATTGATCAGCCTCGCCCCCCGCCGCATCCCGGCAAAGGCGTCCGCATTGAGAAGCCCCCGAGTTGCGTCATTAAGTGGCGCATGGATGGTGACGATGTCGGCGCGCGCCAGCATCTCCTTGAACTCCGCTCTTTCGACGCCGATTTCCTCGGCTTTCTCTGGAGACATGAACGGATCCGAGACGACGATTTTCATTTTCAGGCCGAGCGCCCGGTCAGCGACAATGGCACCGATATTACCGCATCCGACCATGCCCAGGGTTTTTCCAGCGAGCTCGGTTCCCATGAAGCGCGATTTTTCCCACTTGCCCGCCTGGGTCGAGGAATTGGCGACGGGGATCTGTCGCGCCACGGCCATCATCAGGGCGATGGCGTGTTCTGCGGTTGTGATCGAATTGCCGAGCGGCGCATTCATCACCACCACGCCGCAGCGTGTCGCTGCGGCAACATCGATATTGTCGACGCCGATTCCTGCCCGCCCGACCAGGCGGAGTTCGGGGGCAGCCGCGAGCAGTTCCTCGTCAACCTGGGTGCGCGAGCGGACGAAAAGCCCAGCCGCATCGGCGAGTGCGGGTTTCAGTTCCTCCGCCGAGGCGCCGGCGCAGTCATCAACGGAAAGACCGATATTCTCGAGAAAGCGGGCTGCGTCCGCGCTCAGGGAGTCAGCGATGACGACCTTCAGCACGACTCCGCCTTTGCCTTGGGCCTGACACCAGCGTCTGCCCGATCCACCTCGAAGGCCCAGTCCAGCCAAGGTATCAGTGCGGCCACATCATCCGGTTCGACCGTCGGCCCGGTCCAGATCCTGAGGCAAGATGGTGCCGCGCGATGGCCCTTGATGTCATAGGCAACATTCTCCTCGGCGAGCCTTTCAGCAATCGCCGCTGGTATGTCCGCACGCTCCGATTCCGTAAATCCCGAATTCTCCGGGATTGTGAGACAGACCGAACTGCAGGACCGGGTTGCAGGATCGGAGGCGAGAAACGAAATCCAGTCGCGCGCAGAAACCCACTGCTCCAGGGCTTTGAAACTCTCCTGCGACCGCTTCAGTAGAGCCGGAAGCCCGCCAATACCGCGAGCCCAAGCGAGACCGTCGAGGCAATCCTGGACGCACAGCATCGAGGGGGTATTGAGCGTCTCCCCGAAGAAGACGCCTTCGATCAGGGAGCCACCCGGCGCCAACCGGAAGATTTTCGGCAGTGGCCAGGGCGGCACATATGCTTCCAGGCGTTCAATCGCGCGTGGCGAAAACGCGAGCATGCCGTGTGCCGCCTCGCCGCCAAGCCCCTTCTGCCAGGACCAGGTGACCACATCAAGCCGGTCCCATGGCACATCCATGCAGAAGAGTGCCGAGGTGGCGTCGCAAATGATCAATCCCTTGCGCCCGGGATCAATCCAGGCGCCGTCGGGAACGCAAACGCCGCTGGTCGTGCCGTTCCAGGCAAAGACCACGTCGCGGTCGCAATCGACTCCGGAAAGGTCCGGGAACGCCCCATAGGCCGCCTCGAACAGCCGCACATCCTCGATCCGGAGATGATCACGGATATCGACCGCCCAGGTTTTGCCAAAATTCTCCCAGGCGAGAACATCAACCCCACGGGCCCCGAGCAGTGACCAGAGCGCCATCTCCATGGCGCCGGTATCGGAAGCAGGAACGATCCCGATCCGGTAATCTTCGGGAATCCCCAAAATTTTCCGGCTTTCCTCGATGATCCGCCGCAGGCGCTCCTTGCCAGCCGGCGCCCTGTGGGAACGACCGAGAAAGGCATCGGAAAACACCGCTGGCGTCCATCCGGGGCGCTTGATAGTTGGCCCGGAAGAGAACTCCGGACGCCCGGGGCGTATATTCGGTCTGGAAGATGAGCTGGTCACGGCTTGTGCCTTGCGCGCTGTCAGCGGTTCGTCTTATCTATGACCGCCATCGCTTTCCGTCAATGCAGTGGCCAATCCGGCGCCCGCGAGAGACCAGCGAAGCGTTGGGGAAAACGGTGCGGTGCCCGGTGCAATGCCCGGTGGAGTGTCCGGTACGATGCCGGCCGGAAGGTTGTCGCATCCAGGCTGCCTAGGCTGCCGTGGCACGTTTCGCCGCCCGCTTGCGTTCGTGGGGGTCGAGCAGGCGCTTGCGCAGGCGGATCGCACGTGGTGTCACTTCAACGAGTTCGTCTTCGGCGATAAACGTGATTGCCTGTTCGAGAGTCATGCGCTCGGGCGGCGTCAGGTCGACGGCGTCATCTTTGCCGGCCGCGCGAATGTTCGTCAGCTGCTTGGTTCGCATCGGGTTGACCTCGAGGATCTCGCTTCGGCTGCTGCGGCCGATGATCATCCCCGGATAGACATCCTCCCCGGGTCCGATGAACAAGACGCCTCTCTCCTCGAGATTCCACAGCGCATAGGCAACCGACTTTCCTCGCCCCATCGAAATGATCGCGCCGGCTCTCCGATCCCCGGCCACGGGCCGGCAGACGACATAGCTGTGAAACACCCGATGCAGGACGCCGGTTCCCCGCGTGTCAGTGAGGAATTCGCTGTGATAGCCAATCAAGCTTCGGGTTGGAACCAGGAGTCGGAGTCGTTGCCGGCCAGCCCCGAGCGGCCTGAGTTCAATGAGATCTCCGTGGCGCTGGCCAAGTTTTTCCAGCACCGTCCCGGAAAACGAATCATCGACATCGATCACCACTTCTTCGACAGGCTCGCTCATCGCACCGGTCTCGGCATCCTCCCGCAGCAGCACCTGCGGACGGCCGACCGAAAGTTCGTAGCCCTCGCGCCGCATCTCTTCAATCAGCACTGCAAGCTGTAGCTCCCCCCTGCCCGACACCTCGAAACTGCTTCTATCCTCGAGTTCCTGAACGAAGATCGCGACATTGCCCTCCGCCTCGGCGAGCAGACGCTGGCGGATCATCCGCGAGGTCAGCTTATCGCCATCATGGCCAGCGAGCGGTGAATCGTTGATGGAAAACCGCATTGACAGCGTCGGCGGATCGATCGGCTGGGTTGCCAGCGGCATTTCGATTCCGGGTGCACAGATTGTGTCCGTCACCGTGGCTTCAGTAAAACCGGCAATCGCGACAATGTCGCCGGCGCGGACTTCCTCGACGGGCTCGCGGCGCAAACCCCTGAAGGCGAGCAATCGCGTTGCCCTTGCCTCTTCGCGCACGGTTCCGTCCCGCATCAGCGCCCGCAGCCCCATGTTACGCGTGGCCGTACCGCTCTCGATGCGCCCTGTGAGCACCCGCCCGAGAAACGGATCGGCCTCAAGGATCGTCGCCAGCATGCAAAAATCGCTTCCGGCGGAAGCCGTCTGCGGTGGTGCCACATGCGCGATTACCGTCTCGAAGAGCGGCGCCATGCCCACGCCACCGGCACTGTCGTTACCCGCATCGATGTCGCCGCTGCCGCTTGGGGCCTGCTCGGCGGTGGTGCTCGCCCAGCCTTCCTTGGCAGAGGTAAACAGAACCGGAAAATCCAGCTGTTCGTCGCTAGCATCGAGAGCCGCCAACAGATCGAAGGTTTCCTCGTGCACCTCGGCGGGACGCGCTTCGGGCTTGTCCATCTTGTTGATGACGACAATCGGTCGCAGTCCGAGCGCCAACGCCTTGCCGACCACGAACTTGGTCTGCGGCATCGGCCCTTCCGCCGCATCGACGAGCACCAGGACACCGTCGACGATCCCGAGAACCCGCTCCACGTCACCACCGAAATCGGTGTGCCCCGGCGTATCCACGATATTGATGCGAACACCGCCCCATTCGACCGAGGTCCATTTGGCGAAAATAGTGATTCCGCGTTCGCGCTCCTGATCCCCGGAATCGAGTGCCCTTTCGGCGACGCGTTGGTTGTCGCGAATCAGGCCGCTCTGGCGTAGCAGGCAGTCAATGAGCGTCGTCTTGCCGTGATCGACATGCGCGATGACGGCGATATTGCGAAGGTTCGCGCTCAGTTTATCGTCGCCGCGACCGTATCGAGGGCCCGCTCCAGTTTTTCGAGCAGTTCCCCGATCTCGGTTTCCGTGATGATCAGCGGTGGCGCGAAGACCAGCCGGTCGCCGGCATGGCGGATGATCAGCCCTTCCGCGTGGGCCGCATCACACACCTGTTCGGCAATTTTCACCGACGGGTCGAACGGCGTCCGCGAGGCCTTGTCCTGTACCAGCTCGACGCCGGCGATAAGGCCTATACCCCTTGCATCCCCGACCAGGGGATGGTCCGACAGGCTCTCGAGGCCCTTGATCAGTTTCAGGCCGACGCGCCGGGCGTGATTTACGAGATCCATCTCTTCGTAAATCTTCAGGGTCTCAAGGGCCACCGCTGCGGCCACCGGATGACCGCCATAGGTGAAACCATGGGAGAAGTTGCCGAGCTTCTTGCTTTCCTGAACCAACGCCTCGTTCACCTTCTCGTTGACCAGAAGCCCCGAGATTGGCTGGCAGCCGGCGGAGAGCGCCTTGGCGCAGCTGATCATATCCGGTTCGAGATCAAAGGTCTCGCAAGCCCACATGTTGCCAGTGCGGCCGAAGCCGGTGATGACCTCGTCGGCGATAAACAAGATGTCGTGCTTACGCAGCACCTTCTGGATGGCGGCAAAATAACCCTTTGGCGGTATCACCGCGCCACCCGCTCCCATCACCGGCTCGGCGATGAAGGCGCCAATCGTTTCCGGCCCCTCCTCGACGATCAACGCTTCCAGGTTTGCGGCGAGGCGGGTCGAGAATTCTTCCTCGCTCTCGCCCTCTTCCCCATAGCGATAGAAATGCGGCATGTCGGTGTGAAGAAAGCACGGGAACGGAAGGTTGAAGTCAGCATGCATGTCCGGCTTCCCGCTCAGGCTGACCGCTACTGCCGTGCTGCCGTGATAGCCCATGTAGCGGCCGATGATCTTACGCTTCTCGGGTTTTCCGATCGCATTGTGGTAATACCAGACGATCTTGGCGGCGGTGTCGTTGGCCTCCGATCCCGAGCACTGGAACAATGTCTTGGACATCGGCACTGGTGCAATCTCGAGGAGTTTTTCGGCGAGGTCGATCACCGGTTCGTTCGAGTTGTGCCGAAAGACGTGATAGGCGCCGAGCTTACTCATCTGCTCATAGGCGACACGGGCCAGCCGCTCGAGATTGAACCCCAGCGATGCACACCAGAGGCCGGCGATACCCTCGAGGAAGCGGTTGTCCTCGTCATCATAGACGTAAACGCCGTCACCCCGGGTGACGATCGTCGGACCAACCTCCAGGTGGCGTTCGAGGTTGGTCTGGGAATGGATCAGTGACTTGATGTCCCGCGCATGCGGGGAGTTGCCGAGAAACGCCGCCATTTTCAAAATCTCCGTTTAGTGCCTGCGAACAGAATCACGGCACCATGATGCGGGGATCAGCCCCCGCCCTGTCCGTTATCTTGCTGCCTGCTCTTCTATCCGTTCGTCTCTTCCCGCGGCCAGCGTGGGGAACTGCATGACCAGGAGATCGAGTCCCTGCGGGCCGGCCTCAATCCGCAGCGCCTCGGCCTCAGGGGAGAGGAAGAGCGCGGAGAGTGGCTCGAACTCACGGCCGTCATGGCGCAAGGATCCGCTAGCCACCACGCAGTACTGCCCGCCGCCATCCATGGGTGTCGGGCCCTCGGCGTGCTCGCCTGGGGCGAGCCTGTGCATGAAGGCGGCCAGCCCGTCTTCCTCCGGTGCAATTACGGTTTCTCCCACCGCACCAGACGACCTCTGGCCCTCCGCCATCGATATCCCGGTGACGACGCGGGTCCGCTGGTTGCCCTTGCGAAGCTTGGGGCGCGATTCGGGCATGTATTTGGCACCCGGATCCCAGCACTGGCGCAAGGTGTAATAACAGATGCCCTCCGCGCCCGCCGCAATCGGACCGTAGGGCGTATGGCCATTGGCGTACTGGACCGTGATCGCTGCGGCCTCGTACTTGCCGATGCGGCCGGAGCCGCTGACGACAACCTGGAACTGGTTGGTTTCGTGAAAATGCGGCGGCGTTACGGAGCCCGGCGGCTGATGGACTAGAAAACCTTGTGGCATGCGGTTGCCGTTTTTCTCGTTGCCTTCCACATACCGCCCGCGCAGAGGCATCGCCCCGACGAACTCGCTGAGCGTGTAATCGCTCCCGTTCACATGAACCTGGCGCTGGTTCTCGAGCGCCTCGGTCAGCGAGGTTGCAAGTAACATGGAAACATCTCTCTGGCGGAATATCCGCGCACCAGCTACCAAATCGGAGCATAGTCGCTTTCCAGCAGGCCGACAATAAAGGCCGCAGACCACAGCCGCAGACTACAACAGCGACCCCAGATCAAGCCCGATTGCGTAAGATAGCTACGCCGCGACTACACCGTCAGGTGATGGCCGGAATCAACGAGCAGGGTTTCGCCGGTAACGTAAGGCATATCGCAGACCATCCGGACGGCGACGGCGGCGATATCTTCGGGTGTACAGGCATGCGCCAGCGGCACCGTTTTCTCCACATTCGCACGTAGTTCATCATAGGCCTCCTGCCCGATCCCGTCGACATGCCAGCGCGAGCTCACGAAGCCCGGGCAGATCGCATTCACGCGGATCTCCGGTGCCAGGGCCCGGGCCAGAGACAACGTCATGGTATTGAGTGCGCCCTTGGAAGCTGCGTAGGCGACTGAACTGCCGATCCCGCACACGCCGGCGATCGAGGAAACATTCAGGATCGCACCGCCACCGGATTTGCGCATCGCCGGCACCGCGGCACGGGCCACCTGATAGGCGCCGACGACATTGACGGCGTAGATATCCAGGAAATCCTGCGCCGAGATACCTTCAAGATCACCGTGGTCGTTGAACTTGGTGGTGCCGGCATTGTTGATCAGATAGTCGATGCGCCCCCAGCGCGCAGTCGCCTCCTCAACCATCTCTCGGCACGCGGCGTCGTTGGCGACATTGGCGCCGATCGTCAGGGTTTCGACGCCGTGCTTTTCGCACTGCGCCGCCGTCTCCCGGGCCGCATCCTCGCTGCGGCTGTAGTTGACGACGACATTGCAGTCACGCTCGGCGAGCATGACCGCAGCAGCGGCGCCAATGCCGGTGCCCGATCCAGTAATTAGGGCAACCGGTCTGTCGGTTTTCACCCCGGTCTCCCGGCGCGAGGCCTGGCGCGAGGCCTGGCGCGAGGCCTGGCGTGATGTCGCGGGGGTGGTCATGCCACCAACAGGGTGTCAGCCTGCCCCCGGGCCTCGGCGGCCTCTGTCGTCAAGCCACTCAGTTCGAGTGCATCGGCGTAGAGTCGCCAGTTCGGCGGGCTCGACGGTTTACTCTGGACACGCTCGGCGGCCAGTGCCCTGGCCAGGCCCGGGCGTTTTGCGGCCAGTGCCGCCCGTAGCAGGATCTGTGCGAACAGGTCGCGCTGGGCGTGACTGCCGCCGATGCGGTAGACCTCGTAGCGCACAGGCTCGAGAAGTTCGACGACCCTGTCGTTGTCGCCGGCGCGGAAAGCGACCATCGCCTCGCAGAGCGCAACACCGACATCGTCGTAGACGCACGCCTCGGTAGTATCCGCGCGCGCCGCCTTCGCGACCGCATCGAGCATTTTGCGCGCTTCGGCATCGCGGCCCGACGCCGTCAGCGCCGTCACATAGTGGGCATCGTGGAAGGCAAAGATGTTGTCCTCGATCCGCCGGGCGCAGATTTCGCCGAGCTCCTCCCAGCGATCGCCGATTTCGACCTCCTGCATCTCAAGGCGGGACAGCAGCGCGGTGGCGTTGCAGAGATCGATGTGGTCCTCGGTTTTGTCGGCGCGGATCTCCTTGTCGTAAAGGTCGAGAACCTGGTCGAACGCCTCGTCCTCGAGGCAAAACAGGGACAGATGCCACCAGGTGTGATAGCGGAAGTTGTTGGCCGAGCGCCAGTGCGGCGACATGCCCTCGAGCCAGGCGATGCCTTCCCGGTGCCGGCCCTGCATCTCCATGACATGGGCAACCGAATGGACGGCCCAGATATCCTCGGGATTGATATCGGCGGCGCGGCGGCCCGCCTCCTCGGCCAGGGCGTAGTTGCCGCATTCCTCATTGCCGAAGCTGCGCAACCCCTCGACGAACCCAAAACCCGGAACCGATTCATCCCAGGCATGGCTGACCCGGGCTACAGAATCCCGCATGTTGCGGCAATCACCCATATAGAAATGCAGGTAGTGGGCGAGACGCAACGCGAAGATATCGTGCGGGTAGTCGAGCAGGATCTCCTCCCACTTCGCCAGCGTTTCCCGGATATGCCCCGCACGCCAGGCCTTGAGTGCCTCGAAATGCATTTTCTCGCGCGGTGTCGCGCCGCATTTCTCGATCATAGCCTCGGCTCCGGCGATCGATTCGTCGATCTTGGGATCGAAGACTCGGTGTGCAAACAGTTGCAGGAAGCAGCCGCGGGTGATGTGGGCCATCGGCATGTCAGGATCAGCCGCAAAGGCAGCCTTGAGCTTCTCCCCCGTATCCAGCCGGATCGCCATATAAGACAGCACGGCCTCGTCGAGCGCCGCGACGGCCTCTTCGCTGGACGTTGTCACTTCGTAATTCCACCGATTATGCAGCATCGCCGATACTCTCCTGTTTCCTGCCCCTACCCGATAGCGAATAGGCGAATATAGCCCGGCGCCCTGCCATGTGAAATAAAACGCCGCCACTTGGGCCGGCGGTTTCCCGGCGGAATTTTCCAAGTGTGTCCTAAGGAGTGGATTTCTGGCAATCGAGGCAAGCCTTGTGTAGCCTCGCCAAGATAACATCACCATTCCGCAGGCCCATTCGTAAACGGAGATTTTTGGCCATGGATTTCAGATTGACACCCGAGCAAACGGCGTTGCGCATGAAGGCGCGGGACCTCGCTCAGGGCAGCTTTGCTGCACGCGCCGCCGAGATCGACCGCAGCGAAGAGTATCCTTGGGACAACGTCGAAGAACTCAAGGCGGCCGGCTTTATGGGGATGACCATCCCCAGGGAATACGGCGGACAGAACCGCTCCTTTCTCGATGCCGTTCTCGTCATCGAGGAGATGGCCAGCGTCTGCGGCGTGACGGGGAGGATCGCCGTCGAAAGCAACATGGGCGCCATCAGCGCGGTCATGCAGTACGGTACTGAAGAGCAGAAAAAGCTTGCTGCCGGGCTGGTTCTGGACGGCGACAAGCCCGCAATCTGCATCACCGAGCCCGAGGCCGGCAGTGCTGCAACCGCGATGACGACCCGGGCAGACCGCAAGGGCGACCGCTACGTGCTCAACGGCATGAAGCACTGGATCACCGGTGGTGGTGTCTCGCGCCTCCATTTGATTTTCGCCCGGGTCTTTGACGAGGCCGGCGAGGAGATAGGGATCGGCGGTTTTCTTGCCATTCGCGACGAAACCTCCGGCCTTTCCATCGGTCGCCGGGAACCGACCATGGGGCTGCGCGGCATTCCCGAGGCGCAAATCATCATGAAGGACATGGAAGTCGGTGAGGAGATGCTGCTTGCGCCTCCCAACGGCCTGCGGCGCGGTTTCGGCGATTTGATGGCCGCCTACAATTCCCAGCGGGTCGGCGCCGGCACCATGGCGCTGGGTATCTCCCAGGGTGCCTATGAGCATGCCCTCGCCTACGCCAAGAAGCGCGAACAGTTCGGGCGGCCCATCTACGAGTTTCAAGGGCTGCAGTGGATGCTCGCTGACATGTCGACCCAGATCGATGCAGCCCGGCTGATGCTCTACCGGGCTGCCGCCAATGCCGATGACGGGTTCCCCAATCCGACCGAAGCGGCCCAGGCCAAGATCATGGCCTCGGAAATGGCGATCCGGGTCACCAATGATGCGTTGCAGGTCTACGGTGCGGCGGGGTATTCGCGGGACAATCCGATGGAACGCTTCGTGCGTGACGGACGGATGTTCACAATCGGGGGCGGCACGGCGCAGATCCTGCGTACGGTCGTCGCCTCGGGCATTCTCGAGACCCGCCTGCCGCAGACCCGCGACGGCTTCTCCAAGCTTGCGGCGGCGCGCGAACAAGATCTCGCCCGTACCGGCTGAGTGCGCGTAACTCCACGCCAGTCGCGCGCGCTCCCCTCTCAGGGGAGCCTTCCTACAGGGCTTCGGCTCGCCTGCTAGACACCACCTCCCTGCTGGGCGCGGTGCAGAAGCAGATGGTCGGCAAGAACACAGGCCATCATCGCCTCGCCGACCGGAACGGCGCGGATACCCACGCAGGGATCATGCCGGCCTTTGGTTTTAATCTCAACCTCGTCGCCATCGGCAGTGACTGTCCGCCGCGGCGTGAGGATCGAACTCGTCGGTTTGACCACAAAGCGGACAACGATGTCCTGTCCGGTGGAGATTCCGCCCAGAACGCCGCCGGCCCGGTTCGAGAGAAAGGAAACGCCGCCATCAGCGCCGAGACGCATTTCATCAGCATTATCCTCGCCGGAGAGCCGGGCAGCCTCGAAGCCGGCACCAATCTCAACGCCCTTTACCGCGTTGATCCCCACCATGGCAGCGGCAAGATCCGCATCGAGTTTGCCATAAACCGGCGCCCCGAGACCCACCGGGACGCCTTCCGCCACGATCTCGATGACGGCGCCGAGGGAGGATCCGGCCTTACGGGCCTCGTCGATCAGCTCCTCCCAGCGCGAGACGACCCCCGCATCGGGGGAAAAAAAGGCGTTGTTATCGACCTCACCCCAGTCCCAGCGCGTCCTGTCGAGGTCGACACCGCCGACCTGTACCAGGCCCCCGCGGATATGCACACCGTCGCCCAGGATCTTCCGGGCGACCGCACCGGCGGCAACCCTGACTGCGGTCTCGCGCGCCGATGAGCGGCCGCCGCCGCGATGGTCGCGGATGCCGTATTTTTTCCAGTAGGTGTAGTCCGCATGGCCGGGGCGGAAACGGTCCCGGTTGTCCTCGTAATCTTTGGAGCGCTGGTCGATATTGTCGATGACAAGCGAGATCGGGGTTCCTGTCGTGCGTCCTTCGAAGATACCCGAGAGAATCCGCACCTGGTCGGTCTCCCGGCGCTGGGTCGTGAAGCGGGACTGTCCGGGGCGCCGGCGGTCGAGATGCTGCTGGATATCCGCTTCTTCAAGCGGAATCTGCGAAGGCGTACCGTCGACGATGCAACCGATCGCCGAGCCGTGGCTTTCGCCCCAGCTGGTGAAACGGAACGCACGGCCGAAGCCATTGAAAGACATGCGTCAGGTTTTGGCCTTGATGCCGGCCAGAAGCTGGCTGACCTCGTCGGCCGCATCAACCGCCACCATGCCCACGATGTGATAGCCGCAATCGACGTAGTGAACCTCGCCGGTGACGCCTGAACTGAGATCGCTGAGCAGATACAGGCCGGCGCCGCCGACCTCGTCGAGGGCAACGTTGCGCTTCAGCGGAGAGTTCAGTTCGTTCCACTTGAGGATGTAGCGGAAATCACCGATCCCGGAAGCCGCAAGCGTCTTGATCGGCCCTGCCGAAAGGGCGTTCACCCTGATCCCGGAGCCGCCAAGATCGGCCGCAAGATAGCGGACGCTCGCCTCGAGTGCGGCCTTAGCAACGCCCATGACGTTGTAGTGTGGCATGACCCGCTCACCACCGTAATAGGTCAGGGTAAGGATGCTCCCCGAATCCGTCATCATCGGGACAGCGCGCTGACAGACCGCGGTCAGCGAATAGCAGGAAATGTCGAGGGTCGCCGAGAAGTTGGACCGGCTCGTGGAAAGATACTTGCCCGTCAACTCGTTCTTATCGGAAAACGCAATCGCATGAACGAGGAAATCGAGACTATCCCAGCGCTGCCCGAGTTGTTCAAAGGCGGCATCGATGCTGGCGTCGTCGGACACATCGCACTCAATCAGCACATCCGAGCCAATCGATTCCGCGAGCGGACGGGTACGACGCTCAAGCACTTCGGATTGATAAGTGAAGGCCAGCTCGGCGCCCTGCGCGGCCAGCTGGCTTGCAATGCCCCAGGCGATCGAGCGGTCGTTGGCGACGCCCATGACCAACCCGCGCCGACCTGCCATGAGCCGCTGGCTGTCTTGTTGTTCCGCCATCGACTCCTCCGCCGCGTCATCCTGCGCCGTTTATTCCGGCATCGACCTAGTGGGCAATCCTACAGCCTCGCGCCGTCCGGTCAATCCAGACAACCCCCGAGCGCGGGTCGGGATGCGGCATGGAATAAGGCGCAACCGCCATTGCCGCCGAAGGTCTGAGAGTGCATCGTAGCGCCATGAGCAACGAACTCGATACCGCACTGCCCAATGCACCGGCCGATACGCCCCCCGACGCACCGCTCAAGTTGTTTCTCGAGTGGTTCGCCGAGGCCAAGGAGAAAGAGCCCTCCCTGCCGGAAGCGATGTCGGTCGCTACCGTGGATGCTCGCGGAAGGCCGTCGAGCCGGATGGTGCTGCTGAAGGGCGCCGATGCCGAGGGCTTCGTTTTCTACACCAACTTCGAGAGCCGCAAGGGAACGGAGATCAAAGGCAATCCGCACATCGCCCTGCTCTTCCACTGGAAAAACCTCGAGCGGCAGGTGCGGATCGAGGGATCTGCAATGCCGGTATCCAAAGAAGAGGCCGATACCTATTTCGCCTCACGAGAGCGCGGCGCGCAGATCGGCGCCTGGGCAAGCGATCAGTCCCGGACCATAGCGGGGCGCTTCGAGCTCGAGCAAAGCGTCGCCCGGACAACCGCGAAATTCGCCACCGGAACGATCCCCCGCCCGCCGCACTGGAATGGATTTCGGCTCACGCCTGAGCGCTACGAATTCTGGAGCCAGGGACGTTTTCGCCTGCACCGGCGGATCGTCTACATCCGGGACGGTGATAGCTGGCGCACCGAACGCCTATTTCCGTGACAGCGGAAAACGGCGGGACCCCTGCCCCGGAAATCCCTGCAACCCGTCTTCTGCGCGTGGCCGCCTGGGTGCCGCTGCTGGTCACTATCTTCCTGATAGCCATCAAGGCGTGGGTCTGGTTCCTGACTGATTCGGTCTCGATTCTTGGAAGCCTGATCGATTCGATGTTCGACGGGGTCGCCGCCCTGACGACGCTGGTGACGATCACTTACGCCCTGGTGCCAGCCGACCGCGAGCACCGTTTCGGGCACGGCAAGATGGAAGCACTCGGTGCCCTGGCACAGGCCGCTTTCGTTGCCGGCGCGACTGGCGTCCTGCTGTTCGAGATCGCCGATCACCTGCTCGACCCCCAGCCTGTCCGCGCCTACAAGGCCGGCATCGCCGTCATGCTCGTCTCCATCGTCACCACGCTTGGCCTGGTGGGGTTTATGCACATTGCCGCAAAACGCTCAGGTTCGATCGGGATTTCCGCCGCATCCCTGCATTTCAAGGGAGATTTGTTGCTGAACAGTGCTGTCATTGCTGCGCTGGTTCTCAATGCCACCTTCGGATGGATCTATGCGGATCCGGTGTTCGGCATCGGTATCGTGGTCTACCTCGCCTGGAACAGCTATGCGATCGCAAGGCTCGCCATCAACATGCTGATGGATCGGGAACTCCCCGATACCGACCGTGACGCCATCCGCCGCATCGCCCTCGAGCACGCCCATGTCGACGACGTCCATGATTTGCGGACCCGGCGTTCGGGACAGGTCACCTTTGTCCAGATGCACCTCGAGATGAACGGCGAAATGTCCCTGCTCCAGGCGCACCGGACCGCCGATGAGGTCGAGGACGCCATCATGGCCGTCTTCCCCGGTGCCGAGATCATCATCCACCAGGATCCCACGGGGCTGGAAACCGCGCCGCCGCTCGGGCACTAGGCTCCGGAAGTGGCTTCTCAGGCCGCTGCGTAGTTGATAAAGCATTGCGGAAGGAAGTGCGCTTAAGAATTTGATTTCAAATGAAAAATATAAGTCGTGAAAAAACCGCGTATTCTAGAACTCCCGCCGATATCGAAGCAGCGCCCCGTACGCTGGCTCACCCGGACAGTGGTTCGGATTGAGGGTGGCCAGTCCCGAGATGTTCAGCCTGCCGGAGAGCGCCAGCATCCCATACCAGCATCCCATAATAGGTCAGCTTCAGATCCAGCTGCCGCGCCGAAGGCTCCAGATCAAGGCGCTTTTCCTGTAGCGCAAACTGCCAATCCCTGGTCCGGGTGGCTGCCCAGCCAGCTTTCCCGGATTCCACCCGCAGCGGCTGGGAAGCCCTCAGTGACAGGTGGTCATGCCATCGCCAGAGGCTCCGGCCACTGACACCCAGCGCAAACGAACTGCTCAGAAGCGGCGATCCAGAGCCCGGCAAAGCCGTGCGCGAGCGCATCGCCGAAAGCAGCACCGCCGAAAGCAACACCATAGCGCAGATGAGCATGAATGACTTGCCGTAGCATGGGCATCATTTATAGTTCACTTGAGATCGACGCCTGAAATACAGACAAACAAACAGTCTGCACAGATCGAGCGCAGCCGCTAAAACCTGAAATTCAAACCCGAGATTCTGCAGGATTCCATGGCCGGTATTTCTGCCTACGGCGCCTACATTCCCCGCAAACGCCTCCAGCGCCAGGCTGTCGTCGACGCCAATGCCTGGTTCAACCCCGCGATCGGCGCTTACGCCAAGGGCGAGCGGGCCATGTGCAACTGGGACGAGGATTCCCTGACCATGGCCGTCGAGGCGGCCCGGGACTGTTTGGGAGACGACAGACCGGAGAGCCTGTCGGGCCTGTTCCTTGCCACCACCTCGGCTCCGTTCCAGGACCGCCAGAACGCCGGCATTCTGGCAACCGCGCTCGGGCTCGGCGAAAATCTCATGACGATGGACATCACCGCCTCGCAGCGGGCCGGCACAACGAGCCTGGTCAACGCCCTCGGTCTTGCCGAGACCGGGAAGACAATCTTGCATGTGGCCGCGGAAAAACGCCGGACCAAGGCCGCCAATCCCCAGGAACTGCTCTACGGAGATGGTGCCGCTGCCCTGTTGTTAAGTTCTGATGCCGGCATTGCCGAACTTCTCGGAACCCGTCAGACCGCGACCGACTTCATCGATCACTACCGCGGCGCGGGCGAGGATTTCGACTATCACTGGGAAGAGCGCTGGATCCGTGACGAGGGCTACATGAAGCTGGTCCCGCCGGCGATCGAGGCCCTCTGCACCGAGTGCGGCGTGCCGGCCGAAAACATTGACCACTTCATCATGCCCTGCGTCATCCGCCGCGTGGCCGATATGGTTGCCAAAACCTGCGGTTTCCGGGAGGGTGTGATCCGCGACAATCTGCACGCCGTAATGGGTGAATCCGGCACCGCGCATGCGCTGGTCATGCTGGCCCAGACTCTGGAGGGAGCGAAACCCGGCGAGACCATCCTCGTCGTCGGCTTCGGCCAAGGTTGCGACGCCCTCTTGTTCCGGTGCACAGATTCCGTCGCGGCAATCCGCCCCCGGACTGGGGTCTCCGGCTTTCTTGCCCGCAGGACACCGGAAGCGAACTACAACAAGTACCTCGCCTTCAACAACCTGGTGACGCTCGATCACGGTCTGCGCGGCGAGGTCGACAGGCAGACCGCGCTCACTGCCCTCTATCGCAACCGTGATATGCTGACAGCGCTGATGGGCGGCCGCTGCCGCACCTGCGGAACCTTGCAATATCCGAAATCAAATGTCTGTGTGAACCCGAATTGCGGCGAATTCCACAGCCAGGACGACCACCCCTTCGCCGAGACGCGGGCGACGGTGCAATCCTGGACGGCCGACAACCTCACCTATGCGGTCGAACCACCGCAGCATTTTGGGATGGTGGTCTTCAACGAGGGCGGCCGGCTGATGGCCGATCTCACCGATGTCGAGGCCGGCGAGGTTGCCGTCGGCATGCCGGTGCGCATGATGTTTCGCATCAAGGAGCATGACAATCAGCGCGGCTTCACGCGCTATTTCTGGAAGGCCGCTCCGGATTTCGTCGAATCTTGAGTGATTCGAATCTTGAGTGATTCGACGGATCTTGGATTAAAATCACGGCTTACGGAGAAATCACGGACTGCGAAGGCGGGCGACATTGCCCGCAGATTTGGGAGACACGGTTATGGCACAGGGAATCAAGGACAAAGTCGCGATCCTCGGCATGGGATGCTCCAAGTTCGGCGAACGGTGGGACGCTGACGCCGAGGATTTGATCGTCGAGGCCTACGAGGAGTGCCTAACCGATGCCGGAGTCGAGACCAGCCAGATCGACGCCGCCTGGTTCTCGACCGCGATCGAAGAAGTGCATGTCGGCAAATCCGGCCTGCCGCTGTCGGTCGCTCTGCGTCTGCCCAATATTCCGGTAACCCGGGTTGAGAACTACTGCGCCTCGGGCACCGAATCCTTCCGTGGTGCCGTCTATGCCGTCGCGTCGGGAGCCGCCGATATGGCGCTCGCCGTTGGTGTCGAGAAGCTCAAGGACACCGGCTATGGCGGTCTGCCGCAACGCAGCCGGGGCGCCGTCAACTCGATGTACTGGGCCAACGCCTCGGCGCCAGGCAGCTTTGCCCAGCTGGCGACGGCCTACGGTGCCAAGCACGGCGTCGAGATGGGCACCCTGAAGCGGGCAATGGCGCAGATCTCGGTCAAGAGCCATGACAATGGCGCACGCAACCCGAAGGCGCATCTGCAGAAGGCAATCGATGTCGACACCGTGCTGAATGCACCGGTGGTCGCCGCTCCGCTCGGACTGTTCGACTGCTGCGGTGTCTCCGACGGTGCCGCCGCGGCCATCGTCACTACGCCGGAAATCGCGGCCAGTCTGGGCAAGACCGACCTGGTCAGCGTGAAGGCCCTCCAGCTCGCTGTCTCCAACGGCCAGGAGGCGAGCCACAATTCCTGGGATGGCAGCTACTTCATCACCACCCGCAAGGCTGCCAAGCGCGCCTACAAGGAGGCCGGTATCGACAAGCCGCGCGAGGAGATCTCGATGTTCGAGTGCCATGACTGCTTCTCGATCACCGAACTCGTCACCATGGAGGATCTCTTCATCTCCGAGGAGGGAGCCGCCTGGCAGGACGTTCTCGACGGTTTCTACAACGCCGACGGCACGATCCCGTGCCAGATCGACGGCGGCCTCAAATGCTTCGGCCATCCGATCGGCGCTTCTGGCCTACGCATGCTTTATGAGATGTACAGCCAGATTCTCGGGCGCGCCGGAGAACGGCAGTTGGATAACCCGGCGACCGGGATGACGCACAATCTCGGCGGCTTTCCGCACCAGAACGTCTCCAGTATCGCCATCATTGGCCGACACGGAAACTGACCGCAACTGACTGCATTGACCGCACTGGCTGCATTGACTGCAACTGATCGGGGCTCACACGCCCCGGAGCCGGTACACGAAGGAGGACACCATGTCGCAGACTCCCGCCCTCAATACCTTTGCCGAGAAGTGCCGTGACATCCTGCGCGAAGATTCCGGTCCGGAAGGCCGGAAGAAAATCGCCGAGATGATGCGCGATACCCTCACCGATCCCGCTTTCGTTACCGAGAACTATCCGGCATCAAATACCGATAACCGGAAAGTTCTCTACAAGGATTCGGAATTCGGTTTCTGTATCTGCTCGCACGTTCATCACGGTGCCGCTGAATCCAAACCGCATGATCACGGTGATTCCTGGGCCATCTACGGACAGGTTGCGGGCACGACCGAAATGCACGAATGGCGTTGGGTTGAAAAGCCGGTGGACGAAGATTCATCCGGCACCGTGGAAAGCGTCCGCAGCTACACGATGAAGCCCGGCGACGCCCATGTGTACAACGAGGGCGACCTGCACTCACCGAGCCGGGAGGACTCAACGAAACTGCTCCGGATCGAGGGCCGGGATCTTGGCGAGATCAAGCGCGTCTGGCACAAGCCAAACTGACGATCTTGTCGCGATCTTGTCGCGATTCCTATCGCCGTCGCTCACTAACCGAGCGTATCCCCGCTCTTCTCCTCTCCCGGCCCTGCATTTCCTGCCGGCTCTGATTCCCTGGCGGTTCTGCAGGCCCTGACAGGCGCGAGCGAATGCCGATGATGCCGGCGGCGGCGATCACCATAAATCCCAATCCGGCGAAGATGGTGGCGACCACCGCCCACAAAGTTCCCGCCTCTGCGGCAATCGACTGGAAAAGACCCCAGATTCCGAAATAACCGACAAAGACCAGCAACAGAACGAGCGCGGTCCAGCGGTAGAGTCGCTTCACGCCTCGTTGCGCCCCCGATACTGTTCGATCCAGGCGATGCAGTCGTCTGCGGTGACGATATCGGCATAGCGGCGATTTACATCGGCGAGATTGGCCTTGTGGGCTTCTTCTTCATGATCGCCGACGCAGTCCTCGGGAACGATGGTGCGATAGCCAAGTGAGAAGCTGTCGATGACCGAGGCCCGGATGCAGCCCGAGGTCACACAGCCCGTGACGACGACGGTGTCGACATGCTCCCTGGCCATGTAAGACGCCGCCGGCGTACCGAAGAAGATCGACGGGCCGGTCTTGCGGATAACCACATCATAATCGGGATTGTGGATGCGCGGGTCGATCTCCGTGCCCGGCGTTCCGATGATCAGATTTCTTACTTCATCGACCTTCCAGTGCGGCATCTCACGCTCGTTGTTGTAGCCGACATAGCAGCTTGCCACGGGAATACCGGCTTCGCGGGCCACCTTGAGCAGGCGTGCCGTGTTGACGACCCCGCGCTCGATCAGCTCCGAGCCGCCCATCTTGAATTCGGGATCTGTGAAGGCGCGCTGGAAATCGACGACCATGATGCCGACCTTCTCGCCAAACCCGACCGTTCCCTGCCCGTAGCTCTTGTCTTCATAAACTGTGCTCACTGTCCTGCCCTATGTTTCCGGCCGTTTCCGGCTGTTTCTAGCCTGTGGTCTATGAATTCGTGGCGGACGCATCAAACTGCGCCGCCATTTCCAATACGTTTCGTGCCTGCTTCAGATGCGGCATGTCCAGCATCATGCCATCGAGACCGACGACGCCGGTCCCGGAGCTGCTATCGAAAGCATCGATGACGCGCCGGGCGTGCTCGACATCCTCGGCCGAGGGCGTGAACGCCCTGTTGATCACCGCCGACTGGTTGGGATGGATTGCAATCTTGCCGACAAACCCGGCCTTGCGGTCACGCAGGCAGTCGCCCTCTAGGCCCTCCGTATCGCGGAAATTCACCCACAGCACGCCGACCGGCTGGACATCGATAGCCCGGCAGGCGGCAAGGCACAGGGATTTCCCCAGCTTGTAAGGATCGTCGTAATCGCCATCCGGCCCCTTGTTGTCGCTCGCGCCCAGCGCCGCCGCCAGATCTTCGGCTCCCCAGGTCATTGCCGTAAGGCGCTCGCTGACACCATCGAGATAGGTATGGAAGGTCAGCAGCGAGGCCGCCGTTTCCGTGGCCACGCACAGGATCTTGGTCGAACCCTCCTCAATACCCTCCCGGACCTCGAGCGCCGAGAGATAATCAGCCAGGCGGTCGACCTCTTCGGCGGAATAAACCTTGGGCAGGCAGATACCGTCCGGCGCACCGGCGATGATGGCGGCCAGGTCGGGCAGCGCCAGGTTGGTATCCAGCGGGTTTATGCGCACCCAGAGCTGCTGGCGCGAGCGATCGGAATGGGTTTTCAGATATTCCAGGACCATGCCGCGCGCCACATCCTGGCGCGAGTTGTCCACGGAATCTTCCAGATCGAGGATCAGCGCGTCGGCTTCGTTGTCCCGCGCCTTCTTCAGCTTGCGTTCACTGTCGCCCGGGACGAACAGCCAGGATCTGATGATCACGATTCCGGTTTTTTTCTCATGAATGCGGTGCGCTTGCAGTAGGCCACTTCCTCGTCCCGCTGGTTGTATCCGAAATGCTCGAAGACGACGAGACCGGCTGTCGGGCGCGATTTGCTCTCCCGCTTTTCCAGCACCTTGGTAACGAAATGCAGCGTGTCACCATGGAAAACGGGATTGGCGAACCGGACATCCGTCATGCCAAGATTGCCGATGGTAGTACCGAGCGTGGTTTCGCCGACAGTGGCGCCGACGACGAGACCGAGCGTAAACATGCTGTTGACGATGCGCTGGCCGAATTCGGTTTTCTTGGCGAACTCCTCGTCGAGGTGCAGCGGCTGGGGATTATGAGTCAGGCCACAATACAGGATATTGTCCATCTCCGTGACCGTCCGGGTTATCTCGTGGTTGAACGCCTTCCCGATCTCGAATTCCTCAAAATACAAGCCCGCCATTGGAGTCTCCTTGGCTTTCCCGCCCTGATCCGGGCTTCCTCATTCCCGATCAATATTGTCCGGCCATACCTTCCTGACCAGACGCACAACGGCGGGAAAAGCCAAAACACCGTAAAACGACCCACCTGCCCCGGCAGTTGATTTCCCCGCCCCGTTTCGGGATAGTTTAACAACCAGGCATTGGGGCATTATTGATTTTGCCCCCTGTGCGGAGAGCGGGATTATGGCAAAAGAAAATGGAAAATATAAACGCAAAATATAAACGCATTGAGGTCGCGCCGAGCTCCGGCGCTCTTGGAGCCGAGATCAGCGGCGTCGATCTTCGAACAATCGATGACGAAACCTTCGAGGAGCTTCACGCCGCCTGGCTCGATCATCTCGTCGTTTTTCTCCGCGACCAGGACATCACCCCGGAGCAGCAGAGCAATTTTGCCAGCCGTTTCGGCGATTTCCACTATCATCCCTACATGCAGGGCATGGACGAACACCCGGAAATCCTCGAGATCGTGAAGGAGCCAGGAGACAGCTACACTTTCGGCGCAAGCTGGCACAGCGACCAGATGTTCAATCCGGAACCGGCCAAGGCCACCTTCCTCTATGCCAAGGAAGCCCCGGACGCCGGCGGCGATACGATGTTTGCCAACATGTATGCGGCCTACGACGCCCTCTCCGACGGCATGCGCGGCATGCTCGCAGAAGTGCGCACCTTCAATGTCGGGGACAGACGCCGACTCAACGGTGGCACCAGCCGCAAGGAACGCTATGGCGGCAACGCGGCCATGAGCGCCAAGGTCCGGGACCCCGGCAACGTGCCAACCGAGGCCGCGCACCCGCTATTCCGAACCCATCCGGAAACCGGCAAAAAAGCGCTCTATATCGGCGGTCATACCCAGACCTTCGAGGGGTTCACTGAAAAGGAAGTGGATCCGCTGGTGACTTTCCTGCGCGGACACTCGACGCGGCCCGAGTTCACCTGCCGCTTTCGCTGGGAGCCCGGATCTATGGCGATCTGGGACAACCGGTGCACGCAGCACTACGCCGTTCCCGACTACAACCAGCGCCGGTGGATGCATCGCATCACCATCGCTGGCGACACGCCTTACTAAGTTCTCCCGTGACCCGGAGAATCGCCGTCGTCGGTGCCGGTGCGGTCGGCGGGTATGTTGGCGGGCATCTCACCAACCATGGCCACGACGTCACCCTGATCGACCCTTGGCCGGAGCATGTCGAGCGCATGCGCGGCGAAGGTCTCGTCCTAACCGGCATGACCGAGGCGGAAAACGTTACCGTCCCCGTCAAGGCCATCCACCTGACCGAACTGCAGGCCGTCGCGAATACCGCGCCTTTCGATTTCGCTTTCGTGTCGACCAAATCCTATGACAGCGAATGGGCGGCAATGATGGTCCGCCAGTACCTCGCACCTGACGGCTTTGTCGTCTCATTGCAGAACGGCATCAATGAAGAGCGGATCGCTGGTATCGTCGGCTGGGGCAAGACCATCGGCTGCATCGCCAGTACCATCGCCGTCGAATTAACCGAGCCCGCCCGCATCCGGCGCAACGTCCCTCTCGGCGGCGACCGCCACACCGTGTTCCGGGTTGGCGAAACCCACGGGCGCAAGACCGAGCGTGTTCGCGAGATTGCCGCGATGCTCGCCGATATAGATAGCGTGAAGGTCACCACCAACCTCTGGGGCGAGCGTTGGTCGAAACTGGTCGTCAATGCAATGCGGAATCCGGTCTCCGCGGCAACCGGCCGCGGCGGCAACGCCAATGACAGGGACGACCACACCCGCCGCCTCGCCATCCGTCTTGCCGCAGAGGCGATCGAGGTTGGCCTCGCCCACGGTTACGAGCTTGAGGCCGTCTACCGCATGGAGCCCCAAAAGCTCATGGCCGCAGGCAAGGGTGACGACGCGGCGCTCGAAGAGGTCGAGGCGACACTGCTCGACAACCTGCGCTTCCGAAACGACGACCAGCGCCCCTCGATGGGACAAGACATGCAAAAGGGTCGGCGAACCGAGATCGACTACATCAACGGGCTAGTGGTCGAGAAAGCCACCGAGCTCGGCATTCCAGTACCCGCCAACGAGGGCATCGTTGTCGCCGTCAAGAGCGTCGAACGCGGCAAAGCTACGGCCGGCCCGGAAACCGTCGCCCACATCTGATGCCTAAGATACCTTCGTTGCGCAACGGAACCTGTCAGGCGAAGGGATCCTCGCCTGGCGGCGGCATGAGTTGAAAACTGTTCAACACAAAACCGATGGTTGTGTAATAACCACACAACACGACCAACTCGACCACCACCGACTCACCGAAGCGTGCAACGGCTGATTCATAGAGCGCGTCATCGAGAAAGCTGTCCCGGTGTAGGGCACTCGCGACGGCGTAAACTAGGGCAGCGTCCTCGTTGCCGCCGAAATCCGGCTCCTTTCCGATGCGAATGGCCTCGACCGCATCGGCGTCAAGGCCAGCATCAATGCCGATCGGAGCGTGCGCATACCACTCGAAACTCGCCTTCAGCTTCCGGGCGGTGACCAGGATGGCAAGTTCGCGTAAATCGCCAGGCAAGGTTCCACCGAAACGCAGATAGCCGCCCACAGCCTGCACTAGATCGCCCAGCTCGGGAGACTGGATCAGGGCGCGGAAGGGTCCGCGGATCCCGCCGCGTGGCCCGGAAACAATTTTGTCATAGAGGGCGCGCTGTTCGGGATTCAGTTGTTCGGGATCAAGTTCGGGGACGCGAGCGGTTTGGGGCATCGCCTTCAACTCCAGAGCATCAAGAATACGGTTGCAAGGGATATACACTGCTTCTCCTGCCTTACACCGGCCCAGCGCAACTTGCGACGCTTCCCAAGCGGTCCATCTTGATCCTGTCGACCCGCCGGTCGGATGCGTGGTGCTTGGGCCGCGCAGAGTTGAAATCGCAGATTCCGGAGATGCCATGAGCGAAGCGCGCATAATCACCGAAGGACTACAGTTCCCCGAAGGGCCCATCGCGATGCCCGATGGTACGGTCCTGCTTGTCGAGATCGCCCGGGGAACTCTGACCCGGGTTCATCCTGACGGACGCAAGGAGATCGTCGCCGAGACCGGCGGCGGGCCGAACGGCGCTGCTATCGGGCCCGACGGCAAGTGCTATATCTGCAACAATGGCGGTTTTGCCTGGCATATCGAAAAAACAGGACAGCGTCGCTCGATCAGCGTAGCGGAAGATTATATCAGCGGCCGTATCGAGCGCGTCGATCTGGAAACCGGCGAAGTCGAAGTGCTCTACGAAGCCTGCAATGGCGAGCGGCTGAAGGGACCGAACGACATCGTCTTCGACCGCAATGGAGGCTTCTGGTTTACCGATCTCGGCAAGGTTCACGATCGATCGATCGACCGCGGTGGCGTTTACTATGCCCACACCGATGGCAGCATGATCAAAGAGGCTATTTTCCCCTTCCTGACCGCCAACGGCATTGGCCTGTCTCCGGACGAAAAAACCCTCTATGTCGCCGAGACAGAGGGTGCCCGGCTGTGGGCCTATCCGATCACCGGCGAAGGAGAGGTTGCAAAGGAGTCTTTTCCTCCCTCCCTCAACGGCGGCCAACTCATAACCTGTGACGGTGGCTGGCGCCGCTTCGATTCCCTCGCTCTCGAGGCCAATGGCAACATATGCGTGGCGACCCTGATGACGGGCGGCGTCACGGTTGCGTCACCCGATGGCGGCACGGTCGAGTTCGTTCCCTTCGATGATCCGTATGCCACTAACATCTGCTTTGGCGGCGAGGATCTGAAAACAGCCTATGTCACCCTGTCCTGGGAAGGCCGCCTTGCAGCCATGGATTGGCCACGCCCCGGCCTGCCGTTGAATTTCCTGAATACCTGACCGGTATTTCATGTCAACGATCGGTTATGACGGCAGAGTTTTCCAATATGGCCTGATGGATAATGCCCTGCGAGCATCTTTTCCGCCCAACTACCTGCGGGCGTTTGACTTGCCTGCATACAATACAGCAAGAAAGCGCAAGCAAGATTATGGCATTAGAAATCTTTGATACTGGACAGGCCTCTCGGGCATTGCGCAGGGATGGCAACTTCGGCGAAAAACAGATGCCATCGTCGGCGTGATGCTTTCCGCTATTTCTGAAATGCGTAACCACAAAGGCCAACATAAAACGGCTAGCAACATCTTTGATATCCAGGCTCGACAAGCTGGATACCAGGATTGATAAGCAGGACAACAAGATAGATGCACTGGATGCCCAGCAGAGCGACAGAATCACTTGTGCTACGGATACTATGCTCAAGCTGGCAACCGTGCTGAGTATCGTCGCTTTAGTTCTATGGATCTTGGTTCTGAAGCATTTGGCATAGTCGGCATCGATGCCAGTTGTGGTTGCCCGGATGTCTGCTGGTGGCGAAGTGCCTTGGCATAACGCAAAATAGCGGCCGCTACTGCGAGTCGTGGCCAACATCGGAGCGCATTTCGTAGGATACACAACGCATTGGGATGCGTTCCTGGGAGCCTTTAATTTATGAATACGACACCGACCAACTCACCCATCGTCGCCGCCTATCTCGAGAAAACCACAGGTTCGGCAGCCGAGTTCGCGAAAGCCCGCGAGATGTTCCCGAGCGGCATCACCCACGATTCTCGCAAGACAGACCCCTACGGCATCTACGTCCGACGCGCCGAGGGCTCACACAAATGGGATATCGACGGCAACGAGTATGTCGATTATTTCGGCGGCCACGGGGCTCTCATCCTCGGCCACAACCACCCCGCCTTCGTCGAAGCTACCCAGACCCAGTTCGCACTGGGCACCCATTACGGGGCCAGCCATCCACTCGAGGTCGAATGGGGCGCCCTGATCCAGGAAATGGTGCCCAGCGCCGAGAAGATCCGCTTCACCTCCTCGGGTACCGAGGCCAACCTTCTCGCCTTTCGCCTCGCCCGCGCCTACACGGGGCGCCCCAAGCTGCTGCGCTTCCTCTGCCACTTCCATGGCTGGCAGGATCATGTCGCTTTCGGCGCCAAGAAAGCATGGTCCCGTGGTCCGGTGCCTGGCGTCCTTGAAGGCATCATCGAGAACGTGGTGCTGATCGAACCGGGCGATATCGACCTGATGCGCGAGACTCTCAACAACCATGATGACATCGCCGCCGTCATCCTCGAGCCGACCGGCGCGAGCTTCGGGCAGATACCCATCGAAAAGGCTTTCGCTGCAGCGCTCCGCGAGGAAACCAATAAAACCGGCACTTTGCTGATTTTCGACGAGGTGGTGACTGGTTTCCGCGTAACCCCGGGCGGCGCTCAGGCGCATTATGGCATCACGCCTGACATGACCTCGCTTGCCAAGATTATCGCGGGCGGTTTGCCCGGCGGCGCAATCTGCGGCCGGCGCGACATTCTCGATCTGCTCGATTTCGAGCGCACGGCCGAGGCCGGCATCGAGAAGATCGGCCACCAAGGTACCTATAATGCCAATCCGCTTTCCGCTGCCGCCGGCATCGCAACGTTGGAGAAGATCAAGGCTGGCGGTGTTTGCGAGAGAGCCAGCGAGCAGGGAGCAAAGATCCGTAAGCAGATCAACGCAGTCTTTACTGAGGAGAAAGTTCCCTGGGCCTGCTATGGAGACCATTCCGGTTTCTTCATCCATACCAACCCCGAAGGCCGCAAAATTGATCCTGCTACCTTCGATGGCTATGCCGAGGGGTTCGGGATGATGGCTTCTTCGGGTGACCATCCGGCAGCCGGCAAGATACGGTTGGCCATGCTCGTCAATGGCGTCGATGTAACGGGAAAACCCAGCGGCACCGTCTCGGCGGCACATAGCGATGAAGATGTGGCGAAAACCGCCGAGGCTGTCCGGGCCTCGGTCAAGATGCTACGGCAGGAGGGCGACCTCTAGGGGCTTGGGAACCTCCATGGCTGGCGACACTCTAGGGTGTGGACACAGCCGGGCGCGCAAATACTTCGGCGAATTTCGGCGGACGCGGCGTCTTCAGGATCAGCCAGCCAACGACGGCGAGATTGCCGAGATTGGCAAGCATCGCGGCCAGGAACGCAACGCCGTAGCTGCCAGTTTGGTCAAACAAGAGACCGCCCAGCGCGCCGCCGATCGCCATGCCGATGGCACCGAAGAGGATGACGATCCCCGTTCGCCGTCCCGATCCTTCGGCTGGCAGATAGTCGCGGATGATAACCGGATAAAGGGGCAGGATTCCCCCATAGCCGAGACCAAAAACCAGGGCCAGCGCATAGAGTGCATAAAACCCGGACACTGTCCCGAAAGCACCAACGGTCAGGGCCTGGGCGAGGCAGAACACAAACAGCGCCCGCAGACTGCCCCAGCGTTCGACGAGCGGACCGATGAGCACGAGCCGCGAGACGGTAGCCGCAAGCAGGGCCAGGGCCAGCATTTCCGCTGCCCGGGCCGCCGGATGACCGATATCGGTGACATTCGCGATCAGATGCGCCAGCGGCATCGACATCGCGATGCAGCATCCGACGATGGCAACGCTCAGACAGATCATCCAGACCGCATCCGGCAACGGTCGCGTCAACTCTGAAGCACCCGTGGTGACAGGCAGCGGCCCTGCCCTGTTGGCGGACGCTGCGCCGATGATCCGGTGTTGCCCGAACAAAATCGCACTGAGCGGGAGCATGGTGCAGAGTGCGAATATCCCGAACAGCCAGTAGGTCTGTCGCCATCCCGCCGTGTCCACAAAATATCGCGCGATCGGCGGCCAGACTACGCCCGAAATGGTCTGGCCGGCGCCAATGACCCCGGCGGCAAAACCGCGCCGGCGCTCAAACAGGCCCACGATGTTGGCAGTCAGTGGCGCGAACAGGGTCGACATCCCGAGAAAACCGATCATCACCCCGTAGGCGAGTAAAAACTCGGTGCTACTCTCCATGCCGCTGACGACGATAGCCCCGAGACCAAGCATTACCGCTCCGATCATCGCCGGATAGCCGATGCTGGTACGATCGAGGAGATGTCCCATGAAGATGCCGCCAATCCCGGATCCCATGAACATCGCCGCATAGGCAAGGGACGGTACGCTGCGAGGCCAGCCGAAATCGGTCACGACCGCCTTCAGGGTTACCGCGATAAGGAACATCGCGCCGCTTCCGATCAGCAACATCAGAAGCGAGCTGATCAGAACGAAGAAGCGATAGTTATCGATAACCCAGCGCTTGCACTGGCCTAACATGACGCTCCTCCGAAAGCAGTGGGTTTACCGGCTACGTCGGAAGACAGCGCGGAATCGTTTCGCCGCGGGTCGGCGGCGATGGATCTAGGTGTTGCGGGTGCTCTGGGTGTTGCAGGCGCCCTCGCCCGGAATCTTATCGCTTGCCACCTCCGAGGCACTCGGGTGATTCCATGGCGCGGTTACCGCGCGCACCCCACTCCTCGAGCGTCAGCGTCTCCAACGATAATGCGTGGACCGGACCTTCCAGCTCCTCGGCCAGAAGGGCATTGACCGTACGGTGGCGCCCTACCCGCGTCTGCCCCTCGAAGGCTTCCGAGACGAGAACGACCTTGAAGTGGGATTCGGATCCCGGCGGCACGTTATGCATGCTGCTCTCGTTGACGACATCGAGATGCGCGGCCGGAAACGCCGCGCTCAGCTTGGTTTCGATCGCCTTCTGCACCTGCATTGTCCGTTTCCTCCAACCGGAAATGGTGACCCCAACGGGATTTGAACCCGTGTTTCAACCTTGAAAGGGTCGCGTCCTAGACCTGACTAGACGATGGGGTCGTGGGCGAGCCAGAAACGAGCCGGGGATAATGTCGCCACCTGGCTTGCCAGGCAACCCGGTTTTTCACCGACGCCACCCCCTCCAATCCTGGCTTTGCCTTTCCCGGCTTCCGGTTTCCCTCTCTTGTTCACTCTCTATCTATATGACCATTGAAAGCGGTTGGCGCAAGCGACGGATGACAGCACAGAACTCAACAGAATTCGGCCAGGCCGAGCCTGGCCCGGCGATTTCCCCAGAACAGGCGCTGGAAGCGGACGTCGTCGTTGTCGGCGGCGGCGCGTCCGGGATGGCCGCAGCTTTGAGCGCAGCCGAGGCCGGGAGCAGCGTCATCCTGCTCGAGAAGGCGGCCCATCCCGGCGGTACAACGAGTCTTTCGGTCGGGTCTATTTCGGTAAACCGGTCGCCCTTCCAGAAGGCGATCGGTATCGAGGACAACCCGGATGCCCATTTCGAGGACATGGGCAAGCTTGCTGGCGCCCTTGCTGAAAGGGATAACCTGGAGCTGCGTCGCCTTTATGTCGACAATATTTCCGCTGTGTTCGACTGGCTCCTGGATCACGGCCTCGTCTTCCATGGGCCCTTCGAGGAACCGCCGCATCATCGCGTCCCGCGAATGCATCTTATCCTGCCGAACTCGGGCGCCTATACACGCCGTCTTGCCTATGCTGCAGCAAAACGGAAGGTGCTCATCCTGACCAACACGCGCGCAAGCCGGCTGATATCAGAAAACGGCAGGATATCCGGGCTTTTCGCTCATATCGGCGTCCCCGCCGACCTGCCGCTCGAGGAGCTGGACGAGCGCGACCCGAACGGGAGCAATCTGGACAGGAGCGGTATGGGCGGGAGCGGTTTGAGCAGGCCTCCTCGCGAAATCCGCGCCCGCAAGGGCGTGGTGTTGGCAACCGGTGATTTCAGCAGCGGAACCGCCCTCAAACAACGCTACCTTGCACCCGAAGAAGCCCCCGTTGCCGCCGTCAACCCGCTCAGCACCGGAGATGGGCACGTTCTGGGAATGCAGCAGGGGGCAACCATGCGCAACGCTGATCTGGTCTGGCGGCCACAACTCCGGTTCCCGCCGCCGCCAAACTCTTTCTGGGCAAGCCGGATGCCGCCCTGGCCGCCGCTCCTGAAACTCGGCCGCTTTGCCTTCAGGCACCTCCCCGGCCCTATCGTCCGGCACATCATGGCCCGGTTCCTGACCAGTTTCCTGTCCCCCTCGCCGGGGTTGATCAAGGCCGGCGCGCTCTTGGTCGACGAGACCGGCCGCATTGCCGATCCGGGTATATCTGCCCTCAACCAAAGAGGGAGTAATACGTGTTACTACATTGTTTTTGATGAAAATATCGGGGTTAATTTTCGTTCCTGGCCAGGCTTTATCTCGACCTTCCCCGGCACTGCCTATGCCTATCTCGATGATTATCTACGCATGCGCCCGGACGTCATCACGACAGCTGCATCGCCGGAGCAGATGGCCAAAACCCTCGGCATGGAGCCCGAAACCTTTGCCGCATCCTTTGCCCAGCAGGCAGCCCCTTCTGCCGACGGCCGCAACGAGCCAGTCCCTGCCCTGCGGGCGCCTTTTTATGCCCTCGGGCCATTGACCCATTTCATTGTCTTCACCGATGGCGGCCTCGGCGTCTCGACGCGCATGGAGGTGCTTGATGAGGGCGGGAGCCCCATTCTCGGACTGTTTGCCGCCGGATCCGCGGGCCAGGGCGGGGTTGTGCTGAACGGGCACGGTCATCACATCGGCTGGGCGCTCGTCTCCGGGCGACTGGCCGGCCGCGCGGCGGCGGCCGAGACCGCCATATAGCCTGGCCGCCAGGTTTTAGGTTTTCGTCGTTTCCCGTCAGCCCTGGCTACTCTGATTGCCTTGGCTGTGGTTACCACGGCTGTTCTCGACGCGGGCAACGTCGACAACCGAGAGTTGAACCCGCGTCTGCCCCATCCATTCGGATATGCGCACATGGCCGGCGATATGCAGCGGAGTGCCTGATCCGGCCAATTCAGAAAGGGCACGCCCGTGATCGAGGCTCGCGCTTCGGAACGCGATGACCTGCACCGTGCGCCGGCCTGCGCCACCGACCCGGCAACTCACATGCTCATTGTTCCTGCCAACGAGACGGGCATGCGCAACCGGAACAGCCGGGAGGACGAAGACCGGCTCGCGGTTGCCGGAACCGAACGGCCCGAGACGCTCGAGATGGCGCGCAAACCCGGTAGTGACACCGCCCGGATCGAGCACCCCGTCGATGCGCAAGGATCTCCCCTGAACACGGGCTTCCGCGGTTCCTTCGGCAAGACGCTCGGTCAGAAACGCCTGGAACGCCGGTTCCTGGTCCTTGGCTACCGTAAAACCGGCCGCCATGCTGTGGCCGCCGCCGTTGACCAGAAGCCCTGATTGCCGCGCGGCGATGACCGCAGCGCCGAGATCGACTCCGGCAATCGACCGTCCCGACCCCTTGCCGACATCCCCGGCCTCGGAGACGACACAGGCGGGAACGCCGTAGCGTTCCCTCAGGCGGCTCGCCACGATACCGATCACGCCGGGATGCCAGTCGACACTGCTCACATAGACATAGCCATCCCTGGCATAGTCATCGCCCATCCCCTCGACCTGACTCACGGCCTCGGCGAAGCACCTGTCTTCCAGATCGCGGCGTTCCTGGTTGTGTTTCTCGAGGCGGCTGGCGATGGCCATAGCCTCGTCGTAATCCTCGGTCAGGAGAAGGCGGGTGCCGAGCGAAGCATCGCCGACGCGCCCACCCGCATTGATCCTGGGCCCGAGAACAAAGCCCGCATGATACACCCCCGGAGGCCCTGATATTCCGGCAACCGCGGCCAGCGCCCGCAGACCGGCGTTGTTCCCCTGATCCATGACCTTGATACCCTGGGTCACGAACGCCCTGTTCAGATCGACCAGCGGCACAACATCGCAAACCGTGCCAAGAGCCACGAGATCAAGCAGCGACAGCAGGTCGGGCTCGGTGATCTTGCTTTCCTTCCGCTCGTACCACCCATCTAGGCGCAAACGCCTGTTGACGGCGACGACCACCAGGAACGCAACGCCGACCGCCGCCAAGGATCCACAGGGGCTGTCGTCATCCAGTCGGTTCGGATTGACAACCGCGAACGCATCGGGGAGTTGCGGTTCAGCTGCGTGGTGATCGACGACGACCACCTCCAGCCCTGCTTCAGCTGCGCCCGCCATCGGCTCAAACGCGGTGATGCCACAATCCAGCGTTACCACGAGGCCAACGCCCCTGGCCTGCATTTTGAGAAACGCCTCGAGATTGGGGCCGTAGCCTTCCTTCAGGCGGTCCGGAATGTGGATAATCGTCTGTCCGCCCGCTGCGTGCAGGAACCGGGCCAGCACGGCAGCGGAGGTCGCGCCGTCGACATCGTAATCCCCGAACAGACCAATCGTCTCGCCGGCCATCACGGCCCCGGCGATCCTGTCGGCGGCTTTGTCCATGTCGGCAAGAAGAGATGGGTCGGGAAGTAGCCCGCGCAGGGTCGGAGAAAGAAAACTCTCGCCGATTTCAGGCGTAATTCCGCGCGCCGCGAGCACTTGGCCTACGATCGCGGGCAGGGAAAAGGTTTGGCACAGGGCCCGGCCGAGCTTGTCGTCAATCTCCGCCGCTTCCCAGAACCGTCCACACAGCGATTGTTCAACGTCGAACAATGCTGTTTCGCTCTTTTCCATCACGCCGCCACGATCCGCCTGCCCACGAATCAGCTCGCCAGGAAACCCGGGCGCTTGCGGTCGAAATTGTGCGTCGCCTCAATCATCCGGACTGTTCCGCTGCGCGAGCGCATTACCATCGACTGGGTCGTGGCGCTGTCGGCGAAGAACCGGACTCCGCGCAGCATCGAGCCATCGGTCACGCCGGTTGCAGCAAACATCACTTCGCCGCCGGCGAGATCGTACAAGCCATATTTGCGGTCAAAATCGGTAATCCCGCAGCGGCTGGCGCGTATCTTCTCCTCGTCGTTGCGGAACAGAAGTCGGCCTTCGAACTGGCCACCAATGCACCGCAGAGCAGCCGCCGCAAGCACACCCTCGGGTGCCCCCCCACTGCCAAGATAGATATCGATGCCACTATCGGGGTTTGCGGTTGCAATGACGCCGGAGACATCGCCGTCCGAAATCAACAGAATCCGCGCGCCCGCCTCCCGCACAGCGGTAATCAGTTCGGCGTGGCGCGGCCTGTCGAGGATACAGACTACGATATCGCTCAGATTTTTGTTCTTGGCCTCGGCCAGGCTCTTGAGGTTGTCCGCCGGCAAGGCATCAAGGTCGACGACGCCGTCGGGGAGATTACCGCCGACAGCGATCTTTTCCATGTAGACATCGGGTGCGTTCAGACAGCCGTCCTGTTCGGCGAGCGCAATGACCGTCAGCGCATTCCCGCCGCCCTTGGCGGTGATCGTCGTACCTTCGAGGGGATCGAGCGCAATATCGATCTTGGGGCCATCGCCGGTGCCGACGGTCTCGCCGATATAGAGCATCGGCGCCTCGTCGCGCTCGCCTTCGCCGATCACCACGGTGCCGTCGATGTCGAGGGAGTTCAGAGCCTGGCGCATGGCGTCGACCGCCGCCTGGTCGGCCGCTTTCTCGTCGCCCCGCCCCATCCAGCGCGAGGCCGCCAGTGCCGCCGCCTCGGTGACGCGGACCGCTTCAAGCGCCAGATTGCGATCCGCAAAGTCGATATTGTCAGCCATCTTTCCCCGCCACCGATGCCTTTGGTCCTGAAATTCAGTTCTGAATTGCCGCACTCAACTATCTGTCCGCCATTACCGACCCTGCCACCCCCGGCAAGGCAGATCCTATTCCGGTCATACCGCTTAGGTCACACATGTTAAGTCATGCCTCCTCGGCCATGCCTTCAATGCGGATCATGACCGGTGGCTCGCGCACGTCGTCCATCGCGGTGAAGGCGTCCAGCACCCGCTGCATCGCCGCTTCCGAGGTTTGATGGGTGGTCAGAACGACGGGCACCGCCTCTGTTTCTGAACGCCCTCTTTGGATCACCGACTGGAGGGAGATCTCGCAGTCTGCGAGCGCTGTTGCGATCTCGGCGAAAATCCCCGGCCTGTCGACCACCATCAAGCGCACATAATAGGCGCCCCGGTGATCCTCCATTGCCAGCGATCGACTCTTTTCAAGTGTTTCCGCCGGCAGGCCGAAGACCGGACGGCGCAGGCCACAGGCGATATCGACAATATCGGCGACGACAGCCGAAGCCGTCGGCCCGGCTCCCGCGCCCTGCCCTTCAAGCACCGTGGTACCGACGAAATCGCCCTGCGTTATCACGGCATTGAATGCGCCTTCGACCGCAGCCATCGGCGCATCCGCCGAAACCAGGGCCGGATGGACGCGCTGGCGAATACCGTTTTCCAGGTTTTCGGCAATGCCAAGCAGCTTGATGCGATAGCCAAGCTCCTCGGCATAGGCGATGTCGTCAGCGGCGATGCGGGTGATGCCCTCAACATGAATCCCCGCATGGTCGATCTCCGTGCCGAAGGCGAGGCAGGCAAGAATCGCGAGTTTATGCGCCGTATCGTGCCCGCCGATATCAAACCCCGGATCCGCCTCCGCGTATCCCAGGGTTTGGGCCTCGGCCAGCGCCTCTTCAAAACTCCGGCCGCTGCTCCGCATCACACTCAGGATGAAATTGCAGGTTCCGTTCAGGATCCCGTACAACGCATCGATGCTGTTGCCTGCAAGCCCGTCGCGCAAGGTCTTCACTACCGGAATCCCGCCCGCCACGGAAGCTTCGTAAGCCAAGGTAACGCCACGCTTTTCCGCAGCCGCGGCAAGCGCTACACCCGAATAAGCAAGCAGCGCCTTGTTGGCGGTTACCACATCGCGACCGGCATCAAGGGCCGCCATGCAAAGATCCCGTGCAATCCCCTCGGCCCCGCCGATCAATTCGACGACAATATCGACCTTCGCCTCGGTGGCCATTTGCACCGGATCGTCGAACCACGCCACATCCGCGAGATCAATACCGCGGTTCCGGCTCTTGTCGCGCGCCGAAACCGCGCGCAATTCGAGGCGCCGACTGCAGCGACGAGCGAGAAGATCCGCATGGGTCTGCAACAACCGTGCCGTTCCCGCACCGACGGTGCCAAGGCCGGCAATGGCGATGCCGAGCGGCGCCGTCATGCCGCCCGCGCTCCGTCGGCCTTGCTCGCGGCCTTGCTGGCAGCCCTGCTGGCAACCTTGTCGACAGCCTTGTCGGCGACCACAGTCTTGCAGGATCCGTCGGCAAGAAAGGCTTTCATGTTTCGCGCGGCCTGCCGGATCCGTTGGGTGTTCTCCATCAGCGCAATGCGCACATGGCCCTCCTCGTGTCCGCCAAAGCCTATGCTCGGTGACACCGCTACCCCGGCCTCCTGGAGCAAAAGCTTGGAGAAAGCTGGCGACCCCATCGCCTCAAAGGCCGGCGGCAAGGGCGCCCATGCAAATATCGTCGCCGCAGGGTTCGGGATTTCCCGACTCCCAGTGGCCAGCCCATCGATGAGAACCTCGCGCCGGCCCCGATAAAAACCTTCGGTCACTGACCCGACTTTCGCATCTCGGCATCGGCGCGGCGAGCCTGCGCCGCGTCATTCGCAAGTTTTTCGATCATCCGCTCGCTCTCTTCCCGGGATAACGGTCGCGGCGGCCGCGCCGGTACCGCGTCGAAATTCTGAGCCGGCCAGGGGCCCGATGCCGCAGCATCGTCGCCCGTTTTAAGAGCCGCTTCGGGGAAAGGCGTCTCACGAGTGGCGTTATCAAAATGGCTGCCGGCCTCGCGTATCGCCTCACAGCCGGCAAGCATCGCCACCAGCCCTGCAGCCGCAAGCAAGCGGTACTGACGCCGGCCCCAGCCTCGACTCCGGCCAGCGTCAATAAAACCGGCCATGTCAGTAAAGCCGGCCATTGTTAGCAAAACCGTCCACCCGTCGCCGTAGTGCCCGCCCCGCTCTAGAACCCGGAGGCGCCTTTCAATGTCATATCGGCCCCGGCCTGTCCAGATTACGCCCGTTTTCCGCCCGTACGGTTATGCGCTTCATGCTTGCGCTTGGCCATTCCCGAGATTACCTACTAGCGGATTGCAGACGATGCCCCGGCCTCCCTGCAACCTAGCTTCAGTATAGCATTGCAGGACATTCATGAGCGTTTCTCCCAGAGGCGATTCTTCAGGCGGCGATTCTTCAGGCGGCGATTCTTCAGGCGGCGATTCCTCAGGCGAGGATTCCCCAGGCGGCACTTCCCCGCAAATACCCAGCCCGGCCGAATATGCAAAAAGCATGACCGATCTCGTCGAGAAAGGATGGCAGGTTGCCGGTGAAATGGCCCGCAATCAATCTCCCGGCGTGGTCGACCCGCTCAACGTTGCCAGGGCTTTCGGCGTCCTTGCCCAGCAGATGATGGCCGATCCGGCGAAGTTGATCGAAGCGCAAACCGCATTCTGGCGCGACTACACGACACTCTGTCAGCAAACCACCCAGCGTTTCACCGGCGGCGGGACGGACGTCGTCGATGCAGATGGCGGTGCAGCCGGCGATGCGACCGGCGATTCCTCTCCTACCGATCCGGGCGCAAAGGATTTTCGCTTCCGCCATGAAAAATGGCGGGAAGATCCACTCTTCGATTTCATCAAGCAGTCCTACCTGCTGACCGCCCGCTGGATTCAGGGCACGGTGAGCGAGGTCGAGGGGCTCGATAAAAAAACCGCCGAGAAGGTTGATTTCTATACCCGCCAGCTTGTTGACGCGATGGCACCCACGAACTTCCTTCTCACCAACCCGCAAGCCCTCGAGGAAATACGCCGCACCGAGGGAAAGAGCTTGGTCAGGGGCCTTGAGAACCTGCTCGACGACCTTAAGCGCGGCAAGGGCCGGCTGAAAATCCAGATGGTCGACGACGATGCCTTCGCGCTTGGCGAGAACATTGCCGTCACCTCCGGCAAGGTCGTCTTCCAGAACGATCTGATGCAGCTGATCCAGTACGCGCCCGCCACCGAGGAGGTCGCCCGTACCCCGCTTCTGATCATCCCCCCCTGGATCAACAAGTACTACATCCTCGATCTGAGCCCGGAAAACTCCTTCATCCGCTGGGCCATCGACCAGGGCCATACCGTGTTCTGCATCTCCTGGGTCAACCCGGATAGCGTGCTTGCCGAGAAAACCTTCGACGACTACCTGCTCGAGGGTCCGCTGGCGGCAATGGACGCAATTGCCCGTGCCACGGATGAATCCCGGGTGCACATGGTCGGCTACTGTCTCGGCGGCACCCTGCTCGCCGCCACTCTCGCCTGGCTCAAGGCCCAGGGCGACGACCGGGCCATCTCCGCGACCTACTTCACCAGCATGGTCGATTTCAGCGAGCCGGGCGATCTTGGCGTCTTCATCGACGAGGAGCAGATAGAGCATCTCGACGACATCATGGACGAACACGGCTATCTCGATGGCCGTGAGATGTCGACAGTCTTCAACATGCTCCGGGCCAACGAGCTAATCTGGTCCTTCGTCATTAACAACTACCTGATGGGCCGGGATCCGATTCCCTACGATCTGCTCTACTGGAATTCCGATTCCACGCGCATGCCGGCAGCCATGCACAGCTTCTATATCCGCAAGATGTATCACGAGAACCGGCTCATTGAACCCGGCGGCCTGACCCTGGCGGACGTGCCGATCGATGTGCACCGAATCGATGTGCCAAGCTTCATCATTGGCGCAGATGCGGATCACATCGCACCCTGGAAATCCGTCTACCAGGCAACCCAGGCTTACAAGGGTGACTGTCATTTCCTGCTTGCCGACTCAGGGCATATCGCCGGTATCATCAATCCGCCGAAAGCCAACAAGTATGGCTACTGGACCAATACCGAACTGCCCGCGGATCCCGATCAATGGCGTGCCGGCGCCACCAAGGAGGATGGATCCTGGTGGCCGATCTGGCATGACTGGCTCGCAGCCTTCGACAACGAGACCGTTCCCGCCCGCACGCCCGGTGACGGGCTGGCGGTGATCGAGAACGCCCCGGGCGGCTATGCGCTCAAGCGCCTTGATGACGACGAAACTGAGGACAGGAACAAATGACGGTACGTGCAACGATGCAAAAAGCGATTCCACTCGCGGCATTGCTTGCAGTGCTGGTTATCCAGCCCGCCATGGCAGAAATAAAAACTGCGGTGTTCGCCGCCGGCTGTTTCTGGTGTACGGAGGCTGATTTCGACAAGGTCGACGGTGTGCTGGAAACGACCTCCGGCTATACGGGCGGCACTGAGCCGTCACCAACCTACGAGGACGTTGCCCAGGGCAAAACCACGCATCTGGAAGCCGTGAAGGTGGCTTACGATTCAGAAAAGATCGACTATGCCGGCCTGCTCAAGGTCTACTGGCGCAATGTCGATCCCTTCGATGATCGCGGGCAGTTTTGCGACAAGGGAGGAAGTTACCGGGCGGCGATCTTTGTCGGTGACGATGCCGAGCGGGAACTCGCCGAAGCAACGAAAACCGGGCACGAGAAAGGCTTCGGCCGGACCATCGTGACGCGCATCTTGCCCCGTGCGGAGTTCTACCCCGCCGAGGAGTACCACCAGAACTACCACATGAAGAAGCCGCTCGCCTATAAGTTCTACCGCTACGGCTGCGGGCGCGATAATCGCCTGCAGACAGTCTGGCGCAACAGCTAAAGATTGATTTCAAACGGAGGCTTTTTTGCGAGTTTCGATGAGCCGCAGAAGCCCGTCAAAGCCGACCGCGTAGGACATCAGACCGAAGCCGGCAATGTATCCATCAGCAGCCGGTGCGGTCATCGAGATCGACCCCCGTCGCTCGAGATTGGTGATGTGCACCTCCACATAGGGAAGGTCGTTGCCGATCCCGAAGAGACAATCCCGGAGAGCAGCACCTGCATAGATGAAGCCGGCCGGATTCATCAATAACCCGTCGACACCATCCCGCACCGCCTCATAGAGACGGGAAATCGCCTCGCCCTCATAGTTGGTGTAGACGATCTCGAGATCGACACCGCGCTCGCGCGCCAAATCCCGCATCATCGCATCGAGCTCACTTGCCGGCACGGTACCGTAGAGTTCCGGCTGACGTCGGCCCAGCCACTCCATATTGGCGCCCTGCAGCAGGAGAATCCTGGTCATCGTCCCTAACCTTGCTTCCCTGCCCGACTGTCGTTCCGCCTCCGGCCTATGCCGGGATCGCACCGGCTTGCCGGAGGGCCGCGATGCGCGTCTCGTCATAACCGGCAACTTCGCGCAGGACGACTTCGGTATGGGCGCCAAGAGACGGTGCCGCCATAGGCTTGCGCACCGGGGTTTCTGAAAGATGCATCGGCGAGCGAATACCTGGGATATCGCCGAACTCCGGATGCGTCTCGGTGACGGTCAAGTTGCGGGCTTTCGCCTCGGGCGAGGCAAGCGCCTCGGCAACGTCCCTGAGCTCACCCGACGGAATGCCGTGCTCGGCCATCTTCTGGAGCCACATGGCCTTGCTCCCGGTCTTGAAAACCGCATTGATTTCCCCGGCCAGAGCATCGCGGTTTGCCACCCGGCCGCTGTTCTCGGCAAACCGTGGATCCTTTCCCATCTCCGGCCGGCCGAGTACCTCGCTGCAGAAGACGCGAAAAAGGCGGCTGTTGCTCGTCGCTAGCATCAGCTGTCCGTCCGCCGTCTCGAAAAGCCCCGCAGGACCGGCAACGGCGTTACTGTTGCCGATCCGGTCAGTCATCTGGCCATCGACGAGATACCGGCTTCCCGCATTGAGCAACATTCCAATCGCCGAATCGAACAGCGGTACATCGATATGTTGGCCTCGGCCAATGCGGTCGCGTGCGATCAGCGCCGCAAGGATTGCCTGCGAGGCAAACATGCCGGTGATGATGTCGATGATCGAAATGCCCGTGCGGATCGGACCGCCGCCCACTTCGCCGGTCAGCGACATGAAACCGCTTTCGGCCTGGACGATGGGGTCGTAACCGGGCTTGCCGCTGAAGGGGCCGCTGCGTCCATAGGCAGAGATCGAACAATAGACGATCTTCGGATTGCGGGCGCTGACATCCTCATAGCCGATGCCGGCGCGTTCTGTCACACCGGAGCGGAAGTTCTCGACCAGAACATCCGATTGTTCGGCAAGATCAAGCAGAGCCTCCCTTCCTTCCAATACCCGGAAATCCAAAGCGACACTTTTTTTGTTGCGATTGACCGCAAGAAAGTAAGTCGAGATCCCGAGTTTCGGCGACACCTGGAAATGCCGCGTATCGTCGCCGCCCTCCGGGTTCTCTACTTTCACGACCTCGGCGCCGAGATCGCCGAGAGTGAGTGTGGAGTAAGGTCCGGCGAGCACTCGCGTCAGATCAAGCACACGCATGCCGCCCAGCGCCGTGTCGTTCATGTCATTCGGTGGCATGAAGTACTGCGGAAACCGCGGGCCGACCCGTTGCATTGATGATCCGCATCGCAGTGATCCGGCCCTCTTCTTCGCGTGCCTCGAGATCCAGGGTCTCATCCCAGAACATCGGACGCCGGAACCGGATGTCGATGTCGTAAATCTCGCAACTGCGTCGCGCGAGCGCCTCGGTGAACAGATGCACACCGATCAGCCCGGCGGCGATCGGGGCGTGAAACCCGTGTTCGCGCGCCACATCGGGATCCGAATGAATGAGATTGCCGGCATCGCCGCTGTAGCGCGCAACCTTCTCCGGCTCCAGCGTACGGGAGAACACCGTCGATAATCCCGCATCATCGTTTGATGCGCTCGGCTCTTTGTCGCTCTGTTTGTCTTTCTTGCTTCCCGGCCCGGATTTTCCGGCTGCAAGATCGGGGCGCAGGCTGGTCCTGGTTGCCGTGGCGGCAACCTCGCCCTTTTCGTCGCGATAATCGAAAGCGGAGGAATAGGTTGTGCCTCGAGCCGTTTTCTCGGTTCCCGTGACGCGGCCCTGCACCAGGATCGTCTCGTCGAGACGCAGCGGCCGCAGAAGATGAAAACGCTGGGCAACATGAACCTGACCCAGGAGCGAAATACCGGCGGCCAGCATCGCATCGAGCGTGGCGACACCGAGTAGCGTCGGATCCGCCTGATCGCCGTACAGCGCCGGATCGATACCGCAGCAATCGAGTTTTACCGCCTGCAGTTCCCGCGACAGAAGGAAGGATGTATCCGGGAAAACGAAGCCCGGCTGTAGCATGTTAGCGCCGGAATCGATGCCGGCCCCTTCGACCGTTTCGGTTTTTCCTGCCACTTTATGATTTCCCGGGATCGAAGCCGTAATCCCGCTTCGCGCCCTCGGGCGTGACATAGCCATTGCGGATGTCTTCGCGCAGCTGTTCCGGATCGCGGTCTTCCGGCGCCCCGAAACCGCCGGCGCCCGGCGCGTCGTAGCGCACCACCGCACCCTTTGGAACCGTGAACGCGCCCTTGCTGTTAAGGACCTTCTCGCTGCCATCGGTGTCGATGAAGCGGATATGGGCAACCGTCCCGGGTTTACCGCCCGACAGCCCAAAAGGCGCCGATTTGGTGCGCTCGCAGCAGACGCTCGCCTGCCCGACGGGTCCAAGCATACGCCAGGTTCGCCGTGCGGCCAGGCCACCGCGGTATTTTCCGGCACCACCCGTATCGGCAAGCAACTCATAGCACTCCACGCGCATCGGGAAGCTCATCTCCAGAATTTCGATCGGTGTGTTCATCGTGTTGGAAATGCCCGCGGACAGGCCGTTGATACCGTCCTTTGTCGGCCGCGCACCGAAACCGCCCTTCAGGGTTTCGTAGCTAACATAGCGTCCCCCGGTCCGGTCATCGACACCGCCCATCGTCAGAATTGCCGAGGTGCCCTGGGAGCACGCCATGACGTTGTCAGGAGCGATCTGGAAAAAGGCACCGTAAAACATGTCGCAGACCCGGTGCGACATCTCGTGATTAGCGTAGACAACCGGTGCCGGCGACACACAGTTGACCACTGACCCTTGGGGTGCGGAAACATGAACCGGTCGCCAGCATCCCGAATTTGGCGGCACCAATCCCGTGGGATCGACCACCGTCTTCACCGCCGCGAACACACCGGATGCCGTTACCGACAGCGGTGCGTTCATCGGCCCTGCAACCTGGCCATCGGAACCGGCGAAATCGACATGGAGTGTGTCGCCCTTCTTCTTGACCTTGATGCAGATCTTGATCGTCGCGTCTTCGCCATCCGGCCCGTCGGGCACGCCATCGCCGTCGCAGAAATCCTCGAAGCTGCCGGTGCCGTCGGGCATGCCGTTCAGCAGTGTGCGCATCATGGTCTCGGAATAGTCCATGATCTCGGCCATCATCCGGCACAGGTTTTCCCGACCGTATTTGCCGGCGAGTTCCGAGAGCCGGCGACAGGCGCGGGCGTTGGCCGCAATCTGGGCCCTGAGATCGCCGCGGCGTTCCTCGGGCGTGCGCACATTGGCAAAGATGACGTCCTCGAGACCGGCGTTAGGGATCCCCGCATGGATCAGCCGCACCGGCGGCAGGCGCAGGCCCTCGCCGTAAATCTCGGTTGCCGCACCGTAGCTGCCCGGCGTATTGCTGCCAATGTCGGGCCAGTGCGCCCGGACGCAGGCATAGGCGATCAGCACATTTCCCTGGAAAACCGGCGTGACCACGTTCACATCCGGCAGATGCGAGCCGCCGAAATACGGATCGTTGTGGATGAACACATCGCCCTCGGTGACGTCCGCATGGGCAGTGATCACCGCCTTCACCGCATCGGGCATAGAGCCGAGATGAATCGGCAGATCCGGGCCCTGCGCCACCATCTCCCCGGCAGCATCAAAAATACCGCAGGAATAATCGCCCGCGACCTTGAGGAGCGGCGAATAGGCCGTCTTGGCGAGCACTACCTTCATTTCCTCGGCGGCCGCGTAGATCGCGTTCTTCACCACCTGGAAGGTCGCCGGATCCGTCTTCACGTGGTTCTTTTTTGCCAGTTCTTTTTTGGCCGAATCTGTTCTGCCCGTGGTTATGGCGACGTTGGTGTTGCCAACCTTCTTCACCGGGCGCTTGCCTACGACGTCATCCATTTCCGTTCACCTCGATGATGATGAATCCGCGGGCATCAACCTGGGCCCGCGTCCCCGGCGGCGCCAGGATCGTGGTATCCGGCGCCGAGATAATAACCGGTCCGTCGAGAGCGGTTTCCGCCGCCAGCCCGTCGCGGTCGATGACCGGGACGGTTATGCTCCCATGGCCGCGGAAATACGCCTTGCGTTCACCGATCGCAACGCCGTTGTTGCCGGTCTGCCGACGCAAATCGAGCGCGGCCAGTCGGCCGGTCGCAACGAGCCGCAGATTGACCAGCTGCACCGCCTCATCTGGGCTCTCATGGCCGTAGGTGGCCTTATGCCTGGCATGAAACGCAGCTTCCAGGGCACTCAGTTTCTTTCGCGTCACCTTGCCGGCTTCGAGCGACACATTCAGCTCGTAGGCCTGGCGCACATAACGACAATCGATGGTGCGCTGCAGATCCTGCGCCGAGACCGCGATCCCGGCTTCGCCGAGCATCGCTTTTGCGTCCGCCTCCATCGTTTCAAAAATGCTGTCCATCGCCTTGAGGTCGGCGGCATCGGCGGTGGTGAAGAAAGTTCTCCCGTAATCCCGCCGGAAGTCGGTTGCCACCAGGCCGAGGGCCGAGAACGCGCCCGGAGCGGGCGGCACGATGACCCGCGGGATCTCAAGCTCGGCCGCAAGCGCGGCCGCGTGCACAGGCCCGGCGCCACCAAAGGCAACCATCGAGAACTCCCTTGCGTCATGGCCGCGTTCAACGGAAACAATCCGCAAGGCTTCCGCCATACTCGCATTGACCACTTCGATGACTCCGGCGGCGGCCTCCATGACATCGAGGCCAAGCGGCTCGGCGATGCGTTCGGTGACCGCCCGCTCCGCCGCAGTGTAATCAATCTCCAGATCCCCGCCGAGAAGCGCATCGGGATCGAGATAACCGAGCAGTAGATCGCAATCGGTGACCGTCGGCTCAACCCCACCCTGCCCATAACAGACAGGCCCCGGCTCGGCGCCGGCGCTGCGAGGGCCGACCCGGAGCGCGCCGCCCGGGTCGATCCAGGCGATGCTGCCACCGCCGGCGCTTACCTCGGCAAGGTCGATTACCGGCACCCGGATTGGATGGCCGGTGCCGTGCAGCCAGCGGCTGACATTGGCGCCGCTGCCAACCTCGTATTCGGCCGTGGTCTCGACCGTGCCGTTCTCGATCAAGCTGGCCTTGGCGGTGGTGCCGCCCATGTCGAAGGAAATGAGATCGCCGATACCAAGCTGGCGGCCGATCAGCTGGGCTGCGATCACCCCTGCGGCCGGACCGGATTCGACCGCCATCGCCGGCATTTTCAGCCCCTCGGCAACGGAGAACACGCCGCCGGAGGATCCCATGACATGGAGCGGCGGCAGGCCCATCCCGGAAGAAGCCTTCTCGAGCCGCCGAAGGTAGGATTCGAGAATCGGACCAACATAGGCGCAGACGGCCGTGGTGCTGGTGCGCTCGAACTCCCTGATCTCCGGTAGCACCTCGCTCGAGAGAAAAACCAAAACGCCGGGTAGCCCGGCCCGCAGGCGCTCGCCGATCACCCGCTCATGGGCGTCATTGAGAAAGGAATAAAGCAATGAGACCGCAACCGCCTGAACCTTCTGTGCGCGCAGAAACGCGACAATGTCGTCGATCTCTTCTTCAATCAGCGGTGTGACCACTTCGCCCTGAGCGTCGAGCCGCTCGGTGATCTCAAGGCGCCGGTAGCGCGGCACGAGCACCGAGGGCGGATCCTGAAACAGATCATAAAGATCCCCGCGCGCCGAGCGCCTGAGCTCGAGGATGTCGCGAAAGCCGCGGGTCGTCAGCAGGGCGATATCGGCGCCCTTCTCCTCCAACAACGCGTTGGTGACGACGGTGGTCGCATGCGAGAGGAAACCGACCGCCCTGGCATCGATATCGTGGCGGGCTATGGCCGTGTTGAGCGCGGCGACAACCCCCTCACCGAAATCGCGCGGCGTCGTCGGCACTTTCACGGCACCGATGCTGCCGCTTTCTTCGTCGACGACGGCCACATCGGTGAAAGTGCCGCCAATGTCGACGCCGATGCGCCAGCTCATTCCCGCGATCCCATCTGCACGACCCGGAGGGCTGCCAGGACTGTCATCGGGATTACAGCCGGGGTTGCGACCGAAAGAGCCATCCTCATCCCGCCCGGAAGAAGGGCCGGTCCCCTTTTATCGTCACCCGCTGTCCCCTGCGCTCCTCGGGCCAGTAATCCCACATCGCGTAATGCTGAGAACAGCGATTATCCCAGAGCACGATCGTGTTTGGCTCCCAGCGTACGCGCACCTGGAATTCCGGCTGTTCCATATGGCCGAACAGGAACCGGAGCACGGCGTCGCTTTCCGCGCGCGGTAGGCCGCGGATGCGCGTGGTGAAGCTTCTGTTGACATAGAGTGCCTGGCGGCCCGAGACCGGATGAGTGCGAACCACCGGATGCTCGGCCGAAGGATAGGTTTTGTCGCTGTCATCCACGCCGCGGTCGGTGTAGCGACCACGGTAGATGTGTTCGGATTCATGCACCGCCGTGAGTTTCGACAGGAACGCCTGCATCGGCTCCGACAAGGCATCCCAGGCGGCGTACATGCTGGAAAACAGGGTGTCACCGCCTGATTTCGGCAGGATATGAAGCTGAAGCATCGTCGCCATCGGCGGCTCGACGTCGCAGGAGACATCCGTATGCCAGGTGTTGCCGTTGGCGACCTGGGAGTCTTTTGTGGTGTGGATGATGAAGATTTCCGGTCGTCCCTCGAGATGCGGTGCTGCCGGATGGATATGCAGATCGCCAAACGTTCGCGCAAAATCTATCTGCTGGTCGGGCGTAAGCGCGGGCTGATCGCGAAACACCAGGACGTTGCGCTCGGCGAGAGATTGCGACAGATCCTTGCCCTGGCCGGGTTTGAGCGGCGCGGTGAGATCGAGCCCGATGACCTCGGATCCGATCACCGGCGTCAGGGGTTGCGTCGTGATGGTCTTGAAGGCTTTCTCTCTGCGAGATCCGGCGAGGTTGCGCGCACGCGTGGCGCCACCCCTATAGGTGGTTTTGGCGGTCGTTTTGGCGGCGGTTTTCCCGATCGCCTTTGGCACCCGTTTAGCCGCCGTTTTAGCTTTTGCTTTCGGCGGCCGCGCCGCCTGGCGCCGCGTTGCCCCCGCTGCCCCTTTCGCTCTCATAGTCTAACTCCTCCCGGCCGCTGCAAATCCTGTAATTATTGTAGCGGGCCCGCCGCACCGGACAACTGCCGGCGCCGGATCCCTGCCGGCGCCGGATCCCTGCCGGCGCTGACGCTGCCACCGCTGGCCATCATGCGTTTGCCATCCAGATATAGAGGCAGCCACGACGCAATCGCCACGCTACAACCCTACGCCACAACCCTACGCCAAGGAACTCCGCTTATGGCAGATAAAAAAATCGTCTTTTTCTACTCCGCATCCCACGTGCCGGATCCCATTATCGAGGCCGCTAGAGAACGTGTTCCCAACGGCTTTTCCTTCGATCTCTGCGAGAACGGCTGCTCCGATGACGAGCGTCGGAAGATGGTAACCGCTGCTGATTACGTCCTTTCCTATGCCGTGCCCTTTGATGATGTCGATATCGCTGACGGCATCGGCGTCATCCAGCTGCTCAGCGCCGGATTCGACCGCATCGATGTTGACGCGCTCGCGACCAAGGGAGTTCCTGTTGCCAATAATGGCGGTGCCAATGCGCCACCGGTCGCCGAAACCGCCATCATGCTGATGCTCGCAGTCTACAAGAAGCTGCCGCTCCACCACGCCGCGCTCCAGGACGGCGAGTGGCTCGGCCATGCTCACGGATTATCGATGCGTGAGATCCGCGAGAAGCAGGTAGGCATCGTCGGCTTTGGCAAGATCGGCCAGGAAGTCGCCCGCATGGCCCGCGGATTCCTTGCCACGATCGCCTATCATGATCTCAACCAGGCCCCGCCGGAAATCGAAACCGGATTCGAGGCAAAGAAGATGCCGCTCGACGAACTCCTCGAGACTTCCGACATCATCACCCTGCACACTTTTCTTGATGATTCGACGCGCGGCATGATCAATGCTGACGCTTTCAAGCGGATGAAGAAAAGCGCAATCCTGATTAATACTTCGCGCGGCCCGGTCGTCGACGAGGCGGCCCTTGCCGAGGCGCTTGATACGGGCGAGATCGCCGGTGCCGGGCTCGATGTGTTTGAAGAAGAACCGATGAAGTTCCCGCACTCATTGCTCGGTCGTGACAATGTTGTCGTCACGCCGCATTACGCTGGGGCGACCCTCGATTGCTGGGCCCGACGTCTCGATTTCGGCTTTGCCAATATCGCGCGCGTGGCCAACGGCGAGGCACCGCTCGCAACCGTCGCCTAGGATTTACGCCAGAACATGACTACGTCTGAAAGCTGATCCCGGGCGCGGTTAACCGCGTCCGAGATAAGGCATCTTCGTTGCCATCACGGTCATGAACTGGATATTGGCCTCAGGTGCCAGTCCGGCCATGTAAACCACCGCCTGGGCGACGTTCTCTACATCCATCAGCGGCTCGACCGCAACCACACCATGCGCCTGCGGCACGCCTTCGCTCATGCGCTGGGTCATCTCGGTTGCCGCGTTGCCGACATCGATCTGCCCGCAGGCGATGTCGTAGGGCCTGCCGTCAAGCGCCGTTGATTTGGTGAGCCCCGTGATCGCGTGCTTGGTCGAGGTGTAGGGGGCGGAAAGCGGCCGTGGTGCATAGGCGGATATCGAGCCGTTGTTGATGATGCGCCCGCCCATCGGTGTCTGCGCTTTCATCACCCGGAACGCCTCGCGGACGCACAGGAAGGAGCCAGTCAGGTTGACGTCGACGACCGCCTTCCATTGTTCGAAAGTCAGATCCTCGAGCGGCACCGGCGGTGCGCCCATGCCGGCATTGTTGAACACTACATCGACCCGCCCAAACTTCTCGACGGTCGCGGCAAACAGCGCGGCGACGGAATCTTCCTCGGTCACGTCGGCCGGAAAAACCAGCCCGCGCTCGGCATCTGCGCCGGCTGCTGCGAGAGCCGCTTCCAGGGCTTTCTTTCTGCGACCCACGAGTGTGACCGAACACCCCTCCCGCATCAGGGCCAAGGCCGAGGCCTTGCCGATACCGGATCCGGCGCCGGTGATGATCGCTGTCTTGCCTGCAACGCTCATGTTCTCTTCCTTCCGACTACCGTCACATTCTCAACGAAACTGCGGCATGACGTTGGTGGCGAATTCCTCCATGCGGCGGACCATCGCGTCGTAATCGTCCGCCATCACATTGATTACAAAGCTCTGGATCCCGGCCTCGCCGAAGGCGCCGATGTCCTCTATGCGCTGTTCCGGCGTGCCCGTGAAGCACAGGCGACCACCATCGACGTGTTCCTGTTCGCGCGCGCTGTGGAAGGCGCAGTTGTAACCAAGTCCGATCGAGGCCGGATCGCGCCCCTTCTCTTCGGCCAGAGCGTGCAGTTTTTCAAGGCGGGCGCGATAGGTCTCGGGCTTGTCCATCCGGAAGGACGGGTTGCTGCCGAAGGGATACCAAACATCGCCGAGCGCCACAGTCCGGCGCATCGCCGGCATGCTCTCGCCGCCGATCCACAGTTGCGGATGCGGTTTCTGGATCGGGCGTGGATCGGTGTAAACGTTTCCGAATTTTATGAATTCCCCGTCGAAACCCGGGGCATCGTCGGTCCAGATCGATTTCATCGTCTTGAGGTATTCGTCGGTAACCCTGCCGCGGGCGTCAAAATCCTCGATGTTGAGCGCATCAAACTCCTCGCGCATCCAGCCGGCACCGCAACCAACGGTGACACGCCCGCCCGACAGCACATCCATGGATGCAATCGATTTGGCCATGAACAGCGGATTGCGGTGCGGAATGACGGCCACCGAGCTCATCACGTGGATCTTTTTCGTCAAGGCAAGCAGCCACGCCATCAGCGTAAACTGCTCAAGGCAATCGGTGCCGCCCACTTCCGTCCACGGAAAGGCGCCGGTGTTGCTATAGGGGTATTTCGAGTCAACCGCCTGCGGCAACAGGATGTGATCGGAGACTGTGATGATGTCATAGCCGAATTCCTCGGCTTTCTCTGCGATCCCGCGTATCTGTTCCGGGGTTGCAAGGGGCCCCCTAAAAGGGGCGCTCAGTCCAAATTTCATGATCGTCTCCGAAGCCAGTGTTTGAATCGCTGCACCCTAACAAACCACCCCTTGAGATGCGAACCCGCACCGCAGACACTTGGGCCAGAGAAGATACCTGGGCCAGAAAGAATCTGACCGCAGAACTTTTGGGAATCCATTCATGACCACCACCGACCTTGCCTATACATCCGCCGCCGAACTCGCGGGCCAAATCCAGGACAAGAAACTGTCCTCTGTGGAAGCCGTCACAGCGACTCTCGCCCGCGCCGAACGCGGCCAGGAGATTCTCAACTGCTTTATTACGATCTGCGCCGAGGAAGCGATGACGGCAGCACAGGAGGCGGACGCGGCCATCGCCCGCGGCGATACGTGCGGGCCACTCCACGGCGTACCGTTCCACGTCAAGGATCTTGTCAACACCGCCGGCGTACGCACGACTTTTGGCTCTCTGGTCCACGAGCATAACGTTCCGGCAACCGATGCCATCTGCATCGCGCGGCTCAAACAGGCCGGCGCGATCCTGATCGGTAAGACCACCACACCTGAATTCGGGCATATGCCCTTTACCGAAGCGCCCTTGTTCGGCCGCACGCGCAACGCATGGTCGGCCGAACGCACCTCCGGTGGTTCCTCGGGCGGCGCGGCCGCCGCCTGTGCCGCCGGGATAGCACCACTGGCAATCGCAACCGATGGCGGCGGCTCGACCCGCATACCCGCGGCATGCAATGGCCTTGTCGGTTTCAAACAGTCGCTTGGCCTGGTGCCTCACGACATGGCACCGGACGCCTTCGCCAACATGTCCTACATCAACCCAACCACGCGCACGGTTATGGACACAGCCCTGATGCTCGAGGTCATGGCCGGGCACGATCCGGCCGATCCCTTCTCGCTTGGTATGCCCGCTTCCAGTTTGATCGAGGCTGCACAGGCCAAGGGCGATCTGCAGGGCATACGGATTGCCTGGACACCAATTCTTGGCAACAGTGTTGTCGACAGCGAAGTGCGCACCGCAGTGGCGGCAACGGCGGAGCAGTTTGCCGAGTTTGGCGCGACGGTGACGTCTTTCGAAGAAGAAATTGAGCCAACCGAACCTTTCTGGCTCGTCCTGCAAACAGCCCTCTGGCAGGCGCGCTTCGGTTCCCTGATGCCGGAATGGGGCGACAGGCTCTCCAAGACCCTGGTGCGGCAAATGCAAGGCGGCAATTCATACACCGCGCAGGATGTAGCCGAAGCCAATATGGAGCGGACGCGTTTTTTCCGTGCAGTCCAGAGCTGGTTCGAGGAGATCGATATTCTGCTCACACCGACCCTGTCACGAACCGCTATCGATATTGAGGAGCGTCTCTTCGAGCCGATCGAGATCGAGGGTAAGCCGGTCGATACGGTACGCCGGGCCTGGTATCCCTACACGCATCCTTTCAACTTGACTGGAAACCCCGCCGTCACCCTGCCCTGCGGTCTGCACAGCGACGGCCTGCCTCTCTCGATACAGCTGGTCGGGCGAACCGGCGAGGATGCCCCACTCCTCAAAGCCGCAGCTTTGTTCGAACAAGCCTGCGCCTGGGACGACATGCGGCCGGTGATCGACGGGCTCGACTGACGCGACGCTAAAATACTTGCCGCGATTTCTGTTGTCGTTTTCCTTGCCGGTTGCGGGGCGACAAATGTCGACTTCCGCAACGCCGAAGGAGTCGAATACTGCTACATTGGCGGCGGGGAGCTGACATCTTCATAAACCAGGCCTGAAAAAACCGGACCAGAAAACCCGATTTCAAGCCCGGGCTAAACCCCGGGCTTGCGGACAGCTTCGATCGCGCCGCCCTCTATTCCCCCTCGATGAAGCGGCCCAGGCGAACCGCTGTCTGGCCCTTGGCCCGCCGTAGCGACGGCATGATCAGCACGCAGTCATCGAACGGCGTGGTGACGAGCTTGTCGCCGTCATGGCCGATCACCGTTCCCGTTTCGGCGATAACCTCCATACCCACATAATTCTCGATAAACCGGAACTCGTCGGTCTCGATGGTGATCGGGCCGACGACCTCGATGAAGCGCTGTTGTGGCGGCGATTTCGAGAGCCAGGGCGCGGCGTCTTCATCGGAAACCACTTCCAGGTGATGGAGGAAGCGCCAGGTGCTCTCGATCGCAACCGTTTCGCTGGCCGCCTCCCAATGCTGCCCGCACTCGACAAGCAGTGCGTTGCGGGAGTCGTCCGGGTCGGAAAACCACTCATAGTCACGCATGCGCCGGCCCGCGGCGTGCCCCGGATCAGAGACGACCGTTTCCGGAACGCCGACACTCCGCGCGATGCTGCGTCCCTTGGCAAGCGGGCCGGCCATCATCAGCGGCTCCGTTGCCTGCTGCATTGAATGGATATCAAGCAGGAAATCCACTTCATTGAGGAGCGAACGAATCTCGCGTGCCCGGCGAAGCTCGACGCTGTCCCGGTCGCCATCGAGCGTGGCCGCGTCCCACAGCCGATTGCAATCCTCGTCGACGAAACGCGACAGGGTCGGTGCCGCGGGATTGAAGCTGTGAAAAGCCGCGACATTGACGAAACCCAGAGTGAGGGTTCCGCGCCGTGGCCGGACCTCTTTTTTAAACAATTGATCGACTGCAATTGCGCCGCAGAGCTCGTTGCCGTGCATGATCGCTGTCACCATGACATGCGGCCCCGGTGCATCGGCCTTGAAAGTCGTGAAATACTCAACGCCGGTATTGCCCTTGCGATAGGGCGTGATATCGGGTGGCAAGATATCGAGCGTATATTCCTGTTGGTTGTCCGTCACCGGGATAACTCCTTCAACGCCTCGCTGGATACAACGAACACCCTATACACCGAGGCATCGCAGAGAAACGCGCTGGAATCACAGAGCAGTCTGCCTTGCAGACGACAGCGAGGTGGTGGCATCGACACGGAATGGAATGACGCGGAAGACAAGAAACCTGTTGCGCAATAGCCGATTTTCAGCGATGTTTATGGCTCAATGGAGAGTGAGGACTTGTCTATGAGGGTTTTGAAGGTTTTGCGGGGGCGCGCTGATTTGTTTTTCCGCCTTTCAGGTATCCGTCTTCAGGATTTCGAGGCATTGGTTGTTGTTCTTCATCCGATCTGGCTTGAACGTGAGCACCACCGGCTTTCACGTGAAGACAGACAACGCGCGATCGGTGGCGGGATGAACTACCGTTTGGAATTTGCCGAGCAATTACTGCTCTGCTTGATGTATTATCGCACCTATACCAGTCAGGCCTTTATGGGTCTTCTGTTCGATGTCTCGTCCCCTACGGTTTGCCGTCGGATTGCTGCCATGACAGAATTGATGGCAGGACATTTCCGGATGCCGGAGCGCAAGATCAGGCTGTCGGCGTCAGAGAGGGATGACCTGCTTTACCTGATGATTGATGGCACGGAGCGTCCGGTTCAACGCCCGAAAAAGCTCTCGCATCGCAAGGCGAAGTATTCCGGCAAGAAAAAGCACCACACGGCCTCACATCAGATCATCACCGATGACAAAAAACGGGTTCTGGCGGTTGGTCCGGCGCAACCCGGGCGCGCACATGACAAGCGTATCTACGACGAGGCGCGCGTGGATAAGCCACCGGGTGTGCTTGTACTTGGTGATCTCGGTTATCTGGGAACATCGCTTGAAATCCCGCTCAAAGCCTCAAGGAACCACCCCCTTACGGACGAACAGAAAACTTACAACGCTTGGCACGCAAAGCTACGTATCGGCGTGGAGCACGGTATTTGCCGCATGAAAAAGTTCGGAGTATTTGCCGAAACTTACCGCGGCAACCGGCAGGAAAACATGATTGCCAAGAACGTCGGGGCGCTGGCAAACATGAATTTGAAAACAACCTGACCAAATTCGGTAAGGATACATCCGTTCTCAACTACCTGATGTTATTGTGAATCAGGTCTAAGGAAGCATCAATACCGCTCCGATCCCCATGTCGACCTGCGGGAGCGTGGTGCCGAGGCGGCGCGGGCAATGCTCGAGATGTTTGACGGCGTTCGGCCTGCCGTATTCCAGATAAGGCTGCCGCTGGTTGCACTTTCGGTTACCCAACTCACCGCCGAAGGCTATCCCTACGGCAATCTGACCCGGCCCGAAAACGATCTCTGAAACGTCCGTAAAAATCTGTTTTCGAAGCCATTCATTCACCCCCCTGAATGACCTCGGGCAGACGGTTTGGCCCGGATATCTTCCGCCATTTCTTTTTCGCTGACATCATCAGCCTGAATACCATTGCCGGCGCGATCTTTCGGTTCAGACACCCTTTGGTTTTTCGGGTGCGGTTTCGGACCGTGGCGAAGACGCTCTCGATCGGGTTTGTCGTGCGGATGTGCTTCCAATGCTCGGTCGGGAAGTTGCAGAAGGCCGGCAACGCATCGCGGCCCACCATCGCCTTGCGCTCCATCCCGCTCATCGCTTGAGCCCCCTGGACAAAAAATCCCTTTCCACCGTCAGTTGCCCGATCTTCGCGTGCAGATCGTGAACCTCGTCCTCAAAGTCCCGGCGCGCCTGATCGGCGCCGTTCGAGAACACCTCGCCCAGACCGTCCATGGCCTGGCGCTTCCAGGTGCCGACCTGATTGGGATGGATCTTGTGACGGGACGCAATCTCCTGGATCGTCTTGTCGCCCCTCAGCGCATCCAGCGCCACCGTCGCCTTGAACTCAGGCGTGAACTTCCGTCGCCTCGTCATTTCGTATTCCTCCCTAACCGGTGGAATACACCTTAACCCACTGTCCAATTTTCCGGGACCACCTCAATTCTCAACGAGAAAGGGATATGCCACCATGGCCAAATCTACCATTGTACCATTCGGTCTTCCATCGGAATTTTCACCGGATCCGCTGACGGATGTCATTCATGCCGGAGCCAGGGAGCTGTTGCGTGTCGCCGTTCAGGCCGAGGTTTCCGGCTTCATCGCCGAATATGCGCATCTTCTGGATGAAGAAGGGCGTCAGCGTCTCGTACGCCACGGATTTCTGCCGGAGCGTGAGATGATGACCGGGATCGGGCCAGTAGCCGTCCATGTGCCGCGCGTAGGTAGTCGTGGTGCCAATGAGGACGGCGGCAAGATCAAGTTCACATCGAAGATTGTGCCGCCGTATCTGCGCAAGGCGAAGTCTGTCGAAGAGCTGTTGCCCCGACTCTATCTGAAGGGTATCTCGCAGGGGGGGGGGGGGGATTTCAGCGAGGCGCCGGCGGCACTTCCGGGGCCGAATGCCGAGGGCTGCAGAGGGCTTGTCGGCGTCAACGATCACGCGGTTGAAAGCCACGTGGTGGGAGGAATACAAGACCTGGCGCAAGCGAGACATCAAGAACAAGCGCTATGTCTACATCCGGGCCGACGGGGTCTACTTCACCCCGCGTCTGGACGATGATCGTCAATGTATGTTGGTTATTATCGGCGCTGACGCGTATGGCGAGAAGGACGTTCTGGCCATCATGGACGGGTTCCGGGAGAATGCGGACAGCTGGCGCGACCTTCTGAAAGGGCTGAAGAAGCGCGGCCTGACAGTGCCACCCGAGCTGGCGGCGCCCTTGGGTTCTGGACTGCGCTGCGGGATGTCTTCCCCGAGACGCGCGAGCAGCGGTGCCGGGTTCACAAGGCGGCCAACGTCACTGGCGCGATGCCCAAATCTCTGCGTGAGAAAGCCAAAAGCGACCTGCAGGATATTTGGATGGCGGAGACCAGGAAGGAAGCCATCGCGGCCTTCGATCTCTTCGTGGAAACCCACGGGGTGAAGACCCACGGCGTGAAGTACGAGCGCGCCGTGGCCAGGCTGCTCTAAGGACCGCGACGCGTTGCTGGCCTTCTACGACTTCCCGGCCGAGCATTGGAAGCACATCCGCACGACAAACCCGATCGAGAGCGTCTTCGCCACGGTCCGAAACCGCACCCGAAAAACCAGGGGTGTCTGAACCGAAAGACCGCGCTGGCAATGGTCTTCAGGCTGATGATGTCAGCGAAAAAGAAATGGCGGAAGATAAAATGGCGGAAGATATCCGGGCCAAACCGTCTGCCCGAGGTCATTCAGGGGGTTGAGTTCAAAGACGGCATCAAGCAAATTCAAATCGCCGCCTGAAAACAGCCGTCACCAACTTTTGGGCATATCTCTGGCGCGAATCGGCCAGGCAGATCAAGGTTATTCTGATCTACGATGTCAGTCGCTGGGGCCGATTTCAGGATCTTGAGACACCCGGAATATACTACAGTGTGTTGCGAAACATTTCAATTTATGGAAGAAAACATCTCGTGATAGTGAGCAATGAAAGCTTTGATCCTGTTTTCAAGCTCATCTGACAAGAAATTGTTTTCTAAAAACACAGAGTTCTTCTGAATCCAGCCTGAGAAAGGCTTGGACAGAAACAGGGACGAACTCACGGATCACAGTCGAATCCGCGAGCCCAATCACCGCTACCAAAGCGCAGTCTCAAAACCGGAGTTTCACGCCAAGGACCCCCTCAACCTCTCGATCTTCGACATTCGGAGATGACACGGTTGCCTCCAGGTTCATACCCGGCATGATCTCCGTGCTGCACTGATACCCCAAACCGGCGCGGGCGCCCGTCTCATCCAATCTGTCATAATCAAGGCTGAGCCGGTGGACGCCGTCTTTCGAAGCGTACGTCAGACCGTAGGCCTGTGACAGCCCGTCCCCGGATGCATGATCAAGCCCGAGCCGCGGCGTCAACGTGCCTGCCTGCCCCGCTGCGCCCAGCGCGAACCCGTAGGACAGCGTGCCACCCACAAGGCGCTGTTGTTCAACGGCATCCCTGCCCAACTCGCGTTGACCCTCCAGCGACACGCTCAGGCCCGCATCGGTCTCAAGTCGGATACCGCCACCCAAGCTGTAGGCCATGTCGTCGTCACCCACCACATCGAGAAAATCAAGGACCAAACCTCCGCTCGCAAACAGCGTCACCGTTCCGCCCGTGAAGTCAAACCGGTAGCCGATCTCAAGGCCTGGTATCAGGCGAAGCATTGTTGCCGTGGTCCCATCAATCGTTCGGTTGGCGCTGTCGGTATACCCCTCCAGGGTCTTGCGGCTACCGAGCAGAGATACATTCGGGCTCACTTCCAGCGCATCGTTCTCCAGGAACGTCATCGTCCCCAAAACCCGCGCCGCGCCGAATAACAGGGTAGTGTCGGTCGAGGCCGTAAATGGAGCTCCCGCCTGTCCACTCTCCTGTCCAAACCTGTCCGTCAAATCAACCTCTCCGCCTCCGTAGCCGCCGAACAGCGATATATCCAGCCCCGACGGGCTCTCGTAGAGCAGGTAGGGCGTGATCAACAGCATCGTCTCATCGTAGGTGCCGTCGTTATAGACGGTGGTCAAGTCGCTGTCCGAATAGCCGACGGCTGCGCCCAGAGTCAGAACCTCGGAAGCGCGGTAATCCAGCCCCGTGTTATAAATCCATACCGTGCCGTCATAGAGACTGTCACTACGCCCAGCGTTGTAATCATGCGCCAGACGTGTCTCGCCTGCGGCGCCCCACACCGTAACCGTGCCCGCGCCTGGCGCCGACAGGCCGGTGCGCGGACCGGAGCTGACTGGATTGCCGCCGTCAGCGGTTTGACTCACCCCAAACCCGATCTTCCGCCCATTGTCATTGGACGCCATCAAGCTGTTCAGGGAGGTATGGAATTCCAGCTTTGAAAACATCTCACGAGCGTCCCTATATCCAACCGATGCGCCATAACCCAAACGGTCAGGGTCAATACCGAAATATCCGGTGGTCAGATCGCCGGTGTCGAAACCAGCCTTGCGGCCGTTCGCAGAAAAGCCGCCTGTCTGTCCATCTGCCTGTCTGCTTCCCTGTCTGCCCGCCTGGGGTAGGGGCAGACCGCTCACCCTGTTGCCGCTGCCCAGCGCTTTCAGGTGGTTCTGGATCATGCTCACCACCAGACCGCTCTGAACACCGGCAAGATGTGTCACCAGCGTTTTTCTGCCGACCCGATCATGATCTTCAGCCACTGTCGCCGTGCCGTTGGCCGTAATCGTCGCCGTCGCCGTCGTCGCGCCCATGCTGAAGCCCGTCGGCAGCGGGTTGTCGGTGTTGGCACTCAATACCACGCTGAAGGTCTCGGTGCCTTCCACCAGCTCATCGGTCAATACCGGCACGCTGATCGTCTGGGTCAGATCCTCCCCGGCCGCGCCGGCCGCAAAGGCCAGCGTGCCGCTCATCTCATCAAAATCATCAGTCGCTGTCGCGCTACCCGCGACGGTGGCGTAATTCATCACCATATCCGCGCCCGGTGAGCCCGACAGGGTCACCGTGAAGGTGGCATCTCCGCCTTCGGCCACGGAGCCATTGGGCCCGGCAATCGATACCGTCGCCGAACCCGTCGCCACAATCGTCGCCGTCGCCGTCGCGGTGCCCATGCTGAAGCCCGTCGGCAGCGGGTTGTCGGTGTTGGCGCTCAATCTCATGCTGAAGGTCTCGGCGCCTTCGACCAGCTCATCGGTCGATACCGGCACGCTGATCGTCTGGGTCAGGCCAGTACCGCTGGCACCCGCATCAAAGGTCAGCGTGCCGCTGGTCTCGGTGAAATCACTCCCCGCGACCGCCGTGTCGCCGGTGTCCACCAAGGTGGTGTAGTCCACCACCACGGCCTCGCTGGGCCGGCCCGAAAGGGTGACGCTAAAGATCGCCGTTGCGCCTTCCGCCGCAGCGTTTGCAGGACCCGAAATCGACACCGTCGCCGTGCCGCTGGCCGCAATCGTCGCCGTCGCCGTCGCGGTGCCCATGCTGAAGCCCGTCGGCAGCGGGTTGTCGGTGTTGGCGCTCAATCTCACGCTGAAGGTCTCGGCGCCTTCGACCAGCTCATCGGTCGATACCGGCACGCTGATCGTTTGGGTCAGATCCTCCCCGGTCGCGCCGGCCGCAAAGGTCAGGGTGCCGCTTCCGCTCGGATCCCCGAAATCACCCCCTGCTGTGGCCGTGCCCGATGCAACCGCGTAGTCCACCACCACGTCCGCGCCCGGTGAGCCCGACAGGGTCACCGTGAAGGTGGCATCTCCGCCTTCGGCCACGGAGCCATTGGGCCCGGCAATCGATACCGTCGCCGTGCCCGCCGCCCCAATCGTCGCCGTTGCCGTTGCCGTGCCCAGGCTGAAACCTGTCGGCAGCGAACTGGTGGAACTCTCGCTCAGGGTCGCCGTGAAGGTCTCGCTACCTTCCACGAAGCTGTCGGTTAACACCGGCACGGTAAAGGTGTCGGTCAGATCCTCCCCGGTCGCGCCGGCCGCAAAGGTCAGGGTGCCGCTTCCGCTCGGATCCCCGAAATCATCCCCTGCTGTGGCCGTGCCCGATGCAACCGCATAGTCCACCACCACGTCCGCGCCCGGTGAGCCCGACAGGGTCACCGTGAAGGTGGCATCTCCGCCTTCGGCCACGGAGCCATTGGGCCCGGCAATCGATACCGTCGCCGAACCCGTCGCCACAATCGTCGCCGTCGCCGTCGCGGTGCCCATGCTGAAGCCCGTCGGCAGCGGGTTGTCGGTGTTGGCGCTCAATCTCATGCTGAAGGTCTCGGCGCCTTCGACCAGCTCATCGGTCGATACCGGCACGCTGATCGTCTGGGTCAGGCCAGTACCGCTGGCACCCGCATCAAAGGTCAGCGTGCCGCTGGTCTCGGTGAAATCACTCCCCGCGACCGCCGTGTCGCCGGTGTCCACCAAGGTGGTGTAGTCCACCACCACGGCCTCGCTGGGCCGGCCCGAAAGGGTGACGCTAAAGATCGCCGTTGCGCCTTCCGCCGCAGCGTTTGCAGGACCCGAAATCGACACCGTCGCCGTGCCGCTGGCCGCAATCGTCGCCGTCGCCGTCGCGGTGCCCATGCTGAAGCCCGTCGGCAGCGGGTTGTCGGTGTTGGCGCTCAATCTCACGCTGAAGGTCTCGGCGCCTTCGACCAGCTCATCGGTCGATACCGGCACGCTGATCGTTTGGGTCAGATCCTCCCCGGTCGCGCCGGCCGCAAAGGTCAGGGTGCCGCTTCCGCTCGGATCCCCGAAATCACCCCCTGCTGTGGCCGTGCCCGATGCAACCGCGTAGTCCACCACCACGTCCGCGCCCGGTGAGCCCGACAGGGTCACCGTGAAGGTGGCATCTCCGCCTTCGGCCACGGAGCCATTGGGCCCGGCAATCGATACCGTCGCCGTGCCCGCCGCCCCAATCGTCGCCGTTGCCGTTGCCGTGCCCAGGCTGAAACCTGTCGGCAGCGAACTGGTGGAACTCTCGCTCAGGGTCGCCGTGAAGGTCTCGCTACCTTCCACGAAGCTGTCGGTTAACACCGGCACGGTAAAGGTGTCGGTCAGATCCTCCCCGGTCGCGCCGGCCGCAAAGGTCAGGGTGCCGCTTCCGCTCGGATCCCCGAAATCATCCCCTGCTGTGGCCGTGCCCGATGCAACCGCATAGTCCACCACCACGTCCGCGCCCGGTGAGCCCGACAGGGTCACCGTGAAGGTGGCATCTCCGCCTTCGGCCACGGAGCCATTGGGCCCGGCAATCGATACCGTCGCCGAACCCGTCGCCACAATCGTCGCCGTCGCCGTCGCGGTGCCCATGCTGAAGCCCGTCGGCAGCGGGTTGTCGGTGTTGGCGCTCAATCTCATGCTGAAGGTCTCGGCGCCTTCGACCAGCTCATCGGTCGATACCGGCACGCTGATCGTCTGGGTCAGGCCAGTACCGCTGGCACCCGCATCAAAGGTCAGCGTGCCGCTGGTCTCGGTGAAATCACTCCCCGCGACCGCCGTGTCGCCGGTGTCCACCAAGGTGGTGTAGTCCACCACCACGGCCTCGCTGGGCCGGCCCGAAAGGGTGACGCTAAAGATCGCCGTTGCGCCTTCCGCCGCAGCGTTTGCAGGACCCGAAATCGACACCGTCGCCGTGCCGCTGGCCGCAATCGTCGCCGTCGCCGTCGCGGTGCCCATGCTGAAGCCCGTCGGCAGCGGGTTGTCGGTGTTGGCGCTCAATCTCACGCTGAAGGTCTCGGCGCCTTCGACCAGCTCATCGGTCGATACCGGCACGCTGATCGTTTGGGTCAGATCCTCCCCGGTCGCGCCGGCCGCAAAGGTCAGGGTGCCGCTTCCGCTCGGATCCCCGAAATCACCCCCTGCTGTGGCCGTGCCCGATGCAACCGCGTAGTCCACCACCACGTCCGCGCCCGGTGAGCCCGACAGGGTCACCGTGAAGGTGGCATCTCCGCCTTCGGCCACGGAGCCATTGGGCCCGGCAATCGATACCGTCGCCGTGCCCGCCGCCCCAATCGTCGCCGTTGCCGTTGCCGTGCCCAGGCTGAAACCTGTCGGCAGCGAACTGGTGGAACTCTCGCTCAGGGTCGCCGTGAAGGTCTCGCTACCTTCCACGAAGCTGTCGGTTAACACCGGCACGGTAAAGGTGTCGGTCAGATCCTCCCCGGTCGCGCCGGCCGCAAAGGTCAGGGTGCCGCTTCCGCTCGGATCCCCGAAATCATCCCCTGCTGTGGCCGTGCCCGATGCAACCGCATAGTCCACCACCACGTCCGCGCCCGGTGAGCCCGACAGGGTCACCGTGAAGGTGGCATCTCCGCCTTCGGCCACGGAGCCATTGGGCCCGGCAATCGATACCGTCGCCGAACCCGTCGCCACAATCGTCGCCGTCGCCGTCGCGGTGCCCATGCTGAAGCCCGTCGGCAGCGGGTTGTCGGTGTTGGCGCTCAATCTCATGCTGAAGGTCTCGGCGCCTTCGACCAGCTCATCGGTCGATACCGGCACGCTGATCGTCTGGGTCAGGCCAGTACCGCTGGCACCCGCATCAAAGGTCAGCGTGCCGCTGGTCTCGGTGAAATCACTCCCCGCGACCGCCGTGTCGCCGGTGTCCACCAAGGTGGTGTAGTCCACCACCACGGCCTCGCTGGGCCGGCCCGAAAGGGTGACGCTAAAGATCGCCGTTGCGCCTTCCGCCGCAGCGTTTGCAGGACCCGAAATCGACACCGTCGCCGTGCCGCTGGCCGCAATCGTCGCCGTCGCCGTCGCGGTGCCCATGCTGAAGCCCGTCGGCAGCGGGTTGTCGGTGTTGGCGCTCAATCTCACGCTGAAGGTCTCGGCGCCTTCGACCAGCTCATCGGTCGATACCGGCACGCTGATCGTTTGGGTCAGATCCTCCCCGGTCGCGCCGGCCGCAAAGGTCAGGGTGCCGCTTCCGCTCGGATCCCCGAAATCACCCCCTGCTGTGGCCGTGCCCGATGCAACCGCGTAGTCCACCACCACGTCCGCGCCCGGTGAGCCCGACAGGGTCACCGTGAAGGTGGCATCTCCGCCTTCGGCCACGGAGCCATTGGGCCCGGCAATCGATACCGTCGCCGTGCCCGCCGCCCCAATCGTCGCCGTTGCCGTTGCCGTGCCCAGGCTGAAACCTGTCGGCAGCGAACTGGTGGAACTCTCGCTCAGGGTCGCCGTGAAGGTCTCGCTACCTTCCACGAAGCTGTCGGTTAACACCGGCACGGTAAAGGTGTCGGTCAGATCCTCCCCGGTCGCGCCGGCCGCAAAGGTCAGGGTGCCGCTTCCGCTCGGATCCCCGAAATCATCCCCTGCTGTGGCCGTGCCCGATGCAACCGCATAGTCCACCACCACGTCCGCGCCCGGTGAGCCCGACAGGGTCACCGTGAAGGTGGCATCTCCGCCTTCGGCCACGGAGCCATTGGGCCCGGCAATCGATACCGTCGCCGAACCCGTCGCCACAATCGTCGCCGTCGCCGTCGCGGTGCCCATGCTGAAGCCCGTCGGCAGCGGGTTGTCGGTGTTGGCGCTCAATCTCATGCTGAAGGTCTCGGCGCCTTCGACCAGCTCATCGGTCGATACCGGCACGCTGATCGTCTGGGTCAGGCCAGTACCGCTGGCACCCGCATCAAAGGTCAGCGTGCCGCTGGTCTCGGTGAAATCACTCCCCGCGACCGCCGTGTCGCCGGTGTCCACCAAGGTGGTGTAGTCCACCACCACGGCCTCGCTGGGCCGGCCCGAAAGGGTGACGCTAAAGATCGCCGTTGCGCCTTCCGCCGCAGCGTTTGCAGGACCCGAAATCGACACCGTCGCCGTGCCGCTGGCCGCAATCGTCGCCGTCGCCGTCGCGGTGCCCATGCTGAAGCCCGTCGGCAGCGGGTTGTCGGTGTTGGCGCTCAATCTCACGCTGAAGGTCTCGGCGCCTTCGACCAGCTCATCGGTCGATACCGGCACGCTGATCGTTTGGGTCAGATCCTCCCCGGTCGCGCCGGCCGCAAAGGTCAGGGTGCCGCTTCCGCTCGGATCCCCGAAATCACCCCCTGCTGTGGCCGTGCCCGATGCAACCGCGTAGTCCACCACCACGTCCGCGCCCGGTGAGCCCGACAGGGTCACCGTGAAGGTGGCATCTCCGCCTTCGGCCACGGAGCCATTGGGCCCGGCAATCGATACCGTCGCCGTGCCCGCCGCCCCAATCGTCGCCGTTGCCGTTGCCGTGCCCAGGCTGAAACCTGTCGGCAGCGAACTGGTGGAACTCTCGCTCAGGGTCGCCGTGAAGGTCTCGCTACCTTCCACGAAGCTGTCGGTTAACACCGGCACGGTAAAGGTGTCGGTCAGATCCTCCCCGGTCGCGCCGGCCGCAAAGGTCAGGGTGCCGCTTCCGCTCGGATCCCCGAAATCATCCCCTGCTGTGGCCGTGCCCGATGCAACCGCATAGTCCACCACCACGTCCGCGCCCGGTGAGCCCGACAGGGTCACCGTGAAGGTGGCATCTCCGCCTTCGGCCACGGAGCCATTGGGCCCGGCAATCGATACCGTCGCCGAACCCGTCGCCACAATCGTCGCCGTCGCCGTCGCGGTGCCCATGCTGAAGCCCGTCGGCAGCGGGTTGTCGGTGTTGGCGCTCAATCTCATGCTGAAGGTCTCGGCGCCTTCGACCAGCTCATCGGTCGATACCGGCACGCTGATCGTCTGGGTCAGGCCAGTACCGCTGGCACCCGCATCAAAGGTCAGCGTGCCGCTGGTCTCGGTGAAATCACTCCCCGCGACCGCCGTGTCGCCGGTGTCCACCAAGGTGGTGTAGTCCACCACCACGGCCTCGCTGGGCCGGCCCGAAAGGGTGACGCTAAAGATCGCCGTTGCGCCTTCCGCCGCAGCGTTTGCAGGACCCGAAATCGACACCGTCGCCGTGCCGCTGGCCGCAATCGTCGCCGTCGCCGTCGCGGTGCCCATGCTGAAGCCCGTCGGCAGCGGGTTGTCGGTGTTGGCGCTCAATCTCATGCTGAAGGTCTCGGCGCCTTCGACCAGCTCATCGGTCGATACCGGCACGCTGATCGTCTGGGTCAGGCCAGTACCGCTGGCACCCGCATCAAAGGTCAGCGTGCCGCTGGTCTCGGTGAAATCACTCCCCGCGACCGCCGTGTCGCCGGTGTCCACCAAGGTGGTGTAGTCCACCACCACGGCCTCGCTGGGCCGGCCCGAAAGGGTGACGCTAAAGATCGCCGTTGCGCCTTCCGCCGCAGCGTTTGCAGGACCCGAAATCGACACCGTCGCCGTGCCGCTGGCCGCAATCGTCGCCGTCGCCGTCGCGGTGCCCATGCTGAAGCCCGTCGGCAGCGGGTTGTCGGTGTTGGCGCTCAATCTCACGCTGAAGGTCTCGGCGCCTTCGACCAGCTCATCGGTCGATACCGGCACGCTGATCGTTTGGGTCAGATCCTCCCCGGTCGCGCCGGCCGCAAAGGTCAGGGTGCCGCTTCCGCTCGGATCCCCGAAATCACCCCCTGCTGTGGCCGTGCCCGATGCAACCGCGTAGTCCACCACCACGTCCGCGCCCGGTGAGCCCGACAGGGTCACCGTGAAGGTGGCATCTCCGCCTTCGGCCACGGAGCCATTGGGCCCGGCAATCGATACCGTCGCCGTGCCCGCCGCCCCAATCGTCGCCGTTGCCGTTGCCGTGCCCAGGCTGAAACCTGTCGGCAGCGAACTGGTGGAACTCTCGCTCAGGGTCGCCGTGAAGGTCTCGCTACCTTCCACGAAGCTGTCGGTTAACACCGGCACGGTAAAGGTGTCGGTCAGATCCTCCCCGGTCGCGCCGGCCGCAAAGGTCAGGGTGCCGCTTCCGCTCGGATCCCCGAAATCATCCCCTGCTGTGGCCGTGCCCGATGCAACCGCATAGTCCACCACCACGTCCGCGCCCGGTGAGCCCGACAGGGTCACCGTGAAGGTGGCATCTCCGCCTTCGGCCACGGAGCCATTGGGCCCGGCAATCGATACCGTCGCCGAACCCGTCGCCACAATCGTCGCCGTCGCCGTCGCGGTGCCCATGCTGAAGCCCGTCGGCAGCGGGTTGTCGGTGTTGGCGCTCAATCTCATGCTGAAGGTCTCGGCGCCTTCGACCAGCTCATCGGTCGATACCGGCACGCTGATCGTCTGGGTCAGGCCAGTACCGCTGGCACCCGCATCAAAGGTCAGCGTGCCGCTGGTCTCGGTGAAATCACTCCCCGCGACCGCCGTGTCGCCGGTGTCCACCAAGGTGGTGTAGTCCACCACCACGGCCTCGCTGGGCCGGCCCGAAAGGGTGACGCTAAAGATCGCCGTTGCGCCTTCCGCCGCAGCGTTTGCAGGACCCGAAATCGACACCGTCGCCGTGCCGCTGGCCGCAATCGTCGCCGTCGCCGTCGCGGTGCCCATGCTGAAGCCCGTCGGCAGCGGGTTGTCGGTGTTGGCGCTCAATCTCACGCTGAAGGTCTCGGCGCCTTCGACCAGCTCATCGGTCGATACCGGCACGCTGATCGTTTGGGTCAGATCCTCCCCGGTCGCGCCGGCCGCAAAGGTCAGGGTGCCGCTTCCGCTCGGATCCCCGAAATCACCCCCTGCTGTGGCCGTGCCCGATGCAACCGCGTAGTCCACCACCACGTCCGCGCCCGGTGAGCCCGACAGGGTCACCGTGAAGGTGGCATCTCCGCCTTCGGCCACGGAGCCATTGGGCCCGGCAATCGATACCGTCGCCGTGCCCGCCGCCCCAATCGTCGCCGTTGCCGTTGCCGTGCCCAGGCTGAAACCTGTCGGCAGCGAACTGGTGGAACTCTCGCTCAGGGTCGCCGTGAAGGTCTCGCTACCTTCCACGAAGCTGTCGGTTAACACCGGCACGGTAAAGGTGTCGGTCAGATCCTCCCCGGTCGCGCCGGCCGCAAAGGTCAGGGTGCCGCTTCCGCTCGGATCCCCGAAATCATCCCCTGCTGTGGCCGTGCCCGATGCAACCGCATAGTCCACCACCACGTCCGCGCCCGGTGAGCCCGACAGGGTCACCGTGAAGGTGGCATCTCCGCCTTCGGCCACGGAGCCATTGGGCCCGGCAATCGATACCGTCGCCGAACCCGTCGCCACAATCGTCGCCGTCGCCGTCGCGGTGCCCATGCTGAAGCCCGTCGGCAGCGGGTTGTCGGTGTTGGCGCTCAATCTCATGCTGAAGGTCTCGGCGCCTTCGACCAGCTCATCGGTCGATACCGGCACGCTGATCGTCTGGGTCAGGCCAGTACCGCTGGCACCCGCATCAAAGGTCAGCGTGCCGCTGGTCTCGGTGAAATCACTCCCCGCGACCGCCGTGTCGCCGGTGTCCACCAAGGTGGTGTAGTCCACCACCACGGCCTCGCTGGGCCGGCCCGAAAGGGTGACGCTAAAGATCGCCGTTGCGCCTTCCGCCGCAGCGTTTGCAGGACCCGAAATCGACACCGTCGCCGTGCCGCTGGCCGCAATCGTCGCCGTCGCCGTCGCGGTGCCCATGCTGAAGCCCGTCGGCAGCGGGTTGTCGGTGTTGGCGCTCAATCTCACGCTGAAGGTCTCGGCGCCTTCGACCAGCTCATCGGTCGATACCGGCACGCTGATCGTTTGGGTCAGATCCTCCCCGGTCGCGCCGGCCGCAAAGGTCAGGGTGCCGCTTCCGCTCGGATCCCCGAAATCACCCCCTGCTGTGGCCGTGCCCGATGCAACCGCGTAGTCCACCACCACGTCCGCGCCCGGTGAGCCCGACAGGGTCACCGTGAAGGTGGCATCTCCGCCTTCGGCCACGGAGCCATTGGGCCCGGCAATCGATACCGTCGCCGTGCCCGCCGCCCCAATCGTCGCCGTTGCCGTTGCCGTGCCCAGGCTGAAACCTGTCGGCAGCGAACTGGTGGAACTCTCGCTCAGGGTCGCCGTGAAGGTCTCGCTACCTTCCACGAAGCTGTCGGTTAACACCGGCACGGTAAAGGTGTCGGTCAGATCCTCCCCGGTCGCGCCGGCCGCAAAGGTCAGGGTGCCGCTTCCGCTCGGATCCCCGAAATCATCCCCTGCTGTGGCCGTGCCCGATGCAACCGCATAGTCCACCACCACGTCCGCGCCCGGTGAGCCCGACAGGGTCACCGTGAAGGTGGCATCTCCGCCTTCGGCCACGGAGCCATTGGGCCCGGCAATCGATACCGTCGCCGAACCCGTCGCCACAATCGTCGCCGTCGCCGTCGCGGTGCCCATGCTGAAGCCCGTCGGCAGCGGGTTGTCGGTGTTGGCGCTCAATCTCATGCTGAAGGTCTCGGCGCCTTCGACCAGCTCATCGGTCGATACCGGCACGCTGATCGTCTGGGTCAGGCCAGTACCGCTGGCACCCGCATCAAAGGTCAGCGTGCCGCTGGTCTCGGTGAAATCACTCCCCGCGACCGCCGTGTCGCCGGTGTCCACCAAGGTGGTGTAGTCCACCACCACGGCCTCGCTGGGCCGGCCCGAAAGGGTGACGCTAAAGATCGCCGTTGCGCCTTCCGCCGCAGCGTTTGCAGGACCCGAAATCGACACCTGCGTCTCGGCCCTGATCGGCCCAACGGACTCACTGATCAGGCTTTCAGGCGTCCCTTGTCCATCGGTGTAGCTGGCGGTCACGGTGATTGACCTGCCAACGTCTGTTTCAGTTGGGGTGTAGGTGTTTGAGTTCGCGCCGCTGATAGGCGTATCTGTATCGCCGTCGTTGGTGTACCATTGATAACTGAACGCGCCCAAACCATCTTCATCGCGAATGGAATCGACGGTTGCCGTTAGGCGAACGCCCTCGATAGGTACTCCGTTAATGATCACCTGGCCGGTCGGCAGATCATTGACATTCTCCACGGGACCAATTTCATCGCTGAATACGGCATGCGGACGGCCATCATCACTTAGAAGGTTGACCACAACGTAGATATGCTTGCCGACTTCGGACTGGGTCAGGATGTATGAATTCTCGTCGCCAGCCTGGACGGAGGGCGGCTCACCGCTCCCTCTTGCGTACCACACATACGCGAATTCCCTGTTATCCAGACCATTTTCATCGTCAATGCCCGATGCATCCACCGTCAGGGTCTCATCCTCTCTCGCTATGCCTGAGATGATTGCTCCGCCAATGGCTACGGACTCACTGGTCACGCTCTCAAGTGTCTCCTCTCCATCGGTATAGCTGACGGTCACGGTAATTGACTTGCCAACGTCTGTTCCTATCGGGGTGTAGGTGTTTGAGTCCGCACCGCTGATAGCCGTATCCGTGCCGCCTTCGTTGGTGTTCCATTGGTAGCTGAACGTGTCCAGGCCATCCTCATCGCGAATGGTATCGGTTGTCGCCGTTAGGAGCCCGCCCCGGGCCAGGAGTCCGGTGATGACTGGACGGCCTACCGGTGCGTTATTGACATCGATCACGGTGATATCAAACGGTGCCAGGAACGCCTCAGCCCCGCTGGGTTCGGATACGCCGATCACGATCCCGGTTGTGATGCCGATATGTTCGTGCAGTGGCGTACCGGTCAGGGCACCTGTGGTTTGGTCAAATTCGGCCCAAAGGGGTTTATTCAAAATGGAATAGGTGAGGGGGTCGCCATCGGCATCCGCGCCGGTTGGCGTGAAGCTATAGGGGCTGTCTTCGTGCACCGTGAGCGCAGGGGTTCCATCGATGGTTGGTGCTGCTTTGACGTTGACGGACAAGATGTGGGGTCTTGATAATAGGAGGCCACCATCCGATGTGCGGTGGCCATCCGATGCGAAGATATCGAAGTCCACCATCCCCCGAGCGAGCGGAGTAATGGTCAGGACGTTGCCATCGACGTCCACCGTTGCCACGTTACCGGTTGTGCTGCCTCCACCAGCGCTGGATGGGGTCGCTGTATAGGTCGGGGCATCGCCGTCATGATCGAAGAATTTGCTGTCGATATTAACCAGTTTTTGTGGGCCATCCTTCCGGTTCATTACCAAGGATGGAATTCCATCCATTTTGACCGGTGTAGAGTTGCCAACTTCGACCTCGAATTCATGCGTGGACCTCGCGCCACGTCGATCAATGGCGGTGATGTCGAAGCTTACAGGCCCTCCTCGAGCGAGGGGGGTGATGATTAGGTTGTCTCTTACACCGATTCTTTCGATGCGTATCGTTACGTGGCTTGATACAAAGGACTCCTCCAATTCGTAGGTTGTGGAATCGCCATTTGGGTCACTGAAGTAGTTGTCGAGATTATGCATCTGGGGCCCGAGAGAAAGTGTCACCTCAGGTTTAAATGTAACGTTGTTTCTGGTTGGAGGGTCGTTGGGGTTCTCTACATGGAAAACTTTCGTGGCTTTGAGGCTAGGGAAGATTCGATCGGTGGCGACGACTTGGAAGTCGCTACGCGCGCCATCTGCAGTCAAGCTGACGGTCAGGTTGCTGCCCTTAATGCGTGCCTTGTAGAAGCTTCCAGTTTGCGAAGTAGAGCCTGAATTGCGGTCACTGAAAAATGTGTAGATCGGCTGCCCGTCGTCAACATCTGTGAAGTGGTCATTGAGATTAACCGTCTGGCTGATACCCCGGGTACGCAGAAGGAAGGTTTTAATGGGAGGAGTGGCTTCCGGGGAGTTGCCGGTGCCGCGCACCGGAAAACGCCTCGTAACCTTAGCACCGAGCGGATCTGTAGCGGTAACTTCAATGGTTGTGTCGCCGGGACGCAAAGCTATTATTGTGCCGTCTCCATTTTCGCTGTCTAGGGAGATAGTGGCTATGTTAGTGTCCAGGCTGCGGGCAGTGTAGATTAGGGTATCGCCGTCACCATCCTGAAAATGATTACTGGCACTGAAATTAGCACGGCCCGTAGTCATAAAATTAAAAGGCCGACCACCTCCTTTTGTTCTCGGGGCCATGTTGGGGACGCGCACGTCGAACACGTAGATAGCCAAGGAGCCAAGTTGATTTGCAGCGTTGATGATAATACGAGTGTCTCCGGTGCTTGGTCTGACCGGGGTAACGGTCAGCATGCTACCATCGATGCGCACATTCACTGTGCTCGGATCAACAGAGGCTGCCGTGTAGCTCAGAGCAGAAGGACTTTCAAAGTAGTCATCGAGGTTAAATGTTTGAGGAGAATGAACTGAAAGACGGCTCGATGACCCTCCAATGTTGATGCTAGTTTGACGAGGTTCTACTGGGTCGACGACAACATTAAAAGACGACGGTAATGAGGTCCGGGTAGATGATCCCGCTCTTTTGCTGGCGGTGATTGTTATTGCGTCGGAGCCTCTTTCTCCTCCTCTTGTGCTGATAGACAGCATGCTTCCTGAGAGCTCAACGTTCGTGACTCGCTGAGTGCCTCGCGGTTCTAATAACCATGTATATTCCAAGTTGTCGCCGTCAGGATCGCTGAAGTAGTTGTTGAGATTTAGGGTCCGAGCACTGCGGCGACCGGAAAGTGCCAGTCCTTGATCTGGAATGCCGTCGGCGCTGAAGGGGGTGCTGGGATCAACAATCGTTAGGATTAGTAGCGAGGCTTCCTCAAAGCCATCACTGGCGGTGACGGTGACATGAGCGGTACCTCTTTTGACTGGGGTGATGGTCAGGATGTTTTGATTGATGCGCACCGTTGCGACGGCTGTGTTATCGGAAACTGCTTTGTAGCTCAGGGCATGATCAGGGATCGAACTCGCATCCAGATCGCTGAAGAAGACGTTGAGATCAAGGGGTTCAGGTCCGGTAGCAACGGTCATGGTGCTTGATGTCACAGGACAACAGCTGGTTGGGGCGCTGTTGGTGATTTCCACCTGGAAGACCTGTGTGGCCGTCGCGCCGAGTGAATCTCTGGCGGTAACGCTGATGTCGGTGGTGCCTGGTGCGATCGGGATGATGAATAGAAAGTTATCAGGATCACCTTTAAACGCCGTGGCGACCATTGGGTTAGAGGAGACCGAATCGTAACGTAAGGTATCGCCTTCCGTATCGCTGAAGTAATCGCTGAGATCGAGCAGTTTATTCGGGGCAGAATATACCAGATGTTGATTTGGAATACCGTCGCCGGTCGTGGTCGGGGTCGGGGGGAGGTTGATAACTTCCACTTGGAAGTCCAGCCTCTCCCCCGCATCGGATGGGCGATTCCTGGCGGTGACGGTAATGGTGGCGGTGCCTGGTACGACCGGGGTGATAGCCAAGAGGTTGCCTTGAACGTCCACCGTTGCGGCGGTCAAATTATTGGACGACGCTGTGAAGGTTATGGGATTACCTTGCGGATCGCCGATGTAGTTTCCCAGATCAAGGGTCTGAGGCGCGCTAGAGGATATCAGTTGTTGATCGGGGATGCTGGTACCGGCTGGGATGAAGCTGGTGGCGATTACCTGGAATGTCTGCGTGACCCCCAAATCGGAAGCATCATCTCTGGCGGTGATGGTGATGTCGGTGGTGCCTGGTGCGGCCGGGGTGATGGTCAGAAGACTTCCGGTAATGCTCACCGTTGCGACTGCTGTTTCAGATGAGGCCGCCGTGTAGACCAAAGGGCCACCGCCGGGATTGTCGAACATTCCGGAGACTGGAAGAGATTGTGGGCCGTCGGTAACACGCAACTCCAGTATCGCAAACCTGCCAGTAGTGCTTAGCCTGGTGCTGGAATTGCCGGAGGTTTGGGCAGCTGCCGTGCGGGCGGCGGGTAATTCATACTGTGGAACAACTGGGTCGACGGGCGCGGTTTCTGCCGCACCAACTGCATAGGTCGCAATGATGCTGAACAGAAGGGGGGCTATATAGAATGCTCCCCTCACACAAACCTTCTCCGTTGGAAGTCAGGCATGCCCAAAGGTTGGCGACGGCTGTTTTCAAGCGGCGATTTGAATTTGCTTGATGCCGTCTTTGAATCCCCCCCCCCCCTGAATGACCTCGGGCAGATAGTTTGGCCTAGATATCCTCCGCCATTTCTTTTTCATTGACATCATCAGCCTCAATCAACGCTCCGCTTCCGCTTCCCGCTTTGGCGGAAACCCTGCGGTCAGATCGGATCCCAGGAGAACACGTCACCCGAGCGATCCAGCGGCATGAAGTTGCCTTTCACGGTCGGAATCGCGTGCTCGGCGATCAACTCCGGCGTCCAGCCCTCGGCGCGGTGCACCGCGCGTACCGGCCGGTGCTGGGCGAACAGGTAGATCTCGTTCATCCGGACACCGAAAATCTGCCCAGTCACATCCTCGGCCGCATCGCTGGCCAGAAAAACGGCCATCGGCGCGATCTTGGCCGGTGTCATCTGCTTGATCCGTTCGACCCGTTCCTCCTCCTCGGGGGTATTCACGGGTATGGTTCCGATCATGCGGCTCCAGGCAAACGGCGTGATGCAGTTCGAGCGAACGCGGAACCGTGACATGTCAAGGGCGATGCATTTCGATAGCCCGGCGATCCCGATCTTCGCAGCACCGTAGTTGACCTGCCCGAAGTTGCCGATCAGCCCCGAGGTCGAGGTCATGTGGATGTAGGCGCCCGAAGACTGCTTGCGGAAATACGGCGCTGCCGCCCGGCTGATGTTGAAGCTGCCCCGTAGATGGACGTCGATGACGCTGTTGAAATCGTCCTCGGTCATCTTGTGGAAGATCACGTCGCGCAGGATGCCTGCGTTGTTGACTACAATGTCAACCTTGCCGAAGGAATCGATCGCCTGCTCGACGATGCGATGCGCGGCATCCCAGTCCGTGACGCTGTCGCCGTTGGCAACCGCCTCGCCACCAGCGTCCTGGATCTCCTTGACTACGGAATCCGCCGGCCCGAGGTCAGTGCCTTCGCCGGAGACGCTGCCGCCGAGATCATTGACCACAACCTTGGCGCCGTGTGCAGCCATCAGCATCGCGAATTCGCGGCCGATGCCGCGACCACCGCCGGTGACCACTGCTACCTTGCCTTCAAGCATGCTCATAAGCTGGCTTTATCCCTTTGTGTGTGGTTTTTTTAACGTATTTGAACTAGTTATCTAGGGTAGCCCCTTAAATATATAACCCTCCCCAAAGCCTCGTAAAAAACATCAGGGTCAGAAATGAAACGACTCGTCCCCGGGGCTTGATTCCAACCCTCTCGGCTCTTGCCTGCCTGGGTCTTCTCGTCGTCGCGTGCGGCGGTGGAGGTGGCTGAGGGAGATCTCCCACGGGATACCGTGCAACCCACTACCAATCCGTCCCCGTTACTCCACTGCCAGCGCCAGAGCGCTGGTGGAGTACCGGTCGAGGTTCCGGGAAATCCCCGGGAAAACTGATGCGCCTGACCCTTTCTGGCAGCTAGGATGCCGGCATCTTGGGGCCAACCACCGACAGGCCGCAACGCAGCGCTTCGGTCTCGAGCACATCATCGGGCATGACATTGGCGATGTTGGCGTCTGGCCCGAACTCGGTGATCAGGAACTTCTTCAGCGCATAGATGTCGGCCAGGTTGATGTTGGCAATCCACGGCCCCGGCAGTTCGTAGATCACTTTCTCACTCGGAAGTTCGGCGCGGAGCGCTGTGATCATGTCGCCATTGACCGCACCGTCGACGAACAGCTCGGCTGCCTCGACGAGCACCTCGCTGGCGCCGGCCTCGAGACTTTCCCGAGCTTGGGTGATCAGGTCTTCGGCCGTCTGCTTGATGTCCTTGGAACCAACCTCGCCGTGGATCTCGAGGCCCGCCGCCACGCCTTCGCTGATCAGGCGGTGGCGCTGCTCGGAGTTCAGCGGAACGCAGTTGTCGGAAACCTCGACCGCAGCGAAGCCGAGCCGCCTAGCTTCCGCAAAGAACGGGCCCGCTGCATCGAAGCCCTGGGTGGCAACGACGTATTCGAGGAACTGGCCGCCGACGAACGGCTTCACACCGAAGCCCTCGCAGGTCGCAATCTTGCGGGCAAGGTAGCTCTCGCTGTAGAGGCGCGCCGACCCGACAGCAATCTTGAGAAGATCAACGTAAGGTCCGACCAGCCCCAGCAAATCCTCGAGCGCGCCGAGCGGCATCCCGAAATCGACCACCATGGTGAACCCGGTCTTGCGCGGCTTGTCCACGCTGCGCTCCGACGGCAGGGGAACCATCTCGAAGGGTTTGCGCGGCATCGTCGAACTCCCTGATAAAACGAATGGGTCTTGCCATACAGAGCCTTATGCCTTTCTCAGCTATGCTCTGCTAGGCAAGGCCCAAACGAATTAAAAAAACCAAGCCAAACAAGGCCGTCACTGAAGGGCGGGTCTCGCCTCCTTCAGCAGGTTGTATACAAGCCCAATCAGCGAACCCTTGGGCAAATCCAGCCGCCGTTCTTCATCCTAGGCAAGCTTAAACTGAATCTCCATTTAACCCCATAGCCGTCCCATTTTCCCTGTCCTGGTCCTGCGTCATGATTCGAATTTCCCTGCCTCTGTTCTTATCCCCGTCCTTAGTTGCTCTCCTGCCCTTATTTCTGCCCCGCTCCGACTTCCTGCCTCAAAGCGCCAGGCGCAGTACTTTTTACGGCGGGTAACACATCCATCTTTCGGGTATTATATTTGTTTGCGATAAAACCCAGCCAAACGCGGCAGATTCGGCACGGCAACACAACAACAGTAATCTGATCCGGGAACGGCACCATGTCCCTTCAGCCGGCCGTCAGGGCCAACAACCACATGATTTCCGCTGGCCACCACCTGGCCGCCGAAGCCGGGCACCGGATTCTTCTTTCCGGCGGCAACGCCTTCGATGCCGGAGTCGCCGCCGGCATCGCGCTTGGCGTCGTCCAGCCCGATATGGTCCAGGTCTCGGGCGTCGCCCCGATTATCCTCTATCACGCCGAAACCGACGAGGTGGTGACCGTCAGCGGTCTTGGCTGGTGGCCAAGGGCCGCAACTCTCGACCTCTTCCTCGACAAACACGAGGGCACGATCCCGACCGGTATTCTGCGCACGATCATCCCGGCGGCCCCAGATGCCTGGATTCGCGTACTCGAACGCTGGGGCACGATGCGTTTCGGCGATGTTGCCGAAGACAGCGTGCGCTGGGCGCGGGACGGTTTCGCCATCCATGACCTTCTGGCCGAGAACATCGAGACCCATGGCGAAGCCTACCAGCGCTGGCCGGAGACAGCCGCGGTGTATTTCCCGGACGGCAAGCCGCTCGGGACAGGAGATCGCATCACCCAGACCAATCTCGCGGGTACGCTTCAGTACATGATCGACGAGGAGCGCGCCGTCGCTGGCCGCGAAGCAGGTCTGCAGGCCGCGCGCAATGCCTTTTACCGAGGCGATATCGCGCGAACCATCACCCACTATCACGCACAGAATGACGGCCTGCTCACCATGGAGGATTTCGCCGGTTATGAATCCGCTTTCGAGCCAGCCGTCCATCGCCGTTTCTCCGGCTTCGGTGAGCCGATCGACGTCTACAGTTGCGGCCCTTGGTGCCAGGGCCCAGTGCTGGTGGAGATGTTGGCCATTCTCGAGGGGATCGATATTGTCGGCCTCGGCCACAACAGCGTCGATTACGTGCACTGCCTCACCGAGGCAATGAAACTCGCCTTCGCCGACCGCGAAGCCCATTACGGCGACCCGAGATTTATTCCCGTGCCGATTGCCGAACTGGTCTCCGAGATCTACGGCGCCCGCCGCCGCCGTGAGATCGACCCCAAGACCGCACATCCCGGCATGCCGCAACCGGGAATCCCTGCTGCCGCGCTCGGCGATTCCCCGATCCCGGATCCCGCTGCGCCGCTGCGGCAACTCCCGCTGGATACCTCATATGTTTGTGTCGTTGATTCCGGTGGCAATGTCTTTTCCGCAACCCCGAGCGACGTGACACACCAAAGTCCCATGATTCCGGGTCTCGGCATGTGCCCGTCCTCGCGCGGATCGCAAAGCTGGGCCGTCCCCGGCCATCCCTCGGCAGTGGCGCCAGGCAAGCGCCCCCGGCTCACACCGAGTCCGGCTCTCGCCATGCGCGACGGCTTCGCCCTGCCCTTCGGCACGCCCGGCGGCGACGTACAGCCCCAGGCGATGCTCCAGGCCTTCCTCAACATGGAAAGCTGGGGCATGGCACCGCAGGACGCAGTCGAGGCGCCGCGTTTCGCCACATTCAGCTTCCCGGGATCCTTCGAGCCGCATATCTACGAGGCCGACGTGCTCCGCATTGAAGAGGGCATCGGCGGCACGGTGCGCGACGACCTCTTGGCGCGCGGGCACAAGGTCGAAATCTGGGCGGAACGAAGCTGGAAGGCGGGCACCGTCTGCACCATCGCCGCTGACCGCAAAACAGGCGTCATGACCGGTGCCGCCGATCCCCGGCGCTCGACGCGCGCGCTCGGCTGGTAGGCCCGAGCAAGATCCCGACCAAATAACGAACAGGAAAACCGCGTGGCCCACCGTTATTCTATCTTCAGCCTGGCGCGCAACGCTCTTACCGGTCACCGCAACTGGCCCCGAGCTTGGCGGAGTCCCGCCCCCCAGCCCGAATACGACGCCGTCATCGTTGGCGGCGGCGGCCACGGTCTCGCCACCGCCTATTATCTCGCCAAGGAGCACAAGCTCTCGCGGATCGCCGTGCTCGAGAAGGGCTGGCTTGGCGGCGGCAACACCGGCCGCAACACCACCATCGTCCGGGCCAACTACACTCAGAACGAGAGCAACACCCTTTATGCCCACGCGATGAACCTGTGGCGCGGGCTCAGCGACGATCTCAACTACAACGTGATGTTCAGCCCCCGCGGCGTCATGCATCTTGCGCACACCGAGCACGATCTGAAACAGTTCTCCCGCCGCCATCACGCCAACAGGCTAGCCGGGGTCGAACTCGAATACCTTACGCCCGCGGAAGCCACCCGGTTCTGCCCGATCCTGAACACCTCCCCCGATGCTCGCTATCCCATACTCGGCGCCAGCCTCGATCGGCGCGCCGGCATCGCCCGCCACGACGCCGTTGCCTGGGGCTTCGCCCGGGCCGCCGACCGCAGGGGCGTCGACGTCATCCAGAACTGCGCCGTGACCGGCATCCGCATCGAGAACGGCGCGGTGCGCGGTGTCGAGACCAGCCGCGGCTTCATCGCCACACCCAAGCTCGGCTGCGTCGTTGCCGGCCACTCTTCGGTTCTGGCCGAGATGGCCGGTCTGCGCCTGCCGATTGAGAGCCATCCTCTCCAGGCGCTGGTCTCGGAGCCACTCAAACCGGTGATGAACACCGTCATCATGTCGGGGCTGGTGCATGTCTATCTCAGCCAGTCCGACAAGGGCGAGATGGTGATCGGCGCCGGCATCGACCTGTACAATTCCTACGCCCAGCGCGGTGCGTTGCAGATCGTCGAGGAGCAGGTCGCGGCCCTGGTCGAGCTGTATCCGATCCTGAGTCGGGTGCGCATGATGCGCAGCTGGGGCGGTATCGTCGACATCTGCCCCGATGCCAGCCCACTGATCACCAAGACGCCGGTCCAGGGCCTTTATTTCAACTGCGGCTGGGGAACCGGCGGCTTCAAGTCGACCCCCGGATCGGGCCATCTGTTCGCCCACACCATCGCCCGCGACGAACCGCATCCGATCAACGCGCCCTTCTCTCTCGAGCGCTTCAGCACCGGCCTCCTGGTCGACGAGAACGGTGCTGCCGGAGTCGCCCATTGACCCCGGCGCGCACCCAGATCCCTGACGGCCAAGTTTTTGGCGGCCAGATTTCTGACGACACAGCGAGACGGTCATGCTGCTGATCGAGTGCCCCTATTGCGGTCCTCGCGACGAATGCGAGTTCCACTACGGCGGTGAGGCGCACATCGTGCGCCCGCCCGAGCCCGAGAAGCTCAATGACGACGCCTGGAGTGATTACGTCTTCAAGCGCACCAACCCCAAGGGATGGCATCGCGAACGCTGGTGTCACGAAGCCGGATGCGGGCGCTGGTTCAACGCCATTCGCAGCACCGTCACCCACGCTTTCCATGCGATCTACCCCATCGGTGCCACGCCGCCGCCGCTGCCCGGGAACGGGGAGAGCGGCGAATGACGAAGAGCAATCGCATCGTGCAAGGTGGGCAGGTTGATCGGAACCAGCCCATCTCTTTTTTCTTCAACGGCCGCAGGATGCAGGGGCTCGCCGGCGACACGCTTGCCTCGGCCCTGCTTGCCAACGACGTGCGGCGGGTTGCGCGAAGCTTCAAATACCACCGGCCACGCGGCGTGTTCTCGGCCGGCGCCGAGGAACCCAACGCACTCGTCCGCATCGGTCGAGGCGCCTATGCCACACCCAATCTACGGGCAACCCAGGTCGAGCTCTATGACGGGCTGGAAGCGGAGAGTCAGAACCACTGGCCCGCCCTCGCCATCGATCTGCAGGCCGGATTCGGTTTCATCTCAGCTCTGCTACCCGCTGGTTTTTATTACAAGACCTTCATCCACCCGACACGCCTGTGGCCGTTTTACGAGAGCATGATCCGGCGCATTGCCGGCATGGGCCGCGCGCCCGAAGAACCCGATCCCGACGCCTACGAGAAAGCCCATCGTCACTGCGACGTGCTCGTCATCGGCGCCGGCCCGGCCGGTCTGGCGGCCGCACTGGCCGCCGGGCGCAGCGGCGCTCGCGTGATTCTGGCTGACGAACAGGCGGCGTTCGGCGGAAGCCTTCTGTCCGGGGGCGACCGGGTCGACGGAATGGACGCCGCGGAGTGGGTTGTGCGCGCCGAGGCCGAGCTTGCCACCATGCCCGAGGTAACCCTGCTGCCCCGGTGCACCGTGTTCGGCTATTACGACCACAATTTCCTCGCCGCTCTCGAGCGCGTCACCGACCATCTCGCAGCACCGCCCGAGCACCTGCCACGCCAGCGCATGTGGACCTTCCGGGCAAAACATGTCGTGCTCGCCACCGGCGCCATCGAGAGGCCGCACGTCTTCACCGGAAACGACCGGCCTGGAATCATGCTCGCCGGTGCTGCGCGCACCTATCTCAACCGCTATGGCGTCCGCGTCGGCGCCCGGCCGCTTGTCTTTACCAACAACGACGAGGCCTACCGCACCGCCATCGATCTTCACAAGGCCGGCGCCAAACCAACCGTCATCGACCTGCGCGCCGAGCCCGCGGGCCCGCATGCGGCGACAGCGGCCAAATACGGCATCTCCGTCATCAAGGGCCATGCCATCATCGCCACCAGGGGCCGGAGCAGAATCCGCAGTGTTACGATCATGCCGCTTAGCGCAGAGGGAACGCTTGCCGGCGGCGGCAGCCGACGCCTGAACTGCGATGCGCTCCTGATATCAGGCGGCTGGAACCCGGCGGTCCACCTGTTCTCGCAATCGGGTGGCCGGTTGCGCCGCGATCCCGCACTTGCCACCTTCGTGCCCGATGTCGCGACACAAGCCCTGATCCCGGCTGGCGCCAGCCAGGGCACCCGCGATCTCAACCAGTGTCTGCGCAAAGGACACCAGGCCGGCCAGGATGCAGCTATCGCGGCGGGTTTTTCCGATGCCACCGGCGCCGCCGGCAGCCCTCCGGCAACGGACGCTGTCGAGGCGAGCGATGCAGAGGGTCCGGCGCCGAACCCGCTGGTTCTCGCCGAGAAAGGCAAACCCAACAAGGGGTTTATCGATTTCCAGAATGACGTCACCGTCAACGACATTGCGTTGGCCGCGCGCGAGGGTTTTGAGTCGGTCGAGCACATGAAGCGCTACACCACCGCCGGCATGGGCACCGACCAGGGCAAAACCTCAAACCAGAACGCCCTGGCCGTACTGGCGATCGAAACCGGCAAGCCCGAAGAAACCGTCGGCACCACGACCTTCCGGCCGCCCTATACGCCGGTCACCATGGGTGCCCTGGCGGGACGCCAGGTCGGGGCGTTTCTCGATCCGCTGCGCAAAACCTCGATCGACGCCTGGCACAGCATGGCCGGCGCCAAGTGGGAGATGGTCGGGCAATGGCGCCGGCCCTTCTGCTATCCCCGTGAGGATGAGAGCCGGGAGGAGGCGGTACGCCGGGAGATTCTCGGCACCCGCGAGAGCCTCGGCATTCTCGACGCCTCGACGCTCGGCAAGATCGAGATCCAAGGGCCCGACGCCGTCAAGATTCTCAACCGCATCTATACCAATGACTGGGAAACCCTGGCCGAGGGTCGCTGCCGGTACGGGCTGATGTGCCGGGAGGACGGTATGGTGTTCGATGACGGCGTGACCGCCCGTCTCGGACCCAACCGCTATCTGATGCACACCACGACCGGCAATGCGGCCCAGGTGCTTGCCTGGCTCGAGGAATGGCAGCAGACGGAATGGCCTGAACTGCAGGTCTGGTTCGCCTCGGTGACCGAGCAGTACGCGACCATCAATCTCGCCGGGCCGAACGCCCGCCGCGTGCTCGCCGCCATGACCGATCTCGACGTCTCCAATGAGGCCCTGCCCTTCATGCGCTGGTGCGAAGGCAAGGTTGCCGGCATCGACGGTGCGCGGGTGCTGAGGGTGAGTTTTACCGGGGAGCTTTCCTACGAGATCAGCGTACCGTGCCGCTACGGCATGGCACTCTGGGATTTCTGCACCACTCTCGGCGAGCAATATGCCGCGGTGACGATGGGCACCGAGGCCCAGCACGTGATGCGCGCCGAAAAAGGGTTCATCGCCATTGGCCAGGAAGCCGACGGCACCACCACCCCGATCGATCTCGGACTCGATACACTGGTCTCCAAGCGCAAGGATTTCATTGGCAAGCGTTCGCTTGTCCGCGCCGGTATGGACAGACCGGAGCGGCGCCGGCTGGTCGGGCTGCTCACCAACAATCCCGCCGAAGTGCTCGCCGATGGCGCCCAAATTCTCGGCGGTGACGGTGCTGCGGGAGTCTCCGGGTTCGTGACCTCGAGCTATTACAGCCCGACCCTGGAGCGCTCCATCGCCCTCGCCCTGCTCGCCAGCGGCCAGGACCGGAATGGCGAGACGGTCCGGCTGACAACAGATGACGGCGGGACGACGACGGCAACCGTTTCACCGACGGTGTTCCTCGACCCGGCAGGAGAGCGAAGCCGTGGCTGACGCACCGGCGCGCGGGCCCCTCGCCGGCCTTGGCCTCGCTGCCGCTCCGGGAGAGGCGGATCCGGAAACCGGTCTGCATCTCATCGAGGCGCCGTTCACCTGTCTGCTGGAACTCCGGGCCGAACCAACAGATGCCCTGGCAAAGGCGGTTGCGAACACAACACGGCTCACGCTCCCCCGACGCTCGCCCGAAACATCCATAGAGGGGGCCAATACCGCCTTCTGGATGGGGCCCGACCGGTGGTGGCTCCTGTGCCGGGATGAGAAAACCGGCGAAAACACCTTCACCGCCGAGGGTCTGCGCGACGCCCTCAAACATCTCACCTGCGCCATATTCGAGATCACCGATGCCTGGAGCTGTATCCGGGTCTCGGGCGAAGCCGCCCGCGACGTGCTGGCCAAGGGCTGCACGATCGACCTCCATCCCGACACCATGCCAACCGGCGCCGTCGTGCCGACGCTCTTGGCCGGAATGCGGATCGTCCTACATCACAACGGTACGTTTGCATACGACACCTACGGCCACCGCTCTTCTTGCGAGCATATGTGGGCCTGGCTCGAGGATTCCGGACGTGAATATGGTGTTTCCGCCGTACAATCGCCGCTTCCGGCTAATTGATTTCGGCCATTTGAGGTCTGCAATGTTCTACGAACCACAGAAGGGCGACCACGGGCTCGCGAAGAATCCGTTCAACAGCCTGGTCATCCCGCGCCCCATCGGCTGGATCACCTCGCTCGACGCCAACGGCGTCGTCAATCTCGCGCCCTACAGCTTTTTCAACGCCGTGTCCTATCGCCCACCGACGGTGATGTTTTCCTCAAGTCCCGGCCCCGCCGGCGAGGGCGACCGCAAGGATTCCCACAGCAACATCCTCGAGGCCCGCGAGTTCGTCTGCAATCTCACCACCTGGGACACGCGCGAACAGATGAACGCCACCTCGGCCAGTCTACCCCCGGACGCGGACGAACTGGCACTTGCGGGTCTCACCGCCGCACCCTCCAAGATGGTCAACCCGCCTCGCGTTGCCGAGGCGCCGGTGCATCTCGAATGCCGATTGCTTGAGACCGTCAGCCTTCCCGGCTGGACGCCGAAAGACCCTTATACGGTCCTCTTCGGCGAGGTGGTCGGGATCCATATCAGCGACGACGCGATCACTGCCGACGGGCTGATCGATGTCGGCCGCATCCGGCCGATCGCCCGTCTTGGCTATCAGGATTATGCGGTCGTCAATCCCGACACCATTTTCACCATGCAGCGCCCGGACTGACCAACGCCTTTTCCCGGCAAAACCCAGCGGAAACCATCGCAATGTCCGATCTTGTCGCCAGCGCGGAAACGCTGAAGCCACTCTTCTGGCCACGCTCCTGCGCCGTCCTCGGCGCTTCTGACAACCCGGCCAAGATTGGCGGAATTCCGGTGCGTTTTTTTCGGGAGCTCGGCTACGAGGGCGCATTCTACCCGGTCAACCCGGCGCGCGATACCGTGCAGGGTCTACCCTCCGTTCCTTCGGTTGCGGATATCGACGGACCGCTCGACATGGCAATCATGGCCGTGCCCGAAGCACTCGCGCTGGAAACCGCGGAAGCCTGTGCCGCCAAGGGTGTCAAGGCGCTGGTCGTCCTGACCTCGGGCTTCGCCGAGACCGGCGAGGCTGGCGCGGAATCCCAGAGCCGTCTGCGCCAGATCGGTCGCGATGCCGGCATGCGGATCGTCGGACCCAACTGCCTTGGCTATTTCAATCCCAAGAACGCCGTCTACGGCACATTCACCACCTCGATTCTCCATGGCATGCCCAAGCAGGGAAATGTCGGCATGGTGAGCCAAAGCGGCGCCTTCGGCTCGCACTGTTTCGTACTCGGCCGCGAGAGGGGCCTTGGCTTCAGCTACTGGGTGACCACCGGCAACGAGGTCGATGTCGATGTCGCCGAGTGCATCGCCTTCATGGCAATGGATGACGAGACCGAGGTCATCGCCGCCTATATCGAGGGCTGCAAGGACGGCGCGCGGCTCGAAGAGGCGCTCCGCCTCGCCTATGAGGCCCGCAAACCGGTGATTATCCAGAAGGTCGGGCGTTCCGAAACCGGAACCCAGGCCGCGGCCTCCCACACTGCCTCCCTGACCGGTTCCGATCAGGTCTATGACGCCATTTTCGAACGCTACAACGCCTTCCGGTGCCTCACTGTCGATCAGCTGATCGATGTTACCTACGCCGCCAGCGCCGGCGTCTACCCGAAAGGCAACAAGGTGGCACTGGGCACAATCTCCGGCGGCGCCGGGGTGATGATGGCGGATGCGGCCGAGGATTACGGACTCGACGTCGCGCCGATGAAGGAAGAATCGCAGCGCAAGCTGAAAGAGATGCTGCCGTTCTCCGCCGTACGCAACCCGATCGACTTCACGGCACAGGTCTACAACGACCTTTCTCTGATCACGAAGAACTTCGAGGTCATTCTCGGCGAGGGTGAGTACGATGCCGTCGTCGGCTTCTTCACCGCCCTTGGCTATTACGAGGCGCTGTCAGATTCCATTCTTGACCGTCTGCGCCCGATCCGCGACGCCTATCCCGACACCTTGATCGTCATGTCGATACTCGGCTCCCCGGAAACCATCCGAAAATTCGAGAAGGCGGGTTTCCCGTGCATTGCCGAACCCTGCCGGGCGCTCGAGGTGATCGCGGCCTTGGCCACCATCGCGCGCGGTTACGAGGACGGCCTGCCCAAACCCGCCAAGGGTGACGGCATGCCCCGGCTCGAATCGAAGACCTACAACGAGGCCGAGGCCAAGGCCGTTCTCGCCGAGGCAGGGATTGCCGCCCCGGCGGAAATTCTCGCAGCCGACCCCGATGCGGCCGCGGCCGCTGCCGAGAAAATCGGCTTCCCGGTGGTGCTAAAGATCGTCTCGCCTGAAATTCTCCACAAGACCGAGATCGGCGGCGTTGTCCTCAATATCGAGACCACCGATGCGGTTCGCACGCACTACACCGATATCCTCGAGCGCGCACGCGCTGCGCACCCCGATGCCAAGATCGACGGAATCCTGGTTTGCGAGATGGCCGGCGAAGGCACCGAAATGATTCTCGGTGTGCAGCATGACCCGGTCTTCGGCCCCGTCGTCATGGCCGGGCTTGGTGGCGTGTTCACCGAAGTGCTGAATGATGTCGCCTTCCGGCGCGCGCCCTTCGACAAGGCGACCGCTCTGGCGATGCTCGAATCCTTGAAGGGTGCTGCACTCCTGCACGGTGCACGCGGCGGCAAACCAGCCGACACCGATGCGCTGGCGGAGGTAATCGCGGGCCTGTCCGTATTCGCCGAGGCCAATGCCGGTGTTATCGAGAGTATCGACATCAACCCGCTACTGGTGCGCCCCGAGGGTGGCGGCACGGCGGCGCTCGATGCGGTGATCGCCACGCGCTCGCCCGACACGCCTGCCGAATAACAACCGAACAGCACCGCTGGGCAACAGCCCGGGGTGACAGGGAGAGCGTCGAATGAGCCGCTGGGATGTCATCGTTGTCGGCGCTGGAAACGCCGCCTTGTCCGCGGCACTCGCCGCCGAGGAAAAAGGCGCGAAGGTCTGTGTTCTCGAACGCGCCCCGGAGGATGAATCCGGCGGCAACACGCGGTTTACTGCCGGCGTCATGCGGTTTGCCCATAACGGGTTGCAGGACCTCACCGCCCTGGTCGATCTCACCGAGGAAGAGATTGAGACCACCGATTTCGGCACCTATGACGAAAACGCCTTCTATGACGACATGTACCGCATCACCAACTACCGGACCGATCCGGAGATGGTCGAAATCCTGGTGACGCAGAGTTACGACGCCATGCGCTGGCTGCGCGAGAAGGGCATGCGCTTCGTGCCCAGCTACGGCCGGCAGGCCTACAAGGTCGATGGTAAGTTCAAGTTCTGGGGCGGCGTCTGCCTCGATGCCTGGGGCGGCGGCCCCGGCTTGGTTGAAATGGAGACCAAGGCCTGCCATGAGCGCGGCGTCGAGATTCTCTACGAGACCCGCGCCCTCTCGCTCATCCATGACGGTATCCGTACCCGCGGCGTCCGGGTACGCCGGGGCGACAAGATCGAAGAGCTGGAGGCCGGCGCGGTGGTGCTCGCCGCCGGCGGGTTCGAGGCCAATGCCGAAATGCGAACACGCTATCTTGGGCCCGGCTGGGAGCTGGCCAAGGTCCGCGGCACGCGCTTCAACACCGGCGACGGCATCACCATGGCCCTCGATGCCGGCGCCATGCCCTACGGCAACTGGTCCGGATGCCATGCCGTCGGCTGGGAGCGGAACGCGCCCGAATACGGCGATCTTGCCGTCGGCGACCAATTCCAGAAGCATAGTTATCCACTCGGCATCATCGTCAACGCCGAAGGCAAGCGCTTCCTTGATGAAGGAGCCGATTTCCGCAACTACACCTACGCCAAATACGGCGCCGAGATTCTCAAGCAGCCGGGACAGTTCGCCTGGCAGATTTTTGATTCCAAGGTTCTCCACCTGCTGCGCGACGAATACCGCATCCGCCAGGTCACCAAGGTTACTGCCGACACGCTCGAGGAACTGGCCGGCAAGCTCGATGGCGTCGATGCGCAAGGCTTCCTGGCAACGGTCGAGGAATTCAACGGCGCCGTGATGACCGACGTTGCGTTCAGCCCCAATGACCGCGACGAGCGCGGCACCCAAGGCATCACCCCGCGCAAGACTCATTGGGCCAATCCCCTCGATACACCGCCCTACGAGGCTTACGCGATCACCTGCGGCATCACTTTCACCTTTGGCGGCCTCAAGATCGATACCGCCGGGCAGGTGCTGGATACGGATGGGTTGCCGATGCCGGGTCTCTATGCGGCCGGCGAGCTGGTCGGTGGAATTTTCTACTTCAACTATCCGGGCGGTACCGGCCTGATGTCGGGCGCGGTGTTCGGCCGGCTCGCCGGCCATGGCGCCGCAGCGGGCGCCGCGACAGTGCAAAAATAACCACCGAGGCTACCTAAAGCGCCTGAACCCTGGCTGCCCGGACGCAGTCAGCCGGCCTGTTTTAACGCCCTCTCCACACGTTCGGCGATAAAACACGCGAAGGGTTCGATGGCTAAATCAACGCTTGCCGCTTCAAGAGCAGCCAGATAGGCATCGCGGCCCTCGACACGAATGACGGTCCAGGGATAACGGCCCGAAGCCAGCATGACGTTCATCAAAATCGGGCCGTTCGCCCGTTTCCGTCCAGATAGGGGTAGATATAGCCAAACAGAAAGTGCCCAAGAACGGCACGCACAGAAGACTCCTGTTCTTGCTCGAGAAAATCGAACAGGGCGGGTATCGCGTCCCGGACTGCCTCCCGGCGTGGCGGTATATGCCGCGAGCCACGCAGGTAGTTAGGCTGGCGAGCTGGTGGGCCATCGGGTCGGCGTGTTGGCAGTGGATCTGTGCCACCTTCTTACGTGCCGGTGAAAGCTGGCTTGCGCTTTTCCAGGAAGGCCTGGGTGCCTTCAACCTGGTCCCGGCTGTCTGAGCACGCATTGATCAGACGTTCGATCTCTTCGAAATCGCGCTCCCCGGAATCCCTGAGAGCCTCGTTGATGGTCCGCTTGCTCGCCTTCAGCGAAAGCGGTGCGTTGGCAGCGATATCGCCAGCATAGCCGCGCACGAAATCCCGTAATCTGGCCTTCGGCACCACACGATTGACCAGACCCATCACCTCCGCTTCGGGGGCGGTAAAGCTGTGGGCGGTGAGAAAGATCTCTTTGGCAAAGGACGGGCCGACGAGATCAACGAGCACTTTCAGGTTTGAATAGCCATAGCCAACCCCGAGCTTGGCTGCGGGGATGCAAAATTTAGCGTCATCGGAGCAAATGCGCAGATCACAGCAGATCGCGATGCCGACACCACCGCCATAACAATAACCCTTGATCATCGCCAATGTCGGTGTGCCGCTGTCGTAAACCGCGTCATAGCCGCGATCGACAGACGCCTCGTAGGCCTTGATGGCCTCTGCGTCGCCGCGCTCGCTCTCAAAGCGGGAGATATCGGCCCCGGAGACGAAGGCCCGGTCGCCGGCGCCCTCAAGCACAATCGTGCGGATTTCCGGATCCGCATCGAACGCCTCGACCGCGTCAGCCAGCGCTTCCCACATCTCCTGGGAGACCGCATTCAATCTAGCCTCGTTGTCGAACACGATGTGTCCGACAAACCCTTCCCGGATCGTCGCGATCCAGCCCGGCCTGGCCGCGCCGGATTCGTTCTTTCCATTCACCACGCGGAAACCCTTTCCGTCATCCCTGCCCTGTCGTTAATCGAAGCGCCGATCAGATGATCTGCCTGGACTCCAGATCGGAGATCTCCGCCTCCGAATAACCGAATTCGGCTAGCACTTCGCTGCTGTGCGCGCCGCGCTTCGGCGGTCCGACAGCAAGATTGCTCGGCGTCCGCGACAGCTTGATCGGCTGAGCAACAAGTTCCACCTCGGCGTCGCGCTCCGGGGCATGGACCTTCTCGGTGGCTCCGAGATGCTGGACCTGTGGGTCGGCGAACACCTCGGAGATGTCGTAGATCGGGCCGCAAGGCACGCCTGCCTCGTTCAGCAGCGATACCCACTCAGCCGAACTCTTGGTCTGGATGACGGCATTGATGGCCTCATTCAGGGCGTCTCGGTTGCGCGACCGCGACGCGCCGTCGGCAAAGTCGAGGTTCTCAATCAGATGCGGCGCAGCGGCGGCACGGCAGAATCGCTCGTAGATCGCCTGGCCAGCCGAAGCGATGTTGATGTAACCATCGTTGGTCTCGAACACGCCGGTCGGAATGCTGGTCGGGTGGTTGTTTCCTGCCTGCGGCGGCACCTCGCCATCGACGAGCCAGCGTGCGGCTTGGAAGTCGAGCATGAAAATTTGCGCCTGCAGAAGCGAGCTCTGGATCCACTGCCCCTTGCCCGACCGTTCACGCTCGAGCAGTGCCACCATGATGCCGTGCGCGGCGAACAGTCCGGCGCAGAGATCCGCGATCGGAATGCCGACCCGGACCGGCCCCTGGCCCGGCATGCCAGTGATCGACATCAGCCCGCCCATACCCTGGGCGATTTGGTCGAAACCGGGCCGGCCGCGATACGGCCCGTCCTGCCCGAAACCAGAAATACTGGCATAGACGATACCGGGGTTGATGGTGCTTAGGGACTCATAATCGATGCCGAGGCGTGTCTTGACGTCCGGGCGGTAGTTCTCGACGACAACATCGGCGCTTTCGGCCAGGCGCTTGAGGATGGCAACCCCGTCGGGCTCCTTGAGGTTGAGGGTCAGGCTGCGCTTGTTGCGGTGCAGGTTCTGGAAGTCAGGACCTTCGCGCGGGCCGCCCATTCCGCCCTTGCCCTCGATCGATTCGGGCATCTCGACCTTGATGACATTGGCGCCCCAATCGGCAAGCTGGCGCACGCAGGTTGGGCCGGCGCGGACCCGGGTCAGGTCGAGAACCATATAAGGCGACAGGGCATCCGATGCTGGCTGGTGCGGCATGGGTTTCCTCAAACTCTGAAATCACTGCAAGGTGGCCCTGAAGACCAAAATGGATCCCCGGAGGCTGGAATGAACCCGGGAAACCAAGGCTAAATCTGCGACGAAACCTGCTCTGCGGAGCCGAAAATGTCACAATCTACAGGTGTATTTACGCTGTTGGAGTGGGTTGTGTCTCGAAAGTGGTAGAAATTATTCGATGGCGTCTCCGGGCGGTTTGATGTTTGGCGCGGTTATGCGGCGAGGTCAAGAATTTCGTCGAGCGGTTGATCGAGGGTTTCCCAGCCACCGACCTTGCGTATCCGGATCTGCCCGGAGGCCATCAGAGCCCGGAACAGCATTGGCGCGGTCTCCGGGGACGGCAGCACGGTCTGCGTCTTGATGCGACGTTTGAAATCTTCGTTGAGGCGCTCGATCGCGTTGGTTGTTCTCGCTGATTTCCATTGGCTTTGCGGCAACCTGGTGAAGGTGAAGAGCTTATCGCCAGCTACTTATCGCCAGCTTCCTCCAGACTGTCAGCCGCGGCACGACATTTGGATGGCGGAGACCAGGAAGGAAGCCATCGCGGCCTTCAATCTCTTCGTGGAAACCTACGGCGTGAAGTACGAGCGCGTCGTGGCCAAGCTGCTCTAAGGACCGCGACGCGTTGCTGGCCTTCTACGACTTCCCGGCCGAACATTGGAAGCACATCCGCACGACAAGCCCGATCGAGAGCGTCTTCGCCACAGCCCGAAACCGCACCCGGAAAACCAAGGGATGTCTGAACCGAAAGACCGCGCTGGCAATGGTATTCAGGCTGATGATGTCAGTGAAAAAGAAATGGCGGAAGATATCCGGGCCAGGCCGTCTGCCGGAGGTCATTCAGGGGGTTTCAAAGACGGCATGAAGCAAATTCAAATCGTCGCCTGAAAACAGCCGTCACCAACTTTTGGGCATATCTCCATCGCGGAAGCCATAGGTACTGGGCACCGAGTAATCGTTGGTCTTGTAGCGCACCAGGAATTGGGAACTGACGCGGCCCGTGGCCTTGGCGCAGGCCTCGTAGGGTGCCGATGGCAAGGGCTGTATGGTCGCAAGGTCACGCTGTAGGCGTTTGCCAATCGTCTCCATGTGCCCGTGCAGGATCGCCGATTGCGGCATTGCTCTTCCAGCCAGGTGTTGAAGTTCTCAATGTCGGGGAACTCCGGCAGCGGCACCATCATGTTGCGCCGCGACCAGCCAACCAGACCTTCCACGTTGCCCTTATCGTTGCCCTTGCCTGGGCGGCCGTAACGATCATCAAACAGGGTAGTGCGACAGCATCTCTGTGAACATCTGCGTCCGGCGACGACGGCCATCCACCTCGATCTTCGCAGCCAGACAGCTGTCGTTGTCGTACACCACCGACAGCGCGCCAAAGAAGCCAAAGGCATGAACATGTCCGTCCATCCAGGCCTCGGATGTGGCCGCATGATAGGCGCGGATATAGCAGGCATCGCTTTGGGGCAGATCAAACGCAAAGAAGTGAATCTTCTGCTGGAGGCCGCCCAGAACGACAACGGCTTCGCTGTCGCGCTGCACTTCGCCGAAGTCCGCCTGCCCATGACCCGGTGGACGTGCCAACGGAATGAACATCTCGCCCGCCTTTTGGCGATGGGACCGAACGCAGTCTTTCACCGTCGTGTATCCGCTGGTGAACCTTTTCTCTTCGCAAAGACGCTCGTAAATCCGCTCCGCTGTGGGGCGCTGCTTCTTCGGGATCTCCAGATCCTTCAAAAGCCACCCACCAATGTATGCGGTGAAACCGTCCAGCTTCGGGCCGCGGACCGCCTGCTCCCGTCGGTACCCTGGCGGCACCGGAAACACGCAGATCTTATCGACCGTCCCACGCGCCAAACCAAAATCGCGTACTATCGACCGCTTTCTGCGACCCTCATCAAAATGCCCGCGCCGCACCTAACCCGAATATTTCATGAACAGGTACCGCTAAATCCCGTATTCGTGTTATGATTCAGTTACTTGAAATGATCAAACACAAGGATTTAGCGGTGACAGATTGTACCCCCGATCAGCTGGAATTTCCAACCTGTCGTAAACGCCGGGTAACCACCGGCTTCGATGGAGGTCATGTGACGAGCAACGGCGGCGTTTTGCTGCTGCGCGGGGCGGATCACCTGCCGGGATTGACGGCATCGCTTGCCCGGCGGCTGTCCGACGACCGGCAGGCGGGCAAGGTTGAGCACAGTTTGCGGGATATGCTGCGGCAACGGATCTACAGCCTGCCCCTGGGTTACGAGGATCTGAACGACCACGACGCCCTGCGCCACGACCAGGCATTGCAGACGGCGGCCGATCGGGATCAGCCGCCAGCCAGTCCGTCGACGTTGTGCCGGTTCGAGAACACGGCCGACCGCCAGGTGGCCTGGGCCGCGCACGAGGTTCTGATGGAGACCTTCATCGCCTCGTGCAAACACCCGCCCGACGAACTGGTCCTCGACTTCGACGCCACCGACGATGCGGTTCACGGCCACCAGGAGGGCCGTTTCTTTCAGGGCTATTACGACCACGACTGTTTCCTGCCACTTTAAGTGTTTTGTGATGTGTTTTGTGGCGATCAGCTTCTGGTCAGCTACCTGCGGCCCTCGAACATCGACGGCGCCAAACACGCCTGGGCGATCCTGGCCTTGCTGGTGCGGCGCCTGCGCCAAGCCTGGCCGAAGGTGCGGATCATCCTGCGCGGGGATTCCGGCTTCTGCCGCCACTGCATGCTGGACTGGTGCGACCGGCATGATGTGGACTATGTCCTCGGCATCGCCAGGAACACCCGCCTGAACGATCTGGCGGAGCCGTGGCTGGACCGGTCGGCCCGGGACTTTGAGGCGTCGGGGGAGAAACAGCGCCTGTTCGGCGAATTTACCTACGCCGCCGGCACCTGGCGCAGCGAACGCCGGGTCATCGCGCGGATCGAGCATTCGGCCAAAGGGGCCAACCCCCGCTATATCGTCACCAGCCTTCCGGGCAACGCACAGGCGTTGTACGAGGAACGATACTGCGCCCGCGGCGAGATGGAAAACCGCATCAAGGAACAGCAACTTGATCTCTTCGCCGACCGCACCAGCTGCCACAAATGGTGGCCCAACCAGTTCCGCTTGCTGCTCTCCGCTCTCGCCTACACCCTCATGGAAGCCATCCGCCGCCTGACTTCGTAGGATTTCGTCTGTAACACATTGATATTATTGGCCTGTTTTTCCACAGGGCACTACATCGCGGATTTCAGGCGATGGATTCAACGGTTGGAAAGTGTTGATCAGGCCTTTTCAGGTCTGGGCTTGCGCGTTCGTTGGGGCGGCATCCTGAATGGTGCTTCGTTCCACGACAGGCCGACACAGCGCAGGATGCGTTTGGCGTCGGTTGTGGCCGGGCTGGGCATGGCATATTGCTCGCTGGTGCCCTTGCGCTTCAGGATGGATATCTGAAGTCGGTCGAGTTCCCGACGGATGCGGGCCGGGCTCATCGGATGGCCCAGCATCTGCAGGCGTTTGCGCAGGTGTTGCAGGCAACAGAAGGCCATGTAGCAGAGGGCGATATGGGCCTGTATTCGCCGCGGCGCCCAGTGATAGACGGGTCGGATTTTCAGGTCGTGCTTGTTGGTACGAAAGCAGGTTTCGATCTGCCAGAGCTGGTGATATTGGGCGATGGCCGCCTCGGGTGCGAGATCGTCCTTGCCATGGATAGTGATGGCATGCAGCCCATCCCATTGGGCCGCCGCGTCGATCTTGTCCTGATCAAGTGTGATCCCGCCCGTATCGGGAAACGAGAGGAACCGGGCATATCCCCGCTGACTGACACTGGCAGGGCTCCGGGAGCGCCGAAGCTTCGTTTGCAGACGCTCAAGGGCCCTCTGGCGCTTGTGGGCATCCTTGCGGGCGCGGGTGGGCGAGAATGTGACGATGATCCGGGCACCGTCATGCTCAATCACCTTGTAGCGCCCCGCCTCCGCCGCGCCCTCTGTCGCGCCCTCTGCCGCGCCGTGTCCGGCCCATGGCTTGTAACCACCCGTGTCCAGGGCCTTGCCTTTCACGCCCGCCGGGGCCGACTTCAGGCGATAGCCCAGAATGAACGGCAGGCCTTTGGTGCGCAACATATCCTGATTGGTGGCGCTGAGCATCCCGGCATCTGCCACCAGCGTGATCTTCCCAAGCTTGTAGCGCTCTTCAAGCCCCTTGATCGCGGCCTCAAGCGTATGGCCTTCCCACATATTGCCGGGGAACAGGTCATAGCCGACCGGCAAGCCGTCGGTGGTGACCATCAGCGCCAACACCACTTGACTGCGATGGGATTTCCCGTCCTTGCTGTACCCCTTGGCCAGCAACCGGTCGGAAGCATCCTGCGGATCCTCCCGATCGGTATCGAATGCCAGTGTTGTGCAGTCGTAGAAGAGGACATCGACCGGTCCCGCCAGAAGCGTATCCGCCGCCTCGTGTGACATCCGACAGACCCGGTTGATCGTCGCCGCGTCCAGGTAGTCCATAGCCTGGTAGACCCGGTCCAGATTGAGGGTGATCCCGACCCTGTGGGCCAACGCATCCACCGTTGCCCGCTTGCTCTCTGGCTGCGACAGGCGCGCCAGCACCAGTTCGCGCAAAATGCGATCGCTGCTCTTGCGCCGGGAGCCCAGAAGACCATTCCAGCCCAGGCCGGAATAAACCTCCCCCATCACATCGCGCAAGCCAAGTGACAGGCGGGATTCTTCGCGGCAGTCCCCAAGGTCAACATCCAGCTTGTCCGGACGCGGAGCGGTGCGCACAAGCGTCGCCAGATCGGCATATTCCGTTGGGGTGAACAGTTCCATCTGCGGGAACTGTGCGGCGCGCAGTTCTTCCATGATCCTGCCGGCCAGGCGCTTGAGATCCTCAACCTCAGTGTCGTTATGCGCGATGCCGACATGCCGGACGACCTTCTGGCGAACCTTCTGGCCGGTGCGCACCGACTGGACGATCTGGATGCGGGTGCGCTTGCGTTCGGGATCATGTTTGGTGCGGATGAACATGTGCGTGAGTGTAGCGGAGTTTCCAGCAACCGCAACCCATAAATGCAATTGGGGGCACTACTTTGCCCTCCCGGAAGCCAGGGCCTGAAGTTAAACAAAAAAACACCCGACAAGCCGACAAAACCTACGAACTCAGGAATTTACCTACGCCGCCGGCACCTGGCGCAGCGAACGCCGGGTCATCGCGCGGATCGAGCATTCGGCCAAAGGGGCCAACCCCCGCTATATCGTCACCAGCCTTCCGGGCAACGCACAGGCGTTGTACGAGGAACGATACTGCGCCCGCGGCGAGATGGAAAACCGCATCAAGGAACAGCAACTTGATCTCTTCGCCGACCGCACCAGCTGCCACAAATGGTGGCCCAACCAGTTCCGCTTGCTGCTCTCCGCTCTCGCCTACACCCTCATGGAAGCCATCCGCCGGATCGGACTCACCGGCACCCGCATGGCCCGCGCCCGGTGCGGAACCATTCGCCTGCGCCTGTTGAAGATCGGCGCCATCATCCAGCGGAACACCCGCCGGGTCCGCTTTCTGATGTCCAGTGCCTGCCCCGACGAGGACCTGTTCCGCCTCGTCGCCAGCAGGCTGGTCCCAGACTAGCCGGGGAAAACCCCGGCTTCACCATTCAGGGAAATGCGCAGGGCGCATGCGGCGCAGGTGCTTCCGCCTGCCTGCAATCCGCAAAAAAACCGGCTCAGCCGCCAAATATACCGGCTGAACGCCAGGCTCTGCCCGAATACGCAGGAAATCCATGTCAGAGGCACCACGAAAAGCCGAATTGAGGCGGGAAACCAACCCGCCGGACGTCTTCATGAAATATCCGGGCTAAACTTCCACAGTGTAAATCCTCCAGTCCTCCCTGATCAAAACAGTTGGGGCAAAAAGTGAACGACTTTTACACCGCCCACACCAGCGAAATGCCGGCGCCACTGTGGCCTAATTTTGCACCGCCCTTTACAGAGAATTCAGAATGTTCCCGCGCCCCGGTATACGTATACGGGGGGGGGGGGGGGTAGGCAACCGGCACAAGCAGGCCCCTGCATATCCTGTGTATCGTAATGACATCTATAGACCTGATTCACAATAACATCAGGTAGCTGAGAACGGATGTATCCTTACCGATTTGGTCAGGCTGTTTTCAAATTCATGTTTGCCAGCGCCCCGACGTTCTTGGCAATCATGTTTTCCTGCCGGTTGCCGCGGTGAGTTTCGGCAAATATTCCGAACTTTTTCATCCGGCCAATACCGTGCTCCACGCCGATACGTAGCTTTGCGTGCCAAGCGTTGTAAGTTTTCTGTTCGTCCGTAAGGGGGTGGTTCTTTGAGGCTTTGAGCGGGATTTCAAGCGATGTTCCCAGATAACCGAGATCACCAAGTACAAGCACACCCGGTGGCTTATCCACGCGCGCCTCGTCGTAGATACGCTTGTCATGTGCGCGCCCGGGTTGCGCCGGGCCAACCGCCAGAACCCGTTTTTTGTCATCGGTGATGATCTGATGTGAGGCCGTGTGGTGCTTTTTCTTGCCGGAATACTTCGCCTTGCGATGCGAGAGCTTTTTCGGACGTTGAACCGGACGCTCCGTGCCGTCAATCATCAGGTAAAGCAGGTCATCCCTCTCTGACGCCGACAGCCTGATCTTGCGCTCCGGCATCCGGAAATGTCCTGCCATCAATTCTGTCATGGCAGCAATCCGACGGCAAACCGTAGGGGACGAGACACCGAACAGAAGACCCATAAAGGCCTGACTGGTATAGGTGCGATAATACATCAAGCAGAGCAGCAATTGCTCGGCAAATTCCAAACGGTAGTTCATCCCGCCACCGATCGCGCGTTGTCTGTCTTCACGTGAAAGCCGGTGGTGCTCACGTTCAAGCCAGATCGGATGAAGAACAACAACCAATGCCTCGAAATCCTGAAGACGGATACCTGAAAGGCGGAAAAACAAATCAGCGCGCCCCCGCAAAACCTTCAAAACCCTCATAGACAAGCCCTCACTCTCCATTGAGCCATGAACATCGCTGAAAATCGGCTATTGCGCAACAGGTTTTATATGTAACGATACACAGGAGGCCGCCGGGCGCAGATATCCCCCTCAGAACTTCATGCCAAGATTAAGCCTCAGGCCCCAGGCCTCATAGCCGCTTTGCCCGATGCCATCATAATTGCCGGTGAACGACAGCCGGCCGCCTTCGGGGCTGGTCATGCTGATCCCGGGCGCAACCCGCGCCCGCCAACCATCGCCATCGCCGGCGGTGGTCAGGGTGATGCCACGGGTGTTCCCATGAAGGCGTGTGTCCGCATGGCTGTAGATCGCATTCAGCGTGAGCGTCGGTTCATAGCGCCAGCCATTGTCACCCAGGAACCACCGCGAGATCGTCGGTCCAAACCTGACTTGCCCTTGTGAGACCGTCTGGCTCGGAATGGTGTCGCCCAGCGTGTTGGTATAGGCCTTCTGCTTGTCAGTCAGCCAGGACAGGGCAGCATTGGGTCGAATGGTCCACTGGTCCCGGATGAACTCCCCGGACAGGCTGATGTCTGCCAGCCAGCGGGTGGAGGTGAAGCTGTCTGTATAGGTGCCCACCGGCGTGACGTCATTGTCGGCGGTGCCCCCGGCCACACGCGCGTCGAGATAGAGGTTCTCTTGCAACCGCGCGGTCACATAAGGGCCAACCATCCAGCCTGTGCCTTCGGTTCTGGAGTTGTCGTTGTCGTTGCTGCCGGTCAGGCGGTCATATTGCAGCATCCCACCCACCAGCAAGTCGGGGGACATGAGGTAGTCAACTCCCAGATGGGCAATGGCAAAATCACCGTCAGAGCCTGCGCCACCGTTGAACTTGTGGAAACTGCCCTCAACCCAGACATCAAAGCGGCGGCGCTCATGGGCGACCGTCCCCCCTTGCGCCACCTGCAGGTGATCGGCGGCGCGGGTGACCTGATCCAGACTTGTGGCGAACTTGTAGTTCCCCGAGCCAAGATCGAGCAGGTTGAAGTCAATGGGCATGAGCTTGGGGAGATCGCCGGTGGCGAAGCTCAACTGTTCCGAGCCAACGCCGCTTCGCAACCGGTCGATCCGGCGCGACGTATCGGGCTGGTTGGCCAGAATGAGACGGGTCCGCGTCTCCATAAACCGGTTGATGGTATCAACCGTCTCTTGAACTGAGACACTCGACGTCACCGTGATGGTGACCGAGGCGGTGGATATATCGCCGTCAGGGTCAGTCACGGTCAGCTCAAACTTCAATTCTCCATCATCCTCTGCTTGGCGGATCGGTGCGGTAAAGGTGGGGGAGATTGCTGTGAGGGAACTCAGGGTGACAGTCGTTCCGTCGGTCTGACCCCATAAGTAGCGCACGGTATCGCTCACGGCAGGATCGGAACTGCCACTGCCATCAAGGGTGACGGTATCGCCTTCGTTTACAATCTGGCTCGGACCGGCATTGGCTATTGCAGTCGCTGCCTCAATCGTCGCCGTTGCCGTTGCCGTGCCCAGGCTGAAACCTGTCGGCAACGGGTTCGAGGCGTTTGCGCTCAGGGTCGCCGTGAAGGTCTCGGCCTCTTCCGCCTGGGTATCGTCGATCACCGGCACGGTGAAGGTCTGGGTCAGATCGGTCGTGTTCGCCGCAAAGGTCAGCGTGCCGCTTCCGCTCGGATCCCCGAAATCATCCCCTGCTGTGGCCGTGCCCGATGCAACCGCATAGTCCACCACCACTGCCGCGCCCGGTGAGCCCGACAGGGTCACCGTGAAGGTGGCATCATCGCCTTCGTTCACGGTTCCGCCGCCCGAGATCGACACCGTCGCCGAACCCGCGGCCGTAATCGTCGCCGTTGCCGTTGTCGTGCCCAGGCTGAAGCCTGTCGGCAGCGGGGTCGAGGTGTTTGCGCTCAGGGTCGCCGTGAAGGTCTCGCTGCCTTCCACCTGAGGATCGTCGATCACCGGCACGTCGAAGGTCTGGCTCAGATCGGTCGTGTTCGCCGCGAAGGTCAGCGTGCCGCTCCTTGTTGAGAAATCACTCCCCGCGGTCGCCGAACCCGCCGCGGTGGCATAGTCCACCACCACTTCCGCGCCCGGTGAGGCCGACAAAGTCACCGTGAAGGTGGCATCATCGCCCTCGCTCACGTTGCCGCCCGAGATCGACACCGTCGCCGAACCATTCGCCGTAATCGCCGCCTGCGCGCTCGTCGTGCCCCGGATGAAACCTGGCGGCAGCGGGGCGCCCTCGTTCGCCCCATTCAGTCTTACGGTGAAGGTCTCGCTGCCTTCCACCTGAGGATCGTCAAGCACCGGCACGTCGAAGGTCTGGCTCAGATCGGTCGTGTTCGCCGTAAAGGTCAGCATGGCGAACCTTTGTGTGTAATCACTCCCCGCAGTCGCCGTGCCGCTCCCCGGCACGGTGAGAGCGGTTATCTTCAATTCCGCGCCCGGTGAGTCTGACAACGTCACCGTGAAGGTGGCATTGTCGCCTTCGTTCACGCTTCCGCCGCCCGAGATCGACACCGTCGCCGAACCCGCTGCGGTAATCGCCGCCTGCGCGCTCGTCGTGCCCAGGCTGAAACCTGTCGGCAGCGGGGTCGAGGCGTTTGCGCTCAGGGTCGCCGTGAAGGTCTCGCTGCCTTCCACAATGCTGTCGGTTGACACCGACACGGTGAAGGTCTGGGTCAGAGTGCTCGTGTTCGCCGCAAAGGTCAGCGTGCCGCTCGTTGTTGTGAAATCACTCCCCGCGGTCGCCGTGCCCGCTGCGGTGGCATAGTCCACCACCACTGCCGCGCCCGGTGAGGCCGACAAAGTCACCGTGAAGGTGGCATCATCGCCTTCGTTCACGGTTCCGCCGCCCGAGATCGACACCGTCGCCGAACCCGCGGCCGTAATCGTCGCCGTCGCCGTCGCCGTACCCAGGCTGAAGCCTGTCGGCAGCGGGTTCGAGGCGTTTGCGCTCAGGGTCGCCGTGAAACTCTCGCTGCCTTCCACAATGCTGTCGGTTGACACCGACACGGTGAAGGTCTGGGTCAGAGTGCTCGTGTTCGCCGCAAAGGTCAGCGTGCCGCTCGTTGTTGTGAAATCACTCCCCGCAGTCGCCGTTCCCGCTGCGGTGGCATAGTCCACCACCACTGCCGCGCCCGGTGAGGCCGACAGGGTCACCGTGAAGGTGGCATCATCGCCTTCGTTCACGGTTCCGCCGCCCGAGATCGACACCGTCGCCGAACCCGCGGCCGTAATCGTCGCCTGCGCGCTCGTCGTGCCCAGGCTGAAACCTGTCGGCAGCGGGGTCGAGGCGTTTGCGCTCAGGGTCGCCGTGAAGGTCTCGCTGCCTTCCACCTGAGGATCGTCGATCACCGGCACGTCGAAGGTCTGGGTCAGATCGGTCGTGTTCGCCGCGAAGGTCAGCGTGCCGCTCGTTGTTGTGAAATCACTCCCCGCAGTCGCCGTTCCCGCTGCGGTGGCATAGTCCACCACCACTGCCGCGCCCGGTGAGGCCGACAGGGTCACCGTGAAGGTGGCATCATCGCCTTCGTTCACGGTTCCGCCGCCCGAGATCGACACCGTCGCCGAACCCGCGGCCGTAATCGTCGCCGTCGCCGTCGCCGTACCCAGGCTGAAGCCTGTCGGCAGCGGGTTCGAGGCGTTTGCGCTCAGGGTCGCCGTGAAACTCTCGCTGCCTTCCACAATGCTGTCGGTTGACACCGACACGGTGAAGGTCTGGCTCAGATCGGTCGTGTTCGCCGCAAAGGTCAGCGTGCCGCTCGTTGTTGTGAAATCACTCCCCGCAGTCGCCGTTCCCGCTGCGGTGGCATAGTCCACCACCACTGCCGCGCCCGGTGAGCCCGACAAAGTCACCGTGAAGGTGGCATCATCGCCTTCGTTCACGGTTCCGCCGCCCGAGATCGACACCGTCGCCGAACCCGCTGCTGCAATCGTCGCCGTCGCCGTTGTTGTCGTGCCCAGGCTGAAACCTGTCGGCAGCGGGTTCGAGGCGTTTGCGCTCAGGGTCGCCGTGAAACTCTCGCTGCCTTCCACAATGCTGTCGGTTGACACCGACACGGTGAAGGTCTGGCTCAGATCGGTCGTGTTCGCCGCAAAGGTCAGCGTGCCGCTCGTTGTTGTGAAATCACTCCCCGCAGTCGCCGTTCCCGCTGCGGTGGCATAGTCCACCACCACTGCCGCGCCCGGTGAGGCCGACAAAGTCACCGTGAAGGTGGCATTGTCGCCTTCGTTCACGCTTCCGCCGCCCGAGATCGACACCGTCGCCGAACCCGCTGCGGTAATCGCCGCCTGCGCGCTCGTCGTGCCCAGGCTGAAACCTGTCGGCAGCGGGTTCGAGGCGTTTGCGCTCAGGGTCGCCGTGAAACTCTCGCTGCCTTCCACAATGCTGTCGGTTGACACCGACACGGTGAAGGTCTGGCTCAGATCGGTCGTGTTCGCCGCAAAGGTCAGCGTGCCGCTCGTTGTTGTGAAATCACTCCCCGCAGTCGCCGTTCCCGCTGCGGTGGCATAGTCCACCACCACTGCCGCGCCCGGTGAGCCCGACAAAGTCACCGTGAAGGTGGCATCATCGCCTTCGTTCACGGTTCCGCCGCCCGAGATCGACACCGTCGCCGAACCCGCTGCTGCAATCGTCGCCGTCGCCGTTGTTGTCGTGCCCAGGCTGAAACCTGTCGGCAGCGGGTTCGAGGCGTTTGCGCTCAGGGTCGCCGTGAAACTCTCGCTGCCTTCCACAATGCTGTCGGTTGACACCGACACGGTGAAGGTCTGGCTCAGATCGGTCGTGTTCGCCGCAAAGGTCAGCGTGCCGCTCGTTGTTGTGAAATCACTCCCCGCAGTCGCCGTTCCCGCTGCGGTGGCATAGTCCACCACCACTGCCGCGCCCGGTGAGGCCGACAAAGTCACCGTGAAGGTGGCATTGTCGCCTTCGTTCACGCTTCCGCCGCCCGAGATCGACACCGTCGCCGAACCCGCTGCGGTAATCGCCGCCTGCGCGCTCGTCGTGCCCAGGCTGAAGCCTGTCGGCAGCGGGGTCGAGGCGTTTGCGCTCAGGGTCGCCGTGAAACTCTCGCTGCCTTCCACCTGAGGATCGTCAAGCACCGACACGGTGAAGGTCTGGCTCAGATCGGTCGTGTTCGCCGCAAAGGTCAGCGTGCCGCTCGTTGTTGTGAAATCACTCCCCGCAGTCGCCGTTCCCGCTGCGGTGGCATAGTCCACCACCACTGCCGCGCCCGGTGAGGCCGACAAAGTCACCGTGAAGGTGGCATCATCGCCTTCGTTCACGGTTCCGCCGCCCGAGATCGACACCGTCGCCGACCCCGCTGCTGCAATCGTCGCCGTTGCCGTTGCCGTGCCCAGGCTGAAGCCTGTCGGCAGCGGGGTCGAGGCGTTTGCGCTCAGGGTCGCCGTGAAACTCTCGCTGCCTTCCACCTGAGGATCGTCAAGCACCGACACGGTGAAGGTCTGGCTCAGATCGGTCGTGTTCGCCGCAAAGGTCAGCGTGCCGCTCGTTGTTGTGAAATCACTCCCCGCAGTCGCCGTTCCCGCTGCGGTGGCATAGTCCACCACCACTGCCGCGCCCGGTGAGGCCGACAATCACCGTGAAGGTGGCATCATCGCCTTCGTTCACGGTTCCGCCGCCCGAGATCGACACCGTCGCCGACCCCGCTGCTGCAATCGTCGCCGTTGCCGTTGCCGTGCCCAGGCTGAAGCCTGTCGGCAGCGGGGTCGAGGCGTTTGCGCTCAGGGTCGCCGTGAAACTCTCGCTGCCTTCCACCTGAGGATCGTCAAGCACCGGCACGTCGAAGGTCTGGCTCAGATCGGTCGTGTTCGCCGCAAAGGTCAGCGTGCCGCTCGTTGTTGTGAAATCACTCCCCGCAGTCGCCGTTCCCGCCGCGGTGGCATAATCCACCACCACGTCCGCGCCCGGTGAGCCCGACAAAGTCACCGTGAAGGTGGCATCATCGCCTTCGTTCACGGTTCCGCCGCCCGAGATCGACACCGTCGCCGACCCCGCTGCTGCAATCGTCGCCGTTGCCGTTGCCGTGCCCAGGCTGAAGCCTGTCGGCAGCGGGGTCGAGGCGTTTGCGCTCAGGGTCGCCGTGAAACTCTCGCTGCCTTCCACCTGAGGATCGTCAAGCACCGACACGGTGAAGGTCTGGCTCAGATCGGTCGTGTTCGCCGCAAAGGTCAGCGTGCCGCTCGTTGTTGTGAAATCACTCCCCGCAGTCGCCGTTCCCGCTGCGGTGGCATAGTCCACCACCACTGCCGCGCCCGGTGAGGCCGACAAAGTCACCGTGAAGGTGGCATCATCGCCTTCGTTCACGGTTCCGCCGCCCGAGATCGACACCGTCGCCGACCCCGCTGCTGCAATCGTCGCCGTTGCCGTTGCCGTGCCCAGGCTGAAGCCTGTCGGCAGCGGGGTCGAGGCGTTTGCGCTCAGGGTCGCCGTGAAGGTCTCGCTGCCTTCCACAATGCTGTCGGTTGACACCGACACGGTGAAGGTCTGGGTCAGAGTGCTCGTGTTCGCCGCAAAGGTCAGCGTGCCGCTCGTTGTTGTGAAATCACTCCCCGCGGTCGCCGTGCCCGCTGCGGTGGCATAGTCCACCACCACTGCCGCGCCCGGTGAGGCCGACAAAGTCACCGTGAAGGTGGCATCATCGCCTTCGTTCACGTTGCCGGTGGGCCCGGCAATCGACACCGTCTCCGAAATCGCCGCCCCAATGTTGACCGCGGCGCTGAGCAGTCTTTCATCGTTGCCGGCATCGTCGGTAAAGCTGACCCGTACCTCAATATCCGTGCCCTCATTCGCACTCGTCAAGACGAGAGTCGGCGAGGTCGCCCCGCTAATGGTCCCGCCATCCTCCAGCCATTGATAGGTGAAAGTCGTGTTGGTAAGGCCATCGACATCGGTAATGCCGCCGGTGTTTGCCGTCAGGGTATTCCCCACCCGGGGCGTGCCGGTGATCGTCGGTAATCCGCTGGGCGCGTCATTGACCGGATTAACGGTCACGGTGGCCGTGGCGGGCGTGGTACTGAAGTCGGTGCCGTCGGAGACGCTGAAGGTGAAGGTCGCATCGCCGTTGACATTGGTGGCCGGGGTATAGACCAGAGTCGGAATATCGGCAACGGGAATCACTTGCGCCACGGCAACCGCCGTGCCGTTCAGCGCCAGGCTGCCGTTGGCGCCGGCGGGCAGGGTATCGATGCGCACCGCTGTCAGGTTATCGCCGCTGTCGGTATCGGCAAAATTAAACTGGGCGGCCGCAAAAGTGTGGGCGATATCCTCGTTTGTGCTGACCGTCAGCCCGCTGGTGGTGGGCGGGTTATTGGCGGCGCTGGTCACTGTAATGCTAAAGCCCAGTGAATCCGTGTCATTGAACTCATTCGTCGCGGTGTAGGTCAGGTCAAAGGTCCCGGCTTGTGTCGGCGTACCAGACAGTATTCGGCTGGTAGCATTGAAAGCCAGTCCAGCCGGCAGAGGAACAGGCGTCAGCGCATAGGTATTGGTACTCGGCAATGAATCGGGCCCGTCCCGCGCCTCGGGCAAAGTTATAGGCGTAATTGCATTGCCCGCGCTGAAGGTTTGATTCGCGATGGTGGCCTGAAACAGCGGTCTGATAAAGATTCTGACGGTTGCCGGGGCGGACGATTCCTGCCCGTCATTAACGGTCAACCTGAAAGTGTACGAGGCAGGATTAGTCGGTATCACGGTTGGAATGGTGAAGGTTGGCTGTGAGGCTGCCTCATTGCTTAAAGTTACTTCGGTGGGGCCGGCAGTCCGTTCCCAAAGGTAGATCAGGGCCGAATTATCGCCGTCAGGATCGCTACTGCCCGTGCCATCAAGCGTGACTTCCATGCCCTTGCTCACCCTCTGATTTGAACCGGCATTTGCGATGGGCGGCATATTGGTGGTGGCGGTGGCGGTGACTGCGATGGCGAAGGGGCTAAGGGCTACCGGCGTGGTGATGATGTTATCGGTGACGCTGATCACGATATTCTCGTAGTTGGCGACATCGGTGCTGGCAGGCGTGCCGGTCAAGGCCCCGGTCGTTTCGTCGAAACTGGCCCAGCTTGGCATATTGGTGATGGCGTATTCCAGCGTGTCGCCATCCGCATCGTCGCCGCTCGGCGTGAAACTATAGCCCTGCCCTTGCACCACGGTTTTGTCGGGGAGGCCGCTGATGGTGGGCGGGTCATTGACCGCGGTCACGGTCACGGTGGCCGTGGCGGGCGTGGCACTGAAGTCAGTGCCGTCGGAGACGCTGAAGGTGAAGGTCGCATCGCCGTTGACATTGGTCACCGGGGTATAGACCAGAGTCGGGATATCGGCAACGGCAATCACCTGGGCAGGGTTAACCGGCGTAGCGCTCGTGCCCGTGCCCAGCGCCAGGCTGCCGTCGGTGCTGTCGGGCAGGGTATCGATGCGCACTGCTGTCAGGTTATCGCCGCTGTCGGTATCGGCAAAATTAAACTGGGCGGCCGCAAAAGTGTGGGCGGTATCCTCGTTTGTGCTGACCGCCAGCCCGGTTGTGGTGGGCGGGTTATTACTGGCCGCCGGCGCGCTGATATTGAGGGTTCGGGTCAGGGTTCTAACGACATCGCTACCGCTAACAAGGTCCGAGACCGTTAACTCAGCGATGAATCGAACCTCGCGTCCGCCACTACCAGCGGGTGCCTGAAAGGTGAAGTGCCGGAGCAGGTTATGCCACCGCTCTGGGGCTTCGTCATCGTTGTCGGGGGTACTAACGCCGACTATTATGTTTTGCGATGCACCAACACTATCGATGGGTATAAATGAAATATCATAACTGCTCCTCTCCGCAGCAGCAGCGAGCGCCACCATATCGCCAGGGTTCAGATCAGCCGCACTCTCGACTCTTAGTCTAAAGGTATTGGGCCGCCCTGTGTCTATGCTCAAATCGGAAAAGATTGCCATCGGAGTACCCCCCGCGATGACGGTAAGCGGCGTTGTCGTTCCGCTCAGGTCAAGGTCTTGAGCATTAGCCGGTTGCGCCACACACAGCAAAGCAAGCAACGCCACCGCACAAAACCGCGCGGTGGCCATGAAGACCGCCCCCAGAAAATGGGGTGCCGCCGGATAAGATTTTGAGATAGCCATGAACGTCCCTTGCTTTACAGTGCGCACTCAACTCCTCCTGTAACTTATCAGATTCAACGGCTTGTTCAACATTTTTTTTGGGGGGGGGGGATTCTAGCATTTAGTATCAATACGTTAATCGATTGTGTTCGTCATGGTGTGATCTCCCAAGGCGGCTCCTACCGCCAAGTTGGGTAGTTCGAATGCACCCGGAGATTACGCCAACTTCAAATTTCCACCAGACTCACGACATCACCGTTGGGGTGCGCTGTCCCCGCGCTATCCTAGGGATAGCGACACGCTCAGTTGAGACCGTCGAGGTTGAGCTCGTGGGTTTGGCCGAGCCACAGCGCGTAGTCGCGGTGGTCCGGCAGGTCGGCACCGGTATTGGGGTGCACGAGAACTGTTACCTCGCCGCGGTTGAGCGCCAGCCAGGGCACGATCTCGGGGAACAGGGCAGTTGAGAAGACAACCTGGTAGCTCCCGACAGGGTGCGGCCCGATCGGCTTGTCGTGCCAGCGGCCGATTTTGACAACACCGCCGAAACGTTTGTCGATCGCATTGCCGAGACTCTCGGCAGCGGGCTTGGTTCCGGCATCGTAGTAGACATGAGCGTGATAGCTGTCGATATCGTCGATCTGGTGGTCATGCTTTGACATGGTCTCAAGGCCTCCAAAGATAAACGCGCAGGATGTGAATGCGGGATACCCCGGCGCGATACCGTAATATGAGGATACATTATCCGGCGGCGGTTTCCTTGCAAACATCGTCTCCCGACCTAATCTATCGAGCACCGATGCGACGTTCGGAGTCCGACATTTCTGTGCCTCCTGATTTGCCCACCCCCGGTTTTAGGCATTAAACCTGTTGCGCAATAGCCGATTTTCAGCGATGTTTATGGCTCAATGGAGAGTGAGGGCTTGTCTATGAGGGTTTTGAAGGTTTTGCGGGGGCGCGCTGATTTGTTTTTCCGCCTTTCAGGCATCCGCCTTCAGGATTTCGAGGCATTGGTTGTTGTTCTTCATCCGATCTGGCTTGAACGTGAGCACCACCGGCTTTCACGTGAAGACAGACAACGCGCGATCGGTGGCGGGATGAACTACCGTTTGGAATTTGCCGAGCAATTGCTGCTCTGCTTGATGTATTATCGCACCTATACCAGTCAGGCCTTTATGGGTCTTCTGTTCGATGTCTCGTCCGCTACGGTTTGCCGTCGGATTGCCGCCATGACAGAATTGATGGCAGGACATTTCCGGATGCCGGAGCGCAAGATCAGGCTGTCGGCGTCAGAGAGGGATGACCTGCTTTACCTGATGATTGATGGCACGGAGCGTCCGGTTCAACGCCCGAAAAAGCTCTCGCATCGCAAGGCGAAGTATTCCGGCAAGAAAAAGCACCACGCGGCCTCACATCAGATCATCACCGATGACAAAAAACGGGTTCTGGCGGTCGGTCCGGCGCAACCCGGGCGCGCACATGACAAGCGTATCTATGACGAGGCGCGCGTGGATAAGCCACCGGGTGTGCTTGTACTTGGTGATCTCGGTTATCTGGGAACATCGCTTGAAATCCCGCTCAAAGCCTCAAAGAACCACCCCCTTACGGACGAACAGAAAACTTACAACGCTTGGCACGCAAAGCTGCGTATCGGCGTGGAGCACGGTATTTGCCGCATGAAAAAGTTCGGGATATTTGCCGAAACTCACCGCGGCAACCGGCAGGAAAACATGATTGCCAAGAACGTCGGGGCGCTGGCAAACATGAATTTGAAAACAGCCTGACCAAATTCGGTAAGGATACATCCGTTCTCAATTACCTGATGTTATTGTGAATCAGGTCTATTATTGCTCGGATGTGGGATACACAGCCTTCCGCTGACAAGACCGGCAGCGACCGTTCCAGGAATTTGTCATGACACGCCGAATGTATGATCTCTGCGGCGCTACGGACGACAAGCGGTTCAGCCCGTATTGCTGGCGTACCCGCATGGCGCTGGCCCACAAGGGGCTGACGGCGGAATTCGTGCCGGTCCGCTTCAGCAATATCGTATCCACTGTTCCTTCCGAGAACCCCAGTGTCCCGGTCCTCGTCGACGGCGACAAGACCATTACCGATTCCTGGGATACCGCCGTTTATCTCGATGAAACCTACCCCGATACGCCGACCCTGTTCCGCGCCGGGGCTGACAAGCGACACCCCGGTTTCATCAGCGCCTGGGCAGCAACGGCCCTGCATCCCGCAATAGCCAGGGTCATCGTTGGCGAAGTCTTCGACCTAATCCACGAGGAGGACAAGGAATTCTTCCGCAAATCGCGCGAAGAGCGCTTCGGCAAGACGATCGAGGCGCTGAAAGAAGAAGGGCCCTCACATGCGCCGGCGCTTGCCGCCACTCTCGCCCCTCTGCGCATCCTGCTGTCACAGCAGAGCTGGGTTTCCGGTATCGATGGACCCGACTATAACGACTACATCGTCTTTGGTGCCTTTCAATGGCTGCGGCTGATATCTTCGGTCGATCCCTGCGAGAAGGACGATCCCATTATTGGCTGGCGTGAGCACATGCTCGATATGTTCGACGGCTATGCTCGCAGTTTTCCGGCAGCCGCCTGATTTTATAACCTTTCTCGCCCGCCTGATTTTCCCGGGTTTCCTCTCCCCCCTACATTCCCCACGCCCGGCCAGCAGTGTCGTGGTGGTAACATTGTGGTCGTAACGTCGTGGCGGCAGTCGTGGGCAAGCGGTGTTATGATGCCGCGATCCGGATCTAAGGAAGGCTCCCGATGAACCTCAGGGTCGTTGTTAACCTCAGGGTCGTTGTTATGGTCTCTGCGACAGCGGTGATATTGCTCGGCTGGCTCGGCGCGGCGGGCACACCCGCGCTCGCGAATGAACAACAGGCCATTATCGGCCACTTCTCGAGCGGTAGCTACAGCGACTGGGAAGCCAAGATCTTCGCGGGTGAAACTACTTACCGCATTACCGAGGATAGCGGAGAGCGGGTTCTCGAGGCCGTCAGTAACGGCGCTGCCTCCGGGCTGGTCATGGAGCGCATCATCGATCTGACAAAAACGCCGATACTGATCTGGCGCTGGAAAACCGAGGGTCCGGTTTCCGTCGACAACGAGCGGGCCCGCGAAGGCGACGACTTCGCGATGCGCATCTATTTTCTCGTGCCCGGAGACGGCATGCTCGCGTTTCCCGACTCGATCTCCTATGTGTGGGCGAACAAGCTGCCCGAAGGCGCCGACTGGCCCAACCCTTTTACCGAAAAGGTCCACATGGTGGCCGTCGACTCGGGCACGACTCATGCCGGAAAATGGCGCACCCACCGCCGCAACATGCGCAAGGACATCCAGAAATTCTTCGGCCGGGACGCCACGGAGGTCACCCATATCGCCATCATGACCGATACCGATAACAGCGGCGGCGCGGCCCGGAGCTGGTATGGGGACATCATTATCGCCCCTGAGTAATTATCGCCCTGAGTAATTACCCCCGAATACAAGGGCCTGGGCAAAGGACCTGGAGGCGATGGGCAGAGGCCTCAGCCGCGGGAATTGACGGCGGCCATGGAAAGGCACAATATTACTCCCGTTCCGAGGGGAGCTCTTGTGGCAAGGGCTGAGATATCGTCATCCGGGGAACGTGGCATAGCCGCGATACCGGCGCAGACGGGAACCCTTAGAACCTGACCCGGGCAATGCCGGCGTAGGGAAGGAACCTTGGCGCAATCGACGCCGCCCTTCCCGCCAGTTGCGTATTTTCGGGTCCTGAAACCGTAAGGATGATTCGTTATGTCGACAGATTTCGAAAAAATTGCGATCACGACCGGACCCATTCCGGGATCGAAAAAGGTTTATCTGGACCGGGGCGGATTGCGCATTCCCTTCCGGGAGATTGCCCTTGAGGCCTCCGCCAACGAGGATCCGGTCCATCTCTATGACACCTCGGGGCCCTACACCGACGACAGCTTCGTTCCCGACGTGGATCGCGGCCTACCTCGGTTGCGCGAGGCTTGGATCCGCGATCGCGGCGATGTCGAGGAGTATGAGGGCCGCAACACCAGGCCGGAGGACAACCATCGCGACCCGGACGACCCGGACGCATTCCCGAACTTCCCAAACAGGCAGCGTCCACTGCGCGGCAAGAACGGCGCCAATGTGACGCAGATGCACTATGCGCGCAAAGGTATCGTGACCCCCGAGATGGAATTCATCGCTCACCGCGAGAATCTCGGCCGCTCTGAGCTTGCCGACGGCGAGGGTTTCGGGGCTGAGATCCCCGATGAAATCACCCCTGAATTCGTCCGCGACGAGATCGCGCGAGGCCGCGCCATCATCCCCTCCAACATCAACCACCCGGAAGCCGAGCCGATGATCATCGGCCGCAACTTCCTGGTGAAAATCAATGCCAACATCGGCAACTCGGCGGTCAGCTCCTCGATCGCCGAAGAAACCGACAAGATGGTTTGGGCGACCCGCTGGGGCGCCGACACCGTCATGGATCTCTCGACCGGCAAGGACATCCACAACACCCGCGAATGGATCATCCGCAACTCGCCAGTGCCGATCGGCACGGTGCCGATTTACCAAGCACTCGAGAAATGCGGCGCTGCCGAAGATCTGACCTGGGAGATCTACCGGGATACGCTGGTCGAGCAGTGTGAACAGGGCGTGAGCTACTTCACCATCCACGCCGGTGTCCGCCTGCCCTACATCCCGATGACCGTCGACCGCGTCACCGGCATCGTCAGCCGCGGCGGATCGATACTCGCCAAATGGTGTCTCGCCCACCACCAGGAGAATTTCCTCTATACCAAATTCGAGGAAATCTGCGAGCTCATGAAACAGTACGACGTCAGCTTCTCGCTTGGCGACGGGCTGCGCCCGGGCTGTATCGCAGATGCCAACGACGAGGCACAGTTCGCGGAGCTCGAGACACTCGGCGAACTGACCAAGATAGCATGGGAGCACGACGTCCAGGTCATGATCGAAGGACCCGGACACGTACCGATGCACAAGGTCAAGGTCAATGTCGAAAAGCAGATCGAGATATGCCACGAGGCGCCGTTCTACACGCTCGGCCCGCTGGCGACCGACGTCGCGCCTGGCTACGACCACATCACCAGCGCCATCGGCGCGGCGATGATCGGCTGGTTTGGCACTGCGATGCTCTGCTACGTGACGCCCAAGGAGCATCTCGGCCTGCCCGATCGCAAGGACGTCAAGGACGGCGTGATCGCCTACAGGATCGCCGCCCACTCGGCCGATCTTGCCAAGGGGCACCCAGCGGCCCGCATCTGGGATGACGCCCTGAGCCGGGCCCGTTTCGACTTCCGGTGGCGCGACCAGTTCCACCTGTCAATGGACCCGGAGACGGCCGAGGATTTCCACGATCAGACCCTGCCGGCCGAAGGCGCCAAGGTCGCTCATTTCTGCTCGATGTGCGGACCGAAATTCTGCTCGATGAAGATCACGCAGGAGATTCGCGATTTCGCGCGCCAGGGCATGGACGACATGTCGGAGAAGTTCCGCGACGGCGGCAGCGAGATCTACCGTCCCGCCGACGACGCCGACAAAGAACTTCCCAAGGCTGCAGAATAAACGCCAGCAAACGTCAACAAGCGCCGATAAAGGCGCAGCTCAGCCCCCGTCCGGATCAATCCTCCGGGCGGCGGCGGAGCATGATCGAGGCGTTGTAGGTCATTACCATAACGCCGTCCTGGTTGAACGTCTCGTGAAGAAAAACGATGACGCCGCGATCGGGCTTCGAGCTCGAGGGGTGGATCGAGACCACCGTAATCTTGGCACGAAGCGTATCCCCCGCCAGCACCGGCTTCAGCCAGCGCAATTCATCGAGCCCGACACCACCGAGATTGGCAGTGCCGAGAATGCCGGTGTCGATCCACAGACGGTTGGCGAAGCCAAAGGTAAGGATGCCGCTGGCGATCAGCCCACCATGCATACCCTTACCGGAAGACGCCGCGTCGATATGAATCGGTTGCGGATCGTAGAGCATTGCAAACTCGACCATCTGTGATTCGGTAACCGTGGCAGAACGGCTCTCGAAAACGTCGCCCTCGGATAAATCGTCGAACCACAGACCCTTGTTCAGATCCTGTTTTGCATCTGCCATCAAATCGCCTCCGCAATCGCCTGCCCGAGTTCCGCGGTCGTTGCCTTGCCACCCATGTCGGGCGTCAGGGGCGCGCCGGAATCCGCGAGCACCGTCTCGATAGCTCTGACGATAGCGTCGGCGGCTTCCTGTTCGCCGAGATGCTCGAGCATCATCGCTCCAGACCATATCTGGCCGATCGGATTGGCGATGCCGCGTCCGGCAATGTCGGGAGCCGAGCCGTGGACGGGCTCGAACATGGAAGGAAACTCTCCTTCCGGATTGATGTTGGCGCCCGGAGCGACCGCAATCGTACCCGTCACGGCGGGGCCAAGATCGGAGAGGATATCCCCGAACAGATTGCTTCCGACAACCACGTCGAACCAGTCGGGATGCTGCACGAAATGCGCCGTCAGGATATCGATGTGGTACTGGTCGGTCTTGATGTCGGGATATTCTGCGGATATCACCGCGAAACGCTCGTCCCAGTACGGCATGGTGTGGCAGATGCCGTTCGATTTCGTTGCCGAGGTTACATGCTTGGATGAGCGCTTCGCCGCAAGGTCGAAGGCGTAGCGCATGATCCTGTCGCATCCTTCCCGCGTGAACACGCTTTCCTGCATGCAGAGCTCAGAATCGGTACCCTCGTAGAGCCGTCCGCCAATCTCGGAGTATTCACCCTCGTTATTCTCCCGGACGACATAAAAATCGATATCGCCAGTCGAATAGCCGGACACCGGCGGCACGAGACCCGGCAAAAGCCGCACGGGACGCAGATTGACGTACTGGCGGAACGTCCTGCGGATCGGGATCAGCAGGCCCCACAGCGAGATGTGGTCGGGAACCCCGGGGAAACCGACCGCGCCGAGAAAGATCGAATCGCAGTCGCGGAGCTGATCGAGCCCGTCCTCGGGCATCATCGCCCCGGTCTCGACATAGCGCTCGCAGTTCCAGTCGTAATGTGTGAAATCCCAGTCGATGCCGTATTTAGCACCGACGCTCTCAAGCGCTTTCAGCCCCTCGGGCACGACCTCGTTGCCGATGCCGTCACCGGGAATCACCGAGATCATGTAGGGTTTTTCGTTGCGGCGGGCTACCATTGGATGTCTCTCCTGCCTTGGAAAAATACGGGCGATACGGGGAATAGATGCGGGGGAAGATACGGAAACCCGGGTGGGTCCGCCGCATTCGGTGGCGCCGGGTAGTGGAGTTGAGGCGGCATTTTCCATATGGTTGGAAGACCGTAGCCGGCAAGCGGGAAACCGCTCCCGTGCGGCTGTGTTTGTGATCGGTAAAACCGGGTCAACGGGAAAACCAGATGTATGCAACCCATGCACTCAGGCGCGCTACCCAAATCCGGGGAGACGCCATCGCCACTGTCTGCAACGGCAGAACCTACTCCTACAGGCAATGCATGGAGCGGGTCGCCAGACTCGCCGGCGCCATGCGCAAGCTCGGGATCACGGATGACGAGCGCGTCGCAATCCTGGCCCTGAACAGCGACCGCTATTACGAGTACTTCTATGCCGTGCCCTGGGCCGGCGGCATCTTCGTGCCTATCAATATTCGCCTGGCGCCACCGGAGGTGGCTTTCTGGCTCAACGATTCCGGATCCCAAATTCTCTTCATCGACGACAACTTTCTGCCGATACTCAAGGCGCTCGAGGGCAAACTCGAGACCGTGAAGGAGATTGTCTATATCGGCGACGGCGAAACCCCCGAAGGGATGCACAATTACGAGGATATCCTCGCGGCCAGCGAGCCCGTGGAAGATGCCGGACGTGGCCATAACGATTTGATCGGCATCTTCTATACCGGCGGCACGACGGGACGCTCGAAAGGGGTGATGCTCACCCACACGAATTTTATCACCAACAATCTGAGCGTGATCGGAACCTTCGGCTTCGACATGCACATGACCTGGCTACACGCCCCGCCGATGTTTCACATCGCCGACGGCCTGGCCGTGTTCAGCGTCACGATGGTTGCCGGATCCCACGTATTCATTCCTCGCTTCGATCCCGCAGTAACGCTGAAGGCGATCGCCGAACAAGGCATCACCCACACCCTGCTTGTCCCGACGATGATCAACATGTTGGTCAATTTCCCGGATTTCAAAAAATACGATGTATCCGGCCTCCAGAAGATCGCGTATGGGGCATCGCCCATGCCAGAGGCGGTTATCCGGCAGGCCATGGAGGCACTTCCCCATGTGAACTTTTACCACGCCTACGGCCAAACCGAGTGCTCGCCGCTCGTCTCCTCCACCGGGCCTGAATATCACGTTCTGGAGGGGCCGCAGGCCGGCATGTTCCGGTCGGCCGGGCAACCGGTCATCGGTGTCGAGGTCAAGATCGCCGACGAGGACGGAAACGAGGTTCCGCGCGGCACCGTCGGCGAGATCTGCTCGCGCGGACCGCACGTGATGAAAGGGTATTGGCAGCTCCCTGATCTGACTGCCGAAGCCATACGCGACGGATGGATGCACTCCGGCGACGCCGCCTTCATGGACGATGACGGATTCATCTTCATCGTCGACCGCGTCAAGGATATGATCATCTCGGGCGGCGAAAATATTTACTCGGTCGAGGTTGAGGACGTCATCCACAAGCATCCCGACGTCATCGAAGCCGCCGTAATCGGGATTCCCCACGACCAGTGGGGCGAAAGCGTGCATGCGGTGGTTCGCCTCCACGAGGGTGCGTTTGTCGACGAGGAAACCCTTATCGCCTGGTGCCGCGAATCGATCGCCGCGTTCAAATGCCCGCGAAGCATCAGCTTCAGCGACGAGCCCCTGCCCCTCTCCGGCGCCGGCAAGATCCTCAAGACGGATCTCCGCGAGCCTTTCTGGCAGGACCGCGACAAGCGGGTCAACTAGACAGCTTCCGGCACAAGACACGTGCCGGATCTGCTCTTATACACGTCTCGGACACGCTGATGGCGGAACTGATTCCTGCCGATGATGCCGGCATCGCCCGGGCCGCCGAGCGCCTGCAGCAGGGCATGCTGGCCGCCTTTCCCACCGAGACCGTTTATGGACTCGGCGCCGATGCGCGTTCGGACGCGGCTGTTACCCGCATCTACGCCGCCAAGGAGCGGCCGTCCTTCAACCCCCTGATCGCCCACTTCCTCGCGGCGGAAGCGGCGCTGGCCGAGACCGTTCCCAACAGTGCGGCCGAAACGCTTGCCGAGCGATTCTGGCCGGGAGCGCTAACCTTGGTTCTGCCGCGGGCGAAAGATTGCGCCATCTCTTTGCTGGCAACCGCCGGCCTCGATACCATTGCCGTTCGGGTGCCTGCTCATCCGGTTGCACACGCTCTTCTTGTTTCTGCCGGCTGCCCTGTTGCAGCGCCAAGCGCGAACCCTTCCGGCGCCATCAGCGCCACCGAGGCGCGCCACGTTGCCGACGCCTTTCCGAAAGCCGAACTTCTGGTGATCGACGGCGGACCCTGCCTGATCGGCCTTGAATCGACAGTGCTCGATCTCTCGGGGGACCGGCCATGCCTGCTACGGCCGGGTGGCCTGTCCGCAGAGGCAATCGCAGAGGCCCTCGGCCACGCACCTGATATCGCCGGCGACGCGCAACCAGGAGCGCAGCCCGGGGCGCCACGCTCACCTGGAATGACAGAGTGCCACTACGCGCCACGCACGCCGTTGCGTTGCAACGCCACAGAAGCAGAGCCCGGCGAGGTTATGCTTGGATTCGGACCGAACAGCGCGGATGCGCTCCTCAATCTGAGCGTTACCGGCAATCTCGAGGAGGCGGCCGCTAATCTCTTTGCGTTTCTCCACCGACTCGACCGGCAGGACTGCGCCGGCATCGTCGTGGCGCCAGTACCGGAACAAGGTCTTGGGCGCGCCATCAACGACCGCCTGCGACGGGCCGCAACCGCCCATGCCGGCCCGGTAGCGGCATAACAGATCGAGCCCCCATCACAGCCCCATCACAGCCCCATCACAGCCCCATCACAGCCCCATCACAGCCCCGTCACAGCTTCCCCGTCACAGTTTCCCCATCACAGTTTCCCCATCACAGCCCCCCGTCACAGACTGCCATTAAGGCCACCACTGGAGCCGCCATCGGTTTGAAGTCGCCGCCGTGATCGGGATAATCCGGTAGCCATTGCGGAGACAGCGCTCATGCGGATTATCGTCAACGGACAGCAGGCCTTCGGCAAAGACGTGCTCGAGGCCCTTCTTGACCGCGGCGAGGATGTCGTCGGCGTCTACTGCGCCCCCGACCAGGGCGGCCGTCCCGATCCGCTGAAAACCTTCGCCGAGGAACGCGGCTTGACCGTGCACCAGCCGCCTTCCTACAAGGATCCGGAAGTGTGGACCCAGATCCGATCGCTGGAGCCGGACCTCTGCGTCATGGCTTTCGTGACCCTCTTCGTGCCTGAGGAAGCACTCTACATCCCGACCCACCAGACGATCCAGTACCATCCTTCCCTTTTGCCCCTGCACCGAGGGCCGAGCGCTATCAATTGGGCCATCATCATGGGCCGTGAGAAAACGGGCCTCAGTATCTTCTGGCCCGACAACGGCCTCGACGAGGGACCGATACTGCTCCAGAAGGAGTGCGTAATCGAAGAGAACGATACGCTCGGAACGCTGTATTTTGAAAAACTGTTCCCGATGGGAGTCGAGGCGATGATCGAGAGCGTCGATCTCGTTCACGACGGCAAAGCGCCGCGCATCGAGCAGGACCACGCGCAAAAAACCTATGAAAGCTGGTGCCGGAAGGATGATGTCCGGCTCGACTGGTCGCGGCCGAGCGCCGAGATCCACAACATGATCCGCGGCGCGGACCCGGTGCCCGGTGCCTGGACCACGCTTGGCGACGCCGAGATCCAACTTTACGGATCGCGCCGGATCGACGCTTCAGGCGGTGCGCCAGGTGAAGTCGTTGATATTTCCGGAGACGGACTCACCATCGCCTGCGGCGACGGGCAGGTTTTCATCGAACGCCTGCGCAGCGGCAAAGACAAGGTTCCGGCAGCGGAGTTCGCCGCCGCCAACGACCTTGCGGCCGGTGCTATCCTGACCTGAGTGCCACCCCACCAAACTATCCGTCCACAAACCATTCCTCCAAACCGGCCAATCAACCCGAACACACACGCCTCCCCTCAAACACCCACAACATCCAGGCGAGACACCGACATCATGAGCACACAGCCCTTCGAGGGAGTTCTCGCTCCCGTCCTCACACCCTTCGACGACAACCTCAAGCCCGACGGCGAGCGCATGCTCGCTCTCTGCCGGCAGCTTATCGAGGAGGGCTGCGACGGTCTTGCCGTGTTCGGCACGACCGGCGAAGCCAACTCCCAGTCTGGCGAGGAACGGATGGCGCTTCTGGAAACGCTCGTTGAAGGTGGTGTTACGCCCGCAAAACTGATGCCCGGTACCGGCGCCTGCTCGATCGACGAGGCGGTCCGCCTGAACGCACAGGCTGTGGCACTCGGCTGCGGCGGCGTGCTGATGCTGCCGCCTTTCTTTTATAAGGGCGTCGATGATGACGGCCTGTTCAGTTTTTTTTCCGAGGTGATCGAGCGGGTCGGTGATGCCCGTCTCAAGGTCTACCTCTACCATATCCCTCCGCAGACCAGCACGCCGATCAGCCTCGATCTCATCGAGCGACTCCTCAAGGCGTGGCCGGACACCGTCGTTGGCCTCAAGGACAGCAGCGGCGACTGGAGCAACACAGAAGCCATTCTGAAGAATTTTCCCGGCTTTGGAACCTTCGCCGGCTCGGAAAGCTTCCTTCTGGATACACTGCGCGGCGGCGGCATCGGCTGCATCACCGCGACCGGAAATGTCAACGCGGCCGCAATCCGCAATGTCTTCGCCAACTGGCAGAGGCCGGATGCCGACGCCCTGCAGGACGGTATCACCAGGACCCGCAAGATCATCCAGTCCCGCCCCATGGTGCCGGCCCTGAAGGCCATCGTCAGCTGCCGTACCGGCGATGCCGGATGGAACACCCTGCGCCCGCCGCTCACAGCCCTGACGCAGGAGACCCAGCTATCCCTGTTCGCCGACCTCGATGCTGATAAGGGCTTCCCGGCAATGCCGACGACCCTGTCCAACGCCGCCGAATAGAGCCCCGGACAGCCTGCCGGATAGAGGCTCCGACATGAACAATGCATCCCCGTCTTCGCCGCCCCCGCCTGCATCGGCAACGAGCGCTGCGGGCCGCATCGAAGCGCTTGGGAAGATCAAGGCCGCACTCGGCGATTCCGGATGGAGCGAGGATGCACAGATCACGGAGCCCTATCTGAACGACTTTCTCGGCTTCTATCAGGGGCGCTGCGCTTTGCTCGCACGTCCGGCGACCACAGAGCAGGTTGCCGAGATCATCTCGCTCTGCGCCGGCGCCGGTATCCCGGTCGTTCCCCAGGGCGGCAACACCGGCCTCTGCGGCGGCGCCACACCACATGAGAGCGGCGAGGAGGTGCTGATCAGCCTGGATCGGATGGATCAGATCCGCACCGTCGATCCCCTGAACTACACGATCACCGTCGATGCCGGTTGCATCCTTGCCAACGTCCAGGCTGCCGCCGATGACGCCGACCGCCTGTTCCCGCTTTCGCTTGGCGCCGAGGGCTCATGCCGGATCGGCGGTAATTTGTCGACCAACGCCGGCGGCGTCAACGTCCTGCGCTACGGCAGTGCCCGGGATCTCGTGCTCGGTCTCGAGGTGGTACTGCCCGACGGTCGGGTCTGGGACGGGCTGAGAGGCCTTCGCAAGGACAACACCGGTTACGATCTCAAGCACTTGTTTATTGGCGGCGAGGGAACGCTCGGGATCATCACCGGCGCTGTGCTCAAGCTGTTTCCCAAGCCCGAGGATATCCAGACCTGCGTTGCCGCCCTTCCCCGACGCGAGGATATCGTCGAGCTTCTCGCCCGCGCCCGCAGGACAAGCGGCGATTCGGTCACCAGCTTCGAATATATGCCGCGCCTTCTCATCGACCTCAATCTCCGGCATCTCAACGACGCCATCGATCCGCTAGACGAAAAACACGAGCACTATGCGCTGATCGAGTTTTCCGGCGCCCTGCGGGAAAAAGGCGGGCTTGGCGGCGCGATGGAGCGGTTTCTGGCGGAAGCTTTCGAGGATGGCTTGGTTGCCGATGCCACGATCGCCCAGTCCGAGGGCCAGCGCCGGAGCTTCTGGGGAATCCGGGAAGGCGTCGTCGAATCGGGGAAAGCAGAAGGTGGACGGATTGGCCACGACGTATCGGTGCCGGTCAGCGATGTCCCGGTTTTCCTCTCCCGCACCGAAACCCTGCTCGGAGAGCGCTTCCCGGGCGCGCGAATCTGCGGTTTTGGGCATGCCGGCGACGGCAATATCCATTACAGCGTCTTCGCGCCCGAAGGCACGGATGGCAAAGCATTCCAGATCAACAAGGACGCGGTTAACGCCATCGTTTTCTCCGTTATCGCGGAATGCGGCGGTTCGATCAGCGCCGAGCACGGTATCGGTCGCCTGAAACGCGAACAGCTTCCCCGATACAAGACAGAACTCGAACTCGAGATGATGCGCCGCCTGAAACAAGCAATCGACCCGCAATGCATCATGAATCCCGGCAAGGTGGTTTGACTGTCACCGATAGACTGACGTCGAACAGACTGGCTACACGAACTGGCTACACGAACTGGCTACACGAACTGGCTACACGAACTGGCTGCACGAACTGGCTGCACGAACTAGCTGCACGAACTGGCTGAGTGCCCAAATCGGCCGTGAGGCAACGCTGACTTCAAGGATACACCGATGATTCCTTACAACGCTCCCGTCGAAGACATGAAATTCCTGTTCAACGACCTCGGCATGCTCGACGAAATCAACACGCTGCCGGGTTGCGAGGACACTGACGGTGCACTCATCCACGCCCTGCTCGGAGAGGCCGGAAAGCTTGCCACCGAGGTGCTGGCGCCGATAAACACCTCCGGCGATCGCCAGGGTGTGAGCTTCGACAACGGCACCGTGCGTTCCGCCGACGGCTTCAGAGATGCCTACCAGATCTATGTCGAGGGTGGCTGGAACGCCCTGCCCTTCCAGCCCGAATACGGCGGCCAGGGCGTGCCCTGGTTGATCTCCACCGCGGTGCAGGAAATGCTCTCCTCGGCGAACCTGTCCTGGTCGCTTTGCCCCCTACTGACAACCGGCGTGATCGAGGCTCTCATCCATCACGGATCGGATGAACAGCAGGCGCTCTATCTTCCTAAACTGGTCTCCGGCGAATGGTCAGGAACCATGAATCTGACCGAGCCGCATGCCGGCTCCGATCTTGGAGAGATGCGCTGCCGGGCCGAGCCGGAAGGTGATCATTACAGGATCAAGGGGCAGAAGATCTTCATCACCTGGGGCGAGCACGACATGGCCGACAACATCATTCACATGGTGCTGGCCCGCCTGCCTGACGCGCCTCCAGGCACAAGGGGCATTTCGCTGTTTCTGATTCCCCGCATCCTGGTCAACCCGGACGGCAGTCTCGGCGAGCACAACGACGTGCGCTGCCTCTCCATCGAGCACAAGCTTGGTATCCATGCAAGCCCAACCTGCACCATGGGTTATGGCGAGGATGGAGAGGGTGCGATCGGCTACCTTGTCGGCACCCCGCATCAGGGTTTGTCCGCGATGTTTACAATGATGAACCTGGCTCGCTTCAGCGTCGGCCTCGAGGGCATCGCGATCGCCGAGCGAGCCTATCAGCAGGCCCGGAACTACGCCCGCGACCGGGTCCAGGGGACGCTCGATGGCGGCGGCCCGGAAAAGGTTGCCATCATCCATCATCCCGACGTCCGGCGGATGCTGATGACGATGAAGGCAGGTATCGAGGCGATGCGTGCTCTTGCCTATGATACCGCCGTTCGCTTCGATTTCGCTCAGCGCCATCCCGACGATGCGGCCCGTCGTGACGCCCAATCCCTGCTCGACCTGATGACGCCGGTGGTGAAGGCCTGGTCGTCGGATTTCGGGGTCGAACTCTCCTCGATCGCAGTCCAGGTCCATGGCGGCATGGGTTTCATCGAGGAAACCGGCGTCGCCCAGCATATGCGGGACGCCCGCATCACCTCGATCTACGAAGGCACCAATGGAATCCAGGCGCGCGACCTTGTTGGCCGCAAAATCCTGCGCGACCAGGGCGAAACGGTGAACCTGCAAATCGCCCGGTTCCGGAGCACCGCCGAAGACCTCGCGGGCACAGAAGGGTGCGAGAGCATCAAGCACAATCTCGATGCCGGCATCGACGCGCTGGAAAAAGCGACCGCATGGCTGGTCGACACCCGCGCCAACACCCCGGATCAGGCTCTTGCCGGCGCCACGCCCTATCTCCGCCTGCTCGGAACGGTTGCCGGCGGTATCATGATGGCCCGGACGGCGGTTGCCGCACAGAAGGCGCTCGCCACCCCGAACGGCCGCGAGGCGTTTTATCGGGCCAAACTGGAAACCGCCCGCTTCTATGCCTGCAATATTCTGCCCCAAGCCTCCGCGCTCGCCGATGCCGTGACCGAGGGCGCGGAATCCGTCCTGGCGATACCGGCGGAATCCTTCTGATCCGGCGGGCAAGATCGGCGCGGCGCCAACGCACGACACCATCGCGCTCACGATCTGGCCCCACCTCAACCCAGGTGGCTAACGGCTCCATCTGATCGAGGGTAAGCCGTGGCTTCACTCCACCACCACCGCGGTTGATGAGGCTCGCAACACCCTCCTCGTTGTAGCGGTGAACCCAGTCGCGCAACGTCTACCGGTCCATTGCCACGGCTCTCGGCAGCAGTCTTGCGCGACGCGCCTTCAAGGACGAACGCTATTGCCGGCAGCCGACGAGAAACGCGGCCATCCTTGACCTGCCCGGCCTGTCTACGCAAATCCTGCGCATTCATATCCTTGCGTGTAATTTTAACCGCCACATCCATAGCATCATCCTCCCTGTGGCAGGGCTTGGAGCTACTGCTCAAAGATCAGAAGGGGAAGGACGGGGGACGTGCGGCTGAGCGGAACGATATACCCTCACTCATAAGGGCTGATTTTCGTCGAGACATCTGTAGATGGTCGCCGGGTGGACGTTGAAGGTTCTTGTGACGGCCGAGATAGACTGGCCGTTTTTGATCAGATCTCGGACGACTTCTTTTTGATCTTGTCGCAGCTTTGAGGGGTGACCGAGGGATCGAGAAGCCTGAAAACGCTCATGAGAAAGGGGTTTTCTGCACTCAACTCAACTCAACTCAACTCAACTCAACTCAACCCAACTCGACCCCAAGTTGTGTCCGGTCTGCGAGAGCGTTTTGCCGAGACCTATGCCCGTGTGCGGGAGGTGGCCGAGCATTCCCTGAACGGGCTGGCCGAGGCGTTGCGAGGCGCTGATTTTTCGACGCCTGAGGTCGCGCATGAGCAGGTCAGGGAGTGGGACAAAGAGGCAGAGCGAAGCATCAAGCAGGAACGCGATATCAGCCGTGAAAGGGATGATGGGTTCAGTTTGTGACCATCACGCCTGCTTGCGCGGCCTGCCACCCTTGCGGCCATTTTTGCGGGCGGCGGCGGCTTTCGCTGGAGATTTGGTCTGCCCTGCCCGGCGGGCCATATAGGCTTTGGTTCCGAACAGTCCCGCCAACAAGCCGGGTATGGACAGGTCCACATCGAGGGCTTCCCAATGTAGGCCGTAACCAGCCCCTAGAATTTCAACCGCGGCGAGGTCTTCGTCCGTTGCTGTCTCCAACCCCTGCGCCATACGGGGTGGAAAGGAAAAGGTGCAGCCATTGGTCAGATCGACGAGGATACGGCTGTTCCGCTTGTCATAGCGCACGGCATCCGCGCGCGGCTCGGTCTGCTGCGCGATGTGGCCACGCTCAATGGCGGCATTGATTTCAGAATCTGTCAGTTCAGCCATGGATTTCCCTCCATCTGGCAAGAAACGCCTCTTGCTGGTCATGAACAATCTGCACGGCCCGGCGCACATCATTCCCTTTCATATCCTGGGTCCAGACAAGAGCTGGAGCCCCGTCAGGGCCGATCAGATTGATCTTGACTTGCCCATCACCGAACACATGCACATGGGCCGGCTCATGATCGTCTGTGAAGATGATGACGCGCAGACCATGCGCTCGGTATATGGTGACCATAACCGCATTTAACCTATCGCGATAGGTTTTTCAAGAGGAATGCACTCCGGGCAGCCATTACGAAGGTTTTCGATTTTGCAGATCGGTTTGCCCAAAGAGGTGATAAAGGCCCGATATGCTGCCAAAGAAGCCGAGAAGCGGCGTGTCGAGGCAGAAGAGCGCACTTTTGATCAAGCGAAAGAAGCGGGGCGGGCAGAAGGTCTGAAAATCGGCAGGGCTGCGCTTGAAGAACGCGAAACGGCTGTTTCCAAGCGAGAAAGCCGCGTTGCTGAATGGACAGCCGAGACGCTGACCGTTCGATAGCAGTTCTTTGAGCGTGGGTTCACAGTTCTCGCAGCAGCGATATGAAAACACTTCAAGCCCGAGGTCATCGAGGAGATTACCGCTGCTTACAAAACTGAGCTGGGCAACCTTACCCCAAAGGAGCCGACACCACGTAATCTAGATGACAGCTACAGTTCAGGTTACTCCCCGTGACCGGTTTCTCAGGCCAGTTCAGGCGGCAGGCACCCACGGATTGGCGATCTTAACGCCAGTTCCTTCAAAATCGGCGACATTGCGGGTGACGATGGGCATGGCGTGGATGATCCCTGTGGCGGCGATCAGGGCGTCCCGGTCGCTTCTCGGGTCTGGGACATGCAGAGCGGCACAGCAGAGCGCCACAGGGCCGTCTACAGGCAGCACACGCCCCGCGAAGGCCGGAAGCACCCTGTTGGCCATCCAGGTCCTCAGAACGGCCCCCTGAGCGCTGTCATGCCGTTCTGCGAGCCTGACTCCCATTCCCAGTTCCAGCAACGTGATGGCGGATAGGAAGAGCATTGCGGGGTCTTGTGACGCCGCCCAAGCCACCACGTTAGCGTCAGCCTTTCCGGCCTTCGCCTTGCGCAGCTCCGAAACCACATTGGTATCGAGGATGAATATCAGCTCAGATCAACGGAGCGCGAGAGCGTATCGACACGGCCCGGCGTGAACTCAATATCCGCCGCTTCCGAATCGGCCAGTAGGTCCAGAATGCTTTCCTGCCGTCCTGTGAGCCGCTGATAGGCTTCGATGCTCAGCAGCACATGCGCAGGCCGCCCCCGGTCCGTGATGAACACAGGACCGTCCAGAGCCGCCCGCTTCGCACCGCTGGTGTCATGGTTGAACACCCGGCTACTGATCGTGGTCATTCCCATCATACACCTCTAGGTAAATGATGTAGGTACATAACTACAAATTGCCATGATGTCAATTCCAGTGCTGCCCTGTGGATAACCCTTCGACCCCGTGCGCTACTCTGTGATCTTCAATGAAGCCAATCGTTTGTACGGGCGGTCGAGTTCCGCCTGAGCAAAATATGCAGATCTCTTCTTGAGGATCTCATTGGCTTGGCACAACTCCTTATTCTCGCGCCCCAGATCTTTGATCCGATTCTTCTCCGCCGTCGTCAAACCGCCTCGTTGGCCGCCGTCGCGTTCCGCCTGCTGGCACCAAACACGCAGGCGGGTGAGCCGTGGCTTCGCTCCACCACCACCGCGGTTGATGACGCCCAGAACACCCTCCTCGTTGTAGCGGTGAACCCAGTCGCGCAACGTCTACCGGTCCATGCCACGGCTCTCGGCAGCAGTCTTGCGCGACGCGCCTTCAAGGATCAACGCTATTGCCAGCAGCCGACGAGAAACGCGGCCATCCTTGACTTGCCCGGCCTGTCTACGCAAATCCTGCGCATTTATATCTTTGCGTGTAATTTTAACCGCCGCACCCATAGCATCATCCTCCCTGTGAATGAGCACAGTGATTCAGATCAACGCCGATTGTGAAAGAGCAAAAGCGAGTCACACCAAACAACCGATGGTATAAGACAGCGGAGTCGGTTTCTTCTCGTCGAGGGCCGCCAGCATCTCCGCCACGGTCGCGCCTGTCACCGGATGGTGGTGGTCGGGGGCGATATCCGCCAGCGGACACAGCACAAACACCCGTTCCGCCAGCCGAGGGTGCGGCACAGACAGATTCTCCGTGGCAATGACCCGGTCCCCGAACAGTAGCAGGTCGAGGTCGATGATCCGCGGCCCGTAGCGCGCCCCGGGCCGGCGGCCGAGCGCCGTCTCGACTGCCTTCAGCCTCGCGAGCATCTCTTCCGGCTCAAGACGGCAGATTCCGGCGACAGCCATGTTTAAAAAATCCGGCTGGTCGAGAACGTGGCGCGGGCGAGTCTCGTAAACGGGGGATTCCCTCGTTATCTCGACGAACTCCTTGATCCGCGCCGCGGCAGCCATGAGATTGGCGCGCCGGTCACCGATATTGGAGCCAAGGCCGATATGAACTTCGGTTGCATCCGCCATCCGCACGGCACGAACCGTCGCCGCCACATCATGGACTCGGAGGATGTCGACGCCATACGCAACCGCACGCATCGCCACCGCCAGCGACCCTTCGAGAGATCCTATGAGAGGAGCGCCCGGCCTGGCAGCACCCGCTTTTGGCGTGGTGGATTCGGGACCAGATGGTCGGGGAGAGATCACCAGGCGGTCGGAGAAGGCCTTTCTGCTCGCGCCGATCATTACCGGATATCCGATTTGCCTGAACTCCCCGATGCTGTCGATCAGGGCCAGGTTTTGCTTCGGCGATTTACCGAAGCCGAGACCCGGATCGAGGATAATTTGATCGCGGGCGATGCCCGCTACTACCGCGGCCTCGGCAAGGCCGAGAAGATCACGACGTACACTCGCGATAATATCCTCGCAATGGCTCGTGCTGTGGCCTCTGGCCGGGCGGGCGCCAGAGGCCGGTACGCTACGGTTGTCCATCAGGATGACCGGGGTTTTCCGCTCCACCGCCAATTGGGTCATCCGCGCATCCGCCTGCAGGGCGCATACATCGTTAATGATATCGGCGCCAGCAGTTAGCGCCGCAGCGGCAGTATACGCATTCGAGGTATCGATCGAGATCGCCACCTCGGGCCAGGCTGCCCGCAGGGCCGTGATCACCGGCACGATGCGGGCTATCTCGATCCCCGGATCGATGGCCATGGCGCCCGGGCGGGTGCTCACGCCGCCAACATCGAGAATGTCCGCACCTGCCTCAAGAAAAGAATCAGCCATCGCGACCGCCCGGTCGACCGCGCCATCGATCTCGCCATCGATCTCGCCATCGGTCGCGCCACCGGCCGGATTGAATGGTGATTGCGATGGCGCCGCCAGCAGGCCGTCTCCGGAAAAGGAATCCGGCGTCACATTGAGAATACCCATGACATGGGTCCGGCTCCCCCAGGAGAAGTATTCTGAGAGTTTCATCGGAGTCGTGCCAGATCAGCTGTGTCAGATTAGGCTGTGATGGCGACAGCGTCGACCAGCCGCGGCCCCGCGCGACGCCATGAAATAAAGATCCATGTGATGGGCCGCATCCTGGGGATGGCGTGCTGTTGGCGGCAACCCGAACGATTCTACCGCATCTGGCAGCAGATCGTAGGTGGCGCACCCCTTCTCGTAGACCAGGATATGTCGGCAGGGCGGCATCATGCCGTGATTGCGCGCCGAAAGCGCCGTCAGAACGAAATCCATGACGCAGATATCGGTGCAGATGACGACCGCGAGAATCTGCTCGAGTTCATGCTCTTTCGCCCAGTCGACCACCACGTTGCGTTCATTCCCCCGATCGCGCCGACAAACCCGTTGATGCAGTCGTTGCACACTAGGATAGCGCAGGCTTCTCCTTCCAGCCACTTCAGATCGTCGACCGGCTCTTCCCCACCCGTTCCCTGTTCGCAATCCGGTGGATAGGGTGGTTCCGGCTTGCCGGGTACGTGCGTGTCGAGAAAGGCGGGAATGGGCCAGCCATACCCGGCAAAATCCCAGATCCACCTATCCGTCTTTTCGACCATCCGCGAAACCCGAGGATTATCCGACACCAGCGCCAGATGACCGCCGCCGACGATGGCGAAGCCGTTGATTTCGTCAACAATCACCAGGCCGGTGCCTCCTCAAGGAATTCAAGGTGCTTGCCGGCAACCGGTATGACCGATCGCAATGTCTTCAGAAAATCGTCCACAGGTCTCTCCGGAATATCCAAACAGATGACAGTGAAACCTCTATTCGGTATATAAGAAGTATACGGCGGTCCGCACAAAATCCCCCTATCAGAAGGAGACTTCCCGCTCATGCCTGCCCCTTTTCGCTTTGGTCTTGCGACCGTTTTTTGCGCCATTTTCCTGCTCGGCGGCGCCCCAGGGGTCTCCCCGGCACTTGCTGCGCCCGAAAGGATCGAATCCGAAGCCGCAATCATCTTCGTACGCTTAATGGTAAAGCAAACGCTGGCAATCCAGAACGACATCGAAACCCCTCTGGAGATGCGGCGGGAAAAGATCCAGCACCTTCTCCGGGATTTGATCGCAACCAAGACAATCGGAAAATTCCTGGTCGGCCGCTACTGGCGGGAAATGACGTCAGAGCAAAAAACCCGCTATCAGGACCTGTTCCGGCAATGGGTCGTCGACAAATACGCGCTACAGCTCGCCGAAGCTTCCGGCTATGCGGTCGAGGTGCTCGGCACCACCCCGGCCGGAAAGCGCGACCTGTTCGTCCGCACCAGAATCTCCCGCCCAGAGGGAAAGGAGCCAGTCACCGTCGATTGGCGACTGCGCAACAGCCGCGACAAGGTCAAGATTATCGACATCGTGATCGAGGGCATCAGCATGCTGGTGACGCAGAAAAGCGAGTTCAACACCATTCTTCGCTCCAAGGGCGTTGACCACCTAATCACTATTTTGGCCGGGCAGACCAACGAAGCGGTCCGCAAAACGAGAAGCCATTCCAGCTGAACGGGCGGCAAGGAACCAAATACATGCTTGATACTGCCATCATCGGCCTTGGCCGCTGGGGTCAGATTCTTGTCGATTCTGTGCAGAATGGCAGCGACAAGATTCGCTTCGTTCGCGGAGAGACCCGCACCCCCTCAAAAGCCGAGAGTTTTGCACAGAAGCACGGATTTCCGCTCGGCAATGACTATGCCGCCGCGCTTCAGGATCCCGGGGTCCAGGCCATCGCCCTGGCCACACCGCACAGCCAGCATGCTGATCAGATCGAGCAGGCTGCCGTAGCCGGCAAGCACATCTTTGTTGAAAAACCATTCACCCTTACCAAGGCAACCGCCGAAACCTCCGTTGCGGCTGCCGAGAAAGCTGGGGTTGTTCTGGCGCTCGGTCACAACCGGCGCTTCCTGCCCGGCATCGCGGCACTGCGCGAGAAGATCGCCAACGGTGATCTCGGACAAATTCTTCATGTCGAAGCCAATTTTTCCGGGGGATCCGGTCTCTCGAGCAAACCCGGAATGTGGCGTGCCGGCCTTGAGGATAACCCCGCCGGCGGCATGACCGCGATGGGAATACACATGGTCGACACGATGATCGACCTGTTCGGCAAGATGACCGAGGTTTGCGCCGAGAGTTTCCGCCAGGTAATCGATCTCGAGATCGACGACACCACTGCGGTCCTCCTGCGCTTTGCCAGCGGTATGTCGGGAAATCTCGTCACCATTAACGCAACGGCGCCGTTTTGGCGCGTGCATGTCGTCGGTACCGGGGGATGGGCCGAGCTTCACAGCGAATCGCGGCTGTCTGTACGTAGCGTCGATGGTAAAGAGGACAAAACCGAATTTCCCGCCGATTTCTCCAAGGAAAGGGCCGAACTCGAAGCTTTTGCCGATGCCGTGGCAGGAAACACCCACTACCCACTTCCCGCCGCCGATGCGATTCACGGCATTGCCGTGCTCGAGGCCATCGCCCAGTCGGCGGAACGGCGTGTATGGACAGATGTCGCCTGACCGCACTCACTTTCCCGACATCAGCCCGGTATCAAGCCGGGATGACCAGAACATCCGGAGGAATCGCCATCATCCATCATGAACAGCGCCCCGCCGGGCATATGTAACGCGCTGGGCCGGCGACGACGCAATGTACTTCCCCCCGCCCCAACATCCAGCCCATGATGTGGGAGCCGAAGATTTCCGAGGGCGATCCGCTGGACTGCGATCTCTGGTCGGTGGTGTTCCGTCAGTCCGACGCCGCGTAAACGGCAGCGCCAACACAACAAACGTATAGAAACGACGCACAGGGAAAAACTTATCCATGCATATCGGAGCCTCATTGATCTTCCAGAGCCACGGGAGCAATCTTCCGGACCATCAGGTGTATCGGGATGACCTCGCCCTCGTCGATCTTGTCGAGCCCCTTGGCTTCGATTCGGTCTGGAGCGTCGAGCACCACTTCACTGACTACACGATGTGTCCGGACGTGCTGCAGTTCCTGAGCTATGCCGCCGGTCGCACGACAAAGGCGCAACTCGGATCGATGGTCGTCGTCTTGCCCTGGCATGATCCGCTCCGGGCAGCCGAGGAAATCTCGATGCTCGACAACATCTCCGGCGGGCGGGTGATCCTCGGGCTCGGGCGCGGTGCGGGAAAGGTGGAGTTCGACGGCTTCCGCCTCGATATGGCCGAAAGCCGCGAGCGCTTCACCGAGGCGGCAACAGCCGTGCTCGATGCACTCGAAACCGGCGTGATGGAGTATCAGGGCAAGTACTACCAGCAGCCGAAGGCGCCGATCCGCCCTGCCCCCTTCAAGAGCTTCCGGGGCCGTACCTATGCTGCCGCCGTGTCACCGGAATCCTCGCGCATCATGGCCGAACTTGGCATCGGCATCCTGATCATTCCGCAAAAACCCTGGGAAGACGTCGCCCGCGAGCTTGACGCCTATCGCAGTATTTTCCGCGAAGTGAACAACGCCGAGGCACCGCCGCCACTCTCGGCCGGGTGGGTATTCTGTGACAGGGATGCCGGTCGGGCCGAGGAGATGGCCCTGCGTTATATCGGCGGATACTGGGATTCCGTTCTCGAGCACTACCAGTTCGCTGGCGATCACCTGAAAACGATGAAGGGCTACGAGTATTACGGTAAGTTTTCGGAGACCATCGCCAGGCATGGCGTCGATGTCGCCACCCAGTTCTTCGTCGATCTGCAGATCTGGGGTACGCCGGAGATGTGCGCCGAAAAAATCCGCGACGTCCAGAAGAAAACCGGCGCCGAGGGTTTCATTGGTGTATTCAGCTACGCCGGAATGCCGGCAGACGAGGCCGAACGCAACATGCGCCTGTTCTCCGATTCCGTCATGCCGCAGCTGCGACAGAGCCAGACCGCCGAAGCCGCCGACTGAACACGCCGACGCAATAGTGACCGCTCTCGATACAGCCCGGTTTATTTCCCCAACATCATCTGCACTTGCCCTTCGGAAACCGCATCTCCTGCGGACACGTAAATCTCGATCACCATTCCCGGCGGGCCGTTGGCCGCCAGAACCGGCATTGCTGTCCTGTCGGCTTCCAGGATCAGTACGGTGTCGCCGGTGAAACCCGTTGTTTAATCCCGGCCACAATCTCCCGGACCGCACCGGCTACGTTAGCTTTTACCGTGATGTCCGATATGCCGTGTTTCCCTGGATATCGAGTACTCCCTTACTTTCCCGGCAAGAAACGCTGTCTCTATTTCTCCAGCGTTACCACCGCCTGTCCTTCGGCAACCGGCTCTTCCTTGGCCACCAGGATCTCTGCCACCTTGCCTGAATCGGTGGCCATGACCGGGATTTCCATCTTCATGGATTCCAGGATCAGCAGGGTGTCGCCCTCGGCAACCTTGTCGCCGACACCGACCTCAATCTTCCAGACTGTGCCAGTCACGTCGCTCTCTATCGTGATCTGCGCCATACCGCGCTGTCTCCCTTAACTTTTCTGGCGCCTGTTACGCCCTGGTTTATTTGGTTGATTTATTCGCCTGGTTTATTCGCCTGGTTTTTGAGCCGCTGTTTCATCGGCACAGTGAATCACACCTTCGGCGGCGAGCGCGTCGATAGTGGCGTCATCAAAACCAAGCATTTCAGAGAGAACAACCCGCGTATCGGCGCCATTCTGCCCGCCTGCTTTGCGGATTACACCCGGCGTCCCCGACAGCCGCGGGACCACGTTGACCACCTTGACCGAGCCGATATCGTCATCCGGAATCTCGATGATCGCTTCACGGGCTGCATAGTGAGGATCATTGAAGGCATCGGCCATCGTGTAGATCCGGGCTGCCGGAACATCGGCCTCCTTAAGCGCGGCTTCAATCTCTTCAAGGGTGCGCTCGGAGGTCCACTCCGCGATGATGCCGTCAACCTCGTCGCTATTCTTCTGTACAGACAAGATGTCAGCGAAACGCGGATCCTCGAGGAGATCCTCCCGCCCTATGGCTGCGGTACAGCGCTTCCAGACCCGCATGCTTCCAGCCATGATGTGGACGTAGCCCCCGTCCTTCGTCGGATAGAGGTTGTTGGGCGCACTGTTGGCCAAACCTGATCCGCGCCGGGTTGGTATCAAGCCAAACTTCTCGTAGGCGGGGATATGAGGCTCCATGAAGCTGAAAGCACTCTCATACAGGTTTGCATCAACGCATTGCCCGCGACCGGTGGTGGCGCGGCCGAGCAGGGCGATAACAGCGCCATAGGCCGCATACATCCCGGTAATCATGTCGGTTAGCGCAACCGCGACACGGGCCGGTGGTCGATCCGGATCGCCGATCATGTGGCGCAACGCGCCAACCGCCTCGCCGATGACGCCAAAGCCGGGACGGCGGCGATAGGGTCCGGTCTGGCCAAATCCGCTGATCCGCACCATCACCAAACCTGGATTGAGAGCGGCCAAATCGTCATAGCCGAAGCCCCAGCCCTCCATGACTCCGGGCCGGAAATTCTCGACCAGTACATCGAAGTGGGGAATCATCTGGAGGACGATCTCCCTGCCCTTCTCGGTACGCAGATCGACTGAGGTCATCTGCTTGTTACGGAATATACTCGATGCATAGAGCGACTTGCCCTCATAGTGCTTGCCGAAGGTGCGCAACGCATCCCCCTCCGTGGGTTCCACCTTAACGACCTCGGCTCCGAAATCACCAAGCAGGCGGGTACAGAAGGGTGCTGCGACGATAGCGCCGAGTTCAAGAACCCGGACACCTGCGAGAGGCTGCGGTTTGGCTGTTTCCGTCATGATACTGGGATCTTTGGTCTGGGGCCGTCGGCGTCACAAGAACTGCGGCACCGCGAGGTTTCACAAAATATGCACCCGGAAATGCCGGGTGACGATCGATCCTATATTACGGGTTTATGTTGCGGGCTTATACTGCGGGCGATCCTATACTGCGAGCGCACTCAGGGTCGTGAAAGCCGAAATATGCTCCAGGCTGGTCCGCACGTCGACCACCGCCGGGCCGTCGACAGCCAACGCCTCGGCCACGATTTTCTCGACATTGTCGGCAGAATCGAGAGCGAAACCGGCGGCGCCGAAACTTTCGGCCATGGCGGCGAAATCCGGATTCTGCAGATCGGTGGCCATGACGCGGCCCGGGAAAGCCTTTTCCTGGTGCAGGCGAATGGTGCCGAAACTGCCATTGTTCGAAACGAAAGCCTTCAGGGGCGCGTTGAACTGCACCGCCGTGGCCAGTTCGTTTCCGGTCATGAGAAAACCGCCATCTCCGATGATGGAGACGACCGGCCGGTCTCGCCAGCGCAACGCTGCCGCCAGCGCGCCAGGCATACCGATGCCCATTGCGCCGGTTGCCGCGCTCATCAGCATGCGTTCCGGTGCAAAGCGGAAATACCGGTGCATCCAGCCGCCGAAATTACCGCCATCCATGGTGATCACACAGCGCTCGCCGATGGCGGTATCGAGTGCGGCGCAAACAGCGCCGAAAACCACCCCGTCCTTGGCTTCCACCGGCATCCATTCCCGCATCCGCGCATAGTCCCCGTGCAGGGAATCGCGCCAGTCGCGCTTTGCGGGCGTTACCGGCGGTGGGTTGCGTTGCGCGAGCGCGCCAAGAAACTTGCCGGCATCACAGACAATACCGAGGGTCGGGTTGTGGACACGGCCGATGACGCCGGGGTCCGGGTGCACGTGAACCAGGGTCTGTTCCGGAATTGGCGCGCGGGGAAACACGTAGTTCTGGGTACTGACATCGCCGAGGCGGGTGCCCACAGCGAGTACGAGATCGCTGGTCATGGCCCGGTCGAGAATCTCGCGCGGCAGGCCATAGCCGAAATGCCCCGCAAAACAGGGGTTCTCGTTGTCGATCAGATCCTGGTTCTTGAAGGTCGTGCCGACCGGAATTTCCCAGGATTCAGAACACGCGCTCAGGGCTGCGATCGCTTCCGGCGTCCGCGCCCCGCTGCCAACAAGGAGGAGTGGCCGTTCGGCCTGGCCGAGCATCTCACAAACCGTCTCGATGTCGTCCGCCTCCGGCCCCGCCCGCACCGTCGCCTGCGGTTCCAGGTCCGGAGCCATACAGGAATCGAGCAGCATGTCTTCCGGCAGAACCACGATCACCGGCCCCGGCGTTCCTCCGGCTGCAACTGCGAAAGCCCGCGATACGGTCTCCGGTACCATGTCGGCGTCGTGGATCTGCCAGATACCCTTGGCCATGCCACCAAAGAACGCGCCGTAATCGACTTCCTGGAAAGCGCCGCGTCCAAGATCCTTGCGCTCAACCTGTCCGACCACGAGGACCAGCGGTACCGCGTCCTGTTCGGCGGTATGCACCGCAATCGACGCGTTGGTGGCGCCGGGACCCCGGCTGACCATTGCCACGCCGACGCGACCAGTCAGTTTGGCGTCGGCAACAGCGGCAAAACCCGCGCCTGATTCGTGACGGCAGGTTATGACCTCGATCCCGCATCGGTCAGACAGCGCATCGAGAACCGCGAGATAGCTTTCGCCAGGGACACAGAATACCCGGTCGACCTGCTGGCCAAGCAAGGCATCGGCAACCGCCGCCGCAGCGGTCCGTTCCGTCATGGTTTGAGTGCCATCAGTTCCGGTTTCATGACGATCCTGGGCTATTCAGATAATCCGGGGAGATCCGTAGTGATCCGAGATCATCCGGAGCAGGCCGGATTCAGTTGCCGACGCTAGCTGCGCTCTCCTGCCGACGGTCGAAGAGCGCGATCCCGCTTCCGACAACGATCATACCCGCCGCCAGAACCAGAAGATCGACAGCGCTGAGCGGGATGTAGGCGCTGGCCGGCAGCGCCAGCGCGAATCCGCCAAGACCGAAAATGGCACGGCCGATAAAGCCCAACGTCGCGTCGCGAAGCTTGCCAAGGCCCAGCAGGTAGCCCTGCATGGCGCCGGCAATGAAGATGATCCCAACCAGGGCCTTTGCGAACAGCCACACCGTATCCTCGACCGGGCCGCGCCAGAGGAAGGCCGGGTCGAACACGAAGAAGAAGGGGATGAAATAGATGATGCTGCCAAGGCGCATGGCCTCAAACCCGGTCCGCATCGGCCGGGATCCGGCAATCGGCGCGGCCGCATAGGCCCCGAGCGCGACCGGCGGGGTGATAAAGCTCAACATCCCCCAGTAGAAGATGAACATGTGGACCGCCATCGGATCGAGGCCGCCCTGGACCAACGCCGGCGCCAGAGCGATGGCGAGAAACACGTAGGCCGCCGTCACCGTCATGCCGATGCCAAGAACGAAACTGGTGCAGGCTCCCATCAACAGCAGGATCATGACCGAACCGCCGGCGATACTGAGCAAATCGTTGGCCAGATTGCCGATCTTGCCGGTGACCTCGAGGGCACCGACGATCAATCCGATACCCGCCAGCAGCGCTGCCAGCTCGGCGAACAGTTTCCCGACCGAAGCGATGAAATTCTTTGCCGCAGCCCAGTTCCAGCGATGGTAGGGAAAGGCCTGGTTGAGGATTAACAACAATGCCGTGGCGTAGTACGGCGCGATAGTTTCCTGGTTGAGGAACACCAGCATCCAGATCAGCAAAAGGAAGACGGCAATGAAGTACCAGCCTTCCTTCAGTGTTTGCATCAGACTCGGCATTTCCTCGCGGGCCAGGCCCTTGAGGTCGTTTCGGGCCGCATAGGCGTCGATCTGCATGAACAAGCCGAAGAAATACATCGCCGAGGGGATGATGGCGGCAATGGCGATATCGCGGTAAGGCACCTCGAGGAACAGAGCCATGACGAAGGCGGTCGCACCCATGATCGGCGGCATCAGCACGCCGCCCGTCGAGGCGCAGGTCTCGACGCCACCGGCATAGGCGGGGCGGAACCCGACTCGTTTCATGGTCGGGATCGTCAGGACACCAGTCGTGAGCACGTTGGTGACGACGCTTCCGCTCATCGAACCCATCAGGCCGCTGGCGAAAATCGCGACCTTGGCCGGGCCGCCGCGGACATGGCCGAGTATCGCGAAGGCGAGATTGAGGAAGAAGGTGCCGCCGCCGGTGTGCTGGAGAGCAACACCAAAGATGAGGAAGCCGATGACCAAATTCCCGAACGCCTTCATCGGGATACCGAAGATCGCTTCCTCTCCCATCGAGAAACGGTTGCCGATCTCACGCCATTCCGGTGAATCGGCGAGCAGGACGCCGGGCAGCGAATCAGCAAAGAAAGGATAGATCGACAGCAGGATGACAATGGTGGCGATCGCCGGCCCTCCAGCCCGGCGGGTTGCGTCAAGTACGAGAAACCAGAGCAGGTAGCCGAGATAGACCGCATTCTCCGGTGCGTCGTACTCCCAGCCCTCGTCGAGGATTCTTCCGCCGTTGTATACGAAGTAGAAAGTGGTGCCGATGGTGATCAGGAACAGCGCCACGTCGTACCACGGCACCCGATCCCGGGGCGCCTTGGCGTAGGCCGGCCAGTAGATGAACACCAATGGCAACAGCAGCAGCACCAGCATGTAGAGGTACTGCAGGTCAAGCAGGTTTAGCCATTGAGGCAGGAACCGCCCGAAGTTGAACAGCTTGTAGATCGAAAGCAGGACGGCCAGCGACGCGCCGGCCAGCAGGACGATGTCCCAGAAACCCGTAAGCGTGCGGTGGCGGGAAACACCCGCCGCCGCTGCGCTTTTTTCAGTTTCGGAAAGGATTCCGTTTGCCATTGTGCAGGAATCCTTCCCAGTCAAACGTTAGAGGTCAGTATAATAAACTCAGTCGACGAAGACGACCGGCAGATCGGCCTTCTCCAGAGCCGATGCCCGGGCCTCCAGCCACGCCGGATCGAAAGCCTTGCCCGAAGGCGGGTTGCTGCCCTTGAAGTCCTTCCAGGCCTTGGCGAGAACGTCCTGGCGGCGAACCAGGCTCGCCTGATGCGCGTCGGCACCGGCCGGCCACACACCCTTTTCTTTCCAATACTTCACCGCGCCGTCATGGAGAGGCAGAACCCATTCGAAGTTCTGCTTGCTGGAATGCCAGCCCCCAGCACCCGGGGCCGCGTCCTTGAAATCGTCATGGACGAGATCAATCGCCTTGACGAGATTATAGACCATCTCGGTGGATTTCTCGGCGTTGGCAATCAGCACCGGATAGGAATAACCGCCTCCGACCCAGGGTTTGCTCTTGGTGATGTTGGCACCGGAAGTCGCGGTGTGCTGTTGGACCCACGGCCCGACTGCCCACAGGCGCTTCCATGCCGCGGGATCATCGTGGCCCATCAGCGGCCAGATCAGGCCGCGCGGGGAAGCAGCGAGACGCTTGGCGTGCGGCGTCACCGTTGACATGATCGCCGCATCTACCTGGCCGTTGATAATGCCATCGACGGAAGCTTTGAAGCCACCGAATTCGACCTTCTTCACATCGTCCCAGGTAAGACCACCAAAAGCGAGATAAGCCTTCGCATTGCCGTTGAGGGCTGGTGATCCGCGGACCCAGGCGACGCGCTTGCCCTTGAGATCGCTGTATTTCTTGACGCCGATATCGCCCGCAACCGCCATGCCGATGCCAGCACCACCGATCGAGGAGAAAACCGTGCGCACAGGCTGCGGACCCCATTTGGGACCACTGAACAGCTTGACGCCTTCATGGGCGAAGTAGAGTGCAATACCGCAGGCGCAGAAATCGGCTTTGTCTTCACGCAGCGGCAGCATCCGCGAGACGTCGTTCTTGCCCGTCTTGATGTTGAGCTGCATCCCGTAGCGGTTTTTCAGCGCATTGCCGATCGCCACTGACTGCTGATAGCCGGTCGACGTGGTGCCATAGGCAGTCCAGGTGATTTGCTTTGGCAGCTTAACGTCGGCTTGTGCCGAAAACGCGGTGACCGCAAGGGCCGCCCCGATCGACATGATAGTCAGAATTCTGGACATGGTGCCTCCCTCTGGCTTGGTGGGCTTTTTGGCCTAGACCCGCCGGTCTTCGTTGAAGGGCAGCGGCCCGGACGCCCGGTTGTTTGCACCGGGACCAGAAAATTTCGCCCGACACATTGCCTTGAAACATAACGCATGGCACGGCCCTCGGCAAGTTCCAGGGCCATTTTAGTGCCAGGAGTCGGGCCACGTAATCGCCCCGCCAACAGCCCCGGCCAGCAGCCTCGCTAATTGCCTCTTCTAGTAGCCGAGAGCCAGGCCGTCCTTTCGCGGATCCGAGCCACCGACCAGGACCCCGCGCGCCTCGTCGATCCGGATCGCCTGGGCACCGCCGATGGGCTTTTCGGCCCAGGCTACCTCATGGCCCCGCCGGCATAGCTCGACTGCGGTATCCTCGCCAATCCTGGGCTCCAGCTCGAGCACGCCCCCAAAGCTGAAATGCCGCGGCGCCTCGGCCGCCTGCTGGGGATCGAGGTCGCTGGCGTAAACCCGGTCAAGGAAATGGGCATGCCCGGCGGCCTGATACTGGCCACCCATGACGCCAAACGGCATCTCCGGCCGGCCATCCCGGCACACCAGGGCCGGGATTATCGTGTGCAGCGGCCGCTTGTTAGGCCCGATCGCATTGGGATGGTTTGGATCGGAATTGAAGCCCATGCCGCGGCAATGCAGGAGGACGCCGCTCTCCGGCGCCATGATGCAGCTGCCGAACGCATGGAACAGAGAGTTGATCAGTGACATCGCGTTGCGGTCGCGGTCGACGACCGTCAGGTAGGTCGTATCGCGATGCACCGGACCTTCCCATGCGGAAGCCGCTACGGCAGCGCCGGGATCGAACGCCCCAACGAAATCCCCGGCCCATTCAGTCGAGAGAAAACGGTCGACGGGTACGTTGCTGAAAGCCGGGTCACTGATCCAGCTGTCGCGCGCCGCATAGGCCATTTTCGTTGCCTCGGTGAAAAGATGGATGCGGTCGGCCTCGCTCGCATCAGGCATGTCATGGAAACCGCAGGCCTCAAGCAAATTCAGCAGCATCAGTGCCGTCACACCCTGTCCGTTGGGCGGGCATTCGTGGATCTCGAGGCCGCGCCAGGAGAAGGAAACCGTATCGCAGAACTCCGTCTTGTCCTTGGTTGCAAAATCCTCGTCCGCATGTGCGCCGCCGAGCTCCTGTAGGCGGGCGACGATATCCGCCATCACCGGGCCTTCGTAAAACCCCTCCCTGCCCTTCTCCACGATTCCGCGCAGCGTGGCGCCAAGTTTTGGCTGGGCGTGGCGGTCGCCGGGGGCCGGGGCTGTGCCATTTGGCAGAAAGACCGCCCGGGCGTGCTCATCGGCAGCGAGACGGTCGCGATTGTCTTTCCAGTCATGGGCAACCCGGTCCATCACCGGATAGCCGTCCTCGGCATAGGCGATGGCCGGCGCGAGAAGCCGATCCATACCGAGCGTGCCGAACCGCTCGGCCAAGGTGTGCCAGGCGTCGACGGCACCAGGAATGGTGACCGCGTGCGGAGTCTCGGGCGTGATTTCATCGACGCCACGCTCGCGAAGCCAGTCGGGCGAGATCGCCGCCGGCGCCCGGCCCGACCCGTTCAGCGCCACCGGTTGGTCGCCCGCAGGCGTATAGATGCAAAAACAGTCACCGCCGACTCCGGTCATGGCGGGTTCGACAACACAGAGAACGGCAACGGCAGCGATCGCCGCATCGGCGGCATTGCCGCCCTCGCGCAGCACGTCGAGCGCGGCCTGTGTCGCCAGCGGATGCGAGGTTGCGGCCATACCGTTCTCGCCCATCGCCGCCGAACGGCCAGGCTGGTCGAAATCTCTCATGTCACAAACTCCACTGCCCCCTGTACCCTTGTCCAAAGCAAGCAAGGGAAGTTACACCATATATAATTTCTGACTTGATAGACTGCGGAATTATATCTGGGTCAGCCCCAAGCGCTTTTTAAGCGGAAACGCAATTCATGGTCCCAAGATGAAGGCCGCTTGGCTATCATCGGAGCCTAATTTAGGAGTCATCTGGGGAATATCAGTTTAGGACTGCGACCTATCTTTGATGAAATCGATCTGATGCACTTAGCCAGAATATTTCATGAACAGGCACCGCTAAATCCCGTATTCGTGTTATGATTCAGTTACTTGAAATGATCAAGCACCAGGATTTAGCGGCGACAGATTGCACCCCCGATCAGCTGGAATTTCCAGCCTGTCGTAAACGCCGGGTAACCACCGGCTTCGATGGAGGTCATGTGACGAGCAACGGCGGCGTTTTGCTGCTGCGCGGGGCGGATCACCTGCTGGGATTGACGGCATCGCTTGCCCGGCGGCTGCCCGACGGCTGCCCGACGGCCGTCCGACGACCGGCAGGCGGGCAAGGTTGAGCACAGTTTGCGGGATATGCTGCGGCAACGGATCTACAGCCTGCCCCTGGGTTACGAGGACCTGAACGACCACGACGCCCTGCGCCACGACCGGGCCCGGCCGGTTCCTGGCGATCACATCGATGGGGCGGCCGTGATTGGAAGTCGTCCAGCTCTTCATGGATACGGCGATTGTCGGCACCCGTCCCATTGAAGGCCTGCACGTTGATCACCATTACGTTGATCCCCGCGTCAGAAGAAAAGCTCTCCAGCTCGTGCAGTCTCCTGGAGTTGTAGATGAAGAACCGCGCCTTCTTGCCGTAGCTTTCAACGAAACGCCCGGCCGTCATCTCCAGCGACTTCATCTCCAGCGACCTGGCCACGCCTTCGCGGATGGCGATCGACAGCACCATGATACGGCACCATGATGATGAACCTGGACCAGCCATAGAGCTTGTTCATCTCGAAAATGGACTTGATATAACAACAGGTCCTGCCCGTGCCGGTCTCCATCCCGATATTGAGGTTGATGGCCGCGCCGGGTTTGTCGCTGGCTGGCTTCGGTCGGCCATTTTGATCGATGAAAGCGCTTGGGCTTTCCGACAAAGGCAGGTTCTGGCGCTACGGCACCTTGCGGATATTTTCGAGGGCCGCGCTGCACGTGTAGCGCGACAATCCGGGTGAGAGGTGCGCGTCAATCAGGATGAGAATCCTTGGTCGCAACGTTTGTGATGGTGGCGGGCTTTTCCGCCACAATCAAGGTTTTTGTGGGTTTTGATTGTCGCAGAGCGTCAATCCGGTTTGATGTTTGCCGGTGTTGCTCTTTGAGATTGAGCCTGGCGGCCGGGGCCGTTGGCGTGTTCAGCGGCTTTGCGCCGGTAGCTTTCCACGTTCATCCCGAAGATTGTCGCGTGGTGGACGAGCCTGTCGACGGCTGCCAGCGTCATTGCCGGATCGGGGAAGATTGCATTCCATTCTCCGAAGGGCTGGTTGGCTGTGATGAGCATGGATCGTCGCTTCAAACCCTCAGTGATCCCTTCGTTCCCCGAACACGGCCGCCAGATCAGCGGCATCAAGCACCCGGTCCACCCAGCGATCCAGATCATCAATGCTTCCCGCCGCGATCTGTGCGATCACGGGCTCGGGCAGGGGGCCAAACCGCTTTACCAGCAGGTGCATCAGCAATTTGGCCTCACCTCTGGCTTCACCTTCCGCAAGGCCTTTGGCTTCGCCTTCCGCAAGCCCTTTTTCATGGCCAAGCGCTTCCCCGGCGGCAAGCCCTTTTTCACGGCCAAGCGCTTCCCCGGCGGCAAGCCCCTTGGCTTCGCCTTCTTTTTTCCATGTTTCTGCGAGTGTTCCCATCAGCGCTTTGCCTCCTTCATCGTCTATTCCGTCCAGTACCGCCTCCATGTCCGGCTGCGTCCATTCGTATCGTGCCACAAAATAGCGCAGAACAATACCGGCAAAATTCGTACCAAACGGCAGCCGCCGCAGTATCTCCTCCATATGTTCGCGCGTCATATCGGAGCGGTGCTTCACGAATTTGAGCACAGCCAATCCTGCCATCACGTGAGGATTATGCGACAGCTCTTCCATCGGGATATTGCCGAGATCATGAACCTCGTAAGTGAACGACGGCACATAGCGTGCCATCTCCTCATCGGCATCAAACAGCTCACTGAACACCTGCGGCACATTCCAGGAATGGCTCCCATGGTAGAACACCAGCGGCACGATGACCGGCAGGGCGCGCAACCTTGCCGCCTGTCCATCCCCGTAGCGAAGCCATATCCGCAGCATATATCCAAGGATTTGCAAGGGTGTTGCCGGTTCTGAAACCGATTTGTGTTCCAAAAGCACGTAGGCCAGGGCCGGGCGTCCGCCCTTCAGCGTGATCTCGAACAGCCCGTCGCTGTGCTTCAGGTGGGCATCCTCGTCGACAAAGCTGCCCGCAACGCGCTTGGGCGGTGTGTCCGCCATCTGCGCGCTGACCCGCTCCGGCAGGTAATCGCGCAAAAGGGCTGCCGCGCGGTCCTTGTCGTCAATGATGGCGCGGAACAGCGCATCATGGGTCGGCTTTACCGGTAGGGTCGTGTCCTCATCTTCGCTTGTCACTGGTTATCCCTTCGTCACCGTGTTTCCAACGCGATAGTACGGCCTGAAGGCGGCGTTCAACAGAACGCATTCAGCGCGTTAGCCCGGACGTCTTCATGAAATATCCGGGTTAGATCGCGACTTATAATCCGCTTCATTCTCAAGCACCAACCGCACTGCGCGGGCGCGTACTTCTTCGGGAAAACGGTGCCCAGGATTCCCGTTGCTCATAGTTTCTCTTCCAAGCTTTTTGCTCTCCGATAAACCCGGTCTGGTTCAGGACCGTCGCGCTGGACTGGTACGAGATGTCGGATGGGCGCGACTACTTCTCGTCCGAGGTCTTCATGCGGACGGAGCTGGAGACAGCCTTGAAGATCGTCCGCCTGCTCAACGCACAGCTTCCCATGCGCGTTCATGCTGCCGAACAGGAAGATTGGCTGGATTGGATTACATAACCTCATTAGCAATATTTTCTTGCATTATTCGATTTGCAAGATTATATAGCGCCACGGAGGTACCCCATGGCGACACAACTCATCGGCGCGAGGATCAAGGCCCTGCGCGAGGAGCGGAAGCTCTCGCAGGACGACCTGGCGCAAATTTTCGGCTTCAAGGACCGGCAGACCGTGTCTGCCATCGAGACCGGCGAGCGCCGTGTCACGGCGGACGAGCTGATGCTGGCCGTCGAGAAGCTTGGAGCGACACTCGAGTATTTCACCGACCCGTTCATACTGGTTGGTGAAGGCCGTTTCTCGTGGCGGCAAACCAATGTCGGCGCGGCCGTGCTAAAGGGCTATGAACGAAACGCTGGTCGCTGGATTGCCGCATTCCGCGCCATCGCCCCGCAAGTGGGTCGCGCTGCCCCGCTGTTTCGCAGGTCACTGGGACTGACCAAGCGTTCCAGTTTCGAGGACGCGATGGAAGCGGGTGAACGGTTCGTTGCCGAGTTCGATCTGGGAGATATTCCCGCTGCGCGGCTCGCAGAGGTGATGGAGCGCGAGCTTGGCATTCTCGTGCTGATGGTCGATGCGTTCGAGGGGGTTTCTGGTGCAGCTTGTCGGCTCCCAGAGCTTGATGTGGTGCTGATAAATCGGAAAGAAGTCGTCGGTCGTCGGCACTTCGACCTAGCGCATGAGCTGTTTCACATCCTCACTTGGGGTGCGATGCCCCCGAAACATTCCGAGGAAGCGAAGGAAACCGGTGGGAACCGTGTCGAACAACTGGCGAACAATTTTGCGTCTGCTGTTCTCATGCCGCAGGCCACCCTCGGCAAGTTTCGCGACTGGGCGAGCCTCGAGGACGGCGAACTGATCTCACAACTGAACGCCGCTGCAGAAGAACTTCAGGTGACCGCATCTGCTCTGAAATGGCGCCTGGTGGCGCTCGGCGAATTGAAGCCAGCCCGTGCTCGGGCGCTGAGCGATGCGGTCCTGCGAAACAATGGCCGCGATGTAGGAGATGCAGAGATACCCGTTCTGTTTTCCAAGCCGTTCATGGAAGTGATCGGTCTTGCTGTTGACGCAGGGTGGGTTTCGACGCGCCGCGCCGCAGGGCTGCTCGATCAAACGGTTGAAGACCTCACCGATCTGTTTGTCGCCCACGGGGTCGAACCCCCAACAGAGCTTTGAGACCATCATGGCGAAGCACCCGGGTCCTGTCCTTGTCGATACGAATGTCATTCTCGAGTCTTACCGGATCGGGGCGTGGCGGGCGTTCTCCGGCGGCTACCCGGTTGAGACCGTGGAAGATTGTGTGACGGAGACTCAAACCGGCTTTCAGCGCAGGCGACCCGAGCAACTGATCGATCCCGCGGAACTCAGCGCCTCAATGGCTGCTGTGCACAGTATGACTGATCGCGACCTTGCCGCTGTGTCACTCATGGCGTCGGACATCGCCTTGGATGCCGGTGAGCACTCGCTTTGGGCCCATGCCCTCATCAGAGCAGACGGATGGGTGCTGTGTGGGCCGGACAAGGCCAGTCTACGTTTCGGTGTGCGGTCGGGGTTTCGAGACCGGCTTTTCGCTTTGGAACACTTGCTCGATGCCGTTGGCTACCGCCCGAAGCAACCTTTGAAGACGGCGTACACCAGCAAGTGGTTGGCCAAGACCATGAGCGAACTTGTTATTTCAGAAGGAATTTAACGGTTATGACCGCCTCGGTAGATATAGCCTAGCCGCTATAAATTGACTTTATTTTACCCATCTATTCCCACTCGATCGTTCCGGGGGGCTTCGAGGTTACGTCGTAGACAACCCTGTTGATCCCCTTAACCTCGTTGATGATCCGGTTTGCCGCACGGCCAAGGAACGCATGGTCGTAAGGGTAATAGTCCGCCGTCATGCCGTCGGTCGAGGTGACCGCACGCATGGCGCAAGCAAACTCGTAGCTTCGCGCATCCCCCATCACGCCAACGGTTTGCACCGGCAGGAGGACACAGAAGGCCTGCCAGATTTCGTCATAGAGACCGGCGGCGCGGATTTCCTCGAGATAGATCGCATCGGCCCGCCGCAGAATGGCGAGTTTTTCCTGGGTGATTGCGCCCGGGATGCGAATCGCCAGCCCCGGTCCCGGGAACGGATGGCGGCCGACCATTTCCTCCGGCAGGCCGAGTTCGCGGCCAAGATCCCGCACCTCGTCCTTGAACAGCTCCCGTAGCGGCTCGACAAGGGCGAGGTTCATGCGCTCCGGAAGACCGCCGACATTGTGGTGCGACTTGATAGTGGCGCTTGGTCCCCCGGCAAAGGACATCGATTCGATCACGTCGGGATAGAGTGTGCCCTGGACGAGAAATCTGGCACCGCCGATTTGCGTTGCCGTCTCTTCGAACACATCGATGAAGGCCGCACCGATGACCTTACGCTTCTCCTCGGGGTCGGTCACGCCGTCGAGACGGGACAGAAACAGCTCTGATGCATCCCGGTGCTTGAGGTGGATGTTGAAGCGGCCACGAAAGGTCTCAACAACGCTCTCCGCCTCACCTTCCCGGAGCAAGCCGTGGTCAACGAAGATGCAGACCAGCCGGTCGCCAATCGCCTCGTGGACGAGCATCGCCGCCACCGAGGAATCAACCCCACCCGACAGGCCGCAAATCACCGTCCCGTCGCCGACCCGGCTGCGGATGGCGTCGACCTTCTCCTTGCGGAATCCGGCCATCGTCCATTCCGAACCGCAGCCGGCGATGCGATGGACGAAATTACCCAGCAGACGGGTGCCATCCGGGGTGTGCACCACCTCGGGATGGAACTGCACACCGTAAAAATGTCGTTCCTCATCGGCGATGGCCGCAAAGGGCGCGCTATCGGTGCGTGCAACGGGCGAAAACCCGTCCGGCAGGGAGATCACACGGTCGCCGTGGCTCATCCACACCTGCTGCCGGTCGCCGCTCTGCCAGATATCCTCGAACAACGCGCAACTGTCGATAATCTCGACCTCGGCGCGCCCGAACTCGCGGTGCTCGGAGGCCTCGACCCCGCCGCCGAGCGCGGCGCACATCGCCTGCTCGCCATAGCAGATCCCAAGCACCGGGATGCCGGCCTCGAGCATGCCCGCCGGCACGCTCGGAGGATCGCCTTCCCCGATGACGGAGGCCGGGCCACCGGACAGGATCACGCCCTGGGGCGCATACTCTGCAAGGCTTTTTGCTGTAACGCAGTCGACAGGATGGATTTCGCAGTAGACACCAAGTTCCCGGACCCGGCGCGCGATCAGCTGAGTGACCTGACTGCCGAAATCAACGATCAGGATCCGTGATGCGGCCATCGCGCCTAAGTCGTTCCCTCACCGTAATAGAGCCGCACAATGTGTCGGGCCTCGGCAAAAAACAACCAGCGCTCGATGAGAACGCCCGCCATGCCCGAGACGAGGGCAATAAGAACGAAGAATGTCTCGATTGTCTGCGATCCGATGCCGGCACAAAAAATCAGTGCCATGATCGCCACCACCGCAAATAACAATGCGGTTTTGCGCAGGCGAACAGCGTGTTTGCGGGCCACCCGGTAGCCCATCTCGCGCATCAGGTAGTTGTCGCTGGTGTGCGGCGGATCCAAAAGCGTCACCTTCGTGCCCGGATCAAGGCCAATTGCGTCAGCAGCCGCGCCGGGCCGGTCGAGTGGATGCATCCCGGATGGCGATGGGCTGGATGCGGGCGGCTGGCCGGGCGCGCCCGATTGGGCTAACGCGCGCGATTGGGCCGACCCGATCTGCACCCAGTAGACGAGCTTTACCGCAGTGGCGACAAGCATAGACAGCGCCGCTCCGGTCACGAAGCCGGGATGACCGGTGCCGGTGAACACAACCGCAGTGGACAGGATGAGCAGGCCCGAGGCGAGTGCGAAGAGAAGATAGAGCGGCGTCGTTAGCCAGTGCCGCCATTCGGGGATCGTCGGCAAGCTGCTGTAGATGCACCCGGTGCAGAACACTGTCACGACGGCGCCGGCAGCCGAGAGCACGGCCAGCGCCGGTAGCCACGGGGAATCCGGGACAAACCCCCAGAGCAGGGTGAGGGGAACGGCCGGAAGGTAAGTCGCTACCGCGGCAACCCCTTCCCGCGACAGCCAAGAGGAACGCCACTGGCTGAAGGCGCGCCAGGCCCGCTCGGGATGGCCGAGATGGAAGGCCGAACTGAGCAGGCCCGTGGTGATCAGAACCAGAGCGATCGCCATGGTCGTGAAGCCAAAGACGCCGGAGGCGGGAAGCAGCCCCGTGGCCAGGCCGAGGCCGAGCGCGAATAGGAGCCCATACCCGGCGCCCGAGATCGTTGTGAACAGCAGAACGGAATAGGCTGGATGCATCGCTCAGTTCGAGGCGTCGTTCAGTCCGACAGCATGCGGTCGACCCAGCCAAGGAAACCGCCTTCCGGCGACGCCGTCTCCAGTAGCGGGGCATTGATCGCGCCTGCGGGGCGGGGCGGGAGATACTTGTTGGTTGGCTGATAGCCGAGATCCGGCATCAGGTCGCGGCCGCCGCGCTCAGCGACCAGCTGGGAGACTGCGGAATCCGGATCCCCGAGATCACCGAAATGGCGGGCATGGGCCGGACAGGCGGCAACGCAGGCCGGAACCCGCTCCGCTTCCGGCAGATTCTCGTTGTAGATCCGGTCGATGCAGAGCGTGCACTTCTTCATCACGCCTTCGGCGGCGTCCATTTCGCGGGCGCCATAGGGGCAGGCCCAGGCGCAGAGGCCGCAGCCGATGCACATATCCTCGTCCACGAGAACGATACCGTCCTCGGTGCGCTTGTAGGATGCGCCGGTCGGGCAGACGGTAACGCAATGGGCGTTTTCGCAGTGCAGGCAGGAGCGCGGGAAATAAACCGTGCGGCCCTGCTTGGCATCGGAAGCCGTATCGCCGCCCCCACCTGCCGCGCGGCGCGAGGTTGTAGGCGGCGTGGTTTCGTAAGCGTGAACACGGTTCAGCCAGGCGCCGCTGGGTTCGGCATCGTAAGGGTTTTGGTCCGACAGCGGTGCGGGATAGCCGCCGGTGTTCCACTCCTTGCAGCTGACCGCGCAGGCATGGCACCCGACACAGGTGTCGAGATCGATGACGAGGCCGAGGCGCTTTTCCGTCGGTTGGTCGGGGAGCGAGGTCATGGCGTTTTCTCCCCCTGCATTGCCGCTTTCGATTTGGCGGCGCCGAAGCGCAGTTCCGCTGGCCGCGGTGGCATGGTCGGCGGCGCCACCAGCGGCGGGAAGCTGTCACCTTCAGCGGCCATGTCAGCGCTGGCGGTGGCCGCATCGCCGATTTTCTCCAGCGACACCCTGAGATCGTACCAGGCGGCCTGGCCGGTGACCGGATCGGCGCAGGCATAGCGATACCCATCCTCCCGTGGCGGCAACAACTCATCGATCAGATGGTTCATGAGGAAGCCCTTGTTCGACTCCTCTGCATCCGGCGCCAGGTTCCATGCGCCCTTGCGCTTGCCGACAGCATTCCAGGTCCAGACCGTATCGTCGCTCACCCCGTCCATCGGCCGGGCAATCGCGGTGATCTCGCCAGTGCGGCTTGTCAGCCGGACCCGGTCGCCATCCTCGATGCCCTTCTCGCGGGCGAGTTCGCGGGAGATGTAGAGGCGGTTCCAGCCGTGGATCTGGCGCAGCCAGGCGTTCATCGACCCCCAGGAATGGTACATCGCCGCCGGGCGCTGGGTGACGGCATGCAACGGGAAGTTTTCGGCGCCGACGTCCTCGAAGGGCGGATACCAGAAAGGTAACGGGTCGAAGAACTTCTCGACGCGTTTGCGTTCCGCCTCCGGCGGTTGCACATCGCCATACCCCTGCGCCGCCAGTCGGAATTTCTGCAGCGGCTCGCTGTAGAGCTGCATGACCACGGGGTCGGCCGTGGCGTTGAACCCGAATGACACGGCGCGCTCCAGATAGGCCTTGTTGGCGTGCTTGTAATAATGCTCCTCCGGCGGCAGTTCGTGGCGCCAGAAGCACTGGTTTTCAATATACCGGTCGAGTTGTTCGGGATTGGGGGCCCCAATCCCACTCACGTCTCCCCCCTCGCCGCGCCAGCCCATCAGCGAGCCGACCCCTTCGGTGCGCTGATGATTGACGATGTAGTCGGGATAGCCGCCCGGATAGCGTGCGTCTCCCGCCTCATCGACCAGCCCGGGCAGGCCGAGCGCGGCGCCGATCTCGAGCAACACGTCCTGGAACGGCCGCACGTCGCGGTCAGGGGTGACAACGGGCTGGCGAATCGCGTCGGCCGGACCCTCGGCGCCGGAGATCGGCCGGTCCAACATCGAAATGCAGTCCCAACGCTCGAGATAGGTGGTGTCAGGCAGAACCAGATCGGCATAGGGCACCGTCTCGGAGAAATACGCATCCGAATAGATGATTTTGGGAATCTTGTAGCTGCCGTCCTCGTTGCGGTCGGTCAGCATGCGGATCGTCGCGCCCGGGTTCATGGCCGAGTTCCAACCCATGTTGGCCATGTACATGAACAGCACGTCGACCGGATAGGGGTCGCTCTTCCAGGCATTGGTGATGACCATGTGCATCATGCCGTGGCACGACAGCGGCGCCTCCCAGGAAAACCCCTTGTCGATGCGTAGCGGCCCGCCGTTTTCGTCGACGACGAGATCCTCAGGCCCGCGCGGAAAACCGAGCGGCGGCCCCGCCATCGGCTCGCCCGGCACCACCGTCCCCGGCTTGCCGCCCGGCAGCGGCCCGAACGGCGCCGGCCTCGGAAAGGGCGGCTTGTAACGAAAGCCTCCGGGCGCATCGATACTGCCAAGCAGGATCTGCAGGAGATGGATTGCCCGGCAGGTATGAAACCCGTTGGAATGCGCCGAAATTCCGCGCATCGCGAGCATCGAAACCGGCCGTCCGACCATGCGTTCGTGGCGCCGCCCGGTCCAGTCAACCCAGGGCTGCTCGATCGTCGCCTCGCCCGAGAATGCCGCCGCCGCGAGCTCGGCGGCAATGCGGCGAATGCGTCTGGCCGAAAGCCCCGTCCGTTCGGCCGCCGCCTCCGGCGCCATCGCCGGATCAAGATAACGCTCGGCGAGAATGTGAAACACCGGACGGACCTTGCGCCCGTCTTTGAGAACAAACTCTCCCTTCAGAGCCGGCGATGCCGGTGCCCCGGCAGCGGAAACAGCCCGTCCCGCATCCTGATCCCAGCACAAAGGCGCGTCATCGGCGTCACGTGCAAACAGCCCATGGCCGGCGCCGCCGGGATCCGAGACCACCAGCCAGGGCGCATTGGTGTAGCGTGCGAGATAGTCGAGGTCGACCTTGCCGGCGCGCAGAAGCTCATGTACCAGGGCGAGGACGAATAGGCCGTCAGATCCAGGCGAGATGCCGATCCATTCGTCGGCGATCGCCGAATAGCCGGTGCGCACCGGATTGACGGAGATAAACCGGGCACCGCGTTCCTTCACCCTGGCGAGGCCTGCCTTGATCGGGTTGCTGTCGTGATCCTCGGCGACGCCGAACATCATGAAATACCGGGTGTGCTCCCAGTCCGGCTCGCCGAACTCCCAGAACGAGCCGCCGATGGTGTAGATCCCGGCCGTCGCCATGTTGACCGAGCAGAACCCGCCATGGGCGGCATAGTTGGGGGTGCCGAACTGAGTCGCCCACCAGCCGGTGAGCGCTTGACTCTGGTCGCGGCCGGTGAAGAAAGCGAGTTTTCTTGGATCGGAGGCCCGCACCGGCCCGAGCCAGTCAACGGCGGTCTGGATCGCCTCGTCCCACTCGATCTCGCGGAATTCGCCGCTGCCACGCGGGCCAATCCGCAGCAACGGCTTGGACAGCCGCGCCGGGGCATAGTGCTGCATGATTCCCGCCGAGCCCTTGGCGCAGAGGACACCCTTGTTGACCGGGTGATCGAGGTTGCCCTGAATGTAGCGGACCTGGCCGTCCTTGAGATGGACCTTGATGCCGCAACGGCAGGCGCACATGTAGCAGGTCGTGTATTTGACCTCGTCGGCCGTCGCCGGCGAAGTGTCCACGCGGTTGCCGTTCCGGAGCATGACGCCTGTCCTGTCTCGGATACGCCGCTCCGGACACGACCGGCACACGGGGTGCGCACGGGGATGAATCCGGCCAGCATTACCTCTTTGGCGCAGTATGCCCATCACCGGCGGACAGGCAAGAAACCGCCACCAGGCCGCCGCCGACATGGCAGGTCCCCATCGACATGGCAGGTCCCCATCGGCATGGCAGGCCACCATCGACATGGCAGGCCGCCATCGGCATGGTAGGCCACCATCGGCATGGCAAACCGGTTGCAATCGGTGCGGCCGATGGCTACTGAATCGGAACCGAAGCCGGACCTGCAACTCGCATCACGAGCCCCGCGTGCCAGCCGCGCGACGCACCGAGAAACCCCTATGTCGTACAACGCCGCCATCGACCTTCTGGACCACAACATTGCCGCCGGTCGCGGCGACAAGACCGCCTTCATCGACAAGAATGGTTCCTGCACCTACCGCGAATTTGCGGAGCAGGCCGACCGGGCCGGCAACGCGCTGCTTGATGCCGGCATCCGCCCGGAACAGCGCGTCGTCATGTGCATGCACGACACGATCGATTTCCCGGCCGTGTTTCTCGGCGCCATCAAGGCCGGAATCATCCCCGTCCCGATCAGCACCCGGCTGACGACGCGGGATTACACCTACATCCTCGAGGACAGCCGGGCGGCGGCATTGGTCGTGTCGGAATCTCTGCTCGGAGGCTTTTCCTGGTATCCCGGCTCGCGGCCCGGCCAGCTTATCGTGTCGGGCGAGGCCGGCCACGGCCATGCCCTGCTCTCAGAATTGTGTGCTGCCGCCTCCGATTCTTGCGAGGCCGCCGTAACCATGCCCGACGATATGTGTTTCTGGCTTTACACCTCCGGCACCACGGGCGCGCCGAAAGGCGTGGTCCACGTCCATTCCAGCATGATGGCGACCGTCGACGCCTATGCGACTCCAACCCTCAACATCGCCGAGAACGATGTCGTGTTCTCCGCCGCCAAGCTGTTTTTCGCCTATGGCCTCGGCAACGGGCTGACCTTTCCGATGGCGGCCGGCGCCACCGCCGTACTGCTCGAGGATGCGCCAACGCCGGAAGCGGTTGCCGATATCTTCACCCGACACGGCGTCACCCTGTTCTTCGGCGTACCCACGCTTTATGGCATGATGCTCGCCAGCGACAGCATGCCCGCCAAGGACGCCCACAGCGTGCGTCTGTGTATCTCTGCCGGCGAGGCGCTTCCCGGCAACCTTCTCCAGCGCTGGCGGGAGCAGATCGGGGTCGAAATCCTCGACGGCCTCGGCAGCACCGAGATGCTCCACATCTTCCTCACCAACCATGCGGGCGAGGTCCGCGCGAATAGCTCCGGAAGGCCCGTGGACGGCTACAGGCTGCGCATCCTCGACGATGACGGCAATCCCGCACCCGACGGAGAGTTCGGCCATCTTGAGGTGGCCGGGCCGACCGCCGCAATCATGTACTGGAACCAGCGGGACAAGAGCCGGGAGACCTTTCGTGGCGAGTGGACCCGGACCGGAGACAAATACCAGCTCACCGAGGACGGCTACTATGAATATGGCGGCCGGGCCGACGACATGCTCAAGGTCGGCGGCATTTATGTCTCGCCGTTCGAGGTCGAGGGCGCGCTCGCCGAGCATCCGGCCGTGCTTGAAGTTGCCGTGGTCGGGCATCCCGACCAGGACGAGTTGGTCAAGCCGAAGGCCTTTGTCGCCCTCGCCCCCGGAAGCACGCCATCCGAGGAACTGACCGAGGAGCTCCAAGCTTTCGTGCGCGAACGGCTCGCACCCTATAAGTATCCCCGCTGGATCGAGTTCATCGAGGAACTTCCCAAAACCGCAACCGGCAAGATCCAGCGCTACAAGCTCAGGGCCTGATGACGGGTCCACCTGGCTGCCAGACAGACGGCCCGGGCAGATAACGTTGAGGACACGCCCATGAAAACCGTATTCGTCATGATCAAGTGCGATCTCGGCGTCGCTGACACGCATACGCTGATCACGTTCAAGGCCTTCCAGTGACCCCTTCCCCTGCAGCCCCGGTATGATTCAGTGTGATCAGGATGATTCGGGGACGCAATTCCGGGGTGAAACCCCTTGCCATGCCTGACCTGTTGTCGTGTCTTGCCTATACAAACGCCCGCAATAACTTCCTAGCCATCGCCCCGGAGTCGGCACATCGCGGTTCCGCGGCGCGCACCACAGTTCTACCTACATGAGGACCTTCCCGATGACTCGGACACGTGAACACCTCACCCTTTCCCTCGCAGCCGCCGCTCTTGCGGTCGGCTTTTCCGCATCTGCTGCAGCAGAAATCCGTATCGGCGTGCTCTATCCGATTGCCGGAACCGGCGCCGTCTACGGCGTGCCGGCGATGCACGGCCACAACATGGCGGCTGACGAAATCAACGCCGCCGGCGGCGTTCTGGGCCACAAGATCAAAACCTTCGCCCGCGATAGCAAACTGAAACCGGCTGCCGCCAGCGCTGCGGCCAAGGAACTCGTCACCAAGGAAGACGTCCATGTTCTCGTCGGCGGTCTCAGCTCGGCCGTCGGCCTCGCGATTTCCGAGGTCTCCCGCCAGGAGAAGATCGTCTACGTGGCAACCATCCCCAAGACGATCAAGCTGACCCGGGAGAAACGACACAAATACACCTTCCGCACATCCTCCAACACAGATTTCGAGGGTGACGCAATCGCCCAGATCGCAAAGCAGGTCGGCGCCCAGAAAATCTGCGACATCCAACTCGACTATGCTTATGGGCACGATCTTGCCGACGGAATCGTCAAGGGTCTCCAGAAGCACGTACCGGGCGCCCAAAAGGTGCAGGACCTCCGGGTGAAGCTCGGCGCCACCGACTACAACGCCTTCATCACCCAGATCCTCGGTGCCGGTTGCGATGTCGTGACCAGCGGTCTGTGGGGATCCCACTTCGTCAACTTCGCCCAGCAGGCGTCGCCGTTCGGTCTGTTCAAGCAGGTCCGGTACATCACGGGCGGCGAGATTGCGAGCCACGAGATCGCCGGCAAGATGAAGAAGGACTATCCCGACAACGTGTGGAGCAACAGCTACGAGCTCTGGTACCACCACTCGACCCCGGCGCACACCAAGTTCCAAGCTGACCTTGCCGAACGTTCGGGTACCAAGGAAACCGCGATGTGGCCGGTGCTTGCCTATATCGGCGTCAAGTTCATCGCCGCGGCGATAGAGAAGGCCGGCGGGTTCGAGGATGCTGACAAGCTGTCGGATGCCCTCAGGGGCATGACCATCGACACGCCGGTCGGCCCGCGCACCATCCACCCCAAGACCCACCAGGCCGATACCGGCCAGTTCTGGGGGCCGATGAAAAGGAAATCCGGTGTCGACTACCGCGTGATGAACCCGATCACCTACATCCCGGCGTCGGACTGACGGCACGAGGCTCAACGCCGCCAAACGCCTCTCTCCTAGGCAACCACATCTATGGACGGAATGATCGAATTTATTCAGCAGGGCTTCGGGAATCCGGGTCTTGCGGCCCTGCTGAACAACCCTTCCTTTGCCTTCATCCAGTTGGTGAACTCGTTCTCCCAGGGGATGAATCTGTTCATCATCGCGGCCGGCCTGTCGCTGATCTTCGGCGTACTGCGGGTCATCAATTTCGCCCACGGTGCCTTCTACATGTTCGGCGCCTACATCATCTATTCCGTGGCCCAGGAATTCGGGCTGAACTTCTGGGTTGGCGTCATCGCCGCGGGGCTCGGCCTTGCCGTGATGGCGGCGATCATCGAGCGTCTCCTGTTCCGCTTTATCTACGACAAGGAGCATTTGATGCAGCTCCTGTTGACCTTTGCCGTCGTCCTTATTCTGGGCGATCTGGCGAAGATCATCTGGGGTACTGACCAGTACACCGTCTCCTATCCCGCGAACCTGAGTGGCGCCGTCGATCTCGGTGTTGGCATCTATCCCAGCTACCGGCTGCTCCTAGCCTTTCTCGGCCCGCTGATCGCTGTCGGCCTGTGGCTGTTCGCCGAACACACCCGCTGGGGACGCATGACGCGGGCGGCAACCCAGGACCGCGAAATGCTCGCCGCGCTGGGGATCAACGTACCGATGATCTACACTGGCGTCTTTATTCTTGGCTCCGCCCTGGCCGGCATCGGCGGCGCGCTCGCCGCACCCTTCAATGCGCCAACACCGGGAATGGATGCTACTGTCATCGTCGAGTGCTTTGTCATCGTCATCGTCGGCGGCCTCGGCTCTCTCTGGGGGACATTCATCGGCGCTCTGATTTACGGGCTGGTGTTCAACTTCGGATCGGTGATTGTGCCCAACTGGCAGGACGTGTTCCCCTTCCTCATCCTCCTCGTTGTGCTGCTCTGGCGGCCCTGGGGCCTGTTCGGCCGGCCGGAGAACACCTGATGAGCGCGCAGACTCCAACCCCGAACCGAACCCCGCCGCGTACCCCGTCCCTGCCCCCGGCGCCCATGACTCTTGGTACCGCCACCGTCTGTGCAATCGTTCTGCTCTGTGCGATCGCCGTCCCGCTGGCCGACTCGCGCTATCTCATCGACCTCGTCAACGAGATCATGATCTACGCGCTGTTCGCGCTGAGCCTGAATGTCCTGATCGGGTATTCCGGCAACGTATCCTTCGGACACGCCGCGTATTTTGCGATCGGCGGCTATACCTGCGCCATCCTGCTGACCACCTATGGCTGGCCCCTGGCCCCGGCTTTCCTCGCTGCCGTTGCGGCGTCCTGTCTTGCCGCCGGGTTCGTGGCCTATTTCTGCATACGCCTCAACGACATCTACTTCGCGATGCTCACCCTCGCCTTCTCCATGCTGGTCTGGGGTGTTGCCTTCAAATGGCGGTCGGTGACCGGCGGCGATGACGGCTTTGTCGGCGTCAGCGTGCCCGCCTTCATTGAGGGGCGCGTGCCGTTCTATTACTTCACACTCGTCATCATCACCTTCTCGATAGCCGCGCTCTGGGTCATCTGCCACTCGGCCTTCGGCCAGGCCCTGGTCGCGGTGCGAGAGAACCACGTCCGGGCCGGGTTTGTCGGCATCAACACGCGTCTTATCCGCTGGTCCGCCTTTGTTGTCGCTGGCACCTTCGCCGGGATCGCCGGCGCGATATTCGGGATGCTTCACCGCGGCATGTACACCGAATCCGCTTTCTGGCCGGAGTCCGCCACCGTCCTGATCATGACCCTTCTCGGTGGCATGTACTCCTTCTTCGGCCCAGCCATCGGCGCCGCCACCCTGTTTTTCCTTGAGCGCCTGACCAATGAATACACCGAGTACTGGCCGCTCGTGCTGGGCCTCATCCTTGTCATGATTCTGCTGTTCCTTCCCGAAGGGCTGGCCGGCCTTGCCCGGGTCGTACGCGAGCGCTTCGCCCGGGAGCGCTGAGCGATGCTGGTCGTCAAGGATCTGTTCAAACAGTTCGACGGGTTCGTTGCCACAAGGGATGTGGATTTTGAACTCATCAAGGGCGAAAAACACGCAATCATCGGGCCCAACGGCGCCGGCAAAACCACGTTCTTCAATCTCATCACTGGTCACCTGAAGCCGGATCGCGGCAGCATCCTCTATCAGGGCAGTGACATTGCCGGATGGTCCCCGCACAGGATCGTCAAACTCGGAATCGCCCGCTCGTTCCAGCGCATCAACATCTATCCGCGCATGACCGTCTTCGAAAACGTCCAGGTCGCCTTGATTGCGCGCGCCGGCCAGCAAGTCAACATGCTGCGACAGGCCGTCCGGCTGCACCGCGGCCAGACCGAGGAGCTGCTCAACACCGTCGGCCTCCATGATGAAGCCAACGAACTCGCGGGCGAACTCGCCTATGGCAAGCAGAAACAGCTCGAGCTTGCGATCGCGCTGGCGAGGGAACCGCTGGTACTCCTGCTTGATGAGCCGACAGCCGGAATGTCCCCGGCCGAAACCGAAGAGGCGATGCAGCAGATTCGCAACATCGCCGATGCAAGGAAACTCACCCTTCTGTTCACCGAGCACGATATGACTGTCGTGTTCGGGATCGCCGACCGGATCTCAGTTCTCCATCTCGGAGAGCTGATCGCGTCCGGCAAGCCGGAAGCCGTGCGCAACGACCCCGAGGTGAGGCGCATCTATCTGGGAGAGGAACAGAATGCCGCAGCTTGAGATCGCTGATATCCATACCTCGTATGGACTGTCAAAGATCCTATTCGGCCTCTCGTTTTCTGTCGAACCTGGAGAATGCATCGCGCTGGTTGGCCGCAACGGTGTCGGCAAGACCACGACGATGCGCAGCATCGTCGGACTGACTCCCATCCGACAGGGAAGAATTCTCTGGGAGGAAGCGGATATCAGCCACATGGCTCCGCACCGCATTGCCCAGCTCGGCATCAGCTACGTGCCGGAAGACCGCCGGATATTCCCGGAGCTGACAGTCTGGGAGAATCTCGACATCGCCCGACGCGAGAGCGATTCTCCGGATAGCTGGGCCGAGGAGAAGGTATTCCAGCTGTTCCCCGACCTCGAGGAAATTCAATCCCGGCTAGGCGGCGTACTCTCCGGCGGCCAGCAGCAAATGCTCACCATCGCCCGCGCACTGATGGGTAATCCCCGGATACTACTGCTCGACGAACCCTCGGAAGGTCTCGCACCCCGCGTCATCAAGATGCTGCGCGATCAGATTGGCCTGCTGAAAGAGCACGGGATGTCGATCATCCTCGCCGAGCAGAACCTGGAGTTCGTGCTCGCGCTCAGCGACCACTGCCACATCATGGAAAAGGGCGAGATCCGCCACTCGGGATCAACCGCCGAGCTGCGGGACAACCGCGATATCTTCGAGCACTACCTCACCTTGTAAAGCCCGCTACTGAAGCAGCATCTCCCTCCGGCCGGAGTCAGGTCGTTACTTGTCGGGTTTCAAGAGTTCCGACAGGCCCGCAAAGGGCCCGCCGGTGTCCTTATCCGACGCTGCTGTTTCCGGCAGGACCGCATCCGGCTTGCGCGGATAGGGATCGAGATACAGCGACAGGCATTGGGCGATGATCTCCCCGAGATCGATCGCATCGCCTTCGAGAATCTCGTAGGCCGCCATATCCTCATCTTCCGGCGCATCCTCCAGATCTTCCGGATTCAGGAAGAACCGCTCATCGATCGTGTTTTCAACCACGGCATCGAAAGGCTCGAGCGTGACACTGCATTGCTGGACCACCGAGGCGCTGAACCGCCCTTTCACCACCAGCGTTTCGCTTTCGGTCAGAAACACCTCGGCCTCGGCCTCAAGCGAATGCATCCCAAGAATCCCGAAGCGGGACACCAGGGCGGCACACTCTCCTTCCGTCGCCTCGAGTGCGCGGGTGATGTGTTCGCGTTCCTCGACATCCCGTAGGGAAAGTGGGCGGGAGAATTCAGGCGCTACGGCGACGTCTCCAGCGGCGACGTCTCCAGCGGCATCTTCGGCTGCCATCGTCACACCGGCCCGGCATCGCAGCCTGGATCGGTGCCGGAACCCAAAATGTCAGGCGCATGAAACGGATCCCGATCGGCCGCAATCTCTGCGGCAGGGCGCACCGCTAGCCTTGTAAATTCACGCCGGATATAGGTTGCCAGCGCGGCAAGCCGTTCGGTTCCAGGATCGTCCGCATCCGCATAGAGAGACTGCCGGAGTGCTTCCTCCAGCGTCTTGGGTCCGGCATCGGTATCGGCCACACTCGCACCCTCGATGAGGTCGGCCTCGATGAGGTCAGTATAGATTCCAAGGCGCTGGTACAGTCGCCCCGTCAGTTTGCGAACCTGGCGGCCGATCGACAGATCCCCGATTCCCGCTTCCCGCAAATTGCGGTCGACATCCGTTACGAGTTCCTCGGAGAGCGCCCGGGAAACACGTGTCATGCCCCGCTCCCCGCGAAACCGGTGCATCAAAAGAAACGCATGGATGATGATCAGTTCAAATCGGCCATCGGCCGTGTCGGGGGCGCGAAACTCCCGATAAAACACCGGCGCCCGCGCCTGGGAAACCACACCCGCATAGAGTTGCCGTGCGGTCCGCTTCGCCCGCAGGCCCGGCAACACCCCACCGAAGCGAAACATGCCAAACCCTGCCTTGCTCTCCGCTGGCTCGCTTGTTGCCTGCTTGCTGGCTCCTGCAACGCCGCTATTGGTCATCTCGCCCTCCAGCCCATAAAATAACACTGGCGAATGACTACCCGGAACCCCTACGCGACCGAAGCGGAAGAACGATGTCAGACATGCCAAGCCCGAATTTCGCACTCGAATATTCTGCATCCGGGCATCCGGCTGTCATGGCCACAATCCCGATTCTGTTTCTTGTCGCCGCTCTTGCTGTCACGGCCTGCACACCACGTTCCGTCATCCGCGGTCACATCGTCGCCGAGAGCAAGGTCGAAAAGCTCGAGGTCGGAGTCCACAGCCAGGCCTACGTTCGCGAACTGCTTGGCTCACCGCAGAAAGTAGCCCTGTTTGACGGCGTGAGATGGTACTACATCGGTCGTCATGGAAAACAGCTGGCCTTCTTCGAGGAAGAGGTCATAAAGCAGAAGATTGTCGGCATCCACTTCGACAGCAACAACATCATCAGCGAGATCGAAGAGCTCGACAAAGATGACAGCCAGACCGTCGCCATGACCAAGCGTGTAACGCCGACCGCCGGCAAGGAGCTCGGGTTCATCGAGCAGGCCATCGCCAACATCGGCCGCTTCCGCCAGAAGGCCGCGCAGCCCTAACCCGCTACCCTCACGCGTCGCCGGTCAGTGCACCAGCGACACGCGACGCACGATCGCAGAACGATCAAGCCGCAAGCTGTGTGAGCAGCAGAAGGGCCACGATGTTGGTAATCTTGATCATCGGATTGATGGCCGGGCCGGCGGTGTCCTTGTAGGGATCGCCGACGGTGTCTCCGGTCACGGCCGCCTTGTGCGCCTCCGATCCCTTGCCACCGTGATTGCCGTCCTCGATGAACTTCTTGGCGTTGTCCCAGGCACCACCGCCGGCAGTCATCGAAATGGCAACGAACAGTCCCGTGACGATCACGCCAAGCAGCATCGCACCGACCGCAGCAAAAGCTGACGCCCGACCGCTGACCAGATCGACAATAACGAACAGAACCAGCGGGCTGAGAACGGGCAGGAGCGAGGGCACGATCATTTCCCGGATCGCATAGCGAGTCAGCATGTCGACACAGGTGCCGTATTCCGGCTTCGCCGTGCCCTCCATGATTCCGGGGATCTCCTTGAATTGGCGGCGAACCTCCATTACCACGGCGCCGCCGGCGCGACCGACCGCCGTCATACCAAGAGCACCAAATAGGTAGGGAAGCAGTCCGCCGATGAACAGGCCAATCACGACATAGGGATTACCGAGCGAGAAATCGACCTGGATGTCGCCGAAGAACCGCTCCAGATCGGCCGTATAGGCCGCGAACAGCACCAGGGCGCCGAGGCCCGCCGAGCCAATCGCGTATCCCTTGGTAACCGCCTTGGTGGTATTGCCGACCGCATCGAGCGCATCCGTCGTGTTGCGGACATTCGCCTCGAGCTCGGCCATTTCTGCAATGCCTCCGGCGTTATCGGTAACCGGACCATAGGCATCGAGAGCGATCACCATGCCGGCCAACGCCAGCATCGCCGTCACCGCGATGGCGATGCCGATCAGACCGGCGAGATGGTAGGTTCCGGCGATGGTGACACAGATCAGTACCGCGGGAATCGCCGTTGCTTCCATCGAGACCGCAAGGCCTTGGATGACGTTCGTGCCGTGTCCGGTCTCGGAGGCCCGCGCCACCGACTGCACGGGGCGATAGTTGGTTCCCGTGTAGTACTCGGTAACCCAGACGATCAGAGCCGTCAGCACGAGGCCGGCGATGCCGCACCACATCAGGTCAAACCCGGTGAAATCCGCGCCGGCCATGGTCATTTCCGTGCCGAGGCCGATGACATGGTCCGTGATCGGCCACAGCAGCACCGCAGAGATGATGGCGCTGCCAAAAAATCCCTTGTAAAGGGCGCCCATGATGTTGCCGCTGGAACCGACGCGGACGAAAAACGTCGAGACGATCGAGGCCACGAGGCAGGCGCCGCCGATGGCCATCGGATAGAGAAGGAAGGCATCAAGAGCGATGCCGCCGATGCCATAGATCAGGGCCAGGACCATCGTCGCGCCGACAGTCACCACATAGGTCTCGAACAGATCGGCCGCCATACCGGCGCAGTCACCGACATTGTCGCCGACATTGTCCGCGATCACCGCCGGGTTCCTCGGGTCGTCCTCGGGAATGCCCGCCTCGACCTTGCCGACGAGATCGGCGCCAACATCAGCTCCCTTGGTGAAAATACCGCCACCGAGACGGGCAAAGATCGAGATCAGGGACGCACCGAAGGCAAGGCCGATGAGGCCGCTGATCAGATGCTTATCAGCGGCACCGGCGCCGACCATGTAGCCGTAATATAGAGAGATTGCGAGTAGGGCGAGGCCGGCGACCAGCATGCCCGTAACGGCGCCGGAGCGGAACGATATGGCGAGCCCCCTCGCCAGCCCCTCGCGTGCCGCTTCGGCCGTGCGCACATTGGCGCGAACCGAAATCAGCATGCCGATATAGCCGGCTGCACCGGAGAGCACAGCGCCAACGATGAAACCGATTCCGGCATAGTGATCCAGGACAAGGAAAAGAATTACGGCGACGACCACACCGACGGCCCCGACCGTGCTGTATTGCCGGTTCAGATAGGCCTTGGCGCCTTCCTGGATGGCGGCGGCGATCTCCTGCATCCGCTCGTTGCCAGGACTCGCTGCCAGGACCGATCGACCCGCGAGAACCCCATAGATCACCGCGGCCACACCGCAGGCGACGACAAGCATCAGTAATGTCGACATCATTCACTCATATCTGTTTTTTGTTGATGGACTACAGGCCGCAGCGCTGTTCCGGCTTTTATCCAGCAGGCCTCTGAACGCGCGATACGCGCCCGGATACCCCGGCCTCATGGTGCGCCCGTATGCCAGAGTCCCGGTGCAAAGGCAATCGCCAAGCCGCCGACACAACTATCACCACGGTTGCAAATGAACCGCAATTTTCGATCAAACGCCGAGATGGCGAGCCAGACGCTCGGGATCAGCCATCAGCTCGGCGCTATCGCCAGTGAACACGATCTTACCCTTCACCAGGATGTGGTGGCGGTCGGCGATCCGGGCCAGCGCCGCGACATTCTTATCGACGATGATGGCCGAGATTCCGGTCTTCTTCACCTGCTCGAGGACCCGCCAGATATCGTCCCTCACCAGCGGTGCCAGCCCTTCGGTTGCCTCGTCCAGAATAAGTAGCCGGGGATTCGTCATCAGGGCCCGACCGATCGCCAGCATCTGCTGTTCACCGCCTGACAGGGTGTCGGCGGCCATGCCGTCGCGGGCGGACAGTTTCGGAAAAATCGCGTAGATTCGGTCCAGGGTCCACGGTTCGACGCCGGGGTTCCTGTTGGCCGCGGTCGCAACGAGGTTCTCGCGCACCGTCAGATTCGGAAACACCTGCCGGCCTTCCGGGACATAGCCGATTCCGGCTCGGGCAATCCTGTGCGGGGTGGCGTTCTGGATCTCCTGGCCCTCGAAGGCGATGCGCCCCTCGCGGCGCGGAACCAGCCCCATGATGGCGTTCAAGGCCGTCGTCTTGCCCATGCCGTTGCGCCCTATCAGAGTCACAACCTCCCCGGCCAAAACCCGGAAATCTATGCCGTGCAGGATCGGTTGGAGGCCGTAGAAGGCCTGGAGTCTGCTGACTTCAAGCATGGTCGGTCGGCTCGGGCATGTCGGTCGGCTCGGGCATGTCGGTCGGCTCGGGCATGTTGGTGGTTTCAGGCATGCCCGGCTCCCTCGCCACCGAGATAAGCCTGCCTGACTTCGGGGTCGACGCGAATCTCCTCCGGGCTTCCAGTGCGGATCACGCGGCCGTCGACCAGCACCGTAATCCTGTCGGCGAGAGCGAACACCGCGTCCATATCGTGCTCGATCAGGAGAATTGCGTGCTTGGCCCGAAGCCCGGCGACAATCTCCACCATCCGCTCCGATTCCCGGGGCCCCAGCCCCGCCATCGGCTCATCGAGCAAAAGCAGCGACGGCTGGCAGGCCAGCGTGATCGCGATTTCAAGCAGCCGATGCTCGCCATGGGACAGCATGTCAGCGCGTTTCCCCGCCGCCGCGTCGAGGCCAACCGCCGCAAGGAACTCGCGGGCCGGTTCGGTCAAGATGGGATCCCCGCGTCCGGCCTGCCAGAAACGATGCAGGGAACTACCTTGCGTTGCCTGGACTGCGAGAGATACGTTTTCGAGCATCGTCATTTCAGAAAACACGCTGGTGATCTGAAACGAGCGCGCAATGCCAATCCGGGTCCGTTCATGGACCGGCAGTTGGGTTACATCCCGACCCTTGAAGACAATGCTTCCGGCGTCGGCCGCCAGTGCACCGCTCAGCAGGGATATCAGGGTTGTCTTGCCGGCCCCGTTCGGGCCGATGACAGCGTGGATTTCCCGCTCCCTGACGTCGAGATCCACAGAATCGACTGCAGCGACCCCACCGAAACGCTTCGAGAGACCGGAGACTGCGAGCAGGACCGCGCTCATCCGCGCCTCCTGCCAAGAAGACCGTCGACTCCACCACGCGTGAAGAGCACTACCCCGATCAACAGCATGCCGAACAGAAGTGGCCAGTAAATCGTGAACGACGATAGAATTTCCTCGATGAACAGAAAGGCGAAGGTGCCGAACAGCGGCCCGAATGGCGTTCCGGCTCCCCCAAGCAGGACCATGAAGATCAGCTCTCCGGACCGCGTCCAGTCCATCATTTCGGGGCTGATAAAGCCGGTGAAATTGCCAAGAAGTGCACCAGCCAGCCCGCAGATCGCGCCTGAGATCACATAGCAGACCAGGCGGTAGCGGAAGACGTCGTAGCCGACCGCCTGGATTCGATCCTTGTTCTGTCGAGCTGCCTGTATGACGAGGCCAAAGCGGGATTCGGAGACTCGTTTAACGATGTACAGCGCGCCGACGAGGCAGACGAAGATCACGTAATACAGTGTCTCCGTGCCCTCGAGGTCGACAATTCCCGCAAAGGTGCTCCGTGAATCGATGACCAGCCCATCATCGCCGCCATATTCCTCGATGCTGACGAAAGCGAAAAAAACCATCTGTGCAAAGGCAAGCGTAATCATAATGAAATGAACGCCCTTGGTGCGCAGGGAAACGAGGCCGGTCAGGAAAGCAAACAGGGCTGCGGCGGCGACGGCGATGGGAATCTGGATCAGCCCCTCCGTGATTCCGTAATAGGCGGGAATGCCGACCGCATAGGCGCCGATGCCGATGAAGGCGGCGTGCCCGAAGCTGATCATGCCACCGAAGCCGAGAATGAGGTTGAGGCTGGTCGCGGCGATCGCAAGGCACATCGCGCGCATCGCAAGATCGAGCAGGAAAGGCTCGCCGAAAACGACTGCCAGACCCGGCATCACGGCCAGGGAACCCATCACCGTCCCGACCACGACCGGCCGCAGCGCAAGGTTCATGGGTCAGCGGCCCCGAGGTGGGAACAGGCCGGCAGGCCGGAAATAAAGAATGCACGCCATCAGGATGTAAATCAGCATTGCAGACAGGGCCGGCGCCGCCGTTTCGGCGGTTGCATTGTTCATGAACAGCTTCATGAAGTCGTCGAGAAAGGCCCGGCCCATCGTGTCGATCATGCCGATCAGCATGGCGGCGGCGAAAGCGCCCTTCACCGAACCGATACCCCCGATCACGATGACGACGAAGGCAACGATCAGGATATCGTTGCCCATACCGATATTGGCCTCCGTGATCGGCGCCAGCATCATGCCCGCAAGACCCGCCAGCACAGCGCCACAGGCAAAGACCAGCATGAAGAGTAGATCGATATTGATGCCGAGGGCGTCAACCATGCGCCGGTTGGAGGCCCCGGCCCGCACGAGCATCCCGAGGCGAGTATGGACGATAACGCCATATAGTCCCACCGCCGTCAGCAAACCGACGGCGATGATGAGGATCCTGTAGGTCGGGAACTCGATGCCGGCCAACAGGGTCACCCGCCCGTCGAGATAGTCGGGCAGCTGGATGGCATAGCCTTCAGGTCCCCAGATCAGATGTGCCAGCGCATCGAAAAATAGGATCGCGCCGAAGGTCGCCAGCACCTGGTCGAGATGGTCACGGGCATAGAGCGTGCGCGCCAGGATGCGCTCGAAAACCACGCCGAGGGCGAAGGTCATCGGCAGGGCCAGCAGGACGCCAAGGATGAATGAGTCCGTCCAATCGGCCAGCGTCGCGCAGAAATAGGCGCCGGCCATGTAGAGGGAGCCGTGAGCCAGGTTGATGAAGTCCATGATCCCGAAGATCAGGGTCAGGCCAGCGGCGAGAAGGAACAGCAGAAGCCCGAGCTGCACGCCGTTGAGCAGCTGCGCGAACAGCAATGCGCCATCCATGGTCCGTCGGCCTTGGGTTCAACCTGGCCCAGCACGCCGCAACAGCGACGCGCGAAGAAGAGCTAGGTCAGCGGGCAATCCTTGACGTAAGGATCCTGCGCGTCCCTGAGCACCGTCTTGACGATCTTCGTGGTCCAGACCCCGTCGCTGTCGACCGCCGCTTCCCGCAGATAGAAGTTCTGGATCGGGAAGTGGTTCTTGCCATAGGCGTAGCTGCCGCGAACCGAAGGATAGTTGGCCTTCTCCATCGCCGTACGCATGCCATCCATGTCGTCGAGGTTGCCACCGACCGCCTCGACCGCGCTCTTGATGAGGAAGACCGTATCGTAGCTCTGCGCTGCGTAGAAGGACGGATAGCGGTTGTACTTCTTCTTGAAGCCGGACACGAACTTACGGTTCTGCGGCGTATCGAGATCCGGACCCCAAAACATCGTGTTGAGGGATCCGACCACGCCGGTCATCTTGGCCTTCTGGAATTTCGGCAGGCTGAGCGAGTCGACCGTGAACACCGAGTAAAGCGCGATCTTGTCGGCCAGACCCGCCTGCATGTACTGCTTGATGAAGGCGCCGCCCGCCTTGCCGGGATAGAAGATGTAAATCGCTTGCGCACCCGAAGCCTTGGCCTTGGCCAGCTCGGCCGAGAAGTCGAGCTGGGCATCCTTGCCCCACTTGGTGAAGTCCTTGCCCTTGACGGTGCCTTTGAAAGTTCTCTCGAGGCCGGCGACCATATCCTTACCGGCGGCATAGTTCGGCGCCATGATGTAGAGCGACTTTACACCCCTCTGGTTGAGAACCTCGCCCATCGCCATTGGCGCCTGGTCGTTCTGCCAGGAGGTCGAGAAGAAGTTCTTGTGGCAGCCCTTGCCGGCAAGGTGGTGCGGTCCGGCATTCGAGCTGATCAGGAACTTGCCGGCCTTCAAGGCCGAGTTCCGGGACGCCAGCAGAACGTGCGACCATATGTACCCGGCCACGAAATCGACGTCGTCCCGCTTGACCAGCTTGTCGGTCTTCTGCTTGCCGATCTCCGGCTTGAAGCCGTCATCCTCGTAGATGACCTTCACGTTGAGGTTTCCCATCTTGCCGCCGATATCGGAAATGGCGAGATCGACCGCATCCTTCATGTCACGCCCGATGACGCCTGCAGGGGTCGTCAGGGTTGTCACGAAACCGATTTTCACGTCCTTCGCCCCAGCTGCCGGAATGGCCAGAACGCATGTCATGGCGATAGCGCCGCAAATTCGCAGAATCATATTCCTGCTCCCGAAGTTTCCCGATTGTTTGCCCGGATACCCCATTCGCCCCGCTGCATCGCTACAAAGCGGGCACAGGACAGAATCCCGGACCAAGGGGCGTTATAGAGACTCAGCGCCCTCTTTTTCAAGGAAAAACCCGACAAGACGCCGCTACCAGCGTGTGGGTCGTGCGGGGAAAGCAAAGCGCGCTGAAAGAAAATGGTGCCCAGGGGCTGATTCGAACAGCCGACACACGGATTTTCAGTCCGTTGCTCTACCAACTGAGCTACCTGGGCATGGCACGACATGATGGCCGCAACCGAACCGGCCCCTAAATAGGCAATCCCGCGCCCCCTGTCCATACAGAGCCCGGGCTTCGACAGCCTGCCTCAGCTCGCCGGATCAAATGCGGTCATAGCGCTTGCCATACAGGGCCCGGGCTTCGACAGCCTGCCTCAGCTCGCCGGATCAAATGCGGTCATAGTGCTTGCCATACAGGGCCCGGGCTTCGACAGCCTGCCTCAGCAGGTGCGGTCGTCCTCTTCGGTTTCCGCACCCCACGGGGTTTCCGCCTCGCCGGGACGTTCGTTGGTTGGGATGCGGTAGGTGCCGTTGAACCAGCGTCCGAGATCAAGATCGGCGCAGCGCTTCGAGCAGAACGGCGCCTGGGCCTGCGAGGCCAGTTTGCCGCAGATAATACAGGTCTTGCTCGCCTTGCATGTTGGTTTTTCCGCCACAACGCCCTCGCCGTCGGATTCCGACCTCAGTCAGCTTCTCGCCTACCCATATGCAAAGAAATCGGCTATCGGTCAACGCCCGCCGACCAAAACCCTGACAACAACACGCTACCGGAGCTCCGTGACGATCTCGAAAGTGGCCAGCTCCGGCGCCTCGCGGAGTTCCGGGGTTTCGCCAAGCCGGCGCTCGGTCTCCGCAAAAGCCTCGCCAAGCGGCCCCTGCAGGGCTGCGATCACCGACGCCGGGGTCCGGATCACCCGCCGCCCCGGCCCGCCGCCGTCTCGCAAGATCTCCCGCAAGGCCTGGCAGGCAGTGCTTTCAGGCAGCGGCGCAAGCACGGGTCTGGTGTGGGAGCCATACATTATTTCCATGAGAGACGCCCGCTCCCGGCGCCGGGTGATCTCGACCAGCCCGCCCGCCGTGATGCCGAGCACGTCCGTCTGCGCCGTGGAATCCCGGAAAGCGCGCCGCTGGGTCTCGACCAGGCGCCGCCGGTTCGCCTTGTTTCGCATGGATACGAAATCGACAACGATCAGCCCGGATATGTTGCGCAAAATCACCTGCCGGGCGACTTCTTCCGCCGCCGCGAGATTGGTTGAGAGAACAGCCTGCTCCGAGGATTGCCGGCCGCCGGCCGCAGCCAGGTTCACATCGATAGCCGTCAGCGCCTCCGTCGATTCAATGACCAGTTCGCCGCCGCCGGGTATTTCTGCCACCGGATCGAGCGCGGCCGCGACCTGCTCCTCGACCCCGGCCTCCTCGAACAGGTCCCCGGGCGCGGCCTCAAGCGAGGCTTGGCCCCGCAGCTCCGGCATCTCAGTTTCTATCATCGCCTCGATCCGCGCATGCGTGCGCCGGTCATCGGTGATGATCCGTCCGAATCGTGATCCCGATTTCGATGCTGCTTTCGCCCGGTACAGAAGCAGGTGGCGGATAAGATCCGGCGGCGGCGACAGAACCGCCGGCGCTTCCAGGCTGCGCGCCTGTTCCTGCAGCTGCTCCCAGAGTTGCCAGAGTGCGGCGCCGCGCCGCAGGGTTTCCTTCTCGTCGAGTTCCGCGATTCCAGGCCCGAGCCGCCAACCGCCAGCCAGTGTTGCAATACTCTCTTCGATCGCTTCTTTGCGGCCAGGCGGACGCCCCGTCCAGGCGATGCCATCGCCATCGGCAACCAGGGTCATGTGCCGGCTGCTGAGAACCGCGCCCGCGCGGGCCAGCGCATGCTTACCGGCGCTGGCGTCGCGCACGATCTGGACCATCACCACCTGGCCCTCGTGTTCCCCCGCCAGGCGATCCATGAGGGCCGGCACACCCGGCGCGATATCGACAAAGGCTCCGCGCAGGCGCTTCTCGATCTTGCGAATACGCGCGAGGTACAGACCACCGACCCGGTTTTTCATGCCGGCGCGCTCGATGAAAAACTCCACCAGAGTTCCGCCTTTCGCCACCAGCGCCGCCCGGGTTTCCCCCGGCGACACCTCGACGAGAATGTCGGAAAACCCGGTCACAGGCAGCCGAGGCCGCGCAGGAGATTACGCGTCTCGAACAGCGGCAGGCCAACGACGTTGGAATGGGAGCCGCCGAGCCAGATCACGAAACCCTCGGCAGCGCCTTGGATGGCATAGCCACCGGCCTTGCCCTGCCACTCTCCAATCGCGAGATAGGCGTCGATCTCCCCGGCATCGAGGCGCTTGAAGCGGAGGATGGTCCGCACCATCCGGCGGTGTACGCCGCCGTCAGCGGCAATCCCCACAAGACCGCCATAGACCCGATGCCGGCGGCCGGAGAGCAGTTCGAGACAGTCGCGCGCCTCGGCCTCCTTCTCGGGCTTGGGGAGAATCCTCCGGCCGCATCCAACGGCGGTATCGGCCGCCAGGACAACCGCCCCCGGATGTCGCACAGCCACGGTCTGGGCCTTGGCCAGGGCCAGCCGCGCCGCATACTGCTCCGGCAGTTCTCCGGCCAGCGGCGTCTCGTTGATTTCGGCAGGAACGACCGCATCCGGATGCACCCCGATCCGAGCCAGCAGGTCCAGCCTGCGGGGCGAGGCCGAGGCCAGAATAAGATGTGTATTTGCGGCAGACGACGTCATGACGCGGGATATTCCAAAGACGGTGGCGGGTAGCCGTGCGACCAGAAACAGTATGGCCGGAAGTCGTGCAGCGACGGGGATAGCAAAGCGGCGTCACCTTCCCGCGGCAGTATAGGCCCCGGCTCGAGGCTGTCATCAGGCTCTCAGAGATCGACTGCGCCCGGCAGGGGAAAACGCTCGAGAATCTGTGCGAGCAGCGCGTCCCTGACCTCCCGGTAGGCAGCAAGGCGGGCGTCCCGGTTACCCCGGACGACACTCGGATCCGCTGTGGGCCAAAACTCGACCTCGACCGCACCTGTGCGGGTCATCTCCAGAGCCCGGTGCTGGGCTTCCGGGGACAGGGTTATGACCAGGTCGTAAAAATCATCCGGCAGATCATCGAAGGTTTTGGAGTGATGACGCGACAGATCGAGGCCAATCTCCGCGAGAACCACAATCGAGAAAGAATCGAGATCCCCGCCCCGCACGCCAACGGAATCGATGTAGATCCGCTTCCCGTGCAGGTGTTTCATCAGCGCCTCCGCCATCGGCGAACGCAGCGCATTCTCGCTGCAGGCGAAGAGAACGGCGCCAGGAAGATCGCTCATCGCCCCGCCTACCCTCTGACGTGCAAGACACAGACCAGCGTGAAAAAACGACGCGCCGTGTCGAAATCCATGCTGAGCCGGCTATCCAGCAGGCCAGCGAAAACCCGTGCGCCCTCGTCGTGCAGGCCGCGCCGCGCCATGTCGATGGTCTCAATCTTCGAAGGGCTGAGATGTTTGATCGCGGCGTAGTAGCTATCGCAGATCTGGAAGTAATCCCGGATCAACCTGCGCATCGACATCAGCGGCAGCGACAGACGCATCACCGCTTCCTCCTCGTCGCCCCGGATGTCGAGCACGAGGCGGTTCAGATTCTCGATCTTCAGATAGACGATGAACGGGCCAGCATGGCCGCCGGTGGGCTTGAAATAGTTGCTCTCGAGCAGATCATAGATCGCGACCGCGCGCTCCTGCTCGACCTCCGGATTGCGCCGAGCCATGCTCTCCTCGTCGAGCCGGATATCGATAATCCGGTATTCTGGCATGATGGCCCCGTGCCCGTTCAATTCTCCAGGCGTGCTCTCACCGACAGGGCATGTGCCGAAAGGCCCTCCGCCTCGGCAAGCGACACAGCCGTCGGGCCGATCCGTTGCAAACCATCCCTGTCGCAGGAAACGATCGAGCTTCGTTTCATGAAATCAAGCACACCGAGCCCCGAGGAAAAACGGGCGCTACCCGAAGTCGGCAGCACGTGGTTCGGCCCGGCGACATAGTCGCCGACGGCTTCGGGCGTATACCGGCCAAGAAAGATCGCGCCCGCATGACGCACCGCTCCGGCGATCCCTTCGGGCTCGGTGATGGCGATCTGGAGGTGCTCGGGTGCGACGCGATCAATGATATCCGGCGCCTGGGCCATCGATTCAACGACAATGACGGCGCCGTGGCGCTCCCAGCTGTCGCCGGCGACCCCGGCGCGCGGCAGATCCTTCAACCGGCACTCGACCGCCGCGCAGACCCGATCGGCGAAATCACCATCGTCGGTCAACAGGATCGACTGAGCGTCGGCGTCGTGCTCGGCTTGGGCTAGAAGATCGAGTGCGACCCAGTCAGGATCGACAGTATCGTCGGCCACCACCAGTACCTCCGACGGCCCGGCCACGAGATCGATACCAACCGCGCCGAACACACGACGCTTGGCAGCGGCAACGTAGGCGTTTCCCGGCCCGACAATTTTGTCGGTAGCCGCCAAGGATTCGGTTCCATAGGCCATGGCGGCGATCGCCTGTGCGCCGCCGATCCGGTAGATCTCGGAAACCCCGGCAATCTCGGCGGCCGCCAGCACCAGCGGATTGACCTCCCCCTTAGGACAGGGCACGGCCATAACGATGCGTTGCACCCCGGCCACTTTGGCGGGAACCGCGTTCATCAGCACCGAGCTCGGATAGGCGGCCTGCCCTCCCGGCACATAGAGGCCAACGGAATCGAGCGGCGTCCACCGCGCGCCGAGCCTGATCCCGTCCTCGTCCGTATAGTCGGTGTCTTCCGGAATCTGCCGGCGGTGATAGGCCTCGATCCGCTCCGCCGCCCGCTCCAGGGCTATCCGCTCCCCGCCTCCACAGAGGCCCGCGGCATGATCCCGTTCGGCCTGAGAAAACCGCAGCCCGTCGGGCTCCAGTGAAACCCCATCGAAACGCTCGGTGTATTCGATGAGTGCGGCATCACCGCACGCGCGAACGGCGCCGATGATTTCGTCGACCGTCCCTTCGACCTCGGCGCTCTCTGCCGCCCGGGCCGCGAGATGCGCCGCAAGAGCGTCGCCAAACCTCGCCTCTTTGGCCTCAAGCCTGAGCGGCACGGGCCGTCTCGCTGAAGCATTCGATCCACGCCCCGAGTTCCGCCGACCGCGTTTTCAGCGCGGCCCGATTGACGACGAAACGGCTGGTCACCTCAAGGATGGTTTCGACCTCGACGAGGCCATTCTCGGCCAGGGTCCGGCCGGTCGAGACAAGATCGACGATGCGGCGGCAGAGACCGAGCCTGGGCGCCAGCTCCATGGCGCCGTTGAGATGGATGCACTCGGCCTGCACGCCGCGGGAAGCGAAGTGGCGCTTGGTCAGGTTGGGATACTTGGTCGCAATCCGCACATGGCTCCAGCGATCGGGATCGTCGGTTTCGGCCAGCGCCGCCGGCTCGGCGACCGCCAGCCGGCACTTGCCAATGCCGAGATCGACCGGGGTATAGATCTCCCGGTGATCGAATTCTCTCAGAACGTCATTGCCGGCGATACCCATATGGGCAGCTCCAAAGGCGACAAACGTGGCAACATCAAAGCTGCGGACACGGATAATAGATATCTCCGGGTGGTTCGTCGCGAAATGCAGCTGGCGCGCATCGGGGTCATCGAACCCGGCTTCGGGCTCGATGCCGGCCTGCCGGACCAGCGGCATGGCCGCACCAAGGATGCGGCCCTTGGGCAGGGCGAGCACAAGGGGTTCGTTGGAACGCGACACAGCGGTACCATTTTCGGGAGTTTCAGGCGAAACGGTGCCGGTTATGGCACAGTACCCGAATGAATTCCAGATTCACTCCCTGAACTCAGCCGTTATAGAATGGGCGACCGGAATCCCGCAGCCAAAGCCTGATCAGGTGGCGTTTGTGCGCCGCATCGGCGCCGTCGGTGAAACCCGTGCGCCTGTGGGCGCAGCGGCGGTTGTCGAGAATCTGGATCTGACCGCGCTCGAAGGCGAAGGTTTTCGCCATTCCGGGCCGGTTCATGATGTCCTCGAGCGCCTCGAGCGCTGACAGGCCCTCTTCGTCCGGGGTTTCTTCTGCAAGCGCATAGCCGTTTTTCACCTGGAACCGGGACAGGCGGCCCGCAAGGTCTCCGTCGCGCAGCTCGAACAGCGGATGGCGCAGCGTCATGGCGTCTCCTGGTGCATGCTCGCGCTGGCGGTCGAAGATGAAATCCCGGTACAGCCGCTCCACCAGTTCCGGATGCTCGACAAGCATCGCGTTATAGACCGCATGCAAGCTCACCACGCCGCTGATCCCGCCCTCTAGCGTGGGATTCACGCAGAGCAGGCCGACATAGTCCGGCGGACACAGATTGTAGCTGTTGTCGGTGTGGAAGTTTTGCTCGGCGTTGGTGATGTCAGGACGCACGCCGTTGCCCGGTTTCTTTCCGGTGTCGCGTACATCGTAGATCATCGTACCGTCCCACTTCTGGGCAACGGGCCGGGCCAGCATTGCCGACAGCAGCCAGTAGACGGCTTTGGCGGAAGCGGGTGCCATGTCATCGAGAGGCAGGCGGTCGATGAGCGCAAAACCGACGCCATGATCGAGGGTCTCGCGCACCGCTGCCATCAGCATCCGGCATGCCGGGATGTCGAAATCCTCCGGCCGCAGGGCCTCGAAGGGTAGCGGATTGTCTTTCAGCACCCCGGCGATGCCGGTTATCTCAGAAAGGGCTTCCGCCGGAATGCGCACCAGCCCGTCTGCCGGCGCAAGATCGTCTCCGGTCCAGACGCTCGATCCCTCGAGAGGGGAAAATAGTGCAGAAAGCGGCTGCTGGCTGGCCATGACATCACATCCCGTCATTGCCTGATTTTATACCCCGATCAGGGTGTAATCGGAGTGTGTCAATAGAACTTCGAAGGCAGCCAGAGAGCGATCTCCGGATAGACGAGAAGCATGCCGGCCATGATGATCATCACCAGCACAAAGGGCAACGCGCCGACGCTCACATCGTTGAACGGACCACCACTCGTCCGGATACCGTGCACGACGTAGAGATTGACGCCGATCGGCGGCGTGATCAGCGCCGCCTCCATGAGTACCGTTACCAGGATACCGAACCAGACCCCGTCGAAGCCAAGCGCAACGACGATCGGAAAAATCAGCGGAACCGTGGTCAGCATCATGGAGAAGGTTTCCATGAACATGCCCAGAATCAGATACATCAGGACGATGATCAGCATCGTCTCCATCGGCGTCAGGCCGAGTTCGTTGATGAAATCCGTCAGCGCGCGGGTGGCACCCATGAAACCGAGCACGAAGTTCAGAAACACCGCAGCCAGGATGATCAGCATGATCATCGCGGTGGTCCGCATTGTTCCCTCGAACGCATCGCGCAGCATTCTCAGCGACAGCGTTCGTCTCCAGGCCGCGATCACCAGTGCGAGACACACCCCGATCGAGGCCGCCTCGGTCGGGGTTGCAACCCCGCCATAGATCGAGCCGACGACCGCGACAAACAACAAGATCGGCGGCAGCAGGTCGGGCAGGCATCGAATGCGGGCCCCCCAGCTCGTTTCGACCGGATCACCGCCCCAGTCCTTCCGATAGAGGCAGGCGGCAATCACCATCAGCATGAACATTCCGGCGAGAACGGCGCCCGGGATGATACCGGCAAGATACAACTCCGGCACCGAGGTGTCGGTGAGCAGGCCGTAGAGAATGAGATTGATCGAGGGCGGAATCAGGATGCCCAGTGTTCCACCGGCTGCCAGTGTGCCCAGGAAAAGGGATTCGTTATAATTGCGCCGTTCGATCTCAGGATACGCGACGGTGCCGACGGTCGCGGCTGTGGCCACGCTCGATCCTGAAGAAGCCGCAAAAATCGCACAGGACCCGATATTGGCGTGCATCAAGCCACCCGGCAGCCAGGACAGCCACTGGATAACCGCGTTGTACATCCGCTGGGCGATACCGGCGCGTAGCATGATTTCACCGAGCAGGATGAACATCGGGACGGCAACGAGAATGAACTCCTTGCTCTTGTCCCAAACGAACTCGCCCATCGCGAGGCGCAGACGACCGTCCATGTAGATACTGTCGAGGAACAGGCTGAGATCCCCGAGCACCGCGGCGACGGGGATGCTGGCAAAGACCAGGCCGAGAAGGACAACGATGGTTGTCGCCAGCATGTCAGGATATCTCCCGGCCGCCGACAGAATTACCGCCGGAGATATCCATGCCGTGCGTTTCTTCTTCGATCTCTTCCTGGACCGACAGTACCCCGGCCACCTTGCTGACTGTCGCCAGGTCGCCCCGAATCAGGGCGACAACTGCGTAAACCGAGATAAACAACAGGGTGAACATGAACAGGACAAGCCCGCTCGCCCAGAAAAACTGCGGAATCCAGAGCGGTGTCACCAGCGTCGTGATCGAGACAGAATCCTGTATAAACGATGTGATCAGCGTGAAGACCGCGCGCTCGGTAAGAACACTCATGAACACGACCAGGGCACCGAGTCCGGCGAGGTCGAAAACCGCTTTCAGCCAGCGCGGCATGAGATTGTAGAACGCATCAATCCGGATGTTGGCCCGATGCAGAAGGCAATAGGAATAAGCCCAGGTCGTCGCCGCCGCGAAGATGTAGCCGGAAATCTCGTCCGAACCGCTCATTGTCACGCCGATGAACTTCCGGCACAGCACGTCGACCGTGACGATGACGGCCGCAATCGTCAGCGCTGCGCCGCCGGCCCAGACAGCGATCTGGGAAACGCGCATCAGCGCCTGATGTATCAGAGCGAACATGCGGGCAAGCGGCAGAATGCCAAAATGATCAAATGAGCAGAAATGATTGGATAAGAGGGCGCACGAAGGGCGGCCGCCAAAAGCGACCGCCCTGAACTCGCACGGCTATTACAGCTCGGCTTTCAGGCCGAGATGCTTGCCGATCGTGGCGTTCCAGTCATCAACGCAGGACTGGCCGCAACGCTTGGCCCAGCGCTTGATCACGTAGTCGTTGAGGATTTCCTGGACCATCTTCTTGTCGGTAGCCGAAGGCTCGATCGGAGTCATGCCGCCCGGCTCGCCAAGGTCGCAGGGGCCGGACGCGTTGCAGTCCATACCGCGCTGGTTGTTGATTGCCGTCGCCCGCCACATCTCGTCCTGGAGCTTGATGGCTTCGGCCTGGATGAGGTCGCGGGTGTCGGCCGACAGGCCTTCCCATACCTTGGTGTTCAGTGCCAGTACCGACGCCGTGAAGCCGAGACGGACCCGGATGTTGTGGGTCACGACCTGCCACCACTTGGCGTTGTAGGCCGGAAGAGTTCCGGTGATACCGCAATCGGCAACGCCCTTCTGCAGGGCCGGTACGACCTCGGCGAAGGTGATCGTAACCGCGCTCGCATTCAGCCCCTCGATGAAGTCACCGAGAGTGGTGTTGTAGGTGCGGATCTTCTTGCCGGCCATATCCTTGAGCGAAACCGACTTCGTGTCTCCGAGATTGCACCAGAGCTGCTGGCTCGGCCATGCGTAGTTCATCAGAACCGTGGAGCCGTATTTCTTTTTGAACTCCCGCTTGATGATCGGCATGTAGACATCAAGCACGCCCCGTGCCTTGGAGAACTCCTGGACCATGCCAGCCAGATCCGCGCCCTCGATCGCCGGGCTGTCGGAGGCGACGTAACTCAGAACCACATGGGCACCGTCAAAGGCCCCCAGTTTGACCTGCCGCATCAACTCGAAGCCGGACAAGCCGAGCTCGGTCAGCGGTTTGGCGTTGGCGGTCAGCTTGCCGCCGGACGCTTTCGGCAGGGACTCTTGCCAGAACTTGCTCTCGCGCGACTTCCAGTGGTCGAGATTGCCCCAGGTGCCAACGATATTGAATTTCTTGGTATCGATCGCCTGTGCCGGCAATCCGGCGGCCAAGGCCATACCGAATGCGGCGGCAAAAACGGCCATTCCGATTGTTTTCAGATTGAAGGTCATACTTCACTCCCCTGTCGTCCAGCATTCTGCGCCAGATGCGTATTTTTTGTTGTGCCGATGTGCGTTCGCTCGCTTGCGCCTGCTGCCGGCGGCGAGAGTGTCCCTGTGACGGGCCAGTGAGTCAACAAAAGCGCGCGAAACAGCGCATGATTGCCATCCCTCCCCGCGTCGCTATAGTCCCCCACCAGGGAGCACCCGCAGCATGACATGGATCATCGGCGTCGATGTCGGCGGCACATTCACCGACTTCCACGCCTACGATGCTGCAACCGGCTCCACGCTCGCGCACAAGCGCCCATCAACGCCTACCGATCCCGCCGAGGCCGTTCTCGATGGGCTGGACTGGCTGATTCGCGAAGGCGGCATCCCGCCGCAGGAAATCGCACGAATAGCGCATGGCACGACCGTCGCCACCAACGCTTTAATCCAGCGCCGTGGCGCACCGCTGGCCCTGGTTACGACCAAAGGATTCCGCGATCTGGTGGAAATCGGCCGCCAGATCCGCCCCCGGATGTACGATCTCCAGGCTGACTCGCCGCCGCCGCTGACGCCGCGAGAAAAACGCTTCGAGGTCGCCGAGCGGATCGGCTCTTCCGGAGAGGTCGTCGAATCCCTGGATGAGGACTCCCTCGCCGCCGCCGTCGCTGCGGTAAAAGCGTCCGGTGTCGAGGCCTGCGCGGTCGGTTTGCTGTTCTCCCATCTCAATCCCGCGCATGAAGAACGCGTCGCCGAGGCCCTGCAGGCGGCCATGCCCGATCTTCATGTTTCGCTCTCGAGTGCGGTGCGGCCGGAATTCCGCGAATACGAACGCTTGTCAACCACCGTCATCAATGCCTATCTCCTGCCGCTGGTCAGCCGTTACGTTGTTCGGCTCGGCGAGGGTGTCGCCGCGCGGGCACCGGACGCCGCGATCGGCATCAACCAGTCTTCCGGCGGGCTGATGTCGGTCTTCCAGGCCAGCCGCTTTCCGGTCAGGACGGCGCTTTCGGGGCCGGCGGCCGGCGCTGTTGGCGCCCGCCACACTGCCCGACTGTCGGCGAGACCCAACATCGTCACCCTCGATATGGGCGGCACCAGCACCGATGTGTGTCTCGTGCGCGACAACCGTATCGAAATGCGCTACGAGCATGACGTCGCCGATTTTCCCGTTCGCCTGCCGATGGTCGACATCAACACCGTCGGTGCCGGCGGCGGATCGATCGCCTGGTTCGACCAGGACGGATTGTTGAAGGTCGGGCCGATCAGCGCCGGCGCCGATCCCGGCCCCGCCTGTTATGGCGCCGGCGGCACCGAGCCGACCGTGACCGATGCCAATCTCGTGCTCAACCGGCTGTCGTCGCGGGGGTTGCTCGGCGGCGGCATGGCCCTTGACGTCGATGCGGCTGCACGGGCTATCCAGCCGGTCGCCGAGCGTCTTGGCTCCACCATCGAGAGCGCCGCCCACGGCATCATCGCCATCGTGCTCGCCAACATGGTGCGCGCGATCCGTTCGGTCTCGACTGAACGGGGACACGATCCGCGTGGCTTTTCCCTGATGCCGCTCGGGGGTGCCGGGCCGCTGCATGCAAGCGGCGTTGCACGGGCCCTCGGTATCCGCGAAATCGTGCTGCCGGCCGCGCCCGGAATTCTCTGCGCCCAGGGTCTCGTTGCCTCTGATCTCAAGGAGGATTTTGTCGCCAGCGCGCGAATCTACGTCGACGAAACGGGCACCGAAGAGGCAGCTCGCCAGCTCGATGCCCTCGCCGAGCGGGCCCGGATCTGGCATGAGCGAGAGGGCGTGGCACCTGATCGCCGTAGCGTCGAGATTGAGTTCGCAATGCGCTACGTTGGCCAGAATTTCGAACTCGCAATCCCCATCCCCACGGATGACGGCGCGAAAGAGAAATTCTGCACCTCTGATGGCACCGCCCTATCGCCGGAGCGGCTGACGGCGCTGTTCTGGGATGCTCATGACCGCGCCTATGGCTTTCACAACCCGCACGATGCGATCGAGATCGTCAATCTGCGGTTGACCGCACGAGGCCGCCTCGAACGGCCGGAAGCAGAAATCCGCACACCGGGCGGCGATGAACCTGCGATCCGCGAGATTCGCGATGTGTATCACGATTCCGAAAAACCCGAGCCCACTCCCGTCTACGACCGCGGCGACCTCGCCCCCAATCATAGTGTTTCGGGACCAGCAATCATCGAACAGTTCGACTGCACGACAGTGCTTCATCCCGGAGACACGGCACAGGTCGATGACAGCCTCAATATTCTAATTACCGTTGGCAAAGGAGCCGACTCATGACCGAAAACCACGAGCTGGATCCGGTCACGCTCGAAATCTTCCTGAACGCGCTGCGTTCGGTGACCGACGAGACGTTCATTGCTCTGATGAAGAGCGCGTATTCGACCAACATCAAGGAGCGACGGGACCATTCGACGGCGATCTGCGATCCGGATGGCCGTCTCGTCGTCCAGGCCGAAAACTCGCTACCGATCCATCTCGCCTCAATGACCGGGCTGATGGACCGACTGCTCGCAAAGTATTCCCGCGAGGAGATCCGGCCCGGAGACATCTTCATCGCCAACGATCCGCATGTCGCCGGCGGCACGCATCTCCCGGACATCAACCTCGCCATGCCGGTGTTTTCCGGCGACCGGCTCGCCGCCTTTATCTGCAACATCGCCCATCACGCCGATGTCGGCGGCATGGCGCCGGGATCGATGGCCGGCGGTATGTCGGAAATCTATCAGGAAGGCATTCGGATTCCGGTCGTCCGCCTGTTCCGGGAAGGCGAACTGCAACAAGACATTCTCGATCTCCTGCTCCTGAATGTGCGCCTGCCGGAAGAACGGCGCGGCGATTACTATGCCCAGATCGCGGCCTGCCGCCTTGGCGAGCGCCGTCTCCTCGAAGTGATCGAGAGCTGGCCCGTCGATCTTGTGCAGGCGGCCTTCGCGGAAATCCTCAGCCGCACGGAAATGAGGATGCGCAACCATGTCGTCGGCATTCCCGACGGCGTCTACAGGTTTTCCGACATGATGGACGATGACGGGCTCGGCGCTGTCGACATCGCCATCGAACTCGCCGTGACCGTGAAAGGCGACCGCATCCATTTTGATTTTGCAGGCACCGCACCGCAAGTGCGCGGCAACATCAACGTCACCCTGAACGCCACCCATGCCGCGGCCGCCTATTGCCTCAAGGCTCTCGTCGATCCCGATGTACCGAACAACCAGGGCGTACTCGACGTCTGCGAGCTCGACTGTCCGGAAGGCGCCCTGCTGAACTGCGTCGAACCGGCGCCCGTGGCCGCGCGGGCCAATACCAGCCAGCGCATCATCGACGCCGTCATCGGCGCCCTCGCCCCCGCCCTTCCCGAAGCGGCCGTCGGGGCCGCCAACGGCGCCAACACTACGGCCGTGTTCTCCGGCACCGACCCTGCCACCGGAAAAGGCTATCTCTATCTCGAGACGCTCGGCGGCGGCTTTGGCGGCCGCAGCGCCAAGGACGGCAAGGACGGGGTCCAGGTCCACATCACCAATACCTCGAACCTTCCGGTCGAGGTGATTGAAAGCGAATATCCGCTGCGGGTTCTGGAATACGGCTTTGTCGAGGATTCCGGCGGTGCGGGCACCTGGCGCGGCGGCCTCGGCCTGCGTCGTGTCATTGCGCCCGTCGGCCATGACTGCATCTTCAACGGGGCCGGCGAGCGGTTCCGGCACCAGCCCTGGGGGATCTTCGGCGGCGGCCCCGGCCGCAGCGGCCGTTTTCTTCATCAGCACGGCGACGGAACTGCCGAGAAACTCGCCATCAAGCCGGCGGAGATTCCCCTCACACCCGGCGATTCGATCGTGGTCGAGACGCCCGGCGCTGGTGGCTACGGGGATCCAGCCAAGCGCTCCGCAGATGACCTGGCGCAGGACCGCAGGAGCGGAAAGTTCAGCGATGCCTTCCTGGCCGAGGCATATGAGGTTTTGTCCGACACCTCGTCCAAGTGATCGCGTCTCTGTCTGACCGAGTCTCTTGACCGCATCTCTGTGACTTACAGCCTGTCGTCGCCTATGTTTGAAGGCATTGAAATATCGGAAAATACGGGGAAAACACAATGACGCAACGCTGGGAAGAACGGCCGGCGGGCTCGAACTGGGGTGAATTCGGCCCCGATGACCAGCTCGGCCAGCTCAACTACCTCACCCCGGAGACCACGGTGAAAGCGGCGCAGGAGATCCGCGAGGGAATCCGGTTCTGCCTCAGCCTGCCGCTCGATATTCCGGCAACCAACGCCACCAACCTCCGCCGCCACCCGCCGGAGTTCAAACCGATCACCCGCGACGGCGCCGTTGCCTTCAACCTGCCGCTCGGAAACGCCACCCCAGGCCGCACGGACGTCAACAGCGACGAGGCGGTCCTGATCCATACCCAGCACTCCACCCAGTGGGACGCCTTTGGTCATATGGGGTCGATGTTCGACGCCGATGGCGACGGCGAGCGGGAGCCGATCCAGTACAACGGCCACAGCGTGATGGGTGTCGGAGGCAAGGCCCGGTATGGCGATGTCGGCGCCTGGAATCTCGGCATCGAGCACATGGCTCGGCATTGCGTACAGGGACGCGGCGTTCTCGTCGACCTCAAGCGCCGTTTTGGCGAGGAGTGCCGACCCGTCGGGCATACCGACCTCATGCAGATCCTCGAGGAAGATGGCGTGACGGTGGAACAAGGCGATATCCTCTGCGTCTATACTGGCTACGCCGACAAGCTCATCGAACTGGGCGCGGACATCCCGGCAGACCTGCCGCGGCGGCACTGCCCCGCCCTTGATGGCCAGGACAACGCTCTGCTCGAATGGATCGCCGCAACCGGCATGGCCGCCCTCACCTGCGACAACCGGGCGGTTGAGTTCGAGCATGAAGGGCTTGCCGAGGGCGTCACCTGCGGTCCAGGTCTGCCGTTGCACGAGCTGTGTCTGTTCAAGCGCGGAATCCATCTTGGCGAGATGTGGTACTTCGCCGAGATCGCCGCCTGGCTGCATGCCAACGGGCGCAACCGCTTCTTCCTGACGGCCCCGCCCCTGCACCTGCCGGGCGCTGTCGGCTCGCCCGCCAATCCGATCGGCACCGTCTAGCCCGGCATACCGGGCTGGAGCAGGATTATGGCGGCAGAAACCGGAAATATGGTCCGGCTATCACTCGGCAAGGTCGAGACTCTCGCATGCGATGTGCTCGAAGCTGCCGGCATGCCGGCCAACAAAGCCGCCATCGTGGCCAATGTGCTGCGTCGCGCTGAACAGGACGGCGCCCATGCCCACGGCCTGTTCCGTCTTCCCGGTTATGTTTCGGCGCTGCGCAGCGGCCGGTGTGACGCCAGTGCCGACCCGATGGTCGAGGAGACCGCGCCGGGCGTGCTTCGCGTCGACGCCAAGGGCGGTTTTGCGCCGGTTGCGGTTGCCGCCGGGCTGCCGCGGCTGATCGATACCGCCCGCCGCCAGGGCATCGCGGCCCTCGGCATTACCGAGAACAACCATTTCGGCGCGTTGTGGTGCGATCTCGAACCCCTGGCCAAAGCCGGGCTGGTGGCGATGGCGTTCGTCAACACGCGCCCCTTCATGCCCGCCTGGGGCGGTCGCGCGCCGGTGTTCGGTACCAATCCGGTCGCCTTTGCCTGTCCACGCGCCTCGGGCTCGCCAATGATCTTCGACATGGCGACCACGGCCATGGCCCGAGGCGAGATCATGATCTCTGCACGTGACGGCCATTCCCTGCCAGAAGGCGTCGGCGTCGACAGCGACGGTGATGCGACCACGGATCCACAAGCCATTCTTGATGGCGCGATGCTCCCCTTCGGCGGCCACAAGGGTGCGGCTGTTGCATTGATGGTGGAAATCATGGCTTCGGCACTGACCGGCGCCCGGTCGAGCCGCGAGGCGGGAGAACACTTCGCGAATTACAATGACGGCGGCCCGTCGACGGCCGGCCAGTGCATCATTGCGATTGACCCCGCCGCTTTCGGCGGCGAAGGCGCGAATGGTTTTGCGGCGCGCATCGAGGCGCTGTTCGAGGCGATGGCAGGAGACGGCGCACGGTTGCCGGCGGACAGACGCTATAAAGAAAGGGAGCAGAACCGGGATCAGGGAATCGATGTTCCCGGCGCTCTCTTTGCGCAACTCGCCGCTCTGAAGGACAGTGATGGCGCTGGCGCTGAATAATGATGGCGCTGGCGCTGAATAATGGCGATGGTGCCGCGGGGGAGAATTGAACTCCCGGCCCCACCCTTACCAAGGGTGTGCTCTACCCCTGAGCTACCGCGGCCCGGCAGGCGCTTATGCCACAGGCCAATCGGGGCCGCAAGAAACCAAGCTTTCGGCCATGCCTCCGGCCGAATGGCGGCGCTGGAAATGACGATGCCGGAAACAAAGCAAACCCTGTCGTCGAGCAAGCAGCCCGGACCGAACCAGTCGAAAGGCCAATCAAAAGGCCCGGCGAAAGGGAAAAAGGATCCGGCGCGCCAGTACCAGCGCCGGGCTGCCCAGCTCCGGGAAAATCTCCTGAAGCGGAAGGCACAGACGCGCATGCGGCAGCCGGCCGCCAGCGACGCCAGCGGTGGTGGCGACGCTGGCGGCGACGCTGATGGCGACGCTTCGTAGCACCCTTTCCGGAATCCCGCGATGAGCGACGCCGCCACAACAGCAATCGCTGACGCGCCGACGCCAGCCCTGCGCCGCTGGATGCTGCTCGCCGCGGTGACCAGTGCAACCATGCTGTATGCGATGACGATCCTAATCGTCAGCGTCGTCCTGCCGCAGATGCAGGGCAGCCTGTCGGCTACGCCGGACCAAATTTCCTGGGTCATGACCTTCAACATCCTGGCGACGGCGATCGTCACACCGATGGCAGGCTGGCTGGCCGGGCGATGGGGCTGGCGTCGGGTGATGATCGGCTCGCAGATCGGCTTCTGCATCATGACTTTCCTGTGCGGCACCGCCGAATCACTGGAAGTGCTGGTTTTCTATCGCATTCTCCAGGGCGGTTTCGGGGCGCCGATCGTGCCGCTCGCCCAGGCCGTGGTTCTCGACAGCTTCCCCAAGCGTCAGCACGGCATCGCCACCTCGATATTCGGGATGGGCGTCGTTGTCGGGCCGATCTTCGGGCCGATCGTCGGCGGCTATCTGACCGAACTCTACAACTGGCGCTGGGCGTTCTTCGCCCTGGTGCCGGTAGCCGTCATCGCCATCATTGGATTGTGGATTTTCCTCACCGATGGTGGCAGGCAGCGCAACGTCCGTTTCGACTGGACCGGCTTCCTTTTGCTATCGGCCTCCATCGCCTGTTTGCAGCTGGTTCTCGACCGCGGGCAGCGTCTCGACTGGCTCGATTCGGTCGAGATCATGCTCGAGATCGCGCTCGGATGCCTCGCCTTCTATCTGTTCATCGTCCACAGCTACACGACCCGAACCCCCTTCGTGAATCTTCGATTGTTGGCCGACCGAAACTACGCCATCGGCCTCATCGTCGTCTGTGTCTACGGAATGCTGAACTTCACGCCAATGGTGGTGATGCCGCCGATGTTGAAAGAACTCGGCGGATATCCGGAATCAATTATCGGCATCCTGCTCGGTGGCCGCGGCGCCGGCGCCGTGCTCGGGTTTTTCCTGGCCGGGCGAATGACCAAGCTCGATCCGCGAATCGGCATGCTTATCGGATTCGCCCTGCAGGTGGTATCCGGCTTGCACATGATGACCTTCGATACCAACGTAACTTTCGTTCACGTTATCACCGCGAGCTTTGTCCAGGGAATTTCCGTCGGACTGATCTGGGTGCCGCTTGTCGTCGTTACCTTCAATACGCTGCCGACGCGCTATCTCGCGGAAACCGCAGCGGTGTTCCACCTGCTCCGCAATCTGGGAAGCAGCGTCTTCATCGCCCTGAGCGTGACCTTCGCGATCCGCACTGGAAGCATGAACTACAGCCGCATGACCGAGTTCGTAAATCCCTTCAACAACCTGTTCAGCTTTCCCACTTATCTGCCACTCTGGAACATCGAGAATCTGGACGGCCTCGCGCGCATTGCCCTTGAGGTCAAGCAACAGGCTGACATGATCGGTTTCCTGAACGCCTTCGCGTTGTACACCCTCGCCAGCGTCATCGCGCTGCCGCTGGTCCTTTTCCTGCGCATAAACAAATCCGCGGAGCCCACAGCGTGAACGCCAACAACGTGAACGCCAACAACGTGAACGCCAACAACGTGAACGCCAACAACGTGAACGCCAACAACGTGAACGCCAACAACGTGAACGCCAACAACGTGAACGCCAACAACGTGAACAATAGTGTCAGCACCGGGCTTCCCTGCATACGCATCCGCGGCGGCAATCGACTGAACGGCGTGATTGCCGTCAGCGGCGCCAAGAACGCGGCACTGCCGATTCTGACGGCCAGCCTGATGACGGATGCACCGCTGTCGCTGTCGAACCTGCCGCCGCTGACCGATATCGATTCTCTCCTCGTCCTGCTCCGCCATCATGGTGCCGAGATCGAGCCGCTTCCCGGAAACGTCGACACAGAGTCCGGAAACGGCAATACCGCCCTTCGGATCACCTGTTCAGATATCACCGACATCACCGCGCCTTATGATCTGGTGCGCAAGATGCGGGCCAGCATCCTGGTCCTCGGGCCGCTTCTTGCCCGTTGCGGTGAAGCCAAAATCTCGCGACCGGGCGGCTGTGCGATCGGCGCCCGACCGGTAGATCTGCATCTACGCGGCCTCGCACAGATGGGTGCGGGGATCGATCTCGAGGGTGGCTACATCATCGCCCGCGCCCCCAACGGCCTGCATGGCGAGAGGATTGTGTTCCCCAGCGTATCCGTTGGCGCCACCGAGAATCTCCTGCTCGCCGCCACCGTCGCCAAAGGGGAAACGCTTCTCGTCAACGCAGCACGGGAGCCGGAGGTAAGCAATCTTGCGCACTGCCTGGTCGCCATGGGCGCGAAGATCGACGGGATTGGAACCGACACCCTGACCGTCTCCGGCGTCGACCGACTCGGCGGTGCTACCCATGCGGTCATGCCCGACAGGATCGAGGCCGGGACCTATGCGACGGCGGCCGCGATCACTGGCGGCGAAGTACTGCTGCGCAACGCCGATCTCACACTGCTGAATGGTTTCGAGGGCGCACTGCGTGCGGCCGGTGTTGTTTTGCGCGAGGAGAGCGACGGACTCCGCGTCACCGCCGTGCCGGAAGAGCTGGTCGGGATTGATGTGACCACCGAGCCCTACCCTGGCTTTCCGACCGACCTTCAGGCCCAGTTCATGGCCCTGATGACGATCGCACAGGGCAGTTCCGGCATCACCGAGACGATTTTCGAGAACCGGTTCATGCACGTGCCGGAATTCCAGCGGATGGGTGCCGACATCACGCTGTCCGGCACTTCCGCCTTCGTGCGCGGCGTTGTTGGTCTTCGCGCAGCGCCCGTGATGGCAACCGATCTCAGGGCGTCCGTTTCCCTGGTGCTGGCCGGGCTCGTGGCCGAGGGCGAAACCGTCATCCATCGCATCTATCATCTCGACAGGGGGTATGCCCGCATCGAGGAGAAGCTCGGCGCCTGCGGCGCGGCAATCGAGCGCATCGCCGCGCCGTGACGGAAGACCCTCCGGCCAGAGATCTGGCCAACCCTTCAGCCAACCCCCCGGCCAAGCGCTCGGCCCAGCTTGGTCTCGTGGCACGCGATGCGGACGATCTCACCGTTATCTCCGCGCTCCTCCAAGACGCCGTCCTCACGCCGGGAAGCATGGCTTATCTTCCGAAGGAAAACGCCTTCGCGCTGGTTGCATCTCGGTTCTGCTGGGAAAACCACACACAGGAGATCGACCAACCCGACAACGCTGCGGAAACCGGGGGCGCTGCAGGAGAGCGCGTCATGGCCGGGCTGCGTTTCGACAACGTCCGGCGCCTCCAGTTCAAAGGGATGGACATCGAGGGCACCAAGATCAAGGACAGCTTCCTTGCCCTGCTGTCCATCGATTTTTCGGGTGAAATGGTAACACTAAACTTCTCCGGCGGCCGCGGTGTCCGGATCACGGTCAATTCCCTGTCCTGCTCGCTGAAGGATCTCGGCATACCCTGGCCGACCCAGTGGCGGCCGCGGCACGACCCGCCGGAGATAATATGACGACAACCTCCATCCAGACCGAATCGACGGTAAAGGGCATCCTTTTCGTCATCACGGCGCTGTTTTTGCTCACCGTCAGTGACGCGGTCACCAAGTGGCTCGGAAAGGGTTATCCGGTCGGGGAAATTCTCTTCTTCCGCGCCATGTTCGCGCTGCTGCCGGTGTTCCTGATCGCCCTGCATGAGGGCGGCGTCAGGAGTATCCGCATTCACAATATCTGGGGACAGGGACTGCGCGCCATACTTTCGGTTCTCTCTACCGCCCTGATCGCATTGAGCATGATCCTGCTGCCGCTGGTCGAGGCTTCCACTCTCTTGTTCGCCGGACCGCTCTTCGTTGCCTGCCTGTCACCGGCAATGCTCGGTGAACGGGTCAGCTGGCAGCTGTGGGGTGCGATCGGGGTCGGGTTTGCCGGTGTTGTGATCGCGCTGCGGCCAACTCCGGATGCCATTCAGCTGCTCCCCATGATTCCGATTGCTGCTGCCCTTATCAGTGCGCTACGCGACATCGTCACCCGCAAGATATCCCGCACCGAAAACACCAACGCGATTCTCTTCTATTCAATGGCGACGCTTGCCGTGCTCGCGCCCCTGACAGCACCCTTTGGCTGGGCGACACCGGATCTGGAGGATCTCGGCCTGATGGCGATCTCGGGATTCTGTGTCGGCTGCGCCCATTACCTGATGATCGAGGCCTATCGCATGGCCGAAGCCGCCGTCGTCTCGCCCTTCAAATACACGGCGATCTTCTGGGCCGTCATCCTCGGCTATGTATTCTGGGGCGATTTGCCGGATGTGTGGGTGCTCTGCGGCGGCGCGCTTGTCATCGGCAGCGGGATCTGGATTCTCCGGCTTCAGTTCCGCCGCTAACCCCTATCGGATGTGTCCTGCCCAACCCGGCGCAACATCGCGCCAGGCGCGTTCACGCCGTGTGCCAGCTCATGCCGTGTGGGTATGGCCGGCCACGAAACCCTCGTCGATCGTCACACCGAGGCCTGGCCGGTCCGGAATCTCCACCTGGCCGTCGATGACGGGGAAATCCTCGACCGCCAGTTCGTGAAGCATCGGATTGGCGCCGAGCGAATACTCGATAATGAAGCCGGTCGAGGCGGGACCAAGAACCTGCAGGCCGGCAGCAAAGGTCAGGGCACCGCCCCACAGATGCGGTGCAAAAGCCAGTTGATGGGCACTGGCGATCGCCTCGATCCGCATCGCCTCGGTAATACCTCCGGCAATCGAAAGATCCGGCTGGAAAATATCACAGGCTTTCAGCTCGGCGAGGTCTCGGAAGGCAAAGCGCGTGAACTCGCTCTCGCCGGCGGAGATCGGAATGTCGGTTGCGGCCCGCACTTCCGCCATTCCCGGCTTGTTGTCACCGACAACCGGCTCCTCGAACCAAGCGAGGTTGCAATCCGCGAGTTCGCGACAGAACCGCTTGGCTTCGGGCACGCTGAATGTTCCATGGGCATCGCACATGATGTCGATGTCGGGGCCGAGACCTTCGCGCGCCGCCCGCACCCGCGCCACGGAATGGGCGAGCGTCCCGTCGGCGGCGCCGACCCGCATCTTGACCGCGCCAAAGCCGCCGCGGTCGAGAAACGACTGCAGCTCCTCGACGATACCGTCGACCGGCGCCCAGCCGCCGGAGGCGTAGGCCGGCATCCAGCGCTGGCGGCGGCCGCCCAGAAGACGCCAGACAGGCTGTCCCAGATCTTTCCCCAGAATGTCCCAGAGTGCCATATCGATCCCGCTGATCGCCGAGATGAGATGGCCGCGCCGGCCAAGAACCGGGAAAACGCGGCCCCGGGCGATCGCCATATGGGCCCGCGATCCGTTGTACATCGAATCCCAGAGCCGCGAGATATCGCGCGGATCCTCGCCGAGCAGGAACGGTGCGAGCTCCTCCTCCACCATCGGAATGAAAGAACCATTGGCCCCGGCGCTTCCGACCGCCGACTTGGCCTCGCCGAAGCCGGTGATTCCGGCATCGGTTTCGATCCTGATCAGGGTGCTATCGAAGGTACGCATGCGACCGAAATCGCTCGTATGTTGGCGGTCCTCGGGAATCGGAACCCGCAGCCACTGCGCCTTGACCGAAGTGATTTTCACCGTCGCCTCTCCTTCCCTGCTCTCGCGTTTTTTAATCTTGCGCTTCCTGATCTTGCACTTCCTGATCTTGCGCTTCCTGATCTTGCGTTTCTCGCTCTCGCGTTTCTCGCTCCCGGGTTCTTTACTCCCGGGTTCTTTGCTCCCGGGTTCTTTGCTCCCGGGTTCTTTGCTCCCGGGTTCTTTGCTCCCGGGTTCTTTGCTCCCGGGCGCTTCTTCTTTTTTGCGCCAGCACCTGCCCGACTTTCTGTTCCCGATTCTGTACGGCGGCGGGCAAAATACGTTTTCCTCAGCGCACGCATGTAGTTTTGCCACCAGACGCTGACGTCGTTTCTGCGCAAATGCCGGAACATCTCCGTCCAGCGCTCCTTCCGTTCGGCCAGCGGCATGGTGATGGCGCGCTGCAGGTTTTCTGCCAGCGCCTCGGCGTCATAGGGATTGACCAGGAGGGCGCTCTCGAGTTCCTTTGCCGCGCCGGCAAAATGCGACAGGACGAGAACGCCTGGATCCCGGCTCGATTGGGCGGCAACGAACTCCTTGGCGACGACATTCATCCCGTCCTTCAACGGTGTCACCAGCCCGACCTTGGCAACTCTGTAGAAGCCGCTCAGGGTACGGCGATCATAACCCCGGTTGATGTAGCGCGCCGGCGTCCAGTCATGCTCGGAATAGGCGCCGTTGAGATGTCCGGTGACGGTCTCGACCTGGCGGCCAATCTCCTGGTATTCGGCAACCTCCGTGCGTGACGGCGGCGCGATCTGCATCAGCACCGTCTTTCCCCGATTCTCCGGATAGTCGGCCAGAAACCGCTCGTAGCCATTGAAGCGCTGGACGAGCCCTTTCGAATAATCGAGCCGGTCGACGCCGATAATCAGCCGTTTGCCCCCCAGGCTCCGGATCAGGGAGCGGGACAGCCGCTTGTCGACAGCGTTCTTGGCAAAAGCCGCGAACGCCCTGGTGTCTATGCCGATCGGAAAGGCGGCGACCTTGAAGTGATTGCCATAGGCCTCGATCACCCCGTCACCGCCAATATCGGCGCCGGCGATGTTGACGGCATACTCGCAGAAGGTATCGACATCTTCCTGGGTCTGGAAACCGATGAGGTCGTAGTTGCACAAGGAGCGGAATATTCTTTCGTGATTCGGCAGCGTTCGGAAGATCACCGATGGCGGCCAGGGAACGTGCAGGAAGAAGCCAATCGGGTTCCGACATCCGGCGTAACGCAGCTGTTCGGCCATGGAAATGAAGTGATAGTCATGCACCCATATGGTGTCGTCATGGCGCAGCAACGGCCGCAGGTGATTTGCAAAATAGGCGTTCGCCCGGTCGTAAGAGGCGATATAGCGGTTCTCGAACTCGGCGAGGTCGAGCCGCAGGTGAAACAGCGGCCACAGGGTGCGGTTGGCAAAGCCGTTGTAATACTCTTCGTAATCCCGCTGGATCAGCGGTACGGTTGCGGTCGTCACGCCACCCGACTGCACGCTCGTGACCTGGCCCGAGCCGTGTTCGATGACCTCGCCGCTCCATCCAAACCAGAGTCCGCCCTGCTTGCGCAGCGCGGCAACTATGGCAACCGCCAGACCTCCCTGGCTGGCCACGTTGCGACCGGTGACCTTGGCGACCCGGTTGGAGACGACAACCGTACGGCTCATATAGCCGATTCCCAGGGTTCCGAGAGCAACATCGCCGAGTTGATGAGACCGACCATGGAGTAGGTTTGGGGGAAGTTGCCCCACAATGCGCCGGTGTTGGGATCGATATCCTCCGACAACATGCCAAGAGAATTGCGGGACGCGAGCATGTTTTCGAACAGCTCCCGCGCCTCCTCCTTACGACCAACGGCCGCCAGCGCGTTGATGTACCAGAAGGTGCAGATGTTGAACGCCGTCTCAGGCGCGCCGAAATCATCCTCGGTAATGTAGCGGAAGATGAACTTCCCGTGCTTGAGGTGTCTCTCGACCATCGCGAGCGTGCCGAGAAACCGCGGATCGTCAGCCGCGATGAAGCCGAGCGGCTGGAACAGGAGCAGACTGGCATCGATACGGTCGCCATCGAAGCTGTCGACAAAACTTCCCAGCTCTGCGTTCCAGCCCCGCTTCATCGTCTCGCCCCGGATCTGTTTGGCATTCTGCTGCCAGAACTCGGCCCGGCCGATCTTGCCGAGATGGCTTCCGATCCGGGCCAGCCGATCGCAGGCGGCCCAGCACATCACTGCGGAAAACGTATGCACGGCCTCCCGGGTCCTGTACTCCCAGAGGCCTGCATCCGGCGTATTCCACAACTCAATCGCCTTCTGTCCGACCCGCTCAAGCTGGGTCCATTCGGGCTCGCCGGACATCCGTGTCAAACGCTGATCATAAAAACTCTGGGCCGAAGCCAGGATGACCGCGCCGTAACCATCGTTCTGGATCTGCTTATAGGCGCCGTTGCCGAACCGCACCGGCCCCATGCCCCGGTAACCGGCGAGACTCTCCACGGTGGTCTCGGTAAGGGTTTTCTCCTGGGTGATGCCGAAGACCGGCTGCAGATAACCGTCCTCGGCCGAGGAGACGATGTTGTTGAGATAACGCAGGTAGTTTTCCATCGTCCGCGTAACCCCGAGGCTGTTCAGGGCGTTGACGACAAAATAGGAATCCCGGAGCCAGCAATATCTGTAATCCCAATTCCTCTCCGTCAACGGCGCCTCGGGAATCGATGTCGTCGCCGCTGCGATGATTGCCCCGGTTTCCTCGAAGCTGCAGAGCTTGAGTGTGATCGCGGCGCGAATGATCTCCTCCTGCCATTCGAACGGGATCGACAGCGATCGGGACCAGTCCGTCCAGTAGGATAGCGTCCGGCGATAGAATTGCTGGGTCACATCATCGATCGATCTCGTCAGGCTTTCATCGTCACCGAGCATCATCGTCAGCTTGCGATCAAGCGTGAATACCGCCTCGTCGATGATGTAGGCGACCGGCATGTTGGTGGTCAGCCGCAGGGTCATGTGGGACAGCACGTAGCGGATGTGGTTGGAACCGCGCGTCCGCTGCGACCGCCCGGACTCGCTACCATAGGACGGCCGTAGCTTGATGCGGATGCGCGGGGCGCCCTGCATCGGTTCGATATGGCGGACGAAAAGCAGCGGTCTGTAGGAACGTTCGTGATGGACGTAACGGGGTGCGAAATCGGTAACCCGCATCGCCGCGCCCGAAGTGTCATAGAGCTCCGTGACCAGGATGGCCGAGTTACCGCGGTAGTACTGCTTGGAGTGATCGAAATTCTGCATCTCGATCTCGTAGATCCCGTTCTGATCCTTGTCCCCGTCCCCGTCCCCATCCCCGTCGATGAGGGCAGAAAACACCGGCGGGCTGTCGAAGCGCGGCAGACAGGACCAGACAACCCGGGCCTGGTTGTCGATCAGGGCGCTGAACGCGCAGTTGCCGATCATTCCAAGGTCTAGGCTGTGCACGTGGGTTTCCCCTTTCCCGCCGCCGGCCCCTCTTTGCCGGTGGCTGTCTCCACCGCGGAAAGCCAGGCATGCACGGCAGCGACGTCAGCAAGGCGGAACCGGGCGCAGGTATCGTTCCGCCAGTTATCGGCGTCGGTAACCCGGATCGACAGTCCGCCCATCGCGTTGACTGTCATGAACCCGTCCTCGTCGGTGGCATCGTCTCCGACAAAGACAGGGCAACGGGCGGCAAAGGGTATCTCGCCCATGAAAGCCGCAATGGCGCACCCCTTGTTGATTCCGGAAGGGCGCAATTCGACAACCATTTTTCCGTCAAGAATATCGAAGCCATCATGCGCCGAAGCACTGGCCCGGACAAGATCGCGAGCCGCATCCCCGCATTCCGGCGCCTCGCGATAGTGCAGCGCCACCGATCCACCCTTGTCTTCGAACAGCACGCCGGTGCGGGCATTGGCGAATTTCCGGAAAACATTACGGATTGATGCTGGAATCCCGGGGGCAGATTGACGGGAAAGCTTTCCCTGTGCATCCCTACGCTCGAGACCGTGCACGCCGGCCATTGGCAGACGCAGCGGTGCGAGCAAGCGATCCATATCGGCCACCGGCCGACCACCGACCAGCACCAGGGCGCCGCCGAGAGATTCCTGAAGGCGGTCGAGAAGGCCGGGCAGCCGGGCATCGACCGTCACCGCGGAAGGCTGGGCGGCGAATTCCAGGAGCGTTCCGTCGAGATCGAGAAACAGCACCCAGCCAGCAGCACCATCGATCGGCGGCGCATCCCCCGGCAGTGCATCGCCTACCGAACCGCCCCCCATCTCCTTGTGTGCCCTGGCCATCGGCTGTTCACCTATTGGCGTTTGTTTGAGCGACGCTCACTTGCCATCAAGCGCAGCCACATACATCTCGAGAGCTTGTTCAAGGGTGCGGCTGGTATCCACGGTCTCGCGCGTTTCCTCGGCGATCGGGGTGCGATCCATCAGCGAAAACATGGCCGCAGCACCCTTGTGAAAATCAGGGGGCAGGCCCGCCGCCTCAAAAGTCGCCGCAATCTCGTGCATCTCGCCAATCCAGCGCCCCGCATCAAGGGGAAGGTGCGGCACCATGCGGTTCATGACCTCGAACTCCTGCGCCCGACTCTCCGAAAGCTCGCGGAAATACGCCTCGGTCAAGCCCATCGAATGGGCCACCGTCAGCGCCGCCGCCTGCAGTGTCCAGGTTCCCTTGGTGACCGCCGCATAGACCATCTTGATGGCCGAGGCGCGGCCGGGTTCGTCACCGATCGGGCGCACCTGGACGCCCTTGCCGTCGAGTTCGGAAATCAAGGAAAGGTCGGCGCCGCTGACATAGAAACGCGTCTGGCCCTGCTCGGCGACCGGATTGCGGCCGATGATCCCGGCATCGACATAGGGCGCACCGACGCCCGTGATCTCTTCGCCGATCTGCTGCGAAGTCGCCGGTGAAACCGCATTGCAATCGGCATAAACCGGCTTTCTGCCGGTCTCCGCCATTGCCGCAGCAATTTGTTTTGCCTGATCCAGAGCGGATGAAGGCGGCAGGATGGAAAGCACCAGTTCTGCTGCGCCAAGCACCTCTTCCAGATCAGCCAGATCCTCGATGCCCGCTTTCTTCGCCAGACCGCGGGTCCGCTCGCTTCGTCCGGCAAGTGACGTTACAACTCGAAACCCCGCCTCCCGGAAGGCGATCGCGCAACCATGCCCCATGTCTCCGGGCATCATGATCGCGATGGTGTTCAGCGCCATATGCGGTTTCCTCCGGCTGATATGCCGGTAGAGTTTCCCGGCCGCGGCTGTTTTCTGCAACTCGGCAAACCGCATTGCCCAACCTGACAGGGGATCTCACGACATTGCCAATCCCGGGTGATCCGGGCACGCTCGCCCTTTCATGTCTTGAACATCGGAAGGGAATATCATGCGGCTTGAAGGTAAGGTTGCGATCGTCACCGGTGCTGCAACCGGCATCGGACGCGCCATCGCCGAACGCTATGTGGCCGAAGGCGCCAAGGTTCTGATCAGCGATATTGAGGGCGACGCGGTCGAGAAGACCGCACAGGAGATCTCCGGCAGTGGCGGAGAATGCTCTTCCTGTATCTGCGACGTCACCAGGGCCGAGGATGTGGACAGCATGGTCGCGACCGCTGTCAAGCGCCATGGCGGACTCGATATCGCTGTGTGCAATGCCGGAATCGGCCTCGCGGCACCATTCCTTGAACTTTCGCCGGAACAGTTCGACCGCGTCATGGCGATCAACGTTCGCGGCGTGTTTCTCACTGCCCAGGCCGCCGCGCGGCGTTTCGTGGAAGCTGGCACCGAGGGCATCATCGTCGCGCTCGGCTCGATCGCCGGCGTCCGCTCGATCCCCGACCAGGTCGCCTATTGCACCAGCAAGGCGGCGGTCAACCACATGGCCGCCACGATGGCGGTCGCGCTCGCACCGCACGGCATCCGGGTCAATGCGATCGGCCCCGGCTCGGTCAACACCGAGTTGATGCGCAACATGGTGATGACCTCTGAAGAAGGGCGGCGTACGGTTTTGTCGCGCACACCGATGGGCCGGCCGGCAGAACCGGAGGAGATTGCCTCGGTTGCGGTCTTTCTTGCCAGCGAGGATTCCTCCTACGTTACCGGTAGCACGCTGTTCGTCGATGGCGGCCGCGGCCCGCTGATGTATACGGTGCCGGTGCTCGACTGATCCCGTTGGCGCCAGCAAACACACAATCAACAGAAGACAGCCATGCGGCTTGAGGGAAAGGTTGCGATCGTAACCGGGGCGGCGGCCGGTATCGGGCGCGGTATCGCCGAACGGTTCGTCGCCGAAGGTGCACGGGTGCTGATCAGCGACCTCGATGCCAACGCGACCGAGGAAACCGCGCGGCAAATTTCCGGCGACAGCGAACAGTGCTCGTCCTGCGCCTGCGATGTTGGCGATGCCGAGGCGATCGACCGCATGGTTACGCTCACTGTCGAACGCTATGGCGGCATCGATATCGCCGTGTGCAATGCCGGGATGGCCATCGGGGCGCCATTCCTTGAACTCGAGGTGGCGGATTTCGACCGTGTCATGCGGGTCAATGTGCGCGGCGTGTTTCTCACCGCCCGGGCCGCCGCACGGCGTTTCGTGGAATCCGGCACCCGAGGCAACATCATCACGATCGGATCGATCGCCGGCGTCCTGTCAGCGCCCGATCATATTCCCAACTGCACCAGCAAGGCCGCCGCGCACCACATGTCCGCAACCATGGCGGTCGCGCTCGCGCCGCACGGCATCCGGGTCAACACCCTCGCCCCCGGTTCGATCAACACCGAACTGATGCAGAGAATCGTGAGGACATCCCCGGAAGCCTGGCAGATGGTGATGTCGCGAACGCCGATGGGCCGGGCCGGCGAGGTTGACGAGGTCGCCACCGCCGCGGTCTTCCTGGCCAGCGATGATTCTTCTTATGTCACCGGAAGCGTGCTGTTGGTTGATGGCGGCTACATCCCGCTGATGTACACGATGTCACCGGAGGGGCCGCTGGCGACGTAGCCGGTAGAATAACTGCCGCGCAGCCGGTAGAATAACCGTGGCGCAGCCGGTGGAATAACGGCGAATCAGACAAGCCCGTCCATGATGGAATAGCCGACGGCCCGTCCGATGCCCCGGCGAAAACCCTCCAGGCGTAGTACCTGGCCGGGGGCGATGTTGCACAGACTGACCTCGGGTCCGAATCGCCCTATCAGGTCGACATGCTGTTCGGGGAACCGGTAGGGATCGGCCTCGATGACCAGCCTGTCCCACCAGTTCCTGCGTGCAAGATCCTCAAACGCCGGTGCAGGCAGCATGTCGATCTCGCTCTGCTCGATAATCACGTGGTCGATGCCGCATTCGGCCACCTCGTGAACGACCTCCTCGAGCCTGTCGACATCCATCGGCGTGGTCGGCGCCTTGCGTCCGAACTCGTAGACCACATCGAACCCGGTATTGCGGAACCGCTCGATCAGCTGACGGCGTTCGCTGGATTCGAGCGTTACGTAGTTTTCCGACACTTCGAGTGCGGGCAGCGCAACCCTGTTCAACAGGCTCTCCAGCCCGTCGAGCTCGCCGCGGCCATAGGCGTATTCGAACAGCATGCCGCCGGCGAAGGGATGGCAGTCATGGTCCCTGTAGAGTCGCGCGGAGTCACGCACCGCGTCCTCGGGCAGGAGCAGGGCGTTCAGGGCATAGATCTTGGCATGGTCGATGTAGTCGGCGGCGGCAGCGAGAACATTGCGAATGCCGCCGGGGCTCCCGGCCCAGCCCATCTCGTCGGGGCCGAAGTCGATCATCGCGGTAATGCCACGCTGGCGGGGTTTGCCCTCTCTCGGGGGGAGCGCGAGGTCGTTCATGCGGGATCGTTCATGCAGGGCCCATGCGCGGGCTCTATTCGCGGCCCCTGACCAGGCGCAGGGGCGTATAGACGATTTTTGTTTCGCCGTTCTGGTCCCGCACCACATTGCGCGTGCGCACGAGACCCCGGTTTCCCTTCGATGCCTCGCGAACCTCCAGTACCTCAACCTCGACATGGATGGTATCGTTGACGAAAGTAGGCCTCTCGACGTTGAGCTCCATGTTGAGGAAGGCGAGACCGGTGTTCTGCATCGTGGTCGGGATCAACAGGCCCTCGGCGGTGGCGTAGACAAGGGCGCCGGGCACCGCGCGGGCATTGATCGCCGAATGCTTCTCGATGTAGTCAAGATTGTTGAACATGACCTCGGTCATACCGGTGCAGTTGATGAACGTCACCAGTTCAGTCTCGGTGATCGTCCGGCCGACGGTGCGGAAGTGCTCACCGATCTGATAATCCTGCCAGTGCCGCCCGATCCCGATGACCGGGAGATTGTCCGTCGCTTCCATCACCGTTGTTCCCATGACCAGCCTCAGTACGAACGCGGCAGGTCAAGCACGCGCTCGGAGATGTAGTTGAGAATCATCTGCGGGCTGACCGGTGCGATCCGGGTGAGCATCACCTCGCGCATGAGCCTCTCGACATGGAACTCCTTGGCATAGCCCATGCCCCCATGGGACATCACGGCGCGATTGCAGGCATTAAAGCCGGCCTCGGCACCGAGATACTTGGCCGAATTGGCATAAGCGCCACATTCCTCTCCGGCGTCGTAGAGCTGTGCCGCATGCATCGTCATCAACCACGCCGCCTCGAGCTCCATCCAGCTTTCCGCAAGCGGATGCTGGACGCCTTGGTTCTGGCCGATCGGCCGGTCGAACACGATCCTGTCCTTGGCGTACTGCGCCGCCCGCTGGACCGCCTGCTGGCCGATTCCGATCGCCTCGGCGCCGACCAAGATCCGCTCCGGGTTGAGACCGTGCAGAAGGTAACGGAATCCCTTTCCTTCCTCGCCAATCCTGTCTTCGAGCGGTATCGGCAGGCCGTCGATGAAGATCTCGTTGGTGTCGACCGCAGCACGTCCCATCTTCGGGATCTCCCGGATGTCGCAGTACTTCCGGTCCAGGTCGGTATAAAACAGGCTGAGCCCGTCCAGCGCCTTGCCACCCTCGTCTATCGGCGTGGTCCGCGCCAATAGCAGGATCTTGTCAGACTCCTGGGCCGTTGAGATCCATATCTTCTTGCCGTGCACGACGTAACCGTTGCCGTTCGGTTCGGCCCGGGTCTTAAGCTTGGCCGTATTCAGGCCCGAATCGGGCTCGGTGACACCGAAACAGGCTTTCTCCTTGCCCTGGATGAGGTTGGGTAGCCAGCGCTGCTTCTGCTCGTCATTGCCATAGACGACGATCGTGTTCGGGCCGAAGATATTCATGTGCACCGCGGATGCGGCACTCATCCCGCCCCGCGTCTTCGCCACCGTGTGCATCATCAGCGCCGCCTCGGTTACGCCGAGATCGGCGCCGCCGTATTCTTCCGGCATCGCAATACCGAGCCAGCCGCCATCGGCCACGGCCCGGTAGAATTCTTCCGGAAAATCGCCCGTTTTGTCATGTTCGAGCCAGTATTCGTCGGTGAATTGGTCGCAAACGCGCTCCACCGCATCGCAGATCGAACCCTGATCTTCAGTCAACTGAAAGCTCATATTGCCCTCCGCATTGGCGGGGCGGCGAAGCCGCCCGCGACTCCCGTCCCCGGCCATCATGTGCCGGCTGTCATGTTCCGCTCCATAGATTAGATTATCGCACAAGCGGGGAAAATCTATTGACGGAACGGAACAACACCTGATGCGCCGGCTCGACCAGCCCGACGTCGGCCCCATCGAGGTCGCTCACCAGACCCTCTGGCTCGACGGTGAACGATGCGAGAGCGTTGGCCCCGCATCGGGTCTCGGCGAACACGGCCGTGCGGTTCTTGAGGAGGCCGGCCTCATCGCAGAGGCGATCGACGCCCTCTATGCCAGCAGCGCAGTGCTGACAAAGACAACCTCAAACAGTTGAAGGGCAGCTCAGGGGCAACTGGGGATAGCAATGAAGCTTTTCGGCGACGGTTTCAGCGAACGGCGCGTCCATATCGACGGCACCGGGATACATCTCGTGACCGGCGGCTCGGGGCCGCCACTCCTGCTGCTGCACGGTTATCCGCAAACCCACAGCATGTGGCACAAGATCGCCCCGTTGCTGGCCCACAACTTCACGCTGGTGATGCCGGACCTGCGCGGCTACGGGGACAGCGACAAGCCGGAAAGCGATGATGCGCACATCGCCTATTCCAAACGCGTGATGGCGGCCGAGCAGGCCGCCGTGATGGCGGAGCTGGGGTTCGATTCCTTCTTTCTCGCCGGCCATGACAGGGGCGGTCGCGTCTCCTATCGTATGGCTCTCGACCACCCCGAGCGGGTTCTCCGCCTCGCGGTGCTCGACATCGTGCCGACGCTGGAACAGTTCGAGCGCATCAACAAGAGCACGGCGCTGGGCTCGTTCCACTGGTATTTTCTCGCTCAACCCGCCCCCTTCCCCGAGCACATGATCGGCCACGATCCAGACACCTGGCTACGCAATTGCCTCAGGAACTGGTCCGGGGATACCGATGCGTTCGACTCCGGGGCGGTGGAAGAATATCTCCGGTGCTTCCGCGACCCCGAGGTTATCCACGCCACCTGTGAGGATTATCGGGCCGGCGCCTTTGTCGACAGCGATCTTGATGCCGCCGACCGTGAAGCGGGCCGGCATATCGCGTGTCCGGTACTCGCCTTGTGGGGCGGCGGTAGCAAAAGCAGGCTCCACAAGCGCCAGGCGATCCTCGAAATCTGGAGCAGCTGGGCCGAGAACGTCTCGGGCCACGGACTCGATTGCGGGCATTTTCTGCCCGAGGAAAACCCGCAAGAGACCGCAACCGCGCTTGCCAGTTTCTTCTCCGGCGATTGAGCCAAGATAATAAAGACCGGGCACGCGCCCGACAAAACAGGGAAGGTCAACGATGAGAGCAGTCGCCATCCATGCCCATGGCGGGCCCGACCAGTTGCAGTATTCCGCGAATCATCCCGATCCCGAGATCGGCGAAGGCGATATCCTGCTCCGCGTCCGGGCGTGCTCCCTGAACTACCACGACATTTTCACCCGCCGCGGCATGCCCGGTATCCAGCTCGCGCTGCCACTGATCCCGGGACTCGATATCGCCGGCGAGATTGCCGAGCTCGGTCACGGGGTCGAGGGCTGGCAGGTCGGCGACCGGGTGCTTGTCGATCCGCTCAACCGTGTCGAGGGCGGGCTGCAGGGTGAGACCGTTGATGGCGGGCTTGCCGAATACTGCCGGATCCGCGCCCATCAGCTTATAGCGATGCCCGACGGTGTGGAATTCGCGCAAGCCGCGGCCCTGCCGGTCGCCTACGGCACCGCACACCGGATGATGATCGAGAACGGCGGTGTGCAGGCCGGGGAAAAGATGCTGGTTCTCGGTGCCAGCGGCGGTGTCGGAACCTGCTGCGTCCTGCTCGGCAAGAAACTCGGCATGACCGTAATCTCGTGCGGCGGTAGCCAGTCCAAGCTCGACCGTCTCCAGGAGATCGGCTCTGATCACGTCATCAATTATCTCGAGCAGGATTTCCGCAAAACCGTCATCGAGCTGTTCGGGAAACCGCACCGGCGCAGCTATGAGGGCGGCGTCGACGTAATCGTCAACTTCACCGGCGGCGACAGCTGGGTCGATTCCCTGAAATGCCTGAAGCGCGGTGGCCGTCTCCTGACCTGCGGCGCGACGGCAGGCTTCGATCCGAAAACCGATATCCGCTACATCTGGACCTTCGAACTCAAGATCTGTGGCTCCAACAGCTGGACGCCGGAGGATCTCACCGCATTGATGTCCTATATAGAGGACGGGTCTATGCTGCCGGTGATCGACCGAACTCTGCCTCTTGAGGAAGCCGCCCAAGGCCTGCGGCTTCTCGAGGACCGGGAAGTGTTTGGCAAGGTTATCATCGCCCCCTGATCAGGGGCACGATCGAAACGAGATCGGAACAGGGCCAGGGCCCAGGTGCGGTCGGGGCACGGAACCGGAGGACAAACAGCGATGACCCAAATCAAGGCCAGTCGCGAGAAACTGCAGGAACGCATCTCGCGCGGGCCGTTTCATCGCTGGCTCGGTGTCGAGGTCACCGAGGTGACGGAAGACGCGGTGCATTTCCGGGTGCCGTTCCGCGAGGAGATGACCGTGCATCCCGAACGTCACTACACCCATGGCGGCATCCTTGCGACCATCATCGACATGGCCGCGGATTACGCCATCATGGCGCGAACGGGCAACGCCGTCCCGACCATCGATATCCGCGTCGACTATCACCGGGCCGCAATCCAGTGCGACATGCTGGCCACGGCCCGCGTGGTCAGGCTCGGCCGTGTCTACTCGACCGCCGAAGCGGAGGTCCGGGACCCCGAGGGTAAACTGCTTGCCAGCGGCCGCGGCACCTTCCTGACCCAGGCGCCTTCCTGACCCAGGCGCCTTCCTGACCCAGGCGCCTTCCTGACCCAGGCGCCTTCCTGACCCAGGCGCCTTCCTGACCCAGGCGCCTTCCTGACCTGATTCGACCTGCTGGCTTGCTGGCCTGCCCGCCTGCCCTGCTCCGGTCATTGGACTTTGCAGGCCTATCCGGGAAGATTGCCTGCTGATCCAAGATTCCCCAGCGATTCCGGGAACGGCAGGAGGACTTCACCCATGGCCAAGAAACGAATTACCAGCCCCAAGGTGGCTGAACCGCCGGAAGGCACATGGTCGAACTGCCTTGTCTCCGGAAATATGGCCTTCATCGCCGGCCTCGTTGCCGACAACGGCGAGGGCGTCAACGCCCAGGACCAGGCCTACAACATATTCACCAAAATACAGCTCCTGATCGAAGAAGCCGGCGGCTCGATGGCCGACATCGTCGACATCATCGTCTACCTGACCGATATCGGGGACAGGGACGCGATCTGGCAGGCGCGCCGGGAGTTCTTCACCGGCGATTTCCCGGCTTCGACACTGATCGAGATCTCGCGTCTGGTCCGCCCGGAGCTGAAAGTCGAAATCAGCGCCCGCGCCGTTCTCGGCACCGATGGATAGAGTCCCGACCGCCGGTCGATTTGTGTTCATGCGCTACGGATACCTCCTTCTCATCCGTTTCCTTTTGTTCAACGCCATTGCCGCCTGCCTGCTCGGTGTCGCCTGGCTCCGGGGCTGGCTCGGCGGCATGGCCGAGGAAACAACCCTGTTGATGACTCTCACCATCGCCAGCGTGTTCCTGTTCGGCATGGTGAGCTGCACTTACAAGGTCTGGTGCACCAGCATGGATCTGAACCGCCTGGAATCCGGAAACTTTGATTCCAATTCGCGAGCCGGCAGCCACGTCGCCGAACTCCGGGCCACCTCGGGCGAGGACGGACAGGCCCGTATGGAGGCGTTGCGGCTCAAACTGGCGAACCGGGTCGCCGTCGTCCGGCACACCGCGAACACGCTCGTATTCCTCGGCCTGATTGGCACGGTAATCGGCTTCATCATCGCGCTTTCCGGCGTCAACCCAGAGACGGCCACGGACACGGATGCGGTGGCGAAGATGGTAGCCACCCTGATCCAGGGTATGTCGGTTGCCCTCTATACGACCCTGACCGGCGCTGTTTTATACATCTGGCTGATCGTCGGCCACCGCATGCTGGTAACCGGTACCGTCGACCTTATCAGCGCCGCGACCCGGAGAGACGAGGACAGTGCGCGAGCTTGAAGAATTCGATGGCGATGATTCATCCGGAACAGTATTTCGGGATATCATTTTGCTCGCCCTGGTCGGGTTCGTTGCCATCGTGATCATGCTCTTGCCGCATGTGAAACCGACACAGCAGGATGACGAGGACCACCGCGCTCCAGGCAACATGATTGTCGAGATGCACTGGCCGACTGACATGGAGTACGACGTTGATCTCTGGGTCAAAGCGCCGAACGAGCATCCAGTCGGGTTCTGGAACCTCGGAGGCAAAACTTTCAACTTGCTGCGCGACGATCTCGGCCGGGAGGGCGACGCCACCGAAGAGAACTACGAGATCGCTTATGCCCGCGGCATCCCTGCCGGCGAATACATCATCAATGTCCACATGTACGGCCGGCTGCCTCAGGGTCGCCAGATTCCGGTCACCGTTGTCGTCAGCGTCAAGCAAAAGCTCGACGAAACCCGGCAGATCCTCAAGAGCGAAATCATGCTGCGGCGGTGGAACCAGGAAGAAACCGTCTTCCGGTTCCGGATGAACCATGGTGGCGATCTCGTGGATGGAAGCGTCACCACACTGTCCCGGCGCTTCCTCACTGCCCGGCCCTGGCAGCGATAACCATGGCAGCGATGATCCGGGCAATGATGATCCGGGCAATGATGACCCGGGGGTAACGATGAACGACGCAACTGACGAATGAATTGCTGACAGGCAGGGTGCAAGGGGCGGATATGGATATTCTGACTTGGCTCGTGATCGCGGTGACGGCACTCGCTGCCGGCCTAGCGCTGATCGCCATCCGTGCTCCCCGCCCGACCTGGGTGCGCGTCACGGCTCTCTGCCTGACCGCCGCCATGCTCCCGATCGCCTATGCCGAGACCACCGAGGTCCTCAGCCGCCCCAAGCCAATTCATCTCGAATGGTTCCGAAAAAACGCCGAAAAGACCACCGTCCTGAGCGCCAGCTTCGATGAAGGAAAAGCCATCTACCTCTGGCTTCGCATCGAGGACGATCTGATGCCCCGGTACTATGTGATGCCGTGGTCGACAGAATTTGCATCCCGGCTCGAGGATGGTTTGGAGGAGGCGGTGCTCCAGCGGGGAAACATCATTCTGCGCGAGCTGTTCGCGCAAGAGAACCTGGAAGGCGATTTCGGCGAAATGAACGTCGAGATCATGCCACCGCCAATCCCGCCGCGAAAACCGCCTTGGTCCGCCCCGCCCCGGGTCTTCAATCCCCGCGACAAGGGCATCTAGAAACGGCATCGCGCGAGATAAGCGATTGCGCAACCGTCGCGGTAAGATCCTGTTCATCGACGCCCGCAAGTTTGGCCGTATGGTGGATCGCACGCGCCGGGAGTTCTCTGGCGAGGACATTGCAAAAATTGCCGATACTTATCATCGCTGGCGCGAAGGAATGGATTATGAAGATGTACCGGGTTTCTGCAAATCCGCATCATATGAAGAAGTCACCGCGCATGACCATGTGCTGACACCGGGGCGCTACGTGGGCGTGGAGGCCTCGGCCGAGGACGATACGCCGTTTGCGGAGCGCTTTGCTGCGTAGCAGGCAACACTGGAGATGCAGTTTGCGGAATCGGATCGGCTGACGGATACAATCCGCGCGCAGCTTGCAAAGGCAGGAATGTAATATGGCGATTGAACTGGATACCACATCTTTTGAGCGTGCGGTGGATTCCTTGCAGTCAGCCTTGGCGCAATATGATATCATCCCTAACGATTTTATTCGCGATTCCTGCATCCAGAGATTTGAATATGCTTATGAGTTAAGCTGGAAAATGCTCAAACGTTTTTTGAAAATGACAGAACCCAGTGCTGATGCCATAGACGAAATGACCTTTCCGGAGCTTATTCGTACAGGTTCAGAAAAGGGGCTATTGTTGACTGACTGGGGACGCTGGAAAGATTTTCGCAAAGCGCGTAACATCACCAGTCATGGTTACGATGCCGCCAAGGCAGATAAAGTCTTTTCCAGGCTTCCTGCTTTTCTGGATGAGTCGCGTTACCTGCTAAAACAACTCCGCAAACGAACGGGGGCAGCGTGAGCGGTCAACCCATCGACATACGCCCCAACCATGAGGCGCTGGTTCGTGACATTCTGCGGGCGCGACTGCCAAAAGGCGTCCGGGTCTGGGCCTTTGGCAGCCGCGCGACATGGAAGGCAAAACCCTATTCCGATCTCGATCTGGCACTTGAAGCGGCCGATTGCTTGCCTGATGCGCTTATCGCTGACCTCCAGGATGAGTTCAGGGAAAGCGACCTGCCTTGGAAGGTGGACGTCCTTGATCTGAACGCCATTGCTCCGAGCTTCCGGGATCTGATTGACAAGGACAGGGTGGCGTTTTCGTTGGGGAGAAAAGCGATAGGTGAGTGACGCGAAGTCGAAATTAGCGCAATCGCTGAAGTAATTGGCGTAGGCACGCCCTCTACAGCAAACACTAACTATTGGAATGGAAGTATTCCTTGGCTTACTCCCAAAGATCTTTCAGTAATCCATGACCGCCGGGTTTCAAGGGGTGAGCGAAATATCACACTTGAAGGTTTAGAGAATTCGTCAGCGCGCCTCCTTCCAAAATCAACTGTTCTCATTACTAGTCGCGCTCCAATAGGATATGTTGCACTCGCAACAAATGAGATAACAACAAATCAAGGCTTCAAGAGTCTTGTAGTTCACGAGTCCAATTCGCCTGAATTAATGATATATGCCTGTCAGGAGCGCCAGAGTTGGTACAGCAGGAAAAGGGGATGTCGCAAGAAGAGCTTGCCGACCGCGCGGAGATTAACCGTAACTATGTCGGAATGGTGGAGCGCTCGGAAAACGCCGCCACTGTGGATATGCTGGAAAAGCTCGCTGAGGCGCTTGGCGCGAAACCTGTCGATTTCTTCCGGGAGGAATAGCCGGGCAAGAGGATGCTTTATTAAGAAGGAACCGAACAGGAGCTTTTTCCGCTTTTCCTGCAAGTCAGTTTGTGACAAAACGTCGGAAGTTAGAGGTTAACAACCGACGTTTTGTCACATGGTCGCTACAACCGAGATATCGCAGAGAGATCGGGCCGTCGAGCTTCTCAGGGAGCGCGGCGCCATGCGCCGTGTTGAGCTGAGCGATGCCGGGGTCCACCCGGAAACGCTGTCGCGGCTGGTGGAAGAGGGCGTTCTCACCCGGGTTTCCCGTGGCCTCTATCAGCTCACCGACGCCGACATCACAGCGCCACATGACCTGGCCGAAGTCGCGAAGCGCGTACCGAAAGGGGTGATCTGCCTAATCTCCGCCCTCCAGTTCCATGAGCTCACGCTCCAGACGCCGAGCCGAGTTTGGGTCGCCATAGGCCCAAAGGCGCGGAAACCCAAAATCGAATACCCTCCAACCCGCATCGTGCGGTTCGGGGAACAGGCGCTTTCGCTCGGCGTGCAAACCCATACCATCGACGGCGTATCGGTGCCGATCTTTGACCCGGCCAAAACTGTTGTGGACTGCTTTCGATTCAGGAAGCTCGTCGGTTTCGACGTTGCGCTTGAAGGACTGCACAACGTCGTGAAGTCCGGCAAAGCCAAGCCGGCTGAAATCGTTCAATACGCCCGCGACACCCGAATCTGGTCTGTTCTGCGGCCGCATCTCGAAACGGTGGTCGCCGATGGCGCGTAAGACGACAAATATTGCCGCTTCGGTACGCGCGCGGCTTCAAAACATCGCCAAGACAAAGCAGGCGAATTTCCAGCGCATGCTGACGCGCTACGCGCTGGAAAGGCTTCTCTTCCGCCTGAGCGTCTCGCCTCACAAGGACCGCTTCGTTCTGAAAGGCGCCATGCTTTATGCCGCTTGGCTCGAAGACCCTTTCCGAACGACGCTCGACCTGGGTCTTCTCTCCTTCGGCGAGCGCGAAGCCGAGCGCCTTGTTGGAATCTTCCGGGACATTTGCGTTCAGACGGTTGAGGAAGACGGGTTGAGTTTCAATGCTGAGCACATTGCCGCGGAGCCTATTCGCGACGATCAAACCTATGGAGGCGTTCGGTTGAGAACATCGGCGCGCCTTGGCACCGCCGTCATTCCGATCCAGATCGACATCGGTTTTGGCGATGCCGTGACGTCTGGCCCGACGGAGCTCGAATATCCGGTTCTTCTCGACCAGCCGGCGCCAAAGCTCAACGCCTATCCGCGTGAAACGGTGGCCGCCGAGAAGTTCGAGGCCGTAGGTGGCGCTCGACTTGGCGAACAGCCGCATGAAAGACTTCTACGACCTCCTTGCGATGTCGCGGCTCTTCACCTTCGAAGGCGCGGTCCTCGCGGCGGCCATACGCGCCACATTCGAAAGGCGCGCGACGCCGGTCCCACTCGAACGTCCGCCCTCGTTGACCGGCGCCTTCTCAGACGATCCACAAAAGTCGCAGCAATGGCGATCCTTCCTCGCCCGCGAGCCGCTGCTGATCGATGAAACGAATTTGCCGACGGTCATTCGCGAGATCGGTGATTTCATAATGCCGGCAGCTCAAGGGGCCATCGACGGCGGCCATATGCCTGGTCGTTGGTCTCCAGATACCGGCTGGAGATCCGCCGCATGACAGAGGTCAGCCGCGACGCCATCTTCATCAGCCACGCCAATCCGGAGGACAATGTGTTCACCGTCTGGCTCGGGGCACGACTGACTGCGGCCGGCTACGAAGTGTGGGCGGACGCGCTTTGAGGTCCACTGGCGCGCGGTATGTGCGGACCACGTTCATTGTACCGGATGGTCGCGCTGGTCTGAAAGCGGCGTGGCGCGCAGTGCTGGGGGCGGCCACGTGGCAGCCACTGCCAGTTCCATTTGGCCCAGAACGCCGTGCACCACACCCCAAACAGGGACATTAAAACCGCATTGGGAAACAGCTGCGAGCAGTTTGGGGCGCGGCTTCGTTGCAAACCGCGCAGACCGATCTGGACGCCCTCGTGGCCAACTATCGCGAGAAGCATGCGGACTTCGCCGACTGGCTGGAAAACAACATCCCCGAGGGGATGGCTGTCTTCGCCTTGCCAGAGGCGCACCGCAAGCGCATGCGCATATCAAACGGTATCGAACGGCCAATACAACAGGAATTCAAACCGCGCACTTCAAAGGTCAGGGTATTCCCAAACGTCGACTCTTTGGAGCGCCTCTCTACCGCAATGCTCGTCGAGATCGACGAAAAATAGGAAACCGCAACCAAAGCATATATCAAATGGGAGGGACTCGGTGAATGATGCCTTCACGGCAATTGCCAGACATCAGGTTGCGCAATCCGGTTTTCCCGGCGATACAATCTATCCCGGTGATACGACCTAGTAGCATGACGGAAGGGCGACATGACCGAACTAGCGAACGAACCGGAAATCCTGCGTAGCGACGTAGACGGAATTTGCACCCTGACCCTTAACCGGCCGAAAGCCCGAAACGCGCTTTCCGTTGCGATGATCGGGCAGCTCCAGGCCCAGATCGACGCGATCCGGGAAAACTCCGCGATCCGGGCCGTCATCATTACGGGCAGCGGGCCCGCCTTTTGCGCCGGCCACGACATGAGCGAACTTGTCGCCAACCCGACGCGGGCGTTCTATGACGAGATCTTCTCGACCAGCGGGAAAATGATGAAGGCGCTGATCGGGCTGCCCCAGCCGGTGATCGCCAAGATCCACGGCATCGCCACCGCAGCGGGATGCCAGCTCGTCGCCACCTGCGATCTGGCGGTCGCCTCCACGGAAGCCAAGTTCGCAACACCCGGCGTCCATCTCGGCCTCTTCTGCTCGACGCCGATGGTGCCGCTGAGCCGGAATGTCGGTCGCAAGGCGGCGATGGAGATGCTCCTGCTCGGCGAGATGGTCCCGGCCGAGCGCGCCGTCGACATCGGTCTCATCAATCGCGCGGTCCCGGCGGACGCACTCGATGCGGAGGTCGAGCAGATCGCCCGGCAGCTGGCCAGTAAATCCACCCTTACCCTGAAAATCGGCAAGGAGGCCTTCTACAAGCAGTTGGAGAAGGACATCGACGAGGCCTACGCCTATGCCTCAGAGGTGATGGCGACCAACATGACGGCCCGGGACGCCGAGGAAGGCGTGTCAGCATTCATGGAGAAGAGGGAGCCGGTCTGGCGAAACGAATAGCTGCCAGCGCAAGCGGCCAGAACCGCCAGCGCAAGCGGCCGGAACCGCCGGCATGGCGGCAGAGAGAACGCGACCGGGGGCCGACGTGAACCACGACAGCTACGATGACGACTATATACGGGGAATACTCGACCAGGTGAAAACCATCGCCATGGTTGGCGCGAGCGCCAACTGGAAGCGACCGAGCTACTTCGCCATGAAGTATCTTCAGAAAAAGGGTTTTCGGGTCATTCCCGTAAGCCCCGGCTCTGCCGGCGAGATCGTGCTCGGCGAAACTGTGCTCGCAGGACTCGACGATCTGCAAGAACCCGTTGACATGGTTGATATTTTCCGCAACTCTGACGCTGCCGGTCCGATCACTGACGATGCAGTGCGAATCGGCGCCAAAACCGTCTGGATGCAGCTTGGTGTGCGTAATGACGCAGCAGCAGCCCGTGCCGAGGAGGCCGGGTGCTCTGTAGTCATGGACCGATGTCCAAAAATCGAGTACGCGCGTCTGAACGGTGAACTTGGCTGGAACGGCTTCAACTCGCACGTTCTGTCCAGCAAACGGAAAAAGCAACAAAGCTTCTAAAGCCCTAAGGGTTGACCTGACAGCCCGTCAACCACAAGGAAATACTAACAATGACAAACCAGAATCATGGCTTCGAAACTGTTTCGGTGCATGCAGGAACACCACCCGATGCGGGAACCGGTGCCCGGCAGTTTCCCATCTACCAGACAGCGTCCTTCGTGTTCGATGACGTCGATCACGCGGCATCGTTGTTCAGCCTTCAGCAGCCCGGCTTTATCTACAGCCGCCTGACCAACCCCAACTGCGCCGCGCTGGGCGAACGCCTGGCGGCCCTTGAAGAGGGTGTCGGCACGGTCCTCACCTCCTCGGGGCACGCAGCCCAGATCCTCGCCTTCTTCCCGCTGATGCAGCCGGGAGACGAGATTATCGCCGCCGACAAGCTCTATGGCGGGTCGATCAACCAGATGGGCAACAGCTACAAGAAATTCGGCTGGAATACGACCTTCGTCGATCCCTCTGATCCCGAGAACTTCCGCAAGGCGGCGACCGACCGGACCAGGGCTGTGTTCATCGAGAGTCTGGCCAATCCCGGCGGCATCGTCACCGACATTGCGGCGATCGCCAAGGTTGCACATGAGATCGGCGTCCCGCTGATCGTTGACAACACTCTGGCTACGCCCGCCTTGTGCAAGCCGCTTACGCACGGAGCCGACATCGTCGTGCATTCGACGACCAAGTTCCTGAGCGGAAACGGCACCGCAATCGGTGGCTGCATCGTCGATTCCGGTAATTTCGACTGGGCGGCGAGTGACAAGTTCCCGAGCCTCACGCAACCCTCGGCCGAGTATCACGGCCTGGTGTTCGCCGAGACCTTCGGCAACCTCGCCTACATCATGCACGGGCACGCCGTCGGCCTGCGGGATCTCGGCTCCAGCCAGTCCCCGTTCAACGCCTGGCTGACCATGCTCGGCACCGAGACCCTGACGCTGCGGATGGAGAAGCACTGCCAGAACACCCAGGCCGTCGCGGAATTCCTCCAGAAACATCCGGCGATTGCCTCGGTCTCCTATGCCGGGCTTGAGTCAGACCCCTATCACGGTTTGGCCAAGAAATATCTTCCCAACGGAGCCGGTGCGGTGCTCACCTTCTCGCTGCATGGCGGCTATGAGGCCTGCATCTCGATGGTCGAAGGCTGCGAGCTGTTCAGCCACCTCGCGAATGTCGGAGATACGCGCTCGCTGATCATCCACCCGGCCTCGACCACGCACAGCCAGCTCACCGAGGATCAGCTCGATGCCGCTGGAGCGTCTGCAAACACCGTCAGGCTTTCGATCGGGATCGAAACCATCGACGACATCATCGGCGACCTCACCCAGGCGCTGGGGAAAATTCCGGCCATATCGAAGGCCGCCTGAGACCTTCCCGAACTGAGGCCTTCCCGAACTGGGACCCTCCCCCGAAATACCCAACCGAGTGTTTCGGGGGAATCTCGGAGTCAGGCAGCCGGTAAGGCCGCCTTCCCGATTCAGGCGATACCGCTCTCCCGGTACCGCTCGACGAGTTCGACATACTCCTCCCAGGAGGCCTCGAGCCATTTCGCGGCACTGCCCTCAAGCTTCTTGACGACCCGGCCCGGGATTCCAACGACGACGGAACGTGCCGGAACCTCGAAGGATTCGCGCAGAACAGCGCCGGCGCCGATCATGCACTCTTCGCCGATCCGCGCCCCGTGCAACAGGGTGGCGTTCATCCCGATCACCGACCCCGCGCCAACATGCACATCGTGCAGAACCGCACCGTGGCCGACGGTCACCCTGTCGGCGAGAACCGTCCCCTCTTCGGTATCCGCGTGGATAACCACGTTGTCCTGGATGTTCGTGCCGGCGCCGACATGGATGAACCCTTGATCGCCGCGCAGCACCGCGCCGTACCAGACGCTGGCATTTTTCCCCAGAACGACATCGCCGATCACAACCGCGCTGGACGCCAGAAACACCGAATCGTCGATCTGGGGCGTCTTGCCCGCAAAGGTCATCACCGAAGCCACGGCGCTCTCCTTGTGTCTTTCACTTCCAGCTCCACCGTTTCCCCGGCCTCACCCGCGGGGCACTCAGGCTGAACTTCCGGCGTGCGGCAGCGCATCGGCGGTTTCTTCCAGGATCCAGTCGATGAATGAACGGTGTCCGTCCTCGATCGGCAACGAGACGACGCAGGGGCAGTCATAGCTGTGCAAAGCCAGGATTCTTTCCGTTGCCCGCGCGACCGCATCGCGCCTGGTCTTCACGATCAGAACGATTTCCTCATCCTGCTGCAGGGTACCCTCCCAGCGATAGATCGAGGTGATCGGCGCGTGGATGTTGACGCAAGCCGCGAGTCTCTCCTCGACGAGCGCCGCGGCGATCCGCCGGGCTTCCCCGTCGTCCCCGGCGGTCACGTAAAGAAAGCACGCCTCGCCCATATCCACCCGTCTCCCCCCTGTGTCCTCACACCGCTTTCAGCACGTGCAGAACGCAATGAAAAGCGGGGAGGTTTATATCGGGATTGCTGCCTGAGCGCACGGCTCGGGATTCCGGAGGGAGACCTCAAGGTCGACAGGAATGCCGTCAGCTCGGAGATATTGACAGGGAGGAGTAAATAGGGATGATTTTTATACGCTATCTCCGATACCCCTCGCATCTGTAAAACCCTGACATGGACGACACGCCGCGCCCCCGAACCCGAAAACCACGCTCCACAGCCCTGCGCTGGAGCGTCGAACAGCGCCTGGAGTTCATCGACCATCGGCTGTTCTGGGAAGGCCATATCAATCGCAGTGACCTGATCGCGCATTTCGATATCTCGGTTCCGCAGGCCTCGGCCGATTTCAGCCGCTATCGCGCCTCTGCACCGGGCAATATGGCCTACGACATGAGCGTCAAGCAGTACCGGGCGACCTCCGGATTCAAACCGCTCTACAACGTCGCCAATACCGGCCGCTATCTCTCACAAGTCGCCATGATCGGCACCGGCATGTTGCGCCGGGAAAACACCTGGATGTCGAGATTGCCCGACCACCAGACGGTGGAGATGCCCGGCCGGGTCGTCGACCCGGTGGTGCTGAAGACGGTTGTTCGCGCCGTCAACAACTCGACAGCGCTGGAAATTCTCTACCAATCGATGTCCCGCGTCTCTCCCGGCTGGCGCACAATCTCTCCGCATGCCCTCGGATTCGACGGGCTGCGCTGGCATACGCGCGCCTTCTGCCATACGCGAGAGACCTTCAGGGATTTCGTGCTCGCGCGCATCCTGTCCACGCGCCCCTCTCAGGCGAATGCGACCCCCGGCAACACCGACAATGCCTGGTTCGAGACGGCGACGGTCGTGATCGGCCCGCACCCGGATCTCTCTGAGGGTCAGAAGGCGGCGATCGCCCATGATTACGAGATAGAGGATGGACGCAGGGAAATCGCCGTGCGACGGGCCTTCCTGCATTATTTTCTCGAGCGCCTGGGATTGTCTCTCGACTTCGAGGGGCGTTCGCCCGAGCGCAAGCAGATCGTCCTGCTAAATACGCCCGAGGTCGCTGCCGCCTTGCAGAAAGATACCGACCAAATAGCGACCCCCTGAATAGTGGTCATAGCCCCAGGACGAGCTGCCCGCCGGCAAAAAAGTCGCGCTGCTCGCCAACGACAGCCGTTTCCACCGAGGTTTCCCCGGCCAGGGTTTTCGCCCGCCCCGGACATGGCAGGAACGTGCAGCCCGCAGCGTCGACAAGAAAATCCACGGCCTGTTGCGCGGCTGTCGCTGCCTTGAGGACCGCCCGACTGTCCTGCTTCAGAACCTGTAGCCAGCACTCGATATAGGCTGCGTGATCCTCGCGGATTTCCGATGTGATACCGAGAAGCTGGCAAAGAAATGCCGAGCCGATCTCGGCCACAAGCTCTTCACGGGCATACTCCTTCTGGGTCCGCTTGCGGGTGAACGGGCGATTCAAACGCGAATGGTGGCCCGTCCAGTGGATGTATTCGTGAGCCAGAGTCGCCCAGTAGCTCTCCTCGGTATCGAAACTGTACGCCGGCGGGATACCGATATTGTCGGTATTCCAGCTGAAATAGGCCTCGCCGTCGCCATCGACGACATGCCCACCCGCCGCGTCGAAGAAGCGACGGCACTCTGCGAATTTCTTCTTATTCGGAATCCAGTCGCCACCGTCGCGAGGGACAAGCCTGCAACCCTCGCTCAGAAACTTCGCCGGTAACCCTTCAATCTGGCAACAGTTGTAGACCATCCATATCCGCGTACCGCATCCCCATACGCTGTCGCCACCCCACCCGGTTGATCCGGGAACGGCGGCTGAGGTCGGTGCCGGCCCCTTGCTCCCGGCGCCCTGTTTCTGGATCGAGAACCGGAACATCGACCGAATCGGTGTGGGGATCTCGTCGAGGCGCACGCGTCCCCCGAAACTCCGTGCCCGATTTTCGGTCATCCAGATGCGACTCCGGTAGCCGCGCGAGCGCCCCACCATCCCGAGCAATATCGCGTTGTAGAACCCGTAGGGCGTGAATCGCGCATTCAGCGGTGCCTGCACGGCAGCATCGGTATTCCACGGCTTCACCCATGGATTCACGCCGGCCTCAAGCTCGGAGATGATGTGTTCGGTGACATAGGCATGGATACTTTTGCCTTCGATCAGTGGTTCCGGTTTGTGCTCCGCGGCCATGGATTGGGTCTCCCGCCCTGCCTTCTATAGGTATATTTATAATTCTTAGAATTATAAATATACCTATAGATTAACTGAAGCAATAAGCCCACAAGGAAAAATCCGAAAAACTTTCCCGAAAGCGGGACAACACCCTGAAATCATTGGTTTGGAGAAGGCCAAGCTGGGTACCGCGAGATACCTTGAGATACCGCGGGGCACCACGCCAGGGTGAGCGTCGGAGCGCAAAAGGCAGCGACGGCGCCTTGAGAACAAGGAGCCGCACAGTCTTTGGCCAGCGATGACAGGTGCTGCCTTACCGGATATCACGCCAGGATTCACCCGGAGTTCACCCGGGCTGCATCCAGGGCTCGGCGGGATCCAGTTTTCAGATTTTGCGGATTTGGTCGGAGCGGCCGGACTCGAACCGGCGACCCCTACACCCCCAGTGTAGTGCGCTACCAGACTGCGCCACGCTCCGAACCACCGGCTTCAGGATGCCGGTCCGCATTCTTCCCGACACTGTCCGCACCACTTCACGGACGGGATCAGAATGACAAAGCTTCAGGCCATGGGCGGGAATGTCAACTTTCCACCTCCGCCGAGGTCCTGCTCCCGACCCGCCGAACGCTAACCCGAGCCCGAGGGTGGATCAAGAAGTTTCCGGATATCCCGGAGTTCGGACAGAACGTCCTCCGAGGCAAGAGCCTCCGAGACCGCAGGCATTCCTGTGCCGCCTTGTGACGAAGATCGATTATCCGCCTTGCCTTTGGCCAGCTGTTTCTGCACGCCCTTGATGGTATAGCCCTGGTTGTAGAGACGATCCTGTATATCCCGCAGGACCCGGACGTCTTCCGGCCGGTAGCTTCGCCGGCCACCCTTGCCCTTGATGGGGCGAATCTGCCGAAACTTGCTCTCCCAGAACCGTAGCACATGCTGGGGCACCTTCAGCGCCTCGGAGACCTCGCTGATGGTGCGGTAGGCATCCTCGGACTTGCCCGATGTATCGCCCTGCATCGCAGGCTACCCGCGGTTTCCGGCCGATCCGGAATCCCCGGCTTCAGGAACATTCGGGGCCTCCGTCCGACGCAGAAACCCGCGATACACCTTGTTTCTCAGGATATTGCTGGCCCGGAAGGAAATAACGCGGCGGGGCGCGATCGGAAAGTTTTCACCCGTCTTCGGGTTTCGTCCCATGCGCCGATTTTTCTTGTGCACCCGGAAGATTCCGAAGGAGGAAAGCTTGACGTGCTGATCTTCCACCAGCGCGTCGAGGATCTCTTCCAGAACCAGATTAACCAACCTGCTGGATTCGGTGCGCGACAGGCCGATGCGGTGGTAGACCATTTCAGCGAGATCGGCACGTGTCAGTGTTTTCTGCTTCGCCATGAAGGTACATGCTTTCTGAGCGCCCGATCGAGCGCCCCCTACAACCTCACCAGGGCCGCTCCCCAGGCAAAGCCACCACCCAGGGCCGAGAGCGCCACAAGATTTCCGGGACGCAATCGCCCGTCTTCCTTCGCTACCGCCAGGGCTAACGGAATCGTGGCGGCCGAGGTGTTTGCCTGGCTTTCGACTGTCGATACGACGCGTTCTTCGGCAAGGCCCAGTCGTTTGGCCACACCGGTCATGATGCGGCTGTTGGCCTGATGCGGGACGAACCAGTCGATATCGTCGATGCTGCATCCGCTGTCCTTGAGCACAATCTCGACGCTTTCCGACATGCGTTCCACGGCGTGGCGGAAAACCTCCCGCCCGTCCATGCGCAGATAGCCAGCCTTTCCCGTCGAGCCGGGGCCGCCATCGACATACAGCATGTCGTAAAAACGGCCATCGGAGTGAATGTGCGTCGACAGCACGCCCGCGTCGTCCTCATCGCCCTCGCCCGCCTGCAGCACGATGGCTCCCGCACCGTCGCCAAACAGAACGCAGGTCGAGCGATCTTCCCAGTCGAGGATACGGCTGAACACCTCGGCGCCGATCACCAGAGCCGTTTTCGCCTGGCCGAGGCGGAGCATGTTGTCGGCCGTGGCAAGGGCGAAGATGAAACCGCTGCACACCGCCTGCAGATCGAATGCGACACAACCGCTGTTTGCGCCAAGGTGCGCCTGGACGCGGGTCGCCGTCGCCGGAAAGGTGTTGTCCGGCGTTGCCGTTGCAAGAATGATCAGATCCATATCCTCGGCGCTGACTCCCGCCGAGTCGAGGGCTGCACGAGATGCCTTTTCAGCAATGTCTGATGTCAGCTCGCCTTCCGCCGCGATGTGGCGCTGGCCAATACCCGTGCGCTGGCGAATCCACTCGTCGGTGGTGTCCATGCGCTGCGCGAGATCGTCATTGGAGAGCACGCAATCGGGCATATAGGCGCCAAAGCCGGTGATTCGGGAGCGCCGCATCCAATCAGGCCGCCACCTTGTCGTCGCCCTCGGGCTTGAGGTAGCTACCAGACTTGAAGTTGTTGCCGTTGGCCCTGAGTTTGTCGAAATCCTCGCGCATCCTGGGGATGCAGCCGTTGTGGATGAGATCGACACCGACTCCAATCGCATTGGCGAGGCCGAAGGCATCGGTTCCGCCATGGCTTTTGATAACGATGCCGTTCAGGCCCAGCATAATCGCTCCGTTGTAGCGTCGGGGATCGATACGCACCTTCAGCTTGTTCATCGCCCGACGCGAGAACAGCTGGCCGATAACGGCTATGGGGCTGCTCTTGAAGCTTTCCCTGAGGAAATGAAGACACAGGACCGTTGTTCCCTCGAGCGCCTTCAGTGCGATATTGCCGGTGAAGCCATCGGTGACCACGACATCGACGGTGCCTGCGGTGATGTCGTCGCCTTCAACGAAGCCCTTGAATTCGATCGGTAGATTCGCCGCACCGAGAACTGTCGCCGCCTCACGGATTTCCTCGTGCCCCTTCATGTCCTCAACGCCGACGTTGAGAAGTCCGATGGTCGGCTTCTCCATGCCCAGGACCGACCGCGCGAAGGCCTCCCCCATGACGGCAAACTCAACCAGGTTCTGGGCGCTGCATTGCACGTTGGCGCCAAGGTCGAGCATGCAGCTCTCACCCTTCATGGTCGGATAAAGCCCCGTAATGGCCGGTCTCTCTATCCCGGGCAGCATCTTCAGAACCATTTTCGAGATTGCCATGAGCGCGCCGGTATTGCCTGCCGAAATCACGCAATGCGCGTCTCCGTCCCTGACGGCATCGATGGCGAGGCGCATGCTGGAATTACGGGCCGAACGCAGGGCAACAGACGGCTTGTCGTCGTTGCGGACGATCTCGCTGGCATGGCGGATCTCGGTGCAGGCGGCAAGCACGGGATGCTGCTCGACCATCGGCGAAATCAGCGCCTCGTCGCCAAACATCAGAAAGCGGATGTCCGGATGCCGCTCACGCGCAATCTCGGCACCCTCGATCACGACACCGGGAGCGTCATCCCCTCCCATCGCGTCGAGCGCTATAACAAGATTATCAGCACTCATGAAAAAGCCACGAGGAGGCAATCAAGCCGGGTTTTTGGCCACCACCGCGCGACCGCTATAGAAGCCACATGCGGGGCAAACATGGTGAGGCCGCTTCCGTTCCCCGCAGTTGTCACATTCAATATGCGCCTGAGGCTTCAGGGAATCATGGGCGCGACGATTGCCCCGCCTTGACGGGGACACTTTCCTCTTTGGAACTGCCATCGGATCCTGCTCCGCTGTGAAACCACGAATCCCGGTCACCCGAGTAGCCCCTACGATAGACACATTGCCACGAGGCGGCAAGGCCGGCGGAGCTTAGGAAACAGGGTGAGAAAAGCCCATGCGGGCCAATTCCACAGGTATTCCGGCCGGGTCAAGCATCACAACCCCGGTGCCTTCGGACACCGCGCCGATACGAGTTATCGGGGTGTTTTCGGACGCCGCATCGAGCGCCATGACCGACTCGGGCGGAAGCGTGAAAGCCAGCTCATAATCATCGCCACCGGTCAGCACTGTCTCGATCAATCCCGGGACTCCTTCCAGCGCCGTCTGCGCCGGCGGCGACAGCGGGACGGCCCCCGCCTCGATGGTAATGGCAACCCCGGAAGCGGCAGCGATATGGCCCAGATCGGCTGCCAGGCCATCGGAAACGTCGATTGCTGCGGTGGCCACAGCACGCAGTGCCAGGCCTAGCTCGACACGCGGCTCCGGTAGCCGGTAGCGCGCAACAAGGCCGTCACGGGCATCCCCGGCCAACCCGGACAGCTCACCGCGCAGGCATTGCAAGCCAAGCGCCGCATCGCCAATCGTGCCGCTCGCATAGACCCCGTCTCCCGGCCGCGCTCCGTCGCGCCTGAGCGCACGGTTTTCGGGGACCAGCCCATAAGCGGCGACAGTCAGCGTCAGGGGGCCCGGAGTCGTTACCGAATCCCCGCCGATCAGCCCAATTCCATAGAGATTCTGGTCCTGGGCCAGGCCGGCGGTGAATGCCCCGAGCCAGTCATCAGAGATCGCTTCAGGCAACGCCATAGAGAGCATGTAAGCCGATGGCCTCGCCCCCATCGCCGCGAGATCGGATAAATTAACCCGGAGCAACTTGCGCGCGATCAGCCCCGGTGCCTCGTCACCGATGAAATGAACGCCGGCGACGATGGTATCGACTGTCGCGGCGATCCTCTCTTCTGCGCCAGGGACCCACATCAAGGCCGTGTCGTCGCGCAACCCCAGGGCGTCGGGCCGGGAGGCAGCAAGCGGTGCGAAAAAGTGCGCAATCCGGGCGAATTCACCCTCCCGACTATCCATTGCCGTCCTTTCCCGGTCTGGTTTCGTCGTCGGATCCGTTTTTATTCCCCGGGCCGTCTCCGTCCGGCTTCGGTCCGCGCACATCGCGGGCCAACCGGTCCAAAACGCCGTTGATAAATCCCGGCTCGGGGCCGCTGAAGAAAGCCGAGGCGACGGCGACATATTCCTTGATGATCACTGGCGGATCGGTCTCCCGGCGCTGCATCAGCTCCCAGCATCCGGACCGCAGGATGAGCCGCAACAACACCTCGATCTCCTCGAGGCGCCGGCCGCGAGCAATGGCGGTCGCGATGGTCTCATCGAGTGGGATCGTCTCTGCGGTCACACCAACCACGATGTCGTGAAGAAGATCCGAGTCGATCGGGGTTTCTTCGCGCTCACTTTCGGGTGCGTCGATTCTCAGCACATCGTCGATTGCCCGTTCAGGTTGCACGCCGGACAGAGCAATCTGGTACAGTGCCTGGACAGCGACGATCCGCGCGGCACGGCGACGGGATGCCAGGCCCGGGCGGGATTGCGGCCGGGATTGCGGCCGGGATTCCGGCCGGGATTCCGGTGTCATCTGCCTGACCGTACCGGGACACCCTCTTTGTTCCGAGACATGCCCGAACGGAGTCGAGGATCGAGCGTGCGGCGCAGCGCCATCATGGCGAGGCCGGCCCGGGCCGCATCCGCACCCTTGTTACCTTGGTCGACAGCGGCCCGGGCCCATGCCTGGTCCCGGTTTTCGCAGGTCAGAATGCCAAAGCCGATGGCAAGGCCACGGCGCACCGAAAGATCCATCAGCCCGCGGGCGCTCTCCCCGCAGACATAATCATAATGGCTCGTCTCGCCACGGATCACGCATCCAAGGGCAATGTAGCCGTCATAGCGCGGCGGCATGTCCGGTGGGATCACCGGTACCCCATCACCAGATGCATCGCGCCCCCAGCGGCGGAAGCGACGGCGCGCCGCCATCGAAATGGCGGCTGGAATTTCGAAGGTGCCCGGCACCGCAAACCGGTCAAAGGTTGCACCGGCTTCCGCCAGCGCCTTGGTCGCGCCCTGCACGAGCGCATCGGCAATGTCATCGTAGAACCGCGCCTCGACGATCATGACGTGCGGCGCGGTGCCGGATCTATTCCCGGATCCGTTCTCCGACTCGTTCATTGGGCGGCGCCGGTCCGGTTCAGACGATCGGCCGGCTCTCGACGACGGTCAGTCCGTAACCGTCGAGTCCGACAATCTGCTTTGGAGAATTCGAAAGCAGGATCATTTTGGATACGCCGAGATCAAGCAGTATCTGGGCGCCAACCCCGTAATCGCGCAGCGGGCCCCGCTCCCGCCGCTCTTCCGCCTTGACGGCTGCGGCATCATCCGCTGCAACCGTACGCTGTGCGGCCGCAGCGTTACGGCGACGGATAAAATCGGTGAGGTAAGTGCGTCGGGGCTCGCGTATGAGAACGACAATGCCCCGCCCGGCCTCGCCAATCATTTCCATGGAACGGTGAAGATCGCCGGCCCGCGAACTGTTGGTATCGGAGAACAGATCGTCGAGTATGTTGAAGGCGTGCATGCGCACCATCACCGGCCCGCCATGGGAGACGTCGCCCTTCACCAGCGCGATATGCTCGGCGTATTCGGCCTTGTTGATATAGACAGACATCCGAAACTTGCCGCCATGGCGGCTGTCAAACACCGTGTCGTCAAGTCGCTCGACGGTGCGATCGTGACGGCGGCGATAGGCGATCAGATCGGCGATCGCGCCGATCTTGAGGTTGTGAAACTGGGCCAGTGGAACGAGGTCCGGCAACCGCGCCATGGTGCCGTCCTCTTTCATGATCTCGCAGATGACACCGGACGGGTTCAGCCCGGCGAGCCGGGCGATATCGACCGCGGCCTCGGTGTGCCCGGCGCGCACGAGGACGCCGCCCTCGCGCGCAGCAAGCGGGAAGACGTGTCCTGGCGAGACGATGTCGGCGGCGTCGGTTGTGGCGTCGATGGCCACGGCGATCGTCCGCGCCCGGTCGGGCGCCGAGATGCCCGTGGTGACGCCTTCCCGAGCCTCGATTGAAACCGTGAAGGCGGTGCTGTGGCGACTTTCGTTCTCACCGGACATTAGCTTGAGGCCAAGATGGTTGATGCGGTCCGGGTCCATGGCCAGACAGATCAGGCCACGGCCATGCTTGGCCATGAAATTGACGGCCTCGGGAGTCGCAAACTGTGCGGGGATGACGAGGTCGCCCTCGTTTTCCCGCTCCTCATCGTCGACAAGGATGAACATCCGGCCATTGCGCGCCTCGTCGATGATCTCCTCGACGGGGGAAAGAAAATCGGTGTCCCCGGACGATTCGGTGAGATTCGCGGCAGACACGGTCCGCAACCCCGTGATATCGGCAACCATACGGTCAGCCCTTCCGCACTTCCAGAATGCGTTCAATATAGCGAGCCAGCATGTCAATCTCAATATTGACCCTGCTGCCGACCTCAAGAGAGCCGAAAGTCGTCATGCGCGCCGTATGCGAAATGATGTTAACGCCAAAGCGTCTGTCGGTGACCTCGTTGACCGTCAGCGACACCCCATCGAGGGCAACGGACCCTTTCGATGCGATGTATCCGGCCAGTTTCGCCGGTGGTTCGAAGACAAAACGCACGCTGTCACCCTCCACCCGGGTTTCGACGACCTCCGCCACGCCGTCGACATGGCCGGACACCAGATGGCCGCCGATCTCGTCGCCCATGCGCAGCGATTTCTCGAGATTGACCTGCGCGCCCTCGCGCCAATCTCCGAGCGTCGTGCTATCGAGAGTTTCCCTGGAAATATCGGCCGCAAACCGGCCGTCGCTGGTTTCCGTGACCGTCAGGCAGACGCCGGAACAGGCAATGGAATCGCCGATACCGATCGCCGAGATATCGAGACCGGTTGCGATCTCCACCCACGCCCCGGCATCGCCAAAGGCCACGCTTTTCATAGATCCAAGATCGGCGACAAGCCCCGAAAACACTACGTGACCTCTTCTTTTTGATCGGCCCCAAACCGGATTGGCCGCACGCCGCCCAAGTATCCTTACCAAGCGTTCGTTCAGGTGTCATCGATCCGCTCGAAAATCTCAAGCACATCCTCGCCAAACTTCTCAAGGCTGAGTCTTTCGAACCGAGGCATGTCGCGCAAACGATCGATCCCGACCGCCCCGACGGCAGCCAGCCCGTCGCCCCCGGCAACGGTTGATGCCCGGAACCATGCAATGCGATCGACCAGCCGCTCGCGCATCAGCCCTGCAGAAAGACCACTGCCGCCCTCGACCAGTACCCGGGTCAATCCCTTTCCACCAAGCTGGCGTAGCACATCGCTCATCGCCAGCTGCCCATCGCCGGCCGCGATGGCTTCGATCACGCACAACCCAGCCGCCCTGCAGGCCGCCACGCGGTCCTTTCCCGCCTTTGCCGCTTCTGCCGATGCCACCAGCCAGACGGGCGGGCCGTCGCCGGTAGCCAGCTTGCCATCGAGTGGCAACTCCAGACGCGGATCGATGACAATACGAACCGGAGAACGCGCTTCCAGACCAGGCAGACGGCAGGTCAACTGCGGGTCGTCCGCGTGCGCAGTGCCGATCCCGATCATCACGGCATCGTGTTCGGCCCGCATCAAATGGCCGCGCCGGCGTGCTGCGGGGCCAGTGATCCACTGGCTTTCACCGCCAGCAACGGCGATTCGGCCATCGAGAGTGGTTGCCGTCTTCAGGGTCACGAGCGGCCTTCCGGCGCGCTGGCGCATGACATGGCCAGCATGATCCCGTGCCGCCTCTGCGGCCGACGCACCGTCTGCAACGAGAACGGTAATCCCGGCCGCTTCGAGCGCAGCGATGCCGCGGCCCTGCATCCGCGGATCGGGGTCGGTAAGTGCGATGACGACCCGGTCCACGCCAGCGGCGATCAAGGCATCAATGCAGGGCGGTGTGCGGCCGCTATGGGTGCAAGGTTCGAGTGTTACATAAGCCGTCGCGCCACGCGCATCGGCGCCAGCACGGGCCAGTGCTTCTGTTTCGGCGTGGGGTATGCCGCTGTCGCCGGTCCAGCCCCGGGCGATGATGCGCCCCTGTGCGGGTCCGTCGGTTTCATCGACGATAACGCAGCCAACAGCAGGATTGGGCCAGGTTGCACCGAGACCGCGCCGGCCGAGCGTGAGCGCGGTGCGCAAATGGCCGGCTGGGCCGGAATCTGCCACTTCGGGGTTATTCCTCTCCGGCTGGGAGTTCGCCGACGATAAAATCCTCGAAATCCTTCGCTTCCCGGAAGTTCCGATAGACCGAGGCGAAGCGAATATAGGCCACCGCATCGAGCGCGTGCAGCGCCTCCATCACCATCTCCCCGACCGCATCGACCTTGATCTCGTTCTCGCCGGAACTCTCAAGCCGGCGCACGATGCCGTTGATCGCCTGCTCCATCCGGTCAGGCTCAACGGGACGCTTGCGCAGGGCAATGGTCATCGACCGGGCCAGCTTGTCGCGGTCAAAAGCCTCGCGCTGGCCACTGCGCTTGATCACTGTCAGGTCGCGCAGCTGCACCCGTTCAAAGGTGGTAAACCGCGCGCCGCAAGCCACACAGGCCCGGCGTCGGCGGGTTGCCGAGTTCTCCTCGGTCGGCCGGGAATCCCGGACCTGGGTGTCTCCATGGCCGCAAAATGGGCAACGCATGCAAAAATCTCCCGGATCGTATTGTTGATCGTGTTGTTTATGCTAGGCGGCGGACAATGTCGGATAGACAGGAAACGCCGCGCACAACTCGGCAACTCTGGCCCGCGTCGCCGCTTCGATGGTTGCATCGCCGGTTTTGGCATCCTCGCTGCCGGCCAGGGCCTTGATCACGCCGGCCACGAGATTGCCGACTTCCCGGAACTGATCCGGACCGAAGCCGCGGCTCGTTGCCGCCGCCGAGCCCAGCCGTACGCCCGATGTAACCCGCGGCCCGGCCTCGTCGAACGGCACTGAATTCTTGTTACAAGTCAGACCGCAACGGTTCAGTGCCTCTTCAGCGTCGCGGCCGGTCACGCCGACCCGGCGCAGATCGACCAAAACGAGGTGGGTGTCCGTGCCGCCGCTGACGATATCGACGCCGTTCTCCTCCAGCGCCGCAGCCAGCGCGCAGGCGCTGTCGACGACCTGCTGGGCATAGATCTTGAACTCTGGCTGCAGTGCCTCGCGGAAGGCCACCGCCTTACCAGCGATGACATGCATCAGTGGCCCGCCCTGATAGCCGGGGAACACGGCCGAATCGATTTTTTTGCCCAGTGCCGGATCCTTGCAGGCGATCGCACCACCGCGCGGTCCGCGCAGGGTTTTGTGGGTCGTGAAAGTAACCACGTCAGCATGCGGGATCGGGCTTGGATGCACCCCGGCGGCAACCAAACCGGCGATATGCGCCATATCGACGAGCAGCATGGCGCCCACCGAATCAGCGATCGCACGAAACCGGGGGAAATCAATGATCCGCGGATAGGCCGAGGCGCCGGCGATGATCAGGCGCGGGGATGTCTCTCGTGCCAGCACTTCCGCCGCGTCATAATCGATGATGCCGTCTTCCCGGCGCACACCGTAATGGACGGGATTGAACCACTTGCCCGACATGTTTGCCCTGGAACCGTGGGTGAGGTGCCCGCCCTGGTCGAGAGCCATTCCCATAAAGGTGTCGCCCGGTTCAAGAAGGGCGAGATAGACGGCCTCGTTGGCCTGGGCGCCCGAATGCGGCTGGACGTTCACATGGCCGACATCGAACAGGGTCTTAGCTCTCTCGACGGCGAGCGTTTCAGCGATATCGACGTGCTCGCAGCCGCTGTAATAGCGGCGGCCCGGATAACCCTCGGCATATTTGTTGGTCATCACCGAGCCGACGGCCTCAAGCACGGCGCGACTGACGATGTTCTCCGATGCGATGAGCTCAATCTCGTTGCGCTGGCGCTCCGCCTCGCTGTCGATGGCCCGCTGAATCTCCGGATCCCGCTCCATCAGGCTGTCGGTGAAGAACCCCGCGCTGTCAGCCCTGCTCATCGACTTCCACTCTCGGACTGGTCTTTACCCCCAGATTGGTCTTTACCCCCGGACTGGCCGGACGGTGCCGCTGACATCTTGTCGACCCGGCGGCCGTGTCGTCCGCCCTCGAACCCGGTAGCCAGGAAAACCTGCAGACAGTCGCGGGCGATTTCCGCACCCGTGGTGCGGGCCCCCAGCACCAGCACGTTGGCGTCGTTATGCGCCCGGGACAGCCGCGCATCGGTCGGGCTCGAACAGAGGGCGGCGCGGATCTGCGGGTACCTGTTGGCGGCAATCGACATGCCGATCCCCGTCCCGCAGACCAGCACGCCGCGCGGCGCGGCCCCGTCACTGACGGCTTCGCACAGGGCGCGGGCCATGTCGGGATAGTCAACCGGTGTTGAGACCTGCACACCGAGGTCCATCGGCACGCAACCGGCCTCCTCGAGAACCGTCTTGAGTGCCTCCTTGAGTTCTAGACCCGCATGATCGCAAGCAATGGCGACAGTCTGATCGGCCATCGGCGCTATCCGTCTTGTCCGTAGTGTTTCCGGCAGTGTTTCCGGCGCCATGCTGGGAAATGGCGATTAAAACCCGGTCGGCAGGGCTACAACACTGTATATGGCATTGCGTTCGGAAACAACCACAACACTGGCCATAATGCCGGCAATGGGTCCGGATCCCGAAGGTGCAAAGCCACGGTTGCAGCGGGTTATGATACGGTTAGCAAGAAGCCGTTATCTTGCCAGAAAGCCGAACCGGTAATAGAGTCCGGTCTTTTGCAGAAATTGGCAGGGACTGCGCAACACACCAGCGTGAGCCCGAATTTCTCCCGCCCTCCAGCGGACTGTCGATGCGTCGAATATGTGAATCAGAGAAAGCTCGGAGCATGGATAAAGACACCAAAATAAACGCCGGGGACGATCTGCTCGGCATGACGTCGCGTATTGTTTCCGCCTACGTCGCCAGAAATTCCGTTCCCCCCTCCGAACTCCCGGCACTCATCGCTTCGGTCCATGCCGCCCTGTGCAAGGCGCACGATACCGCCCCAGCCACACAAGTGACCGGCGTCCGGAAGCCGAACGGGCAGCAGAAATCTGACATCTCTGTCCGCGAGTCGATCTCCCCGGATTATCTGATCTGCCTTGAAGACGGTCGCCGGCTGAAAATGCTCAAGCGTCATCTGCGTACGGCCTACAACATGACCCCGGAAGAATACCGCCGGAAATGGAACCTGCCGCACGACTATCCGATGGTTGCTCCGAGTTATTCTCGGAAACGATCGGATTTCGCCAAACGGAGCGGCTTTGGCCGCAACCGCCCCATGGCCGGGAACGCCTCACAGCCCGAATCCCGATCCTCATAGAGACCGGATCCACCGGCCCGCTGCATGCAGAAAGGACCGGAAGGACACCGTAGCGCATCGCTGCCGCCACCTCCCGAACCCACCGACAGCGCACGCGCTGGAACTGGCACCGGGGCCGACCCCGGGACAGGAGGCACCACCCCACCGATTCCAGCCTTGGGCTGGATTCTTCTCGTCACCATCATCGTCGCCTTCGGTAGCAGCTGGCCGGCGCTGAAATACGGCGTCTCCGAGATGCCGATCCTCATCTTTCGTGCACTGACGGCAGCGCTCGGCGCCGGTGTCGTCCTTCTCTGGGCGGGTGTCTCCGAAGGATGGCCTGTCCTGCACCGGGGCGAGCGGCGCTATGCGTGTCTTTGCGCCCTGTTCAACGTGACCGGCTGGTTCCTGTTCACCGGGATCGGGCTGGCCCTGATGGATGCTGGACGGGCCTCCATCGTCGCCTACACCATGCCGCTCTGGGCCTTTCTGGCGGGACTCGCCCTCGGTCAGGAAAAACTGACTGCCAAACGCATCTTCGGACTGGCTGCCGGTATTCTCGCGATTTTCCTTCTCGCCCTCGAGGATCTCGCCGTGATCGTTACCACGCCGCTCGGACCGCTCGCCATCTGCGCCGCTGCAGCCAGTTGGGGCATCGGCGCCGCCCTCCAGAAACGACACCCCTGGCGCACTGCGCCCATGGCGCTCGCCGGATGGCAGCTCGTGATCGGCAGCATCCCCCTGGTTCTAGCGGCGGCAATCACCGCCGAGGATCCCTTCCGCGACCTGACGCATATCGGCGTTCTGGCAACCGCCTATGTGGTGATTATCGGCAACATTCTCGGCTTTGCCATGTGGATACGCCTGATCGCCATCGTGCCCGCAGCGGTAGCGACGCTCGGCATCCTGCCGGTGCCCGTGCTCGGACTCACAGCCAGCGCCCTGATTCTCGATGAGCAAGTGGGCTGGATCGAGATCGCGGCCCTCATGCTGATTGTCGGCGCCATCAGCACCGTGCTGCCGATGCCTTCCCTCGCTACACTCCGGGGAAATATCAGCCCTCGCCGCTCAAACGACTGACCTAGCTCTCTTTGCTGCCGTCCAGCTCACCGCTCAACAGGCGGATAATGCCGGAGAAATCATCCTCGGCGCCGCCGCCGTTGCAGTAGATGCTGTAGAGTGCTGCCGCTGCGGCCGCCATCGGAGTGGGCACACCGGTGTCGATGGAGGCATCTTGGCTCAGCCGCATATCCTTGAGCATCATCGCGCCGGTAAAGCCGGGCCGAAAGTCGTTGTTCGACGCTGCTGCCGGAGCCAGCCCCGGCGTCGGGCAGTAATCCGTCAGCGACCAACAGCGGCCAGTTGCCGTGCTCACGATATCCCAGAGTTTCTGGCGGTCGAGACCAAGCCCTTTGGCCAGATTCATGGCCTCGCAAACGGCGATCATCGTACTGCCGGCAAGCATGTTGTTGCAGATCTTCACACCCTGCCCGTCGCCCGGGCCGCCGGCATGGAAGATGTTCTTGCCCATATTCTCGAGAAGCGGTCGCGCCCGCTCGAAGGCGGCGGCCGAACCGCCGCACATGAAGGTCAAGGTTCCGGCCTCGGCTCCAATCGTGCCGCCGGAAACCGGCGCATCCAGCATATCGAAACCCTGTTCGGCGGCGGCCGCGTGCATGGCACGTGAGGTGGCAACGTCAATAGTCGAGGCATCGATCAGTAGCGTTCCCTCACCAGCGGCAGGGAAAACCCCGTCCGCCTCGGCGTAGACCGTGCGTACCTGCGGGCCCGCCGGCAGCATGGTGACGACAGCCTCGACGTCGCGCGCCGCATCGGCGACATCTGAGGCCTGCTCGGCACCCGCGGAGACGATCCGACTGAGAGCCTGGCCCGACACATCGAAAGCCTTCACCGCATGGCCGGCACCAATGAGGTTCTGCGCCATCGGCAGTCCCATGTTACCGATACCGATAAATCCAATCCTAGCCATGTGTTACCCCCTAATCGTGCTTCGCTGATTGCGATTCCGACCTAGTCCTTCTTGTTGCCGTTCAGCTCGCCGCTCAACAGGCGGATGATGCCGGAGAAATCGTCCTCGGCGCCGCCACCATTGCAGTAGATGCTGTAGAGCGCGGCTGCCGCGGCCGCCATCGGGGTCGGAACGCCGGTGTCGATGGAGGCATCCTGGCTCAGCCGCATATCCTTGAGCATCATCCCGCCGGTAAACCCGGGTCGGAAACCGTTGTTCGACGGTGCCGCCGGGACCGGTCCCGGCGCCGGGCAGTAATCCGACAGCGCCCAACAGCGGGCGGTTGCCGTGTTCAGGATGTCCCACAGTTTCTGGCGGTCGAGACCGAGTCCGTCGGCCAGGTTCATGGCCTCGCCAACGGCGATCATTGTGCTGCCGAGAATCATGTTGTTGCAGATCTTCACGCCCTGCCCGTCGCCCGGGCCGCCGGCGTGGAAGACGTTCTTGCCCATACCCTCGAGAATCGGCCGCGCCCGCTCGAAGGCGGCATTCGACCCGCCGCACATAAAGGTCAAGGTTCCGGCCTCGGCGCCGACAACGCCGCCGGAAACCGGCGCGTCCAGCATATCAAAACCCTGTTCGGCCGCAACTGCGTGCATGGCACGCGAGGTGGCAACATCGATGGTCGAGGCATCGATCAGCAATGTTCCCTCGGCGGCAGCGGGGAGTACCCCGTCGGCCTCGGCATAAACCCCGCGTACATGCGGGCCCGCCGGCAGCATGGTGACGACGGTTTCGACATCGCGCGCCGCATCGGCGACATCTGAGGCCTGTTCGGCACCCGCGGAGACAACGCGGCTTAGGGCCTGTCCCGACACATCGAAAGCCTTCACCACATGGCCGGCACCAATGAGGTTCTGTGCCATCGGAAATCCCATGTTACCGATACCGATAAATCCGATCTTAGCCATGTGTTTCCCCTGATTGTGTCCCGGTGCCTGATCGTGTTCCGGGGATTGTGGGCCCGGTCTAGCCGGGAAAGTCGAGATCCTGAGCGCCGAGAGGCTCGAAGTGGCGTTCGACCAGAGCCTCATCGACTCCGCCAAGCGTAGCGGGATTCCAAACCGGCAGGCCATCCTTGTCGACCAGTGCGGCGCGCACACCCTCGAAGAAATCGCATCCGGCCATGACGGCCTGGGTCATCCGGTATTCCATGACCATGCAGGCGTCGAAATCGAGTTCCGCGCCTAAACGCAGCTGGCGCAGCGTGAGCTTCATGCTGGTTGGTGACTTGGCTGCCATGGATTCGCGCTGATGCTCGACCCACTTGCCGCCCTCGGCCTCCAGGCGCTCGATCATCTCCTCAACCGTGGGCGCCGAAAAACAGCGATCGATGACCTCCCGCTGTCCGGCCAGATCGGACGGGCCCGGGTCGGTTGCATGCACCGCGATCGCCTCGTTGGGTGCTGCACCGTCGCGCAGGGCCTGGATCAGGGCCTCATGGGAAGTGGCCGGCACATGGGCATCACAGAGTTCGGCATAAAGGCAGTCGGCCGGGTTGAGCCGCGCCCCAGTCATCGACATGTACATCCCGATCTCACCGGGTAGCCGGGGCATGATCCAGCTTCCGCCGACATCGGGGAACAGGCCGATCCCCGTCTCGGGCATTGCCACCATGGTTGCCTCCGAGGCGATCCGGAAACCGCCATGCACGGACAGGCCGACCCCGCCGCCCATGGTTATGCCGTCCATCAACGCGAGATAGGGTTTGGCGTAATTATGGATGCGCCGGTTCATGCGATATTCCTCGCGGAAGAAATCGCGGGTGAGCGCACTCCCGTATCCCGCCTTGGCGACGGCCCGCACATCGCCACCGGCACAGAACGCGCGATCGCCGGCGCCCCGGATGACCACCACCCGCACCTCGGGATCCTCGGCCCAATCCGCGAGCAGCGGATCGATCTGTCGCACCATCCCGAGAGTCAGTGCGTTCAGGGCCTTGGGACGGTTGAGGGTAATCTCGCCAACGCCGCTCGTTATGGCAGTCAGAATTTCGCTCTCGCTCACATCGCCACCCGCTGAAAGTTTTTCATTATCCGCCGTGCGCCTCGTCGAGAAGCTTGCGCGCGATAATGACGCGCATGATCTCGTTGGTGCCCTCGAGAATCTGGTGAACCCTGACATCCCGGAGATGGCGCTCGATCGGATATTCCCGAATGTAGCCATAACCGCCATGGATCTGGAGCGCCTCGTTGCAGATGCGGAAACCCGCATCGGTGGCGAAACGCTTGGCCATCGCCGAACGCAAGGTTCCGGCTTCGTCGCCGGTATCGAGGGATAGTGCCGCCCGATGCACCATCAGCCGTGCCGCCTCGAGGTCTGTTGCCATGTCGGCAATCTTGAATTGCAGGCCCTGGAAATCCGCGATTTTCTGTTCGAACTGCCGGCGCTCGAGCATGTGGGTGCGGGCCAGATCGAGGCATTTGCGCGCAGCACCGATTGAACAGGCAGAGATATTGATTCGGCCGCCATCGAGCCCCTGCATCGCGATCGAGAAACCGTCCCCCTCCTCGCCGACGCGGTTGGCCACCGGCACCCGGCAATCCTCGAAGATGACGGCCGCGGTCGGCTGACTGTTCCAGCCCATTTTGTGCTCGGGTTTGCCGAAGCTCAGGCCGGGTGTGTCCTTCTCGACCGCGATGCAGGAGATGCCTTTTGGCCCATCTTCTCCGGTCCGCACCATGCAGAGATAAACATCGCTCGCACCACCGCCGGAAATAAACGCCTTCGAGCCATTCAGAACATAACCGTCGCCATCTCGGCGAGCTGAGGTGCGCAACCCGGCCGCATCCGACCCGGCGCCAGGCTCGGTGAGGCAGTAGCTCGCGAGATGCTCCATGCGCGTCAACGCCGGCAGCCAGCGGGCGCGCTGCTCGTCGCTGCCGTGCCGGTCGATCATCCAGCAGACCATGTTGTGGATCGAGATGTAGGCCGCCGTCGAAGTGCACCCGGCCGACAGTTCCTCGAAGATGATCGCGGCGTCGAGCCGCGTCAGCCCGGAGCCCCCGTGTGCCTCTGCGCAATAGATACCGCCAAAACCGAGTGCGGCTGCAGCGCGCAGGGCGTCGACGGGGAATATGCCGCTGGCATCCCATTCCGCGGCGTTGGGTGCGAGCGTGTCCTCCGCAAAACCGCGGGCCGTATCGGCAAAGGCGCGCTGCTCCTCGCTCAGTTCGAAATCCATAGCCACCTCTGGCTGTCTCAGTCCACTGCCCACAATGACGGGCCTGGCCACAATGACAGGCCTGGCCACAAACATGCCTGCAGACCCGGCCTGTGCACAGGCTGGCATAAAGGGGCGCAACGGCTATTCCGTCAAGATTCGGCGCGGTGCGCGCCGCGCTGTCAACCGATGACCGGAGCCGGACCGTAAAACAGATCTGGCAGGAAGGTGACCAGGTCGGGGAACAGCGAGATTATGATCAGCACCACGATATAGGTGATGACAAAGGGAATCACCGCGATCGATATTCTATCGATCCCGAGATTGGTTAATCGCGCAGCGACAAACAGGTTGGCGCCGACAGGTGGTGTCAGGAACCCGACCTCACAGGCGATAACCATCAGGATGCCAAACACGATCGGATCGATGCCGACTGACACCACGATGGGCAGCATCAGCGGAGTCAGCAAAATGATCTGGGCGATCGATTCGAGGAACATCCCGGTAATGATAAGGATCAGCGCGATGACCATCAGCAGGATGAACTGGCTCTGGGTGAAACCGGACAGGAACTCGCCGATCAGCACCGGCACTTCCATCAAGCTCATTAGTTCGCCGAACGCCTTGGCCGGGCCGACGATGATCAGCACGGCGCCGGAGATCATCGCCGTGATCTTCAGGCAATGGATGAGATCGTCCCGAGTCAATTCCCGGTAGGCAACGCCGCCGATCAACAATGCGTAGATGACGGCGACCGAAGCCGCTTCGGTCGGCGTGAAAACACCGCTGTAGATACCGCCGAGGATCAGGACCGGGGCACCGATGGCCCATTTGCCATCCCACAAGGCGCGTCCCACCTGGGTCCAGGTGAAGGCCTCGTCGCCGCCGCTGTAGCCGCGGTTCTTGGCGATGATCCAGGTGCACAGCAGCAACAAGGCGCTGGCAATGATGCCCGGGATCACGCCGGCGAGGAACATTCGCGGGATCGAGTTATCGGACACGATACCGTAGATGATCATCAGGTTGCTTGGCGGAATAAGACTCCCGAGCGCACCGCCGGAAGCGGCGATGGCGCCGCCGAAAGCCGGATCGTAGCGCTGCCGGATCATCGCCGGGATCATCACCGCGCCGACCGCTGCGGTCGTCGCCGGGCCCGAACCCGACAGGGCGGCGAAGAAGGTGCAGCCCAGCACAGCAACCAGGCCGAGGCTTCCCGTGTAACTGCCGATCATCGATTGCGCGATGGCAACGATCCGCACCGCCAATCCGCCCCGCTCCATCAGGGAGCCGGCGAGCACGAACAGCGGCACGGTGAGAAGCGGGAACGGCTCGACACCGGTGTACATCGCCTGGGGCAGTGCCACGAAGGGCAACTCGATCAGGAAATAGCCTACCACGGTGCCGATCGCGACCGCGATCGGGATCGGGACACCGAGGGCGATTGCGCCCACCAGGGCGCCAAACATCATCAGGGCTTCAGACATAGGTCGCGTCTTCCGCGGCGTCTTCCACCGTGTCTTCCTCCGGCCCATGGTCATGGGAAGACGGGAATAGCGGCTCGTCGAAGCGGATCCAGCGGTAATAGATCTGGATCAGGCGTACCGTCATCAGCCCGAAGCCGAAGACGAGGCAGAGATAGGGCCATTTCTGGGCAATGCCGAGGACGGGAGAATCGAAGGGTAGCTGCCACAGCGAATAGTCGAGCACGATGCTCTGCCAGGTCAGGAAGACACTGAAAGAGAACCAGATCAGATCGCTGAAGATCATGGCCGCCGTCTCCAGTTTTCCGGGGAACATGTGGATCAAGTTCATGACCCGGATATGGGCGCGCTCGCGCACCGCCCAGGACGTCGATAAATAGACCGACCACAGCATCGCGTAGACGGCGATTTCGTCGGACCAGGAGACCGGCGCCGAGAAAACGTACCGCATCACGACCTGGAAGAAGACGAGCACCGTCATGATGCAGACACAGGTGCCTGCGATCACTTCTTCGAAACGCCGCTCGAGAAATCGCCAGATGGTCGCCAGCGTCATATTCAAATCGCCTAGACCAATATCATCCGGGCCACACCAGCGCAGGTATTGCCATAAACGCAAATCATGGCGGCGAAAACCGGTTGGGCTCCGCCGCGAATAAAACTGCCGTCATAATCGACGGAAAGCCGTTCGACGGGTTGCGTGCAGCGTCCGTGGAGACAACCGCACGCTTCCGTTGTCTCAATGTGGAGCGTCAGTTCGCTTCCGCGTTGATGGCTTTGATCAGCTCGACATATTCCTGCCCACGCTTCTTGGCGAAGGCATTGTGAACCTTGGCTGCAGCAGCGATGAACGGCTTGGTGTCCGGGGAGGTGAACTTGACCCCTGCCGCCTTGAGCTTGTCGATGACCCCAGCCTCGCCCGACAGCGTCTCCTTGCGCGCCTTGTCGGCGGCAAGATCGGCAGCGGCATAGAGCTGCTCCTTTTGCGTGGCGTTCAGCTTGGACATGAACTTGTCGCTGACGAAGAACGGCGGCGTCAACGCAAAGTGTCCGGTCAGCGCAATGTGCTTGGCGACTTCATGGAACTTCTGCGCATAGATGACGTCGACCGGAAGATCGCCGCCGTCGACGGTGCCGGTCTGGACCGCCGTCAAGGTCTCCGACCACGCCATCGGAACCGGATCGGAACCAAAGGCTTTGTAAGTGTCGACCATCACGACGTTCTTCGGTACCCGGTACTTGAGCGGCGCGAAGTCCTCGATGCTGTTGATCGCTTTCTTCGTGTTGTAGATATGGCGGAAACTCACCAGCGAAATCTTCACTAGGTGAACACCGGCTTCTTCCGGCATGTTGCCCCAGATTTTCTGTCCAACGGGACCGTCGACGACCCTGATGGCATGCTTGTAGTTCTGCAACATGTAGGGAAGCACGAGAAGGTCGATCTTCGGATAGAACGGCCCGGAATTATTCTGGGCGATCAGGGTGCCGTCGAGGGTGCCGAGCTGGAGCTTTTTGAACATGTCCTGCTCGCCGCCCATCTTGAAGCAGCAATGGGTTTTGACGGTGACTTCACCGCCAGTGGCTTTAGTGAACTCCTCGGCGAACGTGTTCATGAACGTCCCGTAGGGGTGTTTATCGGTCGTCGCATAACCGATGTTCATGAATTTCTTCGCCGATGCAGGGCCGGCAAATGCCAGTCCGGCAACGAGCGTAGCCGCAACCAGTGTGAGTAATCTTGTGTGCATTAGACTCTCTCCTCAATATGCGGATTAACCCCGCATACCGTAGCATTAAAAATTACCCTGCCATAGCTCCGACCGCATAAACACGGCCGATTGGCGGCAAGGCACCTTCGGGCGATATACCTTTCCCGAATAAAAAGGCAACTCATAAAGACAGGAGAAACCAATTCCCGACCCGGTGCCGGTCAGGCCTAACTTCGGTCTCAATCGGTCCCGCCGTGATCCGGCCTGGTCTCGGGCTGGTTCTGGATTGCGCGGCGATGGTGACCTAATATCCCGCTGACATTCCTACTGCGGTTTCCCCTGCGGTTTCCCCTGCGGTTTCCCCTGCGGTTTCCCCTGCGGTTTCCCCTGCGGTTTCCCGACTGCGGCACGATATCCAGGCTCGCAAGGCCCGCTGGCAAGGCTCACAGGATGAACACAGACCCCACATCCTTTCCCACCCGGCCCTTAACGCCGGTTGCCCCCCTGGCGCCGGCTGGCAACGCCGGGCAGCACCGGGAAACCTCGCCCGGTTTCCCGACAACCCGCATGCGCCGCAACCGCAGCGCACCCGGGGTCCGGCGCTTGGTCGCGGAAAACCGCCTCACCTGCGACGACCTGATCTGGCCGATGTTTCTCATCGATGGCGAAAATCGCTCTGACCCCGTAGATTCAATGCCCGGCGTCGTACGCTACACGGTCGACCGCGTCGTCGGGGCAGCCACTGAGGCCCAGGCGCTCGGCATCCCGGCGATCGCCTTCTTCCCCTATACCGATCCCGATCGCAAAACCACCGATGGGCGCGAGGCGCTTAATCCCGACAACCTCGTCTGTGCGGCGGTGCGTGCCGTCAAGGCAGCGTTGCCCGAGCTAATGGTGGTCTGCGATGTGGCGCTCGATCCCTACACCACCCACGGCCATGACGGGCTGATGGCGGGCGAGGAGATCCTCAACGACGAAACCATCGATGCCTTGGTCCGCCAGGCCCTGGTCCTGGCCGAGGCCGGCTGCGACACGGTAGCGCCTTCCGACATGATGGACGGGCGCATCGGCGCGATCCGCGCGGGACTCGATGCCAGCGGGTTCCAGCAGACCCGAATCATGGCTTACGCGGCAAAATACGCCTCCAGTTTTTATGGGCCGTTCCGCGATGCGGTTGGCTCGGGCGAGATGCTGGCCGGCGACAAGAAAACCTACCAGATGGATCCGGCGAATTCCGACGAAGCCCTGCGCGAGATCGCGCTCGACATCGCCGAGGGCGCCGACATGGTGATGGTCAAGCCCGGCATGCCTTATCTGGACATCCTGTACCGCATCAAGGAGCGCTTCGGGATGCCGACCATCGCCTATCAGGTGTCTGGCGAATACGCGATGCTGCAGGGTGCGGTCGACCGTGGCTGGCTCGACGACACGGTAATCCTGGAAAGCCTGCTCGGCTTCAAGCGGGCCGGGGCCGACGGGATTCTCACCTACTTTGCGGTCGCGGCCGCAAAAGCCCTCAAAACCAACTGACCGAATCGGCTGTGGGTTCCGATTGAGGCTATCGGCCGTCTCGTCGGTGACCGAGGTGACCCCGACTGTTGGCCTATGCCGGTTGACATTTTCCGCATCACGACCGCCCTGGCCCTTGCCTGGCCCACGATCGCGTTCAATGCAACGGCACAAATGCCGCCGATGGACAAATAGCTAACCCGAATATTTCATGAAGACGTCCGGCCGTCTTCAGGCCGTACTATCGCGTTGGAAACACGGTGACGAAGGGATAACCAGTGACAAGCAAAGATGAGGACACGACCCTACCGGTAAAGCCGACCCATGATGCGCTGTTCCGCGCCATCATTGACGACAAGGACCGCGCGGCAGCCCTTTTGCGCGATTACCTGCCGGAGCGGGTCAGCGCGCAGATGGCGGACACACCGCCCAAGCGCGTTGCGGGCAGCTTTGTCGACGAGGATGCCCACCTGAAGCACAGCGACGGGCTGTTCGAGATCACGCTGAAGGGCGGACGCCCGGCCCTGGCCTACGTGCTTTTGGAACACAAGTCGGTTTCAGAACCGGCAACACCCCTGCAGATCCTTGGATATATGCTGCGGATATGGCTTCGCTACGGCGATGGACAGGCGGCAAGGTTGCGCGCCCTGCCGGTCATCGTGCCGCTGGTGTTCTACCATGGGAGCCATTCCTGGAATGTGCCGCGGGTGTTCGGAGAGATGTTTGATGCGGGTGAGGATATGGCGCGCTATGTGCCGTCGTTCACTTACGAGGTTCATGATCTCGGCAATATCCCGATGGAAGAGCTGTCGCATAATCCTCACGTGATGGCAGGATTGGCTGTGCTCAAATTCGTGAAGCACCGCTCCGATATGACGCGCGAACATCTGGAGGAGATACTGCGGCGGCTGCCGTTTGGTACGAATTTTGCCGGTATTGTTCTGCGCTATTTTGTGGCACGATACGAATGGACGCAGCCGGACATGGAGGCGGTACTGGACGGAATAGACGATGAAGGAGGCAAAGCGCTGATGGGAACACTCGCAGAAACATGGAAAAAAGAAGGCGAAGCCAAGGGGCTTGCCGCCGGGGAAGCGCTTGGCCGTGAAAAAGGGCTTGCCGCCGGGGAAGCGCTTGGCCATGAAAAAGGGCTTGCGGAAGGCGAAGCCAAAGGCCTTGCGGAAGGTGAAGCCAAAGGTGAGGCCAAATTGCTGATGCACCTGCTGGTAAAGCGGTTTGGCCCCCTGCCCGAGCCCGTGATCGCACAGATCGCGGCGGGAAGCATTGATGATCTGGATCGCTGGGTGGACCGGGTGCTTGATGCCGCTGATCTGGCGGCCGTGTTCGGGGAACGAAGGGATCACTGAGGGTTTGAAGCGATGATCCATGCTCATCACAGCCAACCAGCCCTTCGGAGAATGGAATGCAATCTTCCCCGATCCGGCAGTGACGCTGGCAGCCGCCGACAGGCTCGTCCACCACGCGACAATCTTCAAGATGAACGTGGAAAGCTACCGGCGCAAAGCCGCTGAACACGCCAACGGCCCCGGCCGCCAGGCTCAAGCTCAAAGAGCAACACCGGCAAACATCAAACCGGATTGACGCTCTGCGACAATCAAAACCCACAAAAACCTTGATTGTGGCGGAAAAGCCCGCCGCCATCACAAACGTCGCGGCCAAGGATTCTCATCCTGATTGACGCGCACCTCTCACCCGGATTGTCGCGCTACACGTGCAGCGCGGCCCTCGAAAATATCCGCAAGGTGCCGTAGCGCCAGAACCTGCCTTTGTCGGAAAGCCCAAGCGCTTTCATCGATCAAAATGGCCGACCGAAGCCAGCCAGCGACAAACCCGGCGCGGCCATCAACCTCAATATCGGGATGGAGACCGGCACGGGCAGGACCTGTTGTTATATCAAGTCCATTTTCGAGATGAACAAGCTCTATGGCTGGTCCAGGTTCATCATCATGGTGCCGTATCATGGTGCTGTCGATCGCCATCCGCGAAGGCGTGGCCAGGTCGCTGGAGATGAAGTCGCTGGAGATGACGGCCGGGCATTTCGTTGAGGGCTGCGGCAAGAAGGCGCGGTTCTTCATCTACAACTCCAGGAGACTGCACGAGCCGGAGAGCTTTTCTTCTGACGCGGGAATCAACGTAATGGTGATCAACGGGCAGACCTTCAATGGGACGGGTGCCGACAATCGCCGTATCCATGAAGAGCTGGACGACTTCCAATCACGCCGCCCCATCGATGTGATCGCCAGGAACCGGCCGGGCCCGGTCGTGGCGCAGGGCGTCGTGGTCGTTCAGGTCCTCGTAACCCAGGGGCAGGCTGTAGATCCGTTGCCGCAGCATATCCCGCAAACTGTGCTCAACCTTGCCCGCCTGCCGGTCGTCGGACAGCCGCCGGGCAAGCGATGCCGTCAATCCCGGCAGGTGATCCGCCCCGCGCAGCAGCAAAACGCCGCCGTTGCCCGTCACATGACCTCCATCGAAGCCGGTGGTTACCCGGCGTTTACGACAGGTTGGAAATTCCAGCTGATCGGGGGTACAATCTGTCACCGCTGAATCCTTGTGTTTGATCATTTCAAGTAACTGAATCATAACACGAATACGGGATTTAGCGGTGCCTGTTCATGAAATATTCGGGTTAGCCAACTTCCCGGCCCTTTCACCCGGTTCGGAGAAACACAAGGTTTTCGAGAGACGCACTGCGATCAAAATCATGGCATCCATTGTATTCCCGACTGCCAGAATGTTTGTGGCCTGACTGCGACCTCCCTCTCACTTTTTGAGATGGTGCAATCGCTGGAACGGCCCGGGCAGCTGCCACTCAAACTCATGGGCTCATGGGCTCATGGGAGCGGTCGATGCTGATGGAAAAATCAGCCGGATGCGAAGCTTTTCGCGCTTTCGGTTGCCAATAGCGCCCGCGGCGTTGCTGACCGGTGCTATTCGCCGGCCGGGACCGCCTCGACGGCGGCGACGGCGGGCACAGCGACCGGGTGATCGACCAGACCCGCCGTCTGCCGGCCGACAAGCCCGGCATAGAGTCCGCCCTTTGCAACCAAATCCCGGTGCGTACCGGTTTCGGCCATCCGCCCTTCCTTGAGCACGACGATGCGGTCGACGTTGCGAATCGTCGACAGCCTGTGGGCGATGATGATGGTCGTGCGGTCGTGCATCAGTTCCTCAAGCGCCGCCCGCACCACGCCCTCGTTGACGGCGTCGAGATGGGAGGTTGCCTCATCGAGAATCAGGACCGGCGCATCGCGCAGAAACGCCCGGGCGATCGCAACCCTCTGGCGCTGGCCGCCGGAAAGACGCAAGCCCCGTTCGCCAACACCAGTATCGAGCCCGTCCGGCAAACCCGCAATAAACTCGCCAAGCGCGGCTTTGGCGACCGCCACCTCGAGCTCCTCTTCGGTTGCGTTGGGCTTGGCGATCAGGATGTTCTCGCGCAGGGATTCGTTGAACAGGAAGGTTTCCTGCGCTACCAGCGCCACCCGTTGCCGGAGGCTGTCGAGGGGAAATTGCCGCAGATCGTGCCCGTCGATCTGGATCGACCCCTCCGTGGGGTCCCAGAACCGCATCAGGAGATGGCCACTGGTTGTCTTGCCGGCGCCCGACGGGCCGACCAGGGCCAGGGTTCCACCCGAGGGTACGGAAAAACTCACATTGTCCAGTGCCGGCTTAGCCCATGAATCGTAGCGGAACGACACCCCCTCAAACGTAATATCACCGCCGCCAGAAACCCGCGGCGGGGCCATGCCCATACCGTCCTCCACCGGCAGGGGTTCGGCATCGACCGCATGCAGACGCCGCACCGACCCCAGGGTGTCGGCAAGCTGCCGGCCAACATTAGCGATCTCCGAGACGGGCAGAAACGCCGCCATTGCCAGCAGGGAGAACAGCGGTAGCAGACCATTATCGAGCGCACCGTTTGTTGCCAGCACTGCGCCCGTGACGACGACCGCAAGCCCGCCGAGACCGGTTGCAACATCGAGGAACACGGTCTGCAGGGTAAGATTCCTGAGAAACGGCTCGCGAATCTCGTGATAGCGGGTGAGGCGGCCGAGAAATTCCTGGCGTCGTTCGGACATATACGCAAACGCCGTCAGTTCCGGCAGACCCTGTAGCGTATCCACCACATGGGCGTTCAGTTCGCCGAGCGCCTCCTTGGCGCGCGAGGCCAGCACATCGACGCGGCGGCGCATCAGGAACGGGCTGACCACCACGGCGAGAAGGAAGGGTGCGAGGGTAACGGCGAGCATCAGCCCATTGAAACCCAGCACCACGAGGACGGTTCCCGGCACCAGCACGGCGACAAGGGCGGGCGCAACGGTATGAGCAAAGAAGTACTCCACCATCTCGACGTCGTGGGCCGCCATCGCCACCATGTCGCCGCTACGGTGGCGGACCATGTAGGCGGGGGCCAGCTGATCGAGCTTGCGGAACAACGCGATGCGCATGTCGGCGAGCAGGCGGAAGGCCATGTCATGGGCCATCCATGATTCGAACCAGTGGAAGATGCCGGCGACCGGCGCCAGCACGGCAAGCCATACCAGCAGATCCTTGAAATCCTCGAAACCCTCGCCTGTCTTGACGGCCCGGACGATGAGGGCGCTGACCACCCCGACCCCGATGAAAGCGAAGACACGCGTGATTCCGAGTGTGAAGGTTATCGCCAGCTTGCCCTTGTGCGGCGCGATATGGCCAAACAGCTTTGCCGCCGCCTCAAACCAGCCAAGGCCCTCGGCCGCAACAATGCCTGTGTCGGAATCAGCAGGGCGATCTCCGATCAACTCTGCCGGACCATCCACCGGGTCGTCGACCAGGGCGTCGACCAAATCATCGACCGGACGGTTTTGCCCGTCGGCATCCGCCGTTGTGGTATCGCCCCCTGCCCCTGCCGGCATTGCCTGCCCGGCGCCGCCCTCGGCGATCTGAGCCGCCATCAACCGCGCATAGGCACCACCGCAGTCCATCAGCTCCCGGTGTCGGCCGCTCTCGGCGACATGTCCGTTTTCGACCAGGAAAATCCGGTCGCTGCCGATCACGCTCGACAGGCGGTGGGCGAGGATCAGGGTGGTCCGCCCGACCATCAGCTTCTCGAGAGCCTCCTGTATGACGGCTTCGTTTTCTGCATCGACCGAGGAAAGCGCCTCGTCGAGCACCAGGATCGGTGCGTCCTTCAGCAGGGCCCGGGCGATCGCGATGCGCTGGCGCTGGCCGCCGGAAAGACGAATCCCGCGCTCGCCGACAACGGTCTTGTAGCCCTGCGGCAGGTTGGCGATGAAGTCATGGATGTTGGCTGCCCGGCAGGCATTCTCGTAGTCGCTCTGGGTGGCGTTCGGTTTGCCGATCCGCAGATTGTCCTCGACCGTCCCGTGGAACAGGTAGACATCCTGGCTGACCACCGCGACCTGCCGGCAGATCTCCTCGCGCGGCAATGCGCGCAGATCGATACCGCCGATGCAGACCTCCCCGGCATCGGGATCGTGAAACCGGAGCAGCAGGCGCACGATGGTGGATTTGCCGGCGCCGCTCCGGCCGACGATACCGACCCGTTCGCCGGCGGCGACCTTGAAATCCATGCCCGTATGCACGGTGCCGCGGCCGCCGGGGTATGAAAAATGAACGTCCCGGAAGGTAACAGTCGGCTCGAGTGCATCTCCGGGCCAGTCCTGTGGCTCCTCCAGCGTCGAGGAGGCATCGAAGAAACCGAACAGCGTCTGGGCCGAGGCCTGGGAAACCATGCCGTTGTGCATCAGTGCGCGCATGTCGCGCAACGGGCGGAACACCTCAACTCCGAGCATCAGGAGCATGACCAGGATCGAAAGTTCCATCTGCCCTTCCGTCACCCGAAAGGCACCATAGCCGAGCGTAACGGCGGCGCCGACGGCGATACCGGTATCGGTGATGCCGCGCGACAACGAGTTGGTCGCCAGCACCCACATCGTGGAGCGGAACAGCTCGTCGGCGCGGATCCGGAGGCGCTCTATTCGGGTCGTGCTCTGGGCGAAAGCCTTCAGGGTCGGCAGCCCCTGAATCGAATCGAGGAACTCGGCCGCAAAATTCTTGTAAGCCCTCGATCGTCTGAAGCTGCTCTTGCGGTCGAGGTGATGGAACGCCTGAGGCGCAATCAAGGTCACCAGGGCCGCGGCCAGCATCACCAGGGCCAGCGGTAGATCGAAGAAACTGATAATGCTGAAGATTGCGATTGGGGTGAGAAGCGAGATGAACAGCTGCGGCAGATATTCCCCGAAATAAACCTCGAGCTGTTCGACGCCGTCGACCATGGCGACCATGGCCTCGCCGGTCCGGGAAAATCCGAAATGGGCGGGACCAAGCTCATCCATCTTGTCGAACAGCTGGGTCCGAAGATGGATCTGCACCAGCTCGGCGTTGCGGTGCGCCACCATGGTGCGCAGATATTCAAGTCCGCCCCGGGCGACCATTGTCACAGCGATGCCGGCGGCGGGCCACAAAAGCTCACTCACCAGCGTGCCACCGAACACCTCAACGATCAGCCAGGCGAGTAGAGCCAGGCGGGCGATACCGAGCAGGACCCCGGCCAATCCCACCAGCACGGCGAGTCCGATACGAAACCGGATCCCCTTGGTGAACCCCCAAAGCCGCAGATCAAAGTACACGCTGTATCCCCTCAGGCCCGGCCCGAAACCTTCTGCATCGCCTTGTCAGTGCCGCATCCCGAATCCGGAACTATCCGGGATGCGGGAGCCCGTCGGACCACCCGTCTATATATGCCATGAATCATGGTTGGTATGCCATGAGTTATGGTCGATCACCTGCCGCAATATTTCGTTTGTTTTCCGTTCGACAGGCTTTGTATCGTGGCCGCGAATACACGTTGCATTTGAATGAGTTGAGCATGCCGGAGAAGATGGGCAAATGACGACGCAAGGCTTCCCACGCCAGCTGACGCGGTTCTATCGCTCGAACCCTGCGCCCTGCCCTTACCTGCCCGATCGCATGGAGCAGCAGCTCTTTGCCGAGCTCAACGGCCCGCTCGCCCACGAGCTCCTCGATACGCTGTCGCTTGCCGGCTTCCGGCGCAGTCATCACATCGTCTACCGGCCCGCATGCTCCGGCTGCACCGCCTGCATCCCCGTGCGCGTCTCGGCAACCGGCTTCCACCCAACCCCTTCCCTGCGCCGTATCAAGAACCGGAATGCCGACCTTGCCGCCAAGGATGTCGGACTCACTGTCACCGAAGAGCAATACGCCCTCTTTCACCGCTATGTCTCCTCCCGGCACGGAGACGGGGAAATGGCGGGGATGGGAATGAAGGATTACGCGGCGATGGTGATGTCCAGCCGGGCTGCGACATCAATCGTCGAATTCAGGGACGCCGAGGACACGCTAGCCGCAGCCTGCCTCGTCGATATCCTCAATGACGGGCTTTCGGCGGTCTACAGCTTCTTCGATCCAAAAATGCCCCGACGCAGCCTCGGTACCCACATGATCATCTGGTTGGTCGAGAGAAGCCTCGCCTGCGGTCTCGACTATGCGTATCTCGGATACTGGGTCCCCGGGAGCCCGAAAATGGAATACAAGGCGCGCTTCCATCCCCTGGAAGCGCTCGGGCCCACCGGATGGCAGCTGGTTGGCAATCCAGAGCCGGCGTGACAACTGCCCGGGGTGGCGCCGCAATGATCCAGCGCGCTGCCGGACAATCTTCTTTTTGGCGATTATATATTCGACAGCCCCATAGGATTAATAAGGTTCAACCATCATCGTTCGCCTTACCACTATATTTTTTACCTTTTTCTTTATTGCCAGTATGGCTCTGAGCAACTTTGCGCAACTTTCCGTTGAACCGATCCTCTGAATCGATCTTCGCCGTCGTCCGTTTCCAGTTCACAGGCGGTTTCTTTGAAACGGTCAAGTTGAGTCTTCTTTTTGTCTGACAAGATTAAGACTCCCCTGTTCTGCGGATTGTGGCTCCCGGATTAGGAGCAGTGGTTTTCCTACAGTTCTGCTTTTCCCTATTAACTGCCGGTCAAACGTCTCAAGCACGTTAGAAATAAGATGAATTGCCGTTGCAACGTGAATTGCATCCTTCGGTTTTATGTCATTTTCCCAGACAAGGGTTTGCGCTGATTCAGATATCTTGCGCGACACATTATACACCCGAATATAGCTGCGCCGGAAAAACCCCCCGCACCAGATCCGCCTGGTCTTTCGATAATCTGGGCCTGTTGCGCATCCATAGAACTTCCGCCAGAGTCAACGCAGATGTAGCAATTATGACTTCACCCCGCTCCGCCCTTTGCAGGACGCCATCACACTTCTCGACCTTTCCATCCTCGGCGCTCAAGTGGCTCAAAAAACAATTGCTATCCCAGTATATTCTCTCAATTGTCATACGGAGGCTATGATCCCGCGAACGTCAGCAGCGGAAGGCAATTCACTGTCTTCGGGCAGAACCTCGATCACTTGAGCCTCAATACTGATTGGTGTGCCATCCTTTCGATAATGAATACGGCCCTCTATCTCAACACGCCTCCGAAAACTATTAAGGACGCTTTGAATCATGGTTTCCGGCACGACACAGTTAATTGCTTTCGGATACAGGAAATCCTTGACCCGAATTTTCAAAGATCCCGCAGCACCCATGATTGCTTCCAGCCGACCTTCAATCGTTCCAAAGTCATGATAATCGGTATCCCAGTCTTCCTGCACGAATTTAGCAATACCCACTCCGATTCCGACAGGTTTCTTCTTTATCCAAAGGTTCACGCCTTTGCCGTTTCGGTGCTTGGCCGTCAAGTCAGAAAGGTTCTTAAGGTGTCTTATTGCTTTATTGGAAAGTCCTGCGCCCGTGATATCCCCTCGCGCCAATGCAACAGCGCCGGACTCAGCTTGATCATAGATCATCGCGAGCTTAGACTCGGATGCAGATTGATTGGGTTCTACGCCAAGTAGCGCGCTCCCCTCTCTCACCCGGACTGTCCAACTGACATCTGCCCCGTCACCCTTCTGGGCCTCGGTGATTTCCTCGACATAACCCATGAAATATCTAGCCGCCGCAAGAAAGTCTTTGGGGGATAAATCATCGCCCAGGTCGATAGTCAGGTCGGTTGGTATTTGTTCTGGCGTTGCCATGCGTTCAACTTTCTGTATCTCTGGCGCAGATTCTAGGCGCCCGATGAGTCCCGGTAAAGCATTCTCTTTCCGGCAGCGGCCAACAGCGCCACAGAAGCCCTTTCAGCATCGTTGACGCCATTCGCCTCGCGATGATGTAGCGAAAGTCAAACTCTGCGGCATAGCGGTGCAAATGCTGCTTGCCGCAGTGCTGATACGCGCCCTTACATGCCGCGTTTGAAGATACTGTAGTAGAAACCTTTGACGGGGTTGGTGTGGACCTGTGGGTTCTCGCGGCTGACATACTCACCCTTGCTGTGGGTTGTGAAGTCGTGGTCTGCGAACTCGCTGGCGAGGCCTGTGTATTGCTTGGCCTCGTCGATATAGACAACTGCCTCCTTGGCGATGTTCTCACGCAGGAAAGGTGACGCGCTCGACCCTCGAATCTCGGCGATGGCGTTCGTCATCCTGATCGGCGCGTCGATGTTCTCGCTGGTTATGTCTCGAAAGTGGTGGAAATTTGAAGTTGGCGTAATCTCCGGGTGCATTTGAACTGCCCGACTTGGCGGTAGGAGCCGCCTTGGGAGATCACATCATGACGAACACTACGGCAACCTCAGCCTTTTCGCTACTTGCGCATGAAGACGGCTACGATCCGATTGAGGATCGGCTTCGCGCGAACATTCGATCGACGATCGAAGCGGTTTTTGAAGAAGAGCTTGAGGGTCTCCCTGGCCGCTGTCGCCACGGACGGTCGGACGCGGGCCGGAAGGGCTATCGTAACGGGTACCGTGAACGCGAGATCATTGCGAGATCATTGCGAGATCATTGGAACATTTGGTTCAGAGAAGATCAGCGTGCCGCGTGCACGTATCGAACAAGAAGATGGGCGGGTCAGGGAATGGCGTTCCAGGGCCTTGCCTCGTTATCAGCGTCTGACGAAGAAGGCGGAAGCGCTGCAGGCAGGCTGAAGCTATGGCCTTGCCCCCCACCACCCAGGATGATTCATCCCTGCGGCAGATGGATGGACTTCTCTTCGAGCTGAAAGACGCGCTCGAACCGCTCCGGCAGGCGCTGAAGAGCCCGGCACCGCCTGCGGTGTCGCATGACGAAGACGGAAGCCCCATCGATCTCCTGTGATACGCCAGTGCACTGCGACTGAAAACGGTTGCAATACCCCGCCCGAATGCCCATACTATTCCTGAGAAACAAAATGGGAGTGGCGAGGCGGTATGAGTCGGCGCGACAAGCTGGTTGCCCGACTGAAGGGCAGGCCGAAAGACTTTACCTGGGACGAGCTCGTCAGGCTTCTGGAAGGTCTCGACTATGCCGAGGCCGTCACGGGCAAGACAGGCGGTTCCCGGCGGCGCTTTGTTCATGCCACCGCGCCCACCATAGCGTTGCACAAGCCGCACCCCGGCAACATCGTCAAGATGTACGTCGTCGATGATGTGCTGCGGGTACTGACCGAGGAGGGTCTGATATGAGCACGATGCTGGAATACAAAGGGTATCTCGGATCGGTCGAATACAGTAACGAGGACGAGGTGTTGCACGGTCGCCTTGAGTTCATCCGCGACCTGGTGACCTATGAAGGGCAAGACGCCAAAGGCATCAAAGCGGCGTTCCAGGAGGCGGTGGACGATTATCTTGAGCTCTGCGAGGCCGAGGGCCGCAAGCCCGATGTGCCCCTCAAGGGCAGCTTCAACGTGCGCCCCGGACGCGACCTACACCGCCGCGCCATGCTCTACGCCAAGCGCCGGGGCATCAACCTCAACACCGTCGTCAGTGATGCGCTCCGCCGATATCTCGAACGCGATGAGCATGCGGCATAAGGAAGTTGTTCAACCGACTGAAACAAACGTTTGAAGAATGTGATGATGTGTCCGGGGGGCGGCGTACTTGAACCAAAAAGAAGCGACAGCGAGAATTAAGATCAACCGGCTGCTTGAGGAAGCCGGCTGGCGCTTCTTTGATGACGCCACGGGCCCGGCAAACATTGTCCTTGAGCCCAACGTAAAGCTTCACCCCCCCCTCGATCTTGAGGGGCTGGGAGAGGATCTTGAAAAGGCACCAAACGGCTTTGTGGATTTCCTATTGCTGGATGGCCATGGAAGGCCCCTGATCGTCCTTGAAGCGAAATCAGAGTCTAAGAATCCACTCTCCGCAAAAGAGCAGGCGAGGAAATATGCCAGGTCGCAAAATGCTCGATTTGTTATTCTGAGCAACGGAAACATTCATTATCTTTGGGATTTGCAGCAAGGCAATCCAACAGTGATTGCGAAATTCCCATCGCCAGGAGAAATCGGGAACCACTATAGTTTTGAACCGAATGCAGATCGACTTTCGAACGAACAAGTCGAACTCGACTCAGAAATCAGCGAGAACAACCAACGCGATCGAGCGCCTCAACGAAGAGTTCAAACGTCGCATCGAGACGCAGACCGTGCTGTCGTCCCCGGAGACCGCGCCAATGCTGTTCCGGGCTCTGATGGCCTCCGGGCAGATCCGGATGCGCAAGGTCGGTGGCTGGGAAACCCTCGATCAACCGCTCGACGAAATCCTTGACCTCGCCGCATAACCGCGCCCAACACCAACCCGCTCGGAGATGCCATCGAATAACTTCCACCACTTTCGAGACACAACCGTTCTCGCTGACCTTCCGGGGATTGGGCATCGACGAGATGATCGAGGAGTTTCTGCTGAATCTCCCGGGTGGCGCTGTCGGCGCCATCACCTTCGTGATGCTGGTGATCTTTTTGCTGGGGTTTTTCTCGACTTCCTAGAGATCATCTTCATCGCCGCGCCCATTGTCGGGCCGACCCTGCTACAGATGGAGTTCGCGCCCGGCGTTGCAATCGATCCGGTCTGGCTCGGCATCATGACGGCCGTGAACCTGCAGATGTCGTTCCTCACGCCGCCTAGCCCGAATATTTCATGAACAGGTACCGCTAAATCCCGTATTCGTGTTATGATTCAGTTACTTGAAATGATCAAACACAAGGATTTAGCGGTGACAGATTGTACCCCCGACCAGCTGGAATTTCCAGCCTGTCGTAAACGCCGGGTAACCACCGGCTTCGATGGAGGTCATGTGACGAGCAACGGCGGCGTTTTGCTGCTGCGCGGGGCGGATCACCTGCCGGGATTGACGGCATCGCTTGCCCGGCGGCTGTCCGACGACCGGCAGGCGGGCAAGGTTGAGCACAGTTTGCGGGATATGCTGCGGCAACGGATCTACAGCCTGCCCCTGGGTTACGAGGATCTGAACGACCACGACGCCCTGCGCCACGACCAGGCATTGCAGACGGCGGCCGATCGGGATCAGCCGCCAGCCAGTCCGTCGACGTTGTGCCGGTTCGAGAACACGGCCGACCGCCAGGTGGCCCGGGCCGCGCACGAGGTCCTGATGGAGACCTTCATCGCCTCGTGCAAACACCCGCCCGACGAGCTGGTCCTCGACTTCGACGCCACCGACGATGCGGTTCACGGCCACCAGGAGGGCCGTTTCTTTCAGGGCTATTACGACCACGACTGTTTCCTGCCACTTTAAGTGTTTTGTGATGTGTTTTGTGGCGATCAGCTTCTGGTCAGCTACCTGCGGCCCTCGAACATCGACGGCGCCAAACACGCCTGGGCGATCCTGGCCCTGCTGGTGCGGCGCCTGCGCCGGGTCTGGCCGAAGGTGCGGATCATCCTGCGCGGGGATTCCGGCTTCTGCCGCCACCGCATGCTGGACTGGTGCGACCGGCATGATGTGGACTATGTCGTCGGCATCGCCAAGAACGCCCGCCTGAACGATCTGGCGGAGCCGTGGCTGGACCAGGCGGCCCGGGACTTTGAGGCGTCGGGGGAGAAACAGCGCCTGTTCGGCGAATTTACCCACGCCGCCGGCACCTGGCGCAGCGAACGCCGGGTCATTGCGCGGATCGAGCATTCGGCCAAAGGGGCCAACCCCCGCTATATCGTCACCAGCCTTCCGGGCAACGCACAGGCACTGTACGAGGAACGATACTGCGCCCGCGGCGAGATGGAAAACCGCATCAAGGAACAAACAACCCGATCTCTTCGCCGACCGCACCAGCTGCCACAAATGGTGGCCCAACCAGTTCCGCTTGCTGCTCTCCGCTCTCGCCTACACCCTCATGGAAGCCATCCGCCGGATCGGCCTCACCGGCACCCGCATGGCCCGCGCCCGGTGCGGAACCATTCGCCTGCGCCTGTTGAAGATCGGCGCCATCATCCTGCGGAACACCCGCCGGGTCCGCTTTATGATGTCCAGTGCCTGCCCCGACGAGGACCTGTTCCGCCTCGTCGCCCGCAGGCTGGTCCCACTATAGCCGGGCAAAACCCCGGCTTCACCGTTCAGGGAAATGTGCAGGGCGCATGCGGCGCAGGTGCTTCCGCCTGCCCGCAATCCGCAAAAAAACCGGCTCAGCCGCCAAATATACCGGCTGAACGCCAGGCTCTGCCCGAATACGCAGGAAATCTATGTCAGAGACACCACGAAAAGCCGAATTGAGGCGGGAAACCAACCGGCCGGACGTCTTCATGAAATATCCGGGCTAGTCGGATTCGCGCTCTTCTATCTGCGGGAGGCGCCGGAGAGCGTGACGACGATGCAGATCTATCGCGGCGTCGTACCCTTCGTCACCATCCAGGCCCTGGCGCTGATCGTGCTCTGGTTCCTGCCGAAGCTGGCCACCTCGTTGCCAGACAAGATCTTCGGAGCCTGAGTCCGACTGCGGACGGGCTGGGGTCAGGCGCTCTCGCTCGACAGATCCGTGATCAGCATCGCTCCCGGCGTGTGGGTGATGACGAGCGGGATACCCGCTTCCTGGAGCGCGTTCTGCGGCGTGACGCCGCAGGCCCAGAAGACCGGAACCTCCGCGTCGCGGAACTCGGTCGGATCGCCCCAGTCGGGCCGGTCGATATCGGCGATGCCGATCGCCACCGGATCGCCGACATGCACGGGCATGCCATGGGTGTGGGGAAACCGGGCGGTAATCGCCGATGCCCGGATCGAATCCCGCATCGACATCGGCCGCATCGAAACCACCGTCCCGCCGCTGAAGGGGCCCGCGGGCGTCAGGGTGATGCTGGTCCGGTACATTGGCGGCGTGGTTCCAAGCTCAAGATGGCGCAGCGGAACCCCGGCCGCGGCAAGAGCCGCCTCGAAGGAGAACGAACAGCCCAGTACGAAGGCCACCGAATCGTCGCTCCAGAGGTCCTTTATGTCGGGAACCGAGGTTTCAAAAACCCCGTCGCGATAGATGTTGTAGCTCGGAAGGTCCGTGCGGACGTCGATATCCTCACCGAGGGTTCTCAGCATGGGATCGCCGGTATCGGAGACGCCAACCAGCGGGCATGGTTTTGGATTGCGCTGGCAGAACCGGGCGAAATCGAGCGCATGTTCGGCCGGCACAATGGCGAGATTGCCGTGGGTGTAGTCCTCCGCCATCCCCGCCGTGCAACCCTGGAAGTCGTTGGTGCGAAAAACCGCGCGCAGTTCGCGGGGGTGCGCGGTTCCGACATTGAAAGGAAACACGCCAGCATCGGTTGTACCGGTTGCACCGATCTCGGTCTCGATCTCGATCTCGCGTAGAGCGCCTGTCGCCTCAGCCATCTCGTATCACTCCCGGATTTCCAAACGCCTGCCCCGTCACGACAGATACCGATAGCCTGCCCGGTAGTGGGCCAGTTTAAATTCTGTGTTTCTTGCCCGGGACTGGTGTGTAGCCGTGTCCAATTCTCTGCATCAGGGGAATCGTAAAGCGGCTATCGACGTCTATGCCAGCCTCGATCATTCGCTGACGGAACTCGCGATAAGCTTCTGTTTTCTGCTGCTTGTCTTCGACCAAAGAACCCTGACGTTCTTTGGCCGCGACCACTCGGTCTGCCAATGTCATCGGTGTCTCCTATGCGAAGTTACGATTATACAAAAAGAACGGCATCCCCTGAAGACTTAGGTAATCCGAAAGAGAATCGTTATACGTCCTGATGAGCGAAAGCAGTGGTTTTGCGCAACTTTTGGAGGCTGTTTTGAACCAGGTGCTTGAAGCGCAGGCGACGGAACAGATCGGGGCTGAGCGCGATGAACGCTTCGCTCTGCTCAATCGCATTGAAAACCGCTTGGTCGAGAGTGGTAAGTTAGGACGCATCGCCCTTGCTCCAGCGTGCCGCTGCTGCCTTGCGGGCGATCTCCGAGCGGCGCTCCGGTGATAGTTTGTTGGCCCGAGCTCGGCCGCCCTTCTTCCCGCCCATGCGACCGAGCAGAACCGCCGCTGGTTCTTGTCTCCGAAACCTTCTGGCTCACCATCAGTCGCCGCGCGCCCAATTACGGCGGCTAACTGGTTTGGGTCGCGGGGCCGTTTGGGTTTGCTTGAGCGTTCTGGCATGGCCGCAATATGGTGCATTATCGGTGGTTAAAGCAACTCCCATGCGACCAATTGTTAATCCGGGCCATTTTCAAACTGACCCACTACCCACCTGCCCGTTTCCTTTGTGGCATGCAAAAAGATATGCAAAACGAGGAATCCCCTGACAGAGCATCCCCTGACAGGGCATGTCTGTCTCCCGGCCCGACCTATATCCCTGCCAGACAGCGACTCATTTACCAGTAACGACAGGAGCAGCGACAACCATGAGTGACATTATCCGACATAATCCCGGCCCACGCATGAGCATGGCCGTAGAACACAACGGCACCGTCTATCTCGCCGGCCAGGTTGGCGACGATTCCAAGGCTGATACAGCTACCCAGACAACCCAGGTGCTCGCCAAGATCGACGGCCTGCTCGCGGAGGCGGGAACCGACAAGTCGAAGCTGCTCTGGGCCCAGCTCTGGGTGACCGACATGCGGAATTTCGCGGCCATGAACGAGGTTTGGGATGCCTGGATCTCCCCCGGCAATCCGCCGGCCCGGGCCGGGTTGTGCAGCGCGCTCGCCGCCCCCGACTGGAAGGTCGAGATCATGGTGATCGCCGCCAAATAGCGCGATCTGCTCTTCACCGGCGACAGACTGGCATGGGGTGTAGGCCGGCGGAGAGGGTCAGTCAGAGGATCAACCAAAGGTTCCGCCTCCGGAAAAGCCGCGGGGGACCACGAACCCGGCCTGGGCGCGCTTGCCGATCCAGCCCCTGATGTTGTCCTCGGTACGCATCCGCTGCCCGATTTTCCAGTTCAGCCCGTCAGCGATACGGAACGCCTTTGCGTCCGCCAGGGATCCGGATGTGTAACGTTGCATGATGATTCCACGGCCACGGGTCATCACGGGAAGCTGGGAGAGCGGGAAGACGAGCAGTTTCCGGTTCTTGCCGACCACGGCCACATGGTCCGCCTCGGGCGGAATCGGCACACAACGGACGGCCTGAACGGAATCCCCAAGATTGAGGACCTGCCGGCCGTTCCGGGTCTGGCCGATGATGTCGTCCTCTTTGACAACGAACCCACGCCCATCCGAAGCGGCCAGCAGCAGTTTCTGTGCAGGCCGGTGCACGACCAGATCGGCAATGTCGTGCTCCCGGGGCAGATCGCACATGAGCCGCAGCGGCTCGCCCTGCCCGCGGCCGCCGGGGAGCCTGTCGATCTGGACAGTGTAAATCCGCCCATTGGTCCCCATCACCAGTAGCCGGTCGGTGGTATAGGTATGAAACCCGAAGCGATGGCTGTCACCGTCGCGGAATTTGACTCCGTCGAAACTCTCCAGATGGCCGCGAACGGCGCGGATCCAGCCCTGTTCGGAGCAGATCACGGTCACCGGCTCGCGCTCGACTGTCGCCTCGAGGGGAATGACAGCAGCGGCGGGCGCATCGGCGATTTCGGTCCGGCGGTTACCGAGCGCCGTTTTCGGCCCGAATGCGTTCTTCAGTTCCACAATCTCCGTGCTCACTGCCTTCCACCGCCTGGACGGACTCTTCAGTAGTGCGCGGATCGCCTTCAGTTCCTTCTGTAGTGCTACGTGCTCCTCGTGAATCCCGGCCTCGTGAAGCTTGCGCAACAGCCGCAGACGCATGTCGAGAATCGCTTCTGCCTGGTTCTCGGTCAGCTTGAATGCCCGGATCAGTTCGCCGCGCGGGTTGTCTTCCTCGCGAATGATGCGAATGACCTTGTCGAGATTGAGATAGGCGATCAGGTAACCGTCGAGCACCTCGAGGCGGGCCTCGACCTTCGCTTCGCGGAACTTCTTGCGCCGAACGAGAACGTCGTGCCTGTGCTCGAGATACGCAATCAGGACGTCGCGGAGGTTCATCACCCCAGGCACGCGACCATCTTTCAGGACGTTCATGTTGAGCGAGGTGCGGATTTCGAGGTCGGTCTGCCGAAACAGGGATTCCATGAGTATATCCGGATCAACGGTGCGGCTTTTCGGGATGACCACGACCCGGACCATCTCCGCCGATTCATCGCGGATGTCGTCAACCATCGGCAATTTGCGCTCATGTAGCAGCTCGGCGATCCGTTCGATCAGTCTCGCTTTCTGCACCCGGTAAGGAATCTCGTCGATGACAATGTGGCGAGCGCCTCCCTTGATCTTCTCGACCTTCCACCGCGCCCGCAGCCGGAAGCTTCCGCGACCGGTTTCGTAGGCTTCGAGGATCGTCTCCGGGTTCTCGCGCAGAACGCCGCCGGACGGGAAATCCGGCCCGCGGATGAAGGTGACGAGATTGGCCACCGGCGCCTTGCGCCACTGCCCCCGCGGCAGATCGAGAAGATGCAGCAGGGCATCACAGATCTCGTCGACATTGTGCGGCGGGATGCTCGTTGCCATGCCGACGGCGATTCCCGTCGCGCCGTTGGCAAGCAGATGGGGGAAATTCGCCGGCAGAACGACGGGCTCGCTGCCCTCTCCGTCATAGGTTTCACGGAACTCGCAAGCATCCTCGTCGATGCCTTCGAGCAGGCGCCGCGCAACCTCCGTCAGCCGAGCCTCGGTGTAGCGCATGGCCGCGGCCCCGTCGCCGTCGATATTGCCAAAGTTTCCCTGGCCGTCGACGAGCGGATAGCGAACGGAGAACTCCTGGGCCAGCCGAACCATCGCATCGTAGATCGCGGCGTCGCCATGCGGGTGGTATTTACCCATGACGTCCCCGACGATGCGGGCGCATTTCTTGAAACCCGGCCCGCCGGCGCGCAACACCCCGTCTCCGCTTTCATCGTCCGCTTTATCTTCGGGCCCGCCGCCGGGTCCAGTGCCGAGTCTGGGCGCTCTTGGGTTGAGGCGCAGTTCGCGCATGGCATGCAGAAGACGCCGGTGAACCGGCTTCAGACCATCACGGACGTCGGGCAGCGACCGCGCTGTGATCGTCGACATGGCGTAGGCCATGTAGCGCTCGCTGAGCGCCTCGGTGAATGGGACGGGCAGGATCCGGCCCTGGAGTGCGCTTGTTTGCGCCTCTCGGGGCGGTTTTTTAGGCGCTTTGCGAGGGGTTTTTCGGGGTGCGGTGGCCATCGATATTTCCTACACCTTATAGTAGCCGCCGGACCTAAAACCGCAATATGTTGCGGCATCATGTTGCGGCATCGCCCATCTTCGGAATCGCGCCTAAAATATCTCTTTCCGGGCGGGTTCCCTGAGGCCACAACCGCCCGACGTCGGCCCTTCCCCCAATACTCTCTTACCTGATGCCCTCTTCCCTGATGCCGGCCCGCATGGCCAGGCGCCGGCGCGGTTCCGGCAGTTTTCTCTCCAGAGCCGGAAAGACGTGGTGGTCAAGAAAATAGCCGGTGAGCCGCAACCCGTCCCCAAGCGCCGCCGCATCCTGGGGGATGCCGGAAGTATCATTCGAGGTGTCGCCCGGGGAGCCGCCATCAATGAGGAAGGGTGGAAGCGGCAGAAGCTTGTCGCGGTACGGAGCGCCGGCAGCAACGGAAACGGCGCGGCCGGAGCGCGGCGAGACATAGGCCAGATCTTCCGTTACACCGGATGCAGCACAACTCTCGAGATCGAGGCCAAAGCCGAGCTCGGCCAGCAATACGAGTTCCCACAGGATATAGCGCTGCAGCCAGTCCGACTTCCGTAGATTGAGGAGCAATTCGCGCGTGCCCGCGAACAGTTCGGGATGTGGCTCACCCTCGGCAAGACCCGCCTCGACAAGCGCGCAGGCCGATAGCATCGCAATCAGCGGATCGGCGCTGGAGAGAAGTCTGGCAGCATGGGAATCGGCGAGCTCGAGCTGATAGGACCCGAGATGCTCGGAAAGACGCCCACGCCAGGACGCACGCACTTCGTTGCCGGGCTGCAGCATACCCCGCCGGTGCCGCGACTGGCCGCCATGCACGAGGCCTGCATGCCGACCGTGCTCCTCGGTGAGTAGGCTGACAATCGCAGATGTCTCGCCGTGTTTCCGGACAGCCAGGACAATGCCCGTATCACGCCAATCCATCACGCCAACCTATTGCTCAGGCCTGCCTCTCGCCTCGCGCCGGGTTCAGGCCGCCAGATCCAGGCCACCGGACTCAGGCATTGAACCGCAGCCCCCAGGCTGCATAGCGTGCCGGATCCTCCATCCAGCGCTTGTGCACCTTTACGCGCAGGAAGAGATGCACCGGGCGATCAAAAAGCCGCGTCATGTCCTTGCGCGCCGCCGTCCCAAGTTCCTTGATCTTGCGGCCGCCTTTGCCGAGGACAATCGCCTTCTGGCTATTTTGGCGCACATAAACCGTCTGCGATATCCGGATCCCGCCGGCACCGGATTCCTCCCACTCGTCCGTTTCCACTGTCGCGGCGTAGGGAATTTCCTGGTGGACCATCGTCAGCAGTTTTTCACGCGTAATTTCGGCCGCGAGCAACCGTTGCGGAAGGTCCGACATCTGGTCTTCAGGATAGAGCCACTCCCCCGGTAGCACGCTGTGCTCGAGAAAACCAAACAGGTCATCAACGCCGTCGCCTTTGAGGGCGGAAATCATGAATGTCTCGGAAAACACGCTCTCGCCATCCAGCCGGCTGGCAAGTCCGAGCAGGGTTTCCCGGTCGACGGTGTCGATCTTGTTGAGCGCAAGCACGGCCTTGCGGCCGTCTTTTGCGAAGCCGGTTTTTTTGAGGCCGGCAACAATCCTTCCCACATTGTCGTCGATCCCACGTTTGGCATCGACCATCAGCATGGCCAAATCGGCATCCGCCGCGCCGCGCCAGCTTGCGTCGACCATCGATCGCTCGAACCGGCGACGAGGCTCGAAAATCCCCGGCGTATCGATGAAAGCGATCTGGCTCGTATTGCGAATCGCGATACCGAGGATTCGTATTCGGGTCGTCTGGATCTTGTGCGTAACGATACTGACCTGCGCCCCGACGAGGCGGTTGACGAGAGTCGACTTGCCGGCGTTTGGTGCGCCAAGCACGGCTACCATGCCAAATCGCCGCCCGGTATCAGTCGCAACCGGATCAGTCGCAACCGGATCAGGCACGATCGTGTCAGCCACGATCCGCCGCCTCCCCGGTCAGCCGGGCAAACAGTTTGGCCGCCGCCGCCTGCTCCGCCTGCTGCTTGCTCAACCCCTCGGCCGAGCAGGCGCCGTGATCGACGATCGAGACGGTAACGGAGAAAACCGGTGCATGGGATGGCCCCTCGGATCCGGTGACCTCGTAGAATGGCAAGGGTAGCGCCTGCGCCTGCGCCCATTCCTGGAGCATCGACTTGGAATTATCCTGTGGCATCGATGCTTCTTCCAGGATCTCTTCCCAGTATTTCCAGATGAAAGCGCGGGCGGCATCGAGACCGCCGTCAATATAGAGTGCCGCGATAACGGCCTCGCAGGCATCGGCGAGAATGCTGTTGATTCCCGGATCCGACAGTGTCCGCCGCGAAGCGGAATGGAGATAGCGCTCGAGGTTGATCATACGGGCCACTCGAACAAGGGTTTCCTTGCGCACCAAGGCAGTCAGCCGCAGCGTCAGCGCGCCTTCGTCCTCGTCGGGAAAACGCTCGAATAATCGATTCGCCACGACAAGTGCGAGAACCCTGTCACCAAGAAACTCCAGCCGCTGATACGATCCGACACGCATCGCAGTGGCGCTGGTATGAGTTAGGGCGGTCTCCAGAAGACGCCGGTCGGCAAAGCTATGGCCCAGTATTTTCTCAAGATCATCCAGCATCGGTGCGCCCAGAAAACATGACGTGGCCGGCTATTCGATAGTGTTGAAAATTCTGTCAGGACGCCATTTCCAGAATTTCCATATCCAGTCGTCGTTCCGCTTGGAGAAGAACAGGAACTCGGCACGGCCAACCAGGTGGTCAGCGGGCACGAACCATCCACGGCGGCCGCGGGATCCGAAACGGCTGTCGAGGGAATTATCCCGATTGTCACCCATCGCGAAATAATGACCGGCCGGCACGACAAACTGCCCCGTGTTGTCGGCGCCAGAGATATCTCCCTCGGCCTCGATCAGCTGGTGCCGGCGTCCGTTCGGCAGGGTTTCGATATAGAGGGGGACAGATCGGGACTGCACTACCTCCTCAAACAGATCGTAATCACCGATCCGCTCGCGCTCGACGGGAACCCCGTTAATCCTGAGAATGCCGCGAACAACTTGGATTGTATCGCCCGGCAGCCCGACGAGCCGCTTGATGTAGTTCTGGCCGTAGCTCGGTCCGGGTACCGGGAATTTGAAGACTGCCACGTCGCCGCGTTCGGGGGCGGTGAACAGGATGCGGCCGGAAAACAGGTTGGGCGAAAACGGAATCGAATGGCGACTGTAACCATAGGAAAACTTCGACACGAACAGATAATCGCCGACGAGGAGGGTGGGTTTCATCGACCCAGACGGAATGCTGAAAGGTTCGTAGCCAACCGTGCGGACACCGAGTGCGATCAGAACGGCAAACACCACCACGCCCGCCGTCTCGAATGCACCCGACGCGCGCAGGAGCGAGCGGGAACCGGCGGTGCGATCTTTCCTGGAAGTCATGGTCTGTCCGAAGAACGGGGCGCAGGCAATCCACCTGAAGGTGCGGTGCCTGACAGTGCGGCAATGTCGGCGGCCACCCTCGGTCTGTCAAGGAATTGGCGATGCAGGCGCATGGCGCATGGCGAGGTTGTCACCCCTGCGGGGTCAAAGTGCATTACCGTCAGTGGCGTCAGCAGCAGCGTTGACAGCGACTGAGCCGGAAACCGGAACCGCAGAAAGAATCACAAAGGCTTGGGCGAAGGGAAAATCGTCGGTGAGGGTCAGGTCAATCTGCCCTTCCATGCCCGCCGGCAATAGTTCGGAAAAACGCCCGCCGGCACCGCCGGTGAGATCTAGGGAAGGTTTTCCCGAGATCAGGTTGACCACGCCGATATCACGCCAGAAGACTCCACGGCGAAAACCGGTCCCCAGCGCCTTCGAACACGCTTCCTTGGCCGCGAACCGCTTGGCATAGCTTGCCGAGCGATGTCGTCGGCAGTCGGATTTACGACGTTCGACCTCGGTGAAACAACGCGCCTCGAACCGGCCCGGAAACCGCTCGAGCGTTCTCTCGATCCGGCGTATATCGATGAGGTCCGACCCGATGCCGACGATCATCGGCCGTGCTGTGCGACATCCCGATGCGGCCGGACATCGTCCATAAGGACGCGCATTTTCCGGACCGCTACCTCCAGCCCCCCGAAAATCGCCTCGCCAACGAGAAAATGCCCGATGTTGAGTTCCCGGATCACCCGGATCGCCGCGACCGGTGCTACAGTGTCATAGGAAAGCCCATGGCCGGCGTGGCACTCGATGCCGGCCGCCGCAGCGTAAGCGGCAGCGATTTCGATCCTGGCCAGCTCCCTGGTCCGCGCCTCGCCGGCACTGTCGCAATAGGTCCCGGTATGGAACTCGACAACCGGCACGCCGAGCGTAACCGCCGCGTCGATCTGCACAATATCCGGGTCGATGAACAGCGAGACGCGAATCCCCGCCTCGGCGAGGTCACGTACATAGCTTTCCAGTTGCGCCTGGCCGCCGGCGGCGTCGAGACCGCCCTCGGTGGTCACCTCTTCCCGCTTCTCCGGAACGATGCAGGCGGCATGCGGCCGGAAGCGAAGCGCGATCTCCAGCATTTCCGGGGTCGCCGCCATCTCCAGGTTGAGGGGCAGTTCAAGATCGCGTACGAGCCGGGCAATGTCGTGGTCCGAAATATGGCGTCGGTCTTCGCGCAAATGGGCGGTGACGCCATCAGCGCCAGCGGCCGCGGCTGCAAGCGCGGCCCTGATCGGGTCGGGGTGGATACCACCCCGGGCGTTACGGATGGTAGCGACATGATCGATGTTCACGCCGAGTCTTAGATAGTCTCCACTCATTGCAGCGAACTCTCCTGAAACTGCCACGCCGGGGTCATCCACGCTGACGTTCGATCTTGCTGACCGCGGATGACGCCCGCAAAGCCGCTGTGATGTCGGTCAGCTGGCGCAAGTCGGACACCTCAATGTCGACAAGCATATCGAAAAAATCGGCTGTCCGGCTGATGATCCTGAGATTCGATATGTTACTGCCATCCCTGCTGACCGCAGTCGCCAGTGTGGCAAGGCTACCCGGCTCGTTGACCAAGGTGACGAGGAGACGGCCTATTTGCATCGTACCCTCGTCGCTCCCCTCGATATCCCACGCTACGTCGAGCCAGCGCTCCGGGGTTTCCTGGAAACCCTCGAGGGTTTCGCAATCGATCGTGTGCACCGCCACGCCGCGGCCGGTCGTAACGATGCCGACGATGCGGTCGCCCGGAAGCGGGTGGCAGCATGTGGAGATATGAACCGCCATGCCGGGGATCAGGCCCTTGATGGGGATCGCATGGTTTTCCTTGGAGGGCGAGCTACGCCACATGCGTGAAAGAAAGCCGCTTCTCTTCTCCCTGCGCTGGGAGCCCGGATAGACCGCCTCGAGGATGTCGCGAGAAGTCGTTCGCCCTTCGCCGACCGCCTCGTAAAGATCGTCCTCGCTGACGCTGCCAAGCTTGGACAGAGCGCCCTCGATGGCTTTCTGCGTCAGCTCGTAGCCCTCGCTAGAGAAAGCTTTGGAAACAATCTCCCGGCCCAGTTTCCGGTACTGTTCGGCTTCTCTGCTTCGGATGAAGCGCCGGATACAGGCGCGCGCCTTGCCGGTGGCAACGAAGCTTTCCCAGACCGGATCCGGCATCTGCACATCCGAAGTGACGATTTCCACCTGGTCGCCGTTGGAAAGACGGGCGCGCAACGGCGCCGGCTCGCCGTTGACCTTGGCGCCAACGCAGGTGTCGCCGATATCCGTGTGCACCGCATAGGCGAAATCAACCGGCGTCGAGCCTGCAGGCAAAACATAGAGGTCGCCTTTCGGGGAAAAGCAGAAGGCCTGGTCGTCGAACATCTCGAGCTTGGTGTGTTCGAGAAATTCCTCGGGTTCTCCCGAATGCTCAAGAATCTCGAGTAGTTCCCGCAGCCAGCGATACTGCCGGCCATCATGCAGCTTCTCACCCTGCTTGTAGGCCCAGTGGGCGGCAACGCCGAGCTCGGCGATATCCTGCATTTCGCGCGTACGAATCTGGATCTCGATGCGGTGGTTTGCCGGCCCGATGACGCTGGTGTGGATTGACCGGTAGTCATTCGGTTTCGGCGTGGAGATATAGTCCTTGAAGCGGCCGGGAACGATCTGATAGTCGCGATGAATAATGCCCAACGCCCGATAACACGCGTCCTCGTCAGGCACGATCAGGCGAAAGGCCATAATGTCAGCGAGCTGCTCGAAGCCAATGTTGCGGCGCTGCATCTTGCGCCAGATCGAATAAGGAAGCTTTTCCCGCCCGGCAACCTCAGCCTCAAGACCGTGCCGCGCCAGCACCTGGCGTAGTTCCTCGACGATCAGTCCAACAAGATCATAGCCACGTTCCCGCAGGAACTGCAGCCGCGTCTCGATCGACGTCCGCGCATCCGGGTTGAGTTCGACGAAGGCCAGATCCTCGAGCTCGTCCTTCCACTCCCGGATACCGATGCGCTCGGCCAGGGGCGCGTAAATATCCAGGGTTTCGCGCGCGATAGCCCGGCGTTTGTCGGCATTCCTTATATGCTGGAGCGTCCGCATGTTGTGCAGTCGATCAGCGAGCTTGACGACGAGGACTCGAATATCCTGCGAGGTTGCGAGAACCAGTTTGCGGAAATTTTCCGCCTGCCGGGTCTGGTCCGATTGCAGATCAAGGCGGCTCAGCTTGGTGACGCCGTCAACGAGGCGGGCGATTTCGCCCCCGAACCGCTCCTCGATATCCTCCAGCGTCGTCAGGGTATCTTCGACCGTGTCGTGCAGCAGCCCGGTCACGATCGACGCGGTGTCGAGCTTCTTTTCCGACAGAATGTCGGCCACCTCAACGGGATGGGAATAGTAGGGATCGCCCGAGGCCCGCTGCTGGGCGCCGTGGGCGTCTACCGAATAGGAGTAGGCCCGGCTGAGCGTTTCCTCGTCGGCATGGGGGTCGTAACTGCGAACCCTGTCAACGAGCTGGTGGCGCGGGATCATGTCCGATCAACCCGCCGTCCCCGCGGTCGGCGCCACAATTCTGACTGCCGCGTCAGCCCGCCCCGGAAGGAGTCTTGTTACCGTCTTCGTCAAGAGCATCGAACGCGTCGTCCAGGTTCTCCGGCATCGCGATTTCCTTGGAACCCCCGGCCTCTTCCTCGTCGACTTCTTCCTCATCAATCATATTCTCATCGGCAAACTGCGCTTCCGGCTCGCTTCCGGATGCCCCGGACTCCTTGGCCTCTTTATCTCCAGCAGCTTCCTGATCTGTGTCCGCCTCGCCTTCTGCGTCCACCCCATCAGCGAGCGTCACGCTCTCGTCCTCAATGCCCTCGTCAGCTCCGGCAGCTTCCGCTGGTGCGGAGAGCACGCCGCCCGCCTCTTCCATTTCGGCACGAGAAACTGCGAGCACGACCTCCTCGTTCAGGCTCTCGTCCTCGGGCTCCTCGGGTTCGGAAAGCTTTTGCAGATCGACAATGAGCTCTTCACGAAGATCGCCGAGGGGGAGCGTCTGCGCGGCGATCTCTCGCAGGGCGATCACTGGGTTCTTGTCTCTCTCTTTCTCGACAGTTTCCGGCTGCCCGTTCGATAGCCCGCGGCTACGCTTCGCAGCCAGCATGACCAGCTCAAAGCGGTTGGGAACCTTTTCGACGCAATCTTCGACGGTTACGCGAGCCATTACAGCCCTCCTTACAGGCTTGCCAGGCAGGCTTGCCAGACAAGCGCACCAGATCCTGGATTCGGGGAATTCTCTGTCGCCCCGGGAAACGGAAAGAAAGCCAAGCGTACGCAAAATTTCGTGAAAATCAACTCCTGCGGCCCAGAATCGACATCTCAACCGGCATTTCAATCAAGGGCTCAATCGACATCTTCATGCCGATCAGTGAGTTTCCCGGCAACCCCAGGGCAGGAAACGCCCAAAGCGTACCTCCCCGAACATCCCCATAACTCCTCGACATAGTTCCCTTGGAGATCTCTGGGACATCTCTTGGGAGCATTCCTGGAAACATGCGCCATGAGGATCCGCAAAACCTCTTTTATCTCTTTTGTAACACTGGGCGTAAATGTGACGCTGGGCGTAAAAATTTCTTATTAGTTGTTGCCGCTTATTATCTGCCTGCTATCTATTAAAAGCGCATTCAAAACGGATTGAAATTGCAAAGGAAAAGGTGTTTTCAGAAAATTTTAAAACCGTTTTGGAAAGATGATTCCAGAACAAAAACAGGCTCTACCCCTTGACGACCGAAAAATAAATACAATGTCATTATGCATACGGAGCATGGTGAATGAAGAAATGAAACTTTATTCTTCCGAGCGCACTGCGCTTTTTATTGACGGCCCCAATTTTTACGAAGCCGTCAGAAACCACGACATTTCCATTGACTACAAAAAATTACGCGGCCTGTTCGCCGATAGTACCCGGCTCGTGCGAGCCTTGTACTACACAGCGCTCGAAGAGGACCAGGAGTTCTGCCGTATCCGCCCTCTTGTCGACTGGCTCGACTACAACGGCTACACCCTCATCACCAAGCCGACCAAGGAAATCTTCGACCAGAACGGTCGGCGGCGGCTCAAAGGCAACATGGATGTCGAGATCACGGTCGACATGATGTCGATGGCACCGCATATCGATCACGCCATCCTGTTCTCCGGCAACGGTAATTTTCGGCGCCTGATCAAGGCCGTGCAGTCCATAGGTATCAGGACCAGTATCGTCAGCACCTTGGAATCTTCACCGCCGCTGATCGCCGACAGTTTGCGGCGACAGGCGGACAACTTCATCGAGCTTGCCGATCTCGCCGACAAGATCAGCCGCGAGGGACCGCCACCATCGGCCAGAAATATGGACAGGAACAAAGATCGGGACAAGGACGCCGAAGGCGACGGGAATGATGACGACGGCGAATACGAGTATGAAGACGGGTACGAATACGAAGACGACCGCGTATGATCCGCTGCCAAAGGCGGAAAACCGCGGGCCCGGCCCCGAAAAAACCGGACGCCGCCCCAGCTCCGGAACCTGACTGTCCACTCTGCCCGAGGCTACAAGCCTTTCGGCAGGACAACCGCACCGCCTTCCCGGATTTCCACAACGCGCCCGTCGCCAGCTTCGGGCCGCTGTCCGCGCACCTCCTCATCGTCGGCCTCGCACCGGGACTCAAGGGGGCCAACCGCACCGGCCGCCCCTTCACCGGCGATCATGCCGGAGATCTTCTTTATCCAACCCTGATTCGCTTGGGGCTCGCCTCAGGCGACTACGACGCCCGACCAGATGATACGCTGGGCATGATAAACTGCCGGATCACCAATGCTTTGCGCTGCGTGCCGCCAGCGAACAGGCCGACCGCAATCGAGAACAACACCTGCCGTCGTTTCCTAATCGCAGAGATCGAAGCCATGCCTGAGCTGCGCGCGTTCCTGGCACTCGGCCGGTTGGCCCATCAATCACTGCTTCACGCGCTCGGACACACCCGAAGCGCCTATCCCTTCAGCCACGGCGCAAGCCATGATCTGCCCTGCGGCCGGGCTCTCGTCGACAGCTACCACTGCTCACGTTACAACACGAACACTGGGCGGCTAACTTCCACCATGTTCGAGGACGCGATGGAAACGGCGCGCCGACGTGCTGCGGGCGCTGCGGACAAATGACGGACCGAATGACGGACCGAATGACGGACCGAATGACGGACCGAATGACGGACCGAATGACGGGCTAAATACAGGCCCAATAATCGGATCGGACCGGATCGGTCAGGCAACCTGCTTCTGGCCGATGACCTTGCGCTTCTCGTTGATCCGCCGCAGATCTTCGAGGCCCTCCACGACAGCCGCCGCGCCGGGCACTTCGTCCACCTCGGCCTCAAGGCCGACCATATCGATCCACTCAGCATAAACCGGAGCAGTGCGTTCGGTGATGATACCGGCGGTCAGCAGTGTCTTGGCGAGCACCCGGAAAACGTTGGTTCCGTCCCTCAGATTGTCGCGGCGTTCCTCATCGTCGAAAGTCTCCCGGACCGCGTCCCGCACCCATTCCCAATCGAGGCCGAACTGCCCGTAGATTATGTGTTTCTGGCGGATATTGATGAGGTTGAAGAGCAGACTCTCGAAGCATTCCGCAGCCCAATCCTCAACAGCATTCCGTTCCTCTGGCGACAACTTGGCGATGGTATTCTCGGCCCATATCTTGCCGAACTTGTGGTGGAACGCTTCGTCGGTCATCACCAGCTGGACCAGCCGCTTGAGAACCGGATCCCTTGTGTGCTTGTGCAGATTGGCAAAGCTTCCCATCGCCAGCCCCTCAAGCAGCATCTGCATGCCGACAAGCTTCTTGTAGACGACAGGCGTATGGACCAGGTCCTCGAGCAGATTCCCCAGCGCCTCGCCAACCGGATACGCCGTCCCCCAGCGTGCCGCGACGTAGCGGGAGAACCCGGCCACGTGCCGCGCTTCCTCGCGCGCCTGATTGGTAGCGTATTCCTGGGCGCCCGGATCCAGCAATATGTCGGCCAGGCCCGTCGAGAGGCTCAGGGCACCCTGCTCGCCGTGCAGAATGTTGGATATCTGCCAGCGCATGATCTCGTTGGCGAGGCCTATGCGCTGCCCCTCATCGAGCCGGTCGGCAACCGCTCCCCGCAATTCGTGTATCCGCTCAGGCGGCATCAGATATTCGCTCTCTAGATCGAAGGGCTCGGAGAAGTCGATATAGGCGGTGTCCGCAGGATCCCAGAAATGGTCGTGGGTGCGGCTGATGATCTCGTCGAAATTGGTCGAGCGGTCGGCATAGCGCGCCACGTCGACCATCGCCCTGAAATCGTCGCGCGGTACCGTCCTGTAAGCCGGATGCCTGATCAAGTCATTCTCCTCATTCTGCGCATTGTCATGCCTCCCTGTTGTCAGGGCTTCCCCGCTGTTAGGGAAGGGCCGTTATCGGGCCGCGATCAGTCGCGCCTTCTGCCGCTTCCAGTCCCGCTCCTTCTGAGCCTCGCGCTTGTCGTATTTCTTCTTGCCGCGGGCAAGGGCGACTTCGCATTTTAGAATTCCGCGATGGTTGAAGTAAAGTTTCAGCGGCAGAAGGGTAAACCCACCCTTCTGGGCTTGCCCGAGCATCTTGTCCAGTTCACGACGCCGCAGCAGGATTTTCCGCGGCCTCCGGGGTTCGTGGTTACGGGCACCGGCCTGGGAATATTCCGGAATGTGCGCATTGATGAGCCAGAGTGCGCCTGCCTTCGGCCCGATATAGGCCTCGTTCAGGCTGACCGTTCCGGAACGCAGAGACTTGACCTCCGAGCCAAGCAGCACGAGGCCTGCCTCGACAGTGTCCTCTATCGAATAGTTGTGCCAGGCCCGACGATTGCTGGCTACTGTCGCCCCGGCCTCGAATTTCGCTCCCATCTTCCTGCAAACCCCTTCGGGTGCGCCAGAGAGCCGCTGAGAGAACCCGTCAGTTCAGAAGACCAGCGTAAACCATGGCATCACGCACCTGCGTCTTGCCCGCGTCCGAAAGCGCCCCCAAGGGAGGACGGCAGTACGGATTGCACTTGCCGAGCAGGGAAGCCGCGTACTTGGCCGGGCCCGGGCTGTTGTCGCAGAACAGCGCCGCATGCAACGGAGCGAGCCGGTCCCGCAGGCGATCGAAGGTGTCGAGGTCGCGTTGTTGCCAGGCCTCGTGCAGTTCCGAGCACATCTTCGGTGCAACATTCGAAGTCACGGAAATGCACCCGTCTCCACCCTGCGCAAGAAATGCGGCAACGGTCGCATCCTCGCCCGAGAGCTGGATGAAGCCCTCGGCGCAGGCAAGGCGGCTGTTCAGGGGCCGGGCCAGATCGCAGGTTGCATCCTTGACTCCGGCAATGTTCGCAAGCTGCGACAGCCGAGCCATGGTGTCGACCGACATATCGACAACCGACCGAGCGGGAATGTTGTAGATGATGACCGGGATGTCGATCGCCTCGGCAACGGCTTCGAAATGCCCGTACATCCCTTCCTGCGACGGTTTGTTGTAGTAAGGGCAGACGACAAGCACGCCGTCCGCGCCCGCCTTCTCGGCATGGCACGCCAACTCGACCGCCTCTGCGGTCGAATTGGACCCGGCCCCGGCGATCACCGGCACCCGGCCCGCAGCGACCTCCACGCAGATCTCGACGACACGCTTGTGCTCTTCGTGACTGAGCGTTGGCGACTCACCAGTCGTGCCAACTGGCACCAGGCCGTGGCTTCCCTCGTCAATCTGCCAATTGACGAATTCCCGGAATGCTTCCTCGTCGAGGCCGCCGTTCTCGAACGGCGTGACGAGCGCGGTTAACGAACCCTTGAACATGGTCGAATCCTTGAAAAACGTCCTCTGAACGGCTCAGGATAGGCGAATCACCCGGATGGGTAAAGCAACGCCCCCTGCCTAGATACCCTTACATGCAGACGCTCTTCTACACAGATGCCGACAAAACAACCACCAAGACGCAAGTTCACGCCAACCTTGTACATGGCTTCTATGCCCCGTACGGATCAGCAATATGCACTCGGCCGAATGCACTCGGCCGAGAAAAGAGCATCCCTGTCAGGCCCGCTGTTGCTTATTAAGGATCCTGTCTCTCTGCGATACCAACGCCAGCCGCATTCCCGTACTTTCGTAATCTGCAGTGCTGTTGAGACGAAGATTGAATGCCAGGATGAGGGCCTCCCCGAGGGTCACTTCTTGCCGGCTTTGAAGGCTGGCTTTCTTGGCGGAATCGCGACAGCCAGGGGCATGTCCTTGAAGGGGAATCGCCCGGCGGCGATGAACCGCATCGGATCCATTGATTTTCCTTTGTAGGAGATCTCGTAATGCACATGCGGGCCCGTCGAACGCCCCGTTGAACCGACCTGGCCGATCTTCTGCCGGTAGAATACTTCCTGCCCTTTGTTGACGTAGATTCTCCTCATATGGCCATAGAGGGTCCGTATCCCGTTCCCATGGTCAATTTCCACCGCGTACCCGTACCGGGGTCGACGCTCGGCTGAACGCACCCTGCCCGGTGCGGTCGCATAGATCGAGGATCCGGGCCATGACGAAAGATCGGCACCGTAGTGCATGACACCGCGCCGGCCGGTGAACGGATCCCGGCGCTTGCCATACCCGCTCGACAGGTTGAAGTAGTCGAGCGGCGCATTGATGGGCAGCTTGCGAAGAATCTGCCGTAGCTGGTCCCAGTATTCGAGTTGTTGTTCGGTGCTGGGAACGGCGGCGAGTGTTTGATGGCCTTCCTTGTCCTGGGAAGCTGGGTCGACAATACCGACATAGCCGCCGCCACGCCCCGAAAGCTGTCCGCCCGAGCGACCAAGAAGCGCATGCAGGGACAGGCCGGTCATGCCGATAATCCTCTCCGACCGCCTTATGTTATCTTCCAGAAAACCGGAGACCCGTGCCAGAACGGTTTCCTCTGCGTTCTCGGCACCATCTCCCGCTGTAATATCCTTGGAAGCAATATCCTTGGAAGCAATATCCTTGGAAGCAATATCCCTGGAAGCAATATCCCTGGAAGCATTCTCTTCTGCCGTGTTCTCTTCCGCTGACTCCACCTCCTCTACGGGCTGTGGGTGCGAACGGGCGGAGATGTCCGGGCTTTCCTGGCCCTGACGAGCTTGCAACCCCGCCACGACCTTGCCGGCCGGCATTCTGTTCCCGACCGCCGCAGTGCCGGCTGGTGCAGCGCCAACTGACGCAGGGTTGCCCGCCTGGAGCATCGCGACGAGATCATCGCGCTGTCCGTCCCAGAGAACCGTCACGGCGACTGTCCAGACCAAAATGCCAAGGCCCGCAAGACCAAGCAGGGTTTGAGCGGCCACCCCGAGACTCAGATGGCGAACACCGTCACTGGTCCGGACAATGATATCCCGACGCTGCAGGAAGCCGCCGCGTACCAGGGAAGCAGGCCTTTTGGAAGTAGACAGATATTGCTTCAAAGAACGCAAAAATCCGGGAAGCGATGGCATCGGGCGGTCTTTTCCGAATTCTTGGCGTTTTTATATTCAATAGACAATAATAAACCTCCCCCAAGCTTCTGCAACAGGAATTTCCGCCGGCACTTTTGCGGAGTTGCGCCAGCATTGCGCGGGATTGCACCCGCGAATCAGGCTACACTCGCCCCGTCTCGCCCCGCCGTCACTTTTGCCTGGCCCGTTACTCCTGAACCCGCTTCATGCCGAAACGCTCCCCTCCAAAAAACTCCGCGCCGAAAAACTCCGCCGCGAAGCGCCCGGGATCTGGACGTTCCGAATCGGGAAGCATTCCGGCAAAGGCGCCGTCCGCTGGCCACGCCGGTCATGCTGGCCACAACGAGCCGCCCGGCGAGGAACGCCTCGCCCTGTTGCGCGAGATCGAAAACAAGGTGCTGTGGCTGTCGACCTGGATTGTGCACAACGCCAACCACATACGGACCAGCCGGGATTCGCTGAAGGTCGGCGGTCACCAGGCTTCCTGCGCCTCGGCGACCACCTTGCTGACCGCGCTCTACATGGACGTGTTGCGTCCCGAAGACCGGATCGCGGTGAAACCGCATGCAAGCCCGGTGTTCCACGCCATCATGTACATGCTCGGGCGACAAGAACTGGCCAAGCTCAGGGATTTCCGAGCTCTCGGCGGTGCCCAGGCCTATCCGTCAAGAACCAAGGACACCACGGATGTCGATTTCTCGACCGGCTCAGTCGGACTTGGTGTCGGCGCCACGCTGTTCGCGTCGCTGCTCCAGGATTACATCCGCGCCCGCAACCTTGCCGGCAAGAACATAACCCAGGGAGATGTCGCCCAAGGCCGGGTTGTAGCGTTGGTCGGAGACGCCGAACTCGACGAAGGAAACGTCTACGAGGCGCTCCTCGAGGGATGGAAGCAGAATGTTGGCAACCTCTGGTGGATCATCGACTACAACCGGCAGAGCCTGGACGGGGTCAGCAACACCTTCCTGTTCTCCAAGATCCAGGATTTCTTCGCCACCGTCGACTGGAACGTTGTTACCCTGAAATACGGCAAACGCCTCGAGGCCGCCTTCTCGGGTCCGGCCGGCGGTGCGCTGCAACAATGGATCGACGACTGCCCCAACGACCTCTATTCGGCGCTGACCTTCAAGGGTGGCGATGCCTGGCGCGAGCGCCTGCTGCAGGATCTGCGGGGTACCTCCGGGCTGAAGACGCTGCTCGACAGCCATGACGACGCCAGCCTGCACAGCCTGATGACCAATCTCGCGGGCCATGACATGGGAGCGGTTCTCGAAGCCTTTCACTCCGCCGAAGGCGACGATCGTCCACAATGCTTCGTCGCCTATACAATCAAGGGATTCGGCACACCCCTGCAGGGGCACCGGGACAATCACTCAGGGTTGATGAATCCCGAGCAGATGGAAGCGTTCAGAACGCAGATGGGCATCCCCGAAGGCCACGAATGGGACGTCTTCGCCGGCCTCGATAGCGACCCGGAAACCCTCCAGTCCCTGCTCGATTCGGTACCATTCTCCGGCATCACCGATCGCCGGCACAGCGCGCCCCGGATCTCCGTTCCCGAGCGTTTCAACACGCCGTCAGGAGAGAGCGGTGCCACCCAGTTCGCCTTCGGCCAGATCCTTTCCGACATCGCCCGCAAGGGCGACACGCTCGCCGACGCCATCGTCACCACCTCACCGGATGTCACGGTCTCGACCAATCTCGGCCCCTGGGTCAGCCAGCGTGGCATCTTCAGCCGCAAGGAACGGGGCGACGTGTTTCGCGAAGAACATGTCGTATCGGCCCAGAAATGGGTGCGCACCAGTACGGGCCAGCACATCGAGCTCGGAATCGCCGAAAACAACCTGTTCCTGCTGCTGGCCGCAGCCGGCCTCTCCGAATCCCTGTTCGGCGCCCGGATCATGCCGATCGGCACGCTCTATGACCCGTTCATCAACCGCGGCCTCGATGCGCTTTGCTATGCCTGTTACCAGGATGCCCGGTTCATGGTTGTCGCCACCCCGTCCGGTATCACGCTGGCGCCCGAAGGCGGCGCCCACCAGTCGATCAATACACCCCTGGTCGGCCTCGGGCTCGACAATTTGACCTATTTTGAGCCTGCCTATGTCGACGAGCTCGCCTCGATCATGGCTTGGAGCTTCTCCCACATGCAAGCGCCGGACGGCGGATCGGTCTATCTACGCCTGTCGACCCGGCAGCTGGCCCAGCCCGAAAGGGAGATGACCCCGGAACTGCACCGGCAGGTCTGCAGCGGCGCTTACTGGATGCGACCGCCTGAGCGCGGCGCCGAAGCGGCCATCGTCTATACCGGCCCCGTCGCCGCCGAAGCCATTGAGGCGCACACGCAACTTCTCGAGGACGTACCCGGCGCCGGTCTCCTCGCTGTTTCCTCGCCTGACCTCCTGCACCGGGGCTGGAACGAGGCGCGCCGGCGGCGTGAAAACGGCGAAGCCTCGGCCCGCTCCCGGATCGAGGAGCTGCTTGCCCCGCTCGATCCGTCAGCCGCCCTCGTGACCGTCATCGACGGCCATCCGGCGACTCTGAGCTGGCTTGGCTCGGTCGGCGGTCTGTGCGTGGCACCTCTCGGCGTGGAAATCTACGGCCAGTGCGGGGACATCCCCGATCTCTACCGGGCCCACGGACTCGATGCCGAAGCAATCCTCGACGCCGCGGCCTCAGCCTCCCTGACGCGCCTGCAATGGCGCAATGCAACGATGGGTGGCGCGACGGGCTAGCCGCGACGGGCCGCGCGTTCTGATCCTTGCCTTGGCCCGCGCGTGTCAGCCGGCCTCCGGCCGCTGGCCCCGCCAGGCGTTGGAGAGCATTTCCCTGAGCGCGCCCGCCTCCATTGGGCGGGGATTGTAGTAGGGCGCTGCCATAATCAGGTCCGCCGCCCGGCCGATATCCCCTTCCGGCATACCGAGATCCCGGAGTGCTGTCGGCGCACCGATACGCTCGAGCAGATCGAACAGCGCGACCGCCGCATCGGCCTCCGTCGCGAGTGCCCGGGACACCCGCTGCATCGCCTCGGGCGCAGCGGGGCGGTTGTATGCAACCGAATGCGGCAACAGGATCGTGTGTGTGTCCGCATGCGGTAGATTCCAGCCGCCGCCCACCGCGTGGGCGGCCTTGTGGTGCAGGGCGACGCCGGTTGCGTTGATTGGCAGGCTGCAGAGCCAGGCACCGTAGAGCCCGTCGCCGAGCGCATCGATATCCGAAGGCGCAGATGCGATGCGCGGTAAGGCCTCGGCCATGGCACGGATGCCCTCCTCGGCGATGATCGACGAGACCGGATTGGCGCCTTCCCCGTAGAACGCCTCGACCGCATGCGCAACGGCATTGATGCCACTCGGGATGAGCACCTCGAGCGGCAGTGCACCCAGAAGATCCGGGTCATAGATGACGGTCGACGGTAGCATTCGCGGCGAAGCGTGCATCTTCTTGGCGCCGCCCTCCAGCATACCCTGGCGATCGGTCGTCTCTGAGCCGGAATAGGTGGTCACAACCGAAACGATCGGCAGGTCGAGTTCGAGCGCGATCCCCTTGGCAAGCCCGATCGCGGTACCGCCGCCGTAGGATACGAGGCAGTCCGCGCCTGATGCCCGCGCCACCGCCTGCGCCTCGGCTACTATTTCGACCGGCACGTAGAGCTTGGCTATGGCGCAGATACCGGCCACGCGGTCGCCGAGATTGCGGGCCAGGGCCTCGACCTCCGCCTCACGGCCGGGCGTGCAGCAGAGCAGGGCGCGCGTGCCGAGACGATCGATTTCCCCGGCGAGGCTGGCGAGGGTATTGCGGCCGAACACGACGCGACCGGGATGGGATGTATAGGCAAAACTGTCCATGGATCTCTCCAGAAATAGGCGCTCTTCAAAAAGCGGTTTGCCCGGAAACGAACACCGGAAACGAACACCGGAAACGAACACCGGAAACAGGCCTAGAAACAAACCTGTGTCGGGATCAGTTCCCGGCCACCGTCATACCCTCGACCCTCAGCGTCGGCGCGTTGGTCCGGCGGCGGAACTTCAGATCGTCGGCCGGCGTGGTGTTCAAAAACATGTCTTTCAGATTTCCGGCAACGGTCAGCTCGCTGACGGGAAAGGTGCATGTCCCGTTTTCGATCCAGAAGCCGGACGCGCCCCGGCTGTAGTCGCCGGTGACGGGGTCGACGCCAAAACCCATGAGCTCGGTGACATAGAAGCCCTCGGCGATATCCGCCATCAATTCCCGCGGCGAGATTTGGCCGGGCTCCATGTAGAGATTGGTTGGCTCCGGAAAGGGCGGGCCGGAGACGCTGCGGGAGGCGCGGCCAGTGCTCGGGCAGTCAAGCTGGCGCGCTGAGGACAGATCAAGGATCCAGTTCCGCAGAATCCCGTCCTTGACCAGGGGCATCGATACACAGGCCAGTCCCTCGGCGTCGACGGGGCGGGATCCAAGTCCCCGGCGACGAAGCGGATCGTCGATGATCGTGCATGTCTCAGCAAAAATCTTTCCGCCCATGCTGTCCTTGAGAAAACTCGTGCCCCGGGCAACGGCGGACCCGTTCACCGCCGAGGCGAGATGTCCGACCAGCCCACTAGCAACGCGGGGATCGTAGACGACGGGAAGCTGTGCTGAATCGATCTTGCGGGGTTTCAGTCGCCGCACCGCCCGCTCGCCCGCGGTGCGGCCGATTTCGGCGGGATCCTCAAGATCTTCGCCGAAGACCGCATTCGCGGTCTCGTAATCCCGCTCCATCGCCATGCCGTCGCCGGCGACCACGGCAACTCCGAAACCCTGCTGTGACGTCGTATAGGCACCTGAGAATCCATTTGACGCCGACAGCGCCACCTCGGTGCGTCCCCAGTAGGATTCAGCACCTTCGGAATTGGTGATTCCCTCGACTCCCCGGGCTGCACCCTCGCAGATCCGCGCCCGCTCGAGGATGAGCGCAGCGTCGGGTTCCCCTGCTGCGTCGATCTCCAGGTCGGTCGGGATTTCGGTGATGATCTGGCCGGGCTCGGCCAGGCCGCAGAAGGCGTCCTCCGGAACGTTCCGCGCCATTGCGACCACCCGTTCGATAAGATCGGCGGGAATCCGTTCACTGGAATCGGTCGAGGCGACGACAGCTTGTTGCCGTCCGACCAGGGCGCGGATCCCGATCTGCCGCTCCTCCGAACGCTCGAGTTTCTCGATCTCGCCGACCCGAAGCCCGTGGGAAACGGAAACGGAGCGAATCTCGACGGCATCGGCGGCGTCGGCGCCAGCCTTCAGAGTCCGCGCAACCAAGTCAGCGAGAAAACCCTGGCTACGACCCTGCCCGTCACCTGCCGCCATGCTCATTCCCTTTACGATTCTTTCCGGCAATCTGTGCGGCGGTGCGAATTTCCGGGGCGGATGCCCGGATCAGCCCGTCGCCGCGGTGCGGAGCGCCCGGTTGACGGCGCAGGTCACGGCGATCAGTGACGCCGACACGATGTTCGGGCTCCTGCCGATGCCGTAGAGTTTCTTACCGTCGATCTCGGTCTCCATGTAGGCGATCGCCGTCGCCTCGGAACCGCTGCCGAGAGAGTGCTCCCTGTATTCCAGCACCTTGACGTCGAGTCCGGAATCCTTGGCCAAGGCATTGACATAACCGTCGATCGGGCCGTTGCCGGTACCTTGGAGGGTGCGCGCTGCGCCGTCCTGCCGCACCTCGGCGGTAACGTTCCTGATCTCGGTCGCGTGGGTCGAGGGCACGGTTCTGTGCTCGACAAACTCATAGGGCGTGACCGCATCAAGATATTCAGTCTCGAAGGCGCACCAGATCTCTTCCGGCATCAGTTCACCGCCACTTTGCTCGGATTGTTTCTGGATCACCTGGGAAAATTCGACCTGCAGGCCGCGCGGCATCAGGACGCCGTATTCGGCTTCCATGATATAGGCAATCCCGCCCTTACCCGACTGGCTGTTGATGCGGATGACCGCCTCGTATTCGCCACCGACATCGGTCGGGTCGATCGGCAGATAGGGCACGTCCCACAGCTGACTGTTGGAGGACTCCATCGCCTTTAGTCCCTTGTTGATGGCGTCCTGGTGACTGCCCGAGAAGGCGGTGAACACCAGCTCGCCGGCATAGGGGTGGCGGGGGTGAACCGGAAGCCGATTGCAGTACTCCGCGGTCGCCCGCAGGCCCTGCATGTCGCGCATGTCGAGGCGGGAGTCTATTCCCTGGCTCACCATGTTCATCGCCAGCGTGATGAGATCGACATTGCCTGTGCGTTCGCCGTTTCCAAACAGTGTCCCCTCGATGCGCTCAGCGCCCGCCATAACCCCGAGTTCGGCGGCCGCAACGCCAGTACCGCGGTCGTTGTGCGGATGGAGCGATAGGATCAGGGAGTCCCGGCGCGACAAGTTGCGGGACATCCACTCGATCTGGTCGGCATACATGTTGGGTGTCGCCACCTCGACCGTCGCCGGCAGGTTGATAATGGTTTTGTGTTCCGGGGTCGGTTTCCAGACATCCATCACCGCGTCACAGACCTCGACCGCGAAATCGAGCTCGGTCTGGGTAAAGCTTTCGGGCGAATATTCGTAGACGATATCCGTGTCGCCCGCATCCTTGGTTAGTTCCCTGATCAGGGACGCGCCGTCGACAGCGATCTGCTTGATGCCCGCCCGATCGAGACCAAAGACTACACGGCGCTGGGTAGTCGAGGTCGAGTTGTAGAGATGGATGATGGCCCGGTGCGCCCCGGCCACGGCTTCGAAGGTGCGCCGGATCAACTCGGGACGGGACTGGGTCAGCACCTGGATCGTGACGTCTTCGGGGATGACGTCCTCCTCGATGATCTGACGCGTAAAGGCGAAGTCCGGCTCGGACGCGCTCGGAAACCCGACTTCGATCTCCTTGAAGTTCATCTCGCAAAGAACCTTGAACATCCGCATCTTGCGCGCCGGTTCCATCGGCTCGACGAGGGCCTGGTTCCCGTCGCGCAAGTCCACCGAACACCAGATCGGGGATTCGGTGATGGTGTTCGCCGGCCAGGTGCGGTCCGGCAGGTCTATCGGGGTGAAAGGTTTGTATTTCTCGATCGGCATCACGGCCATTGATCCAACTCCTGGATTGCGTCTTCCCCGGCACCCGCCCGTCGGGCGGGAATCGCAGCAGGGAAAGCCTTATTGCCGACGTGCGACCATTCCCACGCCGTGCGGCGAGGAAGGCGGTGCGTATCTCGGTTTCAGAATGTAGATGACATCGCCCATTGATAGAGCATCTGGAGAGCATCGTGCCGGCTGGATTGTCTGCGGTGGAGCCTGGCGCAACCAGGCGCGTCCCGACGCTAGGACAGCGTCGGGCTGATAAGTCGCAGATTAAGACGGCATCGAAACTCTTTTATCATAGCGAGATTTTATACAGAAATCCGTTGCGAACCGCAAGCACTGCCCCCGGCGCAGTGCTGCTCCCAGCCTCGGGCAGAGCGCCTGAACGGGGCCAAAACAGCCGGGAAAACAGCTGGGAAAACGGAGGTCGAAACGAAATCCGCGACATATTGCGGACACAAGGCGGGCGATGTCATCCGGGCCGCCGGAGCAGAGACCGGATACCCGATAATAACCCTTGTTTATAATGAGCCGACACTACAAAAATCTCTGTCTTATCACCTGGATGGCTGACCTGAACACCGAGCACCCATAATAAAGCTTGCTAATAATTAGCCCGCTTTATAAAATTATTCGATGGCCCACCAGAACGCCATTCCCAGCGCCTTCCCCGACCGGTTTGACGAGGATCTCGACCGGAGTCTCGGCTTCCTCCTCAACGACGTCTCGCGGTTGATGCGCAGCCATTTCGACAAGCGCGCCCACTCGCTCGGCCTGACCAGGGCGCAGTGGCGCGTGATGGTGTTCCTGCGACGACAGGAGGGGCTGCGCCAGAACGAGCTGGCCGCACTGCTGGAAATAGAAACCGTTACGCTCGGACGTCACATCGACCGTCTCGAGGAGAACGGCTGGGTCATGCGTCGGCAGGACCCGGCGGACCGGCGGGCCCGGCAGCTGTTCCTCGCCACGAAGTCACGCGCCATCCTCGATCAACTGGCGCAGGTCTTCGTCGAGACCCGCGAAACCGCCCTCGCCGGTTTTGCAGACGGCAAACGCCAGCAAATGGTCACAGACCTGCTGGCGATGAAGGCCAATCTCACCGCCGCTGGCGAAGTCGATAAACCTGGCAGCGCGCCGGTGTCACGCGAACCCGGCCCGCAAGCAACAACCCTGCACAAGACAACGCCACAAGCGACAATGCCGGAAGAGAATTGTTGAATGTCTGAGGAAAACGGATCAGCGGCAACCGAGCCGGCGGCAGAGGACGGCGTCGAGCAAACCACCGCCTATTCGACGCCCCGGGGATCGTCCCGGCGCCGAGTGCGCCTGTTGGTCCGCCGCGTGCTAATGACCCTTGGACCCCTCGTGGTGATCATCGGCAGCGGTTATTACTACATTGTCAGCAGCCGGTACGTCGGCACCGAGAATGCCTACGTCAAAGCCGACAAGATCGCCGTCAGCACCAACGTTCCGGGACGCGTCATCGACGTCCGGGTGGAGGAAAACGATATCGTCGAGGCGGGACAGATCCTGCTACGGCTCGACGCCGCCCCCTTCGAGATCTCGCTCGCCAAGACCGAGGCAATGCTTGGGCAGGAGCACCGCGACATCATGGAACTGAAGGCGCTGCATCAGCAAAAGAAAGCAGACCTGATGGCGTTGCACGAGGATGCCGCCTATTTCAAGACCGAGCACCAGCGCCAGAATAAACTCGCCCGAAGCGGTATCGCTACCAGGGCGAGAACCGACGAGACACTCCGCAACGTCAACAAGACCCGGCAGCAGATCGCTTCCCTCCGCCAGCAGATGTCACAGGTCGTGGCGCAGCTGGGTGGCGATGAAAACCTTGCGATGGCGCAGCATCCGCGCCTCAAGGAAGCGATCGCCGAACGCGACAAGGCCGCACTCGACCTGGAATGGACGGTGGTTCGTGCACCGAAGCGTGGCGTGGTGACCAACATCACGCTTGTGCCAGGCGAGTACGTGCAGGCCGGAACGCCGATCTTCTCCATCGTGGCTACCGACAAGATTTGGGTGGCCGCGAATCTAAAGGAAACCGACCTCACCCATGTCGCGGTCGACCAGAATGCGACGATCGTCGTTGACAGCTATCCCGACATGGTATGGAAAGCGCGGGTTTCCAGCATCGGCATGGCGACCGGAGCCGAGTTTTCCCTGCTGCCGCCGCAGAACGCGAGCGGTAACTGGGTCAAGGTAGTCCAGCGGGTTCCCGTGCTATTCGAGTTACTCGACGACCCCTACGATCCACAGCTCCGGGCCGGGATGAGCGCGTTCGTCAAGATCGACATCGAACAAGAGCGCGATGTGACCGTGTTCTTCAAGAATATGTTCAGTGCCTCGGCCGGAACGGAAGCCCGACAATAGAATTCCGGCAACAACGCCACGGCGAGTCCCGACCGCAGTCGCTAGCCGCAGCCCCTAGTGGCAGTCCCTAGTGGCGGTCCCTAGTGACAGTCCCTAACGGCAGGGCGCAGTGACGGCATTCAGAACCCAAAACTGCGACGTACGAAACCCGCGAATGACCGGCGCTCGCATTGCGCCACCTGGCGGGCCTTGTCTTCCGACCAACCATAGAATTTCGCCTCTCCGTGGAGATCAGTATCGCGCTGCCGTTTCATCGGATTGCATTCGGCGCGGCGGCGATCGTAGGCTTCGATCTCGGCAGCCAGATCCCCGTCACCATAGCGGTCGCGATGAACCAGCATCCTTGGTGGCAGCCGCAGGCTGACCCAGGGCTCACCCTCCGGCCAACCGACACACAGCCCCGCAACCGGGAACACGCCGTCAGGCAGGCCCGTCAGCGCCGCGATTTCCTCGACCGGCTCGCGCACGGCGCTGATCGGACAGCACCCGAGACCCTCCGCCTCGGCAGCGCGGATGAAAGCCTGGAGAGTGAGAGCGGAATCGACGGTCGCGTTGAAGAACGCATCAAGCGGCTCATGGGCGAAATCCTTGCCACGAAGCTCGCAGATCTGGCGGATGCGGCGGCCGTCGCCGCAAAACAGCAAGAACACCGGTGCATTCGCGATCCATGGCATCGACGGAATCAACTCGGCGATGCGGTTCTTGTTTTCCTGTTCGGTAACGTTGATCACTGCGATCTGCATCAGATCCGACTTGGTCGGGGTTGATAGAGCCGCGGCAAGCAGAAGGTCGAGCAGATCTTCTGAAACCCGCTCTGGCTTCCAGCGCCGGAACGATCTGTGGCTCAGCATCCGGGCAAGTTCCCCCGAGGCTTCCCGGGCGGCGCCAAGCGCCGTCGCCTCCCCGTACCGCGCCTCGTACAGCTCTGCCAATGTCGCCATCGCCTGTCCGCTCCTTAACCTTGCCTTGTCGGGAACCTTGCCTTGTCGGGAACCTTGCCTTGTCGGGAACCTTGCCTTGTCGGGCTTGCCGCGCCGGGCATTTTATCCTCAGCCGGGCTCAAGCCGCGTCTTCGTTATCATTGTCATCATTGCCGACCGCATAACCGAACTCCAGAGCGGAAGCGCAGAGCCGGCGCCGGAATGCAGCCGCATAGCTCCTGTTGACGTAGACCTCAAAGATCTCGTCGTCGCGCCGGTGCACCAGGAAGCCGATACCGCGCCGGGCGCTGCGGGCGGCAGCACCGGCCGGAAAGGCGCCGGGGTGAAGATCGATCGGTGTTCCCTTTTGTAGCGTGGCTTCCGCTGATGCACCGCTGACCTGGAACACTGCGATACCGGCGCTGATCTCGAGCCACACGGCCGCCGATTCGGCACATATATCCTCAAGTGAGATAACCGCCGTACCCATGCCGATCTCGAAGTCGACATCCCCTTTATGGAAGTCGAAAGTGTCATGGGGAGAGCGGAAGGATGCAATCCACAGACGCTCGGCGCCCACCCGGAACACCGTGATGCCGCCGGCGCCGCCCGCATGGCCGGGGCGCTCGGGAATTTCCCACCCTGTCCTCTCGCCGATCCGGGCGATGACGCCGGCGAAACTCTCCGGCCAACCCGCAAGCTGGATGATCCTTGGCGACTGGATTTTGGTGAGGCGTACCGACATCCGCCTAACCCTCCACTTCCGGCACGAAAACCGGATCCGAGACGCGCACCGCCACGTTTTTCTCCTTCACCGTATGGCACGCATAGAGCGTCGTGCCGATCCGTGATACGCCGCCCTCGACGAGGGCGAGCGCAATATCGCGCCCGAGCGCGGGGCTCCAAGTCACCGAGGAGACATGCCCCAGCATGTCCCCGTCCGGCTTCTCGAAGGGGTGTTCGCGAACCAGGCTTCCCGCCGCCAGCCGGTCGGCCGCATCCACGACCGACAGTCCGACAAGAGACGGACGTCCGGGATCGATCAGCGCCGGGCGGCGCATCAGGACGCTGCCGACAAACGGCCGGTCTTTGCGCGCCAGGCCGGCCAGATTGAGATCCGCCAGGGTGGTGCGGCCGTCGATCTCCGGGCCGGCGACATGGCCGCGCTCGATGCGCAGGATTCCCATCGCCTCGGTGCCGTAGACGTCGACATCCAGCTTTTCTGCGTCTGAGCCTTCTGCATCCGGGCCCTCTGCGCATACCAGCACATGCTCCCAGACCCTCTCACCGCAATCCGCCGGCGCGTAGATCTCGTAGGCCAGCGCCCCGGAATAGCTGGCGCGGAGAACCCGCACCCTCACATCATCGATCCGCCCCTTGCGGATGTGCATCCGGGGAAATGCATCCGCAGTAAAATCGATCCCGTCTACCGCACGCGAGAGCAACGCCCGACTCTCGGGGCCGGCAACGGCGAAGGCGGCCCAGCAATCGGTCGTGTCGGTGAGATGCACGCGCAGTTCCGGCCACGCCGTCTGCAACAGGAATTCCATGTGCAGGAGCACATGTCCGGTATGGGCCGTGGTGGTGGTCAGGAAGAAATGATCCTCGACGAGGCGCGAAATCGTGCCATCATCGAGAACGAAGCCATCCTCGCGCAGCATCACACCATAGCGAACCCGACCCGGCGCGAGTGCGGCACAGCGATTGGCAAAGACGCGCTCGAGAAATTCGGCCGCATCCGGGCCCTGGACATCGATCTTGCCAAGGGTCGACACATCGGCGAGACCAACGGAACGACGGACATGTGCCGCCTCCCGCCGCCAGGCCTTCTCGGCTGTCTCACCAGGGCGCGGATAGTACTCCGGCCGCATCCAGGCGCCGGCCTCGGTCATCACCGAGCCACGGCGCTCGTGCCAGCCATGCATCGGCGATAGTCTCTCGGGCATAAAATCCCGCCCGGTGTTGAACGCCGTGATGGCACCCATGGCGACAGGTGTATAGGGCGGGCGATAAGACGTGGTGCCGACGGTGCCCGGCCCGATACCCCGGGCGGCGGCGAGAATGTCGATTCCGGCGATGTTCGAGAGCTTGCCCTGCTCGGTGCCCATTCCCAGCATCGTATAGCGCTTGGCGTGCTCGACCGATTCATAGCCCTCGCGCTGTGCGAGCGCGATGTCGCGGACCGTGACGTCGTTCTGCAGATCGACAAAACTGCGGGCGGCGCCCGCTGCGCTCATAGGGGCTGCGCCCAGGGAAGTTGGATCCATGGGAACCGGCGTGGAAACGGAGTCCGGTGACAGGATACCGTCGAAAAGCGACGGTTCTGCGGCCATCCCCTCCCCGGCACCTTCTCCAGCGCCTCCTCCGGCGTTCTCTCCGGGAGAAAATCCGGCAAAGCACGCCGCATCGCGACCGGCGGCTTCGCCTGAGGCGATGCGATCCTGCAGTGATACCGCGCCGGCCAGCGTGCCGGCAAGGAACTGGCCCTCAGCCTCGAGCGGCCCGGGGCTGAACCCGCCTTGCTGTGCATCGAACACCGGCCGGCTGCCAGCCTGTGCCGTCAGGTGAAGCGTCGGCGCCTCGCCGCCGGAGACACACAGAAGATCGCAGCGAATCCGATGCCGACGTCCGTCCGGCGTGCGCAGGTCCACATGCCGCAGACGACCGAACCCGCCGGCGCCCAGCACGTCCGCCCCCGCCAGAACCGGAATCCCCATCTCGCGCAGACGATCGGCGGTGGCAGGCGGTGTCTCTCTGAGTTCCGCCAGTGCCGCCACCTCGATGCCCGCTTCGGCCATCTCGGCTGCGGTCTCATAGGCCTCGTCGCCGCAGGTCGCCACCACGGCGCGCCCGCCGGCGGCAACACCGTACTGGTTGCAGTAGCTGCGCGCCGCCGAGGCGAGCATCACGCCCGGGAGATCGTTGTTGGGAAAGACCAGCGGCTGCTCGATCGATCCGGTGGCAAACACCACGCTGCGCGCGCGTGCGATCCGGTAGCGCTGCCGCAGCACCGCAGAGTCGGAATTATTGTGGCCCGAACCACTTCCGCCGGAATCATGGGGCAGGCGCTCGCACAGGCCGAACACGTTGCTGTCATACTGCCCGAAGACCGTCGTCCGAGTCAGGCAGGTCGCCGCTGGCAGCGCGGCAAGATCCGCCTCCATGCTGCCGATCCGGTCCCCGGATGCTTCCCCGGGCACTGCCTTGCGGCGCAAACGCCCGCCAAGCGATGGGTTCTCGTCGACCAGCAGAACCCGGGCGCCGCATTCGCCCGCCGCGCGTGCCGCAGCGAGACCCGTTGCACCGCCGCCGATAACCAGGACGTCGGGGAAATCATGGGTTTCCTCGTAGCGGTCCGAATCCGCTTCCAGCGCCATCGCGCCGAGGCCGGCGGCGCGACGGATGAGTTTTTCATAGACCGGCTCCCAGAAGGCGCGAGGCCACTTGAAGGTCTTGTAATAGAATCCCGCCGGCAGAAGCGGCGCGGCCAGGCGGACGGCGGCCAGCGCATCAAACCGCAGCGACGGCCACCGGTTCTGGCTCTCTGCAACCAGGCCGTCGCGCAGCTCGACCATCGTGGCGGCAAGGTTCGGGGTTCGATGACCGTCCTCGATGACAGATACCAGCGCGTTCGGCTCCTCCGGCCCGGCGGTCATGACACCGCGGGGACGGTGATATTTGAAGCTGCGCGCGAACAGTACGGTTCCAGCGGCGAGCAGGGCCGAAGCGAGCGTGTCGCCGACAAAACCCTGATAGGACCGGCCATCGAACACAAAACGCAGCGGCCGGCTGCGGTCTATGCGGCCGCCGGCGGCCAGGCGACGGGGCCCGGTCATGTTTCTTCGCCCGCTGGGCCCTCTGGGCCCTCTGGGCCCGCCCCCTGCCTCGGCTCAACTGCCGATGTCCGGGCCCGGATGACCGAGAGAATTTTATGGGTCGCCGTGTCGCGTTGGACCACCAGCCATTCCCGGCAACCGCCCGTATGGCACCAGAACTCCCGGTGGATCCCCTTGGGATTGCCGCGCAGATAGACGTAGTCGTGCCAGGTTCCGGGATCGGCGTTGTCAGGCGCGGGGCGCCGAAGCCCGGCGTCTCCGCCATAGGCGTATTCGGCGTGATCGCGCAGACCACAGAACGGACAATCGATGCGCAGCATGACCCGCTCCCGCCCGCCTACTGGTGCCAGGGCTCCGGCCCAGTGCCACTTTCCTCCAGCACTGCGCCGGAAGAAAAGCGGTCGAGCGTGAACCGTTCATTGAGTGGATGCGGCTGGTCGCGGGCAACCGTATGGGCGCAGCACCAGCCCGAGGCGAGGGTTGCCTTGAATCCGCCATAGCACCAGCCACCGTTGATATAGAGCCCGTCGAGGGGCGCGCGGCAGATGAGCGGGCTTCCGTCCATCGTCATGTCGACCGCCCCGCCCCAGCTACGCTGGAAGCGAATACGCGACAGACCGGGCATTATGGCCACACCCGCCTTCATCACGTCCTCGACGCCCGCAAGATTGCCGCGCTGGGCGTAGGAGTTGTACCCGTCGGGATGACCGCCAAAGACCAGCGTCCCCTTGTCCGACTGGCTGATGTAGAAGTGGTATGCGCCGCAGGAGATCACGGTATCCAGGATCGGTTTCAAGGGTTCCGACACGAAGGCCTGGAGCACATGGGTTTCGATCGGCAGGGTCAGTCCGGCCATCTCTGCCAGGTGACTGGTATGGCCGGCGGCGGCGAGAACGACCTTGTCAGCCCCTATCCTGCCGCGCCCGGTCTCCACGCCTGTGATCCGGCCGCCCTCCCGGATGAACCCGGTAACCTCGCAGTTCTGCACGATGTCGACGCCGCACCGGTCGGCGGCCCGCGCCAGCCCCCAGGCGACCGCGTCATGGCGGGCAATGCCGGCGCGACCCTGCCACAGCGCACCGTGGATGGGAAACCGAGCGTTCGGGGACCAGTCGAGGAACGGCACCTTCCGGCGCACCTCCTCGCGAGACAGGACATCGGCGTCGATGCCATTGACGCGCATGACGTTGGCACGCTGGGTCAGCGCCGTCATCTGCCCGTCGGAATGGCCGAGATTGAGCTGTCCGCGCTGGGAGAACATGACGTTGAAGTTCAGATCCCGCGACAACCCCTCCCACAACTGCAGCGATTTCTCGAAGAACAGCGTGTTTCCTGGAATCATGTAGTTGGAGCGAATGATGGTCGTATTGCGGCCGGTGTTGCCGCCGCCGAGCCACCCCTTCTCCAGCACCGCGACATCGGTGACGCCGTGTTCCTTGGCAAGGTAATAGGCGGTGGCGAGGCCATGCCCGCCGGCACCGACGATGACGACCTGGTAGCGCTGCCGAGGCGCAGGATCGCGCCAGGCGCGCTGCCAGCGCCGGTGTCCGAAAACCGCATGGCGTGCCAGGCTGAAGACCGAGTAGTGCTGCGCCATTGCCAGAACACTCCGCGCCCGGCCTACTCCGCTTGATCGCCGGTCCGGGCGCCAGTGTATCACTCCCGGCCCTGTCGTTCCCGCTCGTTGCGCTCACCCATCACTCTCCCTCGGGGCAGATACGGCGCGATTGGCCATACTGCGGATTCCGGAGTATGATTTCGCGGTCTTTCCGGCCCGCCGAGTGACCTCTCATGAACGACAGCACAACCGCCGATGCCGGCCTCGCAGGCGTGGTCGTTCCGGTCACGTCGTTTCAGCAAAACTGCTCGATCCTGTGGTGTACCCGCACCCGCCGCGCCGCCACCGTCGATCCCGGCGGTGATCTCGACAAGGTTATTGCCGCCGCCGAGGAGCAGAACATTACCTTCGAGAAGATCCTCGTCACCCATGCCCATATCGACCATGCCGGCATGGTCGCAGAGCTCTCCGAACGTCTTGGTCTGCCCATCGAGGGACCGCACCGGGAAGACCAGTTCTGGATCGACCGGATTGCCGAATCCGGCGAGCGCTACGGTTTCGAAGGTGCCCGTGCCTTCGCACCGGACCGGTGGCTAGAGGACGGCGATTCCGTGACCATCGGCGAGGCCGAACTCGAGGTGCGCCACTGCCCGGGCCACACGCCGGGCCACATCATCTTCCATCACGCGCCGTCACAGCTCGCCGCGGTCGGTGACGTGCTGTTCCAGGGATCGATCGGCCGGACGGATTTCCCGCGCGGCGACTATGACACCCTCATCAACTCGATCACGACGCGACTCTGGCCGCTCGGAGACGACGTCACCTTCATCCCCGGCCACGGCCCGCTCTCGACCTTCGGGCACGAGCGCAAGACCAACCCTTTCGTCTCCGATCTCGCTCTCGGTCGCGCCTGACAGCGACCGGCCCGCCGCTCTATATATTCCTGTGCTGATCCGTTCTTGATTAAGGAGAACACCGCATGGCAGCCAATGCGATCACTGGCCGCTCCGCCTTTCTTTCAATCCTCAAGGATGAAGGCATCACTCATCTCTTCGGCAACCCCGGCACCACCGAGCTGCCGATCATGCACGCGCTCAGGGAGCACCCCGACCTGACCTACGTGCTCGGCCTCCAGGAATCGCTGGTCGTCGCCATGGCCGACGGGTTTTCCCGCGCCACCGGACAGCTGGTTTCGTGCAACGTCCATGTCGCACCCGGGCTTGGCAACGCGATGGGTGCTCTCTTCAACGCCAAGTTCACCGGAACCCCTCTCATCATCACCGCCGGCCAGCAGGAAGTCGGGCACGGGCTGACCGAGCCCCTGCTCTACGATCCACTGGTGCCGCTGGCCGACCCCTTGGTCAAATGGGCAACGGAAATTACCCGGCTTGAAGATTTGCCACGCATCATGCGCCGGGCCGCGAAGATCGCTACCACGCCGCCGACGGGCCCCGTTTTCCTGTCCCTGCCGGGCGACGTCCTCAACCGCGAGGCCGGGATTGATCTCGGCCAGAGCACACGCATCGACACGCGTATACGGCCGGCCGACGCCACCCTCGAGGCGCTTGCCGACCGGATCCTCGCCGCCAAGAAACCGATGCTGCTGTGCGGTGACGAAATCGTCAGAAGCGACGCCCTGGCCGAGGCCGCGAGTCTCGCCAAAACCGTCGGCGCCGCAGCCTGGCAGCAAACCACACCCTACGGTTCGCACTTCCTCTCCAACAATCCCTGTTTCATCGGCACCCTGTCGCGCGACCAGAAGAATGTTCGCGACATTCTGCAGAACTACGATCTGATGATCGTGATCGGCGCCGATGTGCTGCGGATGTCAGTGTGGAGCGAGATCGATCCGATGCCCGAAAACCTGCCCGTCATCCAGATCGGCTTGGATGACTGGGAGATGGGCAAGAACTACCCGGCCGAAATGGCCGTGTTCGGCGACGTCAAGGAAACCCTGGCCAGCCTCGTGCCCCTGCTCGAGAAGAAAGGCCGTGCCACGCTCGCCAAGGTGGCCGCGAAGCGCATCGAGGCGATAGCGGCGGATAACTGGACATCGCGGCGCAAGGCGCTGGCTTCCTCGCTCACCGCCAATGCGCCGACTACGCCAATCGATCCAGGCTGGCTGATGCTTCAGCTTACTGAACGGCTCCCCGATGACGCCATCATTGTCAATGAGGGCGTTACCGCCACCCAGCATCTCAACAGTCTGTATCCCTACCGGGAACGCTACGATTTCCATGGCCTTGCCAGCGGCGGCATTGGCTGGGGCCTTCCCGCCGCCGTCGGAGTCCAGATTGCGCACCCCCAACGCCCCGTCTGCGCCATCGTCGGCGACGGTAGCGCGATGTACAGCATCCAGGCGCTGTGGACGGCAGCCCATCTGAAGCTTCCGATGACCTACGTCATTCCCAACAACAACGGCTACCGCATCATCCGACAGCGCCTGCTCTCTTTCCATGGCGACGACAACTTCGTCGGCATGAAATTCGAGGATCCCGAGATCAACTTCTCTGACCTCGCCGAATCGCTCGGCGTGAAGGCCGAGCGGGTTTCTGAGCCCGACGCCGTCGGGCCGGCGCTCGAGGCGGCGATCGCCAACCGAAAGGGCCCGAACCTTGTCGAGGTGATGTGCGACGGCCGGGTCGGCTGACGACACATGGCCGGCCACCGCCGGAAGCCCACCGCCCGCACCGGGAAACCATCCCACACTGGGAAACGGTCTCACACTGGGAAACCGTCTCGTGACGGGAAACCTTCCCGTAGCGGGAAACCCTCCCGCACCCGAGAGACCGGCACCCGGCAGCCATCCCGCGCCCGAGAACCAGCCAGCGACCGGAATGATCGCCGCCGGAATGATCGTGGCCGGAATGATCGTGGCCGGAATAACCATGACCATGCTTCCGGCACGCTGACCGTCATTCCAACGCCGATCGGCAATCTTGAGGACGTTACCTACAGGGCCGTGCGCATCCTTGGCGAGGTCGACGCACTCGCCTGCGAGGACACGCGCCATACCCGCCGGTTGCTGACCCGCTACGACATCCCACGGCCATCAATCCTGCTCTCCTGTCATGGCCATAACGAAGAACAGGCATCACAGCGCATCCTCGGTTTTCTCGCTGGCGGTCTCAATGTCGGTCTGTGCAGCGACGCCGGCACGCCTGGCCTCAGCGATCCGGGCATGCGGGTCGTCGCCGAGGCGCAGGCCGCCGGGTACGAAGTCGACATCCTTCCCGGCGCCAGTGCCGCGATAACCGGTTTCGTGGCAGCCGGGCTGCGGGCGGCGACATTCTGTTTTCTCGGTTTTCTCCCCCGCCGCACAGCACGGCGCCGACGAAGCCTCGAAGCCTGGCAGACGAGCGATGCCGCGCTCGTTATCTACGAGAGTCCACGCCGGATCGCGAAACTCCTGGCCGAAGCGCGCCATGCTCTCGGCGACCGGGAGGCGGCGGTCTGCCTTGAGCTCACCAAGGCGTTCCAGCGCGTCCGCCGCGGATACCTCTCGGCCCTGGAGGAAGAATTCGCAGAAGGCGAAACAAAGGGCGAGGCCGTCATCGTGATCGGCGGCGCCAAGTCTGCGGACGAGGATCCGGCACAAGAGACACCAAGTTAGCCTGCAACTCATACACTTGTTACGATTAAGCTCTTCCTGAAATCTGAAAACGGTACAATGACAACTCCTGCTCTCACGTTTTCAAGCAACGACATCACAGAACCATGGTGCGGTTGACCGATCTCAAGCCGGATGACGCCCGGCATTTACTGGAAAAACCCTGCCCGCCTTTCGCCGATGCCTGGGCTGAAGCGGCGCCGGCTGAGGCGCGCCGGGTTGCCATCATTACGACCGCAGGTCTGCATCACAGGGACGACCTGGTCTTTGCGGCACTCGATCTTGGCTATCGGGTCATTCGCGGCGACGTCGCCGGATCTGATCTCGTCATGACCCACAGCTCAGTCAACTACGACCGCAGCGGTTTCCAGGCCGACGTCAACGTTGTCTTTCCAATCGACCGCCTGCGCACGCTCGCCAAAAAGGGTGAGATCAAAAGCGTTGCCGCGTTCCACTACGCGCTGAACGGCGCCGGCTGGGAACCCACGGAGATCGAGGAGACGGCGCGCGAGCTCGCCGGGTTGCTGAAGGAGGACAACGTCAATGCCGCCCTCCTGGTCCCGGTCTGACCCAACTGCACGCGCGCCGTCGGCGCGCTTGGACACTACATCGAGACCGAAGGTGTGCCGACAGCGGGCATCAGCCTGGTCCGCGAGCACACCGAACAGCTACGGCCGCCGCGGGCGCTGTGGGTGCCGTTCGAACTCGGCCGCCCCTTCGGTGCACCCGGCGATCCTGCATTCCAGCATAGTGTTCTCGGGGCCCTGCTCGCCCTGTTCGACCGCGAGGACGGCCCTGTCATTCTCAATGATTTCCCGGATGACCCGCCGGATACAGGCGCGGAAAAAGATGGCGAAGCCTGGGTTTGCCCGGTGCGATTCCCGATTCCGGAATCCGGTGAGGACGCGACGCTCACCGCTCTGTTCGAGGAAATTCGCCGACTTGCGCCCTGGCATGCGGTTGCCGTCGAGAACAACGGTCGCACGACGACGGGAGCGACGGGCATGACCATCGAGGATGCGGCGCGGTTCCTGCATACGCTCCGCGAGCACGCTTCTGCGGGTAACGGCGACGATGCCATCGGTGGCATCGCTCCGCCGGTCGCCAGCATGACTCCGGGGGAAGCCTTTCTGCACGCCAGCCATGATCTCAGGAGCTGGTTCACCGAAGCTGCGGGAGCCCAGCCGGGCGCGGCCTCGAGCCAGGCGCTCGGCGATTGGTTCTGGGGCGAGACCGCGGCCGGTGCGCTGCTGCTGTCCCTCTACCCCGCCTGCCGCGACAGCAGCGACAGAGAAATCCGCCAGGTCGCACGGGGCTTCCTCGTCCCGCGCAGCCAGCAACACCGGCTTGATTCCCTATAACGGGCAATCTCCCGGGCGGCTGTCCCTAAATCGTCATTCGTGCCGAAGATCGCAAGGGCTGTATGGCTACCCTCGAAGCGGTCAGCGTCTGACCATCGATCTTTTTTTGCAGTTTATCGCCATGGTGCAGATACACCCCTTCCCCAATGGCAATAGCCGCCATTGCACGGATCGTGACAGATCTCTATCTGGGGCGCCATTTCGGGCATTCCCGAATCGTGTGGGCGCACGGCTTTGGTTTTCAGGCTGATGATGAACGCCAACGCGTTTATATCGTAGCGCTGCCAGCGGCTGACCGCGGCGACTACGCACCGCTCCTGGAATTTGTTGGCGCCGGCCAAGCCGACGAGCCAGACGATCCTGCCTAACCCGGATATTTCATGAAGACGTCCGGCGGGTTGGTTTCCCGCCTCAATTCGGCTTTTCGTGGTGTCTCTGACATGGATTTCCTGCGTATTCGGGCAGAGCCTGGCGTTCAGCCGGTATATTTGGCGGCTGAGCCGGTCTTTTTGCGGATTGCGGGCAGGCGGAAGCACCTGCGCCGCATGCGCCCTGCGCATTTCCCTGAATGGTGAAGCCGGGGTCTTCCCCGGCTAGTGTGGGACCAGCCTGCTGGCGACGAGGCGGAACAGGTCCTCGTCGGGGCAGGCACTGGACATCATAAAGCGGACCCGGCGGGTGTTCCGCAGGATAATGGCGCCGATCTTCAACAGGCGCAGGCGAATGGTTCCGCACCGGGCGCGGGCCATGCGGGTGCCGGTGAGGCCGATCCGGCGGATGGCTTCCATGAGGGTGTAGGCGAGAGCGGAGAGCAGCAAGCGGAACTGGTTGGGCCACCATTTGTGGCAGCTGGTGCGGTCGGCGAAGAGGTCGAGTTGCTGTTCCTTGATGCGGTTTTCCATCTCGCCGCGGGCGCAATATCGTTCCTCGCACAACGCCTGTCCGTTGCCCGGAAGGCTGGTGACGATATAGCGGGGGTTGGCCCCTTTGGCCGAATGCTCGATCCGCGCGATGACCCGGCGTTCGCTGCGCCAGGTGCCGGCGGCGTAGGTAAATTCGCCGAACAGGCGCTGTTTCTCCCCCGACGCCTCAAAGTCCCGGGCCGACCGGTCCAGCCACGGCTCCGCCAGATCGTTCAGGCGGGCATTCTTGGCGATGCCGAGGACATAGTCCACATCATGCCGGTCGCACCAGTCCATCATGCGGTGGCGGCAGAAGCCGGAATCCCCGCGCAGGATGATCCGCACCTTCGGCCAGACCCGGCGCAGGCGCCGCACCAGCAGGGCCAGGATCGCCCAGGCGTGTTTGGCGCCGTCGATGTTCGAGGGCCGCAGGTAGCTGACCGGAAGCTGATCGCCACAGAACACATAAAGCGGCAGGAAACAGTCGTGGTCGTAACAGGCCTGAAAGAAACGGCCCTCCTGGTGGCCGTGAACCGCATCGTCGGTGGCGTCGAAGTCGAGGACCAGTTCGTCGGGCGGGTGTTTGGACGAGGCGATGAAGGTCTCCATCAGAACCTCGTGCGCGGCCCGGGCCACCTGGCGGTCGGCCGTGTTCTCGAACCGGCACAACGTCGACGGACTGGCTGGCGGCTGATCCCGATCGGCCGCCGTCTGCAATGCCTGGTCGTGGCGCAGGGCGTCGTGGTCGTTCAGGTCCTCGTAACCCAGGGGCAGGCTGTAGATCCGTTGCCGCAGCATATCTCGCAAACTGTGCTCAACCTTGCCCGCCTGCCGGTCGTCGGACAGCCGCCGGGCAAGCGATGCCGTCAATCCCGGCAGGTGATCCGCCCCGCGCAGCAGCAAAACGCCGCCGTTGCTCGTCACATGACCTCCATCGAAGCCGGTGGTTACCCGGCGTTTACGACAGGTTGGAAATTCCAGCTGATCGGGGGTACAATCTGTCACCGCTAAATCCTTGTGTTTGATCATTTCAAGTAACTGAATCATAACACGAATACAGGATTTAGCGGTACCTGTTCATGAAATATTCGGGCTAACGGTCAGGAAATTCAGTCAATCCTGCTAATGCTGTGTTTCTTTCTAAGGTCAGCCCCCTTTCTTAATATCTTCTCTTGTTTTGAGTCTGATGAAACCATCCTTTTCGTAGGCTTCAGTGCCTTCCCGGATCGCGCTCTTGAGCTTCTCGTACTTTAAAAACCTTCGATCTGCTCTGCTTCATCACCTGCCTCATTATCAAGCCGTGCTGGCGGGCTTTCTCAGCAGTAGCACCATCGGCAGGGAGGCGAGGGCTACAAGCAAAAGAAAGATGAAGGAATTCAGATAAGAGATCGTCTGCGCCTCGGCCAAGACCTGCTGCTGGAGCGAGAGCAGGCCGGCTACCGAAGACGGGTCCCAGAGCGCGCCAGGACCGGAAATCACACTGTTGTAATGCGTGATCTGGCCTCGCATCTCGATGTAGTTGATCTGCGATGTGCGCACGAGGATGGTGACGAGCACTGAGGTGCCCATGCTGGCCCCGATGGCCCGGATCAGGGCGAACAGAGCCGTGCCCTCGATCCGCAGGGAAACCGGCAGGGTCGAGAAGGTCACCGTCGTCAGCGCAACCCACATCATGCCCATGCCAAAACCGCTTATGAGCATGACCACGGTCACCGTGTAGGCCGACACATCGGCGTTCCATCCTACCATCATCACGTTGCTGACCACCACGATCGCGATACCGGTGAAGATCAGGTATTTGGGTGGGAGCCTGTCAGTCAGTATCCCGGTGATGATCATCGCCACCAGTGTTCCAAGCCCGCGCGTCGACACCAGCCACCCCGTCGACAGCACCGGATAGTCCTGGACGTTCTGCAGAAACAGCGGCAGCACGAACAGGCTCGAGAACACGCAGATCCCGAACATAAAGATCAGGCTGACCCCGACCACATAGTTGCGGTCGCGGAATATGCGCAGGTCGACATAGGGCCGCTTCGCGGTGAAGCAGTGCACGATGAACAGATAGAAAGCGAGGCCGGTGATGACCGCCTCGATAATGATTTCGGTCGAGTTGAACCAGTCTTCCTGCTCGCCCCGGTCAATCATCAGCTGCAGGCAGCATACGCCGACGATGAGCGACACAAGGCCCAGCGAGTCCAACTTTTGGGCCCGGATCCGCACCTCCGGCAGCGTCACCATCAGTCCCACGAAGGCGGCAATACCGAGCGGGATATTGATGAAGAAGATCCAGCGCCAGTCATAGATCTCGGTAAGAAACGCTCCGATGGTGGGGCCGAGGATCGGCCCCATGATCATGCCGACCGACCAGATTCCGATAGCGAAACCATGCCGGGAGCGCGGCCAGGTATCAAGAATGACCGCCTGCGAGATCGGCAGTAGCGGCCCGCTCGCGATACCCTGGAGGATTCGCATGAACACCAACTCATCGAGGCTGGTGGCAATGCCACACAGGCCCGAGGTGATGGTGAAGATCACGATTGAGGCGAGAAAGAACCGCCGGCGGCCGAACTTGGCCGCCAGCCAGCCAGTCAGCACGGTGCCAACACCGCTGGCGACAACGAAGGCAGTCACGACCCAGCCGATCTGGTCGGGCCGGGCGGACAGATTGCCTTGGATATTCGGCAGCGCCACATAGGCGGTGGCCATGTTGATGGAGTGGAGCAGTGAGGCCAGCAGCACTGGACCAGTGATGATGGCGATCTCTGCGCCTGTGAACGGGCCGGTTGCCGATCTGCCGATGAGGCTGCGCATCAGAGCAGTTTCCCGCAAAACATGGCCCCGGGAAAGGCCGGGGCGGGCAAGGTTCAGCTTTCGAGAGCTAAACCGAGCTAAACCAGTTTAAACCACTTGTCCGCGGTTGTGTCCGAAGCGCTCTACCATGACATCCTCGAACGCCACACTCTCATCGGTGAACCAGCTCCCGGGACGCCTCTTATACGCTTCGTGCCTGAATGGCGCTTCGGGCTCGATACCGTCTTCGGCCAGGGACCGCGCGTGCTCCATGACTAGTTGCCGGAATCGCACGACCGCCGCATCGGTCGCCGTCAGGTTCTCCCGGCTCCGGTCAACGATAAAGCCCTGGCTCTGCTGGATCATAATGTCCTGCTCCGCCAGTCCTTTTACGCCGGTATAAGTGCTGTTCTTCTGGATATCGCGATCGATGTTGTAGTCGTTCGACCTGTTGCGCACCGGGACATAGTCGGAATCGATCTCGGCAATGATCCCGTGGCCCTGGGTTTCCAGCTTTTCGCGCTCTTCATTGCCAAGAGCGCGTTCTGGATTCCAAGCATAGCAATACATCCAGCACGCCATGTCGGAAATCGGGGTCAGGGTGAATCCGTAATAGGTCTCCCCCGGCAGGGTCGAGGGTCCCGTGCCGTTTGCCGGCAGGGAATACTGCGTCATGCGCCAGTATTTCTCACCGGGATCATCGGTATTGCGCGCACCGCCCACCACGAATCCGACCTCGTGCTCCAGGATGGAGAATTTCGGCATCGGGTCGTTACGCATCCAGCGCATCCTCTTTGCATCAGCAACGGCATCCGGGTTTTCGTTCGAGGGCACGCTTGGTGCGGGCATGTGCAGGAAGGAAAAGTGCGAGGTGTCGAGATCGCCCTCCATACACTGCGCCCAGTTGCATTCCATGAGCTGTTTCGTGACATAGCGTCTCGAGGGATCGACAAGACCGAACTCAAACATCGGGACTTCCGGCACCTTGTGCGTCGCCGGTCCCATATAGGCCCACACCATCTCCCCGAATTCCTGCGTCGGATACGACTTGGTGCGCATTTCCTTTTGCATGCGCACATTCGAAGGAATATTGGGCAAATCGACGGCTTTCCCATCCGTATCGAACTTCCAGCCGTGATAGACGCACCGGAGGCCGCATTCCTCGTTCCGGCCGAAAAACAGATCGGCGCCGCGATGTGGGCATTTTGAATCCAGCAGCCCGACCCGCCCGTTCGAATCCCGGAAAGCGACAAGATTCTCACCCATGACCGTCACGCGTATGGGCGCGCCATCCCGCTCTGGCAGTTCTTCGGACAACGCGACCGGCTGCCAGAATTTCCTGAAATACTGTCCCATGGGCGTCTCCGCCCCGGTCTGTGTCAGGAGTGCATTCTCTTCTTGTGACAACATGGAATGCTTCCCTCGTTTTTCCACTGGCCAGATACGCGTAACGGGCCGTCAGATCTGCCTGGGTACGCTCAGCGACTCCCGGGTGTTGACTGTATCAACATCGAAAGAGATATGCCCAGAAGTTGGTGGCGGCTGTTTTCAGGCGGCGATTTGAATTTGCTTGATGCCGTCTTTGAGCTCAACCCCCTGAATGACCTCGGGCAGACGGTTTGGCCCGGATATCTTCCGCCATTTCTTTTTCGCTGACATCATCAGCCTGAAGACCATTGCCAGCGCGGTCTTTCGGTTCAGGCACCCCCTGGTTTTTCGGGTGCGGTTTGGACCGTGGCGAAGACGCTCTCGATCGGGTTTGTCGTGCGGATGTGCTTCCAATGCTCGGCCGGGAAGTCGTAGAAGGCCAGCAACGCGTCGCGGTCCTTAGAGTAGCCTGGCCACGGCGCGCTCGTACTTCACGCCGTAGGTTTCCACGAAGAGATCGAAGGCCGCGATGGCTTCCTTCCCGGTCTCCGCCATCCAAATATCCTGCAGGCCGCTTTTGGCTTTCTCACGCAGAGATTTGGGCATCGCGCCGGTGACGTTGGCCGCCTTGTGAACCCGGCACCGCTGCTCGCGCGTCTCCTCGCGCGTCTCGGGGAAGACATCCCGCAGCGCAGTCCAGAACCCAAGGGCGCCATCGCCGACAGCCAGCTCGGGTGGCACTGTCAGGCCGCGCTTCTTCAGCCCTTTCAGAAGGTCGCGCCAGCTGTCGGCATTCTCCCGGAACCCGTCCATGATGGCCAGAACGTCCTTCTCGCCATACGCGTCAGCGCCGATAATAACCAACATACATTGACGATCATCGTCCAGACGCGGGGTGAAGTAGACCCCGTCGGCCCAGATGTAGACATAGCGCTTGTTCTTGATGTCTCGCTTGCGCCAGGTCTTGTATTCCTCCCACCACGTGGCTTTCAACCGCGTGATCGTTGACGCCGACAAGCCCTCGGCATTCGGCCCCAGAAGCGCCGCCAGCGCCTCGCTGAAATCCCCCGTCGAGATGCCTTTCAGATAGAGCCAGGGCAACAGCTCTTCGACAGACTTCGCCTTGCGCAGATACGGCGGCACAATCTTCGACCTGAACTTGATCTTGCTACCGTCCTCATTGGCACCACGATCACGTACGCGCGGCACATGGACGGGCACAGGCCCGATCCCGGTCATCACACAAGTTCTTGCCGAAGATCCGTATTCAGGGCACATATTCGTGTTCCGTGATCGTCGCGGTGACATGCTCAACATCATCTGGGGGGATCAACAAGGGGCCTGCCTGCTCTCGAAGCGCTTGGAATCGGGCCGCTTTGTCTAGCCTGCGGCCAAAGAGGGCAAGATCAGCCTGAGCCCGTCACAGCTGTCGATGCTGCTGGAGGGGATTAACTGGCGAATACCGCAGAAGATTTGGCGTCCTTTGCAAGACTGGATAGTGAACCGCCCACCGGCGCGGCTCCCCCGCGCGCCCACGGTTTTTCTTCAGAAATTCGCTTCCCGAACGGTCTCAGGCGCGACTTTTCCCCATTTCTTGGTGGCGCTTTTCCTTGGCAATTCGCCCATGAAGCGCCGCGCTCTGCGGGGTGTGGTTATGTCCGATAACCTTGACTTATCGAGCATATTTGGGAATGTGTTGATGAGCCACAAATCGCACCATATGATGAGCCTGTAGATGTACACAGGAGGCGGACATGAGAACAACGGTAACACTGGATGACAGGCTTGTTGAAAAAGCGATTGCGCTCACCGGATGCAGCGATCGCAGCCCATTGTTGCGCGAGGCTCTCACTGCCCTGGTCGAGCGTGAAAGCGCAAAACGTCTTGCGCGCCTGGGCGGAACCGAACCGGATGTATCAGCCCCGTCCCGGCGCAGGCAGGATATATGATTCTCGCGGATACTTCGATTTGGATCCATCACCTGCGCAAGAACGACGCAAGGCTTACGAAAGCACTCATTGAAGCCAGAATCACATGCCATCCGTTTATCGTCGGTGAGATCGCGCTTGGCTCATTGAAAAAGCGGGACGTCGTGCTCAGTCTCCTTGATGGCCTGCCCAACCTTCCAGTCGCCACCCCAGCTGAAGTGCGCCTGCTGATCAAGACGTATGGACTCTACAGCCGCGGGATCGGTTATGTTGATACCACCCTCATCGCATCCTGCCTGCTCGCTCCTGGAACCCGTCTCTGGACACGTGACCGAAGACTCGCAGCCGTCGTATCAGAACTCGGAATTGACGGTGGGGTATCTTGAAAAGCCAGCCATCAGCCCATGGAGTGCGTACACACATATAAGGAGTGTGTTCGGGATATATGTAAAAAAATTGTCGTAGTCGGCAGCTATTCCTTATTTACTCGTTCCCGCACTTCCTCATTTCCAGCAAGCACCTTTTCCGCAATTATGAAGTTATTCAGCGCCGAAAAACCAAGACTGCCTGTATAATTGACTTGAAAACCGTCACGTTATACCTCATGATTTAATACATGAAACCTGATAAGCTAACAGATAAGAAAAAGCGTTTAGATGGATTTCGTCCATTGCCGGATACTCTTGTCCGCAATCTGGATGATTGGTTCCGGGTAGAACTCACCTATACGAGTAATGCGATTGAAGGAAATACACTCACCCGCAGAGAAACGGCCTTAGTCGTTGAGAAAGGGCTGACGGTTGGTGGCAAATCCCTTACCGAGCATCTGGAAGCAACTAACCACGCGCATGCACTGGATTGGGTAAAAGAACAGGTTAAACGCAAGCCCACGAGCCTGACAGAGACAGATATTATTCATATCCATGATATTATTTTGAAGGGCATTGATGATGCCAATGCGAGGCATTACCGCTCTGTACCCGTTAGAATTTCAGGCTCGGCTGTTGTTTTACCGAACCCTCGCAAGGTGCCTGATCTAATGCAGGGTTTTGCAAGGTGGCTCTCACGTGATCAAGGTTTCCATCCCGTAGAGTTGGCAGCTGAGGCGCATTATCGTCTTGTGACCATACATCCATTTGTAGATGGCAATGGTCGTAGCGCACGTTTGCTGATGAACATGATCTTACTGATGAGTGGATATCCTTCCGCCATCATAAGAAAGCGTGATCGCTTGGCCTATATCGGCTCATTAGAAAAAGCGCAGCTTGGCGGCTCTAAAGATGACTATTTTAAGATTATTGCCGAGGCCGTTGATCGGTCGCTGGATATATATTTGAAAGCTGCTGCTGGTGAAGATGCTGAGCCCGTTGACAGCGATCAACTGCTTAAAATCGGAGAGCTTGCCAAACGAGTTGGTGAAAGCAACTCTACCATTCGTCATTGGACAAAAGAAGGCCTTCTAAGTGTTGCGGAGATAACCAAAGCCGGTTATCAGCTTTACACCCCTGAGATGGTGGATCGCATCAAGCAAATTCATGCTTTAAAAGAGCAGCGTTTTACGCTTCAGGAAATCAAAGAAAAGTTCTCTTAATCAAACCTCTCGCCACAACGGTTGGTAGCATTCCTTTGCGAGACCAGGATGCTACTGATCGCCTTAAGAAGAAGCAAGAGCTGGCCAGTAAGTTCAAGCAAACCTTTGGTCTTTCAGAAGGCCCGGTTCCTTGGAGGGAGAGCGAAAAGGTATACCAAGCGCGGTTTGTTATAAAAACTGTCGATAACGTGCTGCGTCAGCTCACTGGCTGACAATTACAAGTATAGGTTGATGGCGAACTGGTCAATTGCAAAACCCATGGTTTCTCATGACTAAAGGCTCCATAATTTGACGTTAGTGTTATCGCCATTTCGGGCATATGAAAGTTCGTTTGTAGTTAATGGCATTGTATTGAACCCCTTTGAGTTCAAATCAACTACACTAACTATAGCGTTGCAACAAATAATCGCCCTGAAAACAACGAAAGCAAATTTTATGTTGCAACACTCCTTTCAACATCAGTGCCTTACACTGAGCGTTGTCAAATCATTGTCTGGCATAAGTATGGTACGTACCACCAGTTCGAATCCCGCTTAGCCTTCATTGGAAACATTACAATCCGGGCAGTAAGCCATCTTTGTTTAAGTTGTTGGCTGATTGGACTTCGTATCCCAAACTTCTATAGCCCGACATCCGCTTGTCACTCATTCGCTGCAATACCGGAACCTGATAATCGATATAATCATATACCTGAACCTTTGTCTTATTGTGATGAATTCTATGCAACCTTCCTGCATATTGGGCAAGCGTCCCTTTCCAAGATACGGGCATGGCAAGAAATAATGTATCCAGTCTGGCATCATCAAAGCCTTCACCAATATAGCGACCTGTGGCTATCAGAACGCGCTCTTCGTGATCGCCAATCTTTTCAAGCCTCTCAAGCATCAGCCTATATGCTTTTTTACCCATGCCGCCTTGTAGAGTAATGGTGTGCTTTGAAAAACCAGAAAGCCGATCTGCAAAAAAGGCGACATGCTCTTTCCGCTCAGTCAAAATCACTGGTGATCGTCCTGCTTTCAAGGCTGAGATAACATCGCTCACAATCATTTCATTCCGAGCGTTGTTATTTGCCAGCTCGGCATATACCGTCTGTATCGGCGGACGTTCATACTGTTCCGTCAAACTCATTGGCAGCCTGAACTCTGTATAGCGCGGCACCACAAAATGGCTAAATGGGCGCTTCTTCGCCTGTTTCTTCGCATCAATATAATACCTTATCGGCCCGCACTGCATAAATATGATGGGTTGTTGGCCATCTTTACGTATAGGCGTGGCTGTAAGCCCAACAACGTATTTCGCCTTACACTGCCTTGCCGCAGCTTCAAAGCTGACAGCAGAAAGGTGATGACATTCATCAACAATAAGTTGCCCGTAATCAGCAACACAGTCATCAACTTCTCCCTTACGAACCAGACTCTGGATCAGCGCAATATCAATCTGGCCCATTAGCTTTCTTTTGCCCCCACCAATTTGACCAATATTGATATGTTTAAGATCTAGAAAAGTTTGAAGTCGAGCAATCCATTGCTCAAGTAATTGTTTCCTGTGAACTAAAATCAACGTGTTGCGCTTGCGCTTTGCAATAACATAGGCCCCTAAGACGGTTTTACCGAAGCCCGTTGTTGCAGATAGAACCCCTGTATCATGTGACAATAGCGCTTTCACTGCTGGTTTTTGGTCTTTGCTAAGTGTGCCAAGGAACTTGGTATGTATTGCTTTTCCTGCATTCCGTTCATCAACAATTTCATTTCCAATGTTTATTTCTGCTAACAGATTCAAAACGTCATCTAAACATCCTCTCGGTAGTCCGATGTGGTTTGGAAAGTTTTCAGCGCAGGCAATGATACGAGGCTTGTCAAATATTGGTAGCCGCATGGCCTGAGCCTTGTAGAACTCAGGGTTCTGGAAAGCAGCGGTTCGTATCAATCGATTGATAAGCTGCGGTGGCAATCCTTCTTTCTGAATGTATAGCTGATTTCCTGCAACAATTTTTATTGTTTCAGGCATCGGTGTTGAAATTTCAAAGGGACGTGGCTTTCTGGAGGGACGAGCCTTCCATGGTTCATCTGCATCTTCGTTATCAACTGGGATATGCAGGCCGGTGACTCTTCCGCGATCAACCGCCTTGAGCACCAGCATTTCCACTTCTTGAGGTGTTATTTTTCGGACAGAAGATAGAAAAGACCATTGATCAGGGTAAGGCTGAAAATTTTCATCCAGAAATACGCTATTGCCTTGCTGACGCCGTTCACGCTGTAGCGGCAAAGCGATTAAATTGCCAAAGCCACCCGCTGGCATATTATCTTGATTGGGGAAAAAACGATCATAAGACGAAAAGCCCAGGTCCGGGTGATGCTCCATTGTCTCGGTTAACAAGTATGATCCCATTTTACGGGCATCTGATACTGTCACAGGGCTTGAGAAGAAAATCCATACATGGCCACCGTTACCAGATCGTGATCTCTCTATATATGCTGGGACAGTTTTATGGCTGCAGGTTTTCATGAATGCCGCAATATCCTCTTGCCAGTTCTCTTTGTCAAAATCGGCAGCCAGAAACCAGCATCGTTCATCGGGAAGTAATGGATATACGCCAATAGTGGCGTCATTGTTCTGGGCATCTTTACCAGCAAGGTGTTGACGGATGATATCATCAGACACTTGGATAAATGCTTGGTTTGGGCATTCGGTACATTTGATTCTGGGCTTTTCACAGATTCCGCGCACCCATTCATTTGAGCATGCTGGGCTATATCCAGAACGTCCTGTTTTTCTATTGTCCCAGCGTTTAGGAAAAATATCTTCTCGCCCTCGAAAAAGCTGCCGAAATATGTGGATTTTTTCTTGTGATGAAAATTGCTGTAATGCGTCTCTTTGTTGTTGCTGGTGCTTGCTTTCAAGAATACTCAATCTTCCAAGCAAATCTCTACGCTCAGCATCAAGCGAATCTATGCGCCGTTTAATCTCCTCAAGCTCATTAATGTAATCACTCATCTAAAATCCTAACAAAGCGGATACACGGATGGGTTACTTTTCCTCTCTATCCGGCAATCTGTAACTGGTGCTTCGTCCGCCGCCGGGATTTTGAATAAAGATGTCACGCTCTTTCAATTCTTGAATATCCCGTAACGCCGTATCATTTGAACACTTGGCCAACTTGGCGTATTTAGAGGTGTTCATAAAGCTTTCAAAATCATCCTCAAGCATGCGGCTAATGATCAATCGCTGCCGATCATTAACAAGCTTTTGATTAATCATATCCCATAGTTGCGCCTTGAACAGAACATCACCAAGCGTTGTTTCCGCATTACTGATAGCCCGGCCAAGGCAGTCCAAGAACCATGACAGCCACTCCGTGATATCAGGGGTGGCGCGTTGTTGCGCCTCAAGCTGATCGTAATACTGTTTTCGCTCGGCTTCGATTCGGGATGAAAGACTGTAAAAGCGATCTTGCGTGCCATCTGCACGAGCGAGTGCCATGTCACCAATGGCTCGGGCAATCCGTCCATTCCCATCTTCAAACGGGTGAATTGTCACAAACCACAAGTGAGCAATGCCTGCCCTGATAACAGGATCAGTATCATCTTCGCCCCCCAGCCACGCAAGAAACGCTTTCATTTCCTTTTCAAGACGTTCAGCACTTGGGGCTTCAAAGTGAACTTTTTCTTTACCGATAGAACCTGAAACGACCTGCATGGGACCAGCATCAATAGTGCGCCAACCACCAACGGTGATTTTGTGCATGCCGCTGCGCCCCGTTGGAAACAATGCCGCATGCCAGTCAAATAAACGATCTTTTGTTAGAGGTTTAGAAAATTGTTGCGTAGCATCCAGCATCATTTCCACGATGCCTTCAACGTCGCGGCTTGCTTGAATAAGTCCAGCGATATCAATTCCAAGCCTACGGGCAATAGAGGAACGAACCTCTTCCGGGTTCAGGTTCTCACCTTCAATGGCCGAGGACTTAACCACGTCATTGGTTAGCGTGCTAAGGGACGCCTCACGTTTGAGTTCGAAACCAAACCCCTCCATGCGCCCAAGTAAACGGCCTTGGCGATGGCGTATATCTGCCAGCTTAGACGCAAGGGTTTCTGCACCCCATGTAAAGTCTGGCCAGTTTTGATGTTCATGAATCCACATTTTAATCACCGCATTATTTAAGGTGATTATAGGTTCTATTCACCGCAAGGTCAAGATAAATAGCCGCAAAATATGCGGTGATTAAGTCCGCTATTCATCGTATGGCGATTGAATAAACCTGTTTCACAATAGCCGATTTTCAGCGATGTTCATAACTTGTTCCCGAATAAGTATGAATGGGTGCAGGGTGAGTTGAATGAGATCATTGAAGCGATCAAAGGCCACAAGCCGGTGTGCGCCGAGAATCAGGATATACTCGACCTATGAAACAGGAGCGGAATGAGTACCGAAAGATGCCGGAACTGATAGACGCATCGCCGGATGATGTTCTGAAGGCAATTCTAGGTGCCTCACCGAAAAAGAAACGAGAATGGAAGAATAGAAAATGACAGAGAGATATACCCAAAAGTTGGTGACGGCTGTTTTCAGGCGGCGATTTGAATTTGCTTGATCCCGTCTTTGAACTCAACCCCTTGAATGACCTCAGGCAGACGGTTTGGCCCGGATATCTTCCGCCATTTCTTTTTCGCTGACATCATCAGCCTGAAGACCATTGCCAGCGCGGTCTTTCGGTTCAGGCACTCCCTGGTTTTTCGGGTACGGTTTCGGACCGTGGCGAAGACGCTCTCAATCGGGTTTGTCGTGCGGATGTGCTTCCAATGTTCGACCGGGAAGTCGTAGAAGGCCAGCAACGCGTCGCGGTCCTTGATCAGCTTGGCCACGGCGCGCTGCGCCACGACCAGGCATTGCAGACGGCGGCCGATCGGGATCAGCCGCCAGCCAGTCCGTCGACGTTGTGCCGGTTCGAGAACACGGCCGACCGCCAGGTGGCCTGGGCCGCGCACGAGGTTCTGATGGAGACCTTCATCGCCTCGTGCAAACACCCGCCCGACGAGCTGGTCCTCGACTTCGACGCCACCGACGATGCGGTTCACGGCCACCAGGAGGGCCGTTTCTTTCAGGGCTATTACGACCACGACTGTTTCCTGCCGCTTTATGTGTTCTGTGGCAATCAGCTTCTGGTCAGCTACCTGCGGCCCTCGAACATCGACGGCGCCAAACACGCCTGGGCGATCCTGGCCCTGCTGGTGCGGCGCCTGCGCCGGGTCTGGCCGAAGGTGCGGATCATCCTGCGCGGGGATTCCGGCTTCTGCCGCCACCACACGATGGACTGGTGCGACCGGCATGATGTGGACTATGTCCTCGGCATCGCCAAGAACGCCCGCCTGAACGATCTGGCGGCGCCGTGGCTGGACCAGGCGGCCCGGGACTTTGAGGCGTCGGGGGAGAAACAGCGCCTGTTCGGCGAATTTACCTACGCCGCCGGCACCTGGCGCAGCGAACGCCGGGTCATTGCGCGGATCGAGCATTCGGCCAAAGGGGCCAACCCCCGCTATATCGTCACCAGCCTTCCGGGCAACGCACAGGCGTTGTACGAGGAACGATACTGCGCCCGCGGCGAGATGGAAAACCGCATCAAGGAACAGCAACTCGATCTCTTCGCCGACCGCACCAGCTGCCACAAATGGTGGCCCAACCAGTTCCGCTTGCTGCTCTCCGCTCTCGCCTACACCCTCATGGAAGCCATCCACCGGATCGGACTCACCGGCACCCGCATGGCCCGCGCCCGGTGCGGGACCATTCGCCTGCGCCTGTTGAAGATCGGCGCCATCATCCAGCGGAACACCCGCCGGGTCCGCTTTATGATGTCCAGTGCCTGCCCCGACGAGGACCTGTTCCGCCTCGTCGCCCGCAGGCTGGTCCCACTATAGCCGGGCAAAACCCCGGCTTCACCATTCAGGGAAATGCGCAGGGCGCATGCGGCGCAGGTGCTTCCGCCTGCCCGCAATCCGCAAAAAGACCGGCTCAGCCGCCAAATATACCGGCTAAACGCCAGGCTCTGCCCGAATACGCAGGAAATCTATGTCAGAGACACCACGAAAAGCCGAATTGAGGCGGAAAACCAACCGGCCGGACGTCTTCATGAAATATCCGGGCTAAAGCCGTGGGATTTACTGATCCCCTATCGGGGGATTTTAAAAACTTGAAAATGGATAGTTACTATACCATATTACATCTATGAAATTCAAGTATGACGCAACTAAAAGCGCGGCCAACCAAGAAAAACACGGTATAGACTTCGAAGAAGCGCAAGCCCTTTGGAGAGACCCATGGTTACTGGAGGCTCCCGCAAAAACGGATGGTGAGCCGCGCTTTTTGTCTGTGGGCCAGATCGACGGCAAACATTGGACCGCTATCTGGACGCCGCGCGAAGACAGGGTGCGCATCATCTCGGTCCGTCGCGCCCGCAAAGAGGAGATCGCCTATTATGAAAACAACTGACTTTGACACCAAATTCGACGCTGGCGAAGACATCAGCGCAGCCGTGGATTGGCCCCAAGCCAAGCGCTCAAACGATCAGGCCAAGCGCGTGAACGTGGACTTCCCCACATGGGTGGTCAACGGTCTGGACAAACAAGCCCGTCACCTTGGCGTGACGCGGCAATCCCTGATCAAAATATGGATTGCCGAGCGCCTGCAATGACCACCGAAAAATACCGCGCCCGCGCATGGTGGGCCTCGTTTAAATCAGCAGATAGCACTGCAGAGTTCAAAGCCTACATTTGATCCGATACAAGAGACAGACAGAAGAAAGTTCCGAAGGCATTCAGACTGAACCGCCCTGGTTTACCAGAGACGCCATTACCGGAATTTCGCGACTGGTTGACAGAAGCATAAACGGAGGCGGTTTTGTCATGGCGTCATCCGGGTTCTCAAACGAGGGTAAAATCGGAGCAATCAGGAAGCGGCTCTCCGCACTGGAAACAGAACGTGCGGATATCAAGGCAGAACTTGCCGCCATCGTCGCCAGTCGAGCAAGCCCAGCATCGGGAATACCCCAGCCGTGTCCTGGAAAGCTAACGTCCACGTCACCGCCTGATGAAAAAATAGCGCTATTTCGATCTTTATTTCGAGGCCGCGAGGATGTCTTTCCTTTCCGAAACGCTGGACCAATTCGCGCAGTGGCAAATCTGGCTACGCTCCCGCCTGTACTAATGAATGGGTGCCCCGGTTCTGCTGCAAACCGAAGATTAAATGTAGTGACTGTCCAAACCGCGCCTTTGTGCCCATGACCGATACCATCATTAGTCGGCACCTCAGCAAAACCACGGATGGCTGGGATTTTACCATCGGCGTCTATCTCATGCTTACCGATGAAACCTGTAGGTTCCTGGCTGCCGACTTTGACAAAGAATCATGGCCGCATGACGTTACGGCATTTCAGCGGGAAACCAACCGGCCGGACGTCTTCATGAAATATCCGGGCTAGAGATGTTGTTGGTCTCATGCGGGCAGATTCAAGAACGGCTGGAGCCTGAGCACCTGAAGATGAAAAATCAAAATTCCGGCAAGCCAACGCTGCAATGGACGTTGTTACGTTCTCTTGCCACAACGGGTGGCAGTATTTCTTGGCAAGATCAGGATGCTACTGATCGCGTTAAAAAGCAGAAGCAGGAATTGGCAAACAAGCTCAAACAAACTTTCGGCCTTTCAGAAGACCCGGTTCCTTGGAATGAGAACGACAAAGCATACAAAGCAAGATTTTTTGCTATCAAAGCTGCCGATAACGTGCTGCGTCAGCTCACTGGTTGACAATGACAGGCATAGACCGGTGCGAACTGGTCAATTGCCAACCCCTTGATTTCCCACGACTAAAAGCTCCGCACTTCGGTTTTTCAAGTACGATGTTTTTCAGGAAAGGAGCCTATATAGGAGAAAAATTAGAAAAACGGGGTGTTTTTATAGAGAGGCAGTCAATTGCAAACAGCAAAAAAAGCCCGCAAATGCTGGGCTTTTGAGGCTATGCCATTTCGGACATATAAAAGGTCGCTTGATGCTAATGGCGGAGGGCACGACATACCAGCGACTTTTTCTCGTAAAGGCAGTCAAAACCCTTCGAAAACCTGCGATTAACCGAGCATTTTTATTCTCTTAGTTCGGTATTCAAGCGGGTTTCTGTGCAGAATTCAGCAGTCCAGCGGCTTACATCAAACATCCACGATTTAAGGCTGAAAACCAAACGGAACTACTGAACGTTTGCATGTCTTTTCAAGATTTCCAGCCCCTTCGGGTCCCGGTTCAGAAGGAGTAATGCACTAGTTACCGCATGGCTGGGGAGAACGTCCCCGCTTTCGTATTTCTGAAACGCGTTCGGCCCTCCTCCGATCAGACGACCGGCATCTTTCTGGGTTAGTTTTAACCGTTTCCGGATTCGGCGAACGGCTTGAGGCTCCAGCAAACCCTCAACCTTCGCCTTCAACAAATTCAATTCCCGATCGGAAACCTTCATATCCACACCGGTATGGATGCTCTCGTCACTCGCATCGCAATACCAGCCCGGCATGTCAAAGATCGCCGAATGGCCTTTGTATGTGATGGTCATTGGACGAATGCCCCGTTCCATCGGTTGGCCTGTTTCCGGGCAGGTTGGGTTAGTCATTGCCCTTCTCCTTAAACGACAAGAGTAGAAAGTCCGTCACCGCGTCTGCGGTGAACTTGACATAAAGCGTGCCCCGTTCGGACGGCACATAGTAAACATCCTGCCAGACTCGATGATCAGCATATGATGTCATCGACTTGAAAAAGTGTTTCCGGTCGACAGACTGGATCGCACCGACGATTTCCCTGCGTCCGAACCCCAAGGCTGCGGCACCCCTGATTGCAGAACCTGTTGCATTCAATCCCTCCACCGTCGAGAAAGCCGATTTGATCGCCTCTAAATCATATGTTGGCTTGCGCTTTTAAGTCACAGCTGAACATAGCACCATAATGGTGCTTTTTCAAGAGGCGCCACAATGGTGTATTCCCGATGGTTGGTGCTACCCAATCAAATAGGGAAAACCTGCGCCTATTGCATCGGTTTGTCACAAAAATCATGCGCGTTTCTCCTCATCACCTTCCTCTCGGCTCACTGGTTTCGCCAGCGCAGCAGTTGCCTGGAAAAACGCATCCTGCTGTTCGTCGGACATACCGCGGAACAAGTCCAGAAGCGCGCGCTCGCGTTCGGATTTGGCCTGCGGCGGGGCATCCAGAAGATCGAAGGGGTGGCAGTCGAGCGCTTCTGCCAATCTGTCCACCCAGTCCACCGTCAGCCCCCGGCGGCCTTTTTCGAGATGGCTGATCTGCTGGTTGCTCGCCCCCACCATATCGGCCAGGGCCTGAAGGGTCAGACCACGCGCCTTTCGCAGTTCGGCAATGCGGTTTTTCATGCCCAGCTTCCCACATTATTCACTTTTTCGACCAAATTACCCCCACTATTCCCCGGGAGCAACCAGTGCGTAAGCAATTGGAAATAAGGGCTGTATCCCACTTGATTCGCCATATTTATAAGTTTTACTACATAATGGATGGATTCCTGACTTCTGATTTCCTACGATCCGGACGAATCAAGCCGCACCTTCCGGTACTTTGGCCTGACAACACCAGGGTTTTGGAAAGGATCGATTTTGACAACGGCAAGAATTATGTGGATCGGAAGAAGACATGCGCGCAGATGCCCGCCCTGTGATCAGGGCCGCCGAATATATACGTATGTCGACCGAGCATCAGAAGTATTCGACCGAGAACCAGGGCGAAGCAATCCGCGCCTATGCCACCACCCACAGCATGAAGATCGTGCGCACCTATGCCGATGCGGGCAAGAGCGGGCTGAGCATCAAAGGGCGTGATGCGCTCCAGCGCCTCATCGAAGATGTCGAAACCGGCGCGGCGGATTTCGAGGTCATTCTGGTCTACGACATCAGCCGCTGGGGCCGGTTTCAGGATGCGGATGAATCCGCCTATTCATGAAATATTCGGGCTAAACTCCAGGCTCCGCCCGAATACGCAGGAAATCTATGTCAAAGACACCACGAAAAGCCGAATTGAGGCGGGAAACCAACCCGCCGGACGCCTTGATGAAATATCCGGGCTAAAGGGCGCTGAGCCTGCGAGTTTCGTCGCCGACCTTCCGGTTGTTTCCCTGAAGGTCAGGGGGCTGACGCCGCCCAGATTGAGCTTGCGCCCCTTGATATGACGGGATAAACCATTACCTAATGCGTAACGAAAATGAGACGAGCCGTTGGACATCGCCTTCCGGACGCGAAAGCTCGAGAAGATCTTCAACTCAGCCAGCGAGCTCCAGAAGGCGTATGGCGCTCGGATGGCCAGAACGATCATGAATCGCCTTGCCGTCCTGAATGCGGCCCGCGCGTTGGCCCTGGTCCCTACGACGCCGCCCGACCGGCGGCATCAGTTGCGGGGAGATCGGGACGAGCAGTTTGCCGTCGATCTCGTGCACCCGCACAGGCTCGTTTTCGAAGCCAATCACGACCCGATCCCCCGCAAGAAGGATGGAGGGATTGATGTGGAACAGGTGACCGCGATCACGATCACCAACGTGATCGACTATCACTGAAGGAAGAGAGACATGGCGACAGCAACCAATCAGTTTCGGCCGGACTATGCTGTACCGCCGGGGTGGGTCCTGGAGGAGCGCCTGGAAGTACAAGGCATCTCGCAGGCTGAGTTCGCTCGGCGGTGCGGCCGCTCTCCCAAACTGATCAGTGAGATCATCGCGGGAAAGGCATCCCTTGAGCCGGAGACAGCTCTCCAGTTTGAGAAGGTGCTCGGCGTGGATGCGAGCATCTTGCTCGGCATCGAGGCAGATTACCAACTCCACCGAGCGCGGGAGAGTGAAGCGGCCGACGCCGCGGGCTCGGGCGCATGGGTGAAGGGGTTTCCGGTCAAAGAGCTGGCTAAACGCGGCGCTATTCGTCGGCCCAAGACCGATGCAGATGCCGTCTCAGAGCTTCTAGCGTTTTTCCGTGTTGGATCGGTCAACGCTTGGAATCTGAAGTATGGATTGGCGAACGTGGCCTATCGCCATTCGCCGAGCATTAAGAGCGACGAGACGGCATTGGCAACGTGGCTCCGGCTTGGGGAGATCGAGGCGGAGGGGCAGGAGTGCGCCGACTACAGCGAGAATCGGTTCAAAAAGGTACTGAAGGAAATCCGCGAATTAACTCGTGCGCCGATCGAACAGGCGCTTCCCCGCTCACGACAGCTTTGCAATCAGTCAGGTGTCGCACTGGTGTTGGTCAAGCCATTGCCGAAGACGGCCCTGAGCGGTGCGGCATGGTGGCAATCTCCAAGAAAGGCCGTGATCCAGCTGAGCGCTCGTCATAAGTCAGACGATCATCTGTGGTTCAGCTTTTTCCACGAAGCAGCGCATATTCTGCTGCATAGCAAGAAGAGCGTCTTCGTGGATGAAGTGAACGGGGGTGACGCTGACCTCGAGGCTGAGGCAAACGATTGGGCCGCGAACACTTTGATTCCCCGATCGGCCTGGGAGCGGTTCGTTCAGAGCTCTCTACGCAGTGAGCTCGCGGTTCGAGCCTTCGCGGAGGAGCAGGGGATTTCGCCGGGAATCGTTGTGGGGATGCTTCAACACCGGGATCTCCTTCCATGGACGCACCTAAATGGCCTCAAGATGAGACTGACCTGGAAAGACGAGGCGTAGCCTCGGGTAGAGCAGGCGAGTTCTGTCTCACGAACAACCGCTCGTTCCGTCACAAGCATGCCGCCCGTCATCTGCTGGAGTGTTCCAGCCTGTCGAAGAGCGCCGCAGTCGCGGACTTCGGTGCGTTTGAGCCGCACGACGCCTTGAGCCACTCTGAACCGCTCCGGGTTTACCGGAGGCTCCAACTCATGAGTAGGATGGAGCATTATGAGCAAGACAACGAACAAGTATTCACCAGAAGTGCGCGAACGTGCTGCGCGGATGGTATTGGATGGCGCAGGGGGCATGAAAGCCGTTGAGCGGCGATTGTATCGATTTCGTCGAAGATAGGCTGTGCGCCGCAAACGCTGAACGAATGGGTCAAGAAGGTTGAGATTGACACTGGTCAGCGCGGCGGCATCACAACCGAACAAGCCGAGAAGATGAAGGCCCTTGAACGCGAAGTTCGCGAGCTGAAGAAGGCCAATGAGATCCTTCGCAAAGCGTCCGCATATTTTGCCCAGGCGGAGTTCGACCGCCCATTCAAGCGATGATCCAGTTCATAGAAGATCACCGGGGTAATCATGGGCCGGGGTAATCATGGGTTGGGCCAACCTACCGTGTTCTGCCGATTGCCCCAGCAACGTTCTATGACCATTTGGCCAAGCGCGCTGACCCTTCACGTCTTTCGGATCGCGCCAAGCATGACGAAGAGCTGAAGCCAGAGATCGAGCGGGTCCTTGAGGAAAACCTCAACGTCTGCAGCGCGTGCGCAAAGTCTGGCACCAAATGCGCAGAGAAGGCTTTGATGTTGCGCGCTGCACTGTCGCGCGGCTGATGGAGGACATTGGGATCGTAGGTGTTGTGCGCGGCAAACCAAAGACAACGATCCCGGATAAGGCACTGCCGAAGGGTTCTGGGGTATGGTTCTTCGGTGACTTTTGTGACCTTGCGGGTAGAAACGCCGTTCAGCACCCGCTCACGGTTAAGAACAACGAAGCCAGTATCATTTCGTTCCCCAGAGGGTCGAGGCCGGCACAGCCGCCAGGCGGTCTCCGAAGGGGACAACATCCTTGCTATCGTAGAGTACCGCGCCGAATGCGAACCTATCGCCACAAGCCTCGGCCAGGGTTCGAAGCCCATTAAAGTCGGATGAGCGGACAGTTGCAGATGCTTTGACCTCAATACCAGCGATCATGCCGTCGTCGCGTTCAAGAACAATATCGACCTCGCGCATTCCCTGGTCTCGGAAATGATAGGCGCTCAGCCGCATATCGGAACCGGCCATCAGTTTTAGCACTTCCGAGAATACAAATGTCTCCAGAACCGAGCCAATCAGATCCCTGTTATTTCGGACCCGTTCCAATGTCAGACCACGAGTTGCGGCAAGCAGCGCGGTATCCAGGAAGTGGAGCTTGGCCGTCTTAGTGATGCGCTTGATGGCATTCGTGTACCAAGGCTGCAATGTCGAGACCAGAAACACCTGCTCCAGCAGCCCGACATAGCGCTGACTAGTCTTGTGACTGACATTGATACTCGACCCGAACTGGGAGTAGTTAACCAGCTGGCCGGAATGCTCGGCCAGAAACCGAACGAATCCAGGCAGCTCTGTCAGCTTTTCGACATCGGCAATGTCTCTTAGATCACGTGTGAGTACCGAGGTCAGATAGGAGCGCGCCCAATCCTGTCGGCGCCGTTCGCTCCCGCGCGTTAGGGCCTCTGGGAATCCCCCCTGCAGGACGACCTCCAGAAGATCGTCGCCCAGCACAGGGTTCTTGACGGATCTCAATTTCCCCTCGAACAACTGCTCCAGGAATGCCGGTTCCGCCGCTTCAAGTTCCGCACGTGCAAGGGGCAGCATTCGCAATGTCTCGATGCGCCCGGCAAGACTGTCCGCGACCTTGGGCAAGGTCAACACGTTGGCTGACCCTGTGAGAAGAAACCGCCCAGGTTGGTAGTCCTCGTCGATGGACTTCTTGATCGCCAAAAGCAGTTCCGGTGCCCTTTGGATTTCGTCAATCGTGGCGACGTCCAGCCCCCGAGTGAACCCAGCGGGATCGGCGCGCGCGGCGTCCAGAACGGTCTGGTCATCCAATGTGATGTAAGTCCTCTCTTCCCCTCCAACAGCTTGCGCAAGCGTCGTTTTTCCGGCACGTCTCGGCCCGATGATCAAAACAACCGGTGTATCCGATAGTGCTTCGCGTACGCGCGTGTCTAAAAGTCGTTTATACATGTTCTTGTTAGCCGTCAGATTGAAAGGACAATCTTCGGTAATTGGAATTACCCCGCCTGTCAATTAGAAGTCAAGAGGCCGGTAATTGGAAGCAAGAGTATTTTCTGAAAGCCATCTCACGCGGTCTCTACACCGTCTGGTGGGGATGTGCGTATACTCATATGGTTTCAATTCACGACGAGGCGCGCGTGGATAAGCCACCGGGTGTGCTTGTACTTGGTGATCTCGGTTATCTGGGAACATCGCTTGAAGTCCCGCTCAAAGCCTCAAAGAACCACCCCCTTACGGACGAACAGAAAACTTACAACACTTGGCACGCAAAGCTGCGTATCGGCGTGGAGCACGGTATTTGCCGCATGAAAAAGTTCGGAATATTTGCCGAAACTTACCGCGGCAACCGGCAGGAAAACATGATTGCCAAGAACGTCGGGGCGCTGGCAAACATGAATTTGAAAACAGCGTGACCAAATGGGTAAGGATACATCCGTTCTCAATTACCTGATGCTATTGTGAATCAGGTCTACTAAGAATCCATGGAACACAAACCGCCAACAAAAATATCCGGGCTTTCAATGACCCGGAGTATAGTTAGAAAAAATTCACCAAATCGACGCAATCATCAGGCCCAGAGAATATCGGCCCCGAGAGACGGCTTCCGGGCCACTCGGCGCCGAGGTCGGTGTTCAGCCCCTCCCGCATAACCCTTGGATATAACGGAAAATCCGGCCGCAGCCGGATGGGGAGAAACGTTTCTCAAGGGCAAGTGGCGGAGGGTGGGGGATTCGAACCCCCGCTACCCTTCTCGGGTAGACGGATTAGCAATCCGCTGCATTACCACTCTGCCAACCCTCCGAAGGCGGACCTTTGAAAACGGGATAGGCCCTGCCAGTGCGCGCAGATATCGCCCTAACCTGCACGCTGTCAACGATGATGCGCTCGCATGGAGCTGCGTGGGTTGCCCCTGGGTTTACCGGGGTCGGTCAACTGGGAGGCGCGAGAACCTCCATCCCCTTCTGGACCGCCGGGCGCGCGCCGATCGTCTCGAACCAGCGCTTGACGTTCGGAAAGTCGCCGAGATCGATATTTTGCCACTCAAAGCGGGCAACCCAGGGATAGGTTGCGATATCGGCGATGCTGTACTCGCCATGGCCGAGCCACTCGGATTCCGCCAGGCGCCGATCCATAACGCCATAAAGGCGACGGGCTTCGTCACCATAGCGCTTTTTCCCGTAAGGTATGTCTTCCTTGGCCGCGCGCTCGAAATGATGCACCTGTCCGAACATCGGCCCGACGCCGCCCATCTGCCACATCAGCCATTGCAGGGTGTCATAGCAAAGCCGCGAATCCGTCGGCAGGAACTGGCCCGTCTTCTCGGCGAGGTAGATCAGGATGGCGCCGGATTCGAACAGGCTGTACGGCTTACCGTCGGGTCCGTCGGGATCAACGATCGCCGGAATGCGATTGTTCGGGCTGATCTTGAGAAACGCCGGAGCGAACTGCTCGTCATTGCCGATGTTGACCAGATGGGTGCTGTAGGCGAGACCGCACTCCTCGAGCATGATCGAGATCTTGCGACCGTTCGAGGTGTTCCAGGCGTGAAGTTCAATCGTCATGTTGTCTCCTCAGGCCGCAAGCGGCGGGATGTTTCGGGTATGATGTTTCATGATATGCGCGGTAAGACAGTGGTGGCGTGCCTGTCAATCACCGCCCGGGATGCTAGACTCAGCCAACGCCGCAGGCAATTCGAACCAATTCGCATCAAGCGGCGAACCACAGGACGAGGAACAAGCTAATGCCCGCCTACGCGATCGCAGACATCGAAGTCACCGATGAAGAAGCGTTCAAGCGCTACGGGGCCCGGGTCCCGGCGACGATCGAGAAGCATGGTGGCAAGTATCTCGTGCGTGGTGGCGAAACCGAGCTCCTCGAGGGCGACCGAAACCCGAAACGCGTCGTTGTCATCGAGTTCCCGAACATGAAGACGCTGAAGAAATGGTACAACTCCGAGGAGTACCAGGAACTTCTCGCTCTGCGCCTCTCCGCATCGAGCGGAAATTTCTTCATCGTCGAGGGCTACTAACCCCCCCCCCCTTACGGCCAAATACCCCCTTTACGGCCAGTTTCTCTGGCTGACCTCTCCAAACAGTAGCGGCAGATGAATCAGGCGCGCTTCTGGTACTGCTCCTTTCCGAACATCCATTTGCGCTCTTCGTCAGTGATATTGCCTTGGCGCTGCCGGTCGGCGAGGACCTCGACTGCGCGCTCCACTGCCGGGCGCTCGGCGATCGCCTTGAACCAGCGCGAGACGTTCGGGAAATCATTGCGATCCTGTCCCTGGTTCTCCGGCCGGCGGATCCAGGGCCAGGTCGCCATGTCGGCGATGGTGTAGTCGCCGCCGCCAAGGTACTCCGCTTCCGCGAGCCGCTTGTCGAGAACGCCTAGGAGCCGCCCGACCTCGCTGCGGTAGCGATTCTGGGCATAGGGAATCTCTTCGGGCGCATAGCGCAGGAAATGGTTGGCCTGCCCGAACATTGGCCCCACGCCGCCCATCTGGAACATCAGCCACTGCAGGGCAATCAGGCGTTCGCGCGGATCCATCGGCAGGAACTTGCCTGCCTTTTCGGCGAGGTAGATCAGAATGGCGCCAGATTCGAACAGCGGCAGAGGCTCGCCGTCCGGCCCGTCGGGATCGACGATCACGGGGATTCTGTGGTTAGGGTTCAGCTTCAGGAAAAACTCCTCGAACTGCTCGCCCTCGCCGATAGCGATCGGATGCACGGCATAGTCGAAACCGCACTCCTCGAGCATGATATGAACCTTATGGCCGTTCGGTGTCGGCCATGTGTAGACGTCGATCGTCATCGCTGAAATTCCCCCTGCTGGATTTGTGTCCGGGTGCCGGATTCTGCTCCTGGTGCCCCGAGCTTCGGCCATGGTTCCCGATATGGCCTGTCTGCGCAAGGTGTTGACCTCGTCGAGCGGCAGTGGAAAACTTTCCCTAACGCCCCTGAATCTCCCTGAATACCCTCTCCAAATACCTCGAGAATCCGGCATGAGTGATATTCAACCCGCCACTCAACCCGCCACTCAACCTGCCGTTCAGCCCGCCGCTTCGAGCCGGGCTCCTGCCGCCACAGGCGGTGCCATGCCGCCGGGTCCGATCGAGGGGCCGCCCGCCTGGCGCGGCGCCGAGATGCGAACGTCAGATGAATGGGTTCATGTGTTCTCGACGGCCGAGATCGCCGAGCTCGAATTCGCTCTCGATGAGGCAAAAGCGCGTGGTCTCGATCTCATCGATATCGGCCGGACCACCTTCCCGCTGCCCACGCTCGGGCCCGTCCTCGACGCTATCCATCGCGAGATCGTTACCGGCCGAGGGTTTGTTCTGCTGCAGGGTCTTCCGGTTGAGAACTGGTCGATCGAGCGTGCCGCCGGCATCTACTGGGGCATCGGGACCTATTTCGGCAAACCGGTGTCACAGAACGCAAAGGGACATCTGCTCGGGCATGTGAAAGATCTTGGATACGCGCTCGACGACCCGAAGGTGCGCACCTACCAGACCACGGAGCGACAGTATTTCCATACCGATTCCTGCGATATTGTCGCCCTGCTCTGTCTCAAGCCCGCCATGCGTGGCGGCCTCTCCTCGATCGCCTCCTCGGTGACCGTCTTCAACGAGATGCATCGCCAGCGGCCGGATCTCGCCGCGCTTCTGTTCGAGCCCTTGGCCTACGACCGCCGCGGCGAGGTGCCCGAAGGCGAGAAAGGCTATTACCAGGTATCGCCCTTCTCCTGGTTCGGGGGGTATCTGACCACGGTGTTCGTGCGCCGCTACATCGACAGCGCCCAGCGTTTCGACGATGTCGACAATTTGAGCGAACAGCAGATCGATGCGCTTGATCTGTTCGAGGCCCTGGCCGAGGATGAGGACATCCGCATCGACATGGAATTCCGTCCCGGCGACATCCAGCTGCTCAACAACCACCAAATCCTGCATGACCGGACCGAATTCGAGGATTGGCCCGATCCGGAGCACAAGCGGCACCTGTTGCGGCTTTGGCTGTGCCCGGAGGATGGTCGGCCCCTGCCCGAATCTTACGCCCAGCGCTATGGTGGATCAGTGGCCATCGGCGATCGCGGCGGAATCCGTACCCCGGGACAGACTCTCCGGGTCCCGCTTGAGGCAGAATAGGCTCCCGGAGCGCCGTCCCTAAAACCCTGCACTCAGGCGCAATACACACTCCGGGACATACTCCGGGGAGAGCGGCGCGGCGGTATTACCCCCAGAGTGTGAGCAACACGATACCGCAGACAACCAGTACGATGCCGGACAGCTCCTTGCTGGTCGTGGTTTCCTTGAAGAACCAGATCGATACCATCAGGGTGAACACGAACTCGACCTGCGAGAGTGCCTTGACGTAGGCCGCCCTCTCGAGCGTGAAGGCGGTCGCCCAACAAGCGGTACCGAGCATACTGGTGATGCCGACCAGCACGCAGACCCGCCAGTTGCGGGCGATGATCCGGAACTGGGAGGGGTTGGTGAGCGCGAGGTAGACGGTCATTACCACGGCCTGGATCACCAGCATCGTGATCATCACCAGCGCCGCCCGGTAGAGGAAATCGTCGAGACCGAGAATCAGGCTGGCCCGGCGCATCGACAGCGACGACAGGGCAAAACCGACGCCGGATAGGATGCCGATCCAGGCCGCCTTGTCGCGCAGCAGCACCAGCACCTGCGCACCCTTGAGGCCTTGTTTGGCGATGGTCATCAGAATGACCCCGGTCACGCTGACAAAAATGCCCACCCACCCGAACAGTGCGATCGCCTCGCCGAACAACAGCGAACCGATCACCGCCGTGAGGAACGCCTCGCTGCGGGCATAGGTGGTACCAACAGCGAAGTTGCGGAGCGAAAACAGGTAAACCAGTAACGAGGTGGCGATGATTTGGCTGAAGCCGGCGAGCGCCACCAAGGCGACGAACTCGCCGGAGAGGTTCGGCATCCCATAGCCGTTCCAATGATGCAGCGACAGAAAATAGGCGGCAGCAAACGGCAGGCCGAACAGGAACCGCACCGCGGCGGCCGAGATCGTGGTCAGCTCTGCGGTAAGGTGCTTCTGGGCTGCGGTGCGCACCGTCTGGACCATGGTGGCGCCGATGGTGACCGGCACCCAGAGCCAGGGGAATGGAACCATGGAATGAGGCTTTCTTTAATAAACCGGCCGAAATAAGCCGACCGGCTTCTAGACCGGCCTGTCGCCCGGCAGGTTGCGCGGCTTCAGGATCATCAGCGCCAGTGGTCCGACCAGCATAATGACGGCAACGTGCCCGAAACACAGGCCAAAGTTGATGAAGGTCTCGCCGCCAAGAGCGTCCATCAGGACTCCGAACACCAGCGGCCCGACAAACCCGCCGCCATAACCGAGGGTTGCGTGCACACCGAGGGTCGCGCCCCGGCGCGACGGCTCGGCGCTACCGACCACGCCTGCGGTCAGGGCCGAGGAATCGGCATAGATCAACGCGTTGTAGAGAAAACAGGCGGCAACGGCGACGCCATAGCCAAAACCGGCCGAATAGCCGACCAGCGCGGCGGTGGCCATGGAACAGAACATTACGCCAAGAATCCAGCGCTTGCGCCCGAAACGGATCGCCATTTCGTTGCCGAACACGCTGGATGCGGTCCCGACCATCTCCATCAGGGTAGCGGCAACGGTCGGGACCAGGAAACTGGGCATGCCGTCCGTGGCGGCGTTCTCGGCAACCGCGAACACCAGGAATACGACGAGCCAGGAGCGCATCGTAAACATCTCCCAGGTGTGGGCGCAGTAGCCAAGCGCATAGGCCATGGCTGATTTGTTGCGCAGCACCGGTCGGAAATCAAAATACCCGCCGCCCTCGACCGGGGCCTGGGGCTGCAGCGCGGGCTCCGGCACGAAACCGCCAATGGCGACAAAAGCCACGAAAGCCCCGAAGGCGGCAAACAGGAACGCCCCCTCCCAGCCGGCAACCGAGCCAACAGCACCAGCAATGGTAAAGGACAGCGCACCACCGATGCCGATACTCGCGGCATGGAAGGTAACGGCGCGGGAATGCCGACCATCGGGGATCAGATCGGTGAGCAACTTCAGTCCCACCATATACGTGCCGCCCCAGCCGATCCCGGCGAGGATCCTGAACAGCATCCCGGTCCAGAATCCCTCGGCAATCAGCACCATCCCGAGATGCGAGGCAACTGTGAGCACGGCTGCAAGCAGGTAGATCCGGCGCGGGCTCATCCGGTCGGTGAGCGGCAGGATGATCGGCACCGACAATGCATAGGCGCCGAACAGAATCCCCGACAGCCATCCGGCCTCGGTGTGGGTGATCTGCCATTCCCGGAAGAAAAGCGGTAATAGCGCAGGAAAGGTGAAAGCACCGAGCTGCACCGCTGTCTGCGCAGTGCAGACGACGGCAATCAGAAACGTGGGGGAGCGGCGCGCGGCCGGCATGTCCTACCGCAAGAGCCGGTCACGAAGAAGTACGCTGACCGCCTTCGGGTCGGCCTTGCCGCGACTCGCTTTCATCACCTGCCCGACGAACCAGCCCATGACCTTCTCATTACCGCCGCGGAATTCGTCCGCCTGTTTGGAAGCTCCCGCGATCACCTCATCCACAATCGCTGTCAGCGCGTCTGAATCCGTGATCTGCTCGAGGCCACGCTCGGCGACGATCGCTGCGGCGGCGCTTGCCTCCACGGCACCGGATTCAAACATCGCATCGAAGACCTCCTTAGCAACAGGCCCCGAGACCTTTCCCTCACCGAGAAGATCAACCAGACCACCAAGCGCGGCTGGAGAAACCGGACTCATACCGATCTCGCTTCCCGCCCGGTTGAGGCGCCCGAAAAGTTCCGTCGTCATCCAGTGGGCAATTGTTCTCGCATCCCGCGCTTCCGCCGCCGCCTCGAAGAACGCCGCCGTCTCCCGGTTGCCGGCGAGCAGGGTTGCCTCTTCCCGCGACAGGTCAAACTGCTGCATGAAACGTTCGCGCCTGGCATCGGGCAGTTCCGGAAGGGCGCCGCGTAGTTCTTCCACCCACGCCGCATCAAGCACCAGCGGCAACAGATCGGGGTCGGGGAAATACCGGTAATCGTTGGCATCCTCCTTCGCCCGCATCGGCCGCGTCCGGCCTTGGTCGGGATCGAACAGGCGTGTCTCCTGGACAACAGTGCCCCCCTCTTCGCGCAGCTCGATCTGGCGCCGCACCTCGTATGCGATTGCCTGGCGCAGGAAACGGATGGAGTTCAGGTTCTTGATCTCGCAGCGGGTACCGAGTTTATCGCCCGGCCGGCGCACCGAGACGTTGGCGTCCACGCGCAACGACCCTTCCTCCATGTTGCCATCGCAGCTGCCGACGGCGCGCAGGATGGCGCGCAGCTTGGCAACGAACACCCCCGCCTCCTCGGGCGAGCGCATGTCGGGCATGGTGACGATCTCCATCAGCGCCACCCCGGACCGGTTCAGATCGACAAAGGACAATGATGGATGCTGGTCATGGATCAGCTTGCCTGCGTCCTGTTCGAGATGCAGCCTCTCGATGCGCACGCACCTTGTGTCGCCGTCCTCGAGATTGATCTCGATGCGCCCCTCGCCGACAACCGGTTGCTCGTATTGCGAGATCTGATAGCCCTGCGGCAGGTCGGGATAGAAGTAGTTCTTCCGCGCAAATACCGATTCGAGATTGATCTCGGCATCGAGGGCGAGTCCGGTCCTCACCGCCTGGGTAATCGCTTCTTTATTGATGACCGGGAGCATACCGGGCATCGCCGCATCGATGAGGCTGACCTCGGTGTTGGGTTCAGCGCCGAAAGCAACCGGCGCGCCGGAGAACAGCTTGGTTTGACTCGCAACCTGGGCATGCACCTCGAGGCCGATGACGGTCTCCCAGCCCTTGCCCTCATTGTGGCTCTCATTGTGACTCTGGTGCCGCACCTGCGCCGTCCCTTTTCCGCCAGCCATATCACACCCCGCCGGGCGCGGGCGGTACCGTATCGAAACCGGCCGCGCGCTCGAGCGCATTACCGATACGCAGCACCGTCGCCTCATCGAAGGCCCGACCGATAATCTGCAGGCCGAGCGGCAACCCATCGGCGGTGAGACCGGTCGGAACGCTCACAGCCGGGAGACCGGCCATCGAGGCCGGCACCGTCATCACGTCGTTGAGATACATCGCCAGCGGATCGTCCATTTTCTCACCCTGGGCGAAGGCGGCGCTCGGCGTCGTCGGCGTCAACACCGCATCGACCCGCGACCAGGCATCGCGGAAATCCCCGGCGATCAGCGTACGCACCTTCTGCGCCTTCAGATAATAGGCGTCATAATAACCCTCGGAGAGAACGAAGGTACCGATCAAAACACGACGGCGGACTTCGTCGCCGAAGCCGGCAGCGCGTGTGTTTTCGTGAATCTCCTCCACCGTCTCGCCCGCAACGCGGAGCCCGTAGCGAATGCCGTCGTAACGGGCCAGGTTCGAGGACGCCTCGGCCGGCGCGACGATGTAATAGCAGGGCAGCGCATAGCTGGTGTGTGGCAGGGTGATGTCGACGATCTCGGCGCCAGCGTCGCGCAGCCATTCCGTACCCTGGCGCCAGAGCGCGTCGATCTCCTCCGGCATACCGTCGATACGATACTCGGCCGGGATGCCGATCCGCAGGCCCTTGATGCCCTCGGCCAGCGCAGCCTCGTAATCGGGCACGGGTGTGTCGATGCTGGTTGAATCTTTCGGATCGTGCCCGGCGATGGAGCCCAGCATGATAGCGGCGTCGCGCACCGTACGGGTCAGCGGTCCGGCCTGGTCGAGCGACGAGGCGAAAGCGACGATGCCCCAGCGCGAACACCGCCCGTAGGTCGGTTTCAGGCCGACGATGCCGCAGAACGCGGCCGGCTGGCGGATCGAGCCACCGGTATCGGTGCCGATGGTGGCCAGGGCCGCGCGCGCCGCAACGATCGCGGCCGATCCGCCCGAGGAGCCACCGGGCACCATCTTGGCTTTGGGGCGGGAAGAGGATTTCCACGGATTCTCGACCGGCCCCCTGCAACTGGTCATGGTCGAGGATCCCATGGCAAACTCGTCGAGATTGAGCTTGCCGAGATTGACGGCGCCGGCGGCCCAGAGACTGGCGGTGACCGTCGATTCATAGGTCGGAATAAAACCGCCGAGGATGTTGCTTGCGGCCGTGGTCTCGACGCCAGCGGTGCAGAACAGATCCTTCACCGCAACCGGTATGCCCTCCAGTGCCCCCGCCTCGCCGCGGCCAAGCCTTTGGTCGGATTCGGCCGCCGCATCGACTGCGCGATCGAGGGTTTCGGTGACAAAGCAGTTGAGCGGCCTTGCGGTGGCCACGGCCTCGGCATAGCAACGGGTGAGTTCGGTTGCCGTGAAATCACCCCCATGCAGGCCGTCGCGCGCCTCGGCCAGGGTCAGGCCCGTCAGTCCGGCCGCGGCGGAATCCCCCGCCATCACTCGAGCATCTTCGGCACGGTGAAGAAGCCGTCCCGGGTCTCGGGCGCATTCTTGAGAACCGCATCCCGGCAATCACCGTCGGCGATCGCGTCGGTACGCCGGGGCAATACCACCTCGACCGCGGAGACCATCGGCGGAACCTTGTCGGTATCGAGGGTGGACAGCTGCTCGACCCAGTCGAGAATGGAGTTGAGTTCCCCGACCAGCGGCTCAATATCCCCCTCAGCGACGCGAATGCGGGCCAAGGCCGCGATGCGGCGCACTGTGTCCTGATCAAGAGCCATGAAAAGCCATGAAACCGGGGAGAGCCATAAACCGTGCCCGGATTGCAGTCCGGAGGATCCCGAAGCCCCCGGAGGCTATGCCCGGCGGGCTTGCGGCGCAATACACGCGCCTGTGCAACCGGGTGTGCCGCGCCGTCGCCGGATTCCCTCCGCCTCCCGGACAGGCTCTGTGATTCTTCCCGATATCGGCGCCCTGCGCGATGCGCTCACACCGGGCACACGGCTGCTCGGCCTCGATCTCGGTGACCGGACCATCGGCCTCGCCGCCTCGGATGCCGGGCTTCGCGTGGCCTCAGGCCTGGAGACGGTCCGCCGCAACGGCCTGCAGGCGGACAGCGCGGAGCTGGCCAAACGGATCGACAGCCACGGCATCGGCGGGCTGGTACTCGGCCTTCCCATCAACATGGACGGATCCGAAGGACCCCGAGCCCAGGCGACGCGGCAGTTCGCCGACAATCTGCAGAGGCGGATAGACCTTCCCCTCGCGTTCTGGGACGAACGGCTGTCGACGGCGGCCGTCGAGCGCGTGATGATCGACGAGGCCGATCTGTCGCGCCGGAAGCGGCGACGGAAAGTCGACCAGGCGGCGGCTACCTGGATCCTTCAGGGCGCGCTCGATTTTCTTACGCGCGATCGGCAGACGCAGACATAGCCCGCCTCAAACCCGTGCACGCAACCAACATTGTTTGCACTTGGATTTCGCACCCCTGGAAAATCTGAGCCCGACGGAGAAGAGGATATTTGATGGCCAGGTAGACAACGTCTGTGCCTGACTCTGGCTGTGTAAAAACGCGACTCTCAATAATATAAGAAGGGTCTTGCCTAGCAGAGCATAGCCAAGAAAGGCATAAGGCTCTGTATGGCAATGAAAAACAGATACTCAAAGAGTTCGAAACTTTCTGAAGCCCAAATTCGCGCCGTGTATTATTGCACGGCTTGGCTGCAACGGTTTCGGCGTGTTTAACGAAACGGTCTACTTCGGCCTGACATCTTCGGATTTGGTGCGCCTGCCGAACAGCCGGGAGCTTCTGGCGCCCCGAATTTCTGACGGCAGCCGGAGCATAACGGTCGCCCACGGTGATGACGTCGGGTCGTCTGGAACTGCGAAGATGCGCGGTTGCATGCGCGCTGGTCGCGCACCGCCTGAGTGAGCGAGAACAAAGCCACAGATGGACGCCATCGAAACCTTCGCCAACCATGTCATCCGCTCGAGTTATGACAGCCTGTCGGATGATGCCGCCGATGCAACGCGGATGTTCATCCAGGACAGCTTGGGCGTAGGCATCGTTGGCAGTGCCGCGCCGCAGGTTGATGAATTGCGCCGGGCCGCGGCGTTGTGGGGAACCGGTGCCGATGCCCGTGTTTGGGTTTCGGGTGAACGCTTGCCGGCTCCATCGACGGCATTCATGAATGCGTTCCTTGCCCACAATTCGGAGTTCGACTGCGTCCATGAACCCGCCGTTGTGCATTGTGTAACGGCGGTCCTGGCGGGCTGCATGGCAGATGCAGAAAAACAGGGCGGAGTTTCCGGACGCGATTTGATGGCGGCGGTGGCGCTCGGCGTTGACGTCGCATGTGTGTTGGGTGTTGCAGCAACCTCGGGGCTCAGGTTTTTCAGGCCGGCGACCGCCGGAACATTTGCCGCCGCGATGGGGATCGGAAAACTCCGGAAATTCGACCGGGAACAACTGATTCGCGCCTGTTCTATTACCTACGGCCAGGTCGGCGGTTCCATGCAGGCCCACACGGAAGGTTCATCATTACTGGCCGTGCAAATGGGTTTTGCGGCCAGAAACGCCGTCGTCGCCTGTGATCTGGCGGCAGAGGGGGTCGACGGCCCGCGTCAGATCATCGAAGGCGAATTCGGCTACCTCAACTTGATTGAGGAGAGTTACGATTTTGGCGACATGCTCTCGGGCCTGGGTCACGACTGGAAGATTACCGAAGTTGCGCATAAGCCATTCCCCTCCGGTCGTGCCACGCACGGCATTGTCGATTGCTGCCTGACATTGAAACGCGAGCGCGGTTTGGAGGCCGCCGATATCGCATCCGTCACCTGTGATGCTCCGCCGCTAATCCATCAACTGGTGGGGCGCCCGCCGTGCACGGGCATGACTCCAAACTATGCCCGCTTATGCGCTTCCTATACGGCCGCCCGGGCGCTCACCCATGGCACGGTAGACGTTGTGCACTACAGGCCCGAAACGATCCCCGATGCCGCCATTCACGAATTGGCGAACCGGGTGGAAATGCGGATCGACGATAATCCGGATCCAAACGCGTTGGCGCCAGTGAGTGTCGCCATCACGCTGAAGGATGGCTCCGTCGTTTCAGCGAGCCGTGAATTCGTCCTTGGTCACCCGAAAAACCCACTCAGTCGCGACGATCATCTCGCAAAATTTCGCCGCAACTGCGCATCAGCGCGTCCCGCCATTACAGAACGCCAGGCCGAGGCCCTGATCAAGAGAACCGATAATCTGGAAGACGAACGAGATGTCGCTGGTCTGGTCGACCTCATGATAGCTTGAGTTCGGACCTGCAATGCCGTCGCAAGGAGCTACCCTGTGAGCAGCACACCTGTCTGGCCAAACGATGCACGTCTCGCCTTGTCGCTCGTGGTCAATGTCGAAGAAGGCGCCGAGATGTCCGTCGCTGACGGGGATTCCCGGGCCGAAGCCGTTGACGAGATGGGCATGGCGGTAAAGCCCGGAATTCGGAACTTTTCCAATGAAAGCAACTACGCTTACGGCATCAAGGCCGGCGCGCCCCGGATATTCGACATGCTGGCTAAACATGGCCTCAAAGCCACCTTTACAGTCGCCGCGCAAAGCCTGGAAAGAGCGCCTGAGATCGCACGGCGAATCGCGGGCGACGGGCATGAAGCCTGCGCCCATGGTTACCGCTGGCGGACCCAGCACAACATGGACGAGGACGCAGAGCGAGATTTCATTCGCCGCGCCGCCGAATCGATCGAACAGACTACCGGGAAGCGGCCCGTCGGCTGGCTGTCGCGCTATTTGTTCACAGCAAACACACGCCGCCTGTTGATCGAGGAAGGCTACCGCTACCACATGGACGACTACAGTGACGACAAGCCGTTCTGGGACACGGAGACGAAGCCCGGACAGCCGATCCTGATCCTGCCTTATGCCATCGACACCAATGACATGAAGATGTGGAACGCGCCAGCCTACACACCGCGGAATTGGCTGTCATACCTGAACGACACCCTGGATATCCTGCTGGCCGAAGGGGCCTCGGCGCCACGCATGATGTCACTGGGCCTTCACTTGAGGATCATCGGCCGGCCGGGACGCATGGCAGTTCTAGATTCTTTCCTGGAACGCGTGCAGACCCTGGACGGTATATGGGTCGCAACGCGGGCCGAAATCATGGAACACTGGGAAGTGACGTTCCCGGCATCGGAAACCTGAACTACCCGACCTTCAGTCGCGCGTCCATCAGCCGCAGGGGTTTTTGCCGCCGGTCAATCTCGGTGAGTGCGGCCAGGGCATTGGGCTCAACCAGTTCCACTAACAAATCGACCCCGATTTTTTGGCGCAACAAAGCCCTGAACTGTTCGGTCAGGCCGGGCCAGTCCGAGGATGGTGCGGCACTTTCGACGGATACGGCCATCTCGTCGCGCCCGTTATTTCTCTGAACCCGGCAGAAAAACTCGCCGGTGTTGTCGCCCGCCCCCTTCAGAATTTCGCCGACAGCGGTCGGATAGATGTTGATCCCGCGAAGCTTCACCATGTCGTCGCTGCGCCCAAGGAACCCCCTCAGGCGCCGCAAACTCCAATCGAGAGGGCCCGGTCCGGTTTCGAGAGCCGACAGGTCATTCGTATTGAAACGGATGTTGGGGAAGATGTCGTCCTTGAACAGTGCCGTGACGCAGATATTGCCGATCTCGCCATCGCGCACCGGATTGAGATCATCGGGGTCGATGATCTCTACGTAATGGGCATCTTCCCAGATGTGCAGCCCATCCTGTTCGGGGCCTTCAGCAGCGATGAATCCGGTATCGCCGACGCCATAGAAATCACAGACCCGGGCGCCGCCCCAGGCCTCTGACAAAGCCGTGCGCGCCGCGCCGCCGATGGCTCCGCAGATCAATTTGATTCGAATATCGCGGCCTGGCTCCAGCCCCTCTTCGCGAGCAACCTCCGCCAGCTTGCCCAGGTAGTCGGCAAACCCGACAAGTACTGTCGCACCGTAACTGCGCATCAGGTGCACCTGCTTTACCGAAGGTGTTTCGCTCCCCGTGCCCGCTGTCAGCAACAGGGCATTCGTGTAGTGATTAATGGCTTCGCGTGCGTAGTGACCACCGTTGACCGTGCCGAAACCCAGCACAGAATGGACCAGATCACCGGGCGCCAATCCTTGCAGCACGAAAGCACGCGCCATCAGGATGTTCTGCACCTCTCGTGATTTCGGGCCGTACAATACGGGCTGAGGCGTCCCGGTAGTCCCACTGGTTGTGTGCAGAACCACAGGCGGGCGGGTCTCCGGTGTTTCGCCAAAACTCTCCATGCCGTGAAAATCCCCGAACGGGGGATGTTCTTCGACGCTTCGCATAATGTCGTGCTTATCATAGGAAGGAAGTTTGGAGATATCCTCCAACCTGCGGATATCGCCTGGCTCAATGCCACGTTCGGACCACAACCGACGGTAAAAGGGAATCTGCCATGCGCGCTTCATGCACGACTGAAATTGTTTGTCCTGCAGCCCGCGTAATTCACCACAGCTCAGTCGCGTGCGTTGTTTGATGAACTTCTGGCCGAGCGGATAATCCCGCAGCAATCTGCGATGATCAACGACATCAAAATATGTTGGGTGCGCCATTCGCTGACCATGGCACGCAGCACTGTCCTGAAACAACATTACCGGCATCGGAAGTTTTATCTCGAGCCGTGTTTGGTCTTGTTGCCGAGGCTATTCCTTGCGCACAAACCTGTATCAACCATATCCGCTTCGGGTCATTAGCGGTCGTTCGCAAGGGCCCGCAACCAACGGGGGATAATCCTGGGGTATTGCCGGAATACTCCCGAAATATTGCCGATGCCGCCGCCGGCGGAGGTTTGCGTTATGTTGAGGTTTTGATGACTAGCGTCGCCCACGCTGCTACCGGCACACGCCGCCAGATCATCGGGCTGATCCCAAGAAGACGTACTTTCAGCTAATAAATGTCCGGTGCGGCTGAACACCCAAAACCATTGGCAGCATCAAGCCCGGAATTCAACTGCCCCACACTTTGCGGTGCTCTCCAACTACCACAACTGATCCGGTCGCCTGCCGTAACAGGAGCGGAAGTTTGCTCAATGGTTCTGTTCTGGATGTTGTTTCTCGAGGCTCGCCAGCTTTTCCGGGAGATTGCTCCTGCTGTGCAGAAAATCCACGATGATTACGCTGGCATCATCCTCGACAAACACGATGAAGTGCTGACCGGAACGGGCAAAGCGCAGATCCTCCTTCAAATCAGGGTCGATGATCATCCGGCAGCTTTGCGAAGCCACGCTGCCCGATGCAATGCCGGAACAGCGCGCAATAAGGTCTTCCTCATAGGCCTGCGCCTGACGCGGCCCGAAAGTGTCGATCGTCCAGAGGGCAATTTCGAGAAGAGACGCCTCGGCCTGACGCGTCAGCCGCCAGGGTTTGGCCATCAGGCCTTGCCGCGCGCGGCAGTAAAAATGCGCCGGATGGCGTCCTCGCCACTCCCTTCGGCCAGATCACCGGCTCTGGCCTGCGCCAATCCGGCCGAGAGCTGGTTGCGCAGGGCATTGAGTTCGTTTTCCTCCCGCTCCAGAAGGCGCAAACCGGCGCGCAAAGCTTCGCTGGCATTCTGGTAACGGCCGGTCTCGACCAGGCGGTCGACCAGGCTGGATTGCGCATCTGTCAGAACGACGTTTCGTGTGGCCATGGGGTATCCTTTCGCATCATTGGCAATATATGCCAATGCAGTTCGTTTGCCCACCAAACCATGTCGGAAGTTTTATCTCGAGCCGTGTTTGGTCTTGTTGCCGAGGCTATTCCTTGCGCACAAACCTGTATCAATCATATCCGCTTCGGATCATTAACAGTCGTTCGCGGGGGCCCGCAACCAACGGGGGATAATCCTGGGATATTGCCGGAATACTCCCGGAATATTGCCGATGGCGCCGCCGGCGGGTTTGCGTTATGTTGAGGTTTTGATGACTAGCGTCGCCCACGCTGCGCCTGATCGCACCTTTAACTTCCCGCACAGCAACCTGCTCGGGATCTCTGGGCTTTCCGCCAACGAGATCGAGTATCTCCTCGATCTGGCCGAGGGCTACGTCCAGCAAAATCGCCAGCCCGACAAGAAAACCGACCTGTTGCGCGGCCGGACGATTATCAACCTGTTCTTCGAAGCCTCGACCCGCACCTCCAGCTCCTTCGAGCTGGCCGGCAAGCGGCTCGGCGGCGACACAATGAACATGTCCGCCTCGTCAAGCTCGATAAAGAAGGGCGAGACGCTGATCGATACCGCGATGACGCTGAACGCGATGCACCCCGATGTGCTGATCGTCCGACACCCCATGGCCGGCGCCGTTCAGCTACTGTCCGAGAAAGTCGACTGCGCCGTCATCAACGCTGGAGACGGCATGCACGAGCATCCCACCCAGGCCCTTCTGGACGCGCTAACCATGCGCCTGCGCAAGGGGCGCATCCACCGCCTCAGGGTGGCGATCTGCGGCGACATCATGCACAGCCGCGTTGCGCGCTCGAACATCCATCTCCTGAACATTGTCGGCTCGAACGTCCGGGTAATTGCGCCCCCGACCCTGCTTCCAGCCGACATCGACCGGCTCGGAGTCGAGGTTTTCCACGATCTCGGCGAGGGCATTCGTGACTGCGATATCGTCATGATGCTCCGGCTGCAGAACGAGCGGATGCAGGGCACGTTCGTGCCGTCGACCCGGGAGTATTTCCGCTTCTTTGGCCTCACCCGCGCCAAGCTCGCGGCAGCCAAGGAAGACGCGCTGGTCATGCACCCAGGCCCGATGAACCGCGGCGTCGAGATCGATTCCGAACTTGCTGACGATATCGACCGCTCGGTGATCCGCGAACAGGTCGAGATGGGCGTCGCCGTGCGCATGGCCTGCCTCGACGTGCTGACGCGGGGACAGGTGTCGAACCAGTCGTGACAGCCACCCGAACCGCCTATGTAAACGCCCGACTCCTCGACCCGATCCGGGATCTCGACGCCCCAGGCGGCGTTCTCGTCGAGGACGGACTGATCACGGAGGCCAAAGCTGGCCTCTTCGCCGGCGGTGCACCCGACGGAGTCGACGTGATCGATTGCGGCGGCCATTGCCTTGCTCCGGCGCTGATCGACGCAAGGGTCCATATCCGCGAGCCCGGCTACGAGCACCAGGAAACGCTCGAGACCACCGGCCAGGCGGCAGCGGTCGGCGGTGTGGGAACCATCGTTGCCCTGCCCAACACAGACCCCGTCATCGATGAGCCCTCGGTCCTACAGTTCGTCCAGCGCCGTGCGGTTGAAACCGGCCTGGTCCGATTCCACTGCCACGCCGCGATCACCCGCGGAGCCGAAGGCAAGCGGCTCACGGAGATGGGCCTTCTCGCCGAAGCCGGCGCCGTCAGCTTCACGGACGGCACCGCGGTTGTCGCCGAGACAATCATGATGCGGCGTGCACTCAGCTACGCCAAGGGCTTCGGGATGGTGGTCATACAGCGCCCCGAGGATCCGAGTCTCGCCTCCTGCGGGGTGATGAACGAAGGCGAGGTTGCAACGCGCCTCGGCCTTGCCGGCATTCCGGCTGCGGCCGAAACCATAATGCTGGAACGCGATCTTCGGCTGGCCGAGCTGACCGGCGGCCGCTATCACGCCGGCCTGGTGTCGACCGCCGCCTCGATCGACGCGATCCGACAGGCCAAGGCCCGCGGCCTTGAGGTTACCTGCGATACCGCACCGCATTATTTTGCGCTCAGCGAGACTGCCGTCGACGAGTACCGAACTTTCGCCAAAGTTGCGCCGCCGCTGCGCAGCGAGGCCGACCGCAAGGCCGTCATTGCCGGTCTCAGCGACGGAACCATCGACATGGTGGTGAGCGACCACGCACCGAGCGACCAGGATTCCAAGCGCCTCCCCTTCGCCCAGGCGGAACCCGGTGTCGTTGGCCTCGAAACCCTCCTGCCGCTGATGCTGGAACCCCATCACAACGGCGATCTCGGTCTGCTCGATGCGCTCGCCAAGGTTACGCTCGCACCGTCGGAGATTCTCGGCATCCCCGGCGGTTGCCTCACACCCCGGGAACCCGCCGACCTCGTTCTCTTCGATCCCGGGCGGCCGTGGCGCATTGACACCGAGGAATTCCACAGCAAGTCGCGGAACTCCCCCTTTGATGGCCGGCCGGTACAGGGCCGCGTCCTCAGGACCGTCGTTGGTGGCAAGCCCGTTTTCGAGGCACAAACGTCTGAAGCATCGGGCTAACCTGCTCCCAAAAACAACCAAAAGTACGCGGTGATGAACGAACCTCTCTTTCTTGCAGCCCTTGCACTTGGCGCCGGCTACCTCCTCGGTTCCATCCCATTCGGGGTGATCCTCACGCGGATTGCCGGAATCGAGGACATCCGCAAGATCGGCTCCGGCAATATCGGCGCCACCAATGTCCTGCGCACCGGGCGCAAGGATCTCGCGGTCCTGACCCTGCTTCTTGATGCCGGCAAAGGTACGGTTGTAGCGGTGGTCGCACTGCAGTTCGGAGCCGAGGCCGCCCTCGCCGCTTTCTGGGGCGTCGTGCTCGGCCACATGTTCCCGGTTTGGCTGCGGTTTTCCGGCGGCAAGGGGATGGCGACGATGCTTGGCGCACTCGCCGGAATTGCGCCCCTGGCAGCACTCGCTTGCGGTATTATCTGGCTTATCGTCGCCGCGTTGTTCCGCTACTCGTCGCTGGCGGCGCTGATTGCCACAGCAGCGATGCCGGTAGCCGTTTTGCTGCTCGGCACCGATCCGGTATCGGCATTGGCCGGGCCGGCGCTGGTGCCGGTTACGGTGATGATCTGGATCCAGCACCGCGCCAACATCCGGCGCTTGCTCAAGGGCGAGGAATCGAAAATCCGACTGGGCCAGAAACAGCCAGACGCCCCCTCATAGCGGATCCTCCGAAAACCCCAACCCGCAAGGCCTGGGACCGTTCCGGTTGACGAACTTTGCCGGCAATGCCATGTGCTATGCCGTTTTGACACAGTCCGTCCGGCCGGATAGCAGTCTCGCCCGGATCGCCGTTTTTCACCTCCCGATCCCACAGCACTCCACAGTGCCTCCACAGTGCCACGGAATATCGAATGTCAGTCGTTGTCGTTGAATCCCCGGCCAAGGCCAAGACCATCAACAAATACCTTGGCTCCGACTATCATGTCATTGCCAGCTACGGACACATCCGGGATCTCCCGCCAAAGGATGGTTCCGTGCTGCCCGAAAAAGAGTTTGACATGCTCTGGGAGGTCGACGCCCGGGGCAGCAAGCGGGTCAATGACATCATCAAGGCCCTGAAAGGCCATGACCGGCTGATCCTCGCCACCGATCCCGACCGCGAAGGCGAGGCGATCTCCTGGCACGTTCTCGAGGTTCTGCGCAAGCGCAACAAGCTCGACAATCTCGATGTGCAACGGGTCGTGTTCCACGAGATCACCCGCTCGGCGGTGCTCGAGGCGATGGAGCATCCCAGGCAGATCAACAATGAACTGGTCGAGGCCTATCTCGCCCGCCGGGCGCTGGATTATCTCGTCGGGTTCAGCCTGTCTCCAGTCCTCTGGCGGAAGCTTCCGGGATCGCGTTCAGCAGGCCGCGTCCAATCCGTAGCCCTGCGGCAGATCTGCGACCGGGAGGCGGAAGTCGAGGCCTTCAAGCCACAGGAATACTGGTCGGTCGAAGCCGTCATGGCAAGCGCCGCCGGACAGCCTTTCACGGCCCGGCTGTCCGTGCTCGAGGGCCGCAAGGTCGAGCGCCATGACCTTGCCTTCGAGGCCGCTGCGGCGGCAGCAAAGGCAGCGATCGAATCCGCCGCCACCACCGGAGGGGGATTTCGTGTTGCCGCCGTCGATAATCGCACGGTGCGCCGCAACCCCGCACCGCCCTTCACCACTTCAACCCTCCAGCAGGAAGCCAGCCGGAAACTCCGCTTCAGCGCCAGCCGGACCATGCAGATCGCCCAGAAACTCTACGAGGGTGTTGCGATAGACGGCGAAGGCACTGGCCTGATCACGTATATGCGCACCGACAGCGTGACTCTTTCGAACGAGGCGGTCAGCGACTGCCGTCGGGTCATCGCCGATATCGCCGGTGCGCAATACGTACCGGAGAAGCCGCGGATCTACCGGACCCGGGCCAAGAACGCCCAGGAAGCGCACGAGGCTATTCGCCCAACCGCACTTGACCGCAGCCCGGACCGCATGCGCGCCTTTCTCGCCATCGACGAGCTGCGTCTCTATGAGCTGATATGGAAGCGGACGATTGCCTGCGAAATGGCAAGCGCGATCTTCGACCAGGCCACGGTCGATATCGCCTCCCCCGATGCACAGACGGGGCTGCGGGCCGTCGGTTCTGTGCTCCGGTTCGACGGTTTCCTGCGCCTCTACCAAGAGGACAGTGACGATTCCAACGGCAACGGCACCAGCGACCGGCAATCTGACAGTTCCGGAGAGGATTCCGGCAAGGATAGCGGCAAAGATGGAGGCGGACGCGACGAGCGCGACCGCCGCCTGCCCGCGCTGGCCTCGGGTGAAAACACAACCCTGCAGACAATCTCGACCAACCAGCACTTCACCCAGCCGCCGCCGCGCTACACCGAGGCGAGCCTGGTCAAGAAAATGGAAGAACTCGGCATCGGCCGCCCCTCGACCTACGCCTCAATCCTGAAGGTGCTACAGGACCGCGACTACGTTCGCCTCGACCGCCGCCGCTTCGTGCCCGAAGACCGCGGCCGGATCGTCACCGCGTTCCTATCGAGCTTCTTCGCCCGCTACGTCGAGGATGGTTTCACCTCAGATCTCGAGGAAAAACTCGACGAGATCTCGGCCGGCCGCCTCAACAGGCGCGATGTGCTGAGAGAGTTCTGGGGAGCGTTCTCAGACGTTATCGGCAGCACCACGGCGCTCGAGTTCTCCGACGTTGTCACCGCCCTCGACAAGGAACTCGGGCCGCATTTCTTCCCCAGTGACGGGGAAGTAGACGCAGAACAGGCCCGGCGCTGTCCCGCATGCAGCGACGGACGCCTGTCCCTCCGGCTCGGTCGGCATCGCCCCTTTATCGGCTGCGACCGCTATCCGGACTGCCGCTATGTGAGGTCTCTCGCCGCTAACAACGGCGACGCCTCCGAGGCTGACGTCCCCCAGGCCCTGCTCGGCGGGCCGATGGTGCTCGGCACAGATCCAGAGACCGGCCTCGAGGTCAGTCTGCGCAAGGGACCTTTCGGGATCTATGTCCAGCTCGGCGACACACCGCCAGCGGAGAAGGGCAAGCGCAAGAAAGTGGAAAAACCCAAGCGCAGTTCGCTTCCCAAGACGCTGACGGTCGAGGAAGTGACCCTTGAGATTGCCCTCAAGCTCCTTGCCCTGCCACGCGAGCTCGGCGCCCACCCAGAGACCGGCGGGATGATCACCGCCGGCCTTGGCCGCTACGGTCCCTATCTCAGGCACCAGGGGCGCTATGCCTCTCTGGGTGCGGAAGACGATGTTCTCTCGATCGGCATCAACCGCGCTGTAACGATCATCGCTGAATCGAAATCGAAAGGACGCGGCCGGGAAATTGGAACTCATCCCGAGGACGGCAAACCGGTCACCGTGCTTTCCGGTCGTTATGGCCCCTATGTGAAACACGGCGCCGTGAACGCAACGCTACCGGCCGAGATCGACCCGGACACGGTCGATCTCGAGATTGCCATACCCCTCATCGAGGCCAGACGGGCCAAGGGCGCCGGCAAGCGCAAACCGCCCGCCAGGAAGACGTCAGCCAAGAAAACAACGGCGAAGAAAACCGCAACCCGCCAAAAAAACCCCGCCAAAAAAACTGGAGTCAAAAAGGACCAGGACAGCGCCTGAAGACGAATCACTGATTTTTTCTCCCGCTGATTTTTTCTTCCACTGATTTTTTCTCCCGATGCCTGCAGATACCGACGCCACGCCCGCAACACCGGTGACGCCACGCCCAGCCGCCAGCCTGGTGATTCTCAAGGGTCAACCCGATACGCTCGAGGTCCTGTTGGGCCGGCGACCGCGGGCGTCTCGTTTTATGCCCGGCGTTTATGTCTTTCCCGGCGGCGCCGTCGAAAAGGAAGATATCGAGACGTCACAAGGCATGAATCTGCATCCCGAAGTGGCAAGGCGGCTCGAAGGTCATGGCGGCGATCACAGTCCGAGCACGCTCGCCTGGGCCGCAATCCGGGAAACCTGGGAGGAAACCGGCGTCCTTGTCGGACGCAAGGGCACGTTCACATCCCTGCCCTCTCATCCGGCCGCCGAAGCTTTCCGTGATGCGGGCCTCGTGCCCGATCTTGAATCCCTCGACTACATCGTGCGCGCGATCACCCCGGCAAATATGCCGATCCGATTCGATGCCCGTTTCTTTCTCGCTGACGGCGAACGTATCGGCGGCCAGATCATCCAGAATGACGAGCTTGAGGAAATCGGCTGGTACAGCCTCGATGCCGCGCTGGGCGACGAGATGCCGCTCAGGGGTGTAACCCGGTTCGTTCTTGAAGAAGCACGCCGCCGGCGCCCCAGCCCGCAGGGTGTCGGCAGCGTCCCCGTGCTGACCCGCCGCAATGGCAAGCGAGTCATCAAGAACGAATAGCTCAGCGCCAAAGGGCTAACACAGCGCCAAGGAGAAAAACGGCGGTTCTTGACAGATTGCGGGCCGGGATTATCTTCGGGGCTCATTCTGCCGCCCGAAATGCCCAGCGAACCGAAAGGGAATGCGTGATGGCCAAATCGAACACCATCCTGGTCAAACTCGTCAGCACAGCCGACACCGGCTACTACTACGTGACGAAGAAAAACACCCAGACCCAGACGGAGAAACTCTCCTTCCGCAAGTACGACCCGGTCGCGCGCAAGCATGTAGAGTTCAAGGAAGGGCGCATAAAATAGCTCTCCAGTAAGGCAGCGTGTCTGAACTACGCGCCGCTGCACCTTGCCTCTCCCGGGCCAATCTTTCTCAGGCCTGATTTCTCTCAGGCCCGGCCTCTCAAGTTTCGATCTTCTCAGTTTTCCTTCGGAGACCACTTGGTCTTCGGGACCGATTGTACCCTGCCGTCCACGCGGATGGCGTCGACACGCTCATTGAAGAGGCAGATCATGTTCTGGATGCGGGCGCATTCGGGAACGGGATCGGGATAGCTCCAGGCGATGTCGGACCAGCTTTTCCCGGTGGTTTCCGCCGACCAGTAGACGGCATTGCCTTTGTAGGGACAGGAAGAAGATGCCGTGCTGGGTGTCAGCAGATCCATCCGCACATCGTCCGGCGGAAAATAGAACCGGGTTGGAAGATCAGCCTCAAACAGCATCGCGGCGCTCGTTGAATCGGCGATAACCGTGCCGCCAATCTCGATCTCGATGCGCCGTACGCTGTCCAGGATATCGATCCGGACCCGCGGATCGCGGGGATGCACGAAAACCTCTTCCTCCTCCTCAAGCCAGCGATCCATGGACTGCCAGTAGAAGGCGATGTGTCCGCGCAGAATCGCAAGATGGGAAAAGGGGTTTGGATAGGTCCAGGCGGCGTTTTCGGCGGCACGATCGCCAACCTGCAGCGTCCAGTAACAAGCCGCCCCCTTGTGCGGACAGACCGTGCTGTGCGTGCTTTCAGCCAGGAATTCGGTGCGGATATCGCCTTCGGGGAAATAGTAGACCGGCGTGTGCCTCTGCTCGCGCAGGATCAGCGCTGCTGTTGTGTCGACAACGGTTTTGCCGGCAAACTCGGCCCGGATGCGCTTGCCGCAGGGTTCGACATCGATGGTGTATTCGGGATCGGTTCGCCAGTCGTCATCGCCGAACCGCATCGCCCGCACACCCCCCCCCCCCCGGCTGTCCTGCATTGCTCAATGGTTTTCCTTCTTCTCTCGCTGGCTTCTCTCGCTGGCTTCCTGCGCGTGCTGGCGGACCAAGCCGGGTGGCACCAGCCAAGCTGGGTTGAACCGCTAGGCCAAGGCCAGTGCAACGCTGGCAGAAACGCCTCCACGCATCATTTTACTGACATAATCCAATGCTATCCGGCACAACGCTACCTGGCACGAGGACGGCAGTCTTTACAATGACGATACGGATTCCTCAATGAACACGCCCGACTGGCACCGCAAAATGGCTGAATACGCCGCCGAAGCTGGCGGCCTGAAAACGGAAGCCCGCAGCTTCTACTTCGTGCGCCACGGGGAAACGATCTACAATAACTCCCGCGTCATCCAGCCCCTGAAAGGCTCGTTGCTCAGCGAGACCGGTCGCATGCAGGCCCACCTTGCGGGAAAGATGATGAAGAGCCAGGAATTCAGCGTTTTCTGCGCCAGCGACATGGAACGGGCCTGGGAGACCGCGTCGATCATGGCAAGCTATTGCGGCCGTGCCATCCATCCGTTCCCAGATCTCCATGAACGCGACTGGGGACGCTGGGCCGGGCAGTCGAATGTCGGCCTCGCCTGGGAAGCCGCGCCCGAGAACGGCGAAACGCTGCAGGAATTTATCATCCGTTCCCTGCGCGGCCTCGAGGCGGCGCTCAAGGTCGCCAAAGAAGTCAGTGTCGTTGCCCATGGCGGCACCTTCGCCGTCCTGCTTGCCGCCATCGGGGTGCCGCTCATCAGGCCCACAAAAGACACTTCTTCCCGTGTCGTCGGCAATGCCGTGCCGATGCGGGTCGCGCGCACGCAGGACGGGGCCTGGGAAGCCACTCCGGTGCAATAGAGCCAAAAGCCCCACGCCCAAAAACTCCACGCCCAAAAATCCCGTGCCCGGCAACCCCGCACCCGAAGAGCTACGCCCGGAGGTCCACGCCACAACCCTGATGTCGCAAAACCGCCCGTCGCGGTGCCGAAGACACCCGCCCTGAACCTGAAAGCGCCGCCGGGCGCCTGCGACAGCCACATCCACTTCTTCGGCCCGACCACGCGCTATCCGTTTGCAGGCGATGCCGCCTATCACTCTCCGGATGCACTGCCCGAAACCTATTTCGCCCTCCAGAACGCCCTCGGTCTTGAGCGCGCCATCGTCATCCATCCCACGGCCCTCGGTGCTAGGGGCAACACCCGCACCCTCGATGCACTGGCGGGCTGGCCGGACCGCCTGCGCGGCGTCGCGGTTCTCGACAGAACGGTGGATGACGATACGCTCGACCGCATGCACGCGCTCGGTGTCCGCGGCTGTCGCTTCAACAGCGTGTCGGCCTACGCCAACGCCCCCGGTCTCGACCTCCGGCTTGTCGAACGCATCGCCGAACGGGGCTGGCATGCACAGTTCCTGATCGGCGGTGAACAGATTCCCGCCATGCGGGACACGATCACCTCCCTGCCCTGTCCGGCAGTGATCGACCACATGGGTCGTGTGCCCGCACATCTCGGGGTCGATTGCGACGCGTTCCGCACGCTGCTCGAGATGCTTGAGACCGGCCAGGTCTGGGTCAAGGTTTCGGGCCCGATGCGGTTTTCTAACGAGCCCGGGATGCCCTATGCCGACACTCTTCCCTTTGCCCGGGCACTGGTCGCGGCCAATCCCGAACGCCTGGTTTGGGGCAGCGACTGGCCGCACATCAACTACAACCACGGAACCATGCCGGACGACGGCAGCCTGCTCGACATGATGCTCGACTGGGTGCCCGACGAAGCCGTCCGCAACCGGATCCTCGCCGACAATCCAGCCGAACTCTACGGGTTCCCCCGCCCTGAACAGGCCGACGTTCTGAATGGGCCAACGCCTGACGGCGACCGGAGTCGCTATCCCGCCTGACGGATCTCGTCGAGCACGGGCAGGATGAATTTCCGGAACAGCCTCGGGTTTTCCGACATCGGGAAATGCCCGATGCCTTCCATCAGGGTCATTTTCGATCCCTTGATACGCGACGCCGTCTCCTCGAGGCGCTCGGGCGTACAGGAGGAATCGTATTCGCCGGCGAGCAGATAGACCGGGCAACGCTCCGTGTCGACGAGATGCGAGCGGTCGTCAAAATCGCCGTCGTGCCAGTAGAAATACAGATCGCCCTTGAACACTCCCGGCCCGCTCTGAGCGTAAGGCCACAGGGTTTCCCAGCGGAACCGGGTCGGACTCTGCGGGGCTACCTGCCCCGACACAAAGGCGACCGCCACCTCGCCGCCGTGAATGTCGGGGCGATTCAGCCATTCGAGGTCGTAATAGGGCTCCAGCTTGTCGGCGCCCTCGAGTGCGACGACAGCGCGGTAGCTCCCAGGCGATTCGAGCGCCAGGTGCAGCACGACCCGGCCACCCATGGAACAGCCCATGACCACCGGGTTGTCGAGTGACATCACCTCGCAGAAATCCCGGATGATGTCCTTGTAGAGATCCGTGGTCAGCCGGTATTCGCGGCCGTGCCAGTCATTCGGGGGAGTCGAGCGGCCATGCCACGGCAGATCGAACGCGATGACCCGATAATGATCCGTTATACCCTCGTCGCACATCAGGTGGCGGTACTGCCGGGAATCGGAACCCGCGGTGTGAAGGCACAGAAGCGGAATGCCCTGCCCGGCTTCCTCGACATAGATGCGGCACGACTCGCCGGCGACATCCATCGTGAAATAACGCCCGGTGATCGGTTCATAATCCGGCATCGCTCAGCTCCCCGTGTCCGGCCGTAATGCCGCCAGAAGATCCTTGAAGTACTGCAGGTTCTGTATCAGCGGCAGAATATCCCCGTCGATATGCAGGGTTCCGGCGGCCAGCATCGACAGGAGGTCGTGGTCGCCCCGCGGCGGAAGCGCCGTCCAGAATCTCCGCCAGATTTCCTGGTCGGCACGCATCGAAAAATGTCCGGTTTCGCTGCCATACTGACGCCTTGCCACCCGTGCCACCCGGCCCTTCTCGATACCAACGATGTAGTCCTCGTCGCCAATCCCGACGAGAAAATCCAGACTCACATAGCGGCCGCGCCGGGCGAGATCCTTGTCTGCATTGGCCTCCGCCATCAAGGCTTCAATCATCATTTTTCTTTCCTGTTTTCGATGCGCTCGCGTCATCGCCACCTCCGGACGCAAAATGCAAAAAATCAATTTCCGAGACTATTCGTATCGATTGCCCATCACGAATGAGCTCCTCGGTCTTACGGTGTTTTCTGCTCTTTTCATTGCCCGCCAACTTTCTTACATCCTGGTCACCGATAACAAGCACTGTCGTATTCTTAGTAACATCGCTAGCGACAGTGCACCCCGCCTCGGCCGCCATGTCGGCAGCCTCACGACGCGGCACGGTGAGCGACCCGGTAAAGACGATAACCTCGCCAAACATCTCGCCATCAGGATTACCGTCGCAGCGTATCGGAATTTGGCTCGGGGATGGTCCGGAGCGCGGTACTATTGGCTGCTTAACGCGAACGAACCACTCGTCGAGGCCCAAAGAATGTTCATCAAGGACCCGGAGCATGATCTCGGCTACTGCCCGCGCATCCTCGGCCGCGTCGTGATGCTTGAAATCAATATCGAGATTGGCCGCCACCTTCTTCAAGCCATAGCCCTTGGTGCTATACTGGTCAGGCCAAGCACGCCGCACCACACGGGCGCTATCGAGCCATTGCGGCTTGTCGAGGACGGTATCGTATTTCTTGGCCGCCCGGGAGAGTGCGCGATGGTCGAACATACTGTGGCTGACAACGACGCCCGAGAGTCGTGAATCGACTTCCGCAAACAGATCCCGGAAAATTGGAGCGTCGGCGACATCATCTCCGGTAATGCCGTGGATAAAGACATTCATGTCGTCGAATTCATCCTCTGGATCGACGAGCTGCGACCAAACATCCTGGACCACACCCGAACGCACCGTCACGATGCCAATCTGGCAAACGCTGGCGAGATCGCTGTTAGCCGTCTCCACGTCGACGGCGACAAAATCCACTGAATCGACCATCGGCGCGACACCTCCGTATTCCTGTTCCTTATCGAAAATCCGGCATCCTGCCGCAAACCCTAGATTTGCTCAGGACGAACCGGCCCACCGGCCTTTATTTCACCGCCATCTCTGCCATCTTTATTCCGGCACGCCGCCAGCCCATCCCCCATCACCATCATGGATAATTCCCCGTGATCAAAACCGCACCCAAAACTGCTGCTGACTATCAAGCCGATCCCGACACCCAGAATATGATCGACTGGGCCGCGGCCAGCGGTCTGCCGCCGCTTTATACGCTCACGCCCGATGCGGCACGCGAGCAGTCCGCCACTGGCGGCGCCAAGGTCAAGGCCGATCCGCAAGAAGTCGACGCCGTTGCCGATCACGTCATCGACGGCCCCGGCGGCGATCTCGCCATACGCAGCTATACGCCGCTCGGCGCCGCCGGCGGAGATCCGCTTCCGATCATTCTTTATTACCATGGCGGCGGATTCGTGATTGGTAGTATCGACACCCACGATTCCATCTGCCGCCTCCTCGCCAACACGTCCGGCGCCATCGTCGCCTCGGTCGATTACCGGCTGGCCCCCGAAGCCCGCTACCCGGCCGCCGTCGAGGATGCCGTCGCCGGCGTGCACTGGGCCGCCGCCGAGGCTGGTTCCATTGGCGGCGACGCCGCCCGCCTCGTTGTTGCCGGCGACAGCGCCGGCGGCAATCTCGCTGCAGTTGCCGCACAGAAACTGCAGACGGAAGGCGGCCCCGCCCTTGCAGCCCAGATGCTGTTTTATCCGATCACCGACCACGCGCATGGGAACCACCCCTCGCGCGAGGAACAGGCCGAAACCTTCCCGATTCCGACACCCGTCATGGACTGGTTCCACAACCACTATTTCGGGCATGACAACCCGGTTCCCGATCTCGACGCCTCGCCGTTCCTGAAAGACAGCCTGGCCGGGGTGCCGCCGGCCTATGTGATGACCGCCGGTCTCGATCCACTGCGCGACGAAGGTGCGGCTTATGCAGAAAGGCTTCGTGAGGCCGGCGTTGCCGTCGAGTACAAGTGCTGGGAAACCACGATTCACGGTTTCCTGCAGATGGCGAAGGTGATCCCGCAGGCCATCGATGCGACCACCGAGGCCGGCGAATGGCTGGGTCGCCGGCTCGGGACAAAGGGCTGACCCGAGAGGAACGCGATGGCTGGCGCCGATAATCCCGCGGGTAAAACCGAGGATAATCTGACAGGCAAAACCGCAGGCAAGATCGCGGGCAAGACCGCGATCGTCACCGGCGCCACCGGCGGCATCGGCGGCGCCATTGCCCGCCTCCTCGCTGAGGAAGGCGCCGCTGTTTATTTCTGCGATCTCGACAAAGAGGCCGGAGAGGCGGCGGCAAAGAGTTCCGGCGGCCGGTTCCTGATGCTTGATGTCACCAACGAGGCCGCCTGGGAGAGCGCCCTCAAGACCGTTGCGGACGAGAGCGGCGGCCTCGATATCCTGATCAACAACGCTGGCGTAACAACGGAACTCACACCTCTTGAATCAACGAGCTACGCCGAGTGGCGCCACGTCATCGCGGTCAATCTCGATGGGGTGTTCCTTGGCACCAAGCACGCAATCCTGGCGATGAAGGAGCGCGGTGGCGCGATCATCAACATCTCGTCGATCTACGGCATCGTCGGCGAATCGATGATCGGCGCTTATGGCGCCTCCAAGGGCGGCGTGCGCATCCTCACCAAATCCGCCGCCATGGAATGCGCGCATTTCGGATACCCGATACGCATCAACTCCGTGCATCCGGGCTACATCGACGCCGGTATGTTCAAGGCCGTTGCCGACATGCAGGGCGGCGAGCGGCTGCGGAGGCGCGGCCGCGAAAAGACACCGATGCGCCGGCTTGGTGCGCCCGAGGAGATTGCGCGCGGCGTTCTTTACCTGGCCAGCAAGGATTCCAGCTTCACCACCGGCGCCGAGCTGGTCATCGACGGCGGCTACACCGCCCGCTAGACAGCCCGCCCGCTAGACAGCCCGCCCGCTAGAAGCGGCTACCTCGGTAAAAGCGGTACCCTGCCCAAGCCGTGGCGGTACCGCCGCCAGCGGCGGCTAGACCGGATCCCAGGTGAAGACCTCGCGCGATCTTTCATTGGCATAGAAGGACGCCCGCAGAGCCGGGATTGCGTGCTCGTGCAAGGTTTCGCACGTCCAGCCTCCCTCCCTGTGGATCGAACGCAGGGGCCGGGACTGGCTCATCAGCATCACCTCGTTCGCCCGGCAGTAGAAAATTTGCCCGGTGATGTCCTCGGCGGAATCCGACATCAGATACACGCAAAGCGGCGCGATCTTCTCCGGCTTCATCTGCTTCTGGCGCTCGACATGGGAGGCCTTATTGGGATCGTTGGTCGGGATCGTCTCGATCATGCGCGTGAACGCTGACGGCGAGACGATATTCGAGCGCACCTGGAACCGGCCCATATCAAGGGCAATCGACTTGGACAGCCCGACAACCCCAAGCTTGGCCGCCGCATAGTTGGCCTGGCCAACATTGCCGACGAGACCGGAGTTGGACGTGAAATGCACGAACGAGCCGCTGGACTGCTGGCGGAAATGCGGTGCCGCCGCCCGCGCCACCTTGAAATAACCCGTCAGGTGAACGCCGAGGACCGCATCCCACTCCTCGACGCTCATCTTGTGAAAAATCCGGTCCCGCAGGATCCCGGCGACATTGATCACGCCGTCGATCCGCCCGAAGGCATCGACCGCCTGCTGCACCATGGCCTGTGCGTCATCCCAGTCGGCGATACTGCCGCCGTTGGCGATCGCGGCACCCCCGCTGGCCTCGATATCCGCGACAACCTGTTCGGCCGGGGTGAGATCCGCACCTTCGCCGCCGACGGTCCCACCGAGATCGTTGACGACAACGGCAGCACCTTCCGCCGCGGCGAGCTTGGCGACTTCCGCGCCGATGCCACGACCCGCGCCGGTGACGAGAATGACCTTGTCCTGAACGAATCCGCTCGCCATGCGATATCTCCCTAGTTTCTATGCAAAAACAGCGCCTGTGCGGAAACAGAGATAGACACATCTCCCAGCAGGTGAAGGTACGGCTCAAGGTCCAGGCGAAAGTGCCAGGAAAGAGCCGGATGCGCCTTGCAGGCGCGCTTGCCTGATTCCGTTTTCCCTTGCCCTGCAGACGGGAGATACCATCATTCCTGTTATTGTGGGGATGCTTGGCCGTCTATTGCACGTGTCGGCTCCGGTATATCCCCGCTCCCGGCGGTGTGTGACGGGAAGATTAGCGATGTTCGCCACCGGCAGTGCGGCCACACCTGAACGGATCGGCTTTCTGCTGATCCCGAATTTCTCGATGATCGCGTTCACCGCGTCGGTCGAGCCGCTGCGCATCGCCAATAGGCTGTCCGGCAACGATCTCTACGAGTGGCGCACGCTCTCCGCCGACAGCGGCCCGGTGCGGGCAAGCAACGGCGTCATGGTGACGCCGGATGCCGGCCTCGAGTTCCCCCGGCCAGGGGAAGTGTTCGTGGTCTGCGCCGGCATCAACGCCGAGAAATTCCACGACGAGCGGGTCACGGCCTGGCTGCGCAGGATAGCCCGCCCGGAGGCGACACTCGGCGCCGTTTGCACCGGATCCTTGCTACTCGCCCGCACGGGCCTACTCAACGGCTACCGGTGCACGATCCACTGGGAGAATATCGAGAGTTTCGTCGAAGAATTCCCGACACTCGACATCATGGCCACACTGTTCGAGGTCGACCGCAACCGCTTCACCTGCTCGGGCGGCACCGCGCCGATCGACATGATGCTGTTTGCGATCGCCGGGTATCACGGCCAGGCGCTGGCGCTGGCCGTGGCCGAGGAGATGATGCACTCGGTGGTCAGGCACCCCTACAACCCCCAACGCATGGATCTCCGGCACCGCACCGGCATCAGCAACCCCAAGCTGCTCGCTGCGATTGGCCAGATGGAGGCCTTCCTCGAGGCCCCGGTTCCGCTCGCCGGTCTTGCGGTCAATGCCGGTACATCCAAGCGGCATCTCGAACGCCTGTTCAAAACCCATTGCGGGATGACGCCGTCGCGCTACTACCTCGAGTTGCGTCTGCAGCGCGCACAGCTGCTATTACAGAAAACAAGCATGCCGGTCCTGCAAATTGCGGCGGCCTGCGGCTTTGTTTCCGGCAGCCATTTCGCGCGCTGTTATCGCGCCTATAACGGCCGGTCGCCGCGCTCGGAACGCAGCGGCGGAACGGCACCCGCTGGCATCGCCGCCGGGGCGACAGCCGGAGCAGCGGCCGAGACAGCAGGCACCGGTATCGCGGGCAAAACCTGAACCCGGATTTGAGGCGGACTCGAGGTCGACCTGGCGCAAGGGTTGGCGCGGCTTGGAGTGAGGCTTGGCCGGTGAAAGCCGGGCGAAATGCACGAAAAACGACCAAATTTCGTCCCTTATGGCGTTTTCGGGCCGCTGCATGTCCCTTTCAGACCATAGCCACACAGAATTTTTGACATTGTTTTGCTTCGCCACTGCGCTTCCCGCAAGTCACCGGAGGCGCGCTGTATTTGGAGGGTGAAGCCATGACCGATTTTTCTCACATCCAATGCCTGACCGTCGACCAGTCGGATCGCACGGTTCCGATCAATTTACGCCAATCCGGGCGAACGCCCGTCGAGATGCTGATCTCAACCCGGGTCAGAAAGAGCGCCTACTGGCACCTGGCGCACGAAGCCGGCGCCTGGCGGGCCTCAATCTACAACCGCGTCTACCATCCGCGCGGCTATGTGCGGCCGGAGGACGGCGGGGCCGCGGTCGAATATGACGCGCTGGTCAACCACGTCACCATGTGGAACGTGGCCTGCGAGCGACAGATCCAGGTCAAGGGACCAGACGCCGAAGCCTTCGTGGACTACGTGATCACCCGCGATGCCACCCGGATCGAGCCGATGATGGGGCGATACGCCATCCTCTGCAACGAGGCCGGCGGCATTCTCAACGATCCCGTACTGCTGCGGCTGGCCGAGGACGAGTTCTGGTTCTCGCTGTCGGACAGCGACATGGAACTGTGGCTGCGCGGCGTCAATATCGGTCTCAAGATGAATGTCTCGATTGCAGAAATCGACGTTTCTCCGGTCCAGATCCAGGGGCCGAAATCTGCCGATCTGATGGCCGATTTGATTGGCGAGGGTGTACGCGAGATTCCGTTCTATGGCCTGATGGAAGCGAAGGTTGGCGGCCACGACGTGATCATCTCGCAAACCGGGTTCTCTGGCGAGGCGGGATACGAGATCTACCTGAAAGACTCGATCCTCCATGCCGACGACATGTGGAACGCCGTGCTTGAGGCCGGCAAGCGCCACAAGCTGATGGTGATTGCGCCCTCGCACATGCGCCGCATTGCCGCCGGCATCCTGTCCTGGGGCCAGGATCTGGACCAGGAAGTGCTGCCGTTCCAGTGCAACCTCGGCTACCAGGTGCCGCGCAAGAAGAAAGCGGATTACATCGGCCGCCAGAAACTCGAGGAGACGCGTGCGGAAATCGATGCCGGGCGCTTTCCGTTCAAGAACATCCTTGTCGGTATGGTTTTCGGCGGCAAGCAGATCCTCGACTATACGCCAGATTTCTGGCTGATCTCCGGCGAGGATGGCGGCGATCCTATGGGCTACATCACCTCGCCCTGGTATTCGCCGGAACTCGAAACCAACATCGCCATGGGTTATGTTTCCGTCGATATGCGACACATCGGAACCAAGGTCTCCATCTGGCTCCCCGACGAATACGCCAGCCAGCCTGGATCTCCGGAAGCCGGGGAAATCGTGGAAGTGCCCTTCCGCACCTCGGTCAATCCGAACACGCGGGAGCTGGCTCTTGCCAAAGGCGCAACATCGGTCGAGTAGCTCCGCCGCATCGCCGGCACCTGCCGCAGGACCTTCTGCAGGCGACGCCGCGGGCGCCGAATGGCGCCTTTCGCTGGAGGTCACGCCGAAAGCCCTGGTCAAGCTTGCGGCAGCAGAGTTGCCGCCGGCCGGGGCCGAGATCTTCGTGCCGTTCCTTCCGGGCCAGGCCTGGGGCGACACCATCGCTGCCTGCCGGCGCCTAGCCGGGGATGGCAGGCGGGCGGTGCCTCATCTGACGGCCCGGACGCTTGCCGATCATGATCAGCTTGGTGAGAGGCTGGCCGAATCCGTCGATGCCGGAGCGGAGGCAATCCTGCTCATTGCCGGCGACGGCAAGGTACCTGAAGGCGGTTTTGCCAACACCCTGGAAATTCTCCGCTCGGGCATCGTTGAGACACGGGGACCAAAGCACCTCTACATGGCCGGCCATCCCACGGGTCACCCGCATGCCAGCGAGGCGGAGCTGGCTGCGGCGCTGGAAGAAAAAACGGCCTTCGCCCGCGATACCGGGATTGCCATCACCATCGTCACCCAGCTGGTGTTCGAGGCCGACCCGGTCATGCACTGGCTCTCGGTACTCCGGGATGGGCCATGCGACCTTCCGGTCCGCATCGGCCTGGCCGGCCCGGCCCGCCTGCGCAACCTGATGTCGTTTGCCCTGCAGCTCGGCGTTGGGGCTGCCGCCGAAGCAGCTCTGGCGCAGCCGCAGCGTGCAGTACGTCTGCTAGGCGGCTGGACCGGTGACGATCTGGTATCGGACCTCCTCGAGGGTCACGCTGCGGGCCGCTGTCCGGGACTCGAGGGTTTTCATGTTTACGCCTTCGGCGGTGTTGCGGCATCGTGCGACTGGATGGCAGCAATGCACCAGGGCCTGTTGTATTCACAAACGCCGAACGAGAATGCGTAAGCATGATGCTACAGAACGCAGTGCAACAAATCGGGGCGCAACAAAGCGGGGCGCAACAGGCCGGCAACTGGCGCGACTGGTCGTCGCAGGATGCCCCTGAAGATTTAAGCGCGGCACTGTTCGCCGGCGATCTTGTGGTGTTCCGGAATCTCCTACCGCTCGATGCGCTGGCTGAACGTGCCCGCACGATCGCCATGGAAACCTTCGACACCGAGGATCCACCTACCACCGAATCCACGCTCGCCCCCGAGATATTCCGGAAAGCCGCCGCCGCGGCACGCCGGACCGTCGTCAGCGACGATGCGATCGCCGGACACTGGCAGGCTCTGTTGGCCGCGATCGGTTTCAACCCCGGAACCCTCTACCAGGACCGCCACCACCTGCGGATCGTGCCCTCGCGGCCAACCCACCGCAGCTGTGCCGCCAAGCTGCTTCCGGCCCACAGGGATACCTGGGGATCCGGCATCTGGTCTCAGGTCAACTGGTGGCTGCCGCTCTATCCACTGTCCGAGGCGCGAACGATGGTTCTCTGGCCGGAGCTGTTTGCAGAGCCGGTAGCAAACAACAGTGGTGACTGGGATTTCGAAACGCTGCTCGCTCGAATGGCGGAGGACAAAAAAACCGACTACCCGTCCCTCCCAACCGCGCTTGATCCGCCGGATCCGAAGACCGGCGTTCCGGTTCTGCTGGAGCCAGGCGAGATGGTGGCTTTCTCGGCCGCGCATCTCCATGCCAGCCACAGTGACCGCAATGATCACGGCAACATCAGTGACAGTGGCGACAGAAACGATAATGGCCTGTGCCGCTTCGGCCTCGACACCCGCACCGTCTGGGCCGAGGACCTGGCCCGCGGGCGCCACGCGCTGCGGGTAGACGGGCAGGAACAGCAGCAGCATTGGGAATGGTTCACGGCACCGCAGGATGGTGTTGCGAACACCGTTGCGAACACCGTTGCGAACACCACTGCTAACACTGCTACGAACAAAACTGCCGACAGAGGAGATAGGTAATGAAATCCCAGGCCCGGGCCGTCGTCATCGGAGGCGGCGTCGTCGGCGTCTCCACGCTGTATCACCTGGCCAAGAAGGGCTGGAACGATTCAATCCTGCTGGAGCGCAAGGAGCTGACCTCGGGCTCGACCTGGCACGCCGCCGGGTTGCTGCCGCTGTTCAACATGAGCTACTCGGTCGGCCAGATCCACAAATACTCGGTCGAACTCTACCAGCGCCTCGGCGAGGAGGCCGGTGCCGATATCGGGCTACGCATGGTCAGCAATATCCGGCTGGCAACGAACGAGGACCGGATGGATGAATACCGTCAGTATGCCGGTGTTGCCGAAACTATTGGCGTCAATGTCGAGTTCCTCACACCCCAGGAAGTGCACGCGCTCTGGCCACTCTGCACCACCCAGGGCCTGGTCGGCGCAATCCGCCATCCAGGAGACGGCTACATCCAGCCTGCCGATCTCACCCAGGCCCTTGCCGCCGGCGCGCGCGCAGCCGGCGCCGAGATCCACCGCAACACGACCGTAACCGGCATTGCCCGCACTACGGATGGCGACTGGCGGGTCAGCACCGACAAGGGCGATGTCATCTGCGAGCACATCGTGTCGTGCACCGGAAATTTCGCCCGCCAGACCGGCGCGATGGTGGGACTCGAGGTGCCCGTGATTCCGGTCGAGCACCAGTACATCGTCACCGAGCCGGTACCAAAGATCGTTGCACGCCACGAGGAAGGCGCCAAGGAGATGGGCGTGCTGCGGGAACCCGATGGATCCTGGTACATGCGCGAGGAAAATGCCGGCCTGCTGCTGGGTCCCTATGAAGTCGGGGCGCCGGCATGCTATGTCGACGGACCCGACGCTGATTCAGAATACGAACTCTTCCAGGGCGATATCGACCGGCTGATGCCGCATATCGAATCCGCCATCAACCGTGTGCCCGCCTTCGCCGAAGTCGGGATCCGGCAGGTCTACAACGGCGCCATCGCCTATACGCCCGACGGCAGCCCGATCATCGGCCCGGCTTGGGGTGTAAGGAACTTCTGGCTCAACGAGGGTCACAGTTTCGGCGTCACGGCGGCGGGCGGCGCCGGCTGGCAGATTGCCGAATGGATTACCGAGGGCGAGCCGACGATCGACATGCTCGGGGTCGATCCGCGCCGGTTCGGCGACTATGCCGGCAAACCCTACCTGATCGCCAAGAACGAGGAAACCTACGCCAACATGTTCACCATTCATTACCCGGACGAGGAACGCCCGGCAGGCAGACCGCTTCGCACCCCGCCCTGTCATGAGCGACTGGCAGAGCGCGGCGCCGTGTTCGGCCAGAAGTTCGGATGGGAACGGGCCAACTGGTTCGCACCCGAGGGGGTTGCGGCAGAGGATCACTGGTCGTTTCGTCGCTCGCAATGGTTCGAGCATGTCGGCGCCGAATGCCGGAACGTGATGGAGAATGTCGGTCTGCTCGACATGACTGCCTTCGCCAAGGCGCGCATCGAGGGGCCCGGAGCGGAGGCTTTTCTCGATAGCCTCGTTGCCAACAAGCTGCCGAAGCGCATCGGCCGAGTGGGGTTGTGCCATGCGCTCAATGCACGCGGCGGCGTGCATTCGGAGTTCACGATCCAGCGCGAGGCGGAGGATCGCTTCTACCTGGTTTCGGCGGGCGCATACCAGCGCCTCGACCATGACTGGATCTTCCGCCACATGCCCGAGGACGGCTCGGTACGTTTTGCCAATCTCACCGGGCAGATGGGGGTTCTCGTGGTTGCCGGCCCGAAGGCGCGAACCCTGATGGAGCGGGTGGTCAAGGACAACATCTCGAATGACGGGCTCGCCTGGTTGTCCGGGATCGAAACCTCGATCGGCCTCGCGCCAACCAAGCTTCTACGGGTCAATTTCGTCGGCGAGCTCGGCTTCGAGCTGCATCATCCGATGGAATACCAGAACCATATCTTCGACGCTCTGGAAGAGGCCGGAAGCGATCTCGGTTTTGCACCCTTCGGTATCCGTGCCATGGAATCGATGCGGGTCGAGAAATCCTACCGCATGATCGGCGCCGAACTGTCAGTCGAATACGCCGCCTTCGAATCCGGCCTCGATCGCTTCGTGCATCCTGACAAGGGCGATTTCGTTGGCCGCGAGGCACTTCTTGAATGGCGCGAGCGTGGGTTCAACAACACCTTCGTCACGCTCGAACTCGAGGACAACAGCGAATGCGATCCTCTCGGCAGCAACCCGATCCGTCTTGACGGAAAGACCGTCGGCCGCACCACCAGCGGCAATTACGGTTTCCGGTGCGGCAAGGTGCTGGCCCTGGGCATGGTACAGCCCGATCTCGCCGAGATCGGTACCGCGCTCGAGGTCGAGGTACTCAAATCCCCCCGCGCAGCACGTGTTATCGCCAACAGCCCCTACGACCCCGACAACGCCCGCACGCGGGCGTAATCGCTCCCTGCGACTGCGGGCCACATTGCGGAACAAGCCGGAGCAGATCTGACGATCGCAGCTTCGAGCCGACGGCCGTCCGGGACCGACACCCGCCCGGGACCGATACCCGCCTGGAACTGACGGTCGCCCAGGCACCCCCGGGAATTATCAAATCCCGCGATACGATCATGATCATTTTTATGATGATCATGATCGAAAAACCGAGCTGACCCGACCGCCTCTTTTCCGCCGGTCGCCCTCGCGCGCCACCATCATCCCTGTCCCGGGCTGCCCGCCATTGCCGAGCGCGTACGCCGGTGGGACCTGCGCGGATCATCCGCGTCGGCGCCAAACCCCGCAAACACGGTCCAAACACCCGCTTTTCCGGATTGTTTCAAAATTCTACATCGCCATTTTTGCGCATCAGCGAACCGGTGATGGCTTGCATCCCGGAGAGAGAACAAATCAGGAATATGACTCCAACCAAAAACCTTGTTGTACAGACGGTCATCGTCCTGCTCGTTGTGCTCGCTGCTCTCTGGGGCGCCACGCAATGGGCCGCGGCCGCCCTGGGATATTCTCCCCGGCTCGGTGCGCCCTGGTTCACCCTTGCCGGTTCGCCCCTCTATTATCCCTGGCGCCTGTTCGAATGGTGGTTCGCCTTCGGTCCCTATGCCGAGGGAATCTTCAACCGCGCCGGGTTGATCGCAGCCAGCGGTGGGCTCGTCAGCACCATCGCCGCGATCGCCCTCTCGCTCTGGCGCGGCCGCGACGTCCGGCGGGCAACCACCTACGGCTCGGCCCGTTGGGCCGACGATCGGGATATCCGCAACGCCGGACTGTTCGACCCCAAGGGCGTCTTTCTTGGTCGTCTCGGCCGGCGCTATCTGCGCCACCAGGGACCCGAACACGTGATCGCGTTTGCACCGACGCGCTCAGGCAAGGGCGTCGGCCTCGTTGTGCCCACGCTCCTGTCCTGGATCGGCTCCGCCGTCATCCACGACATCAAGGGCGAGAACTGGCGTATCACCGCAGGTTGGCGGGCGCGTTTCTCCCACTGCCTCTATTTCAACCCGACCGATCCGTCCTCCGCCCGCTACAACCCGCTGCTCGAGGTGCGCCGGGGAAAGAACGAGGTGCGCGATGTACAGAACATCGCCGACATCCTGGTCGATCCGGAAGGCTCGCTGGAACGGCGGAGTCACTGGGAGAAGACTGGATACGCGCTCCTCGTCGGCGCCATCCTGCACGTGCTCTACACCGATCCCGAGAAGACCCTGGCCCGGGTTGCAACATTCCTGTCAGACCCGGCTCGCTCCTTCGAGAGCAGCCTCGCAGCGATGATGACTGCCAACCACCTCGGCACGGAGGCCGAACCGAAGACCCACCCCGTGATCGCGGAAAGCGCGCGCGAACTGCTCAACAAATCCGAGAACGAGCGCTCGGGCGTGCTGTCGACAGCAATGAGTTTCCTCAATCTCTATCGCGATCCGACAGTGGCGCGCGTCACCGGCGCCTGCGACTGGCGCATCAGTGATTTGATGGACGCACCAAAACCGCTATCGCTCTATCTGATAGTCCCGCCTTCGGATTTCTCGCGCACCCGACCTCTGGTCCGCCTCGTGCTCAACCAGATCGGCCGCCGCCTAACCGAGCGACTCGATTCCGATGGCCTGCTCGGCGGCCCGGCCGGCGACCGGCGCCTGCTGATGATGCTGGATGAGTTCCCGGCCCTCGGCCGCCTCGATTTTTTCGAGAGCGCGCTCGCCTTCATGGCCGGTTATGGCATCCGTGCCTTCCTGATCGCCCAATCTCTCAATCAGATCGAGAAAGCTTACGGCTCCAACAACTCGATCCTCGACAACTGCCATCTGCGCATTGCGTTCGCCGCCAATGACGAGCGCACGGCGCGGCGGATCTCCGAAGCCCTCGGCACCGCAACCGAACTCAAATCCCAGCGCAACTACGCCGGCCACCGCCTTGCGCCATGGCTCGGCCACATGATGGTCAGCCGCCAGGAATCGGCGCGCGCACTCCTCACCCAGGGCGAGGTGATGCAGCTGCCGCAGAACGAGGCGCTGATCATGGCCGCCGGCCTGCCACCGATTCGCGCCACCAAGATCCGCTATTACGAGGATCGCAACTTCACCGATCGCTGCCTGCTGCCGCCCGGACTCAACGGCGGTGACCGCGGCGGTGGCGGTGACGGCGACGGTGACGCTTCCTATGCGGACCGGCCGGCATCCAGGGCCGATGACTGGAGCGCCCTCGCCAATACGGGCACGGGAAATCCAGGTGTGCCCAGCACAGCTGGCACGCAGAAAATCTTCGATACCGCACCTTGCCCTGCCCCGCGCGCCGCCACACCAGCAATGAAACAGGACATGCAACAACCGGTGCGCCAGACGGCACACCAGACGGCGCATCAGCCCATGCAACAGACAGTGCAGCAACTGGCGCAGCAACCGGCGCAGCAACCGGCGCAGCCTCTGGCGCGGAATCCGGAATGGGGAGCCGAAAACAAATTGCCGGAGAAACTGCAGCAATCCCGAAAGAAGGAACCGGTGGCAGTGGCGGTCGCGGACGAAGAGGCCCTGCTCACCAGGCCGTTTGACAGCGTTGTGGACAGCCGGCGCGCTGCGATGCGCGGCTGGATCCGGCGCCCTGATCCGGCCCGGCGATGATCCCGCCGCTTTCTGATCAACCCCGAATACGAACAAGCACAAGCCAACAGAAACTGACAAAGGAGGCAGTCCAAATGGCTGACAAAAGAAACAAGCCAATGACTTCTAAAGGGGATAACGCAATGGCCGACACAACCGTCGCTCTCGAAACCCTCGCACACGAACATGCTCCCCGGCACATCCGGGCCGTTGTTACGAGCGACACGGCCGAGCGGCTCAAGGATGCTGCCAAACGCCAAAGTGTGACCCGCGACGATGTCGTCGAGGCAGCTCTCGACGCCTACCTCGATTCCGATTCCCATTCCGCATTCGGAGAGCGGACCACCCTGATTCTCCGCCGTCTCGATCACATGGACACACGGTACCATTTGCTCAACCGCGACGTGTTGATCGCCAACGAGAGCATTGCGCTGTTCGCCCGCTTCTTTCTCACCGTGGTGCCGCCGATTCCCGTCGACGAGCGCGATGCTGCCCGGGCGCTGGGACAGAAACGGTTCGAGCATTACCTCGAACAAATCGGACGGCGCATCGCCGGCGGTCACAACCTTGTGCGCGAAGTTGTCGATACCTTCGTTGCCGAGGCGACATCAGATGACCAGCTGGAAAATTTGGATGACGGAACTGGAAATGCCGGAACAACAGATAACGATCTGAGGGTGGCCGAAGACAATCTCCCGCCTGCAAACGATATTGCCAAAGGATCCGGTCGATGACGGCCGCAACCAGGATCCCGTGCGGGGATGCGGTCGGTATTCCCAGCTCGCCTCCCGATTCGACCCCGGATTCGACGACCGCGCGGCGGCGCAATGCCATGCTCCGCACCGCCTTCGGGCCGGTGATCGGCGCGGCGCTCGCCGAAGAGGACGTGATCGAGATCATGGCCAATCCCGATGGCAGCCTGTGGATCGAGCGTCGGGACACGGGCCGGCACCGTTCGGAGATCGCGCTCGCACCGCACGAGACCGAGCGCATTGTCCGCCTAGTCGCAAGCCATGTCGGGATCGAGTGCGGCGAAACCGCGCCGATCGTCAGCGCCGAACTCCCGGAGACCGGTGAGCGCTTCGAAGGCGTTTTGCCACCCGTTGCACGTGCGCCGTGTTTTGCCATCCGCAGGCCCGCCGGCTCACCAAAGCGCCTCGCCGATTACGAGCGCGACGGCATCCTCACGGCGGTGCACCGGAAAACGCTGGCGGAAGCGGTGCGGATGCGCCGGAGCATCGTCATTGCCGGCGGCACCGGATCGGGTAAAACCACCCTGGCCAACGCATTACTGGCCGAGATCGCCGAGATCGGCGACAGGGTGGTGATCCTCGAGGATACACGGGAGCTGGTCTGCGCCGCCCGCGATGTCGTTGCGCTACGCACCCGGCCGGGCGTGGTCTCGCTGCGCGACCTCGTGCGCACCACCATGCGCCTGCGCCCGGACCGGATCGTCGTCGGCGAGGTCCGGGGCGGCGAAGCGCTGGACCTGCTCAAGGCTTGGAACACCGGCCATCCGGGCGGTATCGCCACCCTGCACGCAAACTCCGCGGCCGCCGCCGTGCACCGGCTCGAACAACTCGTCGAGGAAGCGGTCGCGACGGTGCCGCGCCAGTTGATCGCCGAAGCCGTCGACATGGTCGTCTACATCGCCGGCCATGGCAGTGCCCGGCGCGTCGAGACCGTGGCCGAGCTCAAGGGCGTCGGCGGCGATGGAAGCTACCACTTCTGCGCTCTCACCGCCCAGCCCAACCGAAACACCGGATCCAACCGAAAGACCGGATCCAACCGGAAACCCCGCACCCTGAAAACCCTGAAAACTGTGAAAACCCTGAAAGCTGTGAAACCCGCAAAAACCGCGAAAGGAACGCGATCATGACCTCATTTCTGCAACATTCAGGCCTGCAACATCCGGCCCTGCAGCGCCTAACGCACGGCGCAATCGTCTTCCTGGTGACAGCGTTCCTGTTGGCGGGACCGGCGTACGCCACTGGTTCCGGTATGCCATGGGAAGCTCCACTGACCCGGATCCTCAGTTCAATCGAGGGCCCCGTGGCGCGGATTATCGCCGTCATCATCATCACCGTCACCGGCCTGACCCTGGCCTTCGGCGATACCTCGGGCGGGTTCCGGCGCCTGATCCAGATCGTCTTCGGTCTCTCGATCGCTTTCGCCGCGACCAGTTTCTTCCTCACCTTCTTCTCGTTTGCCGGCGGGGCACTCGCACCGTGAACGAAAAGGAAACCCCAGGCTTCGAAGTACCCCTGCACCGCGCACTCACCGAGCCAATCCTGCTCGGTGGCGCGCCGCGCACCATCGCGATCGCAGTCGGCACGCTCGCCGCGGCGCTCGGCCTGGGTTTGCGTCTGTGGCTGGCCGGACTCGCCGTCTGGCTTGTCGGCCACACGATCGCGGCCTGGGCAGCGCGGCGGGATCCTGAGTTCCCGCAGGTACTCACCCGGCATCTGCGCCACAGGGGACATCTCGGATGCTGAACCTGAAAGAGTACAACGCACAGCCCGACACGCTCGCCGACTATCTGCCCTGGGGATTCCTGGTGGCGCCGGGGGTGGTGCTCAACAAGGATGGCGGGCTGATGCGCACGGTGCGCTATCGCGGCCCCGATCTCGAGAGCGCTACGCCTGCCGAAATGGTCGCCAGCTGTGCACGCATCAACAATGTGCTGCGCCGGTTCGGCGATGACTGGGCGTTGTTCTTCGAGGCCGAGCGCCGGGCCGTCGCCGCCTATCCGGAATCCCAATTCCCCGATCCGGTCTCCTGGCTGGTCGACCGTGAACGGGCCGCGTCCTTCTCGGCTGATGCGGGTCATTTCGAGAGTCGGTATTTCCTAAGTTTCCTATGGCTGCCGCCGGAGGACCGGGACAACAAGGCCGAGCGCCTGTTCCTCGAACGTGCCACCCCGGACGGTACGACGCCAGATGCACCGGCGGACATCCCGACAGAAACCTCAGCAGAAACATCCCCCAATGCATCCACACAATTTGCCCCAGGGCTGGAATCAGGGCTGACGCCGGAACCGGTATCGGGGTTGGCGCCGGGACCAATCCTCGAACACTTCCTCGAGCGCACCGGGCGGGCAATCGACCTTCTCGCCGGCGAGATGGTCGAGACGACACCCCTCGGTGACGCCGAACTTCTCGCCTATCTGCACGGCACCGTCTCGACCTCTGTCCACCCGATCGCGCCGCCTTCGGTGCCGGCCCATCTCGACGCCCTGCTCGCCGACCGTCCGCTCGCCGGCGGCCTTGAGCCGATGCTCGGCGAGGAGCATATCCGCGTGCTCGGCCTGCTTGGATTCCCCGATGCCACCACCCCCGGCATCCTCGACGACCTCAACCGGCTCGGTATCGGCTATCGCTGGATGACCCGGTTCGTGCCGCTCGGGAGAAGCCGGGCCGAGGCAGCACTGCGGCGCACAAGGCGACAGTGGTTTGCCAAGCGCAAGTCGATGGGAGCGATGGTGAAGGAGGTCGCCTTCAATGAAACCGCGGCACTCACTGATGCCAGCGCCGACGATAAGGTGGCCGACAGCGACGCCGCGTTGCGGGCACTCGGAAGCGATCTCGTCAGTTTCGGCCACGCTACGGTTTCGGTGGTGGTGCGTGACCGCGACCGGCGTGTTGCCGGCGAGAAGGCCGCCGCGATCGAGCGTGCAATCAACGCCCGCGGCTTCACGGTTGTGCGCGAGAGCCTGAATGCGGTCGATACCTGGCTCGCCAGCCTGCCGGGGCATGCTTACGCTAATCCCCGCCGGCCCGTAGTTCACACGCTCAACCTCACCCACATGATGCCGGTCTCGGCCGTCTGGGCCGGTGCCGCCAGATCGCCGCATCTCGACGGCCCGGCATTGCTTCATGCGGATACCTCCGGGGCAACGCCCTTCCGGCTCAACCTGCATTCCGGCGATGTCGGCCACACCATGGTGGTCGGCCCGACCGGATCAGGGAAATCCGTGCTCTTGTCCCTGCTCGCCCTGCAGTGGCGGCGCTATGCCGGAAGCCAGGTTTTCATCTTTGACAAGGGTGGTTCGGCCCGCGCCGCCTGTCTTGGCATGGGCGGCGTCTGGATTGAACTAGGCGATGAGGATGCCAAGGAGGACGGCGCTCCCAGTGCCGCCTTCCAGCCGCTGCGCGGCATCGACAGAGAACAGGGACGGAGCTTCGCCCTCGACTGGCTCGCCGGCCTCGCCGAACGGGAAGGCGTGCCGGCCACGCCCGATATGAAAGCGGCCCTGTGGTCGGCGCTGAACAGTCTCGCCGGGGCGGCACCAGAGGAACGGACCCTGACCGGGCTCTCGGTGCTGCTGCAGTCGCGCCCGCTACGCGAGGCGCTCGCTCCCTACACCCTGGACGGGCCGCATGGCCGCCTGCTCGATGCGGAAGAAGACCGGCTGGTTCTCTCGGATGTGCAGTGCTTCGAGATGGAGGAGCTGATGCACCGGCCGGCCCTGGTCGCCCCGATCGTCACCTACCTCTTTCATCGTCTCGAGGAACGTTTCGATGGACGGCCTACCTTGTTGGTGCTCGACGAAGCCTGGGTGTTCCTCGACGATCCGGTGTTCGCCGGACAGCTGCGCGAATGGCTCAAGGTGCTGCGTAAACGAAACGTCGCAGTGCTGTTTGCAACCCAGTCGCTTACCGACATCGCCGGCAGCACCGTCGCCCCGGCGGTGATCGAAAGCTGCCCGACGCGGATATTCCTGCCCAACGAGCGCGCCGGCGAGCCCCAGCAGCGCGAGATCTACACCCGGTTCGGACTCAATGCACAGCAGATCGCCGCTATCGCAACCGCCGTGCCACGCCGGGAATACTACCTCCAATCGCCGCAGGGCTGCCGGCTGTTCGATCTCAACATCGGGCCCGTCGCGTCAGCCTTCTGCGCCGGTGCGGGGCCCGAACGTCAGCGCGCAATCGACGCGATTCTTGCCCGACCGCGCGGCACGAACGGGACAGGCGACACCGGTGGCGGGCCAAATGGTGCGGGCGAATTCGCCGCTGCCTGGCTTGAGGCCGCCGGCCTCGACTGGGCGTCCGAACTCCTCGCCATGCATTCCGGCACGCCTGCCACGCCCGCACGGCCCGATCGCCACCCTCAACCCCAAACCTCGTCTTAACCCCTCTCGTCCCAATACAGGAGAACACTCCCATGCCGATTCCCATACCAACCCCGACCCGGACCCTGATTCGGGCCCCGATCCCTGTCCGTCATCCCCTGCCGCGGCGACCGCCTCTGTGCGCGTCCCCGCATGCGTCCCGGGGTGTGTTCCGGGGTGCGTTCCGGGACACCCGTCTCGTTCCTGCAATTGCTCCGAAAGTCGCCCCGACTGTTGCGCCGGGATTTCCACGGGTCATTGCGCCTGTGATCGCGCTCGGCCTCGCTGTTGCGCTCATTGTCGCCGTCATTGTCGCGACACCGCAGCCGGCCGCCGCATTCTTCGGTGGCGGCGGTGTCAGTTCGGTTGTGTTCGATCCCAGCAACTACGCCAAGAACCTGCTGACCGCGATTCGCACCCTGAACATCATCGAGAACCAGGCTTCCCAGCTCGCCAACGAGGCCCGCCACCTTCTCAGCCTCTCTGGCAGTGCCGGCGATCTCGTCACCCCGCTCGAGGATATCGGGCGTCTGGTCAACGAGGGCGGTGCGCCGCTCAACAACGCCAATGCGGCCGGAAGTTATTATGACCGGGTCCATCCCGAAAGCTACGGCGCCGCGACGACCGCGGCACGGATCGCCGCTGATGCGCAAACGCGCCGAACCCAAAGCTGGCAGGCGCGGCGCGCGGCGTTCCGGGTACAGGCCGGCATCGCCAGTGGAATTACTCGGGACACCAACACGCTCGAGACCGCCCTTTCGGCAAGCCGGAATGCGGCGGGAAACCTGCAAGGCATCCAGGCGGGCAACCGGATCAACGCGCTCTCGGTCAAACAGTCGCTGCAGCTCCAGGGATTGCTGGCAAGCCAGGCACGGGCAGAAACCCTGCGTCGCGCCCGGATCGGCGCCGAACGTGCGCGCGGACAGGCGCACCTGCGGCGTTTTCTTTCCGGCGGCCCCGCCTACACGCCATGAGCGCCTCACCGCCTCACCGCCTCACCGCCTGACCGCCTGACTATCCGGGCACCCTTACAGCCGCACTGTTGAAGCCATCCTGAAACCATGAACAACCTCAACATCATCGACAGTTTCACGGCGACCTTCACCGCCTTCATCGATTCTGGCTTCGGGCTGCTCCAGCCCGACGTCAACTTCCTGATCTCGGTGCTGGTCGCCATCGATATCGCGCTCGCCGGCCTGTTCTGGGCGCTCGGCGACGAGGGATTCCCGGTCGCCGGCTTCCTGCGCAAGGTACTGTATATCGGCGCCTTCGCCTTGATCATCGACAACTTCCAGATGTTGTCGCAGATCCTGTTCGATTCCATGGCGGGAATCGGGCTGAAGGCGTCGGGCACCACGCTCACCGCCACCGATCTGATGCGCCCCGGGTTTATCGCCGGGGTCGGGTTCGATGCCGCCGAGCCCTTGATCGAAGCGGTTGGCGGGCTGCTCGGCCCGATCGCGTTCTTCGAGAACTTTCCGACCATCGCCGTGCTCATGTTGGCCTGGGCGATCACGCTGGTTGCGTTCTTTTTGATCTCGGTGCAGCTGTTCATCACCATCATCGAGTTCAAACTGACCACCCTGGCGGGCTTCCTGCTCGTCCCCTTCGCGCTCTGGAACAAAACCAGTTTCCTTGCCGAGCGCGTGCTCGGCCATGTGATTGGCTCGGGTATCAAGATGATGGTGCTCGCGGTGATCACCGGCATCGGTGCCAGCATATTCGCAACCCTGCCGGTGGTCGGACCGGACGTCACCCTGCGTGACGCCGCCGCCATCATCCTCGCCTCGCTCGCCCTGCTTGGTCTTGGCCTGTTCGGCCCCGGGGTTGCCGCCGGTCTGGCCTCCGGCGCACCGCAGCTCGGCGCCGGTGCTGCTGCAGCCACTGTCGGGCTGACGGCAGCCGGAACCACTGCCGCCGGTGCAGCCGCTGCGCGTGGCGCCCAGCTTGCCGGTACCGGCGGCGGTGCGGCTTTGCGCGCAGGCGCCACCCTCTCCGGCGGTGCGGGGAGTGCATACAGCCTCGCCCGCGCTGCTTCCGGTGCCAGCGGTGCTGCCGGCGTCGCCGCCGGGGTGGCAGGTGTTGCCCGGGCCGCAGGCGGCGCGGTGGGTGATTCGGCCGGCGGCGCGCTCCGCACCCAGGGACAGGGTCTTGCAGCCCGGCACGCACAAGGTGCGCGCGCTGCGTTCATCGCCAGCGGCGGCGGCATCGTTTCGCCGGGAGGATCAGGCGGCGGCGGCGGTGATTCCGGAGGCAGTGATTCGGGATTCGCCGCCGGAGGATCTGGCGGAAGATCTGGCGGCAGCTCTGGCGGGGCGCCTGACTGGGCCCGTCGACTCCAGGCCGGCGACCGGGCCCAGAATGCCGCCCTGTTTGCCATGCACGCGCTACGCCAGGGCGACCGGGCGGTTTCGCCAGGCGCGCCCAGCCTTGGCCGCTAGGCGATCAGCTCCAAACAGCACCAGCACCTGACAGCACAAATGCCTGACAACCAAACACAGTAAACCGACAAACAATCGCGGGAGAGACGAGATATGTTCCGAAGAGCCCAGCTCCATTACGGCCGGCAGCCAAAGCCGATGACTCCCTACCAGAAGGCGGCCCGGGTCTGGGATGACCGGATCGGGTCGGCCCGGGTGCAGGCCCACAACTGGCGACTGATTGCCTTCGGCGTCCTGTTGCTTGCCTTCCTGCTCGCCGCCAGCCTCGCCTGGCAGGCAGGGCGTAGCCGGATCACGCCCTACGTGGTCGAAGTCAACAGCACGGGACAGGTGCGGTCGATCGGCCCGGCAACGGAAATCTACCGGCCCTCGGATGCGCTGATCGCGCATCATCTCGCCCGCTTCGTTGGCAATGTGCGCGCACTCCCGACCGACCCGGTGGTGGTACGGCGCAACTGGCTCGAGGCCTACGATTACGCCGCCGGAGCAGCGGTCAACACCCTGAATGCATATGCAAGGGATCATGACCCCTTCGCAGCACTTGGTCGGGAATCCCGCACGGTCGAGGTAACCAGCGTAGTGCGTGCCAGCAAGAGAAGTTTCGAGCTGCGCTGGATCGAGCGCGTCTATGCAAACGGCGCGCTGGCCCGCACCGAACGCCATACCGCCACCACGGAGATCGTGCTCGAGCCGCCCCGCGACACACGAACCCTACACAAGAACCCGCTCGGCATCTATGTGCGCGCCCTCAACTGGTCGCGCGACTTCACCACAGAAGAGTAACGACAAAGTAACGAGGAGTGACCCAGCCCATGGAAACAAAACAAATACGAGGCCGACGCGCCGTGCCGGCGCCCGTCGCAACCCCGGGCCGAGGTGCTGCGATGATGCTCACCGCCAGTCTCGGGTTCGCATTCGCGCTTGCGGGCTGCGTTCCCGCATCCTGGCGCATCGGCTTTCTGACTGACACGCCCGCAGAAACTGCAAAAATTGCAAAAGCCAAAGAAGCCTTTCAACCAGCTCGGGAGATCACACCAGCCCCGGTCGAGGTGGTGGTCGTACCGGCTCCCCTGCCCCTACCGGGCCAGCTCAAGCCGCTCGCCCCACTCCGAAATGACAGTGCGGGCGCTGGTGTTGAGAAATCCAGAACAGCGGCTGAGATACAGAAAGCGCAAATCGAGCGTCTCCGCGAGGCCGCCCGCGCGGCCCGACAGGCAGCGGTGATCGAGCCGGCCAAGGACGGCCACATCAATGCCGTCCAGATCTACGCTTATGTAACGGGCGCGCTCTATCGCCTCTATGCGAGCCCGGGCCGGGTTACCGACATCGCTCTCAAACCCGGCGAGCGGGTAATCTCGGTTTCGGCCGGTGACACCGCGCGCTGGGTGGTCGGCGACACATCCAGCGGCGAGGGAGAGCGGCGGCGCATCCACATCCTGATCAAGCCGACTGCCGGCAAACTGAAAACCAATCTCGTGATCGCCACCGACCAGCGCACCTACCATCTTGAACTCGAGAGTACGCCCGATGCCTACATGGCCGCCGTCTCCTGGCACTACCCGCAGGACAGGATCCGAGATCTGCGGCTGGCGGCGGCGAAAGAAGTCAAGGCGCGCGACCGCGTGGCGGATTCCGGAGTCGCACTCTCGAACCTCACCTTCCGCTACCGGATCGAGGGCGACAGACCGGATTGGCGGCCGCTGCGCGCCTTCGATGACGGGCGCAAGGTCTATATCCAGATGCCGCGGTCGATCACCCGAGGCGAGGCGCCCCCATTGTTCGTGCACGGTGCGCAGGGCGAGACCGAACTGGTGAACTATCGTGTTACCGGCCGGTATTATGTGGTCAACCGGCTGTTCCGGGCCGCCGAGCTTCGTCTCGGACGCAATCCCCAAAAAGTGGTGCGGATCCTGCGCACCGACGCCCGCTTTGATGACGGCGGCAGGCTGGGAGAAGACATCGCCCTGCCGGAGGGAGACGGCTCGTGAGTGCGGGGAAACGCCCGCCCGCTGGACGATCGGCGCAAGGCAAGACGGCCGAACAGGCCTGGGAGAATTTCCCAGACGGCCTGTTCGGCGATCTGGCTGAGATCCCACCCACCCACCCGGTAGAACTCCCGATAGATCCCCTGCCCGATCCGGAAACCGCATCCGGACAGCCGCAGCCTGTACCGGAACAGCAGGCGCCAGAACAAAACACACCGGAGCCAAAATACGCAGCGACGCCGGACGCAGCGCCAGATATGGCGCAGGTGACAGGCGGGCAAGCGGCGGACAACGAGGATTCGGATTTTTCCCCTGAATTCGTTGTAGCGCATGCTGCCCCGGAGAGCATGCCCGGCACTATGCCAGGCGGCATGATGCCGGAGGGCGGGCCCGGAGAGATGCCCGGAAGCATGTCCCGAAACATACCGGATGACACGGGACAAGGCTTGCCAGGGCAGATCCCGCAGGACGGCCCGCGACATGATTGGCAGGATGACCGGGAGCGGGAACACGGTCCCGATAGTGATCACGGTAATGATCGCGGCGATGGTCTGATCCACGGCAGTCTGGCCGGCGATCTGGCCGGCAGGCCGGCTGACGATCTGGCTGACGATTTCGACCAGGACTGGCAGGATGACAAGGTCAGCCCGGAACGACTCGAGCTTCGGGCGGCACCCCAGCGGATAACCCGGATCAGCCGCCGGGCCCTGGCCGTAGGTGGAAGCATTCTCGGCGGCGGTCTTGCCGTCGCCCTGGTTCTCGCCCTCGATCCGCCGCGCATCAGCGGCGGAGAGGAACCTCGGGAGGTCTACGGCAACCGCAATAAGGCGATTCCCGGCGAACTTGACCGCCTGCCGAAAGCCTATACCGGCCCCGACTTCGCGCCGCCGCCCCGGATCGGCGCGCCGCTTCCGGGCGATCTCGGGGATACGGTGGTGGATGTCGAACGCGATCTCGGCATCGACCCTGCAGCACCGCCGCTCTCGCCCGTTGATGCGGGAGTCCCGTTTCGCCCCGACCCGGAGGCCGACGCCGCCCGGGCGGCGCGCATCCGCAAGCGCCAGAAAGAGGCCGAGGCCCGTGAATCCGATGTGATGTTCCAGATCGGCGCCAAGGGTCCCGGTTCAACGGACCGATCGGGGTCGGGGTCGGACAGTGCCGGCAGAGCAGGCGATCCGGGGCTCGATCCCCTGCTCGCCGCCCTCGCCGGTGGTGGTGTAGGCAGCGGCGATACCGACAACACTGGCGGCAGTGGGAGTGCGAATGGAGAAGCAGCCCGCCAGGATGCGCATCGTCGCGGTTTTCTGGAGAACCGCACGGATGTCGAGGCCCCCAATCCGAACATGGTGCAGGATCCCGTCTCCGCCTATCAACTGATGGCGGGCACCGTGATCTCGGCCAGCCTGATCACCGGGCTAAACTCCGGTCTTCCCGGCATATCGATCGCCCAGGTCACAGAACATGTCTATGACAGCGTGACCGGGCAGCATCTTCTGGTTCCGCAAGGCTCGCGACTGATCGGACGCTACGACAGCCTTGTGACCGCCGGCCAGGAGCGCCTGCTGGTGATCTGGCAGCGGCTGATCATGCCGGACGGATCCTCGGTGGTGGTCAACAACCTGCCCGGCACCGATGCCGCAGGACAGGCCGGTCTTGCCGACAAGGTGGATTTCCACTTCGACAAGCTCGCCATCGGTGCGGGCTTGGCCACGCTGATTGCGGTTGGAACAGCGCTCGCCTTCGACAGGGAGAGCGAGGATGACGTCGGGGAGGCGGTGCGACGGGCGCTTCAGCAGACAGCGGGCCGGACAAGCCAGCGCCTGATCGACCGCAACATCAACATCCCGCCAACGATCACCATCCGCCCGGGTTGGCCGGTGCGCGTACTCGTCAACAAGGACCTGGTTCTCCGCCCCTATCGCGGCGCCCGAATCCCGTAATAGCTGAGTCTATAGTGCGAGAATCTATGGTGCCGGGGGGCGTACTGTTGCGGTACAAGGACAGGCACCCCGATAGACACCCCCGGCGCATGCGGTGGGCAACGTTCGTCTAAAACGGCGGCAAGGCCGGTTCCCGTTTCCGGCGATCGGGACCACCCTCGGGGAGATTTTCTGTCGTCGTCCGTACTGGTTCCCGGACCGGTGTCCGGGCCGGTGCCAGATTCTGTTCTCCCCGCCTTTGTTCTATCTGGCTCTGTCCTGTCCGACCCTGGCCTGTGCGGTCCTGTCCGGCTTCCGCAAAGCCGCCGGGTCCGAGAGGATTGTCGTGTGCGGGTGTGTGGGCGTGGCTGTCGGCGCTGTCGCCGCCGGAAAACAGCCAGTTTCGCCTGACACCTTCGGTACTTTTCTGGCCCGTATCGGTTCCGCGACCACGATCGACCCCGGGATTGTTTCCAGGGTGGACTCCGGGATTGGATTCAGGACCGCCCCCGACACCGACACCGACCCCGTGATCGATCCCAGGGGTGATTGCAGGATCGGCGATGCGATCGGGGGTATTCCGGCTGAAATCAGAGACGGTTCTGTCGAAAGCAGATTCCCGGAACGGTTGTGCAAACATGCGATGAAAGGCGCTTTTCAAACGACCGCCTGCAGCAGTGTTGTCAGGAGATCCGTGCGAAAGCTCGCGCTGGGATGGGATCGCCCGGTGCGGTTTCAGGGCATTTTCCCGATTTCTTTCTGGCTGTAAGATCTCTCGGGCCTGATCCATGGTCAATTCCCGGACAGGGTTTCCGGCGAAATCCCGGCCGATATTCCAGCCAGGAGTCCGGGACCGGCCAATCTCGCGGGCTGCACGCATGCGGATATCCATATCCTCAAGGACCGAGAGAGTCTCCGGTACAACACGCCAGCCAATATTCTCTTCTCGCCAGGCGAGGCCGAGGGTTTGCAGATGCCGTAGCCTGGCATGAACCCTGTCGGGTCCGACGGCCATCTCCTTGCGCATCATCTCTGGTGTGAGGTGGCGGCTTCCATTTCCGGTTACGGCGAGAATATCCCGGTCGAGAGCACCGGGGCGGTCTGTGGTCAGATCACGTTCTATCATCTGGGCCACGGCGTGATCCGGTCGTGGGCCGAGCTCAGCAGTCATCAACTCCGAGGCGCGCTGGTGAATCCCGCGAGCGTGATAGTTCTTCATGAGATAGATGGGGCGGTCGGAATCATCCTGGCACCGCAAAACCATGTGTGTATGGGTCTGGGGCGTGTTGAAGTGGTTGACAGCAATCCAGTCTAGACGGGTTCCGAGATCCTGGCCGATCTCGCTCGCCAGTCGTCGTATGAAGTTGTCGGGCGTTTGGAGTTCCTCGATATCGGGTTCTGCAAAGGCAACCGTGATTCGGTACTGAAACCGATCGTCGCTACAGCGTTCCAGGAACCCTCCGGAATCGGCGTCGCCTCCGGCATCATAAGCAACGCTCTTTTCGCCGTCCCGGGAAGTGTTCTCCCGCTCCAGATACCGCATATGGGCGCGCGCCGAGGGAAACCCCGGACCCGATGACCAGCTGACCTTGGTCAGGACTGTAACACGACGAAAATGCGGTTTCCCATAAGAGTGACCGCGAATGGGAATAATCCTGCTGTTGGCAGCACCGGGATTGGCCCGTGCCCGTCGGAACACGATCGCTGCTCTCGGTGCGGCGCGCCTGGCTATATCCACCGATTTGAGAACCGTCGAGGCATGGGGCGCCTGTTTCGAAATTCCGGCCAGTCGCCCTCCATAGGCCCGGCGGGGGAAAAGCGAGCCGGATTTAATATATTTGCCGGGCAGACCAGGCCGCCACTTGAGATATCCAGGCATCAGCTCGGTGAAACAGACGCTCCGAAGCGCGGATCGGCAGCGTAAAAGGGTTTGGGGGATTGAAGGGATGCAAAGGAGTGAGAGGGTCCAGGAGAGCGGGAAAGCCCGAAGGATCCTCCAAACAATCCTCCGAACAGCTCGAAGGGAACGGCACGCCCCATGATATCGCGCCGCGCGCTCACCCCGAAATACCGCCCATCGAAGGATTTCGGATGCGTGTTCAGAAGAAACAGCTGGTCGCGGCTGAGGGGAACGCATCCGCGTTGCCGCGGCATCGGGCGATCATTCCCGTCGGCCAGGCGCGTCCGCGCCACCATCTCTCCGTTGACAAGAATATCCTGTCCGCACCAGCACACCCGGTCGCCGGCGAGGCCGTGTACCCGCTTCAGGGCCGGAACCTGTTCAGGAAGCCAGCCGCGCTCAGCCGCCAGTTGTACGGCAGCCGGCGGAAGCCGGATCAGGACAAGATCGCCGCGACGCGGTTCTCCACCCAAAATCCGGTAAAAGCCGACCGGCACGCTCGCACTGGCATTCCAGACGAGTCGAGGCCGGAAATCCGCAGCTGCGCCAAAAGCGATAGCCGCCCCGACCGCGATGCACAGGCAGGGCCCTGCGCGACGGACAATATCGCGCGGAAAACCCTGGCGTCTGTTGCTACCCCGCCTGTCGGGCGCACACCTGCTGGCCAGGCTTCGGTCGCTCACGCGGCCACTGGCCGGGTCGACCCTTCCCGCGTCCCATCGGTGGACACAAAACGGTGGCTGCTGGACCAGACCTCGAGCTCGGTGCGGTGATAGAGGACTCTGCCGCCATGCTTACGATAACTGGGGCCATCACCGCTGCGGCGCATGTTCTCGAGCGTGCGCGGCCTGAGGCGAAGATAGATCGCCGCCTCGTCCGTAGTCATGTAGGGGGTCTCTGCGAGCGTAGTCTCAATAGTAGTTTCTGGGAGCGCGGTCTCTGCGAGGGCATCGGTGCGGTTCATTGGAGTCCTCCAAAAATTTATGCTGTTAAGCGGCCTTGAATTGTTGAAGCATCGTTCGGTGCTGGCGCCGCCAAACCAACGCCTCACAAACAGTGGAAGAGCCACCAACCCACCGGAGCTGACACCAGATCCGACACCGCGACAACGAACCGGTGCAGATACTGGGTTAGGCGCTGGGTTTGCCCGGCGGCCTGGTGCCGGTTTGGCGGCATCGCCATGTTCTAATTTTGTTCAGGGTTTGCGGTTTGTCCAGAGGCGGCCGGCCGGCCGGAATTTCGCCCGGCCCGTCGCGGCATCGCTCTGGCGCTATCAGGGCGGTATAAAACCCTCGGAAACACCCGCGAATGCTCTCAGGACGGGGCGTCAGTGGGAGGTGAAGGTTTCCAGGCACCAAACTAAGGATGTACGCATTTACATAAAAAATGTCATCGCCTGGCCCGGTTCCAGAAGTTCTCAATGCCGTTAATGTGGTGATACCTGTCTGCAAATAGCTTTGAATGGACGGGTTCCGGGAAAATGCGGATAGTTGACGCGACCTTCTGAAAGGGTTGAAGAAGCGCGGCCTGACAGTGCCACCCGAGCTGGCTGTCGGCGATGGCGCCCTTGGGTTCCGGACCGCGCCGCGGGATGTCTTCCCCGAGACGCGCGAGCAGCGGTGCCGGGTTCACGAGACGGCCAACGTCACCGGCGCGATGCCCAGGTCTGCGTGAGAAAGCCAAAAGCGGCCTGCAGGATATTTGGATGGCGGAGACCAGGAAGGAAGCCATCGCGGCCTTCGATCTCTTCGTGGAAACCTGCGGCGTGAAGTACGAGCGTGCCGTGGCCAGGCTGCTCTAAGGACCGCGACGCGTTGCTGGCCTTCTACGACTTCCCGGCCGAACATTGGAAGCACATCCGCACGACAAACCCGATTGAGAGCGTCTTCGCCACGGTCCGAAACCGCACCCGAAAAACCAGGGGGTGCCTGAACCGAAAGACCGCGCTGGCAATGGTCTTCAAGCTGATGATGTCAGCGAAAAAGAAATGGCGGAAGATATCCGGGCCAAACCGTTTGCCCGAGGTCATTCAAGGGGTTGAGTTCAAAGACGGCATCAAGAAAATTCAAATCGCCGCCTGAAAACAGCCGTTACCAACTTTTGGGCGTATCTCCCACCTTGCTTGTAATCACTTAATCGGCTCTTTCTCATGCCCGTAATACTAACACCAATCTAGGTGTTATCTAGGACAGCCCCTAGGTTATTTCTAACCATAGATCAAGGGTCATGGTTCTACCCCGATTAGAACGAGCGGCACGGCAGGGACGCTACGTCCTTGCCGGATGACATTGAGTAGGTCCCGTTCGTAATATGGCACGCCGCTCGACATTTGCGATTCAAGCGTTTTCATCGGCAAGACTTCTATCCCTACATCAATGATATCCGAGACGTAAAAGCTCATGTGTTTCACAAAGAGGTCGTGTGCAACGAACGCATACTTTCCGAACTGAACCTCGACCGCAACGCGATCCTTCACGAAATCGGTCTGATTGTAGGACATAATCGGCTTGCGCCCCGTGGCCTCTATAGCGACCTTCTGTTCAGCTTCGCTATACCCCTGAATCGAACGTAACAGGCGTTCATCATCCGTCACCCAAAATGTGTTGCGCCGCTCCTGCCAACCCTTTGCTTCCAGGCCGCACTTAAACGATGCGTTCATATCGACGGGGGAATAGAGCGTTTTGCCCTTTTGCGTCTTCTCTTTTGACACCTTTGTTCGGCAGGCTTCGGCATCCACCTGATCAATGACCTCCAGCAACTCCGTCCAAAGCTCAGGGTGATGAACAAGCAGGTATTCCTCACCGTTGAGATGAGAATACCTAGCCTTTACCTGCATCAATGGCCACCGTTTGGTAGTGTCGGATTATAGACAGGTTTGCCCATGGGACGAGTGCGCAGTGCTCCTCCACGCCAACCCGCGACGCGCTGATGCGCCAGTTCTACGTATTCCGGCACGATATCGCACCCGTAGGCGTCACGACCGTGCATTAATGCAGCAATGATAGCCGAGCCAACTCCCATGTATGGATCGAGAACCGCGTCTCCTTCATCGGTCATCGAAAGAACGAGCCGCTCGACCAATTCAACGGGAAACTGGCAGGGGTGAATTGTCTTTTCCGGATGGTTGTTTTTGACGTTCGGAAATTCCCAAACATCGGAAGGGTTTTTACCCCTTGGATTGCCGGACAGTTTTCCGGAGTTCGGCCCCTTGAAGTGCTTCTTACCAGGATATTTGGATGGCACACGAATGGGATCTAAATGCCACGTATAGTCATCGACAAGCGTATACCAATTGATTGTCTCATACCGGCCTGACAGCCGCCGTGTGCAATGCAACCCGTGTCCGAAATGCCAGATAATCCGGTTTCGCATCTTCAGGCCGTACTCCTGAAAGATCGGATAAGTGAGAATGTCAAGCGGCATTATCTCACCATTTTGAACGAAATTACCGACCTGCCAGCAGATAGAGCCTCTTGGGTGCAGGACGCGAACGCATTCCTCGATAACACGTTTTTGTGCGCTCAGATAATCATCCATGGACGATTTGGATTCATAATCCTTTCCCAAATTGTAGGGCGGCGACGTAACAATCAATTTGCACCGTTCGTCCGGAATCGAACGCAAAAACTCAAGGTTATCGATGCACGCCAGTACCGGAACGCGATTATCGTGGTTACGCACCGGCGGTTTTGGAAACAGCGAACGAGCAAGGGCGGAAGGGTCATTGATAACCGGAGGGATAACAGCGTTATTCATCGGGATTCCTCAGTAATTAAGTCGCGGTACATGAGACGCTTGCCAATCATGCCTGCGACAACATTGCGCATTTGATCGATCGTGTCCCGGTCGCAAATATTATGGCGTCCCGCGAACTCATTGACATATCGATCCAGGTGCTTCGGGCTGATATTACGGAATGTACCTTTATACGCCGTTTAAGCATCGCCCAGAAACTTTCGATTCTGTTAGTGTGAGCTTGTCCGCGTACATATAGTGTGAGCTTGTCCGCGTACATACTCCCCGGCCGAATGATTAACCGTTTCATGGTCGCGTCGGATACCTTTATAACCAGTAGCGTCGTCAGTGTAGACCTTGGCAGCCAAATTGCTCACGCTTTCCGTAAAATTCTGTAGCGTCTCGCTATCAGTAGACCTGATTCACAATAGCATCAGGTAATTGAGAACGGATGTATCCTTACCCATTTGGTCACGCTGTTTTCAAATTCATGTTTGCCAGCGCCCCGACGTTCTTGGCAATCATGTTTTCCTGCCGGTTGCCGCGGTGAGTTTCGGCAAATATTCCGAACTTTTTCATGCGGCCAATACCGTGCTCCACGCCGATACGCAGCTTTGCGTGCCAAGCGTTGTAAGTTTTCTGTTCGTCCGTAAGGGGGTGGTTCTTTGAGGCTTTGAGCGGGATTTCAAGCGATGTTCCCAGATAACCGAGATCACCAAGTACAAGCACACCCGGTGGCTTATCCACGCGCGCCTCGTCATAGATACGCTTGTCATGTGCGCGCCCGGGTTGCGCCGGACCGACCGCCAGAACCCGTTTTTTGTCATCGGTGATGATCTGATGTGAGGCCGTGTGATGCTTTTTCTTGCCGGAATACTTCGCCTTGCGATGCGAGAGCTTTTTCGGGCGTTGAACCGGACGCTCCGTGCCATCAATCATCAGGTAAAGCAGGTCATCCCTCTCTGACGCCGACAGCCTGATCTTGCGCTCCGGCATCCGGAAATGTCCTGCCATCAATTCTGTCATGGCAGCAATCCGACGGCAAACCGTAGCGGACGAGACATCGAACAGAAGACCCATAAAGGCCTGACTGGTATAGGTGCGATAATACATCAAGCAGAGCAGCAATTGCTCGGCAAATTCCAAACGGTAGTTCATCCCGCCACCGATCGCGCGTTGTCTGTCTTCACGTGAAAGCCGGTGGTGCTCACGTTCAAGCCAGATCGGATGAAGAACAACAACCAATGCCTCGAAATCCTGAAGACGGATACCTGAAAGGCGGAAAAACAAATCAGCGCGCCCCCGCAAAACCTTCAAAACCCTCATAGACAAGTCCTCACTCTCCATTGAGCCATAAAGATCGCTGAAAATCGGCTATTGCGCAACAGGTTTAGTATTCTTTACCAACTATCCCATTACACGATTGGTCATACGATCCTTCGCGCCAATAACGACAGCCTTGCCCGCAAGGCCGCGCCCACTTAGCTGTTTACGCTTCGCCTTCGGCATATTCTTCCGCTTGCCGCCGATATAGGTCTCGTCGATCTCGACGGGCCCGGCAAACAATCCTTGTTCGCTGGCGAATGCTTCTCGAAGCCGGTGCGCCATGAACCAAGCCGATTTCTGGGTGATCCCCAGATCACGGTGAAGCTTCACACTTGACACACCCTTCAGGCTCGTTGCATTCAGATGAATCGCGAGTGCCCACTTGCAAAGAGGTATCTTTGATTGTCCCATGACCGAGCCGTGGCGCACCGAAAAGAACTTTCTGCAATCACGGCACCTGTAAGGAAGGGGTTTACGATTCGCCTTTGGGGCTGTGTTACGGCTTCCGCATTTCGGGCAAAACCGATCTTCCGGTTTTGGCCACCGTACATCCTCAAACCAGCGTTCCGCCGATGCATCATCAGGAAACATCTCCGCTAACTCAATAAAGCTGATACCCTTACGATGCGCTTTACCAGATGCTTTATGTGCCATGCTGTCCTCCTTGTACTCTTAATATCCGGCATATTGCGCGGTTAGTCAAGTATATAATCCCCATTGATAAGCAGTTCTTGGAAACGCCGTGGTGCGCCTGTGCGTTGCCCGGAAGGCTGGTGACGATATAGCGGGGGTTGGCCCCTTTGGCCGAATGCTCGATCCGCGCGATGACCCGGCGTTCGCTGCGCCAGGTGCCGGCGGCGTAGGTAAATTCGCCGAACAGGCGCTGTTTCTCCCCCGACGCCTCAAAGTCCCGGGCCGACCGGTCCAGCCACGGCGCCGCCAGAGCGTTCAGGCGGGCATTCTTGGCGATGCCGAGGACATAGTCCACATCATGCCGGTCGCACCAGTCCAGCATGCGGTGGCGGCAGAAGCCGGAATCCCCGCGCAGGATGATCCGCACCTTCGGCCAGACCCGGCGCAGGCGCCGCACCAGCAGGGCCAGGATCGCCCAGGCGTGTTTGGCGCCGTCGATGTTCGAGGGCCGCAGGTAGCTGACCAGAAGCTGATCGCCACAGAACACATAAAGCGGCAGGAAACAGTCGTGGTCGTAATAGCCCTGAAAGAAACGGCCCTCCTGGTGGCCGTGAACCGCATCGTCGGTGGCGTCGAAGTCGAGGACCAGCTCGTCGGGCGGGTGTTTGCACGAGGCGATGAAGGTTTCTATCAGGACCTCGTGCGCGACCCAGGCCACCTGGCGGTCGGCCGTGTTCTCGAACCGGCACAACGTCGACGGACTGGCTGGCGGCTGATCCCGATCGGCCGCCGTCTGCAATGCCTGGTCGTGGCGCAGGGCGTCGTGGTCGTTCAGGTCCTCGTAACCCAGGGGCAGGCTGTAGATCCGTTGCCGCAGCATATCCCGCAAACTGTGCTCAACCTTGCCCGCCTGCCGGTCGTCGGACAGCCGCCGGGCAAGCGATGCCGTCAATCCCGGCAGGTGATCCGCCCCGCGCAGCAGCAAAACGCCGTCGTTGCTCGTCACATGACCTCCATCGAAGCCGGTGGTTACCCGGCGTTTACGACAGGCTGGAAATTCCAGATGATCGGGGGTACAATCTGTCACCGCTAAATCCTTGTGTTTGATCATTTCAAGTAACTGAATCATAACACGAATACAGGATTTAGCGGTACCTGTTCATGAAATATTCGGGCTAGAGCAGTTTGGCCACGGCACGCTCGTACTTCACGCCGTAGGTTTCCACGAAGAGATCGAAGGCCGCGACGGCTTCCTTCCCGGTCTCCGCCATCCAAATATCCTGCAGGCCGCTTTTGGCTTTCTCACGCAGAGATTTGGGCATCGCGCCGGTGATGTTGGCTGTCTTGTGAACCCGGCACCGCTCTACTCACGCGTCTCGAGGAAGACATCCCGCAGCGCAATCCGGAGCCCAGGGGCGCCATCGCCGACAGCCAACTCGGGTGGCACTGTCAGACCGCGCTTCTTCAGTAAACCAGTTGCACAATAGCCGATTTTCAGCGATCTTTATGGCTCAATGGAGAGTGAGGACTTGTCTATGAGGGTTTTGAAGGTTTTGCGGGGGCGCGCTGATTTGTTTTTCCGCCTTTCAGGTATCCGTCTTCAGGATTTCGAGGCATTGGTCGTTGTTCTTCATCCGATCTGGCTTGAACGCGAGCACCACCGGCTTTCACGTGAAGACAGACAACGCGCGATCGGTGGCGGGATGAACTACCGTTTGGAATTTGCCGAGCAATTGCTGCTCTGCTTGATGTATTATCGCACCTATACCAGTCAGGCCTTTATGGGTCTTCTGTTCGATGTCTCGTCCGCTACGGTTTGCCGTCGGATTGCTGCCATGACAGAATTGATGGCAGGACATTTCCGGATGCCGGAGCGCAAGATCAGGCTGTCGGCGTCAGAGAGGGATGACCTGCTTTACCTGATGATTGATGGCACGGAGCGTCCGGTTCAACGCCCGAAAAAGCTCTCGCATCGCAAGGCGAAGTATTCCGGCAAGAAAAAGCATCACACGGCCTCACATCAGATCATCACCGATGACAAAAAACGGGTTCTGGCGGTCGGTCCGGCGCAACCCGGGCGCGCACATGACAAGCGTATCTATGACGAGGCGCGCGTGGATAAGCCACCGGGTGTGCTTGTACTTGGTGATCTCGGTTATCTGGGAACATCGCTTGAAGTCCCGCTCAAAGCCTCAAGGAACCACCCCCTTACGGACGAACAGAAAACTTACAACGCTTGGCACGCAAAGCTACGTATCGGCGTGGAGCACGGTATTTGCCGCATGAAAAAGTTCGGAGTATTTGCCGAAACTCACCGCGGCAACCGGCAGGAAAACATGATTGCCAAGAACGTCGGGGCGCTGGCAAACATGAATTTGAAAACAGCGTGACCAAATCGGTAAGGATACATCCGTTCTCAATTACCTGATGCTATTGTGAATCAGGTCTATGACCGCCTGACCGACGACAGCGACGAGGACGCCAGAACCGAAGGCAAGGGCTGGATGGTTGGCCCTTACGTGACCGCGCGATTGCAAGAGAATCTCTATCTCGACGCCCGTGTGTCCGGGGGTAGGTCAAACAACGACGTCACGCCGGTAAACACCTATACCGACAGCTTCACCTCCACCCGCTGGCTGGCAGATATCAGCCTCACCGGGGAGTTTATCCAAGGCCGGTGGACCATCCGGCCCAATGCCGGCCTGTCCTGGCTGACCGACAAGCAGAACGCCTATACCAACACGCTGGGGGGCGCGATCCCGAGCCAGACGGTCTCACAAGGGCAATTCAAGTTTGGCCCGACGATCTCGACGCAGTTCCTCGGAAACAACGGCGGGCGCTATGAACCCACGATCTCGCTGGATGCGATCTACAGCCACGCCAACACCAGCGGGGGCGGCGGCCTCATAGGCACGGACAGCGGGATTGAGGATGGCTGGCGCGCGCGGGTTGCCCCCGGTATCAACATGACCGGACCCGATGGCACCCGGCTGTCGCTATCCGCCAATTATGACGGCATCGGGCAAGGCGGCTATGAGGCTTGGGGTCTCAAGGCTCATTTCGATATGAAGTTCTGAGGGAGATACCTGTCCCCGTATACCGGGGGCGCGGGATGGGTGGCGAGCCAGTGTTCGGCGATATCAAGGCGGCGGCAGATCCAGGCGTCATCAAACTTGGCGACATAATCAAGGAACCGGGCAAGTGCGGCTGCGCGCGCCGGGCGGCCGATCAGGCGCACATGCAGGCCGATATTCATCATCTTGGGCGCTGTCTCGCCTTCGGCGCGCAGGAAGTCGAACGCGTCCTTCAGATAAGCAAAGAAGTCGTCGCCTGACGAGAAGCTGTACCCGGGCTGGAACTTGAGGTCGTTGGCATCCAGCGAATACGGCACGATGAGATGCGGCTTGTCGCCCACGGTCGTCCAGTAAGGTAGGTCGTCGGCATAGCTGTCGCTGTCATAGAGAAAACCCCCGTGCTCGACCAGCAGCCGCCGTGTGTTCAGGCTCGGCGCATACCGGCAATACCAGCCGCGCGGCGGTGCGCCGGTGAGGTTCTCGATGCTCTCGACGGCGCGGGCGATGTGCTCGCGCTCCTCGTCCTCCTCCAGAAGATAGTGCTCGATCCAGCGCCAGCCGTGGCCACAAACATCATATCCGGCCTCGGCGATCGCCTCGGCCACGGCCGGGTTGCGCTCCAGCGCCACGGCACAACCGAAGACGGTCATTGGCAGTTCGCGTTCCTTGAACACGCGCAACAGGCGCCAGACTCCTGCCCGGCTACCGTATTCATAGAGGCTCTCCATGCCGAGGTCCCGCACGCCGGGAGCCATGCGCGCACCCCTGGCTTCTGCCAGGCCCGGTTCCACCCTTCCGTCGCCATCGGGGATCGAGTTCTCGGATCCCTCCTCGTAGTTCATGACAAAATTAACGGCCACCCGTACTCCGCCCGGCCAGTCCGCCTGCGGCGGGTTTGGTCCATATCCGACAATGTTCCGCGGTAGTACGTCAGCGCTCATGGCGGCCTCGATTTCTGCTATCTTGATTCACTTGGGGCCGCCAGTGATCTATCGATCGTTCGCCTATCCATAATGCGCCCATCCAGAGCGCGGTTATCGATAGACGAAGGCCGGGAGCCAGGTTACCAGAGACGGCCAGAAGAAAACGATCAGGACCGCCAGCATCTGCAGGATCACGAACGGGATGATGCCGCGATAGATATGTGACATCTCCACCTCGGGCGGACAAACACCCTTGAGATAAAACAACGCGTAGCCGACTGGCGGGGTCAGATAGGATGTCTGCAAGGTCACAGCGACAAGGATCGTGAACCAGACGAGTATCGGCTCATCAACGACACCGAAGCCGCTGATATCCAGATCCATGACCTGGATCGCCGGGACGATCAGCGGCAGGACAATGAAGGTGATCTCGATCCAGTCGAGGAAAAAGCCCAGCAGGAACACACAGAACAATACGAACAGTATCACCCCGAGATCGCCGAACGGCAGGGCTTCCAGTGCGGACTCGATGATCTCGTCTCCGCCAAGGGCACGCACCACGAAGGCAAAGACCGTCGCACCAGCGATGATGGCGAAAATGTAGCCCATCGTATCGAAGGTGCTGCGCAGGCTGTCGCGGAGCATCGAGCCGAACTTGCCGTAGAGAATCGTGAGTATCATGGCCGCGAGGGCACCGACGCCGGCTGCCTCAGTCACCGTAGCGATACCGGCGATGATCGAGCCAAGCACCAGAAACATCAGTGCGATAATCGGAACCGCATCCAGCAGAACACGGAAAAGAGTGTGAAGCCCAACTTTGCGGCGATTCTCGGCCAGAGGGGCCGCCTCGGGCCGAATTAGCGCAAAGACCAGGATATACAGAATATAGAGGCCGGCCAGGATTAACCCCGGGAACACCGCCCCCATAAACAAGTCGCCCGCCGGAAGCCCGATCTGGTCCGCCATGAATACCAGCATGATCGAAGGCGGAATGATAATGCCAAGGCACCCGGAGGCGGCGACCGTACCAGCCGTCAGTTCCTTTGAATATCCCTGAGCCACCATGACCGGCATGCTAAGCACGGCGAGCAACACCACCGACGCCCCGATAATCCCCGTGCTGGCAGCCAGCAAAGTGCCAATCAGCGCAACGGTAATGGCCATACCGCCGCGTACATTGCCGAACAGTTCCTGCGTGGAATCCAGAAGCCGTTCGGCGATCCCCGATTTGTCCAACATATGGCCCATAAAGATGAACAGGGTGCCGGCAATCAGGATCCAGTTCGTCATCAACGCATAGATGCGTTCAATGACCAGTCCGAAAAACTCGAGATCCAGCCCTATGGCCGTGTCCAGATAATAATCCGAGATCATCGCGATTAACGTGAACAGAAGCGACACGCCGAACAGCGTGTAGGACACATGGAATCCAACAAGCAGCATGCCTGCGAAAACGACGAAGAGCGCGATCAGGAGAAATGTTTCAATAACCATCAACCATAACAATCAACCGCATCCGTTACTCAGGTCGCGCCTTTCTTCAGGGCCCGTTCCTTTTTCAGGGCCCGTTCCTTTTTCAGGGCCCGTTCCTTTTTCAGGGCCCGTTCCTTTTTCAGGGCACGGAGGTCACCCATCAAGGCAATCGAGCGGGAAAGGGCCGCAATCCCGAACAGGGTAAATCCGAACAGAAGCGCAGATTTGATAATCCACCGTGCCGGCAGCCCGCCCGGATCGATCGAACCTTCATTCTGCTGCCAGGACCAGGCAACAAAATCCCAGGAATGGAAGAGGATGACGGCCGAGAAGGGGACGACCAGAAGCAGATGACTCCAGAGATCAATCCTCAGGCGCCAGATCTCGCTGAACCGGTTGTACAGGATGTCGTTGCGTACATGGCTGTCTCTAGCGGTCGAATAGGAAAAACCGACCAGCCAGCCCAGCGCATAGATGTGCCATTGCAGCTCATCGAAGGCGAGGCTGGATACTCCCAGCGCATAGCGCAGAAAAACCGACGTGCAGACAATCGCGACCAGCACGAGGGCCAGCCAACTGAACGCATTACCGACAGCCCGAACGAACTGGTCGGCAGTCTGGGAAATGGTTTTCTGGCTCATATTTCGCACCATTCCGGGCCGTCACGATCCGAGCCGTTAATTCGGTCGCGATGAAAAGAGCCCCCTCTGTCTGGACGAGGCTCCTCATCATGCCATCCCAGCCTGGTGCAATCGCGCGTCAGTCAAACACGTCCTGATCGCGCCTGAGCATGCCGGTATCTTCCCATTCCTGGTAATCCTTCATGAAGGCCTTCAGATCCTCCCACACCGCTTTGAGGTTGGGGTGCTTGGCAATCTCTTCCGCTATGACCTCCTTGAAGTGCACGCGCAACTGGTCGACAACCGCCTCGTCCAGCGATACGACCTCGACGCCTTTTTTACGCAACTCCCTCAGCGCCCCGGCCTGGGTGGCGTTGGCGTGCGTCATGCTCCACATGTTGGTTTGGTAGGCAACCGCTTCGACTTGTGCGCGCTGTGTGTCGCTCATGCCGTTCCAGACATCCATGTTGATGATCAGTTCAAGAACGGTCGTGGGCTGGTGCCAGCTTGGCATGCTGTAGAACTTCGCTACCTTGTGGAAACCGCCCTTCAGATCATTGGACGGCAATCCCACCTCCGCCGCGTCAATCACGCCTTTTTCGAGCCCCGGAAATATTTCGGCGAACGGGATCAGCGTGGGCACCGCGCCCAGCTTTTTCAGAGTCGGTGCGGCAAAGCCGCCGATGCGGATTTTTACGCCATCATAGTCTTCGAGGGTCTGGACCCTTTTCGTGAACCACCCGGCTCCTTCGGATCCGTAGATGCTGAGAGGTAAAACCTTCACCTTATACCCAGCGTCGTCATACATTTTTTGCCAGAGCTTGAGCCCGTTGCCTTCATAGAGCCAGGTCGCAAACACAAGCGGCTGGGGAGAAAACGGAAAGGTGCAGAAGGGAATGGATTCTTTCAGCGATCCGCCAAGATAGGCCGAGCAGGTGTAGCCCGCCTCGATCTTTCCATCCGATACGGCCTTGTGGATCTCGAAAGACGGAACCAGCTTGCCAGGCTCATACACTCTGGCGGTCACCGTTCCGCCCGTGACCGCTTTCAGGGTTTTCACGAAATACTTGGCGGTGCTGCCGACGATCGGCCACGCCGTCGGAAATGCCGTCGGCATCTTGAGTTTTACCCTCTTGTCCTCCGCCATCGCAGCCCCGGACCCAACGATCAAGGCGCCAGTGACAGCGACCGCCGCGGTACCCCTGGCCAGGGTACGAACAAGGTCATGCGCACTTATCTGGACAATGCTCATATCTTCCTCCCGTATTTGTCAGTGATTGTTTGTCGCGGTCATTTGTCGGCCGGTCAGCGTGGATCAAATCCATCCGCGCCTGTTTGCCGGCAACAGTCTATGAAACCCAGGGAATCCGACAAGTGCCGGCAAGTAACAACAGAAAGCCCCCTATTCCGGTTTGATGCCCCGCTCACGCATGCTTGTCCCTGCCCGACCCTGCCTTTCCCTTGTGGGCTGGGGGATCGTCGGACATCATGATCACCGCACGGCGCGGACACTCATAATCTGCTTGGCGTAATCTCGCCTGAAAACCCTAATGACCAATCCTACGGCTGATCCTGTGCCCAATTCTGTGCCCAATTCTGCAACCGGCCCCGCGATCGATTCCGTCACCCTGGCCGTCATCAATGGGCGACTGGAGCAGATCGCCGACGAAATGGACGCAACCCTGTTCCGCTCGGCCTTTAACCCGATTATCGCCGAAGCTCATGACGCCTCGCACGGGCTCTACGACGCCGAGACAGGAGCCACGCTCATCCAGGGGAAATCCGGCCTGCCGGTCTTCGTCGGCGCCATGTCGTTTGCCGTCAAGCTCGTCATCGACACGGTCGCCCGGGACAGCGACCTGGGGCGAGGCACTCTGGGGCCGGGCGACACCTATATCTTCAACGATCCCTATGAGGGCGGCACGCATCTCTCGGACTTCAAGCTGGTGCGGCCGTTTTACCGCAACGGCGAGATCTTCTGTTTCCTGGCCTCCGTCGGGCACTGGCACGATGTGGGCGGCAACGTGCCGGGCAACTACAACCCGGTCGCCACCGAAAGTTTCCAGGAAGGCATGCTGATCCCGCCGGTGAAGCTGATCGACGGCGGCGTGTTCCGCCAGGACATCGTTGACATCCTGCAGGCCAATTCGCGCCTGCCCGGAAGTCTGTACGGCGACCTCAACGGGCAGATCAATGCGCTCGAGCTTGGCGAGCGGCGACTCCAGGACCTGCTGGATGAATACGGCGACGATCTGGTCAAAGCGACGTTGGCGGAACTTCAGGACCGCGCTGCCCGGCTAATGCGCTCGAACATCGCCGAATTGCCGGACGGCACCTTCACCTGCGACGATTGGCTCGACAATGATGGGATCGTCGACGATCCCTTAAAGATCGCCCTCAACCTGACCATTGCCGACGACAGGATGACCCTGGATTTCTCGCGCTCCTCGCCGGCCTGCGCGGGTCCCGTGAACATCTCCCGTGCAACGGCCGTGGCCTCGATCTATGTGGCGCTCAAACATATCTTCACCGATGTGCCCGCCAATGCCGGGGTTCTTGATCCCATTGACATCGTCATCCCCAGCGACACCCTGCTCTCGGTCGGCGCACCCAAGCCTGTCGGCGGATATACGGAAACCATCCTGCGGGTCATCGACGTCGTCTTCGGTGCCATTGCCAAGGCGGCGCCGGAACACTCGAACGGCTGCGCCTATGGCACCATCAACGCCCTCTCCCTGGCCGGATACCGCAAAAACGGCCAGCGCTGGGTGATGTTCAGCTTCTTTGGCGGCGGTCATGGCGGGCATCCAGAAGGCGACGGCCTCAATCATGGCAACGCGCCGATCTCGACGGCAACGATCCCGCCGGCGGAGATTTTGGAAGCCGCCTATCCGATGTTTTTCCGCTCCTGGGCGCTTCGGCCCGATTCCGGCGGTCCGGGACGGCACCGCGGCGGGCTTGGCGCCCTTTATGAGATCGAATTGCTCGAGGAAAACGCCGATGTTTTCCTGTTCGGCGAGCGCGGACGGTTCGCCCCGCAGGGCGTTACCGGCGGCGGTGCCGGCGCGCTCAACCGCTTCCAGTACGAACAGGCGGACGGGCTGCACGAACCGCCGATGAAATCGAAGATGGTCGGCATCAAGATCGCGCGCGGCCAGCATCTACGCCTGGAAACACCGGGCGGCGGCGGCTACGGGCCGGCGCAGGAACGCAACCCGGTGGCCGTCGCCGAGGATGTGCGCCTCGGCTATGTCACCGCCAAAGCCGCAAGGAATGATTACGGCGTCGTGGTCGATGACAGTGGACAGCTCGATCCGAAAGCAACGAAAGCTCTGCGCGCGAAGACCGACGCGAAAACCGACGCGAAGACCGGCACCAAACCCGATGCATAGCCCGCCGCGAAACCCGCGAGATAAGCACCCACGAAACGAGCGCACGGGCGCATGAGCGGATCACCGACCACGGTCATCGGCGTCGATGTCGGCGGAACCTTCACGGATGTGTTCTTCCTCGACGAGGTCAATGGAAGTTGCGGCATCGCCAAGGTTCCCTCCACCAGGGACGACCAGTCACAGGGCTTCCTTGCCGGCATCCGCGCCGGCGTGACGGACCCAGGCGATATCGCAACCATCGTCCACGGCACCACGGTTGGCACCAACGCATTGCTGGAGCGCAAGGGGAAAAAGACCGGCATCATCACCACCGCCGGTTTTCGCGACACCCTGGAGATGCGCCGCCGCGACCGGCCCCGCACCTGGGGCCTGTGGGGCCAGTTCGATCCCGTCATCCCCCGCGACCGGCGCCTCGAGGTCGCCGAACGCACACTGTCCGACGGCACCATCCACACGGATATCGACCCGGCAGAGATCAAGGCGCAGGCGCAGGCATTACTGGGCATGGGAGCTGAATCCGTTGCCGTGGTGTTTATCAACGCCTATGCCAATCCGGTGAACGAAATGGCGGCACTGGCCGCCATCCGCGAGATCTGGCCGAACGACCATGTCGTCGCATCATCTGAGATCCTGCCGGAGATCCGGGAATTCGAGCGAACATCGACCACGGTCCTGAACGCCTATCTGCAGCCGACCGTCGGTGCCTATCTGCACCGCCTGGACACGGCGTTGCGGAATGACGGGTTCGGCGGCGAGATCCTGATCGTGCAATCCAACGGCGGCGTCATGTCGCTGGGTATGGCGAGCAAGCGGCCCATCCGTACGGCACTCTCCGGCCCGGCAGCCGGCGTCATCGCCTCAACCCACATCGCTGCGGCCGCAGGGTTTCCAAATGTCATCACCTGCGACATGGGCGGCACCAGTTTCGATGTTTCCCTGGTCGCCGAGGGAAAAAGCGCGCTCGCAGCCCAGACCGCGGTGGATTTCGGCCTGGTCGTGCGCACGCCAATGATCGAAATGACAACGATTGGCGCCGGCGGCGGGTCGATTGCGTGGGTTGATCGGGGCGGGCTGCCGCAGATCGGCCCGGAATCCGCTGGCTCCAATCCCGGACCGGCTTGCTATGGCCAGGGGAACGACCGGCCGACAGTGACCGACGCCAATCTGGTGTTGGGTCGGATCAATGCCGAACGACCCATCGGCGGCAAGCTCAGCAGTCTCGATGTGGACGCAGCCAAAACCGCGATCGAAGCCCATATAAGTGAGCCGCTTGGCCTCGATGTCATGGCGGCGGCGGAAGCGATCATCCGGGTTGCCAATTCCCGCATGGCCGGCGCGATCCGGCTGGTCTCCATCGAGCGCGGCCACAACCCGGGCGATTTCGCCGCCATGCCGTTTGGCGGCGGCGGTGCCCTGCACGCCGGCGCCCTGATAAAGGATGTGGGGCTGAAAAGCGCATTGGTACCGCGCTATCCCGGCGTTACCTCGGCACTGGGCTGCATCATCGCCGATATGCGCCATGATTTCGTGCAAACCATGAACAACCTTCTCGATGAGCTGGATGTGGATGATCTGGCCCGGCGGTTCTCCAGCATCAGCCAAGACGGCAATTCACTCCTGGACGAGGCTGGCGCCACTTTCATCGGGCGAGACACCCTGTTCGAGCTTGATATGTCGTATCTGGGACAGACCCATACGGCCAGTGTGCCGCTGCCGATCGCGCCGCCAGACAGCACAGCAGACAGCGGGACAGGCAGCGTAACAGACAGCACAGAAAACCGGGGCGCCATCATCATTGGCCGGGATCAGATCAGAACCGCATTCGAGGAGCGCTACACATCGGTATTTGGCAATCTCCTGAGCGAGATTCCCATTCGCGTGCTCAACCTCAGAGTTTCCGTGATCGGCCTCCGGCCGAGCTTCGATCTGCATCTTCTCGCACCCGAGGAAGGCGGATCGGTTGACACAGCTGTCCTCGATACCCGTCTGGTCTGGGTGGATGGCGGCTGGACGGAGGCAACGATCTACGAACGGCTGAAGCTGCCCGTCGGCGCTGAAATCGATGGCCCCGCCCTGATGGAGCAGTCGGATGCGACGATTTTCGTTGAACCGGACCTTCGCGCCACGGTCGATGAATTCGGCAATCTGGTGATCAACCGCAAGGAATCATGATGATGGCTGATGCACTCAACCCTGCGACAACCGCTTTCGTCATTGTCGACATGCAGAACGACTTCATCCACCCGGAAGGTGCCTATGGCCGCGCCGGCCAGAAATCCGAAGCCATTGCCGCCCTGCCCGCCCGCCACAAACAGCTCGCGGATGCGATCCGGGCTGCCGGCGGTTGGATCGCATCGACCCATTTCACGCTTGTGCCGGGCAAAGGCGGTAAACCGTTCATCTCAGAGCATCTGCGCCGCATACGACCCTTTCTCGAAAAAGGGGATTTCGCACCCGGTTCCTTCGGCCACGATCTGATCGAGGCACTGCAGCCTTCCGATCTGAAAATCGAGAAAATCGCCTATTCGGCGTTCTATCAGAGCCGCATGGACTGGATGCTGCGCCGCGCCGGCATCGAAACCCTGATCTTCGGCGGTATCGTCACCAATGGCGGCGTCGCGTCCACGGCGCGTGATGCCCATGTACGGGATTATGACATCGTCATTCTCGAAGACGGCTGTGCTGCTTTCAGCCAGGAATCCCATGACTCAACGATCGCATCGCTTTCGACCATTGCCCGCATCACCACCGTCGCAAAGATCACACAAGAGCTTGAACGACATCGCCGTCGTTGAAGACCCCGGAAAATCTTAGCAATCATGCCGATTCTCCCCGCCGCCGCCGTCGAATTCGACGCCGAGGCGCCGATTGTCATCATCGGCGCCGGTGCTTGCGGATTGGTGGCCGCCCTTGCGGCAGCTGATGCCAGGGCGGTCGGTGCGGGTTCGGATCCGGGTGCGGGATCCGGGATTATCGTGCTCGAGCGGGATGCGGTGCCACAAGGGTCGACAGCGTTATCCTCCGGGCTCATTCCGGCGGCCGGGACCCGGATCCAGAAAGAACAGGGGCTGGATGACAGCGTCGCCCGCATGCGGGATGACATCATCGCCAAGGCCCATGGCGAGAACGATGCGACGATGGTCGAGGCCACCTGCCGACAATCGGCAATAACCATCGACTGGCTGAACGATACACACGGCCTGCAACTCAGCGTCATCGATAGTTTTCTCTATCCCGGGCACAGCACCTATCGCATGCACGGAACGCCCTCGAAAACCGGACGGGAACTCGTCGCCGCCCTGAATCGGCGCGCCGAGGAACACGGGATCACTATCGTCACGGATGCCCATGCAACGGATTTGTTTGTCGGCAGTGATGCCGATGCTGCCGATGCCGCCGCGGGCGGGGTCGTGCGCGGCGTGCGGTATGTGCGACCCGACGGCAGTGCCGAGACGCTTGGCTGTGCGGCCCTGATCCTGGCCTGTAATGGTTATGGCGGAAACCGGGCCATGGTTGCGGAGTTCATGCCTGAGATGAAAAACGCACTTTACTTCGGGCATGATGGCAACCAGGGCGACGCCGTTTCCTGGGGACGGGAACTGGGTGCGGATATGGCGGACCTTGGCAGCTATCAGGGACACGGGTCGGTCGCCCATCCCCATGGCATCCTGGTGTCCTGGGCCCTGATGATGGAAGGCGGAATCCAGGTCAATACGGAAGGCCGCCGGTTCTCCAACGAACATGACGGCTATTCCGAGCAGGCAAGGCGCGTGATCGCACAGCCCGGCGGCATCGCCTGGAACATCTACGACCGGCGCCTGCATGAATTCGCCCTGGATTTCGATGATTACCGCCAAGCCGAGGAAGCGGGTGCGATCCGGCGGGCCGACACCGCCGCAAAACTCGCCAAAACCTGCGATCTGCCCGTCGAGGCCGTCTGCGAAACACTGGGAGCGGTCGACGCACTCGCAGCGGCTGGTAGCAAGGATGAATTCGGCCGCAGCTTCGCCAAGCCCCGCCTGGCGCCGCCCTACTATGCCGTACGGGTAACTGGAGCCCTGTTCCACACGCAAGGCGGGTTGGTCGTCGATGCGCACGCCCGGGTTCTCAGAGAGGACGGCACGCCCTTTGTTAATCTCTTTGCCGGAGGCGGTGCCGCGCGGGGCCTGTCCGGCTCGTCGGACTGGGGCTATCTTTCAGGAAACGGCCTGTTGACGGCCGTGACGCTTGGACATCTGGCCGGAACGCAAGCCGCGATATTGGTTTTGGAACCGGTTTTGGAACCGGTTTCGGAACCGGTTTTGGAGAAAACGCCGCATGACTCAAAATGGCACAACTCGCGATCAACTGATTGACTTGGCCTCCACCTATTTTGCCGCCGTTGACGCAGAGGATATTGACGCAGTCCTCGCCACCCTTACCGAAGACTGCCGACTTTCCGTCGAGACCCATGGCGTCGCCCTCACCGACCATGAGGAAATCCGCAACGCGCTCGAGAAGCTCTGGGAGGAATACGCTGCGGTTCTGCACGATAATTTCCAGTTCGTCGTCGACCCCAGCAGCAACAGAATCGCGGCTCAATTCCGCGTCGTGAACACACACAAGAACGGTGAGACAGAGATCAAGTCGAACTGTAATTTTTTCGTGATGAGAGACGGCCGCATCGCCTCGATGGCCATCTATATGGAAGGCGAGAATACGGTCAAGAACGCTGGCGGGTAATGATCAGCGGCTCCGGCGGCCGCCCAGTAATCAGCACCGAGCGGTAATCAACGGCTACCCGGTCAGCGACAGTAATCAACGGCCGCCCGGCCGTTTCATCTCGAAAATTTCCCGCGTGCGTATATAGCGATTGCCGCTCAGTCGGCCGATGATATCCAGGCCCACCGGGTCGATATCCAGCGTATCCTTATCAACCAGGTCCCGGCGAATGGCGATCGCCTTCACCTCGCCGACAACGATTTCACGACGAATACCCAGCTCCAGGGTGGTGTGGCGGGTGCATTCCAGTGCCGCCGGCGCCTCCGCCAGCCGAGGCGGTGTCACCACACAAGATTCCAACGGGGTGAAGCCGGAGATTTCGATCTCGCTTTCCCCAGGCGGCAGAGGCGTTGAGGCACGGTTCATTTTCTCCGCCATGGCATAGTCAACCATGTTGACGACGAACTCCCGGGAAGCGCGGATGTTACGCGATGTGTCCTTAGGGCTACCGTCGGGACGGGTCTCAAGCCCCAGCACCACCATGCATGGATCGAACGCAATCGCGTTGAAAAACGAAAACGGCGCTGCGTTGACGACGCCTTCGTCATCGGCGGTCGTTACCAGGGCGATCGGCCGGGGCGTGACGATCTCGCGCAAAAGCTTGTAACCGTCTTGCGCAGAGAGCTCGTCGAGCTTGTATTCCTGCATGCCGTATCTCCGTTCGGTTTTGCCCATTCGGTTTTGCCCATTCGGTTTTGCCCATTCGGTTTTGCCCATTCGGTTTTGCCCATTCGGTTTTGCCCATTCGGTTTTGCCCATTCGGTTTTGCCCATTCGGTTTTGCCCATTCGGTTTTGATGGCCAGGCCGATATAGTTGCAACAGAGATATGATTGACGCGCACCATGCACCAGAAGGCGGATATTATGACACAGCCTGCCATTCCCTATCACACACGAGGCCTCGATCATGTCGTCCTGCGCGCCAGGGACATCGATGCGATGCTCGCCTTCTATCACGACGTGCTCGGGTTGCCCGTTGCCAAGCACAATGAACCTCTTGGCCTGTGGCACCTCCAGGCCGGCCAGTCGATGATCGACCTGGTCGATATGAATGGGCCACTTGGCAAGGTCGGCGGACCGGCGCCGGGAGATGGCTGCAACGTCGATCACGTGGCGCTGAAAATAGAACCTTTCGATGCCGCAGCCCTGACGGTTTATTTCGAGAGCCGGGGCGTCGATGTGACACCTGCCGCCACCCGGTTCGGCGCCGAGGGCGACGGCCCGTCGCTCACCCTGCACGACCCCGAAGGCAACGGTGTTGAACTGAAGGGCGTCGGTTGAGAGCTCCAGTTGAAGGCTCGATTGAAGGACGGGGTATGCAAGCGGGCACGAAAACAAGGCTTATCAAGGCAGGCGTGCTGTGTGCCGCAGCGGCGCTGCTGCTGATTGCGGGCGCGGCGTACCTGAAGATTGGGTTCTTGACCAGTGGGCCTCAGAACAGCGGGCCCCTCAAGATTGCCGTCGATATCGGCTATCAGCCCCATGCTATGATGAGGCCCGGCGGCACGAGCGGGGGCGAGGGACGGCGCCGACGTTGAGGGCTACAACATCGATCTCATGGACGAGATCGCCCGGCGCGCCAATGACCGAATTCGCCCCGGATCCTGGGGCATTCCCCCAAGCGCTTTGGCGGCTACGGCATTTCCAAAGTGCCGGTGCTGGGCCTATGATGCCGGGTTCAGTACGCACTAACAGTGCGGTGCAGGTTTTTGAAGTTTCGGACACAGAAACGAACCAGGAACGAACCCGAGGGGGATGACGATCATGAGAACAGGAATTCTAAAAACAGGCGCTACCTTCAGTGCCGCGGCCTTCGGCGCTGCGGCGCTGTTGATTGCGGGCACCGCATCCGCCGAGACCCTGAAGGTTGCAGTCGATGCCGGCTATGTGCCCCATGTCATGGCGAAACCCACCGGCGGCTATGAAGGCTACAACATCGACGTCATGGACGAGATCGCCAAGCACATGGGCATCAAGTACGAGGTCGTCGACCAGGAATGGTCGGGCATTTTCGCTGGTCTCGCAGCCGGCAAATACGGCGTGATCATCGCGCCGACCACGGTGCTCAAGAAGCGCGCCAAAAACATGCTCTTCGGAGAGCCCTATTTTGACGTCAACTGGCAGTTCACCCTCAAGAAGGGAGCCCCGCAGATCAACAAACTCGAAGATCTCGCCGGCAAGAAGATCGCCGTCAACAAAGGCAACTGGTATGATCAGTGGCTGTCCAAGCCGGAACAAATCAACAAGTACAAGTGGGAACTGGTTCGCTTCGGCAAGGATGACGAGGCCGCTGCGGCCGTGGCGGCGGGCCGGGCCGATGCCCACCTGTCTGGCGAAACGGTGGTTGGCTGGACGGCCAAACGCAACCCGTTGCTGGTTCCCTCGAACCTGCGGATCAAGCAGGGCCTGGTTGCTGCCATGACGTTCCATACGACCAGCACCGAGCTGCGCAAGAGGTTCGAAATAGCCGTGGAATGCCTGAAGGCCGATGGAACGATCGCCAGGATCCATGAAAAATGGACCGGCCAGAAACCGGTTCCCGGCGGAGCGGCCTACAAGGTCGTGCCGGGCATCGGTGTGCCGGGCTTTGATCATTACGACAACACGCCGTCGGGCAGCGGCTGCGGTTGACGGGCGGTTGCGGTTGATTCAGGAAACCAGTTCGGTGCCGGCCGGAAATTCATCCCGGCTGGCGCCTGACTGACACCTTAATTTCTTCTTTGCCCCTTACTTTTTCTTTGCCCTGGATAATCCCGGATGAGCGACGCTGAGCCGGTCGGCGAGGCCCCCGTTGTTGAAGCCCTGGGCATTCACAAATTTTTCGGCGATCTGGAAGTCCTGAAAGGCATCGATCTTCGGGTCGCCGCCCAGGAACTCGTTTTCATCATCGGGCCGAGCGGATCAGGTAAAAGCACCTTTTTACGCTGCTGCAATCTTCTGGAGCATCCCACTAAGGGCACGGTCAGGATCGCCGGCGAGGAAATCACCGCCAAGGGCGTGGATATCAACCGCGTGCGCCAGCACATCGGCATGGTGTTCCAGAATTTCAATCTCTATCCACACATGTCGGCACTCTCCAACGTCGCCCTTGCCTTGCGTAAGGTGAAGAAGATGGGTCGTGGCACGGCCGAAGATATCGCTCACCGGGCACTCAACCGCGTCGGTCTCGATGACAAGGCAAGGTCCTATCCCAACGAACTCAGCGGTGGACAGCAGCAGCGCGTAGCCATCGCCCGGGCCATCGCCATGGAACCGGATGTGGTGCTCTTCGATGAACCCACCTCGGCACTGGATCCGGAACTGGTCGGCTCCGTACTCGAGGTCATGCGGAACCTGCGCGAAAGCGGCATGACCATGGTTGTCGTCAGCCATGAAATGCGGTTTGCCGAGGAAGCCGCCGACCGAGTCCTGTTCATGGATGAAGGCCTGGTCGTCGAGGAAGGCGTGCCCGAACAGATCTTTCGCGCAAGCCAGCATGATCGCACCCGGGAATTCCTTGCCCGTGTGACCGGGCACTGAAGGACTGAATTGAGGGGCAAGAGCGCGCCCCAAGCCCGACTCCTGAAGCTGATCTCCCGAAGCCTGCCCCCAACCAAAGCCGATCATGGACGCCTTTATCCACCAATTCTTCAATGCAGCCATCCTGGCCGAGTATTTGCCGGACGTTGTCGGCGGGTTGTGGATCACCCTGGCGCTGGCAGGGTCCGTCATCGTCACCGGAATTCTTCTCGGGCTGACCCTGGCCTGCATCCGGTCGTTCCAGATCCGCTGGATCAACGGGCTGATCATTGTCTTTATCGACCTCTTCCGCGCCCTGCCGCCACTTGTTCTGTTGATCATCGGTTATTTCGCCCTGCCCTATGTGGGCATTCAGATGTCGGGCTTTGTTACCAGCTGGCTCTGTCTTTCCTTCGTGCTCGCGGCTTTTGCCGAAGAAATCTTCTGGGCCGGGATCATCGCCGTTCACAAAGGGCAGTGGGAAGCTGCGCGCTCGACCGGGATCGGGTTTGCAGGCGCCCTCATCTATGTCGCCATTCCCCAGGCCATCCGGATGACGATTCCACCCCTGACCAACCGCACCATCGCGATTACCAAGAACACGGCGCTGGCATCGGTCATCGCGGTCCAGGAAATGCTGACCGTCGCGCAAACTTCGCTCGCCTATGCCGCCAACACCTCGCCGCTGACCCTCGCAGCCATCGGCTATCTCCTGGTGTTTCTCCCCCTCGTCATCCTGAGCCGCTGGATCGAAACGCGGTTCGCCTGGAAGCATTGAGGGACGAAGGGGATATTCGGAATGGACTGGGAAGCAATCCGATTCAGTTTCTTCAACTGGGACAGCGTGAAATACGTCTACCCTCTGCTGCTGCAGGGCTGGTGGATGACCATCAAACTGTGTGTTTCCGTGGTACCCTTGGGCTTTGCACTCGGGGCCTGGATTGCCACCGTCTACAGTTTCAACATCCGACCCGTGAACTGGGCGCTTATCGCCTTTGTCGATTTTTTCCGCTCGATCCCGCCCCTGGTCCTGCTCATCTACACGGTTTACGGCCTGCCCTTGATAGGCTGGGACGTGCCGGCCTTCGGCGCCGTGCTGGTCGCCTTCACGCTGAACAGTTCCGCCTATTATGGCGAAATTATCCGTGCCGGAATCGAGAGTATCCCGAGAGGCCAGATGGAAGCGGCGCGTTCGACCGGGCTCAACCCGCTGAAAGCGATGTTTTACATTGTCCTGCCGCAGGCCGTGCGCAACGTGGCGCCGGATTTGACCTCGAACACCATAGAGCTGATCAAGGCGACCTCCATTGCCAGCGTCGTTGCCCTGCCAGAGCTACTGCGCATGGGGCGCGTTTCCCAGAACCTTGTGCACAATGCAACGCCATTGCTCGCAGCAGCGGTGATCTACCTGATAATGCTGTGGCCCATGGTGCGACTCCTCTCAAGACTGGAGCGCCAGATGATGTCGGCGCGCTGACAACCGCCCAGAGACGGCGATGCGGCGATGCGGCGATGCGGCGATGCGGAGATACGGAGAGACAGGATGGCTGGTTATCTCGACCAGGTGAGTACATTTATCGCAGACACGGGCTACGACGACCTGCCTGTTGAGGCCGTCGACCGGGCACGGCGCGTCATCGCCGATACCATCGCGGCTATTGCCGCAGGTTCGGCCGAGCCGGAAGTGGTCGCCCTCACCGAGAGAATGGCAGTCGCCGACGGCCCTTCGAGCCTGATTGGCCCGGGCGGGCGCTGTACCCCGGCGACAGCCGCCTTCCTGAACGGGACGGCGGGCACGTTTCTCGAGCTTGATGAAGGCAACCAGTTCAGCCGCGGTCATCCGGGTGTCCACGCCCTGCCTTCGGCCCTAGCGCTGGCCGAGAAAATCGGTGCGCCGGGAAAGGATTTCCTGACTGCGATCGTGCTTGGCTACGAGATCGGCGCACGTATCGGAATCGCGGCAAAGATCCTTCCTACCATGCACCCCCACGGAACCTGGGGAACCGTCAGTGCAGCCGTGGCAGTCGCGAAACTAATGGGTGCGACAGCCGAACAAATCCGTGAAACCATTAACATCGCCTCGACCCTTGGCCTCGCCACCAGCCGCCAGACCATGCTGCAGGGCGGCACGGTGCGGAACAGTTTTTCCGGGTTTTCCGGCCAGATCGGCCTCATGGCCTGGGACATGCTGGAAAGTGGCTTCACCGGCGAAGCCGACGGGCTTACGACGATCTGGAGTTCGGTGATTTCCACGGAATGGAACCCGGAAGAGATGACCAACGAACTCGGCAGTCGGTACGAGATCGCCCGGAACTATTTCAAGCGTCATGCCTGCTGCCGCTACAACCACGGCACCCTCGATGCCATCGCCATGATTGCAGCCGAACGCGGCGGCCTGTCTGCCAACGAAATCGCGCATGTCCGGGTCGAAACCTATTCGCTGGCCGCCGAACTCTCTGATAGGACCCCGAAGAACACCCTTGCGGGCAAGTTCTCGGTACCCTTTGCCGTCGCTTCGGTCCTGATCAACGAATCAAGCGGTGTCGAGAGCTTCACCTGGGACAAGATCCGGGACCCCGCCATCCAGGCCTTCGCTGACAAGATCGAGGTCGTCGAGGATCCTGCCCTGACCGCGATGATGCCGGATTTCCGGCCCTCGCGGGTGATCGTTGAATTGAATGACGGCACCACCCTCACGGCCGAGGCGAAAACCAACCGGGGTGATACCGAGGATCCCTATGGGGATGACGAGCTGGATCAGAAGTTTTTCGAGGTAACCAGCCGGGTCTGGACGGATGCAACCGCCAGCAAGGTCTACGATCAGTGCTTTGCCGTCGACCGCCTTGATGACATCAACCAGCTGACCGAGCAGTTCGCTGGCGGTGATTGCCTGCGGCCTCATAGTTAGCCTTTGTCCGGATTGGTTTGATCACAGCCATGTTCAGGCTTCTTTTGCGTCGATCCTGTCGTATTGAGCGTGTGTACTGACGGTCGCCTAATGCTGTGTATTTTATACTTGGCGACTCGCTGACTCATCCCGTCGTTTTATCCGGCTTCTGTCGCAGTATATCTGCGGGGATATTGAAGCATTTATTCAGCTTGCGCGGCCAGAAGCGCTTCCGCCATTTCGATAAATCCTGAGGTTCTCGCACCCCGGGTGATCCATCTCGGCAGCGCTTCGCAACGCCGGGCGAGGTCGCTGAGATTAGCGACGCCGACGGCGCACGGGAAATAGCCGAACATCGGCGCGTCGTTCGGGGAATCGCCGATAAACACATAGCGGGATTTCTCGGCATCGAGATCAACCCCGAAGAGCGCCGACATCATATCCCTGGTCATGCTCAGTTTGCTGTGTTCTCCAAACCAGCCGTTGACGTGGATGGAACTCACCCGCGCCGTCGCCCCATGATCCCTGAAGATGGCAACGATGCGCTCGATGGCCTCATCGTCCAGCGAGGCGACGTCTTCTGCAAAATCTATCGCCAGATCCGTTTCGCGATAGGCCTGATCGGCGGAAATCATCGCACCCTCGACTTGCGCCAGCACCTCTTCCCGGATAACCGCCAGGCGCTGCATCTTGTCCATGCGTAATTCCGGTGGATCCGCATAGAGGCGTTGCATGCATTTGTTCGCTCCGTCATAGCAGAAAGACAGCGCGCCGTTCTCGCCGACCACTGCATCGACAGGCCAGCTGCGCGCAATCATGTCGCACCAACCTGCGGGGCGACCAGTTACCGGCACCACCAGCAAGCCAGCACCGCGCAGACGCTCCATGGCATCAAAGGCGCGTGCCGGCACACGGCCCTCGGTTGTCAGCGTATCGTCGATATCGGTGAACACGCCGGCAATGTCGGCCCGGTCCGCTGCGGACCATTCGACGATGGGATCAAGGGTGGCGGGATCGGATGCATTGGGTGTCGTCATAGCATCGCCGCCAGTATCTCGGCGGCGGTCTCGCGCGCCTCAGGAGAAAGATGCACGCCCGCCTTGGTGCGACGCCAGAGAATATCTTCGGGCTCGCGCGCCCATTCGTATTTCGCCATGTAATGGGCCTCGCGCTCGTAAAGATCCGAGGCGATTTTCTGCCCCATATCGTTCAGGTCCCTGGCATCGCCGATCACATCCTCGATGCGGCTTCCATGCCGGCGTGCCAGTCCGGCAATGACCTTTCGATCCCAGTGTTCATGCGCGCGCACCAGACCGTCCACAAACGCCGAAAAATCTTTTGCCGGCAGATCACCGCCGGGCAGCGCTACCGAGGCCGTCCAGGCACCACCAGAGATATTCAGGACTGGCTCCAGCATGTTCAGGGCTTCTTCGGCCAGGCGTCGATACGTTGTGATCTTGCCACCCATGACCGTCAGCAACGGAGGTTCACCGCCACCATTATCGCCACTGGTACTGCTGGTGCTGGCACCGTTGGTGCTGGCACCGTTGGTGCTGCCGGCACTTCCGGCCACACCCCCGCCCTCCAGCTCCAGATGATAATCGCGGGTAGCCGCCGCCGGTGTGACGGAATCGTCGTCGCCATAGAGCGGACGCACCCCGGAATAAGACCAGACGATATCCGCCGCTATGGGCGGCGCCTTCGCAAACCGCCCGACCGCATCGAGCAAATAAGCAATCTCGGTCTCATCGATATGCGCATCTCTGGCATCGCCCTCATAGGGCACATCCGTGGTGCCGATCAGTGAGAAACTCTCTTCGAAGGGCAGTATGAACACCACACGGCGGTCGTGATTCTGGAGGATGTAGGCATCCTCGCCATTGCAGCCGGAAAGCTTCGGCACCACGATGTGGCTCCCCTTCACCAGCCGTATATCGCCGCCATGCGCGCCATGCGCGCCATGCGCTGCGCCATGTGTGCCGCCTGGCGCCGCGCTCGATGGTGCGCCGGAGGCGATGTTATTTCCGGTGTCCACATCCGCTGCAACCTGCCCAACCCATGGGCCGGCGGCATTCACCAGACCGCGGGCGACAGCCTCATGTGTTTGACCGGTCATTTCGTCGCGCAGATGGAGATGCCAGGCGCCGTCACGGCGTTGTGTTTTGAGACAGCGCGTGCGGCAACGGATATCCGCGCCCAGTTCGGCGGCGGCGCGCGCATTGATCACCACCAGCCTTGCATCGTCGACCCAGCAATCCCAGTAGGTGAAACCGTGGCGGTAAGTATCGTGCAGCGGCGCGCCCTGGGGTGTCGAGGCGAGGTCGATTGCAGTCGAGCCGGGAATGACCTGCCGGCGTGCCAGGTGATCATAGAGAAACAATCCCATCCGGATCAGCAGGCGTGGCCGCATGTCGGGCACGTGCGGCAGCACGAACCGCAGGGGCCTGACCATGTGCGGCGCGTTCACTGCCAGCACTTCGCGTTCGGCAAGGCTCTCGCGCACAAGCCGGAATTCCCTGTATTCGAGATACCGCAGGCCTCCATGGATCAGCTTCGAGCTGTTCGAAGAGGTCGCGCCGCCGAGATCTTCCGCCTCAACCAACAACGTCGAAAAACCGCGCCCGGCGGCATCCCGGGCAATGCCGGTGCCGTTGATACCGCCGCCGATAATGGCGAGGTCGTATATGCGTGTGGAATCGGGCATCGTCTGATTATCTGATTCTGTTATCTGATTCTGGGCTAATCCCCATCGCCGAGGATCAGCACCATGGGCTGATGGTCGGAAGCATCTGTCTCGGTATCGACCATGAGGCCGGTGAGACGCGGGCGAAGATCTTCGGAAACGAAAAAGAAATCCCGGCAATGGGCGCCCGCGGGCCACTGCACATGATCGAAAATACCGCAGGTCGGATCATGGGCCCGGTCAGGGTAAACCGCCGACCAGGCATCGATCAGGGGAGGTATGTCATCCCCAAAGGGTGCCAGCATCGCGGCGTACTCCCCGGCATCAACCTCCATATTGAAATCGCCGCAGATAACCGAGCTTGCCGCCCGGTCGAAGGCGGCATAGGGGCTGTCGGCTTCCGCTATGCCCGGCCAGAGGCTCTGTGCCACCGCTTCGGCATACAGCGTCCGAAGGCGCCCGACCTGTGCCGCCCGGTGGCTCTGGGCGTGGTATTCGAGATGGGTGGTGATAATCCTGAGCGGGCCGAAGGACGCCGCTACGGTCACTTCGGTTGCCTGGCGTGGCATGTGTTTGACGTCGGGTTCGGCGGGCCAGGGCAGCAGATGGCGGAAGACGCTCTGCACCGGCAGGCGGGACAGGATCATATTGCCGAAGCGGTAGGGTCCGGAACCGGCCCCGTTGTTGCCTTCGGGCTTGCGCTCAATGCCGGGCCCTTCGATGGCCACGTGATCAGGGAACAGCTCCGCTAGTGCCCTGAACTGGTTGATTTTGGAGAACTGCTCGGTTTTGAATCGCTCGGTTTTGGGTATACCCTGCCCCGGATCCTGTTCCTGCCCCGGATCCACGATTTCCTGGAGGCAGATCACGTCGGCATCGGCAAGAGCCTCGATCGCGGACGCAATCCGCGGCAGGCTTATCTGCCCGTCGATCCCGAGTCCGGCCTGGATATTCCAGCTGACAATCGCGGTCATTTGATCCCCGCATGCATGAAGGACTGCACGAACTGGCGTTGGAACAGAAGAAATGCGACCAGCAGCGGCGCCACGGCGAGAAGCGTGCCCGCGGTAATGATCGACCAGTCGACGCCGGATTCCGGTGCCCCGAAAATCGCCAGACCGACGGTGAGTGGCCGTGTGGTCACGGAATTGGTGATCACCAGCGGCCACAGAAAATTGTTCCAGTGATAGCTCACCGAGACGAGGCCGAAGGCGAGGTAGGTCGGACGCGCCAGTGGCACGTAGACCTTCCACAGGATCTGCATGGCATTGCACCCCTCGACTCGGGCGGCATCCTCCAGTTCCTTGGGAATCGTCTTGAAGGTCTGGCGCAGAAGGAAGATGCCGAAGGCGCTGGCCATGTAAGGCAGGCCGATGCCGGTGATGGTATCCACCAGGCCGAGTTTGCTCATAATCGAGTAGTTCTCGACGATGAGGATTTCCGGCATGATCATCAGTTGGACCAGAACCAGCCCGAAGGCAACGTTCTGGCCGCGGAACTCGAAACACGCAAAGGCGTAGGCCGCGAGCGTGCACAGCGCGAACTGCACGATCAGGATGCTGGTGACCAGAAGAAAAGTATTCAGGTAATAACGCGCAAACGGAGCCTGCGACCACGCCTCGTGAAAATTATCCAGGGTCAGCGGTGCAAAGAGATCGAAGTGAATGGCGTATTCGCTTGGATGGAAGGCCGCCCAGAACGCATATAGCAGCGGCAGGAACCACAGCAGGGCCAAAAACCACGCCGCCCCGGTCTCCAGCCAGGGTATTACGCCCCGGAGTGACCGGCCGGATGGCCGGCCGGACGTTATGCCATTGCGCGCCATGCCTTCCGACACCTTCCCTGCCCCGGCCCCCGGGATCGGGTTTTCGATCGGGTCCTTGATTGCGTCCTCGGTTGCCGTGCTCATCGGTAGTGGATCCTTTTATCCAGGATCACGAACTGGGTGATGGCAATAAAGGCGAGCGCAGCGAGCAGTACCACCGTCAGGGTTGAGGCGTAGGCTTGATCAAGGAAACTGAAGGCGACTTCGTAGATGTAATAAAGAAGCAGCGACGAGGCGTTGTCCGGCCCGCCCTTGGTGAGGATGAAGAGCTGATCGACGAGCTTGAAGGAATTGATCACCGCATTGATCAGCACGAACAGCGTGGTCGGCATGAGAAGCGGAAACGTCACGCGCCGGAAATAATACCAGCGCGACGCTCCTTCGAGCTTGGCCGCTTCGTGGAGTTCCGGCGAGAGCGACTGGAGGGCGGCGAGATAGAAAATCATGAAAAACCCGGCTTCCTTCCAGACCGCAACGGCGATGATGCAGCCGAGCACCGTGTCCTGATCGCCGAGCCAGTTCTGGGCCGGCAGGCCGAAGAAACCCGAGATTTGGTCGAGTAAGCCGATTTCCGGCGTGTAGAAAAACAGCCAGATATTCGCCACCGCAATCATCGGTAGAACCGTTGGGGCGAAATAACTCATCCGGATGAGCCCGCGCATGGGCATCTTCCCGTTGACCCATACGGCCATCAGGATGGCAATGGCGATGCTCGCCGGGATTGTCCCTATGGCATACCAGGCGTTATTCGCCAGCACCTGCCAGAAGACATCATCCTCAAGCATGAAAAAATAGTTGTCGGCACCAATGAATTCGGCAGGTTTAAGTGCCGTGCCCGAAGAGAAAAAACTCTGGGCGAAAGTTGCCGCCGCTGGATAGTGCGTAAAGGCAATCAGCAGGATTGCCGCCGGCGTCAGCAGCAGCCAGCCATGGACTTGGTTACGCAGGGCGTGCGACGACAGCATCGGAATGTTTGATCGGGAGAAAAACGGGAGCCCGGCGATTTTGGGAAAATCGCCCGGGGCTCCCGCCTGGAGTTCCCGAATGAACCCTCAGCGGTACAGCTTCAACAGGCGGTCCGCCTGTTTCTGGGCCGAACCGAGTGCATCCTCGGGCGATTTCTTGCCACTCAGGGTTGCCTGAATCGCATCGTCGAGCAGCTTGCGCACGCGGCCAGTCTGATAGGTCGACAGTTCAGCAGTCGCGAACTTCAGCTGATCGCGGGCAACGGCGGCCGGCGGAAACTCCACGACATATTTCTTCAGCATGGGCGTGGCATAGGCATCCGGGCGCGTGCCGATATACCCGGTCTTCATGCTCCATTCGGCAGTTTGCTCCGGCTGGGTAAGGAAGCGGATCAGCTTCATCGAAGCCTTGCGCTCCTCCGGAGTGCTCTCCTTGAAGATGTAGAAGTTGCCGCCGCCCGTCGGCGTTCCGCGGCTCTTCTTGGCCGGCAGCATGGCGACGCCGAAATCGAACTTGGCCTTGTTCTTCACGGTCGTCAGATTGCCCGTGGAGTGCCACATGATCGCGGTCTTGCCCTCAAGGAAGTTCTTGCGGAGCGTGCCCCACTCGATGGTTCCCGACGGCATGACGCCATGGGTGCTGCCGAGATCCTGCCAGAACTTGAGCGCCTCGACCGTCGCCGGCGCATCGAAATAGGTCTTGTTGCCGTCACCGTTCATCAAAACCTGGTCGTTCTGCTTGGTGAGTGCACCGAACATCCAGTAGGGATAGCCGGTGGACGGAATCATCGCGCCCCAGCGCTCGGTCTTGTTGCCTGATTTCTTCACCAGCTTTTTACCGATGGAGACCATCTCGTTCCACGATTGCGGCGGCTTGTTGGGATCGAGCCCCGCATCCCGGAAGGCGTCCTTGTTGTAGTACATGACGATGGTCGAACGCTGGAAGGGGATGCCCCAGGTCTTGTTCTGTGTGCGGCCGTTTTCCATCAGCGAGGGATAGAAACTCTTGAGCCAGGCTTTTTCCTCCGCCGTCTCGACGATGTCGTCGAAAGCAACGATGGCGCCCTGCTCGATGAGTTCGTAGATATCGATCGAGAACATCACCGAAAGTTGCGCTGGTTTGCCGCTTTTGAGGGCGGCGAGCGCCTTGATGCGTGCATCATTGTAATTGCCTGCATAAATGGCGTTCACCTTGATGTCCGAATTCTTCTTCGTGAAATCCGCAACAAGACCATCCACGATCTTAGTCAGCTTCCCGCCGACGGCGACCGGGTAGTACATGGTCAGCTCGACGGCCGAAGCGGTTATGGCCGTCGACGAAAGACCGAAGGCCAGACCGGCGGCCAGCACCAACCCTGTTTTCAGTTTGAGCATTGTCTTTTCCTCCTGCATTGAATCCTGGAGGAAGCCTGGTTTGCGGCTTCCCTTTGTTCTTCGCACCGGCCAATGCCGGCGCGCTCGTTCGCTTGTTACAGTTCGTGGCCGTTACAATTCGTGGGTAATGGTCAGGCTGGTCGCCGAGGCGCCCCGGCGACTGGTTTGGATATCGAAGAGGTGCACATGCGCGCTGTCCCAACCGAGCCCGATTGAATCCCCTGGGCCAAAACCCGAGCGTCCGGCAACCCGCACGAGGGCTTCCTGGTCCCCGATGGCCACGGTGAGTATCGTCTCTGCACCCAGATAATCGCGGGCAAGAACCCGCCCGGGCACGCCGCCGATGGCCTTGATGGCGATGTGCTCGGGGCGTATGCCGAGCATCGCGTTTTGTCCGGTTTCAATGACGCCGGGGCCACCGGTACCGCGGATGCGGGTATCGTCGAGGGTGAGGATATTCATCGGCGGAGTGCCGATGAAGCTTGCAACGAAAGTTGTTGCTGGTTGGTCGTAGAGATCGTCCGGCGTGCCGATCTGCTCGATGTGCCCGGTGTTCATCAGGATCACCTTGTCAGCCATGCTCATGGCCTCGGTCTGGTCGTGGGTCACATAGACGACCGTCATACCGAGGCGCTGCTGGAGGGCACGGATCTCGATGCGCATCTCATGGCGCAGCTTGGCATCGAGATTGGAGAGCGGCTCATCCATCAGGCAAACGGGATTTTTGGCGATGATCGCGCGGGCCAGCGCGACGCGCTGGCGCTGTCCGCCGGAAAGCTGGCCAGGCTTGCGGTCAAGCAGTTCGGACAGGCCCACCATGGTGGTTACGCGCTCGAGCCGTTCGATCTGAGCCGGCCGATCCACCTTCCGAACCTTCAAACCGAAGAGGATGTTTTCGCGCACATCAAGATGCGGAAAGAGCGCATAGGACTGGAAGACCATGGAGAGCCGGCGTTCGGCCGGCGGGGCATGAGTCATGTCCTTCTCGGCTATCAGCACGGCACCGCCGGTTACATCCTCGAGCCCGGCAATCATCCGCAAGGTTGTGGATTTGCCGCAACCCGAAGGCCCGAGCAGCACGGCGAAACTGCCATCGTCGACGCTAAACGAGACCCGATCGACGGCAACGGTCTCACCCCAGGTTTTGGTTGCTTCTTTCAGTTCGATTGCCGACATCGCGCTTTCCTAGCCGCCCTTCACATCTGTGGCGGCATCCATATCGCCATCCGCATCGTTATCCGCGATGTGCAGTTCAACGTCGCTGGTAGCGATCTGGGCGACGATGTCGTCGGGCGGCGGGGCGCTCGTAAACAGCGCATCGATCTCGGAGATATGCGCCGTCTGTATCATCGCGTCGCTGTGAAACTTGCTGTGGTCGGCGACAACGAACTTCGTGCGCGAGATCGCCATCGCAGTCTGCGAGACATGCACGTCGCGATAGTCGTAATCGAGAAGTTGACCGCTGGAATCGATGCCGCCAATACCGAAGATCGCGTAACCGACCCGAAACTTGCGCAAAAACTCCGAGGCTGCCTCGCCGGTTACCGCCCGGTCACGGTTGCGTACCATGCCGCCGGTCAGCGTGATGTCGAAATCCGTGCCTTCACACAGAATCGAGGCAACGGTGATGTGGTTGGTGAGGACTCTGAGTCGCTGATGACCGGTGAGCGCCCGGGCAACGGCCTCGGTGGTCGTGCCGATATCCATGAACAGCGATGCTCCGTCGGGAATATATCGGGCGACGTAATCGCCGATCCGGGATTTTTCCTCGGCATTGCGCACCTGGCGGTTTACGTAATCGAGCCTGTCAGAGCCGGCCGGCAGCCCTGCCCCGCCATGGTGGCGCTGGAGGATCCGGCGCTCGGCGAGTTCGATGACATCCCGGCGGATCGTCTGGCCTGAAACGCCGAAATGCCCGGCCATCTGCTCGATAGACGCATAGCCATGAGCGCGGATTAGCTCTGCGATCGCGGTCTGTCTGAGACTGAGTGGGTCGCGCTGCGCCTCGGCCACATCGCCCTCCTCGGATTCCCAAGATTGCACGTATCAGCCCGAATAATGGAATATAATTTACATTTATGTATGTTTCAATGTAAATATTTGGCGATAATTTTACAAAACCATTGCTCTGGCACCTGTAAACCTAGGCTTCGTCGCCAATATCCCTTATTGGCGCATGTCCGGCGGGTACGCCGTCAGGAGGCACGCCGTCAGGAGGTACGCCGCCGGGGCACACACTGCCGGGGTGCAGGAGAGATTTTTTGACAGTCCTCATCAGCCTGTTTGGTGCCGTTGCCCTGATGCTCTGGGGCATTCGGATGATCCGCACCGGTATCCTTCGGAGTTTCGGTGCCGAGCTGCGGTGGTTTCTGTCGCTCTCCGCCGATGCCCGACTCAAAGGGGCCGGGATTGGCTTTGCGGTTACAACCGTCGTTCAGAGCAGTGCGGTAACGGCCCTTATTCTCTCATCCTTCGCCAGCCGGGGCATGATCGGTGGCACCACGGCCCTTGCCATTATTTTGGGTGCGGATGTGGGCACCACCATGGTGGTCCAGGTCCTCTCCTTCGGTATCGGCTGGCTGTCGCCGGCCCTGATCGGCACTGGCGTTGTCCTGTTCCTGACCTCCTCCGAGCGGCGCCGGCGCAATATCGCCCGGGTGCTGATCGGACTCGGCCTCATACTGCTGGCCTTGCATCTGATCGGTCAGGCCTCTGTGCCACTGCGCAGCGATGAACGCCTTGCGGTCTTTCTCCAGCTCTTCACCGATCAGCTGATCTTCGCCGTGATCGTAGCCGCCCTGCTCACATGGCTTGCCCATTCCAGCGTGGCGATTGTCCTGTTCGTGATGTCGCTGGCGGCCCTGGAGGTGCTTAATCTGCAGCTCGCCCTGGCCCTGGTGCTGGGCGCCAATCTCGGCGGGGCCATCGTTCCCGTAATCATGACCATGGGCGAAAAACCCGCAGGCCGCCGGATTACCGCCGGCAATCTGATGATACGTTCGATCGGCGTGATCATTGTGTTGCCGCTGCTGCCCTGGATTGAGGGGCATATCGGCGTGCTCGGAGATGACCCCGGACGGGCGATCGCCAACTTCCACACGCTCTTCAATCTCCTGCTGGTGCTGAGCTTCCTGCCCCTGGTCGGCCTGGTGGACCGCCTCACTACCCGCCTGATGCCAGCTGCGGCCGAGGATGATGCGGAACGACCCCGGTATCTGGACCCTTCCGCCCTCGACACCCCGACGGCCGCCCTCACAAGTGCCACGCGCGAAGCCCTGGCGATGGGTGATTCTGTCCGGGAGATGCTGGTGCAGACCCTGGAGGTATTTCATTCGGATGACGACGTACTCATCCGCACAATCGAGCAGGATGACGATGCGGTGGACCGACAGTATGAGGCGATCAAGCTCTATGTAACCCGCCTCAGCCGGGAGGAACTCGACGATGCGGAAAGCAATCGCGGCATGGAGATCATGACGTTCACAATCAATCTCGAGCATATCGGCGACATAATCGACAAGAATCTAATGGAACTCGCAGCCAAGAAGATGAAGAATCAAGTGAGTTTTTCTGATGCTGGCTTCGGCGAATTGCAGACCTTCCACGACCGAATCATGCGCAATTTCGATCTCGCCATGAATGTCTTCATGTCTGGAGATCTGACCATGGCCCGCTCGTTGGTGCAGCAGAAGATTGCCGTCCGCAATCTCGAGCGCACCTATATCGAGCGCCATTTCGAGCGAATCACCGAAAGACGGCAGGATTCCATAGAAACCAGCTCACTGCATGTCGACGTGCTGCGGGATCTCAAACGAATCAATAGCCATATCACGGCCGTTGCCTACCCGATCCTCGAAAGGGCCGGAGAACTGGCGCCAAGCCGGCTCGTTGGCGATTTTGAGGATCCTCCCGAAGCAAACCTGAACAATCCCTGATTCAGATATACCCCGTGATATGCCCCGTGATATGCACCACGGCGGTGATGCACGACCACGCGCTCATGATTGTAGAATATCTCGATCATACGATGTGTTAGCCGGACATCGACATGACGCCCGATCAGGCGGTGTGGCACGGAATAAAAGCTGTGCAGCACCGCGATATGGTAATCAGGATTAACCTTGGCCTGTTTCCACTCGGCATACTCGAACGGCGTATCGGGCAAGGGGCGCAGTGCGGGGCGCTCAATCTCCAGGAAAAGGTCTTTCCGCGATCGGCCAACCCGTCGCATGATCCGGGCGTTGAGATCATCGAGCAGTTCGGCGATCGCAACGTTCAGCGCCTCGATGGAAAAGAACTGCCGGTTGCGCAGCCGAGCTAGCCCGGACGTCTTCATGAAATATCCGGGCTAGCCTGAATATTTCATGAACAGGTACCGCTAAATCCCGTATTCGTGTTATGATTCAGTTACTTGAAATGATCAAACACAAGGATTTAGCGGTGACAGATTGTACCCCCGATCATCTGGAATTTCCAGCCTGTCGTAAACGCCGGGTAACCACCGGCTTCGATGGAGGTCATGTGACGAGCAACGGCGGCGTTTTGCTGCTGCGCGGGGCGGATCACCTGCCGGGATTGACGGCATCGCTTGCCCGGCGGCTGTCCGACGACCGGCAGGCGGGCAAGGTTGAGCACAGTTTGCGGGATATGCTGCGGCAACGGATCTACAGCCTGCCCCTGGGTTACGGGGACCTGAACGACCCTGAGGCCCTGCGCCACGACCAGGCCCGGCCGGTTCCTGGCGATCACATCGATGGGGCGGCGTGATTGGAAGTCGTCCAGCTCTTCATGGATACGGCGATTGTCGGCACCCGTCCCATTGGAGGCCTGCACGTTGATCACCATTACGTTGATTCCCGCGTCAGAAGAAAGCTCTCCAGCTCGTGCAGTCTCCTGGAGTTGTAGATGAAGAACCGCGCCTTCTTGCCGCAGCCTTCAACGAAATGCCCGGCCGTCATCTCCAGCGACTTGGCCACGCCTTCGCGGATGGCGATCGACGGCACCATGATACGGCACCATGATGATGAACCTGGACCAGCCATAGAGCTTGTTCATCTCGAAAATGGACTTGATATAACAACAGGTCCTGCCCGTGCCGGTCTCCATCTCGATATTGAGGTTGATGGCCGCGCCGGGTTTGTAGCTGGCTGGCTTCGGTCGGCCATTTTGATCGATGAAAGCGCTTGGGCTTTCCAACAAAGGCAGGCTCTGGCGCTACTGCACCTTGCGGATATTTTCGAGGGCCGCGCTGCACGCGTAGCGCGTCAATCAGGATGAGAGGTGCGCGTCAATCAGGATGAGAGGTGCGCGTCAATCAGGATGAGAGGTGCGCGTCAATCAGGATGAGAATCCTTGGCCGCAACGTTTGTGATGGTGGCGGGCTTTTCCGCCACCATCAAGGTTTTTGTGGGTTTTGACTGTCGCAGAGCGTCAATCCGGTTTGATGTTTGCCGGTGTTGCTCTTTGAGCTTGAGCCTGGCGGCCGGGGCCGTTGGCGGGTTCAGCGGCTTTGCGCCGGTAGCTTTCCACGTTCATCTCGAAGATTGTCGCGTGGTGGACGAGCCTGTCGACGGCTGCCAGCGTCATTGCCGGATCGGGGAAGATTGCATTCCATTCTCCGAAGGGCTGGTTGGCTGTGATGAGCATGGATCGTCGCTTCAAACCCTCAGTGATCCCTTCGTTCCCCGAACACGGCCGCCAGATCAGCGGCATCAAGCACCCGGTCCACCCAGCGATCCAGATCATCAATGCTTCCCGCCGCGATCTGTGCGATCACGGGCTCGGGCAGGGGGCCAAACCGCTTTACCAGCAGGTGCATCAGCAATTTGGCCTCACCTTCCGCAAGGCCTTTGGCTTCGCCTTCCGCAAGCCCTTTTTCACGGCCAAGCGCTTCCCCGGCGGCAAGCCCCTTGGCTTCGCCTCTGGCTTCGCCTTCTTTTTTCCATGTTTCTGCGAGTGTTCCCATCAGCGCTTTGCCTCCTTCATCGTCTATTCCGTCCAGGGCCGCTTCCATGTCCAGCTGCGTCCATTCGTATCGTGCCACAAAATAGCGCAGAACGATACCGGCAAAATTCGTGCGAAACGACAGCCGCTGCAGTATCTCCACCATATGTTCGTGCGTCATATCGGAGCGGTGCTTCACGAATTTGAGCATAGCCAGGCCTGCCATCACGTCAGGATCATGCGACAGCTCTTCCATCGGGATATTGCCGGGATCATGGACCTCGTAAGTGAACGACGGCACATAGCGCGCCATATCCTCACCCGCATCAAACATCTCGCCGAACACCCGCGGCACATTCCAGGAATGGCTCCCATGGTAGAACACCAGCGGCACGATGACCGGCAGGGCGCGCAACCTTGCCGCCTGTCCATCCCCGTAGCGAAGCCATATCCGCAGCATATATCCAAGGATTTGCAGGGGCGTTGCCGGTTCTGAAACCGATTTGTGTTCCAAAAGCACGTAGGCCAGGGCCGGGCGTCCGCCCTTCAGCGTGATCTCGAACAGCCCGTCGCTGTGCTTCAGGTGGGCATCCTCGTCGACAAAGCTGCCCGCAACGCGCTTGGGCGGTGTGTCCGCCATCTGCGCGCTGATCCGCTCCGGCAGGTAATCGCGCAAAAGGGCTGCCGCGCGGTCCTTGTCGTCAATGATGGCGCGGAACAACGCATCATGGGTCGGCTTTACCGGTAGGGTTGTGTCCTCATCTTCGCTTGTCACTGGTTATCCCTTCGTCACCGTGTTTCCAACGCGATAGTACGGCCTGAAGGCGGCCGGACGCCTTCATGAAATATCCGGGCTAGCCCCTGCCCTACCCTCTTTACCTGCACAAGTTTTGCATTTTCCGGATAATCCGTATAATATGGGTATTACTCTCTAAGCACAAGGCTTATGACCATGAAAACCATGACCGCATCGGTCGCGAGCAAGGAGTTCGGGCGCTACCTGGACACCGCGCAGCGCGAACCGGTTATCGTGACCAAAAAAAACCGCCCGGTGGCGGTGACTGTCTCCCTGCAAGATTGGGAGGAGCTTACTCGATTGCGTATTGAGCGCAGCCTTACCCAAGGGCTCGCTGACGTTGAGGCAGGCCACTACGAAGAGATGAATGACGCCACGACGGCAGACCGACTCGCCCGTTTTAAAGCCCGTATCAGTTCGGAAGCATGAAGGTAGTCATTACGCAATGCGCAAGCGAAAGCGAAAGCTTGTGGCCGATATACCTATATCATCTCGACTATTCGCAGGACTACGCAGACCAATTCCAGTATGAGGTGGATCGCTTCATTGTCGAAAATCTGTGCGCCAATCCCCTGCTTGGGCATATGTACCATGAAGAGCGCGGAATACGCCACCTCATCTTTCAGAGGCGCTACAACGTTTACTACGTTGTTCGTGATGAAACCGTCTTTGTGCTTTTCATCTATGATGGCCGTATGGACATCAACACTCAGCTCCGCGAGCAAGACGTGAACGTGGAGGCACTGCTCTCAGACAGAGATCAGTAGATATGATTTCAGTTGTTTAGGTTGTTTAGGTTTAACCGATTCTGCCGGATTGGGAAGCCGCTCCTGCTCACTTATCCTGCGACATCGCGGGCGCGCATGACGGTTTGCCTGCTCGTTTTGATGTCCCGCGCAATCGCAGAGACGCTTTCACCATTGGCCAGTCTTTGACGCACGAGGTCTCTGACAATATGTTGAAACGCTCGCATTCACCGTTTGCACCCGTAAAACCGAGATTATTGCGGATTTGCGCCGTGCCAACATGGTTGCGTCCGATGAAACCGGCATCCGCATTGAAGGATTGAATGGCTATCACTGGGTGTTTATGAGCCATGAGGCGATTGTCCACGAAGCCCAACTCAGCCGTGCCGCCCAAGTCGTGCGCGATGTTATGGGGGATCACCGCCCCGCACTCTGGTTGTCGGATGGATATTCGGCCCGGCAAAACCACGGCGACTGCCATCAGACTTGTCTGGCGCATCTGGCCCGCGATATCGCCTATGCGGTAGAAGCCAGCGATGACAGGGTGCCGATGCGGCTAACCCGGATATTTCATGAAGACGCACGGCGGTGTAGCGCGACAATCTGGGTGAGAGGTGCGCGTCAATCAGGATGAGAATCCTTGGCCGCGACGTTTGTGATGGTGGCGGGCTTTTCCGCCACAATCAAGGTTTTTGTGGGTTTTGATTGTCGCAGAGCGTCAATCTGGTTTGATGTTTGCCGGTGTTGCTCTTTGAGCTTGAGCCTGGCGGCCGGGGCCGTTGGCGTGTTCAGCGGCTTTGCGCCGGTAGCTTTCCACGTTCATCTCGAAGATCGCCCGCGGTGCGTCCCGTGCAGCGCGCCGGCATGCCCTGGACATGGCCGTGAACGACTTCTTCGACCACACCGGATCGGATGGATAGAACTCGGCGGACCGGCTCCGGGACGAAGGCTGCACCGGCGTTCTTGCAGAGAACATCGCCTGGGGTAAGAAGTTCGACAAATTCAGCGTCCAGGAGGCCTGGATGAATTCGCCCGGGCACCGTCGCAACATGCTCCTGCCGGACGTTCGTGTCTACGGGGTCGAGCAGGTTGACGATCAAGGGGTGATAACAGCAAAGCCCCTACCCCGCTGCTCTGTCCAGAACCTCTTCAGCCCATTGGTTCAGGCTCTTACCTGAAATCTCCGCTGCAAGTGCTGCCTTGCGGTGAACCTCTGGATCGACACGGAACATGACTCGGCCGGAGAAGGTTTTTTGAGGTTCTTTGCCGATCTTGGCGCAAGTCTCGATGTAGTCTTCAACCGACTCATGAAAGGCACTCCGCAAAGCTTCTACGGTGTCCGCATGAAAGCCAACACCATCGCGGATACCGGCGATGTGTCCTGTGAAGATTCCATCGTCGTCGTCATACGCGATGCGGGCCGAATAGCCCTTGTAGCTCATGGAATTGGTCATGGCGTTACTCCGATTCGTTCCAGAAACGCGCGGGCGGCGCGCACCTGATAGCGTTTGGCTTCCTTGGCGGGGTGCGGGCGGTGAAACGTCTCAACCTCGCCATCCTTCTCGAGCCGCACCCGCGAGCCGCGCCCTTCGATTACCTGTGCGCCAGCGGCAACAAGCAAATGCTCGACCGCTGACCATTCGATTGTTCCTGACACTGGGTCTGTGAAGACAACGGTCAGAGTCTTGCGGTGTTTGCTGTTCATCAAGCTATGTAACAAGTGCTTGCATATACTGCAAGCACTAATTCTTTTTCTCAGCCCTTCTCTGGCTCTGCCAAAGTGGCCGTGATTGCTGCTGAGGTGAGCTGGTTGAGGCTGGCTAATGCAAGGCGCAAAGGCACTATGCATGCAAGCATGCTTACATGTCTTGCGTCTTGTAGGCTTTCCACATTCTGAGAAAGAGCTGTTTCTTTGACCCATGGCTGAAGCCAAATTCGCGCCCTGCCCTTGGTTTGCTCGTAATGACACTCCCCTGGCTAAAGCCGAGGGGTTTCTTCTGTCTGCCTGACCCGTCCTGACGGATGGTGCTTACGCACCCCGCAGTCGGGCGGAGGAAACGCTGATCGACAAAGGCTATCTTTACCGGCTGCTCAAAAACCGCGTTTATCGCGGCGAGGCCGTCCACAAGGGCAAAACTTATCCCGGCGAACACGACGCCATCATCGACGACGACCTCTGGGATCGGGCCCACGCCATCCTGCAGGGAAGCCCTCGCAAACGGGCCAACAACAGCCGATCCCGGATACCCGCGCTCCTGAAGGGTCTGATCTTCAGCGACACCGGTGCCGCGATGACGCCCACAAGCACGAAGAAGGGCGCGAAGCTTTACCGCTACTACGTGTCGATGGACGCCATCCGGAACCGCGAGACCGGTGCTGAGACCGCCCCGATGCGGGTCGCTGCCGGAATGGTCGAGGACGCGGTCGTGACCGAGGTCCGGCGCATACTCCAGACGCTAGCCCGGATATTTCATGAAGGCGTCGGGCCGGTTGGTTTCCCGCCTCAATGCCTGGTCGTGGCGCAGGGCGTCGTGGTCGTTCAGGTCCTCGTAACCCAGGGGCAGGCTGTAGATCCGTTGCCGCAGCATATCTCGCAAACTGTGCTCAACCTTGCCCGCCTGCCGGTCGTCGGACAGCCGCCGGGCAAGCGATGCCGTCAATCCCAGCAGGTGATCCGCCCCGCGCAGCAGCAAAACGCCGCCGTTGCTCGTCACATGACCTCCATCGAAGCCGGTGGTTACCCGGCGTTTACGACAAGTTGGAAATTCCAGCTGATCGGGGGTACAATCTGTCACCGCTAAATCCTTGTGTTTGATCATTTCAAGTAACTGAATCATAACACGAATACGGGATTTAGCGGTACCTGTTCATGAAATATTCGGGCTAGAAGTCGTGACGCAGGTGATCAAGGCCCTGAACCAACGGGATGGCGCGGTTTCGGAGGCGGACGCCATCGTGGCATTGCATGAATTCAGCGCGCTCTGGGCGCAACTGTTCCCGGCCGAGCAGACGCGGATTATTCAGCTTCTGGTGCGTCACGTCACCGTCACCGCCGCAGGGTTGGAGGTCGACATTCGGCGCGAAGGCATCGCGGAGGTCGTCCGCGAGATGGTTGCGCCGCGCAATTTGGAGGCAGCCGAATGACGCAATCCGATGACACGATCCGGGCCCTGATCCCGTTGAAGGTTCGTAAGAAGAACGGGCGGCCCACGATCCTGCCGCCCGCCGATTATCTGCCCAGCGAGAACCAGACGCAGGACCCGCATATCCTGCGCGCAATCGGCCGGGCATGGGGTTGGCAGCGACACATGGACGCTGGCGAGTTCAGTACGATCCAGGAACTGGCCGAGGCCGTCGGGCTGGCTGAACGGCACGTCAGCCGCCAGTTGAGACTCGCATATCTTGCGCCAGAGGTTCTGAAGCGGCTGACCTGCGGGCGCGAGGCTTCGGCGGTCAGCCTGTATGATCTTTGTTTTCTGGCCGGTGATGCTTGGCGGGAACAAGAACAACGCGGGTTCAACTGAATGCTAATGAAAACGCGCCTGAAAGGCCGTCGCAGTTAGCGAGATATGGGCGTCTAGCGGCGGGTGCAGCTCAAACGCTTTGGGCGCGCGCGAGAAGTGCCAGAGGCGGAACAGGCACCATTCCGACCGGCGCTCTTCGGCGACCGCGAGTTCATTGCGGGAAATATAAAAGGGCGTGCGCTCCCAGCCGTTTGTCGTTTTCACCTCGATCAATCGATCCCGTCCGTCCGGCGCGAAGCTGGCAATGTCATACCCCGCCCCATCACCATCCTCTTCTGAAACCCAACGCACCTTCCGCGCCAGATCATCTCGACCGGCTATTTTCAGCGCGGATCGTTCGTGTACAACGACGCGCTCTTCTCCGGCACGGCCAAGAGCCCGATTGCGTTCATCCCGACCCGCCACGTCAAACTTTCTGGCGACATGCAGCATCTGCTCCAGTTCCTGCGGCGGTGGTGGATTTGACAACGTCGGTGGCGGTCCAATCCAGATCTGGGCAGCCTCACGCAGGCCAGTGGCTGGTCGCGGGCCAGGCCTCCGCCCAAGCCAGGCCGGGTTCCATGCCAACCAGCGCGCCACGGCATCGACCGAGGTCAGCTGGAAATTGAACGCTGGCTTGTAGCCGGGTATCCAATCTTCGCCGAGCCCCTTCAGCACCGCGCTGATATTCTGATGCTTGAACTCGATCGAGCCTTCCGTTCGGCTCCGCAAAAGGGGCATCAAACTGCGCCGGTGCTGAGCCTTGTTGCAGGGACGGCCCGCCATATCCTCCGCCAGCATCGCGAAGTAGTCCGCGACGATCAGGTCGTTTTCCTCATCTGTCCAGGATCCGTTCGTTACCGCCTGCGCCTCGAGAATTACGAGAACGCTTTTCATCAATTCGCTTGCTGTATAGTTTAAGTTCTGACCAGAGAAATTCGGACAGGATCGGGTAGGCTGATCCCGTCGATAAAACAAGAGAGCGTTCAAACGGCACTGGGTGGGTTCATGGCGTCCGGCTTCTTTTGGCTGGGGCCGGAGCGACTGTTAACCATTGGTTACAAAGACCCGCTGTTTCTAGCCTGCATTGCCTTCTTTGTCTGCGGTTCGGTCTTGATGGTTGTGGGCGCACGGCAGGGATTGCGACGGGTAAACCGTCTGGAGCGTTACTTGCCAGAGAACCGGGCGCAAAAACGCGAATTGGAAAGCGCTTCTTAACTCGGAAATTCAGGCGGCCGAAACCCGGCCAGCATCCAGCGCATGACCCTGCAGGCCACGGGATTGGGAGAGCGAGCGGTTGCGGTGTCCGGGCGGGTCTCCCACGAGATGGTTCTTGGGTTTGTGTTAAGCACTTCGCCCAACTGATACTGCGAGAGGCTCAGCGATTGCCGAGCCTCTTTGAATTGTTCAGATGTCATCAGAAGAATAGCTTTACCAGTGTAGCAGTTGCGCCCATCAAGGCTGCTGCAACAAGGGCCGGGGCAAGAAAAGTGTTTACGCTGACCGGCTTGGTTTCTGCCAGCATTTTTGCAATTTCGACATCAATTTTGCGAAGGGTAGCTTCGCGTCCCTGAACTTCCAGTTCCGTCATTTTGTTTCCTTTTTCAGTTGGCTCCAGTGCCATGAGCCAAACACAGGGCCAACGGCCCTAATCGTCAACCACAACCCGCCCGTGGCGCGGGGCAATCGACTGAACTCTTTTTGCGAGAGAGTCTTCAACCACACTCTAGACTTGATTCACAATAACATCAGGTAATTGAGAACGGATGTATCCTTACCCATTTGGTCACGCTGTTTTCAAATTCATGTTTGCCAGCGCCCGACGTTCTTGGCAATCATGTTTTCCTGCCGGTTGCCGCGATGAGTTTCGGCGAATATTGAACTTTTCCATGCGGCAAATACTGTTCGAGGGCCGATCTTGAACCTGCTTCTCGACACGCATTTGCTTCTTTGGTCGGCGGCACGGAATAATGGCGTGATATGCCCCGTGATATGTATGGACTTGCGACTATTCAGATTTGATACTCAACCACAACAAACAAGAGGAATGAGCCTGTGCAAACACTAGCAAGAACAATCGCCAAGACTTTGATTGCCACGGCGTGTGCCGTCGTGTTCGCGATGTCCTTTATAGCCATTGGCACCGATGCGGGCGCAAAGGAACGCTGCGATCGCGGAACCCTGGATACCGCTTACTGCGACCGCGATCTCGATCTTACCGCCGATCTGCCATCCGACCCTGCCGAGTGGGTGGATCCCGCCACCATCATCTTCACCTACACCCCGGTCGAAGATCCGGCGGTGTATGCAAACATCTGGAAGGGCTTCGTCGACCACATGGTCAAGATAACCGGCCGCAAGGTCGTGTTTTTTCCGGTGCAGTCCAACGCAGCCCAGCTCGAAGCCATGCGCTCCGGCCGCCTGCATGTCGCGGGTTTCAACACCGGCTCCAACCCGATTGCCGTTTCCTGCGCCGGTTTCGTGCCGTTCGCGATGATGGCCTATGACGACGGCCGTTTCGGCTACGAGATGGAAATCATCGTCGCCGCGGATAGCCCGATTAAGTCGCCCGCCGAGATCAAGGGCAAGACCATGGCGTTCACCGCGCCAACCTCGAACTCGGGCTTCAAGGCGCCCTCGGCGATCCTGAAGGGCGAGTTCGATCTCGTTGCCGATCGCGACTTCAAGCCAGTCTTCTCCGGCAAACACGACAACTCAATCCTTGGCGTCTACAACGGTGATTACGAGATTGCCTCGGTAGCCAACTCCGTGCTTTTCCGCATGGCGCGCCGCGGCGTGATCGACCAGAAGAAACTGCGCTCGGTCTACAAATCCCAGACCTTCCCGACCACTGGCTACGGCCATGCACACAACCTGCATCCGGCGTTGGTCGCCAAGGTGAAGGAAGCCTTCTTCACCTATGAGTGGGACGAGCAGTTCAAGAAAGAATTCAAGCGGGCGGACCGGTTCATCAACATCCGCCACAAGACCCACTGGGACGTGGTTCGCAAGATCGATAAGGCCAACGGCGTCAGTTACGACTGCAAGTAACACCTCTGTCGTCTAACATCGCTGTCGTCTGGAGACGATCCGGGCCCTGCGCATCGCCGCAGGCCCGGATCTGTCCTGTCTGGCAGTTTTTCCTGTCTGGCAGCCTTTCCTGCCCGGCAATCCTGGCTAAAGGCGGGTAGTGGGCATGCTTCAAATCAAGGCGCTCAAGAAGCAGTACAAGACCGGAGACCTGGCGCTGACAGGCGTCGATCTCACCGTGCCCGACGGCCAGGTCATGGCCTTGATCGGGCCTTCGGGCGCCGGCAAATCCACCCTGATCCGCTGTGTGAACAGGCTGGTGGAACCGACCGAAGGCCGGATTTTCCTTGGCGACCTCGAACTGACGCATCTGTCGCGCCGGGCTTTGCGCCGGGCGCGCCGCCGTATGGGCATGATCTTCCAGGAATACGCCCTGGTCGAACGGCTCACCGTCATGGAAAACGTACAGTCGGGCCGCCTTGGCTATGTGGGGTTCTGGCGCAGCTGGTTCCGCCGCTATCCCCAGGAGGATGTGCAGGAGGCCTACCGCCTGCTCGACCGGGTCGGACTGATGCATATGGCGGACAAACGCGCCGACGAACTTTCCGGCGGACAACGCCAGCGCGTCGGCATCTGCCGAGCGCTGATCCAGAATCCGGATTTGCTGTTGGTCGACGAGCCAACCGCGAGCCTTGATCCCAAGACATCCCGCCAGATCATGCGCCTCATCAACGAGCTCTGCGAAGAGCGCGGGCTTGCCGCCATTATCAACATCCACGACGTGCTGCTCGCCCAGATGTTCTCCAAGCGCATCGTCGGTCTCGAGAAAGGCTCTATCGTATTCGACGGTCCGCCCGAGGATCTGACATCCGAGATGCTCACGCGTATCTATGGCGAGGAGAACTGGGAAGCGACGATCGGCAAGGTCGAAGATGAAGACGAAGGTGATCTCGACGCTCTCGACGCTCTTGATGGCGACACCCCTGAAGACACCGCCATGGAACGGTCGGCCGCATAGGCCAACGACACAAATAAAACCGACATGCATGCAACGAAAACCGATCTGCGACTGACTCCGTGACCGACACCACGCCCTCCCCCGCCTATTCCAGTCACTGGCGCCGCCCGCCGCTGATCAAGAACCGGTTGATCTACTGGTCAATCGTGGCCGGAGCCGCGCTCTATCTCTCGACAGCGCTCGGTACAATGGAGATCAACTGGACGCGGGTGGCCGAAGGCTTCCCGCGGGGCGAGCGTTTCCTGTCCGCATTTTTCCCGCCAAATTTCGCTGACAATCGCGGCGTCATGTGGGACGGCATCCAGGAGAGCATCTGGATGGCAGTAATCTCGACCGTAGTGGGGATTGCGCTTTCGATCCCGATCGGGCTCGGGGCAGCCCGCAATCTTGCCCCGCGCTGGGTCTATCTGGTCAACCGGGCAATCATCGCGGGCTCGAGAACCTTCCCGGAAGTTATTCTGGCGATCTTCGCCGTGAAGCTTTTCGGCTTCGGGCCCTTTGCAGGGCTTATCGCACTCTCCATCGGCACGATCGGCTTCTATGCCAAGCTTCTCGCCGAAGACATCGAGAACATGAGCGAGGCCCAGGCAGAAGCAGTCAAGGCAACCGGCGCCAGCTGGTTCCAGTGGATCAACTACGCGATCCAGCCCCAGGTAATGCCCAGAATGATCGGGCTTGCGGTCTATCGCCTGGATATCAACTTCCGCGAATCCGCCGTGGTCGGGATCGTCGGCGGCGGCGGGATCGGCGCCACGTTGAATACCTCCTTTGACCGATACGAGTTCGGTACCTCGGCCGCCATCCTGATCACCATCATCGGAATCGTGCTCGTCTTCGAGTACATCTCCGGCTATCTGCGCAAATGGGTGCAGTGATGCCGCAATTCGATACACCAGAAGGCGCCATATGGCGGCGGCGGACCACCCGGCAGCAATGGGCGGTCTGGTTTTCCTGGCTGACCGGGACCGCAATCGTCGTCTATGCCTGGGAATTAATCTCGGCGAAAACCATTTGGATGTTCGTGCAGGATGCCGGAACTCAGGCAGCCGATATCGGTACGCGCATGTTCCCGCCGAAAATCTCCTATATGGAAAAACTCTGGTGGCCGATCTGGGACACCATCAATATCGCCACACTCGGAACCCTGATCGCACTCACCATTGCAGTTCCCGTGGCCTTTGCAGCGGCTCGCAATACCACCCCGCATGTCATCGTGCGGACGGTTGCCCTGCTCCTTATCGTTTCCTCGCGCTCGGTAAACTCCCTCATCTGGGCCCTGATGCTGGTCTTTATCTTCGGGCCCGGCGTGCTCGCCGGAACCATCGCCATTGGCCTGCGCTCGATCGGCTTCTGTGCCAAGCTGCTCTATGAGGCGATCGAGGAAATCGACCATACCCAAATCGAGGCCATCGAGGCGACGGGCGCCTCGCGGGCCCAACAGATCATCTACGGGATCGTCCCGCAGGTGCTGCCGACCTTTGCCGGTGTCGGCGTGTTCCGCTGGGACATCAACATCCGGGAATCGACCATCCTCGGGCTCGTTGGCGCCGGCGGTATCGGCTTGCAGCTGAACGGTTCGATCAACACGCTCGCCTGGACCCAGGTCTCGATGATCCTGCTTGCAATCCTGGTGACGGTGATCGTCAGCGAATGGGTATCCGCCAAGATCAGGCACGCCATTATCTGACCGCCCCGATCTGGATGAGGGCGATCGCCTGGTGCGCAACTAGCGATGATGGTCGAGGGCCGGCCGCAGCAGATCCGCGACGCCGTGTTCGACGATCTCATAAAGCACTTCAGCGAAGAGCAGATCGTCGAGTTCACGCTCAGAACCGCGCTCTGCGGATTCTTCAACGTTTCAACGATGCCCTACAGATCGGCATCGAGGCCGGCGTGATCGAGGATATGCTCGCCAAGGGCGGCTCTCTCGAGGATCTCCCCGAGCACCGCGCCGCCGCCGAGTAGATTTACTTTTCGTCGACAGATCCGCTCCAGCTCATCATCCCGCCGCCGGTGGTGATGACGCGGATTGCGATCTCTCCAGTGGAAGGCTTCGGAAAGGGCTGACTTGTCCAGCCGAACACCGCCTTGATGGCGTCGGGAGAACCCTCCTGCCCAATTAATCCTTCCAAAATTTGGCGATTTTTCTTCTGGCGCAGTCGGCGCGGCAGATGGATGCGGCGAGCACAGAACTGCGTCTGGTCGTAATTAGTGTCAAGCATCCACATCTGGATATCTTTCTGCTCCTTCCAACGGGCCATTCCGGTGATCGGATTGAACTCGTTCCAGCCCATCACAGTGCAGACGAACTGGTCATTTTCAGCAGATTCGATTTTGACGGCAGGCTCCGCAACCAGCACCAGATTGCTGGCGCCGGCAGTGTCCTTTACTCCGGTCAGATGCAGGTCGGTGCCGGCCTTCACGCGCATCACTTCAGCCGCCCAGCGCTTCTTTTTACCGCCGGACTCGGTACCATCGGCAAATTCCGCCCCGACAACGATCAGGACTTCTTTTTTCCCCCGCCCTACGACAGCTTGAACGTTCCGTTGAAGAGCTGCAACGTCCACCTTGGCGTCCTCGGGCCAAATAGCGATAACAGCCGGGGTTTTCTTGCCAGAATTTTTATCGATCAGCACGCAGGTGTGACTCAATGCACCGGGATTTTGCCCGTTTGATGCCTCATCGATAATGCTGTCCACCCCTTCAACATTCCATTGCTCGCCACCATCGCTGCGCACGCCGACATCATCCAAATGCCGGATGATCCGCTCCTGCCAGTTTGCATCTCGCCGAGCCTGAGTCGGGCGAATCATCTCGTCAGGACGCCGGTAGATGTCCATGAGTTCGGTCTCAACCGTAAAGCGGCTGCAGACCCGACCGCGTTGTCTGCCTTTCGGACGATCGACAAACCAGGTGATATCTCGCCCGCCTTGTTTGTCAGGGCGTTCCTTGTAAGCGAGCGTGGCGGCAGACACATACGGCATGCGTTCAATCACCAAGCCGGTGCGAGGATCCTGCTCACCTTTGGGTTTTTCTGCCAGCAACTCCTGACCTGCTTCTTTGCGTAACTCTTGCTCCTTCTGAAAGCCTTCTTCAGATCCAATCAAAAAATGATTCGGATAGTCGTGTACGAGAACCCGCTCTCTTGCGATGGCGATGCTATCCCTTGAGCTATCGATACTGATCCAGCGCCGCCCCCAGCGTTCAGCGACCAGTGCTGTCGTCCCAGCCCCGCCCGTAGGATCAAGGACAAGATCACCCGGCTCTGTCGTCATCAACATGCAACGTGCAATAGTCAAATCTCCGGTCTGCACAGCGTAACGCTTGTCGCTGGGTGCGATAATTCTGTTCCAGTTATTGTTAATCCTCCGGCCCGGCATCTCGCTTCTATAGATTTTTAGATGCAACTGGTTAGCACTTGCTTCGGTCACGCCTTCTTCTACGTTTGACCAGAGGCGTTCTGTGTCAGCTAGATATTCCATCCCTGCGCGATCGACGCGCCATTGATTGTTTCCCAACCCTTCCGGTCCGTACTGCACACCTTTGTATGTGAATGGCTGTCCCTGCTCTCTCTTAGATGGGTTTTGGCTAAGGAGTCGAGACATACACCATAACTGAGTCCCCTTTGGTAATTGTTGTTTCGGATCTCGCCGTTCTTTGGATTTCAGTGCCCTACTGATTCCATTGGGGAAATCCCCCCCCCCCCGGCAAAAGTCTGGGTGTCACACCATTCCTCAATGTCCTGCTTTTCATACAGCATGTGGTACTTCATGAGTGCTGCATCCTTTGCATACCAAAGGATGAAATCGCCCGCTTTGGGGATGGTTCTCGTCGATGAGCCACCACCCGTGGTTGCAAACGTAATCGTGCTGATTCGATTCTCCGGCCCGAACACTTCATCCAGAACCACAGCGCAGCGATGAACATTCACGTCGCCAATCTGCATGAAGAAGCTACCCGTCTCCGAGAGCAATTCCCGGGCCAGTACGGCGGTTTCCCGAATGCCATCAAGATAGGTGTGGATTCCTCTCTCGTAGCTATCCCGGAACGCCGTCACCTGTACAGTGTCGTCCATGTAACGAGCATCGAAATCCATGCCATAAGGCGGGTCGAAAAAGATGCATTGCACCGCGCCGGCCATTGATTCATGTTCAGAGAGAGACGCCATCGCCCGCTTTGAATCAGCATGGATGAGCCTATTCTGCCAGTTCCCCTCATGCTCGTACCAATCCAGCTTTGCGCTTTCTAAATCTTTATAGCAGTCAAATATATCGTATTGATCAGGCGCACCATTCGACTGCTTGCGCAGCGTCTCAATCCAGGACACCGGATCGATTTTTTCAGCAGTGCTGAGTAACGGGGCACTCACCGTCTTGGTTTCCCGCTGCCGGCTCCAGTCCAGGGTGGGAATCTTGCTTCTGTCCTGCTCTTTGATCTTTGTCTTGTGCCGCGCAGGGGCTCGCCGTTCGGGATGGCTCGTCCGTGCCATTTCCGCTGTCGGGTTATTCTTGCGGTCTGCCCCGTGCTCGTAGGTTGGTTTACGGCTCATTACGCCTGTACCTCCCTTATGGCGGACTGGATTGCGGAACCAACATCGTCGTTTGGCCCGATCTCTCTTCGGATCCAGATTTGGCCGTGTTCTTCGCCGGCATCGTTTGCACAAGGGATCCACCAGTGATCGGTCCACCAGCCTTTCTTCTTACTCTGTTCATCAGGCATACCTTTACCTTCAAGCACAATGTGCAGGGTTTTCCCGTTGTGCTGCCGACATCGAACAAAAAAATCGGGAACGTATCTCTTCCAAGCCCCTTTGTATTTGTACGGAATTTCTATCCGCTCCCGTCCGTGGTTCCGCACAAAGGCTTTCACAGGGCCTAATGCATCCAAGGCCTCGGCAATTCTGACTTCGAGTTTCGAATGACAGGCAGCAATATTGAGTTCGGAATGCTGCAGCTCTGCGATGTCTTTCAGTCCCGTCTCGAAGCGCTCCCAGTCGCCGGCCGAACGAAACAAATCGTTTTCTTTCGACGCAACGCCGATTTTCCGGGCTGGTTGGTTGTCGATGGTAATGGCGTTAAGAATGTCACTTTGGGCAGCATCCCGTACACCCCCATCTTCAAGTTCGGATTCATGCAACGGTACGGCGTTATGATTGAGCCATTCCCGCACCACCCGCAGACACCCAGAAAAAAGTACGCCTCGGCGTAGCCGCCCGATCGCCTCTTCCTCTCCCTCTGCTTCAGTTTTCTCCGACAGCGCTCGCACGAGATCGGCTGCCAATAGCCACAAACCGTTTCCAGGACGCTCTCCCTTCACATGGCTAAGTTGCCTCTCTTCGCCGAGCACGCCTTGCGTTTCAACCCGCTTGATTTCCGTAGAGATGTTCGTCTGCCCTTGGGAAAGTTCTGGTCCCCGGACCTTGGTTTGATCAAGCGCTAGCTGCAGGCCGGGGGCAGACATCGTGTATCCCTGGAAATCGGGAAGCCAGATTCGGTACTCCTCAACCCGCTCTTTCACGGGATAAACTTCGTGCTTCTCATCAGGCGGCGGCATCGGTTGCGGTTCTGCGCCACCTTCCATCATCCGCGCAAAGGGTACGCCGAAGACGGTTGCATATTCGGCAGGAAAGCGCGCTTCGATACCTTTCCCGTCTGTGCCTCTTTTTGCTACCTCCTCCAGGTTTTCATAATCTCGCCGGCGAAGCGCCCGGCCCATCGTCTGCTCGCAGAGTAGCTGACTTCCGAACTTACGATATCCCAGAATATGGGTGACCCGTTGGCAGTCCCAGCCTTCGGTGAGCATGCCCACACTCACCACACAGCGCACTTCCGCCCCGGCTTTCTCGGGCTGGGCCACGGTCTGCAAGACTTCCTGGAGTTCCTCCTCCCGCGCATCCCCGCCTTTGACTTCCCGGAGACCGAGAGCTCCACCCGAGATCTGCTCATGCTCGGCTTTTTCCGGATCATTCGATTTGCTGAGCACCAGGATGGTGCGCATACCGCATTCGCTCTCATCCGCTCCGCTACGGGGAACGTTGGAAAGCAGATCAAAATTACTTTTGTAGGTTACGCCATCGGATCCCCGCCACCCTCCAAGCATCTTGAAGAGCGCCCACGCATTCACTTTGTTGTTGGCGACCACAATCAGCACGGGATGTCCGACCTGGAAGCCTTTCGTCTTTTCCCAGGTAGCAAAGGTTTCTTCATAGTCCTGATAAAGAATATCAGCTCCGCGCTGGACGAGTTCCATGCCTTCATTGGTGCTTAACTTCTGTCCTTTGTTTGCCTCGAACAGGTTTCTGAATACGGATTCATCAGGGCTACCATCGTCTCTGTGAGGCAACTGGGGAATCTTCACCAACCCCGATTCCATTGCCTCCATTAGGGCAAATTCGCTCACAATCCAGGGGACAAGGCTGCTTTCTTTCAGCCGGGCGGTTTTTGAAGAATCTTCGGAGTCGGGCACCCTGGTGTTTGCAGGATCGATGAAGATCGGGGTGGCACTCAAGTCGATAGCTTGTGCAAGCTGGTAATCCTCGTGCTCTTTCAGCGCATGCAATGCCTCCATCCACACCCCCTTCCGCTGCACACCATCCTTTCTTTCCCAGCAGTGGTGACCCTCATCATTCAGTACGACCACTCGCTCTTTGCTTCTTGCCTTTGATGAACCAAGAAGGCGGCTCCACATCTGCCCGTGTGTCTCTTTGATGGCATGGGTTTCCTTACCACCAGCGATATCGAGTGCTTCCGTACGCGAAAGCCATTCGCCACCGGACTTAACCTCCACACCCGTCCAGTCAATCCCTGTTTTCGGCTGCAATTTCTCCCAATTCAGAATTTCGACCGGGACCCGACTCAGGCGGTGGCCCAGCTTCTGCGGCACCAGCTGCCATTCGTCATACAGATTTCCCTCTGCTCGTGGATCCAGTCCTGAAAGCCGCGCCTTGATGGTTCGTCCCGGGCAGATGACAACGATACGATCGACATTTCTGGCAAGCCCTCCCGAGATCGCCCGGTGCTCGCGCCTCTGATTGACCGCATACCATGCGATCAGGCAGGCCATGACCGTGGTTTTCCCCGTGCCAGTCGCCATCCGGATCGCCAGACGGGTGAGGCCCTGACTCCATCCCTCACCTGTTTCATTCAGGTGTTGAACCATCCAGTGATCACGGCCGCCAATTTCTGTCAGGTAAACGACGGTTTCGATAGCTTCCCTTTGGGCGAAGAACAGATTGCGGATCGGGCCCTCGCCTGGTTCTCTCGACCAGTAATCAAGAAGCTCCCGGGTGGCATGACTCGTACCGGGCCATCCCCGTTCACGCCAAGCGCGAACCTCGCCCCGAAGCCTATCGAGCGGTCCGTCATCGACAGAGACCTTGTCGTCAAGAGCGAGCTTGTCAGAAAGACCCCGAATGGCAGAGGTTTGCCCTATGGGTAAAGGCTCAGCAGCCATTCGGCGCCGATCGGTAATTGTGTCGGTAGTGCGCTCGCCTACCGTCGCCCAGTGCCGGGTCGGCTCATCATAGGGCGCGGTCAGAACCGGCTGTTTCTGAAGATGCTCTTCGGGAGGTCGCACCCTTCGTCTCTCTCTGCTGTTTCAACGCCTGACGATCCCGCCCTAATATATCTCCGCTTCCGGGAATCGAAAGCGACCAAGGCTGCACTTCTTTGGCGTTGGTGACGGAACCGAACCGTCAGGCGTCAGGACAGGCCGGCAAGCCCCTGGTCGAGCACCACGGTGTCGGTCTCGACGACGCGCGCACGAAAAGCCGCCCACCTTTTCTTGCCAGAGTTCGGCGCTGAAACTGCCGCGCGAGGAGTGAGGGGTCATTCCCACATCATCGTCATCCCCGCGAAAGCCGGGATCTCCCGCCTGTCCAGAAAGATTCCCGCTTTCACGGGAATAACAAGAGCCAGTTAACCGACCGCCCCCAGAAACGCCTGCGCGGTTTTCAAAAACGCGTCCGGCTTGTCGGCATGTACCCAGTGGGCCGCGTCCTTGATCGTGACCGTCCGCGATTTCGGAAACAGCTCCGCGATGCGGTCCTTGTGGTCGTCACGGATATAGGCGGAATTCTCGACGACGACGAAAATCGCGGGCCCGTTATACAGCGCGCCGTGGCCAGGCTGCTCTAAGAACCGCGACGCGTTGCTGGCCTTCTACGACTTCCCGGCCGAACATTGGAAGCACATCCGCACGACAAACCCGATCGAGAGCGTCTTCGCCACGACCCGAAACCATACCCGAAAAACCAAGGGGTGTCTGAACCGAAAGACCGCGCTGGCAATGGTATTCAGGCTGATGATGTCAGCGGAAAAGAAATGGCGGAAGATATCCGGGCCAAACCGTTTGCCCGAGGTCATTCAGGGGGTTGAGTTCAAAGACGGCATCAAGCAAATTCAAATCGCCGCCTGAAAACAGCCGCCGCCAACTTTTGGGCATATCTCGCTGCGGTGGCCCCGGTACGGCTAGGTCGGTCGCTCCGGCAGGACGGCTTTGTTCGCATCGAGTATTCCGCCGAGCGTTGCCAGGAAACCCTCAAGATCACCGTCGGTTATGACGATCGTCAGTGCAATAAAGCCGCGCCGGGCGATATAATAACCCCGTTCCAGCAATTCGAGAAAGATCAACTCGCGCACGCGGTCGTCGGCGCCACGCAGCAATGCCGGGCTGGTTGGCGGGATTGCGATTGGGTGCATGTTTATCAGCGAGCCCATCCCGGAGGCGCAAAGCCCGATGTTTTTGCCCCCAAAGAGTGCATTAAGCCGCCCCCGCAACGCCTCGCCCCTTGCATGCAGTTCTTCGGCAATCTCCGGCGTAAACGCTTCGGTGAGCGCGGCGATCCCCGCACGCATCGACAGTACGTTGTTGTTGAACGTTCCCGCATGGGGTAGCGCACCGGCAGCACCCGGGTCGAACATGTCCATCAAATCGGCCCGGCCGCCGAAAGCCCCGAAACTCATGCCGCCGCCGATCCATTTTCCGAGCGTGAGCAGATCCGGCGTTATCCCGAGCATGCCGTGCGCACCGCTGGCACCGAACCGGGAGGTCATGACCTCATCGAAAATCAGAAGAGTACCAGCAGCGGCGGTTTCTTCCCGCAGCATTTCTAAGAACGTCGGGTCGCCCGGAATACAGCCGCCCGAACCCATCATCGGCTCAACCAGCACACAAGCGAGATTGTCCTTGTGTTCCCGTATCGATGCGCGTGTCGCGTCGATGTCGTTGTACTGGCCCATGACATAGGGGAAAGGGGCATTGATCGGACTGCCACTGCCCGCAAAGTAAAGCAGCGCCCCGTGATAGCCGCCTTCCATGACCATCACCTTGTCACGGCCCGTATGATGGCGTGCCACAGAAACGGCCATCAGATTTGCTTCCGTGCCCGAGTTGGTGAACCGCACCCGCTCGACCGCCGGAAAGCGTTCCGTGACCAGTTCGCCCAACCGCGCCTCGCTCACATTGTGTGCGCCGAAATTGACGCCGCCCTCGAGCGCTTCGTCGATGGACCGCCGGATAGCCGGGTGCGAATGTCCAAAAATACCCGCCGTGAACTCGCCCAGCAGGTTCAGATAGCGATGCCCGTCAACATCCTCGATATAGGACCCCTCACCCCGCGCAATCCGGATCGGGAAAGGCCCGTGATACAGTGCCGATCGCGTGTTTCCGCCGGGCAGATGTTGGCTTGCCCGGTCGTGAATTTTCTTTGTCTCGGGGCGCGCGGCCGCAAATCTCTCCTGCGCATCAAGAACCGTCTCATCGAGGGAACTGTTTTTCAGCATGCCACTTCACAAAATCAGTCGTGAAACACCAAATCGGGCAGAGCCGCCCGAGCGCGAAAACCGCCGGACGGTCCTAAAGCCAAAGGTCTCGAACCCGAAGCCAGAGATCCCGGAGCCGGATAGCTCCCGCTCATTCTTGCCCATCTCTGGTAAATCTCCAGGGGCGCGTTGTGAGGCCGTTTCAAAAGCGCGGACTCAGGCGCCTTGCCGAAGGTATTCATAAATCCCGCCTCTCCCTCATGCGACCGCATCGGCGCACTGACGCCGAGGCGCGACAATTGCGCCGCCACAACCCCGTTGTGAGTCGGAATCCCGCCATGCAGCCGCTTGACCATCGTGCCCTCGGGCTCGAACGCGAACTGCATGGTGCCGTCGGCCATAGACAGCACAATTCCCCAGGCACGCGCGATATCCGTGCCATCAAAAGAAAATTTGTTGCCGTGACCCTTGCGTCTGGGGAATCGCCTCCAATTCTCAACGCTTCTGATACGGATTGGTGGAATTACGGAGAGTCCTTGGAGAAACACGGGGTCCGCATTGAGTGTCTCTGTCCCGAACTGATGGAAGAGACTGATTAAACCATCAGGTATCAGCACCACAGTGCTCCTGTCCTCCGTTGCCGACGGCGTGCCCGGGCCGGAATCCGGGACACCGCCCTTACATTTCTGATACACGCTTCAGTACGGTAGCGATGTCCTTGGTGGACGCGCGACTGACGTCGCAGGTTGCTGCGAAGAATTTCCAGTTCGCCACGGCGCCTTCGACGCGCTCTATGATGCTATGCGCATCCTGCTCTCTGATATCGGCCTGCCTGCCCAGCGCCAGAAGATGCTCTCTGGTGATGTCCTTGCCGTATCCCAAAACACTCATGCTGTGCTCACCACCCGGTCCCTCGGAGAAGGTCAGGTCATAGGCCGGCGCCAGGTGCCAGGTTCCATCGCGATCCATGATGTAGCTGAACTGGCGTGAATGATCATCGCGGTTGTGGGAGAGGACGTTGAACACGGCCAAGGTGAACATATCCCGGCAGTCGCGCTGGTCCCGGATAAGATCACGGGTCAGCATGATGAGGTCTCTGTAATCGAGGCTTGGCGCCCCGACATCCGCATAAAGCAGACCGTTCACTGAGTGAACGTGAACCCGACGGGTTCCGTCCTGATCGAAGCGGCGAGCTGCAAAATAGGATCGCCCGATACCAGCCAGCAGCCGGGTCTCCGGCATGACGACCCCGGCCTCCTTGGCCATCATTGAATAGGCCATTTCGATGTGGCCGATGTCTTCCGGATCGCCGACGCCGGGGAATTTCACCAGCCATGGAGTGTATCCCGGGGGTATATCTTCCATTCCGTAGACCGCTTCCTCCCGGTCGTTCAGAGCAATCAGGGCCTTGGGACGCGCACCGCCCGGGGAACTGCCGGCCTTTCCAAGAGCAGCAAGCACTTCCCCTGCTTCGCCTTGCAGGATCCGCCTGGCATCGGCGGCCAATTCGTCCAGGTCGATGCTGTCATCACTATCGATGCCGTCATCGCCGGCTTCCCACGGATCAATGGCCGGCGCATAGCACAAGGCGCCGATTCCGCGGTTTCCTACGCAAGCTAGCCGGTCGAGCGGTGTCAACGTCGTTGGCACGATGCCAAGCTCGCGGGCGCGAAGATCTACGAGCTGACGGCCCCAACTGTCGGGCAGACTGTCGCTGAAGACGCCGTGCAATCCCCTGAACACCACCCCGTCGTGAGGCAGGTGCACCCCGAATTCCGTTCTGTGGCGCATTGGAGAAAGTTCGATTCCCGAACTGAGGAAGGCATCGTCGAACTGGAAAAGCGCAACCCGATCACCCCAGGTCAGCCTGCCGACCAACTGAATGTCGTTGTCATCCCACCGCAGGGTCACATCAAGTGGCGTGCCTGGCCGGATCTTCATGTGATGCGGCCCTGTTTCCGCTTCCTTTGGCTCCCCAGCGCATCCTCCAGAGTCCGGAACTCGTCCTGTTTCCGCTCTAACAGCAAGTTGCCCAGAGCCACCTCGTCCCGCAAAGTGACAGCAAGGCGAATGAACGACAGCAGGGATATCTGGCCAGTTCTCTCAAATTTTCTCAGTGTAGCGAGTGCCACACCGGCGCGATCGGCCAGTCCCTTCTGGGTTAGATCCAGGGCCAGACGACGGCTTCTAGACCGCGTCGCCAGGATGCTGGCTACCTCCTCGGATGGCAACCTGGAAAAAGGTACTATCGTGTCCATCAGCACTGGTTCCTTTCATATAGTGATACTATAATATCAATAAATGCGATATTTTCTATAATTTTGATATTATTGTATCAATATACATGTAGCAATCAATGCTCACCTTGCCCGGGCGCGTCAGGACATGGTCGGGCACAACCGGGAAGGATCTAGCCATGCCGTCGGCGCAACATCCCACACAGCATCCTCTTGAACGGTGCGAGGAATTTTGTGAGATCTGCGGGTTGCAGATCCCTATCTTGCTAGCCCCGATGGCGGGCGCCTGCCCGCCTTCCCTGTCGATAGCAGTCGCCAATGCCGGCGGCATGGGCGCCTGCGGTGTCCTGCTAATGCAGCCCGATGCGATTGCCGACTGGGTTGCAGAATACCGCGCCGGCAGCAATGGCGCGTTCATGCTCAACAACTGGATCCCGGATCCCCCGCCGATACGAGATTCTGCGCATGAGGCCACCGTCCGAAGCTTTCTTGAGAGTTGGGGGCCATCTGTTTCTGGCGACGCCGCAGAGCGCGCGCTACCCGACTTCGAAGCCCAGTGCGACGCCATGCTCCAGGCCGGGCCAACGATTCTCTCTTCCATCATGGGACTCTATCCGCCAGCGTTCATTACTCGCATCAAAGAGGCCGGCATCAAGTGGTTCGCCACGACCACCACGGTCGGCGAGGCGCTAGAGGCCGAAGCCGCGGGTGCGGATGTAATCGTTGCGCAGGGGATGGAAGCCGGCGGCCATCGCGGCGCGTTCAAGGCCGGCGATGCGGCCGACAGGCAGGTCGGGCTGATGTCACTCCTACCCGCAATCGCGGATGCAGTCAGGGTGCCGGTAATCGCGACCGGCGGCATCGCCGATGGCCGCGGGGTGGCCGCAGCACTGATGCTCGGTGCTTCCGCGGCCCAGATCGGGACTGGTTTCCTGCGCACCCCGGAAGCAAAGATCGCGCCGGCCTGGGCAGATGCGATCGGGCAAGCACGGCCGGAGGATACGATTGGAACGCGGGCCTATTCCGGCCGCCATGGCCGTAGCATTCGCACCGCATATGCCGTTGCCGCAAACGATCCGGATGCGCCGGCCCCCGCTCCCTATCCCATCCAGCGCGCACTCACCCAGGCGATGCGCGATGACGCGATCAAGGCTGGGGACATCGAACGGCTGCAGGCATGGGCCGGCCAATCCGCCGGCCTGGCGGGCGCCGAATCGGCAACGCAGCTTGCAACGGAAATATGGGCGCAAGCCCGGGCGCTGCTCGACGCTTCTTAAAGCTTCCCGAGATGTTGCTCACGGGCGACCGTCAGCCTCGTCAACTCGCCGAAAACTCGCCGAAAACTCGCCGAAAACAAGGCGGTCGAGTGCCATGACCTGTTCTGGCCTCTTGATGAAATTCACCGGGTAGCCACGGCAACCATGCAGGAGCTTCACGGCGGATTGACTACAATCTCCAAGCATCCTCGCCGCCGTTTCCCCGAAGCTACAATCCAACACCGCCTTGAGCTCTATTCTGGCTATCTTGCCTGGCGCGATCGATCGTTCCGCCTGACTCCGGCCGCAATCATGCCTCTGCCGGGGTTAGCTGTGGTAGCACTTCCCGCTCGATAAGCTCGCGGGATTCGTCGATCTCGGCACTGATGCCATAGCGGGTGCCGTTCATAACCAGCTTCTCGATTCCAAGCCCGTCAAGATCCTGCAGCCGTTCCGCAACGCGATCGGGCGTTCCGGTGATGGCGTATTCGTCGATGAACTCGGGCGTCAGGATGCCCGCCTGTTCTGATTCTGCCCGGTTGTGCTGGTTCATGTTGTAGCCATCGCGCAGCTTGTGCATGACATCCTTCTGGCTATCAGTGAGCGGACCGCTCGTCTTGCCATGCATCACCACGAACCGTGCCTGAACCGAAAGCGCGCCCCGCACGATGTCGCGCGCAGCGGCTGGATCCGCATGACAACCGACAGTGACATAGGCGCCGAAACTGATGGCGTCAGGGTCGAGTCCAGCCTTCCGCCGCGCTTCCCGGGCGAGATCCATTCCCCATTGCAGGCGTTCCGGGATCGCCCCGAGGGCGAGCATCACCCGGTCCGAGGTTCGTGCCGCCAGGGCGATCACTTTAGGTCCCGTTGCTGCAACCTCGATCGGGATCTGCCGGCCGCCAGCCTGGGCGATCCAGGCGATGTGGCTGTCTTTCGGGGTCTCGGCGAGGTTTAGCGCCGAGACCAGCGGGGCGGCTTTCAGCGGGATATCGGTGAGTTCCTCGAACGGCACATGCCCACCCGAAAGATAGGTGCGGAGATGCCCGAGATAGCGTTCGAATTGTTCAAGACGCGCCGGGGCACGGCCGATATGAGCCAGGGCCGAATCCCCGCGTGCGATCCCAATCTCCATCCGCCCCTTTGATACCAAATCCACGCTCGCGGCTGCGGCTGCGAGGTTAGCGGCCGTGCGCGTTATCGGGTTGGTGACACCGGTCTGCAGCTTCAGGTGCCGGGTTGCCGTCGCGGCCATTGCCAAGGCAACGAAAACATCACCGGAAAGGTTCTGGGAATCGACGACGCTGAGGCCAGTCCAGCCTCCAGCTTCCGCCTCGGCGGCGGCCTTCGTGATTCCACGCGGTGCACTGGTGGCAGTGCCCCAAAGTTCCAAAATTTATCTCCCCGTCACAATACAAATCAAAACGCGAACGCACCTATCGCCACGCCTCAAGAGAGGTATCCTGCCTCTCGGTAATTACAGCCCCCTCGAATACGTTGACTCAGATTGATTGGCCTTCTCTCCTTAAAGTTACGCCAAAGGCTCTCGAAAAACCCGTTCCACCACAAGCTGCCCAATCTTTGAATACAGCTTCTCGATATCAGCGAAACTGGGCGTATCAGCGCGCGACGACCACGCTCAAACGCCGACGACATGTTCTCGATCGCCGCACGCCTCCACGTACTGTTCTGGTTGGCATGTACGCCATACTTCTTCGCCAACTGAGGTGGTCCCGGAAAATCGGACAGTGGGTTAAGGTGTATTCCACCGGTTACGGAGGAATACGAAATGACGAGGCGACGGAAGTTCACGTCTGAGTTCAAGGCGACGGTGGCGCTGGATGCGCTGAGGGGCGACAAGACGATCCAGGAGATTGCGTCCCGTCACAAGGTCCATCCCAATCAAGTCGGCACCTGGAAGCGCCAGGCCATGGACGGTCTGGGCGAGGTGTTCTCGAACGGCGCCGATCAGGCGCGCCGGGACTTTGAGGGCGAGGTTCACGATCTGCACGCGAAGATCGGGCAACTGACGGTGGAAAGGGATTTTTTGTCCAGGGGGCTCAAGCGATGAGCCGGATGGAGCGCAAGGCGATGGTGGGCCGCGACGTTCCGGATCTCAGCTTGAGCCGTCAATGCGATATCCTGTCGATCAGCCGGTCGTCGTTCTATTACGCGCCGAAGGGCGAGAGTGGCGAGACCCTGGCGCTGATGCGGCGGATTGACGCGTTGTTCCTGAAGTATCCGTTCTACGGCAGCCGTCAGATGGCCCGCCGGTTGCGGCGCGAGGGTATCTTCGTCGGCCGTCACCGTATACGGCGTTTGATGCGCCTGATGGGGCTGGAGGCGATCTATCAGGCACCGGGGACGAGCCGGCCCGACCCGGAGCACCGGGTTTATCCGTACCGGCTCAAGGGACTGGCGATCAAGCGGCCGGATCACGTCTGGTGCGCCGACATCACCTATATCCCGGTCCGTCGCGGCCTCCTCTATCTGGTCGCGATCATGGACTGGGCGAGCCGCCACGTCCTGGCCTGGCGGCTGTCGAACACCATGGACGCCGGGTTTTGTATCGAGGCGTTGAACGAGGCGCTCGACACCTACGGTAGGCCGGAGATCTTCAACACCGATCAGGGTAGCCAGTTCACCAGCTTGAACTTCACTGCCGCCCTCAAGGATGCCGAGGTGGGGATCTCCATGGACGGCCGTGGCCGCTACATGGACAACATCTTCATCGAACGGCTCTGGCGTTCGCTCAAATACGAAGCGGTCCACCTGCATGAACTGACCGACGGATTCCATGCCGAGCGGGTCATCGCCGAATGGATTGACTTCTACAACATCGAGCGTCCCCATTCCGCGCTCGGCGGCCGGACGCCGGCGGAAGCCTATGCGCTCGGCAGCGACACCAACCCTGTGGATATGATGGACAAGGCTATCGCCTTGCCCATCATATCCACAGGCTCAACAACAGCAAGGAAATCTGATAAACAGGATTCTGACGGCATGATCAGCAATCGGAATACACCTTGGCGAAGCTGTCAGACTGTCCAACAATGTGGGACCATCTCAAACCTTCTTCGCCAACTCCGACAACGTCAGCTCCTCACGGATCGCTTCAAGTGCAACACGCGCCTTGAAATCATCCGAAACCGCACCCGAAAAACCAGGGGGTGCCTGAACCGAAAGACCGCGCTGGCAACGATATTCAGGCTGATGACGTCAGCGGAAAAGAAATGGCGGAGAATATCCGGGCCAAACCGTCTGCCCGAGGTCATTCGGGGGGTTGAGTTCAAAGACGGCATCAAGCAAATTCAAATCGCCGCCTGAAAACAGCCGCCACCGACTTTTGGGTATATCTCCCATTACTAGACCTGATTCACAATAACATCAGGTAGTTGAGAACGGATGTATCCTTACCGAATTTGGTCAGGTTGTTTTCAAATTCATGTTTGCCAGCGCCCCGACGTTCTTGGCAATCATGTTTTCCTGCCGGTTGCCGCGGTAAGTTTCGGCAAATACTCCGAACTTTTTCATGCGGCAAATACCGTGCTCCACGCCGATACGTAGCTTTGCGTGCCAAGCGTTGTAAGTTTTCTGTTCGTCCGTAAGGGGGTGGTTCCTTGAGGCTTTGAGCGGGATTTCAAGCGATGTTCCCAGATAACCGAGATCACCAGGTACAAGCACACCCGGTGGCTTATCCACGCGCGCCTCGTCGTAGATACGCTTGTCATGTGCGCGCCCGGGTTGCGCCGGACCAACCGCCAGAACCCGTTTTTTGTCATCGGTGATGATCTGATGTGAGGCCGTGTGGTGCTTTTTCTTGCCGGAATACTTCGCCTTGCGATGCGAGAGCTTTTTCGGGCGTTGAACCGGACGCTCCGTGCCATCAATCATCAGGTAAAGCAGGTCATCCCTCTCTGACGCCGACAGCCTGATCTTGCGCTCCGGCATCCGGAAATGTCCTGCCATCAATTCTGTCATGGCAGCAATCCGACGGCAAACCGTAGGGGACGAGACATCGAACAGAAGACCCATAAAGGCCTGACTGGTATAGGTGCGATAATACATCAAGCAGAGCAGTAATTGCTCGGCAAATTCCAAACGGTAGTTCATCCCGCCACCGATCGCGCGTTGTCTGTCTTCACGTGAAAGCCGGTGGTGCTCACGTTCAAGCCAGATCGGATGAAGAACAACAACCAATGCCTCGAAATCCTGAAGACGGATACCTGAAAGGCGGAAAAACAAATCAGCGCGCCCCCGCAAAACCTTCAAAACCCTCATAGACAAGTCCTCACTCTCCATTGAGCCATAAACATCGCTGAAAATCGGCTATTGCGCAACAGGTTTAATATAGCCTCCCCCCGCATCACCTCTTGATTGATGTGTTGAATTTGATAGGCTACCGAAAAATCATACCGTTACGAAGCGAGAGACGTTCATGACCACCTTAAAATCTTTCCCGTTGTTATCTCGTTTTGGGGCAACAGCCTTCATGGCCATGGCGTCGTTCTGCGCGGCGGTTCTGCTGGTGCTGGCGTTCTCGGCAACCGGGGCCAGTGCGCAGAGTGTTACGATTAATCCTCAAGGAAGCGGGGCCACAAATGTCCGTACGTTTGATGCTGGAGAGTCCCTGACTCTCACCGCTGCTTTAATCTCCGGCCTTTCTAGCCCCTTCACATACGTATGGCAGCATCCCAACGCTGCGGGTACCCCGGCAGGGGTTACCTTTTCCAGTACGGATCAGTCAACTTTTACCATCACTGCGAGCCTCTCAGTGCCAAATGGCACTACGTTTGGCGTTCGCCTTGAGGTCTCTGGGAGCACTTCTGCCGGACCGGCTATCAACTCCGCCAGTATAACTATTCGCAACCACAATGAATCGCCCACCGCTGACGCCGGGGATAATCAGAGGGCCGACAAGGGCACCCTCGTCACCCTTGATGGCACGGGCAGTGACGACCCCGACGGCGATAATTCGGACCTGAATTACCTCTGGACGCAGACTGCCGGCCCCACTGTGACTTTAAGCAGTACGACAGCAGCACAGCCAACGTTCACCATCCCGGACTCGATACCGGCATCTGACCCGGCTTCGCTGACGTTCATCTTGCGCGTTCGTGACGCAGCGCACCCGGCCACCAGCGAGGACACTGATGACGTCCGCATCTTTGTCAGACCGCTGTTTCGAACAACCATTGATAATCAGACCTACAGCGCGGGCAATGAAATTACTGATCTGACTTTGCCCACAGCACTGGACGGGCCCGGGTCAGTGACGAGTACCCTTACCAATGCCTATTCACTCAGTTCCGTGCCCGATGGATTGTCCTTCAATTCTGCTGACCGCAGATTGTCTGGTACGCCGACAGGAACCGAGAGAACCCGGGCGTTTAACCTGACCTACACCGTGACGAATGGGGACGGAGACACGGATTCACTGCCCTTTAACATTACCGTGACCAACACCGAGGCGACCGGTGCCCCGACCATCTCCGGTGACCTGATCGAGGATGAGGAACTGACGGCGACGGCGAACACCAATATTATTAACGATGCCAATGGGTTCGAGATAATCAGCGAAGGTGTCCCCCCCGAGTTCACCTACCAATGGCAGGCGGATGGCGCCGATATTTCCGGCGCGACCTCCAGCACCTACACCCTGACGACGGCCGAGATCGGCAAAGTGATCACCGTGACGGCCAGCTTCACTGATGGCGGTGGCGGGCAGGAAAGCCGGACCAGTGCCGCCACGGCGGAGGTGCGCGCGGCCAATGCCCCCCCCATGGCCAGTGCCGGTTCAAATCAAACCGTGAACGAGGGCGCTACTACCGTAACCCTTGACGGCAGCGGCACCTCAGACCCGGACATCGACCCGAACACCGGCACGGGCGACACACTGACCTATTCGTGGGCACAGACCAGCGGAACCACTGTCACCCTGAATGACACGTCTGCAATCTCCCCGACCTTCACTGCGCCAGTGCGCCAGACGATGACTGACGGAGAACTGGTGTTCTCCCTGACCGTGACCGATTCAGAAAATGAAACTTCCACCGCCACGGTGACCGTCTCTGTGACGAACCTGCTGCCCACCGCTGTCGCCACCGTCGTCGGGGGCACGTCCGTGGACGAAGGCGCGGAAGTCACTCTTGACGGCAGCGGCAGTTCCGGTCTTCCCGGTGACGGGCGGACCTACCTCTGGACCCAGACCAACGGCACGGATGTCACCCTGAACGACGCCACGGCAATCTCCCCGACCTTCACTGCGCCAATCCGCAAGGCGACGGATGACGGAGAGTTGATATTCACTCTGACCGTGACCGATGCGGCAGGCGGGTCTAACACCGCCACGGTGACCATCTCGGTGACGAACTTGCCGCCGACCGCTGATGCCGGGGATAATCAGACCGTGAACGAGGGCGAGGAAGTCACTCTTGACGGTAGCGGCAGTTCCGGTCTTGACGGTGACGGGCGGACCTATGCATGGGCGCAGGTGAAGAATGACGCACCGACCGTTACCTTGACCGGAGCGGACACCATCACTGCCACCTTCATCGCACCAACCCGCCAATCTGCGGATGACGGAGAGTTTGAGTTCGCCCTGACCGTGAGAGATGCGGCAGGCGCGGAGGATACCGATACCGTGGCCATCTCGGTGAGTACGGACGCCTCGGTTCAAAAGACGGTAGAGACCATCAACCATTTTCTGGAAACCCGCATCCGGCTCCTTCTGGCCAACCAGTCCGATGCATCGCGCCGGATTAACCGGTTACAGCGCGGCGTTGGATCAGAACAGTTGAGCTTCGCCACCGGCGAGGTCGGCAAACTCATGCCCTTTGAGTTCAACCTGCGTAGCCTTGACTCGGGAAATTACAATTTCGCCACCAGTCTGGATCAGATCACCCGCGCAGCCGATCACCTGCAGGTGTCGCAAGGCGGTACGGCCACCCATGAGGGCCGCCGCCTTGATTTCTGGTTTGAGGGCAGCTTCCACAAGTTCGATGGCAGTGCCGGTTCCAGCGGTGACTTTGCCATCATCCATCTGGGGGCTGACTACCTGCTTTCCCCCGACCTGCTGGTAGGCGGGGCGCTGCAATATGACCGCCTGACCGACGACAGCGACGAGGACGCCAGAACCGAAGGCAAGGGCTGGATGGTTGGCCCTTACGTGACCGCGCGATTGCAAGAGAATCTCTATCTCGACGCCCGTGTGTCCGGAGGTAGGTCAAACAACGACGTCACGCCGGTGAACACCTATACCGACAGCTTCACCTCCACCCGCTGGCTGGCAGATATCAGCCTCACCGGGGAGTTTATCCAAGGCCGGTGGACCATCCGGCCCAATGCTGGCCTGTCCTGGCTGACCGACAAGCAGAACGCCTATACCAACACGCTGGGGAGCGCGATCCCGAGCCAGACGGTCTCGCAAGGGCAATTCAAGTTTGGCCCGACGATCTCGACGCAGTTCCTCGGAAACAACGGCGGGCGCTATGAACCCACGATCTCGCTGGATGCGATCTACAGCCACGCCAACACCAGCGGGGGCGGCGGCCTCATAGGCACGGACAGCGGGATTGAGGATGGCTGGCGCGCGCGGGTTGCCCCCGGTATCAACATGACCGGACCCGATGGCACGCGGCTGTCGCTCTCCGCCAATTATGACGGCATCGGGCAAGGCGGCTATGAGGCTTGGGGTCTCAAGGCTCATTTCGATATGAAGTTCTGAGGCGGAGTGAACCGCCTCGGGCCGGCCGCATCACGCCGCTGTCCGCTGCCGGATTCGCGGCGCTCGATCATTTCGTCTATTCACATCGTCCCGACATCAAATCTCTTGTCGCACCGGACATCGCCGCGGCATCACTGAGGACCGTTGCGGCAGCATTGAGCGTCGCATGAGTGTGCTCGTACAATCCGTCGAATACGGTCGGCGAGCCGTTGCTGTCGTATTGGCAGTATTCAGCCTTTATTCCGCCTTCTTCGGCGTGTTTTCGGACATGCTCCAGCGCAGCTTTCACCTAGCACTGGTGATCTTCCTCATCTTTACCGCGCATGGCGCCCTGTCGCGGAAATCCACCCGAATTCACGAGATCCTCATCGATACCGTCTGGCTTCTTCTGGGCGTCGGGGTCCTGCTTTATCACGTCGTGTTCTTCGATGAGGTGTCGGGCCGCTGGGGTGAGCTGACGGATATCGAATACTGGCTCGGCATTGTCTGCGTGGTAACGCTGCTGGAAGCGACGCGGCGATCGATCGGCTGGCCGATCGTGATCCTGGCCATTGTTTTCCTGATCTACGCCTTTGTCGGCCCGTACCTGCCGGGATTGTTTCACCATCGCGGCTATTCCATGACACGCATCATCGGGCATCTCTACCTTGGTGGCGGTGGTATCTTCGGCACGCCACTCGGCGTCAGCGCCACCTTTGTCATCATGATCGTCATTTTCGGTGCCATGCTGGAGCGCTCCGGCGCCGGGCGTGTCCTCATGGACATCGCGACCGGTGCCACCGGGCGATCCCGTGGTGGGCCGGCGAAGGCCGCAGTCATCGGAAGCAGCCTGATGGGCATGATTTCCGGCACTGCCGTGGCCAACGTGCTAACAACCGGCACCATTTCCATCCCGCTCATGAAGCGCAACGGGTATCGGCCGCATGTCGCGGGCGCGATAGAGGCGGTGGCTTCCACTGGCGGACAGTTGATGCCACCGGTGATGGGAGCTGCCGCCTTCATCATGGCAGATCTGACGGAGCGCCCCTACACGGAAATTGCGACGGCCGCGATTCTGCCGGCAGTCCTGTATTACATCGTCCTGTTCGCCGTCGTGCACCTCGAAGCCGTGAAAAACGATATCCCGAGGCTGAACAGCGATAACATGCCGAAGCTGCTGCCCACCTTCCTGAGTGGTGGCCATCTGCTACTGGCGCTGCCGGTGTTCGTCTACATGCTCATCTACGGCTATTCGGTGATGTACGCCTCGTTCTGGGCCATAGTGACGACCGTTGTCGTCAGCTACGCCAGACGCTCGACTTGGCTAACTCCCAGGAAAATCCTGAAAAGCCTGATCGACGGCGCAAACGCCGTTTTGCCTGTTGCCGCCGCCTGCGCCACAGCAGGCATCATCATCGGTGTCATCACGGTGACAGGGCTGGGATTGAAATTCAGTTCCCTGATCATTGCCGTAGCCGGCGATAATCTCATCGTCGCACTCATCCTCACGCTGATAGCGTCCCTGCTGCTCGGCATGGGGCTGCCCACCGCAGCAGCCTACATCCTGGTTTCCACGCTGGTGGCCCCGGCCCTGGTCGAGATGGGTGTCGACCTGCTGGCTGCGCATCTGTTCGTCTTTTACGGTGCCATGCTGTCATCAATCACGCCGCCCGTGGCACTGGCGGCCTATGCAGCGGCGGGCCTGGCAGGCGCCAATCCTTTCAAGATCGCGCTCACTGCCGTGCAGTTTGGAATAGCGGCATTCATCGTACCGTTCTTTTTTGTGATCAACCCGGCCCTCATCGGGATTGGTGATGTGCTGACCATCACAACAGCCGCGATTACAGCGTGCATAGGCGCCGGCGCCATCGCTATCGCCATCCAGGGCTGGGTGCTCCACCGGGCATCGATCGCCGAGCGCGCCATCGCAGTGGTCGCCGGGCTTTTGCTGATGCTGCCGGATACGAAGAGCGCCGCTCTCAGTATCGGTCTGATCGGATTGATCGGCCTGTACCAGTGGATCCGCCACCGATCGATCGTCGCGGAAACCCCCAAGATCGAGGAGTCCTGATGGCTCCTCGGCATACTCGCAGCACCATGATCAGGGGTGACTGCAGAACAAAGACAACTGGTCAAACCAACCTGTACTCACACGAAACATGGAGAGTCGAGATGACAAACCGTTTTAAAACCATAGCCGTCGCCGCCGCAGTGGCAGCGCTGGCCGCCACAGCCGGAATATCTTCCGCTGCGGCGAAAATGCAGATTTCCATTGGCTCCTGCCCAGTGGGATGCACCGCCTATACTTGGTCGGCTGGCATCGCTGATATCGTCAACAAGAACGTCAAGGACGTCCAGATGACTGCCGAGGAAACCAAGGGCTACGTGGCCAACGTCAAGCTCCTGGGCTCAGGAGACCTCGAAGCTGCCATGGCGACAACGCTTTCTTCATACGGCGCCTGGAAGGCGGAAGGGATATACAGCGGCTCCAAGCCGGGGCAGATCCTGAGCTGGCTTTCCATCGCGCCGGTGGCCATGCACGTCATCACCCTTGAGGGCGGTCCTGTAAAAACCCTTGCCGACCTGAAGGGAAAGCGCGTCGGCATGGGTCAGCCAGGCGGCGTCTCGATGCTCGATGCCGACGCTCTGATGACGCAGCTGGGGCTCACGCCGGGCAAGGATTTCAAGGACTTCCGGGTTCGTCTCGGCAACATGGCCAACATGCTGGCCGACGGTAATCTCGATGCGGCACTGTGGAACGGCAGCTTTCCGTTACCGCCGGTGATCAAGCTTACCTCCAAGCACAAGGTGAAGCTGCTGCCGATCCCGGACGCTTTTTATGCTGATCTCCGCAAGAAGTACCCGCCATATTTCCGCTTATCAATCCCGGCGAACACCTATAAGGGCGTCGGCGCGTCGACACCGTCCTATGGCCTCGGCAACGCAATGGTCATTTCTGCCAAGGTGCCGGAAGAGATCGTCTATCAGATGACGAAAGCCATCATGACCAACTTGAACAAGCTGAAAGGCGTACATCCAGCGTTGGGCCGTGTTAACAAAGGTACTGTTCTCAACGGTTTTGGCGCACCTCTGCATCCGGGCGCACTGCGCTATTACCGCGAGGCGGGCGTGCCTGGCATCGAAGATTTCGTTAAGCGAACATCCAACTGATCGCGTGCAATTGATCACGTGCCCGATCGTCTCACGTGTCCGATCGTCGGATCCGGAGCCGCAAGCGGCTCCGGATCCGACATCTTTTCGACCCCTGCCCCGTTATTGACCTTCCCATCATTGAAAAATGGCCGATAGACCGAATATCGTCCTGATTATGACCGACCAGCAGCGGTTCGATTCCATTGCCGCGCTGGGAGCGTCCTGGATGCACACCCCCAACATGGACAGGCTGGTCCGCGAAGGGGTCTCGTTCCGAAACTGTTTTGTAAACGCCCCGGTGTGTGTTGCGGCGCGAGCCAGCCTGTTTGCCGGCAGGTATCCACACAAAACCGGCGTTTTTCACAATTTCCAGCCCTGGGAGCCAACATGGGTGCAGTGGCTCGCTGACGCGGGATATCACTGCGTCAACATCGGCAAGATGCACATCAACCCCTATCACACGATGGGCGGATTCCATCAGCGCTTTGCGGTGGAGAACAAGGACCGCCCGCTGTTCCTGGACGAACATCCACGCGCGTTCTACGACGAATGGGACAAGGCCCTGAAATCCCACAACGTCGTCAAGCCGTCACGCTACAACCGGTTTGCCGCCGATCCGGATGCCTACGAAAAAGCGCTCGGCTGCTTTGCCTGGGAGCACGACGAAGAACTGCACTCTGATTTCTTCGTCGGCAATACGGCGAAATGGTGGCTCGAAGACCGGGCCGCCGAGGCGCCGTTGTTCCTGCAGGTTGGTTTTCCGGGACCGCATCCGCCCTACGACCCTTCGCCGCGTTTCCTGGAGATGTACCAGGGGGCCGATATACCGGTTCCGGAAGTCACCGAGGCGGAACTCGCAGCCCAGCCTTGGGTGCAGACGCAGCTGCGCCAGAACATGATCGATTTCAATTTTGATTCCATCCAGTGGCAGTACTTGCCGGACCCGGCCGATATCCTGCGCATGCGCCGCTATTACGCAGCCAACGTTACGATGATCGACCAGAAGATAGGCGAGATTCTCGAAGCCCTGGAAAACACCGTGGATATCGACAACACCATTGTGATTTTCACCTCCGACCATGCCGATGCGCTTGGTGATCACGGCCATATCCAGAAATGGACCATGTACGACACGGTACTGCGCGTGCCGCTGGTTTTCTGGGCGCCCGGCCGTATCGGCAAAACCGCGCAAACCGACACGCCCATGGAATTGATGGACATCGCGCCGACTATTCTGGAAGCCTGCGGCGTCGATATCCCGGCGGATTGGGACGCAACATCGCTGTGGCCGACGCTGCGTGATACCGCGGTCGAACCCGGCGACGGCATCGTCTACTCGGAACTGGCCCGCGATCACATTCAAACCGGCGCCGAGCTCATCGTCGCGCGCCGCGACCGCGACTGGAAATGCGTCTGGTATATGGGCAAAGATGATGGCGAGCTATACGACCTGAACGCAGACCCGGAAGAGATCCGGAATCTCTGGCACAGTCCCGAACATCGCGAACGGCGGGGTCGCTGGATCACTGACATTCGCGACCGTACAACGACGAACCTGATCAATTCCTATCGTCACAACATACCGGCACCGCAGCAGCCCATGAAAAAAGCTGAACTCAGAAACTGAACCGAAAAACCGAACAGAAAACCAGCGTATAGAGAGAGCCAAACCATGTCCGCACCCAATATCCTGTTTATCCAGGCCGACCAGATGGCCGGCCCGGCGCTTCCCATGTACGGACACAAGGTCGTCAAAACCCCCAACCTGCAACGCCTTGCAGACCGGGGCACGACCTTCCTGAATGCCTATTCCAACAATCCTGTCTGCGCGCCATCGCGGTTTTCCATGATGGCAGGACAGCTTTCATCGCGCATCGGTGCCTACGACAACGCCTCCGAATTCCCGGCAGCCGTGCCGACCTTTGCCCATTACCTTCGCAACCTTGGCTACAAAACCTGCCTTAGCGGCAAGATGCACTTCGTCGGCCCCGACCAGTTGCACGGTTTTGAAGAGCGGGTCACCACCGACATCTATCCCTCCGATTTTGGCTGGACTCCGGATTGGAGCCAGACCGGCTATCCTTTCGCGCCATCAGTCATGAGCCTGCGCGGCGTCGTCGAGGCGGGGTTGTGCAAGCGCTCCCTGCAGCTCGACTATGACGACGAGGTCTGTTTCACCTCGGTCCAGAAGATCTACGACTATGCGCGCGATCAGGACAATCGGCCGTTCTTCCTGACGGCGTCGTTCACGCACCCGCATAACCCCTTCACCATTACCCAGGAATACTGGGACCGCTACGATCCCGACGAGATCGACCTGCCGTCCGTGCCGTTCATCCCGGTCGAAGACCGAGATCCGTGGAGCCAGCGCTACTACTACCTGATCCGCCAGGATGAGCACCAAGTCGACGATGACCAGATCCGTATCGCGAGGCACGCCTATTACGGCATGATCAGCTACGTCGACGATCAAGTTGGAAAGCTTCTTGCCGCGCTCGAGGAAACCGGCCTTGCGGACAACACGATCATTGTCTTCACCGCCGATCACGGCGACATGATGGGCGAGCGCGGCATGTGGTTTAAGTTCAACCCATACGAGTGGTCGGTCCGCGTGCCGATGATCGTCTCCCAGCCGGGTGCAGTCCGGGGACATGTCGAGGAACGCGGTGTTTCACTCGTCGACCTGTTGCCAACTTTCCTCGACATGGCGACCGACGGTTCACCACCCGATGTCATCGATCCGATCGATGGTCACAGCCTCGTCAAGCTGCTCCACGCTGACGATCCGGCATGGCCGGACGACGTCATGATGGAGTTCACCGGCGAAGGTATCTATGCACCCTGCCTGATGCTCAGGAAAAACGGGTACAAATACGTTTACTGCGAAGATGACCCGGGCATGCTCTTCGATCTCAATAACGATCCGAAGGAACTGAAAAACCTCTGCGGCAATCCGACTCACACCGAGATCGAGAAGGACATGCTGGCCGATATTCTGTCGCGGTGGGATCCGGCCACCATGAAACAGGACATCATCGCCAGCCAGAAGCGCCGGCACTTCATTCAGCGCGTACTGCTCCAGGGCAGCCGCGCACCATGGGATTACGAGCCTTACCGGGATGCATCGAAGGAATTCGTCCGCAGCGCGGTCGATACCGACACCACGATGACCAAGGGGCTGGCCCGCTTCCCCTATATGGAACCCATTCCGCCCGACACACCGCGCAAAACCTGAATCGACCCAAGGTCTGCAAGATCATCTGCAGAGTCATCAGCCACCACAGGCGCGCCTGTCAGTATCTTTCCCATAACGCCACGACCCACAGTTGAGGGAATGTTTCGAGATGAGCGAAAGCGAAAACCAGTTGCCGACCACGCGCCCCTCTCACCCAGATTGTCGCGCCGCACGGACCGAAGTTGAGGCTCGGTTGTCCGAGATACGTTCAACACGCGGATATCTGCTGCCCCATCATGGCCTGCTGGCCGTTGCCGCTCCGACACTGCTTGACGCGTATGACGCGACATATTCGGCCCTAGCCTTTGGTGACAAGGCACTTGGCGAGCAGCCCAGAGAGTTCGTAGGGCTCACGATCGAGATCTCCAAACGCGATGCGATTGCAACCCATCATATTCGCCGCTGGCGGGACAGCGGCGGCTCCGAGGGGGATCTGGAGCTTGCCCTGAAGCTGGCCGCCTTCGCTCATGGCGGCGACGTGTTCTCTTTTGTTTGGGAGCATTGGCAGACCCACCTGCCCGACTACGACGCAGCGCAGGTTTACCGGCAGGGTGTTTCGGGCATTGTCGGCGCCGCCACAGTACCAGCCGGGTGGGTCGAAATCGCCCTGGCGGCGGCGCATACCTGCCAGCGCCAATGGTGGGCCTTCGATCTTCACGTCAAGGGAGCATATGAAACCGGCATGAAGGAAGGCGCATTGGCCGATGCCTTGAGTTTCACGATGCCAGATGGCGGAACGGTTTCTGAACGCTATGGGCGCAGATATCCGACATGGTGGCCAACGCGCCTTTTATCGGCACACGGAGGATTTTATCCAGATGTCGGACGAAACACGCTTTCAAGGTTCGGATACCAGCACTGTTACCGAAAGCTACTACGCAACCCTGCTTCATGAACTGACCCACTGGACCGGCGCGAAACATCGGTGTGACCGTCAATTCGGTAAACGCTTTGGCGATCAAGCCTATGCCGTGGAAGAGTTTATGGCCGAACTGGGGGTTGCATTCCTGTGCGCCGATCTTGGGATCACCAATGAACCGTGAACGGATCATGCAACCTATATCGATAGCTGGCTCACGGCTCTGAAAGCTGACGAGAAAGCCATCTTTACGGCAGCCGATCAGGCAGCTACAGCTAGGGCAACGGATTTCTGATTTCACTGCAAACCCGACAACAGGAGGCGGCCTGAGGGCCGCCCATGCATTTTCCCGATCTTTAGATAAGTTTTACCAATTGACCGCTATTGCGGGCATTTTTGATAAATATGGCTGATGTGGCAGTCATGTTCTTCTTGAGTTATCAGCCTTAAAACACCATAATGAATGCTGTATCAGTCATATTCTTGATATATGTCTGACAAGGTAGCCATTATGAAAGTAGCGACTATGACCAAATCCCGCAGCTATTCGACGCTTGCGCGCGAGGCCGCCGATTTGCTCGGCAAGGAAATCAAGCTTGCCCGAAAGCAGCGCAAATGGTCAGAGAGCGAATTGGCGACGCGCGCCGGTATTTCCAGAGATACCCTTCAGAAGATCGAGAAGGGTACTATGACATCTGCTATCGGGCTCGTGTTCGAGGCCGCCAGCCTCGTCGGTATCAACCTGTTTGAAGCGGAAACATCGCCTTTGCGCCGTCAAATACGTAATGCGGATGACAGGATCGCATTGCTTCCCAAAAGCATCCACAAGCCCAGGAAGGCCGTAGACGATGATTTCTAAGGCAAAGAGGCAAAATGCGGAGAAAATATATGATGAAGCCTTTGCCTGGATTTGGTTGCCCGGTGCTGTCGAGCCTGTGGTAGCGGGTAAGATTGAAGCCGACAACGGCAATATCCTGTTTAACTACGGTAAGAGCTATCTGGAACGCCAAGATGCGATCTCCATTTATGAGCCGGAATTGCCGTTAAGGGCCGGGGCGTTGCCCTTGCTGGATGGTCTCTCCATGCCCGGTTGTATTCGTGATGGCGTCCCCGATGCCTGGGGACGACGGGTGATTATGAACAAGTTGCTTGGTGCAGATGCAGGCAACGCTGACCTGGATGAACTGACCTTCATGCTGGAGTCCGGTTCTGATCGTATTGGGGCGTTGGACTTTCAGCTTTCTGCGACCTCATATAAATCGCGCTCTGCTGTGAATGCTTCGCTGGATCAACTTCTGGAAGCAGCGGAGCGGGTCGAGAAGGGCATTCCTCTTGCACCCGATCTGGATCAGGCGCTGTTTCATGGCAGCTCCATTGGTGGCGCGCGCCCGAAAGCGCTGATTGAAGACGGTGAACGCAAATATGTGGCCAAGTTCTCAACAAGTGCAGACCTTTATAATGTGGTGAAGGCGGAATTTATCGCCATGCGTCTGGCGCAGTTGAGCGGGCTCAACGTTGCGTCGGTATCTATCACACAGGCGGCGGGTAAGGATATCCTGCTGATTGAACGCTTCGACCGGCTGAAAGTCGAGGCAGGGTGGACACGTAAATCCATGGTTTCTGCGCTGACCCTGTTCGGCCTGGATGAAATGATGGCGCGTTATGCCTCTTATGAGAAACTGGCCGAGATCATTCGCCATAAATTCACCGAGCCGTCGCAAACGCTGGGAGAACTGTTTGCCCGGCTGGCGTTTAACATTCTGAGCGGCAATACAGACGACCATGCCCGCAATCATGCAACCTTTTGGGACGGTGCCATGCTGACGCTGACACCGGCCTATGATATTTGCCCGCAAGGACGGGCTGGAAATGAAGCGTCCCAGGCCATGCGTATTTCCGGCACCGACAATATGAGCTGTCTTAAATCCTGTATGGAGGCAGCGCATCACTTTCAGCTATCGCAAGCGCAGGCATCCTCAATTATTGCTTCGCAAATTGAATGCATCAAAGCGAACTGGGATGCCGTTTGTGACGAGGCGGTGTTGCCGGAGGTTGACCGCAAGCTTCTTTGGGGGCGGCAGTTCCTGAATCCGTTTGCGTTAGAAGGATGGGGAGAAGCATAGCTTGATCCTCAGAGGACTGGAAGCACCAGCTGAACCAATCCCGGTTTACGGGATCATTTGCAATTATGGAATCAGGCAGGGACTGGCTGGGATACCTAGATTCGAACTAGGACTAACTGATTCAGAGTCAGTCGTGCTACCGTTACACCATATCCCAAGTGCGCACTTCATAGCACAGCCTGCAGGCAATTTCACAGGCCCAGGAGATGGTTCCCGACGCCCCTTTCCTGCACCGCGCAGAGCCTAAGTAAGGGTTGAATCAGGGCCGAAACCGGCCATTATCATTATCGGCTATTCTCACGGATTGTGGATGGGGAAGGAATTGTCGAGCGAACCAATACGCCTCGCTGAATATCGACGCAACAACTTCACCAGACGTCACACTGCCAGGCGTTCGGGAAGCCATCATGTATCGTTCAGCCGCCAGGAACTCCGCAGTCTCCTCGAAATCTACAGCCAGCGCGTGATGACCGGAGAGTGGCGCGATTACGCGATCGACCACCGCAGTGGCCGGGCCGTCTTCTCGGTGTTCCGCCACTCCTTCGACAGACCCTTCTTCGTGATCACCAAGCAGAACAACAGCGGCCAATGCGACTTCCGGGTGCATAGCGGCCCCGAGCAGCTCAAGCGGAGCGGCAGTCTCGAAGAGGTGCTGTCGGTCTTCACCCGACGTCTGCGTGCAGTGTCCTCGAACGGCATCTTCCGGTTCTAGACAGACTGCACCCAACTCCAGGGTTTGCTGCGGATTCGGCTCCGGATTCCGGCCCTGCGCACTCTAAATTTCGCCCCGAATCCGGCAAAATTCCGGGTTTTGGCGTTGACTTTCGACCTTGCAAAAACAGGTCACTCTTCGGCCTTTGGGCACCACAAACCGGGCTGCGGACCAAGGCTGAGGAGAGATTGATGGAGTGGACAGACGCCCGGGTCAAACGTCTCAAAACCCTGTGGAAGGATGGCCTGAGCGCAAGCGAAATCGCCCAGCGCATGAGGACTGACGTCTCCCGCAACGCCATCATCGGAAAGGCTCGCCGCCTCGGCCTGAAGCCGCGCCAGTCTCCGATCAAGAAACAGACGGCCACGAACGATTTTCCGGACGAACCTCAGGTCGAATCGCAAGACAAGCTCGTTCGTTCCGGCCGCGCCTGCCAGTGGCCGATTGGCAATCCGGGAACTGCCGAGTTCTGCTGGTGCGACGGACAGGCCGAGCCCAACCAACCCTACTGTGCCAAGCACTGCCTCATCGCTTATCGGTATCGAAACGACGGCTGAAACTGGCCTCGAATGAAGGGCCAGGTCAAGGGCACAAGCCAAGGGCACAAGCCAAGGGCAGATGTATGCCGCGTCAAGCCCCGGCCCCGGCCCCGACCCCAGCCCCGACCCCAGCCTTGACCGGCATGGCTTCCCCGGACACAGCGCCGCTGCGCACAGACCGGCCAACAGCCCCGTCACCGTGCTCGACGATTTGTGCAATCCCGTCCGGAATCTCTCCTGACGCCTCGCCAAGACAGCGGCGCCAGCGGGCAGCACCCGGCATCCCCTTGTAGAGACCGGCCATGTGCCGGAGCACGGCCTTCGCACACAAGCCGCCATCGGTGCATTCCCGGTCGATGTAGTCGATCATGCGGCCGACGATCTCATTGCGCGACAGCGGCGCATCCGGGACACCGTAAAAACGGGAATCAACCATGCTTAGAAGATAGGGATCGCGATAGGCCGCACGACCGAGCATGACGCCGTCGACGGCAGCGAGAGATTTGGGGACAAGATTCCCGGCAGCATGAAACCCAGGGGCGATATGTTCCGCCGCATCCTTGATACCGGCGATACCGCCATTGATGATGACCGGGAATTCCGGCATCTCTGTCTTGAGCCGGTGCACCAGCTCATAACGCAGGGGCGGAATCTCGCGGTTGTCTTTCGGGCTGAGGCCCTTCAGCAAGGCTTTGCGGGCATGCACGATGATCCGGTCGGCGCCGGCCGCGCGAACAATCTCGGCAAAGCGGCGCAGGGTCGGCCATTCCTCCTGGTCATCAACGGCAATCCGGGATTTGACGGTGACCGGAACCGAGACCGCCTGTCGCATACTCTCGACGGCCCGGGCGACCGTATCCGGCTCTGCCATCAAACAGGCCCCGAAGCGCCCGGCGCTGACACGGCCGGACGGGCAGCCGACGTTCAGGTTAATCTCGGCATAGCCGAACCCCTCGCCGATCCGGCTGCATTCGGCCAGCTCTTCAGCACTGACTCCGCCGAGCTGCAGGGCAACCGAGTGGCATTCCTGATCCTGGCCCAACAGGCGGTCGCGATCGCCGTGAAGCACCGCCCCGGTGGTCACCATCTCGGTATAAAGAAGGGCATGCCGGCTGATCAGCCGGTGAAAATACCGGCAGTGCCGGTCTGTCCAGGCCATCATCGGCGCGACGGAGAACCGGGGGAAACCGGCCGCCATCGAACGAGGCATCGGGCGAGTCCCCCAGGCCCTCTCCTCAGGCGCTTTTGGTACCGAGGATGTCGGCGCCGAAGTTGCGCGCGGGATCAGTTTCCGGGGCCAGGCGCCCGAGCGGGCGAGCGGCCTCGGAAAGGGCACGCGGTAGGAACTGGCCGCTGCCTCGCTCCACCTGCAATTCCCCATCCTCTACGACTGTCCGGCCGCGGTTGAGCACGGTTACTGGCCAGCCCTTGATGCGAAGCCCCTCATAGGGGGTGTAGCCGACATCGTCGTGCAGATTCTCCCAGCGCACGGTCGTCTCCCTGTCAGGATCCCAGATCGCGACATCGGCGTCCGTGCCAACCGCGATCGTGCCTTTGCGCGGATGCAACCCATAGATCTTGGCGGGGTTCGTTGCCGTAAGGGCGACAAACCGGTGGATGTCGATGCGCCCTTTGCCTACACCTTCGGAAAACAGCAGCGGCAGTCTCAACTCGATGCCCGGAACGCCGTTGGCGATCTGCTTGAAGCTCGGCTCAGGGCCGGCATGCAGCTTTCCGGTTTCGTCAAACCGGTAGGGCGCATGGTCGGAGGAGAACACCTGGAAGGTGCCGTTAGCGAGGCCGCGCCAGATCGCTTCCTGGGCCTCCGCGTCACGTGGTGGCGGAGAACAGCAGAACTTGGCTCCCTCCATGCCCGCCCGGTCGAGGTCGTCGATCGTCAAAAACAGATATTGCGGGCAGGTTTCGCCATAGATCTTCAGCCCCGCATCCTGGGCTGCCCTGATTTCCTTGGTCGCCTCGTCGCTCGAGACATGGACGATGAGCACCGGTACATCGGTCAGTCGCGACAGGCCGATGGCGCGGTGAGTCGCCTCACCCTCGCCGATCCGGGAATGGCTGACGCCGTGATACCGGGGCTGTTTGTGGCCGCTCTCCAGGAGTCGCTCGCTCAGCCAGCGAATCATATCGTGGTTCTCCGCATGGATCATCACCATGGCACCGTACCGCCGGGCGACGGCAAGCACGTCGAGCATCTGGAAATCGTCCAAGCGCATCGCATCGTAGGTCATGTAGACCTTGAAGGAGGTAAGGCCGTCGGCGATCAGGGCCGGCAGTTCCTGGCCCATGACCTGGGCCGTGGGATCCGTGATGATCAGATGGTAGCTGTAGTCGATTACCGCCTTGGGCCCGGCACAGGCGTGGTATTCCTCGACGACCTGGCGCAGCGAATCCCCCCGTTGCTGGGCGGCAAAGGAAAGCACGGTGGTGGTGCCACCGAAAACGGCGGAGACCGTGCCGGAATAGAAATCATCAGCGGTCATCACGCCGCCGACCGAGGATTTCTGCTCGATATGGCAATGACCCTCGACACCGCCCGGCAGCACCAACTTTCCGGTGGCGTCGATCACCCGCTCTGAATCGCCAAGATCATGCCCAAGGGCGACGATACGCTCGCCCTTGATTGCAACATCGCAGGGCACGGCGTCGGTCGCGGTGACGACGGTCCCGCCAGAGATGATCGTATCGAACCTGCTCATCACAATCTCGTCCCGTTAATGTTTTGCTGATGTTTCGTTTTGCCGGCGCCTTGTTTCATCGCGCTTCGTTTCGTCATTTATCCATCGGCGCAGAAATCGATCCGTAGTGCTCGGGCCGGCGATGGGCGGCGAAATTGAACACCGTCTCGCGGTTGAACACGCAAGCGTCGAGATCGCAGTCAGCGGTGATCACCTCGTCCCCCGCCGTCTCCGCCTGGGCGACAATCTCGCCTGTCGGCGCCACGATCACGCTGCCGGCCATGAGATCGAACCCGTCCTCGTTCCCGGCCTTCGCGGATCCGGCAACCCAGGTGCAGTTCTGATAGGCTCCCGCCTGCATGGTGATGTGGTTGTGGAACATGCGGAGATCCTCGGATTCGTCATTGCTGAGCGAGTTCAGGGTCGGCGTGTTGTAGCCCAGCATCACCAGCTCGACGTTCTGCAGCCCCATGACGCGAAAGGTCTCGGGCCAGCGCCGGTCGTTGCACAGACACATCCCGAAACGGCCGCCCATCGTCTCCCAGACCGGGAAACCGAGATCGCCGACCTCGAAATACCGCTTCTCCAGGTGCTGCCAGGAGCGCTCGGGATCGTATTCGGCGTGCCCCGGCAAATGAACCTTGCGGTACTTGCCGACAATCTTGCCATCCGCATCGACAATCACGGAAGTGTTGAAACGCCGGGTCTGGCCACCCTCCTCGATAAGCTCCGCATAGCCGAGATAGAACCCGATCTCGAGCTCCCTGCCGGTTTCGAACAGATCCCTGCAGGCCTCGTTCGGCATCTCGCGCTCATAAAAGGCGTCGATCTCCGCCTCGTCCTCCATGAACCAGCGCGGAAAGAAGGTCGTCAGGGCCAGTTCCGGGAACACAATGAGGTTAGAGCCTTTATCGGCTGCCTGGCGCATGAGATCGACCATGCGAGCAACAGCCGATCTTCTCGGCTCGGCGCGCTGAATAGGCCCCAACTGACCGACGGCAAGCTTGATCACACGCGACATGGCACAGAACCTCCCCGAAACTGCTGTATATCCCCACTTGATATGCCCCACCGGCGCGCGTGCGGCCAACAGAAAATACATCGCCGCCCGCCCACAAATGCGCTCCTGCAGAGCGTTACCGCGGCGCTACCAAGAGCACTATCGCTACGCTACTGCGGTGCACCAGCGCTCTTGCTGGGCTCTTTCTGGGCTCTTTCTGGGCTGTCGATTCCGCCTGCCATGCGGCATTGTTCAGCCTGTTTCAGGATGCGTCGGCACGTATATCGACGCGCATCTCCGGGAGGTCAATAATGGCAAAAACTCCAAAGGCGGTCATACCAAAGAGCGTGATGGTCGTGGGCTACGGCACCATGGGGCGGGGCGTTGCACTCAGCTTCGCGCAGGCCGGCCTCCAGACCATCGTGATCAGCCGCGACCCAAGCAAAATCACCGATCTCCCCGAAGGTGCGGAAGCGATGGCCGATCTGCCGGAAGAGGCGCCGGATCTGGTGATCGAGAACATCCCCGAGAAGATGGAACTCAAACAGGAGCTGTTCCTGCGCCTGGAAGCAGCTTATGGCGATGCGCCGGTGCTGGCGACCAACACCTCGGGGCTTCCAATCGAGGAGATCGCAGCGCCGCTCGCCAATCCCTCGCGGTTTCTTGCCATCCACTACATGCAACCCGCCGAGGCTTTTCCGCTGGTCGAGATCTGCTGTCTCGAGGAAACAGCGCCGGAAGCCCTGGAGGTCTCGATCGCCGCGCTGAAACTCTCCGGCAAGGACGCGATTGTGCTGCGCAAGCCGGTGATCGGGTTCCTGATCAACCGCCTCCAGCACGCGATCCTGCACGAGGCCTATTACATGATCGGCGAGGGAATCGTCTCGGCCGAGGACGTCGATCGCTTCGCCCGCCAACTCTTCGGCCCGCGAATGTGCGTAACCGGCCTGATCGAACAGAAGGACCTCGGCGGCATTGATGTGAACGCAACCGCACAGCGCACGATCGTCCCCTCCCTAAACCACAACCGCACTCCCTCGCCGATGGTGCAGGATATGTTCAATCGGGGCGATCTCGGGGCAAAATCGGGCAAGGGTTTTTATGACTGGAGCGACCGCGACGTTGCAGCCTACCGCAAGCAATCCTCGGAGAAGCTCAAGCGCCTGATGACGCTACTGGCGAAGTTCTGACGCCCGGGCAAAACCCTGGATAAACCCCGGGCAAAACCCCGGGCAAACCTTAGTCCAACCCGATCCCCCAGGGGCACATCCCCAACCTAATCTGAGATACCCCGCGGATACCCCGCGCGGGAGGCGGAAGAGTCAGCCCTCGCCGCGGTAGTTCGGTGCTTCCTGAGTCATGACCACATCGTGGACGTGGCTTTCCCGGAGGCCGGCATTGGTGATCCGGCGAAAACGGCAGTTGGTTTGCATTTCGGCCAGGGTTTTTGTGCCCGTGTATCCCATCGCCTGCCTGAGACCGCCGACCATCTGGTAGATGACATTCGAGACGGGCCCACGATAGGGCACCCGTCCCTCGATGCCCTCGGGCACCAGTTTCAGGGTTTCCGCGACCTCCTGCTGGAAGTACCGGTCGGCCGAGCCCCGGGCCATCGCGCCGATCGATCCCATTCCACGATAACTCTTATACGACCGGCCCTGGTAGAGCATCACCTCGCCCGGGGCCTCATCCGTGCCGGCAAGCAGCGAGCCGACCATGACGCCGTCGGCGCCGCCGGCAATCGCTTTGGCGATATCCCCGGAATGCTTGATGCCGCCATCGGCAATTACCGGAACGCCTTGCTGTCGGCACTCGGTTGCTGCCTCCATGACGGCTGAGAGCTGCGGCACGCCGACCCCGGCGACAATCCGCGTGGTACAGATCGAACCCGGCCCGACCCCGATCTTGACCGAATCCGCCCCGGCATCGAGAAGCGCGCGCGCACCTTCCGCGGTCGCGACGTTACCGGCCATGACCTCGGCCTCGTTGGACAGGCGCTTGATCGACCGCACCGCCTCGGCGACGCCGGCGTTGTGACCGTGGGCGGTGTCGACGACGATCAGATCGCAGCCGGCTTCAAGCAGGGCCTCGCAGCGCTCCATGCCGGCCTCGCCGACCCCGACCGCAGCGGCAACGCGCAGCCTGCCTTGTGCGTCCTTGCAAGCGTCGGGAAAGCGCCGTGCCTTCTCGATGTCCTTCACCGTGATCAGGCCGACGCAATGCCCGGTATCGTCGACCACGAGGAGTTTCTCGATGCGGTTCTGATGCAGGAGCCGCATCGCTTCCTCGCGCTCGACATTCTCGCGCACGGTGACCAGCCCGTCCTTGGTCATCAGCTCGCTGATCGGCTGGTTGGCATCCGAGGCGAAGCGGACGTCCCTGTGGGTGAGGATGCCGACAAGCCTCCCGCCGTTCTTCTCGACGACCGGAATACCGGAGATATTGTGCTCTTTCATCAGCCCGAGTGCATCGGACAGGGGTTGTTCGGGCGCAATCGTGATCGGGTTGACCACCATGCCGGCCTCGAAGCGCTTCACGTTGCCGACTTCCTCGGCCTGGCGTTCGACGGAGAGATTCTTGTGAATAACGCCGATCCCGCCGGCCTGCGCCATGGCGATCGCCAAGCGCGCCTCGGTAACCGTATCCATGGCTGAGGAAATCAGGGGAATGCCAAGCTCGATGCCGCGGCTGACCTTGGTTCGCGTGTCGGTCTCGGCGGGAAGCACGGCGGATTTTGCCGGCTGCAGCAGGACATCGTCGAAGGTCAGTGCTTCCTGGATCTCCAACGCCACCTCCTCATCCCCGGAATGGGCGGCACCATACACGCTACCCGCCTCGACTTCCAGACCTGCCGGCGCCGATAGAGTGGCAATAAAAGCGCCGGATCGGCCTGCAGCTGTACGTGCTATCCCGACCCCTCTATCCGCGGAAACCCAGGGCCAGAATGTAGAGCTCCGGCGATCGCGTCCGGCTGGCCCGAGGCCTGACCCGGGCCACGCGCCGATACTGCATGCGCAAACCCTCAACGAAGGCCTGCTCCTCTGCGCCCTGAAACAGTTTCACCAGAAGGCCTCCGCCCGGAGCAAGGCAGCTAGCCGCAAACTCAACCGCGCACTCGGCCAGCGCCACGCTGCGCAGGTGGTCAGTCGCCGCATGGCCGATCGTATCCGGCCCCATATCGCTCAGGACCATGTCGGCCGCCCGGCCAAGTAGATCCCGAATTTCCTGCTGGATGGCATCCTCGCGGCAATCTCCACACAGGATCTCGACGCCCGGTATCGGCTCCATCGCATGAAGGTCGACGGCAACAACGGATCTATTGGTTATGGATGTGGATGTCGTTGTGGATGCGGTTTCGGCCGCGGCCACCTGGCTCCAGCCCCCGGGAGCCGCGCCCAGATCAACGACCGCTCCGCCGGGGCGGAGCACGGGGGTTTTCTCGTTGACCTCAAGAAGCTTGAAGGCGGCCCGACTGCGATAGCCGAGTCGTTTGGCCTCCTGGACAAGCGGATCGTTGAGCTGGCGGCTCAACCAGCGCGTCGAGCCGACCGGGCGCCCCTTTGCAGTTCGGACGCGTTCCTTGACGCGCCGCACGGGTGCTGTCGCGCGCCGTCCACCGTCCCCGGCACCGCCGCCACCTCGACCGCCGCTCCGACTGCCGCCTCGGGCGCTCATTGACTGTCATTCCAGCCAGCTCTGCCCGTCCTGCCAGCGAGAGAGCCTGTTTCCGGTACCGCATTTACCATATGCTCGTCTGCCTTATCTCAATCGATATCGTTACCGGTGGTATCGTTGCTGGTGATATTGTTGCCGGGCGCATTTTGGAACCACGACATCCGGGACCGCAAGGATGCCACCCGCCGCCGAATAACTCGGCAGTCTTATTGCCCACCTGCGGGATTGCCCACCTGCGGGACATCGTCGACCGTGCCGAACGGGTCGTCGTGTTTACCGGCGCCAGGATCAGTACCGAATCCGGCATCCCCGATTCCAAGGTCATCGAGCTGCATGGCAACACCACCTACGCCCATTGCCTCCAATGCAGCCAACGCTACGACCTCAAGATTATCCCGGAACGCTTCGCTGTCGACGAGACCCTGCCAGTCTGCGAGAGTTGCAAGAACATTTATGTGAAAATCGCCACCATATCCTTCGGCCAGGCAATGCTGGAGGACGCGATGCGGGAAGCGGGGCGCGCAACCCGCGCCGCCGGCTCGTCGCTGATGGTTCATCCCGCCAACAGTTTCCCGCTGATAGCCAAACGAAGCGGCGCCGAATACGTGATTCTCAACCGGGAAGCGACCGACCAGGATCCCAACGCCGATCTCGTCATCCACAACGAGTTCGGCACGACCCTCGGGCGACGCCGTCCAGGTGAACTAAAACTCCCTGGTCGGTCTTTGCCCGGCCGGAGCCTGATCGGATCTGTTCCGCTGCGCGCCTGTTTCGCTACGCACCTGTTTCGTTACGCGCTTATTCCGTTACGCATCTATTTCGCCGCAGGCCTTATTCCGCCGCTTTCGCTGTGCGCATGGTGACGAATTCCTCGGCGGCCGTCGGGTGGATGCCGATGGTGGCGTCGAACTGCGCCTTGGTGGCACCGCAGCGCAGGGCCACAGCGAAACCCTGGATGATCTCGCCGGCATCAGGGCCAACCATGTGCAGCCCGACCACCGTGTCGTCCTTGGATGAAACAATGAGCTTCATCAGGGTTTGCTCGCCGCTCTCCGTCATGGTGTGTCGGAGCGGCCGGAACTCGGAAAGATAAACATCGACCTCCCCGTGCTCCTCGCGGGCCTTTTCTTCCGAGAGGCCGACCGTGCCGATCGGCGGCTGGCTGAACACCGCGGTCGGGATGTTGGCGTAATCAACAGAATTTTTCCCTGCCCCGAACAGGGTTTGGGCAAGCGCTATACCCTCGGTGATGGCAACGGGCGTGAGAGCAACCCGCCCGATCACGTCGCCAATGGCGTGAATCGAAGGAACCGAGGTTTGGAAAAAATCGTCAACCTCCACAGCACCGTTCTTGCGCAAACTCACACCCGCCTCCTCAAGCCCCATGCCATTCGTGTTGGGCGACCGTCCCGTGGCATAGAGCACAGCGTCGGTCTTGATCTCGGTGCCGTCCTCGAGAGTGGCGACAAACCCGTCTCCGGGATCGTTGCCAGCGGGTGCGATCGAGGCGACATTGGCATCGAAGCGCAGATCGATCCCCTGCCCGATCATCTCCTCGGCAAGGAAAGACCGGACGTTGTCATCGAAGCCGCGCAGGAACATCGGCCCACGGTAGAGCTGGGTTACCTCGGCGCCAAGGCCGTGCAGGATCCCGGTCAGCTCGACCGAGATGTAGCCGCCACCAACGACGAGAATGCGCCGCGGCCAACGCTCCATGTGGAAAAATTCGTTCGAGGTGATCGCGTGCTCGCGCCCAGGGATGTCGGGAACGACAGGCCAGCCGCCGGTTGCCACCAGAATGTGCCGGGCGGTGACGGTCCGGTCGCCAACGGAGACCTCGTTGGGCCCGGTGACCGTCGCCCTTGCCTCGATGATCTCGACCTTGGAGCCATTGAGAAGGTTCTCGTAGACGCCGTTCAGGCGCTTGATCTCGGTGTCCTTGTTGTCGCGCAGGGTCTCCCAGTCGAACCCCGTCCCGCCAACGTTCCAGCCATAGGAGGCGGCGTCCTCGAAATCGTGGCTGTAATGGGAGGCATAGACGAACAGCTTCTTGGGAATGCAGCCGACATTGACGCAGGTGCCGCCGAGATACCTGTCCTCGGCAACCGCAACCTTGGCCCCGAGCTCGGATGACACCCGCGCACAACGCACGCCGCCGGACCCGGCGCCGATGACGAACAAATCGTAATCGAAGCTACCGTCCGTCGCCGCGCCGTTACCCGCAGCGGATTTGGTTGAACTTGCCATCATGCCGACACACCGCCCATGCAGAGATATTTTATCTCGACGAATTCATCAATGCCGCAGGTCGCGCTCTCGCGTCCGATACCGGATTCCTTCATTCCGCCGAAGAGGGCCATTCCGCCGAAGAGGGCCTCAATCGCGCGACGGGTTTCGGCGGTGCCCATCAGCGGCACGGCGCCGATGATCTCACCGGTCGCTGAATCAACCACATCGACGGTTGCCCCGGAATCAGTGGTGCACCATTCCCCGCCAACGAGACATTTGTCCTTCATCAGGCTTGGATCGCTGAGATTCATGGCCCTGTCCTCCCGACACGCCCTGACCCAACACGCCAGGACTCTCCGGCCTACGCCGTCACTGGATGTCATTAGATATTGCCAGCAGGGCAAAAATGCCAGCAATAGCTAAGTAAAGACGACAATGCCGTTGCCCATTCGTGTCCGCGCGCGAAAGGGCGCAGAAAGGTTCAGAATGCGAGTACCAGCAACACGACGAGGATGGTCAGTACCGCAAGCGTGCGGGTTAGAAACGCGGTGTTCCCGACCGCCTTGCCGATCATCTCGCCGGTGCCGACCCAGATGACGTGGAAGATCACCTGGACGAGAGCGAAACAGCCGAAACACGCCGCCGCCTGATACCAGAAGGAACCCAGCGCTGGCGCGAAGTCGGACCAGGCAAGCAGGATCATGACCCAGGCCTTGGGATTGAGCGGATGGACGATGCAACCCTTGGCGAAGGTGAAGCGAAAGGTGGGATCGCTCTGCGTGACTGAATTCCACGACTGGATTGCAAGCCAGATCATGTAGCCACCGCTAACGAACTTGAGCGCTAGCTGAAGCTGCGGGGAATCACCCACAACGGTCCCGAAGCCTAGCGCGACCAGCGTGTTCAGCGCCGCCTTGCCGGTAATCAGGCCAAAGATGAAGGGGATGCACCGGACGGTCCCGAAGCGAGACCCACCCGTCATCAGGAGAAGGTTGGCCGGACCGGGCGTTGCGACCATGAAGGCCGCGAACAGAAAGAGGGCGAGAAGAGGATCCATCCCGTTCCGTTCTACCCGCCCCAGGCAACCTCGCCAGGGCACCCCACCGGATTGTTTGGTGCCGACCCTCGGGGATCAAAGAGGGATCAGCAATAGGTGTCTCACACCGCTGGAGCGAGAGGAAATGTCATCCAGAACTAATACAGCGCAAGATAGAGAACCGTGGAGATATGCCCTGCTCCTGGAATTGCTCCAGCGGGATGACTTCGATATCGGCTTCGGACAGGGTGGACATGAATTCTTCGTTTCAGAAATATGCAGTGCTGTTATGGTTCACTTGTTGACCTCAAGATAGTTTGTGGGTCAGTTTTCCGGCAATTTCGACCCACAAAACGGGTGGTGGTGCAAAACTGATCCTCAAAACACTGATCTCCCCTCGCAGATATTCAGCAGCTCCGGAAACACCAGAACCGCCGGCCGCCTGCCACTGGCGGGTCGCAACTCGCGCAGCAACCCATTGTCGCGCACGAGGCGCAGAATGCGCTTAGCGGTTGGCATCGGGATGTCCGCCTGCGCCGCAAAATCAGAGGTGCTGAAAATTGGACGGCTAAAGAACCAGTCCAACGCCCGGCCACCGAGATTTTGTCACCCCCACCATCCAGTTTTTGCGCACATTATAGAGGGGATGGATCACCTGCGCCTTAAACTGTTCCGCCTCGTCACCCGCGCTGCACGTGTAGCGCAACAATCCGGGTGAGAGGTGCGCGTCAATCAGGATGAGAATCCTTGGTCGCGACGTTTGTGATGGCGGCGGGTTTTTCCGCCACAATCAAGGTTTTTGTGGGTTTTGAATGTCGCAGAGCGTCAATTTGGTTTGATGTCTGCCGGTGTTGCTCTTTGAACCTGGCGGCCGGGGCCGTTGGCGTGTTCAGCGGCTTTGCGCCGGTAGCTTTCCACGTTCATCCCGAAGATTGTCGCGTGGTGGACGAGCCTGTCGACAGCTGCCGGCGTCATTGCCGGATCGGGGAAGATTGCATTCCATTCTCCGAAGGGCTGGTTGGCTGTGATGAGCATGGATCGTCGCTTCAAACCCTCAGTGATCCCTTCGTTCCCCGAACACGGCCGCCAGATCAGCGGCATCAAGCACCCGGTCCACCCAGCGATCCAGATCATCAATGCTTCCCGCCGCGATCTGTGCGATCACGGGCTCGGGCAGGGGGCCAAACCGCTTTACCAGCAGGTGCATCAGCAATTTGGCCTCACCTCTGGCTTCGCCTTCCGCAAGCCCTTTTTCACGGCCAAGCGCTTCCCCGGCGGCAAGGCCTTTTTCACGGCCAAGCGCTTCCCCGGCGGCAAGCCCCTCGGCCTTACCCTCAGCCTTACCTTCTTTTTTCCATGTTTCTGCGAGTGTTCCCATCAGCGCTTTGCCTCCTTCATCGTCTATTCCGTCCAGGGCCGCCTCCATGTCCAGCTGCGTCCATTCGTATCGTGCCACAAAATAGCGCAGAACGATACCGGCAAAATTCGTACCAAACGGCAGCGGCCGCAGTATCTCCTCCATATGTTCGTGCGTCATATCGGAGCGGTGCTTCACGAATTTGAGCACAGCCAGGCCTGCCATCACGTCAGGATCATGCGACAGCTCTTCCATCGGGATATTGCCGAGATCATGAACCTCGTAAGTGAACGACGGCACATAGCGCGCCATATCCTCACCCGCATCAAACATCTCGCCGAACACCCGCGGCACATTCCAGGAATGGCTCCCATGGTAGAACACCAGCGGCACGATGACCGGCAGGGCGCGCAACCTTGCCGCCTGTCCATCGCCGTAGCGAAGCCATATCCGCAGCATATATCCAAGGATTTGCAAGGGTGTTGCCGGTTCTGAAACCGATTTGTGTTCCAAAAGCACGTAGGCCAGGGCCGGGCGTCCGCCCTTCAGCGTGATCTCGAACAGCCCGTCGCTGTGCTTCAGGTGGGCATCCCCGTCGACAAAGCTGCCCGCAACGCGCCTGGGCGGTGTGTCCGCCATCTGCGCGCTGATCCGCTCCGGCAGGTAATCGCGCAAAAGGGCTGCCGCGCGGTCCTTGTCGTCAATGATGGCGCGGAACAGCGCATCATGGGTCGGCTTTACCGGTAGGGGCGTGTCCTCATCTTCGCTTGTCACTGGTTATCCCTTCGTCACCGTGTTTCCAACGCGATAGTACGGCATGAAGGCGGCTGGTTCCACAATAGCCGGGCAAGACCCCGGCTTCACCGTTCAGGGAAATGCGCAGGACGCATGCGGCGCAGGTGCTTCCGCCTGCCCGCAATCCGCAAAAAGACCGGCTCAGCCGCCAAACATACCGGCTGAACGCCAGGCTCTGTCCGAATACGCAGGAAATCTATGTCAGAGACACCACGAAAAGCCGAATTGAGGCGGGCAACCAACCCGCCGGACGTCTTCATGAAATATCCGGGCTAAGAACGGCGCTTGAAAAAGGAAAATAAACCCGAACGGGTTTATTTATTTGATTTTTCTGCATGTCGCGCTACAATCATCCCGAAAGGGTTGATTTATGACAGGTGACAAGATCGGAAAACTGGGTGCTATTGTTAAGCAAGCTCGCAAAGAGCAAGGCTTAACACAAGAGCAGTTGGCCGCCACTACTGGTGTGGGCGTGCGCTTTATCCGCGAGCTGGAGAAAGGCAAAGAGTCCTGCCATATCGGCAAGGCACTCGGGGTTGTGTCGATGCTCGGGATTGATGTCATAATTGGTGATGAAACGCTATGAGCCGAATGTTAGATGTGTACTTGCAGGATAAGCTGGCGGGATGCCTTGAGCAGACGGATAATGGCGATTTAGCTTTTACCTATAACGCTGATTATTTAGATGCAGCACCCTACGGCATCTCGCTTTTACTGCCGTTGCAGAGTGATACCTTCAAGGGCGATCAGGTTAAAGCCTTCTTCTCCGGCCTGTTGCCCGAGGAAAGCGTGCGGGATCGCTTGGCAAAATATTTGGGGCTATCTGAAAAAAATCCTTTCGGCTTGCTGGAAGCAGTGGGGGGTGATTGTGCAGGAGCTTTGGCGTTATACCCGCATGGTGATACACCATCTGAGCTTTCAGATAATGTTGAAATCTTGGACGATAAACGATTAAGAGAAGTTTTGGATCTGATCAAACGCCGCCCAATGCTGGCGGGGGATGATGGGTATCGCCTCTCACTGGCGGGAGCGCAGGATAAGTTAGCTGTAGGTTTCAAAGATGGGCATGTCTTGCTTATCAAAGGCGGTGCGCCAACCACGCATATTTTAAAGCCCGTGATTGAGCGGGTGAAAGATAGCGCACACAATGAATTATTTTGCATGAAGTTGGCAAAAATAGTCGGCCTTTATGTACCAGAAGCATCGCTACATTTTGTGGGAGATATCCCTTATTATCTGGTCGAACGTTATGATCGCCAGATTGGCGCAGATGGCGTAATAACCCGCATTCATCAGGAAGATTTCTGTCAGGCACTCGGGATTTCGCCTGAGATTAAATATGAACGTGAAGGAGGCCCAAATATTACTGCATGTCAGGATGTCATTGCCAAACACGCAGCACGTCCTGCGGTGGATCAGATCAAACTGCTGAATATGGTGCTGTTTAATTATCTGGTTGGCAATGCTGATGCCCACGGGAAAAATTTCTCTCTGCTCTATAAGGGCAACAAACCAGAGTTGGCACCAGCCTATGATTTGCTGAGCACCACCATCTATCCGGACCTATCTGAAAATATGGCCATGAAGATTGGCGGCAAATACAAACCAAAAGATGTCTATCAGAGGCACTTTCACAGGCTGGTTGCGGACACCAAAGTTGCACAATCGGCCATGAACCGACTGATTAAAACGATGACAGAAAAAATGATGGAAGCCGCGCCAATCCTGAAAATAAACTTAATCGGGGATGGGCTGGTATCTGATGTGTTTGATGACATTATCGCCATTATTGAAGAGCGCGCCAAACGCCTGAGAGGATAAGCGCATTCAACAAAAAACATCCAAAAAAGATCTCTTGATCGGACTTTTTTATGCCTGAAACTAACACCGAAGAAGAGAGGTCATTCAGATACGGATCGCAGAGATTATCTGATGGGGATTCTGGACAGGATCGTAGTCCAATATGATTAAAGGTCAAAAGAACATGTTCCGGGTATCCAATTCAAACTCTTCTTAGTCGGAGATGGAATCAAATATCAGGACAAGGAAGATTGAGAGTAAAGGATATCAGGTGGTGGATGGTGGTCCTGTTACTGGAGTGAATATTCCGCTTCGAGACAACACTGGAAAAACCAAAATACCCCCTAACGAAACTATTCCACGGTGACACTCTTGGCCAGATTGCGGGGCTGGTCGACATCGGTGCCCTTGGCGAGAGCCGCATGATAGGCGAGGAGCTGCACCGGCACCGCATAGAGGATCGGGGCCACAAACGGGTTCACCGTGGGCATCTCCAGGACCGCCTCGAGATCGGCCTGCCGGCGCATCTGGTCGATGCCCGCAACATCCGAGATCAACAGCACCCGGCCGCCGCGGGCGCTCACCTCCTGGAGGTTGGCGGCCGTCTTTGCGAACAGCGGATCCGTACTCGGGGCGATCGCGATCACCGGCACCTCCTCGTCAATCAAGGCGATCGGCCCATGCTTCATTTCCCCGGCGGCATAAGCCTCGGCATGAATGTAGGAAAGCTCCTTCAGCTTCAGCGCGCCCTCAAGCGCGATCGGATAGCCGGTCCCGCGCCCGAGATACAGAACGTCCCGCGCCTTGGCCACCAAATGGGCAAGTTCGGCAACCTGCGGCTCGCACTCCAGAAGCTCCGCCGCGCCAGTCGGGATCTCCAGTAACGCCTCGACCAGCGCCGCTTCGCGCTCGTCGCCGACAGTGCCCTGGGAGCGGGCCAACGCCATGGCTAGACAGGCGAACACCGTCAGCTGGGTAGTAAACGCCTTGGTCGAAGCAACCCCGATCTCAGGTCCCGCCAGGGTCGGAAGAACGGCGTCGGACTCCCTGGCGATACTCGATTCCGGGGCATTGACGATCGACAGTACACGCTGCCCCTGCCGTCGCGCATAACGCAGCGCCTCCAGCGTATCCATGGTCTCACCCGACTGGCTGACAAAGATCGCAAGCCCATCCTTGGCCAGTGGCGGCGACCGGTAGCGAAACTCCGAAGCGATGTCGATGGAGACCGGAATCCGGGCCAGATCCTCAATCCAGTAGCGACCGATCAACCCGGCATAGAAGGCGGTGCCGCAGGCGCTGATGGAAATCGACCTCACCTTCTCAAGCGGGATGTCGAGCGGCGGCAGGGTGATTGTGCGCGACGCCTGGTTGAGCATCGAATGCAGGGTGTCGCCAATAACCGCGGGCTGCTCGCAGATCTCCTTCAACATAAAATGCTGGTAATTACCTTTTCCGATTGCGGCGCCAGATACCCGCATCGGAAGACGCTCGCGCAACACCTCTGCGCTGGATGCATCCCGGACCGTTGCTTCATTGCGAGACACGACAGCCCAGTCACCCTCCTCGAGATAGCAGATCTCCCGGGCCAGGCTGGCCAGCGCCAACGCGTCAGACCCGAAACACACCGTGCCATTGGCAAAGCCGATCGCGAGCGGGCTCCCGCGCCGGGCGCCAATCATCAAGTCTTCCTCGCCAGCAAAGATGCAGACGAGCGCGAAAGCGCCTTCAAGCCGCGGCAATACCGCTGCGACCGCCTCCGCCGGGGCTTTTCCCTGATCGAGCTCGCGGTCGATCAGGTGGACGATAATTTCGGTATCGGTGTCACTCTCCAGTATCGCGCCATTGCCCACGAGTTCCTCGCGCAGATCGAGGAAGTTCTCGATGATGCCGTTATGGACGAGCGCAACCCTGGCGGTCGCGTGCGGATGGGCGTTGACCTCGTTGGGGACACCGTGGGTGGCCCAACGCGTATGTCCGATCCCGGTTCCGCCGGGAACAGGGTCGGATTCGAGAATCTTCCCGAGGGCGGCAACCTTCCCCTTCGCGCGCCGGCGCGCAATGGCGCCGCCGGTGATGGTGGCAATGCCGGCGGAGTCATAGCCCCGATATTCGAGCCGGCGCAACCCTTCAAGCAGAATTGGTGTTGCCTCGGAATCGCTGATGACGCCGATGATTCCGCACACCGCTCAGCGTCTCCGGATGCTTTCCTGGATTTTTTTCCAGAGCTTTCCCCCAACTTGCCCCCAGGTTTTTCCCGGGGTTTCCCAGCGGGTTTTTCCTGCGGTTTCCCTCATGATTTCCCTGCACCGTCCTTCCCCGCACCGGTTTTCCCACTTGTTTTCCCACCGGTTTTTCCTGCGGTTTTTCCTGCGGTTTTTCCGGGGAGTTCCCCCGAGCTGTTCTCCGTACTGCCCTCTACGGCATTCTCTGCGCCCTTTTCCGCTTTCGCGACGCCGCGCCGGTCGCGTAGCGTGCGGGCCATGCCGGGCCGGACCTTGGTCTGTGCACGCTCCACCGCCAGGGCGTCTTCCGGCACATCACGGGAAACCGTGCTTCCCGCACCCACCATGGCCCCGTCCCCGATCGTCACGGGTGCGACGAGTGCGGTGTTGGAACCGATGAACGCCCCCTCGCCAATGATTGTGCGGTGCTTGGCGAAGCCGTCATAATTGCAGGTGATGGTTCCGGCACCGATGTTGGCATCGGCACCGACCTTGGAATCGCCGATATAGGAGAGATGGCTGGCCTTTGCGCGCGGGCCGAGTGCGGCATTCTTCATCTCGACGAAATTCCCGACCCTGGCTCCGGCGCCAATCGAGGTTCCTGGCCGCAATCTGACGAAAGGACCGACAGCGGCTCCGGCGGCGATATACGCGCCCTCGATGCGACTGAACGCCATGATCCGAACGCCATCCTCGACAGCAACGCCGGGCCCGAACACAACATTGGGCTCAATCACCACATCGCGCCCAAGCACAGTGTCATGACTGAACCAGACCGTCTCGGGGTCGACCAGGCTCGCGCCTTCCTCCATCGCCCGCAGACGACGGCGGTTCTGCCAGATAGCCTCGGCCCGGGCGAGATCCCAGCGGCTGTCGACGCCAATCATCTCGTCTTCCTCGCCCTCGACCACCGCACAGGACAGCCCATTCTTGTACGCCTCGGCGACGATGTCCGTCAGATAGAACTCGCCTTTGGCATTGTTGCTGCCGATCCGGTCGATCAGCGCCATCAGACACGCCGCATCCACCGCCATGACGCCTGAATTACACAACTTGATTGCCTTCTCCTCCGGGCTGGCGTCGCGGTGCTCGACAATGCGCTCGAGTGCGCTTTGCCCGGCTGCGTTGCTTCCGATATCGCCGCTTTCGGCCCCACTACTTCCGGCCTCGAGCACCAGGCGGCCGTAATTCGCTGTGTCCTTTGGCCGAAATCCGAGTACGACGACGGCCGCGCCTTCATCCCTGCGTGCAAGCATGGCCCGGAAGGTATCGGTCTCGATAAACGGCGTATCGCCATAGGCGATCAGGACCGTGCCTTCCGTTGCGCTGCTCAACGCCTCGCGGGCCGCCTTGACGGCATCGGCCGTGCCTTCGGCACGTTCCTGGACGGCGACGCTGTGTGGCGCCACGGCGGCACGCAGGGATTCTGCCGCGTTTGGGGATCCGATTACGACTAGCGGATCGGGTGCGAGTGGCGCCAGGCGGTCGAGCACATGGCCGATCAGCGGCCGGCCGGCAATCGGATGCAGAGGTTTCGGTAGATCCGAGGCCATGCGCGTGCCGGCGCCGGCAGCGAGCACAATGGCGGCGACGGAATGCAAAGTCATGGCTTCAAAAGGCGTTCAGACCGAAAAATGAGGGAACGTTCAAACCGCGAGACCGCAGCACCCGTGACTGTGTAGAATCGCACAAGGCACCGAAACCGGGCAATTCACGAAATATTGCCCGTGCTTGCAGGCCCCCTGCTTGCAAATTTCCGTGTTTGCAGGCCCTGAAGCCTGCATGACTGCGGCTTCAGGCAGTCAGGGTGTCTTCGACCAGACGCACCCAGTAGCTCGCGCCGAAGGGCAGAATCTCGTCATTGAAATCGAAATGCGGGCTGTGGAGATTGGCTGATTCCTCGCCCGCGCCCAGCCAGATATAACAACCCGGCTTTTCCTGCAGCATGAACGAGAAATCCTCCGATCCCATCACCGGAACCACCTCCGTGGCGACATTTTCCTCGCCAACCACGCGCGCGGCGATCTCGGCTGCATGCCGGGTCTCCGCATCGCTGTTGACGGTCGGCGGATAACGCCGCTCGTAACGCACTTCGGCCTCCGCACCCTGCGATCGAGCCACGCTTTCGGCAACCCTCTGGATGCCCTCCTCGGCCAGGTCCTGCATCTTCTCCTCGAAGGCCCGTACCGTGCCGCGCATCTCGACCTGTTCAGGGATCACATTAAAGGCATCGCCACCGTGAATCTGGGTGACCGATATCACCAACGCTTTCAAGGGATCCAGATTACGGCTACTGATCGTCTGCAACCCGGTGACGATCTGGGCCGCCACGACCACCGGATCGCAGCCCTGATGCGGCATGGCGGCATGGGCGCCCTTGCCGGTGACGAGAATCTCGAAAATATCGGCGGAAGCCATCATCGGCCCAGCGCGCATACCGATGCTCCCGACCGGGGCACCCGGCCAGTTATGCATCCCGTAGACCGATTCCATCGGGTATTTTTTGAAAAGCCCCTCCTCGACCATGACTCGACCGCCGCCCTCGCCTTCCTCGGCCGGCTGGAAGATCAGATAGGCGGTACCACTGAAATCGCGCGTATCCGCGAGCCGCTTGGCTGCACCGAGCAGCATGGCGGTATGCCCGTCATGACCGCAGGCATGCATCTTGCCCTCGACTTTCGAGGAATAGGGCGTGTTGGTCTTCTCCTGGACGTGCAATGCGTCCATATCGGCACGCAGGCCGATCGCCCTGTCGCTCTCGCCCTTGCCGCGAATCACCGCAACGACACCGGTTTCAGCCATACCGGTCTCGATCTCGTCAACACCGAACTCCTTGAGCTTCTCGGTAACGAAGGCCGCGGTGTTCACTTCCTCGAAAGCGGTTTCAGGGTGGTTGTGAATGCTCTGGCGCCACTGCGTCATTTCATCGTGTATCGCGGCAATTTTGTCATCGATAGCCATGAATCATTCCTTATCCGGTTGGTTTCCCTGCTCTCTGATTTTTTTTTGATTTCTGTCGCAGATTCAAACACGCGCTTCCGCAAAATGCGTGCCGTGTCCTGGCGCCGCAGCGAGCAGGAGGCGTGTATAGGGATGCTGGGGATCGGCATAGAGGCTTGCCGTCGGGCCCTGCTCGACCACCTCGCCGTGTTGCATCACCATGATGCGATCGCAGATCTGGGCTGCGACCCGGAGGTCGTGGGTAATGAACAACATCGCGAGATCGAAACGCTTCTGCACGTCCTCGAACAGCCGCAGCACCTGGGCCTGCACTGAGACATCAAGGGCGGAGACCGCCTCGTCGGCGATCAGGATTTTGGGCTCCATGGCGAGCGCCCGGGCAACGCATATGCGCTGGCGCTGGCCGCCGGAGAACTGGTGCGGAAACCGGTTGAGCACATCCGGCGTGAGGCCAACCACCTCCATCAGCGCTCGCGCCCGCTCGAACGCATCCTCGGCACCGAGACCGAAGTTCATCGGCCCCTCGACGATTGACTGTCCGACCGTGCGGCGCGGGTTGAGCGATCGGTAGGGATCCTGGAACACGATCTGCACATCGCGCCGGACATCCCGGATTCCGCTCTGCTTCATCGTGGCGATGTCGTGCCCGGCGATCAGCACCTCGCCCTCAACCGGGTCGATCAGGCGTACGATGCAGCGCGCAACCGTGGACTTTCCCGAGCCCGATTCGCCGACCACGCCCAGCGTTTCGCCGCGGCGCACCTCGAGTTTCACCTTCTTTGCGGCGTGCACCATCCGACCGCGCCCGAACCATCTGCCGCCGCCGTAGATCATGTCGAGTCCGCGCGTGGCGAGGACAGGCTGGTCCTCGGCAATCGGCTCGCGCGCCGGCGGTGTCATCGAGGGAACCGAGGAGATCAGCATTTTCGTATAGGGTTCTTGCGGCCGGGACAGAATCTCCGTCCTGGTGCCCTGCTCAGCCACCCGGCCAGTCTGCATCACCACGACCCGGTCCGCGATCTCGGCCACCACCCCGAAATCATGCGTGATGAACAGCACGCCGGTGTCGTGCCGACGCTGGATGTCCTTTATCAGATCAAGAATCCGGGCCTGGGTGGTCACATCGAGTGCCGTGGTCGGCTCATCGGCAATCAGCAACACCGGCTCGAGGGCCAGAGCCATGGCGATCATGACCCGCTGTCGCTGGCCACCGGAGATCTGATGGGGATAGGAATCGGCCATCTGCACGGGATCCGGCAGCCGCACCTCCTCCATCACCTCGAGCACCCGGGCGCGCCGTTCGGCGGCTCTCATGTCGGTGTGGATTTCCAGCACCTCGGCGATCTGGTCGCCGACCCGTATCACCGGATTAAGCGCCGTCATCGGCTCCTGGAAGATCATCGCCATGCGCAGCCCGCGCAATTCCCGCAACTCCGCCTCGCTCTTCTTCAGTAAATCCTCACCCAGCAACAGCGCTTCGCCGGCAACGGGGGTGAGGTCCTTGCGGGGGATGAGGCCCATCACGGTTTGCGCTGCGACCGACTTGCCGGAGCCGGACTCACCAACGACGCAGACGATCTCGCCGCGACCGACCTCGAAGGAAATGTCCTCAATGGCGTATTTGCGGTCGGCGCCCGGGGGAAGGGTCACGGACAGGCCGCGCAGGGCGAGAACCGGAACCCGGCCCTCCCCCGTCGATGCCGTAGCCGGAGCTATGCCCGACGCTGCGGCCGATGCCATAGCCGACGCTGTGGTCATCGGTGTGGCCGACACCGTATCCGGCGCCGTCACATCTCCATCGGCCATCACATCTTCCTTGCGATGCGGGGATCGAGAGTATCGCGCAACCCGTCGCCGACGATATTGACGGCCAGTACCGTAAAGGCGAGGCCGATGCCGGGATAGAAGATGATCCAGGGCGAGATCTGGAAGTAGGTCCGCCCCTCGGACATCACGTTGCCCCAGCTCGGGATTTCAGGCGGGATTCCGGCCCCAAGGAACCCGAGGATGGCTTCGAGCAACATCGCCGAGCCACAGATGTAGGTCGCCTGCACGATCAGCGGGGCGATCGTGTTGGGCAAGATGTGCCGGAACATGATCAGCGGCGTGCGCGTGCCGGCGGCGATCGCCGCCTCCACGTAAGGTTCCTCGCGCACCGTGAGAACCACAGCGCGCACCAGGCGCACCACCCGAGGGATCTCCGGGATGACGATTGCGATCACCACGGTGAACAGGGTTGCGCCCGAGAGCGAGATCAGCGCGATTGCTAGCAGGATGCCGGGAATCGCCATCAGCCCATCCATTACCCGCATCACAATCGCATCGAGCCAGCGGATATAGCCGGCGACCAGACCAGTCACGAGACCGAGCACGACCGCGATCACGGCAACCGCGATACCGACCACGAGCGAGATCTGGGCACCGTGGATGACACGGGCAAGCACGTTGCGGCCAAGGAAGTCAGTGCCGAAGAGAAACTCCGCCGAGGGCGGTTTCAACCGCTTGATCGGCGCGAGTGCGGTGGGATCGCCGACAAAAAGCGGCCCGATAATCGCGACAAGGACGATCAGCGCAAGCAGCGACCCGCCCCAGAGGATCGCCGGATGGCTGATCATGATCGAGGCCAGCGACATGTCCCGGCGCGACGTCACCGTCGCCTCGGCGGACTGTGCGAAATCAACTTGATCCAGATCTGTCGCCATTCAACAGCAGTCCCTAACCATTAACAGCAATCCCTAACCATCAGCCCGGGCATCAGTAGCGGATCCGGGGATCGAGCACCGTATAGAGGAGATCGATGATGAGATTGATGAGGATGTAGATGAAGCTGAAGAAGAGAATCAACCCCTGGATGATCGGATAGTCCCGCGCCAGGATCGCATCGAGAACCAGCCGCCCGAGGCCGGGTATGTTGTAGACGCTCTCGGTGACCACGACGCCACCGATCAGCAGCGCGATACCAAGGCCGATGACGGTGACGACCGGCACTGCCGCATTGCGCAGGGCATGGCGAAGCAACACCCTGAACTCGCTCTGGCCCTTGGCCCGGGCGGTGCGCACATAATCTTCCTCGAGAACCTCCATCACCGAGGCCCGGGTCATTCGTGCAATCAGCGCGATAAAGATCACCGACAGGGTCACCGTCGGCAGGATCATGTGTCGGGTAAAGGCCCACACCCCGTCCGTGAACATGCTCTTGTAGCCCTGCACCGGCAGCACCTGGAGCTGTATGGCAAGAATGTAGATGAGGATGTAGCCGAGCACGAAGACCGGTATCGAGAACCCGCCCACCGAGAACAGCATCACGGAACGGTCGATCAGGCTGCCGGATTTCCAGGCGGCCAGCGTGCCCAGCGGCACGGCGACCGCGATCGTGAACAGGATTGTGGTCAGGGTGAGCATGATGGTTGGCTCGAGACGCTGGGCGATCAGCGTCGTGACCGGAAGATTGGTGAAAATAGAGATGCCGAGATCGCCCTGGAGCAGCCCGGTAATCCATTTCGTGAATTGGACGACGATCGGCTCGTTCAAGCCCAGCTGCTCGCGGATGCGGGCGACGTCCTCGGCCGTGGCGTAATCGCCGGCGATCACCGCGGCCGGGTCGCCGGGCGTAAGCCGTAGCATCAGAAATACAAACAGAGCGACAACGCCCATCACGGGTATCGTCGCAAGCAGGCGCCGGAAAATATAGCCGAACATTTCAGGATGTCCGCCGGCCGCGCCTCAGGTGAAACGCGGCCGGACAGAACTTTTGTGTATGGGGCTTATTCGACTGACATATTCCAGAAGAACTGAACCGGAGATTTGATCAGCCCCTTGACGTTGTTGCGATAGGCAACCGGGGTGAAGAACTGCCCGAGATGGCCGGAAGATCCGATCGCCCACAGGCGCTCCTGCGCCTTGTTGGCAATCGTCTTCTTCTCGGCAAGGTTGCCGGCTTCGGCGAAGGAACCGCGGGCCGCCTCAAGCTCCTTGTCGGTCGGCCAGCCGAACCAGCCCTTGGCCGGGTTACCGGAGAACGCGATCGACATCGGGTCGATCACGTCGGCACCAATCCACCAGGTGTGGAACATGTTCCACCCGCCATCGGCGACCGGGTCGCGCTTCGCCCGGCGCGAGGTCAGAGTCGACCAGTCCATGGCCTGCACGTCCACCTCCATACCGATCTTGCGCAGTTTTTCGGCCGTGATCAGCGAGAAGGCCGACAGGACCGGAACGTCCGTCGGCTGCATCAGGACAACCGGCGTGCCGTCATAGCCGGCCGCCTTGAGGGCCGCCTTGGCCTTCTCGATGCTGCCGTCCCTGATGACATCGCTGCCAACCTCGTTGGCGAGCGGCGTACCGCACGGAAAGACGCTGTAGCAGGTCTTCCAGAACTTCTTGTCGCCGACGGCGCCGGTCATGTAGTCCTCCTGCTTCATCGCCATGATCGCGGCGCGGCGAACGGCCGCATTGTCAAAGGGCGGCAGCAGGTGGTTGAAGCGGGCAAACCCGATGTTGCCGAGTGGATCATTGATCTCGACCACGACGTCGGGGTTGCTCGACAGGATCGGCATCAGATCGTTGGCCGGGGACTCGAAGTAGTGCACCTCGTTGGCCAGCAGCGCGCTCATCGCCGTCTGCTGGTCCGGGAAGTAGGTCCACTCGACCCGATCGACCTTAGCGATCTTGCCGCCAGCAGCCGCCGAGGGCGGCTCCGAGCGCGGCTTGTAGTACGGGTTCTTGACGTAGACGACCTTGGAGCCCGGCACCCATTCATCCTTCTTGAACATAAAGGGGCCGGAGCCGATGTGCTCCTGGATCTGTTTGAACGGATCGGTTTTGGCCATCCGCTCGGGCATCATGAAGGGCACGTTCGAGGAGATCTTGCCGATCGACTCGAGCACCAACCCGTAGGGCTTCTTGAGTTTCATGACGATCGTCGACTTGCCCTTGGCGGACAAGCTATCGATGACGGCGAACAGCGACTGGCCGGCACCGTCGCGCGCACCCCAGCGCTTGAGCGAGGCGATGCAATCCTGGGCCGTCACATCGGTGCCGTCATGCCATTTGAGGCCGCTGCGCAGATTGAAGGTCCAGGTCTTCGCGTCGCCGGAGACCTTCCAAGTGTCGACCATCTGCGGCTGCGGCTTGAAATCCTCGTCCATGGCAAAGAGCGTGTCGTAAATCAGATAGCCGTGGTTCCGCGAGATGTAGGCGGTGGTCCAGATCGGATCGAGGTTCTTGAGATCCGCATGCGGGATAACCTTCAGAACCTTTTCGGCGCTGGCGCTGAAAGCCGCGCCGAACACCAGCGGTAGCGCAACCGCCGCGGCAATCGAGATTGGCAGGATTCGCCGGAATATGGAACGTAACATCAGTCTTCCCCCCTAGGAATTTTGGCCCCGGAGATTGTCGCCGGGAATTTTTTGACCCATGGACATGCCGACAATCGCCATACCCACCAACTTCGCGTCATTGGGAGGGGAACCTAGCACAGAACGCGCAGAGGCGCACACGAGGGCGCACACGAGGGAGCGCACGAGGGCGCACACGAGGGAGCGCACGAGGGCGCACACGAGGGAGCGCACGGGGGAGCCCACGGGGCGCACAGAGGTGTAACAGAGTCAGACTCTGGACAAGCGCCGGCAAACGGACATACTCGTCACACGCTTGTTTCCTCGGTTTTTTGCCTGAATCCCATTGAAACCGGCTCCAAAATCCGCCATGGCCCACATCGTTCCCTCCGATATTCCCCGTGGCGCGCGCGGCGACACCCTCGATCCCGAGCTGAAAACCCTCGACCTTTTGCGCCGGAAGCTACCCGGCGACTACACCGTTTTCCATGGGGTCCACTGGACAAGAGAGGCGGAAAACCGGACGGCGTTCGGGGAAATCGACTTCGTTATTGTCAACCAGGCCGGCAAGATCCTGGTCATCGAGCAGAAGAACGGCGCCCTCGAAGTCACGGAGGGCGGACTGCATAAATCCTATGGGAACAAACAGAAAAATGTCGGCGTCCAGGTCCAGCGCTCGATCGACGGTATCCGCAAGAAGTTTCAGCGCCGGCACGGGACCGGCCTGATCGTCGACTATTTGATCTATGCCCCGGACTGGTGTCTGCGCGACGTGAACGCGCCCGGGCTCGATGCAAGCCGCATCGTCGATGCCGCCAACAGCGACGGCCTTGCCGCGACAATAGAGAGGGTTCTCGGGCCCGGAGAGCCCGACACCACCACCGAACAGGCCGGGCGAGTTGCAGATTTCTTCCGCCAAACCCTCGAACTAGTCCCCGATATCTCCACCCGCGCCGCCGCCCATGAGCGCAACTTCGTGCGCCTCGTCGGCGGCCTGAAAGAGGTCGTCAGAAACATCGAGATGACGCCCTTCCGGCTCAAGGTCGAGGGTACGGCCGGATGCGGCAAGACCCTGGTTGCCTGCGAGACCTACAAGGCCACGATCGGACGCGGCGGCCGCCCGCTCTTGGTCTGCTACAACCGGCGGCTCGCCGACAGCATCAAGCAGAACGTGCCCGAAGGCGGCCGGGTCTCGACCTGGAATGGTCTGACCGCCGATTTTCTGGAAGAGCGCGGACACAAGATCGAATACAACGATATGTCCCGGGATCCAACCTTCTGGGACAGCATACACGACCGGGTCATCGCCGAGACGATTCCGGAGAACTGGATGTTCGATACGCTGATCGTCGACGAGGGGCAGGATTTTGAGGCGGACTGGCTGGAAACCCTGCGCCTGTTCCTCACCGACGAGCATCGCATTCTCTGGTATGAGGACCAGGAGCAGAACGTCCGGAAAAAACAATCTGTTCCCCTGGATGGATTTACAACCTACCGGGCGCGAAGCAACTATCGCTCACCGGTCAACATCGCGAAATTCATCCAGGAGAATCTTCCCTTCGATTTCGACATTGCCAACACCCTCCCGGGATACGAGCCGCGGTTGCACGGTTTTGAATCAGAAGAAGAGCAGGAAAAGAAGGTTGGGCGCCGGATCACGGAGCTGATCGGCGAAGGCTTCGATCCCGGCAACATCGTGATTCTGACCTGCCGGGGTTCCCAGAACTTCCCGTTCACCATATCGACCCTCGGTGGCCAGAAAATTCGCCGGTTTACTGGCGACTACAGCGAGAACGGCCAGCAGGTTTATACCGAAGGAAGCCTCGCCTTCGACAGCGTCAACAGATTCAAGGGACACCAGGCCCGGGCGGTGCTTCTGGTCGACATCGATCCCGAGGAAAATAGAATCGAGTACTGGCAGAACATTCTGTTCTGCGGCATGACCCGCGCTACGCTCTCCCTTGATCTGTTCTACAACCGGGGCAACGAGGCTTCCGAAAAGCTGTTGCCGGCATCCTGACTGCCACCTTCCTGACTGCCACCTTCCTGACTGCCACCCTCCTGACTGCCACCCTCCTGACTGCCACCCTCCTGACTGCCACCCTCCTGACTGCCACCCTCCTGACTGCCACCCTCCTGACTGCCACCCTCCTGACTGCCACCCTCCTGACTGCCACCCTCCTGACTGCCACCCTCCTGACTGCCACCCTCCTGACTGCCATCATTCGGGCCGCCGTCACTCTGACCTCATCCAGGAAATTACATGCCCTCCGAACACCCACCGATCCTTCTCTTCGATCTCGACGGTACCCTAATCGACACGGGCCAGGATTTGGTCGCCACCCTGAATACGATGCTGACCCGCCGCGGCAGGCCAGCGGCGAAGATGTCGGACGCCGCCCAGCTGATCGGCAACGGCGCCATGGCGCTGATCGAGCGCGGCTTCGGCGATACGGGCGGCATCGACGAGGATAGGGATGCGCTGCTCGATGAGTTCATCGCTCACTACAGCAAGAGCTACGATGAGCATTCCGTCCCCTATCCAGGCGTCGTCGAGACGCTGGAGCGCCTAGCCGGCGATGGGCATCGCATGGCCGTGTGCACCAACAAGATGCAGAAGCTGAGCGACCCGATCCTGGAAAGCCTCAACCTTATGAAATTCTTTGATGCGGTTGCCGGCGGCGACCGGTTCGATGTGCGCAAGCCCGATGGCGGGCACCTGCTCCAGACGCTCGAGGTGATCGGCGCCGGCGGCAGCCCGGCCGTCATGGTCGGCGACAGCATCAACGATGTGAACGCGGCCCGGAACGCCGACATGCCGATCATCGTGGTGAGCTATGGCTATACCGAGACCCCGCCTGCTGAACTCGGCGGCGATGCGCTGATCGACAATTTCACCGAAATCCCCGCGCTCCTGCCGACATTGTCTGGCAGGCAATAAGATGCCGGAGATGTGTCGGGGAGATGGTGGGCGCGGCTGGGATTGAACCAGCGACCCTCGCCATGTGAAGACGATGCTCTACCGCTGAGCTACGCGCCCTTTGGCCAGAAGCCGGACAGTACAACCGCACGCAGCCCGGGACAACCGCCGCCAGATTATTTGCCGCCGGATAATCCGGCGGGCATCATGTTTCCAGATGTTTCCGGCAGTATCTTCTGCCGCCCGCCGCCCCGTTTATCGGAATCCTGACATGCCCGCAGACGATCTTTACACCCTGAGCGCCGAAGACCTCATCGAGGGCTTTCGCGCCAAGACATTCTCGCCAGTCGAGGCCACCGAGTCGGTGCTGTCCCGGATCGATGCCTGCAACGAGGCGGTGAACGCCTTCGTGCTCACCGATCCGGACTCCGCGCGGCGCGACGCCAAGGCCTCCGAAGAGCGCTGGATGGGTGGCAAACCGGCGGGTCCGATCGACGGCGTTCCAAGCACGGTCAAGGACACCATGCTGGCCGCCGGCTGGCCGACCCTGCGGGGCAGTGCTACGTCCGACCCGGCGGGCCCGTGGGAAGATGATGCGCCGATTACCGCGAGAATGCGCGAATCGGGTGCTGTCATTCTCGGCAAGACAACGACTCCGGAGTACGGCTGGAAGGGCGTGACCGATAGTCCGGTCAGCGGCGTGACCCGCAATCCCTGGAATACCGGCCGGACCCCCGGCGGCAGCAGCGGGGGCGCTGCGGCCGCTGCGGCGCTGGGCTTCGGTGCGCTCCATACCAGCTCCGATGCCGGCGGCTCGATCCGCATTCCCGCCTCCTTCTGCGGGGTGTTTGGACACAAACCGACCTATGGCCGCGTGCCCGCCTGGCCGCCCTCGGGCTTCGGCTTGCTCTCGCACATCGGCCCGACCACCCGCACGGTGCGCGATGCCGCCCTGATGCTGCATGTCGCTTCCGGCGCCGATGCAAGGGATCCCTGGGGCCTGCCGCCAACGGACAATCCCATGGATTCCATCGAAGACGGTGTTGCCGGGCTCAAGATCGCCTTCAGCCCGACGCTTGGCTATGTGGATTTCGTCAATCCCGAGATCGCCGAGCTTGTCGCCGCAGCGGCGAGAGCGTTTGCCGATCTCGGCGCCACAGTGGAAGAGGTCGATCCCGGTTTCGAGAACCCCGGCCCGACCTTCCGCACCTTCTGGTTTTCTGGCGCCGCCAAGCTCCTTGCCGACATTCCCGCCGACAAGCGCGAACTGGTCGATGAAGGCCTGCGTACGGTTGCCGAGGAAGGAAGCAGCATCACCGGTGCCAATGTGTTTACCGCACTTCTCGCCCAGACGAGCCTGGCCGAGTGCATGTCCACCTTCCATGAGAAATGGGATCTGCTGTTGACCCCGGGACAGCCGCTCGAGGCTTTCGAGGCCGACCGAGAATATCCCGGCGGATTGGAATTCGATCGGTGGTCGGACTGGACCCCGTTCACCTATCCTTTCAACATGACCCGCCAGCCCGCCGCCTCGGTGCCCTGCGGCTTTACCTCGAACGGATTGCCGGCGGCACTCCAGATCGTCGGTCCGCTCTATGAGGATGCTCGCGTGCTGCGCGCCGCCCGCACCTACGAGACGGCCCATCCCTTCGCCATGCCGGAAGTCCCGATCCCGGGATAATTCCCGGATGAGATAATTCCCGGATGAGATAATTCCCGGATGAGATAATTCCCGGATGAGATAATTCCCGGATAACCAGCTTCAGAACCGGCGACAGTTAGCCGCAATCAGACGCGGTCGTAGCGCCTGAGTACGTCCTCAACGACGCGTTCGAGGTCCCGCACTGTGCGGGCCTTTGCGGCGACGTGGCAGAAGGGCAGATAGCGCAGCATCTCAGAATCGCCCTGACCCCAGAAGGCGCGCGGCTCCGGGTTGAGCCAGATCACCGCCTTGGCGCGATCGTGCAGGCTGCGCATCAAATCGACACGCGGCTCGCCATGGTTCGAGCGCGCATCGCCGAGGATCACCACCGTGGTGTCACGGTCGACGGCATCGCCGTACTGTTCGGTGAAATCGCTCAACGCAGCACCGTAGTCGGTCGGCCGAAACCCGATCCGATCAAGAATCCCCGGCACCGCCTGTTCGGCCGAGCCGTCCTCGAGCAGATCGCCGACCTCGACCAGACGATCCGAAAACGCAAAAGCCCTGAGCCGAGCCATCACCTCGTTGAGGGAATACAGGAACAACAACAGGAACCGTGACGCCGCCTCGACTGAGCGGGACACATCGCAAACCACCGCGACCTTCGGCCGGTCGATGCGGACCCGTTTCCACTCGACATCGAAGGGAACCCCGTCATGGGCCATGTTGCGGCGCAGGGTACGCCGGAGGTCGAGCTGCCCGCGCCGGAACCGCCGGCGCCGGCGGTCGTAGCGGATCGCCAGCCGTCGCGCCATGCGCCGGATGATCTCGTGCATCCGCTCCAGGTCACGCCGCTCGATCGCCGACAGCGAGGTTTCGGTCAGGAACTCGCGGCGCAGCTGTTCTGCTGCAGGCCGGGCATGAAGCGCGATCTGGCGCTCGACATAGCGCCGGGCTTGGTCGAGCAACTGGTTGCGCCAGATCTCGAGGGTCGCTGCGCTGTTCTCCGCAGCACCCGCACCCCCACCGCCGCCCTCGCCGCCACCGTCTCCAACAGCGGCGATCGCGGCCTCGAGATCCTGGATGCCCATGGCCACGAGGATGCGGCGCATCATCAGCCCGCGCTGGGTGATGTAGCGCACATTCGAAACCCCGGTCTCGACGGCGGCGTGCTCCATCATGTAGGCGAGCGCCTCGCGGTCATCCTCGGCGAGCATGCGCAAGAGCGGTGTATCCGGGAGATCTTCGGGAAGGCTGTCGAGAGGATCCGGCGAATCGTTCCCCACCTCCGCATCGCCGGTATCACCGGCATTTCCGCCCGCATCTTCTTCATCGGTTCCGGGCCGGAACTGATCGCGGGCGAAAAAATCCTCAAAGCAACGCGTGAACCGCGCCGCCTCGGGTTCCGATTTGGCGACCGCGGAGCACAGCGCGTCGCGTAGCAGGATCCTGTCGGCATAGCCAACCGTGGCAATCGCACGATGCGCGTCAATTGCCTCGGCCGGGGAGACAGGAATTTCGGCGGCTCTGAGTGCGCGCAGAAAATCCCCGAGAACCGCCTGCATCTTTCCAGCCCGTCGTTTCGCCCGTCGTTTCGTCCGTCGTTTCGTCCGTCGTTTCGTCCGTCGTTTCGTCCGTCGTTTCGTCCGTCGTTTCGTCCGCTGCCTAGCCCGAATATTTCATGAACAGGTACCGCTAAATCCCGTATTCGTGTTATGATTCAGTTACTTGAAATGATCAAACACAAGGATTTAGCGGTGACAGATTGTACCCCCGATCAGCTGGAATTTCCAACCTGTCGTAAACGCCGGGTAACCACCGGCTTCGATGGAGGTCATGTGACGAGCAACGGCGGCGTTTTGCTGCTGCGCGGGGCGGATCACCTGCTGGGATTGACGGCATCGCTTGCCCGGCGGCTGTCCGACGACCGGCAGGCGGGCAAGGTTGAGCACAGTTTGCGAGATATGCTGCGACAACGGATCTACAGCCTGCCCCTGGGTTACGAGGACCTGAACGACCACGACGCCCTGCGCCACGACCAGGCATTGCAGACGGCGGCCGATCGGGATCAGCCGCTAGCCAGTCCGTCGACGCTATGCCGGTTCGAGAACACGGCCGACCGCCAGATGGCCTGGGCCGCGCACGAGGTCCTGATAGAGACCTTCATCGCCTCGCACAAACACCCGCCCGACGAGCTGGTCCTCGACTTCGACGCCACCGACGATGCGGTTCACGGCCATCAGGAGGGCCGTTTCTTTCAGGCCTATTACGACCACGACTGTTTCCTGCCACTTTATGTGTTCTGTGGCCATCAGCTTCTGGTCAGCTACCTGCGGTCCTCGAACATCGACGGCGCCAAACACGCTTGGGCGATCCTGGCCCTGCTGGTGCGGCGCCTGCGCCGGGTCTGGCCGGAGGTGCGGATCATCCTGCGCGGGGTGCAGCGGCTTCTGCCGCCACCGCATGCTGGACTGGTGCGATCGGAATGATGTGGACTATGTCCTCGGCATCGCCAAGAACGCCCGCCTGAACGCTCTGGCGGAGCCGTGGCTGGACCAGGCGGCCCGGGACTTTGAGGCGTCGGGGGAGAAACAGCGCCTGTTCGGCGAATTTACCTACGCCGCCGGCACCTGGCGCAGCGAACGCCGGGTCATCGCGCGGATCGAGCATTCGGCCAAAGGGGCCAACCCCCGCTATATCGTCACCAGCCTTCCGGGCAACGCACAGGCGTTGTACGAGGAACGATACTGCGCCCGCGGCGAGATGGAAAACCGCATCAAGGAACAGCAACTCGACCTCTTCGCCGACCGCACCAGCTGCCACAAATGGTGGCCCAACCAGTTCCGCTTGCTGCTCTCCGCTCTCGCCTACACCCTCATGGAAGCCATCCGCCGGATCGGCCTCACCGGCACCCGCATGGCCCGCGCCCGGTGCGGAACCATTCGCCTGCGCTTGTTGAAGATCGGCGCCATCATCCAGCGGAACACCCGCCGGGTCCGCTTTCTGATGTCCAGTGCCTGCCCCGACGAGGACCTGTTCCGCCTCGTCGCCAGCAGGTTGGTCCCAGACTAGCCGGGAAAAACCCCGGCTTCACCGTTCAGGGAAATGCGCAGGGCGCATGCGGCGCAGGTGCTTCCGCCTGCCCGCAATCCGCAAAAAGACCGGCTCAGTCGCCAAATATACCGGCTGAACGCCAGGCTCTGCCCGAATACACAGGAAATCCATGTCAGAGACACCACGAAAAGCCGAATTGAGGCGGGAAACCAACCCGCCGGACGTCTTCATGAAATATCCGGGCTAGTTGTTGATATGGCTGAGAATGGATTTACAATCACTTGCGCGTAAGCATCATAAAGTAAGTATTCCTATAAACTGCGCATGTTTTTCACAAAAGAGGTGGTTTGCGCATGTTTTTCATGGACTGCGCACGTTTTTCATGGGATACTGTTCACATGATAACAAGAGCTTTACCAGAAACCGATGCTCGCTTAGCGGGCTATGCCTACCTCATTAATAATTATGAGCTTGGCGTTCCTGTGCCTGCCATACTATCAGCAATCGGTAAAAAACACACTGAATATGAAACAGATAACTGGCGGGTTTTTACACCACGACATGCACCAGAAAATAGCTTGTATGGTCACTTAACATTTGCGCTTCGCTATGAAGGTATTGACCTTTCCATTTTAAGTGCACTGTTTCAAAAAATATCAAAAACCGAAGTTGAAAAAATTATCCAAAATGAACCTGCTGGTAGCTACGCAAGACGAATATGGTTTTTGTTTGAATACTTGACCGATTATACGCTGGATATTTCTGATATAAGCCAGCGTGGCTATGTTGATCTTGTTGATCCAAAAATCCAATACGCTGGACCAGTTCGCCCATCCAAAAGACATCGTATCAATAACAATCTTCCGGGCGTTAAAAAGAGATATAACCGAAAGTTGGTGATGGCCTGTTGAAGGCGGCATATCATGGCGGTGCTTAAAACGCCGTCAATTCTCAACGAGAAAGGGATATGCCACCATGGCCAAATCTACCATTGTACCATTCGGTCTTCCATCGGAATTTTCACCGGATCCGCTGACGGAGGTCATTCATGCCGGAGCCAGGGAGCTGTTGCGTGTCGCCGTTCAGGCCGAGGTTTCCGGCTTCATCGCCGAGTATACGCATCTTCTGGATGAAGAAGGGCGTCAGCGTCTTGTACGCCACGGATTTCTACCGGAGCGTGAGATGATGACCGGGATCGGGCCTGTGCCCGTCCATGTGCCGCGCGTACGTGATCGTGGTGCCAATGAGGACGGTAGCAAGATCAAGTTCAGGTCGAAGATTGTGCCGCCGTATCTGCGCAAGGCGAAGTCTGTCGAAGAGCTGTTGCCCTGGCTCTATCTGAAAGGCATCTCGACGGGGGATTTCAGCGAGGCGCTGGCGGCGCTTCTCGGGCCGAATGCCGAGGGCTTGTCGGCGTCAACGATCACGCGGTTGAAAGCCACGTGGTGGGAGGAATACAAGACCTGGCGCAAGCGAGACATCAAGAACAAGCGCTATGTCTACATCTGGGCCGACGGGGTCTACTTCACCCCGCGTCTGGACGATGATCGTCAATGTATGTTGGTTATTATCGGCGCTGACGCGTATGGCGAGAAGGACGTTCTGGCCATCATGGACGGGTTCCGGGAGAATGCGGACAGCTGGCGCGACCTTCTGAAAGGGCTGAAGAAGCGCGGCCTGACAGTGCCACCCGAGCTGGCTGTCGGCGATGGCGCCCTTGGGTTCTGGACTGCGCTGCGGGATGTCTTCCCCGAGACGCGCGAGCAGCGGTGCTGGGTTCACAAGGCGGCCAACGTCACCGGCGCGATGCCCAAATCTCTGCGTGAGAAAGCCAAAAGCGACCTGCAGGATATTTGGATGGCGGAGACCAGGAAGGAAGCCATCGCGGCCTTCGATCTCTTCGTGGAAACCTACGGCGTGAAGTACGAGCGCGCCGTGGCCAAGCTGATCAAGGACCGCGACGCGTTGCTGGCCTTCTACGACTTCCCGGCCGAACATTGGAAGCACATCCGCACGACAAACCCGATCGAGAGCGTCTTCGCCACGGTCCGAAACCGCACCCGAAAAACCAGGGGGTGTCTGAACCGAAAGACCGCGCTGGCAATGGTCTTCAGGCTGATGATGTCAGCGAAAAAGAAATGGCGGAAGATATCCGGGCCAAACCGTCTGCCCGAGGTCATTCAAGGGGTTGAGTTCAAAGACGGCATCAAGCAAATTCAAATCGCCGCCTGAAAACAGCCGTCACCAACTTTTGAGCATATCTCGTTAAAAATTTCTGCCCGCTTATCAGGCGTACGGAAAGCCTTGAGGCGTTAATTGATCAAGATCTGCCTCAAGAGGCACTTGAAAGTGTTGGAGCTATCCACCCAGATGTACTGATGCGTGCTACTTCATTCCTATTGCTAGAGGATTCAAAAGCATCTTATGCCATTGAAGGAGAGACACCACCACACAACCGCGCGGAGCGCTGGGGACGGATTATTGGGCAGGCCGGCAAAACACTGCTGTCTAAAGTAGAACTGGAGCGATTGCAAAAAGAAGTGATCGTTGATAGCCGTTTTATTCATATGGGTTATCGTGATGAAGGTGGATTTATTGGTAGTCATGACCGTTCTACCAACATGCCAATTCCGAGCCACATACCTGCAAAACATCAAGACCTTGAAGCTTTAATGAAAGGCTTAATTGAAACGGCTTCTCTTTTAAAAGATAGTGACTTCCCGCCTGTATTAGCAGCAACACTCATTGCATTTGGCTTTGTCTTTATCCATCCCTTTGAAGATGGGAATGGTCGTTTACATAGGTATCTATTACACCATGTATTGATTGAAACAGGATTCACGCCAAAGGGATTAGTGTTCCCTGTCTCCTCCGTGATTTTAAAACGCATCACTGACTATGTGACAGCGCTGGAGACGCACTCAAAGCCTCGTCTATCTTTTGTTGAATGGCGTGCAACTGATAAAGGTAATGTAGAAGTCCTGAATGAAACGATTGACCTCTACCGCTTTTTTGATGCGACAGCACAAGCGGAGTTCTTCTATGAATGTGTGCATGAAACCATCACCAAAGCACTCCCTGATGAGGTTAAGTATCTGCAACGCTACGATGAAATGAAGGCCTTTGTGAATAATTACATCGACATGCCTGATCGCACTGCAGATCTGTTGATACGTTTCTTGCATCAAAACGATGGAAAGCTTTCTAAGCGTGCGCTTGATAAAGAGTTCGCCGCCTTGACTGACGATGAGGTTCAGGTGTTCGAAAATAAGTTCGCAGAAGTTTTTGAAACATAAAAAATGTTCGCGAACATAATTGTTGCGGACAAAACGAACAAAATCTCTTAGTCTTTTATATAAGATCGCAGGAATTGACCTCTTAAGCCACGGACACCCGTGGCTTTTTGCATTTCCCTTCCCTGATATGCAAAAGGTACTTCCGGCGATCTTCCCCTATGCGGCGGGCTTGGGCGCAGTGTTTCTTTAGTCACACTTCAAAAATTTGAGTCCGCAGTCCGCACCTAAAAATACTTAGGGTTAGCCCGCCTGGACCGCTTTTCGCACCAGTTCGGCAAGGCGCGGGGTGACCGCCTCGATGTCCTGTTCAAACTTCAGCAGCACATTCAGCGTGTCGCGGACCAGCCCGACTTCCAGATCGTTCGCATGCATGAGCATCAGGACCCGGGCCCAATCGACGGTCTCGGAAATCGAGGGCAGTTTCTTGAGTTCTTCTTCACGCAGCATGTGAACAAAAGCGACGAGCTGGCGCCTGAGGATCTCCTCGACCCCCGGCACCCGCGTCGCGACGATCCGCCGTTCCAGACCCTGTTCCGGCAACGGAATATGCAGATGCAGGCAGCGCCGCTTGAGCGCATCCCCCATCTCGCGCGTGTTGTTCGAGGTCAGGAACGCAAAGGGCGGCACCGTTGCCCGGAAGGTGCCGATCTCGGGCACGGTGACCTGCCAGGCCGAAAGGATCTCAAGCAGAAACGCCTCGAATTCCTCGTCCGACTTATCGATTTCGTCGATCAACAACACGGCGCCACGCTCGGCCCTGAGTGCCTGCAGCAGGGGCCGGGGCTCGAGGAATTCCTCGGCAAAAAACATCTCACCGAAACCGTGCAGCCGCTGCATCGAATCCTCGAGACCCTCGGCGCCGGAGAGCAGGTCGCCGACCTTTTCTCTCAGGATCTGGGTGTAGAGGAGCTGCTTGCCGTATTTCCACTCATAGAGGGCCTTCGCCTCGTCGAGGCCCTCGTAGCACTGGAGGCGGATCAGCGGCAGGTCGAGCCATGCCGCCGCCGACAGGGCGAGTTCCGTCTTGCCCACCCCGGCCGAACCTTCGACCAGGATTGGCTTGGCGAGACTGCGGGCAACGAACATCGCCGTGGCAATCTGCCGCGAGGCAATATAGCCAACCCCGCCCAACCCCTCGACGATCCCGTCGACGGAGGCTCCGGGACTGGTGGGTGCATCGCTGGCGGGAGCGCCAGCATTCGCAGCCGCGTTCACAGTCCGCATGCGCAGCTGTCGGCCATGTCCGCCTCCTGATCGAGGAATCCGTTTCGCCACCGAGCGGAAATCCCCCGCTGCCCCCCGCAATAGGCATGGGGAGATATGGCACCGCCGGGAAAATCATTTATCATTATTGAGGGATTCGCACACTGCGCCGGCACACTGAACCGGTACACTGAACTAGCACACTGAACTGGCGCAGTGTACCGACGGGTGCACCGGCGCGGTGCGATGACCAGATATGCCAGATATGGTAGCGAAACGGATTCCTCGATCAGGAGGCGAACATGGCAACAATCGGGACAGCGACGGTCGACACGACAGCCCTCGGAACGGGACTTCCGGCAGGCGCCGCCAGGGGAACGGACTCCGCCAAGGGAATAGACTTCCGTGAGGCAAGGCGCCGGACACAGGGTCTGCCGCCGGAGGTACTGCGCGAGCTCACGAGGCTCTCTGCATTCAAGGGCGCGCTTGGCGTATCCAAGACCGTCTTCCTGGCCGTAGCGGCAATCGCGGCTTCGGTTGTCTGGTGGAATCCCTGGGTCATCATCCCGGCACTGATTGTTATCGCCGGCCAGCAGCAGGCCTGCCTCATCCTCGTCCATGACGCTGCGCATTATCGCCTGTTTCCGCAGCGCTGGCTGAACGACCAGGTCGGCTGCGCGCTCGGCGTCGCGGTTGGCATCTCGATGCGCTCCTACCGGGTGATCCATCGCCTGCATCACAACCATCTGTACGAGGAGCGGGATCCCGATATCCCGATCTTCGCCGGCTATCCGAGAGGCCGGCGCTATCTCCTGCGCAAGCTCCTGCTTGATATCAGCGGCATCAAGAAGAACTTTGCCTATTTCTTCGGTGCCCCGGCCATCAACGACAATCCCGGCATCGGGCGGCCCCTGGACGATACCGCACCGGCCCTGCGGTTGGCGGCACGCCGGGATCGCTGGCTGGTTCTCGGTTTTCACATCATTGCACCCATCGCTGCCTTCACTACCGGCTGGGGCATTGAATACATGCTGTTGTGGATTCTGCCACTGGTCACGATCCAGCAGCCGGTGTTCCGCTATCGCACGATCTGCGAACACGGTGCCGTGACCGACACCGCCTCGCCACTGCAGGCGACCCGCACTTATTTCCCGCCGCACTGGCTCCGCTGGTTCATGTCCCCGCACAATGTGCACTATCACATCGAACACCACCTCTATCCCTCGGTCCCGTTCTACAATTTGCGCCGCTGTCATGAAGAGCTGATGCAGCGCGGACTCCTCAAAGAGGCGGCGGTCGGACCCATGGCCAGCTTCCAGCGCCTTTTCCTCGCCGATCCGGCCACGGCGCGGAAAAGCACGGGGAAAACCCAGAAATCCCGGCCCATGAAGGCTTGATTCCCTACCAAACCGACCAGATTGACCAGATATCCCAATCATCAATTCCAACGCGCAATAAAGCCGGCACGCATGTATGCCGGCATGGAGAAACCAACCATGAGCGACCCCGTCACCCTGACACGCGACGGCAATATCGGTGTCATCACCGTCGACAACCCACCGGTGAACGCCCTCAGTCCCGGCGTCCCCGAGGGCATCATCGCCTGTGTCGAAGAGGGCAATGCGGACGATGCCATCGAGGCGCTGGTCCTGATCGGTGCGGGAGGCAAGTTCATCGCCGGCGCCGACATCCGCTATCTCGGCAAGCCCCGCAGCGCGGCCGCAAGCGCCTGGCGCGACTCCTTCGATAACAGCGCCAAGCCGATCGTCGCCGCGATCAGCGGATTCGCGCTCGGCGGCGGCCTCGAGGGCGCGCTCGCCTGCCATTATCGAGTCGCCGAGGCGAGCGCCCGGGTTGGCCTGCCGGAAGTCCTGATCGGAATTCTCCCGGGTGGCGGCGGCACCCAGCGCCTGCCCCGCCTGATCGGCCCTAAGGCAGCGATGGAGATGATCGTGACCGGCCGTCACGTGCCGGCGCCCGAGGCCAAATCTCTCGGCATTCTTGACGAGGTTTATGACAGCGGCGATTTGCAAGAGAACGCAGTCGCCTTTGGGTCAAAGATCGCCGGCCACCGGCCGCTGCCGCGGGTGCGCGACATGGACAGCAAGCTGAAAGAGGCCAAGGACGATCTCGGCATGTTCGATGCCATGCGCAAGAAAATCGAGCGCCGTGCCCGCAACCAGAACGCCCCCTATCACTGCATCAAATGCGTCGAGGCGGCGGTCTCGATGCCGTTTGACGAGGGAATCGCGCGCGAGCGTGAACTGATGAGTGAACTGGTCAATGCAGACGAGGCCAAGTCGCTCCGCTACGCTTTCTTCACCGAGCGCCAGGCCCGTAACGTCCCTGATGTACCCAAGGACACCAAGGCCGCCGAGATCGGTTCCGTCGCCATCGTCGGCGGCGGCACCATGGGCAGCGGTATCGCCATGACCTGCGCCGATGCCGGCCTGCCGGTCACCCTGCTCGAGAGCGACGCGGAAGCGACCGAAAAGGCGATGCAACGCATCCGCAGCACCTACGAGATATCGGTAAAACGCGGCAGCCTGGCCGAAGACGCGGTCGACAAACGGATGGCCTTGATCATGCCGGCGACGGCTTTTTCCGATCTGTCCGACGCCGACCTCATCATCGAGGCGGTGTTCGAGCGGATGGACGTCAAGAAGCCGGTTTTCCAGCAAATCGACCAGGTGATGAAGCAGGGCGCGGTACTCGCCTCCAATACCTCGGCCCTCGACATCGACGAGATCGCCATGGCGACCAACCGGCCAGAATCGGTGATCGGCACGCACTTCTTCAGCCCGGCGAACGTCATGAAGCTGCTCGAGATCGTGCGCGGCGAGAAAACATCGAAGGAAGCTATCGCCACCTGCCTCGCTTTCGCCCGCAGGATCAACAAGGTCGCTGCGGTCTGCGGCAACTGCGACGGATTTCTCGCCAACCGCAGCCGGGTTCCCTTCAACCTGGAGATGAACATCCTGGTCGAGGACGGTGCCCTGCCGCAGGACGTCGACCGGGTGATGTACGATTTCGGTTACCCCATGGGACCGTTCGCGGTCGCCGATCTTGCCGGCAACGATATCGGCTGGGAGGGACGCAAGCGCCGCTATGCGGCCAACCCGGATGCCCGCAAGATGCAGATCCCGGACCGCATCTGCGAGCTCGGCCGGTTCGGCCAGAAAACCAGCGCCGGCTGGTACGACTACAAGGAGGGCGACCGTACGCCGCATCCATCGCCGGTGGTCGAGGGCATCATCGACGAGGTCCGCAAGGAGGCAGGCATCACACCGCAGAACTTCTCGGACGAGGAGATCCTCCAGCGTATCCTGTTCAGCTCGGTCAACGAGATCTGCCGCATCCTCGATGAGGGTATCGCCAGCCGTGCCTCGGATGCAGATGTGATGTGGCTCAACGGCTTCGGCTTTCCGCGCTATCGTGGCGGGATCATGTACTGGGCCGATCAGACCTACGGCGTGCAAAAGATCTACGACACGATCAGCAAGTGGTACGACGACTACGGGGATCGCTGGACCCCCTCGCCCTACCTCAAAAACCTTGCCGAGGGCGGCGGCAGCTTCATCGGCCAGGACTGACGGCCGGGGGCTGGCGGCAACGGTAGGCATCGAGCTGGCCTGGGCATACGCCATGGCAGCCACGACGGCAGATATTACTGACACACTGTTCCGGCTCCATGCGGGCGCCGGCGACCCGCCACTCGTCTTCGTGCACGGCCATCTCTGCCGGCACGAAAACTGGGCGGCGCAGATTGATTACTTCTCGAAAACCAATCGCACGATCGCCTGCGATCTTCGCGGCTTCGGCCAGTCGCCCCGGGGCGACGGACCGATGACCATCCAGCGACAAGGAGGCGAGGTCGCCGCCCTACTCAGAGAACTCGATCTGCGGAGTGCTGTGCTCGCCGGCCACTCCCTTGGCTGCCGGGTGATTATGGAGGCGCTGCGCCAGGCACCTGACCGGGTAGCCGGGCTGGTGCTGGTCGACGGCAGCCGTCTTGATGCACCCCCGACCGGCAACCGTCCTGCCGGTAGCAGCAACAGCAGCAACAGCAGCAACAGCAGCAACAGCAGCAACGGCAACAGCGTCGGCGCAGGGGATGCCGGCGCAGGAGATGCCAGTGCAGACGATACCGACAATGGCCCACAAGACTACAAATCTTCGATCCGGGCCCTGTTCGAGGTCATGTTCGACGAGGATGCGCCACACCGAGACACCATCATCGCCGATGCGCTGGCGGTGCCCGAGGAGACCGGGCGCAACCTGATGGAATCGATGGTCGCCTGGGACATCAAAGAGTTCGATCTCGCCCTGGCCGAGATTCACGTGCCGGTCCAGATCCTCCAGTCGACCTCGTTTACCGCCGCTGAAGGAAGGCGACCGCTGGCACCGCAAGAAATCTCGCCGTACCAGGAACTGGTCACCGCCGGCCTCACGACATGCGACAGCAGGACCATCGCCGGATGTGGCCATTTCACGATGATCGAGGCCCCCGAGGCGGTCAACGCAGCGATCGAAGATTTCCTCAAGACGCACTTCGCCACCCAGGTAGCTGAAGATCAGGTAGCGTGAAGAATTCGAGCAACGTGAAGAGTCAGGCGCCGTCTCAGATGCTAAACTGGAACGGCAGAGGTTAAGGACAGACAGGAACTGAACCCATGACCCCCGAAGAGATCATGTCGCGGCCGCCGTACCGGCTTACCCGCGAACAGCAGGAAACCTACTTCGCCAAGGGTTTCGTCCTCGTCGAGGATATCGTACCGCCAGACCTGCTCGCAGAGCTTCGTAAAGTGACGGCGGCGCTCGTCGAGGCCAGTCGCAACGACGCTGAATCGGGACCGCTTTACGACATCGCGCCCGAGCATACGGCCGAGGCGCCCAAGGTCCGGCGCTTCAAGCGGCCGGTCGAGATGCACGAGATATACTGGCGCTACGCCTCGGGGTTTCTCGCAGATATCGCCATGGACATCGTCGGCCCCGATGTCCGGTTCCACCACGCCAAGCTCAACTTCAAGTGGTGCTACGACGGGGACGGATCGAGCGACGCGGTCGAGTGGCACCAGGATATCCAGTTCTACCCGCACACGAACTACTCGCCGATGACCATCGGCACCTATTTCGAGGATACCGGCGAAGCCGAGGGCGCGATGCGGATGATCCCGGGCAGCCACGAGGGACCGCTCTACGATCTCTACGATTCAGAAGGCCGCTGGACCGGCCATGTCTGGCCCGAGGAAGCCAAAACACTGGACGCACAGAAATCGGAACTGCTGTGTGTGCCCGCTGGTGGCCTGACGATCCACAACTGCCGCACCCTGCACGCCTCATCGCCGAGCCAGAGCCCGGCCGCCCGGCCGCTCCTGCTCAACGCCTACGCCTCAGCCGATGCTTTCCCCTATACGCCGCACCCAACACCCACCGAGCATTCCGGGGAACTCGTTCGCGGCCAACGGGCACAGTTTGCCCACCACGATCCCCGGCCCTGTCCGATCCCGCCCGATTGGTCTGGCGGCTACACCTCGATCTTCGCGGCCCAGGCTGGCGAGGACGGCAGTGGTGAACGCCCCGCCGGATAGCCGGCCGCCAGACCTCACCAGAGCCCTCACCACCAGGGCAAACCCCGCCCGGGTTGGCCCTATTGACACTGACTCTGTTGGGGTCAGCTGCAATCAGGGGCGAAACGTCAACCGGGTCACCCCGGGCGTCCTGAGGGGTGCCGCCAGCGCCGCAAACTCGCAGAGAAGCCTGCGCGTGTCGCGGGGATCAATGATCTCCTCGGGCATGAACGCCTCGGCGGCACGAAACGGCGAACGCAGGGCCTCGAGATTGGCGAAGATGCGCGTGCGCTCGGCCTCGGGATTCTCCGCTGATTCGATCTGGCCGCGATAGGCCGCCTCAAGCCCGCCCTCGACCGGCAGCGAGCCCCAGTCGCCGGAGGGCCAGCAGTAGCGGAGATTGTAGCGGGTCGCGTTCTGATGCGCCGAGCCGGCAACACCGAACACCTTGCGGATGATGACCGTGCACCAAGGCACCGTCGCCTGGAACACCGCCGTCAGGGCGCGCGACCCATAGCGTATGGTCGCTTCCTCCTCGGCCTGCTTACCAATGAGGAAACCCGGGCAGTCGACCAGGTGCACGACCGGCAGGTGAAATACCTCGGCGAGGTCGCAGAACCGCGTCACCTTCTGTGAGACATCCGCCGTCCAGCAGCCGCCATGATGGAACGGATCGCTGGCCATCACCGCGACCGGCCAGCCATCGAGGCGGGCGAAACCGGTAATAATGCCGCGTCCCCACTTGCGACCAATCTCGAAAAAAGAGTCCCGATCCAGGACAGATCCCAGAATGCGCCGCATATCGTAAACCTTGCGCCGGTCCCGCGGTACTGCCTCGATCAGCCACGGATCACGGCGGTCGACACTATCGGACGCATCACCGCGCGGCGGCAGGTCGTGGACGTTGTCAGGAAGGTAGGAAAGGAATCGGCGTGCCATCTCGAACGCCTCGTCCTCGGATTCCGCCTCGTCATCGACGGCGCCGTTGCGGGTGTGGATCTTGCTGCCGCCGAGCTCGTTTTTCTCGAGATCCTCGCCGACATGCACTACCACCGGCGGCCCGGCGACAAACATCTGGGCGGTGTCGCGGACAATGACCGAGTAATGGCTCGCCGTGACCCTGGCCGAGCCGAGACCGGCGGTTGAACCAAGGGCGAGCGAGACGACGGGAACAGTGGCGAGGTTGTCGACCATGTACTTCCATTTGCGACCGTCATAGCCCGGCAGCAGGGTGTGGCCCTTGGTCTCGATGTTCTTGACCGACCCGCCGCCGCCGGTGCCGTCGATCAGGCGCACGATCGGCAGTCTCAGATCACGCGCCATCTGCTCGGACATCATGGCTTTTTCGCCGATCGCCGCGTCGTTGGCGCCGCCACGCACGGTGAAGTCGTCGCCGGCAATGACCACCATGCGGCCGTTGATGTGGGCGCGGCCGAAAATGAAATTGGTCGGGCTGAACGAGGACATCTCGTCGCCCTTACCGTACTCGACCTTGCCAGCGATGGTGCCAAGCTCGTGGAGGGAATCCGGGTCGATCAACCTGTCGATGCGTTCGCGCACCGTCAGCTTGCCCTGGTTGTGATGGCGGGCAATCTTCTCCGGGCCGCCCATGACCCGCCCGAGCGCCTCGCGACGGCGCAACTCCTCGATTTCCGCTTCCCAGCTCATCCGCTGTTCCTTTTCATCGCCACCACCATCAGCGCCACCATTGCCATTGCCATTGCCATCCCCGGCACCGGCAGCCCTTCGCTTGCGCTGTGTCATCCGGACATCCTGTCCCGGGCCGCCGCCGCCAATCTCTCGCGGTCGGTCTTGCCGGTGCTGGCAAGCGGCAACTCGTCAAGCATCCACACCCGACGCGGGTGCTGAAAGGCCGGGCCGTTGGCGAGAGCGTGTTCGCGTACCGTTTCCTCGTCGAGCCCCTCTCCGCTGTCGGCAACAACGAAGGCAACCGGCATCGCGCCCCTGACCTCGTCCGGCACCGATACGACGCAGGCCTGGGCGATCTGCGGATGGGTCTCGAGCACGCGTTCGACCTCGGCTGGAAACACGTTTTCGCCATTGCAGTTGAACATGTCGTCAACTCGGTCGACAAAATAGTGAAATCCATCGGCATCGCGGCGCATCACATCGCCGGTCCGATAATACCCGTCCTCCGTCATTACCTCCGCCGTCTTCTCCGGCAGGCCGTGATAGCCAGCCATCTTCGCCGGGCAGTCCATCTCCAGCTCACCCTGCCCGTCGTCGCGATCCGCGCCGTCGATCAAGCGCAGGCGCACTCCCTCGGCAGGATATCCGAGCGCCAGATCCGGGATTGGCAGGCCGTCGGGGTGTGCTGCGAAGACAACCGGTCCGGCTTCGGTGGTGCCATAGCCATAGGTGACCTTGGCACCGGGAAAGCAGGCGCGAACGTTGTCGAATAGGTTCTGAGTTGCCGGTGCCGAACCCATGCGGACTACGGAAACCGCGGAGAGATCGCGCGCCGCGATCAGATCGCGGCGCTGGACGACCCGGGCCATCATGGTCGGCACGGAGGTCAGCCAGGTGCAGCGAAAGCGCGCCGCCGCCTCGATATAGGCGTCTTCCTCGAAACGCGGCAAGATGACCTCGCAGCCGTGCCCGGCATAGGCCAGCTTGCTGATGGCGAGGCCATTCATGTGATAGAGAGGTGCCGCGACCAGGAGTCGGTGATCCGTGATATCAGGCGTGAGGCGCTGTTCGATCACCCAGAGATGGCTGTCATGGGTCAGGCGGACGCCCTTCGGGCGGCCGGTCGAGCCGGAGGTGTAGAGGAACATCGCCAAATCCTCCGGCTCCGGCCGGAAGATCTCGAAATCCCCGAAATCCAGAAACACCTCAAATTCCGCTCCGAAGGTGATGCGCTCAAGGTTCGCCGGTGCCGCATCCCCGAAACGGGCATCAAGGAAAACAAGCGAGGCGCCGCAATCCTCAAGGATGCCGGCGATAATCTCCGGCGGGAAGCGCCAGTTGACCGGCACCGAGACCATGCCGGCGCGCATGGTCCCGAAATAAGCGATCAGATAATCGGCACTGTTCTCGGCCAGGATCGCGATCCGCTCGCCTGTGCTACGGCCCAAAGCGACAAGACCGCGGGCGACCGCATCGGCACGGCGGTCTACTTCGCCACGGCTGAGCGTCAGCGGGGACTCGAGGTTAGTGGCGTCGATCAACGCGATCTTGTCCGCATCGCGGCTACGGTCGCCAAGATCGCCAAGATTACCAGTAGACGAGATACCGGTGGACGAGATCATGCGAAAACCCGCAGGGGCCCCTCAGGCGCAAAACCACCATACAGACGCATCAAGGCGCGCTCCGGGGCAGCGGAGGCTGTTCAGGCGGGTTTTGCTGCGGCTGCCGGCGACAGCGAGTTCCGACCCCGGTCGGGGTTCGGCTCTACATCGCAGCCGAGCAATTCCGCAAGCATGTCGGCGCCGCCGACATACTGGCCGTCGAGCCAGATCTGGGGCACGGTGACCGGTGACTTCGGGCCGATGATTGGCTTTACCCGCGCCAGCATCTCGTAGAGCGCGCGCGGACTGCGCACCACGTCGTGATATCCGTAATCGACATTCGCTGCATCAAGATAGCCCTTGGCGCGCACGCAATGGGGACAGCTCTCCTTGCCGAAGACATGATTGCCGGAGATCGCGCCGCGTTTGGTATGAGCGCCGATCACCTCGGCCGTCAGCACACCCCTGTTCAGGGCGTTGCCCTGGCTGATCACTTTGCCCTCCACCATCACGATGGGGGCGTGCCAGCCACCCTTCGGCAGGGGTTTCCACCACTCGCTGAGCCATTCGCGCACATCCACCGTCACGGGGATGCCGGCAAGCTCGTGTGCCAGAGTATCGTCGATCACATCGTTGGTCAGAGCGCACTCGCCGCAGGGAATATTGACCTTGAACGGCCCCCAGGAACCGGCCCAGCGGTAAATGGTCAAGGCAACCGCATTCTCAGCGCCCCCATCATGAGCACTTGCATCACCGGTACGCGCACCATCGGCATTCGACATCAGGGGTTCTCCGTTCACATTCTGCCCGATCAAGATTATGCCTGATCAAGATTATGGCCGATCAAGAATTATGGCCGGGCATTATACCCGGCAGTTCCCGTTGTCCCAATCCGGCGCATATAATCCCAATCCGGCGCATATAAAATGCCGGACTTCCGGGCTTCCGGGCTTCCGGGATCCGGGGGCCCGCAACCCCAAAAGAGACGACAGAAGAGGTGATAGAGGAAACGATGCCTGGATTCCGACACCGGAGAACGCCATGACCGACGACAGCGCAGCGCCTTCCCCGACCGATGCACCCCTACCCCTGGCCGATATCAGGGTGGTCGAGTTCTGCCAAACCATCATGGGTCCGTCCTGCGGCCTCGTGCTCGCCGATCTCGGCGCTGACCTCGTCAAGGTCGAGCCCGCACCCGGCGGCGACAAAACGCGTCTTCTTGCCGGCTTCGGGTCTGGATTTTTCACCGCCTTCAACCGCAACAAGCGAAGCGTTGCGATCGATATCAAGACCGAGGCAGGGCGCGACATCGCGCAGCACCTGATCGAGTCCGCCGACGTGGTCATCGAAAACTACGCGCCCGGGACCATGGAACGACTCGGCATTGGCTGGGAGGCGATGTCGGCCCGCAACCCGCGCCTCATTTTCTGTTCCCTCAAGGGGTTTCTTTCCGGACCTTATGAGAACCGGCCGGCGCTCGACGAGGTCGTCCAGTACATGGCCGGGCTTGCCTATATGACGGGACCCAAAGGCCAGCCCTTGCGCGCCGGATCCTCGGTGGTCGACATCATGGGCGGCACCTACGGGGTCGTTGGCATCCTCGCGGCACTGCGCGATCGAGAGCGAACGGGAAAGGGACAGCAGGTCAAGAGCGCCTTGTTCGAATCAACCGCGCTCCTGATGATGCAGCACATGGCGGGCGGCGCGGCGATGCAGCGCGAAGTGCCGCCGATGACCGTACGCCTGCGTGCCTGGGGCATCTACGAGACCTTCGAGGCCAGCGACGGAAAGAAGGTATTCATCGGCATCACCAGCGACAATCACTGGCGCAGCTTCTGCGACCGTTTCGAACTCGGGGACATGGTCAACAATCCGATGTTCAAAACCAACGAGGATCGGGTTACCAACAACGACAAGCTGGCACCCGTCGTCGCCCGTATCGTGGCCAGGCACACAAGCGGGGAGATCATGGCGATCGCCGAGGAGATCAAAATTCCATTCGCGCCGATCGCCAAAACCGAAGATTTGTATGACGATCCGCAACTCAACGCCCATGGCCGGATGTGCCTAACCCGGCTACCCGACGGCCGCGAGACCCGGCTGCCCCGGCTCCCGGTCGAGATCGGCGAGCACCAGCTCGCCCTGCGCCGCCAGCCGCCGGAGATCGGCGAGCACACACGGGAGGTGCTGTCGGAAATCGGCTATGATGCAACCCAAATCGACACCCTTGAGAAACAGGGCGTGATAACGCTCGCGGGCTCCTGACAGGCAGCAAACCAAACAACAGAGAACGGAGGCAGACCTCCTTGCCTCCTGCTATCGCAACGCGCTGCGCTTTGCCCATCACAACAAGGTTCGGAGCATCGCGTTTCCCGCCATCAGTTGCGGCGTTTACAGCTATCCGGTGGCCCCCAAGCGATGTCCGTAGCCGTCGGGACCGTGGCGACGGCCCAGGGCCACCAGCATCAGATGTTTGAACGCATGCTGCTCTACTGTTTTGAGGATGCCGTGTACGACGTCGCCCGCGCGGCGTTGGTCACACCCAAAACCGGACACTGCCCCCCGGATCCGATTCCGGAGCAAGATCGTGCCCCGGCCCGCACCTCGACCCAGGGCCCGGACGCCCCCAAGACCCAGGTGCCATAACTTAGTGCGAGGCGCGAGGCACCCCGGATCCACTCTTGCCGCGCAGGAAATCCAGGTCGACACCCTCGTTGGCCTGCATCACGCGCTCGGTATAGAGCCGGGCCCAGCCACGATCGCTGTGCGGCTCGGACGGGGTCCATTCGGCCCGGCGGCGCTCCAGTTCCGCTTCGTCGACATCAAGATGCAAACGCCGCGCCTCCACATCGAGCTCGATCATGTCGCCCTCGCGCACCAATGCCAGCGGGCCGCCGACCGCCGCCTCCGGCGCCACGTGCAGGACCACCGTGCCAAAGGAAGTTCCCGACATGCGGGCATCGGAAATCCGCACCATGTCGCGAACGCCGGCCTCGAGGAGTTTCCGGGGCAGCGGCAGATTGCCGACCTCCGGCATGCCCGGATATCCCCGGGGACCGGCGCCTTTCAGAACCATGACCGCATTCGCGTCGACCTCCAGGTCGGGGTCGTCGACACGGGCATGCATGTCCTCGGCGGATTCGAACACCAGCGCCGGGCCGCGGTGTTTCATCAGCTCCGGGGTTGCGGCCGAGATTTTGATCACCGCGCCGTCGGGCGCGAGGTTGCCGCGCAGAATCGCCGTTCCCGCCCCGACACTGATCGGATCGGAGGCAGGGCGAATCACCTTGTCGTTCCAGTTTTCCGCTGAAGAAACGTTCTCTTTCACCGTCTGGCCAGTCACGGTGATCGCATCGCCATGCAGGAAACCCATGATTTCCTTCATCACCACCGGCAACCCGCCCGCATAGCAGAAATCCTCCATCAGATACTCGCCGGAAGGCTGCAGATTGACGATGAAGGGAACGTCGCGGATCAGATCATCGAAATCCTGGAGTTCCAGCGGCACCCCGACCCGGCCGGCGATAGCCAGCAGGTGGATGATCGCGTTGGTCGAACCGCCGATCGCGGCGTTGACCCGGATCGCGTTCTCCAGCGCCTCGCGGGTCACCACGTCGGACAGCTTCAGGCCGGCCTCGATATTGCGCACGATCTGCATGCCGGCGTGCTCGGCCAGCGCCCGGCGGCGGGAATCGACGGCCGGGAAAGCGGCCGAACCCGGCAGCTGGAGCCCGAGCGCTTCCGCCATGCTGGCCATGGTCGAGGCCGTTCCCATGGTCATGCAGTGGCCGGGGCTGCGCGACATTCCGGCCTCGGCTTCGCGATAGTCATCGAGCGTGATCGCGCCCGCCCGTAGATCGTCGGTAAAGCGCCATACATCGGTGCCCGATCCGATATCACCGCCACGAAACTTGCCGCTCAGCATCGGTCCGCCGGTGACGGTGATTGTCGGCAGATCGACGCTGGCCGCACCCATAATCGTCGCCGGCGTCGTCTTGTCGCAGCCGGAGAGCAGAACCACGCCGTCAAAGGGATTGGCACGCAGCGTCTCCTCGACGTCCATGCTGGCGAGGTTTCGGTAAAGCATGGTGGTCGGTCGCATCACGGTCTCGCCAAGCGACATCACCGGAAATACCAGGGGGAAACCGCCTGCCTTCCAGACGCCGCGCTTGACCGCATCGGCGATCTCGCCGAGATGCGCATTGCAGGGTGTGACCTCGGAAGCGGTATTGCAGATTCCCACCACCGGCCGACCCTCGAAGTTCTCGGCAGCGAAGCCCTGGTTTTTCATCCACGCCCGATGGGTGAACCCCATCAGGTCGTCGCCACCGAACCAGGCCGGGCTGCGGAGCCCGCCATTGTTCCGTTTGCCGTCGGCCATGGCCGTCTCCTTCTCTTGTGCAATATCCGTATGCAACACCCGGGCGCAACACCCGGGCGCAACACACGGGCGTTGTCGTCGTGTAGTGGCGGTCAGCCGCGCACCGCGCTGGTCAGCCGTATACCGCGTATTCCCGCATGTGGTGGTCAACATCGCCGAAGGTCAGGTCAATCAGCGATATCCGCTTGAAATAATGCCCGACCCGCAACTCGTCGGTAACACCCATGCCACCATGCATCTGGACCGCGTTCTGGCCAACGAACCGGGCCCTCTCTCCGATCCCCGCCTTGGCGGCCGACACCGTCCGGCTACGCTCCCTGGCATCGTCGCTATCGACCAGGGCCGTCGCGACATAGGTCAGCGACCGTGCCTCCTCACACCGGATCAATATGTCGACCATGCGATGCTGCATTACCTGGAATCGTCCGAGCGCCTGGCCGAACTGCTTGCGGGTCTTCAGATACTCGTTGGTATCCTCCTTCATCATCTCCATGCACCCGACAGCCTCGGCGCACAGCGCCACTGTCGCCCGCTCCGCGGTTTGCTCGATCGCCGGCCAGCCACCGCCGGTCTCGCCGAGAACCGCATCAGTATCGAGCCGCACGCCCTCGAACGTAACCTCCGAGGCGCGCAACCCGTCATTGGTCGCATAATCGCGCCGTGACAAGCCGGCCGCATCGGCCGGTACCATGAAGAGTGTGATTCCGTCCCGCCCCCTCTGGTCGCCGCTGGTCCGGGCGGACACGATGATCCGATCGGCGCTCGCAGCACCCTGGACGACCCCCTTGTGTCCGTTCAGCACCCAGCCATCACCATCAGCGACAGCGGTTGTGGCAACATCGAAGAGGTCGAAACGGCCCTGCCGCTCGTTGCAGGCGAAGGCGAGCCTGAGACGGCCGGCGGCGAGATCGGGGAGTAATTCTGTTTTCTGTGCCTCACTGCCGGCGAGCATGACCAAGTTTGCACCAAGCACGACGGACGGGAAGTACGGCTCGACAACCAGGCCGCGACCGAACTCCTCCATGATGACCATTGTCTCGACGGCGCCGCCGTCGATGCCGCCATAGGCTTCGGGAAGCGCGACCCCAAGCCATCCCAGATCGGCCATCTGGGTCCAATGCTCTTCGCTGTAGCCGGGCTCGGAGGCGATCAGCTTACGACGCGCCTCCAGATCGTAGTTCTCACGCACAAAGCGCGCCACGCTGTCTTTCAGGAGCTGCTGTTCCTCAGAGAGCGAAAAATCCATGCCTGTGTTTCCTTTGCACCCGGTTTTTTACTGCCTGGTTTTCTGATTGCCCGGTTTTTGCCGCCCGAAAGCCTCGAAGAGCTTCGGGAAACTCCAGAATTCCCGGGAGTTCCCTGGAGTCCCCCTGAGGCTCCCAGAGATTTGCCAGCGGACGGCCCGAAAAAGATCCGGCCTGAAAGATCAGCTTGCGTTTTTGCGATGTTGTCCAGGATGCTCTCCGGGGTTCTGCCGGGGCGACCTGGCAGTTCAGAGACCGAGCACCATCTTCGCCATGATGTTTTTCTGGATCTCGTTGGTGCCGCCGTAGATCGATGCCTTACGCATATTGAAATAGGCTGGCGCAGCCATCGCCGCCTCCTCAGATCCAATCGGATCCTCGTTCCAGCCGTATTCCAGCGCCTCGGGCAGGCTGGGGTGCGCATAGATGCCCATCGTCCGCATCAGCATCTCGGAGAGATCCTGCTGGATCTCGGTGCCCCGGATCTTCAGCATATTGGCCTCCGCGCCCGGCTCAAGCCCCTTGTTGGCAGCCATCAGATAGCGCAATTCGGTATACTCGACCGCCTTGATGCGAATCTCGAGATCAGCGAGTCGGCGGCGATAGGCGTCATCCTCGATCATTGGCCGACCCCCGGACATCTCCTGGGAGGCCAGATCTTTGATTCGCTGGAACTGTGCCTTGGAGGCGCCGACCCGGGCGATGCCGGAACGCTCGTTGCCGAGCAGGAACTTGGCGTAGGTCCAGCCCTTGTTCTCCTCGCCGATCCGGTTTTCAACCGGCACCCGCACATCAGTCAGGAACACGCTGTTGACCTCGGCACTGCCATCGAGGGTGCGGATCGGCTGGACCTCGATGCCCGACGAATTCATGTCGATGAGGAGGAACGAGATTCCTTCCTGCGGCTTGCCTTCGCTGGAGGTGCGCACGAGGCAAAAAATCCAATCCGCCCATTGGGCCATCGTTGTCCAGGTTTTCTGGCCGTTGACGATATAGTGGTCGCCGTCGCGCACGGCGCGGGTCTGCAGGGAGGCGAGATCGGAGCCGGCACCGGGCTCCGAATAGCCCTGGCACCAGGCGACATCCCCGCTCAGGATGCCAGGCAGGAAGCGTTCCTTCTGCTCTTCGTTTCCGTAGGTGAATATGACCGGGCCGACCATGGTCAGGCCGAAGGCGACAAGGCGGGGGCAGTGTCCACGGCCAGTTTCCTCGGAGAAGATGTAGCGTTGCACCCCATCCCACTCGGCACCGCCGTACTTTTTCGGCCAGGCCGGTGCGATCCAGCCTTTTTCGTGAAGAATCCTGTGCCACCCGTAGTAGTCGTCCTTGTCGAGCTTGAGACCGCGGGTAACCTTCTCCCTGGTCGTGGAGGGGAGTTTCTCTTCGATGAAAGCGCGGACTTCCTTCTGGAACGCCGCATGCTCACCAGAAAACCGAAGATCCATGATTTCTATCCTTTATCTGGTTTCCGCCCGTTTCGGGCCCGTATCAGATCTATCTCAAGCCCGCCTTGCGTCCGGCTCACGCCTGCCCTCCGCTGCGGGGCGAGCCGACTTCCCTTCCTGCTTGCAGGCGCATATTCCATGCAGAGAGTATAAACGGCACTGCTGAAGTTGAGTATAGACGCAGCGCCGAAATTGGTAAGTGCCAAGAGGAAACAGATATGGGCTACGATGCACCGTTCAGGGGTTTGAAGGCTGTCGACATAAGCCAGGGTGTAGCCGGACCCTATGCCGGCATGTTGCTTGCCCAGTACGGTGCCGAGGTGATCAAGGTCGAGCCACCGCGGGGCGAATGGGGCCGGTTCATCAGCACCCCCTATGACAACCACTCGGCGTTTTCTGTCATCGCCAATATCGGCAAGCGCGGCCTTGCGCTCGACCTCAAGGAAGAGGAAGGGCGGGAAGCGTTGCGCCGGCTGATTGCCGAATCGGATGTGTTCATCGAGAACTTCCGGCCCGGCGTCACCGCGCGGCTCGGGTTCTCCTACGAGGAGATCTCGCGTATCAATCCCGGAATCATCTATGTCTCGATCTCAGGCTTCGGCAATGACGGCCCCTGGCGCGAACGTCCGGCCATGGATCCGGTGCTGCAGGCCTTCTCCGGCCTGATGTCGGTCAACAGGGACAGCAGCGGAACACCGCAGCGGATCGGCGTGGTGATCTGCGACATGGCAACGGCCCTGTACGCTTTCCAGGCCCTTTCGGTCGCCCTCTACGCTCGCCGCGACGAGGAGGGCAAGAAGGGACGCCTGATCGAGACCAACCTGATGCAGGGCGGCGCCTGCCTCGGCGCCATACGCATGCTGTCGGTGTTTCTCGAGCAAGGCCAGTTCATCTCCGGCCGGGTACCAGGCGGGGTGTTCGAGACCGCCGACGGCCACATCACCCTTATCGTCTACAAGGAAGAGGAATACGCCGCCCTCTGCGACATCCTCGAAGTGCCGGAACTGGGGGAAGATCCGCGTTTCGTCACCAACGCGCTGAGGATCGAGAACGAGGGCGTGCTCCTGCCGCTGCTACGCGCCGCCTTCAAGCGCCACAGCTGTGCCGCGCTCGAGGGCAAGCTCGCCGGGGCGCGCATCATGCACGCCAAGGTGAACAACTATCTCGACTTCCTTGAACATCCCCAGGTTGCGGCGACGGAGCTGATTTCCTGGCTTGAGCACGAGGGAACAGGGCGCATCCCGATGCCCAACATCCCCGGCCTGCCGCGCCCTGAGGATAGCGACGGGCGCAGCCACGCACCGCAGATCGGCGAACACAGCCGCGACGTGCTCGCCGGGATCGGCTACGATGACACGCAAATCGACAACCTCGCCGCACGCGGCATCACTCTTCTGGCCGGGCCGTAGTGCCGTAGGGCCGTAGGGCCGTAGGGCCGTAGGACGGCCGCGGCAGGCGGAGTGCAGATTTCGCTACGCATTTCATTACGGATCCCATTGCGGTGAGGTGATCTGGAAGTTTTTACTCTCGGAGGACCCGCTGTGGCTATCATCACTCCTTTTGCAAGCAACCACGACGCGCTTGACGACCTTCATTCCCGCTACGTCACCGTCGACGCACTGCCCTGGCAGCCCACCAAATACGACGGCGTCGAGATGAAGGTCCTGATGATCGACGAGGACACCGGCATGATGACGGCGCTTTTCCGCTGGGCACCCGGCTCCGAACTGCCTTTTCACGAGCATGTCGAGATCGAGCAAACCTACGTCCTCGAAGGCAGCTTCGAGGACGAACACGGCCACGCCAAGGCCGGCGAGTTCGTGTGGCGGCCCGCCGGCAGCCGGCACACCGCCCGCTCGCCCGAGGGCGCTGTCGTCCTCAGCTGGTTCATGCGCCCCAACAAGTTCTTCGACCAGGAGGACGAAGATGGCTGGGGCGTCGACACTGGGTAAGGAACAAGGCCGGATTGCTGCCAGGAAACCCGCCGGAAACGCCGCCAGGGAACGGACGGCAGGCTTCAGATAGCGGGCTTCAGATAGCGAGCTTCAGACGGCGCGCAGGAAGTCGAAGTCGCAACCCTCGTCCGCCTGCAGGACGTGACGCTGATAGAGCCGGGCGTAGCCGCGTGGCTCCTCCGCCACCGGACGCCATTCGGTACGACGACGCGTCAGTTCGTCCTTGGAAACCATGAGGTCTATCCGGCGATCCTGCACCGACAGACGAATCCTGTCGCCGTTTCGCACGAGAGCCAGCGCACCGCCGTCGGCCGCCTCAGGCGTGACGTGGAGGATGATCGTGCCGAAGGCGGTACCGCTCATCCGGGCATCGGAAATCCGTACCATGTCTTTGATTCCAGCTCGCGCCAGCTTGGCGGGAATCGGAAGATAGCCGCATTCCGGCATCCCGTAGCCGCTCTTTGGACCGGCGTTCTGGAGCACCAGGAAATCCTCGGCTGTCACATCAAGATCCGGGTCGTCAACACGGTCGGCGAGATCGGCGGGCGAGGAGAACACCACCGCCCGTCCTTCGCGTTCGAACAGCGTGTCGTCTGCTGCCGCGCGCTTAAGGATGGCACCCCGCGGCGCCAGCGATCCAAACAGGGACACCAGGCCGCCGTACGGATCCTGTGGCGCAGACAGCGGATGAATTATATCCCGGTCGACATAGTCGTCCCCGCGCGCCAGGCGCTCGCCAAGCGTTTCGCCCGCGACCGTCGGTACATCAAGGTGGAGCATGTCCTGAAGTTCCCGCAGCACTGCACCAAGGCCGCCGCCAGCGAAGAAATCCTCCATATAGTGCTCACCGGCAGGTTTGAGATTGACCAGCACCGGAGTCTCGTCGCTGATCCGGTTCAGCAACTCCAGCGAAAGCGTTACACCGGCGCGGCCGGCGATCGCCGCAAGATGGATAACGCCGTTGGTCGATCCGGCAACCGCCAGCAAGATACGGAGCGCGTTCTCAATAGATTTTTCGGTGATGATCCGGGACGGGGTTAGGCCCTCGGCGGCCAGCACGACGGCGCGGCGACCGGTCTCCTCGGCCGCCCTGAGCCGGTCACCATGAACGGCCGGGATGGCGGCAGTGCCGGGAAGGGTCATGCCGAGCGTTTCGGCAATGCACGCCATGGTGCTCGCGGTACCCATCACGGGGCAGGTTCCGGCCGTGGTGGCGAGGCGTGATTCGACTCCCTCGATCTCTGTCTCGGTCATCTCCCCGGCCCGGTAAAGGGCCCAGAACCGGCGGCAATCAGTGCAGGCGCCCAGCCGTTCGCCCTCGTGGCGGCCCGTCATCATCGGGCCACCGACCAGCTGAATGGCCGGCCGGTCGGCGGATACGGCGCCCATCAGCTGGGCCGGTACTGTCTTATCGCAACCTCCAAGCAGAACGACAGCGTCCATCGGCTGGGCCCGCACCATCTCCTCGACATCCATCGACATCAGGTTGCGGTACATCATGCTGGTCGGATGCAGAAAGCTTTCGGCCAGCGAAACGGTCGGAAAGACGATAGGCAGGCCGCCCGCGGCGAGCACGCCGCGCTTGGTCGCCTCGACAAGCTCCGGAAAGTGTCGATGGCAGTTATTGTATCCGCTGCCAGAATCGGCGATGCCGACGATCGGCTTCTTCAGACTGTCGAGGGTGTAGCCCATAGCCTTGGCGAAGGCCCGGCGAAGATAGAGGGAAAAGTCCCGATCCCCGTACTGGACCAACCCGCGCGACAGCCCGCGCCCTTCCTCGCTCATCGCCAGTTCTCCCGTATCAACAGGAACCGGAAGCCAGCGCCAGCCCCGATTCCAATCCCGATTCCAATCCCGATTCCAACTCCGATCCCAACCCCAGCCCCGGGAATTGTCTCAGAGCCGATTCCGGGCGTCACCTTGAAAACAGCGGCGCTTTTTGAACGGTTGGCGGCGGAGGATTACAGAATGACACCCAAAAGGGCTGCCGCTCAGGGGTGAGGATAACAGAACAGCGATGACCTGCCATCTCTGGATTCAGACCTTTAGCCCGGATATTTCATGAAGACGTCCGGTGGGTTGGTTTCCCGCCTCAATTCGGCTTTTCGTGGTGTCTCTGGCATAGATTTCCTGCGTATTCGGGCAGAGCCTGGCGTTCAGCCGGTATATTTGGCGACTGAGCCGGTTTTTTTTGCGGATTACGGGCAGGCGGAAGCACCTGCGCCGCATGCGCCCTGCGCATTTCCCTGAATGGTGAAGCCGGGGTTTTTCCCGGCTATAGTGGGACCAGCCGCCTTCAGGCCGTACTATCGCGTTGGAAACACGGTGACGAAGGGATAACCAGTGACAAGCGAAGATGAGGACACGCCCCTACCGGTAAAGCCGACCCATGATGCGCTGTTCCGCGCCATCATTGACGACAAGGACCGCGCGGCAGCCCTTTTGCGCGATTACCTGCCGGAGCGGATCAGCGCGCAGATGGCGGACACACCGCCCAGGCGCGTTGCGGGCAGCTTTGTCGACGGGGATGCCCACCTGAAGCACAGCGACGGGCTGTTCGAGATCACGCTGAAGGGCGGACGCCCGGCCCTGGCCTACGTGCTTTTGGAACACAAATCGGTTTCAGAACCGGCAACACCCTTGCAAATCCTTGGATATATGCTGCGGATATGGCTTCGCTACGGCGATGGACAGGCGGCAAGGTTGCGCGCCCTGCCGGTCATCGTGCCGTTGGTGTTCTACCATGGGAGCCATTCCTGGAATGTGCCGCTGGTGTTCGGCGAGATGTTTGATGCGGGTGAGGATATGGCGCGCTATGTGCCGTCGTTCACTTACGAGGTCCATGATCTCGGCAATATCCCGATGGAAGAGCTGTCGCATGATCCTGACGTGATGGCAGGCCTGGCTGTGCTCAAATTCGTGAAGCGCCGCTCCGATATGACGCGCGAACATCTGGAGGAGATACTACGGGGGCTGCCGTTTGGTACGAATTTTGCCGGTATCGTTCTGCGCTATTTTGTGGCACGATACGAATGGACACAGCCGGACATGGAGGCGGCCCTGGATGGGATAGACGATGAAGGAGGCAAAGCGCTGATGGGAACACTCGCAGAAACATGGAAAAAAGAAGGCAAGGCCGAAGGAAAAGCCGAGGGGCTGGTTGCCGGGGAAGCGCTTGGCCGTGAAAAAGGGCTTGCGGAAGGCGAAGCCAAAGGGCTTGCGGAAGGTGAAGCCAAATTGCTGATGCACCTGCTGGTAAAGCGGTTTGGCCCCCTGCCCGAGTCCGTGATCGCACAGATCGCGGCGGGAAGCATTGATGATCTGGATCGCTGGGTGGACCGGGTGCTTGATGCCGCTGATCTTAACGCCGTCTTCGCGGAACGGCAGGATCACTGAGGGAGTGTCGGACCCAAAAATCCGGGCGCTACTCTTGCGTGAAAAAAAGCGCGATATTAGTGCAATCTCAAAGACCGACGTAAGAAAGTGCATGCACGTATGTCAAACTCACCGATGAGGCGAATATACTATTTTACACCCCAAAAACACGCTTTGGATAATTTGAAAGAAAAACATCTGAAGGCGTCCAGATTTTCCAAATGCAATGACCCTTTTGAAATTGCTGCCGTCAACCTAAAAAATAAAAAACTAAGGCGTAAATATTTGGGATGGCAGGATTGGATGAACAAAAAATGTGGTATGCTTTGCTTTTGTCGGACCTGGCGAAATCCAGTGATGTGGTCGCACTATACTGATAACCATAAGGGAGTCTGCTATGGTTTTGACGTTGATCCAGAAAAATTTATTGATGTGCGATACGTTTCCGAAAGACTCTACCCAAACCTAACAAATGAAAACTTTCTCAGTTATGTTGGCGAAGCTCAAATGACTGAACTATTTGCAACAAAATTTATTCATTGGAATTACGAAGAGGAAGTTCGCCTACTGATAGAATTCTCAGAAGATGTTTCTGATTGCCAGTTTCAATTTCATCCCTTTTCGGAAGAAATGGAATTGAAAGAAGTGATCTTGGGCCCAAAATCAGAGATATAAGGCATCCGAGGTGGAAGCATACACGGACAATGGCATTGATGTTTTCAAATCTAGATTGGCATTTCAGAGGTTTGAGGTAGTACGCCAAAATGACAAATCTCTATGGAATGGGAGTGCGGATGGGTATGACGCAAACTAGGCCCAAGAGGCCCGAGTGTGCATATATGGACATCTGGGGGTCGATGACATCTACCGCTATACCCGTGGTAGGTGGGGCGACGACCAAGCCGAGACATACATCACCGGCTTGTTCGCAGCTTTTGACAAGATCGCCGCCCACGGTGTCGTGTCAAAGCCTATCCCGGCCGAGTTCGGCGTCGAGGAATTCTCCTTTCGCTATGAGCGCCATTTTGTCTACTGGCACCATCTCTCGAATGGCGACATCGGGATCGTGACGCTCCTGTACGAGCGGATGCACCAGATTGATCGCTTCCGGGATGATTTCGGGATTGGCTGAAAGTCCTATTTCTAATGGGCGTCAGATTTGCGCAGGGTTTCGCAGGCGTGACACTGGGTCCGACACTGGCACCGGAGAGAGTTGGGCGCGTGTGTCATCCGCTCCGCCATTCCTGTCTGCGCCGCATGCATCGCGGGAAGACGCAAGGTGCGCCGGAAAGGAGCATCTGCGGGTGCCGGGTCTGAGAATACAGGGGCTTGGAACGCAGGGCTCAGGGTGGGATTCGGGCCGTTTTCGGTTGCCATTGCAGGCAACGCATTTATCCTTGCGCCTGTCGTGGCCTGCGAACATTCACCGCCCACTTCGGAATGACCGGGGACACCACGCCGATTTGGCTGAACTTCGCAGCCAAGCGCATCAAGGGGAAGGAACTGCTCATCGTGGTGAGCAACCAGCCGGCTCATCACGCCCTGACCACCTATCGCAAACGCCAGGCCATCGAATGCTTGTTCGCCGAAGCAAAGACCATGGGCTTCAATCTGGAGGATACTCGCCTCTCAATCGCGGAAAAGTTGAGCCTGCTGATCGGCCTCCTTGCCCTGGCCATGGCATGGGCCGCAAAGATCGCTTCTGCCAAACCCGGAAGTCAGAAAAGCCCCCGAAAATCTCACGGGAGGTACGCAAAAGCCATCTTCCGTATCGGCCTCGATGAAATCTGAAGGCTCGAGCCCAGCCCGAACAAACCTTCCGACATCGGCCCAAAATCAAGCAGAAAATCACATGGGTGGTGTACAGGGATCCCGGGGTTTCAAACTGACCGGAGAAGGTTTACGCTAACTCCATGAGGCAGACAGCGGTTGTTTATGATACCCATGCGGCGGTACGCCGGCTGACAGAAGCGGGGATTTCGGAGTCCCAGGCGGAAGCCGTGGTGCGGGAACAGGCGTTGCTGCTTGAACATAATCTTGCCACCAAAACCGATATTGAAGTCCTCCGTCAGGAGACCAAATCCAGTATCGGAACCCTGTGTCAGGAGACCAAGTCCAGTATCGAAACCCTGCGTCAGGAGACCAAGTCCGGTATCGAAACCCTGCGTCAGGAAACCAAGTTCAGTATCGAAACCCTGCGTCAGGAAACCAAGTCCGGTATCGAAACCCTGCGTCAGGAGACCAGGGCAGAGATTGTAGCGGCAAAGAACAGCATTATCGTCTGGGTGGGCGGTTTGAACATGGCCATGGTCGGCCTGCTGATTGCCGGCAGCAAACTGCTCTGACCGGCACACCGCGCCGCGTGAAATGCCTGCCGGGCAAACGCCCGGCAGTTAACCCGGATATTTCATGAAGACGTCCGGCGGGTTGGTTTCCCGCCTCAATTCGGCTTTTCGTGGTGTCTCTGACATAGATTTCCTGCGTATTCGGGCTAGAAGACCCCAGCCCGATCTCGATGCCGGTGTTATTGCCCGCCTTTTGCTTCCCGGATCTTCAGGAACCGGATGTCGGGCCATTCCTTTTCGGCGGTCTCGAGGTGCCAGGTATTGCGTGCCAGAAATACCGGAGTGCCTTCGTGATCCTCGGCAAGGCTCGCTTCGTTGGCGTTGCGAAATCCGGTGATTGTCTGCGGGTCCTCTGCCTCCAGCCAGCGTGCAGTCAGCAGCGAGCACGGCTCGAAACGGACCGGAATGTCGTATTCGGTGCGTATGCGATCGGCCAGAACATCGAACTGAAGCGCTCCGACAACGCCGACAATCCAGTCAGGGGCAAGCCGGGGACGGAACACCCTGGCCGCTCCCTCCTCGGCAATCTGCAGCAGCGCCCGGCCAAGATGCTTGGCTTTCATCGGATCGACCGGCCGCACCGTCTGCATCAGTTCCGGCGCGAAGGATGGGATGCCCGGGAAGGCAATCTCCTCGCCTTCGGACAGCGCGTCGCCGATCCGCAGGTTGCCGTGGTTGGGAATGCCGATGATATCCCCCGGCCACGCCTCTTCGGCGAGCGACCGATCCCGGGCCAGGAACAGCACCGGATTGTGGATGCCGATCGTCTTGCCGCTGCGTACGTGCCGCAGCTTCATGCCGCGCCGAAACCGACCCGAGCAGAGACGAAGAAAGGCGATGCGGTCACGATGACGGGCATCCATGTTGGCCTGCACCTTGAAGACGAAGCCGGTCACCTTCTCCTCCGCCGGTACGACCAGGCGCGAGGCGGCGCGTTGCGGCAATGGTGGCGGCGCGTACCGGACCAGGCCATCGAGAAGTTCGCGCACGCCGAAATTGTTCAGGGCGCTGCCGAAGTACACCGGCGTCATATGGCCGTCACAATAGGCCTCGGGACGGAACTCCGGGCACAGACCGCGCGCCATCTCTGCCTCGCTGCGCAGGCGGTCAAGTGCATCCTCCGGCAACAAGCCGGCGAGCGCCGGATCGTCGAGACCCTTGCAGACAACGCCTTCTTCCGGTGTATCCGCCTTGGAACGCCCGGTCAGCAGAAGCCTTTCGCCGATAATATCGTAACAGCCAAGAAAGTTCCGGCCCATGCCGATCGGCCATGAGACGGGCGTTACATCAAGCGCCAGAGTCTGTTCGATCTCGTCGAGCAGGGCGAACGGCTCCTGCGCTTCCCGGTCGAACTTGTTGACGAAGGTCATGATCGGGATATCGCGCAGCCGACAAACTTCGAACAGCTTGCGTGTCTGCTGCTCGATGCCACGCGCCGCATCGAGAACCATCACCGCAGAATCGACGGCCGACAGGGTGCGGTAGGTGTCCTCGCTAAAATCCTCGTGGCCGGGTGTGTCGAGCAGGTTGAAGGTGCAGCCGCCATACGCGAACGTCATGACCGATACGGTCACGGAAATGCCGCGCTCACGCTCGACCTTCATCCAGTCAGAACGGGCGCGACGCCGGTCTCCGCGCGCCTTGACTGCGCCGGCCATCTGGACCGCTCCGCCGAACAGCAGGAGCTTTTCCGTCAGGGTGGTTTTGCCGGCGTCGGGGTGGGAAATAATGGCGAAGGTTCTGCGGCTGGCGCCCTCGCCCGCCAGCGCCCTCGCCGGTGTCCCTGACCCGGACTCTGCACTTCCGGACCCGGCTTCTCCCGCAGCCCCGACCGCTGTAGCCTTCTCCGGCATCGAAATCCCCTGTTGCGCCCGCAAGCGATTTGGGCACACAATGATGCCCTGCATGCTGACATGCATGGACGTTTTGCATCTGCGCATCCCATGGGCCGCCCACATGCCGGTGCGTTTGAGGAATACGAGATTGGCACCGCCATGAGCGCCAGCAACGACATAGACGCCGCCGAGATAAGGGCGCAACTTCTCACGCGCCAGACGGAACTGCAACGCCTTGTCGAAGCGCATCGGGCGGACGCCAGGCCTGTCGAGTACGACCAGACACAGGTCGGAAGGTTGTCGCGGATGGACGACATCCAGAACAAGGAGATGTCGGCCGAGACCATGCGTCGCCGCGAACTCGAGCTGAACCGCATCGGCGCCGCCCTCAGGCGTATCGAGGAGGGCGAGTACGGCTACTGTAGCAATTGCGGCGAGAAAATCGGCAGCAAGAGGATCGAGAGCGATCCCTCGATCGCGACCTGCATCGACTGCGCCCGCAGGCGCACCGACCTGTAGCCCCCGCTTTTGCCACCCTCCCCTTTTAGCCACCTTGGCCGACGCATTGGACGACCGGCACCACCTCCTGCCCATCCGGCTCTTGCCTATCCGGCATCGACCGCGCCGGCACGGGATACGCCGGTATGGGTGCCGATATCAGCGTAGCCATGAGTACGGCCATGAGCGCTGATATGGGCACAGCTCTCGTCACTGGCGGTGCGCGGCGGATCGGTGCGGCAATATGCCGCGGGCTAGCAGCAGACGGCTGGCGCGTCCTCATCCACTGCAACACCTCGCTCGCCGAAGCCGGAAATCTGGCCTCGGAACTGCGCAACAGCGGCTGCACAGCAGATACGGTGACTTGCGATCTCAGCGATGCCCGGGCAGTCGATGCCCTGATCCCGCGCTGCGTCGAGATCGCGGGACCGGTCAAGCTCCTGGTCAACAACGCCGCCATGTTCGAGCCTGACTGGCTGGACGACATCAGCGAGGATGGCTGGCAGGCTCATATTGACGTGAACCTGCGGGCGCCCGTGATGTTGATGAAGCACTTTGCCGCCGCGCTTCCGGAAAGCGCAACCGGATGTGTCGTCAACATTCTCGACAACAAGGTGGTCAGCCCGAACCCGGATTATTTCTCCTATTCGATCGCCAAATACGCCCTCAAGGGGGCGACCGAGATGGCGGCAATGGCAATGGCGCCGCGTATCCGGGTTTGTGGCGTCGCACCGGGGTTGACCGTTCTCAGTGGCGACCAGACGCCGGAAGCCTTCGGCCGTGACGCCCGCAGAAACCTTCTTTCAGAGCCAAGCTCGCCCGAGGAAGTCGCCAATGCCGTGCGCTATGTTGCCAGCGCCCGGATGTTCAACGGGCAAGTGCTCATCATCGACGGCGGACAGACGCTGATGCGGCTGCCGCGGGATGTGGCGTTTCTCGGGGAATCTTCCGATGGGGAATCTTCCGATGGGGAATCTTCCGATGGCTAGGGCGGCGACACCCTGCCACCGTCGCATCGTGCTCGAGGATCTGGAGATCCTTGTGCAGATCGGAATCTACGCGGCAGAGCGCCAGGCGCCGCAGCGCGTTCTGATCGACGCAACTCTCGAGATTGCCGAGGACAACCCCGACTGGGGCAGCGACCACATCGGGAACATTCTCGATTATGACTTTCTGTACAGGGGTATCCTCGATCTTGTCTCCGGACGGCGTTTCAACCTCCAGGAAACCCTGTGTGCGGAGATCATGGCAATGTGCCTCGCCCGCAGCGAGGTCGCCGGCGCCCGGATCCGGACCCGCAAACCCGATATTTACCCGAATTGCACCGGCATTGGCGTCGAGATGGAATACTCCAAGCAGGACAAGTAGGGATTGCGCCCCAAATTAGGAATCGCGCCCCAAGTCAGGGGTTGCATCCCGGCGCCCCGTGCAACTGACGCCTTTATATCAGGAGAACACCAATGCCCCATGCGACAACCGATGATGGTGTCAATCTCTATTACGAGGAAACCGGGGATGGATTCCCGATCGTCTTCGTTCACGAATTCGCCGACGATTTCCGGGCCTGGGAGCCGCAGATGCAGCATTTCGGGCGCAACTACCGTTGCATCGCCTTCAACGCCCGGGGCTTTCCGCCTTCCGACGTGCCCGAGCATTTGGAACAGTACAGCCAGCTGCGGGCGGCCGAGGACATCCGCGACGTCATCCGCCATCTCACCATCGACAAGGCGCATATCGTCGGTCTCTCCCAGGGCGGTTTCGCAACCCTGCATTTCGGGCTGAACTTCCCCGAGCTCGCACGCTCTCTCGTCGTTGCCGGATGCGGCTACGGCGCCGGTGGCGACCGCGAGCAGTGGGAGTCCGAAACCGACGAAACGGCCGACAAGTTCGAGAACAAGGGCGTCGAGGCGGTCGGCGCCCAGTACACTGTCGGCCCGACCCGGGTGCAATACCAGAACAAGGATCCCCGGGGTTTCGAAGCATTCGTGCGCCGCTTCAACGAACATTCCCCGATCGGCAGCGCCAATACCATGCGCGGCGTCCAGCGCAACCGCCCCTCCCTCTACGATCTGCGCGAGGGAATGGCCGCCATGCACGTCCCCACCTTCATCGTGACCGGTGACGAGGACGAACCCTGTCTCGATCCAAACGTGATGATGAAGCGGACGATCCCCTCCTCATGGCTCGCGATGCTTCCGGCCTCGGGCCACGGCATCAATCTCGAGGAGCCGGATCTATTCAACAGTCTGATTCAGAAGTTTCTCACCGCGGTGGAAACCGGCGGCTTTCGCGAGCGGGATCCACGCTCGATCGGCAAGAGCATAACCGGCTTGCGCTAGACCCGGCCCGCTTTCTCCAACAGCACCGGGGCAGCCTAACATCGCCGGGATGCCTGACATTGCCGAGCCCCCTTGGCACCGCCGGGCCGACAGAGGCGGCGAGGATCAGCGGCCCTCGCGGGCCCTGATGCGGGCGCATTTCTCGAGCAGACGCTCGGCGCGGATGACAACCGGAACGTCAATCATCTTGCCGTCATGAGCGAAGGAGCCGCGACCGTCGCGCTCGGCCTCGTCCCAAGCATCGACGATTTCGCGCGCCTTCGTCTCCTGTTCCTGTGAGGGCGTGAATCCTTCGTTCAGCATCGCCACCAACGCCGGATGGATGCAGGATGCCCCCTCGAAACCGAAACGGGCGGACTTCGCGATCATTGCCTGATAGGCGTCATGGTCGGAGAAATCGGCCACTGTGCCGATGATGCCGAGTGGCAGAATCCCCGCCGCACGGGCGGCGATGATCGACTGTTGCTTGGGAAACAGCATCGTTTCAGGGTCCGGCTGCATTCCGAGATCGAGCGCGAAGTCCTCGCCGCCGAGAGCCAGGGCGACGACACGCGGATGGGCGGCGGCGATCTCGCGCATTTCATGAAAGGCCGCGGCTGTTTCGACCATGGCAAGGAATTTCGTATAACCCGGCGTCATGCCGCGCTCGCGTTCGAGCACATCCACCAGTTCGGCAAGCAGGCGCACATGCCCAGGACCGTTGCACTTTGGCAAAGCCAGGGCAGCAATGCGCGGTGAAACGCAGGCCTCGATATCGCGAACGGCATGGCCCAAGGGTTGATTGATTCGGACGACGATGTCCGCGCCGCTGCGGGATGCGGATTCCGCCGCCTCCTGCACCAGGCCTCGCGCCGTCGCCTTTTCTCCCTCGGGAACGCTGTCCTCAAGATCCAGCTGGACCGCATCGGCACCGCGTGTGTGAGCCTTGTCAACGTAACGGGGCACGTTTACCGGCACATAGAGAAGCGAGCGCCATACCGGAGGCGCGGGCTGGTTTTCCATCACACCCACTTCCGCTCCGGCATCCGTGTTTCTGGCTCCGGTATCCATCGCTGTCTCTCCTGTCTGTTCCCAGCCACGTGGCATCCTGCCGACAGATGCCCCCGACACGGTATTCGCTACGCAGTATTCCCTAGACGGCGTTCCCTAGACGGCGTTCCCTAGACGGTGTTCGCTACACGACGCCCCGGCGCCGCAGATCCTTAAGCGCGGCCACGTCGATGCCGAGGCCACCAAGAATTTCCGCATTGTGCTCGCCCATCTCCGGCGCCGGAAGGCGAAATCCGCCAGGTGTGCCCGACAGCCGAGGGATAACGTTGTGCATCGGTACCGTCCCCATCTCGGCGTCGGGCAAATCGACGAGAATCTCGCGTTCGCGGAAATGCACATCCTCGACGATCTGCGAGATGTCGTATATCGGCCCGGCAGTGATGCCCTCGCGCCGGAACACCTCGAGGTTCTCGTCGAGATCGCGCTCGGCGATCCAGGCACCGACGATGGCATCAACCTCATCCCGGCGGGCGATCCGGTCGGCATTGGTGCGGAAACGCGGATCCTCGATCATGTCGGCCCGGCCGATGACACGGAACAGGCGTTCAGCCATGGTTTGGATCGATCCGGAGATCGCCACATAGCCGCCGTCACGCGTCCTGTAGGCGTTGCGGGGCGAGGTCGTCGTCGAGCCGCTCCCGACGCGCTCGGGCACTCTACCGGTCACCTTGTAGGCCGCCGCCTGCGAGCCGAGAATCGAAAACACCGGCTCCAGTAGCGACAAATCGATGATTTGGCCCTGGCCTTTGCGCACCTCTTTTTCGCGAAGCGCGACCAGGACCGCCATGGCGCCGTAGAGTCCTGCCACCATGTCGGCCAGGGCCAATGGCGGCAGCACCGGAACCCGATCGGAAAAACCGTTGCGGGCAGCAAAGCCGGACATCGCCTCGACCACCGTGCCGAAACCGCCATGGGCGCTGTAGGGGCCAGTCTGCCCGAAGCCGGTGACCCGAACGATCACCAGATCCGGATTGCGCGCGTGCAGCGCTTCAGGCCCGATGCCCATTTCCTCAATGCGACCAGGGCGCATGTTCTCGACAAAGACATCCGCCGTTTCGGCCAGCTGCAGCACCAGGTCAATGGCTTCCGGCTCGCGGAAGTTCAGGCTCACGCTCTTCTTGTTGCGGGCGTAAGTCTTCCAGTTGGTCGCGACGTCGCTTTCGCGCCAAGCCCGCAGGGGATCGCCTCGTGGTAGCATCTCGAGCTTGATGATCTCGGCGCCGAAATCCGCAAGCTGCAGGGTGAGCATGTTGCCGGCGACAAGCCGGGTCATATCGAGCACGCGGATGCCGTCAAGCGGTCCCGTGGCGTCAGCGTCGAACTGTCTGGCGGCGAATTCCATTCGCTTTTCCGCGTCCCCGGCCATCGCATCCCCGGCCATCGCGTTCCCGGCCGCCTCCCGCACGCTCAGTCGGCCGCCCGCGGGCCGGCGGTGTAGCGGCTGTCGGCTCCGGGCGCGCCCTCGCAGGCCACCCGCCCGTCCCCGACCATGTGGATAAGGTGCGAGAGCACCGACCGGCCAGCCGCCCGATGCAGGCCGGGATCGATATCGGCATACATCGCAACAACCATTTCCGGGATCGTGTTCCGGCCGTCGGCCAACGCCGCCAGGATCTGGCGTTCGCGCCCCGCCCGGTGCCCGAGGAACGCCTCGACATGCAGATGCGGTGCGGTGATCGGCGGGCCGTGGGTAGGCCAGTAGATACTGTCCTCGCGGGCAAGCAGAAGGCGCAGGGAGGCGAGGTAGTCGCCCATATCGCCATCGGGCGGCGACACCACCGAGGTCGACCAGCCCATGACGTGATCGCCGGAGAACAGCGCCTTTTCCTCGCGCAACGCAAAGCAGAGATGGTTCGATGTGTGTCCCGGCGTGTGCACCGCCTCGGCGGTCCAGCTCCCGCCTTCGATCACATCACCATGGCCAACGACATGATCCGGCACGAAGTCCCAGTCGCCACCCTCCTCCACTGCCGGTGCGCCGCGTGCACCGCCATGCGGCCCGAAACCGTAGGTCGGCGCTCCTGTGATTCGCTTGAAGGGTGCGGCGGCCGGCGAATGGTCGAGATGGGTATGGGTAATCAAGATGTGGGTTACGGTCTCCCCCTCGATCGCCTGGCACAACGCCTCGACATGCGCGTCATCGAGAGGCCCCGGATCGATGACCGCGACATTGCCGTGCCCGAGGATGTAGGTGCCAGTGCCATGAAAGGTGAAGGCGGAGGGGTTGCGGGCGACGACACGCCGGATCAGCGGCGTCAGTTCGGCGACTGCGCCGTACTCGAACTCGATATCCCTGACGAAGGGAATGTCCATCAGACCCCACCCAATTTATCCAAATCCACCCGAAGGCGACCGGATCCGGCCCTCGCTTCGGGGCCCCGTGCTTCGGTGCAATGACGATAGGGCCATCGCCGCCGTCGCCAAGGCGACGGTGCCCGGCCCCGCCGAGTTTCGTTCAACCGCGCTGCGATTACGCTATCAGCCGCAGTTGTCAGCCGTAGCTCGCACCGATGCTGTCGAGCGGGGATTTCTGGATGCCGTGGCTCGGGATCGGATAACGCAAGCCGTTCCGGCTCAGCGCCTCGAGGCCCTCGACTACCTGCGGCAGATAGCTCGGCGGAAGGGCGATCAGCATCTCGTCGTCCTGGACCCCGCCGAACTTCCGTTCCGCATAGCACGGGATAGACAGCGACGGCTGGCCGGTGGCAAGCGCATTGCCCCAGGAATCGGCGCAGGCGCTCTCGCCAACGCAGGTGAAGGTGTATTTGCGATAGCCAGTATACTGAAGTCCGTTGACGAAGGTGATCATCTGGCCCGGTGTTGCATAGATCAGGCAGATGTCGGGGTTGTCGATACGGCCCGAGGTCAGCGGCGACACCGCAAGCGCCTCGTAGTCCCCATACGAGGCGCAGGACATCGCCGCCTGGTGGGCGGCGCTGTCCTCCAGTGTCCCGTACCAGACACCGTTCATGCGCTCGCCGCTGAGCCATTCCTCGTCCGGCGGATGCAGACCGACGACGGCGCCGCACTGCGCACCCATCAGGTTCTCCATGGTGATGCCGATGGTCCAGCCGATCCACCGGCTCTGGCCGACGACCTGGTCGGTCGCAAGTTTCTCGTTCGGATCGGGCCGTCGGATGCGCGGCACCGCTTCCATCTCCGCCACCGTGCGAAACCGCTTCATGCCGACCGGCAGGGTCTTGAGCCGGAGATAGCGCTCGAGGGCTGCAACCAGCGCCTGGTAGTCATATTCGGTGGCGTCGTCCCAGCAATTTGGCTGCGTCATGACGTTATTCCTTCTCTGGATCCGCTTTCGCATCCGAGCCTAGCAGGCTGGCGCCCGGTTGTCCGGCCCCCCATCCGCCGATAAAGTTCACGATCCCTCCGGGAATCGCCCCGCAACCGCCGAAAGCCCCGCGATGTTCACAACTCGCCCCGAGCTCCACGGCACTTTCGCGATGGTGTCCTCGACCCACTGGCTGGCCTCGGCTTCCGCTATGGCCGCGCTCGAGCGCGGCGGCAACGCCTTCGATGCGGCCGTCGCCGGCGGCCTGACGCTGCAGGTCTGCGAACCGCACCTGAACGGACCCGGCGGCGATTTGCCGATTATCATGCACGACGCCGCCTCCGGTGCCACGAAGGTGCTCTGCGGCCAGGGCACAGCACCCGCCGGCGCCACGATCACGCATTATCGCAGCGAAGGCCTCGAGGAGGTCCCCGGCACGGGCCTGCTCGCAACCGTCGTTCCCGGCGCCTTCGATACCTGGATGACGCTGCTGCGGGACTACGGCACGCTCGGCCTCGATGAGGTTTTCGAACACGCTCTGGGTTACGCGGAAAACGGCGTTCCGGTGATTGCGAAATGGACCGAGACCACCGCTGGGGTGGCGGAGATGTTCGCGACTGAATGGCCGAGCTCGCAAGCGGTCTTCATGCCGGACGGGCGGATCCCGCAGCCGGGAGAGCTGTTCGCAAACAAAACCCTGGCCGCAACCTGGAAGCGCCTTCTGGCGGAAGCGTCAGTCGGCGGCGGTGGACGCGAGGCGTGTATCGACCGGGCCCGGAAGGTCTGGGCACAAGGTTTCATCGCTGAGGAGATCGATTCCTTCTGTCGCGACAACGCTGTCATGGATACCTCTGGTGCACGCCACCGGGGCGTTCTCACGGGCGAGGACATGGCGCGCTGGCAGGCGTCCTACGACGATCCGGTATCCCTTTCCTTCGGCGACTACACGGTCTCGAAATGCGGCTTCTGGTCACAGGGTCCGGCCATGCTGCAGACGCTCGCCCTCCTGCAGGGCTTCGACCTTGATGCGCTCGACCCGTCCGGGCCGGAATTCGTCCATCTCGTCACCGAGTGCGCCAAGCTCGCCTTCGCCGACCGGGATGCGTTCTATGGCGATCCCGATTTCGTTGATATCCCCGGCGACATCCTGCTCTCAGCCGAATACAGCGATCGCCGGCGGAAACTAGTCGGCGAGGACGCCTCGCTCGAATACCGGCCGGGCGAGATCGCAGGCTATGGCAGCGCCATCGATTATGAGGCCCACGTCGAGGCCGGCCGTGACCCTGTCGAGGCCGCCGGCATCGGCGAGCCGACGGTCCGACGCAGCGGACAGTTTCCGGGGGACACTTGCCATATCGATGTGATCGACCGGGACGGCAACATGGTGACATGCATGCCGAGTGGCGGTTGGCTGCAGAGCTCACCGGTCATTCCCGCGCTTGGCTTCGCGCTGAACACGCGCGGACAGATGTTCTGGCTGGATGACTCCCATCCGGCCGCACTCGGCCCGGGCCGGCGGCCGCGAACCACGCTCTCACCCTCGCTCGCCCATCGCGGAGGCCAACCCTACATGGTCTTCGGCACCCCGGGCGGCGACCAGCAGGACCAGTGGCAGACGAACTTCTTCCTCTTCCACGCCGTCGCCGGGCGCAACCTGCAGGAAGCGATCGATGCCCCGAACTTCCACAACGAGCACTTTCCAAAATCCTTCTTCCCACGGCCGGCCTTCCCAGGCCTTCTCATGCTCGAAGGGCGGATGCCGGAAGAAACCGTCGCCAACCTCGCCCGCCGCGGACACAACACGGTGGTCGGCGAGGATTGGTCGGAGGGGCGGATGTGCGCCGTTGCGCGCGAGGGTGGCATGATCAAGGCAGCGGCGAACCCGCGCGGCATGCAGGGCTACGCCGCCGGGCGCTAAGCCCCCCGCCGAGCAGGCGGCAATCGCCGATGTTGTTAACGCATCACACGACGAATTGGCCGGTATCGACGCCGAGATAAACGCCCTGACCCAACAAAAGCGCGGGCTCATGCAGAAATTGCTCACCGGGGAATGGCCGGTCAAGACGGAGGCCGCTGTTGACTGAATTCTCGGATTTCATCGTTTATGCCGACGAGTCCGGCGATCACGGGATGGTCAATATCGACCCGCAATACCCGATGTTCGCGCTGACCTTCTGTGTCATGCGCAAGGATGCCTACACGGCCGAAATCGTCCCCGCGATGCAGGGTTTCAAGTTCGGCATCTGGGGGCATGACACTGTTGTTCTGCACGAACATGAAATCCGTAAAAGCACCGGGCCCTTCGGCATCCTGCGCACCGACCGCGCGTTGCGCACCCGCTTCATGGACGAATTGAATGCGCTGATCGAGACCGCGCCGATGACAATTTTCGCCTCGGTGATCGACAAGACCAAACATCGCGCCAAATACGCCAGTCCGTGGAACCCCTATGAAATCGCGCTGCATTTCTGCATGGAGCAGCTGCACATCCTGATGACCGCCCAAAAACAGCACGGCAAGACCGTGCATGTCGTGTTCGAAAGCCGGGGGTCGAAGGAAGACAAGGAGCTTGAACTCGAATTTCGCCGCATCGCCGGGAATGACAGCCACTGGGGCTATCGGCGCCATGATTTCAGCCGCTTCGATTTTCAGCCGGTGTTCATCCCGAAGGCGGCGAACGCCTCGGGCCTGCAACTCGCCGATCTGACCGCCCGGCCCATCGCTCTGTCGCGCCTCCGCCCCGATCAGGCGAACCGTGCGTTCGAGATCATCCAGCCAAAGCTGGGAGGGCTCAAATGCCTTCCTTAAATCATTGTGGATCAAGGAAAAACAAAAGGGCCCCGGAAGCTCCAGAACCCTTCTGTCGACCGGGAAATGCCCAATCCTTTGACAGACATATAGCCACGCAAGCCCTTTAAAGCAACGCTGGGGGTCAATGTCGCCGGCACACCGTCTCTTGCTGAACCGACGTCTCGTCGAAGCCCCTGTTGACGCCATCGACTATGTCATCACCCACGAACTTTGCCACATCTCTGAGCCCCACCACGGCACGGCTTTCTTTGACCTGCTGGACCGAGTGATGCCGGATTGGGAGCGCCGGAAGCAACGCCTAGAGAGGATCATGGCCTGAGAAATTCCGACGCTAGTCGCCGCTGAACCAAACGAGACCGCTGTCCAAATGAAACCACATTGCCGGAATATGCTAATAATATCAGCAACTTGTGGAATTTCACTAAATCAGCGCAGTCAACAGGTCCGGAGAATATCAGCCCGTAGAGAACGCTGTGGGCCCTCTTCGAACTGAGATGGTCCCACATTGTTGGACAGTCTGACAGCTTCGCCAAGGTGTATTCCGATTGCTGATCATGCCGTCAGAATCTTGTTTATCAGATTTCCTTGCTGTTGTTGAGCCTGTGGAGATGTGGGCAAGGCGATAGCCTTGTCCATCATATCCACAGGGTTGGTGTCGCTGCCGAGCGCATAGGCTTCCGCCGGCGTCCGGCCGCCGAGCGCGGAATGGGGACGCTCGATGTTGTAGAAGTCAATCCATTCGGCGATGACCCGCTCGGCATGGAATCCGTCGGTCAGTTCATGCAGGTGGACCGCCTCGTATTTGAGCGAACGCCAGAGCCGTTCGATGAAGATGTTATCCATGTAGCGGCCACGGCCGTCCATGGAGATCCCCACCTCGGCATCCTTGAGGGCGGCAGTGAAGTTCAAGCTGGTGAACTGGCTGCCCTGGTCGGTGTTGAAGATCTCCGGCCTGCCGTAAGTGCCGAGTGCCTCGTTCAACGCCTCGATACAGAAACCGGCGTCCATGGTGTTCGACAGCCGCCAGGCCAGGACGTGGCGGCTCGCCCAGTCCATGATCGCGACCAGATAGAGGAGGCCGCGACGGACCGGGATATAGGTGATGTCGGCGCACCAGACGTGATCCGGCCGCTTGATCGCCAGTCCCTTGAGCCGGTACGGATAGACCCGGTGCTCCGGGTCGGGCCGGCTCGTCCCCGGTGCCTGATAGATCGCCTCCAGCCCCATCAGGCGCATCAAACGCCGTATACGGTGACGGCCGACGAAGATACCCTCGCGCCGCAACCGGCGGGCCATCTGACGGCTGCCGTAGAACGGATACTTCAGGAACAACGCGTCAATCCGCCGCATCAGCGCCAGGATCTCGCCACTCTCGCCCTTCGGCGCGTAATAGAACGACGACCGGCTGATCGACAGGATATCGCATTGACGGCTCAAGCTGAGACCCGGAACGTCGCGGCCCACCATCGCCTTGCGCTCCATCCGGCTCATCGCTTGAGCCCCCTGGACAAAAAATCCCTTTCCACCGTCAGTTGCCCGATCTTCGCGTGCAGATCGTGAACCTCGTCCTCAAAGTCCCGGCGCGCCTGATCGGCGCCGTTCGAGAACACCTCGCCCAGACCGTCCATGGCCTGGCGCTTCCAGGTGCCGACCTGATTGGGATGGACCTTGTGACGGGACGCAATCTCCTGGATCGTCTTGTCGCCCCTCAGCGCATCCAGCGCCACCGTCGCCTTGAACTCAGGCGTGAACTTCCGTCGCCTCGTCATTTCGTATTCCTCCGTAACCGGTGGAATACACCTTAACCCACTGTCCGATTTTCCGGGACCACCTCAAACCGAGGCCGGTGAACAGCCCCTCCCGCATAACCCTTGAATAGACCTGATTCACAATAACATCAGGTAGTTGAGAACGGATGTATCCTTACCGAATTTGGTCAGGCTGTTTTCAAATTCATGTTTGCCAGCGCCCCGACGTTCTTGGCAATCATGTTTTCCTGCCGGTTGCCGCGGTGAGTTTCGGCAAATATTCCGAACTTTTTCATGCGGCAAATACCGTGCTCCACGCCGATACGCAGCTTTGCGTGCCAAGTGTTGTAAGTTTTCTGTTCGTCCGTAAGGGGGTGGTTCTTTGAGGCTTTGAGCGGGATTTCAAGCGATGTTCCCAGATAACCGAGATCACCAGGTACAAGCACACCCGGTGGCTTATCCACGCGCGCCTCGTCGTAGATACGCTTGTCATGTGCGCGCCCGGGTTGCGCCGGACCAACCGCCAGAACCCGTTTTTTGTCATCGGTGATGATCTGATGTGAGGCCGTGTGGTGCTTTTTCTTGCCGGAATACTTCGCCTTGCGATGCGAGAGCTTTTTCGGGCGTTGAACCGGACGCTCCGTGCCATCAATCATCAGGTAAAGCAGGTCATCCCTCTCTGACGCCGACAGCCTGATCTTGCGCTCCGGCATCCGGAAATGTCCTGCCATCAATTCTGTCATGGCAGCAATCCGACGGCAAACCGTAGGGGACGAGACATCGAACAGAAGACCCATAAAGGCCTGACTGGTATAGGTGCGATAATACATCAAGCAGAGCAGTAATTGCTCGGCAAATTCCAAACGGTAGTTCATCCCGCCACCGATCGCGCGTTGTCTGTCTTCACGTGAAAGCCGGTGGTGCTCACGTTCAAGCCAGATCGGATGAAGAACAACAACCAATGCCTCGAAATCCTGAAGACGGATGCCTGAAAGGCGGAAAAACAAATCAGCGCGCCCCCGCAAAACCTTCAAAACCCTCATAGACAAGTCCTCACTCTCCATTGAGCCATAAACATCGCTGAAAATCGGCTATTGCGCAACAGGTTTAATATAACGGAAAGGGTTTTGCCTAGCCCGAATATTTCATGAACAGGTACCGCTAAATCCCGTATTCGTGTTATGATTCAGTTGCTTAAAATGATCAAACACAAGGATTTAGCGGTGACAGATTGTACCCCCGATCAGCTGGAATTTCCAACCTGTCGTAAACGCCGGGTAACCACCGGCTTCGATGGAGGTCATGTGACGAGCAACGGCGGCGTTTTGCTGCTGCGCGGGGCGGATCACCTGCCGGGATTGACGGCATCGCTTGCCCGGCGGCTGTCCGACGACCGGCAGGCGGGCAAGGTTGAGCACAGTTTGCGGGATATGCTGCGGCAACGGATCTACAGCCTGCCCCTGGGTTACGGAGGACCTGAACGACCACGACGCCCTGCGCCACGACCAGGCATTGCAGACGGCGGCCGATCGGGATCAGCCGCCAGCCAGTCCGTCGACGCTATGCCGGTTCGAGAACACGGCCGACCGCCAGGTGGCCTGGGCCGCGCACGAGGTCCTGATAGAGACCTTCATCGCCTCGTGCAAACACCCGCCCGACGAACTGGTCCTCGACTTCGACGCCACCGACGATGCGGTTCACGGCCATCAGGAGGGCCGTTTCTTTCTGGCCTATTACGACCACGACTGTTTCCTGCCGCTTTATGTGTTCTGTGGCAATCAGCTTCTGGTCAGCTACCTGCGGCCCTCGAACATCGACGGCGCCAAACACGCCTGGGCGATCCTGGCCCTGCTGGTGCGGCGCCTGCGCCGGGTCTGGCCGAAGGTGCGGATCATCCTGCGCGGGGATTCCGGCTTCTGCCGCCACCGCATGCTGGACTGGTGCGACCGGCATGATGTGGACTATGTCGTCGGCATCGCCAGGAACGCCCGCCTGAACGATCTGGCGGAGCCGTGGCTGGACCGGTCGGCCCGGGACTTTGAGGCGTCGGGGGAGAAACAGCGCCTGTTCGGCGAATTTACCTACGCCGCCGGCACCTGGCGCAGCGAACGCCGGGTCATTACGCGGATCGAGCATTCGGCCAAAGGGGCCAACCCCCGCTATATCGTCACCAGCCTTCCGGGCAACGCACAGGCGTTGTACGAGGAACGATACTGCGCCCGCGGCGAGATGGAAAACCGCATCAAGGAACAAACAACCCGACCTCTTCGCCGACCGCACCAGCTGCCACAAATGGTGGCCCAACCAGTTCCGCTTGCTGCTCTCCGCTCTCGCCTGCACCCTCATGGAAGCCATCCGCCGGATCGGCCTCACCGGCACCCGCATGGCCCGCGCCCAGTGCGGAACCATTCGCCTGCGCCTGTTGAAGATCGGCGCCATCATCCTGCGGAACACCCGCCGGGTCCGCTTTATGATGCCCAGTGCCTGCCCCGACGAGGACCTGTTCCGCCTCGTCGCCCGCAGGCTGGTCCCAGACTAGCCGGGCAAAACCCCGGCTTCACCGTTCAGGGAAATGCGCAGGGCGCATGCGGCGCAGGTGCTTCCGCCTGCCCGCAATCCGCAAAAAGACCGGCTCAGCCGCCAAATATACCGGCTGAACGCCAGGCTCTGCCCGAATACGCAGGAAATCCATGTCAGAGGCACCACGAAAAGCCGAATTGAGGCGGGAAACCAACCGGCCGGACGTCTTCATGAAATATCCGGGCTAGCAGAGCGAGTTTTCGCGTAGGTACCGTAGCAATAGCCTGACCTTGTTGGAAGCCCGGTGGTTGAAGCGCCACTCGGTCTCCTTGAGGTGGAGGTGGAAGGTGTGTTTGGGCAGGCCCTTGAACTTAGCCCGGATATTTCATGAAGACGTCCGGCCGGTTGGTTTCCCGCCTCAATTCGGCTTTTCGTGGTGTCTCTGAGATAGATTTCCTGCGTATTCGGGCTAAGCCCCCGCCCAGAGTGCCGATTTGACCGGCTCGTTCAGCAGCCCACATCATTACCTCGACTGCGTCATGGAATGCATCACGGAAATCGCCGCATTTTCCATACGGCACTGACATCACAGCACCGACATCCTCCGGGGAGCATCCGAAATGAGCGCACTGCCCGAATACGAGGTCTACGCCCTCAAATACGCTGAACATCGCCGGGCCCGGCAGGAAAACTTCATCTTCCCCGATCCTCTTGGCGAAGATCTCCATGATCGGGCCTCCGCGCTCGACTTCAATGTTTGGGTGATCACCGGCGGTGGCCGCACCTTCGTCGTTGATCTCGGCTTCATGGAGGAAGAGGCGGCATCCCGCGGGCGTTCGATCATCCGCCTGCCCTCGGAAGCGGTGCGCATGGCCGGCTTCGATCCCGCCACCATCGATGACGTGATCATCAGCCACATGCATTACGACCACTGCGGCGATCTCAACGGATTCCCGCGGGCGCGCCTGCATATCCAGGACCAGGAGATGGAGTACGCAACCGGGCGCTTCATGAGTCACGCGCCTATGCGCATGCCTTATTCCGTCGACTATGTCTGCACGCTGGTGCGGGCGGTCTATGACGAACGGGTCGTTTTCGTCGACGGCGATCGAGAGATCGCGCCAGGGATCTCGGTGCACCACATCGGCGGCCACACCAAAGGCCTGCAGTCGGTGCGTGTCTGGACCCGCAAGGGCTGGCTGGTGCTCGCCTCGGACGCCATCCATTTCTACGACAACATCGCCATCCCCAATCCATTCCCGATCGTCTTCAATGTCGGCGATATGCTCGAGGGTTTCGACAAGCTGCGGCGGCTCGCCGACGGCGACGAGAACCGCATCATCCCCGGCCACGACCCGCAGGTGATGGAGATGTTCCCCGCCGCCTCGAAGGAACTCGAGGGCGTTGCCGTCAGACTCGATGCCGACCCCGTCGGCGATCTCGACCGGGCCTGGCGCCGTAGCGGAACTTGAGATGCAACGAGATTTGAGATGCGGCGAAACTTGAAACGCCACGGGATATGACGGGGTATGAGACGCAGTAGAACATGAACAGGATCCCGGAATATGAGATCTATTCCCTTAAATACGGCGTGTTGCGCCGAGGCCGACCAGAGAACTTCGTCTTCCCGGACCCTTACAGCGACGATCCCCATGAGCAGGCCGCCGCACTCGACTACAATCTCTGGGTGATCACCGGCGGCGGTCGCAACTTCGTTATCGATCTCGGATTCGAGGAAGAGGACGCAAAACGGCGGGGGCGCACGATCCTGCGCTCGCCCTCGGAAGCGGTGCGCATGGCCGGCCTCGATCCCGCCACCATCGACGACGTGATCCTCAGCCACATGCATTACGACCACTGCGGCGATCTCGACGCCTTCCCGCGGGCGCGCCTTTACGTCCAGGACCGGGAGATGGCGTATGCGACCGGGCGTTTCATGAATCACGGACTCCTGCGCAGGTCCTATACCATCGACTATGTCTGCGCTCTGGTGCGAGCGGTCTATGACGGACGGGTTGTCTTCGTCGACGGTGACCGGGAGATCGCGCCGGGGATCTCGGTGCACCATATCGGCGGCCACACCGACGGCCTGCAATCGGTGCGTGTCTGGACCCGCAAGGGCTGGATGGTGCTCGCTTCGGATGCCATCCATTTCTATGACAACATTGCCATCCCCAACCCTTATCCGACCGCCTTCAATGTCGGCGACATGGTCGCGGGCTATGACAGGCTGCGGACACTCGTCGACGGCGACGAGGATTGCATCATTCCCGGCCACGACCCCCAGGTGATGGAGATGTTTCCCGCCGCCTCGAAGGAACTCGAGGGTATTGCCGTCAGGCTCGACGCGGATCCCGTCGGCGATCTCGACCGGGCATGGCGCCGCAGCGGCACATGAGCAGAAAGACATGAGCGACGGAATATGAGTGGCGCCCCGGGCAGTGAGATGCCGCGCTATGAGGTTTACGCCGTCAAATACGCCGAGCGGGAAGCAACGCGGCATGCGAGCTTCGTGTTCAAGGACCCCCATGACGGGCCACTGGCAATGGACTACTTCGTCTGGGCGATTGTCGGCGGCGGCCGCAGTTTCGTCGTCGATCTCGGTTTCGACAAACGCTACGAGCGCGGTGGCCGGCACCTGCTGCGCACACCGGCCGAGGGGCTGGCAGCGCTCGGTCTCGAGGCTGCCGGCATTGGCGATGCCATCGTCACCCACCTGCACTACGATCATTGCGGCAGCCTGCCCGATTTCCCGATGGCGCGGATATACCTCCAAGACGCAGAGATGGCTTTCGCCACCGGCCGCTTTCTGAAGTGGAAGGCCTTCCGCTACGGAAACTTCGCCGAATACACGGTCGATTTCGTGCGCGCCGTCTATGACGGGCGCGTCGTCTTTACCGAAAATGCGAGCAAAATCGCGCCCGGGGTCGTCCTGCACCGGATCGGCGGCCACACCCGTGGTATGCAGGTGGTCCAGGTCTGGACCCGCAAGGGCTGGCTGGTGCTCGCTTCGGATGCGGTCCACATGTACGCCAACATGGAGATTCCCAACCCCTACCCCGCTGTCTTCAGTGTCGGCGATATGCTCGAGGGCTTTCGCACCCTGCGGGAACTCGCCGACGGGCGCGAGGATATGATCATCCCTGGCCACGACCCTCTCGTCATGCAGCGCTATCCGGCAGCCGGCAAGGGCCTTGACGGCATCGCCGCCCGGCTCGACTGACGGCTCATCAACAGCGCAACCGGCAACGCAACAGTGCACTGATATTTCACCTGGCGCCCGCTCCCATGCCCACATTCGATCTTGACGGCACGACGATCCACTACGGCGACAGCGGCACCGGAAAGCCGATTCTGATGTTGCATGCGAGCGGGAGTTCCGGTGCCCAGTGGCAGGGTGTGGCGGCGGCGATGCCGGCGGGATTCCGTTCCCTCAGCCCCGACAATTACGGCCATGGAAGATCAGGCGCGTGGCCGGGCACAGGTATTCCCGGGTTCGACGGGAATGGAGCCATGCTCGTGCACCTGCTCGATATGCTCGGTCTGTCCCGGGTCGATCTCGTCGGACATTCCTTCGGTGGGGCCCTCGCCGTTCGCCTGGCGCTCGACTACCCCGGGCGTGTCGGCAGGGTGGTGCTGATCGAACCGATGTTAACCCACATCCTCGACCGGCCAGAGGACGCCGTGTTGCAGGCCCAGAATTCCGAAGTATCAAAACGTTTCCGGGTCGCCGTTGCGGCCGGGGATCCTGCCGAGGCATGGCGGGGGTTCATCGATCTCAACAACGTGAAGGGAACCTGGGATTCACTGCCGGAGGAGCGGCAGGCACGATTTCTCGCCCTGACCGACATCATGCTCGCCGATCTCGATGCCCATTACGGCACCCCGATCCTGCGAGAGCATCTCGCGTCACTGGCACTGCCCTGCCTCACGCTGCGAGGTGAAACGACGCGGGCGCCGATCGAGCGGATGGTGGAAATTGTCGCCGAAACTGTCCCGGGATCCGCCTTCGGCATCCTCGAGGGCGCCGGGCATATGGCGCCGCTCTCTCATCCGGAAGATACGGCGCGCATGATCGCCGAATTCCTGCGTTCTCCAACCATACCATGTGCCACGAATGTACCCGTTTGAGGGATGATACCAAAACCCCGGATGTTGCGGCGGTTCACACGCGCGACAACATAACGGGACCGGATTAAATCGGGGATTGCCAGCGGCCCATTGGGTGTATAAGCCCAAACAACAGACCCTGGACAATCAGCCTCAGGCAAAGACCCAGAAACTGACATCTGACACAACGGATCTGGAGAAAGACACACCATGAGTCACCATCACAGCAAGGTCCTGATTATCGGTTCAGGCCCCGCCGGGTACACTGCCGCCATCTATGCTGCGCGCGCCAGCCTCGAGCCAATGATCGTGGCCGGCATCCAGCCCGGCGGACAGATGACGATCACGACGGATGTCGAGAACTACCCCGGCTTCGAAAGCGTTATTCAAGGCCCCTGGCTGATGGAGCAGATGCAGAAACAGGCGGAGGCGGTCGGCACCACCATGATCCAGGACGTGATCACCGAAGTGGATTTTTCCGGCCAGCCGCTCCAGGCCACGGGCGATTCTGGGGATATCTATTCCGGCGACACGGTCATCATCGCCACCGGAGCCCAGGCCCGCTGGCTCGGTCTTGAATCGGAGCAGAAATTCCAGGGCTTCGGCGTATCCGCCTGTGCCACCTGCGACGGGTTCTTCTTCCGCGACAAGGAGGTTGCCGTCGTCGGCGGCGGAAACACCGCTGTCGAGGAGGCCCTCTACCTCACCAACCACGCCTCCCGGGTCACGCTGATCCACCGGCGCGATGCCCTGCGTGCCGAGAAAATCCTCCAGAATCGCCTGCTTGCCCACGACAAGATCGAGGTGCTCTGGAACCACGTCGTCGAGGAGGTCATCGGCGATACGGACCCGCCCGGCGTAACCGGAATCAAGATCAAGGACACATCTTCCGGCGAGATCGCCGAGCGGATGGTTGACGGACTCTTCGTTGCCATCGGCCACGACCCGGCCACCGCGGTGTTCCGGGACCATCTGCCTATGGACGAGGAGGGCTACATCCTCACCGATACCGACAGTACGACGACGAAGATTCCCGGCGTTTACGCCGCCGGCGACGTTCGCGACAAAATCTTCCGCCAGGCCGTCACCGCAGCCGGCATGGGCTGCATGGCGGCGCTCGAAGCTGAGAAGTTTCTCGCCGCGCAGAAGGGATAATCCGCGCTACGATGCAGGAACGCCCCTGTCAGGGGCGCCGGGCCACTAGGAAGGTTTCCTCAACGGCAAAGACAACGGTGCCGTTGTCGTCGGCGAGTTTGCTTTCGGCAAAAATGATACCGCGATCCGGCTTGCTCGTCGGGCGCTTTCCGGCCACCCGGCGTTGCAGGGTGAGCCGGTCCCCGGCCTTGACCGCGCCAACAAAACGAACCCTGAACTCGAGGCCGCCGAGCATGGCCCAGACCGTGCGATTGCCGTCGCGCAACTGATGGCCTAGCTGCAGCCAGAGACTTAGCGTGTAGCCGCCGCTGGCGATGAGCTCACCATAGATCGAGTCCCGGGACGCCTCGGCGTCGAGATGAAACGGCCAGAAATCATAACGCCGGGCATAGTCGAGCATCTCCGTCTCGTCGACCACGCAGCTGTGGCCGGGTTGCTCGGCGCCCTCATCGATATCCTCGTAATAGAGGATGCGGGCATCATCCGACGCCCCGAAGCGACGGCGCTCCCGCGCCGCTGCTTCGGGAGATCCGGATCCGGACGGCGCGACCTCTGCCGTCACAGAGTGATGTCTCCGTTGTCCTCGATCATGCGGGCAACCTCCGAGTGATCGGCGCCCTCACCGAGGCGGTTGCGGGATGCGGCATAGGCGTTGCGCACCGGGTTGCCGACAGTCCAGGTCAGGCCAAGACTCTGGGCAAGATCGAGCGCCGTGTTCAGATCCTTGATCATGAGATCCATCGAGAACCCGGAGTTGAATTTCCGGCTGAGAACATAGGGTTTCATCTTGCCCTCGGTCGCGCTGTTCTTGCCGCTCGAGAAATTGAAAACATCGATCATCTTGTCGGGATCGAGGCCGAACTTCTTACCGACCACCAGCGCCTCGCAGGTCACCACCGTGTGGGTCGCCGACAACATGTTGTTGATGGCCTTCATCGCATGGCCGCTACCAAGCGCACCGGTCTCGAATATCTGGCCACCCATAACCTCGAGAGCCGGACGAACCCGCGCGATATCGTCGGGCGCGCCGCCAACCATGATGGCGACCGTGCCGTCGGTCGCCCGCGGCACGCCGCCGGAAACCGGTGCGTCGACCATGTGGATTCCCTTCGCGGCGAGAATCTTCCCGAGTTCGACCGTTCCGACCGGCGCCGAGGACGACATGTCGACGAGGATGCTACCCTCCGCCATGCCGTCAATCAGGCCATCCCCGGAACGCTCTCCGAGGGCGACCTCCCTGACGATGCTGCCGTTGGGCAGACAGGCGAAAACGACGTCGGACTCGCGCGCCAGCGCGGCCAGGCCGTTGGCCGGTCGCGCCGTCTCGTGTTCTCCGGCGAACGCCTCAACCGCCGCCTGGTCAAGATCGGCGACCATCATCTCCTGACCGGATCGGGCAAGATTGGCCGCCATCGGGCCGCCCATATTACCTATCCCAACATAACCGGCACGCATCGCCATCAACCGCCGCCTTCGACTTCGGCGAACACCTCGCGTGCGACGCCAAAGGCACTGACCGCGCACGGCACACCGGCATAGACGGCAACCTGCAGGAACACGGCTGCGATCTCTTCCTTGGAGACGCCGTTGTTGAGCGCGCCCCGAAGATGCAGACGTAGCTCGGCCGGCCGCGGCAAACCGGCGAGGAGTGCGAGATTGATGATGCTACGGGTCTTGCGGTCGAGCGTATCGTCGCACCACACCGTGCCCCAGCAATATTCAGTGACGAAGTCCTGGAGATGCTGTGAAAAATCGTCCGCCTGCTTCAGGGCTTTGTCGACATGCTCCGGGCCGAGCACTTCCCGGCGCACGGCGAGTCCCTGTTCATAATCACTGCTGGCCATGATATTGTCCTTTTCCCGATGGTTGCGGTTTCCCCGGTTTTCCCCGGTTTTCCCCGGTTTTCTTTTAAACTGACATAAACCTGCACCCGGCCCCTTCCAGAATCCCCCTGTCCCGGTGGCCATTTCGACGGGCCGGGACCGGGCGGCTTGCGCGGGGAAACCGGGCAGCGGGGAAAGCTGTGTGGTGAGGAGCGCCGTGTGGCACCGACAAGTCGGGCGTGTGTCAATCGGCGAGAAACTCGCGGGTCAGCGCCAGAAAGTTATCGAGCTGGTCATGATGCACCCAGTGACCGGCGCCCTTCATGGAAGCAACCCGGACATCGGCGAAATGCGCCACTCGGCCGTCCTCCTGAGGATCGCTGGCCCAGCTCTCGGTACCCCGCACCAGCAGGGTTGGACAGGTGATGCGCGACCACAGCGCGTGGCGATCTTCCTCGGGCAGGCCGAAGGGCGCGCTGATGCGCGTGTAGTTGTCGAACTTCCAGCTGTAAGTGCCGTCCTCGTTGCGGTTCACCCCGTGGACAGTCAGATGGCGCGCCTGTTCCGGCGTCAGATGCGGGTTGGCTTCCTGCATCCGGTGGAAGGCGTTCTCAATACTCGGATAGCGGCGTGGCTGTCGGCCGGAACTCGACCGCGTGCGATCAAGCCATTTTCCGACCCGCGCCTCGACCGGCGCCGCATGGCGCTTGCGCTCCTTCTCCAGCGTCCAGCCCCACCCCTCGATGACCACCAGCCGGCGCACATTCTCGGGACGGAGCCCGGCATAGAGCATGCTGACGGCGCCGCCGAGGGAATGAGCGACGATATTGACCGGCAGGAACCCCGTTTGGTCGAGAAGCTGGGCGATGTCATAGGTGTAGTCATGAAGCTGATAGGCGCCGCCCACCATCCACTGGGAATCGCCATGCCCTCGAAGGTCGGGGGCGATAACGTGCCACTCCTGGCGCAGGGATTGGGCGACCCAGTCCCAGTTGCGGCAATGGTCCCGACCGCCATGGACCATCAGCAGCGGTGCAACCTCGGGATTGCCCCAGTCGACGTAATGCAGCCGCAGACGCTGCGAAAAATAGGAATGGGACGTCGGCCCCGGAAACCCGCCAGCCTTGTCATCCATCGCCGCCATGTCCTCTCCCGTCCCGCCTTGCCTTACCACTGTCAGCCCGGAATACGTAAGGAAGGCCCGTGACGCAAGGCAGGGGCAAGCGATTACGGCAAAGCGACGGGAATCTCCGTACGACACCCCGGCGCTTCACCCGATGCGACGGATAGGAACCTTCATACAGGCGAATACCATGTGCCTCGCCCCGCCCCATGGCGTTCCAGGCGGTCGTTGCCGATAAGAGCGCGGATATGACCGCGGATATGACCCTTGATGGTATTTCTGCCGGCCCCTGAGATCTGGCTACTTCCCCGACGGTGACTCGGCCGTGCCCGTAGGCCAATTCCAGTATCTGAATCGACAACGTCGGGAGGGCGACGAGAAATACGCGCTCGCGTTCAATCTTGTTCTCCGGCCGGTCTTTGTGCCGCTTCAGAACGTCAAAGAGGTATTCGATTCAAGGTCGTCAGCCGGGACTACCCGCCCGAATGGTGTCCTGGGTTTACCGCAGGGCCAGGTAATAGATTTCCTTGGGATTGCTCGATAACGCTTTCCAGAGATGCGTAAGGGATGTAGCCGTAGCCGGCGCGCGCTGTGTGGTTGCGAGCAGGGGGACGACGTAATCGAGGATTCCCTCGACGATGCGTCCAACGCCGGCCGCATTGGGATGAATCCCGTCGGGCTGCATCAGCGTCGGCTGGCCGACCAACCCCTCGAGGAAATAGGGATAGAGCAGAACCCCGTAACGCGCGGCGAGATCCGGGAACACCGCATCGAACCGATCCACATAGATGCGCCCGAGATTGCGCGGCGCCCGCATACCCGCCAGCAGCACCGTCACCCCGGCCGCCTTCAGCCCGGAGAGAATCGCCGACAGGTTCGCCGCCATGTGTCCCGGATCGAGCCCGCGCAGGGCATCGTTGCCGCCAAGCTCGACGATCGCATGGGTCGGCCGGTCGGCCAGCACCCAGTCGAGACGGGCCAGCCCGTCGGCCGTGGTATCCCCGGAAACCCCGGCATCGAGTACGGTGACAGCGATTCCCCTGCTGCGCAGCGCCGCCTCGAGACGGGCCGGGAATGCATCCTTGGCCGCTAGCCCGTAGCCTGCAGTCAGGCTGTCGCCGAGGATCGCGAGGCGCAGCTCCGCAGCCGAGGTATGGGCCGCCGCAAACGCAGCCGCAAGATTGCAAAGCCCTGCCAGAACCCCATATAGCGCGGCACGGCGCACCCAGATGGACCCACACATGACGCCTTCTTCCTCCTCCTCATCGTCGCAAGTGGCCGCCCGTCTCTCCGGTCTCGATCTCACCTTGGAGAGTGCTGCCGGCGCGGTCAACATTCTCAAGGGAATCGACCTCGACATCGCCGCTGGCGAGCAGGTCGGCATCGTCGGCCCTTCGGGCTCGGGAAAAACCAGCCTGCTGATGATCCTCGGTGGCCTCGAGCGGGCAACCCGCGGTGATGTCAACGTTGCCGGCCGCGATCTCACCGGCATGTCGGAAGACGAACTCGCCCGGTTCCGCCGCGGCGCGATCGGCATCGTCTTCCAGGCCTTCCACCTGATCCCGACCATGACCGCGCTTGAAAACGTCGCCGTTCCGCTCGAGCTGGCCGGGCATGCGGACGCCTTCGAGATGGCCGCAGCACAGCTGGCGGCCGTCGGCTTGGCGCAACGCGGCGAACACTACCCGGGGCAGCTTTCCGGCGGCGAGCAGCAACGGGTCGCGCTGGCCCGCGCCTTTGCACCCAAGCCGGGGCTGTTGTTAGCAGACGAGCCGACCGGCAATCTCGACGAGGCGACCAGTGAACAGGTCATCGATCTTCTCTTCGCTCAATCGCAAGCGCTCGGCACCACGCTGCTGCTGGTCACCCACGATCCCGCCGTGGTCGCCCGCTGTAACCGGACGGTCCGGTTGCGCGACGGGCGCATCACCCTCGATCATCACTGATCCCAACCATCACTGATGATGCATCACCAATGATAGCTGATCCGATTCTGGCCTGGCGCTTCGCCCGGCGCGAACTGCGCGGCGGTTTGCGCGGATTTGGCGTTTTCATCGCCTGTATCGCGATTGGCGTCGCTGCCATCGCCGGGGTTGGCGCCACCTCCGAGGCAGTCAAGGAAGGCCTAAGCCAGGACGCCCGGCTCATGCATGGCGGCGATATCGTCATCCGCACCGTGCACCGCCGGATCGAAACCCCCGACCGCGAGGTGCTCACGCGTCTCGGCCGGCTGTCCGAGGGCGCCAGCCTGCGGGCCATGGCCCGTTTCGAAAACCCCACCACCAAGGACTCCGCCCGCAAAGACCGCATCCAGATGGTCGAGCTGAAGGCGGTCGATAATGTCTATCCCGTCTACGGCGCACTCGACCTGGCGCCGCCAGCATCTCTCGACGATGCGCTGGCCCGACGCGACGGCATCCCGGGCGCACTCGCCGACGGCGCCCTGCTCGAACAGATCGGCGCTACGGTCGGTGACCGCATCCGGATCGGAGATGCCAGTTTCGAGATCCGCGCGCGGATTCTCCACGAGCCGGATCGCGGCACGCGGCTGTTCAACTTTGGGCCGCGCCTGATGGTGTCGCTCGACGCCCTGGCCGAGACCGGCCTGGTCCTGCCCGGAAGCCTGATCCGGCATTATTACCGGATTGCACTGACACCGGGGAGGGATACGCGGGAGGTTGCCGAATCGCTCGCCGACAAGGCGACGCAGGAGGGGTGGCGCGTGCGCCGCGCCGACCAAACCGCTCCCGGCCTGCGCCGCACCATCGGGCGGGTGGCGGTCTTCATGACCTTCGTTGGCTTGACCGCGCTTCTGATCGGCGGCATTGGCGTCGCCAGCGCTGCCACTGCGTTCCTCGAAGGCAAGACCCGCAGCATCGCCATCCTGAAATGCCTCGGCGCTCCACCACGCCTGGCGCTGTCGGTGTTCCTGATCCAGTTTTTTGTTATCGCCACCCTGGCGATCCTTGCCGGCAGCCTTGTCGGAGCGGGGGTGCCGCACCTGCTGGCAACATTGTTCGCCGACATCCTGCCGGTCCGGTTGGTGCCGGGGATTCCCGTCGGCCCGGTTGCGCTGGCCGCCCTGTTCGGATGGCTGACCACCCTCGTTTTCGTTTTGCTGCCGCTTGCCCGGGCCGGCAAGGCGCGGCCCGCAATGCTGTTCCGGGATGCGGCCACACCGGTCTCCGAAGCGGCCGGCACCGGTGCCTGGATCGCCCTTGGTATCGCGGTGCTCACACTTGTTTCCGTCACGGTTGTCAGTGTCGACGAGACCTGGCTCGCGCTCTGGTTTGTCGGCGGTGCCGCGGTCAGTTTTGCAGCCCTGCGGCTTCTCACCGCTCTTTTGCAGGGGCTCGCCCGCCGCTTGTCGCCGGCGGCACCGCCGCGCTGGCGTCTGCCGCTCGCCAATCTCGCCCGGCCTGGCGCGGCGATGACCAACATCCTGTTCGCTCTTGGCTTCAGCGTGGCCGTCCTGTCCGGTCTCGCCCTGACCGAGGCAAACTTCGAACACCAGGTGCGCCGCTACATTCCCAAGGCGGCCCCGACCTTCTTCTTCCTTGGCATCCGCTCGCACCAGGGCGATGCGTTCCAGACGCTTCTCGATACCAGCCCCGGTGTGGCCCTGCTTGACCGGCGGCCGCATCTGCGCGCACGCATCGTCAAGATCAACGGCCAGCCGACAGACAGCGTGCAGGTCGCCCCGGAAACGCGCTGGGCCGTCGAAGGAGAACGGAGTCTCACCTACGCGGATGCACCGCCGGCAGAAGCCCGGGTGATCGCCGGGGAATGGTGGCCCGCCGGCTGGCGCAACGAAGCCCTGATCTCTTTTGATGCCGCGCTGGCCGAGGGTTTCGGCATCGGCATCGGCGATACCCTCACCTTCAACGTCCTGGGACGCGAGATCGAGGGACGAATCGCCAATCTGCGACGCATCGATTGGTCGACGCTACGCATGCAGTTCTCGACCATCTTCAATGTAGCAGCGCTGCAGAACGCGCCGCACAGCTTCATCGCAACGGCGCAGGCTGATCCCGACCGCGAAACGGCCCTGCTACGCGCCACCGTCGACAGATTTCCCAATGTCTCGGCGGTACGGGTGGCGGACGCCCTCAGCGCTGCGGCCGGCCTGCTCGAGCGCATCGGCGGGGCGATCACCATCGTCGCCGCACTCGGCTTTGTTTCCGGCGGCATTGTCGCTGCGGGTGCTGCAGCAGCGGGGCAGCGCCGTCGCATCTATGACGCCGTCGTGCTCAAGGTCCTTGGAGCGACGCGACGCGATCTGCTGGCCACGCATCTGCTCGAGTTCGTGCTTGCCGGCATCGCTGCGGCCGCGCTCGGCGCCGGCATCGGTACCGCTGCATCCTGGGCCGTGCTGACCGCGGCGATGGGACTGGAATGGACGTTTCTGCCGGAAGCCCTGGCGACCGGTATGCTCGCCGCCTTCGCCCTCACTCTGGCTTTCGGCTTCGTCGGTACCTGGCGGGCACTCGGCCGCAAGGCAGCGCCACTGCTACGAAATTCCTGAAAAACGCCTCGAGGCAGATCCCGATGCGGGATCTACAGAGGCAAGCTTATTCCTTGGGCAAGCTTATCCCCTGGGCAAGCTTATCCCCTGGGCGGGCTTATCCCCTGGGCGGGCTTATCCCCTGGGCGGGCTTATCCCCTGGGCGGGCTTATCCCCTGGGCGGGCTTATCCCCTGGGCGGGCTTATCCCCTGGGCGGGCTTATCCCCTGGGCGGGCTTATCCCCTGGGCGGGCTTATCCCCTGGGTGGGCTTATCCCTTGGGTGGGCTTATCCCTTGCGGCGGGATTCGAAGACCGTGATCAATCGCACCGCTTCTTCGGCGCTCATGCGCCCGAGCGCTCCCCAGCTATAGGTCGAGGCCAGCACCGCACCGTCGCCATCGAGCATGAACTCGGTTGGCTGGACGATGGATCGGTCGTTTTCCCACCAGGCGCCAACAGTGTCGGACTGGTCTTTGGTCACCCCGAAAGCGACAGGAAAGGAGAGGTCGGCAGCGACTTCCGCCCCCTTTTCATCATCATCAACGCTGGCAGCGACGATGACATGGCCGCCGAGATCGGCGAGTGCGGATTGCTGAGCTTCAAAGCCGGCCAACTGCCGGCGGCAGTAGGGTCACCAGTGGCCCCGATAGAAGATGACGAAGTTGTAACGCCCTTTCAGGCTCGTTGCGACATCCATCGAGCCGCCGCCGACAAGCTGCAGGGTCATTGCAGGAAATTTATCGCCACCAATCAGTTTCTCAGCCATGCTGAAATCCTCCGTCCGGTGTCCGCTAACATCTCAAACCATAGCCGTTGCAGAAAAATCGCGCAACGCCCCACAGCGGTGGAGCGGCAGAATGACGATGACATGGTGGGTAGCGATTGGAGGCGATTGGAGACGGCGGTAGCAATCCACTACCCTCGCCGCCATCCCGGTTCGGTCTCGGTGCAATAGATAGTTGCGGGCGACATTTTGAACCGCATCCCAGGCGCGTTCCCAGGCGTGTTCCCGGGCGCGCCTCCAGACAACACCCTGGATTTGGAATCCCTCCATGGCCCCTGATCCGCAGAAACAATTGTTCGACGAGGCGCTCGGCACGGCACCGCCCCGCGATCAGCTCGCCGGACGCCGGATTCTCGTTGTCGGCGCCGGCATGCGAAAGGACGAGCATGAGCGGATGGGCAACGGCCGCACCGCGGCCCTGTTATTCGTCCGCGAAGGTGCCAAGGTCGCCTGCGCCGATATCGACGAGGGGATACCATGGCGATGATCCGCCAGGGCGGCGGCGAGGCAGTCACCGTCACGGGCGATGTCGGCCAGGCCGCGGAAAGCTGGGATCGCTCCGAGGCCGCCTATACGGTGCTGTTTCTGATGATCCATGAATCAAGCTATATGAACGGCCACGTGATAGTGATGGACGGCAGAAGGATGACGATCCGCAACACCTGACACGCTACGGCACCTCCTGACCTCGCCGACAGCACACATCCGCACGCACCCGCAACACGTACCCGCAGGACCTGGTACCGATACAATGTTGCCGATTTACCGGGCCCTCCTGTGGATGACCGGCGCGCTCGTCTCGTTCACACTGATGGCTCTCGCCGTCCGCGAACTCCATGCCAGCGGTGTCCCGAGCTTCCAGATCGTCTTCTGCCGCAGCCTTGCCGGGCTGTGCATCCTCTCGGCGATCGCCTGGAAAATGAAGCTGTCCGTGCGCAGCAGGCAAACCAAACTGCAGATACTGCGCAACACCATCCACTATGGAGGCCAGTTCAGCTGGGTGTTCGCGCTCTCGCTGCTGCCGCTCGCCGAAGTGTTCGCGATCGAGTTCACGATCCCGATCTGGGTCGCCATCATCGCGGTCCTGGTGCTCCACGAGCGCATGACCCGCGGGCGGGCAGCGGCCATCGGATGCGGGTTCATCGGCATCCTGATCATCCTGCAACCCGGCATCAAGACTTTCGATCCGGCGGCGCTGGTCCCGCTTGCCTGCGCGATGTGTTTCGCCGGCTCCATCATCTGCACCAAGTTGCTCCTGCGCACGGACTCGCCCTTCGTCATCCTGTTCCAGATGAACATCATCCAGCTGCCGATCGGCGTGATCCCAGCGCTGCTGGTCTGGACAACCCCGTCACTGACGGAAGTGGCCCTGATGACGGTGGTCGGGCTGTGCGCCCTGACCGCCCATTACAGCCTCGCCAGCGCCTTCCAGAATGCCGACGTCATCGTGGTGACACCGCTCGAGTTCCTACGCCTGCCGCTGATCGCAGTCCTTGGCCTGCTGATCTACGACGAACCCTTCGAGTTCGCCCTATTGATCGGAGCGGTTCTGATTTTTGCCGGCAACTACTACAACGTCACCGTCGAGCGCCGCGCCAACCGGCGGGAACCTGCGCCTGGCCCCAACCGCATCAATCATTGAGAACGCCCGGCTGCAAAGGCTATACTTGCCGCCACTTCCCGCCGCCTGCCCTTTGATTTTGCCCGGGCAGCATTGCTCATATGCAAAGGAGCGCGCCAGACGCCATGCAACACGTCGTGCTCGACATTACAGACCGGTGTCCCTTCGCCGACGGCGCCGAATTCGGTGAGATCGGCGCCTATGAACGCCTGCGCGGATGGGCCCGTTTCGCAGTCGATCCGGCAGCGCCCGCCCAGGCCGGGATCTGCGACCTTGATTATGCGCCGCGCAACGCTGACGGGCTGGTCGAATTCTCGGCCGAGTTCACCATCCTGATGCCGGCCGATCCGGCGCGGGGCAACCGGCGGGTGTTCTTCGATTACGGCAACCGCGGCAACATGCGGGCAATCCAGTTCTTCAACGACGCGCCCGCCTCCAACGACCCCCTGACCCTCAGCCATGCCGGCAACGGATTCCTGATGCGCCGCGGCTATGCGATCGTGTCCTGTGCGTGGCAGGGCGATCTGTGGCCCGGCAACGGACGACTGACCATGGACCTGCCTGTTGCGAGCGGTGAAGATGGCCCGCTCACCGGCATGGTGCGCTCGGAGTTCATCGCCGGTGCACCGAACAAGACGGTATTCCCGCTGAGCGGCTGGATTTCTACCCGCAGCCACCCGACGGTCTCGCTCGACACGCGCCAGGCGCAGCTGACCCGGCGGCGCTATCCGGGCGATGTGCAGGAGAAGATTCCGCCGGAAGCCTGGATGTTCGCCCGCATCGAGGGCGGGGCCGGACTCGACGGCCAGGGAGCGGAGACCGCCGTGGTGCCGTCGGATACGCATATTTACCTGCCCGGCGGCTTCGAGACCGGATGGATCTACGAGCTCGCCTATACCGCCCGCGATCCGCTCGTGCTCGGCCTTGGACACGTCGCCACACGCGATTTCATCAGCTTCCTGCGCCACGCTGATGCAGATGCAGCGGGAACCGCCAACCCCCTCGCCGGTGCCATCGACAAGGCCTATGCCTGGGGACGGTCGCAGACCGGGCGCTGCATCCGCGACATGATCCACCGCGGTTTCAATGCCGATGCCGAGGGCCGGCGCGTATTCGACGGAGTCCTGCCGCATGTCGCCGGCGGTGGGTTGATGTGGATGAACCACCGCTTTGCTTCCGGCGTATCCACGGCCGGACAGCAATACGAGGAACACGAAAATATCGCCGATCGCTTCCCCTTCTCCTATGCCAAATCGACCGACCATCTGACCGGGCAAACCGACGCCATCCTCAAGCGCCCGGACACCGACCCGCTGGTCATCCATACCCAGACCTCAACCGAATACTGGCAGCGCCACGGCTCGCTCGTGCACACCGACACCGAAGGCCGCGATCTCACCCAGCCGGACGGGGTGCGGGTCTATCTCTGGTCGAGTTCACAGCATTTCGCCGATCCCAACCGGGCCCAGCCCGACTGGGGGATTTGCCGGCAGCGCGACAACATCGTCAAAACCTCGATGCTTTTCCGCGCCATGCTCGACGCCATGGATCGCTGGGCTACCGACGGCACGGCACCGCCAGACAGCCGTATCCCGTGCCGCAACGACGGAACCTTGATTCCGATCGATACCTGGCGCGACGCTTTTCCGGGGATTCCCGGCCTCGTCCTGCCGCGCGAGCCGAATCCGCTTCCCTTGCGCGATTTCGGCCCCGAGGCGGAGCGCGGCATCCTGTCCGACGAGCCACCGGTGGAAACCGGCGGGCACTACACCATCCTGGTGCCGGCCGTGGATGAGGACGGCAATGAAGTCGCCGGCGTCCGGGCACCGATGGTGCAGGCACCGCTCGGCACCTACACCGGCTGGAACCTGCGGCGGCGCGAATACGGTGACGGCTTCATGTTCCAGTTCTCGGGCAGCTACATTCCGCTCCCGGAAACCGACGCCGTGCGTGCGGCGACCGGCGATCCGCGCCGTTCCATCCTAGCCCGCTACGGCGACGTCGCTGGCTACGTTCGGGCCGTCAAAGAGGCCGCGCGGCAGCTCACCGAGGCAGGGCTCCTGCTCGAGGAGGATATTCCCCGCATCGAGGAGGCGGCCCGCGACTGGAGCCGTCCGCTGCACGACGTGCGCGTTTGACGGGTGCGGGTGCGAGCGTGAGCGCATCCGGGGGCGCCGATGAGTAACGCCCGCCCCGGATCCGGTGCCTCGATGGCGCCACCGGCCGGCGACTCCATCGAGGCACTGTTCGAGCATTTCGGCCCGGCCTATCGCTGGCTCTCAACCGGCACCTGCATGATGGGGGCGATGACCGTCGTCCTGTCGATGACGACGGTCAACGTCGCCTTCCCCGACATCATGGGCGCCTTCAGCATCGGCCGCGACCAGGCGCAGCTTCTGTCCTCGGGTTACTTCGCGGCGATGACCACGGGGATGGTGCTTGCCGCCTGGCTGATCTCGATTTTCGGCGAACGCGTCACCTACGCGGCAACCCTCGTCCTGTTCATCCTCGGCTCGTCCCTCAGCGGCATCGCCACCTCCTCCGAGGCGCTCAACTTCGGACGCCTGATGCAGGGCATGGCCGCCGGCGTCATCCAGCCGCTCACCATGGCCGTCACCTTCAAGGTTTTCCCGCCAGGCCGGCGCGGCACGGCGATGGGGATCTATTCGATGGGCATCGTCTTCGCCCCGGCGATCGGGCCAACCCTGGGCGGCATCGCCATCGATCTGTTTAACTGGCGCTACATCTTCTTTCTGACGTTGCCGCCGGCACTCCTGGCCGCGCTCGCCGGGATGGTATTCATGCCGACCAAGCGCATCGAACGCCGCCTGCCCAACTTCGACTATACCGGCTTCGCCCTTCTGTGCTGCGCCCTGTTCGCCCTGATGCTCGCCTTTTCGAGCGGACAGCGCGAAGGCTGGTCCTCGGACTACATCCTCAGCATGTTCACCACCGGCGCCATCGCCACGTTATTATTCATCATCCGCGAGCATTACGCCGCCGAACCGCTACTCAACATGCGCATCTTCCGCTACCCATCGTTCTCGGCGAGCGCCGTGATCGCCTGCTTCAGCGGCTGCGTATTCCTGACCTCAACCTTCCTGATCCCGGTGTTCGTCCAGCAGATACAGAGCTACACCCCGCTCCGTTCCGGCTTGCTCCTGATGCCCGGCGGTCTTGCCCTGCTCGTCCTGTTCCCGCTTGCCGGCCGCATTGCCGACACGGTGCCGCCTCACCTGCTGATCGGTTTCGGCCTGCTCTCCTACATCGTCGCCTTCACCCTTCTCTCCGGTGCCGACGCGCATACGAGTTTCTGGGTCTTCGTGTTCTGGACCATGTTTATCCGCATCGGCCTCGCTTTCACCACGCCGGTGGTGAACACGGCGGCGTTGCGTTCGGTCCCGCCTGATCTCGTCAACCAGGCCTCGGGCGGAATCAATCTCATGCGCCAGCTCGGTGCCGCCTTCGGCATGAACTGCACCGTCGCGTTCCTCGAAGTTCGCATCCCCTTCCACGGCGACGCCTTCACCGCAATCCAGGCGGCGGCCGGCGCCGCCAGCCGCGACACCCTTGTCCTGATCCGCCATGCGCTCGCGGAATCTGGCGTCGCCGACGCGTTTCTCGGCTCCGGTTCCCTGCACTATCTCGGCCAGATCATCCACGCCCAGGCCAGCACCTCAGGTTTTCAGGACGCGTTCACGGCCCTTGGCGTGCTCGCCCTCTTAGGCCTTCTGCCGGTTTGCGTTCTTGCCGGGGTGAACCGGCCCGCGCGCAGCCGCGGTCCAGGCGGAAAACGGTAGAGCAGAAACACGCTAAGAACGGAGAACAGCAGGTACCAAGCCGGGAAGATTGCGGGTCAGGAGGGGACGTTGCCCTCCATCGTCACCCGGTGCATCACCCGCCGGTGCCCGGGATAGTCATTCAACGCGTAATGCTGAGTGCAACGGTTGTCCCATACCGCAACCGACCCCGGCTGCCAGACGAACCGGCAGGTGAATTCCGGGCGAATCTGGTGATCGAAGAGGGATTCCAGGATCGGCCCGCTCTCTTCCGCGCTCATGCCCTCGAAGCAGACCGTGTGCCCGCGATTGACATAAAGGGCCCGGCGATCAGTCTCGGGATGGGTCCGGATAACTGGATGGACTGAGGTCAGCTGGACACCGGAATGATCCTTGCCGCCGTCGGCGATCCGGTCTTGGCGAGTTGTGCTGGCGTCGCTCTTGTCGGCGCTGTTGACCGCGCGCCGGCCCTCGAGGATCGCTTTCATAGCATCCGACAGGTTCTCATAGGCGAGATACATGTTGGCGAACAGGGTGTCGCCACCGATCGGCGGCAGTTCTACTGCATACAGCACCGAGCCAAGCGGCGGCCGGGCCATATAAGCAGTGTCGGAATGCCAGACGCCACCGAAATTGACCGCTTCCTCCGGCTCCTTGCGCACCTCGATCACGTCGGGCGCATCCGGCAGGCCTTGGAGGAAGGGATAGCGCCCGATCGGCCCGAAACGGGCGCCGAAGGCGACCAGCGCGTCCAGCGCGAGCGCCTGGTCGCGGAAGAAGAGCACGAGATGATCCAGGAAAGCCCGGTGAATTTCGGCGAAAATCTCATCGTCGACGCGTGCCAGGTCGACCCCGGCAATCTCGGCGCCAAGCGCGCCACTCACCGGCCTGACCTCTATTCGTTGATAGTTCGTCATTTCCGCCTGCCGTACCGTTGCCAGTCTGTCGCCCCGCCCGCCTGTCGAGCTGCCCGTCTGTCGAGCCGGAAGCACTGGCGCACAATGCCCTGAATGATAGATGATAGGAGGAAGCGGCAAAACTGCCACGGCAGATGCCGCCGGGTTGCGAAGAAATCAGAACAGGGGAGGCCGACATGCGCGAAGCCGTCGTCGTATCAACGGTGCGAACACCGATCGGCAAGGCCTATCGGGGCGCCTTCAACAACACCCACGGGGCCGATCTCGGCGCCCATGTGGTCCGCGAAGCGGTCGACCGCGCCGGCGTCGAGCCCGAGCAGGTCGAGGATCTTCTGATGGGCTGCGCGATGCCCGAAGGGGCCACGGGCAACAACATTGCCCGGCAAATCGCCCTGCGGGCCGGCCTTCCGCCCACGACCGCGGCTGCGACCGTCAACCGTTTCTGCTCCTCGGGCATGCAGGCGATCGCCATGGCGGCCCAGCACATCATCGTCGACAACGTACCGATGATGGTGGCCGGCGGGCTTGAGTCGATCAGCCTGGTCCAGAACGAGCACAAGAACCAGTTCCGCGAGCGCAACCCGTGGCTCGTCGACAACAAGCCGTCGATCTACGACAGCATGCTGCAGACGGCGGAAACCGTAGCCAAGCGCTACGGCGTCAGCCGCGAGGCTCAGGACGAATACGGCCTGCAGAGCCAGTTACGGTGTGCCGCAGCCCAGCAGGCCGGGCGGTTCGATGACGAGATCGTGCCATTGCCGACAACCAAGGTCGTGGTCGACCGGGACAGCGGGGAAACCAGCGAGGAAACGGTGACGCTGGAGCAGGACGAGGGCAACCGCCCGACGACCACGCTCGAAGGTCTCGCCGGACTCGAACCGGTACTTGGTGAGGACTGCTTCGTGACCGCCGGCAACGCCAGCCAGCTTTCCGACGGCGCCTCGGCCGCCTTATTGATGGAGGCCGGCGAGGCAGAGCACCGCGGCATCGAACCGCTCGGCCGGTTCCTCGGCTTCGCGGTTTCCGGATGCGAGCCGGACGAGATGGGCATCGGCCCGGTCTACGCGGTACCCAAGCTGCTTGAGCGGCATGGCCTCAAGATCGAGAACATCGATCTCTGGGAACTGAACGAGGCTTTCGCGGTCCAGGTGCTCTACTGCCGCGACACGCTCGGTATTCCCAACGACAGGCTTAACGTTGACGGCGGCGCGATCGCAATCGGCCATCCCTACGGCATGAGCGGCGCCCGCCTTGTTGGCCACGCGCTCATCGAGGGTCGGCGGCGGAGTGCCAAATACGTTGTCTGCACCATGTGCATCGGCGGCGGCCAGGGCGCGGCCAGCCTGTTCGAGATCACCTGAAAACAGAACCACGATTATCCCCGGGACGGGGACCCGCCCGATGCCTGGGCGGGCGCCTCATCCCGCAATTGCATCTGCCTCGCACCACTCCGTCCCGCAACCGCATTACCTGCCCGGGAGACCGCCGCCATGAGCGCCGATCACCTTCTCGAGACAACCGCAGACCGCATCGCGACCCTGACGCTCAACCGGCCCGACGTCCTGAACGCTGTCACCGCCGATATGCTCGACCGACTGTGCGACCGGGTAGCCGCGCTCGATGCGGATCCCGGGATTGGCGCCATCGTGCTGACCGGCACTGGCCGCGCCTTCTGCTCCGGCGGCGACGTCAAGTCGATGGCGTCGCGCGACGACAGCGCGATCAACCTGGAGAAGCGCGTTTCGGATTTGCGCGGACGGATGGATGTGGCGCGCCTGCTGCACGAGGCATCGACCCCGACAATCGCCATGCTGCGCGGACCGGCGGCCGGCGCCGGCATGTCGCTGGCTCTCGCCTGCGATCTGCGGATCGCCAGTGAGAGTGTGCGCATCGTGACCGCTTTCTCGCGGATCGCCCTGTCGGGAGATTTCGGCGGCAGCTGGTTCATGAGCCAGCTGGTCGGACCGGCCAAGGCGCGCGAGCTCTATCTTCTCTCGGATGCCGTCGATGCCGCCGAGGCCCTGCGTCTCGGCCTCGTTAACCGGGTCGTCGCCGATGATGCGCTCGAGGAGGAGACAATGGCGGTGGCCTGCCGTCTCGCATCCGGCCCGGCGATCACGCTCGGCTACATGAAGAAGAATCTGAACGCGGCATTGACCCAGCCGCTGGCGCCGTGTCTTGACCTGGAAGCGCTGCATCACAGCCGTTGCGGCGAGACTGAGGATCACAGGGAAGCGGCCCGGGCTTTCGTTGAGAAACGCGAACCGGTGTTCAAGGGTCAATAATTCTGACATCAGTGATTCAGGATTCAGGGAACAACACGGGAGGCCGGCGATGCGCTGGGTGAGATTCGAGAAAGACGGGGAGCCTCGCTACGGCATCCTCGAAAATGGCGATATCCAGACCGTCGAGGGCAACCCCTTCGACGGCTACAGCGAAACCGACGAGCGCGTTGCGTTCGATGACGCCAGGCTCCTGATCCCTGTCGTCCCGAAGGTGTTTTATGCCTGCGGTCTCAACTATCTCGGCCACGTCACCGAGCAGGCCAAGCTACACAAGCGGGAGATTAAGGCGCCCGCCAAACCCGATGTCGGTTATCGCGCCAACAACGCACTGCTCCCCCATGGCGAGGCAATCGTCATTCCCGAGGACGCCACCGACCACGTCGAGTACGAAGCCGAGATTGTCGTCGTCATCGGCCAGAAAGCCCGGAACCTGACGCCGGAAAACGCGCTGTCCTGTGTTCTCGGCTACACCATCGGGAACGATGTCAGCGAGCGCAGCTGGCAGAAGGAGGACGGGACGCTCTGGCGTGCAAAGAACACCGATACCTTCGCGCCGATGGGCCCGTGGATCGAAACCGATGCGCGGCTCGACGACATGGAGACAATCGTCAGCCTCAACGGCGCCGAGCAAATCCGGTTCAAGACCAACAACATGCTGTTCAGCATCGAAACCTATCTCTCGGCGATCACGAAATACATCGCGCTCCAACCCGGCGATATCGTGTGGATGGGCACCGAGGGTCATTCTCCCAAAATCGCGCATGGCGATGTGGTCGATATCGAGATCACCGGCATCGGAACGCTCTCCAACCCTGTCATCCGGCAAGGCCAGCCGGCGTGACCGGCATTGCCGGCAACCGACCCTGGCCCCGCCCGCCGGCATCCCCGGATCCGTCCCCAAACTTATCGCCGGACCTGTCATGATCCCCGACGTGCTCCTCAGCCCCGAAGTGCTGTCGATCGGCGCCATCATCGTCATCGACATCGTTCTTTCGGGCGACAATGCGATCGCAATCGGGATGGCGGTCCACGGACTGCCGGATCGCCTGCGGCGGCGCGCGATCTTTCTCGGCGTGGCTGGTGCCACGATATTGCGCATCGTGCTTGCGGCACTGGTGTTCTACCTGCTCGCAATCCCGGGAATGACTCTCTTCGGCGGCTTGCTCCTGACCTGGGTGTGCTGGCGGATGTGGACAGATCTCCGTGCCTGGGAGCATGAGAACAAGCACGGCAACGCCGTAAAACCGCCGGCGAAATCCCTGAGTTCGGCGATGACGACGATCATCATCGCCGATGTCTCCATGTCGCTCGACAATGTTCTTGCGGTCGCCGGGGCGGCGCGGGGCAACATCTGGATTCTTGGATTCGGGCTGGCGCTGTCGATCGTGCTGATGGCCTGCGCTGCGGTGCTGATCGCGCGTTTGATGGAGACGCACAGATGGATCGGCTATATCGGCCTGTTCGTCATCGTCGTCGTCGCTGGCGACATGGTCTGGCGCGGCGTGCTGGATGTGCAGGACGATATTCCTCGCCTGCTCGATTTCCTGTCCGGGAACTGACACGAGCAGAACAGGGCACGGGCATGGGCACGGACACGGACACGGACACGGGCACGACCGGGTACGGAAGCATCATGAACACGGTGGGCAAAGAATCATGAAAATCGATGGCAAGACAGTCGTAGTGACCGGGGCGGCGAGCGGTATCGGTTGCGCTCTCGCGCAACGGTTCCGCAAGGCGGGTGCGGGCGCTCTCGTCCTCGCGGACCTCCAGGAAGACGCCCTGCATGAGGTGGCAACGGCGCTGGACGCAACCCCCGTTGTCACAGATGTCGGCTGCGAGGACAGCATTCGGGCCCTGATCGAGACGGCCGAGACGACAGCGGGGCCGATCGACGTGTTCTGCTCGAATGCGGGGATCTGCGATCTCGGCGGTCTTGATGCGCCGGATTCGGAGTGGCAGCGGAACTGGGATATCCACGTCATGGCGCATCTTTACGCGGCCCGGATCCTGGCGCCGCAGATGGCCGAACGCGGCTCCGGCTATCTCGTCAACACCGCCTCGGCGGCCGGATTGCTCACCCATGTCCACTCGGCAACCTATTCGGTGACCAAGCATGCCGCGGTCGCGTTCGCCGAATGGCTGTCAATCACCTATGGCGATCGTGGGGTCCTCATCTCGGTGCTCTGTCCGCAGGCCGTGCGCACCGCGATGACGGCGGGACGGGAAGATGGCGTGGCCTCGGTCGACGGCATGCTCGAACCAGAGGTACTGGCCGACTGTGTCGTCGAGACGATGGACCGGGAGGAGTTCCTGATCTTGCCCCACCCGATCGTTCTGGAATATCTGCAGGGTAAGGTCGGCGCTTACGATCTCTGGCTCAGCGGCATGCGCCGGCTCCTCCAGAAATACAGCAGCGCCGCCTAGCCCGAATATTTCATGAACAGGCATCGCTAAATCCCGTATTCGTGTTACGATTCAGTTACTTGAAATGATCAAACGCAAGGATTTGGCGGTGACAGATTGCACCCCGATCAGCTGGAATTTCCAGCCTGTCGTAAACGCCGGGTAACCACCGGCTTCGATGGAGGTCATGTGACGAGCAACGGCGGCGTTTTGCTGCTGCGCGGGGCGGATCGCCTGCTGGGATTGACGGCATCGCTTGCCCGGCGGCTGTCCGACGACCGGCAGGCGGGCAAGGTTGAGCACAGTTTGCGAGATATGCTGCGACAACGGATCTACAGCCTGCCCCTGGGTTACGAGGACCTGAACGACCACGACGCCCTGCGCCACGACCAGGCTCGGCCGGTTCCTGGCGATCACATCGATGGGGCGGCCGTGATTGGAAGTCGCCCAGCTCTTCATGGATACGGCGATTGTCGGCACCCGCCCCATTGAAGGCCTGCCCGTTGATCACCATTACGTTGATTCCCGCGTCAGCAGAAAAGCTCCCCAGCTCGTGCAGTCTCCTGGAGTTGTAGATGAAGAACCGCGCCTTCTTGCCGTAGCCTTCAACGAAATGCCCGGCCGTCATCTCCAGCGACTTCATCTCCAGCGGTTTGGCCACGCCTTCGCGGATGGCGATCGACGGCACAATGATGATGAACCTGGACCAGCCATAGAGCTTGTTTATCTCGAAAATGGACTTGATATAACAACAGGTCCTGCCCGTGCCGGTCTCCATCTCGATATTGAGGTTGATGGCCGCGCCGGGTTTGTTGCTGGCTGGCTTCGGTCGGCCATTTTGATCGATGAAAGCGCTTGGGCTTTCCGACAAAGGCAGGTTCTGGCGCTACGGCACCTTGCGGATATTTTCGAGGGCCGTCGATGTAGGCATGTGTAGCGCGACAATCCGGGTGAGAGGTGCGCGTCAATCAGGATGAGAATCCTTGGTCGCGACGTTTGTGGTGGTGGCGGGCTTTTCCGCCACAATCAAGGTTTTTGTGGGTTTTGATTGTCGCAGAGCGTCAATCCGGTTTGATGTTTGCCGGTGTTGCTCTTTGAGCTTGAGCCTGGCGGCCGGGGCCGTTGGCGTGTTCAGCGGCTTTGCGCCGGTAGCTTTCCACGTTCATCTCGAAGATTGTCGCGTGGTGGACGAGCCTGTCGACAGCTGCCGGCGTCATTGCCGGATCGGAGAAGATTGCATTCCATTCTCCGAAGGGCTGGTTGGCTGTGATGAGCATGGATCGTCGCTTCAAACCCTCAGTGATCCCTTCGTTCCCCGAACACGGCCGCCAGATCAGCGGCATCAAGCACCCGGTCCACCCAGCGATCCAGATCATCGATGCTTCCCGCCGCGATCTGTGCGATCACGGGCTCGGGCAGGGGGCCAAACCGCTTTACCAGCAGGTGCATCAGCAATTTGGCTTCGCCTTCCGCAAGGCCTTTGGCTTCGCCTTCCGCAAGCCCTTTTTCACGGCCAAGCGCTTCCCCGGCGGCAAGCCCTTTTTCACGGCCAAGCGCTTCCCCGGCGGCAAGCCCCTTGGCTTCGCCTCTGGCTTCGCCTTCTTTTTTCCATGTTTCTGCGAGTGTTCCCATCAGCGCTTTGCCTCCTTCATCGTCTATTCCGTCCAGGGCCGCCTCCATGTCCGGCTGCGTCCATTCGTATCGTGCCACAAAATAGCGCAGAACGATACCGGCAAAATTCGTACCAAACGGCAGCCCCCGCAGTATCTCCTCCAGATGTTCGCGCGTCATATCGGAGCGGTGCTTCACGAATTTGAGCACAGCCAGGCCTGCCATCACGTCAGGATCATGCGACAGCTCTTCCATCGGGATATTGCCGAGATCATGGACCTCGTAAGTGAACGACGGCACATAGCGCGCCATATCCTCACCCGCATCAAACATCTCGCCGAACACCCGCGGCACATTCCAGGAATGGCTCCCATGGTAGAACACCAGCGGCACGATGACCGGCAGGGCGCGCAACCTTGCCGCCTGTCCATCGCCGTAGCGAAGCCATATCCGCAGCATATATCCAAGGATTTGCAAGGGTGTTGCCGGTTCTGAAACCGATTTGTGTTCCAAAAGCACGTAGGCCAGGGCCGGGCGTCCGTCCTTCAGCGTGATCTCGAACAGCCCGTCGCTGTGCTTCAGGTGGGCATCCCCGTCGACAAAGCTGCCCGCAACGCGCCTGGGCGGTGTGTCCGCCATCTGCGCGCTGATCCGCTCCGGCAGGTAATCGCGCAAAAGGGCTACCGCGCGGTCCTTGTCGTCAATGATGGCGCGGAACAGCGCATCATGGGTCGGCTTTACCGGTAGGGGCGCGTCCTCATCTTCGCTTGTCACTGGTTATCCCTTCGTCACCGTGTTTCCAACGCGATAGTACGGCCTGAAGGCTCTGCCCGAATACGCAGGAAATCCATGTCAGAGACACCACGAAAAGCCGAATTGAGGCGGGAAACCAACCGGCCGGACGTCTTCATGCAATATCCGGGCTAGATAGCGCCATGGCCTGATACGGCCTACCACAAAGCCTGGGAAACGGCGGCCGCTGGAGCGGCGGCGCCAGTGGCGCCGGCCTGGCCTCGCTGGTGGCTTATTGGATTACTGGATCAGGATCTCGACCCGCCGGTTCGCGTCGCTGCGTTCGCCGTCCGGAGTCGGCTGGACCGGGCTGTGCTCCCCGAGAGAAAACACGGCCATGCGTTCGGCCACGATACCGCGCTCGATCAGCGCCGCCTTGACGTTGATAGCCCGTCGCTCGGAAAGGCGCAGATTGTATTTCTCCGGCCCCGCACGGTCAGCGTGGCCGGTGATCCGCAACGGTCCGTCGCCGGTTTTCTTCGCCAGTTTCGCAACCAGGTCTAAGATGTCGTCGTTGAACGGGTCCTCGGCCTCGGCGACATCGAACGCGAAATAGACGTAGTGTTCGTTCCGGGCTCGCGGCTTTGGCGCCGTCGGTTTTTTGGCCTGCTTGGGTTTTTTGGCCTTCTTGGGTTTCTTGGGTGCCGCGCTTGCGATTTCATCCATGGCGTCGAAGAAGCCATTCCGACAGCGGGAGATATGGTTCCACTGGTAATTTTCTTCCTGTTCCTGCAACCAGCAATCGTACATCGCCTGGGCGCGGGCGGCCGCTGCAGGCGTTATCTTCGCCGCACCGCCGGCAAGGGCTTTCTTCAGGCGCGCCGAGGCGGTCTTGAGAACGCCGCGTGCTGCCTTGGGCTGGGGGCGGAAATCAGGGGCATCCATCTTCGGGACGATTCCCTTGGAGGCCTGGACGACCTTGGTGGTGAAATGGTCGGCGTCGGAAAAATCCAATTCCGCGCCTTCCCGGACAGCGAGATTCTGGTATTCGGCATGCAGCTGTGCCAGATACGGATCGCCAGGCGCTACCGTATTGAGACCGGCAGGATGATAGACGTCGCAGGCGGAGAGACCGTAGGCAAACAAAAGCGCTACCAAGCACCGCGATAGTGCTGCCGCCGAAAAGGTTGATTGTCTCATGAGCTCAGATTCCTCGAGTCAAACGCCGCGACGACAAGCAAGACGCCGCCTTCGTCCAGAATTCGCGCAACAATACCAGAAGCAGACCCCAAAACGCAACTCCGGAATCTATAAAATGGGCCTCTGTCACGCCTCCTGCATACCATATATAGAAACTTCCCAGGTCCCGGGCGCGGAGCCAGTATCCGTCAATCTGGCTTGTGATTGCCTCCTGATCGATGTGCTGAGAGTAGCGGCCAGCGCTGATTTTTTTTCGGTTTTCCCTTGTCAGACCGGTATCGCCAAGACATAGTCGGCATTTGCAATCCATGTCCTCAGTTGAGGGGGATTGCAATTTCAGACGTGGCGGCATCCTTAGTCCCGCGTACATCAGAGGGAGGTTCCATACATGAACCGGAGAGCTAAAACAGCGCTCGCATCTGTTATCGGCATTGCGTTCCTTGCCGGTGCAGCCAGCGGTGCTCTTGCAGCGACCCCCAAACGGGGCGGTGTTCTTAACTTCGTGGTCGGATCCAAGATCCCGTCTTATGACGGGCATCGGGAAACGACCTTCGGCATGATCCATCCGATCCGGCCGTTCTACAGCCTGTTGATTCGGGTCAACCCGGCCAATCCGCAATCGGTTGACGATTTCGTCTGCGATCTCTGCGATGGCGCGATGCCCAAACCCACCAACGACGGCAAGCGCTACACCTTCAAGATCCGTAGCGGTGTCAAGTTCCACGACGGCAAGCCGATGACCGCCCAGGATCTTCTCGCCACCTGGAACAAGCTCGTGTTTCCGCCCAAGGGCGTTCTCTCGAGCCGGAAAGCTTTCTTCCAGATGATCGACAAGATTACTGCACCGGATGACACGACGCTGGTCTTCGACCTGAAGTATCCGAGCGCCGGCTTCATTCCCGCAGTGGCGACGCCCTTCAACTTCGTCTACGCCAAAGCCGATCTCGACAAGCACGGCTACGGCTGGCACGCGAAGAACGTCAACGGCACCGGCGCCTACTCCTTCGTGCAGCACCAGCCAGGCGCGTTTGTCGAGGGCAAGAGGTACGCCAACTACCACCACATGGGCGCGGACGGTAAGCAGTTGCCTTATCTCGACGGCTACAAGGCGATTTCCGCGCCGAAAATGGCAGTTCGTGTGCAGGCGATCCGCGGCAACCGTGCCGCGATCGAGTTCCGCGGCTTCCCGCCGAAGACCCGGGATGACCTGGTCAAGGCACTCGGTGAAAAGGTCACGGTTCAGAAAAGTGATTGGAACTGCCTGATGGGCGCCTCGGCCAACCTGAACGAGGGACGCCCCGATACCTTCCGTGACGTCCGGATCAGGCAAGCCCTGACCGCCGCCCTCAGCCGGAAGAGCGACTCCAAGTTTCTCTCGCAGATCGCTATCGTGCGCACGGTCGGTGGTATCGTCTTCCCAAACCATGGGCTTGCCTCGACCAAGCAGGAGCTTGAGAGCATCCCTGCCTACTGGCCTGACGACAAGAAGCGGAAGGCGATGGCGAAGGACAAGCTCAAGGCTGCCGGCGCATCGAACCTCAAGTTCGCGCTCTGGAACCGCGCTGTCGACCAGCCCTACAAGATCGTCGGCACGTGGATGATCGACCAGTGGAAAAAGGTCGGCCTCCAGGTTGAGCAGAAGGTGGTACCGAGTGGCCCGTGGTACGCCGGACTCCGTGAGAAAAAGGATTTCGACGTCACCATCGACTTCAATTGCCAGTCGGTGATCAACCCGCTTATCGACCTCGCCAAGTGGAACTCGGCCAAGAGTTCCGGCAACAACTACTCCGGATACAATGACGACGAGCTCGACAACCTCTATCAAGCCATGAACCGCGAGGGTGATCCGGCCAAGGTTCGCCAGATGGTCCGCAAGTACGAGAAGATGGTGCTTTGGGACAAAGCTTACTGGTTCCCGGCTTTCTGGTGGTACAAGATCAATCCGCACCGGAGCTATGTGAAGGGCTGGAGCATCGCGCCCAGTCACTATCTGAACCAGCATCTCGACCAGATCTGGCTCGACCTCTAATCTTCTAACCGCCGGGGCAATCCGTGCGAAACGCCCGCCGATCCGTCGGCGGGCGTTTTTTTTGCAATCGCGCTCTTGTCGCGCCGATTCGATTCGACATCGCCACGGGATTTTGTGATTCTCCGCCTGCTCGGGAACCCTTGGTTTCTGTCACACGCTAGGGTCGGGAGGCGGACGGGTGGCGTTCACGGTCAACAAGATCGGAGATCCGATCGGTGCCGAGATCATCGGCTTCAATATCGCCAACCTCGAAGCCGCATTGGATTCCGGTGGCGAAATCATGGAAGCGATCGAGGCTGTAGTCGCCAAGCACTCGGTGGTGGTGTTCCGTGACCAGGTACTGACACCCGAACACCAGCTCGCCTTTGCTCGCCGTTTCGGGAATCTCGAAATCAACGCCTTCGATGCCTATGCCCTCGACGGCCATCCAGGCCTCCTCAAGATCTCGAATATCCGCGTCGACGGCGTATCCTTCGGCTACGCCGATGCCGGCAGTTTCTGGCATACTGACATGTCGTACACCGAAACGCCGCCACGGCTGACGATGCTGTGCGCCATCGAAATTCCGGAACGCGACGGAGCGCCGATCGGCGACACCCTGTTCGCCAGTGCCGTGCACGCCTACGAGGCCCTGCCTGCATCGACGAAGAAACGGATCGACGATCTGCAGGCTGTCCATCACTTCGCAGCCAAGAAACGGGGCGTGAAGAAAGCCGTTGTCCTCAGCGATGAACAGGTCGCCAGGTATCCTCCCGTTACCCATCCCGTCGCCCGAACCCACCCGGCGACCGGACGCAAGGCGCTCTATGTGACCGCCAACGAGTGCACCGGCATTGAGGACATGGAGGAGACAGAGGCGCAGGCGCTGATCGAGGAACTGTCCAAACGAATCACCCGGCCGGAGTTCCAGTACCGTCATCGTTGGCGTGTCGGCGATCTCCTGATCTGGGACAACTGTGCCGTCCAGCATGTGGTGGTTCGCGATTACGAATGGCCCCGCGACCGCCGCCTGCTCCACCGCGCCACCGTCAACGGCTCGGTCCCGTTCTGAGCAAAATCCGGCCCGGAGGAGCCATGACCGAAGAAACCATGACCCACGCGGCCCAGACCGGCGCGGCCCAAACCGGCGCGGCCCAAACCGGCGCGACCCAAACCGGCGCGACCCAAACCGGCGCGACCCAAACCGGCGCGATGCAGAACACGGCCTGCCCGGGTATTGCTCGTGCAGGAACCGTTGTGTCCGCATCGTTCCTTGCGGCACATCTCCTGACTGTGCTTTTGGCTGCCACGGTGTTTTCCCTTGCCGCCGTGCCGGCTCTGGCCCAGGTGGACGTCCTCGCCTGCAAGCCCTACACCCACGGCGAGCTGCGTTCGAAAATCCCGACCTTCTTCTGCACCAGTGAGAAAGATGCGCTGGCTGTGTTCGAACTCATCGAGTTGCGCCGCAAGAAAACGCTGTCGCGCGAAGACGCAAGGGTGCGGATGAATGAATTGCGCCACCAGGTCGAATGCCTGCGCCTCGCGCCCTCGCACATTTCTCGCCGGACCCTGTATCAGGGTACCGGGGAAATCGCCTGCAGCGATACCGGCTACAAGGCAACGCTGTGGCCGAGCCTGATTGAGGGTAAACTGTCCGGAGACGGCGCCAGTATCTGGATCATCACCAACGTGCTGGTTCCATCGCCTGAGAACTGACACAGAATAAATAAGACGCATCACATCAGAGGCATCGCATCAGAGGCATCGCATCAGAGGCATCGCATCAGAGGCATCGCATCAGAGGCATCGCATCAGAGGCATCAGCAAAACGCAGGTGGTGGGCCGAAAACTGAAAGCTGGTGTCATCTGCAAACGGAAGGGTTTCATGACCGAAACAGAGAAGAACCAAGGCAATGCAGAGGGGATTGACGGAGCACGGATCGACGATCCGATTGCCTTCGAGCTGTTCAAGAATGCGGTGTTCTCGATCGCCGACGAGATGGCGCTCACCATATGCCGGACCACCTATTCCGGGGTGCTGCGCGACAACATGGATTTTTCGACAGCCTTCGCCGACGCCAACGGCAAACTGGTGGCGCAGGGGCTGACCTTGCCGGCCCATCTCGGATCGATCCCAACCGCCCTCGATGTAGTCGTGGGGAAATACGGGGAGACGATGAAGCCGGAAGACATGTACATCATGAACGACCCCTTCGACGGCGGCATGCATCTTCCCGACATCTTCATCTTCAAACCCCTGTTCTGGGAGGGTGAGCGCATCGCCTTCGCCGCGACGATCTGCCATCACGCCGATGTCGGTGGCCGCGTGCCGGGATCGAACGCTTCCGATTCCACCGAGATCTACCAGGAAGGCCTGCGTATCCCGCCGATGAAATTGTACGACGAAGGCCGGCTGAACGAGACTCTCTGGTCGCTGATCGAGAAAAACGTCCGCATTCCGGTCCAGGTCTTCGGCGACCTGCGCGCCCAGCTTGCCGCCTGCACCATCGCCGAACGGCAGTTCGCCGAGCTGATCGAGCGCTACGGTCCGGACAAGGTCTGCCTCTACATGGGCGAGATCATCGATTATGCCGAACGCCTGACCCGAGCAGCGGTCCGCGATCTTCCCGATGGTGTCTTCGAATTCGAGGACTGGATCGACGATGACGGCATCGATGTCGGCCGGCCCATCCGGCTGTTTGTCACCATCCGCAAGCAGGGCGACCGGATGTCGGTCGACTGGACCGGCAGCGCCGAGCAGGTGAAAGGCGCCATCAACAACACTCTCTCCTTCACCAAGGCCGCAAGCTACACCGGCGTCCGCTCGATCCTCCCCGACGGCATCCCCAACAACGAAGGGGTGTTCCGGGTTATCGAGGTGACGGCACCGCCGGAAACCATTGCCAACGCGGTCCTGCCCGCTGCCTGCGCGGCGCGCGGATTGACCGGATTCCGGATGGTCGACTGCATGTTTGGGGCCCTTTCCAAGATGCTGCCGGACAGGGTTTGCGCCGCTTCCGACGGCGGCAATACCGGCGTGTCGATCGGCGGTTACGATTCCGAGCGTAGCCCCTACATCTACGTCGATTTTGCCTGTGGCACCTGGGGTGGGAGGCCCTGGAGCGATGGGCTGCAGGGAAATTCCAACATGTTTGCCAACATGGCGTCCCAGTCGGTTGAGGTGATCGAGGCCGAACAGCCGGTGGAAATCCTCGCCTATGAACTACTTCCCGACCGCGCCGGGGCCGGCAAGTTCCGTGGTGGCGCGCCCTATTATCGCGATTACCGGTTCACCGAACGCGAAGCCGTGCTCCAGGTCCGTTCCGACCGCGCCGATATCCGCCCCTACGGGCTTTACGGCGGTGCCGCCGGACAGCCCTCAGCCAACTTCCTTAATCCCCACGCGAATATCCGCAAACTCGATTCCAAGCCGACGATGACGATCCGCAAGGGCGACGTGTTTCGCCATGAGCTCGCCGGCGGCGGCGGCTGGGGCGATCCGCTGGAGCGGGACCCCGAACGCGTGCTTGAGGACGTGCGTGACGAGCTCGTCAGTTCGGCAGCCGCACGCGATACTTACGGCGTAGTCATCAATCCGGAGAGCAGAACGGTCGACGTCGGGGCAACCGAATCACTGCGCGCCAACCTGCGCAAGACGCGTGGCTGGACCGAGAACCCGCACGTCTCCTGGGACGGCGCGGGTGGCCGCCAGCCTTTCCGCGACGCCGCCGACTAAGGCCGGCGATTGATGTTGCGATTAACGGCGTCGATTGATGTTGCGATTAACGGCGGCGATTGACGTTGCTGATTAAGGCCTGGCGAACATGACCACATACAGGATCGGTGTCGATATCGGCGGCACCTTTACCGACATCGTCTTCATGGACAGTGACGGCGGTGTCCTGACCAAGAAGATATCCTCGAGCGTCGACGACTATGCGCGGGCGATCGCTGACGGCCTGGCCGAGGTGTTCGAGAGCCACGGCCTCACCGGCACCGACATCCAGGAGGTTCTGCACGGCACCACGGTGGCTTCGAACGCCATTCTCGAGCACGCAGGCGCTCGGGTCGGCCTGATCGGCAGCAAGGGATTCCGCGACGTTCTCGAGATCCGCAATCTACGGATGCCCCGGCTTTACGACCTTCAGTGGGAAAAACCGACTCCGCTGGTTCCGCGCCGTCTGCGCGTCACTGTCGAGGAACGCGTCAGTACCCTGGGCGAAGTGCAGATCCCACTCGATGAAGCCGAGGCCGAAGCTGCGGTCGACCAGTTGCTCGCTGCGGATGTCGAAGTGATCGCCGTCGCCCTGATCAATTCCTTCGCCAACCCCCGTCACGAGCACATGATCCGGGATATTGTCGCTGCGCGTGCGCCCGGGATGCCAGTCTGCATTAGCCATGACGTCCTGCCCGAGATCAAGGAGTATGAACGCACATCGACGACGGTGATCAACGCCTATCTTCTGCCGATCGTCTCACACTATCTGGCCAGCCTTCACAACGAGCTCGAAAACAGTGCCATCTCCGCACCACTGCTGTTGATGCAGTCGAATGGCGGGCTTACCACTTCCGAGGCAGCCCAGCGCCTGCCTTGCCACATCGTCGAATCCGGGCCCGCCGGCGGCGTGGTCGGCGCCCAGGCCTTTGGGCGTAAGGTCGACCTCGACAATCTCGTCACCTTCGACATGGGCGGAACCACGGCCAAGGCGTCCTTGATTGAAGGCGGCGAGTACAATCGGTCGCTCGAGTTCCAGGTTGGCGGCGGCATTCTCACCGGTTCGCGCCTGATGACCGGCGCCGGCTACCTGCTCAAGGTGCCGGCCATCGACCTCGCCGAGGTTGGCGCCGGCGGCGGCTCGATCGTGTGGATCGACGCCGGCGGATCGATGCAGATCGGGCCGAAGAGCGCCGGCGCCAGGCCGGGCCCGGCGTGTTACGGGATCGGCGGCACCGAGCCAACCGTGACCGATGCCAATGTCGTTCTCGGCTATCTGAACCAGGAGTACCTGGTCGGCGGCGAGCTGCCGATTGACGCTGCTGCGAGCCGCACAGCGTTCGCCGAGCGCATCGCCGAACCACTGGCCCTCGACCTCGCCCACGCTGCCTACGGCGCCCATCGGATTGCAATCTCGAACATGATTCGGACAATCCGGGCGGTGTCCTCCGAGCGCGGTCGCGACCCCCGTGACTACGTGCTGGTCGCCTTCGGCGGCAACGGACCACTGTTCGCCGCCGGCATGGCGCGGGAAATGCAAATGCACCGCATCGTGATACCGCCCTTCCCCGGCCTGTTCAGCTCTTTCGGCCTGCTCTATGCGGATATCGAGCACCACTACTCTCGCACCGTCCAGCGCGTCCTGAGCAGAAGCGATACAAGCGAGATCGCCGCGGTCTGGAAAGGGCTGGAGGATCAGGCCCGGAAACAGCTCGCCACCGACGGATTCCCGGATGACCGCATGGAGTTCCTGCGCAGCGCCAACATGCACTACAAGGGACAGATCTTCGAGCTGACCGTATCCGCGCCCTCCGGCGCGATCGACGCCGCTGCGATCGCCGAGCTCGAGGAAAGCTTCGGGCGCGAGCATGAAAGAACCTACGGCCACCGGGCCGGCCCCAAAGAGCCGGTGGTGCTCGTCAACGCCCAGCTTGCCGGCCGGGGTATCCCGGACCAGTCACGGGTCCCCGAGAAGATAGCCGCCGCGACCGGGGACGCCTCCGAGGCTGCAGCCCGAAGCGGGAATGGGGACATGCCTCCGCGCGAGGCTTATTTCGGGCCAGAGACCGGCTGGCTGTCCTGTCCGATCCTGCATCGCAGCGATCTTGCCAAAGAACGGGAAGGCCCCTGCATCGTCGAGGAGTACGATGCCACCTGCCTGGTACCACCGGGTGCGCGCGCCCGCCTCGACGGTTTTGGCAACATCTTGATCGATTTGTAAAGCCTGATTGTACAGGCTTCTTCTGGCCAGGCTTCTTCTGGCCGGGCTTCTTCTGGGCAGGCTTCTTCTGGGCAGGCTTCTTCTGGGCAAGCTTCTTCGGCTCAATCCGCGGCGGCAACAGGTGCTTCGGCTTCGGCAACAGCTGTGGATGCAGCCAGGGCGGGCAGACTGCGTGGCGGCGGTGCCCAGCCGATCGCATCGAAGGCGTTGCAGGAGCCACAGCGCGCAGCCCATTCCTCGGCCTGCGCCCCGCACTCGCCGCAAACCCAGCACTCATCGGCTTCCGCCTCAATGGCCTTGGCGAGCCAGGTCCGGCTGCCCTCCGCATCGTCCTCGAGCGAAGCCATCAGGCGACAGAGGCGAGCGGTGGTTTTCTCGCGGGCCGCCTCGGCGAGATTGCTGCGGGCGATGCCCCAGAGATCGGCCTGGATGGCGGCCTCGGCGATCGCAAGACGGCCCTCGAAGCGGGTGGGCGCAGAAGCGTGCAAGCGCTGGAGACGCTGCAGCTGCGCGAGCGCGTCATCGCCGGCCATCCCGGCATAGGCCGCCGCCAGATCGGGATGTCCCCGCCGGGCCCAGGCCCTCTCGAGAAGCCGTCGTGCCTGACCCGCCTTGCCTTCGGACAGCAATAGGCGCGCACGCGCAATCGCGGCAACCGGAAAATCCGAACACAGTTTCAGCGCCTCGCCAAACAGGCGAGACGCCGACCGGGCGTCTCCTTCCGCCTCAGCGGCACGGGCGCGCTCGACAAGGATTACCGCCCGACTGCGGCTACCTTCCGCACGTGGTACCGCGCGCCGGCGGATCGCTTCCTTCATGGTCATATCCGCGTCCTGCCACAATCCTGCCTCCGCCTCGAGCGCGAACAGCTCGGGGAGCATCCAGGTGGCCTTGGGCCGGCGCGTCCGGACCTCCCGCGCCATGCGGACCGCCTCCTCGAGGCGTCCGGCATCCCGTTCGGATGCGACCAGCCGGCGGAAAGCGGCAAGTGACGCATCATCATCCTCGAGCATTGCTTCCAGATGTTTGTGTGACGCCGTCTCGTCGCCTTGCTGCTCGGCTACCCGCGCAAGCACGAGCCGGGCGGCAGCGGAATCACCGAGAAGCCGCAGGGCCCGCTCGGCCTGCCGTCGGGCCGACGCCACGTCTCCGGCATCCAGCGACAGCAGGCTCTGTGAAAGCGCATTGTATCCCCGGCGCTCGCGACCACCGGCCCGCGCGACGGCGGCGCGGCGCGGCAAGCGGCGGAAATCGGACCACAGGCGGTAAACCAGCGCGGCGAGGAACACCAGCGCCGCCAGCCCCACCCCCGCCACCCCGATCGGGGTATCCAGGCGCCAGTCGCGCCAGGTCACCGTGACCGCGCCAGGCTGCTGGCTCAGCCATACGCCGATAGCGATGAGCACTGCGAGCTGAAGAAGGAAAAAAAAGAACTGCATCACCGGCGTTTCGTAGCCGGTTTAGTCGTCGCGCTGCGCTCTGATTCAACCGCCGCATCGAGCAAAGCGATGATCCGGTCGTGCAGCGTCGCCAACGCCGTCTCGGCAGCCACGCGAAGCCGTGCATCCCGGCGCCACGCCTCGACCATGGGCCCGAATCCCTCCAGCGCCGCAACCACAGCTCCGAGATCGCCCCGGGCCAAGGCCCGTTCGGCGCGGGTGACAGGCGCTGCGCTCGCGGCGTCGGTGCGCCGTATTCGCAGCAATCCGCGAATTTTCGCTGTCACACCCTCGAGAATGCCGGGTTTACCTTCGCTTTTCGTACCGGCCGACAACTCACCAAGCAACTCCTGGAACCGCGCCTTCAGGGATGCACGAGAGGGTATCCCTGTCGCCGCTCCCGGCGCGAGCTGCTCGAGCGCAGCCGCGATCTTCCGATCCTTGCCTGACAGGGCGCGCAGACGCTCCGCTGCCGCTCCATAGGGACGACCGGTGCGGACCAGGATTTCAAGTTGCCCGGCGGCCAGCGCCGTGACGGATTCCGGCTGCACCCCCGGAAGCGCAGCGCGCGCAAGCGCAGGATGCGCGGCAAGTTGGGTCAGATTTTTCTCAAGATCCGCGACCTTTCCGGCGCCGGCGTCGCTGGCGGCCCGGGCGTCCTCCAGATCACCCTCAAGCGTGGCGAGGTGTGTGGCGAGTATCCCCGCTTGTTTGCGCAAGGCCGCCTCGCCAGCTTCGGCCCGGGCCTCGACTTCCGAGATCCGGATGGCGGTCCGGGTATCCTGCCCGGCCGCCCCGGGCCGGGATGCCGCCTGTGCTGCAAGTTCTGCAAGCGATGCGGTTATACGCGCCAGTTCCTGTTCCGCTGCATCCAGCCGCTGCCTGGTTTCCGCGAGACCCCCTTCCGCAACCGCCAGCGACCGGAGATTGGCGAGTCCGAGTCGCGCCGGGTCGAGATAGATGGCAGCAATTCCCAGACACGCCGCCAGCGCCAGAAGAAAGGTCAGCGACATCAGGAAAGTCCGTAGCATGGATCCCGGCCGTCGCGGTGGCGCGGCCGCTTGCCCTTGTGTCGCAACAGCACTGTCATCGGCCCCCGTCGCCTTATCAGCTCCGGCCGTCTCTTCAACATCCGCAGTTTTCACGGATGGCGATGGGGGCGCAGAGTGCGTTGCGGGGCTGCCGGAAGAGCGGGTTTGTCTGGTGCGAGTCCGTTCGGGGCGAGCGGGCGGAACGCTGCCCGCCTGTCCGGCCGGTATCGTATCACCAGAATCCCCAAGGATGGAATTTTGTGATGCCGGTGTTGGGGGTACCGGGGCCGGAGATTTCGGAACCGGAGATTTCGGAACCGGGGATTTCGGAACCGGAGATTTCGGAACCGGAGATTTCGGGGCCGGAGATTTCGGGGCCGGAGATTTCGGGGCCGGAGATTTCGGGGCCGGAGATTTCGGAGTTGAGGATTCGGTCTCCGGTTCCGGAGATCCGGCATCCAGGGAAAAGCCTTGTTCAGCCGCGATACGGCGGATATCGGTGTGGCGGGAGGCTGGGATCTGGTTGCGGTTTTTCCAGCCCTGAACCGTCGATACCGGCACGCCAAGTTTGGTCGCAGCCGGGCGGATACCGCCAAATCGGGCAATGACGGTCACAGCGTCTGGAAAGCCCGTCGCCGAACCGTCGCTCTGATGTTCGCTGCTCACAACGCCTCGTCGATCTTGGCCAGGATTGCGTCAGTCCCGGGGCGGGACGCGACCAGGGTCCGCGACCAGTCGAGGGCATCCGCAGCCGTTGCTGCCGCCGAGCTGATGCAGATCGCGTCCATGTCGCGGCAGGCCTTCTCGCAGCCGGCTTCGCGCGCGAGCTTGGCAAAGACGCCGGCGGTACGAGACGAGAAGAACACGACGCAGCGAAGATCGCCGCGCTGCATGGCGCGCCGGGTACGCGTACTCAGTCGCTGCGCCGGCCGGGCATCATACACGACCAGCCGGTCGAGGGAAAAATCAGGCAGCAAACTCGCCAGATCCCTGACAACTTTCTGACCCGAAGGATACAGGAGGGTTCCCTTGGCAGGATCCGCCTCTTTCATGATGAGCCGCGACAGGGATTGCACATTCGCGTCAGGCGCAACCCTGATCCGGGAAAACCCCTCGGCCGCGGCCGCCCGAACCGTCGCCTGCCCGACCGCCCAGACCGCGATGTCCCGCTTCTCGGTGTGCGGAACAAAGGCGCGTACACCGTTGGCGGAAGTGAAAACGAGACCCTGGATATTCGTTAGATCGGGGGACGGCCCCGGTACGGGTACGATGTCGAGAATCGGGTCGGTCAGGGTTGAAAACCCCTGCTGTCTCAATACCCGGGAAAACCGGCGCGCCTCGCTGGCCGGGCGCGTGATCAGCACGCATTTGCGCCGAAGAACACTGGCCGTGCTGGCCGCGCTGGCCGTTCTCCGGGTTATCCGACCGGTTGCTTTCTTTTCCATGCCCTCCTACCCGAAAATTTTATCTACGATACCGGGATCGACCCCGGCCCGCATCTGCCGCCCCTCCTCGCAGGCCATCGCCTCGGCCTCCCCCCGCGGCATCTCCGCTTCGGCCTCCCAGATATAGGCCCCGTCGGGGGTTGCGAGCAGGGCCTGGAACCGAATTGGCCCGGCATCAACCCTGGCCCCAATCCCGACCCCGCCATCATCCCGGGCGAGTGCACCCACCGGCGTCCGGCACGATCCGCCGAGACCTCGGAGAAAGGCGCGTTCGACGGCGATTTCCATCGCAGCGCGTGGATCGTCGAGGGGTGCGACGATCTCCCGCACGGCATCGTCACCGTCACGCAACTCTATGCCGATCGCGCCCTGCCCGGGCGCCGGCAGCATCTCCGAGATCGGCAGAATGCAGGCCGGATCAATTTCCCGACCAAGACGCTGCAGCCCTGCGACCGCAAGCACCACGGCGTCCGTCGCACCGGCCTCGAGCTTATCGAGCCGGGTACCGACATTGCCGCGTATGGGCACGATTTCGAGATCGCCGCGACGGCGCAGAAGCTGGGCGCGCCGACGCAGGGAGGAGGTGCCGATCACGGCGCCGCACGGCAGCGCATCGATACCGCGGACTTTGGCCGCATCTCCACTCGGCTTTTTACCAGACCCTTTACCCATCTCCCGGCAGAGGAGCGCATCCTCCGGCGCCTCGCGCGCCAGTATCGGCCCAAGGACAAGACCCGGTGGCAGGACGGTTTCCATGTCCTTTATGGAGTGAACGGCGATATCGATGACATTTTCCCGCAGCGCCTCCTCCATTTCTCTTACAAACACGGCCTTGCCGCCGATCTCGGAGATTGGACGGTCGGTGATCGCATCACCCGTGGTCCGGATCGTTACGATTTCGGTTGCAAGATCGGGGCGGGATGTCCGGAGCCCGGCGACGACCCGTTCCGCCTGGATGAGCGCGAGGGGAGACCCCCGTGTACCAACACGCAGGGCAGGACGACGAAAGGGAGGTGAAGACGACATGGGCAGTATCTAGCGACCTCACGGCGCAGATACAAAGCCCCACCCGACTCTCCGCCCATTCGTTCGTTTGCCTTCTTCCTTTGTCTAGAAAGGAGACTCTATGTAGACTCGGTCGGCCGAAAACCCTTCCAAGGGCGGGAAATTCAAGGAGATTCCAGATGGTGGCATTCGGGCGGCGAAGGACTTTTTCTTTTCTGGATCATTGCCGGCATCATCGTCGCCATTATCGCCCATTCCAAGGGCCGCAACTGGTTTAAATGGCTCGTCTATGGCCTGCTGATCCCGATCGTTGCGATTATCCATATCCTCGTTCTGTCCAAAACACCGGAAGCCGAACAGAAACGCGCCGAGTAGGAAGAGCGCATACGATGCCCCCATTGCGCCGATCTGATCATGCGCGAGGTCCGCGTCTACCCCCTACACTACCATAGAGATCTCCCCGGTTTATCGCCCTTTGAGTAAGGGTCGACCCAACAGTTCCCGGTTTGAACGGACACCGGTAACCCGATAACAACGGCAGCGCCATGCTGGTAATGGGTATCGAGACATCCTGCGACGAGACTGCGGCGGCGGTCGTGGATGATACGCGCATCATCCTCTCCAATGTCGTATTCTCGCAATCCTGCGAGCACCGCCCCTATGGCGGCATCGTCCCGGAAATTGCCGCCCGCAGCCATCTCAAGCACTTGCCGGGGGTAATGCGGCAGGCACTCGACGATGCGGGCATCGGTTTCTCGTCTCTTGACGGAATCGCGGCAACTGCCGGGCCCGGCCTGATCGGCGGCGTCATGGTCGGCCTCACTGCAGCCAAGGCCGCAGCTCTCGTTCACGACATCCCGCTGGCCGCGGTGAACCACATGGAGGCCCACGCGCTCACTCCCCGCTTGACTGACGAAGTCGCCTACCCTTATCTCGCCCTGCTCATTTCGGGCGGCCACAGTCAGTTTGTCGCCATCTCGAATGTCGGTGCCTACCGCATTCTCGGCACCACCCTCGACGACGCGATCGGCGAGGCTTTCGACAAAACCGCAACGCTGCTCGGCCTGCCCTATCCCGGCGGCCCCGAACTCGAGCAACTGGCTCGCGAAGGACATGCCGACCGCTTTTCCCTGCCGCGGCCAATGTGCGGTCGCGAAGGCTGCGATTTCTCCTTCTCCGGCCTGAAGACGGCAGTGCGGCGAATCATCGTGGAGCGCGCCCCATCCGATATCGGCAAAGCAACCTTCCCTCACCAGGACTCCGCCGACATCGCAGCGTCTTTCCAACAAGCGGTCGTCGATATTGTTCTCGACCGTACGCGCAACGCCATCGCTGCCTTTCGCGCCAGTCATCCCGACGGAACCGCCTTCGTTGCCGCCGGGGGTGTTGCCGCCAATGCCGCACTGCGCCACGCGCTCGAAGATCTCGCGGCATCTTCCGGCCTCGCCTTCACCGCTCCGCCGCCCGCGCTGTGCACTGACAACGCAGCGATGGTGGCCTGGGCGGGAATCGAGCGCCTTGCCGCCGGGCTTGTCGACGATCTTGATTTCGCGCCACGGCCGCGCTGGCCGCTTGACGGCGAAACGATGATCGATCGCGAAGCGGTGGTCGACCGCGCAACAGCAGCGCAGAGCTGACGTCGTGGCGCGGTTTGCCGTCATCGGTGCCGGCGCCTGGGGAACTGCGCTCGCCTGCATTGCCCGCAGAGCCGGAAACGAGGCCGTATTGTGGGCCCGGAACGCAAAACTCGCGGCGCAGATCAATGCCGGCGAGGGCAACCCCGCCTATCTTCCGGGCATCGCCCTCGATCCCGGGATCCACGCCTCCGGCGATCTCGCCGCTGTCGTCTCTGGGGCCGACTGCGTCCTGCTCGCGGTGCCAGCCCAAGCCCTGCGCGAAACGGCAACCGCTCTTGCCGGCGCCATCGACGCCGATGAATCTGCGACAATACCTATGGTGATTTGCGCCAAGGGAATCGAGCGCGACAGCGGACTCTTGATGACTGAGGTTCTCAATGAAACTCTTCCCGCAGCGCCCCAGGCGGTGCTCTCAGGCCCGAACTTCGCGGACGAGATCGCCGCCGGCCTGCCGGCTGCGGCCACGCTCGCCTGCATCGATCCCGAGACAGGAAACCGGATTGCCGAACTGCTTTGCTCAGACAGATTCAGGCCTTATGTTTCCGGCGATCCCGTCGGGGCGGCGATAGGTGGATCGGTGAAGAACGTGTTGGCGATCGCCTGCGGCATCGTCGATGGCAGAAAACTCGGCGACAACGCCCGAGCTGCCTTGATCACCCGCGGGATGGCGGAAATCATCCGCCTTGCCCTCGCCAAGGGAGCACAGCGCGAGACCCTGTCAGGACTCTCCGGTTTCGGCGATATCGCTCTCAGTTGCAGCGGCGGCCAATCGCGCAACATGGCTCTCGGAATGGCGCTCGGCGCCGGTGAGACGCCTGCCCAGGCAATGGGCCGACACGGCACGACCGAGGGCGTCGAGACATCCTCGTCGGTGATGACGCTGGCGGAACGACTCGACGTCGACATGCCGATCTGCGAGACCGTGGACGGTATTCTGCACCGGGGCGAGGATGTTGGCCGGGAGATCACCCGGCTGCTGGCACGGCCGCTCCGGAACGAAACCGCATGAATTGATACATGAACCGCATGAATTGATACATGATTGGCGGGACATCCCCACGACAACCGGCAAGGGAGACGCACGCATGGCACACTGGCTGATGAAATCCGAGCCTGGAACCTGGTCTTGGAACGACCAGTGCCGCGAGGGAACGGCCGAATGGGACGGCGTCCGAAACTACCAGGCCGCCAACAATATGAAGGCCATGAAAACCGGCGACACGGCGTTTTTCTATCACTCGGTCAACGAGAAAAGCATCGTCGGTATCGTCGAAATCGTCCGCGAGTACTACCCCGACCCGACCGACCCGAAAGGGCGATTCGGCATGGTCGATGTCCGGCCCGTGAAGCCTGTTACCCGCCCCGTCACCCTCGCCGAGATCAAAGCCGAGCCAAAGCTTGCCGATATCGCTCTGGTCCGCCAGTCCCGGCTGTCGGTGATGCCGATCAGGGATGCGGAGTGGAAAATCATCTGCAAGATGGCGGAAACCGACGCCTGAAACAGACCCCGAAACAAGCCGATCGCGCGAAGCGGCTGACCGGTTCCGGGAAACGGTTCTTCAGTCCTCGGAGAGGAAAATCCGAAACGACTCGCCGAGTTCCCGCGCCGACAGCTCGACCAGCTCTGCACCATGCTCCGGTGTCGAGAGCGAGGGATCCGCACCCATACGCCCGTCGGGATAAAGCTTCCGGTAGTCATCCGGCCCGTGAAAGGCCCGCCGGATCGCGCCGGGCTTGCCCAATTTTGCCACGCGCTGCTGGTCAGGGAAGGCATACCAGGTCACCGACACCTCCGACGGCGTGGCGTGCATGCCTTCGCTGCTGCCATAGAGCTTCTGGCGCAATTTCGTGGTCTGCGTGCCCTCCCACCAATTCCTGAGTGCGCAGCGCACATCCGCCGGTGCGTTGCGCCCAGGCGCGGTGCCCAGCGCGCCTTCGCCGAGCTCGGACTGGATCTGGCTGAAGGCAGTATTCACGGGATTGACGTTGCCGCCATGCCCATTGACGAAGAACATTCGCTCGAAGCCATGCCGGGCAAGCGACATAACCACGTCACGGACGACGAGAACCAGGGTGGCAGGCTGGAGCGTAACCGTACCGGCAAAAGCCATGTGGTGCTGGGCCATACCATAGGAGATCGTCGGCGCTACCATCGCCGAAACCTCGTCCCCGACCCGCCGTCCGATCACCTCGGCGGTGAGCGCATCGGTACCGATCAGTCCCGTCGGGCCATGCTGTTCGGTTGAGCCGATCGGCACAATGATGCCCTTGCTGTGCTCAAGATAAGCCTCAACCTCAGGCCAGGTGGCGTACTGCAACAGCATCGCGCGCTCCTTAAAATGTCTCGTTCGTGTTCCCCGGAGGGTATCTGCACCGCCATTCACCTGCAAAACGCGCCTGTGCCGGACAGCGGGCAGGTTTGCCACGACTGGCTACAGGCTTGCCGTGGCTGGCTACAGGCTTGCCGTGGTTGGCTACAGGCTTGCCGTGGTTGGCGGCAGGCTTGTCGTGGCTGGCGGCAGGCTTGTCGTGGCTGGCGGCAGGCTTGCCTCGAGAAGGCGTCTGGATGAATATTGAGAAGATGTTCCGGGGCGGCTCCGCGAGATGCATGCCGGGCCGCTCTCCCGATGCAAGAACATCCGCAAGAACGCCGCGAAAGCGTTCACAAAACGCTGCCAGGGAAACACTCCAGATGAGCGAGAACCAAATCTTCCCCGTCGATCCCGCTTTCGCCGGACAGGCACTGGCCAACGCCGAGATCTACGAGAACATGTACCGCCGCTCGATCGAGGATCCGGACGGCTTCTGGACCAAGCATGGCAAGCGGATCGACTGGATAAAGGATTACAGCGAAGTCCGCGATTTTTCCTGGAGCAAGGAAAACGTGTACACGCGCTGGTTTCATGACGGCACGCTGAACGCCTGTGCCAACTGTGTCGACCGACACCTCGATGCGCGCGGCGACAAGCCCGCTATCATCTGGGAAGGCGACGAGCCGATCGACGACAAGACCATTACCTTCCGCGAGCTGCACACACTGGTCTGCAAGTTCGCCAATGCCCTGAAGGCGGCGGGGGCCAAGAAGGGCGACCGCATCACGATCTACATGCCTATGATTCCCGAAGCCGCGGTCGCCATGCTCGCCTGCGCCCGCATCGGCGCCATCCATTCGGTTGTGTTTGGCGGCTTTTCCCCGGATTCCCTCGCCGGACGCATCCAGGACGCCGAATGCTCGCTCATCATCACCGCCGATGAAGGCGTCCGCGGCGGCCGCAGGATTCCGCTCAAGGCAAACACCGACGCGGCCCTCGAGCAATGTCCCTCGATCAAGACCTGCATCGTCGTCCGTCGCACCGGTGGCGACATCGGCTGGGTCGAGGGAAGGGACATCTGGTACCACGACGCGATGGAAACCGCCTCGGACGACTGCCCGCCCGAGGAAATGGACGCCGAGGACCCGCTATTCATTCTCTATACCTCCGGTTCGACCGGAAAACCCAAGGGAGTCCTGCACACCACCGGCGGCTATCTGGTCTACGCCTCGATGACACACCAATACGTGTTCGACTGCCACGGCGACGAGATCTACTGGTGCACCGCCGATGTCGGCTGGGTGACCGGGCACAGCTACATCCTCTACGGCCCGCTCGCCAACGGCGTAACCACGCTGATGTTCGAGGGGCTGCCGAACTACCCCGACACCTCCCGGTTCTGGCAGATCTGCGACAAGCACAATGTCGAGATCTTCTATACCGCACCAACGGCGATCCGGGCCCTGATGCGCGAGGGCGACGGGCCAGTGAAAAAAACCGGCCGCAAGTCCCTGCGCCTGCTCGGCACGGTTGGCGAGCCGATCAACCCCGAGGCCTGGCTCTGGTATCACCGGGTGGTTGGCGACAGCCGCTGCCCGATCGTCGACACCTGGTGGCAGACAGAAACCGGCGGCATCATGATCACGCCCCTGCCCGGCGCCACCGATCTGAAGCCAGGCTCGGCGACGCGGCCGTTTTTCGGCGTCCAGCCGGTGCTGGTCGACACCGAAGGCAAAACGCTCGAAGGCGAGGCCGAGGGCAATCTCTGCATCACCACAAGCTGGCCCGGACAGATGCGCACCGTCTATGGAGACCATGCGCGTTTCGTTGAGACCTATTTCAGCACCTACCCGGAGATGTACTTCACCGGCGACGGTGCCCGCCGGGATGCGGATGGGTGTTATTGGATCACCGGCCGCATCGACGACGTCCTCAACGTCTCCGGACATCGGATGGGAACTGCGGAGGTCGAATCGGCCCTTGTCGCCCATTCCGACGTGGCCGAAGCAGCCGTGGTCGGCTATCCCCACGACATCAAGGGCCAGGGTATCTACGCCTATGTGACGCTGAATGCAGACAAGGTCCCCTCGGAGGATCTGCGCAAGGAACTCGTCCAGTGGGTGCGCAAGGAGATCGGGCCGATCGCAAGTCCCGATTTGATCCAGTGGGCACCTGCCCTGCCGAAGACTCGTTCCGGCAAGATTATGCGCCGCATCCTGCGCAAGATCGCGGAGGACGACTCGAGAAATCTCGGCGACATCACGACCCTCGCCGAGCCGGCAGTGGTCGAGAGCTTGGTCGAGAACCGTATGAACCGCCCAGGTTGAAAACGCCCGGGTCAGAAATCGATGGCCCGGCCGCCCTTCTCCCAGTCGCCGTAACGGGTTGGCTCAGGACCTTTGGGCCCGCCGATCTCGGTCGGGCGCGCGGACGCATCATCCCGCGGTGATACAGATGCCGGGGGCTCGAAATCCGAAGAATCGCGATCGGCAGAATCGCGATCGGCAGATGCTTGATCGGAAGGCACTTCAACGGAGGCGGTAATGCGTGCACGCCATCGCGCAACGAGTCGTTTCCACATACCGCCACTATCGGCCAGACTCCGTAACCCCACAAGACAGGGTGCCCCAACAACCTTGCCGGGAAACCCCGACCGGCATAAGAACCGGAGCCATGCCCGCCTCTAAAGCTCCCACCTCGGCTCCAGCCTCGAAAGCGCTTGCCGCGCGCCGTAGCGCCCTTGCCATCCTGCAGGCGGTGCTAATCGACGGACACAGGCTGGATGGTGCGCTGGGTGCAAACAGCGCCTTTGGTCGTCTCGAACCCCGGGATCGCGCCTTCGTCCGCCTCTTGCTTGCAACCACTCTGCGCCGGTTGCCCGAGCTTGATGCCCTGATCGGCACGCGCTTGAAAAAACCGATCGCGGCCTCGGCGTCCATGGTTCACGACATCCTCCGTCTCGGCACGGCACAGATGGTGTTTCTCGATACGCCGCCACACGCGGCCGTCGACACGGCGGTCGCGCTGGCCCGCAGACTCGGCTTCGATGGCTTTGCCGGGCTGATCAACGCGGTGCTGCGCAAACTGGCCGAATCCCGGCCGCTGGAAGGCGCGGCGGCGGCGCGAATGAATACTCCGGATTGGTTGCTGGAAAGCTGGCAACGCGACCACGGTGAGGACACCGCCCTCGCCATCGCCGCCGCCCATCTCGTCGAACCGCCTCTCGATCTCACCGTCAGACACGCGCTGGACAGGAACGCGCCGGGCAAATCTGCCCTGCCTGATACCGAGAGATTACCGACCGGCAGTCTGCGCCTGTGGCGGGCGGGTGCAGTGGAGAAACTCCCGGGTTTCACCGAGGGCGCCTGGTGGGTGCAAGATGCCGCCGCCGCCCTGCCGGCCCGCCTGCTTGGAAACCCGCGCGGCAAAACGGTGCTCGATCTCTGCGCTGCGCCTGGCGGTAAGACCGCCCAGCTTGCCGCCGCCGGCGCCCGGGTAACGGCGCTCGACCGGTCTCCGGCCCGGCTACAGCTCCTGCGCAACAATCTTGGGCGTCTCGGTCTCACTGCCGAGTGCGTTGAGGCCGATCTTCGCGAATGGACCCCTGATCGGCGTTTCGATGCCGTTCTGCTTGATGCACCCTGCAGCGCCACCGGTACCATCCGCCGGCATCCCGATATCCCCCATCTGCGCACCGCCAAGGAGATCGACGCCTTGTCCCGGACCCAGGCCGAGATGCTGCGAGCCGCCGCCGGACTGGTCGAGCCGGAAGGCTGCCTGGTATACGCCGTCTGTTCGCTGCAAAACGCGGAAGGGCCGGAAGTGGTCGAGGCCCTGCTTGCCGAGACGTCGGGACTGCAGCGTCGGCCCATCGAGGCAGCCGAACTCTCCGGGCAGAATGTTTTCATCACTCCGGCGGGCGATCTACGCACCCTGCCTTGCCACTGGCCCGAGTATGGCGGCCTGGACGGATTTTATGCCGCAAAGCTGGTCACAGATGCGTGAATCAAGATCTGCAGGCGCCTTTTGCATTGCGCGGTCGAGGGGTGGGCGGTAATTATCATCGGCAGAATTTTCTGCCAGCCAGACCGGTGGATCCAGGCCCATCAATCCAGGCCCATCAATCCAGGCCCATCAATCCAGGCCCATCAATCCAGGCCCATCAATCCAGGCCCGAACCAATCCTGACGCGGACACGGAAAAATCTCATGTCCCTGCGGATCGCACCCTCCATCCTTGCCGCTGATTCGGCTCGCCTCGGTGAGGAAGTCCGGGCGATCGACGAAGCCGGCGCGGACTACATACACATCGACGTGATGGACGGGCACTTCGTGCCGAATATCACCGTCGGGCCCGGCGTCGTGAAGGCCCTGCGGCCCCACACCGACAGGGTTTTCGACGTCCATCTGATGGTCGCACCGGTCGACCCCCATATCGAGGCCTTCGCCAAGGCCGGCGCCGATATCATCACCATCCACGCCGAGGCCGGGCCGCATCTCCACCGGACGATCCAGAAAATCAAGGATTGCGGCAAGAAATCGGGGCTGTCCCTCAACCCGGGAACACCTGCCAACGCCATCGGCTCACTGTTGGCCGATCTCGATCTCGTGCTGGTGATGACGGTCAATCCTGGTTTCGGCGGCCAAACCTTCATCGAATCCCAACTCGAGAAGATCCGCGAGATCCGGGGTTTTATCGACGCCTCCGGGCGTGCAATCGATCTCGAGGTCGATGGCGGTATCAATACCGACACCGCACCAAAAGCGATTGCCGCGGGCGCCGATGTCCTTGTCGCCGGAACCGCGGCCTTTAGTGGCGGCGTCAGCGCCTACAGCGACAATCTCCGCCGCCTGCGCGGCGAGTCATGATAGCCGCCGTGCTGTGACAACCACCATACCGGAACACACGCCGTGACCTCCGGAACCGACCGGCCGGTCCGGCGCGCCCTGCTCTCGGTCACCGACAAAACCGGCCTCGCTGAGTTCGCTCGCAGGCTGGTCGAACACGACGTCGAGATCCTGTCCACCGGAGGCACCGCTGCCGCGCTGCGCGAGGCAGACATCCCGGTCATCGAGGTCTCGGATCACACCGGCGTCCCGGAAATCCTCGGCGGACGGGTTAAAACCCTGCACCCCCGGATTCATGGCGGCATCCTCGCGCGCCGTGACCACGCCGGCGACGAAAAGGAGATGGCGCGGGAGAACATCGCGCCGATCGACCTCGTGGTGGTCAACCTCTATGCCTTCGAGGACACTGTCGCCGCCGGTGCAAGCTTCGAGGATTGCATTGAAAGCATCGATATCGGCGGCCCGGCGCTGATCCGGGCTTCGGCCAAGAACCACGACGCCGTAACCATCGTCACCGACCCCGCAGACTACAAAGCGGTAGCGGATGAAATCGCAGCAAAGGGTAGTGCTACCTCGGCGGCATTGCGGCGACGACTCGCCGGCGCCGCCTATGCCTGCTGCGCCGCCTATGACGCCGCTATCGCCGGCTGGTTCGCAGGACAGCAGGCTACCGAGAAAGATACTGGGCAGAATGCGGCGTTCCCGCCGGTTGCTGTGTTCTCAGGCCGTCTCGAACAGACGCTCCGCTACGGGGAGAATCCCCACCAGGCCGCCGCTTTTTATCGTTCGGCCGACGTTCGGCCCGGCGCCGCCACAGCGCACCTGATCCAGGGCAAGGCGCTCAGCTACAACAATATCAACGACGCCGACGCCGCCTTCGAGCTAGTCTCGGAATTCACCGAACCGGCCTGCGTCATCGTCAAGCACGCCAATCCCTGCGGCGTCGCTACCGGGGCAGAGATGACCGGAGCCTGGGAGCGGGCGCTGGCCTGCGATCCGGTCAGTGCCTTCGGTGGCGTGGTTGCCTTCAATCGACCTCTGGACGCCGCAACCGTCGCCACGATGGGCGATCTGTTTCTCGAGGTCGTCGTGGCGCCCGGAATCGACGACGAAACACGAAAAATCCTCAGCACACGCAAGAATCTGCGTCTGCTCGAGACCGGGGTTGTCGCCGATCCTGCTGCAACAGGTTTAATCTTGCGCCAGGTCGCCGGCGGCTTTCTGGTCCAGGACCGGGATGCGGGACGGGTTGCACGCGAGGATTTGAAGACAGTAACCAAGCGCGCGCCGACGAAGCAGGAAACCGAAGATCTCCTGTTCGCCTTCACTGTGGCCAAGCACGTCAAGTCGAATGCGATCGTCTACGCCCGCGATGGCGCCACCGTCGGTATCGGTGCCGGGCAGATGAGCCGTGTCGATGCTTCCCATATCGCTGCGCGCAAGGGCGCCGAGCATGCCGGCATCGTCCCTTGTGTGGTCGCCTCGGATGCTTTTTTTCCTTTCCCCGACGGCCTGCTTGCCGCAGTCGAGGCCGGTGCGACGGCGGTGATTCAGCCCGGCGGCTCGATCCGGGACGATGATGTTGTGGCTGCCGCCGATGAGGCCGGCATCGCCATGCTGTTCACCGCTATGCGCCACTTCCGCCACTGAGGCCGGCCAGTTCGCCTAATTACAGAATGGCGCGATAAAGCCGTCAGGCAGAAGTGGTCTTCTCGCGCACCAGAAACAGGAGTACGAGGCCGGCGACGAGAAAAGCCAGAATCGTGGCCATGCCCGCGCGTTGATTTCCCGCCGCCGCGGTCGCCAACCCGAGCACGATTGGTCCGGCAAAGGCGGTGGCCTTTCCAGAGAGCGCAAACAGGCCAAACATCTCGGTTTGCAGATGCGCCGGAGCCAGGCGCGCCATCAGTGTCCTGCTGGCCGCTTGGACCGGCCCTGCGAACACGCCGATGGCCAGACCGCAGATCCAGAACACCGTGATGCTGTCGGTTGCAACGGCGGCAGCACAGCTGGCGATCAGACCGACAAGCGCGGTTGCAATGACCGGCCGGGAGCCCCAGAAATCGTCGAGCCAGGCAAACAGCATAGCGCCCAATCCCGCCATCGCGTTAATGGCGATGGCGAAGATAATTACCGCCTCGAAATCCATACCGAAGGTGCCGGCTGCGTAGATCCCGCCAAAGGCGAACAGGGTGACGAGACCGTCGGCATAAAGCATGTGGGCAAGAAGAAACAGAGCGATATTGCGGTGTTCCCGGACGCTGGCGAGGGTCTGCAGAAGGTCCCGGAAGCCGGCTCGCGCATGATTAAAAAGCCGGCCGGCGGAAGCCACCCGATCAGGGGTGAACAGAAACAGCGGCACGGAAAATATCGCGAACCAAACCGCGACCAGGAGTGCTGTGGCGCGGATATGCGCCGCATCTTCCTTGCCGATGCCGAATAGCGACTCCTCGGGCTGGACGAACCCAAACAGCGCCACCACGAGGCATGAGAGTCCGCCGACATAGCCCAGGCCCCAGGCCCATCCCGAAATGCGGCCGAGACGCGCCGCCCCCGAAAGATCCGGCAGCATCGCGTTATTGAAGACAACGCCGAACTCGAAAGCCGTGTTCGATACGCCAATCAGGATCAAGGCATAGGCGATCCAGGAAACCTCAGGCCGGGCATACCAGAGAAGACCGGTGCTGAGGACACACAGGGCGGTGAAGAAGAGGAGCCACGGTTTCCGGCGGCCGGCCCGATCGGCCACGGCACCAAGAAACGGGGACAGAAATGCGATGACGAGACCCGAAGCGCCGAGGGTCCAGCCCATCAGGGCGGTCCCCTGCTCCGGCGTTACGGCGATCGCCTCGGTGAAGTAGGTCGCGAAAACGAAGGTGGTAATGACCGTGGGATAGGCGGAGTTCGCCCAGTCGAAAAGACACCAGGAGAAGATCGCCCGGCCCGAGGCGGGCGCACCGGGGGCGGGCGCACCGGGGGCGGGCGCACCAGGGGCGGGCGCCTCGGGGGCGGGCGCCTCGGGGGCGGGCGCACCGGGGGCGGGCGCGTCGGGGGTGGACGTGTCGGGGGTGGACGTGTCGGCACCCTGGGTCATGCCACACGCTACCCCTCGCGCCCACCCCGTTCAGGCTACAGTGCCCTCAGGTTACGGTGCCGTCCCAGCCGGCACCCTCGAGCACATCCTTGGTGATGATGAGCCGTGACGCCATGATCGGCCGCGGCGAAGTGCCGACGCGCAGATCGCCGACGATGCCAAGCAGCATGTAGGCTTCTTGGCGCGTCAGGTCGGTGCGCTCGGCAAGGAAACTGACGGCGGCGTTGGACGCCTCCTCGATCGATTCCTCGATGGTCGGGCCCATGCCGAGAATCTGCAGCGTATCCCTGTGATCAAGAATCGGCGCATCGACGCGGCTTTCCTTGACGAGATCGATCCGGGCACGCACCCGGCTGGTGCACTCGACGCCGGTGCCGCTGATGATGCCATCGCTGATGACCGCATGGGGATCGGCCATGAAGACCAGCGCCTCCGGCACCATGACCGGAAGATGCACAGCGGTGCCGGCGCATACGTCACGCTGGTCGAAATCGCCGCCATAGGGGCCGGCATAGGATGGCTTGTAGCCCTCGGGTGGCATGGTCGATACGGTACCGAGATTGGGATAGAGGGGGATCGGTACACGGCCGGCAAACCACGCCTTGCCGTCGCGCACGGGGCAGGCAACGATCGCCGGATCGTTGAACTCTTCCTTGAGTACCCCGAAGTTTTTCAGCACCGCGTTGCTGCCGTCGCCCTCGGGCTGGATAGAGACCAGATTGACGATCACCGAATCGCCGGGCTCGGCCCCAGATACAGCGATCGGCCCGGCGATCGGGGCCAGCGGGTGCCCTTCCGATTCCGGCGTAAACGGCGTTGGGATGGCGGTTATATCGTCAATATCGACGAAGGCACCCTCGACGATGACCTCGATCTCCTCGCCGGGCTGGATCGTCTGCGCCGGAGGTGTCTGCGGATTGACTGAAAAGAGATAGGTTTTGTCCATGAATCCTGCTCCTGGGCTTGTGTCCGAACGCCCCCGAGATGGAGAAAGCGGAAGAGGCGCACCGAATGCCGGTCGCTTCCGGCATGACCACGAATCTATCCCTGAAACGGCATCAGGCCAGAACGGAAACCGCCATCATGTTGAAGAACAGGGGTGAATGCGCTTGCATAGGGACATTATGCCCAAGGAAAATGCCGCGCTCATTACCGTAGCCCCCGCTTCCGCGCGCACCGCTGCCGGGATTACCGCCGGAACCGCTGCTGCGGCTATTCCTGAATCGGCGACTCCCGAAGAGTATCTGGAACGCGCCAGCAATCTCGGACCGCTCATCAAAGAGCATGCCGACGAGGCGGAACAGAACCGGCGTCTGTCTCCGACCCTGGTCGAGGGGTTGTACGAGGCCGGACTGTTCCGGCTGCTCTTGCCGCAGGAATTTGGCGGTGCCCAGCTTTCGCCGCCGACCTTCGCCGCTGTGATCCAGGCGATCGCCGAACACGACGCCAGCACCGCCTGGTGCCTCTGTCAGGCAAACGGCTGCGCCATGGCCGCCGCTTATCTGGATCCGGAGGTATCGCAAACCATCTGGGGCGGCGATCCCAACGGCGTACTTGCCTGGGGGCCGGGCAAGGGAACGGCAATCCGTGACGGAGAGAACTACCGCGTTACCGGTAACTGGCGCTTCGCCAGCGGCATCCGCCATGCCAGCTGGGTCGGTTGTGAATCGATTGTTATGGATGCAAACGGCGAGGCCGAGAAGCGTCCGGATGGCCGACTTCACCTCCGCACCATGCTGGTTCCGGTGGAACAGGTGCACATCGGCGATATCTGGAATGTGCTCGGCCTGCTTGGAACGGGAAGCGAGGCCTTTTCGGTTGAGAATCTCGTCGTGCCCGGCGCTTATGCGCTGTCACGCGACGATCCGGAACACCGGTGCAGCGGCTATCCTCTGTATCTCTTCCCGATGACCAACCTCTACGCCTCAGGATTTTCCAGCGTCGCGCTGGGGATTGCCCGCAGCGCGCTGGATGCCTTCAAGGAAATTGCTCGCGAAAAACGTCCCTATCGGTCAAATGTGGATCTCCGCGACAATCACGTGGTGCAATCCAACCTCGCACTCTCGGAGGCCCGGATCGGATCGGCGCGCAGCTTCCTGCATGACGAACTCAACGATATCTGGTCGACGGTCTCGGCCGAGAATGCGCTCAGCCCGGCCCAGCGCCTGCGCATCCGGCTGGCGACGACCTTCGCGATTCACCAGGCCAAAGAGGTGATCGACATCGTGCACGAGGCGGCAGGTGCGACATCGGTGTTCCGCGACAATGGCTTCGAGCGTCGGTTCCGCGACATGCACACCCTGACCCAGCAGATGCAGGGCCGCCGGGCCCATTTCGAGAGCGTCGGCGCCTTCCTCCTCGGCCACGAACCGGATCTGTCGGCATCATAACGCTCCACCCTTAACCGGCGGCCCGGCCCCTCAGCCGAAAAATCAAGATGGACGGGTTTCGGGAAAATACGGACAGTTGGCGCGACCTTCTGAAAGAACTGAGGAAGCGCGGCCTGACAGTGCCACCCGAGCTGGCCATCGGCGATGGCGCCCTTGGGTTCCGGACCGCGTTGCTCGCCTTCCACGACTTCCCGGCTGAGCATTGGAAGCACGGAAGCACATCCGCACGACAAACCCGATCGAGAGCGTCTTCGCCACGATCCGAAACCGCATCCGGAAAACCAAGGGGGTGCCTGAACCGAAAGACGGCGCTGGCAATGGTATTCAGGTTGATGATGTCAGCGAAAAAGAAATGGCGGAGGATATCCGGGCCAAACCGTCTGCCCGAGGTCATTCAGGGGGTTGAGTTCAAAGACGGCATCAAGCAAATTCAAATCGCCGCCTGAAAACAGTCGCCACCCAACTTTTGGGTATATCTCAAACAATCTCTTCGATGTCATTGCCGACATTGTCGAGGGGCTTGGCATTGCCGCGCGAAAGATTGCCGTCGATATGGGCGCCTATATCTGTACCGGTAGCTATCTGAGCCGCCTGCAGACAGCGCTTCCCAAAGCCGATCTGGTGGATGCAACCGACCTTCTCGGCAGTTTTCAGTTCGTTAAATCCGAGGTCGAACTTGTCCATATGCGTAATGCCGCAGTCATGGCCGAAGCCGATCTGGAAGCAGCCGGGAACACACTGGAAACCGGCATGATCGCGATCCAGTATTGCCGGAAAACCGAAACCGCCATGCGTGACCTTGGCAGCGAATACCCGGCACTGCCGAGCCTTTATGGAAGCGACGGGCGCGGGCCGGGAATGCACTCGATCCCGACCAACAAGAAAATCGAAAATCGAAAAGGGCGATCTGGTGCATCTTGAATTTGCCGGCATTTCGAACCGCTATCGCTCGGTTGACATCATATCGCTTGCCGCAAGCGAGCCCTTGGCATAGATCCGTGAATTCTACGATCTCGGCAATGAGATACTGCATGCGGGCATCGAAGCCTGCATATCCGGCGATCCGATCGGCCAGATCAAACATGCCTCAGTCGAACCGCTGAAAATGGCAGGGCGCGAGGATACCTATATGGTGATAATGGAACGGGCTTTGGTGTGGCGTATCCGCCGATCTGGGGCGGCGCGTTGCATGTCAATCGCTAGTTCGACCTGACCATCGAAGCCAGCATGGCCTTCTATCTGCATTCCTGTCTGCCGTTCATGAAAGAGAAGATCGGCATTCTTCAGGGTGGCACCTATCACGCCACGGAAAACGGCGTCGAGATGCTATGCGGTTCAGGCGAACACGAACTGCTCGCAGTTTAGATTTTTGCCGATAATCTCCATCTGCTCTTCGGGCTCTATCCGCCCTGCGGGTGGATGGCGGTACCGACTCTAAAGGATCGAAAATGTTTCCCGGACTCGAACGCGAGATCATCGATCAATCTGCCTACGATCGAAACATCGAAAAACTGCGCGAGGCGGGTGTGGTTCTACCCAGGATCCAGGAACTTGCCGATCCCACGGGTCGTCTTGCCGAAAAATCCAAAGAGATCGCCGATGCCGACCCCACCACCCCCGATACGCGCAATCTGTTTCGGGTGCATTGGCACAACGGTGCCGACCGGCGTAGCTTGGTCAATGTGCCGGAATACATCGTTCTGCCCGAGGCGCTCACCGGCGTAAAAGCCAGGATTGCGGTAACGCTCGGCAACCGCTTTCCGATGATCGACACGCACAAGGTTCTGGCAGCTTATGGCTGTCTGATCCCCCGGCTTATATCCGGTGCATTCGATGCAACAAAACATCGTGCCGTCTGGCCGTCGACCGGCAATTACTGCCGTGGCGGTGTGGCGATTGCCACCCTGCTCGGCTGCCGGTCCGTTGCGGTTCTGCCCGAAGGCATGAGCAAGGAGCGCTTCGACTGGCTCAACCGATGGCTTGCCGATCCCAACGATATCTTCCGCACGCCCGGCACCGAAAGCAACGTGAAGGAGATCTACGATGCCTGTCATACATTGGCACAGAACCCGGAAAACCTGATCCTCAACCAGTTCAGCGAATACGGGAACTACATCATTCACCGCTCGGTCACCGGCCCTGCCCTGCAGCGGGTATTTGCAGACCTGAACGCCGACGGCAATCTGCGCGCACGCGCCTTTGTCGCCGCAACCGGATCAGCCGGAACCCTGGCCGCAGGCGATCATCTCAAGGAGGTTCTCGGTACCCAGACCGGTGTGATCGAGGCCCTGGAATGCCCGACCCTGCTCTATAACGGCTATGGCGAACACAACATCCAGGGCATCGGCGACAAGCATGTGCCGCTGATCCACAACGTCATGACATCGGATTTCGTCATCGGCGTGTCCGACAGCGCCTGTGACGGACTCAATCTTCTGTTCAACACCTCGGCCGGGCGGAAATTCCTGTCCGATTACAAGGCTATCGGGCAGGAGCAAATCGCCAATCTCGGCAATCTCGGCCTCTCCTCCATCGCCAACGTCCTCGGCGCGGTCAAATACGCCAAATATATGGATCTTGGCGCAAACGACGTCGTACTGACGGTGGCAACCGACGGCGCAGACATGTACCAGACTGAAATGAAGATCGCTACCGACAAGTATTTCGGCGGTAGCTTCGATGAGGTGACTGCCGCAGAGAACTATGGCCGCAATATCCTCGGCATCGGCATTGACCATATACTGGAGCTCGGGCGCTTCGACCGCGAGCGCATCTTTAACCTCGGCTATTACACCTGGGTCGAACAGCAGGGTATCTCACTGGAGCACTTCGATCAGCGCCGGGATCCGTCTTTCTGGGACGGTCTACTCGATCTCGCACCCGTCTGGGACAAGATGATTGCGCGTTTCAACGACGGTTAGCCAGCCACTTCGTGGGTAAAACGCCCAAACAAGGCACGCCTGTTCCGCAGACAACTCGCCCTCGAAAAGATGCTATCGGATGAGGTGGCGGGCCTGGCCAGTGTCCGGCAGCACCTTGATGCCAAGCTCCTCATCTGGAGCTAGCAGTTGGCGTGATGGCCGGGGTTTTCGCGTCAGGTTGAAACCCGCGATTCATCTGCAACAACCGCATCAAGGCTGAGCGACAGGCCGGGTGCGGTCGGAGCACGCAAACAGATGCCGTCTTCAGTTTTTTCCTCTTCGAATACAGGGCCCGCAAACAGCTTCGTCTGGAACTCCAGCAGCGCGTTGTCGGCCATGAAATATTCAATCCACTTCACGTTGGGCAATCCAGCTGCCATGTGGATATGGACGTTCTGAAGGTTCCACGGCGACACCGGCACGCCCCGTGCCGTCGCGAAAGCATGGATGCGTAGCCAGTCGGTGATGCCGCCGGTGACCACCACATTGGGTTGGATCATGTCGACGCCACCCTGCTCGATCAGCGGGCGGAACTCCATCAGGCCGACATGCTGTTCGCCGCCAACAATATAGGTATCGCCGGCGCGCGCACGAACGCGGGCATAGCCCGGGATATCATGCGGCGGCACCGGCTCTTCCAGCCAGTAGATGTTATAAGGCTGCCAAACCTTGAGCTGCTGGATTGCGGTATCCGCATCCCAACTGCCGTTGACATCGACCATCAACCGGATATCGGGGCCGATGGCAGCGCGAACCTGCCGGACCCGTTCGGTCGCTTCCTCGGGCGTCACGAAACCGCGCGTACCTCTGATCTTTAACGCGCGGTGGCCCATAACGACGTAGGACGCCGCGCGTTCCGCCAGTTCATCCGGCGGCAGATGGTGGGCGCAGTTGGCATAGGTCGGAATCAATGCGCGTTTGCCGCCGAGCAGCGCCGCCACGGGAAGGCCCGCAACCTTACCCTTGATGTCCCAGAGCGCCATGTCGAGAGCGGCGATGCAATAACGGCCGATGCCGTCGCCACCGCGCCGGGGGACCGCCTCGTACATGCGCTGCCAAAGTTCCGAGATCAGCCGGGGATCCGCATCCATGATCTTCGGGCCCAGTACATCCTCGATGAACTGTTGAAAAATGCGGCCCATTCGCGGCGGCGCGCTGACATAGCCAAGGCCCTCGATACCGAAATCGTCACTATCGGCGTCCGTCCGGACGACGATGGTCACCACATCGCCCATATACGGATTATCAGGATCGCCGCGGTAGCGAGCGACAGCAATGTCTGTGATCTTCATGTCGATCAGTTTTCGCGGTTGGAGAATTGCTTGAAGATCGCCGAGCCGAACAGCCCGAGGAAGGCCAAGAGAAGGAAAAGTGCCGCCAGGGGCTGGGTGAGGATCATCCACCACTCCCCATCGAATATCTTGAGGGAGTTCTGGAAGTTGGTTTCCACCATTTCTCCCAGGATCAGGCCGACGGCAATGGGCGCGACGGCGAAACCATGCCGTCGTGCCAGAAAACCGATGACGCCGAAGATCAGGGCGATCCATACATCCAGAAGCGAGGAGCTCAGGGCATAGGCACCGATCACCGCCAGGGCGAAGACGATGGGCCAGAGAATCTGCATCGGAATCAGCGAGATGCGGGCGAACAGTTTCGCCGCATAAAGCCCCATCACCATGAACATGATGTTCGCCAGCAGCATGGCCCCGAAGATCTGGTAGACCTTGTCGACCTGCTCGGTGAACAGATATGGACCCGGCCGCAGCCCGTGGACCAGAAGCCCGACCAGGATTACCGCCGTTGTGCCGCTCCCGGGAATGCCAAGCACCATGGTTGGCACCATGGCCCCGCCGGTGGCTGCATTATTCGCTGCTTCCGCGCCGGCGATACCCTCGATGGCGCCCTTGCCAAATTCGTTCTTGTTCTTCGACCAGCGCCGGGCTTCGGCATAGCCGATCATCGAGGCGACAGTCGCGCCTTCAGCCGGCAACACGCCGATGAAGGTACCGATACCGCAGGATCTGAGTACAGTCTTCCAGATGCGTTTGTAATCTTCTCTGGTTGGCAGTTTGACCGCTTTCATGGTGATCGTGTCGAGAACCTCATTGAGCCGTTTCGACTGCACCAGGAGTTCCGACATGGCGAACAGGCCGATGAACACAGGTACGAAGGACAAACCCTCGTAGAGTTCATAGGTGCCGAACATGAACCGCTCGACCCCGGTCGTTTTCTCGGCCCCGATGGTCGCCAGCCAGACGCCGAAAACGCCGCCAATCAGGTTGCGCACCGGCCCACCGGCACTGATTGAGGCCAGCATGGACAGTCCGAACAGCGCCAGAGCGAAGTATTCCGGTGGCCGGAATTCATAGGCGACGCGCGCCAACAAGGGCGCGGCGATGCACAGCACGATCACCGAGAAAATACCGCCGATGGTGCTCGACACCACGGCAATGCCCAGCGCCCGGCCCGCCTCGCCGCGCTGCGCCAGGGGATAACCGTCAAAGGTCGTCGCCGCAGCGGCAGAGGTTCCTGGCGTATTGATGAGGATTGCCGTGATCGATCCGGCAAAGGTCGCTGATACGTAGATGGTCGCCAGGGCCGCAATCGCGTGTACGGGTTCCATGGTCAGGGTAAACGGCAGCATCAGTGCCGCACCGGTGGTCGCCCCAAGGCCGGGGAGAACTCCGATGACCACGCCCATCACCGTGGTCGCGAAAATCAAGGCAACCAGATACGGATCGAGAATGACCGCCCCCATGGTTTGCAGAGCTTCAACCATCAGCTTGCCTTACCTACCCGTAATACCAGTTGGTCAGGAGCCCGCGCGGGAACCGGACACGGAGCACCAGGTCGAACAGAAAGAAGATCGCGGTGGGCGTAACCAGAGCCACGGTGCCAGCCACATGCAAGCGTCGCTCGCCCCACAAATAACACATGAGAAACATCACCACGGCGATGGCGATCATCATGTCGAGGTAGACGGTAAGCGGATAAAAGAGCAAAAACAGGCCAATCGAACCCCAGCTCTGGATGCCTTCTCGTGACACCGGTTCCGGTTTTTCGCGGCGATACTGGATTACGAGAAATGCTGCGAGACCGAGGTTGATCACCATCAAGAGAATGGGGAACACCCCCGGCTGCATGCTGTGGCCGACGATCATCGCCGGCGACTCATCGACCTGCAGCGCCGCCGCTATGATGGCGAGAGAAAAGACCGCGATAACGCCTGGAACTATGAGATCGCGCATGACAGCAACGCAGCGCTCCCCGAAGGAAGCGCCACTGGGTTGCTCAGAGTGAGTGATCTACTTGACCAAGCCCATCTCTTTGAGGGCCGGTCCGAACTCACTGACCATCGACCGAATCTGGTTGCCCCACGGCCCGGAGGGCTGCGGCGAGGTCTCATCGAGTCCAGAATTCATGAGATAAGCCTGATACAGCGAATGCTTCATCGCCTTGACGAGGCCTTTCTCGAGCTCGGCACGGCGTTTTGCGTCGACACCGGCGTGGGTCACGAAACCACGGGTCGTCGACAGCACCAGATCGATGCCCATCGATTTCGCCGTCTTCGCCTTCGGGATCGGGGCCATACCCTGTTCGGCGAGGATCACCAACGGGCAGATGTCGCCGGCTTCCACGGGAGCCGCCGCTTCCGAAAGATTCAGCGTTCCAACGTCAACGGCGCCGGCTACCAGCTGGGTTGCCAATTCCCCGCCGCCCTTGAACGGAATGTAGGTCGGCATGGGGATGCCCAGGCGCTTGGCCCAGAGGAACACGGTGATGTGGTCAATGGTACCGATCTGGGTGCCGCCGAACTTCAGCTTGTCGCCCTTCTTCATGCCGGCGACGAAATCCTCAGGCGTTTTGTAGGGGCTCGCCTTGCAGCTCACCATCAGGATCTGCGGGTCGTTGGTACCGCGTGCGATGGGTGCCATATCTTCGACCTTCAGCTTGGTCTTGCCCTTGCCCATCGTGATCGCGTGGCCGACCGTGAAGGTCATGATGGTATTGCCATCGGCCGGACGGGTTCTGAAGTAATTCATGGCCAGCGCACCGCCGCCGCCACGCTTGTTGACGACGACCATATCCTGTTTGAGGACTCGCCGGCTCCGTAGCATCATCATGCGCGAATTGACGTCGGTTCCTCCGCCGGCGCCAGCATGGGTGATGACCTCAATGGCCGGTTTATCGGCAGCGCCTGCCGTTGTGCTGACCAGCGCCACTAGGCCAAGCCCGGCAACAAATGCGGCCAGCGTGTACACGCTCTTGCGTGTTGAAAGCATAGTCATGGTATTCCCTCCCTTATGCTTTTGAGCACCAGCGAGTTAATCGGCTGGTGCCGTATCAATCCCACGAGAAAGATATCTTGATTTCACGAGAAAAATGATTGGGCGGCAGGATGATTGACCAAGGTATAATGGTCAAGCACGACAGCCAATGGAAACCCGCGGCCACAATAACAACGTCATATCCAAGACAGGGAGATTTTTATGCTGCCGAAGCGAAGGCCGCCAGCGTCCCCTCAGCGCAGTAAGAATGCCCGCCTTGACGGAAGCCAGACAGGGCTCACTTTCTCAAAGAGTTTTCCGCTGAAAGCGAGATACCTGTGACCAAGCCACAATACGATGTCGCCATTGTCGGAGCCGGATTTGCCGGACTGTACCTGCTGTATCGATTCCGGCAGCTGGGCTTTGACGCGCGCATATGGGAGGCCGGCACCGGCGTTGGCGGCACCTGGTACTGGAACCGGTATCCGGGCGCGCGGTGCGACGTCGAGAGCATGCAGTACTCGTATCAGTTCGACGATGACCTCCAGCAGGAATGGAACTGGTCTGAGCGTTACTCTCCACAACCGGAAATCCTCCGCTACGCCGAACATGTCGCCGAACGTTTTGGCCTACTGGACGGCATCGATTTCGAGCACCGCGTGGAAACGGCCCGCTACGATGAAGTGACTGCAACCTGGACGCTGACGGCTGAATCCGGAGAGACCCTGTCCGCGCGCTTCTGCGTTATGGCGACAGGATGCCTGTCGGTACCGAACTGGCCGTCCATCGATGGCTTTGATGCGTTTGGCGGAGATATTCATCATACCGCGTTGTGGCCGCATGACGGCGTCGATTTTCGCGGCAAGCGGGTTGCAGTCATCGGAACAGGATCTTCAGCGATCCAGTCGATCCCGGTTATTGCCGCTGATGCGGACCAGTTGACGGTTTTCCAGCGCACGCCCAACTATTCCATTCCCGCGCACAACAGGCTGGTAGATCCGGATTATGCTGCGGAAATAAAAGCGCATTACCCGGAACTGCGCGCTCGCGCCAAGAAGAGGTTCATTGGAATCGAAGGCCGCTTCAACCGCAGCCCCGCGATGGAGGCCAGTGAAGAAGAACGTAATGCCGAGTATGAGCGCCGCTGGCAGGAAGGCGGCCTTCTGTTCATGCAGTCTTTTGGCGACCTGCTACTCAACAAGGAAGCCAACGATACGCTGGTGGCGTTCGTGCACAACAAAATACGAAGCATCGTAAACGATCCGGAAACTGCCGACATACTGTGTCCGAAGAACATTATCGGCGGCAAACGCATGTGCCTCGATACCAACTACTTCGCCAGCTATAACCGCGAGAATGTGCAGCTGGTCGATATCCGCAAACAGTCGATCAAAGCCATCAACGAGAGCGGTCTGCGGGTGGGAGAAACACAATACGACGTCAACATCATCGTCATTGCGACCGGTTTTGATGCGATGACGGGCGCGTTGACGCGTATCGACATTCGCGGCAAGGACAATGCCGCGTTGCGCGACCGGTGGCGCGACGGGCCGAGCAGTTATCTCGGCCTGGCAATGGCCGATTTCCCGAACCTGTTCACCGTCACGGGGCCCGGCAGCCCGTCAGTTCTGACCAACATGCTGCCGACCATCGAACAGCATGTTGACTGGATTGCGGACTGCATCGCGTATCTGAAAAACGGCAACTACACCACGATCGAAACAACAATGGATGCGGAAGAAGCCTGGTGGCAGCATGTCCAGGAAGTCGGGCATATCGGCCTCAAGGCGACCACGAACAGCTGGTATATCGGCGCGAATGTCGACGGCAAAGCGCGGGTCTTCATGCCGTATCTCGGTGGCTTCCCGGATTATTGCCAGAAATGCGATGAGGTGGCCGCCAATGGCTATGAAGGATTCGCCCTTGGCTGACCCTGCGGGCCGATAGAGAAAAGGGGTTCCTCTCGTGAATCGACTCGACGGCAAGATCGCCCTCATTACCGGCGGAGCGCGGGGTCAGGGCGCTGCGGAAGCCGGGATGTTCGTGGTTGCCGGAGCGCAGGTCGTGATCACCGATGTCGATTGCGACAGCGGATCGGCGGTCGCCGATCGAATCGGCGCGGCCTGTACGTTCCTTGAACACGACGTTGCCTCCGAGGAGGCCTGGGCGGATGTGGTTCGCAACGTTATCGATCATCACGGTCGCATAGACGTGCTGGTGAACAATGCCGGCATTTTCCGCAGGAAGAGTCTGGAGGAGACCTCGCTCGCACTCTGGAACGAGATTGTCGCAATCAACCAGACCGGCGTGTTTCTCGGGATGCGCGCCGTTGCATCCGCAATGAAGAAAAACGGATCTGGCAGCATCATCAATATCTCCTCCATCGCCGGACTTGGGGGTGCGCCGAAAACACACGCCTATTCTGCAACCAAGTGGGCCGTGCGCGGCCTAACAAAAACAGCCGCGACGGAACTCGGCCCCTTCGGCATCCGGGTCAACTCCGTGCATCCGGGATACATCGATACCGAAATGCTCGACGAGTTCGGCACCGCCCGCGAGAGCCTAAAATCCCGCGTTCCCCTTTATGGCCGGCTGGCAGCGGCCGATGAGGTGGCGCAGCTCGTGCTCTTCCTGGCATCCGACGATTCGGGCTACTGTTCCGGCCACGAATTCGTTATCGATGGCGCCGCACGGATCTGACGCCGCCCAAGATCCAGCGCCTCCGCAATAGGTCTGACACCGCAATAGGCTTGACGCCGCAATAGGTCTGACACCGCAATAGGCCTGACGCCGCGAACGGGCGCGCGATTATGACCCGACCAGCTGCAGCAGGTTTTTGCACCAACGACATTTTTTTGCCGAAGGTACCCGCATCGGCGAGATCCTTGTGGTAGGCCACGGTCGTGAAGATCACGGGTGCGCCGATCCGGCGGGCAGCCTCGTTGATGGCCTGAATGCGCGGGATATGCGCGTCCATATCGATATACATCTTGCCCGGTTCGGTAATGCCCCGACACATGTCGATAACAAGAACGGCCGGCCGCTCACCGAAGCCGAGGCATTCGCTGAACTGAAACCTATCGAGTCGTAATAGTCTTGCTGGCTGTCGATTTCTTGCATGCTCGTTCCCCCTCGATCAGGCGGCGGGATCTAAGCCTCGCTATTCCCGTTCTGCTCAAGTCTCGTCCCAGACCGTCTCGGTCAGGGGAAGGCCACGAATGTCGTCGCCGGTTAGCGGTCGGTCCGGCGTTACACCGGCTTGATCCAACAACGAAGCGACCTGACGCACGTGCTGCGTCGAATGCCATACCGTGCGCTCCAGCATCTCGTGCCGCGATGTCGCGCCGAAATAAGTCGGTACGTCACCCGAGAAATCCTGACTTTCCGCCCTTTGCCACCAATTCCGGAAACGACTGCGTACCGCCTCGCCAAACGTGGCGACATCGGCACTTGTCTTCAGATTATCGGGCGGCGGCGCGGTCAAGGATTCGTAGGTCAGAGTTTCACCTTTCTCCTCCATATCGAGAAACGAAACGGGGATTTGAAAGACGTGGTGCATCAGTACGCGCCACGATCGCGGACGATTCGGTAGCTCACGCTCCAGGTGATCATCCGGCATTTGCCGGGTCAGGCGGATCGCCGTTTCCAGGATGTCGTCAAAGCTCCCGGCCAATTCCGCCGGCGACAGCTCGGGAGCCGTGTCGTCCTCCATATCCAGGAAGTCGACCACATCCTTGATGACCTGGGCGAACACGTACTTGTCGCCCTTGGATATCACGGGCACCGAACGTGCGCCGATTTTCCGGAATTCTGCCATGCCGGCGATTTCCAAAACATTTATCGATTCAAACTCAATCCCACGGACCGAGAGGTACTCTTTTACCCTGAGACAGCTTGTTCAATGAGGCTGCCAGAAAACCTTGATTGTTTCAGTCATTTTGCTCTCCCACATTGTATCAGCATGATTCAATCCGTCCGTTACTGTAAACTATGCCATTAACGTAGAGTGGACATATCTTGGCCCGCCAACTTTCATCGGTACGGCCATCGCCGCGATATCTGAACGATCCGAACCTGATTCCGGAAAATGGCACGCCGTCAAATGATTTTGCTCGCCCTCGAGTTCCGGCTGAAGTTCGACGCAGGCACGCGGTAGCGAATCACCGGCACTGCTATCCACTGTCTCAATCCCAGGGCGATTGGCCAATAGCCGCGCCTTGTAACAGCGCGGATGGAAACAGCAGCCGCTCGGCGTCTCGGTTGCCGACCCAATTTCGCCATCCAACGGGACCCGGGAGGGTTTACGCTCCGATTCCGGATCGGGCACGGGGATAGCGGATAAAAGCAACACGGTATAGGGGTGACTTGGTTCCCGATACAGGTCGTCGCGCGAGCCGATCTCGACGATCTTACCGAGATACATGACCGCCACCCGATCGCTGACGTGTCGCACCACGGCCTGATCATGCGCGCTAAAGAGAAACGTCAGCGTCTCCTTCCGTTGCAACTCGCGGAGCAGGTTTATGATTTCCGCCTGAATTGAAACGTCGAGCACGGAAACCGGTTCATCCAGAACCAAGAGGTCCGGATTCAATGCCATCGCACGAGCGATCCCGATCTGCTGACGCTATCCGCCCGAGAATTCATGCGGATAGCGGTCCAGATGTTCGGGTTCGAGCCCGACTGCCGCAAGAATTTCTAACAGTTGCTGTTTGCTGTTTGATCCCCAAAGGCCGTGCACGACCATCGGTTCCGCGACGATCGACGACGCTTTCTTCCTCGGGTCGAGCGAACCATAGGGATCCTGGAAAACCATCTGCGCTTTGCGTCGTAGCGGCCGGACCTCCCGCTGCGTCAGTGTTGTTATGTCGACGCCGTTGAATTCGATGCGGCACCGTCCGGCGCCAAGAGGCGAAGCGCAAGTCGTCCTAGAGTGCTCTTACCGCTTCCGGTTCCCCCAACTAACAGGGTTTCGCCTTTATGGAGCGAGAACATGACATCGTCGACAGCTTTAACCGTGCCTTGCCAGCGGTTGAAAACACCGTCTGATTTATTAGAGGTTCTGCTAACGTTTTCCATTCGCAGCAAGACGCCATCTTCGTTACGTGGGTCGGCCGCCATCCACTTCAGTTGCCCCCTTGCGTCAATAGTTCTCGCCAGTGCAAGCAGGCGCTTAGGTGGTTGTTGTTCTCAGTCGGAAGCAAACCTGGCCGCTGCACCGCACAACTCTTTCGATCCGACCCAAGAAAACAGCGCGCCTTGAAGGCGCAGCCCCTTGGGAGCGCCGCCAGGTTTAGGGGTTGACCCTGAATCATCGTAAGCCATGCAAAAGCGTCTTTTGTTCACGTCCAGTGTCGCGGCCGTCCTCGCCTTCGGGCTTGACAGCGCTGCCGGCGCAGCGGACCTGAAGATGGCCGGCGTCATGAGTGGCAAAGACCGGAACGCTCTCGAGCTGTCTGGCCACATCAACCGCCAGGTCATGTTCTTTGACGACGGAGAGCAGTCGGGTGCGCGCCAAACCGACAACTGGTACTCTGAAAGCCGGATAACCCTCAAAGCCAAAGGCAAGGCTGGCGACCTCGATGTCGGCACCGTTCTTGAACTCGGTCTCGGCCGCTACCAGACCCAGGCCGGGATTTCCCAGAGTGCCCAGACACCGACACCCGCAGGAGCGAACTTCGGCCGGGTGCGGAAGAGCGAGTTCTACCTCGGCACCAAGAGCCTGGGCCGCCTCTGGCTCGGTCGTGGCTCCACGGCCTGGGACGGTACCGGTGGCTCCAACACCAACGGATCCTTCGTGCACTGGAACTCCAACGCCTATCTCGAGGCCGGGGGCCTGTTCTACAGGATCAAAAATCAGCTTCCTGAGAGCGAGATTGCGGATGCAATGGCAGCCGAGACTGCGGACAGGGAAGCGATGGTGACAGAGACAGATATGGTAGTCTTCGACCTCGACATCGATTCGAAGGACGCGGATGGGGGCATTTCGGACGACAGTTTCTCCAGCACCAAAGGCATAGGCTCACTCTCCTCCTTCCTCGTGCGCAATACGCACAGCGAGATCGATGGCAGCCGGCAGAGCCGGATCATGTACCAGACACCATCGCTCGGCGGCTTCACCGCGAAGATCTCCCATGCGTCCAAGGGAGAGGGTGAGGACGATGGAGCTTATGCGGCCGGCCTCTTCTACGGCGGATCGCTTGCCGGCTTTACTGTCAAGGCTTCCGCCGGTTACGAGAAGACAGACACGGAAGTCAATGACGCCGTCGTTTCCCAGGACAACACCGTCGTTTCCCTGGGCATCGGGCACAAGGCCTCTGGCTTCGGCATCGCCGGTGCCTGGGGCAAGAGCGATTACGGCGATGCAACCGACACCCGCACTGTTCTCGTCGACGGCATCCGGCGGGAGGACGGTAGTCTTGGGAACCTTGAGTTTCTCGACGGGACCGACGTGAAAGCTCTCACCGCGGACATCGTGGAGGTCCCGAACACCCCGGGCGGCAACGTCAACCTGACCGGCACCGGCATGGACATCATGGGCACCCTGGATGGCAGCAAGAGCGTCAAAACAAACGCGTTCCAGACTGTCCAAAGGGAAGACAAGGAGCTGTACTACATCGCCGGTTCCTGGACCGGGAAGCTGAGCGAGATGGGTAAGACCATCTTCGTCGTTTCCTACAACAACACGGAGAACAACCTCTCCAACGGCGACGAGGGCAAGGCGTACCGGGTTTCGATTCAGCAGAATGTCGATGCGGCCGCTCTTGAGCTCTTCGCCACCTTCACGCACTTCTCGTACGAGGACAAACGGATCCGGGGTATCTCGGTTACCGGGTTAGGCGATGACACCGACGGCACCATTCACACTGCCGACTACGATGATCTGGTGATCTACACGTTCGGCGGTCGGGTGAAGTTCTGATCGACGTGATGCGACGGGATCCGGGACGATGCGGCTCGTGATAGTCTCTCTGCTGGTCGGCCTGATGGCGCTTGGCACCGTTGGCTGTCTGCAGGCGGACAATTCCGAGCACGAGGTCAATCCCGGGGACACGCCCTCGGGGCCCGGGCTGTTCACCGGGCGCCGGGGCGCGATCACCATCGGCGGCGGGGGGCGAACCATCCGCAGTCGCTAGGAGGATCCCGCAGCAACCATCGAAGGGCCGACCCGGTCCCCCGGGCCGGCCCTTTTTTGTGCGAGGCAAGAAACAGTCAGCAGGCACGATACGCACGAGGGTAAGGAGGCAATTGGCGACGGGATCAGCGGCAATGCGGATCAGCTCTCCTGTCGAGTGTCGCCGCGATACCTCCTGGCGGGACTCTACCGGAAACCGCTGATGCGCAACCCGTGGGTGCGCTTTGTCGAGTGACCTGTCCTGCAGGTGGATTCAGAACATGAATCCCTCATTCATCCAACTGCAGGCGACAGGAGACAATCGAGGACGCGATCAAGCGGCTGGAAACGGAACACAAGCGTCTCGGCGAACGGATCAACGCCATGTATGTCGACAAGCTCGACGGCTGCGTGGATACAGCGTTTTCCGACAAAATGTTGGCGGAATGGCGCGAAGAACAGAACCGTTGCCTCCGCGACATTGAGCGCCATCAGAACGCCGAGCACTCCTATATGAATGAAGGCGTGGCTCTTCTCGAATTGGCCCGAAACGCCCAGTCCCTGTTCGAACGCCAGGATGTGCGGGAAAAACGCCGCCTGCTCAACTTTGTACTATCGAACTGCACCTGGGACGATGGAGAGATGGCCGCCCCCTTCAGGCAACCGTTTGGTTTATTGGCAGAAACCACCACCATCACATCTCATTCGGGAGGCAATGACAGAGGAAATCCCGCGAAAAGTGAGATTTGGCTGGGGCGGGAGGATTCGAACCTCCGAATACCGGTATCAAAAACCGGCGCCTTAGACCACTTGGCTACGCCCCACCGGATCCATGCCGCAGAACTGCCACAGCATCGGCGTTTCCCGGCACGTGCTCCCGATATACGACACCTTTGCTTCCGGCGACAAGAAAAGCGTGTCGCTTCACGACGTGTCTGACGCCACTACAGTAGTTGTGTCGTTGTGCACCACCAAGCTTCTCGACCAGGCCCGCGCCGAATTTCCTGCATTGCCCGTTCCGCCGCCGCATCGTCGTCGAACAGACCCCAGCAGGTCGCGCCGCTCCCCGACATACGCGCCAACCGACAATCCGGGAGCGCCGCAAGCGCTGCAAGCACCTCGGGGATTTCGGGACGGAGCTCTGCGGCCGCGGCCTCGAGATCGTTGCCGCAGGAAGCCAGGAACCCCGCAAGGTCATCGATACCGGCAAAACCGTCCCTGCCGGCAAGAGCGCTGGGAATGGCCGTATCGAGAGAAGACGCGTTGGCAAAAAACGCATTCGACCGAGTGAATGCCGTGAACACCGAAGCTGTCGACAAAGCCACGCCCGGATTGACCAGCAATAGCGCCACACCGGGAAGATCCGGCGCCATCTCCACCACTTCGCCGATTCCGCCGACAAGAGAGGTTCTAGCAGCGAGGCAAACCGGTACATCGGCACCGAGGCGATAAGCGAGATCAGCGAGATCGACCATATGCCGCGGGATTTCCCACCACGCAGCAAGACCGCGCAGCACGGCGGCGGCGTCGCTCGATCCGCCTCCGAGGCCAGCCGCCACGGGGGTGTTTTTTTCCAGCGTGATCGCAACATCCGGCGTCCTATCCGCCTCTTCTGCGAGCAGGCGGGCGGCGGCGAGTACCAGATTCTCTCCCGCTTCCTGTTTCGCTTCCTGTTTCGCTTCCTGTTTCGCTTCCTGTTTCGCTTCCTGTTTCGCTTCCTGTTTCGCTCCCTGTCCCGATTTCCCTAGTGCTGCCGCAAACGGCCCCGTGATCTGCAGAGACAGGCCTTCACCCGGTGCGATGGTCAGCCGGTCGCCGAAGGAAGCGAAGGCAACAAGGCTGTCGAGTTCGTGCAGACCGCTGGACTGGCGGCCGAGAATGTGAAGATACAGATTGAGCTTGGCCGGGGCGTCGACGGTGAGAGGCGTGTTGCGCTCAGCCACCGCTTCCCCCGCCGGATTCCGCCTGCAGCCCGTCGCGGATCTTGGCTTCGAGAACCGGAATCCGGCCCTCATCGGGATCGAGGGAGAGTGCCTGATACCACTGGTGGCGAGCTTCGTTGCGCCGGCCGACACGCCAGTAAGCATCACCCAGATGGTCGAGGATGATGCTGTCGAGCGGCTGCAACGACGACGCCCGTTCAAGATGCAGGATCGCGCCCTCGAACCGCTCGAGGCGGTACAGCGCCCATCCCATGCTGTCGATGATGCTGCCGGCAGAGGGTTGTTTTTTCAGGGCCTGCTCCAGCATCTCCAGTGCCTGGTCGAGATTCATGTTGCGGTCGACCCAGCTATAGGCCAAGTAGTTGAGGAGATAGGGATCGCCGGGATTCAGCTCGATGGCCTTGAGCAGATCCTCTTCGGCCTCCACCCAGTGCTTGGCACGCTCATGAGCGATCCCCCGGTGATAAAACAGGAACCAGTATTCCGGTGCTGCTTCCGGAATTCGTTCAATCGCCTTGTCATAACTATCGGCGGCCGCCTCGAACTGCTCGCCATAGCGCAGAAGGTTGCCAAGAGTCGCCAGCGGCTGGATGGCGGCGGGCCGTTCTGCCGCCATCGCCTCAAGCACATCGCGTGCTTTGGAAAGCTGCCCGGTATCCTCCAGGCTGTGCCCCGTGCGCAACCGCCCCGTCCAGTGATACGGCGTATCCACCCGGATCCCGCGATAGGCCGCAATCGCCTCCTCGTGGCGCTCAACCCGCCGGAAGACGTCGCCGATCATGAGCTGAGCCGCAGGGAAATCCGGTTTCAGATGGAGAGCGATGCGCAACAGCGGCAACACCGGCGGCATGAAGTTTCTCGAAACCAGAACCGTGGCGAGGTTGAACACAGCCTCGGCCAACCCCTCGGCAGACGAGCCCACCACGGGCAAGCCGCCGAGACTGTCGGCCAAATGCCCGGCTTCATGGTGCAGCGCCTCGTTTTGGGTGTCGGTCTTGAGATAGCGGGCATAGAGCGCGGCCGCCTCTTCCGGCTGACCCTGGCGCAGAAAGAAACTGACGCCGAAACGAACAAAGCGCCGGGGTGCGGGGGTCGATGTGAAAGATTCCCGGTAGAGCTGCGCGGCGGCATCCGTCCGATTGGCAAGATCGTTGATCAGGGCGCTGTGCAGAATGATGACGTTGTTGCCGAGGGCACCGTTGCGCAATGCCTCGAGTGCACCGAGCGCTTCGTCAACCTCGCCGAGCCCCATCTTGACCCAGGCCTCGACCAGGGGGCGCAGGCCGTTTCCGAACGAGTCCGACGGTATGCCAGCGAGCATTTCCGCGGCATCCTCGAAACGCCGTGTGCCGACCGCATCGGCAAGCAACAAAAGACGCGGAGGGACGAATCCCCGGTCTGAGCTCGACAGGCCGCGCGCAACGTCAAGCGCCTCCCCGACACGCCCCGAACTCAGCAGGACCAGGAAGGCCCGCTCCGCCACCCCGCCTTGCCCGGCAACCGGGGAGAGAAGTTCCGCCGCCGAGGACAAATCGTTCTGGCTTTCGGCAAACCGGCCCGCCAGATACCGGCCCGCAGTCGTGTGCTGGAGCGGCGGTACCGCGCCCGCGATCGGCACCATATCGCCCGGCACCACGCCGGCATGTCCGACGGATCCGCCCGGGCATGCCAGCACCGCGGCCGCAAACAGTGCCGCGGCGAGCGGGCGCAACATCGGGTGCACCGTGATTGGGCACATTGCGGCGATTGGGTGCATTGGCTGATTACATGTTGGGGTAATTGGGACCGCCTCCGCCTTCAGGAGTCACCCAGTTGATATTCTGGCCCGGATCCTTGATGTCGCAGGTCTTGCAGTGCACGCAGTTCTGGGCGTTGATCTGCAGACGCGGATTGGCACCGCCGTCATCGTACAGGATCTCGTAGACTCCCGCCGGACAATAGCGCTGCTCGGGCGCGTCATACTTGGCCAGATTGTGTGTAATCGGCACTTCCGCATTCTCAAGCACGAGATGCACCGGCTGGTCTTCCTCATGGTTGGTGCCCGAGAGCGAGACGCTGGTCAGCCTGTCGAAGCTCAGGACGCCATCAGGTTTGGGATAGTCGATCGGTTTTGAATCACAGGCCGGACGCAGGCTTTCGTGGTCGCGATGGCCGTGCCCCAGGGTCCAGGGCGCCCGGCCGCGCAGCAGCATTTGGTCGATGCCGGCGTTCAGGATTCCCGCGAGCAGCCCCCATTTGAACCCCGGACGCACGTTGCGTGCAGATTTCAGTTCTTCGCCCACCCATGAGGCCCGGAGTGCGTCCTCATAGCCGGACAGTGTCTGCCCGCCCCCGGTGGCCGCGAACACCGCCTCGGCCGCCAGCATCCCCGATTTCATCGCCGTATGGGTGCCCTTGATCTTCGGTGCATTCAGCGTGCCCGCCTCGCAGCCAACGAGCACCCCGCCGGGGAACGCCATCCGCGGCAGGCTCTGGAACCCGCCCTCGTTGACCGCCCGGGCGCCATAGGCGATGCGGCGGCCACCCTCGAGATAACGGCGGATCTTCGGGTGCGTCTTGAAGCGCTGGAATTCCTCATAGGGGCTGAGATAGGGGTTCCGGTAATCGAGGCCGATGACGAAGCCGATGGCGATCTGCCGGTCCTCGAGATGATACAGAAACGACCCACCGTAGGTCTCGCTGTCGAGCGGCCACCCGGCGCTGTGCACCACCAGTCCCGGCGTGTGGTTCTCTTCCGCCACCTCCCACAGCTCCTTGATGCCGAGCCCGTAGGTTTGCGGCTCGCAGTCCTCGCGCAAATCGAAACGCTCAAACAGCTGCTTGCCGAGATTACCCCGGCAACCTTCGGCAAAAACCGTGTGGCGGGCGTGCAGTTCCATGCCCGGGGTGTGGTTGGGGCCAGGCGTGCCGTCACGGGTAACGCCCATGTCGCCGGTCGCCACGCCGCGCACCGCGCCATTCTCGTCATAGAGCACCTCGGCGGCAGCGAAACCGGGAAAGATCTCAACCCCGAGCGCGGCTGCCTGCTCGCCCAGCCAGCGGCAAAGATTGCCAAGGCTGATGATGTAGTTGCCGTGGTTGCGCATGGCCGGCAGTATCAGCGCGGTCGGCAGGGAGAATCCGCCCTTCTCGCTCAGGAACAGGAATTTCTCCTCGCTGACTGCTGTGCGGACCGGGCAATCCATGTCCCGCCAGTCCGGCAGCAGTTCGTCGAGGGCCCGTGGCTCGAGTACCGCACCCGAAAGGATGTGTGCGCCAACCTCCGAGCCCTTCTCGAGGATGCAAACCTCGATCTCGCTACCCTGCTCCGCCGCCAGCTGCTTCAGCCGGATTGCGGTCGCCAATCCCGCAGGCCCGGCACCGACGATCACGACATCGACTTCCATGGATTCGCGTTCCATGCACACTCCCTCCGCACTGCTCGCCGGCAACAGATTGTTCGTTCCACTACCGACAAAATCCCGCTTTTGAGGCGGCCGGTCAATCGCCCCGGGCCACTTTGCGGCCACCTCCGGCCGCGCCGTTGTAAATACCGTGGCAGATGCCATTTTTCTGCCCTGCCATAAGGGAATAAAAACAGACAGGGAATCATGCTGACCGGCACCTTCACCCACCTCCCCGATATCGATCCTGACGCGGAACGAAACCTGTGGGAACAGGGAATCCGCGACTGGGACGATCTCGAAGCCCACATCGCCGGCGCCGGTTCCGGATTCTCAGCCGATGCCGCAGCCGCCCTCCAGCAGCGCCTCGAGGATTCCCGCGAAGCCCTGGCCCAGGAAGACATCTGTTTCTTTGCCGGGTATATGCATCCGCGCGAGCACTACCGGATCGCGCTTACCTTCCCAAACAAAACCTGCTTTCTCGACATCGAGACCACGGGATTGAGCCCGCAAGACAGCGTGGTGACCGTGATCGGCATTGGCCGGACCGGAGGCTTCGACTGCTATATCAACGACGAGCGCAGCCCGCCGGACGAATGGCTCGAGGATGCCGGATGTCTCGTGACCTTCAATGGCGCCAGATTTGACGTTCCCTTCATTCGCGCGCACTACCCCGAACTTGCCCTGCCGCCAGCGCATACCGACCTGATGTGGATGGGATGGCGGGTTGCACTAAAAGGCGGCCAGAAGATCCTCGAGAAGCAGACCGGTTTCCGCCGACCGCCGAAGATCCAGGGGGTTGAAGGCAGGGCCGCGGTACTGCTCTGGGAGAGCCATGTCGACGGTGATCCGGACGCGCTGGAGACCCTGCTTCGCTACAACGAGAGCGATATCGCCGGCATGCAGTTCATCTTTCCCCGAATCGTCGACCGGATGGTGGAAACAGGTATCCTTCCCAGTTTCCTGTTGCCGACCTCCCAGCCTTGGTGGGAAACGGTCGAGACCGATTCCGGACGTGCGGCGGAAAATCTTTTCTAACACCCAACTGTAAGGCAGCCTCCGATCGACCATGATTCGGTATTGAGAAAGCGCACCGTCCGGGTCATCATCGCATCTTCCGTATCGCATCTTCCGTGTCCGGACGCGAAGCCGGAGAAAACAATTTATCGACGATGCGATGATGGGCGATGCGACGATGAGTGACTCTCCGTCCAACATGACCCCGGAAGAGGCCCTGGAAGCCTTGCGCTGGCAAGTCGATATGGGCATCGATGAAGCCATCAGCGATGTCCCGGTAAACCGCTATAGCCCCGCACCGTTTTCCGGTGAAGCGCAACCGGCCGCAAAGCCGGAGCCAGCAGCGTCGCCGGTTGCCGCGCCTGCATCCGAACCAAGGGCCATCTCCGAACCGGCACCTATCACCACACCCGTATCGCAACCGGCACAGGCGCGGCCCGAACCGGAAAACCAGCCGCTGGTACCGGCAGACGGCGCCCGCGAGGCGATTGCCGCCGCCGAGGGCGTCAACAGCATCGAGGAACTGCGCCAGCGCGTCGAAGCGTTCAACGGCTGTGCGCTCAAGCTAACCGCCACCAACACCGTGTTCGCCGACGGCAACCCCTCGGCGCCGCTGATGCTGATCGGCGAGGCGCCCGGCATCGACGAGGACCGGCAGGGCCTTCCCTTCGTCGGAGCCAGCGGTCAGCTGCTCGACCGCATCCTGGCCGCGATCGGCTGTGACCGGAGCAATGTCTACATCTCGAACATCCTGTTCTGGCGGCCGCCGGGCAACCGGACCCCGACACCGGCCGAGACCGCATCCTGCCTGCCCTTTGTACAACGGCATATCGAACTGGCGGCGCCAAAGGTTTTGGTTTTTCTCGGTGGTAGCTCGGCCAAAACCATGCTCGACCGGCACGATGTCGGCATCATGAAACTGCGCGGCCAGTGGTACGACTACACCAGCTCCGGGCTGTCGGCGCCGATCCCGGCCATGCCGACCTTCCACCCCGCCTTCCTGTTGCGGCGGGCGGGACAGAAACGGGAAGTCTGGAAGGATTTTCTCGCCGTCGAGGCAAAGCTGAAGGCACTCTCATGACCGGAATCCCAGTCCTTCGACCAGGTCCGCCGCACTCCGGTGCGCGCGGCATCCTATTTGCCATACTGCTTGCCGCCGGGGTCACGGCCGGACTCGCTGGCGGGATGACTGCCGGGGCGGGTGCCGCCAGGGCGACTTCAACCTCTCCAGAGACTGCTCTTCCCGCGGTGCTGTCGGCGGCCGATGCCGATCGCTATCACCGGATCTTCGCCTACCAGGACACCGGGCGCTGGAAGGAAGCCAGGGCGCTTGTCCAAAAGCTCGAAAACAAGATCCTGGTCGGGCATGTTCTCTTCCAGCGCTACATGTACCCTGATTCACGGAAATACCGGGCCAAATACAACGAACTCAAAGGCTGGCTAGGTAAATACGCCGACCACCCAAGGGCGAAACAGGTCTGGAAGCTGGCCCGCCGGCGCGGGCCGAATAGTGGGTTGCAACGACCGCAACCGCCACGGGGGCTCGGCCTCGCCGTTCGGGCCGGCAATGACGCGCTTGCGGCCAAGGTCCGCCGGAGCCGGCGCCTGACCCAGATCGAAATCAGGGTCAGGAGCATGGTCTACAGGGAGCGCCCGACCCAGGCCCTCAACTACATCCGCAAGCATCGGAAAAAGATCCGGCCCCTCACCTACGACCGAGCCCGTGCCGTCATCGTGCGCGGCTATTACCACGCAGAGAAAGATCGGGCGGCGCTTGCCATCGCGGCAACGGCGATCCGGCGGTCCGGCCTGGCCGTGTCTTCGGCCTTCTGGTGGGGCGGTCTCGCCGCCTGGCGAAGCAACAATTACGCGCTTGCGGCGCGGTATTTCAAGGATCTTGCGGAGGCCAGCGAGACGTCATCCTGGCTGCGATCGGCTGCCGCCTACTGGGCCGCACGTGCGTATCTGCGCAACCACAAACCCGACCGCGTCAACGCAATGTTGCGCCTCGCGGCGGCCAAACCAAGGACCTTCTATGGCATCCTGGCGTTGCGCACGCTTGGCGAAAAACCGGTTTTCAACTGGACATTGCCGGAGCTGAAAGGGGAGCAGATACGTATGCTCTTGGGTCTGCCGGCGGTACAACGGGCGCTGGCGCTGCTGGAGGCGGGCCGGTACCGATGGGCCGAGGCGGAACTTGTCCAGCTTGTCGGTTCCGCCGGATCGAAGCTGAAGGCGGCGCTGCTCGCCCTTGCGGTACACAACGAGATCGCCGGATTGCAATACCGGATCGCACTTCGCTCCGGAGCAACAAAACCGGCGAGCGACGCCACCCTCTACCCAGTCCCGCATTGGCAGCCGAAGGGCGGTTTCACCATCGACCGCGCCCTTGTCTACGCGTTGATCCGCCAGGAATCAGCGTTCAAGACCAATGCCCGGAGCCATGCCGGTGCCTGCGGCGTCATGCAGTTGTTGCCGAGCAGCGCCCATTTCATTGCCGGCAAGCGCATGCCGAGAAGCCAACGTAACTGCAGGGCCTTGTCGCTGATGGAGCCGGAAGCCAACATGCAGCTTGGCCAGAAATACTTGCATCACCTGTTCAAGTTCCCAGGTGTCGAGAGCAACCTTCTCTACACCATTATCGCCTACAATGGCGGCCCCGGGAATCTGCGGCGCTGGCGCAAGCGCACCGATTATCAGAACGATCCGCTGCTATTCATCGAGAGCGTCCCGGCCCGCGAATCACGCAACCATGTCGAACGGGTGCTGACCAATCTCTGGATTTATCGCTATCGCCTCGCTGAACCGGCGCCGTCGCTGGACACGCTGGCTGCCGGAGGTTGGCCGGTCTACGAGAGTGTCGGCGGCACCACGGCGATACGTGATGAAGCCAACGGAAAGTCGGGCCGTGCCAATTGACGAAAGCGCCGTGTTTGCGCCCGTCGCCATCGCTGTGCTCACGGTCTCCGACACGCGCACGGCCGAGACCGATCGCTCCGGTGATATCCTCGTCGAATATCTCGAGGGCGACGGCCACACGCTTGCCGGACGCGCCATCGTCCCCGACGAGGTGGACGCGATCATCGCCATTCTCGAAGGCTGGATTGACGACCCCGCCATCGACGCAGTGATCGCCACCGGCGGCACCGGTGTGACCGGCCGCGATGTCACGCCGGAAGCCTTTGAGCGCATCCAGGACAAGGAAATCCCTGGTTTTGGCGAGCTGTTCCGGTGGGTCAGCTATTCCAAGATCGGCAGTTCCACGGTCCAGAGCCGTGCCATGGGCAGTGTTGCCCGGGGCACCTATCTGTTTGCCCTGCCGGGCTCGACCGGCGCCTGCCGGGACGGATGGAACGAGATCCTGCACTACCAGCTCGATATCCGTTTCCGGCCGTGCAATTTCGTCGAGCTGATGCCCCGCCTCCAGGAGCGCTGACGGCAGCACTTGTTGCTTCAGGGCGCTAGCCTGAATATTTCATGAAGACGTCCGGCCGCCTTCAGGCCGTACTATCGCGTTGGAAACACGGTGACGAAGGGATAACCAGTGACAAGCGAAGATGAGGACACGACCCTACCGGTAAAGCCGACCCATGATGCGCTGTTCCGCGCCATCATTGACGACAAGGACCGCGCGGCAGCCCTTTTGCGCGATTACCTGCCGGAGCGGATCAGCGCGCAGATGGCGGACACACCGCCCAAGCGCGTTGCGGGCAGCTTTGTCGACGAGGATGCCCACCTGAAGCACAGCGACGGGCTGTTCGAGATCACGCTGAAGGGCGGACGCCCGGCCCTGGCCTACGTGCTTTTGGAACACAAATCGGTTTCAGAACCGGCAACCCCCTTGCAAATCCTTGGATATATGCTGCGGATATGGCTTCGCTACGGCGATGGACAGGCGGCAAGGTTGCGCGCCCTGCCGGTGATCGTGCCGCTGGTGTTCTACCATGGGAGCCATTCCTGGAATGTGCCGCGGGTGTTCGGCGAGATGTTTGATGCGGGTGAGGATATGGCGCGCTATGTGCCGTCGTTCACTTACGAGATCCATGATCTCGGCAATATCCCGATGGAAGAGCTGTCGCATGATCCTGACGTGATGGCAGGCCTGGCTGTGCTCAAATTCGTGAAGCACCGCTCCGGTATGACGCGCGAACATCTGGAGGAGATACTGCGGCCGCTGTCGTTTAAGACGAATTTTGCCGGTATCGTTCTGCGCTATTTTGTGGCACGATACGAATGGACGCAACCGGACATGGAGGCGGCCCTGGACGGAATAGACGATGAAGGAGGCAAAGCGCTGATGGGAACACTCGCAGAAACATGGAAAAAAGAAGGCGAAGCCAGAGGCGAAGCCAAGGGGCTTGCCGCCGGGGAAGCGCTTGGCCGTGAAAAAGGGCTTGCGGAAGGTGAAGCCAAAGGGCTTGCGGAAGGTGAAGTCAAAGGTGAGGCCAAATTGCTGATGCACCTGCTGGTAAAGCGGTTTGGCCCCCTGCCCGAGCCCGTGATCGCACAGATCGCGGCGGGAAGCATTGATGATCTGGATCGCTGGGTGGACCGGGTGCTTGATGCCGCTGATCTGGCGGCCGTGTTCGGGGAACGAAGGGATCACTGAGGGTTTGAAGCGACGATCCATGCTCATCACAGCCAACCAGCCCTTCGGAGAATGGAATGCAATCTTCCCCGATCCGGCAATGACGCTGGCAGCCGTCGACAGGCTCGTCCACCACGCGACAATCTTCGAGATGAACGTGGAAAGCTACCGGCGCAAAGCCGCTGAACCCGCCAACGGCCCCGGCCGCCAGGTTCAAAGAGCAACACCGGCAAACATCAAACCAGATTGACGCTCTGCGACAATCAAAACCCACAAAAACCTTGATTGTGGCGGAAAAGCCCGCCACCATCACAAACGTCGCGACCAAGGATTCTCATCCTGATTGACGCGCACCTCTCACCCGGATTGTCGCGCTACACATGCAGCGCGGCCCTAGAAAATATCCGCAAGGTGCCGTAGCGCCAGAACCTGCCTTTGTCGGAAAGCCCAAGCGCTTTCATCGATCAAAATGGCCGACCGAAGCCAGCCAGCGACAAACCCGGCGCGGCCATCAACCTCAATATCGAGATGGAGACCGGCACGGGCAGGACCTGTCGTTATATCAAGTCCATTTTCGAGATGAACAGGCTCTATGGCTGGTCCAGGTTCATCATCATGGTGCCGTATCATGGTGCTGTCGATCGCCATCCGCGAAGGCGTGGCCAAGTCGCTGGAGATGAAGTCGCTGGAGATGACGGCCGGGCATTTCGTTGAAGGCTACGGCAAGAAGGCGCGGTTCTTCATCTACAACTCCAGGAGACTGCACGAGCTGGAGAGCTTTTCTTCTGACGCGGGGATCAACGTAATGGTGATCAACGTGCAGGCCTTCAATGGGACGGGTGCCGACAATCGCCGTATCCATGAAGAGCTGGACGACTTCCAATCACGCCGCCCCATCGATGTGATCGCCAGGAACCGGCCGGGCCTGGTCGTGGCGCAGGGCATCGTGGTCGTTCAGGTCCCCGTAACCCAGGGGCAGGCTGTAGATCCGTTGCCGCAGCATATCCCGCAAACTGTGCTCAACCTTGCCCGCCTGCCGGTCGTCGGGCAGCCGTCGGGCAGCCGTCGGGCAAGCGATGCCGTCAATCCCGGCAGGTGATCCGCCCCGCATAGCAGCAAAACGCCGCCGTTGCCCGTCACATGACCTCCATCGAAGCCGGTGGCTACCCGGCGTTTACGACAGGCTGGAAATTCCAGCTGATCGGGGGTACAATCTGTCACCGCTGAATCCTTGCGCTTGATCATTTCAAGTAACTGAATCATAACACGAATACGGGATCTAGCGGTGCCTGTTCATGAAATATTCGGGTTAGCTGTCTCAGGCGCGGCGACCGCTACGCCGCCATGCTGTCCAGGCGGCGCCGTCATCGACATCAAAAAGCGTGGCGGCAAAACCGTGGCGGCGGTGCGATCCCAGATTCGCCAGCGTATCGGCGAGTGCATGTTCGCTTGACCAGCGAACCCCGCTGAACAGTTCCGGTGCGAGGCCGGACCGACGCTGGCCGACCAGCCAGTAGCCACCATCCTCAGCCGGACCGAACACAACGTCGCAGCGACGCAAGAGACGGAAGGCTTCAGCGATATGGTCGGCGTCGATAGCAGGAATATCAGTGCCGATGATTGCCACCGGAACCGTGCCGAAGGCACGCAGGGCGTGGTCCATGCGGCGGCCGAGATCGCCGCACGCCTGGCGACGCCGCGGTACACCCGGCGGCCAGCGCACACCATCCCCGGTGATGAACAACCAGGTCTCCCAGCGTGGATCCCGCGCCAGTCGGCGCAGAACCGCGTGCGATGACGCGCGATAGAACCCGACTGCAGCGACGCTTCCGATATCGACGGCAAGCCTGGTCTTGACCGCTCCGAGAATCGGCGCTCGCATGAACACGACGAGTTTCGGCCGGCGCGCGCGACGTCCCGGCAGCGCGCCCGCAAGCACCGGATCGGGTGGGCGGCCGCGCATCAGTGGTAAATCCTCGCGATCCGCTCCGGCGATACGCCGGCAAAAAACAGCCCCAGGCAGAACAGATTGCGCAGGCTGCGCCGCAGATATCCCGCATTGGTAAAACGCACCGCCGAGGTGACGGCGCGGATATCCAGGACCCGCATGTTGCGGCGGCCGACGCGACGAACGATATCCACATCCTCCATCAGCGGATACGGCCGGTAGCCGCCAATGCGCTCATAGAGGGCGCGACACACCAGAAAGCCCTGGTCGCCATAGGGAAGACCAAGCACCGCGCAGCGCAAACCCACCAGCCGCTCGAGACAGTGGGCCGGTGCTGAATCAGCATCAAGGGTGAAACGGAAATACCCGGCCCGTTCCCTGTTCGCGGGCACGGCGGCAAAACCAGCCACCGCATCGTGCCATCCCGTATCGACGACGGTGTCAGCGTGCAAAAACAGGAGCCAGTCGCCTGCCGCCCGGACAGCACCCGCCGCCAGCTGCTGGCCCCGGCCGCGCGCCTCCTCCACAACCACAGCCCCGCCCTGTTCGGCGACGCTTCGGGTTGCATCTATCGATCCGCCATCCACAACGACGATTTCGGGCACGCTTTCAGGCATGATTTCCGACGCCGCACCGGAAGCTGGCGGGGCGGTCAGGGCGGCAAGCGTGGCGCCCAGACTGTTTGCAGCGTTCAGGGTCGGGATGATCACACTCAACCGCATCGCAGAGATCGCCTCCTTAAATCCGGCGATTGGGCGTCTCCAATCTCCGGCATGCCACCCCTCACCCTGTGACGAATCGCCTATACCCGGCGGCGATCGACAAGCGGATTTCAATACTAAACCTGTTTCACAATAGTCGATTTTCAGCGATGTTTATGGCCCAATGGGGGGGGGGGGGAGGGCTTGTCTATGAGGGTTTTAAAGGTTTTGCGGGGGCGCGCTGATTTGTTTTTCCGCCTTTCAGGCATTCGTCTTACCGATGACAAAAAACGGGTTCTGGCGGTCGATCCGGCGTAACCCGGGCGCGCACATGACAAGCGTATCTACGACGAGGCGCGCGTGGATAAGCCACCGGGTGTGCTTGTACCACCGGGTGTGCTTGCACTTGGTGATCTCGGTTATCTGGGAACATCGCTTGAAATCCCGCTCAAAGCCTCAAAGAACCACCCCCTTACGGACGAACAGAAAACTTACAACACTTGGCACGCAAAGCTACGTATCGGCGTGGAGCACGGTATTTGCCGCATGAAAAAGTTCAGGATATTTGCCGAAACTCATCGCGGCAACCGGCAGGAAAACATGATTGCCAAGAACGTCGGGCGGGGCGCTGGCAAACATGAATTTGAAAACAGCCTGACCAAATCGGTAAGGATACATCCGTTCTCAATTACCTGATGCTATTGTGAATCAGGTCTATCGAATTCGGCGGATTCCGTTGCTACGGCATGGGATTCCGGCATGGATGCAAGACCGAGGATCAGTTTGCGCATGCCGGTCAGCCGGTCTTCGGCGGCACCGGGATTGCGTTCCTGCAACCATTCATGTTCCTGCCGAAGATCATCGGCGGCCTTCGGCGTGACGATGACGCGATATTGGCGCGCCATCAGCTGGCGGAATGATCGTCAAAAAAGGCCGAAGCCTCGACGCCTTCGCCCGCGCGGGCCTGATCCAGTCCCTTGCGGATACCCGCACCGGTCTGGGCATAGTCGATCTGGTCCTGCATGTCCTGCCACGCGGCCACGTCCATGACCACGACCGAGGGCTTGCCGTTCACCGTCAGCACCGACGGACGGCCGGTTTCCTTGAGATGGGCAACAAAGCGCGAGGTCTCGCGTTTGAACTCGATAAGGGGACAGGTGTCCTTGGTGATATCCATGGGGTGGCTCCTGACTGCGCGCATCTAATTAGATGCTAATACAGTGCGCAGTCAGGATGGAGTCCAGTGCGGGGGCAGGAGGCGATGCGGTAAACGCGACCTCTCTGGGCAACCTTTCCCGAGGTCACTTCGAGGCCGAGCTTCTTCTTCAGTGCACCGGATATTGCGCCGCGCACCGGGTCAAGTCCATAATCTGCTGTAAATTGAGTTTGCAGGTTCTGTTGCAGGTCTTGTTACAAGGCGTATTGCCCCAGGATGCGGATTCGTGCTCGATCGAGGTGATGGAAACAGAACTTCGGCGGCCGGCAGCCGACTGATGCCGGATTTTTCCTTCGAGAACGCCGTCAGCGGGATTGTCGCCGGCATCGACGAAGCCGGGCGCGGACCGCTCGCCGGGCCGGTCGTCGCCGCAGCCGCGATTATCGACCGCGACACGATTCCCGTCGGGGTACTGCACCGGATCGATGATTCGAAGAAACTCTCCCGTACGGCCCGGCGGGACGTACTCGCCGCACTCGAACCCCACGCCGCCATCGCCGTCGCCACGGCAGAGGTCAAGGAGATCGACCGCGTCAATATTCTCGAGGCCACCCTGCTGGCAATGCGTCGGGCCGTCGATGCGCTGGCGTCTTCGCTTGCATCGCCTCTTGCAATGGCGCTGGTCGATGGCAACCGGCTTCCCGACCTTCCCTGCCCGGCTCAGACCGTGATCGGCGGCGATGCCCGCTCCCTCTCGATCGCCGCCGCCTCGATCGCCGCCAAAGTGCGGCGGGATACGCTGATGGCCGCCCTCGCCAAGGAGTGGCCGGGCTATGGCTGGGAGCGAAACGCCGGATACGGCACCGCCGAACACAAACGGGCCCTGGCCGATCTCGGCCTGACGCCGCATCACCGGCGCAGCTTCGCGCCGGTCGCAGCGCTCGCTAATTCCTGACAGGCAGTTCGCTGGAAGCGGACAGGGTTATCTGTCGAAAGCGTGCAGGGCGACTCGCGCGACCTTCTTCATCAAGGTTGGCAACGCGTGTTCGCCAAGATGTTCCGGCAGACACCAGAGACAGTCTGGCAGCGGTGCAGCATTCTCTACCCGGCCGCCGGCGATGCGTAGCTCCAGGTGAAAATGGGTGAATCCGTGGCGCACCTTCTCCTCGGCTTCCTGCCATTGTGACACTGCCAGTGGCGCTGCGCCGAGATGCACGGCGAGCGACGGCAGTGCGCCGTCCCGCCAATCGGTCGACGGGATTTCCATCATGCCACCGAGCAGGCCGTTCTGGTGACGTCGCCGCAACAGAACCGCGCCGTCTTGCCGTGTGATCCAGAACGCCGTGCCTGAACGCGCCGGTCGCACCGGCCGTGGCGTACGGCGCGGCAATGCGGCGGCTACGGCACGCCCCCGACAGCGGCGGCCCCAGGGACAGACATCGCATGCCGGATTATATCGCGTACACACGGTCGCTCCCAGGTCCATCACCGCCTGGGCATAATCGCCGGGCCGCGACTCAGGCGTCAGTTCAGCGGCATGATGACGCAATTCAGCGGCAGCTGCCGGCAACGACGTCTCAACCCGGAACAAGCGGGCCATCACGCGCTGGACATTGCCATCGACGACAACGGCGGGTGCGGCGAAAGCAATCGCGGCAATCGCGGCCGCCGTGTAGATTCCGATCCCCGGCAGACAACGCAGATTGGACTCGGATTCGGGAAAGCGGCCGCCCATCTCCCCGGCGACGATGCGGGCACACCGGTGCATGTTGCGGGCGCGCGCATAATAGCCCAGCCCCTGCCAGGCATGCATCACCGCGTCGGGCTCAGCCGCTGCCAGATCGTGCACGGTAGGCCAGCGCCGCACGAACGCCTCGAAATAGGGCCGCACCGCCGCCACGGTGGTTTGCTGCAGCATGATTTCGCTGAGCCAGACACGGTATGGATCCGCAAGCTCTCCCGGCCCGACACGCCAGGGCAGATTCCGCCGGTTACGATCATACCAACCCAGGAGTTCATCTGCAGGGGCCCCCTCCAGGTCATCCTCCAGGGCACCCTCTACCGGATCGGCGACAGCGTCGGTAATGGCCATCAGGGTCAGGCTCCGGAACGGCAGGACGCGCTGATCACGATACACCGGCGGCCGGCCGGAGTCCCCGCTTCCCCGCCTTCACCATCCGGGCCGCCGTTCGGGTTGCCGGCATGAAAATCCACCTGTCCTCATTTCGCCGAAACCCGGAAGGCTGTAATCTTGGGGTTGTGGATGGGGCAGATGGTGCCAATAGTGCAGAATCGGAAAAATCACCGTGCGATGACAGACAAATGACCGACAGATGATCGCCCCCGGGAAGAAAAAATGGAAAACCCGATCCTTCGGCAAGATGGATATCAGTCGCCGCACCGGCACCCGATCTCTCGGATCGATTGTCGAAAAACTGACCCGTGATGCGCTGGCAGGCAAAACCAGCGACGTCTACATAACCCTGGTGATGCACTGGCCCGCGATCGTCGGAGGGGACAAGGCCCGCGTCTGCCAGCCCGGCAAGCTGACTTTCCCCCGCAAGCAGGGCGACGGTGCGACCCTGATGTTGCAGGTGTCCTCGGCAGCCGCAACCGAAATCCAGCACCAGACAGACTGGCTTCTTGAGAGGATCAACGGGTTTTTCGGCCGACATGTGGTTGGCAAACTGCAACTCCAGCAAGCGCGCCTAGCCGCAACACCGAAGAAACCGGAAACACCGGCGCGTTCCCGCAAGGAACCCGACCCCGAAGCCATGACCCGCATGGAAAAACGCCTTGAAGGCGTTGATTCCCCGGAACTGCGCGAGGCACTCCGGGGTCTTGGCCGCTCGATACTGTCCGTCCCTGACAAGGATTGAGTGAATACATGGCCAGCCACCCCGAGCCACCAGTGAAGCTCTAATCAGCCTCCCGGTGAAATCTCTGCCAGTTTCCTTGCCAACCAAGAGATATATGCATATTTTGTCGGCTTCAAACGGAGCTTCCCGCTCTCGTATATGTAACAAGCGAAACAAAACTTATGTCCAATACTACTAGCACACTCTCGGTTATCGCCGTCGCCGGTGCGCTTGCCGCACTCGTCGCCGCAGCCCCTGCAGAGAAAGCCAACGCCGCTGACATGGAAAAATGCTACGGCGTGTCGAAAGCCGGCAAGAATGACTGCAAGGCAGGACCAGGCACCTCGTGCCAGGGCACCTCGAAGGTCGACAGCCAGAAGAACGCCTGGCTTCTCGTCCCCAAGGGTACGTGCCTGAAGCTCGTCGGCGGCAGTCTCGAAGCCTCCTGACGTGACGGCCGGCTTCCGGCCGACGGCAGACCACCGCGTCGGAATCAGCCTGAAGCCGGAACACTACCGGGATATCCTCGATACTGACCCGAACATAGGCTGGTTCGAGGTTCACCCGGAAAACTACATGGTCCTCGGCGGCCCACCTCTGCGTTGGCTGAAGGTGATTCGCGAGCGATGGCCGCTGTCGTTGCACGGAGTCGGGATGTCACTCGGCTCATCCGAGCGGCCGCCGGACGACCACCTCCAGGCGCTGAAGCGCCTGATCGACCGCTTCGATCCCTTCCTCGTCTCCGAACATCTGTCTTGGAGCCGGACCGGCAAGATCTTTCTCACCGATCTGCTTCCCCTACCGATGACGAAAGAGGCCCTTGATGCCGTCGCCGGCAATGTCAGCCACGCCCAGGACGTCCTCGGCAGGCAAATCCTGATCGAGAACCCCTCGGTCTATCTGGCGCTGGCGGGCGACGGGATCCCGGAGACCGAGTTTTTGCGGGAACTCTCGATGCGGACCGGATGCGGCCTGCTTCTCGATATCAACAACGTCTATGTTGCCGCCCGCAATCTGGATTTCGACGCACGCGACTATCTTGGAGCCTATCCGATGGCGGCGGTCGGCGAGATCCATCTCTCGGGCCACGCGACCGAACGCCGCGATAATCTCGAGATCTGCATCGACGATCATGGCTCGCCGGTTCCCGACGGTGTCTGGGCGCTTTACGAAGAGGTCGTGCCGCAATGTCCCGAGGCTCCCGTCCTGATCGAGCGCGACGACAACATCCCTGCACTGGCCGAACTCCTCGCTGAGGCGACCCGTGCCGAAACCGCTTTGGCTGGAATCCCGGCCGGAAATTGCGCAACGCAACGCCATCCAATACGACAGCAAAACAACAATCTACAGGCGGCGCCAGCCTCTACTGGTTTCGGTCTCGCCGACTTCCAGGAAACATTCCGCCACGCCATGGGCGTCGGGCATGACACCAGCGGCGCTGGCTACACCGGAGAGCAGACGACGCCGGCAGCACGGGAATACGCGGATGCCGCACTCCTTCCCGCCCTGGCACACACGGGCGGCATGTCGCAGCACGTCCGGCTTGACGTTTACCGCAACAATATTGCCTCGGCGCTGGTGTGGTCGCTGCGCGGCCTTTATCCGTCCCTGCTATCGCTCGCCGGAGAGGAGTTTTTCGACGCCATGGCGCGGGACTATGCGTGCCAGAACCCGCCCGCCCATGGCGTCCTCTGTGAATACGGTCACGATTTCCCCGAATTCGTCGGCCGCTTTGCGTCGGCCGCCGACTGGCCGTATTTCGCGGACGCCGCCCATCTCGATCTCGCCTGGTTCTGCGCCTATGCGGCGCCGGAGGCCGCGCCCTGCAATCCCGCTCGGCTTGCCAGCATCACCCCCGAAGATCTTCCCGCAATCCAGCTCGCCCTGCACCCCTCCCATACCCTGCTCCGTTCGCCCTGGCCGCTAGACCGGATTCGCGAGGTGGCGCTCGGGGACGCAGACAGCCAGGATGCCGTCGATATCGGGGAAAACCCGGCTCTGCTCCTGGTGATCCGGCCACAGGCGGAGGTCGAGATCCGGACCCTGGACGAGGGCGGCTTCGCCTTTCTTCAAGCACTGGAAAGCGGCGGGACACTGGCCGAGGCCGCGGCCGAGGCGACGGCGCAGGACTCCGTCTTTGATGCCGCCAGGCATCTCGCCGACCATCTCGAAGGCGGAACGTTTTCCTCCTGCACTCTGCGCGGCAAGGCTGTATAATCCGGGACCCGCGGGATCACGACCAAAGGCTTTTTGATCATGACAGTAAAAACCTTCGACGAAAACGGGCTGATCGTGCGCCTCTATCGCGTCCTCCAGCCGATACCGGAATCGCTGATCCAGTTTCTGGCCCGGATCGCGATCGCACCGCTGTTCTTTATATCCGGGCGCGCCAAGGTCGATGGGATCACGCTGACAAACAACACCAAATTCCTAGCCGAGCACGAGTGGAACCTGCCCCTCCTGCCACCAGCCCTTGTCGCCGGATTGGCAGCAATCAGCGAACATGTGTTCCCGATCCTCCTTATCCTCGGCCTCGCCACGAGACTGTCGGCAGCAGCCCTGTTCGCCATGACCCTCGTGATCCAGATTTTCATCTACCCTGACGCCTGGTCGACGCACATCGTCTGGTTCTTCATCCTGCTCTACATCATGGCGCGCGGACCGGGCTCATTCTCCCTCGACAACCTGATCACCGCGACGCGCCGGCTATGAACCGACGGGAAAAAACGCCGAAGCTCGGGCTTCTTCCGGCCGTACTGCTCGTAACCGGAATCGCCACCGGTGCGATTGCCACAGGCGCGTATACGCCTGCCACGCAGGCGGCCCCGGCGCCGACCCTCGAGCAGATGCTGGCCGAGCACGTCATGGGCGACCCGGAAGCGCCGGTCACCATGATCGAGTATTTCTCCCTTAGTTGCTCTCACTGCCGACGCTTTCACACCGACATCCTGCCGCGCCTGAAGAAGACGTTCATCGATACTGGCAAGGTCAAGCTGGTACTTCGCGACTTCCCGCTCGACCGGGCCGCGCTTGCCGCCGCGATGACCGCCCGGTGCGCGCCGCCGGAGCGTTATTTCGACTTCATCGATATTCTGTTCCGCGAACAAGAGAACTGGGCCCGAAGCGAAAACCCGAACACAGTGCTCGCCCGTATCGCCAAACTCGGCGGTATCGGTGACGCAGCGTTCGGCGCCTGCCATCAGAACAGGGAACTCGTCGACGGGATCCTGCAGGCTCGGCTGACAGCGCATAAGACTTTCGATATCCGCTCAACCCCCACCTTCATCGTTGGCGACAATCATAAAATCGTCGGTGCGCAATCCTACGAGGAATTCGAAAAGGCCCTGCGCAAAGCGATCACTCGATAGACAACACTGCCGCCAAAAATAGAACTGGCTCCGGAAACCGAATCGACCGCTCCGTGCACTTCGTCAAACTCAAGATCGGAGGATTCAAATCCTTCGTGGATCCGATCGAAATCCCGATCAAGCCAGGCATGACCGGAATCGTTGGGCCGAACGGTTGCGGCAAGTCGAACATTCTTGACGCCATGCGCTGGGTCATGGGTGAAACCGCTCCCCGGCGGGTGCGCGGCGGGGAGATGGACGACATGATATTCAAGGGCGCCGCCGGGCGTCCGTCCCGCAATATCGCCGAAGTATCGGTGCTCCTCGACAACAGCGACCGCACAGCGCCGGCCCAGTTCAACGGCGAAGATGAAATCGAGGTCGCGCGCCGGATCGAGAAGAACGCAGGGTCACGCTACACCATCAACGGGAACGAAGTGCTCGCCCGCGATGTCCGTCTGCTGTTCGCCGACATGACGACCGGCCCGCATTCGACGGCGATGGTAACGCAGGGCGGCATTGGCGATATCGTCAGCGCAGCACCACACGAGCGCCGACCGCTACTCGAGGATACCGCCGGCATCACCGGGTTGCATGCGCGCCGGCACGAGGCCGAACTCAGGCTGCGCACCGCCGAGACCAATCTCCTGCGTCTCGACGACATCATCCAGGCCCAGGAAGAGCAGTTGAAGGGTCTGAAGCGACAGGCCCGGCAGGCCGCCCGCTACACCCGTCTCGCCGGTCACATCCGCAAGGCCGAGGCAGCGCTGTTCCATCTGCGCTGGCGAGAGGCTCTCGGCGCCGAAGAGCAGGCCGAAAGTGATTTCAAGGCGGCAAACCGGCGGGTTGTCGACCATGCTGCGACGGCCGCCACCACGGCCCGACACCAGGCCGAGGCCGCCGGAGCGATACCGACGCTGCGCCAGGCGGAGGTCGAGACCGCCGCCGCCCTGCAACGACTCCGGATAGAACGCGAGAGGATGGATGCCGAGAGCGAACGCATTGGCGAAGCGCTTGAGACGGCGGTCCGCAATATCGCCCAGATCGACACCGACATTGGCCGGGAGAAAGCCTTCTCGGCAGAATCGCAGGACTCTCTCCACCGCCTCGACGAAGAGAAGAGGCGCCTCGCCGAAACCCGCGGAAAACACCGGGCGGAGCGCGAAGCCGCCCGGAACGCGCTTACAGAGATCGTCGACATTCTCTCGGCCAACCTCATCGACATGGCCCGCCTGAACGAAGAGGTTGCCAGCCTCGAGGCCCGCCATATCGCCCTGACGCAACGGCTGCAGGAACTCGACGCCCGGCGCGATTCGCTCTCCATACAGCGCATCGATCTCGAGGCCCAACGCCTGGACCTCCAGGCCAGGGCCCGGGGTTGCGAAGAAACCGAGGGTTCTCAAGAGGTCAAAGACGGCAATTTCGCCAGTGAAAGTTCGGCCAGTGAAAGTTCGGCCAGTGAAAGTTCGGCCAGTGAAAGTTCGGCTAGTGAAAGCTCGACCAGTGAAAATCCGATCAACGAAAACCCGGTCGCCAAAGCCGAGCGCGCACTCGCCGAGGCCCTCGAGCAACTGACGCCCGCCGAAGAAGAGCGGAGCACTGCTGAAACCACAGAGATTGCCGCCATCAACACCCAGCGGGAGGCCGAGAGCGAATTGAACCTGTTGCAGGCCGAGGTGACGGCGCTGGCCGCCCTGCTCGAGCCGGAAGAAACGGATTCCTTCCCTCCCCTGATCGACGCCTTGGAGGCGGACCCGGGTTACGAGACCGCGCTCGACGCCGCGCTCGGCGACGACCTCTCAGCACCGGTCGACGCACCGGCACCAGCCTCATGGATCACGTTGTCGCCTATCATCGACACGCCCCCGCTTCCAAAGAGCGTCATGGCGATGGCGGAGGTCGTCAAGGGGCCGCCGGCAGCGACCCGGCGGCTTTCCCTTATCGGCATTATCGAGGACAGCGCTGACGGTGTTGCCCTTCAGAAGGGCCTGGCACCGGGACAACGGCTGGTCAATCGCGCCGGCGATCTCTGGCGCTGGGACGGCTTCAGGGCGCGGGCTGGCACCCAGGCCGAGGTAACGCGATTGGCGAATCGCCGGCGCCTTGGCGAAATTCGCGGCGAGATTCCCGCTTTGCGGAATGCCGTGACTGAGATGCAGAAACGCTGCAGCGATGCACAGACTCGGCGTCAGAACGCAACCGAGAACGAACGCAGGCTCCGGAATGCCGTCGCTGCCGCCTATGAAACCCTGTCGGCGGCACAAGAGAGGCAGACGGCGCGGCAGGCGGAAATCGAAAAACTGCGTGCCCGCATCGCCGGCAACGCTCTCGAGGAAAAACGACTGGTCACCGAAGTCGCCACAACCGAAGACCAGCACAGCGAGGCAAAGCGCGAACTTGCGACGCTCGAAAATCCCACCGCCAAGCGGGATCAGATGGAGCGCAAGCAAGAAGAAATCGCCGAAAACCGCCGCATCGAAGCCGAACGACGCAGTAAATACGAACGATTGGCTGCGAAAGATGAGCAGCAGGAAGCCCGCCTCGGCACCATCAACGCCGAGATAGAATCCTGGAGCCGGCGCGCGGAGAGTGCCTCCTCCCAAATCATCGATCTCGGAAAGCGTCGGGAGACGGAGGAAAAGGCGCGACGGGAGATGGAAACGATGCCGGTCCGGCTCAAGGCCGACCGGGTGCAGATCGCCGACCGTATCCAGGCAGCGGAAAAGCTGCGCCAGCGGGAAGCCGATGCGCTGTCCACGGGCGAACAGCGCCTCGCCGAGGCCGACAAGGCGCAACGCGAGGCATCCAAGATACTTTCCGAGGCGCGTCAGGAAGAGGTGCGCCGCGAAGAACGATTGGCGCAGGCTCGCCAGCGCCGCGAGGATTTGTTGCGGCAGATTGCCGACGTTCTCGACATCGCGCCCGAGAATCTCGAAGACGAGGCGGAACTCGGCGGCGAATCACCGGATCGCGAGGCGCTCGAGGCCCGGCACGAACGCCTCAAGCGCGAGCGCGAGCGCATGGGACCCGTCAACCTAAGGGCCCAGACCGAGGCCGGGGAAATCGGCGGCGAGCTCGACCGGCTACAATCCGAGCGCGACGAACTCATCGAAGCGATTGCCAAGCTGCGCGAGGGCATCGCTTCCCTCAACCGGGAGAGCCGGCGACGTCTGCTCGATGCACTTGCAAAGCTGAACGAGCATTTCGGAACCATATTTAGCCATCTGTTTGCCGGCGGCGAAGCCCATGTCTCGCTCACCGACAACGAAGCCCCCCTTGAAGCCGGACTGGAGATTACCGCGGTGCCGCCCGGCAAGAAATCGCAGGCGCTGTCTCTGATGTCAGGCGGTGAGCAGACGATGACGGCGCTCGCACTCCTGTTTGCGGCGTTCCTCACCAACCCGGCACCCATCTGCGCTCTCGACGAGGTCGATGCGGCACTCGACGACACCAACACCGAGCGATTTTGCACGCTGCTCGAGAAGACCAGCCGGGAGAAGGGTATCCGGTTCCTGATGATCACCCACAATCGGGCGACAATGGCCCGCGTCGATCGCCTGCTCGGCGTGACGATGGGCGAACCGGGGGTTAGCCAGCTGGTCTCGGTCGACCTGCAGACGGCGGAGCGCCACGCGGCATAAGCGATAGGCCGGCTCTGGGTAGGGCCCGGCTCTGGGCAGATCCAGCCACAGAAAGACCCGCCACAGAAAGACTCGGCCACAGGCAGAACGGACAAAGCGGCCCCTTCCCCCACGCCAGGAAATATCCCGGAAAACGCCCCAAAATCCCCTTGGGTTTATTGACTTTCCGGGCGGTCAATCCTATTTTGCGCCCGCTTTCGGCGGGAAAACCTTCCGATGCACCGTCACTGCAAACGTGACCGGATCCCGATGACGGACAAACCACCCGAGCCGCCGGAAACTTTCGAAGAGAGGCTGCGGCAGGCTCGCGTGGAACGGGACGCCGGCAAGGCATCGCAGGGCGGCGCAACGGCCCAGGGGCGGATCGCCTCGGGCGGGGGACTCGGAACTGCCCTGCGCACCGGTGTCGAATTTGTTTCGGCGATCGGGGTTGGGGTCGGAATCGGTCTCCTTCTCGATTACTGGCTCGACAGCCGGCCTTGGTTTTTGGTCGGTTTCTTCGTGCTCGGAAGCGTAGCGGGATTCCTCAACGTGTTCCGTGTCATGCAGGGTTACGGCCAGGCGGCCGGCTACCGGCGCAGCGAAGATCGCGCCGGAGAGCGTAGCGAAAACCGGGACGGTGAAAACCGGAACGGTAGGGACGACTGAGAGGCAACGTCGACACCATGGCCGCATCAGCCCCCGGCAGCGGGCCCAGCCCGCTTGAGCAGTTCGAGATCAAAACCCTGCTTCCGCTCCATCTCGGCGGCGTTGATCTTTCCTTCACCAACTCCGCCCTGTTCATGGTGCTCGCCGTCGTTCTCGCCGGTGGCTTTCTGATTTTCGGCATGCGCCGGGCCGACGAGGTTCCCGGCCGCTGGCAAGTCGCCGTCGAGCTTTGCTACGGATTTGTCGCCGGGCTTTTGCGCGATACGGTCGGCGACGAGGGACGCCGGTATTGCCCGGCCGTGTTCTCCGTTTTCCTATTCGTGCTGCTCGGCAACCTGCTTGGCATGGTGCCCTACAGTTTCACCTTCACCAGCCATATCGTCGTGACCTTCGCATTGGCGATCGTCATTTTCCTCGGCGTCACGGCCCTTGGCTTTATCAAACACGGCTTCCACTTTTTCACCTTCTTCGCCCCTCCGGGCACACCCGTGGTGATGCTGCCGCTGCTGGTCCCGATCGAGATCATCTCCTATCTGTCTCGACCGATCAGCCTGTCGGTCCGCCTGTTCGCCAACATGCTGGCGGGGCATACCTTGCTCAAAGTGATTGCGGGTTTCATCGCCCTGCTCGGCTTCGCCGGAGTGCTGCCGCTGGCTCTGGTGGTTGCGCTGACCGGCCTCGAAATCCTGATCGCCGTGCTGCAGGCCTACGTGTTCACAATCCTGACCTGCCTCTACATCAACGATGCCCTTCATCTGCATTGACCATCCCCAAACCCAACCAAGAAAACCAACCCTCCGTCAAACCAATCGCCCGTCAAAACATCCAACCGGGCAACATCCCAAACCCACGCAACCTACAAGAGGAATACAGTTATGGAAGCAGAAGCCGCCAAACTCATCGGTGCCGGCCTTGCCGTCATCGGCATGATCGGCTCGGGAATCGGTATCGGCAGCGTGTTCTCGTCTTTCATCCTCGCGGTTGGCCGCAATCCGGCGGCCCGCAATGAGGTGTTCACCATGACGATGCTGGGATTCGCCCTGGTCGAGGCGATCGCGCTTTTCGCTCTCGTCATCGCGCTTCTCATTCTGTTCGGCTGACAAGCGCGCCGCCAGAACCGGCAACGGACTGATGCCGCAGCTCGATCTCGCCACCTATCCCCAGCAGCTTTTCTGGTTGCTGATTTCCTTCACCGTTCTCTACCTCTTGGTCAGGTGGGTGGCGCTGCCGCGCATCCTGCGTGTCTTCCGGGGCAGGAGGGAGCGCATCGACAACGATCTCAAGGAGGCGGAACAGCTGCGCGACAAGGCGGAGCAGGCCCGCGTGGCGCTGGAAAGCACCCATGCTGGAGCCCTTGCGGACAGCCAGGCGCAGCATCGGGAAGTGATGCAGGCAATCGCCATGGAGAAGGCCCGGCACCAGGAGCAGCTCGCTGCCCGCCTTGGTGCCGAAGCCACCGAAGCGGAACGACGCATCGCCGCCGAAATCGAGACCGCTTCCGGTGAAATCCCCGATATCGCGGTCACCGTCGTCCAATCGGTTACCGAACAGCTGACGGGCACCGCCGCCACTGACGACGAGGCAAGGGCCGCAGTCGCCGCCGTGGCTGGACAGGAACGCGGATAATGCCGGCGGTATTTTCCGATCCGACCTTCTGGGTTCTGGTTGCCTTCATCCTGTTCGTCATCGCGGTATTCAAACCGGCGAAGAAGGCAGTGCTTGACGGTCTCGATTCCCGCATCACCGAGATCCGCAACTCGATCGAACAAGCCACCGACTTGCGCAACGAGGCACTCGAGCGCCTCGAACAGCAGCGCGAAGAAGGGCGGCTGGCGACGAATAAGGCCGAAGAAATGCGGACTCAAGCCGGCCGAGACGCCGATCGGTTGCGCAGGGAGGCGGAAGCGGCGATGGCTGAAACTGCACAACGCCAGGAGGAGCAGGCCCAGGACAAGATCGCACGGGTCGAAAGCGCTGCCGTCGACGACATCCGGAGCGCCGCCATCGATATCGCAGCAGAGGCATCCCGGCGTATCCTCGCCGAGCGCCTCGCCGGCAGCGAAGGGGAAAAGCTGGTCGAAGAAGCGGTCGAGGCGCTACCCAAACAGATGGGCTGACGCCCGGGACGTTTGAACTGACACTCGGATGCTTTGCCCGGAATCCGCCAGTGGCGGCGTCAGCCAGCAGCGGTTTTAGTCGGCCGCCTCCTGCCAGGCTTCCGGCGGCGGACAGGCGCAAACCAGATTTCTGTCACCATAGACCTGGTCGATGCGTCCCACCGGCGGCCAGTACTTGTCCTCCCGCAGGGACTCGACTGGCCACGCCGCCTCGGCCCGAGAATAGCTCCGGGACCACTCCCCGGCGATGTCCTCGACCGTGTGTGGCGCGTTGATCAGAGGATTGTCCTCCCGGCTCCAGCTTCCCTCTTCGATACGGCGAATCTCGTCTCGGATGGCGGCCATGGCGTCGCAGAACCTGTTGATCTCGGAGAGCGGTTCGCTTTCCGTCGGCTCGATCATCAGCGTTCCTGCGACCGGCCACGACATCGTCGGCGCGTGGAAGCCGTAGTCGATCAGCCGCTTGGCGATATCTTCCACTTCAACCCCGGCACTGTTCTTGAAGGGGCGCACATCGATGATGCATTCATGGGCGACCAGACCACCCGCCCCCCGGTACAGGATGGGGTAGTCTCCCTCGAGACGGCGGGCGATGTAGTTGGCGCTCAAAATCGCCACTTCCGTTGCCCGCTTCAGCCCGTCACGGCCCATCAGGGCAATATAGGTCCAGGAGATCGGAAGGATGCCGGCACTGCCCCAGGGCGCTGCAGCCACCGGAAACAACGCCTCGGCGGCGTTGCGGCCATAGCCCGGAAGCCAGGGCGCGAGATGGGCTGCCGCCGCCACCGGTCCGACGCCGGGGCCGCCGCCACCATGAGGGATACAGAAGGTCTTGTGCAGGTTCAGATGCAGGATGTCCGGACCGAAGGCCCCGGGCCGGGCGGCGGCGATAAGGGCGTTCATGTTGGCGCCGTCCATGTAAACCTGCCCGCCATGGCTGTGCACGATGTCGCAGATTTCGGTGATGCTCTCCTCGAACACGCCATGGGTCGAGGGATAGGTCACCATCAGCGCCGCCAGTTCCGATGCGCTCTCCGCCGCCTTGAGCCGCAGGTCATCGAGGTCGATATTGCCGTTCTCGTCGCAAGCCACCACCTTGACCCGCATGCCCGCCATCGCCGCACTCGCCGGATTGGTGCCGTGGGCCGAGGAAGGAATCAGACACACATCGCGCCCGCCCTCGCCCCGGTCGGTGTGATAGCGGTGGATTGCCAGAAGACCGGCAAATTCGCCTTGTGACCCGGCGTTCGGCTGCAGCGACACGGCGGAAAAACCGGTAATCCGGCACAGCACCGATTCCAGATCTTCAATCAACTCCCCGTAACCGGCTGTCTGGTCGGCTGGGGCGTCGGGATGGATGTCGCAGAAACTGGGCCAGGTGATCGGCAGCATCTCGACCGTCGCGTTCAGCTTCATGGTGCAGGAGCCGAGCGGAATCATCGACCGGTCGAGGGCAACATCCTTCTGCTGCAACAGACGCAGATAGCGCAGCATCGCTGTTTCGGAGTGATAGCTGTTGAATACCGGATGATCCATGAAGGACGAGGTGCGAAGCAGTTCCGCTGGCAGCCCCGGCCCTGTTTCGCCAACCAAGGCCGCTGCCTCCGGCACTGAATCACTGTCGGCAAAAGCGCGCCATATCGCTTCGAGATGTCCACACTCGGTGCGCTCGTCAACCGACATCCCGATGACCCCATCCTCGCAGACACGCAGATTGATCCCGGCCGCGGCTGCCCGTTCATGGACAGCTTCCGCACCATCGCTGATGCGCACCGTCAGGGTATCGAAAAAGGTGTCGTTGACGATCTCGAAACCGAGATTGCGCAGACCCGCGGCGAGCGCAGCGGTGAAGCGGACAACCCGGGCGCCGATGATACGCAGGCGCTTCGGGCCGTGATAAACCGCATAGAGACCGGCCATCACCGCCAGCAGAACCTGGGCCGTGCAGATGTTGCTGGTCGCCTTGTCGCGGCGGATGTGCTGCTCGCGGGTCTGCAGGGCCAGCCTCAGGGCGGAACGGCCGGTGGAATCGACCGAAACCCCGACCAGCCGCCCCGGAAGCGCCCGCTTGTGGCGGTCCGCGGTCGCCATATAGGCCGCGTGCGGACCGCCAAAGCCGATCGGTACGCCGAAACGCTGGGCACTGCCAACCACGACATCGGCACCCCACTCTCCAGGCGGTGTGATCTGGGTCAAGGCCAGGAGGTCGGCAGCGACGATCACCATGACGTCGGCCGCATGCGCCGCTTCAACGATGCTCCGGTAGTCGGAAACGGTGCCGTCGGTCGCCGGATACTGGAGCAGAATCGCGAACAATGAATCGAAATCGATGCCGTCCAGGGCATTGCCCGAGACGATGCGGAGTCCGGTCGGTTCCGCACGGGTCCTGAGCACCTCCGTGGTCCGGGCATGACAGCCGGAATCAACGAAGATGCCGTCGGCGCCCTCACCGCTGGCAAGCTTGCCGATGCGCCGACACATCGCCATCGCTTCAGCCGCCGCCGTCGCCTCGTCGAGCAGCGAGGCATTCGCAATCTCCATACCCGTGAGATCGCAGATCATGGTTTGGAAGTTGAGCAGCGCCTCGAGACGGCCCTGGGAGATCTCTGGCTGATATGGCGTATAAGCGGTGTACCAGCCGGGATTCTCCAGCACGTTGCGCAGGATGACCGGAGGCGTGATCGTCTCGTAATAACCCGTGCCGATCATCGACTTCATGACACGGTTGGCGCCGGCCATGCGGCTCAGCTCGGCGAGCACCGAGGCCTCGGTGCGCGCCTCGGGCAGATCGAGAGGCTCGCTGTCGCGGATCTGGTCCGGAACCGCCGCGGCGATCAGGGCCTCGAGGCTGTCGACGCCGATCGTCTCCAGCATCTCCGTGATATCCCCCGAATCGGGGCCGATGTGACGTGAGATAAAATCGTCGCGTTGCTCAAGCGCCGCGAGATCGAGGAGGTCGGCCGCATCACTGGCCTTTCCTCGGGGGTTCAGCGCCATGACCTTATTAACCCTGTTCCTCGATAAACCGGGCGTAGGCCTCGGCGTCCATCAACTCCTCGATCTCCGAGGAATCCCTCATCTTCATCTTGAAGAACCAGCCGCCGGATTCCGCTTCCGCGTTGACGAGCTCGGGCGTCCCCTCAAGGGCATCGTTGATCTCGACAATCTCGCCGGAAAGCGGCGCGTAGATTTCCGAAGCCGCCTTTACCGATTCGACGATCGCAGCCTGCTCGCCGCTACCCCATCCGGAACCGATATCAGGCAGTTCGACAAAGATGATATCGCCGAGCTGTTCCTGGGCGTAGTTGCTGATGCCAACCACCGCGACATTACCCTCAACGCGAATCCATTCGTGATTTTTGCTGTAAAGCAGATCGCTCACCGTTCCCTCCCTTGATTGGCTTGCCGGTCCGAAGTTATATTCAACCCCGATAATAACGATGCGCAACAAAAGGCATGGGTGCAATCCTTGCCGGCAGAAGGCGCCCACGGACAGATGCCTGAAGGAGAGTATCCCCACCTTCTCGAACCGCCGCAACATGCGCAGCGGAAACGTAGCCCATGGCTACCGGTCCGTCGACGCTGGGGCCAAAACAACCGCTGGTGATCTCCCCGACCGGTGCCCCTTCGGCGTCAGACAAGGCAACACCGATGCGTAGAGGTGCGCGCCCCTCGCCGCGGATGCCAACCCGGCGCCGAGCCGGACCGTCGGCGATCTGGCGCTGAATAACCCCGTCACCGGGAAACCCGCCCTCGCTTCGACGGCGCTTAGCCACCGACCATGTGAGCCCGGCCTCGATCGGCGTCGTGGTTTCGTCGATATCCTGGCCCCAGAGACACAAGCCAGCCTCGATACGCAGCGAATCCCGAGCTCCGAGGCCGGCCAACGCGACGTTCGCCCCCGCACCATCCGGCCCTGTGGCCGTCTGCACCGGGGATTCGAGCAGGGCACGGGCCAGCGCTTCTGCCTCAGAGGCGGAACAGGAGATCTCGTAGCCATCCTCGCCGGTATAGCCAGAGCGCCAGACGCCACAGTCGATGCCGGCGACAGCGCATTCGCGATAGGACATGAAGGGCATGGCCCCGATATCGCCTTCGGTGTGGGACGCGAGCACCGCCGTGGCAGCCGGCCCCTGCAGGGCAAGCAGCGCGCGCTCCTCAAGCACCGTGACTTCCGCACCGGCGGGTAGACCCTCCTGCAGATGGGCGAGATCCTCGGCTGCACGGCTGGCGTTGACGACGAGAAGGAGGCTGTCGCTATCGGCGAGTGCGGTCACCACGAGATCGTCGAGAATTCCGCCGTTTGCGTTGGTGAGCTGGGTGTAGCGGGCGCGGCCCGACTCGAGGCCAAGTACATCTGCGGGAACGAGGGTTTCGAGCGCGGCCGCTGGCGCATCGCCACGGAGCGCGAACTGCCCCATATGCGAGACATCGAACAGCCCTGCCGATTCGCGGGTGTGGAGATGCTCCTTCAGAATTCCGGTCGGGTACTGAAGCGGCATCGCATAGCCAGCGAACGGAACGATTTTCGCCCCTTGAGCTTCATGCAGGGCATGAAGCGGCGTTCGTTTCACGGTGGTGTCGTCTGTCACCGGAGCACGCCGACAGAGTCGAAAACACAGGAGCCGGAAATATAGAGGCCGGGGACACAGGCGCCGGAAATATAGAGGCCGGGGACACAGGCGCCGGGAATACGGCGGGAACTGGCTTCGGCTCGCACGGCCTAGTTCCCCCCGGAAATCTTGCGCAGACGATTGCGCGAATAAGCGAGATCTTCGGAGCTCATCTCGAATCCGACATAAACCCTGTATTCCGGAGGCGCATGGTCGGGGACCCGGAGAATTGTCGCCGTGAAATCCTCGGTGAAAGTTATCAGGGTTTCGGTTTCATGATATTCAACGGTGAGAGGAAATCGGTTGCGGGTGAGGACGTTTCCGTCGCGGTCGAGCACAGCAACAAAGTAGAAAAACGGCGCCAGGCCCGCGGTGTTCGCCGGCCCTCGAATCACGTCGAACATCAGGGTCGTGACAATATCGGTTTTCTTCTTGTGGATATAGCAATAGTGGTCGATCCGCCGCATGCGTGCGGAGAACACGACTTGATCGAGAGCACCCTCGCCACCGGGTGCAAAGCGCGTGAGCTCTCCCGGTCCGTCGAGTACCGCCACGCGCGGGCAATAGGCACCATAGTTCGGCTCGGCGGTCAGGATGCTGGTGTCGAGGCCGAGGTCGAATTTGCCGCACCCGGCGAGCGCGAGCATCCCGAATAGCGCAAGGCTGGAAACCAGGCGCCTGCCTCGGCACTGCATTCTCTGGTGTCGCATTCCCCGGCGCTGCATCGTCCATCCCATGAAATCGATCGCCAAGAACCCGCCTCTAGAGTGAACTGTGCGTTCCATCGCAAAGCGGCGAGGAGCCAGTGTTCTTGCAGCCGCAAAACCACACCGACCCGGTTTTCTCGGCCACATGCTTGACCGGCTCAATGCCGGTGTCCTTGTGGCTGCCGTCGCAGAAGGGCTGCGTAGCGCTGCGCCCGCAGGCGCACCACCAGTAGCTCTTGCCTTCCTCGAGTTCGGCCTCAAACGGCGATTTCTGGGCGATCATGGGTTCCGGCATCGGTTCTTCTCCTTAATATCTCGACAGCCTGATTCGCATGTTCAGGATATTCCCGGAGCGTTTCCTGCGGAGCGCGATATTGCAAATTACGGAGTCTGGCCGCACAGTTCCCGATGCGGATCCACGATGACCTGCCCGGTGGCCGACGATAGTGCCGATTGTAGGGCAGAACGGTCGAAGCGCAAGAGATAGCAGGCCCGGGAAACCCCGGAACGGAGCGCTTCCGGAGGGGCACCTCCGGAGGGGTGCCTCCGGAATTGAAACACCTCCGGCACACTATCAGAAAGCCGCAGGGATACTGCCGGGACGGACGGATCGATGGCGGTCTACACAGAAGTCTCAGACGAGGAGCTGGCGGTTTTCGCCGCCGAGTACGATTTCGGCGAAATCATCTCCTATCAAGGCATCGCCGAAGGTGTGGAAAACACCAATTACCAACTCGAGACGGAAACCGAGCGTTTCATTCTCACCCTCTACGAAAAACGCGTCGATCCCCGAGATCTCCCGTTCTTCCTCGGCCTGATGGAGCATCTTGCCGCGCGCGGCATCCCCTGCCCGACTCCTATCCATGGCCGTGATGGAGCCGTTTCCCGCACGCTCTGCAACCGGCCGGCGACAATCGTCACCTTCCTCAAGGGTATCTGGCCACGGCGCGTTCTGCCCGACCACTGCGCGGGGATTGGCAAGGCGCTGGCCAATCTCCATCTCGCGGCGGAGGATTTCACGATGCAGCGCAAAAACACGCTGTCGGTCGGGGCGTGGCGGCCGCTGCTCGAACAGTGCATCGACAGGGCCGATTCGATCCATAACGGCCTCGGCAAGATTCTCGATGACGAGGTGTCGTTTCTCGATCAGAACTGGCCCAAGGATATCCCGGCCGGAATCTGCCATGCTGATCTCTTCCCTGACAACGTGTTCTTTCTCCAGGGGAAGGTCTCGGGACTTATCGATTTCTATTTCGCTTGCAACGAGTTCCTCGCCTACGATCTCGCGATCTGCCTGAATGCGTGGTGCTTCGAGGGCCGGGCCTTCAACATCACCAAGGCGCGACGCATGTTTTCCGCCTACCGGGCGGTGCGGGAGTTTTCCCAGGATGAACTGGCTGCCCTGCCCACCGTCATGCGTGGCGGCGCGATGCGCTTCCTGTTGACGCGGCTATACGATCTTCTGAACCATCAAGGCGACAGCGCCTTGGTGACACCCAAGGATCCCCTCGAATATCTCGCCATCCTGCGCTTCCACCAGGATGTTACCGCGGTTGGCCAGTACGGGCTGGATTGATGGCCGATCCCGGTTCACCTGCCGGCAACGATGGAGGCATCATCGAGATATTCACGGACGGCTCCTGTATCAATAATCCCGGCCCCGGCGGCTGGGGCGCCGTACTCCGGTGGCGCGACAACGAAAAGGAGCTGAGCGGCGGCGAAGCCGCGACCACCAACAACCGCATGGAAATAACCGCGGCCATCAAGGCACTGCAGGCGCTGACACGGCCCTCGCTTGTGCATGTCCACACCGATAGCACCTATCTGCGCGATGGCATCACCAAATGGATAGCAGGGTGGAAACGCCAGAACTGGCGGACGAAAAACAAAAAACCAGTGAAAAACATTGATCTCTGGCAGGCGCTCGAGGCCGCGGCCGCCAAGCATAAAATCGAGTGGTTTTGGGTTCGGGGGCATACCGGCCACCCTGAAAACGAGCGCGCCGATGCGCTGGCACGCGCCGCCGTGCCGAAGCAGGGTTCGTCCCGCTGATATCCACTCTGATCGGAAATCCGGCCGGCATCTGGCCGAATTCGGTGAATTTACAGAGCTTCCTGGATCGCTTCGGCCGAGGAGACATTCAGCCCCGGCTCGGTTTCGATCGCGAGATACTCAATGCGGCCGTCCTGCACGATCATGGCGTAACGCCTTGAGCGGGTGCCGTAGCCGCGCGCCGACATGTCAGCATCGAGACCCATGCCGCGGGTCAGATCGCAGTTGCCGTCGGCCAGCATCGTTATCTTGCCATCGGCGCCGTGAACCTTGCCCCAGGCGCCCATCACCATCGCATCGTTGACCGAAACGCAGACGATCTCGTCAACGCCTTTGGCGCGGAGCGCATCGGCTTGGGCAACGAACCCCGGGAGATGCTGGGCCGAGCAGGTGCGGGTGTAGGCGCCGGGCAATCCGAAAACGACGACGCGACGGCCCCCGAAGAAATCTTCCGTCGCCACCGCCTCCGGCACACCGTCGACAAGCCGGAACAAGGTCGCGGCGGGAACCTTGTCGCCCGCCTCGATTGCTCCCGTTTTTTCCGCCATGGCGGCCTTACAGCGCCTTCAGGGTGTCGTCGGCGCCGGATACGGCAAGCGCGCCGCCATCCTCGAGTGCGAGATGGCCAACGACGCCGTCATCGACAACCATGGCAAAGCGCCGGCACCGTACGCCGAGACCGCGATTCTTGAGATCGAGCTCGATACCGAGTTTCCCGGCGAATTCGCCGCTGCCGTCAGCGAGCACGCTGACCTTGCCGCCAGCCTTCTGGTCCTTGCCCCAGGCATCCATCACGAAAACATCGTTGACCGAAACGCAGGCGACCTCGTCAACGCCCTTGGCTTTGAAGGCGTCGATCTGGTCGACGAAGCCGGGCATGTGCTGGGCCGAGCATGTCGGGGTGAAAGCACCCGGGACACCGAACATGACCACCTTGCGGCCCGAGAAAAAATCATCGGTAGAGATTCCCTCCGGCCCTTCCTTGCCCATCCGGTACAGTGTTGCCGCTGGAATCTTGTCGCCACTCTTAATCGTCATGAACCGCATCTCCTTGCATGTGAGGGGGGGGGGGTGAAACCACCGGACCCGCCAGGGCGAACCCGCCATGGCGTCCACACCGGGAGGCGAACACCGGGGCGGACACCCGGAGCAACCGGCAAACAGAGATAGGAACGACCTTGCGAATGTCCAGAGGACAGAACAGTTTCGCCAAGGAGGTATCCCTTGTCACAGCGCGCTTTTCTAGCGGTCCGCCGCCTCCTGGCGGCCCTGCGCCGTGGCTATGCTCCGGACCCGCCTTGCTGTGTCAAGAACCGTGGAATCCGTCAGGAGTTCGGGCAGGACGATACCCTGCGGCGCCGATGGTCCGTAGATGGCATTGAAGGGAATCCCATAGCGACCGTAAGAGGCGAGATATGCGGAAATTTCCGCATCCGGGCGCGTCCAGTCAGCTCGCATGGCAATCACCCCCTCCTGCGCCAACCAGGTCGAGACCGCCTCGCCTTCAAGAACCAGCTTCTTGTTGGCGAGGCAGGTTACACACCAATCCGCCGTGACATCGACAAACACTGTCTTTCCGGCAGCGACCAGCTTGTTGATCTCCTGCCGGTCGAGGGGACGCCAGAGCGCATTGCGAAGTTCGGACGCACCGAGGACGCCAGAGGAAACAGATCCGCCGCCGGCAACGGTCGATGATGGATATCCCGGTAGTGACCCCGGTGGCGATCCCGGGGCTGGATCATGCAGAAACGCCGAGACGCAGGCAGCAGCCAGTAGCAGAACCGCCACTTTTCCGCCATGGCGTCCAAGGCGGGAATCCGGCATCCGCCGCAGGCCCATGATTGTACCGGCCAGGGCAACCAGCGCCGCGACCGCAATCGCGGCCTCGATGTCGAGCTGGATGGCGATCAGATCAACCAGCCAGACTGCCGTCGCGACCAGGGCGAGACCGAGGACAATCCGCAACCACCGCATCCAGGGCCCGGGCCGCGGCAGCCAGGTCACCATGCGGGGAACCGCCGCAACCGCGAGGTAGGGCAGAGCCAGACCGACGCCGAGAGCCAGAAACACGATGAAGATTTCCGCACCGGGGCGGCTCAGGGCGAAGCCGACCGCCGTGCCGACGAACGGCGCCGAACACGGAGTCGCCAGCAGGGTTGCCAACACCCCGGTCAGGAAATGTCCGGCCAGGGAATTTGCCCCTTTCTCCGATCCGATCCTATCGGAGATGGCCGAGGGAAGCGTGATCTCGAACCAGCCGAAAAGATTGCAGGCAAACAGGACCAGTACCCCTGTCATCGCTGCAAGGAATACCGGATTCTGGAACTGGATTCCCCATCCGATGATCGTGCCCGCCGATCGCAGCCCGGCCAGCGCCGTTGCAAGCAAAAGGAAGGAACACAGGATGCCCGCTGTCGCGGCAAGGAAGCCGATCCTGACCGTTCGCCTGGAGGCCCCGCCCTGGCCGACCACGCCCAGGAGCTTCAGCGACAGCACCGGCAGGACACACGGCATCAGGTTGAGAATCAGGCCGCCAAGCAGCGCAAACAGGAGAATGCCGACAAGCGTGACCTCCCCTGCTGTAGCGGCGCCCGCTTCCTGTAGCGGCGCGCCCAACAGGGTCGGAATGCGCATCCGCCTTTCGATGCTGCGTCCCTCATCGACAAGCGTGAGCGTAACCTCGGTGCCGACGAGACTCACGGCCGGCGCACCACCGCCCGGAATGGCGATCCTGGCCCTTCTCTGATCTGCATCGAAACGGATCTCGGGTGGGCCGAACCAGGTGTTTCCGGGAGCTTCGACAAACAAATCCGGCGTGGCGAAAGGGCGCTGCCCGGCATCGGCGGCAATATGGAGGGTAAAACCCGGCTTTCCGGCCCCGTTATTTCCGGCCAGATCATTTGCCTGCCGGGCTCCCCCCTGATCTCCCGGGGAAGCGTGCGCCGCCGCTGAGAGGTTCACATCGAGGAATGCGAGACCGCCGCTGCCCGCCCCGCCCTCGGGCCCGGGAACCTGGTCGACGAACCGCGCGATCAGCCCGGCGCTTCTGGAGGATACAGCTGTGCCCGCCGGCAGGGTGAGGGCGACATCCGCCTCGAACGGCACACAGATATCGCTGCAGGCGAGGTAGTCGACATGAAACCGGGCGTCGATCGGCCCCGGGCCGACCAGTTGCGCCCGTAATGGCAGGATAACTTCGTTTTCGTATCCGTAATTCTCGAACCCGAACACGTCGAAGCGCTTCGGCGCCGGCCAGAGGATATCCACGGATTCGATGTTCCGGGACCGCGTCCAATCGAGCTGTGGCGGGATTCCCGCATCGCCCGGCGTTCGCCAGTAGATCTTCCATCCCGGATCGAGCGCGAACTGCAGCCCGAGCAGGACAGAGTCTTCCCCGGGGACAGTATCGGTCGACGACAGCAGGCGAACCGCGCTATGCGCAGTGCGGTCCCATTCGCTGACCGCAGCCGGCGCCGGTAACACCCAGCCAGACAACAAGCCAAACAACAGGGTTGCTGCAAGACCCGACAGCCAGGCGCGCCTTTGGGTCACGGAACCAGCCGCATCCTGCCCGCTCCCGACGTCACCGATACCAGTCATCCTGCCTTCAGCCCCCTAACCCGAATATTTCATGAACAGGTACCGCTAAATCCCGTATTCGTGTTATGATTCAGTTACTTGAAATGATCAAACACAAGGATTTAGCGGCGACAGATTGTACCCCCGATCAGCTGGAATTTCCAGCCTGCCGTAAACGCCGGGTAACCACCGGCTTCGATGGAGGTCATGTGACGAGCAACGGCGGCGTTTTGCTGCTACGCGGGGCGGATCACCTGCCGGGATTGACGGCATCGCTTGCCCGGCGGCTGTCCGACGACCGGCAGGCGGGCAAGGTTGAGCACAGTTTGCGGGATATGCTGCGGCAACGGATCTACAGCCTGCCCCTGGGTTACGAGGACCTGAACGACCACGACGCCCTGCGCCACGACCAGGCATTGCAGACGGCGGCCGATCGGGATCAGCCGCCAGCCAGCCCGTCGACGCTATGCCGGTTCGAGAACACAGCCGACCGCCAGGTGGCCAGGGCCGCGCACGAGGTTCTGATGGAGACCTTCATCGCCTCGTTCAAACACCCGCCCGACGACGAGCTGGTCCTCGACTTCGACGCCACCGACGATGCGGTTCACGGCCATCAGGAGGGCCGTTTCTTTCAGGCCTATTACGACCACGATTGTTTCCTGCCACTTTATGTGTTCTGTGATGTGTTTTGTGGCAATCAGCTTCTGGTCAGCTACCTGCGGCCCTCGAACATCGACGGCGCCAAACACGCCTGGGCGATCCTGGCCCTGCTGGTGCGGCGCCTGCGCCGGGTCTGGCCGAAGGTGCGGATCATCCTGCGCGGGGATTCCGGCTTCTGCCGCCACCGCATGCTGGACTGGTGCGACCGGCATGATGTGGACTATGTCCTCGGCATCGCCAGGAATGCCCGCCTGAACGCTCTGGCGGAGCCGTGGCTGGACCGGTCGGCCCGGGACTTTGAGGCGTCGGGGGAGAAACAGCGCCTGTTCGGCGAATTTACCTACGCCGCCGGCACCTGGCGCAGCGAACGCCGGGTCATCGCGCGGATCGAGCATTCGGCCAAAGGGGCCAACCCCCGCTATATCGTCACCAGCCTTCCGGGCAACGCACAGGCGTTGTACGAGGAACGATACTGCGCCCGCGGCGAGATGGAAAACCGCATCAAGGAACAGCAACTCGATCTCTTCGCCGACCGCACCAGCTGCCACAAATGGTGGCCCAACCAGTTCCGCTTGCTGCTCTCCGCTCTCGCCTGCACCCTCATGGAAGCCATCCGCCGGATCGGCCTCACCGGCACCCGCATGGCCCGCGCCCGGTGCGGGACCATTCGCCTGCGCTTGTTGAAGATCGGCGCCATCATCCAGCGGAACACCCGCCGGGTCCGCTTTATGATGTCCAGTGCCTGCCCCGACGAGGACCTGTTCCGCCTCGTCGCCAGCAGGCTGGTCCCAGACTAGCCGGGGAAAACCCCGGCTTCACCATTCAGGGAAATGCGCAGGGCGCATGCGGCGCAGGTGCTTCCGCCTGCCTGCAATCCGCAAAAAAAACCGGCTCAGCCGCCAAACATACCGGCTGAACGCCAGGCTCTGCCCGAATACGCAGGAAATCTATGTCAGAGGCACCACGAAAAGCCGAATTGAGGCGGGAAACCAACCCGCCGGACGTCTTCATGAAATATCCGGGCTAGCCCAAACCTGCGATCTGCTTCTTCCAAAGCTCATGTCGGGTGAAATCCGTGTCGGTGAGGCCGAAAAAGTCGCCCAGGAGGTAGCATGAAAGTCCTATTTCTCGACGAATCTGGCGACCACAATCTATCCGTCATCGATCCGCAATATCCAATGTTTGTGTTGGGTGGCGTCATCATGAACAAGGATTACGCCGAGGGTGCGCTCGTCGAGAAATTAAACGCCTTTAAGCAAGAAATGTTCGGAACGACGGATATCATCCTGCACACAGCCGATATCACCAGGAACCGTAATGGGTTTGAGGCCCTTAAAGACACAGCCTTTCGGACCAGGTTTTATCAGCTCCTCAACTCGCTAATGAGCGAAGCCAATTATTCGGTGGTCGCCTGCGCCATTCGAAAAGAAAACTACTTGAGCCGTTACGGCGTGGCGGCGCTGGATCCATATCTCCTCAGCTTGGATATTTTAGTCGAACGATTTTGCTTTGACGCCGGAAAGATAAGTTCTGGAGGTCTAATCGTTGCCGAAAAGCGCGATCCCACGCTCGACCGGGAACTGGACCTTGCTTGGTTGAACCTGAAAATTCAAGGGACGAGGTATTTACAGGCAAGCGAAATCGAAGACCGCATCCTCGCTCTCAATCTTCGAGAAAAGAAGGACAATATCGCAGGTTTGCAATTAGCCGACCTGGTGGTGTCTCCGATAGGTCGACACGTGTTGGGCAAGCCAGACAAGGACGACTGGCGGATCGTGAAACAGAAGTTCCGACGCAATCGTGGAGGAAAAGTGGAGGGATTTGGCCTTGTCATTTTGCCAAAATAATAGGGGCCGACCCCCGCTACGCAGTGATCAGCCCACACTCACAATATCGCTGAGTTGCCGAGAATGTCAATATGGCGAAGAATAATCTTGGGCGTTCATCTCCGAAGCCGATGTCGAGGCCAGGCTGCTCGACCAACTGGAAAACCTTTGGCTACACCCGATTGGCCGACACTATCGCGGGGTCCGATTGACCGGCCCCGGAACGGGAAGCCTATTCCAACGTCGTTTTGATGAGCCGCCTGGAGGCGGCTGTGAACCGGCTGAACCCGCACATTCCCTCCGAAGCCCGCCACGATGCACTGAAGAAAGTGATTGCCGCCGGGAAGCTCCCTTATCGAGGAGAACCACCGTCTGCCCAGCACTACAGGACCACGGGGCCGTCATCGGCGGTGAAACCCGCGAGGAAGCCCTGACCCATATGGAAGGCGTCCTGGTCATGATCCTGTCCGAGATTTCCGCCAGCGGTGTGACACCACCGCCTGACGAGGTTGTTCCCGACGCTATTCCGCTGACTGTCGAGACTGGATAGAGTCCCATGCCAATCTTCGCCAGATACATCGGCATCGACTACTCCGGTGCGCAAACGCCGAAGGCAAGTCTCAAGGGGCTCCGCGTTTATCTGACCAAAGGCGGTGGTTCACCCGCCGAAGTGCCTCCGCCGCCCAGCCCACGCAAATACTGGACCCGCGAGGGCGTGGCGCATTGGCTGGTAGAACGTCTTTCAGAGGACGTTCCCACCCTGGTCGGCATTGACCACGGCTTTTCCTTTCCACTACGCTATTTCGAGGTTCACGGGCTCGAACCCGACTGGCTGTCGTTTCTCGATGATTTCCAACACCACTGGCCCACCGACGAGGACCACACCTACGTCGATTTCGTGCGCGATGGTTCGGTGGGTAACGGTGCGGGGCGGACCGGTAATGCCCGCTGGCGGCGTATGACCGAGGAACAGGCTGGCGGTGCGAAATCGGTCTTTCATTTCGACGTGCCGGGCCAGGTGGCCAAGTCCACCCATGCAGGGATTCCCTGGTTACGCTTCATTCGCCGGGAACTGGGCGAACGGGTTCATTTCTGGCCCTTCGACGGTTGGGACATTCCACAAGGCAAGTCCACCATCGCCGAGGTCTATCCGGCGCTTTGGTCGCGCAGTTTTGCCCGCGAGGGCCGCACCGGCGACCAGCACGACGCCTATTCCATTGCCGCCTGGCTCTCTCGCGCCGATCGCAATGGCAACCTCGCCAGGTTCCTTGCCCCGAACCTGACCCCGCCCGAATGCAGCGTGGCAAAGGTGGAAGGCTGGATACTCGGGGTTCCGGGCACTCCATTCCCGCCCAATTAAAGCTGCTTAACCCGGATATTTCATGAAGACGTCCGGCGGGTTGGTTTCCCGCCTCAATTCGGCTTTTCGTGGTGTAGCGCGACAATCTGGATGAGAGATGCGCGTCAATCAGGATGAGAATCCTTGGTCGCGATGTTTGTGATGGTGGCGGTTTTTTTCGGTGGCGGGATGAGCTACCGTTTGGAATTTGCCGAGCAATTGCTGCTCTGCTTGATGTATTATCGCACCTATACCAGTCAGGCCTTTATGGGTCTTCTGTTCGATGTCTCGTCCCCTACGGTCAGCCATCGGATTGCTGCCATGACAGAATTGATGGCAGGACATTTCCGGATGCCGGAGCGCAAGATCAGGCTGTCGGCGTCAGAGAGGGATGACCTGCTTTACCTGATGATTGATGGCACGGAGCGTCCGGTTCAACGCCCGAAAAAGCTCTCGCATCGCAAGGCGAAGTATTCCGGCAAGAAAAAGCACCACACGGCCTCACATCAGATCATCACCGATGACAAAAAACGGGTTCTGGCGGTCGGTCCGGCGCAACCCGGGCGCGCACATGACAAGCGTATCTACGACGAGGCGCGCGTGGATAAGCCACCGGGTGTGCTTGTACTTGGTGATCTCGGTTATCTGGGAACATCGCTTGAAGTCCCGCTCAAAGCCTCAAGGAACCAGCCCCTTACGGACGAACAGAAAACTTACAACACTTGGCACGCAAAGCTGCGTATCGGCGTGGAGCACGGTATTTGCCGCATGAAAAAGTTCGGGATATTTGCCGAAACTTACCGCGGCAACCGGCAGGAAAACATGATTGCCAAGAACGTCGGGGCGCTGGCAAACATGAATTTGAAAACAGCCTGACCAAATTCGGTAAGGATACATCCGTTCTCAATTATCTGATGTTATTGTGAATCGGGTTTATTACTGAATCATAACACGAATACGGGATTTAGCGGCGCCTATTCATGAAATATTCGGGCTAACGGTGAGGGTCTGCATGTGAACAGGGTTTCCAATATGCCATCATTCGCCGAAAGACGAGTCCCGCACCCGGGCGCGCGCTCTTTTTTCCCTGATGTTTCTCTGAATGCTTGGCGGTCCTTCAATACACCGCAACACCTGCATACACCGTAGCGCCTGTTCGCCTGCTATGGCGATCATAGATTGAAACGCACGTAAAAAAGCAGAAAACGAGGAAAAACATGCCGCAACAGACAGGATTCATCGGCCTCGGCGCCATGGGAGGACCCATGTCCCTGAACGTGGCCAAGGATGGAATTCCCCTGGTGGTCCACGACATCGACGCGACGAAAACGGAACCGCTGGCCGCTGCAGGTGCGGAAGTCGCTGATTCCCCGGCTCGCGTGGCCGAAAAAGTCGACAGAACCGTTTGCCTGGTCGAAACCACGGACCAGGCCATGGCGGTGATCTGCGATGAAAGCACCGGAATCATCGCCAGTGCCAAGCCGGGCCACATTGTCGTTTGCATGTCGACCATCAACCCGGCCGTCGCCCGGAAGATCGGCGACATCCTGGCGGAGCGTGATATCCACATACTGGACGCGCCGATAAGCGGCGGCACCGGAAAAGCGATGAGCGGCGAACTTTCGGTCATCGTCGGCGGCGACAGCGACGTCTTCGAGAAGTGTCGCGATATTTTTGATGCCGTCGGGAGCCAGGCCTTTCACATCGGCCCCCTGGGCCAGGGCCTGGTGATGAAGCTCATCAATAACATGCTCGGGATCACCACCACCGTCCTCCTGGCCGAAGGCCTCGCCCTTGGCGTGAAATCCGGCATCGGGCTGGAGACAATGCGCGATGTCCTGATGGCGAGTTCGGGAGCCAGCGAGACCGTAAAAATGCGGATGCCGCGGATCATCGCGGGTGATTTCGAGCCCGGCGGAACGATGGACATCGTCTTCAAGGACCAGGAGCTCGTTACCGCCTTCGCTAAGGAAATGGGTGTGCCCATGCTGATGGCCAACGTCAGCGAGCAGGTCTACCAGATGGCCCTGACGGCGGGCCTGAACAAGCTCGATTCAAGTGCCGTTGTGAAAATCTACGAACAACTGGCGGACGTGCAGATCGTCGGCAAGAAATAAGCCCGCAAAGCGCATCCAAAAAAACAGATCCGGAGCAACGAACCATGACGACGATTGCATTGATACACGGGGCCTATCAAGGTGGCTGGATCTGGCAGCTGACAGCAGAAGCGCTTCGATCTGCCGGTCACACGATCCTCACCCCCACTCTCGACGGGTGTGCCGAACGCGCCGATCAGCTTCGCCCCGGAATCACGACCGAAAGCCACGCCGCTGAACTGGCCGCACTGCTGTTTTACGAGGATATCCGGGACGCCGTTCTTGTTGGCACCAGCACCGGCGGCATGGTCATAGCGAAAACGGCGGAAATGGCACGTGACAGGGTTCGTCGCGTGGTTTTCGCCGACGCCCTGGCCCTGATGAATGGTGAAAAGCTCGGGGATATCGTGCAGCGGAAAACTCCGGTCGAAACCGAGCTTACTTCCGGGCCGACCCGCGAGGATGTCGAAAACCGGCTGTTTCAGGGCCTCAGCGAGCCCATCAAGCAATGGGCGCTTGAGCGCTACACCATGCACCCGATCGCCTGCATGAACGCCCCGGTGTCCCTGGAGAGTTTCTGGAACCAGAAATGGAACGCAACGGTCATCTGGTGTACCCAGAGCACAAACCCGCCGAAAGCCCACCAGGAGCGTTGCGCCGGAATGCTGGATGCCAGCTGGTTTGAACTGGATACCGGACACTACCCGATGCTGAGCGAGCCCGGGGAACTGGCCCGCCTGATCGCACTGTCATAATCCGCCGAGGTTAGCCGCCGGACTGACCGGCGCCGTCAGGCAATCGCGCCGAAATCAATCACCGAGCGGATGACCTTGCCGTCTTTCATCGCCTGGAAGCCCTCGTTGATCTCCTCAAGCTTGATGGTGTCCGACACCCAGTCATCGAGGTGCAGGCGGCCCTGCATGTAGAGCTCGATCATGCGCGGCATGTCGATCCGGAACCGGTTCGAACCCATCGACGAGCCTTGTATCTTACGCTCGCGCAGGAAATCGAACCCATGCAGTTCAATTTTCTCGCCGAAAGGCACCATGCCAACGATCGTTGCGGTTCCGCCGAAGGCCAGCATCTCGAAACACTGCTCGGCTGTTTTCTTGAGACCCAGGCATTCAATTGCGTGATGCACGCCGCCTTTGATCATCTCCTTGACCTGTTCGACCGGATCGCCGTCATTCGGATTGATCAGATCTGTGGCACCAAGTTTTGCCGCGAGCTGCAGCTTCACCGGGTTGGTATCGATGGCGATGATCCGCCCGGCACCGGCTACATAAGCTCCTTCGACGGCGGCCATGCCGACGCCGCCGCATCCAATAACGGCAACGTTTTCGCCCATTTTCACGGCCGCGGTGTTTACGGCAGCGCCGAAACCGGTGATCACGCCGCATCCGATAAGAGCGGCCCGGTCGAGCGGCATATCCTTGCGGATTTTCACGACCGCATTTTCATGGACCAGCATCTGTTCGGCAAATGACGACAGGTTGAAACCGGTGTGCAGTTGCTCGGGCTTGTCCCATTCGAGGCGCTGGGCTTTCCCGGGAGGCAGCTTTATATCGGAGTTGGTGCAGATGACCGGTCGGCCCGAGTTGCAATTCTCGCAGAAGCCGCAAAACACCGAGAGGCAGGTGATAACGTGGTCGCCGGGCTCCACATAGGTAACCTCCGAGCCTACCTGCTCGATGACCCCGGAGGATTCATGCCCGGGCACAAAAGGCAGGGGGTGCGGGTACAGCCCCTCGATGAAGTGCAGATCGGAATGGCAGAGGCCCGCCACAGCGGTCCGTATCAGAACTTCATGAGCCTGAGGCTTGCGTGTCCTGATCTCCTCGATCACGAGTGGCGTGTTGGGTTCGTAGAGTACGGCAGCTTTCATCGCCTAGAGTCTCCAGGGGTTTCGGGAGCGCGTAACACAATAGACCTGATTCACAATAACATCAGGTAGTTGAGAACGGATGTATCCTTACCGAATTTGGTTAGGCTGTTTTCAAATTCATGTTTGCCAGCGCCCCGACGTTCTTGGCAATCATGTTTTCCTGCCGGTTGCCGCGGTAAGTTTCGGCAAATATCCCGAACTTTTTCATGCGGCAAATACCGTGCTCCACGCCGATACGCAGCTTTGCGTGCCAAGCGTTGTAAGTTTTCTGTTCGTCCGTAAGGGGGTGGTTCCTTGAGGCTTTGAGCGGGATTTCAAGCGATGTTCCCAGATAACCGAGATCACCAAGTACAAGCACACCCGGTGGCTTATCCACGCGCGCCTCGTCGTAGATACGCTTGTCATGTGCGCGCCCGGGTTGCGCCGGACCGACCGCCAGAACCCGTTTTTTGTCATCGGTGATGATCTGATGTGAGGCCGTGTGATGCTTTTTCTTGCCGGAATACTTCGCCTTGCGATGCGAGAGCTTTTTCGGGCGTTGAACCGGACGCTCCGTGCCGTCAATCATCAGGTAAAGCAGGTCATCCCTCTCTGACGCCGACAGCCTGATCTTGCGCTCCGGCATCCGGAAATGTCCTGCCATCAATTCTGTCATGGCAGCAATCCGACGGCAAACCGTAGGGGACGAGACATCGAACAGAAGACCCATAAAGGCCTGACTGGTATAGGTGCGATAATACATCAAGCAGAGCAGCAATTGCTCGGCAAATTCCAAACGGTAGTTCATCCCGCCACCGATCGCGCGTTGTCGGTCTTCACGTGAAAGCCGGTGGTGCTCACGTTCAAGCCAGATCGGATGAAGAACAACAACCAATGCCTCGAAATCCTGAAGACGGATGCCTGAAAGGCGGAAAAACAAATCAGCGCGCCCCCGCAAAACCTTCAAAACCCTCATAGACAAGCCCTCACTCTCCATTGAGCCATAAACATCGCTGAAAATCGGCTATTGCGCAACAGGTTTAATGTGAGGTGGTCCCGGAAAATCGGACAGTGGGTTAAGGTGTATTCCACCGGTTAGGGAGGAATACGAAATGACGAGGCGACGGAAGTTCACGCCTGAGTTCAAGGCGACGGTGGCGCTGGATGCGCTGAGGGGCGACAAGACGATCCAGGAGATTGCGTCCCGTCACAAGGTCCATCCCAATCAGGTTGGCACCTGGAAGCGCCAGGCCATGGGCGGTCTGGGTGAGGTGTTCTCGAACGGTGCCGATCAGGCGCGCCGGGACTTTGAGGACGAGGTTCACGATCTGCACGCGAAGATCGGGCAACTGACGGTGGAAAGGGATTTTTTGTCCAGGGGGCTCAAGCGATGAGCCGGATGGAGCGCAAGGCGATGGTGGGCCGCGACGTTCCGGATCTCAGCTTGAGCCGTCAATGCGATATCCTGTCGATCAGCCGGTCGTCGTTCTATTACGCGCCGAAGGGCGAGAGTGGCGAGACCCTGGCGCTGATGCGGCGGATTGACGAGTTGTTCCTGAAGTATCCGTTCTACGGCAGCCGTCAGATGGCCCGCCGGTTGCGGCGCGAGGGTATCTTCGTCGGCCGTCACCGTATACGGCGTTTGATGCGCCTGATGGGGCTGGAGGCGATCTATCAGGCACCGGGGACGAGCCGGCCCGACCCGGAGCACCGGGTTTATCCGTACCGGCTCAAGGGACTGGCGATCAAGCGGCCGGATCACGTCTGGTGCGCCGACATCACCTATATCCCGGTCCGTCGCGGCCTCCTCTATCTGGTCGCGATCATGGACTGGGCGAGCCGCCACGTCCTGGCCTGGCGGCTGTCGAACACCATGGACGCCGGGTTTTGTATCGAGGCGTTGAACGAGGCGCTCGACACCTACGGTAGGCCGGAGATCTTCAACACCGATCAGGGTAGCCAGTTCACCAGCTTGAACTTCACTGCCGCCCTCAAGGATGCCGAGGTGGGGATCTCCATGGACGGCCGTGGCCGCTACATGGACAACATCTTCATCGAACGGCTCTGGCGTTCGCTCAAATACGAGGCGATCCACCTGCACGAACTGACCGACGGATTCCATGCCGAGCGGGTCATCGCCGAATGGATTGACTTCTACAACATCGAGCGTCCCCATTCCGCGCTCGGCGGCCGGACGCCGGCGGAAGCCTATGCGCTCGGCAGCGACACCAACCCTGTGGATATGATGGACAAGGCTATCGCCTTGCCCACATCTCCACAGGCTCAACAACAGCAAGGAAATCTGATAAACAGGATTCTGACGGCATGATCAGCAATCGGAATACACCTTAGCGAAGCTGTCAGACTGTCCAACAATGTGGGACCATCTCACAATAAGCCTGTTGCGCAATAGCCGATTTTCAGCGATGTTTATGGCTCAATGGAGAGTGAGGGCTTGTCTATGAGGGTTTTGAAGGTTTTGCGGGGGCGCGCTGATTTGTTTTTCCGCCTTTCAGGCATCCGCCTTCAGGATTTCGAGGCATTGGTTGTTGTTCTTCATCCGATCTGGCTTGAACGTGAGCACCACCGGCTTTCACGTGAAGACAGACAACGCGCGATCGGTGGCGGGATGAACTACCGTTTGGAATTTGCCGAGCAATTGCTGCTCTGCTTGATGTATTATCGCACCTATACCAGTCAGGCCTTTATGGGTCTTCTGTTCGATGTCTCGTCCGCTACGGTTTGCCGTCGGATTGCTGCCATGACAGAATTGATGGCAGGACATTTCCGGATGCCGGAGCGCAAGATCAGGCTGTCGGCGTCAGAGAGGGATGACCTGCTTTACCTGATGATTGACGGCACGGAGCGTCCGGTTCAACGCCCGAAAAAGCTCTCGCATCGCAAGGCGAAGTATTCCGGCAAGAAAAAGCACCACACGGCCTCACATCAAATCATCACCGATGACAAAAAACGGGTTCTGGCGGTCGGTCCGGCGCAACCCGGGCGCGCACATGACAAGCGTATCTACGACGAGGCGCGCGTGGATAAGCCACCGGGTGTGCTTGTACTTGGTGATCTCGGTTATCTGGGAACATCGCTTGAAATCCCGCTCAAAGCCTCAAAGAACCACCCCCTTACGGACGAACAGAAAACTTACAACGCTTGGCACGCAAAGCTACGTATCGGCGTAGAGCACGGTATTTGCCGCATGAAAAAGTTCGGAATATTCTCCGAAACTCACCGCGGCAACCGGCAGGAAAACATGATTGCCAAGAACGTCGGGGCGCTGGCCAACATGAATTTGAAAACAGCCTGACCAAATTCGGTAAGGATACATCCGTTCTCAATTACCTGATGTTATTGTGAATCAGGTCTAATAAGATTTGGGATTCACTGAAAGGCCGAAGGAAATGAACGAACCAAAAAAAATGGATTTGAAATCCATGGATGTCGCTGAGGAAAAGCGTGAGGATTTGAAACGCTGCCTCGGGCGTGAGTTTCCAGAGATCTTCGCGGAAGGGGCGATCGGCTTCGATCAACTCAAGCGCGTACTCGGTGATTGGGTGGAGCCGGGCAAAGAGCGCTTCGGCTTCAATTGGCCTGGTAAGGCTGACTGCATGAAGGTTATTCAGACCCCAAGCATTGCAACGCTGAAGCCTGATCGAGACGAAAGCTTGAACTTCGACAAAACCGAAAACCTCTTCATTGAAGGCGATAATTTGGAGGTGCTTAAACTTCTCCAGAAGGCGTATTTCGGCAAAGTCAAAATGATCTATATCGACCCGCCCTATAACACTGGCAAGGAATTTATTTACCCCGATAAGTATCAGGAAACTCTAGGCACCTACCTTGCATATACAGGCCAGGTGGATGACGAAGGGAAGAAGTTTTCAACGAACACGGACGCAGGAGGAAGGTATCACTCCAGATGGCTGTCCATGATGTTTCCTAGGTTGTACCTAGCAAAAAACCTTTTAAGAGAAGACGGCTTTATTTGCATCTCGATAGACGACAATGAGTTTCCGCGACTGAAAATGATCTGTGATCTAATTTTTGGCGAGGAAAATTTCATTGATAACATGATCTGGAAGAAGCGATACGGTGGCGGAGCTAAAGAGAAATACCTTGTATCACTGCATGAGTACATTCTTGTTTACGCTCGTGATATTTCGTCTGTTCCGGAAATATTTGTTCCTCTTCAGCAGGAATTGATCGATCGGTATTACAAATTCAGAGACAGGCATTTTGAAACTAGAGGCCCCTATCGTACGCATCCGCTGGAGGCGATGAAGAGCTTTGACGAACGAGAAAACCTGAAATTTCCAATTAAGGCCCCGAACGGAGAGCTTGTTCATCCCAAACGTCAGTGGCGATGGAGTCAGGAGCGTGTTCAGAAGGCTCTGGACAGAAATGAAATCGAATTCAATCAGAAATCCGATGGGATTTGGTCGTTAAGCTCCAAACAATACCTAAAAGACGGGAATGGTGAGATTAGAAAAACAAAAGTATTCTCGATAATTGAAGGCGTTTACACCCAACACGGAACAAATGAAATCGTAGGTATTTTTGGTGATGCAAAAGTATTTGATTTTCCAAAACCTACTGGACTCATTGAGAAAATTGTCGATATCGCAACGGCTCGCGATAGCGGAGACATCATCTTAGATTTTTTTGCAGGCTCGGCTGCAACAGCTCATTCTGTTCTCAAGGCGAATTTGAAAGATAATGGAAATCGAAAATTCATTATGGTTCAGCTTCCTGAGCCATGCTCCGAAGATTCAGCAGCCTTCAATCTTGGCTTACCTGACATTGCATCGATTGGAAGGGAGCGGATTCGCCGTGCAGTAGATTTGCTTTCCAAGGATCGCGGCGAACTTGATAGTGATAAAGTCGTTGGCTTCAAAGCTTTTTCTCTTTCGAGTTCCAACTTCCGCATTTGGGAGGGCGATACCGAAGAAATTGACAATCTCGCAGAACAGCTTGAGATGCACGTCGATCATATTGGTCAGGCGAGCGGCCCGGAGGATATCCTCTACGAATTGCTTCTAAAGGCGGGATTTGAACTCACTACCAAAGTAGAAAAGCAAACCATGGCTGGCAAGGACGTTTACGCCGTTGCTGAAGGTGCTTTGCTGATTTACTTAGACAAGGAGATCTCGCCAGAACTGATCGATGCGCTAGCGGATTCCTATCCGTTGCAAGTGATTTGTCTGGATGAAGCCTTCCAAGGCAACGACCAGCTCAAGGCTAATGCGGTTCAGACTTTTAAGGCCCGTGCTGAGTCCCAGGAAACTGAAATCGTCTTTAAGACGGTGTAGGGGGCAACATGGGACAGCAAGATTTATCGATAGATGAACTGGTCAAGAAGATCGAACGAGGCGATATTCGCCTGCCGGAGATGCAGCGGCAATATGTCTGGCAACAAACCCGCGTTCGTGATCTCCTGGATTCGCTCTATCGCGAGTATCCTTCCGGCACCATACTGACTTGGGAAACCGACGAGGGTGTGGCAACGCGCGACTTCGCGGTTGGCCAGGAAGAATCAGCGCAACAGAACTTCCAGCTTTTGTTGGACGGGCAACAGCGTCTGACATCCCTGTCTGCAATTCTTCGGGGTGAACCCGTCCATGTGCGGGGGCGAAAACGTCCAATCGACATTTTGTTCAACTTGGAACATCCAGAAAATTTGGAAGAGATCACGGAAGTTTTTGAAGATGTAGAGGCGGAAGATGATACTGATGCCGACCCTGATGAAAGCACGACGGATGCGTCCGAGGATGAAATCCTGAAACGCTTCGACCGCATGGCTTTTGTGGTCCACACCAACAAGCTGGCGAACCTACCGCACTGGGTTTCTGTCACGAAGGTATTCAAGGAAACGAGCGATACGCCGTTCCTTAAAGAAGCAGGAGTCACAACTATGGATGACCCCCGCTACGACAAATATACCGCACGTCTGAAACGTCTCCGTGACATCAAGGACTACAGCTACAGAGTCCACATCCTTGATCGCGACAAATCCTACGAGGAAGTTACAGAGATTTTTGTGCGGGTGAATTCCCTTGGCGCGAAGTTGCGAAGCTCTGATCTAGCGCTTGCGCAGATTACGGCAAAGTGGCGAGACTCCCTGAAGATTTTCCAAGAATTTGAGCAGGAATGTTCAAAGCTTGAATTTGATCTCGAACTGGCAATCCACCTGAAGAATTTGGTTGCCTTTGCGACCGGCCAATCACGATTTAAGACGGTTGGTGGTCTCACAAAAGAGCGACTCGAAACATCTTGGGAGGACGCCAAGAAGGGAATGCGCTTCGCGCTCAATTTCCTTCGCAGCAATGTTGGTATTGATAGCCCCGCGCTTCTGTCATCGCCATTCCTCACCATCACACTTGCCAACTATGGTCATGCGAAAGACTATCAGCTTGGGCCAGATGAAGAGCAGCAATTGCGCTACTGGGTTCTGACAGCAAATGCCAAGGCTAGGTATTCTCGTGGATCGTCTGAAACCTTTTTGGATCAGGATTTGGCTGCAATCCGGAGGAGCAACGATACTGCCGACCTAATCCAGATGTTGAAAACACAGGTTGGTCGTCTGGATGTGCTTCCCGCCGATATTGAAAATAGAAACAGCCGAAGCGCCTATTTCAAAACCATGTTCATGGCATTCCGGAAGGACGATGCCCGCGACTGGCGTGATCAACTTATTATTTCACTGAAGCATTCCGGGGCACAGCACTCTTTGCAGTTTCATCATGTGTTTCTGCAAGCTGTGTTGAAAAAGCTCGACTTCCCAACTCAGAAAGTGAATGACATTTGCAATCTGTCCTTTGTGAGCGGCCGCACGAACAGGCGCATCAACGACAAGGAGCCAGCAATCTATCTGCCTAGTGTCGTGGAAAAGAACGGAATCGACGAGCTCGCAAAACAATGCATACCGAGTGATTCCGCGTTGTGGACCGTGGATGCATACGATCAGTTTTTGAGCAAGCGGAGAGAATTGATAGCAGAGCGTCTCAATCAATTTCTTGGCCATGAGGCGGAGGAGTTGAGCGCATGAAGTTAAAGTTCGATCCATCACTGGATTTCCAGCAAGACGCAATCAATGCCGTCGTCAGTGCATTTGATGGTCAACCATTTGCGCAAACAGGTGCGGCAGCGTTCCAGTCCTTGCAAATTGGCGGACTATTCCAGAACGAATTGGGCATGGGAAACCATCTTACTCTGCCTGAGGATGCCATTTTGGCCAACGTCCAAAAGACTCAGGAAGCCAACGACATCGAAAAGGTCGCGAAGCTTCAGGGGCGGGATTTCTCGGTCGAGATGGAGACGGGAACCGGGAAAACTTACGTCTATCTTCGCACAATCTTTGAGCTCAACAAAACCTACGGATTCAAGAAGTTCATTATAGTGGTGCCGAGCGTAGCAATCCGTGAGGGCGTACTCAAAAGCATTGACATGACGAAGGATCATTTCCGCACGCTCTATGACAACGTGCCGTTTGATCACTTTGTTTATGATTCAAAGCGTCTTGGGAAGGTTCGTCAGTTTGCGACGAGCAATCAAATCCAGATCATGGTCATCAACATCCAAGCTTTTCAAAAGGAGGTTGCGGACAAAGATCTTTCAGAAATGACGGAAGATGAGCTGAAAAAGCTCAATGTCATCAACCGTGAGAACGACCGCATGTCAGGTCGCCGTCCTATTGAGTTCATTCAGGCGACCAATCCATTTATGATAATTGACGAGCCGCAAAGTGTCGATAACACGCCGAAGGCGAAGCGGGCAATCGCCAATTTGAAACCCGCTGCAACACTGCGATACAGCGCCACGCATCGGAACCCATACAATTTGCTCTACAAGCTCGATCCGATCAAAGCCTATGATCTTCGCTTGGTAAAATGGATTGAGGTTGCGTCAATCCGTTCCGACGACAACTTCAATGATGCCTTCGTGAAACTGCTCAAGACGGACAATAAGAACGGCATCAAGGCACAGGTCGAAATCCATAAAGAAGGATCGAATGGCCCGAAAGCTTCGAAGATTTGGATCAAACAGGGCGATGACATGTTTGTTAAATCTGGCGAGCGAGCTTATTATGAGGAAGGCTATATCGTCCAGAATATCGATTGCACGCCAGGTTCGGAGAGACTGGAATTTAACTCAGGCCGTTGGCTGGATGTAGGGCAGGAGATTGGTGGTTTTGGCGACGATATCATGAAGGCGCAGGTCTATGAGACCGTTGAACAACATCTCAAGAAAGAGCGTGCCCTAAAAGGCAAAGGGATCAAGGTTCTGTCGCTGTTTTTCATAGACCGCGTTGCCAGTTACCGGATTTACAAAGATGACGGCACGACCAATCTTGGCAAGATTGGCCAATGGTTCGAAGAGGCCTACAGGGAATTATCCGAAAAGCCGCGCCACAAAGGTTTGATCCCTCATGATGTCGAGCAAGTTCACGACGGCTATTTTAGCCAGGACAAGCAAGGTCATGCCAAGGATACGCGCGGTAACACCAAAGACGACGAAGATACCTATAACCTGATCATGCGGGACAAAGAACGGCTTTTGGACGACGCCGTGCCGCTTCGGTTCATCTTCTCGCACTCCGCTTTGCGAGAAGGATGGGATAACCCGAATGTTTTCCAGATATGCACCCTGAACGAAACGCAATCGGCTGAAAAGAAACGTCAAGAAATTGGCCGCGGTCTTCGCTTGCCAGTCAACGAACGAGGGGAGCGCGTCCACGATGAAACTGTGAACCGGCTAACTGTTGTCGCGAATGAAGCCTACGAGGATTTTGCCCGTACGCTTCAAACCGAGTTCGAGGGGGATTTCGGTATTCAGTTCGGCAGAGTTGAAAAGATCGCCTTTTCTAAGCTTATAGTAACTCAACCGGATGGAACCGAAACCGAACTTGGTCAGGATGGATCGCAGAAACTTTGGCAGGATTTAGTCGATAACGGCTATTTGAACGAGGCTGGAGAAATCCTCGATACCTTCGATCCAAAGAACCCGCATTTCGAACTAAAAGTTTCCGATGAATATGCCGATTTGAAAGCCGAGGTCATCGACGAGATCAACAAGAAGGTCTTCAGGAACCGGATCGTCAACGCACGCGAACGCCGGGAGCTCAAATTCCGCAAAGAGGTACATCTGAGCGAAGATTTCGTTACCCTCTGGGATCGGATCAAACACCATACCCGATATCGTGTCACATTTGAGACGGGCGATTTGATCAAAAAGGCAGTTGCTCGGATCAAGAAGCTCGACCCTGTCAAGCCAGTTCGTATCTCAATGACGCGCGTGGATCTTGGGATCACCGAGGCTGGCGTTGATACCGATACCAAACTTGAAGAAAAAGCGCTTGATGCGGAGCCCGTCAAGGTGTTGCCGGACATCTTGGCGTTTTTGCAGAAGGAAACTGAACTGACTCGCCACACCCTTGTTCAGATTTTGAAACAGTCGGAACGCCTCGAAGAATTTAAGATCAACCCGCAAGTCTTCATGGCGGGTGTCGCGAATGAAATTTCACGTGCCCTCCACGATCTCATGTTGGAAGGCATTCAATACGATAAGATCGCCGGTCAGCAATGGGAAATGAGCCGGATCGAACAGGAAGCCGAAGAGGGGATCGTGCGGTATCTGAGCAATCTCTACGAGGTGCAAAACCGAGAGAAGGCTTTGTTTGATGCGATTGAATATGACTCCGAGGTGGAACGCCAGTTCGCTCAAGACCTCGATAACAATGAATACGTCCGCCTGTTCGTCAAGCTGCCAAGCTGGTTCAAGATCGATACCCCCATCGGCCCATACAATCCTGACTGGGCATTCGTGACTAAGCGTGACGAGAAGCTCTATTTTGTCCGTGAAACCAAGGGTACACTAGACTCTGAAGACCGCCGCACGAAAGAAAATCAGAAAATCATATGCGGCAAGAAGCACTTCGATACGCTTGGCGTTGACTACGATGTAGTAACTTCTCTCTCGGAGGTTGCGCTGTGACGAAAAAGGAGGGCGCGCGTTAGTAAGTATGGTCCTGAGAGCAATTCACACTTCTGATTGGCAGATGGCAAAGTTTTTCGCTTTGTCGCGCCGCACACGCCGAACGCAGCAAGTCTCAAAGCTGCCTCAAGCGGTGGTGGGAATCGTCCTGAATCACCGTCGGCGTTACCGTGGTAAGATTCCGTGACCGCCAGTACCGTTAACACCGCGACGGTTATAAAAAGTTTGGGCAGCGAAGCGCGAACTGATCCCGAGATCGCTACAACAATTCCGGTAAAAAATAGAGCTCCCAGAAACGATCCAGTCATGTAGCCTATGTCCGCTGCACCCATAAATCGCCCTCGACATTAGAATTTCTACCGGTTTAGACGCGACCAAAACGTCAGGCGCGAAGGCGTGGCCAAGTTACTCGATATGGGCGCGGACCTGACACGCGGTACAATCGGAAAAATCATGACCGGGATGAGCACAGCGAAGTTTTCAACTTTCCAAGCCAATCCAGAACAGTTCATCGCCGAAGCCTCCCGCATCATCAAGGAGCAGAAGGCCACGACAGTCATCGAACACCTGACCTATGATGCAACATCCGACAATACGACACGGATATTTTCCCTACGACGCAGAGCGGCATTGATCTCACGCAAGCCGTCGGGAAACTGCGAAACCACATCAGCCAACCGTTGAAGGCAGGTCTGAGGACATTCTCTCATCCTATCACGGGTAGTCGGAGCTTATGTATCTGATCTCCCTGATCAATCAAAACGCATGTGCCAGCTACTTTTAACGGTGCCTCACCGGTTCCCCCAACGACACATCAACGGGCACCGCCGAGGATCACTTCGGATTGGTCTTCCGGGACGTAGAAATAGGAGCCCGGACGGAAGTCGTAGCCGAGATCTCCGAGCAGACGGCGCTGGCGCGGCGTGGCGCGCTGGGCGACGTCTGGTGTCAGGGGGAAATCGTAGGCCCGCATGAACATCTGGCCGTAATTGTAGAGAAGGGTTTTCCGCGCCCTGCCGGAATAGTTGGGGGCCGGACCGTGCCACAGAGAATGCGGGAAAATATAGCAATCCCCGGCCCTTCCCGTGAGCTGGACGGCTCCCGGCGTGTGCGGCGTTACCGGATCGTAACGCTCGAAGTCGAACGGGCGCATGTGGCTGCCCGGAAAAACCGTGAAATTGCCGCTGTCGGTTCCGCTGACATCGTTTAGGAGATAGAGGGCCTTCACCGCGATGGGACGGCTGGTTTCCGTGACCCTGACCTCGCGTTGCCCCTCGCCGCCGTCTGTGTGGGTATAACCCGGGAATTCCTCGGTCGAACCCCGGACAATGGCCTGGGACATGCTGAAGATGATGTTGGGCCCCATGATGTCGACGATCAGGTCGAACACTGGCGAGGCGTCGATCATGTCGATGAACGCCTGGTGGTAGGGGAGAATATCACGACGATCCATGAAAGCCTCGGGATTCTGATCAACGCAACGTTCGACCCAGGAATAGTGCCCTCTCGGAAGCATTCCTGACATCGGCTCCCAGCCTGGGCGGGCCCGAAACTCGTCGAGTTGGTCCGAGAAGAATTCCACCTGGTCCGGCGACAGAGTGCCCTCGAGATGGAGATAGCCGTCGATCGACCAGCGTTTGCGCTGTTCGGCTGTCAGTTTCTGCATGTGGCCTGCTCCCGCTTTGCGATGGCACCAATTCGGTGCGCTTCCCTGATCATCACGCGAGAAGAAAACTAGGGTTGTATTGGCAATGTGCAAAGGATCGACGATCCCTGCCGGGAGATCGTTGCAGACCCTCTTGTGCAACGCCGCCTGTCTTCTCCTATCATGGAGAGATAACAAGAAGTTCGGCTACAATGCCAGCGACCGGACCGACGACTGGTTGAGGAGACCGTCATGGACAGCGAGCTTGAAATTGCCGAAGGCCTCGCTGGCCAATTCCTGATAGCGATGCCGAACCTGGATGACCCCAACTTCAAGCGCACGGTCGTCTGTGTCTGCGCGCACAGCAAGGAGGGCACTATCGGGCTGATTGTCAACAGAACAACCCCGTCGCTAAACCTCTCCGGCGTCCTTGAGCAGCTCGACATTGATGCCGAATCCGCTCCCGACATCCCGGTCCACATCGGCGGCCCGGTGGAAACCGGCGTTGGCTTCATCCTGCATTCGGCCGACTACAGCGCCGCCAACACGGTTGCGGTCACCGACGGTGTGCAGCTGACCACCACCACTGACATTCTCGTCGATATCGGTGCCGGAAGGGGGCCGAAACGCGCCATGCTGGCACTCGGTTTCTCGGGCTGGGGCCCGGGGCAGCTCGAAAACGAAATGCATCAGAATTCCTGGTTGACCGCGCCAGCCGACCCCGAACTCGTCTTTGGTTCAAACTCTGACACCAAGTGGAAGCGGGCCATCGACGCTATCGGCATTGACCCCTTCCAACTTTCCGACCAGGCCGGACACGCCTGACCCGACAGGCTGACCAGCCGCTCTCCCTGACCGGCCGTCTTGGAGATACGCCCAGAGCTTTACTCGCCCGCGGCCGGATCGCCGGCGGCCAAGGCGGTTTTCCAGCTCCGTGCCAGCCCGCGGATGTCCTCGTCGCAGATCAACAGCAGTGACGGCACCAGCACCAACACCAGGGCCGTTGCGAAGAAGAGGCCGGAGACGATGGTGAGCGCCATCGGAATCAGGAATTCGGCCTGGACGGAGGTCTCCAGCAGCAGCGGCGCCAGACCCGCAATCGTCGTCACCGAGGTGAGGAACACCGCGCGCAAGCGGCGGCAGGCCGCCTCGACGGCGGCTTGCTGGCACGACAGTCCCTCGGCCAGGAGTTCCCGATAGGCGACCACCAGGATGATGGAATCATTCATCAGGATGCCCGAAAGCCCCAGCAGGCCGACCAAGGAGAGAAACGTCAGGTCAATGCCGGCGACGAGATGCCCGATGATGGCGCCGACGACGCCGAAGGGAATAATCAGCATGACCAGAATTGGCCAGCTGTAGGATCCAAACACCCAAGCCATGATGATGTAGATCAAAACGAAGGCGATGATGGCGCCGATCACGATACCCTCCTGCGATTCTTCCTCCAGATTCTGCTGGCCTTCGAAGGAAGCATTGATGCCATAGGCTCGCTCGATCTCCGGCAGGGAGCCGGTCTTCAGGGCGTCGATAATCCTGTTGGTGTTGCCGACCGCCGGATCGACATCGGCGGAGATCGTGACAGAGAGCTCGCCGTTGTAGTGGTAGAGAGAATCGAAACCACGGCTGAACTCGACCCTGACAACATTGTCGGCGGTCGTCGTCTCGCCGTTCGGCAGCACGATCTTGATGCGCTCCAGTGTGTTCAGGGTATCGCGGGCAGAATCCTCGCTCGTCACCCGCACCTCGGTTTCATAACTGTCTTCCGAGAGAATTTGAACCAGATGGCCGTTCACCGCGCTGTGCACCTGCCGGGCGACGGCGTCGACCGTGAGGCCAAGGGATTCGCCGAAAGGCAGGAGATGCAACACCATCTGCTCGCGCCCATAGGGCAGATTATCCTCGATGCCGTACACGCCCGGTATCTTAGAGAACATGCGTTGCACAGCCTCGCTCGCCCGCTTCAGCTGCCCGACATCCTCACCGCTCAGCACCAGATCGATATCCCGTTCCGCCGGCCCTATCTTCCGCTCGGTGATCGCAAAGTTGCTGAGACCGGGAATTCTCTCGATCCGTTCCTCCCACAGGTTGCTGAATACCCTGTTGGTCATCTCGCGGGCTTCTGAATCAGCGAGAATGGCAACGACTGTGCCGTACTGAGGTCCCTCGTCATGGGCATCAACGAAGACGGTGTGGACGACATTCTCGTCTGCCTCTCCCCCGATTTCCCAGGCTTTCTGTGCGACATTCTCGAGGAATGCTCTCACCCGTTTTTCCGGCGTACCCGAGACGAATCCGACCCTGGCATGGATCTCCGTGCCCTCTGGAACCGGGAAAAAGTTGAAGCTGAGATAGCCGCCAGCCAACACTCCGCCGGTCACCACCGCAAAGCTGAGCGCACCGGCGATCACCACATAGCGGTATTCCGTGGCTTTCTGGACGAACGGCCGGAATCTCTCCTCCCGGATCCGTTCAACGCCCGAATCAACGGCGTTGCGGAATCGCGCCACCCATGTCCCAGTCGCGTCCTCCGCCGCATGCCGCAACGAATGCGACAGGTGTCCCGGCAGGACCAGCAGGCATTCAACCAGCGAGGCGACGATGACGCAGATTACGGCAATTGGAATCACCTCCAGGATTCTGCCAATCACACCGCTAATGACCAGTATGGGGAAAAACGCAGCGATCGTGGTCAGCGAGGATGACACAACCGGCATCATCATCTGCCGGATTGCTCCCTCGGCTGCATCCTGCGCCGATTCGCCGGCACTGTAGCGGGTCGCCGCCGCCTCCCCGACCACAATCGAGTCATCGACGGCAATGCCGATGGCGAGCAGGAGCCCGAACAGGCTCAGCATGTTGATCGACTGCCCGAGCAGGTAAAGAACACCGAGCGCACCCATGATTGCAGTCAGAATGCCAACGGCAACCCAGAGAGCGACACGACCCTGCAGGAAAACAAACAGCACTATCAGCACCAGTGACATTCCGGCAAGGCCGTTCTTGACGAACAGGCTGATACGACCGCGTAGGTGATCGGTTTGCTTCTGCACGGTGACGATCTCGATGCCGGGTGGCATCTTTAACTGGGTTTCCTCGATCCATTCATCGATGACACGGGAGGATCTGATCGCGTTCGCGTGGGCATTTCGGATCGTGCGAATGAACACCGCCGGCTGCCCCTGATAGGTGATGAGATTCTCTCCCGGAGGGATGCGCCGTTCGATCTCGGCGATATCGCCGAGCGTCACGAGGCGACCGGCACCACTGTCGACAACCGGAATGGTGGCAAAGTCGATCGTGCGCCGCCGTTTGTCCTGAAAACGAACCTCGCGCCCGGCGACCTCACGCCCGAGAATGCCGAGTGGAACGTCACGGGACGCCGAGGAGACCGCCTGGCCAATCTGCTCGAGGCTGAGTCCGAGCTCGTGAAGAGTCTCGTTCGGCACCTGAATCGCGATCTCGTCGTCGGGCAGGCCATGGATTTCGACAATCGGAATACCGCGTTGCAGAAGTTCGTCCCGAAACCGGTAGGCCAGCGGCCTCAGTTCCCGGCGCGTCGCACCGGTGATCAGGAGCTGGGTTATGTCCTCCTCGAAGCTGCGGAAAATAACCCGGGGGATTTCCGAGGCCGAAGGCAGGGTACGCAGTTCCTCGACCGCGCTCTTGACGTCCTCGCGGGCAACGATCATGTCAGCGTCGTCGGTGAAATGCATCAGTACCGAGGAACGCCCTTCCCGCGATATCGAGTATGTACGGTCGATATCGGCGATATCGACGAGCGCCTGTTCGATCGGCTCCGTCAGCGATTGCTCGACATCGTCCGGATTGGCTCCCTTCCAGACCGTGAGGACCTGGATGGCAAGCGGCTCGACGGTCGGCAGTGTTTGGGCATTGAGTCGGAACAGGCCCCAGACTCCGATCAATATTGTCAGCGCCATGAGCAGGTTCATCGCGACCGGATGGGTCACGAAAGTCCCGATCAGGTCGCGACGTTTCGCCATCGGTTCAGGAACCTTCCGCCTGGATTCTCACCCGCAGGCCGTCGGTGGCGATCGGAAGCTGGGTTGTCACTACCATGTCGCCCGCTGTGAGATCCGGGCTGCGTACGACCGCATATGCGCCACCATCGGCGCCGAAACCGCGGCCGAAAAACTCCAGCGCAACCGCGCGCATCCGCCCCTCGACGATTTTGTAGGCCCGGTCAGTGCCGTACATGGCCTGCAATGGCACGGCGAAAGCATCCTTGACCGGCGGCAAAGCGAGACGCAAGCCAAGCGATTTTCCGAATGGCAGATCGTTGCGCCGCCCCTCGACCCTGAAGAAAGCATCAACACCGCCCCGGCCCTTGCCGAGATGGCCAGCGATGCGATCGAGCACGACCGTGCGTGAGGCCCCCAATGTGTTGCCCGACGTGCTGCCTGACGTGCTGCCTGACGTGCTGCCTGACGTGCTGAAAGAAGCGGTCACCGTACCACCCGTTGCGAGCGCGGTGCGAACCGCCCCTGCATGGCGTGAAGGGATCAGGGCACGGATCTCGGTGTATGCGGGATCATAAAGGCTGACCAAGGCGTCACCCTTGCGCACCCGGCTTCCCGTTGAAGCCGGTACCTCGGTAACCCAACCGCTGAACGGCGCCTTCAGAACCGTCCGTTCGAGATCGAGCTCGACCCGGGCCAGTGCCGCCTTCGCTGCATCGATCTGGGCCTCCACCGTGCGGCGGCGTATCGGCCAACCTTTCACAGCCTGGCGCCGGGCCGTCACGGCGAGCACCTGCCGGGCCACTTGCTGGCGGGCCTGGTCGAGTGCGATTGCGGTCGAGGCCGACGCCCGGGACAGGCGTTCCTGACGCTTGAGATCGTTGCGGGCCAGCGCCAAGAGCTCATCCTCGTGCGCAAGCGACAGTTTGTCAGTTTCGAACTGCAGCTTCTCGCTGTCCAGCGTGGCGTGCAGGCGCTCGATCTCCGCCTCCCGGGTCTGCCTGGACGTCTCGAAGTCACGGGCATCCAGCCGGACCAGAACGTCACCCTGGCGTACAGCCTGCCCCTCGCGTGCCAGCACCTCGTCAACCCCGATATCGAAAGCGGCACTGATGCGGGCGTTGCGCGGCGATTCAACCGTACCTAGAAGCTCGACCACGGGTCGCCGAGAGCCAGGCGTCACCGGTGTGGCCGCAACCAGCCAGATCTCTTCGGTCTGGATCTCGGCTTTCTCGGCGCCGCTCGGGCCGAGCAGGAAAATCACGAAGGCGAGCAGAAACGCCACCACGAGTATGGCGGGGGCGAGCAGCGTCTTTCTGGTCAGAAAAGCGGGAATGGCGGCCTCCACCCGATAAAACAGTGCCTATCGCAAACGCCCGGCGGTCGCAGGACATGGCAGAAGCCGAGTATGGCCCACTATACAGACTGCGGCGGCACCGGTCAGTAAACTGTTCTTGATTTTGGCGTCCGGATCAGTCTGCCAACGAAGGAAACCCTCGATACCACCGTGCATGGGAAGCGTCATGATTGGCCATGCCGGGCCGGGTCAGCACGCCGCGGGGCGCAACGTAGCTTGCAATCCGACGCCTGGGACACGCGCTCCAGGTGATGTTGAAAGCCCAAAGCTTGGGAAAGAAATAAAGCTCCGAATACGGTAGGTGGTCGTGAATCCACCACGCCATACGCTGCCAGCCGCCCGCCTCCGGACAGTTGTCGACAAGCCACGGGATCACGATACAGGCGGTGGCGCCCATTTTCCCATTCACGTCAAGACGGTCCCAGATGTGATGTCCGGCAGCACGGGCATTGCTCGCGCATCCGAGCCCGGCCCGATTGCCGAACGCATTGACGGTTGGGGCCCGGTAACCGGAACGCACCGCGATGCGTCCGAAAGTCGCCTGCAACGGTTCGATCAGCGTTTCGCAGAGGTGGCGGCCGGCGGTGATCGCAAGGTCAGGGTCGTCCGGGATGTTGGGAATGCGGTGGAAATCCGCGATCTCAGAGTGCAGAAAATCGCGCATGAAAAAATTCGGCGAAAGCCGAACGCGTCCGAGCGTCTCGAGAGAGCGCACCGAGCCAGGCTTTCTCATTGCCCGGCCTCCAGCCGTTTATCTACGCTCAGCACTGCAAAGGTGCGGTGATCCTGCCATTGATTGTTGATCTTCAGATATTGCCGGGCCACCCCCTCTTCCGAGAACCCGGCCTTCAGCAACAACCGGATGCTCGCTTCGTTGTTTGGGAGGCAGGCCGCCTCGATGCGATGGAGAGCAAGCGCATCGAAGGCAAAATCGATCACGACCGGAACCGCTGCACTCATATGACCCTTGCTGGCATGCGATTTTCCCATCCAGTAGCCGAGAGTCGCCGTCTGGGCGACACCGCGACGGATATGGGCGAGGGTTATGCCGCCGAGCAGCGCCTGCGAGTCCTTTCCGAAAATGAAAAATCCGTAAGCTTCCTGCGCCCGCCACTCCCGCCGAGCCCGCCTATAACGGCGCAGAAAGGCCGAAGGCTCGGTGGCATCGGCCGGCCAGGTCGGTTCCCAGGGCTCCAGAAATTTCCGGCTTTCCCGGCGCAATGCAAGCCAGGCATTCATGTCGCTCCGGCGTGGTGCGCGCAGGAATATGCCGCCAGCCTCCAGGACCAGATCAAGAGATGCTGCAGGCGACGCTGCGGAATGCCGGAGCATGGCGGAATACGGGCGACGCCGGTTCAGGCGCCCGGCCTTGCGGAAGCCGGTCCTGTGGAAGCCGGTCCTGTGGAAGCCAGCTCTACGGCAAGATGTCCCCGCCGATGCGCCATCGCCTGGGCGGCGAGAGCGAGCTCGGTTACCACAAAGGTGTGACTCTGGGTGACGGCTGTTTCGGTGCGCGCGACCACATCCTCGAGAAACTGCCGAAAATACGGCAGTTGTACATCCCGGCAATCAATGTTGCGGCATTCCGAGCCGTTGACCAGGATCAGCTGGTCGGTACCGCCGTCACCGCTGACATCAGCGTATTTCCGGATCTCAATGTAGCCTTCGGTGCCAAGCAGGAACAGCCGCCCGTCACCCCAGTTCGGCAGGGCGTCCGGCGTGTACCAATCGACACGAATATAGCCCTGGGCGCGGGGCGTATGTAGACAAACTTCCCCGAAATCCTCGAATTCGGGATATTCAGGATTGGCGAAATTCCCGACCGCGGCATGCGCGATGGTCGCCGTATCGGTGCCGGTGAAATGGAGAAACTGGTCGATCTGGTGGGACACGATGTCGCAGATGATGCCGCCGTAGCGGCGCGGATCGAAAAACCAGTCGGGACGAAGATGCGCATTCAGCCGGTGCGGCCCGAGCCCAGTCGTATGAACGACCTCGCCGATGGCCTCTTCCTTCACCAATTCGCCCGCCCGAATGACCGAGGGCACCTCGAAACGTTCGGAAAAATCCACCGACCATATGCGCCCGGTGGATTGAACGGTGGCCTTGATTCGCTCAAGCTCCCCGGCGGTGATGCAGCCGGGCTTGTCGACCATCACGTCCTTGCCATGCTCCATCGCCTCAATTGCGAGTTCGGCGCGCCGGTCCGGCGCGGCCGCAATCAGGACCAGCGGGATGGCGGGATCGGACAGCAATTGCGCGCGCTCCACTGCGCGCGGTACGTCGGGGAACCGCTTGGTAAACCCGGCCATCGGCTGCGGGTTTCCCTCGGTCCAGAAACCCACGAATTCCGCGCCCTCGGCGATCAGCTTGCCCGCCATGCCGTAGATGTGGCGGTGATCGATCCCGAGCGCGGCGAACCTGACGGGGGATTTCACTTGGCGGAGCCCATCATAGAGATGCGAGTTCTCCGACAATCGCATCCACCGCCCCGGCAGCGCCGTCGGGGCCGATCAGCGAGACGGTCGGCGGGCCAGCGAACAGGGATTCTGCCGCCGTCACCACATCCTCGCGAGAAACCGCGGTTATTCTCGCCGTCTGTTCCTCGAGCGGCGTTGGTTCGCCGAACAGCATCGTCTGCCGGGCGATCTGGTCGCATCGCGCACCGGTCGATTCCGCTGCCATCAAGAGCCCCGCCCGCATCTGAGCCCGGCAACGCTCGATCTCGTCCTCGCAGACAGTCTTTGGCAGCCGCGCGAGTTCTTCGCGCAGCGCCGGCACCAGTTCATCTAGGTCTTTCGGTCCACACCCGGCATAAACACCGACCAGTCCGCAATCGGTGTGGCAGGACGCAAAGGAATAGACCGCATAGGCAAGACCGCGGCGCTCGCGGATCTCCTGAAACAGCCGCGACGACATGCCGCCGCCAAGCACCGCGTTGGTCATCGTGGTGGCGTAGAATTCGGGCGCGGTTCGGGCCACGCCCTCGAACCCGATCAGCAGATGAGCTTGTTCAAGCTCGCGTTCTTCGACCCGCCTGCCACCCTGATAGCATGCAGAGACAGTGTCGACGGCGCTCTTCTCCGGCAGCCCGGAAAACAACGCCTCGGCCTGCGCGACCACATCCTCGTGGATCAGGTTTCCGGCCGCGGACAGAACCATGCGGTCGGCGCCATAGGCGCTGTGCATGTAGTCGACGATCGCCTCACGCGGCATATCGCCGACACTCTCGATTGTTCCCAGTATCGAGCGCCCCATCGGCTGGTCGGGGAACGCTGCCTCCTGGAAATTATCGGACACCGCGTCGTCGGGCATGTCGCGCGCTTGTCCGATCTCCTGGATGATGACGCCACGCTCGCGTTCGAGTTCCGTGGCATCGAAGATCGACCGCTGGAGGATGTCGGAGAGAATGTCGAGTGCCAGGCCCAGATTCCCCTTCAGAACCTTGGCGTAATAGGCGGTCATCTCGCGGCCGGTATAGGCGTTGAGATGTCCGCCGACGGCCTCGATCTCTTCCGCAATCTGCCGCGCATGCCGGCGCTCAGTTCCCTTGAAGGCCATGTGCTCGAGTAAATGTGCCATCCCGGAGTGCCGAGCCGGTTCGTGACGTGTCCCGGCACCGACCCAGACCCCGCAGCTGACCGTCTCGACCCGTGGAATTTCTTCCGTGACGACGCGCAAGCCGTTCGCCAGGCTCGAGATCTGTACAGTCATGCTGTGGACTCCGTTGTCACATGTCCCTGGATATGCGCCTGCACCGTAGCGAGGTCGGCGGGTAGGATCTCGACGCGCTCGGGACGCGCCATCAGATCCTTGAGGTGGGCTGGCAGTTCAGGCGTTTGCCCGGTTGCCTCATGGACCGCTTCGGGAAACTTGGCGGGATGGGCCGAGGCCTGGGCAATCATCGGCGTCTCCTTGCCTTTGAACCCCTCCTCTTCGGCCTCCTCGATAGCGGCGCGTGCAGCCGCCAGACCGACGGCAGTATGCGGATCGATCAGGATTCCGCTCTCCTGCCAAGTGCGGGCAATCTCTGCGCGGGTATCGGCATCGTCAACCCGAAAGGTAGAAAATACCCCCGCCTCCTCTATCGGTGTCCCTGGCATCGATCCCCCCGGGATTGCCGTTTTCGGAATCTCCAGCCGGCCGTTCTGCTGCAATCCCGTTATTGCTGCCTCGCACATCGCTCCGTCACGACCGCAAAGCTCGAACAGATAGCGCTCGAAATTGCTCGGCACCTGGATATCCATGCTCGGCGACAGGGTTGCGTGCACCTCGCCCGCCGTCATCTTCCCGGTCGTGAAAAACCGGTACAGGATGTCGTTGCGGTTGGTCGCGACTACAATTCTCTCGACGGGAAGTCCGAGGTTGCGGGCCGTCCAGGCGGCAAAGGCGTTGCCGAAGTTTCCGGTCGGAACCGCAAAGGAAACCGCCTGCTCCGGCGCGCCGAGGCGCAGGGCGGCGTAAAAATAATATGCCGTCTGGGCCATGATCCGAGCCCAGTTGATCGAGTTCACAGCGGACAGGTTGAGCGATACGCGGAAGGCGTTATCGTCGAACATCGCCTTCACCAGCCGCTGGCAATCGTCGAAAGTCCCCTCGACGGCGATACAGTGAATATTGGCGTCATCCACTGTCGTCATCTGGCGCCGCTGGACCTCGGAGATCCGGCCGTGCGGATAGAGGATGAAAGCGTCCGCCCGGTCGCGACCACGGCACGCCTCTATGGCCGCCGACCCAGTGTCGCCGGAGGTCGCACCGATCACCGCCATGCGGCGGTTGCCTCGCCGCAGGGATTGCTCGAACAGCCGCCCGAGCAGCTGAAGCGCGTAATCCTTGAAGGCCAGGGTCGGACCGTGGAACAGCTCCAGCAGCCAGAGATCGGAATCGACCTGGCGAAGCGGTGCGACGGCGGCATGCGTGAAATCGTGATAGGCATCGCGAACAAGATCGGGGAAACGCTCCTCGTCGGCGCTACCCGCTACGAAAGGCGCCATGACCCGAATCGCGAGCTCGGCATAGGGCAGATCGCGCATCTCCGCCATCTCCCCGGCCGAGAAGACAGGGGTTGCTTCCGGCACGTACAGGCCGCCATCGGCGGCCAGCCCGGCCAGTAGCACCTTATCGAAGCTGAGGGCCGGCGCACGGCCGCGCGTGCTGACATAGCGCAAGGCGAAGGTTCCTCTGCAAAAGATGCGGACGAAAGCGGGGGACAAGACGCCGTGTACAGGAACCGGCGCGGGACGCTCCAGCCTAAAGGAGGGGGCCGAAGCGTGGCAAGGTTGCCCCGCCCCAACCGACTGAAAGCCACTCCCAGCGATCAACCGCCAGAAAGATAGCGTTGGCGTAGATGCGTCTTGAACGCCTCCGGGTCAAGGCCTCGTCCAGTTACCCGCTCGAGCAATTCACTCGTCGTGAAGCGTGCACCCTCGCCGTGAACGTTTCCCGCTAACCATTGCATCAGCGGCCTGAAATCGCCGACGCTGATGCCGGGCTCGATTGCGGCATCCTGCATGCGGGCGGCAGCAAAGAGCTGGGCCGCGGCCATGGCACAGATCGTATAGGTAGGGAAATACCCCCAAGCGCCGTCATACCAGTGGATGTCCTGCAGACAGCCATCCCGATCTCCGGCCGGCGCGACACCCAGAAGTTCCTGCATCCCCTCGCGCCACGCTTCCGGCAGTTCGGCTGGTCGTAACACGCCCTCGATCATCGCCCGCTCCAGCCGGTAGCGCAGGATGACATGGCCTGGATAGGTCACCTCGTCGGCATCGACCCGGATCAGGCCACGCTCGACCTGGATTGCAGCGCGGTGCAGATTGCCGGCCTCCCAGGCCGGCCCGGAACCCCCGAAGGCAGCGCGGAGTCGCGGTGCCGACCATTCGAGGAACGCCTGTGAACGGCAGGCCTGCATCTCGACAATCAGGGACTGGCTCTCATGCAGACCGAGGCCGGCAGCATCGCCGACAGGCTGGTGACGCCATGGGTTCGCCGGGAGGTTGCGCTCATACATCGCATGTCCCGATTCGTGAAGCACTGCCATCACCGCATGGGAAAAGTCCGCCTCGTCGTAGCGCGTGGTGATGCGGCTATCCTCCGGTGTGCCGCCGGAAAAGGGATGCAGCGTCGGATCAAGACGGGCGCTGTTGAAGTCGATGCCAACAGCAGTGGCGAATTCGCGGCAGAGTTCCGCCTGGACGGCTTCCGGAAACGGACCTTCCGGTATCTCCGGCGGCGGTTCGCCGGCTTGGCGCTCGAGCACGGCCTCGAGAAATTCCGGCAGGAAGGCGACGTAGTCGTCGAACAGCGGGTCAATATCGGTAGTGCGGCAGCCGGGTTCGTAGCCATCCATCAAGGCATCGTAATCCGGCAGATCGAGTGCCGCACCCAGAGCCTGGCCGGTTTCTTGGACGCGGTCGAGCACGTCTTCCAGCAACGGTAGAATCGCAGCGAAATCATCCTCGGGACGCGCCGTGCGCCAGCGCATCTCGCAAGATGATACAGCGTGTGACTTGGCGGCTACTAGAGATGCCGGCACGGCCGATGCCCGCAGCCATCGTCGACGCATCAGCCGCAGATTGGCCGCCTGCCAGTCATCGAGAGCGGTGGCTCTGGCTTCCGCCGCATCAAGCAGATCGCCCGTCTCCGGATCCGTGAGAATTTCATGCGCGAGAACCTTTATCTCGGCGACCTGTTCGGCCCGCGCATCGCTGCCATCTGACGGCATTATCACCGCAGCGTCCCAGCGCAGCATGCCGAGCGCGTCGCCGATCAGGGAAAGCCGGCGAAACCTTGCCTCGAGATCGCGATAGCCGCGATTGGAACCATCCATGGATCAAGTACTGCCGATCTCGCTTCCGCCAGCTCTTCTCCCACCGGCTCCGCTCCCGCCGGCTCCGCTTCCACCGGTTCCACTTCCACCGGCTCCACTTCCACCGGTTCCGCTCCCACCGGTTCCACTTCCACCGGCCCCGCTCCCGCCGGCCGGGCCGCCCCGACCCGAATGGTAAACCACGTAGATCACCGCCAGCGCCACTGCCAGCGCATACCAGGTGATCGCGTATTGAAGATGATCATTCGGGATGTCGACACGCCACTGGTGACCGACCGGAAAACCACCGGAAGGCGACCGATCGCCGGACAGGAGATAGTGTCCGCCGACCCCGGAAAGCCCCGCGCCCATGGCATTGGGATCGATCCAGAACCAGGTGTTCTTGACGGGGTCGTTCTCCGGAGTGAACCAGCCAGGGCCGCGGGCAAGCCGCAGGATTCCCTCGACCTTGACCATGCCCGAGGGCTGACCCGCCGCCCGGGTCACCGGATTGCGGCGCTTGAAGGGAATCCAGCCCCGGTTGACGAGGACATGGCCCCGTCCGTCTGCGCGCACGAGCGGCGTTACGACGTGAAGGCCCGGCTTGCCGTTCAGGGACCGGTTGATCAGAAAAAACTCGGATTCATGCAGGAACCGGCCGCGCACCTCGACCCGGCGGTACTCAAAGCTTTCGCGATCCGCCAGCGGCGCCGGCGGCAGAGAAATCGCCGTCACCGTGCTACGGGCGCGCAGCTTGTCGAGCAAACCCTCTTTCCAGTGCAGACGCTGAACCTGCCAGCTTCCCAATACCACCAGCGCAATCAGCGCCGGCACCGTGAACAGGGTCGGCCAGAGAGTCGGGCGGAAGGTCCAGCCCCACATCACGCGTCTCCGCTAAGGTTGTTTTTGCCAAAGCTACCCCCTTCGGGGCGATGGCGGTATTCAAGCACGACCATGAGGTTCTTCAGGGGGCGCAACAGCGCCACTGCGGTAGGCGGAACGAGAAGCGGCCAGAGAAGCAGGCGAATTCAATACGGCAGCGTTGCAAGTATCTCGAGAAGCACGGCAGTGCCGACCACGACCGGGCCGAGAACGAATATCGTAAATACTGCCGGTTCACCACCGGTATCGCGGGTGGAGAGATCGGGCCTGCACTGCCCACAGCTGCGCTCAAGAACGAGAAGACCTCGGTAGATCTGACCTTGTCCGCAACGCGGACAACGGCAACGCGGACAACGGCAACGCAGCGCGGAAAGAAGCGACGGGAACGGGACATGGCGGCCAGCGGCCGCTCAGCCGCCCCACCAGTAAATGCAGGTGAAGAGGAACAGCCAGACAACGTCGACGAAATGCCAGTACCAGGCGGCGGCCTCCAGCCCGAAATGGTGGTCAGGCGCAAAGTCGCCGCGCCGGGCCCTGAGCCAGCAGACGATCAGGAAGGTGGTGCCGATGATGACATGAGCGCCGTGGAATCCGGTCGCCATGTAGAAGGTCGAACCGTAGATGCCATCAGTGATCGCAAAGGTAGCGTGGATGTATTCATAGGCCTGCAGCGCAGTGAACAGGATCCCGAGTACGACCGTGCAGGCGAGTCCGTTGATCAGACCCTTGCGATCGCCCTCGCGCAGGGCGTGGTGGGCCCAGGTCACGGTGACGCCGGAGAGTAGCAAAATCAGGGTGTTCATGAAGGGTACGTCAAACGGATCGAAGGTCACGATGTCGGCCGGTGGCCAGAGTCCTCCGACGAGATCGTAGGGCGATTCCTTGGGAAACAGGCTGGCCTCGAAATAGGCCCAGAAGAAGGCGGCGAAGAACATCACCTCGGAGCAGATGAACAGCGCCATCCCGTAGCGCATGCCAAGCTGGACGACCGGGGTGTGGTGACCCTCCACCTCCGCCTCACGGACCACGTCGATCCACCAGACCAGCATGGTGAGGAGAACCACCAGGATTCCGGGAGCGAACAGCCACGGGCCAAATGCCGCGAGTACCGGCTCGAGGGCGCTCCCGAACATATCGGGATGCATGAACACCACCAGCCCGAAGGCCAGCAAGCCCGCTCCGAGCGCGCCGAGCGCCGGCCACGGGCTTGGATCCACGAGATGATAGGGATGGGTGTGTCCGCCGTGTTCGTGCGATGCCGCGGCCATGTCTTAAATCCTCAAATCCTCACCAAGAATTTCCACCAGAAGCCCTCTCGCCAAAACGCCCCGGCAGGTCGCCAATCGGCATCTCCAAGCAGTCGCTATCGATACCGTCTCCGGCCTGTTCCCGCAAGGGATGGCGCCCGCTCTCCTCCGGATATCGGCCCTGCCGGATTGCCCCGGACCGCCTAGGCCGGATAGAAGGTATAGGAGAGCGTGATCGTCTTGACGTCGTCGAGATTCGGGTCCTCCTCGATTGCCGGATCGACAAAAAACAGCACCGGCATGTCGGCACCGGACCCGACCTCGAGACGCTGCTCGTTGAAGCAAAAGCACTCGATTTTCTTGAAATACTGCCCGACCTTCAGTGGGGTAACGTTGAACACGGCGATGCCGGTCGTCGCCTCGTTGGCACGGTTGTCGGCGCGATAGTGGGCCAGGGTGGTCTCACCGACTCGCACGGCGATCTCGCCCTGCGACGGCCGGAAATCCCAGTCGAGATCATTGATCATCGAATCGAAGCGGACCTTCATGGTCCTGTCGGAGACGACCGTGCTGGCCTGCTCTGCAGTCCCGGTCGTACCGCCGAATCCGGTCACCCGGCAAAACAGGTCGTAGAGCGGCACCGCAGCATAGGACAGGCCGATCATGCCGCCGACAAGCAAAAAGAGCACGACCATAAGCCGCCGATTCCGCGTCACGCCTGCCCTCCACCAAGTCGCACGATCGCCACCAGGTAGATGATAACCACCCAGCCGACCAGCAAAGCCATCAGCACCAGGTTCTTGCGGCGCAGGCGATTCGGGCGCGGCGGCGCCGCCCTGGATGTATTTTGGGTTCCTGCGTTCCGCACGCCGTCTGTCTTTGCTTCCGTCATCATGACGCCCAGTTTCCGAACACGCCGGCCAAGGTTACATCAAGCGCCAGCGCTGCGAACAAGCCAAACAGATGGAGTAGCGAGAACCGGAACAGGCGCCGTGCCGAGACAAGGTCGGCACTGCGCCAGAGCGCCACCGCAAGGACAACGAAAGCGGTACCGAGGCCTGCGGCAGTCACACCATAGAGCCAGCCGCCGACTCCAATCGCGAGCGGCGCCAGGCCAAGCGGCAGAAGCAGAATTGTGTAGATCAGGATCTGCAACCGCGTTGTGCGCGCGCCGCGGACATTGGGCAGCATCGGCACACCGGCGGCGGCGTAGTCGTCCTCGGTGCACAGCGCCAGAGCCCAGAAATGCGGCGGTGTCCAGAAAAATACAATCAGGAACAGAAGTACCGGCGCCAAACTGACGTCGCCAGTCACCACGGCCCAGCCGATTGCCGGCGGAAAGGCGCCGGCGGCGCCGCCGATAACAATATTCTGCGGCGTTCGCCGCTTCAGCCAGATGGTGTAGACGAAAACGTAAAACAGCAGCGCTGCCAGCAGCAGCAGCGTCGCCATCAGATTTGCGGCCAGAAACATCAGCACCACGGCAGCGCAGGAAAGCACAACACCGAAGGCGAGAGCCTCGCTGCTGTCGATCCGACCAGCCGGCACCGGGCGATCCTGGGTCCGCCGCATGACCGCATCAATATCGCGGTCGTACCACATATTAATCGCCCCGGCAGCGCCCGAGGCGAGAGCGATGGCGAACACGGCGACGGCGGCAAGGAAAGGATGGGTGGTGCCGGGCGCGGCGATCAGGCCGGCAAATCCAGTGAACACGACCAGCGACATCACCCGCGGCTTGAGCAGCGAGATATAATCGCCGATATCCCCGGTAATCCCGGTGGCAGTAATCCCGGTGGCAGTGATCCCACCGGCAGCGATTCTGGGAGCAACAATCCCGGCGGCCTCGCCCTTGTCGATTCCGGAAACGCCGATCGCTCGTTCCACTGTTTGCATCGCCGTTCTCAACCCGCCGCCGCGACCGATGTGGCTCGCCACCAGCTGCGGCTCGCCGTCAGCGGACCTGCGGCAACTCGTCGTAGCTGTGGAAGGGCGGCGGTGAAGACAGGGTCCATTCGAGCGTCGTTGCGCTATCGCCCCAGTAGTTCTCCTGGACTCGGCGCCCGGCGGCAATGGTCCAGATCAGCATGCCGACGAAGAATATCGTTGAGGCAAAAGACAGATACGCACCCATCGAGGACACGTAATTCCATCCGGCGAAGGCGTCGGCATAATCGATGTAACGCCGCGGCATGCCGGCCAGCCCAAGGAAATGCTGGGGGAAAAAGGTTAGATTGACGCCAATGAAGGTGGTCCAGAAGTGCAACTGCCCGGCCCATTCCGGATACTGGCGCCCACACATCTTACCGATCCAGTAGTAGATGCCGGCGAAGATCGAGAACACTGCACCGAGCGACAACACATAGTGGAAATGCGCGACCACGTAATAGGTATCGTGCATCACGAGGTCGATGCCTGCATTGGCGAGCACAACGCCGGTGACGCCACCGATAGTGAACAGGACGATAAAGCCAAGTGCCCACAGCTGCGGCGTCTTGAAGCTTATGGAACCGCCCCACATGGTGGCGATCCAGCTGAAAATCTTGATGCCCGTTGGCACCGCGATAACCATCGTCGCGAGCGTGAAGTAGGCGCGGGCGTCGGCGTCCATTCCGACGGTATACATGTGGTGAGCCCAGACGATGAAGCCGATGAAACCGATCGCGACCATCGCATAGGCCATGCCGAGATAGCCGAAAACCGGCTTGCGCGAGAAGGTCGAGATCACGTGGCTGACGATGCCGAAGCCCGGCAGGATCATGATGTAGACTTCGGGATGGCCGAAGAACCAGAACAAGTGCTGGAACAGTACCGGTTCACCGCCGGCGTCGGCGCGGAAGAAACCGGTTCCGAAATTGCGGTCAGTCAGCAGCATGGTGATGGCGCCGCCGAGCACCGGCAGCGACAGCAGTAGCAGGAAAGCGGTGACCAGGATCGACCACACGAAAAGCGGCATCTTGTGCAGGGTCATGCCTGGCGCGCGCATGTTGAAAATTGTGGTGATGAAGTTGATGGCACCGAGGATCGAGGAGGCGCCCGCAAGATGCAGGGCGAAGATCGCCATGTCGACGGCCGGGCCGTCATGGCCAAAACCGCCCGTGCTGGAAAGCGGCGGGTAGACGGTCCATCCGGTTCCTGCCCCACCGCCGATCACGGCCGAGCCCAGGAGCAGCATGAAGGACGGCACCAGCAACCAGAAGCTGATGTTGTTCATGCGTGGGAAGGCCATGTCGGGGGCGCCGATCAGCAGCGGCACGATCCAGTTGCCGAAACCGCCGATCAGGGCCGGCATGACCACGAAAAAGACCATGATGAGGCCGTGCGCAGTAATGAAGACATTCCACAGATGGCCATCGGGTTCGCCATCGGCGGTGACCATATATTGGACACCCGGCTCCATCAGCTCGAGGCGCATGTAGACAGAGAAAGCGCCGCCGATCAGGCCGGCGATAATCGCGAACAACAGGTACATCGTGCCGATGTCCTTGTGGTTCGTCGAATAAAGCCAGCGCCGAATAATGCCCGAAGGGGCGTGCGGGTCGCTGCCGTAGCCGTGGTCGGCCGTCGCTTCAGCGGTCATCGTTCGCGTTCCTCAGCCTTTGTGTCCCTTCCCCGAACCCTATCGGACATGATTGACGGTCTTCGCCGCTAGGTTCCGGGCGATCTTGACCGGCTCGGTGACGGGCGGTCCGCCGCTGCGGGCAAAACGCTTCTGCGCCTCGGCCGCCCAAGCATCGAACTCGGCCGGCGGTACGGCCTGAATCATGATCGGCATGAAGGAATGGTTGACCCCGCAGAGCTCGGAGCAGAACCCGTAGTACTTGCCGGGTTTGTCGATCTCCACCCAGGTTTCGTTAAGCCGGCCCGGTACATTGTCGAGGCGCACGCCGAGCGCCGGCACGGCCCAGTTGTGGAGCACGTCGGAGGAGGCCAGGAGCAACCGAATCTTGCGACCCGCAGGCAGGACCACCGGATTATCGGTCTCCATCAAGCGCCGCTGTCCCGGTTTCAGCTCGCTTTCGGGGATCATGTTGGCGTCGAAGGTGAGGTTGCCGTGGTCGGGATACTGGTACTCCCAGTACCATTGGTGGCCGACCACCTTGAGCGTCATGTCGCCATCCTCGATCCGGTCGGCGTAATACAGGAGCTTTATCGAGGGAATGGCGATGATGACGAGAATAACCACCGGAATCGCGGTCCACAGGATCTCGAGCAACGTGTTGTGGGTGGTTGTCGAGGGTGTGGGATTTTTTGCTGCCCGGAAGCGCCAGCAAGCGTAAAGCAACAACCCGAGAACAAAGATCGTGATCACGGTAATGACGATCATAAGAACGTCATGAAAGAAATCAATCTGCTGCGCCACCGGAGATGCCGGAGCCTGGAGCCCCAGCTGCCAGGGCAGCGGTTCACCCGCCATTGCACCGGGTCCCGCCACGAGGGCGGAAAACCCCGCGCAAACACCAGCCCAAACCCTTGTCCTGATAGTCCTCAACACGCCGTTCTCTCCGTGTGCCGGATGACCGAAAACCCCTGCCGCGGCCGTTTCTTGACAATCCCGCTATCAGGGCCGCCCATTGGCTCGCGCTCGTGCTCTGTCATAGCAACATGGCGGCGCATCGGCAAGGCGTTGTCCCCCGGATTCACTCTCCGATTCGCCCTCCGATTCCGCCCTGGATCCCGTCCTGGATCCAGCCTCACTTCCGGGGCAAGCTGTTGCGCGCAACGCAGTCTGGAGACATAGTCTTGGCCCCATGAATGACCTTGTAAAAACCGACGAGCTTTTCTTCGGCCAGGCCGGCCTCAACCGGCGGCGCGTCGAGGGTATCGTTTCCGAGCACCTCGCCGCCTGTGACGACGGTGAATTGTTTCTTGAATCGAGCCGGTCGGAGGCCCTCGTCTTCGATGACGGGCGCATCCGCACTGCCAGTTTCGATACCGAGCAGGGCTTCGGCCTGCGTGCGGTCTCCGGGGACGCCGTCGGCTATGCGCATTCCTCGGAAATGTCGGAAGACGCGATCGCCCGCGCCGGCAAAACCGTGCAGGCTGTCCGCGCCGGCCGCTCCGGTGAGATCGCAGCGCCGCCCCGGGGTACCAATGCCCGCCTCTACGATCCCGATGACGTGCTGGCCGAGATCGGCTTTGAAGATAAGGTCACGCTGCTCGGCGAGATCGATGGCTGGTTGCGCCGCAAGGAGCCGCGGATCGCGCAGGTGACCGTCGGGCTATCGGGAAGCTGGCGGGCAATCCAGATCCTCCGCCCCAACGGCTACCGGGCTGCCGATATCCGCCCCCTCGTGCGCCTCAACGTCTCGGTCGTCGCCCGCGACGGCGAACGCATGGAAAGCGGCAGTTACGGCACTGGCGGCCGTACCGGCTACACCACCCTATTCGAGACCGGAACCTGGCAGAACGCCGCCGACGAGGCGTTGCGCCAGGCTCTCGTCAATCTCGACTCCATCGCTGCCCCGGCCGGCGAGCAGCAGGTGGTGCTCGGCCCCGGCTGGCCTGGCATCCTGCTGCACGAAGCGGTCGGCCATGGTCTCGAAGGTGACTTCAATCGCAAGCAGACCTCGGCTTTTTCTGGCCTGCTCGGCGAGCGGGTTGCCGCGCCCGGGGTGACGGTTGTCGACGACGGCACGCTGCCCGAACGGCGGGGCTCGCTGGTCATCGACGACGAAGGCACGCCGACTGCCTCAACCACGCTAATTGAGGACGGCGTTCTCGTCGGCTACATGCAGGATCGCATAAACGCCCGGCTGATGGGACAGGAAGCGACCGGCAACGGTCGACGCGAGTCCTACGCTTATGCGCCGATGCCCCGCATGACCAACACCCGCATGGAGAACGGCACGGCTGACCCCGAGGAGATTCTTGCCTCCGTCTCGGATGGCCTCTATGCGGTCAGCTTCGGTGGCGGCCAGGTCGACATCACCAGCGGCAAGTTCGTGTTTACCTGCACTGAGGCCTATCGCATTGAGAACGGCAAGAAAGGCGCGCCGGTCAAAGGCGCAACCCTGATCGGGAACGGCCCGGATGTGCTGAAACGGGTGGCGATGATCGGCAACGACACGACGCTCGATCCCGGTATCGGCACCTGCGGCAAGGATGGCCAGGGTGTGCCGGTGGGTGTGGGACAGCCAACCCTGCGGATCGACGGGCTGACGGTCGGCGGCACCGCGGTTTGACCGTCGCCTGCGGCGGGCGCCGGAAAAGCGCAAACAAACCGGATTGCGTCAAAGCCGGGCTACGTCAGTAGGACTCGGTGGCGTAGACACGATCGATGTCGCCGCCCCACTCTTTCTCGAAAGCCTCAAGAAGGCGTTCGGCGGAGGTGACCCCGGATTCGGCGATATCCTCGATCTCGGCGAGATAGATGCTCTCATCGTCGCCGAAGGTATTGCGCCGGTTGCGGCGCGCGAGGCCACGCCGGGCAATCGCGACCATCTCCCGCGCCAGATCCTGCACCGTGCCCGCGCGAAACGGCGTCTTGAGCGCTGTCCTCGGCACTGTGTTGCGCAGGTTTTCCCGCTCTTCTGCGCTCCAGTCGCGGCATAGCTGCCAGGCCTCGTCGAGGGCGGTTGGGTCGTAGAGCAATCCCACCCAGAGCGCCGGTAGCGCGCAGAGCCGGCGCCACGGCCCGCCATCGGCGCCGCGCATCTCGATGAACCGCTTCAAGCGCACTTCCGGGAACGGCATCGTCAGCTGGTCGGCCCAGTCCTTCATTGTCGGGATCTCACCCTCGAACCCGGCGAGACGGCCGGCCATGAAATCGCGAAAAGAATGCCCGCTGACATCGACGTAGTGGCCGCTCCGGTAGACAAAATACATCGGTACGTCGAGCACGTAATCGACCCAGGCCTCGAAACCGAAGTTCTCGTCGAACACGAAGGGCAACATGCCGCAGCGGTCGGGATCCGTGTCGGTCCATATAAAACTGCGATAACTGAGATACCCGTTCGGTTTACCGTCGGTAAAGGGCGAGTTGGCGAACAGCGCTGTTGCGACCGGCTGCAGCGCGAGCCCGACCCGCATCTTGGCAACCATGTCGGCCTCGGAGGCGTAGTCAAGATTGACCTGCACGGTGCAGCTGCGCGTCATCATGTCGAGACCGTGATCGCCCTTGCGCGGCATGTAGTCGCGCATGATCCGGTAGCGCCCCTTGGGCATCCAGTCGACATCGTCGCGTCCCCATTTAGGATCAAAGCCAAGACCGAGCATGCCGGCGCCGATCTCGTCCGAGACCTGCTTCACCTGCTCGAGGTGTTCCTGCACCTCGCCGCAGGTCTGGTGCACCGTCTCCAGCTGCGCCCCGGACAACTCTAATTGCCCTGCCGGCTCGAGGCTGACCGAGCCCCGCTGCGGATGGTCGAGCGCAATCGTGTTCTCGCCCTCACGCGTCGGCTTCCATCCAAAGCGCGTCATTCCCTCAAGCAGGGTGCCGATGCCAGGCGAGCCGGCGTAGGAGAGCGGTCGCAGGGTCTTCAGGTCGTAGGGGAATTTTTCGTGTTCGGTGCCGATGCGCCACGCATCAGTGGGCCGGCAGCCTCCGGCCACATAGGCGACCAGCTGGTCCTTGCCGGTGATCGGCACCGCATCGCCGCCGCCGGATTGCGCTATTGTCCCGGCAGGGATCTCCAGGGAAACCGTCATGTATCCCGACCTTCGCCAAGAGCCATCTGCCAGCAGGCCAGCGCCGCCGTCGCCGCGGTGTCGGCGCGCAGGATTCGCGTACCCAGGGTGACACAGGAGATGAAGGGAAACCTGGCAAACATCTCGAGCTCCTCGGGCGCGAAACCGCCCTCGGGACCGGTCATTACCGCCCAGTTACCCGTTTGGCCACCTGTTTGGCTGCCAGCCTGGGCAAAAATATCAAGGATCGGCGCCACGGTGACCGGTAAATTTTCATGCCGCTCGACGCAGACCACAAGACGCCGGTCATGCGGCCAGTCCACCAGAATCTGTTCGAGTGGCGCAAGGTTGCGGATTTCCGGCAACGTCATCCGTTCGCACTGCTCAGCCGCTTCGATCGCCTGGCTGCGCATACGCTCTGCATTGAGCTTTCGCACCGCGCTGTGTCGGGTGATAACCGGCTGCAGACCGGCAACGCCGAGCTCGACCGCCTGGCGCAGCAGGGTTGCCTGCGCCGCCCGCTTGAGGGGGGCAAAAACAAGCCACAGATCGGCCTCTGCCCGCTGCGGGCGCAGCATCGAAACCGGAGCCAGCCGCGCCGATTGCCTGTCAAGGGTCTCGATAAGGGCGCTCCATTCCCCATCGCGGCCGTTGCAGAGTGCAACCTCGGCACCGGGCACGAGCCGCAGGACGTTGTGGAGATAACGAGCCTGCCCAACACCAAGTTCCAGCGTTCTCCCGGTCGCCAAATCCTGCTCGACGAACAATCGCGCCTCCATGCGCCGGGCTCCCGCCATTCGCGCCTCACTTGAGCAACGCTCCCCGCTCAGCCAACATAGTGGCATGATGAAACCGGCACAAACACGGCGCACCACCGGACTCGGTGCCGGACTCGGTGCCGGACCAGATGCCGGATCGGGTACTGCGTCTGGAAGTCCGCCGGGCGGCGCGAGAGGGAGCGCCAGCGCCAGCGACATCGTCGCCGACGGTCTGCTGCTGAAACTCACCCCCGCCACACTCAAGCCCTACCTGATCCTCGCCCGCCTCGACCGCCCGATCGGGAGCTGGCTTTTGCTACTGCCTTGCTGGTGGAGCCTGTCGATGGCCGGGGCCGCAGGGTTCGCCGAGACTCCCTGGACGGGGCTCGTCGCATACGGCGCGCTGATGGGTATCGGTGCCGTGCTGACACGCGGCGCCGGTTGCGTCTGGAACGACATCCTCGATCGCGATCTCGACCAAAAGGTGGCGCGCACCGCCCACCGGCCGCTCGCCGCCGGCACGGTCACGCTTCTCCAGGCAGCGTTCTGGATGGGGCTGCTCTTTCTCACCGGCCTTGCAGTTCTGCTGCAGTTCAACCGCCTGACGATTTGGCTCGGCGTCGCCTCGCTTGGCCTTGTCGCTGTCTACCCTCTGGTCAAGCGCGTCTCGCACTGGCCGCAGGCCTGGCTCGGCCTGACCTTCAGCTGGGGGGCGATCCTGGGCTGGAGCGCCGCGACCGGACATCTCGCCACCCCCGCCTTCCTGCTCTACGCTGCAGCAATCTGCTGGACCATTTCCTACGACACCCTCTATGCGCACCAGGACCACGAGGACGACGCGCTGGTCGGCATCCGTTCCACCGCCATCCTGTTCGGTGACCGCAGCCGACTCTGGATCGCGCTGTTCTTCATGCTTGCACTCGTGTTCCTCGGCCTCGCCCTTGTCGCTGCTGGTTTCGAGCCCGCCGCCCTGATCCTCGTTGCGCTTGTCGGCCTGCATCCGGCTTGGCAGATCTGGCGGGTCGACCTGGCACGGCCGGAGAACTGCCTCGCCAAGTTCCGGTCCAACAAGTGGTTCGGTCTCGCCGTCACCGCGATCCCGCCCCTCGCCGCGGGATTTGGTGCGGTGAGTGTCTGAGGCGGGCGACCAGCGGATGGGCAGAACGACGCTTCCCCAGCAGTTGCAAAAATCCGGATGCTGGGCTCGGCTCAGGCGGATGTTGCGCTACCGGCTGGTCATCCCCGTCATGCGCAGCCGGCACACTCCCGAATACACCGCGCGCGGCGTGATGGTCGGTACCGGGATCGCCATGACGCCGGTCGTCGGGATCCAGATGGGCATCGTCTTCATCGTGTGGCTGTGCGCACGGGGCCTGTTTGGCTGGCGTTTCAGCCTGATCCACGGCCTCATCTGGACTTGGATTTCGAACGTCTTCACCCTGTTGCCGCTCTACTACCTGTTCTTCGTGACCGGACAGGTGATGTTCGGGCGATTCGAAGATCTTACAGGTTCTGCCCACTTCATCGAAATCTGGACCAGGACCTTCACCGCCGATGCTGGATTTGCAGAAACGCTGGAAACCTGGCTCAGATTGCTCGCCATCGACTGGGGGTTGAGCATGCTCGTTGGCTCGATCCCCTGGGCAATCCTGTCGGGCTGGCTCGCCTATATCTGGAGTCTTGCACTGATCCGCCACCGCCGCGCCCGGCAGCAGGTATAAGCCGCCAGCCGCTGACCGCCGCGTTCAGACTCTGACCCGGAAAGACGGCCCTGCCGTCGTCATCCGCAGCAGCAGTTCGAAGGCCGCCTGTATCGCGCCGGGGTCTGCCCGGCCGGCGCCGGAAATGTCGTAAGCGGTGCCATGGGCCGGCGTCGTCACCGGCACCGGGAGGCCACCCTGCACGGTGATGCCCTTGTCGAAACCGAGCAGCTTCATCGCGATCTGGCCCTGGTCGTGATACATCGTCACCACCGCATCCAGGTCGCCCGCCGTTGCCTTGAGAAACACCGTATCGGCGGGCCAAGGGCCGGAGACGTCAAACTGGAAGCTGCAGGCCCGCTCAACCGCCGGCGCGATCACCTCGATCTCCTCCATCCCGAAGGCGCCGCCATCGCCGGCATGAGGATTGAGGGCACAGACGCCGATGCGCGGTCGCGCCACCCCGGACATGCGCAGCTGGTCGTGCACGAGGCGAACGGCGTCCAGGATCCCATCCTCACCGATCATGCCGGCCACCTCCTTCAGCGCCACATGGCTGGTCACCCGGCTGGTCCACAGATCGCCCATCACGTTGAGCTCGCTGGCATGGCCGTCATGGCCAAGAAATTCTGCCATGTAGTGAAGTTCGTCCTCATGGCCGAGACCGGCTGCGATCATCGCCTGCTTGTTGAAGGGTGCGAAGAGAATCCCGTCGACAACGCCGTCGCGGGCGGCCTCGAGAGCAATATCGAGCGTACGCAGGGTTGCACGCCCGGCCGCAACGGAGATCTCCCCGGGCGTGATCTCGTCTTCATCGATGAAGGCGCAGGGCAGCAAGGCCGGCCCATTCGCCGACATACCCGCCGGATCTTCTGTTGCGGCAAACGCATCCCGCCCGGCGATCTCCCGCAATTCCACTTCACATCCCGCATCGCGCTCGCCACGCGCGATCAGGCAGGGGTCGGCGATGATCAGGATATCGGCGCGTTCCGGGGTGTCCGGCCGGGCAAGGAGACGGACCAGGAGTTCCGGCCCGATACCGTTGGCGTCACCCGGAATCATGGCCAATCTCGGCCGGGTATTGTGGGCATTATCGGTGTTCATTGTGCTTCCTTTGAATCCGGGATCCAATCCTTCCACGAACGGCTGCCGAACCGAACCAAACCAGTAGTGGTGGCGCTCTTCGAGCCACCCGCTCAGTTGCTGCGTCGGCATCCAGTTGTCGAAGAAATTCAACGCCCCGGGATCGCCCCGACGAAGCGCGAAGGCTTCGCTGTCAAGATCTATTCTATCGTCTGTCGGCTCGAAAATCCGTTCGGGGTGATCGATAGCGAGAAACCTTGCATCCGGCTGCGCAACCATACAGGCATAAGCTCTGTCTTCTTCGACCCTCGGCAATAATTCGGGCCAAATCGTCATGGTGTCGCAAGGTTACGTGCGGAAAGTTGCGTGTAATCCAGTCACAGGACATGGTGCCCCGGCGGCACAGGAAGATCACCGCCAGCGCGTTACCTCCGGCGCGTTGTAGTCCTGCGGCCATGCCAGGTTTCCAGCCGGCGCCTTTGAGGCGAACACGCCGAGAGAAGAGTGCGCATACGGGACGGTAAAGTGGACCTTCCGGTTGTGCCCGGGCGTCACCGCCATGCCGCGCAGTAACGGACATGACCCGGACTCCCATCATGCGGACTCCGATCATGCGGACTCCCATCATGGATCGATGCCACTGTCGAGAGGAATGTTCAGCGCAACGATGCGCACATCCCCGCCTTGTCTAACCCCGAACAGGTGCAGGCACGCCCAATCGAGCTTATGCGGCGGCCGGCCCGTCATGTCCCAGCCCGTGGCGAGACAGAGTAGCGCCCTTGCAATCCCCTTGTGAGCAACGGCACCAACCGGCCGGCCGATGGTGTGCACCTCGGCGAGCCATTGCGCAACGCGTCGCTGCACCTCGCGCGGGCTCTCGCCGCCCTCGGGGCGCAGATCGAGGCCTTGCGCCTCCTCGTGCGCGTAAGCTTCCGCACCGAGCTCCGCGCGCAGTTCTGCCGGCGTGTACCCCTCCCATGCGCCCCAGTGCATCTCCGCCAGCAGTGGTTCGGTTTTTGCATCCAGCCCAAGCAATCCCGCCGTCTCCCGGGCTCGGAGCAGTGGGCTGGTCATCCAATCGAAATCGCAGAACCGCGCCGGGACACACCAGCGCGACACTGCCTTGCGCCCCGTTCCGCTCAACGGTCGGTCAACGTGGCCCTGGAAGCGCTTCTCGACGCTCCAATCGGTCGCGCCGTGCCGGATCACGGCAACCGGGATTACCGCATCCTCGCCCAATACCGTCTCGTCCGTCACCGCTCTGCCACCGCTCTGCCTGTCATTGGCAGTCTCCGGCGAAGCGCAGGATTTCCCCGAGGCGCTGCGCCGCCCCTTCCAGCGAATGTCGCTTGCTCACATACCGGGATGCCTCTGTGCCGCAGGACACCCGCATCGCCTTGTCGCAAAGCATGTCTGCAATCGTGCCAGCCAGCGCCTGTGCATCACCGGCGGGAACCAGAATCCCGGTTTTTCCGTCCACCACGACATCGCCGACACCGCCGCTGCGCCCGGCCACCACCGGCAAACCGGCCGCTTGGGCCTCGAGCAGGGCCATACCCCAGGCCTCACCGACTGCCGGCCAGACCAGGAGATCGCTTGCGGCATAGAGACCGGGCATGTCATCAGGCAGGACGCGTCCAAGAAACTGCACCGTCGTCCCGAACGCCGCAAAGGCGCGCATCACCGCATCCTTCTCGACACCGTCACCGGCTGCAACCAGCGTCCAGCTCCCCACATTTCCCCTGGCTCCGGCTCTGGATCCGATCGCCGCCCGGAGTGCGCCAAGCGTCTCGGCCAGGCAGTGCCAGGAATGTTGCTTGTCACCCGGCCGCATCATGCCAACAGCGAGCAGGACGGTGGTTCCCGGTGCCAAGCCAAGGCGTTCCACGAGACGGTGGCGATGTGCGTCTCTCTCTTTGGCGGCCGCAGCGAAGGGCGCAATATCGAGAAAGGGCAGCATCGGCGTCCAGATTCCGGGATCGCGGAGCAGCGGCAAAACACAGGCTCTGTCGGTATTGTTCAGGCCGAGGACACAATCAGCGGCGGCGATCGCGAGGGCGGCCTGGCGGTGGCCGATGGCCCAGGGACCATCCCGGCGCTTGGGTGCGAATGACGCCTCGGCGATCACATAGGGAATCCCGAGAGCGCGCGCGACGGTCGGGCCGATCCAATCCGGTGCCTTGTGGTAGACGTGATAGGTGAACCAGAGTCCGGGACGGTCGGCTGGTGCCAGACACCGCCAGCGTCTGACCAGTCGATCGGCGAGCTTTGCGCCGATGTCGCCCAGACGGCGCTGCCGTACCGCATCACCGGTTCCGTCATAGCAACGGAGCCGGGCTGCCTGCACCGGCTCGTGCCCTGCCAGCGCAAGCGCTCGACACAGGAGACGCGCCATGGTGCGATCGCCTGACGGCGTCGGCCAGTCCGGCGGTTTCATCGGGGCGTGAAAGGCGATGCGCATCAGATCAAGAGATCAAGAGCAAGAGATCAAGAGGCAATAAGCCGAATACAAGCGGATGCGAGCCAGTGCAATGCAAACCGGTGCAACGCAGAGCGCGGGAACCGTGCCGCCTCAGACCGCTGCCTGGCGGCGGGGTGGTGCGGCGAGCTCGGGCGATACCTGCCCGGGCGATGCCTGCTTGGGGGTGGTCTGGGTGGAAGAAGTCTGGATGGAGGCCGCATTGGCGGGAAGACAGGCCGCAAAATGTGCTGCAATCGCATCGATGCCGGTGGCAAATCCGTACTTCCGGTCGACACGGCGCTCCGCCGCCGCCGCCAAGCGCTGCCGCGTCGCCGGATCACGGGCGAGTTCTTCCACCGCCGCCACCAGCGCCTCGGGGTTTTCTGGCGGCACCAGCCGGCCGGTGACCCCATCCTCGATCACTTCCGGAATTGCCGACACATCCGTAGCGATACAGGTCAGGCCCTGGCTCATCGCCTCGAGCAGAACGTTCGGCAATCCGTCCCGATTCCCGTCGGCAAGGATCCGAGAAGCCAGGACGAACAGATCCGCTTCGCGGTAAGCCGCAAGCACTGCATCCTGCGAACAAGCGCCGCGCCAGTCGATCCGTTCGCCGATTCCGACCGCGGCCGCCTGCCGGCGCAGTTTTGCGGTCAGAGGGCCACCGCCAATATGGACCAACCGCCAGTGCAAATCGGAAGGCAGGCGGGCGAGCGCTGCGAGCAGGACGTCATGGCCTTTTTTTGCCACTGCTCGACCCACACAGAGAATCACCAGCGGGTCGGCGGCATTGCTCCCGTCACAGATATCATCACTGCTATCGTGGTCGGTGCGATCGATTTGCGAGCGCACCGGGAAGCGCTTGCGGTCGAGCCCGTGGGGGATGAGTGCAACGCGTCCCGATCTCGGTGGCGCCAGCGCCTCGAGATGGCGATGGGCCGGCCCGGAACAGACGGCCAGCCAGGAACAGTCGGCAATCTTCTCCCGCTTTTCCCATTCCGGAGCGGTCCAGATATCGACTGCGTGCGCCGAGCCGCTCCAGGCGAGGCCGCAAAGCCGCGCCGCATAGCGGGCGACCGAAGCCGGGGTGTGCAGGAAATGAGCATGGATATGGACTATGCCGGGAGGCAGTTCGCGAGCGAGCACAAGAGCCTGGCCGAAGCGCCGGATCCGGTTGGGCGAGAGATCCCGCAGAAGATCGCGGAGCCAGAGTTGCCGCGCCGCCGCATAGCCCGCAAGACGCCGCGCCACCCGCCAGCCGCGCCAGACCCGCACCGGCTCACGCCACAGATATTCCGGAAGGTAAAGGACCGGGGCGTGGATTTCCGCGTGCACGGGATGGCGGATACGGTCGGTCGGATGGCGCAGGGAAACGAGATAAAGATCGAGGCCGCGCTCTTCCAGCGCCCGGATCTCGTTGGCGATGAAGGTTTCGGAGAGCCGGGGATACCCCTTCAGGACGACAGCAACGGTGCCGCTCATCGCCCTGTCCGGGAAGCTGATGTGGGGATGGCTGCAGGGCCGGCGGTCGTGGCGTCAGCGGTGCCGGTGGCAGCGACCGCAACACCGCGTCGGGGTGCAATGCCCGTCCCGATCCAGCGCCGGGCAAGGCGGGTGACGCTCTCGACCCCGTCGAGCAGGCCAGGAACCACCACATCCGAGGGCGGATTCTGCAACGGCAGGCGCCGCAGCGCTGTTGCCATCGTCTGCGGCGAGCGTTCCCCGTCATCGACCAGCATCGATAGGATGCCAAGCTTCTGAGCACTCGCGGCCCTGATGAACTGCTCGAGGCGCGGCCGGGTCCGCGGGACGATCAGGGCGCGCTTGTCGAAGGACAGGATTTCACAAAACAGGTTGTAGCCGCCCATGGCGACGACACCGGCGGCGTCGGCGATCAGGCGTTCGATTGCGGTATCGAAAATCCGGGTTTCGACCTTCGGCAGCAGCGCCGCCCGACGCACGAACACCGCCTGCTCCTTCTGTGGCATGAAAGGACCGAACACGATCACGGCTGGCAGTAACGGCGCCATGTCGTGCTCGTAGGCCCGGAGCACCCAGTCGACAAGGGCGTCACCGTCGCCGCCGCCGCCGGGCGAAACCAGGAGATAAGGTTCCTCGGGCAACGGCACGGCAGTCGAGGCCGGAGATCCCTGGATTTCACGATGCAGATAGCCGGTGAACACCGTGCGCCGGTGGACCGAGGCCGGCATATCGAGGCCGGCCAGAGGGTCGCATATCTGCGGCAGGCCGTAGACCCAGATTTCATCATAGAGATCGATCAGCGCCGGCAGGATATTCTTGCGCTTCCACTCCGGGGCCAGCAACGAAGGCTCGTCCATCACGTCGCGCAGGCCCAGGATCAAAGGCGTCCCCCGTTTCTTGAGGTCCTTGAGGGTCGCACCGAGCTCGCCCCGCAGGCCGAGTGGTTCCTTGTCGACGATGAGCAAGTCGGGATCGAAGGCACGCGCAGTCTCGCGGATGATCGCCGACCGCATGGCGATGGTCTCGCCGACGTTGATGCCGAGACTGTGGGATGTGTAGCTGCCGTCGCTGCGCTTCACGACGCCGGGCACGCGCACGAAGTCGACCCGGCCATGAAAACCGAAACGGCCGATGACCGGCGAGCCGGAGAGAATGACTACCGAACACGCCGGGTCATTCTGGACGAGAGCGTGCGCGATAGTCAGACAACGCCGGAGATGGCCGAGCCCGAAGCTGTCATGGCTGTAGATCAGGATGCGGGCGCCGCTGCCCTTTCCGCTTCTCGAACCGTTTCTGGAACCCGTTCTCGTGCCGGTGCTGACCATGTTTTCTATCCGTTGCACCTTAACGCTTACTGTACACTCACTGCCGTCGCATCGATTATCGGTATATGGGGTGCGGGAATGCCGACGCCAAGATTAGGCGTCCCGCGGCCTCGCCCGCAACACGGCGGCGGATTTGCCAGACCGCGCCCGCGGTCTGTAACTTGCACGGAACCTGCCTGAGGGCACCCGCCAGGCCAAATCGACGCCGGCGGCCGGATGGAATACTGACGGGATACTGATGGAAAAGACCATCTACCGTTACGTAGTGAAGTATTCCCTGCCTCAGCAGATCCTGCTGACGCTGATCGCCTTTGCGTCCTTCCCCTTTCTCTACGCTTTCTACGAATTGCCCAAGATGATCGTCAATGACGTCATCCAGGCCAAGGATGGGGATTATCCGGTCGAGTTTTTCGGGACATCCTTCAACCAGATCGAGTTCCTGTTTTTCCTCTGCGGCGGATTCCTCGCCCTGGTGGTCGTCAACCAGAGCTTCAAATACGTCATCAACGTCTATAGTGGCCAGACCGGCGAGCGGATGCTGCGGCGTCTGCGCTACGATCTGTACCGGCGTGTCCTGAGGTTCCCGCTACCGCATTTCCGCAAGATCTCCCCGGGCGAGATCATCACCATGATCACGGCCGAGGTGGAGCCACTTGGCGGTTTCATCGCCGACGCCTTCAAGCTGCCCATCTTCCAGGGCGGCTATCTCATCGTCATCCTGACTTTCCTGATGATCCAGAACTGGGTCATGGCGGTGGCCGCGATCGCGCTGTACCCGCTGCAGTTCTACATCATCCCCAAGCTGCAGCGACGCGTGAACGAGTTCGGCAAGGAACGGGTTCGCCTCGTTCGCCGCCTCTCCGACCGCATCAGCGAAACCGTGTCGGGTATCGAGGAGGTGCATGCCAACGATGCCTCGGCCTACGAGAAAGCCGGGTTCTCGCACCGCCTCGGCCAGATTTACGAAGTGCGCCTCCGGATCTTCATCTGGAAGTTCATCATCAAGTTCCTCAATAATTCGATCAACCAGCTCGGGCCGTTCTGCTTCTACGCCATCGGCGGCTATCTGGTTATCGGCGGGGACCTCCAGATCGGCACGCTGATGGCGGCGATCGCGGCCCACAAGGATCTGGCGGCGCCGTGGAAGGAACTGCTCAACTTCTACCAGCGCCGGGAAGATGCTCGCATCAAGTACGACCAGGTGACCCAGCAGTTCAACCCGCCGGAGATGCTCGACGAGGCGCTTCAGGAGAGTCCACCCGAAACGGTCGAACCGCTGCGTGGCGAGATCGCCGCGGCCGGACTGAGTCTCCAGGACGACACCGGAGGCATCCTCGTCGACAGCGTCTCGCTATCCTTCCCGTGGGACCATCATGTCGCCGTTGTCGGTCTCGCCGGATCCGGGCGCGAAAACCTCGCCGCCTTGCTTGCTCGGATCAGCTTTGCGAGCTCGGGCCAACTCGCCTTCGGCGGCACCGCCGCCAACCGGCTGCACGAGGCCGTCACCGGCCGCAGGATTGCCTATGTAGGCGCTAGCGCGACCGTGTTCGCGGCCACGGTCCGGGACAATCTGCTCTACGGCCTCAAACACCGGGTGACGCGAGAGGCGCCGGAGCCGGAGGACGAGAAGGCGAACCAGCGGAGACTGACCGAGGCCCTGGCTTCGGGCAATACGACCGACGACCTCGAGGCCGACTGGATCGACTACGAAGCAGCACTTGGAGAAACCGCAGCCACTGAAATCACGGGCGCTGAAGCCACGGGTGCCGAAGCCACGGACGGGCCGAAGCAGGATGATCTCCGGCCGAGGCTGTTCGAGACGCTGAAAATGGTCGACCTCGAGAATGACGTCTACGAGTTCGGTCTGCGTGTCGCTCTCGACCCGCGCACCGCCGACGGCCTTGCCGAGCGTCTGCTTGAGGCCCGCACCCTGTTCCGTGAGCGCCTCGCCGATCCGGAGATCGCCTCGCAAGTCGAGAGTTTCGATATCGACTGCTACAACACCAACGCCACGGTCGCCGAAAACCTCCTGTTCGGCGCCCCTGTCGACGATATCTTCAACATGGACCGGCTGGCCGAGAACCCCTACGTGCTCGAAGTTCTCGAAAAACAGGAGCTGACCGACGCGATGCTTGAAGCCGGTCTGACGCTGGCCACGACGATGATCGAGCTGTTTTCGGACCTGCCTCCAGGCCATGAGTTCTTCGAACAGTTCAGCTTCATCGGCTCAGACGATCTGCCTGTCTTCCAGGCCCTGCTTTCACGCATCAGCGAGGAGGGGGTCGAATCACTGAGCGCGGAGGAAAAAACCCAGATATTGTCCCTGCCCTTCAAGCTCCAGCCTTCCCGCCATCGCCTTGGCATCATCGACGACGCCATGCAGGAGCGGCTGCTCTCGGCGCGCCACTATTTCGCCGAGAACATTCCCGAATCATTGCGCGATTCTCTGATCTTCTTCGATGCCGAGAAATACAGCCCTTCATCCTCGATTCAGGACAATATCCTCTTCGGCAAGGTTGTCTACGGACAGGCCGGTGCGGCCAATCGCGTCCATCAGCTGATTGTCGAGGTGATCGATAGCCTCGGCTTGCGCGACGAAATCACGATGGCCGGCATGGAATTGCACGCCGGTATCGGCGGTGGCCGGCTCAGCGCCGTCCAGCGCCAGAAACTCGCGCTTGCACGCGCCGTGCTTAAGCGCCCGGACATCCTCGTTCTGAACGACGCGACAGCGAGTCTGGATGCCGTCACGCAGACCCGCATCATGGATAATCTGCTCCGGGAGTTCGAGGGCCGTGGCGTCATCTGGTCCTTGCACCGGGCGGATCTGGCACGACAGTTCAAACAGGTCGTTGTCATGCGCTCCGGCCGAATCGAGGAAACGGGAAGCTTCGAGGAGATCGATCGGGAAGGCAGCGCCCTGCAGGCGCTCCTCAACGAGCAATAGGAGAAAGAAACTCATGAGCCTGAATGAGGAAGTCGGTGCCCTGCGCCGCATCCCGCTGTTCGAAAAGGTCGACGCGGCCCAACTGAAGCTCCTCGCCTTTACCAGCGAACGCCTCACCTTCCCTGACGGTCGCGAACTATTCCACCAGGGCGACCTGTCCGACGCCGCCTATATCATCCTCGATGGCGCAGCGGATATTCTCGTCGATTCCGACGATGGGCAAATTCCCGTCGCCCGCCTGCAGAAGCACGAGATCGTCGGCGAAATCGGGATCCTGATCGATGTACCGCGCACCGCAACCGTGCGGGTCACCGAGGAGATGACGGCGCTGGCGATCACCAAGGATTCGTTTTTCCGCATGATGCGGGAATTCCCCGACATGGCGATCGAGATCATGCGCGCCCTGGCACGACGCCTCGAAGCAACGACGGGACAGCTTCTCAAGGCCCAATCTGCAAACCAGGGCAACGGTTAAGCTGTCTGGGGCCGAGCGGTCTGGCCTCCCCTCACCGAACGAAGCGAAGCAGCGCCGATGGCCGCCAGGAACCGGTTTCTCGCTGACTTCATCCACGACTACATCCTCGCCCGGGGTGTGCGCGAGCCGGATGTCGCCGCCGCCCTACGCATGCAAACCGCGGAGCGACCCGACGGCTTCATGCAGAGCCCGCCGGAACTCGGACAGCTGCTCGCCTTCCTCGTTACGCTCACAGGCGCCCGCCGGATTCTCGAACTCGGGACTTTTACCGGATACGGCGCGCTCCGGATGGCCCTTGCGATGCCTTTGGATGGCCGCCTGATCGCCTGCGATGTAAATGAATCCGCGCATGACCTTGCCCGCAGCCACTGGCAGGAAGCCGGCGTTGCCGACCGTATCGACCTCAGGGTCGGCGAGGTCGCGGATATCCTGCCGAAACTGCACAAGGAAGGATTCACCGAGGGCTTCGATATGATTTTTGTCGACGCCGACAAGCCGGGATACGCGGCCTATTACGAGGCAGGGCTCGATCTGCTGCGGCCCGGCGGCCTGATGGTGTTCGACAACGTTTTTGTTGGCGGTTCGGTTGCCAGACCCGATATTGGCCACAGACACGCCAAGCATGCCGGGGTCATGGAGGCGTTCAACGCGCGCCTGCAGGAAGATCAGCGAATAGATTTCGCGATGCTGCCAGTCGGTGACGGTGTTGCGCTTGCGGTAAAGCGCGCCTGAAAGAAACGCGCAAAAAACGCACCTGAACGCACCTGAAAGGCCAGGAAGAAGGAAACGCGATGACATCAGTCATTCACCGTGATCTCGCCGCCCGGCCGCCGATGCTCTCCCACGGCGAGAACGTCTATCTCATCGATACCGACGGGAAACGCTATATCGACGGGTCGAGTGGTGCTGCCGTCTCCTGCCTCGGCCACTCCCATGCCGGTGTGACCGCCGCCCTCCGCGAGCAACTCGACGCGGTCCCCTACGCCCATACCGGCTTCTTCACCACCGCGCCGGCCGAGACACTCGCCGAAGAGCTGATACAGCGGGCGCCGCCGGGGTTCGGCGACGGCCGGGTCGGGTTCTTCTCCAGCGGTTCGGAAGCCATGGAAGCCGCTCTGAAGCTTGCGCGACAGCACTTCGTGGAGAAGGGCGAGCCACAGCGCGACCGGTTCATCGCCCGACGCATGAGCTTTCACGGCAACACTCTCGGCGCCCTCTCGATCGGCCACCACGTCGCCCGCCGCGAAACCTACGCACCGCTACTCGTTGATATGTCCCATGTGTCACCCTGCTTTCCCTACCGTTTCCGCGAAGCGGGAGAGACCGACGAGCAGTACGGCGAACGGCTGTGCAGCGAGCTCGAGGCGGAGTTCCAGCGGCTCGGGCCGGATCGGGTTGCGGCTTTCGTCTCCGAGACCATCGTCGGGGCGACAACGGGATGCGTCGAACCGGTACCGGGCTATTTCCGCGGTATCCGCGAGATCTGCGACCGTCACGGCGCGTTGCTGATCGTGGATGAGGTGATGTGCGGCATGGGCCGTACGGGCCACTGGTTCGCCATCGCCCAGGAAGAGACGACGCCGGACCTGATTACTATCGCCAAGGGCCTCGGGGCGGGATATCAGCCGATCAGCGCCGTCCTTGCCGCCGAGCCGGTGATGGCGCCCATGATCACCGGTAGCCAAGCTCTGATGCACAGCCACACCTATATGAGCCACGCGACCGCCGCCGCCGGCGGGGTTGCAGTGATTCGCGCTATCGAAGAGGAAGGCCTGCTCGAGAATGTCCGCCACATGGGCGAGGTGCTACGCACCGCGCTTGTCGGCCGCTTCGGCAATCACGCCCATATCGGCGATATCCGCGGCCGTGGCCTGTTCATGGCTCTCGAATTCGTCCGCGACAGAACCTCGAAAGAGCCCTTCCCCCGGTCGGCCGCGATCGCCGAACGTCTCAAGGCACACGCCATGGAAGCCGGCTTGCTCTGCTATCCCACGAGCGGCACCGCCGATGGCACTGCCGGCGACCACGTCCTGCTGGCACCGCCCTATATCGTCACCGAGAACCATATCGGCGAGATCGTCGATAAGCTCGAAAAGGCGATCGATGCCTGCCTCACCGAGCGCACAGCCTAGACTCCCCGGCGGCTAGTCCCGGCGACTAGCCTCGACCAGCAGGGACCGCAATCGCGATGGGCCTGAAAAAACCCAACCGGAGCTATGGCTTCGTTGCCCAGTGCGTTCACTGGGCCATGGCACTTGCCGTTATGGCGATGGTCGGGGTCGGGTACTGGATGACCGAGCTTGAATACCAGGATCCCTGATATCGGGATGCGCCATTCATTCACAAGTCATTCACAAGAGCGTCGGCATTCTCCTGGCCGGCTTTCTGGTGTTCCGCTTCCTGTGGCGGTTGGTCAATCCGCGCCCGCGGATCGATGCCCTGTAACCCTGGGAACGCCGTCTCACCCATGCCGCACATTGGGGATTCTATCCTCTGCTGCTGCTGGTGGGTCTCATTGAACGGATAATGGAAGTAGCGAAGAAAATTGAACAAACGAACAGTCTATTCACGCTTCGTGATCTTGCTGACGAGATTTATCTTGTAGCAGCGAGAGCTGGAGGTGCCATCCCTGTGACGGACGACAAGAAACATTTTCCGGAGCCTAAGATACGGGCCAGTCGAGATTCTCTCGCCGCGCGAGTTTCTGAATCGCACGCAATGACTATCGCCACGACCAGAGGGCCGTTACCGGTTACAGCGTGAAATCGACCCTCACCGGCGCGTGGTCGGAGGAGCGCTCCCAGCCGCGCACCGGCTTCAGAACCGCCGCGCCAGCCAATTGTCCGGTCAACGGTCCCGTAACCCAGATGTGGTCGAGCCGGCGGCCGCGATCCGAGATCTCCCAGTCACGCGCCCGGTAGCTCCACCAGCTATAGAGCATCTCTTCCGGCGGAATGAAATAGCGCACCGCGTCGGTCCAGTTCGCGGAATCCTGGATGCGCGCCAGCGCCTCAACCTCAACCGGGGTGTGGCTGACCACCTTGAGTAGCTGTTTGTGCGACCAGACATCAGTCTCGAGTGGCGCAATGTTCAGATCGCCGAGCAGGATCATCGGTTGCGATGACTTGCGCTTGCCTTTGAACCACCCGCGCATCTCGTCGAGGAAAGCAAGCTTGTGGGCGAATTTTTCGTTGCTCTCCGGATCAGGCTCATCACCGCCGGCCGGCACGTAGAAATTGTGCAGCTCGATACCGCCGGGCAACACCACCGAGATGTGCCGGCTGTCGTCGCGGCCGCACCAGTCGAGCTTCGTGACGGACTCCAGTGGAACCCGGGAGAGAATGGCAACGCCGTTGTAGCCGGGCATGCCCCGGTAGTACAGATGGGGGAAGCCGAGATCCCGGACCGCGGCATCAGGAAAGTCCTCGTCGCGGGCCTTGGTTTCCTGCAGGCAGACGATATCGGGAGCCTCCTCGGCGACGAGCCGCTCGAGAAGGCCGATCCGGAGGCGTACCGAATTGATATTCCAGGTGATCAGACGCACCGCGGATTCTCCCTCTCTGTGTTCCCCCTGCCCTCTGCCCAGCTCGCCTGAAAGCATGTGACCAGACAATCGGGTCGCTATCGGCTGGACGTCGTGTGACGGTCAGCCGGTGGCGGTCAGCCGGCAGTCGTCAGCCGATGGTTATCTCAATATCGGTGAGCCCGTCGACATGACCATGCAGGACATCGCCTGACACTACCGCCGATACCCCGGCCGGTGTCCCGGTCATAATCAGGTCGCCTGGAAGCAAGGTAACGAGACGGGAGAGGCAGGCGATCGTCTCCGGCACGTTCCAGATCATCTGGGCCAGATCCCCTTCCTGGCGCAGTTCCCCGTTCACATGGAGCGCCACTACCCCGGATTCAGGATGGCCCACGGACGCTGCCGGATGGATTGCGGCGAGCGGTGCTGAGCGATCAAATCCCTTGGCCATATCCCAGGGGCGGCCAAGATCCTTGAACCCCGCCTGCATGTCGCGGCGCGTGAGATCAAGGCCAACGGCATAACCGAACACCACATCCAGTGCGGATGCTTCGGGGATCGCGAAACCGCCGGATTTCAGGGCAACAACCATCTCGATCTCCGGGTGGAGATCGGCAGTTTCGTCGGGATAGGGAACCACGATACCGGAAGGAATCACAGCATTGGCAGGCTTGGAGAAGAAGAACGGCGGCTCGCGGTCGGGATCGTGACCCATCTCGCGGGCATGCTCGGCATAGTTCCGGCCGACGCAAAAGACCCGCCGCACCGGAAATTCACCGCCATCGGCAACGGCGGCACCGGGCGGAAACCAGGATTCAATAACAAAACCGGTCATCGGTCAGTCCTGGCCCGTAGCGGCGGCCGGGTCGGAGTGGAAGGCGTCGGCATGGATATCCTCCTCGGAAAGACCGCGCTGTTTGAGCAGGTCGACCGCCGTCTCAACCATCACCGGCGGGCCAGCTATGTATGCCTTGGCGCCCTCCAGGGAGATGGCATCGCCGAGATCGGCGGTGAGCGCCTCGTGGACGAAGCCGGTACGACGTTCGGTTGCACCCGAGGGCTCCGAGAGAACCGGCGTGAAGCGAAAATCCCGATGTTTTTCCTCGAGCTCCCGGAAACGCTCCTCGAAGTAGATATCCCTCTCGTCGCGCACACCGAAATAGAGATGCAGCAGGCGCATCGGATCAAGATGGAGCGCGACCTCGACGATGCAGCGCATCGGCGCCATGCCCGAGCCGCCGGCGACGCACAGCATAGTTCCGCGATGGTCCTCGCGCAGGAATGAGCTTCCCATCGGCGCGCGCACAACCACCGGATCTCCGATCGACAGTTCGTCGAGTACGAAATGCGAGGTTGACCCAGTACCGCCACGGCGAACGTGGAACTCGAGGCCCGGGTCATCGGGAAGCGAGGCAATCGAATAATCCCGACCCGATTGTCCGGGACAGGCCATGTTGGCATACTGTCCGGCACTGAAGACTAGTGGCCCGCCGCTCACTATCTCGAGGCGGATACGGCGGATGTCGTGAGTCAGAAAATCGAGCTGCTCCACCCTGCACTGCAGCTCCCGGGGCGGGTGCGCGCCGGTTTCGGCCATTGCCGCAGATCCGACCTAGGCCGCCCGCAGCCCGATCGATTCGGCTTGTCCCCGCTCCCGCCGAGTCCGCACCGCCTCGCCGAAGGCCTCGAATACCAGCCTGTTGATGGAGGTTTCCCGAATCGTCGGATGCTCGGGATGCCACTGGACACCGAGGGTCAGTGCCCGCGCATCCGGGATGCTGATCGCCTCGATAACGCCGTCATCGCTGACCGCCTCGACAAACACACCGTCTCCAGGCCGGTCAACCGCCTGTCCGTGCAACGAGTTGACCATGACCTCGCGAACGCCTCCGAGCAGACGGTCGAGATGCCCTCCGGAGCTGATATAGATCGGATGACGCTCATCGAAACGTTTGTCACGCGGCAGGTCCCGCCGCATGCGGTGATCACGCTTGCCGTCAATCTCGTGCACCTTCTGGTGCAGGGTGCCGCCGAAGGCGACATTCAGTTCCTGGATGCCAAGGCAGATGGCAAGCACGGGGATGCCACAATCAACGGCAGCCCGGATCAGCGGCAGGGTGGTCGCATCGCGCGCCGGATCGTGGGGTGTTTCTTCGTCGCTCGGCGGGCCCCCATACCGATCCGGTTCGACATTCGCCCGGCCGCCGGTCAACAGGAGTCCGTCCAGCCGCGGGGCGAGGCAACACATATCGACCGTATCGCCAATGGCAGGCACAAGGATCGGAATCCCGCCGACCATGTCGATCACCGCCTCGACGTACTTGGCGGCAACCTTGTGAAAGCGGAACAGTTCGTTCTCATCCGTGCTCGCCGGAATGCCGATCAGGGAAGCCGGACCGGACGGAATCGAAGACGAAAACGCGGTCGTTGCAGAGGGGTTGGCAGAAGAGTTCATGGCATCGGGAGCGATATCAGAAGCAGGATTTGAATATTTTCAAAATGGCGCGCGAGTCCGGTCTGTCGAGACTCCTGCCCCGACCGGTTTCGCCAGTCTCGCTGCCTCCCCACAGGAAGCCGTGTGGACAAGGCCACGATAGCCGCTGCGGAAGGGTACGCAACAGCAGACGTCGGTCAATTGCCGTTCTCCGGTTCGGGAAACGGGTGGATGAACTCGAACAGTTCGGGTGCTATCGATACGCCGAATTGGGCTTCGTGAAGGATGACAACGATTTCCTTGCCGCGCCAGTCAGTTACCGTCCAAGCCTTAAGCTCGAGCGGCAACTCGGAAAAGGCAAGGCGGATCGTTCCGTCATCGAGGCGTTCGGAATCCCTCAGTGTCACCGTAATAGTACCTTTCCGACGCTCAATCGCACCGGCAACGACGTTATCGGCGAGAGAGATATCCTCTTTCAGGAAAAACCGCGCCGGGGTGGCGCTCAGCGGGTACTGGCCGACGCTCTTAAGGTCACTGTCAATCTCATAGAGCCAGGAGCCATCCGACATTACCGTTACCGGTACCGGCGGATCATACTCGAAGCGCATGCGGCCCGGCCGCGAGATCCAGAACCGGCCCGTAGTCTGGGCGCCATCCGGGTTGATCTGCCGGAACCGCCCCCGGACGGTGGTGAGGCCGTTGAGATAGGCCTCGATCCGGGACATGGCGGCACGGTCCGCTGCGGGATCGGGGGATGCAGTCGAAGAGCTCTGAATGCCGACCAAAACCGTGATAGCAGCAGCCATGGTGGCCACAATGATAGTAGTGGCGACCCTAGCAACTGGCATAGTGGCTACAGGCCAGTGGGTGGTCAGGCATGCCCGGCGGCACTTTGGTCGCCGGCCAGCACCTCGCGTCGTCCGACCCGGTCGGCAGAGCTGATAACGCCTTGGCTCTCCATGCGGTCGATGAGTCGCGCCGCTCGGTTGTAGCCGATCGCTAGGTGGCGCTGGACAAAACTGGTCGAGGCCTTGCGTTCGCGACAGACCAGCGCCACTGCCCGATCGTAGAGATCGTCGCCCGAGCCCTCGGTTTCCGCGAAAGGATCGGCGTCCGCATCGTCTTCATCGAAAGTAACCTCCTCGATATAGATCGGCTCGCCCTGTGCGCGCAGATGCCGGGCGATCGCCTCGATTTCGGCATCGTCGACAAAAGGCCCGTGCACGCGGGTGATCTGCCGGCCGCCGGCCATGAACAGCATATCGCCCTGCCCGAGCAACTGCTCGGCACCGGCTTCATTGAGAATCGTCTTGCTGTCGATCTGCGAGGTCACCTGGAAGCTGATGCGGGTCGGGAAATTGGCCTTGATGGTGCCGGTGACGACGTTCACCGAGGGGCGCTGGGTAGCCATGATGAGGTGGATACCGGCGGCACGGGCCATCTGCGACAGGCGCTGGATCGCCACTTCGAGTGCATCCTTGCTGGCCACGAGCATCAAATCGGCCATCTCGTCGACGACGACGACGATGTAAGGCAACGGCATCATATCGAGTGGCTCTTCCTCGACCACGGGATCGCCGGTCTCAGCATCGAACCCGGCCTGCACCTGCCGGGTCAGCGTCTCGCCCTTGTGCGCCGCTTCCTTGATCCGCTTGTTGTAGCCCTCGAGATTGCGGACGCCGAGCTTGTTCATCTTCTCGTAGCGCTGCTCCATCTCGCGCACTACCCATTTGAGCGCCACCACCGCACGGCGCGGATCGGTGACCACCGGCACCAGCAGATGCGGGATGTCGTTGTAGACCGAAAGCTCGAGCATTTTCGGATCGATCATGATCATCCGGCACTCCTCGGGATGGAACCGGAACAGAAGCGAAAGGATCATCGCGTTGAGACCGACCGATTTTCCCGAACCCGTGGTGCCCGCGACCAGGAGATGCGGCATACCGGCGAGGTCGGCAATAACCGAGTTACCGCTGATGTCCTTGCCGAGGGCCAGCGGCAGCCGGCAGGATTTCTTGGCGTACTCCTTCGATGCGAGAATCTCACGCAGATAGACCGTCTCTCGCTCGGCGTTGGGAAGTTCGATGCCGATGACGTTCTGGCCCGGGATGCTCACGATGCGCGCCGACGCCGCGCACATCGACCGGGCGATATCGTGCGCCAGTCCAATCACCCTGCTGGTCCGCGTGCCTGGTGCTGGATCGAGTTCATAAAGAGTGACGACCGGGCCGGGCCGGATGCGGACGATCTCGCCATGGACGTTGAAGTCCTCGAGAACACCCTGAAGGACCTGCGCGTTCTGTTCGAGCTCGCTCTCGCTGGCCCGCGCCCGCGCGGCTGCGAGCGGGACCGGGTTGAGCAGATTGGGCGACGGGATGACAAAGCCGTCATCCGGACCCCGTAAATCGAGCCGGGCCTGGGTCGGTTTCACGGCCCTTTTCGCTCTCATCGTCCCGGTGGGATCGATGCGTGGCAAAACGCGGCCACCCTGCGACGCTGCGGTGGCGTGATCTTGTAATTCGGCTGACCCGGTCCGGGTTTTGGCTTGACCTCCGGTCTGTTCGAGCTGTTCACCGGCATGTTTCCCGGCATGTTTCCCGGCGGCGATGTCGAGATCGATGACCGGATCGACCCTGCGCTCGCGGGCCGCAGCCCGGCGGCGCGCCGACTTGCGGCGTTTGGCCGGGGTTGCCTGGCGCAGCCTCAGACGACGCACTGCCCGCAGCGGCAGGACCGTCACAAAAGCGACGGCGCGGCGTAGCCCAGAAAGGACGGAAAGCATCTCTCTACCGGTGAAGCCGAGCAGACAAAGAAGTAGTCCTGTTGCCAAAACCGCCAGCAGACCGGTGGCGAGCCAAGGATGAATGCCAAACCCGTATGGCCCGGGCGTCCAGAAGCGAAGCAAGTAGCCAATGGAACCACCGAGACCGCTGCTCAGCGACCAAGTTTCGGGCAGCACCGGCACATGCTCCAGCGTATAGGCGGCGGCACAGATCCCTACCGGCAGCAAAGTCGCGCGGATCCAGAACAGGTGTACCCTGTGGTGACGCACGATCCCCCAGCCCCAGGCGAGCAGAACGACGCCAACCGCGATACTGGCAAAACCGAGGGTTTGCATCAGGAGATCAGCGACAAGAGCGCCCGGTACACCGAGCGGATTGCGCACTCCAGTCCCAGCTGCAGCCGTATTCAGGGACGGATCGCCTGAATCATAGCCAGCCAGTGCCACCAGCAGCGCGCCGGCGGCAACCATGACCCCAACGCCGGCGAATTCGATAATCCGGGCACGAATCGCCGCGCCGGCCCCCTCGGGAAAGAACTGGATTCGCGACGCCTTGCTACTGATGTTGATGCTTGTCATGACCTTCAGTTTCCGGTTTTTAGTTCCGGGGTTTCCGTTCTACATGGCCTTCAATCTTCAAGCATCCCGGCCTTCAAGCATCCCGGCCTTCAAGCACCCCGGCGATTCTTCCGAGACCGTCCTCGACGATGTCGGGATCGTGCACGAGCGCTATGCGGATATAGCCTTCGCAGGGATTCTCGCCGGTGTTGTGGTCGGGCTGCGCCATGTAGCCGCCCGGCATCACCTTCACCCCGCATTCCCGCCACAGCATCGTCGCCGCTTCCTCGCCATCGGGAACCTCGAGCCAGAGAAAGAACCCACCCTGCGGATTGCTGAATCCCGACACATTGCCGAGCTTCCGCTCGGCGATGGCGAACAGCTTGGCGTAGTGGGCTCGAGTTTCGTCGACATGCGTTTCGTCAGCGAGCAGCGCTTCGCCCGCCTTGAGAATTGGCTCCGGCACGGCAACACCGCAATAGCTGCGCAGGTTGCGGTATCCGGCGATCAGGCGCTCGTCGCCAGCAACGGAACCGCAGCGCAGCCCCGGAGCGCTCGAGCGCTTGGACAGTGAATGCAGCACGAGCACGTTTTCGAAACCGCCGCCCATCGCCTGGCAGGCCTCAAGCGCGCCGACCGGCGGCTCGCCGCGCCAGATCTCGGAGTAGCACTCGTCGACGACGAGGGTGAAATCATATTCCCGCGCGAGGCGGATCAGCGACTGGAGGTACCCCATGTCGGCGCAGCTCCCCTGCGGGTTGGCCGGGCTGCAGAGATAGGCCATGGCGGTGCGCCGTAGCAGGGCGCGATCGAGTCCGGCATAATCGGGCATGAAGTCGGTCTCGGCAGTGCCGGAAATCGGCACAGGTTCAGCCCCAGCAAGCACCGCCGCGCCGTAATAGACCTGATAGACCGGATTCGGCATGAGCACCGCCGGCATTTCCGATCCGGCAAGTGTTTCGGCGCCTGGCACACAAAGCAGCGCCATGTGCGACAGGCCCTCCTTGGTGCCGGCACAGGGCAGGACATGACGTTCGGGATCGATTGTGCCGCCGAGACGATAGCGCCGGTCAAGCCAGTTGGCGCAGGCGCTGCGGAATTCCGGAGTGCCGGGGTGCGGGGGATATTTGCGCCATGTCGCCTTGCTGTCCGCGATAATCTCGGCCACCCAGGCGGGTGGATCGAGCATCGGCTGGCCGACATGCAGCTCCAACGGCGTCCCTTCGGGCGGCGTGATGTTCTCGAGCAGCTGGGTCAGTCGCCAGAAGGGATAGGTGGCGAGGCGGTCGAGCCTGGGATTGAGCATGGATCCTGTCCCGACAGTCTTTAGCGCCCGGTTCCGCTCCGGAACGGCGGGCCCGGCTGGGGCTGCCGACAGGGCCGGAAGCTTGGGGACGCAACCGAAAAATCCCATGAAAACTACATGAATCTCCACTCAAATTCAAGTATCGGGCGCCCCGATACACGTTTTCTCCTGCCAGAACTTCTGTAATCGTCGCTGTTGTTCATGCCCGCAGACAGCATGAATGCGGTATTCACCCGGTATTTCCCGGATATTCACCGGATATTCACGCCAGTATTCGCTGGCATGGCGCGGGCCGACTCCATCGGAGCCGACCCGCGCTTTTAAGGTCAGTGCACGCTTTCGCCGTGCAGGGTGGAGTCGAGGCCCTCGATCTCCTCCTCTTCGGTGACTCTTAGGCCCATGACGGCCTGCACACCCTTCAGGATGACGAAGGTTGCAACAGCGCACCACAGGATGGTGGCCACGATGCCCCAGAGCTGGATTAGCACCTGTCCGGGATTGCCCTCGATCAGGCCCGCCGTGCCGCCGATCGCCTCAATGGCGAAGACGCCTGTCAGGACCGCGCCGACGATGCCGCCGATGCCGTGAATGCCGAAGACATCGAGTGAATCGTCATAGCCGAGCCATATCTTCACCTTGGTCGAGGCCCACCAGCAGGCACCACCGGCGACGACACCGATGATGAGCGCTCCGCCCGGGCTGACGTAGCCAGCTGCCGGCGTGATCGCAACCAGCCCGGCAACCGCGCCGGAAACGAGCCCGAGTACGCTTGGCTTCTTCAGCACCACCCATTCGCACAGCATCCAGGCAAGCGCCGCAGCGGAGGCCGCGACCTGGGTTACGATCATCGCCATTCCGGCCGTGCCGTTGGCGGCGACAGCCGAACCGGCATTGAAACCGAACCAGCCGACCCAGAGCAGGGAGGCGCCGATGATGCTGAGCGTCAGGTTGTGGGGCGCCATGTTCTCGCTGCCATAGCTGCGCCGCTTGCCCAGCACGAGACAGGCCACGAGAGCGGCAACACCGCTGTTGATGTGCACGACCGTGCCGCCAGCGAAGTCGAGTACGCCCTCATCTGCGAGAAAACCGCCGCCCCAAACCCAATGGGTGACAGGCGCGTAGACGACAAGCAGCCACAACACGGTGAAAATCAGCATCGAGGAAAACTTCATCCGATCAGCAAAAGCACCGGTAATCAGGGCCGGCGTAATCACGGCGAAGGTCATCTGGAAGACGACGAAAACCGATTCCGGAATCGTGCCGTTCAGCTGTTCGACCGTCATGCCGGCAAGGAGCACTTTGTCGAGTCCGCCGACCAGGGTATTTCCTTCGGCGAAGGCTAGGCTGTAGCCGATTACCATCCAGGTGATGCTGGCGAGACAGCAGATGGCGAAACTCTGGGCCGCGATCGCAAGAACGTTCTTCTTCCGGACCATGCCGCCGTAGAACATGGCGAGGCCCGGAATGGTCATCATCAGGACCAGAGCGGTCGAGGTGAGCATCCAGGCGGTATCGCCACTGTCGAGCTTTGCGTCCTGCGCCATGGCGGCACCGGGTGCGAATGCGAGAATTGCCGGAGCCGCGAGGACAAGGCGTGTCCGCGCCAGCATGCCGGCAATGCACCGCAACGCGCCCCGAAAGACGCATCCTGTGTCACCCCCCGCAAGGTTGCCGGCGGTGTCCGAAGTAATAATCGTGTTCATGTGTCCTGTGCCCTTCTCGTCTGTGTCGTTCCCGGCGGATCGCCCGCCAACCAAACGCTGGTTTTCTGTGATCTGTCCTATGGTCCGCATTTTTGTGGTTTGCATCGGTCAGATCGCCTCGTCATTGGTTTCACCGGTGCGAATACGGACCGCCCGCGCAATGTCGTAGACAAAAATCTTTCCATCGCCTATTCGGTCGGTTTTTGCAGCCGTCTCAATGGCTTCGACGATGCGGTCGACCATGTCGTCGCGCACTGCAAGGTCGATCTTGACCTTCGGCAGGAAATTCACGGCGTATTCGGCACCGCGATAGATTTCGGTCTGCCCTTTCTGGCGACCGAAGCCCTGAACCTCGCTGACCGTCATGCCCTCGACGCTGAGGGCGATCAATGCTTCGCGAACCTCGTCCACCTTGAACGGCTTGATTACCGCCATGATCATTTTCATCCGGCTTGTCCTCTCTCTTGTGTGCATCCCGGCCCGGCAGGTCGAAGCCTTTATGCTTGGGAAGCGATTGTTTCAGGAGTTGCTTGCTTGAGGGATTAGAAGCAAGAACAATGCCAACATAGGCAAAGCGCGTGATTACAACGCCTATCCCAGGCTTGCCATGAGATAGCACAGAGGAAAAGCCTAATTTATCGGCAATTCAGGGGATTTGGTGAAAAAAGCGGCAAAATTAGTGAGGCGGCGCGAAAATCACTGATCCCGTGAGCAGCGGTGATGGCATGGACGGCGCCGTCGGCAGCGCCAGTTTAGCCCGAATATTTCATGAACAGGTATCGCTAAATCCCGTATTCGTGTTATGATTCAGTTACTTGAAATGATCAAACACAAGGATTTAGCGGTGACAGATTGTACCCCCGATCATCTGGAATTTCCAGCCTGTCGTAAACGCCGGGTAACCACCGGCTTCGATGGAGGTCATGTGACGAGCAACGGCGGCGTTTTGCTGCTGCGCGGGGCGGATCACCTGCTGGGATTGACGGCATCGCTTGCCCGGCGGCTGTCCGACGACCGGCAGGCGGGCAAGGTTGAGCACAGTTTGCGAGATATGCTGCGGCAACGGATCTACAGCCTGCCCCTGGGTTACGAGGATCTGAACGACCACGACGCCCTGCGCCACGACCAGGCATTGCAGACGGCGGCCGATCGGGATCAGCCGCCAGCCAGTCCGTCGACGTTGTGCCGGTTCGAGAACACGGCCGACCGCCAGGTGGCTCGGGCCGCGCACGAGGTTCTGATGGAGACCTTCATCGCCTCGTGCAAACACCCGCCCGACGAGCTGGTCCTCGACTTCGACGCCACCGACGATGCGGTTCACGGCCACCAGGAGGGCCGTTTCTTTCAGGGCTATTACGACCACGACTGTTTCCTGCCGCTTTATGTGTTCTGTGGCGATCAGCTTCCGGTCAGCTACCTGCGGCCCTCGAACATCGACGGCGCCAAACACGCCTGGGCGATCCTGGCCCTGCTGGTGCGGCGCCTGCGCCAGGCCTGGCCGAAGGTGCGGATCATCCTGCGCGGGGATTCCGGCTTCTGCCGCCACCGCATGCTGGACTGGTGCGACCGGCATGATGTGGACTATGTCGTCGGCATCGCCAAGAATGCCCGTCTGAACGATCTGGCGGAGCCGTGGCTGGACCGGTCGGCCCGGGACTTTGAGGCGTCGGGGGAGAAACAGCGCCTGTTCGGCGAATTTACCTACGCCGCCGGCACCTGGCGCAGCGAACGCCGGGTCATCGCGCGGATCGAGCATTCGGCCAAAGGGGCCAACCCCCGCTATATCGTCACCAGCCTTCCGGGCAACGCACAGGCGTTGTACGAGGAACGATACTGCGCCCGCGGCGAGATGGAAAACCGCATCAAGGAACAAACAACTCGACCTCTTCGCCGACCGCACCAGCTGTCACAAATGGTGGCCCAACCAGTTCCGCTTGTTGCTCTCCGCTCTCGCCTACACCCTCATGGAAGCCATCCGCCGGATCGGCCTCACCGGCACCCGCATGGCCCGCGCCCGGTGCGGAACCATTCGCCTGCGCTTGTTGAAGATCGGCGCCATCATCCAGCGGAACACCCGCCGGGTCCGCTTTCTGATGTCCAGTGCCTGCCCCGACGAGGACCTGTTCCGCCTCGTCGCCAGCAGGCTGGTCCCAGACTAGCCGGGGAAAACCCCGGCTTCACCATTCAGGGAAATGCGCAGGGCGCATGCGGCGCAGGTGCTTCCGCCTGCCCGCAATCCGCAAAAAGACCGGCTCTGCCGCCAAATATACCGGCTGAACGCCAGGCTCTGCCCGAATACGCAGGAAATCTATGTCAGAGACACCACGAAAAGCCGAATTGAGGCGGAAAACCAACCCGCCGGACGTCTTCATGAAATATTCGGGCTAGCAATCCAACGCGAGTTTTCGTCTGTATATGCGCTCATCCTTTACGAAAATTGTGTGCGATTCAGAGGGGTAAAGACTACAGGGCTTTGGAAAATTGAGGATTTTCGTAGCCCAGATTGAACTTTGAACCGTTTTCAAAAAAGTCGAAAAAAGTTTTGACTTGTCCGACATTGTCCATACACTTATATGTATGAAAACAATCAAATGGAATACTGAGAAGGAGGCCAAGCTCCTAAGCGACGGGACACGCGCGGGTATCGGGTTTGCAGACTGCGTCATCGCCATTGATGATGGCAGGGTGCTGGACAACCTGCCCCACCCCACGCGCGACAATCAAAGGCTCTTGGTCTTGAACATCGAAGACTATGCCTACGTCGTCCCCTACGTCATCGAAGATGACGGGAGCTGGTTTCTCAAGACAGTGTTCCCAAGCCGAAAGCACACAGCCATTTATCTTAGTAAGAAAAGCTCATGAAAAAAGAACCATATGTAAGCAAATACCTCGATGACGAGGAAAAAGAACTCATCGAGGCTATCGAGGCCGATGATTACGAGGCAGGCCCTAGCCTGCTAACGCCTGAAACCTTGCGCGACATGCAAGAAGCAGCGCGTAACACTCTCAATGAGAGCAGCACCAAGGTTTCACTGCGCATTGGGCAGACAGACCTTGCTCGCGTGAAAGCTCGAGCGCTGCGCGAAGGTGTACCGTACCAGACGCTTATAAAGTCGATAATCCATCAAGCGGTAAGCCGTTGAAATAAGCCTACAAGCTCATAAGCTTTTAGCCCGAATATTTCATGAACAGGTACCGCTAAATCCCGTATTCGTGTCATGATTACTTGAAATGATCAAACACAAGGATTTAGCGGTGACAGATTGTACCCCCGATCATCTGGAATTTCCAGCCTGTCGTAAACGCCGGGTAACCACCGGCTTCGATGGAGGTCATGTGACGAGCAACGGCGGCGTTTTGCTGCTGCGCGGGGCGGATCACCTGCCGGGATTGACGGCATCGCTTGCCCGACGGCTGTCCGACGACCGGCAGGCGGGCAAGGTTGAGCACAGTTTGCGGGATATGCTGCGGCAACGGATCTACAGCCTGCCCCTGGGTTACGAGGATCTGAACGACCACGACGCCCTGCGCCACGACCAGGCATTGCAGACGGCGGCCGATCGGGATCAGCCGCCAGCCAGTCCGTCGACGTTGTGCCGGTTCGAGAACACGGCCGACCGCCAGGTGGCCCGGGCCGCGCACGAGGTCCTGATAGAGACCTTCATCGCCTCGTGCAAACACCCGCCCGACGAGCTGGTCCTCGACTTCGACGCCACCGACGATGCGGTTCACGGCCATCAGGAGGGCCGTTTCTTTCAGGGCTATTACGACCACGATTGTTTCCTGCCACTTTATGTGTTCTGTGATGTGTTTTGTGGCAATCAGCTTCTGGTCAGCTACCTGCGGCCCTCGAACATCGACGGCGCCAAACACGCCTGGGCGATCCTGGCCCTGCTGGTGCGGCGCCTGCGCCGGGTCTGGCCGAAGGTGCGGATCATCCTGCGCGGGGATTCCGGCTTCTGCCGCCACCGCATGCTGGACTGGTGCGACCGGCATGATGTGGACTATGTCCTCGGCATCGCCAAGAATGCCCGCCTGAACGATCTGGCGGAGCCGTGGCTGGACCGGTCGGCCCGGGACTTTGAGGCGTCGGGGGAGAAACAGCGCCTGTTCGGCGAATTTACCTACGCCGCCGGCACCTGGCGCAGCGAACGCCGGGTCATCGCGCGGATCGAGCATTCGGCCAAAGGGGCCAACCCCCGCTATATCGTCACCAGCCTTCCGGGCAACGCACAGGCGTTGTACGAGGAACGATACTGCGCCCGCGGCGAGATGGAAAACCGCATCAAGGAACAAACAACCCGACCTCTTCGCCGACCGCACCAGCTGCCACAAATGGTGGCCCAACCAGTTCCGCTTGCTGCTCTCCGCTCTCGCCTACACCCTCATGGAAGCCATCCGCCGGATCGGCCTCACCGGCACCCGCATGGCCCGCGCCCGGTGCGGGACCATTCGCCATCATCCAGCGGAACACCCGCCGGGTCCGCTTTATGATGTCCAGTGCCTGCCCCGACGAGGACCTGTTCCGCCTCGTCGCCAGCAGGCTGGTCCCAGACTAGCCGGGGGAAACCCCGGCTTCACCATTCAGGGAAATGCGCAGGGCGCATGCGGCGCAGGTGCTTCCGCCTGCCCGCAATCCGCAAAAAAACCGGCTCAGCCGCCAAATATACCGGCTGAACGCCAGGCTCTGCCCGAATACGCAGGAAATCTATGTCAGAGGCACCACGAAAAGCCGAATTGAGGCGGGAAACCAACCGGCCGGACGCCTTCATGAAATATCCGGGTTAGAGCCTACCTGTGATATGAATCGAATATCCTTGCCGTTCTTCGCGCACGTTCTGCGTACCGCGACCGGCAGCACCGGGAACAATCACGAGGCGGATCAGTCGATGGCAGGGCAATCCGGAAACCGAACCGAAGTTCTGATCGTCGGGGGCGGCATAGCCGGCATGACTCTTGGCTGCGCGCTCGCCGGCGCCGGGGTGCCGACCACAATCATCGACAGCATCGCCCCAAAAAACACCATCGCCGACAGTTACGATGGCCGCACCACCTCGATCGCGCACGGCCAGTACCGCATCCTGTCAGCGATCGGGCTATGGCCTCGTCTCGCCGATGTCGCCTCCCCGATCAACGATATCCGCGTCGCCCAGGGACGGCATTCCGGTGATCCCTCACCGCTATATCTGCATTACGATCACCGCGATCTCGGAAACGAGGCGATGGGCTACGTCATCGAAAATCGCCTGATCCGCAAGGCACTTTTCGAACAAGCACAGGAACTGCCACATCTGACCCTGCTGGCACCGGCCACAGTCGAGGATGTCGCGCGGGACACAACCAGCGTCGAGGCAAGGTTGGCCGATGGAACCCGCATCCGCGCCTCCCTTGCGGTCGCCGCGGACGGCCGCAACTCCCGGTTGCGGAAGAAGGCCGGGATTCGCACCGCCGGTCATCGCTACCCGCAGACTTCGATCGTCTGCACCGTCGCTCATGAACGCAACCATGCAGGAGTCGCCGTCGAACTGTTCCTGCCCTCCGGTCCCTTCGCCATGCTGCCGATGACCGGCCGGCGCACCAACATTATCTGGACCGAGCGCAACGATCTCGCCCCGCGCTTCATGGCGCTTGATGATGCCGACTTCCTCGAGGCTCTCGAGCGGCGCTTCGGGAGCTGGCTCGGCAAGATTTCCCTTTTACCCGGGCGATTCTCCTACCCGCTCACCCTCCAGCACGCACTGCGTTACACGGATCGCCGCCTCGCCTTGGTCGGCGACGCCGCCCACACGATCCATCCGATCGCCGGCCAGGGGCTCAATATGGGCTTGCGCGACGTTGCCGCCCTGGCCGAAGCCATCATCGATGCAAGGCGGCTCGGCCTTGAGGCGGGCGACGCAACCGTTCTGACGCGCTACCAGCGCTGGCGATATTTCGACAACACCCTGCTGGCTACGGTAACCGACAGCCTGAACCGGCTGTTCTCCAACGAATCAGAGGCGCTGCGGCTGGCGCGCGGGCTTGGTCTCGCCACTGTCGATCGCATTCCACCCCTGAAGCGATTCCTCATGCGTCACGCGATGGGCGTGGTCGGCGATCTGCCCCGCCTGGTCCGTGGCGAAAATCTCTAGAGGCACCGGCTCGCCGGATAGAGGCGCTGTCTACCGGATAACCCGGATAGTCAAGGATCGTCTGCCGGCGCCTCGAGCGAAAGATTGAGGCGCTGCACGCACAGGTTTCCATCCCGTTCCACGGTGAATAGCTGAGCACATCCGTCCCGAAGGGTCTCGGGCCAGGACGTCGTCTGGTCCCATCCGGTGGCCAGCGAATAGGTGGCACGAATAACACCGCGGTGGCAGACCGCCACCATCGGCCTGTCAGCCTCCGCCAGCATGCCGAACAGCGACCGGAGGCGATCCTGAACCTCGCGCTGGCTCTCGCCGCCGGGCGCACGAAAATCCAGCCCTTCTGCCAGCCAGGCCTCGCGCAGATTACCGATCTCTACCCGCAATGCGTTGAGCGTCATGCCCTCCCAGACGCCCCAGTCCATTTCGCGCAACCGGTCATCGGTAGCAACCGACCCGGTGGCAAGGAGTTCCGCCGTCTCAACTGCCCGCCGCAATGGACTCGCGATCCACTGGAATCCCTCGAGTTCGGCACCCGGATGCCATTGCGATACCGCGGCCCGCCCCGCCACGCTCAACGGCATGTCGGTGCGGCTCTGAACACGGCCGGTCTCGTTCCATTCCGTGGGGCCATGACGAAGAAGGGCAATCAGGACCATCGAACCTCCCCATCAATCAGCCGGCAACCAGCGGGCATTGCGCTCCGCAATGGACAATCCACTCCGCAGTGCACATTGTCCGGTCCTGCTGTGGTACTGGCAATCCCATCTTGCCGTTCGCCGGCCGTAGGCTTGCGCAGGCCGGCGGCACGGCCCATCGTTGCCCCTGTCGTCCGGGCGTCTTCCCCGGAACGGGAACTTTCATGAACGCATCGTCCACCGCACTTCCCCAGCCTTCTGCCGCTCCCGGTCGCAACGCACTGGAGATGTTCCGCTCCGGTCGCTTCGTCCGGCTGTGGCTCGCCGGCTCGATCGGCAGCATGATGCGATGGTTCGAGACTCTCGCCATCGGAGTCTACGTCTACAACATCTCCGATTCGGCGTTCCTTGTCGCAATCTTCCTTCTGTTGCGCTGGATGCCCCTGGTCCTGTTCGGAATCGGAATGGGCGTCGCCGCCGACCGCATCAGCCGCCGGCTGATGATGGTTGTCGGTCTCTCCATCATGAGCGTGATCTCGGCCACGCTCGGCACGCTGGCCGCCAGCGGCGTGCTGGAGCTGTGGCATATCGCCGCCGCCGCCTTCTGCGGCGGCACCTATACGTCGAGCGACTATTCGACCCGCCGGGCGCTGATCGGGGAGGTCGCGGGTCCCCTGCGCATCGGCACCGCGATGGCTCTCGACGCCTGCACCAACAACGGTACTCGGATGTTCGGCCCGGCGATCGGTGGCCTGGTCCTGATGCTCGGCGGCATCGGCGGGGTGTTCATGCTCGGGGCCATAGTCTACGCCATCGCCGCTTTCATCATGTTCGGATTCCGCGAGAACCCCAAGCCGCCGCCGGGGCCGGCCACCAAGGTGCTCGCCAACATCGCCGAGGGCTTCCGCTATGTCGGTGGCCAGCCGATGATCATCACCGTTCTTTCGGTGACCGCCCTCGTTAACATGTTCGCTTTCCCCTTCGCTTCGGTGTTGCCGGTAATCGGGCGCGACACGCTGGAACTTAACCCCTTTCTTGTCGGCATACTGGCTGCCTGCGAAGGGATGGGAGCCTTCCTCGGCGCCGTGTGCATCGCCGCTACCGTAGGTCCCTCGCGCCACACGGCCGTGTTCCTCGGCGGCTCGGCCCTGTTCCTGACCGGAATCCTCATCTTCGCCCTCTCGCCATGGCTAGTTCTCTCCTTCGCAGCCCTGTTTTTCGCCGGCATCGGGGTATCGGGATTCTCGTCGATGCAGACCACGCTCCTGATCACCAACACCGATCCGGCGGTGCGCGGCCGGATGCTCGGCTTACTTGCGGTCTGTATCGGCATGATGCCTTTCGGCATCCTCTATACCGGCATCCTGGCGGAGACGCTGAACGCGGCAGCCGGCCTCGCCCTGGTCGTTCTGCACGGGCTGACCGCTCTCGCCGTGGCGATCACCTATTGGTCGCGAAAGGTGTACCGGTCGGACACGGCGGACGCGGCGGTCGGGATGGTCGGGTCGGTCGGGACGGATACCGTGACTAGAACGAGGGTCGGGGCGAGAGCCGGACCAGCTGACGCTGAACCGGGGCCGGCCTAGGCGACCCGCAGCAGCTCACCCTGGCTGTCCGGATACTCCACACCACGCAAAGCGACGGCGGGCAGTGTGAGGCCGGGAATTCCGGCGCAGAGCCGGGCGAGAAAACCCCGGATCCACCGATCGACGGTCGGATCATGCTCGAGGAACCCGGCATAATGGGTTTCCTTCGGGCGCGCACCCGGACGCTTCAGACCCGCCGACCCACGCGACGACCAACGCTGTATGTTGGCTTCGAGAACCTCGGGATGGAACTGCACGCCATACGCCTTGTCACCATAGCGGAAGGCCTGGTTGGGGTAGATGTTGCCGGTCGCCAGCAATTCACCGCCGGCCGGGATTTCGAAGCCCTCGCGGTGCCACTGATAGAACATTTGCGGCGCGTCCAGGAACTCCCGGCCCGCCTCGGTCGGAGTAACCCGGTAATATCCCACCTCTGCCATACCCTCGAGATGGCGCGCCACCCTGGCGCCAAGAGCCTTGGCCAGAATCTGCGCCCCGAGGCATATACCCAATAAAGGCGTTCGGGATTCGAGCACCGTCGGCATGAAGTCGAGTTCCTGCCGAATGCCGGGGGATTTGTCACAATAACGGTCGTTGGCACTCATCGGGCCGCCGAACACGACCACGATCCCGTGTTCGTCCAGGGTTTCGGGCAGTCCTTCGCCAAGATTGGGGCAACACCGGTCGAGGGCGAAACCGTATTCCTTGAGGATGTGACCGACGCGAGCAGATTCCGATCGCTCCTGATGGACGACCAGCAATGCTTTCGGCTTTGCCATGAAACTCTCTCCGTCGCCGGCGGCCACCACAGGCGACACCGCGCAAAATCACCCGTGCGGATAGGCCAAGGATTGTAACGCCCATAGGCGGAATGCTTCAAGCTTCCCGTTTCGCCGGCATTTTTTATGTGCCGTGAAATGCGCTATGGACTTACTTTCAATAATTTGCGCCAGGTACTTCTTTTGTACCTCGCCGACCGTAGTAAAACCACTGTCCTTTGCCATGACTGCTGAAACGATTCCTGCCTCCGAGACGATCTCTGCCCCGCTGACTTTCGGCCCTGTCATCGTGAAGCCGGAATGGATCGACTACAACGGCCATATGAACGTCGCCTATTATGTTCTCGTTTTCGACGGGATAACCGACGATCTGCTCGAATACCTGCGACTTACCCGAAACTACAAGGCGCTCAGCAACAGCACGACTTTCGTCGGCGATATGAACGTTACCTACAGACAGGAGGTAAAGGAGGGAGACCAACTGTCCTTCACCACGCGCATACTCGATTGCGACGAGAAGAGCATTCATTTCTGGCACGAGATGTACCATGCCAAGGAGGGGTTCCTGGCGGCGACCAACGAACTCCTATCCCTGCATATTGATCTCGAGGCGCGCAAGGTCTGCCCGATGCCGGACGATATCCAGGACTGGGTGCGTGCTGTGCGCGACGCCCATGTCGGCCTGCCGATACCGCCGGGTATCGGCCGCTCACTCGGCATCCGCCGCAAGTCGCAAGGCTAAATGCCGCTTCCCGCCACCTTTGCACCATCTTCGCGCCAAATAAAGGCGCATAAAGGCGCATATAAGGCGGTCTTCGGCGCGTCATCCGCGGTGATTTCCGGTGCGAGCGGCGGTATAATGCACCTCTGCCCACCGCGTTCTCCTGTCTCGATTCCCGCCTTATAGCACCTGCACATGTCCGATACCTTCATCGATGATCCGCTGGACGATCATGGCACTCCTGCCCCGGCAATCGAATCCACAGGCAATGACGCGTCGTATCTCGAATCCCTGAACGAGGCGCAGCGCGAAGCGGTCGAGACCCTCGACGGACCCGTGCTGCTCCTGGCCGGCGCCGGCACCGGCAAGACCCGCGCCTTGACCACCCGGCTCGCCCATATCCTCACTCTCGGCAAAGCCCAACCCTGGGAAATCCTGGCAGTCACCTTCACCAACAAGGCCGCCCGGGAAATGCGCCTGCGCGTCGACGCTCTGGTCGACGCCGACACCAACGGCCTGTGGCTCGGTACTTTCCACGCCATGGGCGCCCGCCTGCTCCGCCGGAACGCAAAGCTAGTTGGCCTGGAAAGCGATTTCACCATCATCGACGCCGACGACCAGATTCGACTGATCAAGCAGATCATCGAGGACGGCAGTAGCGCGGTAACGCCGCGAACGGCCGCGCATGCTATCGAAGGCTGGAAGAACGACGGCCTTGCCCCCAGCGCGGTATCCCCGGAAGACAAGAACGAACAGCAACTGCTCGATCTTTACAACGCCTACCAGGATCGCCTGCTGGACCTGAACGCGGCCGATTTCGGAGATCTCCTGCTCCACTGCATCGACCTCCTGCGCAACAACCTCGATGTACTGGCGACATACCAGAATCGGTTTCGTTACATCCTTGTCGACGAGTACCAGGACACCAACACCGCCCAGTATCTTCTGTTGCGGTTGTTAGCACAGGGCCGCAACAACATCTGCTGTGTCGGCGACGACGACCAGTCGATCTACGGCTGGCGCGGCGCCGAGATCGCCAACATCCTGAACTTTGAAAAACACTTCCCTGAGGCAAAAATCATCCGGCTTGAGCGCAACTACCGATCGACAGAACAAATCCTGGCCGCCGCTGCAGCCGTCATCGACAACAACAACCAGCGCCTCGGAAAAACCCTGTGGACGGAAGACAACGCAGGGCAGCCGATCGAGATTCACACGCACCGTGACGGCGTCGCGGAAGCACGCGCCGTCGGCGACAAGATCCGCGATCTCCAGGAAAACAGCGTCTTGCTCCAGGAAATCGCTATCCTGGTCCGTGCTTCCTTCCAGACGCGTGCTTTCGAGGATTATTTTCTTCAGGTCAACATCCCCTACCGAATTGTCGGCGGACGGCGATTCTTCGAACGCGAGGAAATCCGTGATGCCATCGCCTATCTGCGCGTGGTGCACAGGCCCGGCGACGATCTTGCCTTCGAGCGCATCTGCAACAGGCCACCCCGCGGCATCGGCGCCGCAACGATACAGACACTGCACAGTATCGCCCGCAACGGCGGACACTCGCTGCACGAAGCGGCCAGGCTGGCCGTCGACGGAGCCGGCGGCCTTGGGGCAAGAGCGCGCGAGAATGTCAGTGCGTTTTGCGAAATCATCGAAACATGGCGCCAGGCCGTCGAGGAAAACGAGGAACACATCGCGCCCATCGCGCGCAAAATCATCGATGAATCCGGACTCCCGGCGATGTGGGACGCCCGAAAAAACAAGGATCCCACTGCCCTGTCGCGGGTCGAGAACCTTGGCGAATTTGTCTCCGGAACATCGCCTTTTCCCTCCCTTCAGATGTTTCTCGACCATGTCAGCCTTGTCCTGGACAACGACGCGGCGGCCGGCGAACAGGTGGTCAACCTGATGACTCTGCATGCGGCGAAGGGCCTCGAATTCGATGCCGTGTTCCTGCCCGGCTGGGAAGAAGGTTTGTTCCCGCACTCCCGGTCGATGAACAGCGATGGGGAAATTGAGGAAGAGCGGCGCCTGGCCTATGTCGGCATCACCCGGGCCCGCAAGCATGTGATCATATCCTGCGCTGCCAGCCGGATGATCCACGGTTCTTTTACCAATCCCACCCCCTCGCGCTTCATTTCCGAGATGCGTGAATCCGACGTCGGGATAGTCGGCTCATTTGCCAAGGTTGCCCGTCTGACGGCGCACGAGGATGGAACGGTTGGACTCCGGCCTCTGACTGCAGACGCATGGAAAACCCCTCGCCGGACCCGACCTGGCTTCAAGACGGCAACAGATGAGAATGGCGGGACCGACAGAGATGGCGGGAACGATATGCCAGCGGATGGGTTGTGCGTCGGAGCACGGTGTTCCCACCGCTCCTTCGGTATGGGCACGATTATCGAGCTCGCCGGCAAGCAGGCTACTGTCGTCTTCGATACGGCCGGCAAGAAAAAACTCTTGACCTCTTTTATCGAAGCCCGCTGAAGCGATGGTGGCACCGGCTGGCTGGACGATCTCGGCTACCGTTCCTCGTCACGCAGTGGGTTTGTTTACCCGCGGCCTCGAGACTCTCGGCGCCGCCGTCTCGATCCAGGAAGAGGAAGGCGACCTCTGCTCCATCACGGCGTTCACGCCGATTGCCCCGGACCGCGCGGCACTGACCGCCTCGCTCGCTCTCGCCACGCGCCTTTCCGGCATTCCCGAACCCGACATCGCGGTGGCGCCCCTCGCCGACACCGACTGGCTGGAAGAGAACAGGCGGGATTTCGCTCCGATCGAGGCCGGGCGTTTCTTCATTCATCCTGATCCCTTCGATGGTCATGTTCCGGCCGGCGCCATTGCCCTGGCGCTGAACGCCGGCGCCGCCTTCGGTACCGGCGCCCACGCCTCGACGAAAGGATGCCTGCACGCCCTCGATCGCCTGCACCGGCGCGGTTTCAGGTTTTCGCGCATGCTTGACCTTGGCTGCGGTTCCGGCATTCTCGCCATCGCCGCTGCCCGCCTGTGGAGACGCCCGGTTACGGCCGTCGATATCGATCCCGTCGCCGTGGCGGTAACACGCGCCAACGCCCGTGCCAATGGAGTCCGCGCATGGATTTCAGCCCATCGCGCCGATGGCGCAGACAAACGCGGCGTGACAAGCCGCTATGAACTTGTCACCGCCAACATCCTCGCCCGACCGTTGATCGCCATGGCTGGCAGCCTTACCGCCCGGTGCGCACCGGGCAGCGTTCTCATTCTGTCGGGTATTACTGGCAATCAGACAGCCACGCTCCAGGCTGCCTATCGAAGACCCGGATTCCGGTTCCTGGAGACAATCACCGAGGATGGCTGGGCAACCCTGATGTTCGCCCGGATGCCTGGTGCTATGCACAGCTCCATGCCGAGCCAGGGTGTCCGAAGGAGTGACCCGCTCCCCAACTTGGTACCATTCATAAGGTAGCGATGTTCCCGCGGTCTCACGAGGCGGGAATGTTCTCAACCATGCAGTCCATGAGACCCGGAATTCCCGGCGTCCAGGGTGGATCATCGATACCGAGATATGCCCAAAAGTTGGTGACGGCTGTTTTCAGGCGGCGATTTGAATTCGCTGACATCATCAGCCTGAATACCATTGCCGGCGCGGTCTTTCGGTTCAGACACCCCCTGGTTTTTCGGGTACGGTTTCGGACCGTGGCGAAGACGCTCTCAATCGGGTTTGTCGTGCGGATGTGCTTCCAATGTTCGGCCGGGAAGTCGTAGAAGGCCAGCAACGCGTCGCGGTCCTTGGAGCAGCCTGGCCACGGCGCGCTCGTACTTCACGCCGTAGGTTTCCACGAAGAGATCGAAGGCCGCGACGGCTTCCTTCCTGGTCTCCGCCATCCAAATATCCTGCAGGCCACTTTTGGCTTTCTCACGCAGAGATTTGGGCATCGCGCCGGTGACGTTGGCCGCCTTGTGAACCCAGCACCGCTGCTCGCGCGTCTCGGGGAAGACATCCCGCAGCGCAGTCCAGAACCCAAGGGCGCCATCGCCGACAGCCAGCTCGGGTGGCACTGTCAGGCCGCGCTTCTTCAGCCCTTTCAGAAGGTCGCGCCAGCTGTCGGCATTCTCCCGGAACCCGTCCATGATGGCCAGAACGTCCTTCTCGCCATACGCGTCAGCGCCGATAATAACCAACATACATTGACGATCATCGTCCAGACGCGGGGTGAAGTAGACCCCGTCGGCCCAGATGTAGACATAGCGCTTGTTCTTGATGTCTCGCTTGCGCCAGGTCTTGTATTCCTCCCACCACGTGGCTTTCAACCGCGTGATCGTTGACGCCGACAAGCCCTCGGCATTCGGCCCCAGAAGCGCCGCCAGCGCCTCGCTGAAATCCCCCGTCGAGATGCCTTTCAGATAGAGCCAGGGCAACAGCTCTTCGACAGACTTCGCCTTGCGCAGATACGGCGGCACAATCTTCGACCTGAACTTGATCTTGCTACCGTCCTCATTGGCACCACGATCACGTATGCGCGGCACCTGGACGGCGACAGGCCCAATTGCGACCTTGAACTCGGCCATACCCGCCCATAGCATCGACGCACCTACCGCGATGCGGCCTCACGCCGCATCGGGACTGAGGTGGTCCCGGAAAATCGGACAGTGGGTTAAGGTGTATTCCACCGGTTAGGGAGGAATACGAAATGACGAGGCGACGGAAGTTCACGCCTGAGTTCAAGGCGACGGTGGCGCTGGATGCGCTGAGGGGCGACAAGACGATCCAGGAGATTGCGTCCCGTCACAAGGTCCATCCCAATCAGGTTGGCACCTGGAAGCGCCAGGCCATGGGCGGTCTGGGTGAGGTGTTCTCGAACGGTGCCGATCAGGCGCGCCGGGACTTTGAGGGCGAGGTTCACGATCTGCACGCGAAGATCGGGCAACTGACGGTGGAAAGGGATTTTTTGTCCAGGGGGCTCAAGCGATGAGCCGGATGGAGCGCAAGGCGATGGTGGGCCGCGACGTTCCGGGTCTCAGCTTGAGCCGTCAATGCGATATCCTGTCGATCAGCCGGTCGTCGTTCTATTACGCGCCGAAGGGCGAGAGTGGCGAGACCCTGGCGCTGATGCGGCGGATCGACGAGTTGTTCCTGAAGTATCCGTTCTACGGCAGCCGTCAGATGGCCCGCCGGTTGCGGCGCGAGGGTATCTTCGTCGGCCGTCACCGTATACGGCGTTTGATGCGCCTGATGGGGCTGGAGGCGATCTATCGGGCACCGAGGACGAGCCGGCCCGACCCAGAGTACCGGGTCTATCCGTACCGGCTCAAGGGACTGGCGATCAAGCGGCCGGATCACGTCTGGTGCGCCGACATCACCTATATCCCGGTCCGTCGCGGCCTCCTCTATCTGGTCGCGATCATGGACTGGGCGAGCCGCCACGTCCTGGCCTGGCGGCTGTCGAACACCATGGACGCCGGGTTCTGTATCGAGGCGTTGAACGAGGCACTCGGCACTTACGGCAGGCCGGAGATCTTCAACACCGACCAGGGCAGCCAGTTCACCAGCTTGAACTTCACTGCCGCCCTCAAGGATGCCGAGGTGGGGATCTCCATGGACGGCCGTGGCCGCTACATGGACAACATCTTCATCGAACGGCTCTGGCGTTCGCTCAAATACGAGGCGATCCACCTGCACGAACTGACCGACGGATTCCATGCCGAGCGGGTCATCGCCGAATGGATTGACTTCTACAACATCGAGCGTCCCCATTCCGCGCTCGGCGGCCGGACGCCGGCGGAAGCCTATGCGCTCGGCAGCGACACCAACCCTGTGGATATGATGGACAAGGCTATCGCCTTGCCCACATCTCCACAGGCTCAACAACAGCAAGGAAATCTGATAAACAGGATTCTGACGGCATGATCAGCAATCGGAATACACCTTAGCGAAGCTGTCAGACTGTCCAACAATGTGGGACCATCTCAGACCCCTCTCATTCCGGGATACGCCATGATCGATCATCCGCCCGGCTACGAGGGCGACGACGCACTGACGCAACTCTTTGCAAAAGCCGCCATTGTACAAGATGCCGCGTCAGCGCGAGCGTTCCTGGCCGGGATCATCGCTGCACCGGAGCGGCCGGACCCCGGGGAATGGCTCGCCCTGCTTGCCCCGGAGGCGGATGCGATGCTCTCCGCCCAGATCGCTGCCCTTTGTCGCGAAATCGCCGACAGCGCCCAACCCGGCTTTACGCTCCGCCCACCGGCGGAACGCATCGAAGCGCTGCGCCGGACCTTTGCCGAGCGCAAGCTTGCAGGGTTCATCGTCCCTCGGTCAGACGAATATCAGGGCGAATACGTGCCACCCAGGGCGGGACGACTGCGCTGGCTAACAGGCTTCTCGGGATCGGCCGGCACTGCCGTAATTCTCGAAAAGGCGGCCGCGGTATTTTCCGATGGCCGGTATACACTCCAGCTCCGCCAGGAGATCGACACTGCGCTGTTTGAAACGCCGGCGCCGGAGAAAACACCGCCGGAATGGACCGCCGGATACATCGCGCCAGGCGAGCGGATAGGCTACGACCCGGCATTGATGTCGCAGGCCGAGATCCAGCGCTGGCACGACGCCCTTCTGCCGATCGACGGCGTGCTTGTGCCGATGGAAAGCAACCCCGTTGATGCGGTGTGGAAAGAGCAACCGGCGGCCCCGATCTCCCCGGTGGTGCCGCATGGCGTGGAGTTCGCCGGCATAGCGGCTGCCGAGAAGCGTCGGAATATCGCCGGAAAACTGAAGGCAGCCGAAATCGATGCCGCGGTGCTCACCCTGCCCGAATCGATTGCCTGGCTACTCAACATCCGCGGTGGCGATATCGCGCATATGCCGGTTGCGCTCTCTTTCGCCATCATCCGAAACGATGCATCCGTGGAATGGTTCATCGACGAGCGCAAGCTGACAGTCGCGATCGCCAGTCATCTTGATCCAGGCGTCGCCATTCACCCGATCGGGGAATTCGAAGCCGCCTTGAAGATGTTCAGTGCCAAGGACGTCATTCGCGCCGACCCGGCTACCGCATCCGCTCTTGTGTTCGACGCCCTTGTCGAGAGCGGGGCCCAGATAGACAGCGGCAACGATCCCTGCCTTTTGGCCAAGGCCTGCAAGAACGATATCGAAATCGCCGGTATTCGCGCCGCCCATCTGCGCGACGGCGCCGCGTTGACGCGGTTTCTCGCCTGGTTCGACGAACATGCCGGCGATGGAAAACTGACAGAACTCGATGCGGCCACGCGTCTGCGCGCCTTCCGCGCCGAAGATCCCATGTTCCGCGACCTGAGCTTCCCGACGATATCGGCAGCCGGACCACATGGCGCGATCGTGCACTATTCGGTAACACCCGAAACCAACCGAACCATCGCGCCAGACGACATCTACCTTGTCGATTCAGGCGCCCAGTATCCGGACGGGACAACCGACGTTACCCGCACGATCACGGTCGGCACACCGGACGCCGAGGTGGTCGACCGGTTCACCCGGGTGCTCCGGGGTCATATCGCGCTTGCTTCCGCCCGGTTCCCCGAGGGCACCGCCGGCGGACATCTTGATGTCCTCGCCCGGGCACCGCTGTGGGAGGCTGGGTTTGATTTCAACCACGGGACGGGACATGGCGTCGGCGCCTATCTTGGAGTCCATGAAGGCCCCCAGAGAATCGCGCGTTGGGCGGCCGGCCCACCGCTCGAGCCTGGCATGGTGATCTCGAATGAACCGGGCTACTACCGCGAAGGGCGGTTCGGGATTCGCATCGAGAACCTGGTCCTGGTCCGGGACGCGGCACTTGGAGAAGACGCCGAGCAGCCAATGCGGGAATTCGAAACCCTAACCTTGGCGCCCATCGATTTGCGGCTGGTTGATCCCGGCCTGATGACCCCGACCGAACGGGAATGGCTCGATCGCTACCACGCACGGGTTCGCGATACCCTTTCCCCTCTACTCGATGCCCCGGCATGCGGCTGGCTTGAAGCCGCGACCCGCAAAATCGCCGCCTGACCGACGCTGCCACGGCCCGGCGGCTGAGCCACTGGTCTGTCAGCCCGCGATCAGTTTTTCCCAGGCGATTTCGTCGAGAACCGTCACGCCGAGTTCCCCAGCCTTGCGTACTTTCGATCCCGCCTCGTTGCCCGCAACGACGTAGTCGGTTTTGGCGGAAACAGAGCCGGATACCTTGGCGCCGAGGGTTTCGGCGCGGGCTTTGGCTTCGTTGCGGGTCATGTTTTCCAACGTTCCCGTGAACACCACCATCTTGCCGGTGATCGGCGAGGAAACCACATCGCCGGGATCGTGCGCGATGATGGTCAGCTCCCTCTTCAGATCGTCGAAAATCTCACCGGTGTGAGACGCCAGGAAGAACGCCGCCAGTTCGTCGGCGCGTTCCTGGCCAATCCGGTCAATGCTGCAGAGATCGGCATAGGCCGCGCCGACATCGTCGGGTTTGGCCTCCGGGCTGTCTCGGCGTTCGCTCGCGACCTTCCCCATCGCTTCGCGCCAGGAATCGAAATCCCCATAGTGCCTGGCCAAGATCCGGGCGTTGACTTCGCCAATCAGGCGGATACCAAGGGCATAGATGAGCCGGTCAAGAGAGATCGTTCGGCGCTCCTCGATCGCAGCGAGTAGCTTATTAACCGACTGCTCTCCCCAATATTCACGGGATTTTAGCTCCTCGCGATCCTTCTCGTGCAGGCGGAATATGTCGGCAGGAACGCGGATGATTCCGCTCTGCCACAGGTCCCTGACGCTCCAGGCGCCAAGGTTCTCGATGTCGAATGCGTCCCTGGAGACGAAATGCTTCAGTCGCTCGACCGCCTGGGCATTGCAGCCCAGGCCTCCGGTACACCGGGCTACCGCCTCCCCCGATGGGCGCAGGGCGCGGCTTCCACAATCCGGACATGTCTCGGGAAAGACAAAATCCCGCTCCTCGCCGGTCCGCTCTCCCGTCATCACCTCAATGACCTGCGGAATGACGTCGCCCGCCCTCTGGACCATGACCTTGTCGCCGATACGGATACCGAGGCGCTCGATCTCGTCCTGGTTGTGCAGGGTTGCCCGGGCGACCGTTACCCCACCGATATTGACCGGCTCGAGTTCGGCCACAGGAGTCAGTGCCCCGGTGCGGCCGACCTGTACCACGATGTCGGTGACCAGGGTTGGCGCCACCTCGGCAGGGAACTTGACGGCGACAGCCCAGCGCGGTGCCCGGCTCGCCATACCGAGCCGGTCTTGCCAATCGAGCCGGTTCACCTTGAGGACAACGCCGTCGATGTCATAAGAAAGGTCGGGCCGGATGCTGAAAATCCGGTCGAAACAGGCGATCGCCGCGTCGACATCGAAGCAGATTTCCGATTCTGGGTTTGTGGGGATGCCCCAGGCCGCCAGTTTTTCCAGGAACACCCATTGCGTATCGCCGACGGCATCGCTGACTTCGCCCCAGCCATAGCCGAAGAACTTCAACGGTCGTGACTTCGTGATCGCGGAATCCTGCTGGCGCAGGCTTCCCGCCGCCGCGTTGCGGGGATTGGCGAAGAGTTTCTCCTTGTTCTTCTCCCGCGTCTTGTTGAGCGCCGCGAAATCCTCTCGCGTCATGTAAATCTCGCCACGCACCTCGAGAATCCTCGGCGCATTCACCACCATCTCCGGAATATCGTCGATGACCCGCATGTTAGCGGTGACATCCTCACCCTCGGCGCCATCACCCCGGGTTGCGCCCAGCACAAGCCGCCCATTCTCATAGCGCAGGGAAGCCGAGAGCCCATCAATCTTTGGCTCGGCAACGAGTTCGACCGGCACTTCTGCATCGAGTCCGAGGAAACGGCGTGTGCGCGCGACGAACTCCCGGAGATCGTCTTCCCCGAAAGCGTTGGAGAGAGACAGCATCGGCCGTGCGTGCCGGACCTTGGCGAACCGCCCCGAAACTGTCGCGCCAACCCGATCGGACGGGCTATCAGGGCGTTTCAGATCAGGAAACCGCACCTCGATGGCTTTGTGTCGGCGGCGCAGGCCGTCATACGCTGCATCGTCGACCTCGGGTGTATCCTGGTTGTAATAGAGGTCGTCATGACGCGCGATCTCGGCGGCAAGCCTCTCGAGTTCGCGTTCCGCCTGCGCCTCCGTCAACGCATCGACAGCTGTCCCGGTAGCTGGTTTGGCAGCTGGTTTACCGGCGCTCATGCCGCCTCACCTCGCATCAATCTTCCGGCGGCGTGCCGCGCTTCCTCGGTAACCGACGTACCCGCCAGCATTCGCGCCACCTCCTCGCGCCGGGCCTTGCCCTCGAGCGGGGTAATCCTGGTAACTTCCGTCTTGCCGTCTTTCTCCCTATCGACCCGGAAATGCCCGTCGCCCCGGGCCGCTACCTGTGGCGAATGGGTGACAACCAGCACCTGGAGATCCGCGCCCAATTTCTTCAGGCGTTCGCCGACCGCATAGGCGGTCGCACCTCCGACACCGGCATCGACTTCGTCAAAAACCAGCGTCGAGGCTTCCCCAGCCAGAATCAGTTTCAGAGCCAGCATCAGCCGGGCCCGCTCACCGCCGGAAGCAATCCGCGCGATCGGCCCTGGTTCGGCGTCGGGCACCGTCGACACCAGGAACTCAACCTGCTCGCATCCGTTCCCTCCCCAACCCTCCGGCTCCAGTGTCGTTATTGAGACCACGAACCGGACGCTGTCGAGCCGAAGCGGCTGGAGTTCATCGACAACCGCCTTCTCCAGCTTCTTCACTGCCTTACGACGTTGCTTGCCAAGCTTCCCGGCACGCTCGAGATAGATTTCTCGCGCCGCCGAAGCTGCCGCTTCGAGAGTTGCGATGTGGTCGTCCCCCTCCTCGAGCGCAGACAGTTCCGCTTCCAGGTCGCGCAACCGGGTCGGCAATTCCTCAATCGGTACAGCCTGTTGTCTTGCGGCCCCCTGATAGGCGAAAAGCCGGGCCTCGATCCTCTCCAGAGCCGCCGGCGACGCATCGGCCTTCGCCGCTGCCGCCTGTAGCGACCGCAAGGCCTCCTCGGTCTCTATCTGGGCCCGCGACAGAGCCTCTTGGGTCTCGTCGAGAAACCCTTCCGCGAGCCCCGAGGTTTTCTCAAGCAAGCGTTCAGCGCCGCGCAACCTGTCGGATGCACCGCCTTCCTCTGAAAGTTCCCGCAAGGCACCGTCCATCGCCTCAGCCAGCATCGCGGCGTTCCTCACAACATCGCGGTCACGCCGCAGACGTTCATGCTCACCCTCTTCCGGTGCAAGATCTACAAGGGTGGATACTTGCCGACGCAGCTCCGCCTCCCGCTCAGTCGCCTTGGCGACCGCAGCTAAAGCCTCTTCCAGCGCCTGGTTTGCGGTGCGCCATGCACGGAACGCTTCGCCCGTCGAGGCGCACAATCCGGATAGCCCCGCGAACCTGTCGAGGGCGGGGCCATGAACGCTTCGGTCGGCAATACCACGCCCGTCGAACTGGCCATGAACCTCGACGAGGCTTTCGCCACAACGGCGCAGCAGGGAGATACTGACTGACTGATCGTCGACATAACCCCGGCTGCGCCCGTCGGCGTCAAGCGTGCGGCGAAGGATCAGAGGTTCTTTTGCGTCGGAAACGGGGAGATCGTTCTCGGCAAGAAGCATGCGCGCAGGATGATCCTGCGGCACATCAAACTCGGCGGTCACCGAGGCAGCATCGCAACCCGGCCGCACCAGGCCAGAATTACCACGCGCACCGATAGCGAGGCCCAGCGCATCCAGCAGGATCGACTTTCCGGCGCCGGTCTCGCCGGTGAGAACGCCGAGCCCGCCGCAAAGCGGAAGGTCCAGCCGATCAATGAGGACAACGTTACGGACGCCGAGCCGGGTCAGCATCGCGGATCAGTGCTGACGGCCTGACGGAGATTGCTGCAGCGAAGATTGCGCGGGTTGCAGATTGCTCCTGCGGAGAAGGGTGTAGCTGTCCCTGTACCACCGGCTTCTCGGATAATTGTGCCGCAACACCGCAGCATTCCGCCGGGCCTCGTCGTACAACCCCAGCGAAACGTAGCACTCTGCCGTGCGATGCAACGCTTCGGGGATATGCGCCGTCGTCTGGTATTCCCTCACCACTTTCTCGTAGCGACCCAGGGCAGCGATGCATTCGCCGCGCTGCTGATAAAAGCGGCCGATCGTCATTGATTTGGCGGCAATCTGGTCCCTAGAAACATCAACCTTGGCGCGAGCATCCTGGCCATAGGCGGTTTCCGGGAATCGGACGGCGACGTCGCTGAGCGCGGCGAGAGCCTGGTGCGTTATTTTCTGGTCACGGCCGACATCAAGGATTTGGTTGTAGTAACACATCGCCCTCAGATAGTAGGCGTAGTCGACATTGCGGTGACCTGGATGCAGGGAAATGAACTGATCGAGTTGGGCTATCGCTTCGGAATAAACCCCGCGACTGTAATGGCTGAAGGCGGCCATCAACTGGGCCTGGCTCGCCCAGCGCGAATACGGATGCTGGAAGCTGACTTCTTCGAACAGGCCCGCTGCCGTCTGGAGCCAACCCTGCTGGAAGTTGTCCAGCGCACTGTCGTAGAGCACTTTTACGGACGGAACCTCCTCCGGCTCGCTAACGTCGTCGGAAGAACAGGCCACCAGCCCGACAAGGCAGACGACAGCGGCAAAGTGCGCAAGCAATTTTCGCATGGTTCCAGAATTCCGGCTGACAGACATCTCCGCCTCCGGCCCCGAAGTTATGGTGCGACCGAACTCGATCGATCGCCTGACGGTACCACAGGCACCGGCAATCTGCACGACATCAGGCACCAGACGAGCACCTCTCCGAGGCCACCACCAGCTCATCAAAAAAGGCGGCCTAAGCCGCCTCGTTTGCACCGGATAATCCGTTTATCGGATGGCCGGGGTTCCCCAGATGGAAGCGGGTGGTTCAGGCCGCCGTCACCACCTCTTCCGTCTCGGCCCAGAGATCGCCGGAGGCATCGAGCGCATTCCCCTCCCGATCGATCAGGATCGGCATCCAGGCATCTCGATCAGCCATCAGCGCGCGGATCAGGTGATTGTTGAGTTCGTGGCCGACGCACACTCCGGAAAACGCGCCGATAATGGGGGCGCCCGCCAGATAGAAATCGCCGACGCAATCGAGAATCTTGTGGCGCACAAGTTCGTCATGCGAACGAAGGCCTTCCCGGTTGAGCACCCTTCCCTTGTCGATGACGACGGCGTTATCGAGCGAACCGCCACGGGCAAAACCGTTGCGGCGAAGATATTCCACATCCTCAAGGAACCCGAAGGTTCGTGCCCAAGCCAACTCGTCAGAGAAGGCGTCTCCGGTGATGCATACTGACAGGGTCTGCGCGCCCATACCCCGTGCCTCGAAATCAATCTCAAGGGAAATCGACTGGTGGCGGGCAGGCATGACCGACAAGCTTCTCGGAGGATTCGTGCTCTCGACCGAAATCTTGCGGAGCACCCGGATGGCACGGCGCGGCACAGCCTGTTCGACAACGCCTGCCTGCGTGATCAGCGCGACAAAAGGACCCGAGCTGCCGTCAAGAACCGGCACCTCCGGACCATCGATCTCAATCAGGGCGTTGTCGACGCCGCAGCCCGCGAGTGCCGCAACCAGATGCTCTATGGTATCGATCGAAACGCCGTCATCGTTGGCGATCCGCGTACAAAGGCGCGTATCGACGACGTGGTCGAAACGAGCCGGGACATCGCGATCCAGCCCCTCGAGCCCTGTCGGGTCAACGCGCCGGAAAACAATCCCGGTATCGATGCCGGCCGGAAGAAGACGCAGCGTCACGGTTTGGGACCGATGCAGGGTCACGCCGTTGCATACGCCCTCTTGGGCAAGGGTTCTCTGGCGCGCGACATTGCCGGGAAGCATGTTGTTTGCAGGAAGCTCCTGCGAAGCCGAGAAATCCTCATATATCGGGGATTTCGCTATCCGCTCGCCATCCATAGTTTCACCCCACGGGTCGCAACTTTTGCGGGCATCCTGGGCCCGGATCCCGGTTCCGGGCATCGACCCCGGATACCGGCCCCGTTATCGACAGGGCATGGTTGCGATGCATGGTTATAAAAACCGCCGCGGTGACCCGCGACCTCGTTAGTGCTAATCTCCGCGCCCGCCCCGTATCCCGCAAATCATAGTTTGTTGCGGATTGTTACGGGCGTATTGCCGCCCAACCATCGGCATCCACTAGCATCCACCAGCCACGTCGCCGGTCACGGGAGGGGCTTCCATTTTTTACGCAAGAGGATGCCGCCCCGGGATAGCCCGGGGCGGCATGGAATCAACCGGTATGCGGCAAGCTTTTCAGTTGGCCTGGCGGCGGAGATAGGCCGGGATCTCGAGAAAATCCTTCTGCTGGTAATCCTCCTCCGCATCAGACGACGGCCCGGCGGCAACCCCATCGGGGCCCTCCGCTGTCGTGTCCAGCGTTGCCACAAGCACCGTCCCCATCGGCTCTGGAGCCGACTCTGGAGCCGACTCTGGGGTCGGCTCCGGGGCCGGAACGGCTTCCAGAACCGGCGCCTGCTCAGGCTCTACGATTAGCTCGGGCTGCGGGACCGGCTCGGGCTGCGGGGCGGGCTCGGGCTGCGGGGCGGGCTCGAGTTCCGAGACCGGCTCGAAGGCACTACCGAGCATCGACCCCGGAGCAGCCTCCTCCTCGAGGACGACCGGCGGGATATCTTCCAAGGGGATGTCCAGATCGAGTCCGTCAAGCTCGAAGGCGTCCACATCAACCCTATCGCGGATCGCGGCGGCCTCATCCTCAGCAGAAGCAGCAACCGCAACATTCTCCGGCTCGGAAAACTCTGCCTGGGGGGCATCCTCGACAACAGCTTCCGTGGCGGCTTCCGGTTCGGAGGCAGTGGCGGCATCACCGTTCTTCCGGGCACCATTCATCACGTTGAGAATCGCCATCCGACGCCGCCACCCGCCGGCCGCGCTGACCGGCACTTCCGGCTCGATGCGCTCGGCCGCTGCCGGCGGCTGGGCGGTAAAATGACTCCCATTCTTCGGAACGTTTGTGAAAGCTTTGGCCGTCTCTTCGGACTCGGAGAGAAGAAACTCTTCCTCCTCCTCACCGAAATATTCCGAAGAAACCCCGGTGGACGGCGAATCGGAAAGAGAGCTGTATTCGCCGACATCGGACACGTCGGAAGCAGGCACGGCTGTGGGCACAAACACCGAAGGTGCCTTAGCCACCGCATCCTCTTTCGAATCGTCTTCCTTATCGAAAATGGATACTGCAACCGGGCTTGTATCGATTGCGACTACAGACGCGGTTTCGCCAGCCCTGGCCTCGCGGGCCCGGATTTCGCGGATCCCGGCTTCATGGTGTTGAATACCGGTTGCGAATACGGAAATCCGAACCTTGCCATCAAGCCGGTCATCGAACGCCGTGCCGATGATCACTTCGGTTTCGTCGTCGACCAGGTCACGGATGGCGTTCGCTCCCTCGTCGACCTCGAACAGGGTCATGTCCGGACCGCCAGTGAAGTTGACAAGGACACTCTTCGCCCCGCCGATCGAGATCTCATCGAGCAACGGATTGGTGACCGCCCTCTCGGCCGCGAGAATGGCCCGAGAGACGCCCTCATCGTCGCCTTCGGCCTCGCCGGTTCCCATCATGGCGTAGCCCATCGCGTTCATCGCCGTGCGAACGTCGGCGAAATCAAGATTGATGAAGCCAGGCTTGACGATCAGATCGGTGACACCACGAACGCCTGAATACAAAACTTCGTCAGCCAGCTTGAAAGCGTCGACGAAAGAAGTCTTGTCGTCGGCGATCTGGAACAGGTTCTGGTTGGCGATGACGATCAGGGTGTTCACCGAATCCTGAACCTCGGCCAACCCCGCTTCGGCAGCGCGCATCCGCTTCGTTCCCTCGAACTCGAAGGGCTTGGTGACGACCGCAACCGTAAGCACCCCCCGGTCGCGCAGCGCCCGCGCGATCACGGGAGCACCACCGGTGCCGGTACCGCCGCCCATGCCGCCAGTAACGAAGACCATATTTTCGTCAGCGAGCTGCTCGAGAATCTCGTCGAGAGACTCCTCCGCCGCCTGCCGCCCGACCGCCGGGTCCATGCCGGCGCCGAGCCCCCGGGTCAGGCCGTTGCCAAGCTGGATCGTGTTCTCAGTCAGAGACTGGCTGAGCGCCTGAGAATCAGTGTTAACTGTAAGGTATCCAACGCCCTCAAGGCCCGCCGCGATCATGTTGTTGACGGCGTTACCTCCAGCGCCTCCGACACCAATGACGGTGATCTTCGGTTTCAATTCCACCGGTCTGGGCGGAATGGAGATGTCGATACTCATATCTCTGCGCTCCTCTCTATTCACGCGTCGTTCGTGTTGTTCCGTTGTGTGTGTTGTTCTTTTTTACGTGTTGTTCTGTTGTGTGTGTTGTGTGTGTTGTGTGTGTTGTGTGTGTTGTTCTGTTGTGGTTTTGATGTTTCCACCCCTTGGTGTCGTGGCGAGGACTGCATCGGTCCCCGCTCAGAAATTTACTCCGAACCAGTTGCCGACCCGCTCGATCATCCCAAGGCCGGCAACCGATTGTGGTAGCCACAGCTCGTCACGATCGTTGTCGGCATAGGACAGAAGGCCGGCGGCGACGGAAAAAGCCGGCCCTGTCGCTGCCGTCGGCGCGTTGACGAGATGTCGCGGTTGGCCAAGGCGTACTCTCTTGTCGAGTATTTTCTCGGCAAGATCGCACAATCCCGTCATCTGGCTGGCACCACCGGTGACAACGGCAAAACTGCGGTACCCTTCGAAACCGCCGGCGCGTATCCGATCTCCGGCCATTTCGAGGATTTCCTCGACACGTGGCGCAATGATTCCGATCAACGCTGAACGCTCTATCGTGTGTTCTACCTCTTCCTCGCCGATCCGCAGCACCGACAGCTGTTCGACACCGTCGAGAGATGCGCGGATGCAGGATCCATGGCGCACTTTCAGCAGCTCGGCATGGCCGATCGGCGTCGACAACCCGTGCGCGATATCGCGAGTTATGTGCTCGCCACCGAGCGGCAGGCTATCGACATGGACAAGTCGGCCCTCGCGGAATGTGGCGATTGAGGTCGTTCCGGCACCGATATCGAGGATCGTTACCCCGAGCTTTAGTTCGTCCTCGGACGCCGTAGCCAGACCGGCAGCATAGGCGTCGATCGCGAATTTCGGCATGTCGACGACATTGCTTACGAAGGTCTGCACATTTTTTACCATCGCGGCGTCGACCGTCACCAGATTGACCTCCGCGCCCAGCCTCCGGCCGTGCAGCTCATAAGGCCTGTTTAGGGTGCGCACGTGGTCGACGGTGTAACCAAGCGGAATCATATGGATCGTAAAGCGGTTCTCGTCCTCGTCCGCGCCGTTCCCAACCTGCTCGGAGAGGCGGAAGAGATCACGGTCGGCGACCTGACCGCCGACAAGATCACAGCCGACCGAAACCTGGCCGCTTCTCGGATTGCCGGCGGAAATGTTGACGACCACCTCGTCGACCTTGAGCTTCGCCATCATCTCGGCAGCAGCGATCGCTTCGCGAACCGCCGGCTCCGCTGCCGCCATGTCGCCGATACTGCCAGCAACGATTCCATTGCTCATGCGATGACTGAACCCGACGACGCTGCAGTCGCCGGCAGCATCGATGCTGCCGATCATGCAACAAATTTTCGACGTGCCAATATCAAGCGCTGTAACAACGTTCTGGTAACCGCCTGGCATGGTTTTCTGCTCTCTTCTGTTCCTGTCGATCTCTAGATTCCGGGGCCGCGCAGCCGCTTTGGCGGCCTGAGCGGCCGCACCGCAATCCGATCCTCGAGCCGCATGTCGACAACGATGATGTCGCGATCGAAAAGCCACCGCTCGGTGGCGTAGTGCGCAAGCCGGGCGAGCGCCGAGGCCACACCCTGTTCGGGCAGATGGACGTCGATTCCGTTGTCGAGATTCAGGGTCCAGCGCCGGCCGCCGGTGCGAATGACTGCCGCGATCCGGCTTTCAATTCTCGGATGAACCGCGAGTATCGCCACCAGTTCGCCGAAATGCGCCGGCGCGTTGGCGCCGATCACCGGTTTCAGATGACTCCAGTGGCCTTCCGTGTCGAGCCCGATCACGGCGCCCTTGATATCGATCAGAAGCTTGCGGTCCTCGTTCCACCACAATGCCACCGGAGTGCGTTCGACGAGAGTGACCCGGATGGTGTCGGGGAAGTGCCGTTCAACGGTGGCTCGGGCAACCCAGCCCAGAGCCTCGATGCGCTCCCTGAGCGCGTCCGGTCTAACAGCCAATATCGGCGCACCGATATCCAGCCCCAACGCGTCTGACAGCGCTTTCTTTGGCGTGTTCACACGCCCGGCCACGGCCACCCGGGAAACGACGAGACCGAGATCCACACCGAGCCGGTTGATGTTTTCCCTCGACTCGCTCTCAAGCGCGACCAGCCGGCTTTCAAGCGCAGCCAATTCTCCTGCCAGCTCTAAAACTCGCTCGGGATTCATCTGGTACCACCAGGTTCCCGTCGCCGCGCCGCCAAGCACTGAGGTCAACGCCGCGGCACGCAGAAAGCTCCGCAGCCACGATCTTTTGCGCGGCGACGCGACAGGGGATGCTCTGCGGGTCAGGTGTCGCATGCCGCGTTCTCCACCATCCAGGCAACGAGTTCAGGAAATCCAATGCCGAGGACGGCTGCCTGCTCCGGCACCAGCGAGAGGGGCGTCATACCCGGCTGGGTGTTGACCTCAAGGATGAACAGCCCGCCCAGAGAATCCTCCTGATCGTCGTAGCGGAAATCGGCCCGGCTGACGCCACGGCAACCAAGCACCCGGTGCGCCTCAAGGGCATAATTCATTGCTGCATCGGCGATGGAATCGGAGATCGGCGCCGGACAGAAGTGGGTCGTCGCCCCCTCTGTGTACTTCGCCTCGTAGTCATAGAAACCATCTTCGGTGACGAGCTCGGTCACGCCGAGGGCCTGGTCGTTCATTACCGCAACCGTGATCTCGCGGCCCGGGATATAGCGTTCGACGAGAACCTCTTCCTCGTGGGGCCAGTCCTCCACGGACAGATTCTCGCCCTGCCGGACGATGCGGACGCCGATACTCGATCCTTCTGCAATCGGCTTGATCACGCAGGGCGGGGGTACAGCACCTTTGCCCTCGATCTCCCGCCGCGTCCCTACCACACCTTCGGGAGAAGGAATCCCGACATTGGCGAACAGCTTCTTGGCCACTACCTTGTTCATCGCCAGAGCCGAGGCGAGGACCCCGGAATGGGTGTAGGGAATGGCGAGAAGGTCAAGAACTCCCTGAATCCGGCCATCCTCGCCGATACGGCCGTGCAGTGCGTTGAACACGACATCCGGCGCGGGGGTCAACGCTGCAACCAGTTCGTCGAGCGGCCGGCGTGTATCCAGTATCGCCGCGTCGTAGCCGGCTTCGGTCAGGGCCGCAGTACAGGCTTCACCGCTGACCAACGACACCTCGCGTTCGACCGAAGTGCCGCCGCAGAGAACTGTCACCCGCTTGGTCATTCGTCCTCTCCTGCGGTAACACCGAGACGCCTGATTTCCCACTCAAGGGCGACGCCGGTCTTCTCGATTACCCGGCGGCGCACTTCCTCGCCGAGAGCCTCGATGTCGGCTGCCGTGGCACCGCCTTCATTGACCAGGAAGTTGCAGTGCTGCACCGACACCGCAGCAGCACCCCGGCGCAGACCCCGGCACTCGGCCTGCTCGATGAGTTCCCACGCCTTGATCTGGCCCTGCGGTCCTTCGGGATTGGTGAAGGTCGAGCCACCGGTGCGGGTGCGCGGCTGGGTTGCAGTCCGGGCGGCGGCGATCTCGGTTATAAAGTCGGAGATCCGGCGCGGATCGGCGGCGTGACCCTGTAGCCGGGCGCTGGTGAAAATCCAGTCCTCGGGCAGATTGCAGTTGCGATAGGAGAACGCGATCGATTTCGCCGGGAGAACCTGTCGTTGACCCCGCCGGTCAAAGGCCCGCACCTCGCAAACGATATCGGCGGTCTCCACGCCATAGGCGCCGGCGTTCATTCGCAGCACCCCGCCGATAGTGCCGGGAATCCCGCTCAGAAACTCCAGCCCACCGACCCCCTGGGCCGCAGCGGCGCGGGACAGGATGGCGGTCGGTGTACCGGTGCCAACATCGACGGCAGCATCTGCAAAGATTATCGAATCGAAACCTTCGGCCAAGCGCATAACAACACCGGGGATTCCGCCGTCACGCACAAGGAGATTGGCGCCGAGACCTATTACGGTCAGCGGGATCTCGGCCGGGCATCCGGCCAGAAAACGCTGCAGATCCTCTTCGCCGGCCGGTTCGAACAGGATTTCAGCCGGGCCACCGACCCGGAACCAGCAATGTCGGCTGAGATCCGCCATAGCGGTATAGCGTCCATCGACCACGGGCAGCCGGGCGAGAAGCGGCGATGCGCCGCCGCCGTCCGGTGCATGGACAGGATAAGGATGGCGGGCCGAGGCGTTCATGCCGCCTTCCCGTTGCCTGCCTCGCCATCTGCTCCGCCACCTGCTGTGGCGAGCGCGGCCGGCAGGGTGTTGGCCCAGCGCGTGATGGTACCGGCGCCAAGGCAGACGACTATGTCGCCGGGTCCGGCGCGGGCCCGCACCATCTCCGCGAGATCGTCGGGATCGGCGAGTGCGGCAACCTCGCCGTGACCGGCCTGCCGCAATCCTTCGATCAGCCGACCGCTGCAAATTCCGTCGATCGGAGATTCGCCGGCAGCGTATACCGGCGCCACGATCACCGCATCAGCGTCCCCGAAACAGCCGCAGAACGCCTCGAATTGATCACGCAGGCGGGTGTAGCGATGTGGCTGGACGACAGCGACGACACGACCATCGCAGGCGGAACGTGCTGCTTGGAGCACACAGGCGATCTCGACCGGATGATGGCCGTAATCGTCGATCACGGTTACCCCGTTCGCCTCGCCGGTTTTTTCGAAACGGCGGCGGACGCCGGAGAACCCGGCAAGACCGGCGCTCGCCTGCGCCATGTCGATACCCATCTCGGCCGCCACGGCGAGTGCGGCCAGGGCGTTCTGCACATTGTGGGCACCGATCATCGGCAGGCGAATTCCGGAAATCCGCTCCGGCGCCGCATCGCGCCGTGAGAGCACCACATCAAACAGCGTCGTCCCGGATTCGAGACGAAGGTTCTCACCCCGCACATCGGCACCGTCCTGCAGACCGTAGGTCACGATCCGGCGGTCGTTGATGCGCTCGATCATCGCCGCGACCTCGGAGTCGTCGGTGCAAAGAACGGCAAAACCATAAAAGGGAATGTTCTCGATGAATCTCTGGAACGCATCCCTGAGGCGGTCGAAGCTGCCGAAGAAATCAAGATGCTCGGCATCGATATTGGTGACGACGCAGACAGTTTCCGGCAGGTGAACGAAACTACCGTCAGATTCATCCGCCTCGACAACCATCCATTCGCCACCGCCGAGGCGGGAGTTGGTGCCGTAGGCGTTGATGACACCACCGTTGATCACGGTCGGATTCATGCCCGCCGCGTCGAGAACAGCAGCAGTCAGGGAGGTCGTCGTCGTCTTGCCGTGGGTGCCGGCAATCGCGATCGAGGATTTGAGCCGCATCAGCTCGGCAAGCATCTCGGCCCGCCGCACTACCGGCAGAGATTGTTCTCTCGCGGCCTGCAGCTCCGGGTTGTTCGAATCGATGGCAGAGGACACCACCACCACCGAGGCGCCGGCGACATTCTCCGTGTCATGGCCGACGACGACGGTGATGCCGAGATCCCGGAGTCGCTGCACATTGGCGCCGTCCTGCAGATCGCTGCCACGGACGGTGCAGCCGAGATTGTGCATGACCTCGGCGATACCCGACATGCCGATACCGCCGATACCAATGAAATGCGTGACACCGATCTCAAGAAGCGGGTTGCTCATGGCGTCACCTCCCGCAGCGAGGGCAGGTCCCCGGCCTGCGATTTTTCGGTCGATGGCCTGTTGGTCGATAGATTGTCGATCGATCTGCGCCCGCGCGCCTCGATGGTGCGCTCGACGAGATCGGCGAGATGCGCCGCCGCGTCGGGGCGCGCCTCGGCGCGGGCACGAAGCGCAGCCTGTGCGAGCGCCTCTCCGCTACCGGCGAACAGCCCCTCAAGCCGGTTTGCCAACGCCGGTGGCGTGAAACTTTCCTGCGGCATCGTCCAGCATGCGCCGGCGGCGGCATAGTGGCGGGCATTGGCTGCCTGGTGATCGTCGGCGGCATGCGGAAACGGCACCAGGATCGCCGGTCTTCCGACGGCGGCGAGTTCGGCCATGGTAGAGGCACCGCTGCGGCAAACGACCAGGGTGGCGCCGGCGTAACGCCGGGTCATATCGTCGAAGAAGGGCGCTACTTCGGCCGTGATGCCGGCCCGGTCATAGGCCTGCCGGAGCGCCTCGACATCTTCGATGCGGCTCTGCTGGGCCACGCTGAGACGGGCACGTAAGGCCTCCGGCAACAACGCCAGAGCCGCCGGGAGAATCTCGGCGAACACTGACGCCCCCTGGCTGCCGCCAAATACCAGCAGATGCAGCGGGGATTCCCCCGAGGGAGGCCGGTAAGACGCATCCCCGGCAGCGGAAATATCCGGGCGAACCGGGTTGCCTATATGAACCGCACGGCTGGACAATTCCGGCGTGACATTCTCGAGAACAGGAAACGCGGTGGCGACAACATCCGCGCGCCGGGCAAGAAGACGGTTGGCCCTCCCCAGAACCGCGTTTTGCTCGTGGAGCATCGTGCGGCGGCCGAGATGCGCCGCCGCCAGCAGCACCGGCACGGAGGCATAACCGCCAAAGCCGATCACGACCGGAGCTTCGATCCGACGCAGGAGAGCCCGCGACTGGATGTAACCGCGAGCAAGGCGCAACACCGCGCCGAGGCGGGCCGTCAGGCCACGGCCCACGAGGCCGGCGGCGTCGATAACATGGGCTGGAACACCGTCGGGAAAACTCGCCGCACCACCGCCACGCCGGTCGGTAACCAACACCGGGCGATAGCCGCGCAGGATCAGTTCCGCTGCCAGCGCACCGGCTGGAAATACGTGGCCGCCAGTGCCGCCGGCCGCCAACAATACCGGATCTGCATCGTGTGCAGCTCCGGGAGCAGCGCCAGGTGCATATCCGGACATCACCATCACAACCCCCTCGGCTGGCGCCGGGTCAGCCCGAGAAACATGCCCATGCCGATGGCCAGCGCGAGCAGAGAGGAGCCGCCATAGGAGATCATTGGCAGGGTCATGCCCTTGGTTGGCAGCAGGCTGGTAGTCGACCCCATGTTGATCAGCGCCTGGAAGGCGAACTGCATCAACAGCCCCGCCGCTGCGATGATGGTGAACAGATCGTCGCGGCGCAGCAGGATGACGATCCCCCGGATGACGATGAAGGCGAACAGGGAGACGATCAGGAAACAGAGGATGAAACCGAACTCCTCGCCGGCGACGGCAAAGACAAAATCGGCATGGGCATCGGGAAGGTACATTTTTGCCGTGCCTTCGCCTGGCCCCCGACCCCAGAAGCCGCCGTTGCGAAACGCCTCCATCGACCGCGACACCTGGTAGCTGATGGCGGGATCAAGAAAGGCGTCGAAACGATTGGCGACGTGGGGAAAGATGAAATAAGCGGCGAGCAGGCTTGCGAAGGCCACGGCAATAATGGCGCCGGCCCAGACCAAACCGAGACCAGCGAGGAACCATTGGCCAAACCATATCGCGCCGACCAGAAGTGCCTGGCCGAAATCGGGCTGGAAGAGCAACAGGGAGATGACGATTGCGCACAGAAGCGAGCCGATCAGCCGGCCCGGAATCTCCTCGCCCTGGCGCTCCGCCGCAAGCACCCAAGCCGCGGTGATGGCGAGTGACGGCTTGACGAACTCCAGGGGTTGGATGGAAACGCCGCCAATCTCGAGCCAGCGTTGCGCACCCTTGATCTCCACCCCGAAGAACAGGGTCATGGCAAGGAGCGCCACCGAGATCATCAGCACCACGACGGCGAAGCGGCGGATTTCGCGTGGCGCCAGGAACGAGACCACCAGCATCACCGTGATCGCGACAATCAGGTGCTGGACGTGGCGGTTGACGAAGTGCAGCGAATCCAGGCCGAGGCGCTCGGCCACCGGCGGGCTCGCCGACAGGCTCAGCATCACACCGATCAGCGACAGCGCGATCAGCGAGAACAGGGTCCAGCGATCCACTGTCCACCACCAACGGCCGAAAACCGAGCTGTCCGTGCGCGGGATTGCCATCAATCAGCACTCCCTGCCAGCGGCATTGCCGGGATCGACATCACCGGAACCGGCGACCCTGATGACGAGATCGCGAAAGGCGTCACCACGCTCCGCGAAATCCTTGAACTGGTCGAAGGACGCGCATGCCGGCGCCAGCAACACGATCGGCGCATCGCCGGCTTTCGCCGCACCTGCTGCACTCGCAATGGACTCAGCCATGGCTGCCTCGCGAGCCTGGCGCAGGGCGGTTTCGAGGTCGCCGCTGATTTTGGTTGGCACCCGGCCATCGATCCAGGCCGCCATCGCATCTGCCGCCTTGCCGATCAGGAAGACACCGCGAATGCGCGGAAAATAGTCTTCCAGGATATCCCAACCGCCTTCCTTGGCCTGACCGCCGGCGATCCAGTACAGCGTTTCGTGACAGGCGATCGCGTAGGCTGCCGCCTCCGCGTTGGTCGCTTTGCTGTCGTTGATGTAGCGGATGCCGTCGCCCGAAGGGACGGGTTCGTGGCGATGGGGGAGGCCGGGAAAACTCGATACTGCTTCCCCCAGGATGCGGGAAATCGAAACCTTCTTGCTCGCGCTCGTACTTGCGAACTCTGTCAGCAATACGGCGGCACAGGCGGCGGCGGCATTCTGCGCATTGTGCACACCCGGCAGAACAGGGTTTTTGGCCGGCGTACAAAGAACCAGCCCCGCCGTATCGGTGTCTTTGCGATCATCCCGGATTCCCTCTGTTCCCGTGGCGCCGATTCCCATGGCGCCGATTCCCACGGCACCGATCCCGCCCGGCACCGGTGTCCGGCCCGAAACAGGTACGTAGCGGCGCCCGGCCAAGGTCATCTCGGTTGCAATCTCGGCCGACAACGGATCGTCAATGCCGATCACCGCCACGCCGGCACCCTCAAGAATGCGGCGTTTGGCGGCGACGTAGTTGTCCATACCACCATGGCGATCGAGATGGTCGGGACCGAGATTGAGCAGAACGGCGATATCGAACGCCGCTGAAGGCGTCAGTTCGAGTTGATAAGAGGATATCTCGAGCACATAGGCGTCGTAGCCGGCCGGCAGCGACAGGGCCGGGCGGCCGATATTGCCGCCACTGGCGGCACGGAAACCTCCGTGCTGGAGGATATGGGTGATTAGCGCCGTCGTCGTCGATTTACCGTTGGTTCCCGTCACGCCGATGAACCGAGCCTTGGGACAGGCCTGACTGCGGGCACGAAACAGCAGTTCGACATCGCCGATGATTTCGGTTCCGGTTTCCCGGGCCCGCAGGGCGGCCGGATGCGGTTCCGGCCAGGTATGGGGAATGCCCGGGCTTAACAGGAGAAAATCGAGACCCGGCCAGTCCCATTCCTCTGGCGACATCACCTGGTATCCGGCTGTCCGTGCCCTTTTCCTGGGCTCCGCATCATCGTCCCAAACCTGCACCGCCGCCTTGGCGGTAACCAGTGCCCGCGCCGCCGCCATGCCCGAGCGACCGAGACCGAGCACGGCGCAGGAGATACCTTCATGGGAATCAAGGCGGATCTCCGGATCTTCCGACGAGATCGTCGATTCCGCCCCGGAAGCGATGCCGGAAGCTGCCAATGGCAGTCCCGAAAACAGCGCAGGAGCGCAGACGGTGCGGTCGTGTAGACGAATAATCGGCGAAGCAAACATCTCTGCCCTCATCCCGTCGCCAGACTCGTGAGGCCGATCAGCGCCAGCAGTGCCGCCACGATCCAGAACCGCACCAACACCCGCGTTTCGGGCCAGCCCCGTTCCTCGAAATGATGGTGCAGCGGGGCCTTGGCAAAGATGCGGCGATCGAACCAGTTAATGCTGATGATCTGCAAAAAGGACGAGGCCATAACGACCACGAACAACCCGCCAATCACCACAAGGAGAAGCTCCTGCTTGACGGCGACGGCGATCGCCCCGAGCGAGGCGCCGAGGGCGAGCGATCCGGTATCGCCCATGAATATCTGCGCCGGCGGTGCATTGAACCAAAGGAAACCGAGGCAGGCACCGACCATTGCGCCGCAGAACACAGCGATCTCGCCGGCATTGGCGAGAAGCGTGATCCAGAGCTCCCCGGTATGCACGGGATCGGCTGCAAGCAAGGCGATCAGGCCAAAGGCGGCAGCGGCCATGGCGACCGCGCCGGTTGCAAGCCCGTCGAGTCCGTCGGTTATGTTCACAGCATTGGCGCTGCCCATCACCACCAGCACCGCGGCGAAGGGCAGGAAGAATAGCCCGAGATTGATCGCCAGGCCCGGGATATACGGCACCGCAAGGCTGGTCAGGATCAACCGCGGGTCGTCTCCGGCAATGGCGCCATCAGGCTGGGCGAACTCGGTGAGTCCCCAGACGGCGGGGAAAGCGACCAAGCAACCAAAGGCGAGTCGGACTTTCTTCGAAAGACCTCGTGAATCCCCCCGTAGTTTTCCGAGATCGTCGGCCAAGCCAATGGCCGAATAGGCAAGCGCCACCGCCATGAGGATCAACACCCGGATATCCGTAAGGTCGACCCAAAGAAGCGACGACAACGACAACGCCGGCACCAGGAAAACACCACCCGCGGTCGGCGTCCCGACCTTGGCAGCGTGGGGGGCGGGCACATCATCACGCACCGTATTCTGGCCTGATTGGAGTATGCGCAGCTTGCGGACGCACAGCGGCCCGAACCCCAGGCACAAAGCCAATGCCGTGAGTGTTGCGCAACCGGCGCGGAAAAGCGGATCGGCGAACACCGCTGCCATGCCGGAATCCCCGGCCAGTGCTCCGAGAAGGGCATGCAACATCAGCCCCTCCCCTCGCCGCTGCCACGCACGGCACCATTGGCTTCGGTGTCGAGAGCCGCCAATGCGGTGACGATCGGCCTCATGCGGCTTCCAAGCGAACCCTTGACAAAAACGACATCGCCGGGACGCACGGCTGCGCACACTGTATCGAGAATGGCGGCGCTGTCGGGCCTGCAGCCTGCAGCCATCGCGGTCGGCAGATCCTCGTGCAGCCGCGTCATCTGCGGCCCGGCGGCGAAGACGAGATCGACCCCGGCCTGCTCGAGATTTTCCGCCAGGGCCCGATGCATTCGTTCCGCCCCGCAACCGAGCTCAAGCATGTCGCCAAGCACGGCGATCCGTCGTCCACCCGGCGCCGGGCGGACGGCCCCAAGCACCGCCAGACCGGCACGCATCGAAGCCGGGCTCGCATTGTAGCTCTCGTCGATTAACTCGAAGCTTCCTCCGGCGATGGCCACGCGACTGCGGTCACCACGACCCGAACCCGCGCGTATCACCGCCAGCGCCTCAGCGGCGGAAGCAACATCGGCGCCAAGCGCATCGACTGCAGCGAGCACGCAGACGCTGTTCAGGGCCCAGTGGGCGCCGGCGGCGCCGATCCTGTAGGAGAGCAACCGGCCGGCAAGATCAGCCCACACCGTTGATCCGACGCCCTCGTCCACCGCCTCCCACTGACACAGCCGGAACGTGGCCTCGGGGTGAATTCCGAAAGCGGCGATGCGGTCAATTTTTTGTTTCTTGGCGGCGGTACACAGGCGGTCATAGTGGCGATTGTCGCGGTTGAGAACTGCCGCTCCTTCCCCACCCGGCAACCCCTCGAAAATCTCCGCCTTGGCGTCGGCGATAGCTTCCTCGTTGCGGAAATGCGCGAGATGCGTCCCCTCGACCGTGGTCACCACGGCAAGGGCGGGGCGCAGGAGAGCGGTCAGATCGGCAAGCTCGCCGGCATGGTTCATGCCGAGCTCGAAAACCCCGAAACGCGCTGTCGGCGGCAACAGGGCGAGCGAGAGCGGCAAACCCCAGTGGTTGTTGAGATTGCCAGGACTGGTGAAAACCGATCCGTCGATCGCCGCCAGCGCACAGCCGAGCGCATCTTTGACTCCGGTCTTGCCGACACTACCGGTGACGCCAACAAGGGGCCCGGCAGCGCGGGTGCGGGCAGCGCGGGCGAGACCGCGCAGACCTTCGAGCGTATCGATGACTCGTAGCAACGGTCCGGTGTCTGCCGGGGCCGGCCAGTCCGTGCGCACCATCGCGGCGGCTGCGCCGGCAGCGAAGGCGGAAGTGACATAATCGTGACCGTCAGCGTTGGGACCCGCGATGGCGATAAACAGATCTCCCGGCGCCAGGGTGCGGCTGTCAATCGACACACCGCTAGCTTGCCAGGGCGCGCTGCCCTGGCCATCGGCCGCGCGAACGGCATCGCTATCGGTCCACAATGCCGTCGTCATCGGTTTTCCCTGCACTGTTCGGAATGCAGCGCCGCCGCCATCGTTGCATCGCAGAAAGGAAATTTCTCACCACCAACGATCTGCACCGTCTCATGCCCCTTGCCGGCAACGAGAAGAAAATCTTCGGGCCCAAGGCCCTCGAGGCCCGCAGCGATGGCGCGGGCCCGGTCGCCCTCCTCGAGAATTTCGATTCCGGAACCCGGATCGGAGCGGGAATCAGCACCGATGCCGGTACGGATGGCGGCGCGAATCATTGCCGGATCCTCACCCCGCGGATTGTCGTCGGTGACGATGATCCGATCCGCCAGAGAGCCAGCAACGGCACCCATCTGCGGACGCTTGCCCGGATCGCGGTCACCGCCACAGCCGAACACCACCGCAAGACGTCTCGTGGTGTGCAACCGCGCCGCCTTGAGCGCGGCAGCGAGCGCATCGGGGGTATGGGCATAATCGACCACCACGGTCGGGCGACGGGCGACGATCTGCATGCGGCCGGGTGCGCCCTGCAGGTGGGCTACCGCCCGGCCGGCATCAGCGGCATCCACACCGCAGGCGATGGCGAGCGCGAGGGCGCAGAGCAGGTTTTCAATCTGAAAGACTCCGAAGGCGGGAAATCCCGTGGTGCAGGAATGGCCAATGGATCCGGAACCAGATCCAAACTCGAGCACAAGCTCCCAGCCCTCTCCGTCCGCAGTGCGCTGGCGGCAAAAGACGTCAGGGGTCTTCACCGCGAAATCGCTTCCGACATCGCCTCCAGCAACACCGTAGCTCACCAGGGAAAGCCCGCGTCTTTCCGCAATACCGCGAAGCGATGCAAAGGTTTTCTCGCCGGCATTGGCAACGATGGCGGCACCGGATGGCAGGAGTTCCTTGAACAAGCGCAATTTGGCGGCCCGATAGGCTTCCGTATCGGTGTGATAATCGAGATGATCGCGGCCGAGATAGGTAAATCCGGCGGCGGCCAAGCGGACACCGTCGAGGCGACGCTGGTCGAGACCGTGGCTCGAGGCCTCGACGGCGAGAGAGTCGATCCCGCGAGCGGCGAGCTGGTCGAGGCAGTGGTGCAGCGAGACTGGATCGGGCGTGGTCAAGTCGGGCGTATCCGAATCAGAATCGTCCGAAGTGGAATCCTCGGTATTTCCTTGCGAGAGAACGAGGCCGAGCGTGCCGAGGCTGGCGGCACGATGACCGGCGAAACTCCATATCTGGCGGAGGAAACCGACCACAGAGCTCTTACCGTTAGTACCGGTGACGGCGGCGATGGTGGATGGCTGGCCGGGATGGAGAGTGGCCGCCATGAGGGCGAAGGCGCGGCGTGGGTCGTCGGCGAGTAGCAGCGGCACGTCGCCGGGCAGGTCCGGAGGCGCGTTGCGGCCAGCGAGCACCGCCGCAGCGCCGTCACGCACCGCATCGGCCGCAAAATGACGCCCATCGAAACGGGATCCCGGCAGTGCCACGAACAAATCGCCCGGCTTCACCGCACGGCTGTCCGCGGTTAGGCCGACGATCTCAGCGCCAGGCGGTACCGCCGCCTTGATGCCGGCGGCGCGAAGAAGGTCACCGAGCAGCACGGTTACGATCCTTCCCGTCTGACACCTGGACCAGGTTCTCTCCCTCACCAGGGACCACCTCGGGCTCGACCATGCCCGCCGGGGCGATGCGCTCAATAACACGGCGGACCACAGGCGCAGCAACCCAGCCGCCGGTCCGGTAACCACGGGTGGCCCGGGTACCCTTTGGCTCGTCAAGCATCACAAGCATCACGTAGCGCGGTGCGTCCATCGGAAACACGCCAAGAAAGGAGGAGATCAACCCCGTGCGGGAATAACCCCGGTTGCGGGATTTCTCGGCCGAGCCGGTTTTGCCACCGACCAGATATCCCTTGGCGTCGGCCCGGCGGCCGGTCCCGGAAGTGACGACGGCGCGCATCAGCCTGCGCATTCTGGCCGAGATCCGGGGGGAAATGACCTGCACACCGGCTGCCGGCGCCTCGCGCCGGAGCAGGGTCGGCTGGCGGAAAATACCGCCGTTCACAATCGCAGCGGCGCTGGCGGTGATCTGCAGCGGGCTGACAGCAATACCGTGGCCGTAGCTGACCGTCGTTATCTCGGTCGGTCCCCAGCGCGCGGGGAGCAGCGGCCGCCCGATCTCGGGCAACTCAACTGTCGACGGGGTGAGCAGACCAACCTGATCGAGGAACATTCGCTGGCGTTCGGCCCCAACTCTATGAGCTATCAGCGCAGCGCCGATGTTGGAAGAGTGGATGAGCACCTCGGCCGTGGTCAACGGTCGATTCTCGGGGTGATAGTCGCGGATGGTGAAGGAGGCGACGCGCAGCGGTTTGGTGACATCAAAGCGGGTATCGAGTCCGATGACACCATAATGGAGCGCCATGCCGAGGGTGAGGATCTTGAAGGTCGAACCGAGTTCGTAGACGCCAAGAACAGCGCGGTTGAAGCGCTGGTCGCCCTCGCTGTTGGCCGGGTGGTTGGGATCGAAATCGGGAAGCGAACACAGCGCCATGATTTCCGCGCTGTGGACATCGAGAATCACCCCGGCCGCCCCCTGGGCCCGATGTTCGGTGCGGGCGCGGGCGAGCTCGGCGCACAGCGCATACTGCATGCGCACATCGATCGACAGATCAAGCGGTTTCGCCCCTTGTCGCAACCCATCATCGAAAGTCTTCTCAACACCGGCGATGCCATGCCTGTCGATATCAACATAACCGAGAACGTGCGCTGCAGTTCGCCCGTGCGGATAAATCCGTCCGTTTTCGCGACGGAAACCGATACCGGGAAGCCCGAGCCTGAGAACAGCGGCGTGCTGCTCCGGCGTTACCTGGCGGCGAACCCAGACAAACTCGCTGTCCCCGACGAGACGGGTAACAAGGTCGCGTCCGCCGAGTTCGGGAAACACCGAGGCCAGCGCCCGCACCGTCTCCTCAGGTTCATGTACTGCCGATGGTTCGGCATAGATCGACCAGACCGGGAGGTCGATGGCAAGCAGGACGCCGTTGCGGTCGCGAATGTCGCCGCGCCGCCGCTTTTGCGCATCCTCCTGGAAACGCGCTGTCTGCGCCGCCGGAATGGCGTCCGAACCAGGGGTGAGGGTACGACTCTCGCCAAAATCAGCGATCTGGTTCTGGCCGGGATTCCAGGTGCTCGGGGCGATTTTTGTCCAGGCGACTTTGGTCCAGGCGACTTTGGTCCAGGATCCGTTGCTCGAGGTATCGCCCTGGATAATGGCGAGATCAATCAGACGGAAAGGCAGGGCGAGAAAAGCCGAAATGAGCACGAAGCCGAGCAGGCCAAGGCGGAGCTTTCCGGTCCGCAGCGGCGCCTGAAGGCGTGCCGGCCGTGTCGAGGGTCGCCGGAGCGGTGCGCGATGCCAGCTAGGAGACAGGGTGGTCTTCATCGCACACCCTCGCGTGCTGCCGGGATTGCGCTGGAAATCGCACCGGGAATTGTGCTGGCGGTCATGCTGGCAACGTTGCCATTGGCGCCGGTGGCGTCGGTGGTGCCGGCGGCGCCAGTGGCACCAGTAGCGCCAGTAGCGCCAGTAGCATTGTCCACCGCGCCGAGAACTTCGCCCGTGCCGTCGCGCAACGGCAGACGCGAAAACGTCATCACCCGTTCCGGCGCGACGAGGCGAAGTTCTGGCAGCAAAACCGAGGCGAGAGCCTCAAGCCGGTTCGGTCGGTTGAGATAGCTCCACTCAGCCCGGAGTACCCGGATCTTCTCCCGCTCGACTGCGATCGCCTGCTCAAGGTTCACGAGTTCCTTGCTCAGCCGCTCCGCCTCGAGATTGACCTGAAGCATCACGATCAGCGCCCCGACGCCGAGAAGACACGAGATACCTCCGATCAGGCGTTTCATGCCGCACCCTCCCGTGCACCCTCGGGCGTGGCGCGGGTTATGGATTCGTCTATCCGTTCGGCCGCTCGAAGGCGGGCCGAACGGGCCCGCGGGTTGAATGTGATCTCCGAGGCCATGGGCCGAATCGCGCGACGGCCGAGCAGCCGGAAACTCTGTTCGGATGCCGCAGCAGGAAGTGGCTGGTGGCGGGAAACGCCACGCCGGCCATCCGACCGATCCCGCAGGAAAGTTTTCACCCGCCGATCCTCGAGAGAATGGAAAGAGACAACCGCGAGGCGGCCACCGGGAGCGAGCACCCGCTCGGCGGCGGCAAGGCCGCTTTCGAGCTCCTCGAGCTCGTTGTTGACGCGCAGACGCAGGGCAAGAAAGGTGCGGGTCGCCGGGTCTATCCGGCGCGGACCCGCCGGCACCGCAGCACGCACGATTTCAGCAAGACGGCCCGTCCGTAGGACCGGCGCTTCCTCGCGCGCCTCGACGATGGCGCGGGCGATGCGTCCGGCGAAACGTTCCTCGCCAAGGCTGCGGATCAGGCCGGCGAGCTCCTGGATGGAAAGTTTGTTGACGAGATCGGCGGCGCTCGATCCCGTGTCCTCCATCCGCATGTCGAGCGGTCCGTCCTCGCGAAAGGAAAAGCCCCGCCCAGGCGTGTCCAGCTGGAAAGAAGAGATTCCGAGATCAAGAACAACGCCCTGGACCGGACCGGCACCAGCTTCAGCAAGCAAATGATCCATTCCGGAAAACCGCCCCGGCAGCACCACAATCCGGCAGGCCTTGCCCGGGAAGTCGCCAGCCATGGCCCGGGCCCGGGTGACAGCCTCCGGATCCCGATCGATGGCGTAGACCACGGCCGCATCCCGGTCGAGAATGGCGCGGGTGTATCCGCCAGCACCGAAAGTTCCGTCGACATAGGCACCCCCGGGACGGACTGCCAGTGCCGTCATCGCCTCATCGAGCATGACCGGAAGATGGCGCCCGCCATCCCCGTCGCCGTTGCGCCGGGTTCCGTTTCCGGACCTCCGGCCGCCGCTCACGATGGCGTCTCCCGGGGAAAAAGCTTCGGTCCGACGGGGCGAATGCCGGGTTTCGGCGCCGGCATTTGCGCGATAGCGGCGGCGCGATGGTTGTCGTAGGTTTCCGGGCTCCAGATCTGGAATCGTTCGCCACAGCCGACAAAGGCGGCCTGGTCGGCAATGCCGGTCAACTGAACGAACATCTCCGGCAGGATGATGCGCCCCTCGCCGTCAATGAGAATCTTGCGCGCCTCGGAGACGGCGTCGATGCTGAACCCCAGCTCCTCCTCGGACAGCATGCCGGGCTGTTCGATAGCTCTGCTGACGCGCTCCATAAATGCGCGGCCCCCGGCCTCGAGCACCGGATGCCGCGACAGAGGATAAACATAGACAGCCCGGTTGCCGTCGACTGGAAGCTCGGCGCGGAAATCCGCCGGAAGCGAAACGCGCCCCTTCCGGTCGATCCGGTTCTTGAAGGTTCCGACAAACATCGACATGACCGTCGCGCTTTCGCTGTTGCCACGCTCCTGCCACCCCGTGTAATCTTCTGTAAAGAATATGGGTGCAGATGGGATATGATGGGATATAATGGGACACATTGGCCGATAAATGCAAGAAAAATATGCTTCTTCAAGGGGTTAAGAAACGTTTGGAGAACATTGCAAAGAGCAATGCTGAGAACAGAGCAGAAATCATTCATTCTCCGGCGAGCGCGAAACACCGTCCTCCTGCCTGCCTTACGCCGCCCTGGCCTTGCCTTGACGAGCCAGAGGACGACACTACCCGGCTTTGTGAGCCGACTGGCCGGCATCTCCGGGCAGCGGCAATCCCATGAATTGAAGTCATGAGTTGAAGCCATGAGTTTCTGGGGAGCTATCATCGGCGGTACCGCCGGCCTCGCCATCGGCGGTCCTATCGGCGGCCTGATCGGCGCCATTGCCGGCCACGCGATGGCCCGGCCCAGCCGCAGCGACAGCGCGCACAGCGCCGACCTCTACGATAGCGCTGACTTCGGCAGCGCCACGCCGGAGGAGGTGCGGTCAGCCGCGTTCACAGTCGCTACCGTCGCCCTTGGCGCGAAGATGGCGAAGGCCGACGGTGTCGTCACCAGCGACGAGGTCGCCGCCTTCAAGGAGGTGTTCCGGGTTCCCCGCTCGGAAGAAAAAAACCTCTCCCGGCTGTTCAAGGCAGCGCATCAGAGGAGCGAGGGATTCGAGCCCTATGCTCAGCAGATCGCCAAGATGTTCTCCGGCAACCCGGCCGTTCTCGAACAACTCCTCTTCTGCTTGACTCACATTGCTCGTGCTGACGGCACGCTGCACCAGAAAGAAATCCGCTATCTGCTGGAAGTCTCGAAGATATTCGGCCTCGACAGTCACGCCTTCGAGCGAGTGACCGAGATCACGCTCCACGGCGATAACGCCGATCCGTGGCGGATTCTCGGCGTCGCCAGCACCGTGCCCGATTCGGAACTGAAAAGCGCGTACCGCAAGCTGATCCGTGAAAACCATCCCGACCGGCTGATCGCCCAGGGCATGCCCGAAGAAGCCATACGGGCCGCAACCGAACGCCTGGCCGCGATCAACCACGCCTACGACGTGGTCAGCGCCAAACGTGGTCTCTCCTGAATTCTGACACCGGGACGATGATCGAACACCCCTCTCCGAACCACGGCCGGCGACCTTCGGACGCGCCTGTCGACATGCTGGTACTCCACTACACCGGCATGCCAAGCGGTGCCGAAGCGCTGGCACGCCTCTGCGATAGGGGCGCCAAGGTCAGCGCCCACTATTTGATCGAGGAAGACGGAACGGTGTTCCGGCTGGTCGCCGAGGAGGAGCGAGCCTGGCATGCCGGCATCTCCTGCTGGCGTGGCAACCGCAACATCAATGATCGATCGATTGGAGTCGAACTCGTCAATCCCGGCCATGACTGGGGCTATCGGGAATTCCCTGAGGCGCAGATGGCCAACCTCGAGACGCTAGCAACCGGGATACTCGCACGCCATCCGATCCCGCCACGCAACGTGGTCGGGCATTCCGATGTGGCGCCCTCACGCAAGTGCGACCCGGGAGAGCTGTTCGACTGGCACCGGCTGGCAATGTGCGGGATTGGCCTGTGGCCGGACTCCGTCGACCCGTCCGCCGCCCGCGGTGCGACACCGCAAACAGAGGTCGGAACAGAAGCTGGACCGATCCTCGCTATGCTGCGGGATTACGGCTACGACACGGAGCAGACGGGCGTGATCGCGGCGTTCCAGAGGCATTTCCGGCCGGCCCGGATCAACGATGCGATCGATACGGAAACCGCAGCGGCGATCGTCGGCCTAGCTGCCGCCGCCGGAGTCTGAGCCCGCCTGTGAATTCCGCGCGCCGACTTTGTTGTATGCTGTATACTGTTACGCGCCAGATGGCCGGATGGCCGCTTCGGCCTCCGGGCTGGAGAGGAAAGTCCGGGCTCCACGAAAACACGGCGCCGGGTAACGCCCGGCGGGGGCGACCCCAGGGAAAGTGCCACAGAAAACAAACCGCCCGGACAGCGGCCTCGATTGCACCGGGTAAGGGTGAAAGGGTGCGGCAAGAGCGCACCGCGTCGGCGGCGACGCAGGCGGCAGGGCAAACCCCGCCGGGAGCAAGATCCAATAGGGACCACGCGCAGGATCTTCGGATTCTCGCAGGCGGGTTTTCGCGCCGGTCCGGGTGGATCGCACGAGGCGTCCGGCAACGGGCGTCCCAGATGAATGGTCATCCCGCGCTCGCGCGGACAGAACCCGGCTTACAGGCCATCTGGCATTTTTCCCGTCGATCAGATGCTTTCTACCCCGGATATTTCATGAAGACGTCCGGCCGCCTTCAGGCCGTACTATCGCGTTGGAAACACGGTGACGAAGGGATAACCAGTGACAAGCAAAGATGAGGACACGACCCTACCGGTAAAGCCGACCCATGATGCGCTGTTCCGCGCCATCATTGACGACAAGGACCGCGCGGCAGCCCTTTTGCGCGACTACCTGCCGGAGCGGATCAGCGCGCAGATGGCGGACACACCGCCCAAGCGCGTTGCGGGCAGCTTTGTCGACGAGGATGCCCACCTGAAGCACAGCGACGGGCTGTTCGAGATCACGCTGAAGGGCGGACGCCCGGCCCTGGCCTACGTGCTTTTGGAACACAAATCGGTTTCAGAACCGGCAACACCCCTGCAAATCCTTGGATATATGCTGCGGATATGGCTTCGCTACGGCGATGGACAGGCGGCAAGGTTGCGCGCCCTGCCGGTCATTGTGCCGCTGGTGTTCTACCATGGGAGCCATTCCTGGAATGTGCCGCAGGTGTTCAGTGAGCTGTTTGATGCGGGTGAGGATATGGCGCGCTATGTGCCGTCGTTCACTTACGAGGTCCATGATCTCGGCAATATCCCGATGGAAGAGCTGTCGCATAATCCTCACGTGATGGCAGGATTGGCTGTGCTCAAATTCGTGAAGCACCGCTCCGATATGACGCGCGAACATATGGAGGAGATACTGCGGCGGCTGCCGTTTGGTACGAATTTTGCCGGTATCGTTCTGCGCTATTTTGTGGCACGATACGAATGGACGCAGCCGGACATGGAGGCGGCCCTGGACGGAATAGACGATGAAGGAGGCAAAGCGCTGATGGGAACACTCGCAGAAACATGGAAAAAAGAAGGCGAAGCCAGAGGCGAAGCCAGAGGCGAAGCCAAGGGGCTTGCCGCCGGGGAAGCGCTTGGCCGTGAAAAAGGGCTTGCGGAAGGCGAAGCCAAAGGCCTTGCGGAAGGTGAAGCCAGAGGTGAGGCCAAATTGCTGATGCACCTGCTGGTAAAGCGGTTTGGCCCCCTGCCCGAGCCCGTGATCGCACAGATCGCGGCGGGAAGCATTGATGATCTGGATCGCTGGGTGGATCGGGTGCTTGATGCCGCTGATCTGGCGGCCGTGTTCGGGGAACGAAGGGATCACTGAGGGTTTGAAGCGACGATCCATGCTCATCACAGCCAACCAGCCCTTCGGAGAATGGAATGCAATCTTCCCCGATCCGGCAATGACGCTGGCAGCCGTCGACAGGCTCGTCCACCACGCGACAATCTTCGGGATGAACGTGGAAAGCTACCGGCGCAAAGCCGCTGAACACGCCAACGGCCCCGGCCGCCAGGCTCAAGCTCAAAGAGCAACACCGGCAAACATCAAACCGGATTGACGCTCTGCGACAATCAAAACCCACAAAAACCTTGATTGTGGCGGAAAAACCCGCCGCCATCACAAACGTCGCGACCAAGGATTCTCATCCTGATTGACGCGCACCTCTCACCCGGATTGTTGCGCTACACGTGCAGCGCGGCCCTCGAAAATATCCGCAAGGTGCCGTAGCGCCAGAACCTGCCTTTGTCGGAAAGCCCAAGCGCTTTCATCGATCAAAATGGCCGACCGAAGCCAGCCAGCTACAAACCCGGCGCGGCCATCAACCTCAATATCGAGATGGAGACCGGCACGGGCAGGACCTGTTGTTATATCAAGCCCATTTTCGAGATGAACAAGCTCTATGGCTGGTCCAGGTTCATCATCATGGTGCCGTCGATCGCCATCCGCGAAGGCGTGGCCAAGTCGCTGGAGATGAAGTCGCTGGAGATGACGGCCGGGCATTTCGTTGAAGGCTGCGGCAAGAAGGCGCGGTTCTTCATCTACAACTCCAGGAGACTGCACGAGCTGGAGAGCTTTTCCTGAGTTCGTAGGTTTTGTCGGCTTGTCGGGTGTTTTTTTGTTTAACTTCAGGCCCTGGCTTCCGGGAAGGCAAAGTAGTGCCCCCAGTGGCGGTTGTGGGTTGCGGTTGCTGGAAACTCCGCTACACTCCCGCACATGTTCATCCGCACCAAACATGATCCCGAACGCAACCGCACCCGCATCCAGATCGTCCAGTCGGTGCGCACCGGTCAGAAGGTTCGCCAGAAGGTCGTCCGGCATGTCGGCATCGCGCATAACGACACTGAGGTTGAGGATCTCAAGCGCCTGGCCGGCAGGATCATGGAAGAACTGCGCGCCGCACAGTTCCCGCAGATGGAACTGTTCACCCCAACGGAATATGCCGATCTGGCGACGCTTGTGCGCACCGCTCCGCGTCCGGACAAGCTGGATGTTGACCTTGGGGACTGCCGCGAAGAATCCCGCCTGTCACTTGGCTTGCGCGATGTGATGGGGGAGGTTTATTCCGGCCTGGGCTGGAATGGTCTTCCGGGCTCCCGGCGCAAGAGCAGCGATCGCATTTTGCGCGAACTGGTGCTGGCGCGCCTGTCGCAGCCAGAGAGCAAGCGGGCAACGGTGGATGCGTTGGCCCACAGGGTCGGGATCACCCTCAATCTGGACCGGGTCTACCAGGCTATGGACTACCTGGACGCGGCGACGATCAACCGGGTCTGTCGGATGTCACACGAGGCGGCGGATACGCTTCTGGCGGGACCGGTCGATGTCCTCTTCTACGACTGCACAACACTGGCATTCGATACCGATCGGGAGGATCCGCAGGATGCTTCCGACCGGTTGCTGGCCAAGGGGTACAGCAAGGACGGGAAATCCCATCGCAGTCAAGTGGTGTTGGCGCTGATGGTCACCACCGACGGCTTGCCGGTCGGCTATGACCTGTTCCCCGGCAATATGTGGGAAGGCCATACGCTTGAGGCCGCGATCAAGGGGCTTGAAGAGCGCTACAAGCTTGGAAAGATCACGCTGGTGGCAGATGCCGGGATGCTCAGCGCCACCAATCAGGATCTATTGCGCACCAAGGGTCTGCCGTTCATTCTGGGGTATCGCCTGAAGTCGGCCCCGGCGGGCGTGAAAGGCAAGGCCCTGGACACGGGTGGTTACAAGCCATGGGCCGGACACGGGGCCGGACACGGGGCCGGACACGACGCGGCGGAGGGCGCGGCAGAGGCGGGGCGCTACAAGGTGATTGAGCATGACGGTGCCCGGATCATCGTCACATTCTCGCCCACCCGCGCCCGCAAGGATGCCCACAAGCGCCGGAGGGCCCTTGAGCGTCTGCAAACGAAGCTTCGGCGCTCCCGGAGCCCTGCCAGTGTCAGTCAGCGGGGATATGCCCGGTTCCTCTCGTTTCCCGATACGGGCGAGATCACACTTGATCAGGACAAGATCGACGCGGCGGCCCAATGGGATGGGCTGCATGCCATCACTATCCATGGCAAGGACGATCTCGCACCCGAGGCGGCCATCGCCCAATATCACCAGCTCTGGCAGATCGAAACCTGCTTTCGTACCAACAAGCACGACCTGAAAATCCGACCCGTCTATCACTGGACGCCGCGGCGGATACAGGCCCATATCGCCCTCTGCTACATGGCCTTCTGTTGCCTGCAACACCTGCGCAAACGCCTGCAGATGCTGGGCCATCCGATGAGCCCGGCCCGCATCCGTCGGGAACTCGACCGACTTCAGATATCTATCCTGAAGCGCAAGGGCACCAGCGAGCAATATGCCATGCCCAGCCCGGCCACAACCGACGCCAAACGCATCCTGCGCTGTGTTGGCCTGTCGTGGAACGAAGCACCATTCAGGATGCCGCCCCAACGAACGCGCAAGCCCAGACCTGAAAAGGCCTGATCAACACTTTCCAACCGTTGAATCCATCGCCTGAAATCCGCGATGTAGTGCCCCGTGGAAAAACAGGCCAATAATATCAATGTGTTACAGACGAAATCCTACGAAGTCAGGCGAGATGAACAAGCTCTATGGCTGGTCCAGGTTCATCATCATGGTGCCGTCGATCGCCATCCGCGAAGGCGTGGCCAAGTCGCTGGAGATGAAGTCGCTGGAGATGACGGCCGGGCATTTCGTTGAAGGCTGCGGCAAGAAGGCGCGGTTCTTCATCTACAACTCCAGGAGACTGCACGAGCTGGAGAGCTTTTCTTCTGACGCGGGAATCAACGTAATGGTGATCAACGTGCAGGCCTTCAATGGGGCGGGTGCCGACAATCGCCGTATCCATGAAGAGCTGGACGACTTCCAATCACGGCCGCCCCATCGATGTGATCGCCAGGAACCGGCCGGGCCTGGTCGTGGCGCAGGGCGTCGTGGTCGTTCAGGTCCCCGTAACCCAGGGCAGGCTGTAGATCCGTTGTCGCAGCATATCCCGCAAACTGTGCTCAACCTTGCCCGCCTGCCGGTCGTCGGACAGCCGCCGGGTGTAGCGCGACAATCTGGGCAAGCGATGCCGTCAATCCCGGCAGGTGATCCGCCCCGCGCAGCAGCAAAACGCCGCCGTTGCTCGTCACATGACCTCCATCGAAGCCGGTGGTTACCCGGCGTTTACGACAGGTTGGAAATTCCAGCTGATCGGGGGTACAATCTGTCACCGCTAAATCCTTGTGTTTGATCATTTCAAGTAACTGAATCATAACACGAATACGGGATTTAGCGGTGCCTGTTCATGAAATATTCGGGCTGGCGCGCGACTAGCCTCTAACGCGCAACTAGGAAGCGTAGCGGGTATCAATCGCCATGTAGCGGGCCGTATCGACCGCGGCCTCCCGGTCATCGAAGGACGCCATCAGGTCGCGAAGCGATTCGGTGTGGCCATCGCGCAGCACCGCTTCCGCCATCTGCTGCATGACATAAATGGCGCCACGCTGAAGATCCCCCGGCGCGATGACGATGTTGAAGCCGAGCTCCTCGAGACGATCACGGGGAACAATCGGGGTCTTGCCACCCCAGAACATGTTCAGGAGTTTCGGATAAGGCAGCTCCCAAGCGATGCGCTCGATCTGCTCCTCAGTCTGCGGCGCCTCGACAAAGGCAACATCGGCGCCGGCCTCGATATAGCGGTGCATCCGCTCGAGCGCGGCATCGAAGCCTTCGACCGCGATCGCGTCAGTGCGGGCAATCAGAACCAGATCAGAATCCGTCACATTGTCACGCAGGGCCCGGATCTTGGCGCACAGATCTTCCACTGGCACCACGGCTTTGCCGTCATAGTGACCGCAGCGTTTGGGGAAGACCTGGTCCTCAATGTGAAAGCCGGCGATGCCCGATCGCTCGAATCCACGTAGCGCGTGTAGCGCATTGAGAACGTTGCCGTAACCGGTGTCGAAGTCGCCGATCACTGGAATCTCGACCGCATCGACAATCTGCGCCAGCCGCTCGGCGATCTGTCCCGGGCCGATCAGGCCCATGTCCGGAATACCGGTGCTGCGGGCGATACCACCGCCAGTGGCGTAGAGAATCTTGGCGCCGGCAGCCTCAACGATACGAGCCGAGAGGCCATCATAGGCTCCCGGCACAAGGTAGGTCTTGTCGGTGCCGATCATCTCTCGCAGGCGAATCGAAGGTTTCATGATATCCTCATTTCTCCGGAGTACCGCATGGCGTCGCGCGCTCGCCATTCTGCGGATTGCCCCGCTTCCGGTAAACCCGCCGAGCCACAATGTTCGAAACCACGGTGCTACGGGTGGTGATGCAAGTACTTCACTGGGTGGCTTCGATGAGTGCTTCGATGCGCCGATTCGACTCGTCGCGGCGGAACGCTACATCTGTGGGCTACATCGTGGGCTGAGCCCCGCAACCCGACGGGTAGAGGCCGACAAATGGACCCTTCCGATAGCGCCTGGCAATTCTGGATCGACCGAGGCGGCACTTTCACCGATATCGTCGCCCGGCGTCCCGACGGGGTGCTCGCCACCCACAAGCTGCTCTCGGAAAACGCCGAGCATTATTCCGACGCCGCGGTCCAGGGAATCCGCGACATGCTCGACCTCGGTCCGGGCGATCCAGTACCGATCGCGGCGGTTGAGGTGGTGAAGATGGGAACGACCGTCGCCACCAACGCGTTGCTTGAACGCAAGGGCGATCGCACCTTGCTCGTCGTCAACCGCGGTTTCAGGGACGCACTACGTATCGGTTATCAAACCCGCCCGGACCTGTTCGATCTACGGATCAAGCTCCCCGAGATGCTCTACGAGCAGGTCGTCGAGGTCGACGGACGGATCATGGCCGACGGCACCGAGGAAACGCCTCTTGATGCGGAATCTGCCCGCCAATCGCTCGAGGGCGCCTTTGCCGACGGCATCCGTTCGGTCGCCATCGTCACCATGCACGGCTATCGCTACCCGGGGCACGAGCAGACGCTGGCCGCGCTCGCGCGCGAGATCGGTTTCACCCAGATCTCCACTGGCAGCGACACCAGCCCGCTGATGAAGCTGGTCGGACGCGGCGACACTACCGTGGTCGACGCCTATCTGTCGCCACTGCTTCGGCGCTACATCGACCATGTCGCCGAGGAACTCGGCCGGGCGCGGCTGATGTTCATGCAGTCGAATGGCGGTCTCACCGACGCCCGCCTTTTCCAGGGTAAGGACGCGATCCTGTCCGGACCGGCCGGCGGCATCGTCGGCGCCGCCGAAACCGCCGCTGCCGCAGGCTTTGAGAAGATCATTTCCTTTGACATGGGCGGCACTTCCACCGACGTCGCCCACTATGACGGCGAATACGAACGCGCCTTCGAAACCCTTGTTGCCGGGGTGCGCATGCGGGCACCGATGATGATGATCCACACGGTCGCCGCCGGCGGCGGATCAATCTGTTTCTTCGATGGCGCTCGCTACAGAGTTGGCCCGGAATCGGCGGGCGCGAATCCCGGCCCCGCCTGCTATCGCCGTGGCGGCCCGCTCTGCGTGACTGACTGCAATGTCATGCTCGGGAAACTGCAGCCGGAGTTTTTCCCGCACGTGTTCGGGCCCGCCCAGAACGAACCGCTCGATGCGGCGGTCGTGGCCGAAAAATTCACCGCGATGGCGGAGGAAATTACCCGCACGACCGGCGACCGACGCAGCGCCGTCGAGGTTGCCGACGGCTTCCTGCGCATCGCCATCGACAACATGGCCAACGCCATCAAGACCATCTCTGTACGCCGGGGCTATGATGTTACTGGCTACACTCTGAACTGCTTCGGCGGCGCCGGCGGCCAGCATGCCTGCCTGGTTGCCGACGCTCTCGGCATGACCCGGGTGATGCTCCATCCCTTCGCCGGCGTGCTTTCCGCCTACGGTATGGGCCTCGCCGATGTACGGGCGCTGCGCGAACGCGCTATCGAGGAACCGCTTGGTTCCGCCTCGGCGGAATTACTTGAGCCGATCTTCACCACGCTCGCCGCCAACGCCAACGAGGAGCTCGCAGCACAGGGAATCCCGGAACAGCGGATCCATATCCTGCGACGCGTTCACCTTCGCTACGAGGGCACCGACACACCGCACCCGATCGATGCTGGAACACCCGCGGAGATGCGCCAGCGCTTCGAGGATTCACATCGCCAGCGCTATGGTTTCGTGATGCCGGAAAAAACGCTGGTGGTTGAGGTCGCCTCGATCGAAGCGGTCGGGATAATGGAAAAGGCCACCGCCACGGTACCGACAGGTGACCGGGAGGTGACGGAAACAGCGCCGCTCGCCGTCGTCGAGGCCTGGATGGACGGCGCCATGCAGCAAACGCCGGTCCACGACCGTGACGCGCTGGCGCCAGGCACCGGCATCGACGGGCCGGCGATTATCCGGGAAGCGACGGCGACGACCGTTGTCGAATGCGGGTGGCATGCCACTGTCGACGACAACGGCAATTTGATCCTGACCCGGACGGTGCCGCTCGTGCGTGAATTCGCGGCCGGTACGGAATGCGACCCGGTGATGCTCGAGGTGTTCAACAACCTGTTCATGTCGATCGCCGAGCAAATGGGCATCACCCTCGAGAACACCGCCCATTCGGTCAACATTAAGGAACGGCTCGACTTCTCCTGCGCCATCTTCGACCCCGAAGGCATGCTGGTCGCCAATGCGCCGCACATCCCGGTCCATCTCGGCTCGATGAGCGAGAGCATCCGCACCGTCATCCAGCGCAACAGCGGCGCAATGAAACCCGGCGACGTCTTCGTCGTTAACGCACCCTACAGCGGCGGCACACATTTGCCCGACATCACTGTGATCACGCCGGTTTTCGACAATGCTGGAAGCGAGATCCTGTTTTATGTCGGCAGCCGGGGCCACCACGCCGACGTCGGCGGCTCGATGCCGGGCTCGATGCCTCCCGATGCGCGCACGGTCGAAGAGGAAGGCATCCTGTTCGACAATTTCATGCTGGTCGACGGCGGCACGTTCCTTGAGGACAAGCTGCGCAACCATCTCGCCGCCGGCCCCTGGCCGGCGCGCAGCCCGGACGACAACATCGCTGACCTCAAGGCCCAGATCGCGGCCGGCGAGAGGGGCGTGCAGGAGGTCCAACGCATGATCTCGCAGTTCGGCATCGAGGTTGTCCACGCCTACATGCGGCACGTCCAGGACAACGCGGAGGAACAGGTCCGGCGCGTTATCGATGTCCTCCAGGACGGCGCCTTCACCTATCCCCTCGACGAGGGTAGTCGCATCAGCGTCCGCATCACCATCGACAAGAAAAAGCGCGAGGCCACTGTCGATTTCGACGGGACCAGCCCGCAACGACCGAACAACTTCAACGCACCCTCGGCCGTGGCACGGGCCGCGGTACTTTATGTCTTCCGTTGCCTGGTGCGGGACAACATTCCACTGAACGAGGGCTGCCTCAAGCCGATCCAAATTGTCATCCCCGAAGGCTCGATGCTGGCACCGTCCTATCCTGCGGCTGTCGCCGCCGGCAATGTCGAGACCAGCCAAGCGGTCACAGATGCGCTGTTCGGAGCGCTCGGCGTGGCCGCAGCCAGCCAGGGAACGATGAACAACATTCTGTTCGGTAACGAACACCATCAATACTACGAGACGGTCTGCGGCGGCGCGGGCGCGGGGCCGGATTACGACGGCACCTCTGCAGTCCACACCAACATGACCAACACCCGCCTGACCGATCCGGAAATCCTCGAATGGCGCTATCCGGTCCTGCTCGAGAGCTTCTCCATAAACCGCGGCAGCGGCGGCGAGGGTGCGCATCGGGGTGGCGATGGAACCTTGCGGCGGATCCGTTTCCTCGAGGACATGGAGCTTACGGTGCTCGCCAATCACCGCATCGTGCCGCCCTATGGCATGGAAGGGGGCGAGGACGGCGCCTGCGGGCGAAACTGGGTCGAGCGCCGTGATGGCAACCGGGACAACATGACCGGCCAAGACCGACGGTCTGTACAGACTGGCGACGTGTTCGTGCTGCAGACACCCTCGGGAGGCGGCTGGGGCCGTCCTGATTAGGAATCAGCCCTGGCGATTCGCCTTTGGCGGCTGGTTTTTCTCTGGCCCTTAGTTCCCTCCGGCATTGAACCCGGCACGGATGCGGCATAGCCTCCATCAAGACGGCGGGAGATGCTTGATCTAAGGAGTGCGGATGATGGCGAAGGCAGGGACGGCAGAGGCACAGCAACACGCATCTTCCGGAGTCGACGACGCCTTCCTCGACGAATTGCGCGCGATTCTCGGCGATCGCCTGTCGACCGCTGTCGCCGTGCGAGAGCATCACGGCAACGCCGAGGACTATTTCCCGCCTGTGCCCCCGGACGCAGTCTGCTTCCCCGAGACAACCGAGGAAATCAGCACCATCGTCCAGCTCTGCGCGGCCCATGGCGTACCGGTGATCCCGTTTGGCACCGGAACCTCGCTTGAGGGTCATGTCCAGGCCCTGCATGGCGGCATCACGCTCGATTTGATGCGCATGAATGCGGTACTCGACGTCAACGCCGAGGATCTCGACTGCCGCGTGCAGGCCGGCGTCACACGCAAGCAGCTGAACGAGTACCTGCGCGATACCGGTCTGTTTTTCCCCATCGATCCCGGCGCCGATGCCTCAATCGGCGGCATGACGGCCACCCGGGCCAGCGGTACCAACGCGGTCCGCTACGGCACGATGCGGGAGAATGTACTTGGCCTGACCGTCATCCTGCCAGACGGCCGGATCATCAAGACCGGCGGCCGGGCGCGTAAATCGGCCGCAGGCTACGATCTGACCCGTCTTTTCATTGGCTCGGAAGGAACGCTCGGTGTGGTCACCGAGATCCAGCTCCGCCTTTATGGAATTCCCGAGGCTGTCACCTCCGCCGTCTGCCAGTATGAAAATCTGAAAGGCGCCATCGACACGGTGATATTCGCCATCCAGTCAGGCATCCCTGTCGCCCGCATCGAGCTGCTCGACGAGAAGCAGATGGAGGCCTGCATCATCTTCTCGAAACTCGAAAATTACGAAGCAAAACCGACACTGTTCTTCGAATTCCACGGCACCCATGCCTCGGCCCGCGAACAGGCGGAAATGGTTGGGTCAATTTCCGAGGAGTTTGGCGGCAGCGCCTTCCAGTGGACCGCAACCGCCGAGGAACGCAACAAGCTCTGGCAGGCCCGCCACGACGCTTATTATGCCGCGCTCGCCATGTATCCCGGCAAGAAGGGCATCGCGACCGATGCCTGCGTGCCGATATCGAAGCTTGCCGACTGCCTGATGGAAACGCGCGAAGACATCGACGCCAGCGGCTTCTATGCGCCGATCGTGGGCCATGTCGGCGACGGCAATTTCCATCTCGTGATCCTCGTCGATCCGGAAGATGAGAAGGAGATGCACGAGGCCCACGAACTCAACGCTCGCCTCATCGAGCGCACCCTGGCCATGGGCGGCACCTGCACCGGCGAACACGGCGTTGGTTCGGGGAAGATAGAGTTCCTGGTCACCGAACATGGCGGCGACGCCATCAGCGTCATGCGCGCGCTGAAGACCGCGATCGACCCGCAAAACATCATGAATCCCGGAAAAATTCTCCGGGTGTGATCAAACATCAGGTGTGATCAAACATCAGGCGGGGCCAGATCAAGCCTGACGGGAAATCCGGCCAGGCGCGCAGCTCTACAATTCCCGGAAAAAATCGTGACCCTTGTCGTCGATGACGATGAAGGCCGGGAAATTCTCCACCTCGATGCGCCAGACGGCCTCCATACCGAGGTCGTCAAAATCGACGCATTCGACCTTCCGGATGCAATCGAGCGCGAGCCGCGCCCCGGGACCGCCAACCGACCCTAGATAAAATCCCCCGTGCTGCATGCAGGCCTTGCGGACCATGTCCGAGCGATTGCCTTTGGCCAGCATCACCATGGAGCCGCCGAGCGCCTGGAACGGCTCGACATAAGCATCCATACGCCCTGCCGTCGTCGGCCCGAAGGAGCCCGTGGCATAGCCTTTTGGCGTCTTTGCCGGCCCGGCGTAGTAGACCGGATGGTCCCGGAAATACCCGGGCAGTTCACCCCCCTCCTCGATCTGCTGGCGGATGCGTGCATGGGCAAGATCGCGGGCGACAATCATCGTTCCGTTCAGGGATAGCCGGGTCTTGATCGGATGCCGGGTCAGCTCCCCGAGGATCTCCGGCATCGGCCGGTCGAGATCGACCTCGACAACCGCACCATCGAAATCCTGGTCGTCGACCTCGGGCAGATACTGTGCCGGGTTAGTCTCGAGCTGCTCGAGAAAAACGCCGTCACGGGTGATCTTGCCGAGAATCTGCCGATCCGCCGCGCAGGACACGCCGAGACCGATGGGCAGGCTGGCACCATGACGCGGCAGGCGGATCACCCTGACATCATAGCAGAAGTACTTGCCGCCGAACTGGGCGCCAATACTCATCTGCCGGGTCAGATCCAGCACATCCTCTTCCATCTCGACATCGCGAAAAGCCTGCCCCTTGTCGCCGCCCTTCCGGGGCAGCGCGTCGAGATAGCGACAGGAAGCCAGCTTGACGGTCTTCATCGTGAATTCGGCCGAGGGTCCGCCGATGACGATGGCGAGATGGTAGGGCGGACAGGCCGCCGTCCCGAGCGTGCGAATCTTCTCATCGAGGAAGGACAGCATCGCCTCTTTGTTCAGCCGGGCCGGGGTTTCCTGGAACAGAAAACTCTTGTTCGCTGAACCACCACCCTTGGCGACGAACAGAAAATCATAGGATTCCCCGCCCGTCGCATAAACCTCGATCTGGGCCGGCAGGTTGGTGCGGGTATTGACCTCCTCGAACATCGACAGCGGCGAAACCTGGCTGTAGCGGAGATTGGTCTCGGTGTAGGTGCGGTGGATACCCCGGGCGATCGCCTCTTCGTCGCCACCGCCGGTCCACACATTCTGCCCCTTCTTGCCCATCACAATCGCGGTCCCAGTGTCCTGGCACATCGGCAGGATACCGCCGGCTGCAATGTTGGCGTTCTTCAGCATGTCCCAGGCGACGAACCGATCGTTGTCGGACGCCTCCGAATCATCGAGGATGCTGCGTACGTGCTGCAGGTGGCCCGGGCGCAGGTAATGATTGACGTCGCGAAACGCCTCGGCAGCGAGCGTCGTCAGCGCTTCCGGCGCGACCCGCAGGATTTCCCCGTCCTCGAAGGGGGCGGTCTTTATTCCCACATCGCCAGCGTCACCGATCTTCCGATAGGGCGTGTCATCCGCCCCAAGTGGCAGGAGGTCATGAAACTCAAAAGCCTGATCGCTCATCACACCACTCCGCTGTCACATTACATGCCGGTCATGTCACATCACGCACCGATCATCCCACTGGCAGAATGCCGCAAGCCGAACCTGGCGGCAACAAACCGCCGGAGACGGCCAGTGCCGGACGTGGTAAGCTTTGCTGTCTTGAAAAGCTGCTTTTGCCCGACTTAACACTCCACATCTGACGCTTCACAAACCACGGTAAAGATGCCGCGTCCTTCCCAGGCAGAGACCCTATTCGCCCGCGGCCTCCGCGAGGAGCTGGAAGCGTCGGCGCAGAATGCCCCGCAACACGCACCTCCCGACCCGGAACCCCGCTTTCTCGGCTGGAGCACCTCGGACGAAGACGAAATCGCCCGGCGGCGCTGGCGTGGGCGGGCGGAAATCACCGGGGTCCGGGTGGTCGAGCCCGATTACCCCTATTACGGGATCTTCCGCATACGGTCTTCCGGCGACAACTCGTACACGGTCGAGATCCGGCATCTGAAGGAGTATGAGAACTCCTGCCTCTGCCGCGATTTCGAGATTTCCGGTCTCGGCACCTGCAAACACATCGAAGGGCTGTTGCACCGCCTCCGCAAGGACGGAAAGAGGGCTTTCTCGACGGCGGCCCGGGCAGGCTCGTCCCGCATCGAGATTTACGTGCCGGGACGCGATTCGCACAGCTTGCAGACGGTCTTTCCGCCAAGGGAAACCCCCGACATCCTTCGCGAGGAGATTGAACGGCTGGTCGCACTGCTGGCGGATGAGCCAGTGCAAAGCGGTGGCAGTGCGCTCACCGAGCTGCGCCGTCTGGAGGAAGAAAACCCGGATTGGTTGCGCGTCTCGCGCCTCGTCGACCGCTGGCTGGCCGAACGCCAGCGCCGGAGACGCCGGATCGAAAATCGGGAACAGTTTCTCCGGGATGTCGAAGCCGGCCGAAAAACCCTGGAGGTGCTGCGCTATCCCCTCCTGCCCCATCAACCCGCCGGGGTGCTCCATCTCGCCTTCGGCGAGCGCGCGCTGCTGGCTGACGACATGGGGCTCGGCAAGACAGCCCAGGCGATCGCGGCCTGCGTTCTGCTCAAGGAGTTGCGCGGCATCGAACGAGTTCTGGTTGCCAGCCCGGCCTCACTGAAAACGGAGTGGCAGGAACAGATATCCCAGGCCACCGGCGAAACAGTGCAGGTGGTCCTGGGTTCGCGCGCCAGACGCTTGAAGCAGTATGGGGCGCCCACCTTCTTCACCCTTGCCAACTATGAGCAAATCGTTGCCGATGGCAACGATGTCACCAGAATTCTCCGCCCCGATATCGTCATTCTCGACGAGGCCCAGAGGATCAAGAACTGGCGCACGAAGACCGCTTACGCCGTAAAGCAGCTGCAGAGCCCGTATGCCTTCGTGCTCACCGGAACCCCGATCGAGAACCGGATCGACGAGATTTACTCGATCGTCCAGTACCTAGACCCGAATCTTCTCGGCCCTCTGTTCCGCTTCAATCGCAACTACTACGTCCTCGACGACCGGGGGCACCCGGTCGATTACCGGAATCTCGACGATCTCGCGCGCCGACTGCAGCCGGTAATGCTACGGCGGCGCAAGGACGAGGTTGCCGACGAACTCCCGAGACGCAGCGTCAACAACTACTTCCTTGCCATGACGGATGAACAAAGACTGCGTTACGAAGATTACGCCTCACGGACCCGTCACTACCTTCAGGCCGCCAAAAAACGCCCACTCAAAAAAGAGGAATTCGAGCGTCTCCAGGTCAATCTCGCCTGTATGCGCATGACCTGTGACACACCGTACATTCTCGACCCCGAACTGCGCGACTGCCCCAAACTGGAAGAGCTTGAACGGGTGCTCGAGGAACTGCTCGTAGGCAACCCCGATCGCAAGATCATCATCTTCTCCGAGTGGGTCCGCATGCTGGAGTTGATCTGCGACCTGGCAGATGAACTCGGTCTTGAATACGCCCTGCATACGGGATCGGTCCCACAAGGCCGGCGACGTGAGGAAATCAACCGCTTCAAGAACGACCCCGACTGCCCGTTATTCCTGTCTTCGGAAACCGGTGGCGCCGGACTCAACCTTCAGGCTGCCGACACTGTCATCAACATGGATCTGCCCTGGAATCCTGCCAAGCTCGAGCAACGGATCGCCCGCGCCTGGCGCAAACACCAGACGCGACCCGTCAACATCGTCAACTTCATCACCGAGAACAGCATCGAGCATCGCATGCTCTTCCTGCTCGAACAGAAACAGGCGCTTTCTGACGGCGTGATCGACCAGCGGGGCGATCTCCCGAAGCTGCGCATGCCGACCGGGCGCGCAGCCTTCCTCGAACGCCTCGAACAGGTCATGGAACCGGGGAGACCGGAAAAGGGCGAGGGTGCGGCAACGGGCAGGAACAAACCTGCAGATACTGCACCGGATCCGTCCGCTGTCCTGCACGAGTGTTTTGGAGGCAGGCTTGTTTCCGCCGAGATCCGGGAGATCGCGCCCGATCAGGAATCACTTCTTATCGTTCTCGAAAGCGAGAATGCCGGCGATGAAGCAAAAATGGATGGAGAACAAAAAAACCTTGCCGAAATTCTTGGCATGCCCGTCGAGATCCTCGACCGAAGTGCCCACGAGGCGCTCAAGCGGCTCGAGGCGGCCGGCATGGTCGCTTTCTCCGGGGCGCCGGGGCGTTCCTTGCTCGGTGCATCGCCGCCGGATCGGAGCGAGGCCGAGAGTCGCCGCCTGGCCGCGTCCGCACTGCTTGAACAAGCCGATCGGCAACACCGCCTGGCCAAACTCCTCGCCGGCGGTGGTTTCAGTGCCGAGGCCTCCGTGCAGGCCGGCGAGATTGCAACCCTGGCTCTCGGCGCGCTCGCTGCCCTGACGAACGAGACAGGGATGGGGACAGACAGTAATGGGGGCGGTGATGGTGGTGGGGGCGATGCCAAAGAGATTCTGGATCGCATTGAGGAGTGCGGCACCCTGCCCGCCACCCTCCAGCACAAGGCCCGCGCCCTACTGCGCCTTGGCGCCGAAGGGAAACCGGAGCCTGGAAGCGAGAGCCTTCATCTTGCCGATGCCGGAGAGTTGGTATCCCATGTACGTGCCGCCGTCGATGATTTGGACGGCGCGATACCTTCCGACAAAGGCCAGAAGGCCAAGAAAACTTCAGCCCGCTAGCCCGGATATTTCATGAAGGCGTCCGGCCGGTTGGTTTCCCGCCTCAATTCGGCTTTTCGTGGTGTCTCTGACATGGATTTCCTGCGTATTCGGGCAGAGCCTGGCGTTCAGCCGGTATATTTGGCGGCAGAGCCGGTTTTTTTGCGGATTGCGGGCAGGCGGAAGCACCTGCGCCGCATGCGCCCTGCACATTTCCCTGAACGGTGAAGCCGGGGTTTTCCCCGGCTAGTCTGGGACCAGCCTGCTGGCGACGAGGCGGAACAGGTCCTCGTCGGGGCAGGCACTGGACATCAGAAAGCGGACCCGGCGGGTGTTCCGCTGGATGATGGCGCCGATCTTCAACAAGCGCAGGCGAATGGTTCCGCACTGGGCGCGGGCCATGCGGGTGCCGGTGAGGCCGATCCGGCGGATGGCTTCCATGAGGGTGTAGGCGAGAGCGGAGAGCAGCAAGCGGAACTGGTTGGGCCACCATTTGTGGCAGCTGGTGCGGTCGGCGAAGAGATCGAGTTGTTTGTTCCTTGATGCGGTTTTCCATCTCGCCGCGGGCGCAGTATCGTTCCTCGTACAACGCCTGTGCGTTGCCCGGAAGGCTGGTGACGATATAGCGGGGGTTGGCCCCTTTGGCCGAATGCTCGATCCGCGTAATGACCCGGCGTTCGCTGCGCCAGGTGCCGGCGGCGTAGGTAAATTCGCCGAACAGGCGCTGTTTCTCCCCCGACGCCTCAAAGTCCCGGGCCGCCTGGTCCAGCCACGGCTCCGCCAGAGCGTTCAGGCGGGCGTTCCTGGCGATGCCGAGGACATAGTCCACATCATGCCGGTCGCACCAGTCCATCATGCGGTGGCGGCAGAAGCCGGAATCCCCGCGCAGGATGATCCGCACCTTCGGCCAGGCTTGGCGCAGGCGCCGCACCAGCAAGGCCAGGATCGCCCAGGCGTGTTTGGCGCCGTCGATGTTCGAGGGCCGCAGGTAGCTGACCAGAAGCTGATCGCCACAGAACACATAAAGCGGCAGGAAACAGTCGTGGTCGTAATAGCCCTGAAAGAAACGGCCCTCCTGGTGGCCGTGAACCGCATCGTCGGTGGCGTCGAAGTCGAGGATCAGCTCGTCGGGCGGGTGTTTGCACGAGGCGATGAAGGTCTCCATCAGAACCTCGTGCGCGGCCCAGGCCACCTGGCGGTCGGCCGTGTTCTCGAACCGGCACAACGTCGACGGACTGGCTGGCGGCTGATCCCGATCGGCCGCCGTCTGCAATGCCTGGTCGTGGCGCAGGGCGTCGTGGTCGTTCAGGTCCTCGTAACCCAGGGGCAGGCTGTAGATCCGTTGCCGCAGCATATCCCGCAAACTGTGCTCAACCTTGCCCGCCTGCCGGTCGTCGGACAGCCGCCGGGCAAGCGATGCCGTCAATCCCGGCAGGTGATCCGCCCCGCGCAGCAGCAAAACGCCGCCGTTGCTCGTCACATGACCTCCATCGAAGCCGGTGGTTACCCGGCGTTTACGACAGGTTGGAAATTCCAGCTGATCGGGGGTACAATCTGTCACCGCTAAATCCTTGTGTTTGATCATTTCAAGTAACTGAATCATAACACGAATACGGGATTTAGCGGTACCTGTTCATGAAATATTCGGGCTAGCCCCTTATTCGTGCGACGGCCTAGATTGTGCACTTTTTCCCGACCCCACGGCCTCTCGGCTAAATCTGGTGTAATGGCGACGAAAGACACGGCGATTCTAGGCAAAGGAGCCTTCAATGGCGAGGCGCACAGCTTCGCGCCTGTGAATATCGACAGGCAAAGGGCCTCCCTGCAACAACGGAGAACACATGAAGGTCGCAACGACTGCCCGGAACCGGAGGCGATGCAGCTCACTGCAACTGAACAGGAAATCGTCGCGAAAATAGCCCAGACAGCGGAGCAAACACATGCCGGGCTGAGTGAGTGTTTCTGCCAGTTTTCCGAACGTCTGAATCCAACCGTAAAACCTGGAACCCGGAAGCCCTGGAAGGCTCCATCCAGGCGATGCCGAAGGAGATGGACAGTCGCCTGAATAACCTGCTGCACAACTTCGAGACTGAATCCGCGCGCCCAGACCCAGAATGGCGGGCGGCAAAGAACGACTTCAAAAAATTCTGCGCGAATAACAATTTGACATCCCTCCCGACTATCTCTCGAAGGGAAAGATCGCGCTCTAGTTTTTCTTTCTTATCGTGGTGGAAGCGGCCTTCAACGCAACCTTGCTGTGGGACCTTACAGGGTTTCTTCTAGCCTTCGGGCCGGGCAGGAGACTCTCATCACCATAGTCAACGTCTTGTTCAGAGCGGGCCTTGTCGGCCTGTTCTGGCGCTACAAGAACCACGTCTCGTGGGCGCAAAAACTGCTGACTCTGGTCAGCCCTGTCGCCCTGGCGGTGTTCAGGCTGGTTATCCGTTGCGCGTCGTTGAAAGCCCGAATAAGAAACGCCCTGTTATGGACAAGGCGGCCCATGGGCTTTGTTTCTCAGTGGCTTCCAGTTCTTCGCCCTGATCGTCCTTTTTGGTCTACCTGGCTTTCTTGAGTCGGCGCGCCAGCACACTCGTCGGTGCGCCAGTACACTCACGCATCAAGGGCGACCGCCGCCGACCCGTAGATTGGCACCGGCCACATAGGACGCCTTGTCGGACATAAGCCAGAGAATCGCTTCGGCGATTTCCTCCGGCTGGGCGATGCGTCGCATCGGGATCTGCGCCGCCCGCCTCTCGAAGGAGTCGCGGTCCGGCATGTCGGTTTCAGTCAGACCTGGCGCCACGGTATTGACGCGAATTCCCTCGCTGGCGACCTCCTGGCTCAACCCGATGGTGAGGCTGTTAACCGCTCCCTTGGACGCCGCATAGAGCACGCCTTCTCCGGCATTGCCGAAAACGGCCGAGCCCGAAGACACGTTGACGATCACGCCGCCGGCGCCGCCGTTCGCCGTCGACATGCGCCGAACCGCCTCGCGGGCACACACGAAATAGCCGGTAACGTTCACCGCAAGCACGCGGGTAATGTCGGCGGCGTCAAGCGCCTCGACGCGTCCCCGCGGCCCGTGGATGCCGGCGTTGTTGACGAGGCCCGTGATCGAACCGAACGCCTTCTCCCCGGCCTCGAACATGCGCACGACGTCCGTTTGCTCGGCAGTATCCGCCTGGATCGCAACCGCCTTGCCGCCGCCGGCGGCGATATCCTTGCAGACCTGGTCCGCAGCTGCCTCCTCGGCGCGATAGTTCACGATGACGGCATGGCCGGCGCCGGCACACATACGCGCTACAGCCGCACCGATGCCCCGGCTCCCGCCGGTGATCAGGGTTACCGGATTTGTTGCCGAATTCATATGGTTACACTCACAGTTGATGCCTCATGGCGAGCACACACCTTCTCTCTAACGATAGATGGCCGAACCCTAATAACAGGTAGCCGGATCAGGAAATCAGCGTTTTCGAAAAGGGTCGATACTGATCACGTTGTCTTCATCGGCGTCAGCCACGTCGCCTCCGGCGGAGATCTCGCCTTCAGCGGTTTGATCGATGACAGATTGGTCAGAGGGAATTTGATCAGCGGGGGTCTGGTCGGCTGAGTCTCCGCCGTTCTCCTGCGATTCGCTTGCGGTCTGCAACTGAAGACCAAACTTCACCGACGGGTCGGTGAATGCGGTGATTGCGTCGACTGGAACCTTCAGCTGTGCCGGAACACCGTCGAAATCGACAATCACCGAAAAACCCTCCGGCGAAGCCTGCAGCTCCCGGAAACGGTGCTGGAGAACGATGGTCATCCGGTCAGAAAATCGGGCCCGCAAATAGCCCGGGATCTTGACCTCAGGATGGCCGGTGAGAAATTCAATGAGAAAGTGCTGGCTGCCATGCAGGCCGTTTTGCGCCGTCTCCTGCAACGCTTCCATGATAACCCCGCGCAGAGCCCGGATCATCATTCCGCCGTAGTCGAGAGGTTTTCCGCTCATGCCATGGGCCGTCGGCGATACCACGCCGGCAATCGGAACATCTCCGGCGCCGGAAAAAGAAATCGGGGGCTTCTGTTGCCCGGTGCCCCCGGGACCGCGCTTGCCGAAGCTAGGCCTAGGCAGCGATGCGGGCGTCGCCCGCGAAGTTGTCGTTGGCGTTTATAGCCTGTGGCCCGATAACGGCGGGACCACACCGAACGCAAGCCAAGCCTTTACTACGTACGTCGATCCTGGTTCGCCCCCAAGATTCCGATGGCTGGCACCGGAAGGAAATTGGTGGAGGCGCCGGGTACTGCCCCCGGGTCCGTTCCGCTTATTTCACAAAGCCGTTTAGCGTCATAGCCGGTTGCCCAGCAGAACAAACATAATCATAGAGAGGCCCGGATGCAACAACACGGCCGGCCGCGACAGACAGCCAGGGCGATCCCCGAATGACCCCCGGCAACACCCTGCCAGATCACCCCCAATTCCACCGTCTTTCCCGCTATCCCCACTATCCACAGGGTGTCTGTGAGCTATCGATGAGATATCTCTATCAGCATGCAACAGTACCTTGATCTCCTCCAGCGAATCCGCGAAGAAGGAGCCTGGAAAGCCGACCGCACCGGTACCGGAACCTGGAGCGTTTTCGGCCACCAGATGACTTTCGATCTCGCCGAAGGGTTCCCGGCCGTCACCACTAAAAAACTGCATCTGCGATCGATCATCCACGAACTTCTGTGGTATCTGAACGGCGATACCAATGTCCGCTATCTGCAGGAGAATGGAGTCTCGATCTGGAACGAATGGGCTGATGCGGAAGGAGATCTCGGTCCCGTCTACGGCGCGCAGTGGCGCCAGTGGCGCACCGCCGATGGCGAGGTGATCGACCAGATCCGCGGAGTCTGCGAGCAGATTCTCGCCGAGCCGTATTCCCGCCGCCATATCGTCACCGCCTGGAACCCGGGCGAAATCGACAGCATGGCGCTGGCGCCCTGTCATTGTCTGTTCCAGTTCCATGTCGCTGACGGGCGCCTTTCCTGCCAGCTCTATCAACGCAGCGCCGATGTGTTTCTCGGCGTGCCATTCAACATCGCATCCTACGCCCTGTTGACGATGATGATGGCGCAGGTCACAAATCTCGCTCCCGGAACTCTCGTTCACAGCTTCGGCGACGCCCATCTCTACGCCAATCATGTCGAACAGGCGGATCTGCTATTGTCACGCGACCCCTACCCTTTGCCGACGATGCGTATCAATCCCGAGATTCGGGACATCCTGGCGTTTTCTTTCGAGGATTTCTCCCTCGACGACTACCGTTTTCATCCGCACATCCCGGCAGCAGTCGCGGTATGAGCGCGGAGCGGCGCAAGTCCGGCGACAAGCTGATCGTGCGCATGGTGCGCGGACAGGAACGCATCCGGTGGGACGAGATCGCCCGCAGTCATGATTCAGCCCGGGTCGGGAATCCCGAGGTCAACCGGCTGCGTTACATCGCCACCGTCAACGGAACATGGCTCGTCCTGATCGGCTGGCATGCTGCGACGGCCTCGGTCGAAGCCCGGGACCGCTGGATCGGTTGGCCCGATTTCCTGCGCACGCGGCGTTATCATCTGATCGCCGAAAACACCCACCTGATCGTACTGCCGGACGAAGATGGAAAACCGAACATACCGGTTGCCATTGCATTGGCAGCACGGGCGATGCGCCAGAACCTGAAGACGCTCTCCGAAGACTGGAAGAGAACTCACGGTCATCCAATGCTTCTCGCCGAGGCCCGCAGATGCACAACGGTGCTGCGCAAGGATTGCTATACCGCCACTGGCTGGCAGAAATTGGAAGCGATCCCCCCCAGTCAGGATCGCGTCGCTCAAAACCGCACAGCTTCAAACCGCACCGTCTGGCTTCACCCGCTTGCCCGCCGGGCCGAGAGGCTCTTCTGCACGCCGGACGAACCTCGGGGCTGGAAGTGCCCGACCCAGCCAGTCAGGCCCCTGAAGAAGGTTCTGCCGCCTCTGTTGGAAAATTTCCGCGCGCTACCCGATTCCACCGCCGGACGGAACGGCCTCTTTCCACCTGTCTATCTCTACTCGGTGGTTTTTTTCGCCCGGTTGTCAGGATTGCGCGGAAGCCCGGCGATTGCCGATTACGCAGCCGGGCTGACCCAGCCCCAGCGACGCGATCTCGGAGCCCGGCCGATCCACGACAAGACCGGCGCGCGGGTGTACCCGACGCCGAGTCCGGCTACCGTCCAGCGCTTCCTGCGGGGCATCGACAACAAAACCTTCGAAAAGGCCGGCCGCGCCTGGATTGATGCCGGCGGGAACGCTCACCTTGGTGCCCCGGTGCCCTCCCGCCCGCCATCCTCCCGCCCGCCATCCTCCCGCCCGGCACCCGGTCGATAACGGTACCGGGCTGATGACGGTACCAGCGGTCCAACGATCGATTCCAGAGGGGATCAGCAATCCCGAAGCCGCCGGGATCACGGTCTCGATAGTCGTTGCCATGGCCGAAGGCGATGTGATCGGTAATGGCGGGCAACTGCCCTGGCATATCCCCGACGAGCTCCGGCGTTTCCGCAAGCTCACACTCAGAAAGCCGGTGGTCATGGGACGGCGCACCTGGGAATCGCTGCCCAGGCGTCCCTTGCCCGAACGCCCCAATATCGTTCTGAGTCGCAACGCCGCTTTCTGTGCCAACGGCGCCATCGTGGAACCGAATCTCAAGGCTGCACTCACGCGAGCCCGGAAGGACGGTCATACCGAAGCAATGGCGATCGGTGGGCATAGCGTGTTTGAGGAAGCGCTCACGCTAGCAACACGAATCCACATGACCCTAGTGCATGCCCGCTTCGATGGCGATGTCCGGTTCCCGAAATTTGACCGGGACATCTGGTGCGAGACGCACCGGGAAGATCATCAGCCCCAGGCGGGTAATCCTGCATGGAGCGCCGTCATTCTGGAGCGAATTACTCCTGGCGCATGACGTGCTGCATCGCGTTTTGGGGCTGCCCCGGATCGCGATTTGGCCATAGAGCCTCCGCTGCCTCCGCTCAGGCCGGGACCTCGCCGCGGATGTAGATTTTGTGAAGAAGGCGTCGGGCATTCAGGGCGAACTCATTGCGCCGGTGCATGACGGTGCGGTTGTCCCACATGAGCAGGTCGCCCTGCATCCAGTGGTGAAAGAAAGCATGCTTGGAGAGACTCTCCGCATGCGTCCACAGCGCATCAAGCAGCGTTTCCGATTCCTCCAGCTCCAGCCCGACAATGCAGGCGTTTTGCTGCTTGCCGAGATACAGCACCTCCTCACCGGTCTCCGGAATCGTCCGGATGATGGGATGGGTCGGCCCGGGAAGCTTGCGCACATCGAAAAGGCCGCGTGCCTGTGCCGTCTCTAGCGTGATGCCGCGGCCATCCCGCAGATAACCGTCGATCGTAAAGGAAGCATCGTGCTTGATCTCGCAGCCCTCGACCCGGGCTCTCAACGCCTTGGGCATGGTCCGGCAGGCCTGCACCATGTCGAGGAAGCCAGTTTCGCCACCCTGCTCTGGAACCTCCACCGCATACAGCAGGTTCATCTTCGGCGGCTCTTCGGTCGAGGCGCTGTCGGAGTGCCATGGATAACTGTCAGCCCCGAAAGCACCGATCGGGTAATCGCCATCCCTGATATTGGAGAGTACGAGGATTTCCGGATGGCTTTCGACAAACATGCGCCCGTTGGCGAGCACCGGACTTGCCTCGAGTTCCCCGAAGCGGCGGGCGAAAGAGACGTAATTATCAGCTTCGAAAACCTGGTCCGGGAAGACAAGAACCCGATAGTCGAGGCAGGCTTGGGTGATGGCGCCGACGGTCGCTTTCTCCAGCCTTCCGGCAAAATCAACACCTCTCATCTCGGCACCGAAGCCGTGCTCACCTGGTTTGATATCGAGGTCACCTCGGCGGTGGCTTCCTTTCGATTTAGGCTTGTACTCGCTAACCCGCATCACAGTGCTTCCCGGTCTAGCTCCCGCAATCCCCCGGCTTTCAGGCCCGCGCTTCGGCGATTGCCGCCGACGCGCCCGCGACCATCAGCCGGGCATCGTTCAGAATCGTCACCAATCGCCAACCTGCAGCCAGGTACTCTTTCGCCATCCCGCCGCTCCCGCAATGGATGCCGGGTATAATCCCGTGCCGGTTGGCAGCCTCCAGGATCGTTGCGACTGCCTCCACGACCTTAGGCGTGGACGGAATCGGAGCAGGCGCCTCGCCGAGACTGATGGCAAGATCAGACGGGCCGACATAGATGGCATCAAGACCAGGTACGGAGAGAATTTCATCGAGATTATTGAGCGCTTCGCTGGTTTCGATCATCGCCAGAGTAGCGATATTGGCGTTTGCCCAGTCCTTGTATTTCAGCGGATCGGAGAAGGGAATCCGCACTGGCCCCCAGCTGCGATAGCCGTCCGGTGCGTAGCGGCAGGCCCCGACAAAGGCTTCGCATTCCTCGCGATTGTTGACCATCGGACAAATCACCCCGAGTGCGCCGGAATCGAGAAACTTCATGATCCAGGCCGGATCGTTCCAGGGTACGCGCACTAGCGGCACCTTGTTCGCCGCCGTAATGGCTTGGAGCATGGTCATGCCGGCCCCGAGATCGACCATTCCGTGCTGGGTGTCGACGGTGACGGTATCCCAGTTGAGTTTGGCCATCATCTCCGAGCTGACCGGACTGTTGATTCCAAGCCAAGCATTGACGACGCTACCGCCATCAGCCCAGAACCCTTTCAGAGACGCTGGATCACTCATATTCTCTGTTTCCTTTGCAACGTAATCTCTCCCGTGGCCTCTGTACGATCTTCATGCTGGCCGGTCATGCATCAGCCGCAAGCGCTGTCAGTAGGTAACGACGCTCCGGATGCTCTCGCCGGCATGCATCAGATCGAAAGCCTTGTTGATATCCTCAAGCGGCATGGTGTGGGTAATCAGATCGTCGATGTTGATTTTCCCCTCCATGTACCAGTCGACGATTTTCGGTACGTCGGTTCGCCCCTTGGCCCCGCCAAAGGCGGTGCCGCGCCAGACCCGGCCGGTAACGAGCTGAAAGGGACGCGTGGCGATCTCCGCCCCCGCCGGCGCTACGCCGATGATGACGCTTTCACCCCAACCCTTGTGGCAGCATTCAAGAGCAGTCCGCATGACATCTACATTGCCAATGCACTCGAAGCTGTAATCGGCGCCACCGCCGGTGAGATCGACGAGATGGGCGACGAGGTCGTTGCCAGCCTCGGTCGGGTTGACAAAGTGGGTCATGCCGAAGGTTTCCGCCATCGCCCGGCGGGACGAATTGATGTCGACACCGATGATTTTGTCGGCGCCGGCGATGCGCAATCCTTGAATAACGTTGAGACCGATACCGCCGAGGCCGAACACGACGCAGTTGGATCCCGGCTCGACCTTGGCCGTGTTCATGACCGCGCCGAGGCCCGTGGTGACGCCGCAGCCGATGTAGCACACCTTGTCGAAGGGCGCGTCCTCGCGGATCTTGGCGACGGCGATTTCCGGCATAACCGAGAAATTGGAGAAGGTCGATGTTCCCATGTAGTGATACACGGTCTCGCTGCCTAGGCTGAACCGGCTCGAGCCGTCCGGCATCACGCCCTGCCCCTGGGTCTCCCGGATCGCCTGACAGAGATTGGTCTTGCCGGAGATGCAGTATTCGCACTGTCGGCATTCCGGCGTGTAGAGGGGGATCACATGATCCCCCTTGGCAACCGAGGTGACGCCGGGGCCGGTATCGACCACGATTCCAGCACCCTCATGACCAAGTATCGCCGGGAAAACACCCTCCGGATCGGCGCCCGAAAGGGTGAATTCATCCGTATGGCAGATGCCAGTCGCCTTGATCTCGACCAGAACCTCGCCCGCGCGCGGTCCCTCGAGCTCGACGGTTTCGATCGCCAGCGGTTTTCCCGCTTTGTGAGCGACAGCAGCGCGTGTCTGCATCCCGGTGGCTCCCCCATAAAGCCCAATGAAATAATGCGAATGCCGGTGCTTTCCGGACCCACATTTTATTGTTCCTACCAGAGGTGGTCGGCATTATTGACGGCAAGAGTTGCAAAAGAAATCCCGGAATTCAAGGCGGCACCCAATGTCTTGCGCCCAATACCTTGTGCCTGATACCCCTGCACCCAATGCCCGGCACCGGACAACGCGCTCTTGACCACCGGCCCCCGCATCGGCTACGTTTCCCGGTCGACAGACGGGAGTTTGACCGGTGCAAAAAGATATCCATCCGGATTATCACGAGATCGTCGTCCAGATGACCGACGGGACGACCTACAAGACGCGCTCGACCTGGGGCTCTCCGGGTGACACGCTCAAGCTCGACATTGACCCGACCTCGCACCCGGCCTGGACCGGCGTCCACCGGCTGATCGACAGTGGCGGCCAGCTGGCGAAGTTCAACAAGCGCTTCTCCGATATCGGCCTGAAGCACTGATCTCGATCTAAATTCCCCGGCCTTTATTCCCCGGTCTTATTTTCTCCGGCTTTAATCGCCGGGCTCTTCGGAAAAATATCCGCATTCTCTTCTCCGACCCGCCACTTCGGCGGCGCGGTTGCGCGCGCCCCGGAAGTGCGGTTGCGTGCGCACAGAAAAGTTTTCCGCTGCTTCCTTGAATTCAGAATCAGAAATTCCCAACTATCCGTTGTCGGACGCAAAGGATGCGTCCGGTATTCCCGGCGAAACACCTTGCCTCAGTGAAGCGCATCTCGACAAACCCGGGAATGCGTACCAACAAAGAAACAGCAACATAAGGAGTAAAACTATGAATGTTGTGAAATTCTCCCCGTTCTTCAGGCCAGGTTTCGGCTTCGAGCAGATGGCGCGGATGGCGAACGCGGTGGCCAACGAGCAGGATCATCGTTTCCCCGCCTACAACATCAAAACGCAGGGCGAGAACGCCTACCGCGTGACGATAGCCGTGCCCGGTTTCTCCGCTGATGACCTCGATATCACCCTGGAGGGCAACGCACTCCGCGTCTTGGGCCAAGTCAGTACCGAAGACAAAGGTGAAAATGGTGGTCAAGCCGAGGGTAAAACCGAAGGCAACCAGCGCGGCTTCCTGCATCGTGGGATCGTCGAGGGTAGCTTCGAGCGCCGCTTCACTCTCGATGACCACATCGAGATCAAGGAAGCCGAACTCGAGAACGGAATGCTTCACATCGATCTTGTGCGCGAGATCCCGGAAGAGAAAAAGCCCCGGAAGATCGCCATCACCGCTGGCAACGGACAGCGGACCATCGACGCGAAAGCAGCCTAACCCCTCTCCCGCCTCGCGGAACTCCACGGAATCGACAACAAAAGGGCGCATCCCTCGGGGTGCGCCCTTTGTCGTTCCAGCGTCGTCCGGTGTGGTTCCAGTGTGGTTCCAGATGCAATCTGGATCTGCAGAGGGTTTAGCCCGCGGTTTCCTCCAGGAATTCCCGCAGTGCCGACAGGGTTTCCCGCGGCGATTCGACCATCATCATGTGCCCGGCTCCCGGCAGCACCACGCTGCGGCAGTCGCCGATGCCCTCGGCAAGCGAACGGGCGCCCCGCGGCGGCGTCATTCGGTCGACAGCGCCCATAAGCAGAAGCGTCGGACAGGTCACTTTCTCTGCAGCAGCAACCGCGCCCTCATAGGCCGCACAGGCAGCAAGATCAGTGCCGAGCGCATCGGTTAGTTCCCGCTCCACCAAGCGCCCGCTACCGCCGGTCATCCACATGCCCGGTGCAGGATTGCCGCCACGATGGGCGCGGCGCCCGAAACCCCAGCCTATGATCATATTGACTGCCGCCAGGTGACCTTCCTCCGCCGCCGACAAGAGCCGCGGATGGACCGGCATTTCTGCCGCAACACCAAGCAGCGCCAGCGCCTGGATGCGACCGGGATACCGGGCCGTCGTCTCGAGTACCGCAAGGGCGCCCATGGAATGGCCGACCAGCGTGGCGCGCTCGATTCCCGCCGCATCGAGCATTCGCACGGTCCAGTCGGCAATTTCCCCGATCGATGCCAGCGTCGACCCGGCGCTCGCACCATGACCCGGCAGATCGACCACGGCGACGTTCCAGTCGCGGTGCGCCAGATAGCGCGATTGCTGCTGCCACACCGAATGGTTCATGCCGGCGCCATGCAGGAACACAACCCACGGCTGGGCCGAATCAGGATTCCGCCCGGCCGTGTGGACAAAAACCTCGACGCCGTCGACGGTGACCTTCATCGCCGGGCCTCAGCTCTGCGAGGCGCGGAGCGCCCGATCGAGATCGGCAGTTATATCGTCGATATCCTCGAGGCCGACCGAAAGGCGAATCAGATCCTCGCCAATCCCGGCTGCCTGTAATTGCTCGGCGGTGAGCTGTTGGTGGGTCGTGCTCGCCGGATGCAGGATCAGGGATTTCGCGTCACCGACATTGGCAAGATGCGAGAAAATGTCGACCTTCTCGATCACCTTGGCGCCGGCAGCGCGGCCACCCTTGACGCCGAAACAGACGATAGAGCCGGCGCCGTCAGGCAGGTATTTCTTGGTCTGCGCCGTATCCGGATGGTTCGGCAGACTCGGATGGTTGGCCCAGGCGACGGCCTCGTGTGCCACGAGGAAGGCAGCGAGGTGCTCGGCGTTCTCCACATGGCGCGCCATCCGCATCGGCAGGGTTTCGACGCCCTGGAGAATGTGGAAAGCGTTGGTGGGACTCGCGCAAGGCCCGAAATCCCGCATGCCCTCGAGTCGGGCCCGGGAGATAAAGGCGGCGGGTCCATACTCTTCGACAAAATCGATCCCGTGATAGCCTTCATAGGGCTCGGTCAGGGTCGGGAACTTGCCGCTTTTCTCCCAGTCGAACCGGCCTCCGTCGACGAGCACACCGCCGATCGCAAGACCGTGGCCGCCGAGCCACTTGGTCGCCGAGTGCATGACGATATCGGCGCCATGCTCGATCGGACGGCACAGATGCGGTGTGGCGAAGGTGGCGTCGATCATCAGCGGCAGTCCTGCCTCGTGCGCGATATCCGCCAGCGCCTCGATGTCGAGCACCTCAAGACCGGGATTGCCGAGCACCTCGGCGAAGACAAGCCGGGTTTCAGGCCTAATGGCAGCGCGGAAGCCGTCGAGATCGCGCGGGGGAACAAGATCGGTCGTAATGCCGAAGCGCGGCAGGGTGTAGCAGAACATATTGGTCGAACCGCCATAGAGCGAGGACGAGGCGACGATGTGGGAGCCACTGTCCATCAGGGTTGCAATACCGAGATGCAGTGCCGCCTGCCCGCTCGCGGTGCACAGTGCTCCGAGACCGCCCTCCAGCGCCGCCATCCTCTCTTCCAGGACTGCGACGGTCGGATTGGAGATGCGCGAATAGATGTGCCCGGTCACCTCCAGATTGAACAGCGCCGCGGCATGATCCGCATCGTCAAAGACATAGGAAGTCGTCTGGTAGATCGGAAGGGCGCGGGCGCCGGTCGCGGGATCCGGCTGTTGGCCGGCATGCAAGGCCAGCGTCGCCGGTTTCAGGAAATCCGAGTTATTCATCGCTTGCCTTGCTCCTTTAACTGGGCTTCCAAATCGCTAGGGCTTCCGAAACACCGATTCGGCAGCGCTCAGAAGTGATTTTTTGCTTTCGATGGCCGCCCGGGAGCGGGCGATCTCACCCTCAAGTTCGACAATGTACGCCTCCACCTCCTCGACCGACATCTTCTCGAGGTCGAGCGGTTGATAGCGCCGCGTCTGCGGCAGATCCTCGTCCCGTTTGTCCATTGTGTGCACCCTCATCCGACCAGCATCCCGCATTCGGAATTGCCCGTTTCGGGGTTGATGGTATCACCCGGCCGCATACCTTCCAGCCCACACCTTTGCGACCAACCCACGCACTTCCAGGCCCGCACATTCCCAGGATAAATCCATACCATGGCATTACCCGAAACCATGACGGCAATCGAAATCACCGAGCCAGGCGCGCCTGAGGTGCTGCAGCCAACACAGCGCCCGCTTCCCCAGCCCGGTCCGGGCGAAGTACTCATCCGCGTTGCCGCCGCCGGGGTCAACCGCCCCGATGTGTTCCAGCGCGCCGGCTCCTATCCGCCGCCGCCGGGTCAAAGCGATCTACCCGGCCTCGAGGTTGCCGGCACGGTTGCCGCGCTTGGCGATGGCGTCGATACGCCCGCCATCGGCGATCCGGTCTGCGCCCTCACCCCTGGAGGCGGCTACGCCGAATACTGCATCACGCCGGCAGCTCACTGCCTGCCGGTGCCCCAGGGATTCGACATGGTGCAGGCGGCAGCACTTCCGGAAACTTTCTTCACCGTCTGGCACAACACCTTTCAGCGTGGAGGACTGCAAAGCGGCGAGAACTTTCTTGTCCATGGCGGATCGAGCGGCATCGGCACGACGGCAATTCAACTTGCCAAGATTTTCGGGGCGACTGTTTTCACCACTGCCGGATCGGCGGAGAAATGCGACGCCTGCCGCGAACTCGGCGCCGACCACGCAATCAACTATCGCGAGGAGGACTGGGCGGCGGTCGTCGCCGAGCAAGCAGGCAAACCCGGCATCAACCTGATCCTCGACATGGTTGGCGGAGATTACATCCAGAAGAACATCGATCTCCTGGCCTGGGAAGGGCGGCTGGTGCTCATCGCCTTCCTGAAAAGCCCAACGGCGGAGCTGACGCTCAACCAGTTCATGATCAAGCGGCAAACGATCACCGCTTCCACCCTGCGCCCCCAGTCGCATGATGCAAAGGCCGGCATCGCCGAGGATTTGCGGAAGAAGGTCTGGCCGCTACTGGAAGACGGTGCTGTCAAACCGGTGATCGAACGGAGTTTCTCGCTCGCCGAGGCGTCAGCGGCGCACGCACTCATGGAATCGAGCCGTCACATCGGCAAGATCCTGCTCACCACCGAAGCGTAAACCCAGGCGTTATTGTCCCACAATCATTGGGCGACTGGATCAACCTTGTGGGCGATTGGATCAACCTTGCCCACCGGGAAGGGGCCGAGATGGACCGCCCCATTCTCGATGGTCAGCGGTAGTCGAACCTCGGAGCGAGAAGCCTGGCCGCCGAATTTTGGCAGGGCCGCCAGGCCGAGAATTCCGGCTGTGCCCGTCACCGTATCGAGCAGCTTTGCCCCGATCAGGTGTTGGATGAAGGCTTTCATGCCTTCTATCGCTACGGTGCCGGCGCCGGACGGGCGGAGTTGTTCGTCCAGAGTAAATACGGCATCGGCCTCGATGTTCGTTTTGGGCCAATCGGCAGTGAGAGATTCAAGCGCGACTGTCCCGCCCGCGTCGCGCCATTTTTCATACGCCTCTGCCGTGCTGGCCTCGAACAGACCTTCCCCCTTCGCGATTATGCGAAGGGCGATTTCTCCCGGTCCTGGAGGAAGAAACAATGCACCGCCGCCAGTGGGAGTGATGCCCGAGATATTGAGATCCATAGAATAGGTGGGGGAATAGGCAGCATCCTTCTCCTTCAGATCGACCAGAAACACACCGGTCACCTCGGAAGTAGAGGCAATACCCTCGAAGAAAAACCCGGTCGCGCGGTATTCCGTCCTGACTGCCAGGTTCTCGTCTTCCTCGAACCAGACCTTGAGGGAAGACGCGCCGAAGACATCCGGTTTGCGCCCCGGCACCTCGCTCATGGCCCTGATCGTTTCCAGCACCGCCAGTGGAGCCTCCGGTTCCAGTAGAGAAACCTGTAGGGTTAGGGAATCGCCGGTCGCGTCGACGAACCCGCCTTCGTAAAGTGTGTGAAACCTGAAATCTGAAAGCACCCAGCGGATCCCGAGGGGAAAGCCGCCTCGCACCATGTCGCTGTAACTGAACTGGACCGGCGGAACGCTCTCTTCTTCCAGATCATCCAGCGCCGCGACGATCGCCACCCTGGCGTACTCGGAGACAGCGAACCAGAGACCGACATAGACAAGAGCGGTGACCGCAAGAACGATTCCGCCAATCCGCAGTTTCCTCATTGCTTTCCTTCTTTGGGTTTCCTGGCCTGGGGTTTCCTGGCCTGGTCCTTCCCGACCCGGCCTTTGCGCGGAGCGCCTGCAAGCACTATATATCTATCTCTTCCGGTCATCCCGCAACTTAGCGGAACCGACAGACCCCGCCCTCCCGGCCGGGCCTGCGGACGCAACGGAGTTTGCCATGTCCATGCTATTGATGCCGCAGGCGACTGCGGTCTGGCTCATTGAGAATACGACCCTCACCTTCCAGCAGGTCGCCGCAGTCGTCGGCCTGCACGACCTCCAGATCCAAGCAATCGCCGACGGCGAAATCGCAAAAGGCATGCCGGGTGACGATCCAATCCTCAAAGGCCAGTTCACCGCGGAGGAAATCGCGCGTTGCGAGGCGGACCCCACAGCCCGGCTCAAACTTGCCGAAAGCGCCATCCCCGATCCGGTGGCGCGCAAGGGTCCACGCTATACCCCCATCGCCAAACGACAGAACAAGCCGGATGCCATCGCCTGGCTCCTCCGGGAACATCCGGAAATCACGGATGCGCAGATCCAGCGCCTCCTCGGCACCACCAAGCCGACAATCACCAAGATCCGTGAAGGCACGCACCAGAACATGGCGAACATCCAGCCGACGCATCCGCTCGAGATCGGCCTGTGCACCCGCGCAGATTTCCTGGCTGCGCTCGAAAAAGCAGAGAAAGCACAGGAGCGGGCGGCCAAAAGGCAGGCAGCAGCCGCACGAAAGGCGGCACGGAAAGCTACCACCGCCGGGACCGCTTCTGTCGATCCCGCCACGACTGCCCCGGCTGTAATCGCTCCGGCGCCTACCCCGGAGCCTGTTGCTTCGGTCACGCCTGCTCCGGTTGCGCCCGCGCCTCTGTTTAGCGGCGGGACCTTGGCTCCAGAATCCACAGACACGGCGTCGGCCGAACCTGGTGCCGAATCCGATTCCGGATCTGAGCCTGAATCAGAATCGAGAGACGATCCGGTATCGGAAACGACCCGGACGCTCCCCGAAAACTGAACACGAAGACCGAGCGCGAAGACCGCGCTCTGAAAAACGGGCGTGGGTCCGCCCGGGACTAATCCTGGGCGTAGCCGACACTGCGCAACGCCTCGGTGACCGCTGGCAGAATCTCCGGATCGTCGATCGTCGGCGGCATCTTCCACTCATCGCCATCGGCGATCTTCTGCATGATGCCCCGGAGAATTTTGCCTGAGCGGGTCTTCGGCAAGCCCGGTACCACGGTCGCCGTCTTGAACGAGGCGACCGGCCCGATCTGCTCCCGTACCAGCTTCACCGCTTCGCCGGCAATCTCTTCGTGCGCCCGGTTGACGCCGCTGGCGAGGACCAGGAAACCAAGCGGCACCTGGCCCTTGAGATCGTCGGCGACGCCTATCACCGCGCATTCGGCGACATCGGGATGGGCTGCCAGAACCTCTTCCATGGCACCCGTCGAGAGACGATGTCCGGCGACGTTGATGATGTCGTCGGTGCGTGTCATCACGAAGATGTAGTCATCCTCGTCCATATAGCCGGCATCGCCCGTCTTGTAGTAGCCCGGATACTCTTCCATGTAGGCTTCGCGAAAGCGCTCCTCGGCATTCCATAACGTCGGGAAGCAGCCCGGCGGCATCGGCAGACGGATACTGATCGCGCCGAGATCCCCACGTGGAACCTCCTCGTTTTCCGGATTGAGGATCTGGACATCATATCCCGGCACCGCACGGGTCGACGACCCCGGCTTGACCGGCAGCTGTTCGATGCCGATGCAGTTGGCACCGATCGCCCAGCCGGTTTCGGTCTGCCACCAATGATCGATTACCGGCACTTTCAGCTGATTTTCGGCCCAGTGCAGGGTATCGGGGTCGGTCCGCTCGCCGGCGAGGAACAGCGTGCGGAACTGCGATAAATCGTGTTTGCGGATCATCTTGCCTTCCGGATCCTCCCTGCGAATCGCCCGGAACGCAGTCGGCGCCGTAAACATGACCGAGACCTTGTGTTCGGCGATGACACGCCAGAACGTCCCCGCGTCAGGCGTTCCGACCGGCTTGCCCTCGAACAGGACTGTCGTGCAACCGTGCAACAGTGGTGCATAAACGATGTAGGAGTGGCCGACCACCCAGCCAACATCGGAAGCCGACCAGTAAACCTCGCCAGGCTCGACGCCATAGATGTTCTTCATGCTCCATTCGAGGGCAACCATGTGGCCGCCATTGTCCCTGACCACGCCCTTGGGCTGCCCGGTGGTGCCCGACGTGTAGAGAACATAAAGAGGGTCGGTTGCCTTGACAGTGACGCAGTCTGCCGGCTCGGCCGCAGCCATTGCCTCTTCCCAGTCGTGGTCACGGCCGGCAACCCGATCGCAGCGCTGCTCTTCGCGCTGCAGGATGACGCAGGCGGCCGGCTGGTGTTTGGCCAGGCTAATCGCCTCGTCGAGAAGCGGCTTGTAAGAGACAATCCGCCCCGGCTCAATGCCACAGGAGGCGGAAACAATCACCGTAGGCTCGGCGTCGTCGATGCGGGTCGCCAGCTCGTTGGCGGCAAAACCGCCGAAGATCACCGAGTGGACAGCGCCGAGACGAGCACAGGCCAGCATCGCAATCATCGCCTGGGGCACCATCGGCATATAGATGATGACCCTGTCGCCCTTGGTCACACCGAAGCCCCGGAGCGCACCGGCGAAACGGGCAACCAGGTCGCGGAGTTCACTGTAGGTGAATATCTGTTTGCGGCCGGTAATCGGGCTGTCGTAGATCACCGCCGCCTGGTCGCCTCGGCCCGCCTCGATATGCCGGTCGACCGCGTTGTAGCAGGTGTTGCACTCGGCGCCGACGAACCACCGCCAGGACGGCGCAGCGGAGCCGTCGAGCACCGTGTCCCACCGCTTTTCCCAGTGAATGTCCTCGGCCGCCTCGGCCCAGAATGCCTCCGGCTCTTCGATCGAACGCCGGTATATCTCGTCCAAACGACCCATCGCCTCCTCCTGCCATGCCTTAGCTTATGGCTACATGCCTGCCTATGGCTGGGCATCCATGATAATAGGCGGTAACCAGTCGTGCCACCAACGCCAACGCCGATTTGAGAACGCCTCGAAACGCTTCTGGCGCACTTCAGGCACGCTTCAGGAGGCGCGGTCTTGGACAGCAGGCACCTTGCATTCGTAGTATCGGCTGCCCGATGACCACACGGAACCAGAATGCCATGGCCGATCCGGGAAAATACGAGACCGACCTCGATAGGAACCCGGCCAATTACGTGCCGCTGAGTCCCCTAACCTTCATCCGGCGCAGCGCCGAGGTCTATCCCGGCCTGCCCGCCGTCCAGTACGGCAACTTGACCATTACCTGGTCGGAGGCCTACAACCGGGCCCGCCAGCTCGCCAGCGCCCTGCGGAGAGTCGGCATCGGCAAAAATCACACCGTCGCCTGTTTTGCCGCCAATATTCCAGCCATGTACGACGCGCATTTCGGGGTCGCCATGGCCGACGGCGTACTGAACACCATCAACACCCGACTCGACGCCGCGACCGTCGCCTTTATTCTCGATCACGGGGAAGCCAGGGTCGTGCTCACCGACACCGAACTCGCGCCGACCATGAAGGAAGCGCTCGGCCTGTGCAGCGCCAAACCCCTTGTGATCGACATCGACGATGTGGCGGGCCTCGGTGGAGAGCGGCTGGGGAGTGCTGAATACGAGGAATTTATCACCGGCGGCGACCCGGCGTTCCCCTGGGTTGTACCGGAGAGTGAGTGGGACGCGATCTCGCTGAACTACACATCGGGCACCACTGGCAATCCCAAGGGCGTCGTCTATCACCATCGGGGCGCCTATCTCCTCGCCCTTGGCAACATCCTCACCTGGCAGATGCCGATGCATCCCCGCTATCTCTGGACCCTGCCAATGTTCCACTGCAACGGCTGGTGTTTCCCCTGGACGCTCGCCGCACAGGCCGGCACCAGCGTCTGTCTCCGCCGGGTCGAGGCGGCGGAAATCTTCCGTGCCGTCGCCGAGGACGATGTGACCCATTTCTGCGGTGCGCCGGTGGTGCTCAACATGATCATCAACGCCGCAGAAAGCGAACGGCGTGAACTGCAGCATCCAGTCGAGGTGATGACCGCCGCGGCACCACCGCCACCCTCAGTGATCCAGAAGATGGAGGCGGACGGTTTCCGGATCACCCATGTCTACGGTCTCACCGAGAGCTACGGACCCGCCGTGACCTGTGCCTGGAACAACGACTGGAATACGCTCGACGCAGAGGCCCAGGCCAAGAAGAAGGCGCGCCAGGGCGTCCCCTACCCGGTACTCGAGGACGTCATGGTGGCCGATCCCGCCGACATGTCCCCGGTGGCTCGGGACGGAGAGACTATCGGCGAGGTGATGATGCGCGGCAATGTCGTCATGAAGGGGTATCTGAAGAATCCCGAAGTGACGGCGGAGGCCTTCGACGGCGGATGGTTCCATACCGGCGACCTCGGGGTCTGGCACCCGGACGGCTATATCGCCCTGAAAGATCGCTCGAAGGACATCATTATTTCAGGCGGCGAGAACATCTCGACGATTGAGATCGAGGAAACGCTGTACCGCCATCCCGCGGTACTCGAGGCCGCCGTGGTTGCCCAGCCCGATTCGTACTGGGGGGAGACGCCGTGTGCGTTCATTACCTTGAAGGACGGAGCCGAGGCCAGCGAAGACGATATCATCGCCTTCTGCCGCGACAACATGGCGCACTTCAAATGCCCGACAGCGGTCGTATTCGGCCTTCTGCCGAAAACCTCGACCGGCAAGGTGCAGAAATACGTGCTGCGCGATCGGGTCGCGGAAGTTTCTTCCGAATAACCGCCCCGGCAACATCCCCGGAATAGCGTCCGGCGCGTGCCGGAGCCGGAAGGTTACGCTCCGCTGCCACTGCCACTGCCACTGCTACTGCCACTATTGCCACCGTCGCCACCGTCGCCACCATCGTTGCCGTCGTTGCCGTCGTTGCCGTCGACAGTCGCGCCGTCACGGATCATCGCGTCGATCTCGTCTTCTGTAAGACCCACTCCGCCAAGCACCTCGACGCTGTGTTCGCCAAGGCGGGCCGGCATCCGCCGGATATCGGCAGGCGTGGCCGAGAACTTTACCGGGATCCCGGTCAACCGGATCGGCCCCTCGCTTGGATGATCGAAATGCCGGAATGCACCGACCACTTTGAGATGCGGGTCCTCGGCGAGATCCTCGAACTGGTTGACCCGACCATGCGGCACATCGGCTGCTTCAAGCGCTGCGAGCAGATCGACAGTTTTCCAGTCGCGCACCGCTGCGGCGACAATTTCATAAAGTTCGCCGATTTTCTCGCTGCGTATCCTGGCGTCAGTGACGCGTTCGTCGTTGCCCAGATCCTCGCGGCCGATGACGCCGAAAAAGGCGCGCCACTGGCGCAAGCTGTACGGCAGGATACAGACATAGCCGTCCACCGTCGCATAGGGGCGACGGTGCTCGACCATCGCCCGCTCGTAGCCCATCGGCCCGAGCGGTGGATCGAAGATATGGCCGGCGGCGTGCTCCATCAGGTTGAAACCAAGCATCGTCTCGAGCATAGGCACCTCGATATGCTGGCCCTCGCCGCTACGCTCACGGTGCAGGAGTCCGGCCATCGCCGACCAGGCGACAACCTGGGAGAGAATTTTGTCGGTAATCGAGGAGTTGATGAAGCGAGGTGGGTCATCGCGGCCTCCCTGCATCGCCGCCATGCCGGAGACACCCTGGATGATGTCGTCATAGGCAGGACGGGCAGCGTAGGGTCCGTCTTGGCCGAACCCGACGATCGCAACATAGACAAGGCGCGGATTGGTGGCCCGGCAGGATTCATAATCAAAGCCAAGGCGCGCAAGGGCGGCCGGACGGACCGAGGTCAGGAATGCATCCGCACCTGCAAGCAGCCGGCGCATCGCCGCCACGCCGGCCGGTTTCTTGAGATCGAGGACAACACTCCGCTTGTTGCGGTTGCCAGAGAGAAAGACATGCCCCATTCCAGGGTTCCGGTAGGGCGCCACATGGCGGACGATATCGCCTGCCGGTTCCTCGACCTTGATCACATCGGCGCCGAGATCACCGAGAATCTGGGTCCCGAACGGCCCGAGGAACACGGTAGTCAGATCGATAATGCGATAGCCGCCGAGCGGCCCCGGCACCCTGCCCCCTTGCGTGCCGGCATCGCCCGCCGATTGCGTGCCGGACGCCATCGCCGTCAGTCTTCGTGGAAACTAACGAAGCCTTCGACGGGCTCGCGCTCGGTCCTGAGCTGGTTAATGACCGCTCCCTCGTCTTCATAGCCAAGGCTGAGGCCGCAATGGGCCATATTCTCCCCGTTGAGACCAAGATGCGGGCCGAGAACGTCGTGATACTGACCCCAGGCCGCCTGCGGACAGGTGTGCAGACCCCGGCCCCGGGCGGCGACGCAGATATTCTGGAGAAACATTCCGTAATCAAGCCAGCTCATCCACCCCATGTCCTTATCGATGGTGAATATCATGCCAACCGGAGCGCCGAAGAAGCGGAAGTTCTCGGCGTGCTGGAGGCGGGTCTTTTCAAAATCGCCCTTGCCGATGTTGAGCAATCCGTAGAGATCCCAGCCAACCTTGCGACGGCGGGCGAGATAGGGATCGCGCCAGTTTTTACCCATATAGTGCTCGCGGTCGTTGCTGTGCGAGGCGTTCTCGTCCCAAAACTCCTTCAGAACGACCTCACTGAGCCGTTCCTTGGCATCACCGGTGAAAACGTGGACCTGCCAGGGCTGGGTATTTGTGCCGCTCGGTGCGCGTGCGGCGACTTCGACAATCTGCGCCACCGTCTCACGAGGTACCGGGTCGGGCCGGAAAGCGCGCACCGAACGGCGGCTGGTAATTGCTTCATCGACGCTGGCTTCGGCAGTGCTAGTCATGAATTATCGTAACTCCGTCTGTTGTGGGTTGCTGCTACAAGTTATGCCGTGCGTTATATCGTATCGGAGCACGGGCGATGCATTGCATCGCGCCGTTCGTCCGGTGGTCGGACACGGTCCGGTCGTAAAGATCCGAATTAAGAGCCGAGACGTTACCGCGTTTGGAGGGCGGCGATCCGGTCTTTGATGGCGAGTTTCTGTCGTTTCAGGGCGTTGATGGCGGCCGAATCCGGGTGCGGGCGAGCCTCCTCCTCGATCAACTGTTTCTCGAGGTTCGAATGCTGACTCTCTAGCCCGACAATCGTCTCCCCGAGGTTCTGCGGTGAGGACTCATGCAACGAATCGCCTGACGCGGCCTCACCCGCTTCGTTCTCTATTGCCATTACTCTCCTTCCATGCGGCATGCGTTCCAAACGACACGCGATGCCAAACGATTGAATGGTTAGATGGATTGCATCCGCGCCCGAAAGCGTCGTTTTGAAGCGTCGCTTTGGGAATGTTTCTCCAGGACGCAAACCAGCTTCAACCGATCCTATTCAGATAATCTTTTTGCGGCGTAATTCCAACACTGAATCTCCCCCGAAAACGGCGCAGAGAAAAACGGTGCAGAAGAGAACGGCGCTAATCCTCGCTCGCCCGCTCACTCACATGTCGCCCAGATTGATCCCAAGTCCCCGGGCGGTGCGGATTTCCGAGCCTTCGATATCGACGACGTAATAGGACTCGATGGCGCTGGCGATCGGCACTTCATGGACACCGCGATTCTGCCAGACAACGAGGCAATCGCGTTTGCCGTCAGCAAGCAGGTCGACGGCGTGCACCCCGAAGGCCGAAGCCATCAGGCGGTCACGTGCGCTCGGTGTGCCGCCGCGCTGGACGTGGCCGAGCACGGTGACCCGGATTTCTGAATCAACCAGCTGCGCGAGCACCCGGGCCAGCGCATGGCCGATGCCGTCGTAGTCAGCATCCGACTTCAGGAAATTCCCGGCTTCGGTCTTCAGCGGCGGTGGTGGCTCCACCGCCTCGGCAACGACAAGCAGGGCCGCTTTCTGGCCGCGCGCCTTCACGGTGCGGATTTTCCGGGCGACCATCTCGATCTCGTAGGGGATTTCCGGAATCAAGATGACGTCGGCACCGCCGGCAATCCCGGCGGCGAGTGCGATATGGCCGGCGTCGCGGCCCATCACTTCAAGAATCATCAACCTGTCGTGACTCGCCGCTGTCGGCTGAAGCCTGTCGAGTGCCTCGGTCGCGATTTGCACGGCGGTATCGAAACCAACCGCGACCTCGGTGCTGCCAAGATCGTTGTCGATGGTCTTGGGGATGCACACCAGCGGGAAATTGCCCTGGTCGGCCAGGCGCTTCAGGATCACCAGGCTGCCGTCGCCGCCGATGCCGATCAGACCATCAAGGCCAAGGCTGCGGAATCCCTCGAGCGCCTCCTCCGAGCGATCCTCCACGGTGCCGTCCGGCATCGGATACGCAAAGGGATTTCCCCGGTTGGTGGATCCGAGCAGCGTGCCACTCTGCCGCAGGTGGGTTCCATCGAAATCCCCGGGCTCGAGCGTGCGAGCCAGAACAGGCCGCTCGAGTAGACCGAGGGTGCTGTACTCAATACCGGTGACGGTCCACCCGTAACTGTCCATCGCTCTCTGGACCACGGCGCGCAGAGCCGCATTCAACCCCGCACAGTCGCCGCCACTTGTCAGGACACCAAGACGCATCTGCCTTACAGGAAACAGCCCCGCCTCTGTCACACCGGAAACCGCCGCTGCCTTCGGCCGACGCCGGAAACCGCGTGCGGGCGTATATCCCGGACAGTATAGCGAAACGGCCCTGTAGGAACACACCACCGGTGCCCACCGCTGTGTCGCTACCGAGCTGCCACTGGACTCCGCTGTGCTATGATGGCGACGGGGTTGGAACAGATGAAAGACGACAACGCAGGAACAGACGAGACACGCGAGCAACTCGATGTCCTGTGCCAACAGCACCGCGTGATCGATGCCGAAATCCTGGAGTTGACCGGGCAGGCTTCCTACGACCAGATCCGGGTACAGCGCCTGAAAAAACAGAAACTGAAGCTACGCGACCAGATCGCGATTCTCGAGAGCAGTCTGCTCCCCGACATCATCGCCTGACCCCGTAATCCCGCTGCCTGACCTGGCCATTTCGCTTGAAGCGGCACCAGCGGGTTTCTATAGTCCACGCTTTCAAATCATCTCTTGCTGGATTTTGGTGCCAAGCCGACGCTCGGATGTGACTTAACCGGAAGAGAAAAGCGACACCACGCAGCCCCGGAGCTCGAAACCATGGCCAAACCGCTTATCGGCATCATTATGGGTAGCCAGTCTGACTGGCCAACCATGCGCAAAGCCGCCGAAACCCTCGATACACTGGAAATTCCGCACGAAGTTCGCGTCGTTTCGGCGCACCGGACGCCGGAGCGGACACGGGAATACGGCGAATCGGCCCGGAATCGCGGCCTCAAGGTCATTATCGCCGGTGCCGGCAAAGCAGCAGCCTTGCCTGGATCCATTGCCGCCATTACCCCGCTTCCCGTCCTTGGTGTGCCGTTGCAGACCTCGGATCTCGGTGGTCAGGACAGCCTGCTCTCGATGGCCCAGATGCCCGGCGGCATCCCGGTTGGAACCCTCGCCATCGGCAACGCTGGTGCCGTCAATGCAGCCCTGCTCGCAGCCGCCATCCTCGCCCTTGGCGACACACGCATTGCTGATGCTCTCGATACCTTCCGTCGCCAGCAGACCGAGGCGGTGCCCGAGATACCACCGGACGACTGAGAACCGAGAGAGCTAGAAGGCCGGCCGCCGCAACGTTCAGGCAGGGCCTTCAGGTGAGGTCTTCAGGTGAGATCTTCAGGTAGAGCGACGGGAGCGAAGAAACGTGCCGATCCCAGCGAACGCGGACCCAAGCGAGGAAGCAAGCGGCGGAATTTGCGGCCCTTTGGCCACGGTTATGAGACCGGCGATGCGCCGGTCGAGAAACGCCCAGCTATCGGCAAACTCCTCCGAATCATCCTGTAGCCAGTGCAACAGGGTTGCGGCGTAGACGCCCGACAGAAGCGTGCGCTTGGAATAGAAGTTCCAGTCCGCCGAGCGATCCCCGATTCCGCGCCACACGGCATCGGCCGTCGCCCAGAGTAGCCGGGCTGCCAGCGGCTGATTGCCAGGAAACGCCAGGCGGGCGGCGGCCCGGCGCACCGCCTCCCGGTGCGCGGCCTCCCCCTCGAGGCGGAGCCGGACTCCAAGCGCGACCTTGTCGCGCACCCGCATCGCCGCGAGATTACGGCCTGCGAGTTTTTTCAGGACGGCCCGATCGGCAGCGCTGCTGCATTCCTCGATCAACTCGATCGCACCACCAGGGAAAGCGAGCACCGCCCGCTCCGGATCGCAGCCGAGATCCGCAGCGCCCGCCCGTAGCGCCCGCAACGTCCAGCCGTCAAAGGGCACATGCCTCTGGGTAGCCTGGGCAAGCGCCGATCTGTCGATGCTGTCGTTCATGCTCATGATACCAGATATACCATTGCGCCTGATTTACCGTCGATTCATTATCGGTGCATCCCTGCAGGGGTCACCAAACCGCCCTCTTTACCCGCACCGGTGCGATATGGTATCCAACCTGTTCTGACAGACTGCAACGACCTGCATTTCCAGGAGAAAACCGATCGTTCAGGTAAGCGTACGCGACAACAATGTCGACCAGGCCCTCAAAGTCCTGAAGAAAAAGCTTCAGCGTGAAGGCGTGTTCCGCGAGATGAAACTGCGGCGGGCCTATGAAAAACCTTCCCAACGTAAAGCCCGGGAAAAAGCCGAAGCCATTCGTCGACACCGCAAGCTGATGCGCAAGAGGCTCGAACGCGAAGGCTTCTAGCCCTACGGCACGCGGATTCTCCGCATTTCGTAATCGACAACTCCGTTCTCCCACGCCGCCGGCAGCGTTTTCGCGCGTCTGCTCATTGGCGGCATTTCTGCACATCTCGACCTTATACCTCACCTGATGTGGCGCTTCTTGAGGACGCTTGCCGAAAACCCGTCGGGAGTTCACCATGGACCGGAATGAAAACCGGCCTTGCCCTTCCGTGCGCGCTTGCGCTCTTTCTTGGTGTTTTCGCCACACCCCTGCTGTCCGCATCGGCTGCCGACGCCCCGGCGGGCTGGAAACAGGACTGGCCGAAGACGGATTTCTCGAAGCACGCAGTGCCGCTCCGCGAAATTCTTGACGGCGGGCCGCCCAAGGACGGCATACCGGCAATCAACGAACCTCGCTTCATACCTGCCTCGGAGGTGAAGGATTTGGCCGACCGGGAGCCGGTTATCGGCCTCGTGATCGAGGGCGAGGCACGGGCCTATCCGCTGCGCATCCTTATGCGACACGAAATCGTCAATGACGAGATCGCGGGCGTCCCCATCGCCGTGACCTTCTGTCCGCTCTGCAACGCTGCGATGGTATTTGACCGCCGCGCGGGAAACCGGGTTCTTGACTTCGGCACCACCGGAAAACTGCGCAACTCCGACCTCGTCATGTACGACCGGAAAACCGAGAGCTGGTGGCAACAGTTCCTCGGCGAGGCGATCGTCGGCGATCTCACCGGCACACGTCTCAAGGCGCTTCCGGCCCGGCTGGAATCCTGGAAACTCTTCCGCGAGCGCAATCCCGACGGCATGGTGCTGGCGCCATCCGGCGACGCCGAATGGATCCATTACTGCTGCAATCCCTATGTCGGCTACGACAGCCAACGGGGGCCCTACCCCATCTTCCTGCAGGTCGAGATGCCCAAGGGTGTGCCGGCGATGATGCGTGTCGTATCGCTGGAAAGCCGCGAGGAAGCCTGGGCGCTACCGCTTCTGCGCAAGAAGGGCGAGATCCGGATCGATGATGGAATCGTGCTCACCTGGAGTCCCGGTCAGAGTTCGGCTCTCGACTCACAGGTGATCGCCGATGGCCGGGAGGTGGGCAATGTGACTGTCCGGAGAGACGGGCCGTACGGAGCGTTCGACATCCCGCATTTCATCGATTTCGCTTTTGCCTTCCACGCCTTTCATCCGGACCAGCCGATCCATGTGCGCTGATAACCGGCCCGCTGATTACGATCTGATTTATGAGCCCGGGATGCGCCCGGACCTGACACGGGAGATCCGCAATGAAGAACCGCACGCTTGAGGCGACACCGCTCGGCGGGTGCATCGGCGCCAAGATTTCCGGCGTCGACCTTTCCGAAGATCTGTCCGACGAGTGTATCGGGGAGATCCGCGGCCTTCTGCTCGAGCATCTCGTGATCTTTTTTCGCCACCAGGAACTGAGCGCCGGAGACCTGGCACGGTTCGGGCGACGCTTCAGTGATATCTACGAAGTACCGTTCATCGACAGCGTGCCGGAACAGCCCGGAGTAATTGAAATCATCAAGGAGGCCGAAGCGCGCAAGACCTACAATTTCGGCGGCACCTGGCACTCGGACGCCACTTTCGAGGAATGCCCTCCGATGGGATCGCTCCTGTATGCGATCGAAACGCCGCCTCATGGCGGTGACACACTGTTCACCAATGGCTATGCCGCCTGTGATGCACTCTCTGACGGGCTTCGCGATACTCTCGACAAGCTTAGGGCAATGCACAGCGCCCGGCGCTCCTATGGCAGCACCGGCCGCTTTGCCGACGACGCGGACGCCACCGGGGCGGCGGGCATGTTAATCAATGTCGATGCTGCGGGCGATGCGGAAATCGCCCATCCGGTACTGCGTACCCACCCGGAAACGGGCCGCAAGACTCTCTACATCAACGACAACTTCACGATCCGGTTCGAGGATATGACTGAGACGGAATCAACACCACTGCTCGAATATCTTTGCGAGCATGCTCGGAAACCCGAGTTCACCTGCCGATTCCGCTGGACTCCGGGTGCGGTCGCGTTCTGGGACAATCGCTGCACCATGCACAAGGCGGTCAACGATTATGACGGCTATCGCCGCCGCATGCTGCGCACCACCCTGGCCGGCGATCGCCCGTTCTGACGCCACTCCGAAGAGATACTCGCAGAGAGATACACGAAAGAGACACGCGAGAGAGGTAAGGGGTATATCCGCGATGAAGAACCGCACGCTCGAGGCTACGCCGCTCAGTGGGCATATCGGCGCCGAGATTTCCGGCATCGACCTTTCCGAGGATCTCTCGGACGAGCGCATCGCGGAAATTCGCAACCTTTTGCTTGAGCATCTCGTTGTCTTCTTTCGCGATCAGAACCTGACCGCCCAAGACCTGGCACGGTTCGCGCGACGCTTCGGTGACATCTACAACATCCCGTTCATCGCCAACGTGCCGGAACAGCCCGGAGTGATCGAGATCATCAAGGAGGCCGAGGCGCGCAATGCCTATAATTTCGGCGGCGTCTGGCACTCGGATGCCAGTTTCGAGAAATGCCCTGCGATGGGATCGATCCTGTATGCGATCGAGACGCCGCTCCATGGCGGCGACACGCTGTTCACCAACGGCTACGCCGCCTGTGATGCGCTCTCCGACGGGTTACGCCGCACCCTCGACGACCTGAAGGCAATGCATAGCGGCCGGCGTTCCTATGGTAGTGCGGGACGCTATGCCGGTGGTACCGACGCCACCGGAGCGGCGGGCATGTCGATCAACGCCAACACCGAAGGTGATGCAGAGGTCGCCCATCCGGTGCTGCGCACCCACCCGGAAACCGGCCGCAAGGCTCTCTTCGTCAACGACAACTACACGATCCGGTTCGAGAGCATGACCGAGGCGGAATCAGTACCGTTGCTCGAATATCTGTGCGAGCACGCCCGGAAACCCGAGTTCACCTGCCAGTTTCGCTGGACCCCGGGTGCGGTGGCGTTCTGGGACAATCGCTGCACCATGCACAAGGCGATCAATGACTATGACGGTTATCGCCGCCGCATGCTGCGAACCACCGTGGCGGGAGATCGCCCGTTCTGACGCCTTCGGTCAGTGTCTTCGATTAGCGTTTGATCTCGACCTCGATAAACACGAGTTCGTGCTTGCCGGCGTTGATCACGTCGTGCTCGACCCCGGCGCGACGGGCATAGGCTTGTCCGATGACGAGTTCGGCCGATTGCTCGCCGTCATTGTTGCGAAGCAACAGCTGCCCGTCGGTGGTCGGCACCACGACATAGTCATATTCGTGGCGGTGCCAGCCTGTGGCCGCGCCCGGCGCGAATCGCCATTCGGTAACCCGCACCTGTTCATCGTCGACCTGGACCGTCGGCTGTGCCGCCAAACCGGCGTCTTTGGTATCAGAATTCATTGATATTGATCTCGATCTCCTGCAGCCTCCCGACAATTCAGCCGGAAGCTTCTCCAGCAACCCCTCCGGTAATTTCCTCGGTTACCGATCCACCGCCTCTGCCGCCTCGCCCGTGAGCGCCACGCGGCGTTTGGCCAAAGCGGCCTCGTCGAAACCGTCGACGAGGCTGTGGAACAGCTTGTGCCAGTTGATCTCGGCGCGCAAATGCATGAACACCGAGCCGAGACCAACCGCAGCCCTGTCCATGAAAACGAATTCCCGCGGCGGCCGGACGCCGCCAAGACGGCGAAGCTCGGAATGCACCTTGCTCGCAACCCGGGCACCATAGACGCCGCTCTCGCCTTCCGGCTGTATCCGCTGCACCTTGTCCTCGATCAAGGGTGCATAGAGATACTCGGCCCACAGGTTGAGCACCTCGATTACTTCGCGTGACAGATTGGAAAAACCCCAGGTTTCGTAGGCATGAGCGGCGAGGTCGTGATCGTCATCCCTAACCGCGCGGTAGAGATCGGTGACCCCGCGCACGAAGTGCGGCGGGAAAACGCGCACGCAGCCAAAATCAAGCAAGTTGACGGCATTGTCCGAACGCACGGTGTAGTTGCCGAGATGAGGATCGCCGTGAATCACTCCGTAGCGGTAAAACGGCACGTACCAAGCCCGGAACATGTTGTGGGCGACAGCGTTGCGGGTTTCCATCGGTGCGTCCTTCAGTTCCAGCAGCGGCCGGCCCTCGAGCCACTCCATCGTCAACAACCGCCCCGTCGACAGCTCGGACACGGCTGCCGGCACACACACACCTGCTTCTCCCTTCAGCATCTCCGTGAACAGCGCCATGCGCCGGGCCTCGAGGGTGTAGTCGAGTTCCTCGCGCAAACGGGCCTGGATCTCGAGCTGGATCTCGCTGGTCTCTATTGCCTGCTTGTCGATACCCTCGAAAACCCGAAAGGCGAGAGCCAGCTGCCGCAGATCGGCCTCGACCGCCGAGCGCATGTCGGGATATTGCAGCTTGCAGGCGAAATCCTGCCCATCCAGCGACCGCGCCCTGTGAACCTGCCCGAGCGAAGCCGCATGTGCTGCTTTGCGTTCAAAATCGGCGAACCGCTCACGCCAGTCCGGCCCCAGTTCCGACGCCATGCGCCTGCGCACGAACGGCCAGCCCATCGCCGGCGCGCTCGACTGCAGCGTGCGCAGTTCCTGGACGTATTCCTCGGGCAGGGCGTCGGGAATGGTGGCCAGAAGCTGGGCCACCTTCATCAACGGCCCCTTCAGTCCGCCGAGTGCTTCGGTCAAATCGCCGGCATGCTTGGCCGTATCAAGATCGAAGCCAAGCCAGCGGGCAGCAAGGAAGCGTGCTGCCGTACCACCAACGGCGCCGCCAACCTTGGCATAGCGCCGGGTCCGTCCAGCTCTTGTGTCCTCGTCTGACAAGCTCATTTTTGCCAGCGATTCGGTGCATAGGGCGCAAGATCGACCCCCGGATCACGGCCGGCGATCAGATCCGCCGTCACCCGCCCCATCACCGGTCCCAGAGTCATGCCGATATGGGCGCCACCCGTCGCGAAATAAAGCCCCTCGGCGCCCGGGGCCGGACCGAGTATCGGCACCGTGTCGGGAGTCGAGGGACGCCGGCCCATCCACAAGCTTTGCGGCTCGCCCCGCAATCCCGGCAATACATGCTTGGCCTGGCTCACGGCGCGGCGGAGGCGCCGATAATCCGGCGGCGCCTCGATGCCCGCGAGTTCGACCCCGGTAGTCAAACGGTAGCCCTCGGTCATCGGCGAGATCATGAATGTCTTCTCGGCAAAATGCACCGAGCGCCGCAGCTCCTGCTCCGGTTTCGGCAGCATCGCATGATAGCCTCGCTCGGTATCGAGCAGTATCCGCAAGCCGGCGGTGCGGGCGAGCTGGGCCGACCACGCACCGGCAGCGATGACGACACGCGACGTCGTATGGGCGCGACCACCCTCGACGGCGATCTGCCAGCCGCCGCTGGGACGGCGGCTCAGGCCGGTTGCGCGTTCCTGCAGCACGGCGCCGCCAAGGGCCGCAAAACGCACAGCCAGGTCGGCGATGGCACGGCCAGGATTGCGGATGTTGTGGCTGTCGGAGGAATACAGCCCATGGCGGAAGATCGGTGCCAGGGACGGCTCGAGCTGGCGGATTTCGTCAGCGCCAAGCACCTCCATATTAAGACCGCTCTCCTGGATGATCCGGAGCTCCGCACCCTTGGCGCGCTCGAAAGCGGCATCGGTCTCGAAGACCCGAAGCATGCCGCCATGGCCGATCAAATCATCGATTCCGGCATCCTCGATCAGCACCCGCCAGTCATCCCAGGCGTGGTTGATGAGAGCAGCCTTGGCAGTGGCGTTGGCGAGGATCCGAGCCGGTGCGCTGTTGGCCAAAAGGGATAAAAGCCATGGGGTCATGCGCGGCAGGTAGCGCCAGCGGATCCGCAGCGGCCCGAGCGGATCCATCAGCAGTTTTGGGATGCGCGCCAGCATATCCGGTGTCGCTGTCGGCACCGAGCTGTACAGCGCTATCACGCCGGCATTGCCGAAGGAGGTCATGTTTCCCGGTGGCTCGGGATCGAGCACCGCGACCCGGTGGCCATCGCGCTGGAGATAGAGCGCGGTAGCGATGCCGGCGACGCCGGCGCCGATCACGACGATGTCGGCGACATCACCCTTCTGTCTGCCGCCCTGGGCCTGCCTGCCACCCTGAGCCGTTTCGTTTTTTGCCATTCCCCATCCTTCCCGGTCGACGTTCTGCCTTCCGATCTTTCCTCACACTCCAGCCTATCGCTGCCGAGAACAAGAATCCCGCACCGAGAATGACACGGGATTCGGTTCAGTCACCGCTTACGGGAAACCCGGCGCGGATCCATGTGTCGATCCGGCGGGCACAATCCTCCCAACCCGAATCCAGCATCATCGCATGGGCCATGCCGGGCAGGATGTCCGCGACGACACCGAAACGCCGCGCTGCTGCATGGGCATAGGAGGGCGGAATGACCCTGTCCTCACCCGCACCCAGCACCAGCACCGGGGTTCGAGTTTCATTTTTCGATGTGCGCATGCGGATTCCGCCATACAGCATGTCCCGGATCGCGCGCCGGGATTCCGGCCCGAGAAGATCGCGATAACGGGCAATGTCTTCCGGCGGCAGATCTCCGGACACCAGTGCCTCTTGCAAGAAGTCGACGGTATCAGGATGAATGCCGGAAAGATTGCTGAAGGCAATCTCCCGAAACAACCGCGTGTCCCACATCACCATCGAGGTAATCGGCCCGAGCAACCCGCCCGGCGGCACCGGCGCCATCAACACGGCCCCCGCCATCTGGGGTACCGCCCCCTCTGCCGACGGCGTCAGCACACCATCGAGGATCTGCTGCACCACGAAGCCGCCCATCGAATGTCCGATTAGCACCGGTGGTGCCGGCAGGGACTCCATGACGACGGTGACATCCTCAGCGTAATCGTCGATACCGAAGGCGTGCAGGGACTCCCGCCCCGAGCTTGCGCCGTGGCCACGCAGGCTCAAAGCGAAAACATGATGGCCCCTGGCCGAAAACCACGGCAGGAAGTTCTCGTCCCAGCACCAGGCGCCAGCCATGGCGCCATGCACGAAGAGAAGCGGCGGGGATCCCGGGATGGATTCCGGGGCCGATTCCGGGGCCGATTCGCGGGAGCGGAGCTCGAGCCCACAGGGCCCGGTCACAACAAGGCCTCGAACTCGTCGATGAACTGCTCGATAACACCAAGCCCACGCGCCCAGAATCCCGGTGCCGACGCATCGAGTCCGAACGGCGCCAGTAATTCCTGGTGGCGCAACGTGCCGCCGGCCCGGAGCATGTCGAGATAGGCATCCACGAAGGACGGACCTGCTTCCTGCGAGACCGCATAGAGTACATTCACCAAACAATCGCCGAAAGCGTAGGCGTAAACATAGAACGGTGTGTGCACGAAATGCGGGATGTAGGACCAGTAATGGCGGTATTCGTTGCCGAGGCGGATCGCCGGGCCAAGGCTTTCCCCCTGCACCCGCATCCAGATATCGCCGATTTCCTCCGCCGTCAGTTCGCCGTCACGGCGCCGCTCGTGCAGTTCGGTCTCAAACAGACAGAACGCGGCCTGGCGGACCACGGTGTTGATCATATCCTCGATCTTTCCGGCCAGCAGGGTGCGCCGGGCGTTCGCGTCCTCGGTTCGCTCCAGCATGCCGCGAAAGGCAAGCATTTCGCCGAAGACACTAGCCGTTTCGGCGAGGGTGAGCGGTGTATCGGCCCTCAGATACCCTTGCCGGGCGGCAAGCAGCTGGTGGATGCCATGGCCGAGCTCATGCGCCACTGTCATCACGTCACGCGGCCGCCCCTGGTAGTTGAGCAGGATATAGGGGTGGCAGGAAGGTACGGTCGGATGTGAGAACGCACCTGACATCTTGCCGGGACGTGGTTCGGCGTCGATCCACGAATGGTCGAAGAAACGCTGGCCGAGCGTCGCCATCTCGGGCGAGAAGCCATGCCAGGTCTCGAGCACGGTCTGCCACGCCTCCTCCCAGGGGATGCGGCGGTCATCGGTGTCGGGAAGCGGCGCGTTCCGATCCCAGTAATCGAGGTAATCAACGCCGAACAGGCGCGCCTTCAGGGCGTAATAACGATGGGAAATCCGTGGCGAGGCATTGCGTACGGCGGCCAGCAGCGCGTCAACCACCTCGTCCTCGACCAGATTGTCGAGGTTGCGCGCGGAGATCGGCCGCGCGAGGCCGCGCCGACGATCCTCGATCTCCTTGTCCTTTGCCAGGGTGTTGGTGATCAGGGCAAGTGGCCGGATGTTGTCGCCGAGCACCTGGCCAAGGCTCTGTGCTGCCTCGCGCCGGACGGTACCGTTGACGTCGCTGAGAAAGTCGAGAATCTCGGATTCAGACAGGTTTTGACCGCGAAAGGGGAACCGCAGTTCGGCCATGGTCTCGTCGAACAGCCGGTGCCAGGCGGATGAGCCCACCACCGCCTTTTCATGCAGGATTTCCTCCGCCTCGTCGGAAAGCAGGAAAGGGCGCCCGACGCGCAGATCCTCGATCCAGGACCGCCAGGAGCTGAGCGCCGGGTCGGCGCATAGCGCCGCCATCGCGTCGTCCTCCATCCGCTGCAACTCGATGGAGAAGAAAAGAAGCTTCGTCGATATCGTGTTGACGCGTTCTTGGACGGTTTGCAGGAAGCGGCCGCAGGCGGGATCGGAAACCGCGCTGGCGTAGGTCAGATAAGCGAAGCTGGACGCCCGGCCGAGGCGTTCCTGCTGGCGCTGGTAATTTTCAATCGCCGCGGCCAGAGATGCCGCATCAAGCCTGGAAACCCGGCCTCGGAACGCATCAGCGAAACCGTCAGCCTCCTCCAGTGCCGCAGAGAGATCGCGCTCGAGTTCCGGCGATTCGCGCCCAGGATAGAGATCGCTCAGATCCCACACCGGCAGCACTTCGCCCGAAAGCACTTCATCCGGTGAATCCCGACCTGCGTCGTTCATGGAGTGGTCCTTTCTTATAAATCTCAGGGAAACCGGGAGCCTCAAGGACCCCGCTGCGGAGCGGCGCACCTTATACCGCTATACCGCTGCCTCTATACTTCCGCCCCTATAGCCCTGCCATGCAGGCGATCCAAGCCTGCAAACGCCGTCCATCGCAGCTTCCGGAGGTATCAAGCTTCCAATCGGGCCCACTCGGATCAGGTTTATGGGATATAGCCGCAGAACTGCTTATATGGCTATCAGGACCTCGGAATCGAATTGTTGTTGGGAGTCGAACAAGATGGCGACCAGTACACAGAACAGCACTTCGGGACACATCCCGGACTACGCCGAGGTGCCCAACCTTGCGAGCTTGTTTTTCTCCCAGGCGCGGGTCTATGGCAACGCACCCTTCCTCTGGGCCCGATGCGATAACGCTTGGCAGCCATTGAGCTGGAACGAGACGGCTACCCAGGTCACGGCCCTGGCACGACAGCTGAAAGCCCTTGGCATAACCCCTGGCGACCGGGTCGCCATCATTTCCGAGAACCGTCCGGAATGGATCATCGCCGATCTGGCAATCATCTCCACGGGCGCCGTCACCGTGCCCGCCTACACCACCAACACCGTCGCCGATCATCTGCATGTGCTCTCCGACAGCGGTCCCTCGGGAATCATCGTCTCCACGCCGCAACTGGCCGAGCGGGTGCGTGAGGCCGCGACACAATGTTCCGGCATTCGCTTCATGATCGCGATCGATCCCCTTGCCGGAGTCAGCACCGATGCAAGTGCGGCCGCACCGGGAAGTGCCACGGACGCGATCCAGAATCTCGACTTCACAGCGACGGTGGATGCAGGACGTGAGATGGTGGGAGACATCGCCGCGGAAGCCGAAGCACTCGACCGCAGCGCGCCCTGCTGCATCATCTACACCTCGGGCACGTCGGGGCTGCCGCGTGGTGTGGTGCTGAGCCACAGCGCGATTTTCTGCAATCTCGCTGGCGCCCGCGATTTTCTCGAAAACCTTCCGGGCTTCAGCGAGGGCGGCGAATCATTCCTCTCCTTCCTACCCCTGTCGCACTCCTTCGAACACACGGTTGGCCTGTTCCTGCCGGTCGCCATCGGCGCTCAGATCTACTTCGCCGAGAGCCTCGACAGGCTGGTCGCCAACATCGAGGAGATCAAGCCAACCCTGCTTGCCTCCGTACCGCGGCTCTACGAGCTGATCCACGGCCGCATCCTGCGGGGATTGCACGGCACCAGCAGTCTGCGCCAGGCATTGTTCATGAAGGCGGTCGCGCTCGGACGCCAACGCTATGAAACCGGCGCGCTGAACCCGCTCGACCGCGTGCTTGACGGGGTTCTCGATCGGCTGGTCCGCAGCAAGGTGCAAGCTCGGTTCGGCGGCAACCTCAAGGCCTTCATTTCCGGCGGCGCTGCGCTGAACTACGAGATCGGCATATTCTTCGCCAGCCTCGGCCTCACCATCTTGCAGGGTTACGGACAGACCGAGGCGGCGCCGGTGGTCAGCTGCAATCCGCCGCACGACAACAGGATCGCGACCGTCGGCCCGCCCCTGAAGGGGGTGGAGGTAAAAATCGCCGGGGACGGCGAGATTCTGGTCCGTGGTGCGCTGCTGATGGACGGCTATTGGGGTGACGAGGAGATAACACGCGAAACCCTGCGCGATGGCTGGCTGCATACCGGCGATGTCGGCGTCCTCGACGCTGACGGCTACATCCAGATCACCGACCGCAAGAAGGACATCATCGTCACCTCGGGTGGCGACAACATCTCGCCCCAGCGGCTCGAAGGTTTGCTCGGACTGGAACACGAGATCGGACAGGCGATGGTCCACGGTGACCGCCAGCCGCATCCCGTGGCACTCCTGATCCCCGACGAAATCTTCGCCGAGGAGTGGTGCAAAGAGCACAGCCAGGAGAACGACATGGCGGTTCTGGTCACCGATCCCGATTTCCGGGCCGCCATCTCGGCGGCGGTCAACCGGGTCAATGCCCGGCTATCGCCAATCGAGCGCATCCGCGGATTCGCTCTCAGGGCCGAGACGTTCAATGTCGATGACGGCACCCTTACCCCGACCCAGAAAATCCGGCGTCATGTCGTCCGTGAGCGCCACGGCGCAGATCTCGACGCGCTGTACCAGAGATAGCCGCCAGCAAGACGACAGTCGGGCCAGTCGGGCCAGTCGGGATGGAAAACGGGAGCGTCAAGCCTCGCGGCGGGCCCGGAACCAGGCAACAAAATCCGTCAGCCCTTCATCAAGGGTGACGCGCGGCTCGAAACCGAGATCTCGGCGGCTTGCGGCAATATCAGCAAAAGTTTCAGCGGGCTCGCCGGCCGCCCCGGACACACGCTGGATATCCGCCTTGCGGCCGGCCGCTTCCTCGATGATGGCGATGAAACGATCGAGAGGTTCGGGCCGACTGTTGCCCAGATTGTAGAGCGCGAAAGGTGTGGCGCCTCCCTCCCCTGCCGGTGGACGATCAAGCGCGGCGAGCACGCCTGGCACGATATCGTCCACATGGGTGAAGTCGCGTTTCATGGCGCCTTCATTACGCAGGGTGATCGGCTGGTCATCGAGCACCGCCTCGGTGAAGCCCCAGGCCGCCATATCGGGCCGCCCCCAGCGACCGTAGACGGTAAAGAAACGCAGCCCGGTTGCAGGAACCCCATAAAGATGGCTGTAGCTGTGCGCCATCAGCTCACCGGCGCGCTTGGTAGCGCCATAGAGGGAGAGCGGCCGATCGACCGGATCATCAAGGGCAAAGGGCAGACGATCGCTGCCGCCATAAACCGAGGAGGAGCTGGCGAAGACCAGATGACGGAGTCCGCCGCACTTCCGCGCCACCTCCAGGATCGCCATCTGGCCGGTGATGTTGGAATGGATGTAGCTATCCGGGTCCTTGAAGGAGTAAAGCACGCCGGGCTGGGCGGCGAGATGGATGATCCGGTCAACGCCCTCCCGCTCATCGAGCAGGGAAGCGAGGCCCACCCCGTCGGTAATGTCGGCATTGCGGAAGTAAAAACCGCTCCGTTTGCCAAGGTGGTCGAGCCGCTCCTGCTTGAGAGCAGGATCATAGTAGGCGTTGAGATTGTCGACGCCGACCACGCTATCGCCGCGGGCGAGGAGCGCCTCGGCGACATGAAAGCCGATGAACCCGGCAGCACCCGTGAGAAGAACCGTCACCGTCTCATTCCCGTCACCATCCTATATCCCGCACTCTTCACTCTTCATTCCGCGCACGAGATTCGGCGGGCGCATAATGTCCCAAGGCGCAGGGCGAATCCACTGGCAAATCCACTGGCGAATTACCCTGCGCAACCCCTGCACAACCCTTGAAAACCCGCCATTTTCACACCTCCCGGCTAGTCCTGACCGCTCCCGTGCGGCTTTGCCTGGACAGCTATTTTTTGTGATACTGCAACTGCGGTTGTAACCCCGGAATCGGAAAACGCATATGGCTCTGCAAGCTGTCTCACTGGACGACAAGTATAATCTCGAATCAGGGCGTGTTTTCCTGACCGGGACCCAGGCGCTGGTGCGTCTACCGATGATGCAGCGCCAGCGCGACGCCGCCGCCGGACTCAACACCGGCTGTTATGTGACCGGCTATCGTGGCTCCCCGCTCGGACAGGTCGACCTCCAGCTATGGCGGGCCAAGCAGTTTCTCGCCAAGAACCACATCCAGTTCCAGCCAGGAGTCAACGAAGATCTGGCGGCGACCGCCGTTCTCGGCACCCAGCAGCTTGAGCTCTCGCCGGGTGCGCGCTACGACGGCGTTTTCAGTATGTGGTACGCCAAAGGGCCCGGCGTCGACCGCTCCGGCGACATATTGCGTCACGGCAATCTGATTGGCACCCATCGCCATGGCGGCGTCCTGCTGCTCGCCGGCGACGACCACACGGCGAAATCCTCGACGACGGCGCATCAGACCGAATACGCCTTCCAGGACGCGATGATTCCCGTCTTCAACCCTTCGGGAGTCCAGGAGTTCCTCGATCTCGGGCTGTTCGGCTGGAGCCTATCCCGCTTCTCGGGATGCTGGGTTGCCTTCAAGACCGTCGCCGAGACGGTCGACAGTTCGGCTTCAGTCTATGTTGACCCACTGCGCATCGAGGCCCTCAAGCCGAACGATTTCGAAATGCCCGAGGACGGCCTCAACATCCGTTCCGACGACAACTTCCTCCTACAAGAGGCACGCCTGCACGAATACAAGCTAGATGCGGTTCGCGCCTTCACCCGCGCTAACGACATCGACAAGGTCGTGATCGACGGTCCCAAACGGCGCTTCGGCATCGTCACTGCCGGCAAGTCCTATCTCGACGTGCGCCAGACGCTCGACGATCTTGGCATCAACGAAGAACAAGCCCGCGAAATCGGCCTGTCGATATACAAGCCAGGCATGACCTGGCCGCTCGAGCCCGAGGGTCTGCGTCAGTTCTGCAGCGGCCTCGAGGAAATTCTCGTCGTCGAGGAGAAGCGCGGCCTGATCGAGAGCCAGATCAAAGAGCAACTGTACAACATGCCAGCCGACCAGCGGCCCGTCGTCGTCGGCAAGACCGATGAGCGCGGCGCCACGATGCTGCCCTCCACGGATGAATTGACGCCAGCACGCATCACCCGCGTATTGACCGGGCGGATGGCCCGTTTCCACACCGATTCCCGCATTGAGGAACGCCTGAAGTTTCTTGATGCGCGCGAACAAGCCCTCCAGGGGACGACTTCGGAATTCCTGCGCACACCATATTTCTGTTCCGGCTGCCCGCATAACACCTCGACCCGGATCCCCGAAGGGAGCCGCGCGCTCTCCGGCATCGGCTGCCACTTCATGGCCCAGTGGATGGACCGCCGCACCGAGACCTACACGCCGATGGGCGGCGAGGGCGTGCCGTGGGTCGGCATCGCCCCCTTCACCGACGAGACGCATATCTTCGCCAATATCGGCGACGGCACCTACTACCACTCCGGCCTGATGGCGATACGCCAGGCCGTCGCCGCCGAGGTCAACATGACCTACAAGATTCTCTTCAACGACGCCGTTGCGATGACCGGCGGCCAGCCCATCGACGGCCCGATATCGGTACCGATGATCAGCCGCCAGGTCGAGGCCGAGGGCGTGAAGCGGGTCATGGTGGTGACCGATGAGCCGGACAAGTATCCCGAAGACGCCAATTTCGCGCCGGGAACGCGGATCCGCCACCGAAATGACCTCGAGGCGGTTCAGCGCGAGCTGCGCGAGGAAAAGGGTGTGACAGTCCTGATCTACGACCAAACCTGCGCCGCCGAGAAGCGCCGCCGCCGCCACCGCGGCACCTTTCCTGACCCTGTCAAGCGGGTCATTATCAACGATCTCGTCTGCGAGGGTTGCGGCGACTGCTCGGTCCAGTCGAACTGCCTTTCAGTGGTACCGCTGGAAACCGAGCTTGGCCGCAAGCGAACCATCGACCAGTCCTCGTGCAACAAGGATTATTCCTGCGTCAAAGGATTCTGCCCGAGCTTCGTTACCGTGCACGGGACTGATCTGAAGGAACCGGAAACTCTGTCCGATTCGGCAATGGACGCGGCCGTCGCCGCTGCCGGACCCGGTACCCCCTCTGCCGATCTCTTCGAGGTTTTGCCGGACCCCGAGCTTCCCAACGCCGCAGAACCCTACGGTATACTCGTTACCGGCATCGGCGGTACCGGCGTCGTCACCATCGGCGCTATCGTCGCCATGGCAGCCCACATCGAAGGCAAAGGCTGCTCGGTACTCGACATGGTCGGCCTCGCCCAGAAGGGCGGCGCGGTGGTCACGCATATCCGCATTGCCGACAGGCCCGAGGATATTCACGCTGTGCGCATTGCCGCTGCCGGGGCTAAATCTATCATCGGTTGCGATGTTGTTACCGCTGCAAGCTTCGATACGCTTGCCAAGGTAACCCCGGGCATTACCCGCGGCATAATAAACAGCCACGAGGCCATAACCGGCGCGTTTACCCGCGATCCGGACATGGTATTCCCCGGACTGGAACTGCACCGGACAATCGCCAACAGCCTGGGCAAGGATGCGGCCGAGTTCGTCGAGGCCACCGACCTTGCAACCCGCCTCCTCGGCAACGCCATCGCCAGCAACATGTTCATGCTCGGATATGCCTGGCAGCAGGGAATGGTTCCGGTATCGGAAGAAGCGCTGATGCAAGCCGTCGAACTCAACGGCGTCGCCATCGATATGAACCGGCAAGCCTTCATCTGGGGCCGTCGCGCGGCGCATGATCTGACCGCGGTGCGGCGGATCTCCAAGCCGAAAGACGCTCCGGAAGACATTAGCGACGAACCTCGGCCGCTCGAGGAGACAGTCGCGCATCGTGCCGAATTTCTGACGGGTTATCAGAATGCGGCTCTCGCCGAGCGCTACAAGGCGTTCGTAGCCAGGGCGCAGGAGACGGAAGAGGCCCGCGCCCCGGGCCGTCGGGATTTCGCCGAGGCGGTGGCGCACTACTACTTCAAGTTGCTCGCCTACAAGGATGAGTACGAGGTTGCCCGGCTCCACACCGACGGTCGTTTCCTGCGGCAGGTCGCCGGTACTTTCGAGGCCGGCTACAAGATGAAGTTCCACCTTGCACCGCCATTGCTGGCTCCGCGCGACCCGGGAACAGGACATCTCCGGAAAATCGAGTTCGGCCAGTGGATCCTGCCTCTGCTCCGCCTGGTTGCCAGCCTACGGTTCCTGCGCGGCACCTCGCTGGACATCTTCGGGTACACCGAGGAGCGCCGGACCGAACGGCGGCTGATCGCGGAATACGAGGAAACCATCGCCATGGTGCTCGACGGGCTGACTCCCAACAACCACGAAATCGCAGTCGACCTGGCTGGTCTTCCCGAGCACATCCGGGGCTTCGGGCACGTCAAGAAAGCCAATGTCGAGGACGCTATGCGGCGACGCGAGGATCTCCTCGCCCGGTTCCACAACCCGCCGCGCCGTGCCAGCGCCGCCGAGTAACCGCGCCACCGACCTTGCCGCCGCCTGCTGTCGGTTCTATACCTGCTGTCGGTTCTATATAAGGTGGCCATTTCGTCGGGCGTTGTCGCAATTCACCGCCTTGCGGTGCGCCGATGTAGCTCAGTTGGTAGAGCAACGCATTCGTAATGCGTAGGTCGTCAGTTCGAGTCTGACCATCGGCACCACGCCTCCTCCGGATCACCACTCCAGAAAAAACGAGCCTCGGTCCAAATCCGCCCAGGTTTGATTGACCGGGGAGCAGACGCCGCTATCGTAGCACCCGAAACGTTCGATAAAGCCAACAGAACCAGAGCATCAGCAGAATCAGAGAATTCAGACGGGAGAACATCATGCGGCTTGAGGGGAAAATCGCCATCGTGACAGGGGCCGGTTCCGGCTTCGGTGCCGAAATTGCACGCCAGTACGCCGCCGAAGGCGCCAAGGTCGTCATCAACGACATCAACGAGGATGCCGGCAACGAGGTCGCCGAAAGCATTCAAAAAAGCAACAGAGCCGCGATGTTCCACAAGGCCGATGTCGCCGTCGATGCCGAGGTCAAGGTTCTCGTCGACACCGCTGTCGACGCCTATGGCGGCCTCGACATCATGGTCAACAACGCTGGTTTCACCCAGAACAACTGCCCGATGACCGAGGTCGACGAGGAAACCTTCGACCGCATCTTCGACGTCAACGTGAAGTCGATCTATCTCTCGGCCAGGCATGCGGTGCCGGTATTCCGCAAAGGCGGTTCCGGCCTCTTCGTCAACATTGCGTCGACGGCCGGCCTACGGCCGCGGCCGGGCCTGACCTGGTACTGCGGCTCCAAGGGCGCCGCCGTCAATCTGACCAAGGGAATGGCTATCGAGCTGGCTCCCGACAAGATCCGGGTCTGCGGCATCAACCCCGTGATCGGCGAGACCGGCCTGCTCGAGACCTTCATGGGCGCACCAGATACACCGGAAAACCGCAAGAAGTTCATGGCTACGATCCCACTCGGGCGTTTCAGCCACCCCACCGATATCGCCAATGCAGCCGTGTTCCTGGCCACGGAAGAATCGAATTTCCTGACCGGGATCTGCATCGAGGTCGATGGCGGCCGCTGCATCTGACGACGCAGAGTTTCTCCACCGTCGAATCTGCCGCTATCGCGGTGGATGACGCTGTGACCGTTGCGAAAACTCTAGAACTGGTAGCGCCGGAGACCGCCGTCGACCGGTATCACCGTTCCCGTGATGTAGCGGGCTAGTGGCGAGGCAAGGAAGCAGACAAGACAAGCTAGATCCTCCGGTTCACCGTACGATCCGACCGGAATCTCGCTCTCGGATTGCCGCTGACGATACTCCGGTGTGTAGTTGCGAAGTATCTGCTCGCTCATGATCCGACCGGGCGGGATGCAATTCACGGTAATCCCATGCTTGCCGATTTCGCGTGACAAACCCTTCGCCCAGGAGTGAATCGCCGCCTTGGCGCAGAAGGCACCATTGATGCCTTCCGGTTCCGATTTGCCGGTAATATTGATGATGCGGCCCCAGTTGCGCTCTATCATCTGCCCGAGCAGATGGTGTGTGAGTTGACGATGGCGCGTGAAATTCAGAGTCAGCGCTTCTTCCCACTGCTCCTCCGACGTCTCAAGATCGAACGCCCGGCTACCACCGGCGTTGTTGACCAGGATGTCGACGGCGCCAAGCGCATCCACAGCCTTGTCTGCAATCAGCTGCGGGGTCGCTTCTTCCATCTGGTCGGCAACGATGACAGCCGATTCGGACCCGCCTTCCGTGCGAATCTCATCGGCGAGCTCATTCAGCTGGCTTTCCCTTCTCGCGCAGATGGCAAGGCGAACCCCTTCCCTGGCAAGGGATTTGGCGATTCCGCGGCCGAGGCCGGCGCTCGCGCCGGTAACCACGCCCGTTTTCCCATCAAGGTTCAAATCCATTCCGTTTCTCCCGTTACCGCCCCATCTGAAAAACGCTATGCACCATATAGATATAAGGGCCGAATGATCATGTCCCACGTCGCCGGGCGCGGTGATGCAGGGTAAACGCTTTGCACATCTTCAATTTTTGGACAGCCCGGCTTCTCGGCCGCATGGAAACCCTGGGCTGCGAGATGCGGGAAGAGGCCGTGCTGCGCACACTCACCCAGGATGTCCTCAAGTCGAGCGAGATTGAGGGGGAGCATCCCAGATTGGACCGCATCGAAAAGCGGCTTGATCTGGCGGACTATCCTGTCTGACAAAACGGCCAGCACCGGACTCCCATATCCGGTGCGCTTAGGATTTATGTTATGACCTACTCCACACGCATAGCGAGAACCTGCCTTTTAGGTTGAACTCAACCCTCTGAATAACCTCGGGCAGACGGTTTGGCCCGGATATCTTCCGCCATTTCTTTTCCGCTGACATCATCAGCCTGAAGACCATTGCCAGCGCGGTCTTTCGGTTCAGACACCCCTCGGTTTTTCGGGTGCGGTTTCGGATCGTGGCGAAGACGCTCTCGATCGGGTTTGTTGTGCGGATGTGCTTCCAATGCTCGGTCGGGAAGTCGTAGAAGGCCAGCAACTCATCGCGGTGGTTCACTCACCCCCAACAACTTTGACAGGCGTGTTCTCCAAAAGTAGCAGATTCAGAAAATACTACTGTTCCGCTGCAACTATATCTTTCCATGCGGACTGATTTTCAAACCAATAGACGTATCTTTCCTCAAGCCATCTGTTCGAAGTGTTCACAAGAATCCAATTGGAAAAGAAATTGATGGCGTTCGGGTCATCCTTGCGCAGAGCAAATGCTTCATCGCTGCGGGATAAATTTTTGCCATCGTTGGCAAGGAATACTTTGTCAGAATGTTCATCTGCCCAGAACCGTGGCGTGGGGGCTGATGAAATCGCTGCATGTGCCTCTCCGTTTACTATTCCCTGAAAGGCCAAGGCGTCGGCGTCGAACCGGCGCAGGGTCGCTTTTGGGAATCTTTTCCCCGCAAAATCGCATGAGGTGACTCCACGCCGACAGGCAATCGTCACGCTGGAATCGTTGTAGTCATCCATTGACGTGAATCCACCAGCCAATTCAATACTGGATGCCATTTGCTGGCCCGAATGAGCATATGGAATGGTAAAGTTAACGGTCAGATTACGCTGTGGTGTAATAGACATCCCGCTGATGATCACGTCAAACTTTTTGGCTAGAAGTGCTGGGATAATGCTGCTCCATGCGGCCGGAACAAACTCAATTTCCACGCTCATATCGCTTGCAATTTTCTTGGCAACGTCGATTTCGAACCCGATCAAGTTGCCTCCTTGATCGTGCATAGCCCAAGGCACAAACGTTGCCATTCCAACGCGCAGCTTTCCGCGTTGCTGGATTTCAGTCAGAACATCTTCTGCAGCGACAGGCGCAGATGTCGCCACCACACTGATAAGAACAGCAAGCGCAGCACCAACGGCTATGCCCTTTAAGCTTAGTTTAAATTTCATGTATGCCTCCTTTATTTTTTGCGACATCGCTGCGTCTGTGGAACTCAGAAGAGGATGCAGCCTCGATCAGTCAAGCCGCCCTTCAGGTAGAAATTGCCCCTTATGGTGGTCAACCCGGCATCATCAATGAACTCCAAATACAGGCCGCCCCACGACTACATTGCAATCGCTAAACCACCTAACCGAGGGCCAGCAGCAGGGAGAGGCAAGCATCCTGAGGCTAGGAGGGAGAATCTCGTGTGGCTACAGGCGCACATATTCCGGGGTAGTTTTGTGGGCTACTAAGTTCCCCACAAAATACTTTGCGGGATAAAAATAGAAATAGGCGGCCCACAAAGTGCTTTGTAGGTCGAAAAATAATAGCCAGTGACCCACAAAATGCCGAGAAGCAAACAGCAGAGAGGCCTCCCACGCGATTACGTCTGCGGGAAGGCCTCGCCGGCCAGATGTTCAGGCGCCGGATATCTGGGTTACGGATATCCGGGTATTTGCGATAACTTGCGGGCGGTTACTCGCGCGATCCGAAGAGCGTAAGCAGCCAGACAAACATCGTCACAAAGCTGCCATAGAGCATGAAGGCGCCGAACACCGCCTTGCGATTGGTCAATTCCTCACCGTCATCAGCGAAGTAGGACCGCTTGATTGCCTGGGTCTCATAGGCCGTCAGGCCGGCGAATACGAGAACCACCACAATCGCCAGGAAGAAGTGGAAAACCGGGCTCTGCAGGAAAATATTGACGACCACAGCAACCAGGATGCCGATGGTCGACATGGCGAGAAACCGGCCCATCGCCGTGAGATCGCGCTTGGTGGTGTAGCCATAGAGGCTGGTACCGGCAAACGCCGCCGCGGTGATGAAGAACACACGGACAATACTCTCGCCCGTGTAGAGGGAGAACATCGGCGCGATCAGCGCGCCCCACAGGGTTGCATAAAGCCAAAACGCACCTTGCGCGACAGCTGGGCGGCCGGTGAAGATGATTTTCGGGGAGAACCAGCCCAGCCCGAGAATGCCGATGAACAGCACCCATTTGAACGGGCCATAGGCAATTGCCTCCATGGCGGCCGGATTCATGGCAACGGCCATGGCGATGATTCCAGTCAGTGCGACCCCCAGCGCCATGTAGTTGTAGACGCGGAGCATGTACTGCCGCAGACCGGCATCGATCTCGGTGCGAGCCGCGCTGCCAATTGCCGGAAGCATGATTGTGTCGCGGTGTTTTAGGGCCATGGTGGATTATCCTTCCGAAACCTGTGGTGACCAGCAGATATATTGGCATTTTCCGGCCTTATTGCAACCGTCGCAGCGTTTTCGGGCCCGGAATACGGTCTTGGCTTTCTCTACGTAACCGACCATTTGGCCGACGAACTCGATGCGGTCGTCGGCGCATTGCGAAAAGCGACCAGCGTCTCCACTGGATCGGCGGTCGGCTTCGGTGTTTGTGTTACCGGGCACGAATACTTTGACGAACCGGCCCTCGCAGCGATGCTGGCCCCGTTGCCCGAGGACGCCTTCGCCGTGTTTTCCGGGGCGGTGGCAGGTATCGAGGCAAAGGCCTGGTTCGGCGACATACCGCCGTTGGTCGTCGTCCATGCCGATCCGCGCACAGAGGGTGTTCCGGAGGAGATCGGTGAACTCGCCCGGCAAGCCGACGATTTTCTCATTGGCGGGCTGACGGCATCCCGGATCGCCCATCCGCAAATCGCCAACGAAGTCCGTGAAGGTGCGGTGTCCAGCGTGATGATTGCCCTCGATCGGGTGCCGGTTGCAACCGCGCTGACCCAGGGATGTACGCCGATCGGGCCCACCCACACCGTGACAAGGGCTGAGCGGAATATCCTCATCGAACTGGACGGGAAACCAGCTCTCAAGGTGTTCAAGCGCGATATCGGCCGAGGGTCTCGCACAGGATATTGCGCACGTGCATGGCTACATATTCGCCGCCATTCCCATGGCTGGTATCGACACTGGCGACTACATGATCCGCAACTTGGTCGGCATCGATCCCGATCAGGGCCTGATCGGGATCGGCGATATCGTCGAGACGGCGGCCAAATCATGTTTTGCCGGCGCGACCGCACGACGGCGGATATGCGCCGGAGGCTGTTTGAGGGAGGTATCTAATAGACCTGATTCACAATAACATCAGGTAGCTGAGAACGGATGTATCCTTACCGATTTGGTCAGGCTGTTTTCAAATTCATGTTTGCCAGCGCCCCGACGTTCTTGGCAATCATGTTTTCCTGCCGGTTGCCGCGGTGAGTTTCGGCAAATATTCCGAACTTTTTCATCCGGCCAATACCGTGCTCCACGCCGATACGTAGCTTTGCGTGCCAAGCGTTGTAAGTTTTCTGTTCGTCCGTAAGGGGGTGGTTCTTTGAGGCTTTGAGCGGGATTTCAAGCGATGTTCCCAGATAACCGAGATCACCAAGTACAAGCACACCCGGTGGCTTATCCACGCGCGCCTCGTCGTAGATACGCTTGTCATGTGCGCGCCCGGGTTGCGCCGGACCAACCGCCAGAACCCGTTTTTTGTCATCGGTGATGATCTGATGTGAGGCCGTGTGGTGCTTTTTCTTGCCGGAATACTTCGCCTTGCGATGCGAGAGCTTTTTCGGGCGTTGAACCGGACGCTCCGTGCCATCAATCATCAGGTAAAGCAGGTCATCCCTCTCTGACGCCGACAGCCTGATCTTGCGCTCCGGCATCCGGAAATGTCCTGCCATCAATTCTGTCATGGCAGCAATCCGACGGCAAACCGTAGGGGACGAGACACCGAACAGAAGACCCATAAAGGCCTGACTGGTATAGGTGCGATAATACATCAAGCAGAGCAGCAATTGCTCGGCAAATTCCAAACGGTAGTTCATCCCGCCACCGATCGCGCGTTGTCTGTCTTCACGTGAAAGCCGGTGGTGCTCACGTTCAAGCCAGATCGGATGAAGAACAACAACCAATGCCTCGAAATCCTGAAGACGGATACCTGAAAGGCGGAAAAACAAATCAGCGCGCCCCCGCAAAACCTTCAAAACCCTCATAGACAAGCCCTCACTCTCCATTGAGCCATGAACATCGCTGAAAATCGGCTATTGCGCAACAGGTTTAATGGATAACCGAAAGGTATCATATAGCTAGATCGTAATGAATAGCTACTTGATTGACCTGAGGCTTGCGGAGACATTCCTCAGCCCGCCGATCTGTGGTCGCTACGCCCTGCTCTCAAGCTGGAGCATTTAGGCTCAGGGAGAACCAAGCACCTCAGGCGGTGGCAAAATTTGCGAATTGAATATAATTGGATATAATTGGATAAATTTAACCCGTAAACGGATATCTATGGACCTCCGTCAACTTACTATAACGCCCGACCTTCTCAAACTCATTGCTGAAGTTGATGAGTTCAAAGGCACATGGAAAGTGACTCAATCACTGTCTCCAGAGCGCCTTGAGTCGCTTCGGCACGTCGCGACCATTGAAAGCATCGGCTCATCCACTCGAATTGAGGGCGCTAAGCTCAGTGACACCCAGGTTGAGGTACTCCTTCAAGGACTTGAAACCCGCAGTTTCGGAACGCGAGATGAGCAAGAAGTCGCGGGCTACGCCCAGGCGATGGATTTGGTGTTTAAAAACAGCGCCGATCTTCCGCTAACAGAAAACTATATCAAGCAACTCCACCGGGAACTGCTCCGGCATTCTGACAAGGATGAATATCACCGAGGCGAATACAAGAAGTTCTTGAACAATGTTGAGGCCTTCGATGGGACAGGGGAGAGCCTCGGGGTTGTTTTCGAGACATCATCCCCCTTCGGCACACCGCGTGAGATGGAAGAGCTCGTGAAGTGGACCCGTGAGACTATTGAAGACAAAAGCTTGCATCCTCTGATCGTTGTGGGGATTTTTACGATCGTTTTCCTCGCGATTCATCCCTTCCAGGACGGAAATGGGCGGCTTTCACGGGTGCTAACCTCGCTTCTGCTTTTGCGCGCTGGCTACAGCTACATTCCCTATTCGTCGCTGGAGAGTGTGATTGAGAAGAACAAGCAGGCGTATTATATCGCGTTACGCCGTACTCAAGGTTCTCTGAAGAAAGAAAAGCAGGATTGGCTCCCGTGGCTGCGGTTCTTCCTGAGCTCGCTCAAGCGCCAAAAAGATCACTTGAGCGTCAAACTGTCTGAGCAACACGCAGCGCAGCCAGAAAGGCTTCCCAAGGAAAGCCTCGCTATCTTAGAGTTTGTGGGTAGGGAAGGGCGCATTACCACGGCTGAAGCGCTCTCACTAACGGGTATTCCTCGCCCTACTGTTCGCTTGCGGCTGACTCAGCTTATTGAAGCCGGGCACCTTGTGGCGCGTGGAAAGGGCAGGGGGGCTTACTATGAGAAAAATAGTTAGCAAATAGCTACCTGTTAGATATTTAGTAGATATCCAAAAGTTTTCTGTTGGGTAAAGGAAAGTCGGAGATATAACCGAAAGTTGGTGATGGCCTGTTGAAGGCGGCATATCATGGCGGTGTTGAAACGCCGTCAATTCTCAACGAGAAAGGGATATGCCACCATGGCCAAATCTACCATTGTACCATTCGGTCTTCCATCGGAATTTTCACCGGATCCGCTGACGGATGTCATTCATGCCGGAGCCAGGGAGCTGTTGCGTGTCGCCGTTCAGGCCGAGGTTTCCGGCTTCATCGCCGAGTATACGCATCTTCTGGATGAAGAAGGGCGTCAGCGTCTTGTACGCCACGGATTTCTACCGGAGCGTGAGATGATGACCGGGATCGGGCCTGTGCCCGTCCATGTGCCGCGCGTACGTGATCGTGGTGCCAATGAGGACGGTAGCAAGATCAAGTTCAGGTCGAAGATTGTGCCGCCGTATCTGCGCAAGGCGAAGTCTGTCGAAGAGCTGTTGCCCTGGCTCTATCTGAAAGGCATCTCGACGGGGGATTTCAGCGAGGCGCTGGCGGCGCTTCTCGGGCCGAATGCCGAGGGCTTGTCGGCGTCAACGATCACGCGGTTGAAAGCCACGTGGTGGGAGGAATACAAGACCTGGCGCAAGCGAGACATCAAGAACAAGCGCTATGTCTACATCTGGGCCGACGGGGTCTACTTCACCCCGCGTCTGGACGATGATCGTCAATGTATGTTGGTTATTATCGGCGCTGACGCGTATGGCGAGAAGGACGTTCTGGCCATCATGGACGGGTTCCGGGAGAATGCCGACAGCTGGCGCGACCTTCTGAAAGGGCTGAAGCAGCGCGGCCTGACAGTGCCACCCGAGCTGGCTGTCGGCGATGGCGCCCTTGGGTTCTGGACTGCGCTGCGGGATGTCTTCCCCGAGACGCGCGAGCAGCGGTGCTGGGTTCACAAGGCGGCCAACGTCACCGGCGCGATGCCCAAATCTCTGCGTGAGAAAGCCAAAAGCGACCTGCAGGATATTTGGATGGCGGAGACCAGGAAGGAAGCCATCGCGGCCTTCGATCTCTTCGTGGAAACCTACGGCGTGAAGTACGAGCGCGCCGTGGCCAAGCTGATCAAGGACCGCGACGCGTTGCTGGCCTTCTACGACTTCCCGGCCGAACATTGGAAGCACATCCGCACGACAAACCCGATCGAGAGCGTCTTCGCCACGGTCCGAAACCGCACCCGAAAAACCAGGGGGTGCCTGAACCGAAAGACCGCGCTGGCAATGGTCTTCAGGCTGATGATGTCAGCGAAAAAGAAATGGCGGAAGATATCCGGGCCAAACCGTCTGCCCGAGGTCATTCAGGGGGTTGAGTTCAAAGACGGCATCAAGCAAATTCAAATCGCCGCCTGAAAACAGCCGTCACCAACTTTTGAGCATATCTCGAAAGTCGGCCATAGATTCCCTTTTCGCATCGTTTATATTAGTATTCGGGGGCAACTTCTTTGGAGGGGCTCAGATCACGAGTAGCCTGTACGCATGAATGGAACGGCGAGGGGTCATAAGGCCTGTTTCTCGTCCAGGCATCGATAGATTATGCCGGATGGACATTGATTGCGTGCGTGCATGGCTACATATTCGCCGCCATTCCCATGGCTGGTATCGACACCGACGACTGCATGATCCGCAACCTGGTCCGCATCGATCCCGATCAGGGCCTGATTGGGATCGGCGATATCGTCGAGACGGCGGCCAGATCATGTTTTGCCGGCGTGACCGCGCGACGGCGGGCATGCGCCGGAGGCTGCAGGATCTACGCAAACGAACCGATGGCCAGAAAATCCACGGCGGCCTTTACTATTCCTGTTGCGGCCGCGGACCGAACCAGTTCGGCAAGGACAGCCGCGAACTCGCCATGATTACCGAGAAGCTGGGCCCGTTCCCGCTGGCTGGCTTTTCCGCCAACGGCGATATCAACTGTGACCGTCTTTACAGCTACGCTGGGGTCCTGACCCTCTGCACCTGATGCGTCTCTTTGTCGGCCTGCCCTGCCCTCCCGACATCGCTATTCGCCTTGCCGCACTACAGGTGGGTGTGCAGGGCGCGCGCTGGCTTCCTGTCGAGGACCTTCATCTCACCCTGCGTTTTCTCGGCGGAACTGCGGAATCGACCGCTCGCGAGCTCGAGACCGCACTAACTGCGGTGCGCGGACACGCCTTCGATATGGTGGCAACCGGTGTTGGGCTTTACGGCAAGGCCCGCTCGGCGCGGACGCTGTGGGTAGGGGTCGAGCCCGCACCCGAACTCGTGAAACTGCAGAAAACCGTCGTTCGGGTAGCCCGGCAGGTTGGTATCGATTTGGCGGCGCGGCGTTTTCGGCCGCACATCACCACCGCCCGTCTGCGCCACGCTTCGGTCCCCCACATCCAGAATTGGCTGACGAGTCATGCGGGGTTCCAGGCGCACCCGATCCGGGTGGAGAGATTTATTCTCTACTCCAGCGTTCTTTCGTCTGAGGGGCCCCGCTACACGACCGAAGCCGTGTATCCGCTAGAGGCATGACCCGCGCTGACCACCAACAGCTGATGACGCGCATCCGGGCCTGCCAAGAATGCGCCGCGCATCTGCCGCACCCGCCCCGCCCGGTCCTGCGGGGACTGCCCCCGGCACGGATCTTGATCATTGGCCAGGCGCCAGGCATCCGCGTCCACCGGAGCGGTATCCCCTGGGACGATCCGAGCGGCGAGCGCCTGCGGGACTGGATGGGCGTCGGGCCGGAAGTCTTCTACGACGAAACCCGGATCGCGATCGTGCCGATGGGATTCTGTTTTCCCGGGGTTGACGCCCGCGGCGCGGACCGGCCGCCACGTCCGGAATGCGCCCCGAAATGGCATCCGGCAATGCTGGCGCAGCTGCCCCGGATCGAGATGACCCTGTTGATCGGAGCCTACGCCCAGCGCCGCTATCTCGGCCGCCAACGGAAGGACTCGCTGACCGCCACCGTCCGCAGCTGGCGCGACTATAGCCCGGACTTCCTGCCCCTGCCCCATCCAAGCTGGCGCAACAATGGCTGGATCAAGCGCAACAGCTGGTTCGAGTCCGAGGTAATTGCATCCCTGCACGAACGTATGCGGGCGTTGCTGGATTCCGGATAACCCTGCGCCCGATTCGCGGTAGCGCTCATTGCAGCGCCTGTTGCAGCGCCTGTTGCAGTGCTCGCCACCCTTGTCCCAGTGCCGGTTTCCTCGGCTTCGATTGCCTCCATTTTCTCGTCTGAATGCCCGAAATGATGTCCGATCTCGTGCACCAGAACATTGCGGACGATACCCGCGAGGGACTCCCCGGTCTCACACCAGTAATCGAGGATCGGACGCCGGTAGAGCATCACCATATCGGGATGGCCGACGGAATCGAGGACGCTCTTGCGAGTCAGGTCGACCCCGTCATAGAGGCCGAGGATATCGAAGGGTGAGTTCAGTTCCATCTCCCGGCAGATCTCCTCGTTCGGGAGATCCTCGACCACGATGGCGAGGCCGCTGGCATGCTCCCGGAACGCTTCGGGAACGGTCTCGAGCGCCGCTTCGGCGAGACGCCGGATGGAATCGGTGTCAGGCGCGGCATCGGAAGACGGGACGCCAGACAGCGATTTGTGGCGCGGCTGTGTGTCGGGAGATGACATGGCCAAGGGACCATAGCGAGGCACCTGCCGGGGCGCTATAGTTGCGGGCGCAGTCAGAATGCATAACCCGTGTCCGGAAGTGCAAGTGAAAGGAACGTAGCGATGGCGGTCAAACTCGGCGCGGAGGAGCGGCAGCAGGCGCTCGCCGATCTCGGCAACTGGACCGAGATCCCGGAGCGGGACGCCATCACACGAACGCTGACCTTCGGAGATTTCAACGAAGCCTGGGCCTTCATGGCCCGGGTGGCGTTGAAGGCGGAACAGATGAACCATCATCCGGAGTGGTTCAATGTCTGGTCGAAGGTCGAGATCACGCTCTCCACCCATGATTGCGGCGGCCTCAGCGCGCTCGATATCGAACTCGCCCGCTTTATCGATTCAATCGCCGACTGACTGCGCGCCGCACAATCTCAACGCGGCGTGATTTCCGCCCGGAAACGGATCAGGCCCGAAGCGGATCGGGCCGGAAGCAGATTAACTCGGAACGAATCAGCCCGGGGGCAGGCGCAATGCGCTGTCCAAGCGAACGACTTCGCCGTTGAGTATCGAATTATCGATCATGTGCATGGCCAGCGCGGCGTAATCCTCGGGAGTCCCGAGGCGCTTGGGAAACGGCAGCGACTCGGCCAGGCTGACACGCACCTCTTCCGGCAAACCGGCCAGCATCGGCGTATCGAAAATCCCGGGCGCGATCGCCAGCACGCGGATTCCGTGGCGCGCCAGTTCCCGGGCTGCCGGCAGAGTCAGGGCGACAATACCGCCCTTGGAGGCGGCATAGGCAGCTTGTCCGATCTGCCCCTCATAGGCGGCGACCGAGGCGGTGTTGATGATAATCCCGCGCTCGCCGTCCGGGCCCGGATCCCGCTCCATCATCTCGGCAGCCACGAGCCGCAGGATATTGAAGCTGCCGATAAGATTGACGTTGATGACCTGGGTGAAGCGCTCGAGCGCCATCGGCCCGTCCCGACCAACGATTCGCCCGGCAACCCCGATGCCGGCGCAATTCACGCATATCGCGGCCGCACCGTGCGCCTCGCGCGCCTCCGCCAGAGCGGCCTCGGCGGCGCTCGCATCGGTCACATCGCAAACGATTGCCAGCCCACCGGTTTCTTCAGCCACTGCACGGGCTTGTGCCTCGTTGAGGTCGAGCACCCCAACCCGCACCCCCGCTGCCGCAAGAGCCTGCGCCGTTGCGGCCCCGAGGCCGGAGCCGCCGCCCGTTACGATCGCTGCCACACCCGATGTTTCCATTACCAACACTCCAAATATGCAAAATGCGGCAGCGAAGATGTGCTCCCAAAGAACGCACACGCCGACTCCATAACGCTACTTCTAGGTTTATGTAGGGACAAGACGTGGTGAGATAGAGGGTTAAGAACCCGCGACCGGATGCCGAATTGCACTGAGCACTGAGGTGCGTCGTTTTACCCCGATCAGTTATCCGGCCTCTGCTCGGCATCCTTGTAGAGAAAACCCAGCCGACTCTCGGTAACACGGCTGTGCAAAGCCATGGCCTCGGGCGCAAAATCCGCTTCCGGTGCCGGCTCGAGTTCGAACGCGCAATCATCAGCGGAGCCGCGCACCAAGGAGGCGGTGTCGGGCACGCCCGTGACCTGCCGCACCCTCGGCGTCACGTAGCGGATGGCGATGCCGATGCGACGGTCGTCGGACGTGTTGGGCTTCGAAGCGTGCGCCATGTTGACGTGGTGGAGAGAGATCTCTCCGGGGGCAACCTCGATATTGACCACCGCCTCTTCATCGATTTCGCGGTCCATCACCTGCCCCCGGGTCAGGAGATTCCTGTCATCGAAAGTATCGGTGTGGTCCACCTGCGGCCATCTGTGGGAGCCTGGCATCATCTGCATGCATCCGCTGGCGACCGTCGAGGGCGTGAGCGCCAGCCAGGCGGTGACCACTTCGTCGCTGCTCAACCCCCAGTAATTCCCGTCCTGATGCCAGGACACATAGGCCGGATCGTGGGCGTTCTTGATGAACAAACTGGTTTGCCAGCACAGGAGATCGGGGCCAAGCACATCCTCGACCGCATCGAGAATCGCCGGATGTCGGATCAAATCAGCCATCCAGGTCAGCACCAGGTGCAACTTCTGGCGGCGGGTCGGGCTACGGTAGTCCTTCCGCTCAGTCTCGAAGCGCTCGAGACAGGCGCGCAACCCGGCGGCCTTCGTCGCCGACATCACCTGGACAGGAAAGAGAACACCGTCGCGGGCGTAGGCCTGCATCTGCGCTTTGGACAGGGATTTTCTCATAGCGCTTAGATTATGCCCGAGAGAGTGCCTGCGTCCAGATTGCGAGGGCGAAATGAGGCAACGGCGCGATCTTGCATCCCTTACAGGGCACCATAGGATGCCTTACAGGATTCCTGGTCTGATCTCCAGCCTGCTGGGTTCGCCGGGATCGGACTCACTACTCTTGGATTCACTGTCATGACACGTCTCGCCGACCGCCTTGGGCGCATCAAGCCTTCCCCGACCATGGCCATCACCGCCAAGGCGCAGGAACTGCAACGCGCCGGCGAGGACGTGATTGGCCTCGCTGCGGGTGAGCCGGATTTCGAGACTCCGGATCACATCAAGGAAGCGGCGATCCAGGCGATGCAGGACGGCAAGACCCGCTATCCCCCGCCGAGCGGCATTCCCGAGCTCCGCGAAGCGGTCTGCCGCAAACTGAAGCGGGAGAACAACCTCGATTACACGCCGGGAGAAATCACTATCGGCGTCGGTGGCAAGCAAGTGATCTACAACGCGATGATGGCGACGCTGAGCGCCGGCGACGAGGTCATCATCCCGGCACCTTACTGGGTCAGCTATAGCGACATCGTCGCCATGTCCGATGGCACGCCGGTGATCATCGAATGCCGCCAGGAAGCCGGATTCAAGCTGACGCCGGCGCAACTCGAGGCGGCGATAACCCCGAAGACCCGGTGGTTGATGCTGAACAGCCCCTCGAATCCGAGCGGCGCCGCCTATACTGGCGAGGATATCGCGGCACTCGCCGAGGTCCTGGAACGCCATCCCGGGATCCTGGTGCTCACCGACGACATCTACGAGCATATCATCTACGACAATCTCGAATTCCGGACCATCGCCGAGGTGGCACCCGCGCTCAAGGACCGCACACTGACGATGAACGGCCTATCCAAGGCTTACTGCATGACCGGCTGGCGGGTCGGCTACGGCGCCGGACCGCAGGAACTGATCACGGCGATGAACACTGTCCAGTCGCACAGTGCCAGCAGCACCTCCTCAATCAGCCAGTGGGCGGCGGTGGCGGCACTCGATGGCGACCAGAGCTTCATTCCCGAGAACACCCGCATCTTCCAGGAACGCCGAGATCTGGTGGTGTCGATGCTGAACCAGTCGCTCGGTCTCGATTGCCCGACGCCCGAAGGCGCTTTCTATGTCTATCCCTCGATTGCGGGCTGCGTCGGCAAGACGACGCCGGACGGCAAGATCATCGCCACTGATGAAGATTTCGTGGGCTATCTTCTGGAGAGCGAGGGCATTGGCGTGGTGCACGGCGAAGCCTTCGGCTTGTCGCCCCATTTCCGGCTGTCCTACGCCTATTCGACAGAGCAGCTGGAAGAGGCCTGCACGCGCATCCAGCGCGCCTGCGCCGAGTTGCGCTGAATCCCTCCGAATTCTTCGCTCTGGTTCTTCCGGGTGAATTTGCGCCGATGGGTCCGGCCCGGCTTTGGCCTTCGCGCTTGCATCACACCGCGAGTCTTGGAACCATAACATCAAACGGTCCGGGCGGCTCCGCCGGACAGTGCGGGACACGCTCGGGATCGCTCACAAGGCGCAAAGACGCCTGAAGCAGCGAATCTGACGGGGAGAATTCATGGCCGAACAACCCACTGCCGGTCACCGCTGCATTGCCATCGCCGGCTCCTATCTCAGCGGCAAGACGACCCTGCTCGAAGCCCTTCTGCATACAGCTGGTGCCATACCCCGCCCTGGTAGCGTGAAGGACGGAACCTCGGTCGGCGACCGTTCGCCGGAAGCCCGCGAACGCAAGATGAGCATCGAGATGAACATCGCCGACGCCACATATCTCGACGAGCCGTGGACCTTTCTCGACTGCCCGGGATCGATCGAGTTCCGGCAGGACGCCCAAGCGGCGATGATGGCCGCCGACATGGCGGTCGTCGTCTGTGAGCCGGAAGTCTCCAAGGCGCTGATGCTAGCTTCGACCATGCGGTTTCTCGACGCTCACGACATTCCGAGGATGCTGTTCATCAACAAGATCGACACGGCTTCGGAGCCTGTACGCGACATCGTGGAAGCTCTTCAGGCAGTATCGAGCAAGCCGCTGGTTCTGCGCCAGGTGCCGGTGCGCGAGGACAATGCCGCCACGGGCTATGTCGATCTCGTCTCGTCGCGCGCCTACAAGTACGAGCCAGGCGAGAACTCGACGATGATCGAAATTCCCGATTCGGTACAGGAACGCAACGAGAGCGCCCGGCAGGAATTGCTGGAAGCCCTTGCCGATTTCGACGACGCCCTTCTCGAGCAGTTGCTCGAGGACACGGTGCCTCCGACCGAGGAGGTCTACGGGCATCTGGCCAGGGATCTGCGCGAAGGTCTGATCACGCCCGTGTTCTTCGGCTCCGCCGAGCAAAACAGTGGCATCAAGCGACTGATGAAAGCCCTGCGCCACGAGGCACCAGACGTCACTGCCACCCTTGCTCGCAAGGTCGCACCCGACGGCGAGCCCCTGCTGCAGGTGATCAAAACCCTGCATCTACCCCATTCCGGGAAAGTTTCGATCGCCCGGGTCTGGCGCGGCACGGTTCGGGGCGGCATGTCGTTCGGCAGCGCCAAGATCAACGGTTTCAACCGGATGACCGGCCAGGATCCCGAGAAAATCACCGAGGCCGGACCCGGCACGGTGGTCGCCATGGGCCGGATGGAAGATGTGCAAACCGGCCATACCCTGGGCGCGGACGGCATCTCTGATGCGATGGACTGGCCGGAGCCCCTTGCGCCGATGTTCTCCCTCGTCGCCGTTCCGGAAAAACGCGAAGATGAGGTCAAGCTGTCGACCGGCGTTGCGCGCCTGATAGAGGAGGACCCGTCGATCTCCCGGGAGTTCCGTGACGCGACCAAGGAAAGCGTCTTGCACGGCCAGGGGGAGGCCCACCTCTCGATTCTCGGACAGAAGCTGAAAAACCGCTTCAACACCGGCATCTCCTTCCTTCGCCCAACCACGCCGTACCAGGAGACCATCCGCAAGGCGACCCAGCACCACGCCCGGCACAAAAAACAATCCGGTGGCCACGGCGAGTTCGGTGATGTGCATCTCGACATCAAGCCGCTGCCGCGTGGCGGCGGACTCGAGTTTTCCCAGTCGATCTCCGGTGGTTCGGTCCCGCGGCAATACATCCCTGCTGTCGAAGCGGGGGTGCGGGAGTACTGCACGGAAGGCCCGCTCGGCTTTCCGGTAATCGATGTCGCCGTCAATCTCTTCGACGGCCAACATCATACTGTCGACAGTTCCGACATGGCTTTCCGCAGGGCCGGGATACTGGCCATGAAAGAGGCGTTGCCGAACTGCAACCCGGTGCTGCTTGAGCCGATCTGCGCCGTGACGGTCTCGATACCCAACCAGTACACCTCGAACGCCCAAGGAATCATCACCAAGCGGCGAGGCCAGATCCTTGGATTCAACCCAAAGGAAGGCTGGGAAGGCTGGGATGAGGTACAGGCGCACATGCCGCAATCCGAGCTTCACGACCTGATCATCGACCTGCGCTCCCAGACCATGGGGGTTGGAACCTTCGACTGGACCTTCGACCACATGGCGGAATTGAGTGGTCGGCTAGCCGATACGGTCATCGCGCAAACCAAGGGGACGACCGAATGACCGACATTGCCGCAGCCGCGGCGGCCCTGGCCGCCGCCCGGCGTGAAGGACGCATTCTCGATTCCCTGCCAGGCGGATTCCCCGCCGGACTCGATGAAGCCTATGCCGTGCAGGACGCGCTCATCGACGCGATGGGCGAAGCGGTACAAGGCTGGAAAGTGGCGCTCACAAATCCCGTCGCGCAGGAGCGCATGCAGGCAACGGAGCCGGCCGCAGGCCCGCTTTATGCAAGCTACATCCAGGAAAATCCGGCGAGCCTGTCGATGCCGGATCCCTCGTCGCGAATCAGTGAATGCGAGTTCGCCTTCCAGCTCTCCACCGACCTTCCGGAGCGTGACCACTACACCGACGACGACATCACCGCCGTCCTCGGTTCGGTCCACCCCGCCATCGAGATTGCCGATCGGCGACTAGGCGGCGACGTACCGATGATCGCAACCGTCGTCATCGCCGATCACGGAGGCAACGGCGCCTTCGCCTACGGTCCGGGCACCGAGGATTGGCGTGCCATTGACTTCGCCACCCACGAGATAAGCCACCTGATCAATGGTGAGGAGAAGGCCCGGGGGTCAGGCGCGGCGGTGATGGGCGGCAACCCGGTGGGCTCAATCACCTGGCTTGCCAATCATCTTCGCGGGCGCGGGATGCGGCTGCGCGAAGGGCAGTGGGTCTCGACGGGGCTTGCAACCGAAATGCTGGTGGTGCCCGAAGACGGAACCATCACCGGGGTGTTCGGGGTTCTGGGAAGTGTCGAGGTTCGCTTCTCCACCTGACTCCGGCAGCCTGACTCCGGCAGCCATCGAGGTTATGCTCGGTTGCACGGGCGACAGAAGCATCACCGGGACAATCCCGGGGACGTCATCGGGAGAGCTATTATGCTGACGAGAATCAAACGAAGCTGGGAAATCCCCGAACGGGACGCCACCAACGAAGGTGTCTATCGCGACCGGCGTCGCTTGTGCCAGGCGATCGCTGCCGGATCGCTCCTCCTGGCCACGCCGGGTGTCGCCCGTGCCGCCAAGTCGGACCCCGATCCGACCGCCGACCTTTACCCGGCCAAGCGCAACGAGGCCTATACGCTCGACCGCGCCATCACCAATGAGAAAGACGCGGTCACCTACAACAACTTTTATGAGTTTGGCAGTGACAAGCGCATCGCCAAGCGCGCCCAAAAGCTCAAGATCCGCCCCTGGCAAGTCCGGATCGACGGGATGGTCGAGATCGAAAAAACCGTCGGCTTCGACGACCTGATACGCCAGATGCCGGTCGAGGAGCGCCTCTACAGGCACCGTTGCGTCGAGGCCTGGGCCATGGCTGTGCCGTGGGGCGGTTTTGCCATGAAGGCACTGGTCGATTTTGCCCGCCCTCTTTCCGGGGCGAAATACATCAAGATGGAGACCCTGGCCGACAAAGAAACGATGCCCGGCCTGCGCCAGCCCTGGTATCCCTGGCCCTATATCGAGGGCCTTACCATGGAGGAGGCGACCAACGACCTCGCTTTCATCGCCACCGGCCTCTACGGCAAGCCGATCCCGCGCCAGAACGGAGCGCCGTTGCGTCTCGCTGTACCGTGGAAATACGGTTTCAAATCGCTCAAATCGATCGTTCGCTTCACCTTCACCGACAAACAGCCGGTCAGCTTCTGGGAAGAGGTCCAGAAGAAGGAGTACGGCTTCTGGGCCAACGTTAACCCGAAGATTGACCATCCCCGGTGGAGTCAGGCCACAGAGAAGCTGCTCGGCAGCGGGAGGCGGGTGCCAACCCTACTTTACAACGGCTATGGCGATCAGGTCGCCCATCTCTATGCCGGCATGGAGGAGGAGATTGGCGACCGGCTGTTCCGCTGAACCGCCAGGCCCCTGAGCCTTTAACCCTGGGCTCCAGAACCCCAGAATCCCTGAGCCAACCCGGGTTCCTCGGCAACCCGGGATTGCCGGCAGGATTCAAACCCCCAATTCCTGAGTTCGTAGGTTTTGTCGGCTTGTCGGGTGTTTTTTTGTTTAACTTCAGGCCCTGGCTTCCGGGAGGGCAAAGTAGTGCCCCCAATGGCATTTATGGGTTGCGGTTGCTGGAAACTCCGCTACACTCCCGCACATGTTCATCCGCACCAAACATGATCCCGAACGCAAGCGCACCCGCATCCAGATCGTCCAGTCGGTGCGCACCGGTCAGAAGGTTCGCCAGAAGGTCGTCCGGCATGTCGGCATCGCGCATAACGACACTGAGGTTGAGGATCTCAAGCGCCTGGCCGGCAGGATCATGGAAGAACTGCGCGCCGCACAGTTCCCGCAGATGGAACTGTTCACCCCAACGGAATATGCCGATCTGGCGACGCTTGTGCGCACCGCTCCGCGTCCGGACAAGCTGGATGTTGACCTTGGGGGCTGCCGCGAAGAATCCCGCCTGTCACTTGGCTTGCGCGATGTGATGGGGGAGGTTTATTCCGGCCTGGGCTGGAATGGTCTTCCGGGCTCCCGGCGCAAGAGCAGCGGTCGCATTTTGCGCGAACTGGTGCTGGCGCGCCTGTCGCAGCCAGAGAGCAAGCGGGCAACGGTGGATGCGTTGGCCCACAGGGTCGGGATCACCCTCAATCTGGACCGGGTCTACCAGGCTATGGACTACCTGGACGCGGCGACGATCAACCGGGTCTGTCGGATGTCACACGAGGCGGCGGATACGCTTCTGGCGGGACCGGTCGATGTCCTCTTCTACGACTGCACAACACTGGCATTCGATACCGATCGGGAGGATCCGCAGGATGCTTCCGACCGGTTGCTGGCCAAGGGGTACAGCAAGGACGGGAAATCCCATCGCAGTCAAGTGGTGTTGGCGCTGATGGTCACCACCGACGGCTTGCCGGTCGGCTATGACCTGTTCCCCGGCAATATGTGGGAAGGCCATACGCTTGAGGCCGCGATCAAGGGGCTTGAAGAGCGCTACAAGCTTGGAAAGATCACGCTGGTGGCAGATGCCGGGATGCTCAGCGCCACCAATCAGGATATGTTGCGCACCAAAGGCCTGCCGTTCATTCTGGGCTATCGCCTGAAGTCGGCCCCGGCGGGCGTGAAAGGCAAGGCCCTGGACACGGGTGGTTACAAGCCATGGGCCGGACACGGCGCGGCAGAGGGCGCGGCAGAGGGCGCGGCAGAGGCGGGGCGCTACAAGGTGATTGAGCATGACGGTGCCCGGATCATCGTCACATTCTCGCCCACCCGCGCCCGCAAGGATGCCCACAAGCGCCGGAGGGCCCTTGAGCGTCTGCAAACGAAGCTTCGGCGCTCCCGGAGCCCTGCCAGTGTCAGTCAGCGGGGATATGCCCGGTTCCTCTCGTTTCCCGATACGGGCGAGATCACACTTGATCAGGACAAGATCGACGCGGCGGCCCAATGGGACGGGCTGCATGCCATCACTATCCATGGCAAGGACGATCTCGCACCCGAGGCGGCCATCGCCCAATATCACCAGCTCTGGCAGATCGAAACCTGCTTTCGTACCAACAAGCACGACCTGAAAATCCGACCCGTCTATCACTGGGCGCCGCGGCGGATACAGGCCCATATCGCCCTCTGCTACATGGCCTTCTGTTGCCTGCAACACCTGCGCAAACGCCTGCAGATGCTGGGCCATCCGATGAGCCCGGCCCGCATCCGTCGGGAACTTGACCGACTTCAGATATCCATCCTGAAGCGCAAGGGCACCAGCGAGCAATATGCCATGCCCAGCCCGGCCACAACCGACGCCAAACGCATCCTGCGCTGTGTTGGCCTGTCGTGGAACGAAGCACCATTCAGGATGCCGCCCCAACGAACGCGCAAGCCCAGACCTGAAAAGGCCTGATCAACACTTTACTAACCGTTGAATCCATCGCCTGAAATCCGCGATGTAGTGCCCTGTGGAAAAACAGGCCAATAATATCAATATGTTACAGGCGAAATCCTACGAAGTCAGGAGATTGGCGACCGGCTGTTCCGCTGAACCGCCAGGCCCCTGAGCCTTTAACCCTGGGCTCCAGAACCCCAGAATCCCTGAGCCAACCCGGGTTCCTCGGCAACCCGGGATTGCCGGCAGGATTCAAACCCCCAATTCATTTCCTGCCGGGGTGCGGCACCGAAGGCCGTATCGAAACCGATGCGGCGGCCAGAAGATCCCTCCGGCGTGACGCCGGGAGGCCTTGAACCATGAACGACCTCGCAACCATGAACGATACCGTAGCGAAACCCCTCGCGGGTGTCCGCATCCTCGACCTCACCCAGTTCGAGGCCGGCCCCTCCTGCACCGAGGTTCTTGCCTGGCTCGGCGCCGAGGTCGTCAAGGTCGAGAACCCGAAAGGCGGCGATCCCGGTCGGCTGGCGGCTTCCGAGGACGGCAAGACCGACGCCTATTACTTCCTGATCTTCAACGCCAACAAGAAGAGCATCACCTGCAACCTCAAGAATCCGCAGGGACTGGCGCTGGTCAAACGCCTGGCGGCAGAGGCTGACATCTTCATCGAGAACTTTGCGCCGGGCGTGATCGAGCGGCTCGGCCTCGGATGGGACGTGATCGAGGAGATCAATCCCCGGGCCATCTACGCCCAGGTCAAGGGCTTCGCCGAGGGCAGCCCATACGAGAAGTTTCTCAGCTTCGACATGATCGGCCAGGCGACCGGGGGCATTATGAGCATCACCGGAGAGACCGACGGCATGCCGCTGAAGCCCGGCCCGACCCTCGGCGACACCGGCACCGGAATGCTGATGGCGATCAGTATCCTTGGCGCCCTCTACCAGCGCCGTGAGACCGGCAAGGGCCAGCGCATCCAGGGAGCGATGCAGGACGCGATGCTGCAGTACGCCCGCCTCGCCTTCTCGACCCAGGCCCAGACCGGCAAGGCGGCTCCCCGCGCCGCCGCCGGCTCGGTCTCCGGCGGCAATGCCCCGATGGGGCTCTATCCCTGCAGCCCCGGCGGTCCCAACGACTACGTCTACGTCTACGTGACGCGTGCCAACAACAGCCACTGGGACCGTCTGCTCAAGGTGATTGGCCGCGAGGACCTGGCCGGCGATCCTGCCTACGACACGCCGGTCAAGCGTAGCCAGCGCAAGGACGAGATCGACGCCATGCTCACACCCTGGACTTCGTCCAGGACCAAGGCGGAGGCCATGGAGGAACTCGGCGGCGCCGGCATACCGGCGGGCGCGGTGTTCGACACGATGGAGCTGCACGACAATCCGGATTTCGAGCGTCGGGGCGTTTTCCAGACAATCGAACACCCGACCCGAGGCGAGTACAAGATGCCGGCCTGGCCGGTGAAGATGTCAGCCTGCGAGGTGACGCTCGAGCCTCCGCCGCTGCTGGGCGCGGACACGGAAAAAATCCTCTCCGATTGGCTCGATATGTCGCCGGAGGAGATCCGGGAACTCGGCGCCGCCGGCGCTGTCTGACCGGCCGGTTAATGACAGGTTAGTTTTTGCCGAGCAAAGCCTCGCGGAAACGACCCTTGTTCCAGGACGCGTCGCGCGAGCGGTAGATTGAGGGCGGCTTTGTCGGCGCCACCTTGACGAGGACGAAAGACGTCCCGTTGCCGCTGCGCAGAACCTCGGCGGCGTCCGCGAGCTGATCCTCCCGCGTCACGGTGCGGACATTCGGGATGGCGCCACCCTCGGCCATCCTGGCGATGTCGACGCCGCGGCCGGTATGGCTTTCCTGCCAACCAGTCTCCCCGTAATGCTCGTTATCGACGCAGACAATCGAGAGATTCGGCGGATTGAGCACCCCGACACTGGCTAGCGCGCCGACATTCATCAACAACTCCCCGTCACCCGTGACGACAGTGACGCGCCGCTGCGGCTGCGCCAGGGCCAGACCCAGCCCCATCATCACGGCGGCGCCCATGGCTCCACTCAGAGAGAACACGCTCGGATCGTCGCCGGTCACGGCGAGTACATCATCCTTCGTGCCGGCAAGGCCGGTGACGATCAGGGTTCCGGCAGGATCCCCGAGAAGCTCCGCGACCGCATGGCGGCGGTCGAGCACACCTTCGGAAACGGCCTCGTCAGGCCCGGTGCGCAGTTTCGGTTTGGTGTTCGCCATCTTAATCCATCCCTGTCTTATGCATCGTCGCGCTTGTGCATCATCCCGTCGTAAAGGCCTTGGCTCCGAGCAACTTCTGGGTCAGGAGAACGGCCACCGCCGCTTCCGACTGATACGCCATGGTGCAGGCCGCGGTTGCAACCGACAGCACCTCGTCTTCGCGTTCGGCCGCCAGACAGGTGATGCCCGACGCCTCCAGCACCGGCTGCGTCGCCTGCCCCATTGCCATCTGCCAAGGATTACCCTCCCCGAAATCGCCGCGCATGCTCACCAGGGTGAGGAACGGAAACCGACCGTGCTGGATCAGCGAGAAGAAATTGACGCAGTTGCCAACCCCACTGCTCTGCATCAACAGAACACTGCGCGAGCCACCGAGATGGGCTCCGGCCTGAAGCGCCACCCCCTCTTCCTCGGTGGTCAGGGAGACGGAGTGAACGTCAGGATCGGCGATCGACCGGTTGATCAGAATCCGGTGCCCGGCATCAGGCACATAAGAGAATTGCGTTACGTCGTACGACCGAAGCAAGTCGTAGATTTGGTCCTGCCAGGCGGGTGTTTCGGTCATCGATCCTCCTCCGCATCGCTGCCCGTCCAGCGACACGCAGGATGGCAGATCTATAGATTATGTAATTCGCCAAAGCCGGCCCAACACCCGCCAGAAAGAACCTATCCGCAGCAGGGCGCCGTCTCGACAAAATCAATCTGCCCTGCTAGCGTCCGCCTCCAGGGCGTATAGCTCAGTTGGTAGAGCAGCTGACTCTTGAAATCGGGAGCCCCGGCGGGAAACCGGCGGGTGAACAGGCGTCAAATTCGGGGAACCCTTCCGCCAGCAACTCCCTGTTGCGGCGATGGCGATCCCGAGCCAAGCCCGGCCCTGCCGGGAAGGTGTAGAGACTAGACGGCGCCCGCCTAAACTCCCCTCTCGGGGATACGGCGAAGGGATAGTCCAGACCACGAACCTCCATATGGGAGGGCGGCGAAAGCCGAAGTGGCAGGTAATCAGCGGGTCCAAGGTTCGAGTCCTTGTACGCCCACCATTCCCTGCGGTCGCAACCCACCACCATTCCCTGCGGTCGCAACCCATACGAGCGGGCCATGCGATCGCACCAGACGATCGCACCAGACGACCGTGCCTCCCGCCCGAAGGGACGTCACCGTCCCGGCGGGCCGTGAAACCCCGATACACAGCGGATATCCAGCATGGCTTATCGATACATGACCGGCTTTGGCAACGAGTTCGCAACAGAAGCGGTCGCAGGCGCCCTGCCTCAAGGACAAAACTCTCCCCAGAACTGCCCTTTCGGCCTTTATGCCGAGCAGATCTCGGGCTCCGCCTTCACCGCGCCCCGCGCCATCAACAGGCGCTCCTGGCTCTACCGCAAACTGCCCTCGGTTCGCCATGCCGGCCGCTTTGCCGAGACCAAAATGCCCGGATGGAAAACCGCACCGGATGCGGACCGGGCGGCGGTGCCGCCGGAGGCCCTGCGCTGGGGTCCGCCGGTAATGGAAGAAGAAGCCAGCTTCATAACCGGCATGCACACCATGACGACCGCCGGCAGCGCCGATCTGTGCGCCGGCTTTGCCGCCCACATCTACAGCGCCGATCAGTCGATGGAGCGGACGTGCTTTTCCAATGCCGATGGCGAGATGCTTGTCGTGCCCGAGAACGGCCGACTGGAGATCCGCACCGAACTCGGTGTGATCGAGGTTGCTCCCGGGGAGATCGCGCTGATCCCGCGCGGCATCAAGTTTAGCGTCGCCCTTCCGGACGGTGCCACGCGCGGCTATGTCTGCGAGAACTACGGGGCCAACTTCACCTTGCCCGAGCGCGGCCCTATCGGCGCCAACGGGCTTGCCAACTCCCGCGACTTCATGACGCCCGCGGCCGCCTTCGATACGGACGGTGGCGGCGAATGGACCACTATTTTCAAATGGTCCGGGCGTTTCCATACCACGACCACGGATCATGGGCCTTTCGATGTCGTCGCCTGGCACGGCAACTATGCGCCGTGCAAATACGATCTCGCCCTCTTCTGCCCGATGGGCCCGGTCCTGTTCGATCACGCCGATCCGTCGATCTTTACCGTGCTGACCGCGCCTTCGGAGATTCCGGGTGTGGCAAACGTCGATTTCGTCATATTCCCCGAACGCTGGTCAGTGGCCGAGCACACTTTCCGGCCACCCTGGTACCACGTCAACGTGATGTCCGAGTTCATGGGACTGGTCCGCGGCGTGTATGACGCCAAACCCGAAGGTTTCCTGCCGGGCGGCGCCTCCCTGCACAACTGCATGCTCCCGCACGGTCCCGACGCCGATGCGTTCGGAACCGCATCGAAGGCGGCCCTCGAACCGGCGAAACACACCGACACGCTCGCCATCATGTTCGAAAGCCGCCTGCCCCAGCACGTAACCCGCCAGGCCGCGGAATCACCCTCGCTGCAGACCGGATACCGCAAGATATGGGATGGCCTGCAGGATCGTTTTGACCCTGAAAAACCCTGAATCTCTCCCTGACCGGATTACACGCCAGAAGATTGCCAAAACCTTGCGGCATACAGGGCGGCGATCTATCTAGCTGACACCCTTCCCCGCCCGCACGCAGGGCCTCGGGAATTTCGGACCGGCTCCGGGTTGCCCCATTTTCTTGAGAGAATTCGCATGACCGAAAACACTATCGAAACCGATATCTGTGTCATCGGCGCCGGATCCGGCGGCCTTTCCGTTGCTGCCGGCGCGGCGCAGATGGGTGCCCGATGCGTGCTCGTCGAACGCGGCAAAATGGGCGGCGACTGCCTCAACTATGGCTGTGTACCATCCAAGGCGATGATTGCCGCCGGGCACGCAGCCCGGACCTTCCGCGCCTCCGAACCCTTCGGGATTGCCACCGATGAACCCTCGGTCGATTTCCAGAAAGTTCACGACCACGTCCATGACGTGATCGCCGGTATCGCGCCCCATGACTCTGTCGAACGCTTCGAGGGATTCGGCGTCACGGTGCTCCAGGAAAGCGCCAGTTTCACCGGCCCCCGGGAAATCGTGGCCGGCGGGACGCGAGTGAAGGCAAAATACTTCGTCATCGCCACGGGATCGACCGCCAGTATCCCGCCGATTCCCGGAATCGATGCCGTTCCCTGCCTGACCAACGAAACCATTTTCGATCTCGTCGAGGGTCCCAAACACCTCGTTGTCATCGGTGCCGGGCCAATCGGCTGCGAGATGGCACAGGCGCACCGCCGCCTCGGCGCCCAAGTTACGTTGCTCGAGATGTTTACTGCCCTCGGCAAAGATGACCCCGAAACCTCGGAGATCGTTCGCAAGGCACTTGTCGATGAAGGCATCGATTTGCGCGAAAACATCCAGATCACCAGTGTGAACCGGGACGGGGATGGGGTCGGGGTTGATTTCGAAGACGACGGTAAAGCGACGAAGATTTCCGGATCGCATCTTCTGGTGGCCGGCGGACGTAATCCCAATCTTGACGGACTCGGTCTCGATGAAGCCGGCGTCAAGCATACGCCGAAAGGAATCGAGGTTGATTCTCGCCTGCGCACGAGCAATCGCCGCATTTTCGCGATCGGCGACGTCGCCGGCCCCTTCCAGTTCACCCACATGGCCAGTTATCACGCCGGCATCGTGATCCGGAACATACTCTTCAAGCTTCCGGCCAAGGTTTCGCACAAGGCGGTGCCGTGGGTTACCTACACCGATCCCGAGCTGGCCCAGGTCGGCATCGGCGAGACGGAGGCCCGCGAGCGTCTTGGCGACAAGCTGCGTGTGTTGCGCTGGCCGTTTGCAGAAAACGACAGAGCCCGGTGCGAACGGGTCACTGAGGGGCTCCTCAAGGTGTTCTGCGACAAGCGGGGCCGGATATACGGCGCTTCCATCGCCGGCGCCCATGCCGGCGAGATGATCCTGCCCTGGACCCTGGCCATCGGCCGGGGACTGAAGATTGGCGCCATGGCCGGCGTGATTGCGCCCTATCCGACCCTGAGCGAAATCTCCAAACGGGCCGCCGGCAGTTTTTACACGCCATCCCTGTTCAGCAACCGAACCCGCAAGATCGTGCGCTTCCTTATGAAGTTATGAACAGCAGCCCCGGCGGTAAGCGCCCCGACGGCAAGCGCCCGACCACCATGGACCCGAATCGCACCTATCTGTTCTGCCCGTCTGATCACGAGCGCAAAGTCGCCGGCGTTTTCGGGGCCGGCGCCGATGCCGTGATCCTAGACCTCGAGGACGCTGTCGCCATCGCCGCCAAGCCGGCAGCACGTGGCCTTGCTGTCGAGGCTCTGAAACAGGACCGCCCGTGCCGGGGTTATGTCCGCGTCAACGCCTTCGACACGCAATTCTGCCACGAGGACATTCGCACCATCGTTGGCCCATGGCTGGATGGCATCGTGCTACCCAAGCTCGAGAGCGTCGCCGATCTGTACGCGGTCGACTGGCTGCTCGGGAACCTTGAACGCGAGCGCGGCCTTGTGCCGGACTCCATCGACGTCATGCCCATCATCGAAACAGCACGAGGCCAGGATGCGGTCCGCAATATCGCCCGGGCCGGCAAAGCAAGGGTCAGGCGGCTCAGCTTCGGAGCCGGTGATTACACCGCCGATCTCGGGATCACCTGGACCCTCGGCGAGGAGGAACTGGCGGCGATGCGCGCCGAGATGGTGATGGCCTCGCGGCTTGGCGATCTTGAACCGCCGGTCGACACCGTCTTCATACACATCCGCGAGGAAGAAGCGTTCCGAAAATCCACAGAGCATGTCCGGGATCTCGGGTTCCAGGGCAAGATGTGCATCCATCCGGTCCAGGTACCGGTTGTCAACGAGGTCTTCACACCCAGCGACGAGGAAACCGAACGGGCCCGCCGCATCGTCGCCGCCTTCGCCGAGGCGGAGGCTGCCGGTTCCGCCTCGATTCAGCTCGACGGTTACTTCATCGACTATCCGATCGCTGCCAGGGCGCAACGAACCGTCGATCTCGCGGACGCACTCAAGTAGCTCAGCTCGCTCCCAAAACCCCGCAAACCCGGCCTTACTCTGTCCAGCCGGCGGGCGATTCCGTGACTTTCCGGGCTTCCTGACCTATTTTCGATTCGCGCCGCAATATTGCCCACAAGCTAGTCACTGCACGAGGAAATTGGCCCCAGGAGACACAAATGAACCTGATTTCAAACTCACTGGAAACCGGAGAAAACCCCGAAACCCGCCACGACAATCCGGCCGGGGCCGGTCTGTCCCGCGCACTCGCGGATTTCGTCGAAGCCTTTGATCTCGCGCAGGTTCCCTCCGAGGTCGTCTCCCGGATCAAGCTCAGCCTTCTTGACGCCCTCGGCATCGGCTTTGCCTCGACCAGGATGCCGTTTGCCCAGCGGCTCGCCGCTGCCCTGCAGGAGATCGGCGGTGAAGGTGATTTCCCCGTAATCGGCATGCCTCTGCAGTTGTCGCAGCGCGATTCGGCGCATCTCAACGGCACCCTGATCCACGGTCTCGACTTCGACGATACCCACAGCCTCGCGGTCGTCCACACCTCGGCCAGCGCAGCCCCCACCATGCTTGCCGCCGGTCTTGCCACCGATGCCGATGGGGTCCGAGCGCTTGGTGCGTTTCTGATCGCTTCCGAAGCGTCGAGTCGGCTCGGCGCCGCAGCAGCAGGCGGTTTTCACGCCAAGGGCTTCCATCCGACCGGTGTCGTCGGTGCCTTCGGTAGTGCGCTGGGTGCTGCCCACCTCTACGGCCTTACCGGCGAACAGCTACTCGACGCCCAGGGCATCGTTCTCTCCCAGGCCGGGGCCAGCCAGCAGTTCCTCGATGACGGCGCCTGGACCAAGCGCAATCATCCGGCCTGGGCCAGCGTTTGCGGCCAGACCGCGGCGATGATGGCCAAGCACGGGTATTTCGGACCGCGCGCTCCCTATGAAGGGCGCTTCGGGCTGTACGCGCTCTACATGAAAGACGGCGCTGACTGGGATTCGTCCCGCATCACTGACGGGCTGGGCGAGAGCTGGGCCGTCTCCGGTATCGCCTTCAAGCCCTATCCTGCCTGCCACTTCAATCACGCCTTTGCCGACTGCGTCCTGGCTTTGAAAGAAGAGCACGGCCTGACATCCGATTCGGTTGCACGGATGACGGCGCGCATCCACCCCGAGCAGATTGGCGTCGTCTGCGAGCCCGAGAAAACCAAGAAGCAGCCGCAGAACGCCTATGACGCCCAGTTCAGTGTCCATTACATCATGGCAACAGCCATGGTGCGGGGACGCTTCACCCTCGATGAACTCGAGGACGACGTGCTCGGTGACCCGGAGATCCTCGATCTCTGCGCCCGGGCCGGCTACGAGGCCGACACTGGATCTGGCTATCCACAGCACTACTCGGGTGAGGTTGTGATCCAAACCGTCGACGGACGGCAGCTGTCGCATCGCGAGCAGGTCAATCGCGGCATGGCCGACAATCCGCTCCCAAGCACTGATATCGAGGACAAGTTCTTCGCCAACGCCACCCGCGCCGTGACCCGGGATCAAGCGGAGCGCGTGCGGGATGCGGTCATGACGCTTGAGACGGCACCGAACCTCGCGCCACTGACCCAGGCTCTGGTAACGGCCTGAGGACAACCTGAGAGCGGTGTTGGCAACAACGTTGATGCTGGTCGTGAGATCGAAACAACCATAAGGAAAAACGACCATGTTCATGTCAGCATCGGATTACCGGGAATCCCTCAGGCGCTACAACCCGCGTGTCTTCGTCGACGGCGACCGGGTGGAGAGTGTGGCTGACGATCCGCGCCTCGCCCCGGGCATCAACGCCATCGGTGTGACCTACGACTTCGCATTGGTCGAGGATTACCGGCCGCTGATGGTTGCCGAACAGCACACTAGCGAAAAACAGGTGAACCGGATGCTGCATATCTGCCGGACGCCGCAGGATCTCATCAACAAGCTGGAGGCCGTCCGGCTTCTCTGCCGCGAGGCTGGATGCGCCCAGCGTTACCTGACCCATGACGCGCTCAACGCCATCTTTCAGGCAACCTTCCGGGCCGATGCTGAGGACAGCGGCAAGAAAGACAGCGACAAGCGTGCACCCGGTGGCCGTCACGAGCGTTTCCTCGCTTATCTCCACCGCATCCAGGATGAGGATCTGACCCTCGGCGTGGCGATGACCGACGGCAAGGGCGACCGCTCGCGCCGCCCCGCAGACCAAATCAACAAGGACTCTTATGTCCATATCACCGAACGCCACACCGACGGCATCGTGATCCGGGGCAGCAAGGCCATCATCACCGGCGCGCCCTATGTGCACGAATACCTGGTCATGCCGTGCCGGACGATGACCGAGGAAGATGCGGATTTCGCAGTCTGTTGTGCAGTGCCGGTCGACGCGCCGGGCATCACCGTGGTTGCCCGGCCAGCCGGAAGGCCGGGCGAGCGCGACGCCCGGTTTAGCGCCCGCTACGGCCAGTCGACGGGAGTCGCCATCTTCGAGGATGTGTTCATCCCCTGGGAAAACGTCTTTTTTGCCGGGGAATGGGAGCACTCGCATTTCCTCACGACCACTTATGCCACCCATCACCGCCACAGCTGCATCGGCGCCCGGGCCGGCTTTGGCGATCTTCTGATCGGCGCCGGCGCGCTGATGAGCGAGGCCAACGGTCTGGATTTGGAAACCATGCCGCATCTCCGCGACGGCATGGTGGATTTAATCAAAATCGTTGAAGGCTTCTATGCCTGTGGCGTCGCCGCCTCGGTTTACGGCTTTGCCGATCCTGCTGGCAGCTGGCAGCCCGACGGCGTCTTTGCCAATGTCGGCAAGCTGATGCTGGCAACACAGATCTACGACATGCACCGGATCGCCCACGAAGTGTCCGGCGGTCTGGTTGTCGCCCTGCCTGGCCCCGACGAGGACCACAACCCGGAAACCGAGGGCAATCTCGAGGCGATGCTTCAGGGGCGACCCGACATCCCGCATAAACACCGTGCCAATGTGGCGCGGCTGGTCGAGGATCTGACCGCCTCAAAAACCGGCTCCTGGTATTCGGTGATCAGCCTGCATGGCGGCGGTTCGCCGGAAGCGATGAAGCGGGAGATCTATCGCTATTATCCAATCGAGGAGCGCACGGAACTGGTCCGCAAACTGCTCGAACGGGGTGTTCTCGAGGAGAAGGACGAGACCGGCAACGTGAAACGGGTCAGCCGCCAGCCGGGCCGATGCTGCCCGGTCGGCTGCCAGGTGCCGGAAACGCCGCGTCTCGCCACCCCGGCCGAGACGCCGGTGCGGCTACGGCCGGCCGCCGAATAGCGCGATTTTTCAGGCAAGCGAAAGCGGATCAGACCGGAACGGCCATCTCTTCGGGCGGCAGGATCGTTGTCCGCTTCATCAACCGGATTTCACTCTCATTGAACGGCTCGCGGCGGTGCATCGTCGAGGCGTTGGACCACAACAGTGCATCGCCCACTTCCCACTCATGGGTGTAGATGAATTCCGGCCGCAACGACCATTCAAACAGATAATCCAGCAACTCCTTAGCCTCCCCATCCGCCATGTCGATGATCTGGATGGTCATGGTGGGGCTGACGTAGAGCGCCTTGCGGCCGGTCAGGGGATGGGTGCGAACCAGCGGATGGTCGATCGGCGGAGTCAGATCGGTCTGCTTCTTGGAGGTGGGTGTGCTGAAAACCTCGTTGAACGCATGATACGAGTGCACGGCCCGAAGACCGTCGATGTTGTCCCGGACGTTCGCCGGCAGCCCATCGTAGGCCGCCGCCATGTCTGCAAAGGAGGTGGCGCCACCGGAAGCGGGGACGGTAACGGCGTAGAGCAGCGAGCCAACCGCCGGTTTCGGCCTGTATATCTGGTCGTAGTGCCAGCCGACCTCGGTGCTTGAGAGAAGACCGATATCGCGGCCGTTTTCCTGCGCGTTCGAGATATAGAGAATTTCTGGATTCGTCGATGACAGGCATTCGGTCCGGATATGAATCTCGAGATCGCCGAGTCCCCTGCTGAACGCCACCAGTTCCTCTTCCTCGAGAGATTGGTTCTTGAACAGGAGCAGCTGGTGCTTGCCCCAAAGCCGGGTGATCTCTGCAAGGGTTTCGGGATTGCAATCCGACACCATGTCGATGCCCTTCACCTGGGCACCGAAATTTTCCTTCAGCGGCTCAACTGAAAACATCGTGATACTCTCCTCGTGATTCTGTCTCCGTGATTCCGGCACCGGGCGAATATCCGCCCGACGCCAATCGAGATTAGGGCGACACCGCAAGCCGTCAACAAAGCCTTGCCGGGCCGCTTTCGGCGGGTATCTCTCATAAACATCTTTCGGTATTTCCCGGAACGATTCCGGGCCGACAGGAGGAGGCCGTGATGGCAGAACAGATCCTGAAGGGGATTCGCGTGATCGATGCCGCGAGCTTCATCGCGGCACCCGCCTCGGCCACGATAATGGCGGATTTCGGCGCTGATGTGATCAAGATCGAGCCTGTCGGTCGGGGTGATCCTTACCGCACAAGTCTCAGCGGCCCCGGCTATCCGGACAGCAAGATAGCCTCGTGGTTTGTCGATAACCGCAACAAGCGCGGCGTCGCTCTCGACCTGAAGTCCGATTCCGGCCAGGAGGTGCTCCGGCGGCTCTGCGAGACGGCTGATGTTTTCATCACCAACATGCCGCTCGGCCCCCGTGAACGCCTTGCCATCCGTTACGAGGACATCGCCGCAATCAACCCGAAAATTATCTACGCCGTGGTCTCGGCTTATGGCGAAAACGGGCCGGAAGCCCAGCGGACAGGATTCGATTCAACTGCATATTGGGCTCGCTCGGGGTTGATGGATCTCGTGAAACCAGCGCCAGACTCGGCGCCGGCCCGCTCAATGCCGGGTATGGGTGATCACCCGACAGCGACGGCGCTGTTCGGAGCCATCATGCTTGCTCTCTATCGCCGGGCAGCGACCGGAGAAGGTGGGATGGTCTCAACCTCTCTGCTCGCCAACGGGTTGTGGTCGAACGCCATCTCGGTCCAGAACACCCTTTGCGGCAGTGTTGTCATGCATCGCCCACCTCGGGACAAGGCCGACAACGCCCTGAACAATTTCTACGTCTCGCGAGATGGCCGCTGGTTCCACCTCATCATGATTACCGGTGAAGGCCGGTTCGCGGATCTCGCGGCAGCCCTCGGTGCTCCCGAACTTGCCGAAGATCCCCGTTTCAGCTCACCCGAGAAGCGGCAGGAACACGTCAAGGAGCTGATTCCCGTCTTCGATGCGCTGTTCGCGGCCAGGGATGGAGCGGACATTCGCCGAATTCTGACCGAGGGCGGGTTTACGTTCGGTGAAACCCACCCTGTCGGCGACGCTCTCACCGACCAGCAGATGCAGGAGGGTGGCGGCTTCAGACGCGTCGCGGAAAACCTCAAAGAAACCGACGGTCTCCAGAAAGTCGAATATGTGGTCGATTCACCAATCGAGGTTTCCGGTGCGGTGAAAACCACACCGGTCGCGCCACCGCAACACGGCGAGCACACGAACGATATTCTGCGAGAAGCAGGCTACAGCGACGCCGATATCGAGGCGTTGCGCGAAAAAGCGATAATATCCTGAAACCGGCAGCTAGCCCGGCCCTGACGGGCCTGGAGGTATCGAGATTATAAGGTGCCCGAAGCCCTGGCGGGCTGAAGGGGCCGGCATCAGCCCTGGGAATTAACCTTGGGAATCAGCCCTGGGAATCAGCCCTGGGAATCAGCCCTGGCGGGCCTTGAACCGAGGATTGCGCTTGCTGATCACGTATATGTGGCCGCGGCGGCGCACGATCCGGCAATCCTTGTGCCGCTTCTTGAGCGATTTAAGGGAACTTGCAATGCGCATGGTCTTGTCGATGCCCCAATTTTCAGTGCCGCCCCGGTTTTCAGCGGTCCGGCCAGAGCCGAGCGGATCAAAGCCGAGTGGATCAAAGCCGGGCGGGCCGGACCCTAGGCGATCCAGCCGCCGCCGTCAATGCGGGCACGCGCGATGAGCACCAAACCCCTTGGTCAGCGATCTGCGATGAGCAGCGCCCATACGGTGGCTTTCCTGTGCGCCGCCTCCCTGACTCTGGCGATCGCTGGAGTCGGCAGCGCCTTCAATCAGACTTGGCCGACACAAAGCGTCGCCATCGCGGTGGCGTTCGTATTGCCGGTACCGGTTGCCGCAGGCCTGTGGATGTCGCGCAAGGCCGAGGGGCTCCGGCCCGGCCTGCTGCACCGCCATCTCGCGAGCATCTTGCTGCTTGCCGGCCTGGCGCAGACCCTGATCCTGATCTGCCCTCTCGATGGTACTCTCGGCACTTTCAGCGCGATGTTCGGTATACCGCTCGCCGCGGTCGCCGCACCCCTCGTCTTTCCCCCGCTCCTCATCATGGCCGGCTTGGGCATCCTTTACCGGATGGAGCCGAAAATGGGCACAGCCATTTCCATATCCCTGATCCTCGGCGGTGCCGCGGCTACGGGTCTTGGCGCCACCGGCATGGCAGGGCCGGTTCTCCTCATCGTTCTCGCCGTCCTTTCCGTCTTTGCTGCCGTCTTCCTGGTCCGAGATTTCGACGGAGCGCGCCCGGCCGCGAACCACCGCGCTGTCCTGTTTGCCACCGGCGCGGTGATCGCAACCCTGCTTCTCGCCCTGCTGCGCAGCTAGTTCCAGGCAACGCTCATTAAGCGGGCGGCCATTCAGCTTTCGAGGCAGGATTTGCGCGCCGCCTCGACGGCCGGCACGGCATCTTTCGTGTCGAACATCATGGCCAGGGCCTCGCCCACAAACATAGTGGCTATCAAAACAGTCCCACGCATCCCGCATCCTGGCCTTGTACAAGCACTCGCGGCGCTCTTTCCTGACTTCATAGGTTTTGCGAGCTAACAGATTGATATAATTGATGCCATACCCTCACGGGGCACTACATTGCGGATTTCAGGCGATGGGGAACAAGCGGTCAGGGAGTGTTGATCAGGCTTTTCAAGTCTGGGCTTGCGCGTTCTTTGGGCAACAGGCAACAGGAAACAGGCAACCGGGAATTAGCCAGTGTATAATGCTGCAACGCCGGATCATGCATAAGCTGGCGATGGAATCGGGGGAATATCATGCGCGAACACCACTTTATCGGAGGCCAGAAAGTCGCGGGAACCAGCGGCCGGGCCGGTGACGTCTTCAATCCAGCAACCGGAGAGGTTCAGTACCGGGTCCCCTATGCCAATATCGAGGAAGTCGGGAAAGCCGTGCAGACGGCTCTGGATGTCTTTCCCACCTGGGCCGAAACGCCCGCACCCCGGCGCGCCGCCGTGATCTTCAAAATGCGCGAGCTGGTGCTCCAGCACATCGACGAGATCGCCGAACTTGTCGGCCGGGAACACGGCAAGACCATCGAGGACGCCAAGGGATCCATCCAGCGCGGCCTTGATGTGCTTGAGTTCGGATGCGGCATTCCCCATCTGATGAAGGGAGAGTTTTCCCAGAACATCGGCGGCGGGATCGATACCTTCTCCATTCGCGAGCCGATTGGTGTCGTCGGTGGCATCACCCCATTCAACTTCCCGGTCATGATCCCACTGTGGATGGGCGTGATGGCCGTGGCCTGCGGCAACTGCTTCGTCAACAAGCCTTCCGAGCGGGATCCCGGCGCACCAATGCTGCTCGCCGAGCTGTGGCAGGAGGCGGGGCTTCCCGACGGTGTGTGGAGCGTCGTCAACGGCGACAAGGAAGCCGTTGACGCCCTGTTGGCGCATCCTGATGTGCCGGCGGTCAGTTTCGTCGGCTCGACAGCGGTCGGCGAGCATGTCTATCGGACGGGTACGGCGCACAACAAGCGGGTGCAGGCCTTCTGCGGCGCCAAGAACCACCTCGTGGTCATGCCCGACGCCGACATGGGCCAGGTCGCCGACGCGCTGGTCGGGTCGGCCTACGGATCCGCCGGCGAACGCTGCATGGCGATCTCCGTCGCCGTGCCTGTCGGCGAAGGCACTGCCGATGCCCTGATGAATACGCTCACGCCAAGGGTCCAGGGGCTGAAGATCGGCCCGTGGAACGATCCGGAGGCCGATATGGGACCGCTGGTCACGCCCCAGGCCAAGGACCGGGTCGAGCGTCTGATCGGCGAAGGCACCGATGCCGGCGCCGAACTGGTCGTCGACGGCCGCAAAACCGTACTGCAGGGCTATGAAAACGGCTTCTTTGTTGGCGGCACGCTGTTCGATCAGGTGCAACCGGAGATGTCGATCTACCGCGAGGAGATCTTCGGGCCGGTGCTCTCGGTGGTGCGCAGCGCGTCCTTCGATGATGCGGTCGACCTTGTCGAAGGCAATGAATACGCCAACGGCGTTGCTATCTTCACCCGTGACGGCGATGCGGCTCGGGAATTCACCAATCGGGTCGACGTTGGAATGATCGGCGTCAACGTTCCAATCCCGGTACCGATGGCGTTCCACAATTTCGGTGGCTCCAAACGCTCCAAGTTCGGCGACAGCCAGATGCACGGGCCGGAATCGATCCGCTTCTTCACTCGCATAAAGACAGTTTCCGCACGCTGGCCGTCCGGTATCCGTGAGGGTGCACAGTTCACAATGCCTACCGGAAACAGCTGAAAATATGGCCGGACATAACTGAGACATGGCCAAGATCAACTGAAGCATGACCGGCAACAGCCAGAACATAGAAATAGACTGCACACCCATGTCGCTATTCGGCCGGCGCCGAAGCCTGAGATGTGCAGTCGGTTCGGTTGAAGCTGGCTCGGTCGAAATCGGTGGCGGCGCGCCGATCGTCGTCCAGTCAATGACCGACACCGACACGGCCGACGACGCGAAGACGGCGGAGCAAGTCGAGGCCCTGCACCAGGCCGGCTCGGAAATCGTACGCATTACGGTCGATCGCCCGGAAGCGGCGGCGGCGGTTCCGAAGATCCGCGATAGGCTCCTGGCGCGCGGCGTGACCGTGCCGCTGGTCGGTGATTTCCACTATATTGGCCACAGCCTGCTGGAAAAGCATCCGGCCTGCGCCGAGGCCCTCGACAAGTACCGGATCAATCCCGGCAATGTCGGTTTCGGGAACAAGCGCGACCCGCAGTTCACGAAGATGATCGAAACTGCAATCACGCACGAAAAACCCGTGCGCATCGGCGTCAACTGGGGAAGCCTGGATCAGCAGCTGCTCGCGAAGATGATGAACGAGAACGCCCAGGCTACCGAGCCTGCCGATTCCGCCGCGGTCCTGCGGGAAGCCCTGGTGCGCTCTGCCGTCGACAGTGCCCGGCAGGCCGAGGAGATCGGTCTCGCAGCCAACAAGATCATCCTTTCCTGCAAGGTGAGCGACGTCCAGACCCTGGTCGCCGTCTATCGCACCATGGCCGAACGGTGCGGCTATGCCCTGCATCTGGGCCTGACCGAGGCCGGAATGGGAACCAAGGGCATCGTTGCTTCGACAGCCGCGATCGCAATCCTGCTTGCAGACGGCATCGGGGATACGATCCGGGTTTCGCTCACCCCCGAACCGGAAGGCGATCGGACCCGGGAGGTCGCCGTCGCTTCACAGATTTTGCAGTCAATGAACCTGCGCTCCTTTGCGCCCCAGGTCACCGCCTGTCCTGGATGCGGGCGCACCACCAGTACTGTGTTCCGGAGTCTCGCCGGCAGCATCCAGGATCACATCGAGAAGCGCATGCCGGAATGGCAGGCGCACTATCCGGGCGTGGAGGACCTGCAGCTCGCCGTCATGGGGTGCATCGTCAACGGGCCGGGCGAATCCAAGCACGCCGATATCGGTATCAGCCTGCCTGGAACCGGAGAGGTGCCGACGGCGCCTGTATTCATCGACGGCGAAAAGCGCCACACCCTGCGCGGCGACGATATTGCCATACAGTTTCAGGACATCGTCGAGGACTACATCGCCCAACGCTTTGGCGACACCGACTGACGAAGTGTCAACTGGTACCACCAGATGGTGATACCGCCAGCCGTGTTACCAGCTGCCGGTGTTCTCCATCGATGCCCAGGGCTCCTGTTCCGGCAACGGATTGCCGTTCTGGAGCAGCTCAATCGATATCCCGTCCGGCGAACGGATAAAAGCCATATAGCCGTCCCTTGGCGGGCGGTTGATCGTCACTCCGCCCTTCGAGAGGCTCTCGCACAGGTCGTAAATGTTGTCGACGCGAAAGGCGAGGTGACCAAAATTGCGGCCACCCTTGTACTCCTCCGGATCCCAGTTGTAAGTGAGTTCAAGTACCGGGGCCTTCTCTTCGTGGGCGCGGTCGACATCTACCGGCGCCGCCAGGAACAAATTGGTGTAGCGGCCCTTCTCGCTCTCGGTCCGGCGAACTTCGATCATGCCGAGCTTGTCGCAATAGAAGTCGAGAGACGCATCAAGGTCCGAAACCCGCACCATGGTGTGTAGATACTGCATGTCTGGATTCTCCCTTGGCACCCGCCAGAAATTTCCTCTGTTGTGGCGTTCCGGAGCTGATATTGCAAGACTTTCCGCCTCACATCCCGGACCAGGCAGCTTCATTAATGAACCTGATAAGACAGCCCGGTAGTTCCGGCCGCCCTGGCCGATAACACATGCGCGAACTTCTCTCCGCTTCCGTTGCTAAACCCTTCGGAACCCTCTTTTCCGTACAGGTTACCCTGACGATTGCGTCCTACGCGATTGCCGTCATCGCGCCGGATGCAGCGGAAGATATCGGCATTCCCGCTGAATGGGTCGGCTATCTGTCGTCCACCATGTATGCCGGCGCAATGATCAGCGGGCTTATGGCCGGCTGGGCGACCGCCGTGCTCGGGCCAACCCGCGCTTTCCAGACCATGCTGTGCTTCGTCTTCGCCGGCGTCCTGGTCCTGATCATGGCCCATCCGCTTCTCGCTTTCCTCGGCGCTGCCCTGATCGGAGTCGCGCTCGGGCCAATGAATCCGATAGGGTCCGTGATCCTGGTACGGATTTCGCCGCCGGGTTGGCGGGCCTTCCTGTTCTCGCTGAAGCAATGCGCCACGCCGGGCGGCGGTATGCTGGCAGGCATTCTCTTGCCACCCCTGGTGCTGCTATGGGAGTGGCAGAGCGCGCTCGCGGTGCTTCCCGTAGCTGCCCTGTTGATGCTGGTGCCTTGTGGCATCGGCGGTCTCGGTAAATCCGCAAAGAAACTGGCTTCAGACCCTGCATCAAACCCTGCATCAGACCCTCAGGACGCATCGGCCGCGCAAAGCACGCAGACTGCCCAGGGCACGCAGATCGCGCAGGGCACCGGCGATTTATCTCCGGCCACCAGCGGTCTGTCTTCTATTGCGGCCTCGATTCGCCTTGCCCTGTCGATCCGGCCGCTGCGGGCGCTGTGCTTCGCGGGAATGCTCTATTCCGGCGCCCAGCTCAGCGTGATCTCGTTTCTGGTGGTGTATCTCTGGCGGCATGGCGGCATGAGTCCCGCCGAAGCCGGCGGCATCTTTGCGTTCATGCATTTTTCCGGCATTGTGTCCCGCATCGTCCTCGGTGCTATTGCCGACCGGCAGATTCCCGCTGGCGTCATTCTTATATGCCTCGCCATCGCCAGCGCAGCGACGATGATACTGACCGGCCTGATCACCGAGGATTGGTCGCGTTGGTCTGTTTACACTCTTGTTTTCTTTGTCGGTGCTTCGACCAATGGCTCAATCGGGCTTCACTTCTCGGAACTGGCACGCCTGGCCCCGGAAGGACGCGTCGCCGAGGTCAGCGGCGGAGGCCAGATGCTCACCTATAGCGGCATCGTGCTAATCCCGTTCCTGGCCAATGCGTTGCTCGACAGCACCGGTTCCTATGGCCTGCTGTTTACTATGCTGGCCGGATGCCATCTGCTCGCCGCTGCCATCCTGGCTGCGGGACGGCGAGGTGACCCCGGCGGCAACTGATAGCCGGCGGCTGGCGCTCTATCCGTCCGGCCCGGCGAGAACCCTGTCAACGATCTCCGGCGCCAGCCCGATATAGGCCGCCGGGTCCAACAGAGCTTCAACCTGGTCGGCGTCCATGGCTTCGGTGATGCGGGAATCCTCGGCCAAGCTCTCGCGGAATGGAATTCCCTTTTCCATGCTTCCCATGGCAATCTCGTAGACGACCTCGTGCGCCGTTTGCTTACCGATGCGGTCTCCGAGGGCCAGCATCACGCGCTCCGACAGGAGTAGCCCGCCCAGGAGCTCGACGTTGCGGGCCATCATCTCCGGCCGGGGCCGGAAGTCGGCGCTCACGACCTTCATCTGACGCAGAACCGCAGCCGAATAGATCACAGCTTCCGGCATTGCCGCCCATTCCAGCCGCAAACATGCGGCATCGCGCTCGTGCTCGCTGTAGAGCGTATCGGTCAGCGGTATCAGGTTTCCCCGCACCAGCCGTGCCACCGCGTACACGACCTCGCACACTGACGGGTTCTGCTTGTGCGGCATCGTGCTACTACCGACCTTGCCGTGGTGAAAGGGCTCGCGCACCTCGTCGATCTCGGTTCGCTGGAGGTTATAGATTTCATTGGCGACCTTTCCCATCGTACCGGTCATCTGGACCAGCAGCATGGCGAGCTCGGCGATGCGGTCGCGCGAGGAATGCCAGCAGATTGCAGGCACACCGAGATCCAGTTTCTCGAGAGTCCGGCGCTGAACCTCGAATCCATCACTGCCGAACGAAGCCATGGTGCCAACCGCACCGGTGACGTTGCCAACGAAGACCCGCTCCCGGGCTTCCTCGATGCGGGCGAGATGGCGATCGATCTCGTCCACCCACACCGCGATCTTGTAGCCGAAGGTGATCGGCAGGCCCTGTTGGCCATGGGTGCGCCCCACCATCACCGTATCCCGGTAGCGGCGCGCCTGATCGGCAAGATTGGCGCGGATATCGACGAGGTCATCGCGTAGGATCGCGAACGCGTCCCTGACCTGGAGCATCATGCCGGTATCGATGATGTCCTGGGTTGTCGTGCCATAGTGCAGGTACTCGCCAGCACTGGGATCGCAGATCTCCTGGAAGGCGCGCAGAAACGGTACGATCGGGTGTCCGGCCTCGGCGATATCGCGGCCAAGAGCCTCGATATCGAGAAGCTCGACCCGGGCCTGGGACGAGATTTCCTTCGCCGCCGCCTCGGGAATCATACCGATTTCCGCCTGCGCCTCCGCCAGCGCCGCCTCGATATCGAGCCATCGCTGGACCCGCTGCTCGTCGGAAAACAGCGCCGCAACTTCCGGTGCCGTAAAGGCCCCTCCGAGCACCACCGAATCGATGATATGGCTTCCCATGTCCTTAGTATCTCTCCGCTTCCGTAATTTACGCGTCTGCGTTCAGCCGATCGTGTGCATTCGATTTTGCTCGTCGTTCTGTTATGTCCCGGTACTCTCGCGCGCGCAGTTGAGGGCGAGATCGAAGGCGTCGAAATTGCGCCATTGGCGCTCGTCCGTCATCGTTAGCCGGTTCATAATCAGCGGCACCGTTTGCTCGGTCGTGCCGCCATGGCTCCGCAGCGGCTCAGTCAGGCCCGAGAGATCATGGCGACTCTCCTCCGTACCGAGCACGGTATCCCGGGTGCCAATCACGACAAGATCGCCGGTCCGGTCGGGCGGCAGGCCGAATTCCGCGCAGGCCTCTTCCCGGGACAGCACCCGGAGTACCCCTCCGGCTCCGCGGCAGCATTCCGCAACCGCTTCGGCATCCCCAGCATGCCCCAGATAGACAACCGCGAACGATCCCAGCGCCCCATGGTGAACGACATAGGGATCGGTGATCGGCAGGATGACCCGGGTTTTGCCTTCGCCCAGAGCCTCGTCGAGAAGCGTCTGAAGCCAGACCGCTCTGACGCGGCCAGTCGCCGGGTCGTGCTTGGCGTTCATACCGTGATCGGCAGTAAGAACGATCACGCAGCCGAGCGCATCGAGACGGGCCCAGTAGCGGTCCATCATCGCATAAAACGCGTCAGCCTCCGGGCTGCCGGGGGCGTGCTTGTGCTGGATGTAGTCGGTGGTCGACAGATAGAGCAGGTCCGGGCGGTCGCGTTCCATAATCGCAACCCCGGCGGTGAAAACGAATTCCGACAGCGCCGCGCTGTAGACATCCGGAACCGGAAGGCCGGCGAGCGATACCGCGTCGGCGATGCCGTTCTCCTCGAGTGTCGCCTCATCGGCTTTCTCGGAGGAAAAGCAAATCGCGCCTGACGCGCCAAAGGAGAGACCGTCCCCCAGCTGGCGGCGCAGCTTGTCCTTGGCTGTGACCACCGCGACCTTCGCCCCAGCCTCTGCGAACGCGGCAAGGATGGTCCCGCAGCGTAGGAAGCCGGGATCGTTCATCATCACTGCCTCTTCGCGCTTGGCATCCCAGAAGAAATTGCCGCTGATGCCGTGCACGTCCGGGAGGACGCCGGTGATGATTGAAACATTGTTCGGGTTGGTGAAGCTCGGTACCACGCATTCGGCGAGCAGGTCGGTGCCGTGATCCCGAGCTTCGGCGAGCCAGGGCATCTGCCCGTGAGCGATGGCGAGATCCATGTAGTCCGGCTCGGAGCCGTCTATGCAGACGACGACTACCGGTTGCGTCGGCCAGCGATATTTGCGGCCGTTGACGTCAATCATCGAAGACATAACATCCAATCCTGCTACAAAACCCTAAAGATGCGCCGAATGCTCAAAGATTCTCTGAATGCCAATCAGATAGATCGAATCGGGGCGTTTCCCGCTCCGTCGTCAGAAAAAAAGGGCCGCGGCTATGCCGCGGCCCCTGGAAATGTAATCGGACGCAAAGCCCGGAAGTAAAGGGAATTACATACCCATCCCCATGTCGCCTCCCGGCGGCATCGGCGGCATGTCCGACTTCGCCTCGGGTTTCTCGGCGACCATGGCCTCGGTCGTGATCAGGAGGCCGGCAACCGAGGAAGCATCCTGGAGCGCGGTCCGCACGACCTTGACCGGATCGATGATGCCAGCCTTCTGCATGTCGACAAACTTGTCGCTCTGGGCGTCATAACCGAAGTTCTGATCCTTTGCGTCGGTCAGCTTGCCAACCACGATTGAGCCATCAGCACCGGCATTCTCGGCAATCTGCCGCACCGGCGCGCTCAGAGCCCGCTCGACGATGCTGACGCCGACTTTCTGGTCGTCATTGACGGGATTGACCCGTTTGAGTGCCCGGGTGGCATAGAGAAGAGCAGCACCACCGCCCGGAACGATACCTTCCTCGACCGCAGCACGGGTGGAATTCATCGCGTCCTCGACGCGATCCTTCCGCTCCTTCACCTCGATCTCGGTTGCACCGCCGACACGGAGAACCGCCACACCGCCAGCCAGCTTCGCAAGACGCTCCTGGAGCTTCTCGCGGTCGTAATCAGAGGTGGTTTCCTCGATCTGCTGGCGAATCTGCGTGCAACGACCCGTGATATCGCGCTTCTTGCCTCCACCCTCGACAATCGTCGTGTTGTCCTTGTCGATAGTGACCCGCTTGGCCCGTCCGAGCATGTCCATGGTGACATTCTCGAGCTTGATTCCGAGATCCTCGGAAACAACCTGGCCGCCGGTCAGGACCGCGATGTCCTGCAGCATCGCCTTGCGGCGATCTCCGAAGCCCGGCGCCTTGACGGCTGCGACCTTGAGCCCACCGCGCAGACGGTTGACTACGAGGGTGGCGAGCGCTTCGCCCTCGACATCCTCAGCCACGATCAGCAGCGGACGGCCGCTCTGCACCACTGATTCGAGGAGCGGCAGCATCGGCTGGAGGCCGGACAGCTTGCCCTCGTTGATCAGGATGAGAACGTCGTCAAGATCGGCGAGCATCTTCTCCGGATTGGTGATGAAGTAGGGCGAAAGATAGCCGCGGTCGAACTGCATGCCCTCGACCACGTCCAGCTCGGTATCAAGGCTCTTCGCCTCCTCAACCGTGATGACGCCCTCGTTGCCGACCCTCTCCATCGCCTTGGCGAGGTAGTTGCCGATCTCCTCGTCGCCATTGGCCGAAATCGTGCCGACCTGGGCAATCTCGTCGTTCGAGGACACTCGGCGGGAGCGCTTGTTGAGATCCTCCACCACGGCGGAGACAGCAAGATCGATGCCACGGCGGAGATCCATCGGATTCATGCCGGCGGCGACGGCCTTGATGCCTTCGCGCACGATCGCCTGCGCGAGCAGGGTCGCGGTGGTGGTCCCGTCACCGGCGAGATCGTTGGTCTTGGAAGCGACCTCGCGGATCATCTGGGCACCCATGTTCTCGAATTTGTCGCTGAGTTCGATCTCCTTGGCGACAGTGACACCGTCCTTTGTCGTACGCGGCGCCCCGAAAGATTTGTCGAGGACGACGTTGCGGCCTTTCGGCCCCAGCGTCACCTTGACGGCATCGGCCAGGACGTTGACGCCGGCGAGCATCTTGTCCCTGGCGTCAGCGGAAAATTTGACTTGTTTGGCAGCCATTGTGGCTAACTCCTCTTATTGGCAGAGACCCGAAGGCCCTACTTATTTGGATTTTCCGAGAACGCCCATGATGTCGCTCTCGTTCATGATCAGTAGCTCGTCGCCATCGAGGCTTACCTCGGTGCCCGACCACTTGCCGAAAATCACCCGGTCGCCGGTTTTAACACCGAGCGGCACGAGTTTGCCGGAATCGTCCTGCTTGCCCGGTCCGACGGCGAGCACCTTGCCCTGCATGGGTTTTTCCCTGGCCGTGTCCGGGATGATGATGCCGCCAGAGGTCTTCTCGTCTTCGTCGACCCGCTGGACGACCACCCGGTCGTGCAAAGGTTTGAAAGATATGGCCATTCCTACACTCTCCCTGGAGGTTTGATTGCCTTTGATTACAAATGTCGATTCTGCCGGGCAGGGCCCCTTGAGAGCCCGTGTAGCCGGCTGTTAGCACTCTCAGTTAGCGAGTGCCAAGCGATGAGATAGGAAGCTTGCCCGTATAAATCAAGGGATCCACCAAGGATTTCCGAAAAAATTCGGTGAACCTCCCCCGGCGATCGTCATTCTCAATCGAAAAAGACCGAAAAACGGGACGAGGCTCTGCGGATTTTCTAGCCGATTACAGGCGTTACAGGTGATAAAGCGCCTTGTTTTGGCCAGTCGGGCTATGCCCTCCCTACGAGACACCCCCCCCCGCGTTCTCATCCTGATTGACGCTGGACTCTCATCTTGTTTGTCGCGCTGCAACCTCGGGCAATAATTCATTCTCTCCGAGGTTTTGTAGCAAAAACCGAGTGCCGAAAACGAAACGGCCAGACCTTACAAATACTCGATATCCGCCCGCGCCAATGCCGCCAGTTTCGGCATGCCACTCTTGATCAGGTCCATCAGAAATTCGGATCGGGAGAATGGTGGATTATCATAGCGCTGCCGGACCTGCTTTAGAACCCGCACGCCGCTCTTGGGGAAGAGATCATAGGTGTTGGCCAGAAAATCATCGGCTCCGAGCGTTTCAACGCCATATTCCCCAAGCATGTCAGGTGGAAAATCCTCGTGGTTTTCCGTTACGATAATCTGGGCAGAACATTTGATAGCCGCCGCCAGAACATGGCGGTCATCTTCATCCGGAAGGGTCAGGCCCGGGATGAGGGGCGCATGTCCGGTGACAATGCATTCATCAAATGCGGCGCGAATTACCGCCTCTTGCTGGCGAACGCTGCCCTCCAGTTGCGGCTTGTTCCGGATCAGGTTGCGGGTCCATTCATCAAGAATTTCATCGGTGAAGCGCGCCCTGAACAGACCGGCCTGCGCAAAGCTGAACAGCACATCGCGCGTCCGGAACGGATAGAGGACATTGGCATCAAGAATGACAACAAACGGATTGGCAACGAAGCTCATGCCCGATCATATGCCTGACCAAGTCGGGACAACTCCCGCAGGGTTTCTTCCTGTCGGCGCGCCTTGTTTTCCTTGTATTTCATCAGGGCCTTCAGGGGGACACGCCGGTGTTTTCCGACTTCCTCGAAGATAATCTCGCCTTTCTTCAGAAGGCTGGTCAGATAGGGTCGGGATACATTCAGCATATCAGCTGCTTGCTGGGTGGTCAGCATGGTGCCCACTGGAACCAGCGTTACCATGTTGCCGTTGCTGACATGCCCGAGCAATTCGATGATCAGCTCTCCAACCGCAGGGGCAATCTTGACCGGATCACCGTTTTCGCCAGAAACCTTGAGACTCCCGTCCAACTCCATCGCCACGGCAATGGCGGTGGTGGCATGGGCGGCACTGTCGATTTCCTCAGCTGTCGGAAGCCGGTCCATAAGGCTGTCATGTTCAAGTTTCTCGGCGATATTTCCCATCGGGTCTCTCCCTTTTCTTACGTGTCTATGTGCACATGAATCGCGTAATAACAAGTGAAATAACAGAATCAAGTGAAATAATCGTAACCGCATGTGGCTGAAAAACCCATGCCCACACCCCGAGAAATCACCCTGCAGGCCCTGCTTGCGTCGCTGCTTGCGGCGCTGCAAAGCATGCCTGCTGCTGCCATGCTACGCGGCGCGATCCTGCCCGAGCGTATCCCGGCTGGCGGGTGCTGATCCTGCGGGCCTGGCCATAGGCCGGGAAGTCCGTGGCGGACTTGATGACGGTGTCTTCGGTCGCCTGATCCACCCGGTTGGCCAGGTTGGGCTTGCGCCGCGTGCGCTCGAACAGGGCTTCGACGCCGCCATCCTCGACCGCCGATTTGTAGCGGTAGAAAGTATCACGCGACATGCCCATGACCTGGCAGACCTTCGATACATTGCCCAGCTCCTCAGCCAGGTTCAGCAATCCAGTTTTGTGTTGGATGATCTTATCTGTAGAACTCAACATCGTGGTTTCCTCGTTTTGTGGTTCGGTTTGCACCACCATCAAAACGGTAACCATCATCTCAAACAAGAGATGCGCCGCCCCATTGTAGCTTGCTGGGAAGGGGCGGTGTCAGATCAGATCGGAACTAATTCAGCTGAACAGTGCGCGTAGGGCCGCCATGTCAGGCGGGCGCTTCTGGCGCAGGCCCTCCTCAAATTGCGCTGCCAATTCAGCCTCGCAACCCCGGTCGTGTGCCAGCGCCAGAAGATTGACAGTCATGCGACACGCCGCCTTCTCACTGGTCTGCTCCAGCAGGAATGCGAACATGTCGCGGAACGCTCGACGCGGAAAGAGTTGTTCCCGTTAAACCAGCCCCATCAGCGCCATGGGTTCTTTGCGTAAGGAATGGATGACATGGTGGTCATTGACCACATGCCATGGCTTCCGTCACGGAATGCACGACCGCGCGGCAGCGTCATCAGGGCCGAGCCCCCAAGAAACAGCTCCAGCCGATCATCGTAGAGCCGAACCCGCAGCTGATGCCCGATGAACCGGGATGGCACGGTGTAGAGCACCTTGCGCAAGGTGAAGCCCCCGGAGGACGTGACGCGCAACGTGACCTCCTCGTAATCCGTGGTCCGCCGCGCCGGCAAAGATCTGAGGCTCGCACGTTCCGCGTCGATACGCTTGGCATTGCGGAGGTTGATCCGGCCCACGATCTCATCGATGAAGCGACGATAGTCTTGGAAGCTTTCGAAGTCGCGCGACCCACGCATGACCAGCGCGTCCTCGATGGTGCGCTTCAGATGACCATTGGGGCTCTCGATGGAACCGTTCTCGTGTGCGACGCCCTTGTTGTTGCGCGTCGGCGTCATTCCATAATGGCTGCACAGGGCGTCCAAGCGGTCGGTTAACCCGAATATTTCATGAACAGGTACCGCTAAATCCCGTATTCGTGTTATGATTCAGTTGCTTAAAATGATCAAACACGAGGATTTAGCGGTGACAGATTGTACCCCCGACCATCTGGAATTTCCAACCTGTCGTAAACGCCAGGTAACCACCGGCTTCGATGGAGGTCATGTGACGAGCAACGGCGGCGTTTTGCTGCTGCGCGGGGCGGATCACCTGCCGGGATTGACGGCATCGCTTGCCCGGCGGCTGTCCGACGACCGGCAGGCGGGCAAGGTTGAGCACAGTTTGCGAGATATGCTGCGGCAACGGATCTACAGCCTGCCCCTGGGTTACGAGGACCTGAACGACCACGACGCCCTGCGCCACGACCAGGCATTGCAGACGGCGGCCGATCGGGATCAGCCGCTAGCCAGTCCGTCGACGCTATGCCGGTTCGAGAACACGGCCGACCGCCAGGTGGCCTGGGCCGCGCACGAGGTCCTGATAGAGACCTTCATCGCCTCGTGCAAACACCCGCCCGACGAACTGGTCCTCGACTTCGACGCCACCGACGATGCGGTTCACGGCCACCAGGAGGGCCGTTTCTTTCAGGCCTGTTACGACCACGACTGTTTCCTGCCGCTTTATGTGTTCTGTGGCGATCAGCTTCCGGTCAGCTACCTGCGGCCCTCGAACATCGACGGCGCCAAACACGCCTGGGCGATCCTGGCCCTGCTGGTGCGGCGCCTGCGCCGGGTCTGGCCGAAGGTGCGGATCATCCTGCGCGGGGATTCCGGCTTCTGCCGCCACCGCATGATGGACTGGTGCGACCGGCATGATGTGGACTATATCGTCGGCATCGCCAGGAACACCCGCCTGAACGATCTGGCGGAGCCGTGGCTGGACCGGTCGGCCCGGGACTTTGAGGCGTCGGGGGAGAAACAGCGCCTGTTCGGCGAATTTACCTACGCCGCCGGCACCTGGCGCAGCGAACGCCGGGTCATCGCGCGGATCGAGCATTCGGCCAAAGGGGCCAACCCCCGCTATATCGTCACCAGCCTTCCGGGCAACGCACAGGCGTTGTACGAGGAACGATACTGCGCCCGCGGCGAGATGGAAAACCGCATCAAGGAACAGCAACTCGACCTCTTCGCCGACCGCACCAGCTGCCACAAATGGTGGCCCAACCAGTTCCGCTTGCTGCTCTCCGCTCTCGCCTACACCCTCATGGAAGCCATCCGCCGGATCGGCCTCACCGGCACCCGCATGGCCCGCGCCCGGTGCGGAACCATTCGCCTGCGCCTGTTGAAGATCGGCGCCATCATCCAGCGGAACACCCGCCGGGTCCGCTTTATGATGTCCAGTGCCTGCCCCGACGAGGACCTGTTCCGCCTCGTCGCCCGCAGGCTGGTCCCAGACTAGCCGGGGAAAACCCCGGCTTCACCATTCAGGGAAATGCGCGGGGCGCAGGTGCTTCCGCCTGCCCGCAATCCGCAAAAAGACCGGCTCAGCCGCCAAATATACCGGCTGAACGCCAGGCTCTGCCCGAATACACAGGAAATCTATGTCAGAGACACCACGAAAAGCCGAATTGAGGCGGAAAACCAACCGGCCGGACGTCTTCATGAAATATTCGGGTTAGATCGGCCTGGGATGACTTATCCAGGTTCTTGAAGGCCGCCGACAGGCTGTCAGTTCTATGGTTGTGTGGCACGCCACCGAGCGTCCAGAGGGCGTTCTGCAATCCCCTCAAGCCAGCGCCACATAGCTTTCGCCGCCCAGCACGACGTGGGCGTGCTGAAACCCGCTATAGGAAAGCCGGAAGTGATACAGCCGATGGTCCAGTGCTTCACCGGCAATGGTCACGCCCGACTTGCCTATGGCGGTGAAATCCGACAGGCCCATCTTGCCCGGTGTGTGGGTCTGCCGGAAAATGACGCCCTGTGCAGGGCCGTGTTCCGCATTCCAGGCGCGTATCCGTCGCTCCAGAGTCCGTCGGATGCCCGTGCCCAGATCAGAATGCCGGCGCAGAAGCTCCTCGTAAACCGCCACGGGCCGGATCCCCGGTGAGGACCGCAGAAGCGGCACGACCTCTGCAACAAAAATATCCGCCAGCGGGTCCGGGCGTCGCCGGCCGCGAGGGGCCTTCTTCTGTAGACCTGATTCACAATAACATCAGGTAGCTGAGAACGGATGTATCCTTACCGATTTGGTCAGGCTGTTTTCAAATTCATGTTTGCCAGCGCCCCGACGTTCTTGGCAATCATGTTTTCCTGCCGGTTGCCGCGGTGAGTTTCGGCAAATATTCCGAACTTTTTCATCCGGCCAATACCGTGCTCCACGCCGATACGTAGCTTTGCGTGCCAAGCGTTGTAAGTTTTCTGTTCGTCCGTAAGGGGGTGGTTCTTTGAGGCTTTGAGCGGGATTTCAAGCGATGTTCCCAGATAACCGAGATCACCAAGTACAAGCACACCCGGTGGCTTATCCACGCGCGCCTCGTCGTAGATACGCTTGTCATGTGCGCGCCCGGGTTGCGCCGGACCAACCGCCAGAACCCGTTTTTTGTCATCGGTGATGATCTGATGTGAGGCCGTGTGGTGCTTTTTCTTGCCGGAATACTTCGCCTTGCGATGCGAGAGCTTTTTCGGGCGTTGAACCGGACGCTCCGTGCCATCAATCATCAGGTAAAGCAGGTCATCCCTCTCTGACGCCGACAGCCTGATCTTGCGCTCCGGCATCCGGAAATGTCCTGCCATCAATTCTGTCATGGCAGCAATCCGACGGCAAACCGTAGGGGACGAGACACCGAACAGAAGACCCATAAAGGCCTGACTGGTATAGGTGCGATAATACATCAAGCAGAGCAGCAATTGCTCGGCAAATTCCAAACGGTAGTTCATCCCGCCACCGATCGCGCGTTGTCTGTCTTCACGTGAAAGCCGGTGGTGCTCACGTTCAAGCCAGATCGGATGAAGAACAACAACCAATGCCTCGAAATCCTGAAGACGGATACCTGAAAGGCGGAAAAACAAATCAGCGCGCCCCCGCAAAACCTTCAAAACCCTCATAGACAAGCCCTCACTCTCCATTGAGCCATGAACATCGCTGAAAATCGGCTATTGCGCAACAGGTTTTGTGATGGTAAAGTTGGGTCGGCTTGCAGCCGATAGCCCGTTGCCTGGCTGATCCCCGCCTTGGCGGCGGCAACGGGAACGGAATGGGTCGATCTGAGCGCCATAAAGAGCCTCATTTGTTGGTCAGTGACATGACAGCCCGGCATGAACGATCCCCTTCGCAGAAAATCTTTCCATATCCGAGCCGATCACGACCGTCAGACCCGCCCGATTGGGGCGAAACGCGGGGGTTGGACCTCTCCAGTCGGGCTACGCCCCCTACGAGCCCCCCGCGTTCTCATCCTGATTGACGCTGGACTCTCATCTTTTTTGTCGCGCTGCACCCGGTTGCAAAGCGGCCAATACCGCCTCCAGCTCCGGTGCGATACGGTCGCCCGGAACCTGCTGTCAAGGGCGGCGCCAGAAGGCACCACCATTCAGCAAACCGTCGATGCCACAGGCTGGAAACCGCACACAGTGCGTGGTGCAATCGCTGGAACCATTAAGAAGAAGCTTGGGCTCAATGTTGTCTCCGAAAAGGCCGACGGTCGCGGGCGGGTCTATCGGATCGCTTCCTGATCCACTCGACTTCATGGTGTCGGGTGGAAGGCTCGGCTATTCGTCAAAGTGCAAGCGCCTTTTCCAGATCTTCATGTTGGAAGGCGCTTTCCATGCGGCGTATTTCAGTTTCAGGGGCGCCACGCTTATGGGCAAAATCGCGCCAGTTCTGAACAACCGATGCAGCGTCTTTGATTAGTTCATCGGCGTCGGATCGCTTCAAAGCAAACTCCTCGGCAACAGACCTAAGGAGGTCGATCGAGCACGTGCCATCATCGAAATCAATGTTTATCGACAGAATGCGAGGCCTGAGATCTTCCGGCATCGGATTGATGTCGTAGGCCGGAGATAAGGTCCAACCGAGTTGTCCAAGCCACAAGAAGCCGTGATTGCGTAAGTGGTCATCCGTGTTTGAAGTGAGGATCGAAAAGGCGATCCTCCTGAAGATCTCCGGTCTATCGCCCGCCGCATCGGCGCCATGCTCAGTCAGTGCATCAACGATCTCAAGATAGCTTCCGCGTTCGCCATCACGATGTTCGGTCATCGACATCGCTGAAAGAAAAGGAATGCGTTCATCCCCATTTCGATCAAATCGACGGGACAGAAAGATCGGCCGGCCGTTGTTCTCCACGACGTCATGGTGCGCCACATTGATTCCTGCGGTGGTCGCAATATCGAGAGCAATGGCCTGCCACCGTTCCATGGAGTATTCGTCGGTCTCCTTTGGAAACTTCGCAATGGAAAGATGTCCGTGCTGGTCAATCACCGACGCCTTTGGCCGCGCACCACCAAGGGAGGATCCTGGCGCAAAGATCAGAAGAAGATCTTCGTCCGTTTCTTCGCCGCGCAAGATGCGTTCGGAAGCACCCAGCAACTGTCCCAGCGCCACTATGCCTGGAACCCCAATCGCTTGCGGTGCCTGAAAGATCTCGTCACCTTCCCACCGAAATCGTAGGGCTCCAAGCCGCGTTTCATCGGAAACACCCAGTAGGTAATCGGCTTCCTGAAGCGTCCGAACCGGCCGTCCTTCCCGCTCCGCCTGCCGGCGTTCCCGCCGGCGCATCAAGGTGCGCCCCCAAGTGTCGGGTGCAGAATCGCCGAGGGTCCCGAACATGTCCTGACCCGCGGGCGGTCGGAAGATTCCCGGACCAATCGGCAGCGACGGATCGATGGAAAGACTTTCTGCAGACGCAACCCAGCCCGGATCATACTCGAATGTTACGGTTTCACGCCCACGCGCCGGATGTCGTCGCATCAATCCGATCCGGCGACATTGGTCTCGCCAATCCAGGAATACCTCAACGTCAGCCACCGTCAGATGCCTTTCGAGGCTTGGCGACATAAGCGCGCTTGGGCAGTTCTTGCCTAGCGATATCCTGCCCGACCTCGTCATGCCTTGGGTCTGCGACATCCTCGAGGCGTTCAAGCAGGTTCAGCGCTTGTAGGACGGCAGCAACGATGCCGATACTGACAGCTGGGTCTCCCTTTTCGATTCGGGCAAGTGTCGGGCGCGATGTCGCCGCTCGGCTTGCAACGACATCCATTGGAAGCTTACGCCGAAGGCGTGCTTCCTGAATGTCTTCACCCAACTTGCGCAAAGCGCGGCGCGATGCGGGTGGCGGTCGATGCGGTGTCGGCATAATGATATCTTCGTATTACACAAGAACATTAATATGTAATACGAAGATATCATTAAATCAAGGTGAATGGCGGAGCTTCGGAGAGTTTGGCAGTTACTCCTTAGTTCCGAACCCTAACAACCTCAAACACTCGGCGCAGCTTACGAAACTTCTTGCCTCTCAGACGCTGCGCATCCCTCCCGTATTCAATAGCGTCACAGAACTGTTCTGACGGCCCGTCAAGAACTTCGGCCATCAAAGCTCCAGTTTCGCATCCCTTCTCGCGAAGCCACGCACGACCAGGGCAACGCCCGTGACGCTCACCGTGAAACCTAGCAGTGCCGCAGCGGTGAACATCTCGTCAAAAATGAAAAAGGCCATCACGGCTACGGTCGGCGGCGTCAGGTAGAAGAGACTCGAGACCTTGAGCGCCTGGTCGTTCCGCAGCATAAACAGTAGCAGGGTATGGGCGCCCAGCGATACCACCAGCACCTGCCAGGCCAGAGCGCCAATAAAATGCGGATTCCAGTCGATTTCCATGGTCTCGAAAGCCAGTGCGCCAAGGCCCGTGGTGACCGTGGCCACGGCAGCCTGGATTGCGTTGCCTGTAACCAGGTTCATGCCGGTGCAGAATCGCCGCTGATAGAGCGTCCCAGCCGTTATACAGACCAGCCCGATGCCCACCGGCGACAGGTTTGCGGCATTGATCTCGCCGAGACCGAGCTTGTCGTGGACCACAAGGACAAGCCCCACAAGGCCCAGGAGGACGCCCGCACACTGGGTCAGGGGAACCCGACTCCAGGACAGCAGGCTCACCAGGCCCAGGGTCAGAACCGGTTGCATCCCGAGTACCAGCGAAACCATTCCAGCCGAGGCGCCGCGGTCAAGCGAGACGAAGGTTCCGCTGAGATAGAGCCCCTGGACCAGGAAGCCGACGAACCCGATATGCCCCGCAGTTCGCATGTCGCGCGGCCAGGGCGCACGAAGCACCAGGCCAATGAGCAGGAAAGCGCCTGTGACCAGAAGCAGGCGCAGCCACATGAAGGTCAGTGGCTCGGCATAGGGGAGTCCGTATTTCGCTCCGACGAAAGCGGAACTCCATAACAGTACGAACAGGAACGGCCCGAGCCTGACCACCCACGACATCTACGGTCGCCTTGCAGGGTCTTCAGGAGAGAGAGTCAGGAGGGAGGCCGGGCAGGCCAGAACGGGCAGCCCAGGACGGGTAGTCAGGAGGGCGGTCCCGTGCCGGCGCTCGTATTCGCGGGGTGTCCCTAGGCGGCCTTCTCGCGGTTCTGCTCCAGCCAGCCATCGACGAGAGCAACCGTTTCATCTATCGCATCGAGCTGCAGCCCACGCCCGGCACCGACCGTCTGCACCAGGCGGTCGACCCTTTCGATGTTCGGCGCTCCGGCCGCAAGCGCGCGTGCCGCCGAAGACGGCGTGATCAGGGATTCGGCCGCGTTCGCGTACTTGTCGAACGGCACCATGTCCGCAGGATCGGCCCCAAGCCCGACGCACAGCTCCGCCACCCACTCATAGATTTTTCGGGACTCGTCGAGATCCGTGTGCACGGCATCGCGAATCGGGCGCATGTCGTCGGCCTGGACGCATCGGTAGTTCCCAGCGATCAGCATGCACCACTTCGCCATCGGGACGAAGATCGATTCATAGACACGCAGCTTGACCGGGATTTCGAGCGATTCACCATCGGCGTCGAAACGGGCATCCTGGATGTCTTTTTCAAGCCGGCGCAGGATCGTGGTGTGGGCATCCGATTCGAAACGGGCCGATTTGAAATTCGTCGGCAGCCGCACCTGGAGCACATTGACCGGCTCTTCCGGCGGCCGGAACGCTTGCGGGTCTGGGCTGCAAAGGGTCATCAGCGCGGGATCGATGCCGTCCCAGACAATCGCATCGGCGTAGCTGTCCCGGCATGCATCGGTGTCGAGCCCGGGAATTCTCTTGAGGTAGGGCAATGGCGGCATATTCATGATCGACATGCAGGGTAGGCCCGCACCGGTGACGCGATGCAACAGGTCGCGCACCTCGGGCGAGCGGTATTGCGGTTCCTGCATGGCCAGGACGGCGAGATCGAAATCGTTCACATCCACCGCGCCCGGACCTGCCGCCGCCAGCGCGCCGCCAAGATCCTGCGAGCGGATTTCCAGCAGCCCGTCACGGCCCCTGATCGGCATCCGGATGACGGCGCCCTCCGCATTGATCAGATCGACTTCAGCAGGCAGGCAAATCAGTGTTGCCGAATGGCCGGCCATCAAAAGTTTGGTGGCAAGCAGGGAGCCGTAGGACGCCCCTAAAATCAAGACATTGTGTTTTTCAGTCATCCGCTTGTTCCCTCACCCCGCAAAAGCGCCCCTGGAAAACATACCTCCCAAGATCCCACCCCTAAAAAGCACGTCCCGCGCTCTATTACCAGAACCCGCACGGGCCGAAACCGCCCCGATTGCTTCGATTTTTACTTCCGGTTTTCTTAGCAGGCCTTTTGATTTTTAGTGGGCCAGATAGATTTTTTGACATGGGACGAGCGAGGAATCAGGCCATGACAGCAAGAACGACAGCAGGAACGACAGCAGGAACGACGCAAAACGCCTCCGGCATCGAGATTGTTCCCCTTTCCGACGCTCTCGGCGCGGAGCTACGCGGCATCGATCTAAACAGCGTCGACGACAGTGCTTTCACCATGATCCACGAGGCATGGCTCGACAACCTCGTCCTGCTGTTCCGGGATCAGGCGCTAACCGACCAGGCGTTGGTCGATTTCAGTCGACGCTTCGGCACCCTTTACGAGATACCGCCCAACGAGAAAGGTACGCGCGCCCAGGGCATGATGCCGCAGATTCTTGTCGTTTCGAATCTGCGCGAGAACGGTATCGCGATCGGCGTTCTCGGTGACGACGAGGCCAGGTGGCATACCGACATGAACTATATATCGGAGCCAGCCATGGCGAGCGCGCTGTTCGCAAGGGAAGTGCCAGAAGTCGGCGGCGACACCGGTTTCTGCAACATGTACCAAGCCTATGAGGGACTCCCTCAGGCGCTGCGGGACAAGGTCCGCAACCTTGCCGTGAAACATGATGCATCGACGACGAGCGCCGGCAGGCTGCGCGAGGGGTACACGGAGACCACCGACGTCTCCATCTCGCCCGGCACGGTCCACCCGATGGTCGTGGTCCACCCCGAAACCAACAGGGAGGCGCTCTATCTCGGCCGCCGCCTCTACAGCTACATCCCCGATCTTCCCGTTGCAGAATCCGAAGCCCTTCTCGACGAGATCTGGGAGAGCGCGGTGCGGTCCGAATACACCTGGCACCACCAGTGGCGCGTCGGCGATGTTCTGATCTGGGACAACCGTTGCACCATGCACCGTCGCGACGCCTTCGATCCCAAGGCTCGGCGCCACATGCGCCGCACCCAGATCAAGGGTGCCCGCCCGATCCCCGTCTGACCAGGCGCCAGACCAGGCGCCCAGACCAGGCGCCCAGACCAGGCACCAGAGATCCGGATCAGGCGGAAAAGACGCGCGTCTCGACGGTGCAGCCCTCGAGCGCGTCGCGATCGAGCGGTGGCGAAAAGACGTTGTCGGGCAACGCCTCCAGAATCAGGGCCCCGTCCCGGACCACCAGTGGCTCGGCGAGAAGGCGGGTCGAGGTTTTCAGAAATCCGACCATCTCGCCGGCATTGTCGACACCCCGGCGCGCCACGCAGGCCTCGGTCCAACAGGCGAAATCAGACTGCACGCCGTTGCCCAGTACCGGGGTCATTCCCTGTGCGCGAATCCGCTCCAGGCCGGTAACGCAGCGTTCGAGGCCACCAACCTTCATCAGTTTAAGCTTGATCCAGTCCGCCGCCCCGAGTTCGGCCACCCTGTCGATGTCCCCCTCGTCATAGATCGACTCGTCCAGCATCAGCGGCACGCCACTGCTCTCCCGGGCGGCCTTGCGCACGGCGACAGCCGCGTCCCAGTCGCCGGCAACACAGGTTTGCTCGACCAGTTCGATGGCTTCGGGCGACATCCGCTGCACGAAGGCAACGGCGTCTTCCGGGGTGTAACCCTGGTTGGCGTCGACGCGAAGCCGGACCCGGCCAGCGACTGCGCGTTGGATCAGGGCGAGGCGCTCGAGATCATCCTCGAGACCCCACCCCACCTTGACCTTAAGGACCCCGTAGCCGGCCGCGACCTTCTCCTCGATCGAGTCCTCGATCGCCCCGGGTCGAGTTTCGTTCAGGCTGGCCAGCAGCGGGACCGAGCCGCACGCCCGCAGGATCTCGTGGCCACCGAGCATCTCGACCGCCATCACCAACCCGGAAACGGTGAATGGCATCGCACGGCGAGATTGCTCGAACAGCGCCAGCCCGTCTTCCGCCATCATTCCCGTCGCCGCCTCGGCGAGATGGCAGGCGACGGTCCAGCTCTGGTCCGGCGTCTCCGGGGTGTATCCGGTCAGCACCGTCGCTTCGCCGAAGCCAGTGCGACCATCGGCGGTAATCTCGACAAAGAGCGTATCGAAGATGGTGATGTCGGCAATGGCGGTACGGTAGGGCTCGCCCAGGGGCAGGGCGAGTCTCCGGAGCGTGAATCTCTCGAGCCGCATCTGTCACTCCATTGTGTTTGCTGTGTTTGCGTGTCCGGCGCCTGGCACTTCGTCCCGGCGTTTTGTCCACCGGTATTTTGCATCCGTATTTTGCATCAATATTTTTCCCCGGTATTTTGCATCGGATGCCGTCGCACACTATAGATTGAGGCATCAATTCTGACCCGGATTTCCGGACCTGACCCGTATTGAGGGCAGCGCCGGATAGCGAGAATCCCAGAACAGGGAGAACCGAGCATGAACGATGCGGCTGTACAGCAGCGCAAGGCTGCCGGGGGCATCCAGGAGGGCGGAGGCGAAGCTGCCGTCCGCATCCTTGTGGCCCAGGCCCGTGCGGCAATGGAAGCCATTGAGGACGCCGGACAGGAGCGGATCGATGAGGCGGTCACCGCGCTGGCCTGGTCGATCTATGAGGAGAGCCGGGCCCGCGAACTCGCCGAACTTGCGGTGCGCGACACTGGCCTCGGCAACGCGCCCGACAAGATTATAAAGAACCAGCGCAAGAACTTCGGCACCCTGCGCGACCTCATGCGGGTCAGGACCGTCGGCGTCATCGACGAGGACAGGGGCGTGGTCAGATACGCCAAACCGGTCGGCGTCGTGGCAGCAGTCACGCCCTCAACCAATCCGGCGGCAACCCCGGTCAACAAGGCGATGATGGCCGTCAAGGGCGGCAACGCCGTCATCATCGCCCCATCCCCGGCCGGATGGACTACCACCGCACGCGCCGTCGACTATATGCGCGCCGAACTGAAGAAGATCGATATGCCGGAGGATCTGGTGCAGATTCTGGGCAAGCCGGTCACCAAGGAGGCGACCCGCGCCCTGATGCAGATGGCCGACCTCGTCGTCGTGACCGGAAGCCAGTCCAACGTTCGCGACGCCTACTCCAGCGGCACACCGGCGATCGGTGTCGGCGCCGGCAATGTCCCGGTCATCATCGATTCCTCCGCCGATCTCGACGACGCAGCGGAAAAGATCTGCGCATCGAAGATTTTCGACAACGCCACCTCGTGCTCTTCGGAGAACTCGGTCACCATCCTCGATGATATCTACGAGGACGGCATTGCCGCTCTCGAGCGCGCCGGCGGCTGGCGGGCCGGGCCGGAGGAGTGCCGCCGCATCGAGGCGGCGCTGTGGCAAAACGGCAAGCTGAACCGCCACCTGATCGCCCGCGGCTGTGAGGCGATCGCCGCGGTGGCCGAACTGCCGCAGGCGGCGGCAACCGCCAAGTTCCTCATAGTCGAGGACGAGGGCATCGGGCCGGATCATCCCTTCTCCGGCGAGAAACTGTCGCTTGTGCTGACCGTCTACCGGGCCCGCGACTTCGCGCACGCCAAGGCGCATGTGCAGGATATCCTCGATTTCCAGGGTGCCGGACACTCAGTCGGCATCCACACAGCCGAGGCGATCCATGCACGCGAACTGGCGGAGGACCTCAGGGTCGTCCGGGTCATCGTCAACCAGCCTCATACCTTCGGCAATGGCGGCTCCTTCTCCAACGGGCTCAACTTCACCCTGTCGATGGGATGCGGAACCTGGGCCGGAAACTCGATCTCGGAAAACCTCAATTACCGGCACTTCATCAACATCACGCATCTGGTGAACGAGATCCCCGAGGATCGCCCCTCCGAGGAGGCGCTGTTCGGGACTTACTGGGCAAAATACGGCAAGTAAGCCCGCAGCAAATCGACCCGTAGCAAGCAGACCCGTAGCAAGCAAACCCGCAGATGGATTTCGAAGAGTACGCGGCCAAACCGTTGCTGGAGACCGCAGGCATCGCGATCCCCGGAGGCGAGGTTGCCGCGACTCCAGAGGAGGCCGCGGCCGCCGCCGGGCGGCTTGGCGCATGCGTCGTCAAGGCGCAGGTCGCTTCAGGCAAACGCGGCAAGGCCGGCGGTATCGCGCTAGCCCAGAATCCGGCGGAGGCCGAGGCCGCTGCCGCCCGCATCCTCGGCATGACCATCGGTGACCTGCGTGTCGAACGCCTGCTGGTCGAACAGCAGGTCGATATCGCACGCGAGCTCTATGCCGCAGTGATGAACGATCCCGAGAGCCAGTCGCCGCTGCTGCTGTTCTCGACCGAAGGCGGAATGGACATCGAGGAGGTTGCCGAGACGCAGCCGGACCGCCTGCTGCGACTTCCCATCGACATCCGCCATGGTCTGTCGGAGGAAGCAGCACGTGAGGCAATCGCCGGATTCGATCTTGCGAGGTCTACCGGCCCTGTCGCCGACGCGTTGGTGCGTCTTTACAAAGCCTATGCGGAGAACGACGCCGAGTTGGTCGAGATCAACCCGCTCGCCGTCACCGGGAAGGATCGTGTCGTCGCCCTCGACTGCAAGTTCACGCTCGATGATTCCGCAGCGCCACGGCAGTCAGAACTCCGACAACAGGGTGTGCCCGAGCCGCTGACCGAACTTGAGACCCGCGGCCGCGCTCTCGGCCTCAAATACATCGAGTTCGATGGCCCCATCGGCATCATCGCCAACGGCGCCGGGCTGACCATGACCACGATGGACGCAGTCCGGCATTACGGCGGAGCGCCGGCGAATTTCCTCGAGATCGGCGGTGACGCCTACACCCTCGGGAAACCGGCCCTTGAGCTGGCGCTCGCCCATCCGAAGGTGCGCGCCCTGCTGGTCAATTTCTGCGGCGCCTTTGCCCGCACCGACGTGATGACCGAAGCGATCGTCGACGCCTGGCAGGAGCTCGATCCGTCGATCCCGGTGTTTTTCACCATCCACGGCACCGGCGAGGCGGAGGCCATCGCCATGGTGCGCGAACAGTTGAACCTTGAGCCCTACGACTTGATGGATGACGCGGTGAAGGCCGCGGTTGCGGCGGCACAATGATTGTCCGCGCGGGCGAAACGGTCCTGGTCCAGGGGATTACCGGCAAGCAGGGCACGTTCTGGACCCAACGCATGGCCGAGTACGGAACCAAGATCATCGGCGGCATCAATCCGAAGAAAGGCGGCACCACCCATGCCGGGTATCCGGTCTGGGCCTCGGCCCACGACGCCGCCGCCGAGACGGCGGTCGACGTCTCGGTGATGTTCATACCCCCGATGGGGGTCAAGGCAGCGGCGCTCGACGCCATAGGAGCCGGCATCTCCAAGATCGTCTGCTTGACCGAGCACATCCCGGTCCAGGACGTGATGTATTTTCTCGCCGCTGCCCGCGAGGCGAAATGCCAGGTGATCGGACCGAACACGGCTGGATTGGTCACACCCGGGGAAAACTTCGTCGGGTTCATGCCAGCCTTCAACGACACCATCTTCCGTCCGGGCAAGGTCGGCGTGATCTCACGTAGCGGCAGCCTCGGTACCCTGATCTGCCTCAAGGTCGTCGAGGCCGGGTTCGGGATTTCCGCCTTCATCGGCATCGGCGGTGATCCGGTCGTTGGCACCACCACCGCCGAGGCGCTGGAAACGCTTGATCGGGATCCAGGCACCGAAGCCGTTGTCATGGTCGGCGAAATCGGCGGCGCGATGGAGGAGCACGCGGCCGAATACGCACGTGGAATGAAAAAGCCGATCGTTGCCTTTATCGCTGGCGCCGCCTCTCCACCAGGCAAGCGTATGGGCCATGCGGGGGCGATTGTGATGGGCGGCAAGGGATCCTATGCGGCAAAACGCGACGCGCTCGAGGCGGCTGGCGTCACCGTACTCGACACGCCTTCAGAAGCCGGCACGGCGATCAGGGAGAGTATGGGCGAATAAACCGCGACGCTGCACGCACCGCCCGCGCAGGCGGCGCGCCATGATGACCGCAGAACCCGGCTCCCGTGCCACCCTGGGCTGGGATCCGGCTTGCGGGCTTTCCCTCGTTCAGCGTTTGCCCCACCTCTTGCCCTCAACGGTTTGCTCCTCGATCTCGTAGAAATCCTCGAGGTCGATCAGATCCTCGATCAGCTGACGCGTCTCGACCATTTGCTCATCGGTCATACCTGTAAACCCACCATCAGCGCGAATCTCCTCCAGCGCCCTGCGGCTGGCGTCCAGACTGGCCAGCATGCAGAGCTGGGCATCGATGCAGGCGCCGTACCCCATCTCCTCGAGAGCTTTCAGGGAATAAACCGGCCGACCCTCCCGGTTGCCCCGACTCTGGACGTAAACCAGGGGCACCGTGCACTCCTTCGGCGCCCGGGTGGCCTGTTCGTCATCCATCGGGAATAAAAGGCCCATGTCAGCGCCAGCCTCGGCGGCCAGGTTGAGCCGACGCACCGCTTCGTCGAGACCCTCGAAACGGCAGGTGTCGGTGCGGGCGATAACCACGAAATCGGGATCGACGCGGTCGCGTTCGTGAACGGCCCAGCGAATCTTGTCGACCAGCTCCTCGGCTGTCACCGCATGGGCGACGTACTTATGATAATGGGCCCGCTTCGGGTAGAGCTGGTCCTCGATATGGACGCCGGCGACGCCGGCATGGATGAACTCGCGCACCGTCCGCGTCACATGCAGAGGTTCGCCGAATCCGGCACCCGCATCGCAGACGACCGGGATCGAAACCGCCCGGGCAACCGTACCGGCAGTACCGACCTGCTCGGTCATTGTCAGCAGCGGTTCGGTTGCAGCCAGCGAAGCCCCGGTGACGTAGCCGCCGACATAGGCGGCGGGGAATCCCATGTGCTGCACCAGACGGCCGCCGAGCGGGTCGTGGACGGCGGGCATGTAAACAAACTTCCCTGCGGCCACCATCCGGCGCAGGGCCGCGGACGGCCGCTCCGCTACTGCAGAAACCTTGTCGCCGTCTGCGCTCATTGTTTCACTTCCCCTTGTGTTTCCCGGGCTCTGTGTTTCCTGAGCCTGTCCCAGAGCACAATGGAAGATCAGTATAGGCTCCGCAAGGTTTGAACCGGCATCCGGCCACGCTAGACTAATTCTGGCAGAAGCGGCACCGGAATTCGGGGACACTTTACGCATGCAAAGCAACAACACAGCGGATGTGAAAGCGCCGGTCGGCGGAAGTGCTGACCATCCGCGGCGCATCGACCGGCCTTGTGCATGGTACAGTGCCGAACTCGAGAAAGACCGATCGTGGATCTGGGTGATGCAGCCGGAGCATATCGAGGAACTCGATGCGGCGCTGCGCCTCTCGAAGGAAAATGGACTCGCCGAACAGGAGGTCACCAAGGACAACTTCCCGCTGTCCGGATTCGCCAAGGAACTCGATCGTCTGGGCGATGAACTCGAATACGGCTACGGTGTGGTTTTGATGCGCGGTTTTCCGGTCGACCGCTACAGTCACGAGGACATCCGCCGGATCTACTGGGGTATCGGTGCGCATATCGGCAACGCCGAATCCCAGAACATCAAGGGCGAGTTGATGCAGGAGATCACCGATCTCGGCTTCGACTACAGAAAATCCGAACATCGTGGCAGCATGACCTCGGCCCTGCTCCGGCCGCATTGCGACATCACCGACATCGTCGGACTGCTCTGCGTCAGAACTGCGAAATCGGGTGGCGAAAGCACGGTCCGCAGCTCGATGACGATCTACAACGAGGTTCTCGACAAGCATCCGGAATACCTGCCGGCGCTTCATCGCGGGTTCCACTACGAGCTCGACGGCAAGGGCCCGGCCGGTGCTCCCGACGAGGTAACCCACCGGGTTCCTGTCTACAGCTGGCACGAAGGACACATCGCCTGCCGCTTCAACCAGAAGGCGATCGAGGCGGGCGCCACCAAGTCGGGAAGCGGGCTCGATGCACTCGAGCAGGAGGCCATCGACTTCATCGGTGGTGCCGCCATCCGGCCTGATATCGAACTCTCGATGACCTTCGAACCCGGTGACATTCAGTGGCTCAACAACTACGTCATTCTTCACGCTCGTTCCGGCTTTACCGACTATGAAGACCCTGCCAAACGCCGACTTCTCTATCGGCTGTGGCTCAACTATTCGAAGGCGCGGCCACTCGACGACGCCTTCGCCAACAAGGCCTTGAGTGGGCCGCGCAAGGGCGTGATCAAACGAAACCCGACCTACGTCAGCGCCGAGATGCTCAATCCCCCGAAAACCACGGAGCAACGCCTGTGACTGCACCTGTGATCAAAAACGCCGCTATGGAAGCACTCGCGGCCGGCGGCCTTGCGCTCGGCGTCGGGTTGCGCCTCGCGCGCACTGTCGAGATTGCGAAAATGATGAAAACGGCCGGCTATGACTGGCTGTTCGTCGATATGGAGCACAACTCGATGTCCGTCGACATCGCGGCGCAGATCTGCGTTGCCGCCCAAGACGCCGGTATCACGCCGATCGTCCGGGTGCCTGGCTTCCAGCACTTTCACGCCACACGCGTTCTCGACGCCGGGGCCCAGGGCATCGTCGTGCCGCATGTCGACGATGCGGAAACAGCAGCGAAGATGGTCGAAAACACCAAGTATCCGCCGCTTGGAAAACGATCAGTCACCGGCGCTCTGCCCCAACTCGATTTCCAGCCAATATCGGTCGCCGACACCACCGCCGCAGTCAATGCCGCAACCATGCTGGTGATCATGCTGGAAACCCCGCAGGCCATTGAAAACGCCGATGCCATTGCCGCCATCGATGGCGTCGACGCGTTGTTGATCGGCACCAACGACCTCACCATGGAGATGGGCATCCCCGGACAGGTCGGTGATCCGTCCGTCGAAGAGGCGTACCGCACAGCCGCGGCAGCCTGCGAGAAGCACGGGAAAGTTCTCGGCCTGGGTGGCGTCTACGACCCAACGCTGATGAAAACCTACATTGCGATCGGCGCCCGGCTGATTCTGGCCGGCAGTGATTCGAGCTTCATGATGAAGGCCGCGAAGGATCAGGCAGCGGCGGTGCGCGGATTAGCCTGACCTCCGTCTCTGAAATCCGCCTCTGAAATCGGGTGAGCGCGATCAGGCGCCGCGGCGGATGACGTAAATAAATACCTCGCCTTCCTGGGCGTTCTCGACCAGCTCGTGCGAACTCGTGTTGCACAGATGCTGGAAGTCGATGAGCGAGGCCGGATCGGTAGCGTGGACCGTGAGCAGATCGCCCGGTGCCAGGTTACGGAGCGCACGCCGGGCCTTGAGGACCGGCAACGGGCAGTTGAGACCCTTGGTGTCGAGAATCTGGCTCATTCGGATATACCCGGTCGCAACAGGCCTGCCCGCAACGGGATAGGGAAAACAGAAAATCCGCGCCAGCCTCAGCACCGACGCTCAGCGATGCACCATGCTTGTGGGCCGGGGCGCGGTCAAGACTCAGGCCCCGCAAACTCAGGCCCCGCAAACTCAGGTTCCTCAACAGCCCTTGCGCCGGAAGCACAACAGGTCGATCCTAGGCGAGAGGCGCCCCGGAACAGGATGACGGCGTCGGCGCCGCGCAATGACAGAGGGAAACCGTTATGCTGTCTTTTCTCAACCCCGATCCGGTGATGCCGAAACCCGGCGAGGTCCTGGCCGGGCGCGATTCGGAAATGCCGATAGAAAACCGCCATTTCGTCAGCGGTAACCCGTTGAAGCCGCCCTTCCCCGAAGGTATGCAACAGGCGCTGTTCGCGATGGGCTGTTTCTGGGGTGCCGAGCGAATCTTCTGGCAGATTGAGGGAGTCTGGTCGACGGCCGTCGGCTACATAGCCGGAAGCACGCCGAACCCGACCTATCAGGAGGTCTGCAGCGGCCTGACCGGCCACACCGAAGCGTTGTTGGTGGTGTTCGACCCTCGGTCGGTCAGCTACGAGGCCTTGCTGAGGCGATTCTGGGAAGGCCACGATCCGACCCAGGGCATGCGCCAGGGCAACGATGTCGGTACCCAGTACCGCTCCGGAATCTACCCCTGCTCAGAGGCTCAGATGGCGATCGCCACGGCATCTCGGGACGCCTATCAGGCGGCTCTCCAAAAGGCTGGGCTGGAAGACATCACCACTGAGATCGTCGAGGCTCCGGCCTTCTACTATGCCGAGAGCTACCATCAGCAATACCTGGCCAAGATCCCTGACGGCTATTGCGGTATCGGTGGCACCGGCGTGTCCTGCCCGACTGCCATATCCGAGAACGCCTTAGCATGAATTCCGACATAGATCACGGCATGGCGCATCCGCCATCCGACAGTGCCGCCAGGAGTGTTGCCGGGTGAGGCCAGCAATGCTGGCAAGCTACGAGAGCGGGCGGTTCAGGCGGCAGCCGAGTCGACGCTGTCGGTGAGAAATCCCTCCACCGCGTCGGTGAAAACGTCGTTTTTGTCCCCGGCCACCATGTGCCCGGCACCGGCGACGTCGACAAATGCCGCATGCGGGACGAGATCGAGAAACTCCCGAACGCCTTCCGGGCTGACCACGTCGCTGCCGCCGCCGCGGATCAGCAGGGTCGGCAAGCCGAGATTCTGCGCGGCATTGTGAAGCCGGTTCCGCCGGCCTGAATCGGCCCAGTCCTGGCGATTGAGGAACTTCGGATCCCAGTGCCAATACCAGCGCCCGTCCTCCTTGTAGCGGAGGTTTTTTTTCAGCCCTTCGATATCTTTCGGACGCGACCGGTGCTGGCGGTAGACGGCGACGGCATCAGCCGCATCCTCGACGCTCGCAAAACCGTCAAGATTGGCGCGCATGAATTGCCGGATCCGCGCCACTCCTTCCTTTTCGGTCCGCGGGGCGATATCGACCAGGATCAACGCCCGGCTGGACGCCTCCAGCCCCTCGCCGATGCCGACCAGCCCGGTGCGGCCACCGAGGGAAGCGCCGACCACCGCCGTCTTGCGACCGATCTGCTCGAGTATGCAGCAGAAATCCGCGACATAGTCGTCGAGATCGTAGTTGCCCTCTTTCGACCATCCGCTTTCGCCGTGCCCGCGCCCGTCGACGGTGATCGTGTGCCAGCCGCGCATTGCCAGCCGGCGCGCGGCCCCGCCCCAGGAATGCCGGGTCTGACCGCCGCCATGCATGAACAGCACCGGATCCCGGTTCGGGTCGCCCCAGCAATCGGCAACGAGAGGGAACCCCTCGGCCGAAGTGAACGTTATCCGTTCGGTCTGCTCCGTCATATCCCGGCGCCTCAGGTACCGCTCATGAAGCCGCCATCGATCACCAGCTCCGAGCCATTGACGTAGCGGCTCTCAGCGGAGGCGAGGAACAGCGCCGCGTGGGCGATGTCGTCAACGAGGCCAAGATCGCCGAGCGGAATAGCGCGTTTACGGGCGTCGGCGACCTTCTCAGCATCGTCCCCAAAGACCCCAATCACCTCCTCGCCAAGCGGCGTGCGCACCAGCCCCGGATGAATCGAATTGCACCGGATACCATAGTTGTTGCGGCCGCAATGCGCCGCCACCGATTTGGTCAACTGGCGAACCGCTCCCTTGCTGGCGCCGTAGGCGGTCAGGTCCGGCGTGCCGCGCAGTGCGGCGATCGAGGACACGTTGATGATCGAGCCACCGCCATCCTTGGCCATCGCGGAGATCACGGCCCGGCAGCCGAGAAACACACCGTCGCTGTTAATCGAGTTGACGTAGCGCCACTCCTCAAGAGTGAGCTTCTCGATATCCTGCGAGGCGCCGCTGCCCCAGACCCCAGCGTTGTTCATCAGCACATCGAGACGTCCGTGGATGCTTATCGTGTCGTCGACGGCCCGTTTCCAATCTTCCTCCACGGTGACGTCGTGCGACATGAAGGTCGCCAGGTTGCCGATTTCCCGCGCTACCCGGGCGCCCTCGTCACCGTTGCGGTCGGTCAGCACCACCCGGGCGCCCTCGTTGGTGAACAAACGGGCCGTCGCCTCGCCAAAACCCGAGGCGCCACCGGTCACCAGCGCCACCTTGTCGTCCAGTCGTCCCATCATCCCTCTCCTGTTTCCGATTCCGCTCCAGTTCTCGGGCAGCGTCTCAACCGCCGAGATAATCCCGGATCCAGCGGTCGTAATCCTCGCTACGCGTCACCTGGCGCATCAGCTCCGGCGACGCCACCGCATCGATCTCGTCAGCCGGGGTCCCTTCCCGGAGTGCCTTCAGCGTATCGTGCACGGCGTGGATGGCGGCGAAAAACGGCTTGTGGGTCTGCAGGGCAACCCGCACGCCACGCTCGGCCAGCGCATCGAGGTCGGAAAGGCCTGGCCCGGTACCGCCGAGAACGATCGGAACACCGATTTCCGGCACTATCGCATCAAGGTCATCGCGTGAGGATACGCCAACCAGGAAAATCATGTCGGCGCCGGCAGCCTCGTAGGCCTTGGCTCGGGCGATGCAATCCTCGATGTCGGTGACGGCTGCCGCACTCGTGCGTCCGGCGATCACCAGGCGCGCATCCCGGCGCGCATCGCAGGCGGCACGGACCTTGCCGACTCCCTCCTCCATGGACAGAAGCCGGGGCTTTCCCGCAGCACCGAAAGATGTCAGCAGCTCGGTGTCCTCGATGGAAAGGGCGACGACGCCGGCGTTTTCGAGTTCCTCGACAGTGCGCCTGACGTTGAGGGCGTTACCGTAGCCGTGATCGGCATCGACGAGCAGTGCCAGATCCCCGGCCCGGCAGATGCGGTGTGCCTGACCGGCGAATTCCGGCAGGGTAAGGACGATCAGGTCGGGTGCGCCGAGGACCGTCATCGACGCCACCGATCCCGCAAACATGCCGACCTCGAAACCGAGATCCTCGGCGATCCGGGCCGAGATCGGGTCGAACACGGATCCAGGATGGACGCATCGGTCGCCCTCTATCAGTGTGCGAAATCGCTCGCGGCGTGCACTCCATCGCATCGAACGTCCCCCCGTAAAACCCCCGTAAAACCCCCGTAAAACCCCAGTAAAACCGCTGTAAAGCCCCTGTAAAGCCCCTGCGCGCCTCAGATACCGGTGGGATACCGGGCCCGACATCGGAGATTCCACCCCGGAGCCTTCCAGGGGAGACCATATCGCTGGCAGTGATAGTGAACCGACAGGGCGGATTTTCCAGCGGAACCACGGTGAAATCGCGACAAAATCGCCGCACCCCCGGCCATAAAGCAGCCATGAAGCGGCCATGAAGCGGTCCGGCGTGCTTGATTTGGCAGCAGGCCTGACGCACGATTGCAGGCATGACAATGCCTTCCAAGCCAGCCGACCTCTCCGGCCTCATTGCCGGCGGCAGCGCCCCCCGCCCGGATCCGAGCGCGGCAGCGGCCGACGAGGATTGTGGTGATTTCGGCATTCGCATCGCGCGCGACGGGACCTGGTTCTACCAGGGATCCCCGATCGGCCGGAAGCCGCTGGTCAAGCTGTTCTCCACTGTCCTCCGCTGCGACGAAAACGGTGATTACTGGCTTATCACTCCGGTCGAAAAAGGCCGCATCGAGGTCGATGACGCGCCCTTCACTGCCGTCGAGGTCACCGCTTCGGGCTCCGGGCCGACAGCAACGCTCACCTTCCGGACCAATCTCGACGACAACGTCACCGCCGGGCCCGACCATCCGCTGCGCGTAACCGTGGATCCGGAATCAGGCGAACCTTCGCCCTACGTTCTGGTGCGCGACAATCTCAAGGCCCTGATCGCGCGCCCGGTCTTCTACGAACTGGTGGAGATGGCAGAGGAGAGAATGGAAGCCGACGGAGCAACCCTCGGCGTCTGGAGCGACGGCACCTTTTTCCCGCTCGGCCGGCCGGATTAGGTAAAGCCCGGATTAGGTAAAGCTATGGACTGCGCGCACGTCGCCGCCCGGATCTCCGCCCATCTTGTTGCCGCCGACGGTGCCGAGCATGACCCCGGTGTATATAGTTCTGGTGCGCATATCTCCGCCACGCACAATCCCGGCGCGCACGGAGACCACGACCTCAATCCGAGCATGCAGCCGGACCACCCGCTGACAGCTGCCGCAGTGCTGATCCCGGTGATCGATCGCCCCGGCGGCGCGACCGTCCTCCTGACCCGGCGCACCGACCATCTCAACCATCATGCCGGCCAGGTCAGCTTCCCGGGCGGGCGGCTCGAACCCGGCGATGCGGATCATGTGGCGGCAGCGCTTCGCGAAACCGAGGAGGAGATCGGCCTCACCCCGGACCGCATCGAGGTGATCGCATCGCTCAACGTCTACGTCACCCGCACCGGTTTCGAGGTCGTTCCCGTGATCGGCATCGTCACGCCGCCCTTCACGCTGCGGCCAAATCCTGCGGAAGTGGCCGAAGCGTTCGAGGTGCCGCTTGCCTTCCTGGTTGAGGTTTCCAACTACAAGCGTCACCATCGTTACTACAGGGGTGTGCGGCGCGAGTTCTACGCAATACCCTACAATGACCACTACATCTGGGGAGCGACAGCCGGCATGCTCGTCAATCTTTCAAAAATCCTGCGCCAGGCATGATCCGCAATCTCATCACCCTTCTGGTGCCCTTCGTTGCGCCCTTCGTGCTGTATGCGGTCTGGAATTTCGTCGTCCAGCGCCACGAGGAGGAGGGTCACCCGTTGCGGGACCCACTGTCGCTGAAGGAGATCCCGTGGATCTGGCTCAGCGTCGCCGGATCCGCGCTCGCAGCCCTCGTGCTTGCTGCCAGCGCGCTGTTCTGGTCGATTGACCCGGAGGCGCAGTACAAGCCGCCGCACTTCGAGGACGGGCGCCGGGTCCCCGGGCGTTTCGCCAACTGAGACGGTCGGTGCCGGAGACGCCAAGCGGCACCTGGATACGCAACCCCGAGACCAGACGTCTGGTGGACGCGCTGCAACAGGCGGGTGGCCAGGTTCGCTTCGTCGGTGGCTGTGTGCGCGACGATTTGCTGGGGCAGCCGGTCGGTGACATCGACCTTGCAACCACGCTGCTGCCGGAAGTCGTGATGGCAGCCCTGGAAAAAGCCGGCATCAAGGTCGTGGCGACCGGCCTCCAGCACGGCACGGTTACAGCCGTCATCGACGAGAATTCCTGGGAGATCACCACGCTACGCCGGGACGTCGCCACTGATGGACGCCATGCCACGGTCAATTTCACCGAGGACTGGAAAGCTGATGCGGCCCGGCGCGATCTGACCATCAACGCGATGTCGCGCGATCCCGATGGAGCGCTGCATGACTATTTCGACGGCAAAGGAGACCTCAAGGCCGGGCGGATCCGTTTCGTTGGTGACCCCTGGACACGAATCCGCGAGGACTACCTGCGTCTGCTACGCCTGTTCCGGATGCACGCCTATTTCGGCAGGGTGCCTCTTGATAAGAACATTCTCGAGGCTTGCCGCGATCTCGCCCCGGGCATGGCTCAACTCTCGGGTGAACGGGTGCGCACCGAGCTGTTCCGCCTGCTTGCAGCACCCAGGCCCATCAACGCCGTCCGGCAAATGACCGAAAGCGGCGTCATGGCGGAAACCCTGCCGGGTTTCGAGATCACACTTGAGCGGTTCACGAAATTGGTTCGGATCGCCGGCACCTCCAGATCCCGCTCCACCCGGATTAATGATGCCGCCCGCGACCCGCTGCTCAGGTTTGCTACGCTTGCAATCTCGGGCGAGACAGACGCCGACAGGGCGGCCGAGCGGTTACGCCTCGCCAACCAGGAACAGAAGCGTCTACATGCGGCGGTATCCCTGTCGGCGCCGGCACCGGACAGCTTGCGGGCAACGCTCTATCGCCATGGCCGCGAGGCGGTGCTCGATGGCATCCTCCTTGCCTGGGCCGCCGACGGCGGCAGTGGAAACTGGCGACAGCTGTTCCAGCGAGCGGCACGGTTGAAGACTCCAACCCTGCCCGTCTCTTCGCGCGACGCCGCCGGCCGAGGCGTGGCGCCGGGGCCGGAGATGGGCGCGCTGCTTAAGGAAATCGAGGTCTGGTGGCTCAGCGGCAACTGCGTCGCCGGGCGGCGGGTGTGCCTTACCCGGCTGGACGCGCTGGTCCGCGATGCTGCGGCTCGCGACTAGGGCCAGTGCACCTCTGGGGGAAGCGACATGAGCACGGCTTCAGGATTGCCGCCGGTCATCAGCCCGAACCTGGTGCCGCGGTCGTAGAGCAGATTGAACTCAACGTAGCGTCCGCGGCACACCAGCTGGTGCTTTCGCTCCTCTTCGGTCCAGACCCGGTCCATGCGCTCGGCGATGATCTCGGGATAGACCGCAAGAAACGCCTCGCCGATGTCGCGGATAAAGGCAAAGGCCGGAACGGCGCCATCATCTGGCTGGTCGTCCAGATAATCGAAGAAGACACCGCCGACACCGCGCGGCTCACCCCGGTGGCGGATGAAGAAATATTCGTCGCACCATTCACTGAACTTGTCGTAATAGGCTGGATCGTGGCGGTCACAGGCCTTCTTCAAGCTGGCGTGAAACGCCTGTTTGGCTGCCTCGTCGGGATAGGTCGGGGTCAAATCGGCGCCGCCACCAAACCAGCCTCGGGTCGTCCGCACCCGGCGGGTGTTCATGTGTACCGCGGGCACGAAGGGAGACTGCATGTGAGCAACGACCGAGATGCCGCTGGCCCAGAAGCGGGGATCCTCCGCAGCGCCGGGAATTTCGGCGCGGAAGCCTTCCTGGAATTCACCCCAGACCGTGGACAGGTTGACGCCCACCTTCTCGAATACCCGCCCGCGCATCGTTGCCATGACGCCACCGCCACCGCCGGAACGTTGCCATTCGCGACGGGTAAAACGGCCTGGCGGGCGGTCCGAAAGCGGTCCCGAGGCGGCATCCTCGATCGCTTCAAAAGCCCCACAAATGCGATCGCGCAGAGCGGCAAACCACTCTCCGGCCACAGCTTCCGCATCTCCCGTCATATCCTCGGGGCCTCGCCCGTTTTCTGAATTCGTCATTGTTCTACGGCGATCCGAGTGAAGGTTTGGGCAGAGATTTCGGCGGGGGCTGCAGCATGGGCGACGCAGGCGCATCTGATCCCGCCTGCCCCTTCGCTTGCGTTTTCACTAACAACACAGTATGCAGTGTCCCCGTCAAGATACCGCGCAATCGAAATTGAGCGGTAAAGATGCGGATCGTCGATATTTCGGCGACCGGCCTACACGATACGGCTCCGACGTTCTTCTGACTCGCCGGACCCTGAAAGACAAAGGAAGTAATATGCCAAACGGCGTCGTCAAATGGTTCAATCCCACCAAGCGGTTCGGATTTATTGAGCGCAACGGAAACGGAGACGAAAAGGATATTTTCGTACACATTACAGCCGTCGAAGAGGCTGGGCTCGGCACTCTGGTCGAGGGACAACATTTGGAATTTGACATCTCGACCGACGCACAAGGCAAGATGTCGGCAATCAACCTGAAATCTTCCGACGGTTAACGCCTGCCTGGGGCCCGAAATTCGGGCCCCGGGATCCGGCCCCATACCCTGGGGCCTCCATACAATTCTGGCAACGACTTAGCCCGGCAACGGCTTGGATCCGGTTGCCGTGTTGTGAGTTGGCGCGCCGTTATCGGGAGCCATTACTGGCCAACCGACAATGATCCGGCTGGACGATGATCCGGTTGGCTGGCGATGATGAGAAATCGCTCGCTTTTCGAATGCCCGATCGAGTGATCCCGAGAGCCTCGATGGCGACCTCGGTCAGGGGCATTGCTTCATCCACAAGGGCTTTGCCACAGTCGGGAATATGCATTATACGACCCCTCGTCAGGCTGGTGCGCCGGCCTTTCTGTTTTTGAAAACGGGAACGCCCGGCGCACTGCCGGTATTCCCCGGGCGCACCCCTTCGACATACCGCCGGCGCCTCTGCGCGCCCCGAAACGTGGCAACATGCGAGGGACGACAAGGTTATGAGTGACGCCTCCCACGCCGACACACCCGGCCAACCAGAGGAAACCCGGCGCGATTTCCTGACCATGGCGGCCATCGCCACTGGTGCCATCGGAACGGCGAGTTTCGCTTGGCCATTGATCGATCAGATGAATCCTTCGGCCGATGTCTTGGCGCTGGCTTCGACCGAACTGGACATCAGCAAGATCGCTCCCGGCCAGAGCGTCACCATCAAATGGCGCGGCGCACCTGTCTTCGTCCGGCACCGGACTCCCGAAGAGGTCGCGCAGGCTAAGAACGTGCAGGCCGAAGACCTCAAGGATCCCCAGCCCGACGGTGATCGCGTCGAAAAGGATGCATGGCTCGTCCTCGTCGGTGTCTGCACCCATCTTGGCTGTGTCCCTCTCGGACAAAAACCCGGCCACCCGCAGGGCGATTTCGGCGGCTGGTTTTGCCCCTGCCACGGCTCGCACTACGACACCTCAGGACGGATTAGGAAGGGGCCTGCACCGCGCAACCTCCCTGTCCCGCCCTACCGATTCCTCGACGACAATACAATCCGCATCGGATAGGGCGCGATCAATGAGCTCCAAACCCGAATTCAGCAATCCTGTCGTCCGATGGATCGACGAGCGTCTGCCGATCTTCACCTACATGAACCACGAGTATCGGGATTTCCCGATGCCGAAGAACCTCAATTACTGGTGGAACTTCGGCGCTCTCGCGACGATCTCGCTGATCGTCATGATCGTCACCGGAGTCGTGCTGGCGATGCACTACACGCCGCATGTCGACCACGCCTTCGACAGCACCGAGCGCATCATGCGCGACGTGAATTACGGGTGGCTGATCCGCTACCTTCATATGAATGGCGGGACGATGTTCTTCATCGTCGTCTACATCCACATCTTCCGAGGTATCTACTACGGCTCCTACAAGGCGCCACGGGAATTGCTGTGGATTCTCGGCGTTGTCATCCTGCTCCTGATGATGGCAACTGCCTTCATGGGCTACGTTCTCCCTTGGGGCCAGATGAGTTTCTGGGGCGCAACGGTGATCACCAATCTGTTCTCGGCGATCCCTCTGGTTGGCGATCCCATCGTCAGCTGGCTGTGGGGCGGCTTTGCAGTCGAAAACCCGACCCTGAACCGCTTTTTCTCGCTGCATTACCTGCTGCCTTTCGTGATCGTTGCCGTCGTCGGCCTGCATCTGGTGGCCCTGCATGTCGTCGGCTCGAACAATCCCGAAGGTATAGAGGTGCGCTCGGAAGACGATACGGTCCCGTTCACGCCCTACTTCACCGCCAAGGATTCGGTGGGCACGATGGTTTTCGTGCTCGTCTTCGCCGCCCTGGTCTTCTATCTGCCGAACTATGCCGGCCATCCGGACAACTACATCCAGGCCGACCCTCTGCAGACGCCGCCGCACATCGTTCCGGAATGGTATTTCCTGCCCTTCTACGCGATCCTGCGTGCGGTACCGGATATTCTCTTCATCGACGCCAAGCTGGCCGGCGTCCTTGCCATGTTCGGATCGATTATCGTCCTGTTCCTGCTGCCCTGGCTCGACACCTCGCCGATCCGGAGCTGCCGCTACAGGCCGATCTACAAATGGTTCGTGTTCGTCCTGATCGTGGATTGCGTCCTGCTCGGCTTCTGCGGCGCCAACCCGCCGGACGGCATCTGGCTCCTCCTGAGCCGGATTGGCACCGCTTATTACTTCTTCCATTTTGTGATCCTGCTGCCGGTTCTGGGCTGGGTTGAAACGCCTCGGGCGCCGCCTGCCAGCATCTCCAAGCCTGTGCTCGAGAGCAGTGGCGATACGGCGGAGAATGCGTGATGCCGGCAAAAATGTTCTCCGTAAAACCGTTTCCGGCAAAATCAATCGCCGCCGCATTCGCTCTCGGTGGGCTTCTGCTCCTGGCCCTGCCGATCCCCGGCTACGCCGCGGAAGCACCCGAGATCGAGACCCGCGAGTGGTCCTGGGACGGCATCTTCGGCCAGTTCGACAAGGCCGCCGCCCAGCGCGGCTTGCAGGTCTACAAGGAAGTCTGCGCCGCCTGCCACGGCCTGCGCCTGGTTGCCCACCGCAATCTTGCCGATCTCGGCTACAACGCAGCGCAGATAAAGGCTTTCGCCGCCGAGTTCGAGGTCACTGACGGTCCCAACGAGGACGGCGACATGTATGTCCGCCCCGCCCGACCGTCCGACCGCATCCTCAGTCCATTCGCCAACGACAATGCCGCGCGGGCCGCCAATAACGGCGCCCTGCCGCCCGATCTGTCCGTGATCGTCGAAGCTCGCGCGGGCGGACTCGACAATCTCGGCGGCCCCAGCGGTGCCGATTATGTCTATGCTTTGCTGACCGGCTACGCTGAGGCACCGAAGAGCATGTCGATGAGCGATGACATGCACTACAACAAGGCTTTCCCCGGCCATCAGATCGCCATGATCCCGCCGCTTGAGGACGGGCTGGTCGAATACGCCGACGGAACCAAGGCCACGGTGGCGCAGATGTCGCACGACGTCACCACCTTCCTCGCCTGGGCGGCGGAGCCGAACCTCGAGGCCCGCAAGGCGATGGGGCTCAAGGTTATGCTATTCCTCATCTTCATGACCATCCTCGTCGTTATCGTAAAACGGCGCATATGGGCGCGTGTCCACTGACGGCGAAAGGCCCGGCGCAAGACCGGCGAACACGGCCCGATGAACGCACCTCGATGAACACACCCCGGCACCCTTGGCACCCCTGGCGCCCCCGGCATCAATGACTACGCCCGGAACGCCCCCGGTACTCGGCATCATCGGCGGCAGTGGCCTCTATGACCTGCCCGGCCTTGAGGACAAGGAGTGGTGCACCGGCGTCTCTGTCTTCGGTGAACCCTCGGACCAGCTCCTGTTCGCACAGCTCGCCGGACAACCAGTGATTTTTCTGCCCCGGCACGGAAGGGGCCACAGGATTCCACCTCATGCCATCAATTACCGCGCTAATATCGAGGCTCTGAAAAGAGCCGGCGTCACCGAAATCGTTTCCGTCTCGGCCGTCGGCTCGCTGGATGCGGAGCTCGGCCCGGGAAGTTTCGTTCTCGTCGATCAGTTCATCGACCGGACTCTGTCCCGCGCCGGAAGTTTCTTTGATACCGGGCTCGTCGCCCATGTGTCGATGGCCGACCCAGTCTGCAATCGTCTCTGCGACCACATCGAGGCGGCGGGAAAGGAAGCCGGCATCTCCATGCGGCGCGGCGGCGTTTATCTGGCCATGGAAGGACCGCAGTTTTCCAGCCGCGCGGAATCCCATCTCTACAGAAGCTGGGGTTGCTCCGTCATCGGCATGACCAACATGCCGGAGGCGCGTCTCGCCCGAGAGGCAGAGATCTGCTACGCGAGCGTCGCTATGGTCACCGATTACGATTGCTGGCATGAGGGGCACGAAGACGTCAGCGTCGAGGCCGTCATCGCGGTTCTGCTCGCCAACGCCGACAAGGGCCGGTCGCTGATCAGCGCTGTTGCGCCCCGGCTGGGTGACAGAACCGCCTCCTGCCCAGCGGGCTGCCATACCGTTCTCGACACTGCCCTGGTCACCGACCCCTCGGTACGGGATCCGGCCCTGGTTGAAAAGCTCGACGCGATCGTCGGCCGCACCCTTAGCAAACAGTCAGGAAACTGACCACGGGGGCAGTCGATCAGGCGGTCGGGAGATCCTCCTCCAGATCGACATCATGGCGTGGATCGAGCTCGGTTCCGATCGGAGAAACCGGCTGTGGCGCGGCGGCGAAGGGCACCGGCTCCTCGGCCACAATCGGACGGGCGACCAGAAGACGACGGGTGGAAAAAACTGCCATTCCCACACCGGCCGCAGCGGTCAGAAAAAACAGCCCCTCGGGTCCGATCAGGCCCATCGGCACCGATGCCAGCATCGGGCCGATGATCGCGCCGACGCTGAAAAACAGGATCAGGCCGGCCGACACGCTGATCCGGTCATCGGCCTCAACGAAATCGTTCGCATGGGCAACGCTCAGCGGATAGAGAAGAAACGCGGATCCTCCGAAGACACCGGCCAGCGCAAAGGTTGCCACAGGACCCAGATCCACCACCTGGGTCATCAACCCGCTCGCGATGGCGAGAAAGAACGCCGTCGTTGCGAGTACGACGCGCCGGTCGAAATTGTCGGAAAGCCGCCCCACCGGCCACTGGACAAGAAGCCCACCGAGCAGCAGCGCCACCATAAAGCCGACAGTGCCGTCCCGGCCCATTCCAAGTGCGTGCGTGAAGGTCGGGGCCAGGGCGTAAGTGGCGCCAAGGACCAATCCAGCCGTCAGGACACCGACAGTAGCGAGCGGAGATGCCGCAAGTAGCCTGTTCAGACCGAAAGGAGAGGTTGCTAACAATACCGGCGCGGGACGACGGGTCAGAGCCACCGGCACCAACGCCATGGACAGCATGATGGAGACGGCGACGAACAGCCCCAGCCCGCCAGGAATATCGGCGAGCAGAAAAACCTGTCCGGCGCCGACCCCAAGGTGGGAGATGCTGATGTAGAACGCGAAAACCTGGCCGCGGATCTGGTTCGGCGTGCGATCATTGAGCCAGCTCTCCATGCACATGAAGAGGCCAGCCATGCAGAAACCACCAAGGAAACGCAGCAGCATCCAGGCGGCCTCGTGCGATAGAAAAGCGTGCGCCAGGGTGGCGGCGGAGAAGGTCGAGGCGAGCACGGCAAAGGTCCGGATGTGCCCGACCGATTCCAGGAGGCCGCGGGCGGTCAACGAGCCGATCAGAATTCCGCCCCAGTAGCCCGACATCACGACCCCGATGACGACCGGCGAGATGTCGCCATTCGCCAGCCTCCATGCAAGCAGGGTCGTCAGCAAGCCATTGCCGACGAACAGCAACGCGGCCCCGATCAGCACCGAGGAAATGGAGAGCAGACTGTCGCGCATCGCGGAAAAATCCGACGTCACGCGGGCGGTGCGACACATCGCATACCCGAATGAGCCGCATATGCTTTCAGCGGCGGGCGCTGTCAATGCCCCCGGGCAGGTTTATTTTTGCGGCCTGTTTTTACTACGCGACGCGCGGGGCGGGCTGGGGTGTTTGCTCGACCGGGCCACCAGCCTTACGCCACGCGCCGAAGCCGCCGGCTATGTGCGCCACCGATGTAATGCCCATGTCCTGAACGGCCTTCACGGCGAGGGCCGAACGCCAGGCACTGCCACAGAAAAACACGAGTTCCCGGCCCGAGGAGAACTCCTCGCGATGGTAGGGGCAGTCCGGATCAATCCAGAACTCGAGCATGCCACGCGGCGCGTGGAGCGAGCCGGGAATGGTGCCGTCGCGCCACAATTCATGGATATCCCTGAGGTCAACGATAAGAACGCTGTCGTCATCAACAAGATCAAGGGCGGTTTTGACCGGGATTGTCTCGATCTCGGCCTCGGCTTCCGCGAGCAACCGGCGGAAGCCCCTCTTCAGGGTCGCCTGCCCGAAGCCCGCTCGCTGAAGGCCTGTCGCAGTGACCAGCGCGGAAAGCGGACCTTCGGCCGCACACCAGCCCCGCACTCGCCGCCGCACAGTTCTCACTATGGCGACGACAGGCACGAGCGTTTTCTATCGTGGTCAGGGTTTGTTGCGGTGAGCTAGGATTTCGCGGGCTGGGGTTTCGGTGCGGGCTGGGGCTTTTCTTCGACCAACCCGCCCGCCTCCTTCCAGGCGCTGAAGCCGCCGGCGATGTGCGCGACCGGCTCGACACCCATGTCCTGGACAGTCTTCGCGGCGAGGGCCGAACGCCAGGCGCCGGCACAGAGGAACACCAGTTTCTTGCCCGAGGAGAACTCCTCGCGGTGATAGGGACTGTCCGGATCAACCCAAAACTCGAGCATGCCCCGCGGGGCGTGGAGTGAACCGGGGATGATGCCCTCGCGCCACAGTTCCCGGACGTCCCGGAGATCGACGATGATCACGCTGTCGTCACCGACGAGATCGAAGGCGGCCTCGGTCTCGATCGTCTCGATTTCGGCCTCAGCCTCTGCGATCAGCTGGCGGAAGCCCTTTTTCAGAGCCATGGGCTAGCCTTTCATGTGGGTGGAAAAGAACGCCAGTGTTCGTTCGCGCGCCAGCTTCGCGCTGTCCGGCTCAAACTGCCCGCGATGGTCGCAATTGAAGCCATGATCGGCATGGTAGACATGAATCTCCGCCTGCGGCTGGGCGGCCCGAATCGTCTCGATATCCTCCATCGGAATGCTCGCATCCATATCGCCGAAATGCATCATCAGCGGACAGGCGGGTTTCTCGTCCTTGAACGGGACGATTTGTCCGCCGTAATAGGAAACCCCGCAGGAGACGCCCTCGACCCGACAAGCAGTGAGGAAAGTCAGCGATCCGCCCCAGCAGTAGCCAACCACACCGACCGGGGTTGGCAATGACTTCACCGCGGCACGGATATCCATGACGGGCCCGTCCCAGCCGGCCTGATCCCTGAGAGACCGGGCCTCAGTCATCGCCTCGGGCGTATAGGGCAGCGCCACGTCCGGAGAGACCCGGTCATAGATGGCCGGGGCCACCGCCACATACCCGTCGGCGGCGAAACCATCGGTCACTTCCCGGATGTGGTCGTTGACACCGAACACTTCCTGCAAAACAACGACGCCGCCCTTCGGCTCTCCGGCCGGCTCGGCGCGCCAGGCGTTGAATTGATGGCCGTCTTCGGCTGTCAGTTTGATAATAGATCCCATGTCCAACCCCCCGTCGGTAAATCCCCTACTTGTAGCCGTATCCCGCATATCATGCGGCGGGCGGAGTGTAGGAGTCCGCCCGCGTGTCGACAAGCCACTGTTCCGGTTTCAGCACACAAAATGCCAAGCATCCGGGGGCTGCCTACACGTTGAACCGGTAGAGCACGATATCGCCGTCCTGGAGCGCGTAGTTACGGCCTTCGCGGCGCATCCGGCCCCTCTCGCAGGCACCCTGTTCCCCGCCGCAGGCAACGAAATCCCCATGTGAAATCGTTTCTGCGGCAATAAAGCCACGCTCGAAGTCGGTATGGATCCGGCCAGCAGCGGCGGCAGCCGTGGTGCCGATCGGCACGGTCCAGGCCCGGGTCTCCTTCGGCCCGGTTGTATGGTAGGTCAGCAGGCCCAACAGGCTGTAGCCGGCCTGGATCACGCGGTCGAGGCCGGATTCGGGAAGATCGAGGGACTGGAGAAAATCACGGCGTTCCTCATTGCTCTCCAGTCGGGCGATTTCGGCCTCGATCCCGGCTGACATCACGACCACCGGCGCACCCTCCCGCTCGGCCATCGCAGCGACGGCGTCGGAATGCCGGTTCCCGGAAGTGGCAGCCTCTTCTTCGACATTGGCGATATACAGCACCGGCTTGGCGGTCAGCAGGCCGAGCCGGCGGAGCGCCTCGCGCCCCGCTTCCGGCACCGCCGCGGCCCGCGCCGGCTGGCCGGCGCGCAACACGGCAAGTACGGGTTCGAGTGTGATCAGGAGGCTTGCTGCCTCCCGGTCGCCGCCGCGGGATTTCTTCTCCGCGCTCTCGACCCGGCGCTCGAGGCTCTCGAGATCGGCAAGCATAAGTTCGGTCGCCACCGTCTCAGCGTCCCGGACGGGATCCACCGACCCCTCGACATGGCTGACATCGGAATCTTCGAAGCAGCGGAGCACCATCAGTACCGCGTCGACCTCGCGAATATTGGCAAGGAACCGGTTACCCAGCCCCTCGCCCCGCGACGCACCCCGCACCAGCCCCGCGATGTCGACGAACTCAAGGAACGTCGGCACCACTTCGCAAGAGCCGGAGAGCTGCGCTATCTCCGCCAGGCGCGGATCGGGAACGGGCACCCGGCCAATATTCGGCTCGATCGTGCAGAAGGGGAAATTCTCTGCTGCGGCCGCGGCGGTACGGGTCAGGGCGTTGAACAGGGTCGATTTGCCGACATTCGGAAGGCCGACAATGCCGCAATTAAACCCCATCCGGCGCACCCTCTCCGAGTTTCGTGCCTGACCCTGCCGAGTTTGTTCCGTTCTCTGCTGCCGCGCCAGTCGACTGTTGGTTCTCCCCCTGTCCATCCTCCTCGACCGGTCTCAAGGGTGCCACCCGGCTGTTCATCTTCGAGAGAAAAGCGTCGTGCAGGGCGTCATCGGCCAGCATCGGCGCCAGGGCGCCGACAGCATCGACGACCCCGCCGGCAAGCGGGCGTTCCGCTTTCGAAAAATCCGACAGGACATGGCCCAGGATCCTGTCCTTGGTGCACGGCCGGCCGATGCCGAGACGCAGGCGCGTATAGTCCGCGCCGATCGCCGCATGGATGTCGCGCAGACCGTTATGGCCGGCATGCCCACCGCCGTATTTGAGGCGCAGGCGGCCCAGCAGGAGATCGAGTTCGTCGTGGATGACCAGAACCGTCTGCGGCTCGATCTTGTGGAAGTTCACGGCCGCCCCGACAGCGCGGCCGGAATTGTTCATGAAGTCGACCGGTTTGACCGCCAACACCTTCTCATGGCCGAGCCGGCCCTCGGCGCACAGCGCTCCGAACCGGTCACGCCACGCGCCGAAACCATTCGCTTCAGCAATTCGGTCCAGCGCCATGAAGCCGATATTGTGGCGATTGTTCTCGTATTTCGGACCGGGGTTTCCGAGACCGACGAAGAGAAGCATGGCTGACGCCTATCCTTCTCCCTCGCCCTTGTCCTCGCCATCCTTGGAATCGGCATCCGCCTCTTCCTCGGTGGCCTCGCCGTCCTCGCCCTCGAGACCTTCTTCGCCTTCTTCCAATTCCTCGGCCGCAGTCTCCTCGGCAACCACCGTCGGCGCCGCGACCGTCGCAATGGTGAAATCCCGATCCGTGATCGTCGACGTGGTGCCGTCGGGCAGCGTGATCATGCTGATATGTATGCCATCGCCAATCTCAAGGCCGGTGAGGTCGATCTCGATCTGCTGGGGGATATTGTTGACCTGGCACATCAGCTCGAGCGAACGCCGCACCACGTTCAGAACGCCACCGCGCTTGAGGCCCGGCGATTCCTCTTCATTGAGAAAGATGCAGGGTACATCGACAGCCAGCGAAGTACTGGCGGTCACCCGCAGGAAATCGACATGCAGGACGCGATCCGTGACCGGATCGAACTGCACCTCGCGGGGCAGAACCCGTTCGTGCTCGCCGCCGACTTCAATGTCGTAGACCGTGGAATAGAGCGCGCCGGCGGCAAGATCACGCTGCAGGGTGGTCGGTTCGACGGACACCGGTACCGGCGGTCGCTCGCCCCCATAGATCACGCCCAGTACTCGTCCTGCGCGGCGCTCGGCGCGTGCCGGGCCCTTGCCCCGTCCCTCGCGCAACACTGCCGTCATCGCGTTCGCCATGGCTCCGGTCTCCACAGTTTCTCGGGTTTTTTCCGGTGTTTTCGCCTGCCTGCCCTGATTCCAAGGGTTGGCGCGATCCCGGCTAGATAGTCATCGAAGCCCTGTAAGTCAAATACACCGGGCCTTATCGAGCCCCCGCTGATCTCCGCCAGAAATTGCCGAATTTTGCCGATCCTGCCGGAATCCCGAGACAGGTCGTCAGTCGAACAGGCTGGATACCGACCGGGCTTCGCTGATCCTGGAGATCGCCTCGGCAAAGAGCGGGGCGATGGAGAGATGGTGAATGCTGTCGGACACCCGCACCGCCTCAGTGGGCAGAATGCTGTCGGTGACAACAAGACGTTCCAGCGGCGCCGCGGTAACACGGGCAACCGCCCCGCCCGACAGGACGCCGTGGGTGACATAGGCGGAGATCGATTTGGCTCCTTGCTCGATCAGCTTCTCGGCGGCGTTGCACAGCGTGCCCGCCGAATCGACGATATCGTCGACCAGGATGCACTCCCGCCCGTCAACCTCGCCGATGATGTTCATAACCTCCGAGACCCCGTCACGCTCCCGGCGCTTGTCGATGATCGCAAGGTCTGCGTCGACGCGGCCGGCGATCGACCGCGCCCGGACCACGCCGCCGGCGTCCGGGGAGACGATGACCGGCCGACCGCTGAGATTTTTCTGTATGTCCGGGGCGAAGACCGGTGCCGCGTACAGATTGTCGGTCGGAATGTCGAAAAAACCCTGTATCTGGCCCGAATGCAGATCCAGTGTCAGTACCCTGTCGGCGCCGGCCGTGGTCAGGAGATTGGCCACCAGCTTGGCGGAAATCGGTGTTCTTGGGCCCGTTTTCCGGTCTTGGCGGGCATAGCCGAAATAGGGAATAACTGCTGTAATCCGGGTCGCCGAGCCGCGTTTCAGGGCGTCGATCGCGACCAGTAGCTCAAGCAGGTTGTCATTCGCCGGATAGCTCGTCGATTGGATGATGAACATGTCCTCGCCGCGGACATTTTCCTCGATTTCGACGAACACTTCCATATCGGAGAACCGGCGGACCGCTGCCTTGGTCAGCGGAATCTTGAGGCCGGCCGAGATCGCCTCCGCCAGGGGTCTGTTGCTGTTGCAGGAAAGGATTTTCATCCATCAGACCTTTCGGCGACGCGCCACTTCCATGGCGATTTCCATGGCGATTTTGGGCGATTTTGTGTGGCGATTTCTATAGCAATGCGGCGGTAGCATGGCAATCACGACCATGCCCATCACCATCTGTACCACATCAGCTGGCGCGAATCGGAAGATGTGCAGGCAGGGAGCCGACGATCACCTGCCCCGTTGTGTAATTCTAGGCAAAATAGATCCGCAGGGAATACCGAGGGTCGGAGCTGGCAGTCTTGTTTTTCAGGTATTCGAGCGTCTCGAGACGGCGGTTGTCGAAATGCACCGCACATGATTTTCTCGATGGGCTGATGCAGGGCTGCAAAGAGGGCTACAAAGAACGCGGCTTCGTCCGGCCTACCGAGGCTCTCCCCAAGTTGGGCAACGCATTCCCGCCTGTCCCCATTGGTGAGCTTCCAGTGCTCCTGTAGCCAGTCTGCGGAGAGAAAACGCGGGCAACACAGAAGTAGCGGCTGGTCGCGGTTTTGCGTTTTTGATGCCGTTTTCCGTGCAACGCAGGCCGCCCGCTTGAATGGCATTCATTGAACACCATCCTTTCGCATCCAGCGGCGACACAGCCGCGGATCACATATCTAGACCGCAATCAGCACACAGCACACAACCGCTGCGCACAGGGACAGCACCAGTAATTGGAAAAGATAAGGCACGCCGCTTCCTTAGTTCCACCGTCTCGCAGAAAACCCCGCAAAACCTTACAGAAAAAGCCCCTGCAACTTTCCGCGCTACCCAATGAGAGCAATTGCCGAAAGACCGCTCCCGTATTTCGCCTCACCGTTGTTCCAGGCACGGCGATAACTGAAGAAACGGGCAGCGTCACCACAAGTGTCGGCGGACAGCGGGTCGATAACGGCAATCCCGCACCCTCCGAGACGGGCAGCAACACATCCAACAAGATCGAAGAGATAATGCCCCGTACGCTCCGCCGGCCGGAAGAACCTCCCGGTGCCGGAATTCTGCTCGGCGAACAGGCCGGGGAACTCCGGTCCGACTTCATAGGTATCCGGGCCGATCGCTGGACCGATCGCGGCGTGGATGCGGTCGCGGACAGCACCCCGCGCCACCATCGCCTCGACCGTGGCCTCGACAACTCCGGCGAGCGTTCCCCGCCAACCGGAATGCGCCGCGCCGATCACCCCGGCATCAGTATCGGCGAGCAGTACCGGAACGCAGTCTGCACTCAGGATACCGAGCACCGGCCCTGGCCGGTCGGCAACCATGGCGTCGGCACGCGGCGGATCGGTGGCGGGCCAGCCCTTCCCAGCGTCCACAACAGCGGTTCCATGCACCTGCCGCAGAACACGCAGTGCGTCTTTCCCGAATCCCAGCGCAGCCATCGCCCGGCGGCGATTCTCGGCGACGCTGGCCGGATCATCGCCATTGGTATAGCCGACATTCAGGGATGCGTATTGGCCGGTGCTAACGCCGCCGTTGCGGGTGAAAAAGGCATGACGAACACCAGCGATCTCTGACAGCGCTGCGGCTCGCAGAACGGGAACCGAGGGGGATTCGACGCAAGTCACTCGGCAAAACCAGCCGGTATCGGTGCGCCGAGAGGAAGAACCGCGCAAGCCTTGAACAGCTCCCCCATTTCGGCAGCTCCAGTCAGCCGCTGTAGGGCGGTTTCGATCTCGCGGGTCTGCCGGAAGTTGGCGCGGCGCATCAAGATCTCTGCGCGCTTTGCAATCCCGAGCTTCTCGAGGAACAGGCCCTGCGACACCGGGCCGTGCATTGCGGCATGCGGCCGGATAGCCCGACGCAGGGCGGCAAAATCGACATGGGCCGTGAGGTCCGCCGTTCCGGGCGCCGCGAAAACATCCTCATGGCGGTGCTGGCGGACAGCCTGGAACGTACCAACGCCCCCATTCCCCTCGCCGCCATAATCAACGAGGAGAGCGGCACCGCCACAGCGCGCGATACGCTCGGCGATCCACGCCGCAACGCCGAACGCGGCCGGGCACAATTCGACGAGCGCGCCGCACGCCGCCTCGTTTGACGTCCCAGAGGACGCCCCGGAGGACGCCCCGGAATCCTTGAGTAATCCCGCCACCGCCGGCGTGCCAGGGCCCAGGACCCAGGACAGGGCACCGTCCTTCTCCCCGACCATGCGCTCGCGCCAGCCTTTTGAAGTCCGCTGGAGCTGGTGGATCGGCAGGGCGTCAAAAAACTCGTTGGCGATCAGAAACAGCGGCCCTTCGGGAACCGTCTCTATGGAAGCATGCCAAGCGGCATCGAGGCCGGTAAACCGCTCCTGCTGCATGGCTCGCAACGCCGGGCTAGCCTCGACCAGATGCAGGGCCATGGCCGCGGGAAACCCCGGCATTCCCCGGGCACTGCGCAGAAGATCGGTCATCAGCGTGCCGCGTCCGGGGCCGAGATCGACCAGCACAGCCGATGCCGGACTCCCCGACTGGCGCCACGCCTCGGCAAGCCAGAGACCGACCAGCTCGCCGAACATCTGGCTTACGTCCGGCGCGGTGATGAAGTCTCCGGCGCGACCGAAAGGGGTGCCACGGGCGTAATAGCCGTACTCGGGATGATGCATCGCCTCGGTCATGAAGGCGGCAACCGTCATCGGGCCGGCGATACGGATCCTCCGGATCATGAGGTCGCGCAACGACGTCATCACCGCTTTCCTCCCTGGCCCACTCCTCCCTGCTTCGCCGAGTCGGTATTCGCCTTTGTGCCCGCACCTGTCTGCACGCCATGGCTCTGCGCTTCCTGGCGGCGCAAGGCAGCAAAGATCAGGCCGGCGCCGGCCAACACCATCGGCACCGAAAGCCACTGCCCCCAGGTCGTGCCCCATGCAAGAAAACCGATAAAGGTGTCGGGTTCGCGCACCGTTTCGACCGCCATCCGCGCCAGACCGTAGCCGGCCAGAAACGCACCGGAGACAAGCCCCGGCCGCAACAAGGCGCGCCAACCCAGGATCAGCGCCAGCAGCAGGGCAAACAGGATCAGGCCCTCAAGTGCCGCTTCATAAAGCTGACTTGGATGGCGTGGCTCAGGCCCGGCACCGGGAAATACCACACCCCAGGGTAGTTTGGTTGGCCGGCCCCACAGCTCTCCATTGAAGAAATTGGCGATGCGACCGAACAGAAGTCCGATTGGCACCGCCGCCGTTATCAGATCGGCGATGCCCAGAAAGGAGATGCCGCGCAGCCGGCTGAACAGCGCTATCGCCGCAATGACGCCAAGTACACCGCCGTGAAACGACATTCCCCCTTTCCAGATCTGCAGGATCGCGAATGGATCCGTAACGAAATACGTAGGTTGATAGAACAGCACGTAGCCGAGCCGGCCGCCGATGATTATGCCGAGCGTGGCCCAAACGAAAAAATCGTCGATCGCACGCCGCCCAAGTGCACTGGCGGGAAGGAACCGGAGCAGCCAGATGCAGTAGCGCCAACCGAGCACGAGCCCAGTAATGTAGGCAAGCGAGTACCAGCGGATGACGAGCGGACCGATCTCGAACGCCACCGGTCCGATAGAGGGAAACGACACGATATACTCCCGATGCTTGGCGCGGTCAGTTATACCAGCGGCACAAGGGAGCGTCAGTGCACCTTGCCGGGTCGGCGCCCGGGCCCCATATGCGGTGGAGGCCGTGCGAGATTGAATCCGGATGGTATGATTCCGGATGATACGGGAGAATACGACAATGCAGACCAAAAACCGAATTCTCAGCGATATGGCCCGTGCCGCAACTGGCGCTGCCGGCGTTCTGACCGGTGCGCGCAGCGAGGTAGAGGCTGTCCTCCGCCAACGGCTGGAGCGCCTTCTGGCCGGCACGGACATGGTGTCACGCGAGGAATTCGAGGCCGTCCGGGCCGCCGCCATCAAGGCGCGGGAAACGCAGGAGGCGCTCGAAAAGCGCATCGCCGCCTTGGAGCGGAAAGGCGCCGGCAAGGCCACCCGTACCGCCGGCAAGCGTACCACTGGCAAGGCCAGCGCACGCGCATCCCGCCCGGCAACCAGAAAAACCACCAAACAGCCTGCCGGAAAAACCGCGGCCCGGAGAAAACCGCGGCGCTCCAAAACATCCTGACCGAATCGTCCTAACCAAATCGTCCTGGCTGCGGCGTTCCGCCCCAAGACCTGACCGGGTGCCTCGGACGCCTCGTTCTCTCCCGTACCCTCGTGCCACACCCGATTACGCTGGCGATTGCGCTGGACCCGGATCGAATCCGGAAACCAGGGCGCGCAAAGAAAAAATCTGTGGAGAACTTCATATAGTGTTTGCCGCCCACGCAGACACTATATACCGTAGTCTGTGTGGCACCTGGCAGGGTACGCCTCGTTTTCTTTTACCTGACCGGCAGTTAGGCGGATCGGGCGCGGCACCGGAGAAACCTCATGATCGACTCCCTTCCCAAAGTCGATGTCTCAAGCGACAACCCCATCGACGTCATCGAGGCTATCGCCGACGCCGCTGAGTGGCAGGCCGACAGATCCGGGAACAATGAACTGATCGTCGAGGCGGTCGGCCAGTGGTGCAACTACACGATGTACTTCATCTGGAACACCGAGGCTGGTGCGCTCTACTGCACCAGCGTGCTCGACATCCGCGTGCCTGATGACCACCGGGCCAACATCATCGAACTGACTTCGCTCGTCAACGAACAGCTCTGGCTCGGGCATTTCGGACTGAATTCGGAGTTCGGTCTGCCGATGTTCCGCTACACGATACTCAACCGGGGAGCCCGGGAAATCGAAACCGAGATGCTCGAGGATATTTTCGACATCGCCTTCCAGGAGTGCGAGCGCTTCTACCCCGCCTTCCAGTTCGTGATCTGGGGCAACCAGAAGCCGGGCGACGCTCTCGCCATGGCTGTCACCGAAACAGTCGGCGAAGCCTGAGCCGCCGTTATGACTACCAACGCTAAGCCGCTGCTGCTGGTCGGATGCGGGAAGATGGGCAGCGCCATGCTCTCGGGGTGGCTCGAGCGTGGCGCCGTGGCCGGCGGCGTGAGCGTGATCGAGCCGGCCGGAGCGCCGGAATTCGCAGGTCAGGACGGTATCGACATCGTCTCCGACGGCACACAACTGCCTGAGGCCTTCTCGCCCGAAACCGTCGTTCTTGCGGTCAAGCCGCAAATCATGGACGAAGCCATTGCCCCCTGTCGCCGCTACGCCTCGTCCGGTGCCCTGTTTCTGTCGATCGCCGCCGGCAAGACCATCGGCTATTTCGAGGAGCATCTCGGCAGCGAGGCGGCGATTGTTCGTGCGATGCCGAACACACCCGCCACAATCGGCGCCGGCATCACCGCCTGCGCCGCCAATGCGCAGGCTGACAAGCATCAGCGCGACCGCGCCATGTCCCTGCTGGAGGCGGTCGGTGAAGCGCTGATGATCGAAGACGAAGGATTGCTCGACGCGGTGACCGGTGTCTCGGGAAGCGGCCCGGCCTATGTCTTCCTGCTCATCGAATGCCTGGCCGCAGCCGGAGTGGATGCAGGCCTTCCCAAAGAGCTTGCAGACCGGCTGGCGCTGCAGACGGTGGCCGGTGCCGGGCAACTGGCTGTTGCCAGCGCCGATTCTCCCTCGACCCTGCGCGAGAACGTCACCAGCCCGGGCGGAACCACCCAGGAAGCACTCACCGTGCTGATGGCGAAGGACGGCATGGCCCCGCTGATGACACAGGCAGTAGCGGCAGCGACCCGGAGAAGCCGGGAACTATCCGGCTAATCCGCCCCGGGAAACACCCCGTCATCCTGCGACCCCAGCCTCCTGCGACCCCAGCCTCCTGCGACCCCAGCCTCCTGCGACCCCAGCCTCCTGCGACCCCAGCCTCCTGCGACCCCAGCCTCCTGCGACCCCAGCCTCCTGCGACTCCAGCCTCCTGCGCCTTCTCGTCATTCCCTCCTGCTCACCAGTTCGGGTAGACTGGTGGCATGAGCGATGAACGAGACAACAGGGACCGTGTGGTAGCGGCGGCCGCCCTGGGCCTGGCATCGGAGCATGGTGACTGGACCGCGGTGCCCCTGGCGGCGATCATGGAGCGGGCTGGCCTGTCGGCGGAGGATGCAGAACGGCACTTTCCGTGCAAGGTGTCCTGCCTGGCCGCAATCATGCGTGACACCGATGCGCGGGTTTCCGCCGAGAACATGACGTTCGAGGAAGAGGACATGGCCCGGGATCGGCTGTTTGCAGTCCTGATGTCCCGGATCGATGCGCTGGCGAAAAACCGAAAAGGTTATGCGGCGATCCTGCGGGATGTCACAAGAGATCCGGTTACCCTGATCCTGCTCGCCCCGACCCTGCACAAATCGATGCACCGCATGCTCGAACTCGCAGATGTGAGCGCCTCGACAAGAGATTTTCCCAAACCCGCCGGCAAGATCTGCGACAGTGTCCGCGCCAAGGGGCTTGCCGCAGTTTGGCTCTCATCCCTGCGCAGCTGGCTCGTTGACGAGAGCGAGGATTTTTCCAGCACGATGGCCGCGCTCGACCGAAGCCTGCAGCGAGCGGAAACCTTCGCCAACATGTTTCGTTTCCCGACTGCGCCGGAAGATGCGCCGGATCCGGCCTGACGAAACCCAACCTAATAAGATCAAACCTGATATTGGTGCGAGAGATCGCGCCCAGCTTTTCGAGGATTACGAAATGAGCGATACAGACCCGTCACCGTCGATCGATTTCGCCAGCTTTCTCAAAGTCGATGTCAGGGTTGGAACGATCACCCAGGCGGAACCCTATCCGGAAGCACGTACGCCCGCCTTCAAGGTTTGGGTCGATTTCGGGCCGGAGATCGGCACCCGCAAAACCTCGGCTCAGATCACGCGCCACTACGATCTTGATGCCTTGCCCGGCCGCCAAGTCGCTGCGGTCATCAACTTCCCGCCAAAGCAGATCGGCAAGTTCATGTCCGAGATACTGATACTGGGTTTCCCCGACGAGGATGGCGAGGTTGTCCTGCTCCAACCGTCCTCCCAGGTGCCGAACGGCGGCCGCCTGTTCTGAGTGTCGCCCCGGCGCCACGGTGCGCTGTGGTATGCCCCGGTGCGCCACGGTATGCCACGGTATGCCGTGATACGGGAGTTGTCTGTTCGGCGAGCTTATTCGGGCAGGTAGATACAGACCCGTAGCCCGCCCTCCGGTGAATCCTCGAGTTCAATACCGCCGCCATGGGCGTTGGCGATGTCGAGAGCGATCGTCAGGCCAAGACCGCTGCCGCCGGCATTGGGATTGCGGGACGGATCGACCCGATAGAACGGACGAAACACGTTTCCCTGTTCCTCCGGGGAAATGCCTGGCCCGTCATCATCGACCATAATCACGACCCCGTCAGCGCTTTTGGACATCCCGATGACGACACGGGATCCATGCGCAGCGGCGTTGGCAACAATGTTGTCGATGCAACGCGCGAGCGCTGCCTTCTTCAGGGGTAAACGCAGACCATCTAGGAGATCGATCTCGATTTTCGCACCTTCCCGGCGTCGCGCCGTTGCCACCTCGCGAACAATCTCCGCAATATCGGCGTCGATTGATTTCTCGTCTCCCTCACCCCGGGCAAAAGCGAGATAGGCGGCAATCATGGCCTCCATGTCAGCCACGTCTGATTCCATCATCTCCACTTCTTCGGTGCGTTCGAGCATGGCCAATTCGAGTTTCATCCGAGTCAGGGGCGCCCGCAGATCATGGCTGACGCCCGAAAGCATGTCGGTTCGCTGGCGAATCTGCCGACCGATTCTGTCACGCATGCGAATGAAGGCGCGGGCAGCCTGGCGCACCTCGCTTGCACCGCCAACCTGAAAGTCTGGGCCGCCCGTGTCGCGCCCCTTTCCGAAGGCATCGGCCGCCTCCACGAGGCGCCTTATCGGCCGGATCTGGTTGCGCATGAACAGCAGGGCAATAACGATGAGCACAATAGCCGCGCCGACCATCCACAGAACGAAGATGTAGGTTGTCGAACTGAACAGCCTCCTGCCTGGGACAACCACCGTCAGCACGCCCTCCGGCAGGGCGACCTCGACCACCACCCGCGTCTTGAAGGACGAGGTGTCGATGGCAAAGGGCTGGGAAATACGCTCCAGTAGCGCTTCGGCGAGGAACGATCCGAGAAACCCGTCATAGACGGTCTGCTCGGTTGGCGCCGCCGTGTTGGCGTCGAGAAGAACCGTCATCTGCTTGTGACGCCGGGCGAGATCGAAAATGCGGACCCGATGGGTTTCCCCGGAATCCTTGTTGAGCTCCTCGATCATCCAGGCGATGTCGCCGGCGATCGACCGTGCGAGGCTCCGGGTCATCGTGTCCCAGTACCTGTCGAAGAAGCTCCAGGCCACAACCAGCTGCAGCAGCACCAGGGGAAGGATAATAATCAGCAGGGTTCGGCTGTAGAGCGAGCGCGGACGCAGGGCCTTGAGGCGCCATAAACTCAGCATCCCGCGCCCTCTGAATTTAACACCTCATCCGGCTGCAGGGCATAGCCCCGGTTGCGCACGGTGCGCAAAAAACGGGGATGCGCCGGGTCCGGTTCAATCTTCCCGCGCAGCCTGCTGACCTGCACGTCGATCGCCCGCTCGCCTCCGGTAACCGAACATAGCCAGGTCAGCGCCGTCCGGGAAAACACTTGCCCGGGCCGATGTGAAAGGGCGACAAGAAGATTGATCTCAGTCTCGGTGAGGCGGACCGGATCGCCATCCCGGAGCAACAGCCGGCGTCCGGGATCGAACCACAGCGCGCCAAGCCTGAGCTGGGCGGGAGGCTCCGGCGTCTCCTCGACGCGGCGCAAAATGGTGCGGATGCGCAGCAGCAACTCAAGCGGCTCGAAAGGTTTCGGCAGATAGTCGTCGACGCCTGCTTTCAGACCCTCGATCCGGTGCTCCGATTCGACCATCGCGGTCAGCATCAGGATCGGCACCTCGCTGTCGCCTCGCAGCATCTGCGCCAGTTCGATGCCGTCGCCCCCGGGCATCATCCGGTCCAGGACGACGAGATCGAAAAGCATCATTTTCAGATGGCGACGGGCGATGTCGATGTCCGGGACGGCAGTGACCCTAAAACCGTTTTCGGTCAGATAGCGCTGCAACAGGCGGCGAAGACGCGAATCATCCTCAACGACAAGGATATGCGCACCTTCTCCGGCCGACACCGCATTCGCCCCGTCAACCCTTGGCCAGCGGCACTTCGAACCGCTTGCGGTCCTCGTCGCTGTCCATAATCGCGAGCAGGACCTGGCGAAACCCCAAGGCGCCTTCCGCGCCGGCAGTACGGAAGGCCTGGCCGACCCGGCAGCGCTGGATGGCGGTGAGGTCCTGTTCGAGTTCGCGTCCCTTCGCCGTCAGCGTTAGATGGCGACGGCGGCGGTCGCGGGACCCGGGATGGCGCTCGATATAGCCATCCTCAACGAGGCGGGCGAGCACCCGGTTCAGGCTTTGCTTGGTGATGCGCAGGATGGCGAGCAGTTCGGAAATCGTCAGCCCGGGATAGCGACCAACAAAATAGATCACTCGGTGGTGGGCGCGACCAAAACCGACTTTCGCGAGGAAGGTGTCGGCGTCGCCGGTAAAGTCTCGATAGGCGAAGAACAGCATCTCGATGCCCTGCCGCAGCTCCTCTTCGAGGAACCCGGCCTCGGGTGGCGACCTCGCAGGATTAGGGCCAGGCTGGATATTTATGTCAGTCATGTTGACATATATGCCAGCCTTCAATAATTTTCGCAATCTTACGCGATTTTCGCTGATGCGGTTTTTTTGCTGGGTAATTTTTCGCCGGGCGATTTTTCGCAATCTTCTGCGGACGGCCTGCGCGCAAAACGTGGGTTCCTTCAAGAACATGCAGACGGGAGCAGGGGCATGGATGCGCAGCCTTTCGACGACAGGGCCGGCACAATCTGGTTCAACGGCAAGATGGTTCCCTGGAAGGACGCCAAGCTACACGTCCTGAGTCACGGGTTGCACTACGCTTCCGGCGTTTTCGAGGGAGAGCGCTGTTATGGCGGGAATATCTTCGAGTTACGCTGGCACACCAAGCGGTTGCTCCACAGTGCCCGACAGCTCGACTTCGAGATTCCCTGGACCATTGAGCAGATCGACGCAGCCTGCAATGCAGTCATCACCGAGAACAATATCGTCGACGGCTATGTGCGACCGCTTGCCTGGCGCGGCGCTGAGATGATGGGCGTATCGGCGCAAGAAACGAAAATCCACCTCGCCATCGCCGCCTGGGAATGGCCGGCTTATTTTTCGCCGGAAGCCCGGATGCAGGGTATTCGCATGCAGTGGGCGAAATGGCGCCGGCCCGATCCGGCCACCATCCCGTGCAATTCAAAAGCAGCCGGCCTGTACATGATCTGCACTCTGTCCAAGCACGCGGCCGAGGCCGAGGGTTACGCCGATGCTCTCATGCTCGACTATCGTGGTCTCGTCGCCGAAGCGACCGGCGCCAACATCTTTTTTCTGATCGACGGCAAGCTCCACACGCCGACGCCGGACTGTTTTCTCGACGGCATCACCAAGCAGACCGTGACCCGGCTCGCCAAGGACCGGCAAGTCGAGGTGATCGAGCGCCACATCAAACCGGAGGAGATCGCAAAGGCAACTGAGGTGTTCACCACCGGCACTGCCGTCGAGGTTACACCGGTCTCGGAGATCGGCGGCCAGGTTTTCACCCCGGGCACGCTGACCCAGACCCTGATGGCGGACTATGACGCTCTCGTCATGTGCAAGGATGACCGGGCGGCCCCGATCAACACCAACGCAGCTGAGTAACCGGCGTTTCTGCCGGTTCGACTTGATCCGGACAGCCGGCGTTCCCGCTGGCTCAGCGCGGGTGGCGCTCTTGTAGATAAGGAAGTAGGCAGGCTCCGGCGCCGCGCAGGAGGCCCCCGGGGGTCTGCGCGGGAGTTTGCGCGGGAGTTTGCGCGGGAGGGGTGTATTGCAGCGCCCGCCGGCGATAGCGTACCGAGGCGTACCAGCAGGCAACGAAGAACATTCCGAACAGCGCCGTCGGCACGACAACCAACGCCACCGTCGACGACAGACCGAAGGAAAGGTTTATCAGCACCAGAACCAGCAGAAACGGCATTACCTGTAGTGCAAAGGCAAACACAACGATAACCAGCCAGAGTCCGACCCAGAGCCCGGCGCTGAGCAGCCGGCGTAAACCTCCGCGCGTTCCCGTTTCTACCGTTGCCCCTGCATCGATTACCGTCATCGCCGTCACCTGAATCACCTGCCGCGTCCGCTCCAGCCAGTCTAGTGCCGACCGGTCAATATCCGCAAGATCGCAAGATTCGCGAGATCGCAGCGCGTTTACGATATGGGATGAGCGCATTACCATGGCCCCACAGGCAGGCGCGGTAAGCAGCGCGGCAGGCGCAAGATTGCAAGGGCGCACCCATGATGACGGAAAAATTCCGCCTCGACGGAAAAACCGCCCTTGTCTCGGGGACCGGTCGCGGGATTGGCCACGCATGCGCCCTTGCCCTCTCTGAAGCTGGCGCTGACATCGTGGTCATCGCCCGCACCGAGGACAAACTCGCTTCCCTCGCATCCGAAATCGAGACCGCCGACGGTACGGCCCGCACCCTATCCCTCAACATCACCGATAGTGATGCAACCCAGGAGAAGATCGAAGCCGTCAGTGAGATCGACGTACTCATCAACAACGCCGGCACCAACCGACCTCAACGTCAGGGCGGCCTTTCTGGTCGCGCAGGCCTGCGCCCGGAAAATGGTGGCGCAGGGCCAGGGCGGCATCAGCATCGGTAACGACCTGAAAGTGCTTGCCTCACCTGAATTGCACGGGAGCGGCGCTGTGGAAACCTGGTTCCTGGAATATGCCGGCGAACCAATCAGCCCCCCGGAACAGCAAGAACAGGCTCGATCCGGAATATCTGAACTGACATCTCCGAGAGGTGTTCAGAAGCACTTAAGACCTAACCGCGCCCTACGGTTTGCCGCTCTCTTGCAACACATGTTGTAGGATGTCGGGGAATCCTTGTGATGGAGGCTTGATGACATGAAAACCATTCTGGTGCCGCTCGAGGAAGGCGGCAGTCTGCCTTCGATCCTGCAATGTACCCTGCTCACTGCCCGCCGCTTTGGCAGCTACATTGAAGGGCTATACGACCAGGCTGACGACGTCAGCCAGATCATCGCGTCAGGGGAAGGTCTCGGAATCACGCCTCCCGACATCGTCGAGGCCTTCCAGCAGCGCGAACAGGAACACGCGGTCCACGCACACGAGCTGTTCGAGGCTTTCATGAAGGAGAATGGCGTTCCGCTTAGTGGTGGCCGAGAGCTTCAGGAAGGAGTGTCAGCCAGCTGGATCGAGGAGAGTATCCCCGGCCGGGAGCTGATCGGACACCGCGGAAGAATTTTCGATCTGACCGTCGTCGGCCGCCCCGTGCGGAATCAGGCCACACCCTCGATGGGTCTTCTGGAAGCGGCCCTGTTTGAGACCGGAAGGCCGGTTCTGGTTGCACCACCGACCGTCCCGACCAGCGCCGGTGAGAACGTCGTCATCGCCTGGAACGGCAGCGACGAAACCGCGCGAGCCGTGACCTTTGCCATGCCTTTTATCCTGAAAGCCAGCAAGGTCACCGTCGCCGAGATCGAGGACGGTATGGTCGCCGGACCGAACGCAGCGGATGTGACGATTCATCTCCAGCGCAACGGCGTGAACGCCGATATCGTTCACATCCCCGTTGCAAGCGGCAGTGCCGGCCACAGGCTGCTCGCAGAGGCGGACCGCCTCGGTGTCGATCTTCTGGTCAAGGGTGCCTACACCCGCAGTCGCCTGCGCCAGATGATCTTTGGCGGCATCACCAGCCACATACTCGATGCAGCCGACATCCCCGTACTGATGTCCTATTGAGGTCCCGGCCTCGAAATTGAGGGCGTTACCAGCGCTTCGCCGCCACCTCGTCGGATTCCCGGGCCTCAACCCAGCGGCTCTTGCCGTCCGGTGCCTCCTCGAGCTTCCAGAATGGCGCTTTCGTCTTCAGCCAGTCGACCAGGAACACACAAGCCTCGAATGCCGCCTGGCGATGCGCGGCAGCAACGGCGACCAGCACGATACGGTCACCCGGCTCGAGCCGGCCGAAGCGGTGGATGATCAGCGTTTCCTTGAGATCCCAGCGCTGCCAGGCCTCGGCCTCGATCTCGGTAAGCATTTCCTCGGTCATGCCCGGATAGTATTCCAGGGTCATGGCCAACACTGGCGCATCGTCGGAAAGATCCCGGACCAGCCCGACAAAACTGGCGATGCCACCGACCGTTCGGTCGTCGCCGGTCAGCCCGGCGATCGCCTCGCCGACGTCAAAATCCTCACGCTGGACATGGACGGACATTTTGGCTTCCTCAGTTCCGGTTTTTCCGGTCAGCCTCCGGTCAGCGGTGGGAACATCGCGATTTCGTCGCCGTCCTTAACCGGTGAATCGAGGCTAGCAAACTTCCTGTTCACCGCAACCCGGATCGCCGTTTCATCGCCGAGCGCCTCGGCGTATCCCGCCCCCCGGTCGCGGAGCCATTCCAGGAGTTCCGCCACTGTGTTCACCTCTTCCGGCCGTGCCACATCCTCCTCGCCGACGCCGGTATGCTGCCGAAGCCAGGCAAAATACAGGATTTTCACAGCATTACCTCGCTGAAGGGAAGAACGTCGACCATCATCCCGGCATCGAGAACGGTAACCTTCTCCGACAACTCCACCAACCCGTCGGCGCCGACCAGCGAAGAAAGAATGCCGGCACCGGAAGCACCGTGCTTGTGCGCCGTCAGCACGCCATCAGCGTCCCGCTCGATGCGCACGCGCACATATTCCCGCCGGTTTGCTTTCTTGCGGTGGGAGAATCCGGCACGGACTCGATACGCTGTCGGTGACGGGTCGGCTGCACCGGCCAGGCGCAGGATAAATGGCCGGCCGACGAGAGCGAATGTCACCAGCGCCGCCACCGGGTTGCCTGGCAGACCAAGCACCGGCATCCATCCCTCTTTGGATCGCACCTGTCCGAACGCGACAGGACGCCCCGGTTTGATGGCCAGCCGCCAGAAATGGATGTGTCCGTCCCGCTCGATGACGCTTTTGACGTGATCTTCCTCACCCACCGACATGCCGCCGGTGGTGATCAGCGCATCGCTCGTACGGGTTGCTTTCGCAACGGCGTTCGCTATCGCGTCCGGGTCGTCGGCGAGAATTCCGAGATCGTGAACCGCGCAGCCGAGCCGGTCGAGCGCGGCGACCAGGGCGTGGCGGTTGGAATCGTAGATCATACCCGGCCCCAGCGTCCCGCCGGGATCACTGACCTCGTCTCCGGTGGAAAAAACAGTGACGGCGAGGCGGCGGTACACCATGAGTTCCGCCTTGCCGACGGCGGCGGCCATTCCGACATCCTGCGGCCTAAGTCTTATGCCGGCACGCAGGACGCAGTCTCCAGTGTGAACATCCTCGCCGGCGAGACGCCGATTCGCGCTTGCCGCGATGCCCGGCGCGACAGTGACGATCCCGTCCCGCTCGCTACAGTCCTCCTGCATCATGACGGTATCGGGACCTTCGGGCATCGGCGCACCGGTGAATATGCGGACCGCGGTGCCGGGCTGTGCCGGCTCTTCCAGCGGATGGCCGGCAGCGGCACGGCCGACTACGGGAAGTTTTGTAGGATTGTCCGGATCAAGGTCGGCGAAGCGCACCGCATAGCCGTCGACGGCAGCATTGGCATGTGGCGGTACGTCAACCGGAGAGATCACGTCCTCAGCCAGGATGCGGTCGCCTGTCTCGCGCAGCGCAACCCGCTCGACGCCGGCGGCGACCGGTATCCGCTCGGCGAGCATCGCCAGCGCCTCATCAGCGGCCAGCAACCGGTCGGCGCCGGCAAAACAATCGTCGCTAAGCTGCGCCATGCCGTGCTGAGTCCAGGCCGCAATGCACGGCGATGAAGTTGGCGATTGCCGAGACGTTGTTGAGATCAAGTACCGGAAGGCCGGAATTCTTGACTGGGCCGTCGCTGGCGATCGCCACCACAGTGGCATCTTCGCCAGCGAAGAACGGGCCGTCCTGTCCCTGTCTGCGAACCTCGATCTTGTCGTGTTTTTCAGCTTTGAATCCCTCGACCAACAGCAGGTCGGCCGGCGCCAGATGGTCCATCAGATCATTCAGGCGCGGCTCCGGATCGTTTCCATTCTCGTGCATCAGCGCCCAACGTTTCGCCGAACTGATCAAGACTTCGCTCGCACCCGCCTTGCGGTGTTCGTACGAATCCTTGCCCGGAATATCGGTATCGAACTCGTGATGGGCATGTTTTACGGTCGATACGCGAAAACCCCGGCGGGTCAGCTCCGGCAGTAGGCGCGTGATCAACGCCGTCTTGCCGCTGCCGCTCCATCCAAGGATGCCGAAGACACGCACTGGGCGCCTCAGTACGACCCGGGGGGCGACGATGAGACGCCCGCAGAATCGGGATCATCGCTGAATTCCGGCGATGTGGGGGCGTTGGGGGTTTTCTCATCCTCCAGCATGTGGCGCAGGCCAGCCCGCAGATAGTCGTAGCCGCTGGCCACGGTGACGATGGCGGAGATCCACAGCCCTATCGTTCCGATCGTTCCCACCGCCAGCCCCTCGATATTAACCTCAGCCATGATCAGACAACCGAGCGTCACCATCTGGATCGTCGTTTTCCATTTGGAGAGACGACTGACGGGCAGGCCAACCACGAGTTCGGCAAGGAATTCGCGCAAACCCGAGACCATGATCTCCCGGCACAGGATCACCAGGGCCGGAAGAATCGCGATGCCGGCGATCGTGCCGTCAGCAACCAGAATCAGGATGACGGTCGCGACCAGCAGCTTGTCCGCGACCGGGTCTAGAAAACGGCCAACCCGGGAGATCTGCCCCCTGGCCCGGGCGAGATAGCCATCCCAGAAATCGGTGACGCAGGCCGCAATATAAAGGCCAAGCACGATCCAGCGGAACAGCGCCCCGTCGAGCCAGAACAGGCCGACGATCACAGGGATCACCAGAATCCGCGAAATAGTCAGGAGATTTGGAAGCGTCGTCACGCCGACCTCGTCACACCAGCCCTGCGATGTCGGTTTCCGGGGCACCGCCGCATCGGAACCCGCTACGCCAGGAATCCCCCCGCAAGCTCCACCAAATCCGTCCGGGCAGGGTACAGCAGGGTGATTCTAGCCGCCATCGTGGAAATGGCCATAGATACGTTGCGCCGTCGCCCGGCTGATGCCCTCGACTGCCTCGATATCCGCCAGCCCGGCGCGGGAAACGCTACTGGCCGAACCGAAATACATCAACAAGGCCTTTTTCCGCTTGGCGCCAACCCCGGGAATGGCGTCGAGAGGCGAAGTGGCGTTAGCCTTCTTGCGGCGAACCCGATGCGAGCCGATGGCAAAACGGTGGGCCTCGTCGCGCAGGCGCTGAATGAAGTAAAGCACTGGATCCCGTGCATCGAGGGTGCGCGCCTTGCGGCCTGGCTGGTGCAGACGCTCACGGCCGGCGTTCCGGTCCGGGCCCTTGGCGCAGGCAAGCAGCGCCACACCGTCGAGGCCGAGATCGACGAATACCGCTTCCGCCACGCGGAGCTGGCCCGGCCCGCCATCAAGAATGACGAGGTTCGGCCAGGATTCTCCCTTGCGGTCGGGATCCTCGCGCATGGCCCGGGAAAACCGCCGTGTCAGAACTTCCCGCATCATCGCGTAGTCATCTCCGACGTCGGTGTCGCGGATGTTGAACTTGCGATAGGCACCCTTCTCGAAACCGTCCCGGCCGGAGACAACCATCGCGCCAACGGCGTGCGCGCCCTGAATATGGGAATTGTCGTAGATCTCGATCCGCTCCAGCGGCCCGTCCAGGCCAAGCACATCGGCGAAATCGCCAAGCAAACGCCGGTGCGCGGCGCTCTCCGCAAGACGCCGACCGAGCGCATCCCGGGCGTTGGAGAGAGCGTGTTCGACGGGACGACGCTTGGTTCCCCGCCGGGGCACGGCGAGGCGGACCGTGCGCTCCGCCTTCAGGCACAGCGCCTCCTCCAGCAGGGCCCGGTCGTCAGGTTCGTGGCTAAGCAGTATCCGGCGCGGCGGCGGATGCCGTTCGTAGAACTGGCCAACGAAAGCAGCGATCACCTCGCCGGGGCCGAGGCTGCGGTCGTGGGCGGGAAAATAGGCCCGATTGCCGAAATTGCGGCCAGACCGGAAGAAGAAGACCTGGATGCAGGACTGCCCGCCTTCCTGGTGCAGGGCGACGATGTCGGCCTCCTGGACCCCGGGAAGGTTTATGTCCTGGTGCGTCTGTACTTGGGTCAGCGCCCGGATACGGTCGCGCAGCGAGGCTGCCCGCTCGAAGTCGAGCGCCGCGCTGGCCTCCTCCATCGCTGCCGCCAGGCGCTCCTGGATCCGCGTGCTGCGACCGGCCAGAAAATCACATGACTGATCAACAAGGGCGGCATAGTCGGACTCCGTGATGCGTCCGACGCAAGGCGCACTGCAGCGCTTGATTTGATACTGCAGACAGGGCCGCGTCCGGCTACGGAAGACCACATCCGTACAGTTTCGCAAAAGAAAGGCACGCTGCAGCGCGGTGACGGTCCCGTGAACCGAGTTCACGGTTGCGAAGGGCCCGAAATAGCGGCCCTTGCGCTTGCGGGGACCGCGATACTTGACCAGTTGCGGGAAGGGATGGTCGCCGGTGATCAGGATATAGGGGAACGACTTGTCGTCTCGCATCAGGATGTTGTAGCGCGGCCGCAGGCGGTTGATCAGGTTGGCCTCGAGCAGCAGCGCCTCGACCTCAGTGTGGGTGGTGACGAACTCCATCGCCTCGGTCTCGGCGACCATCCGCTGGAGGCGAACCGGGAGTCGGTCCGGAGCAGCGTAGGTTGCCACGCGGTTGCGCAGACTGCGCGCCTTGCCGACATAGAGCGCATCGCCGCGTCCGTTCAGCATCCTGTAAACGCCGGGCGTGCGCGGCAGAGTTACGAGATGGGCACGCACCACCTCCTGCCCGGCAGCGAGGCGGCTTCCGGCATCGATGCGCGCCGAAGAGGCCGGCTTGTTGCCTGCCTTCGTCGGCGTCTTGGACTTTGTCCTGGTCTGTGCTGGCCGTCCCGCCATTGCGGACAATCTGGCTGGCGAACGGCCGCCCTAGCCGTCCGATTGGCGCGACAGGGAATGTTTGACCATGTCGCGCAAGGTGACAATACCGAGCAGTTCACGGGTTGCGCCGACGACCACGGCGCGACTCAGCTCGAAGGTGGCGAGCAAGGCCGTGCCATCGCGGATATCCATCTCGGGATGCAGTGTAACCATCGGCTTGGACATGATCTCGTAGACGTTGACGCGATCCGCCGAGCGGTTCTTCGCGATCACATCGCGGGCGATATCGGTGACGGTGATGATGCCGTACTCATCGTGCTTGTCGCGGCGTCCGACGATCAGGGAGCTGACTCCAAGATTCACCATCTGTTCCGTCGCCTGACGGATCGAGGCCAGCCCATCGATGATGTGGAGCTGTTCCGTCATCACCTCGCGCACCTCGATTCTGGCCTTATCCGTCATATGCCTTCCTTGATTTCATTGCCCAGAACATCGGCCTGGCTCGCCAGACCCACAGCATCCTCGACAGCGATCTGAAGGGCGATCCCCGTGCCGGACGTCTCGTCGAACTTTCCGGCCTTGCCCAGCGCCTCAAGTATATCCCGGGCCCGCTGCTCCGCCACCAGGAACAACAACAGGTCCCGATTCCCCTCAACGTCGAGGCCAAGAAAGGTCTTGGCCGGATGAAGGCCCTGGCCACGCGCATTGCTGACGATGGTGGCGCCAGTGGCGCCAAGCCCCCGGGCGGCATCCAGCAAATCCTCGGTGCTGTGAGGGTCGACAGATGCCAGGATGAGTTTCAGTTGCATGACGTTCCTCCTCAGTCGGATTCTTCCTGTTCAGTCTTTCCCTGTTCAGCCCGGCGCCCCGCCTTGCGGCGAAGATCCGTTGCCTGACCATAAACGAGAACGCTCATCATCGGGAAGAGACTGGCGAGCGCAATGAGACCGAAGCCGTCGATCAGGACATTGCGCCCCGGTATGGTCGCGGCGAGGCCAAGACCGAGAGCGGTTACCACTGGAACGGTGACGGTCGACGTCGTCACACCGCCGGAATCGTAGGCCAGCGGAACCAAGCTCTTGTTGGCAAAAAAGGTCTGCGCGACCAGCACAACATAGCCAATCGCGATCAACAGCGGCAACGAGCCTCCGGTCACGATCCGCAGGGCGCCGACGGTGATGCCGATCGCAACGCCGAAGGCCACGACGATGCGCAAGCCTCGGGCAGAGATTGCGCCGCCGGATACCTGGCTGGCTTTGTCAGCGATCGCGATCAGGGCCGGTTCGGCCATCGTGGTCGAAAAGCCGATGGTGCCGGCGAACAGATAGACCCATCCATAATCGGTCCAGTGCAGCTGCGCCGTTGCGCTGCCGGTGATGAAAACCGGGTCGGCCAGCTGGCGGGCCATGATTTCGCCGATCGGGAACAGCGCCCCCTCGAGGCCGATCAGGAACAGCGTCAGGCCCATCAACACATAGGCAAAACCGGCCAGCATGCGGGTCATTCGCGGTGGCCGGCGGCGGACCACGGCGATCTGGAAGAACAGCAGGATGGCGGCGATCGGCAACACATCGTAGATGGTCGCGGCAAGGATTGTGGTGATTTGCGTGATCAGGGCCATAACCCGGCCCTCACCACAATGCCGTAGAGCATCACGAAAATCATCGGCGTCAGGCTCGCCATCGCGATCAGGCCGAACCCGTCGGACAGCGGGTTGCGTCCATGGATTGTCTGCGCCAGCCCGATTCCGAACGCCGTCACCAGCGGAACGGTCACCGTCGATGTCGTCACACCACCGGAATCGTAGGCGATCCCGATAATCTCCGCGGCGCCAGAAAGGTCAGGAGCACGACGGTCAGATAGCCACCAATGATGACCCGGTGTAGCGGCCATCCGAAAACAATGCGCAGCACAGCCACCACCAATGCCACACCAACCGCCAGCGCCACCGTAAGGCGCAGACCAAACGCATAGCGAGACAGAGTGTCGGTGTCGCTGGCGATGACCTTCCCGTCAGCGGCGACACGGGCCGCCTCGACGGAGACCGCGATCAACGCCGGCTCGGCCACGGTGGTCCCGAAACCAAGCAGAAAAGCGAAGCCGAGAAGCCAGGGGAAACTGCCCTTGCGGACCAGCGCCTCGGCCATCTGCTCGCCGATCGGGAACAGGCTCGTCTCGAGTCCCCGGATAAACAGGGCAAGACCGATAATGACACATCCCATACCGACCAGAATTCGTACCAGATCCGGAATCGGCTGTTGCAGGACAACGATCTGGAAGAACGCGACGACGCATATAATCGGCGCCAGATCGCTCACCGAGCCGCCGAGGAGTCGCACCAGCGGCAGATTGGCGATTCGCGCCATCGCCCAGGACAGCGTCATCCGTTCCGAAGGCGCGGGTTCCGGTTCCGGGTTAGCGTCCGGACCGGTGCTTTGCATGTCGCTTGCGTTTGCGGGTTCGGTGTTTCCCCGTGCGACCCCCTGGCCTGCCGGTTTTTGCCAACGGCCGGATCCCGGTGGCGATATCGGGATCAACGGGAACCGTCGCTACAGGCAAATCGAGATCGTAGGATTCGAGACGCTGGATCTCGTCGCGGAGTGCTGCGGCCGTCTCGAATTCGAGGTCGGCGGCAGCGGCCTTCATCAGCGTCTCGACCTGGGTGATGTAGTCCTTCACGTTCATGCCGACAATGTTGTCGGCGGCCGGCCCTATGCCGACAGTCACCCGGTCGCGTTCGTAGACACTCTCGAGAATGTCGGAGATCCGGTTGTGCACGGATTCCGGGGTGATTCCGTTAGCCTCGTTGTAGGCGTGCTGTTTTTCCCGGCGGCGGGTGGTCTCGGAGATCGCGTATTCGAGTGAATTGGTCATGCGGTCCGCATACAGCAGAACCCGCCCGTCGATGTTACGCGCGGCGCGGCCGATGGTCTGGACCAGCGAGGTCCGGGAGCGCAGATAGCCTTCCTTATCGGCATCAAGGATGGCGACCAGGGCGCATTCCGGAATATCGAGCCCTTCGCGCAACAGGTTGATGCCGACCAAAACGTCGAAAGCGCCGAGCCGCAGATCGCGGATGATCTCGATCCGCTCGAGCGTCTCGACGTCGGAATGAATGTAGCGAACCTTGATTC